>NZ_JAPJDC010000001.1:0-2400000 GCF_026241855.1 Curtobacterium flaccumfaciens pv. betae | reverse complement strand
GAGCCGCCGCGCGAGGTGCGACGGGAGCGCCCCGGCGACGTCCGTGAACGCTGCCAGGACGAGCCGGGCCTCCCGACGGGTGGACGCGGTGCGCAGTCCACGCAGGCCGCGGAAGAGGGTCCGGGCGCTCGCGCGCAGGACGGTCGGCCACGGTGCGTGCCAGAGCGCGACGACCATCCGGTTCCGCGCGTTGCGGAAGAGGAACAGGTCGCTCTGCACGCCGGACGACGCCGAGTGGTCGTGTTCCACGACCGCGCCGGCGGCGTGCTCGACGCGCCACCCGCGTCGGCGGAGCCGCCAGGCGAGCTCGGTGTCCTCGTAGTACATGAACAGGGACTCGTCGAGCAGGCCGACGTCGTCGAGGGCGCTCCGCCGCAGGGCCGACGCGCCGCCGGAGAACCCGAAGACGTCGACGTCCGCGGCCCGGTCGACGGGCGCGAACCAGTCGCGGTCCATGCCGTTCCCGTCGCGGTCGACGCGCACGCCGGTCGAGTTGAGCCGCACCTCGCCGTCCGCCGACGGCGTCCAGGGACGGCCGTCGTGGTCGCGCAGGACGCGCTGGTCGGGTGCGGGCGTCACGCCGATCGGGAGGCCCGTCCAGCGTCCGGCGAGCACGATGCGGCCTGTCACCGCCGCGACCTCCGGCCCCGCCTGCGCCAGGTGGTCGCGGAGCGCCGCGACGAAGCCGGGCGCGGGCACCGCGTCGTTGTTCAGGAGCACGACGACGTCGGCGTCGGTGTGCCGGATACCGGTGTTCGCGCCGGCTGCGAACCCTCCGTTGTCGTCCCGCGCGATCACGACGGCGTCCGGAAGATCGCGCCGGAGCACGGCGACGGAGTCGTCGGTCGATCCGTTGTCGACGACGATCACGTCGTCGGCGGCGCCCTCGGCGAGCACGGCGCGGACGGCCGCGGTGGTCAGGTCGGCGCGGTTCCAGTTGACGACGACGACCGCGGTGCTGGTCACGCCGTCGGGGATCGTCAGCCCAGCTCCTCGATGGAGGGCTTCGCGTAGACGCTGCCGACGGCGTCGCCGAACGACGGCACCTCGAACGAGTCGCACTCGGGCAGGTCGTGCAGGTGCCGACCAGCGGAGTCCATCATCGACACGTTGATGAAGTACTTGCCGGTGCCGAAGTTCGTGTCCGCGATCCGGAGGCGGAGCTTCTTGCGGCCGTGCAGCGGGTCGAGGTGGATGCCCATGATGCCGGTGGTGGTGCCGTACACCACCTGTCCGGCCGTGTTGTTGATCTGGACCGCGGCCTCCCAGTCCTCGACGCCGTCCAGGTGCTCGAACTCCATGTCGACCAGCAGGTCGTCGCCCGGCGTGACGCCGTCGCGCTGGCCCTTGCCGTCGGCGTGCACCGAGGCCCCGATGACCGTGCCGCGGCCGACCGCCACGTCGGCGCTGAGCTCACCGGCACGGCGCTCCTCGAGGACGTCGCGGAACAGGCTGACCGCACCGATCGGGTCCCCGTCGTGCAGGACCTTGCCCTTGTTCAGGAGCACGACCCGGTCGCACATCTCCTGCACCTGGCTGAGCGAGTGCGTGACGATGATGATCGTCTTGCCCTGCTCCTGGAACGAGCGGATGCGGTCGAGGCACTTGCGCTGGAACGCCTCGTCACCGACGGCCAGCACCTCGTCGACCAGCAGGACGTCGGGATCGGTGTGCACGGCGACCGCGAAGGCGAGTCGCACGTACATGCCGGATGAGTAGAACTTCACCTGGGTGTCGATGAAGTCGCCGATGCCGGAGAACGCGAGGATGTCGTCGAAGCGCTCCTCGGTCTCCTTGCGCGTCAGGCCGAGCAGGCTCGCGTTGAGGAAGACGTTCTCGCGGCCGGACAGGTCCGGGTGGAACCCGGCGCCGAGCTCGAGCAGCGCAGCCAGACGACCGCGGCGCGCGACCGTGCCGGACGTCGGCTGGATGATCCCGCCGATGGCCTTCAGCAGGGTCGACTTGCCGGAACCGTTCTGCCCGATGAGCCCGACGGTGGTGCCGGCCTGGATCGAGACGGTGACGTCGTCGAGCGCCCAGAAGTCCTGCCGGTGCTTCCGGCCGGCACGGCCCAGGGTGACGATCCGCTCGCGGATGGTGTTGTCCTTGCGGACGACGAACCGCTTGCGGACGTGGTCGATGACGATGACGTCCGGGCGGTCGGTGTGGGCGCCGGAGGCTGCCGGGGCGACGGGGGTGCTGATGGCCATGGTCTAGAGCTCCTGCGCGAAGTTGCCCTGCAGCCGGGAGAACACCCGCTGCGCCCCGAGCAGGCAGAAGAGCCCGATCACGAGGGCGATGCCGAGGCGCATCATCAGGTGCGGCGGGTAGTCGACGGGCGTCGGGTGGATCCAGATCGCGTTCTGCAGACCCAGCACCGACAGGGTGAGCGGGTTGTTCGTGTAGACCGCCAGCAGCCACTGCACCTTCAGCTCGGCGACGACCATCGAGTACGAGTAGACGATCGGCGACGCCCAGAGCAGCACCATCAGGCCGACGTCGATCACGAACTGCACGTCGCGCAGGTACACGTTGAGCGCGGACAGCACGAGGCCGATGGCCGCGCCGTAGACCAGGATCACCAGGAGCGACGGGATGAGGTAGATCAACCCCTCGTGCCAGGGGAAGACCCCGAGCACGACGGTCGCGGCGATGAGGATCGCGAACTGGATCAGGAAGTTGACCAGGGCCGCGCCCACGCTGGCGAGGGGGAAGACCTCGCGCGGCACGTAGACCTTCTTGATCAGCCCGCTGTTGCCGACGATCGACCCGGTCGAGCCGGCGACGATCTCGCTGAAGAGCGTGTAGGCGGTCAGGCCCGTGAACACGTAGATCGCGAAGTTGTCGATCGCCCGTGACGAGCCGAGGATCTTGCCCATCACGAAGTAGTAGATCATCAGCTGGGTCAGCGGACGCACCAGCGTCCACACGAACCCGAGTGCCGAGTCCTTGTAGCGCGCCTTCAGGTCGCGGCGGATGAGCATCCCGAGCATCTCGCGCTGACGGAAGACGTCGCGCAGTTCTCTCCAGGTGCCCTTGAAGGCGCTCGTCGGAGCGCCGATCACGACGAGGGGCTCGTTCGCGAGCGCCGTCATGCGGGCTTGGTCGACCATACGTCTCTTCGTTCGTGGGGGCAGGACCGGAACAGCATACTCATTGCACCGCGGGGGAACGCCGCGCGCCCCGTGCGCGGAATCCCTGGCGACTCCGCCCCCGAGCGGGGGGCAAAGTGCGCGAGAACAACTCTCAACCTTCACTTTGGGGTTACCGTTGACGCAACCCGGACCCTTGTCAACAACCACAGGACGGCCCGAAAGCATGCAGCTTGCTCCACGGTCGATCGCTGCGCTCGCGGTGGTCGGTGCTCTCAGTCTCTTCGCGGCGGGGTGTTCCTCCGGCGACGACCCCCGACCCTCGCCCAGCGCGACGCGGACGGCCAGCGCGACCCCGACGACGTCGCCGAGTGTGACCCCCTCGACGCCCTCGACGCCCGAGTCGACCCAGCCGACCGCGGAGCCGTCCGACGACGACGTCCCGACGGCCTTCCCGGGCAGCGGCGAGACCCCGCAGCCCGACGTCGACCCCGGTGACTTCCCGGCGACGGCGGTCGTCACGTTCTCCGGATGGGACGCGGGCAGCAAGACGCTCCAGGCGGGCGGTCTGGTGTCCGGCACCACCGACGCCTCGGGGACCTGCACCTTCCAGGCGAAGAAGGGCGGCGTCACCCGCAGCGCGACGAGCACGGCGCATGCCAGCGCCTCGTCCGTGAACTGCGCGCAGGCGTCGTTCCCCGCGAGCCAGGTGTCGACCGGCACGTGGTCCATCACCCTGCAGTACTCGGTCGGGTCGAAGTCGACCACGTCCGAGCCGATGACGGCGGAGGTGCCGTGATGCGTTCCATCCTCGACCGTGGCGGTCGCCGTCGACCCCTGCGTGCGGTGCTCGGCATGACCGCCGCCCTGGCGATCGCGGTGAGCGGCCTGACCATCGGCACGATCGTGTCCGAGCAGACGACGACCGAACCGGCCTCGGCCGCGGTCCCCGCCAACTTCGACCCGGGCAACATCATCAGCGACGCCAACTTCTACGACGGCGACGCGATGAGCGGATCGGCCGTCCAGTCGTTCCTCAACAGCGTCGCACCGAACTGCAAGCGCGCCTCGGGCGGCCCGGCCTGCCTGAAGGACTTCACGCAGAACATGAGCGCCATCGGGGTCGTCCCGAACCGGTGCTCGGCGATCCCCGGCGGCAACAAGTCCGCAGCCACGGTCATCGCCCAGGTGGGTGCCGCGTGCGGGATCAGCCAGAAGGTGCTGCTGGTCCTGCTGCAGAAGGAGCAGGGCATCGTCGCGACGAACTCGCCGACGAGCTACATGTACCTGCACGCCACCGGCTTCGCCTGCCCGGACACCGCCCCGTGCGACCCGGCGTACTACGGCTTCGGCCAGCAGGTCTACGCCGCGGCACTGCAGTTCAAGCGCTACCAGGCGTCGCCGACGTCGTGGGCGTACCAGGCGGGTCGCAACAACTCGATCCTCTACAACCCGAACGCGGCGTGCGGGCGCAAGACGGTCTACATCAAGAACCAGGCGACCGCGGGCCTGTACATCTACACCCCGTACACGCCGAACACGGCGGCGATGTCGAACCTCTACGGCACCGGTGACTCCTGCTCGGCCTACGGCAACCGCAACTTCTGGCGGATGTACACCGACTGGTTCGGATCGCCCACGGGCGGTTCCTCGCCGATCGGGCACGTCGACTCGCAGTCCGGCAACGTGGGCGGCACCATCGCCGTGCGCGGCTGGACGGCCGACCCGGACACCACCGCCTCGATCAAGGCGCAGTTCTACGTCGACGGCGTCGGCAAGGCGTCGGTGATGGCCGACGCGAACCGCACCGACCTGGCCTCGCGCCTCGGCTCGGGCAACACCGCACACGGCTTCCAGACGACGCTCACGGGCATCACGCCGGGCAAGCACACCGTCTGCGTCTTCGGCATCAACGTCGGCGCGGGCGCGAACACGCTGCTCAACTGCGGTGACGTCACCGTCCCGGCCGCGGCCCCGGTGGGCAGCCTCGAGACCGTCACCGGCGGCACCGGCACGATCGCGGTGAGCGGGTGGGCGCTCGACCGGGACTCGTCCGCCGCGACCGCCTACAAGGTGCAGGTCGACGGTGTCGGCGCGATCTCGGCGACGGCCGACGTCCAGCGGACCGACATCGCCGCGAAGTACCCGGGTGCCAGCAGCACGGTCGGTTTCTCCAGGACGATCCAGAACGTCGCGGCGGGATCGCGGACGGTGTCGCTCTGGACCCAGGACAAGCCGGGCGCGACCTGGGTGCGCGTGGCGCAGAAGGCCGTCACCGTCACGGCGTCGACGGGGACCTCCGGCGCCGTGAAGGGCTCGTTCGAGTCGGCCACCGGCGGCATCGGTTCGGTCGCGCTGAAGGGCTGGGCGATCGACCCGGACACGTACGCGTCGGTGCGGTACAAGATCCACGTCGACGGTGCCGGAGCGGCGGCCGGCAGCGCGAGCGCTGCCCGCAGCGACGTCGCGAAGTCCTACCCGAAGTGGGGATCGTCGCACGGCCTGGCGACCACGCTCACCGGCCTCACCCCCGGCAAGCACACGGTCACCCTCTGGTGGCAGGACCTGCCGAGCGGCACCTACGTCAGCGCCGGGACGAAGACCGTCACGGTCGCGGCCCCGCCGTCGACCGGTACCACGGGCAAGACCGGCGCCGTCACCGGCTCGTTCGAGCAGGCCACCGCCGGTCCGAACACCGTGGCCCTGAAGGGCTGGGCGATCGATCCGGACCGCTACGACCCGGTCAAGTACAAGATCCACCTCGACGGCGTCGGTGCCGCCGCGGGCAGCGCGAACGCGGTCCGTGCGGACATCGCCGCCGCCAAGCCCGGGTGGGGTGACGACCTCGGGCTCGCGGTCACCCTCACCGGCGTCAAGGCGGGCACCCACACGGTGACGGTCTGGTACCAGGACCTGCCCGGCGGGAACTACGTCAGCTTCGGCACGAAGTCCGTGACCGTGCAGGACGCCGTCCCCGCACCCACCGGCAAGACCGGAGCCGTGTACGGCGCCTACGACGCCGCGACGGGCGGCCGGGGGACCGTCGCCGTCAAGGGCTGGGCGATCGACCCGGACACGTTCGCCCCGGTGAGGTACAAGATCCACCTCGACGGTGTCGGCGCGGCCTCCGGCACGGCGAACGCGGTCCGGACCGACGTGGAGCGGGCACACCCGGGATGGGGTTCCGACGTCGGTCTGGCGACGACGCTCAGCGGCGTCAAGCCGGGCAAGCACACCGTGCGCATCTGGTACCAGGAGCTGCCGGGCGGGGCCTACAAGGACTTCGGCACCAAGACGGTGACGGTCTCTTAGCGGGTACGGGACGACGGAACGGGAGGCTCCCCACCGGGCACGGCCGGTCCGCCGCTGGCGCGTCGGCCGGAACCGGCCGGCGTGGGCCCAGCTGCCAGCTGGCACCGCGCCTCCCGTTCCGTCGTCGTCCAGCCCGGGGCGCACGCAGCCGCGGCGCCGGTGTCAGCCGCGGCGCCGGAGGGCTCGCGCCACGCCGCCGAGCCGGTCGAGGGCACGGAACTCGGCGGAGTGGGTGAGGGCGTCGTACCGGGTCGCGATCGCGTCACGCTCGGCCTCGGCGTGCCGCCGCGCGGCCTCGGCGTCCTGTCGGGCCCGGTCCAGGACCGCGACCGCCTCCTCGGACACGATGAGCCGGCGGTTGATGTCGTCGACCCCGGCGCGGTGCACGTCGCGCTCCTGCTCGGTCGCGCGCAGGACCTCGCGCTGCAGCGCCGCCCACCGCAGCAGCGGGTGCCGCGCGCCCGAGCGGGTCGCTGCGCGCTCCAGCGCGGCGTCGAGCGACGGCGCGACCTGTTCGGCTCGTCGGGCGTACGAGTGGCGTTCCACGACCACGTTCCGGAGCCGTTCGGCGCGTTCGTCGCGCTCGTCGGCAGGCATCGCGATCGCGCGCTCGAGCGAGGCCGCATCGGTGAAGACCGGGACGTCGGCCAGGCCGAGCTCGTCGAGACCGAGCGAGCAGTTCGTCACCGGCAGCGCGCCGCACGCGAGCGACTCGTACAGCCGTGAGTTGAGGGTGCCGAACTCGGCGGCCGGCGCGATGACGTCGTCGACGACGAACGCGGCGGCCCGGTAGACCTCGGGCAGGGCGAAGTACGACACCGCCGGCCGGAGCTCCACGCCCGGGGCGGCATCGACGTGCTCCACGTTGGCGGCGAACCAGACGACGGGCTCGGTCGGCGCCACCTGCTGCAGCACGTCCTGCACGCCGCGCCGGGCACCCCAGAAGTTGACGGTGGTGACGGTGCGTCCGGTCCGCGGGCCGGGCGTCCCGTCCACGTCGGGCCGGAACAGGTCGAGGTCGACGCCGATCGGGACCACCTCGACGGGGACGTCGACCACCTCGGACAGGGCGTCGCGGGCGATCGAGGACGACGCCCACACGGCGTCGAACTCGGCGAGGGAGGGCGACGATGCCCACTGTGCCGTCCAGTTGCGCACCCACGCCACCGTGGCGGTGCGGGACGGCACGAGTCCGGGGACGAACGACTCGATCATGCTGACGAGCACGGTGGTGTCGTCGGGGACGTCCTCGGCCCAGCGGCGGATCGGCCACAGGTCCACGCCCCAGCCGTGCGCACGCAGCGCCCGGGCGAGCCCGAGCGCGACGAACAGGTCGCCCTTGCCCTCGGTGGTGTCGTCCGTCGACACCGCGAAGCGGATCGTCCCCCTGCTGCCCGTCGCGTGGTCGCCACGAGCGATCGCGTCGTACTCGGCGGCGAGCGGGGACGGGGCGGGGGCCGTGGGGATCGAGTGGTGCGTCACGGTGCCCATTGTGCCCGACCCGGGCACGACCTCCGCCGAGCGCCGTGCTGCGCCTTGTAGGGTGTTGTCGGCCGTCGGGCATCCTCGACGGCCGGATCACCGACCCGTGCCGCGCCCGCGGCTGCAGCTGGAGGAACTCGCCGTGACAGAGCGCAAGCCAGGAGTCGTGTCCGTCGTTCTCGTGAACTACAAGGGCACGGACGACACACTGACGAGCATCGCCGAGCTCCGCAAGCAGGACTGGCCGCAGGACCGGCTCGAGGTCATCGTCGTGGACAACGGCTCCGGCCCCGAGCACGTCGGACGGCTCAAGGCCTCCGACCTCGACTTCACGTTCGTCGACTCCGGTGCCAACCTCGGGTTCACGGGCGGCTGCAACCTCGGCGTCGAGCACTCCTCCGGCGAGATCGTGGCGTTCCTGAACAACGATGCCCGTCCGGACACCGGCTGGGTGCGCGAGGCGATGGCGACCTTCGCCGCCGGCGCGGACATCGGTGCCGTGGCGTCGAAGGTCCTCGACTGGGAAGGCGTCAACGTCGACTTCACCGAGGCCGCGATGACCTGGTACGGCATGGGCTACAAGCCCTTCGCCGGGTCGCCGGACACCGGCCGCTGGGAATCCGAGACCGACGTGCTGTTCGGCACGGGTGCGGCGATGTTCATCCGTGCGGAGCTGTTCGAGCAGCTCGGCGGGTTCGACGACCGCTACTTCATGTTCTACGAGGACGTCGACCTGGGATGGCGTCTCAACCTGCTCGGGTGGCGCTTCCGCTACCAGCCGAAGTCGGTCGCGTTCCACAAGCACCACGCGTCGATGAACAAGTTCGGCGACTTCCGCGAGACGTACCTGCTCGAGCGGAACGCGCTCTTCACCCTGTACAAGAACCTCGGTGACGAGCAGCTCGCGGCGGCACTGCCGGGATCGCTCGCGCTGGCTGTCCGTCGGGCCGTCGGCCGCGGTGAACTCGACTCCACCGAGCTCGACCTCCGCAACCCGGGCGACGACAGCGTCCCGACCATCCCGGTGCCGAAGACGAGCATGGCGGGCATCTACGGCGTCGACCAGTTCGTCGAGCAGCTGCCCTCGATGACCGAGTCGCGCCGCGCGATCCAGGCGAGCCGTGTCCGCAGTGACCGCGAGCTCCTGCGCCTGTTCGGCAACCGTGACGAGCCCGCGTACCCGATCGAGAACTACCTGGCCGGCTACGACAAGATCGTGCACTCGCTCGGCGTGCTCGAGGTCGGGACCCGTCGTCGCGTCCTCATCATCACCGGCGACTCGATCGGCGAGAAGATGGCCGGACCGGCGATCCGCGCCACCCAGATGGCGAAGCAGCTCGCGAACGAGCACGACGTGCGTGTGATCAGCCTCACGCGCTCGTCGCAGATCGACCCGTCGTACGACGTCGTCACCGTGCCGCACCGTCACCCGCGGCAGATGGTCGAGCACGAGGCGTGGGCGGACGTCATCATCGTCCAGGGCCACGCGCTCCGGCTGTTCCCGGTGCTCGAGTCCACGCGCAAGATCCTCGTCGTCGATGTCTACGACCCGCTGCACCTCGAGCAGCTCGAGCAGGGCCGCAGCGACGACGTCGACCAGTGGAACCGTCAGATCCTCGACGCCTCGGACACGCTGAACCACCAGCTCGAGCTCGGCGACTACTTCATCTGCGCCTCGGAACGGCAGCGGATGTTCTGGCTCGGCCAGCTCGCCGGGTCCGGGCGGGTGAACGCCCGGACGTACTCCCGCGATCCCGACCTGCGCTCGCTCATCGGCGTCGTGCCGTTCGGCCTCTCCTCGACGCCGCCCGTGCACGACCAGCAGCGGGTCAAGGGCGTGGTGCCGGGCATCGGCAAGACCGACAAGCTCGTCGTGTGGGGTGGCGGGATCTACGACTGGTTCGACCCGATCACGCTCGTGCGCTCGATCGGCCGGCTCGCCGAGCGGAAGCCGAACGTCAAGCTGTTCTTCATGGGCGTGCAGCACCCGAACCCGGACGTCCCCGAGATGGACATCGTCGCCAAGGTGCGTGCCGAGGCCGACGCCCTCGGACTCACGGGCACGAACGTCTTCTTCAACGACGCCTGGATCCCGTACGAGGAGCGCGGTGCGTACCTGCTCGAGGCCGACGCCGGTGTCTCGACGCACTACGAGCACCTCGAGACGACGTTCTCGTTCCGCACCCGGATCCTCGACTACCTGTGGGCCCGTCTGCCGATCGTGACGACCGCCGGTGACTCCTTCGGTGACCTGGTCGCTGCCGAGAAGCTCGGGATCGCCGTGCACGAGCAGGACATCGACGGCCTCGCCGACGCGCTGGAGACCGCGCTCTTCGACAAGAAGGCCCGCGCCGAGTTCATCGGCAACGTCGACCGCATCCGCGAGCAGTTCACGTGGGAGAACGTCCTCGCGCCGCTCGTCGAGTTCTGCCGGAACCCCGTCCGCGCGGCTGACAAGTCGGTGCGCGACACCGTCTCGGCCGTCGAACCGCACCAGATGCGCGTGCGCGTGCCCGAGCGCAAGCCGCTGTCGGGCGTCCGCTACGACGTCGGCCGTGCTGTGCACTACTTCCGCACCGAGGGTCCGCGCAGCGTCGCGGGCAAGATCAAGCGGCGCCTGACGAACCGGTGACGCCGGCACCGGCCTCGGCCCTCGTCGTCGTCCCGACGTACGACGAGGCCGAGAACGTCCGTGCGGTCACGGCCGCCGTGCTCCGGGCGGTGCCGACGGCGCACGTCCTGGTGGTCGACGACGGCAGCCCCGACGGCACGGCCGGGGTGGTCCGCGACATCGCTTCGACGGACCCGCGGGTGCACCTGGTCGAGCGCAGCGGCAAGCTCGGCCTGGGCACCGCCTACGTCGCCGGGTTCCGGTGGGGACTCGAGCGCGAGTACCCGCTGCTCGTCGAGATGGACGCCGACGGCTCGCACCCCGCCGACCGGCTGCCCGCGTTGCTCGACGCCGTCCGCGACGACGAGTCGGTCGCCCTCGCGATCGGGTCACGCTGGGTCCCGGGCGGGTCGGCGGTGGACTGGCCGCTGTCGCGGCAGGCGCTGAGCCGGAGCGCGAACACCTACGCCCGGATCCTGCTCGGCGTCGCCGTGCGGGACGTCACGGCGGGCTTCCGCGCCTACCGGGCCGAGTCGCTCGCGCGCATCGACCTCGACACGGTGGACTCGAAGGGTTACTGCTTCCAGATCGACATGACCCTGCGGGTCGACGACCTGGGCGGACGGATCGTCGAGGTGCCGATCCGGTTCCGCGATCGTGTGCACGGGGTCTCGAAGATGAGCCGTTCGGTCGTCGTCGAGGCCATGGTCCGCGTCACCCGGTGGGGACTCCAGCGCCGCTTCCGGCGCCGGCCGCGCGCCTGACGGCACGGCTGATCCGCCCGCCGCACGACGGTGGTTTCCCGGCACGTCGCCGGGCAGGAGGCGCGGTGCGGGCGGGCACCGCGCCTCCGGTCCGGCGCTCGTCGCGGCTCAGACGCAGGTGACGTCGCGGTCCTGGTCGTCGACCACGTACTGCACCATCCGGACCTGGCTGCCGGCGGTCAGCCCGGCACCGGAGCACGCCTTCTGCGCGGCCGCCACCCCGTCCTCGCCGACGGCGAGCCAGCTCGGCAGTCCGCGCAGGGGCGACGACGTCGGCACGGTGCCGACGATCTGCGAGAACTGGTACCCGGTGGAGTAGATGCCGACGGTGGACACCCCGGCGGCCCGCAGGGCGGCGACCATGCCCTCGATGTCCGCGCGGTTCTGCGTCTGGTGGTCCTTCGCGTCGGCGGCCGTCAGCCAGGACAGCCCCGTCTCGACGTCGATCCACCAGCGGTGGGAGGACGGGTTGGGGACCCCACGGGTGTGGGTGTCCTCGTACGCTCGGGTGTAGCCGTACATGAAGGAACACGCCTGGTCGTAGCCGCCGGTGCAGGTGCCGTACGGGTTCGTGACCGTCGTGCCACCCGGGTCGCGGTTCGTCCGCGGCCAGACCGACGCGGCCTTTCCGGGGTTCGCGGCGAGCACGTAGAGCTGCGTCGCAGGCTGCGACGTCCCGCCCGTGGACCCGGCTGCCCACGCGAGCTGCGGGGCGAGCGAGGGGTTGTCCTGGTTCGGCAGCGAACCGTTCACACCGACGATCCCGAACGCCTGGCCGACGGGGTAGTCCGACGGCGACCCGCCCTGCGGCCACGAGACGTCGGCGCCGAAGCCGGTCCCGCTCGAGCCGTCCAGGAAGTACCCGGCGACGTCGAGGTGGAGCTGCGCCGCGCCGCGCGAGACCTTGGCCTGCACCCGGCGGTCGACGCTCGACCCGGTGACCTTGGCCATCACGAGGTTCGCGACGGGCCGCCCGGCGTCGAACAGCTGCGTCGCCACCTGGGGGTCCTGTCCGGCCGGCGTGAGGCGCAGGTACCCGGCCGTCGTGGGCTTCGTGACCTCGGCGTTGGCGACGACGGCGGTCGCGGTGCCCGGGACCCCGGCCACGCCGGAGAGCCGGACGGTGCCCGCGGTCGTCGACACGGCTCCGGCGAAGGCGCGCGTGGTGTCGATCGGCACGAACACCGAACCGGTCGACGCGTTCGAGTAGTACCCGGCGACGTCCATGAAGACGGTCCCCGAGCCCTTCGAGAGCTTCACCTGCGCCGCACCGCCGACGAGCTTCACGATGGCGAGGTTCGACAGCGACTGCCCGGCCGAGTACAGCTGCGTGACGACCTGCGGGTCCTGCCCGGCGGGCGTCACCCGGACGTAGCCCGCCGTCGTCGGCCCACTGACCTCGACGTTGACGGCGACGGCCGTGGCGTCGGCGGGGATCCCGCCGCGGCCGGCGAGCGGCACGGGGACGGGGGTGGTGCCGACCGGGCCACTGAACACGCGGGCGGCGTCCAGCGGGGTGTACGTCGCGCCGGCGCCGTCGGCGTAGTAGCCGGCGACGTCGAAGTACCCGCTCGCGGTGCCCGCTGAGAGCTTCGCCTGGATCGACCCGTTCACCAGGCGGACGGTCACGAGGTTCGCGATCGTCTGGCCGGCCGCGAAGTCCTGGGTGGCCACGGTGGCGTCCTTGCCGGCCGGCGTCACCCGCACGTAGCCGGCGGCCGTCGGCTTCGCGACCTCGACGTTGACGACGACGGCGGTCGCGTTCGTCGGCACCCCGGCCGAACCGGCGATCTTCACGGCCTTCGGCGTCGTGCCGAGCGCGCCCGACCACACGCGCGTCGTGTCGATCGGCGTGTAGCGACCGGTCGCCGGAGCTGCGGCGTCGGCCGCCGTCGCGGGTGCGATGACGGCGACGCCGGTGGCGACGAGCGCTGTGGTCAGGACGAGAGCGAGGCGGCGGTGCAGGCGCATGTGGTGCTTCCTTGACGACGAGGACCGTCCCCCTGACGGTCCCGGGCAGTCTAGGGGCACCCGGTGACGGGAGCGCGTTCGACGGCGCGGTGGTGTGTCCGTCGGCACACGGCTCGGCGATCAGGTGCGTGGCAGGTGCCGACGCCACGACCGACGTCGTGCCGCGATGACGAGGACGGCCACGAAGACCATCAGGCCCGCGCCGTGCAGCAGGTAGCTCTCCGCCGTGCTGGTGACCGCGAGGAGCACCAGGACGGCGGCCGGCCACACGTAGGCGACGCCGGGGAACGTCGTCGCCGTCACCCACGCGCGTGCGAACGCGAGCACGGCCGTCAGCCCGAGGATGATCGTGCCGGCGAGACCGATCTGCAGCCACGCGTCGATGAACGCGTTCAGCCCGGACGTGAACCGGTGCCCGGCGGGGTCGATGAAGGTGACGTACGGGACGACTGCCTCCTGGGGCCAGGTCCCCACCCAGCCCCAGCCCTGGATCGGGTACTGGCCGATGAACACTCTGATCTGCGACCACAGGTCGAGCCGTGTCGCGGTACCGCCCGCTGCGCCGATCTCGGCGAGGACCCGGTGCCGGGCGAGCACGGCGACGGCGACCATGAGCAGCACCGTCCCGCCCAGGACCCCGTTGACCACGGGCCGTGTCGTCGGGCGGGCGTGCCGCAGCGACCACAGTGCGAGGGCGGTGACCGCGAGGGCGATCATCGCCAGACCGGTGATGGGGGACTGCACCAGCATCAGCGCGATCACGGCGAGGGCGACGGACCCGATCGCCCGCCAGGTGGTCACCGAGCGGGTGAGGAACTCGACGACGAAGGTGACGAGGGCCATCGCCGCGATGAACCCCATGAAGTTGCGGGTGCCGCCGATGCCCTGGATCGGGCCGCCGTAGGCGATGGTGCCCTGGATCCCGAACGCGGGGATCGGCAGGTCGAGGACGAGCCCGGACAGGACCTCGAGGCCGAGCGCGGCGACGAGCAGGATGCGGAAGGCGTCGCCGGACGCCCGGATGAGCTGCACCAGGTCGCGGCCGAGCGCCAGGTACAGGCCGAGGCCGATGAAGCAGACGGTGCTGACGAGCCCCCGCAGGGCGACCCACGAGTACTCGCTCCAGAGCACGCTCAGGGCGCAGTAGCCGACGAGGGCCAGGAGCGACAGCGGGAGGACCCCGTGCCACTCGATCCGGTAGCGCTGGCCGAGCAGGCTGAGCCCGGCGAGGACGACGAGGGCGACGAGCACGGCCCAGACCCCGGCACGGCCGACGAGCGCCTCGACCGTCGGCTGGCCGAAGGCGAACAGGACGATGACCGTCGCGAGCGCCTGGCTGAACCGTCCACCGGCGGAGAACCCGACCCACGCGGAGAGGTAGCGGCGCGCGAGCACACGCTTCGTCAACCGTCCGTCCGTCACCCGACCATCTTGGCGCACGCACCTCGGAGCCGGGCATCGCGGAGCGTCGATATCGCTGATCCGTGATGAACCGGCTAGCGTCGTCCGACGATGCAGCGCCCCGCGAGCACGATCTCCCGCCCGTTCCACGCCCTCGGCGCGGTCGGCGCCGCACTCGTGGTCGGCGTGGTCGTGGCCGCGCTCACGTGGTGGCGCCTCGGTCCGGCGACCCGGGGGACCGTGTGGGCGGAGGACGGCGGTGTGTTCCTCCGGGAACGCCTCGCCCTCGGCCCGGTCGACTCCCTCCTGCACCCGTACGCCGGGTACCTGCACCTCGTGCCGCGGGTGCTCGTCGACGTCGCCTGGTCGGTGCCCGTCGAGGAGTACGCCCGGGCGCTGTCGGTCGGCGCCTGCCTGGTCGTCGGGGCTGTGGCGGCGACCGTGTTCGTGCTGTCCCGCGAGGTCGTGCCGCAGTGGCCGCTCCGTGCGCTGCTCGCCGCGGTGCCCGCCCTGCTGCCCCTCGCCCCGTTCGAGATCGCCGGGAACGCCGCGAACCTCCACTGGTTCCTGCTGTTCGCGGTGCCGTGGCTGCTCGCGTACCGGGCACGGACCTGGTGGGGCTCCGCCGTCGTCGCCGTCCTGACCGGCCTCGTCGTCCTCTCCGAGCTGCAGGCGGTGCTGTTCCTCCCGCTCCTCGGACTCGCGTGGTGGCCGCCACGGGATCCGTCCGGAGCCCGGGCGTGGCCCCGCGCCGTCCCGGTCACGGTGGTCGCCCTGACCGGAGGCGTCGCACAGATCGTGACGGCGGCCACCGATCACCGTTCGCGCACCGCGGGCTCGCCGACGATCGCCGACGTGGTCGCCGGCTGGGTGCTGCAGCCGGTCGCCGGGATCTGGAACCCCGACGTCGGAGCCGCCGTCCGCTCCGTGGTGACGCACGGCTGGGGCGTCGTGGTCGTCCCCGTCCTGCTCCTGACCGCCGTGCTCGTCGCCGCCGTCGTGGTCGCGCAGTGGCGAGCCCGGTGGGTGATCGTGGCGCTCGCCGTGGCGTCCGGCGGCCTGTGGTGGGCGGCGCTGTACGCCAACGGCGGCGAGGCGCAGCCCTGGGCGGCGCCGACCGCGGCCCTCGCGGCCGTCCCGCCGCTGCGCTACGCCGCTGCGTCCGGCCTGCTGCTGCTCGCCGGCGCAGTCGTCGCGGCGAGCGTCCTGCTGGGGGAGCAGCCGAGGCGGAAGGCCTCGGGCTCGTCGCCGACCCGGTTCGTCCGTCTCCTGACCGGCTGGTGCGTCGTCGCCGTGGTGGTCGTCGCCACGCTGGGCAACGTCGGGCCGGGCCCGACCCGCCGGAGCGATGGTCCGGTGTGGGCGACACAGATCCCGGCGGCGGTCGCGGCGTGCGACGGGGACCCGACGGGTGCGGTCGCCGTCCGGAAAGCACCGTGGCTTGCACGGGTGCCGTGCGCGCGACTGCTCGAGCGCTGACGGCCCCGGTGTGCTCGGTCCGTGTCCGGGGAGGCGGTCAGCGCCCGGTCGGCAGCCGGAACTCGCGTCGTGCGGCCGGTGTGCGTGGGCCGTCGCCCGTGGAGTGGGGTTCCTCGCCGACCAGGACGATGCGCGTCTTGATCGCGATGAGGGCGAACAGCACCCAGTTGCCCTGGTAGAGCAACCGGGACTCGGCGACGGACTGCACGAGCAGTGCGACGACGACGAGCAGCGGCAGCAGGGACACCGGGTCGAACGGCCGTGGGACCTGCGTCGCCCCGTACCCGATGCGGGTCGCCGACGACCACGAGCGGTTCAGGGTGGTCAGGACGTACACGGCGAACAGCACCAGCCCGATCAACCCCGTCTGCATCCACACGTCCAGGTACGCGTCGTGGGCCTGCAGGTAGGTCACACCCTTCCGGTGCGCCAGGTCGGCCAGCGTCGGGATGCTCGGCCACCAGTAGCCGATCCAGCCCCACCCGAGCACCGGGTGCTGATCGACCAGGCCGAGGACGCGGTCCCAGATCTGCCCGCGGCCCGTCGCGTCGGCACCCTTGCCGAGTAGCTCCGAGACGGCTCCGCTCGCCGCTGACGAGACCACGGCGACCACCGCGGCCCCGAGCAGGACGACCAGGTACCTGGGGGTCCGCCGCTCGGTCGGGACGCTCCGGATCCACAGCGCGACGACGAGGACGACCACGACGACGAGCGCCGCGACGAGCACGGTGGACGACCGCGTGAGGGCGAGCACCAGGGCGGCCAGGACCAGCCAGCCGACGGCACGGTTCCGCCGGATGCGCCCCTCGGCGAACTGCACGGCGACGGCGATGGCGACGAGCAGGGCAACCATGGCGAGCAGGTTCGCGTTGCCGGGCAGACCCTGGATGCGTCCGCCGGTCAGGAGCTCGGCCCGCGAGAAGTAGAACGCGTCCGGGATGTCCCGGTCGCCGTAGTCGGTCCAGACCGGCACGACCGGGTGGCGCACGACCACGGCCACGAACGCCTCGAACAGCAGCGAGACCAGCAGCACCCAGCGCATGGCGAGGCTCAGCGCGTCCAGGATCCGGCGCCAGGTGAGGGTGGACGCGACGGCGAAGGCCACCGCGACGCAGATCACCTGCGCGGTGATGCTGGCGAGCGTCGCGAGACGCCAGTGCGACCACGCCACCGACACCAGGCACCAGCCCAGGAAGAACCAGAGCGCCCAGGGCGTCCGGACGATCGGCGGACGCGCCCGGACCAGGATCGAGACACCCCACGCGGCGACGAGCGCCCAGAGGACCGCCCCGCCCACCCACGTGAGCGTGTTGGGGACGGCGTCCCCGGCGAAGAGCACGAACAGCAGGGTGGCCCCGAAGGAGAACGCCTCGCGCTCGGGGACGGTCCCGCGGGACAGCGGCCAGGTGTTCGTCACGACGTCAGGGTACGTGCTCATCGACGACCGTCGCCGCCGAACGTGTCGAGTGCGCCGGCGATCTCGTCGCCGAGGTACGGGGCCAGGGTCACCGCGAAGGTGTTCGTCAGGTGGGTCCGGTCACGGTGCACGAGCACGCCGCCGATGACCGCCGGGCAGATCGTGTCGGTGCAGTAGTAGCGCGACAGGTCGATCAGGCGCGCCTTGTCCGGCATCCGGGCGACCGCCTGCTCGGAGCCGTCGAACAGGGTGAACCCGACCGAACGGCTGGAGTCGCACTCGTCGGTGGTCGGTCCGGACATCTGCCCCACGCAGGCCACGATGTCCGGTCGCGCGCCCGGGTTGTCGCGCAGCGCCACGATCGGGATCCCGACGTCGGCCGCGGCCTGCCACGCCTGCACCAGGCCGCCGACGACGGCGTCCTCCTCGGACTCGCCGGCCGCTGGCTCGACCGGCCCGTTGCCGGTCGAGTGCGTCACGATCACACCGTCGAGGTCCGGGTGGGAGCGGAGGTACGCCATCGCGTTCTGCTTCCACGCGTTGCAGTCGTCGACCTGCTTCTGCGAGCCGGCGCTCTGCACCGCCGTGGTGAGGTAGCAGCTCTGGTGCCCGGCGACGTCGATGCGCCAGTTGCGCGCCTCGGCGATCTTCTCGTACGTGTCCACGAAGACGTTGTTGTGCGAGTCGCCGATCGCGATGAGGTGCTTCGTGTAGCCGGACCTCGGGCCGAGCGCGCAGACGTTGAACGCGCTCGAGTCGTTCGACCAGCACGCCGGCCGGTTCGAGTCGTCCTCCAGGGCGTTCGCGGGAGCGGGGACGCGGACCTCCGCGAGCGCCGGGTTGACGCAGGGATCGGACGACGAAATCAGTGCCGCCGCTCCGAAGCACCGGACGTCACCGGTGCTCAGGCGCTCCTGGAACTCGGCCGCCTGGACCTGCTGCACGTGCAGGGCGGTGAGCGACGCGGCACCGAGCGCCACGACGAGGGCGGTGCTGACGACGCCGTACAGCGCGACCCGCCGCGGGCGGAGCGACCGTACCCGCGCGGAGAACCGCAGGGGTTCCTCGATGCCGAGCGTCGTCACGGCGGCGACCACGACCGAGCCGACCAGGATCGCGAGCCGGTCCTTCGTCGTGAGGTCGTGGCGGAGCACGATCGGCAGCAGGACGACCGCGGGCCAGTGCCAGAGGTAGACCGCGTAGGAGATCCGGCCGAGGAACGCGACCGGGGTGGACCGGCCGACGCGCTGCAGGCCGGAGTGCCCACCGAACAGCACGACGAGCGTGGCCGACACGACGGGCAGGGCCGCGGCGATGCCCGGGAACGGCGTCGACGCGGTGATGGCGAACAACGACACCACCAGCCCCGCTGCGCCGAGCCACGCGCCGACGATGCGCACCGACCGCGCCGGCGTCGTCCGCGGCGCCGTCAGGGGGAGGGTCGCGGCGAGGCCGCCGAGCGCGAACTCCCACGCCCTGGTCGCCGTCGAGAAGTACGCGACACCCGGGGCCGTCTGCGTCTGGATGATGCTCCACGCGAGCGACAGCACGACCACGGCCCCCAGGAGCACCCGGGTGACGGTGACCGGGTCGGCACCCGATCGGCGCATGCGGCGAGCGGCCCACAGTGCGGCGAGCAGGAGGAGCGGGAGCGCGATGTAGAACTGCTCCTCGACCGACAGCGACCAGAAGTGCTGGAACGGCGACGGCCGGTTGCCCTGCGCCAGGTAGTCGACCGAGTCGGCTGCCAGCTGCCAGTTCTGCACGTACACCGTCGACGCGATGAGTTCGCGTCCGTACTGCCCCCAGAGCGCGCTCGGCACCCACAGCAGGACGGCGGAACCGGTCGCGACGATGGTGATGAACGCCCCGGGCAGCAGCCGTTTCGCCCGGCGCGCCCAGAACCCGGCGAGCCCGATCCGGCCGGTGGCGGTGAGCTCGCGGAGCAGGTGTCCGGTGATGAGGAAACCCGAGATGACGAAGAACACGTCGACGCCGACGAACCCGCCGGGCAGACGTGCCGGCCAGAGGTGGTAGAGCACGACCGCCAGGACCGCGAACGCGCGGAGCCCCTGGATGTCCCACCGGGTCGGGTCGGTCGACCGGGGCGAAGAGGTGCGGAGGGATCCTCGGGTCGGCGGTTCCACCGTGCTTGCAGACATCGCGGAGATTCTAGTGTCGCGCGCCGCGCCGGTAGGCTCTGGCCCATGTTCCTCGGCATCACGAACACCCCCCGCGACTACGCCTGGGGCTCGGTCACCGCGATCCCGGAGCTCCTCGGCCGTACCGTCACGGGTGCCCCGCAGGCGGAGCTCTGGCTCGGCGCCCACGCCGGCAGCCCCAGTGTCGTCGTCAACCCGGCCATGGTCGGCGGGGCCGACACGCTCCGTGACTGGATCGCCGACGAGCCGGAGACCGCACTGGGTCCGGACCGCACCGACCTGCCCTTCCTCCTCAAGGTGCTCGCGGCGGCGGCACCGCTCTCGCTGCAGGCGCACCCGACCCCGGAGCAGGCGGAGGAAGGGTTCGCCCGCGAGGAGCGCGAGGGGATCCCGCTCGACGACCCGGCACGCAACTACAAGGACCCGTTCCCGAAGCCCGAGCTCGTCGTCGCGCTGAGCGAGCGGTTCGAGGCGCTGAGCGGCTTCCGCCCCGTCGAGGAGACCCTGGCCGAGGTGCGCGTGCTCGACGCCGGCACCGGACGGCTCGGTCCGCTCGAGGTGCACCTGCTGCACGGGCTCGAGGACACCGTCCGCTGGCTCGAGACCGCCGACGAGTCGGCGCTCGCCGTGGTGCAGGCCGCGAGCGACCTGGCCGTCTCGCTCGACGACGACCTGCTCACCCCGAACACCGCGACCGTCCGCGACCTGGCGACCAGCTGGCCCGGTGACCCCGGCATCGTCGTCTCCCTGCTCATGCACCGGGTGACGCTCGCCGCTGGGCAGGCCATGTACCTGCCCGCCGGCAACATCCACGCCTACCTCGACGGGCTCGGTATCGAGTTGATGGCGCCGTCGGACAACGTGCTGCGCGGCGGGCTCACGCCGAAGCACGTCGACGTACCGGAGCTCCTGCGGGTGCTCGACTTCACCGCGTACCCGGCCCCGGTCCTCGAGCCGGAGCGCATCGCCCCGGGCGTCGACCGGTTCGCGCCGGACGGCGTCGGGTTCGCGCTGCTGCGGGTGGACGGCGACGGTCGCCCCGCGGGACTGAGCACCGGCGGCGTCGCCCCGCTGGTCGGCCCGTCGATCGCCGTCTGCACCGAGGGCGTCGTCACGCTCGTCGGCGCGAAGTCCGCCACCCTGCTCCGCAAGGGCGAGTCGTGCTTCGTCACGCCGGACGAGGGCGACGTGACGGTCGAGGCGGACTCGTCGGACGGCATCACGTCCACCGTGTTCATCGCCACCGGCGCCTAGGGCGCGACACCGGCGCCGCGACCGGGGCGTCGCCGACGTCCGCTAGCGTGGCGAGCATGAGTTGGCTGGTCACCGGCGGTGCCGGGTACATCGGGTCCCACGTCGTCCGAGCACTGCGCTCGGCCGGCATCGACACGGTCGCGTTCGACGACCTCTCGAGCGGCTTCCGCGCGTTCGTCCCGGACGACGTGCCGTTCGTCGAGGGCACGATCCTCGACGGCGAGCTCGTCGCACGCACCCTGCGCGAGCACGAGGTCACGGGCGTGGTCCACGTCGCGGGGTTCAAGTACGCCGGCGTCTCGGTCGAGCGTCCGCTGCACACCTACGAGCAGAACGTCACCGGCATGGCCACCCTGCTGCGTGCGATGGCCGAGACCGGCGTCACCAAGGCGGTGTTCTCGTCGAGCGCGGCGGTCTACGGCACCCCGGACGTCGAGACCGTGGTCGAGTCCACCCCGAAGAACCCGGAGTCGCCCTACGGCGAGTCGAAGCTCATCGGCGAGTGGCTGCTGCGCGACATGGAGGTCGCCGCGGGCTTCACCACCACGTCGCTGCGGTACTTCAACGTCGTCGGTTCGGGGGAGCCCGACCTGTACGACGCCAGCCCGCACAACCTGTTCCCGCTGGTCTTCGACGCGCTGCTCGCCGGCCGGACCCCGCGGATCAACGGCGACGACTACGCCACCCCGGACGGCACCTGCGTGCGTGACTACGTGCACGTGGCCGACCTGGCGCACTCGCACGCGGTGGCCGCGCGGAAGCTCGAGGCGGGGGAGCCGCTCGAGCGTGCCTACAACCTCGGCAGCGGCGACGGCGTCAGCGTCCGGCAGATCATGGACGCCATGGCGGCGGGCACCGGGATCGCCTTCGACCCCGAGATCGCACCGCGGCGCCCCGGCGACCCGGCCCGCATCGTCGCGACCGGCGAGGCCGCCGCCCGTGACCTCGAGTGGGCGATGCGGCACTCCCTGGACGAGATGGTGTCGAGCGCGTGGGAGGCCCGTCGCAGCGCCTCCTGAGCGCCTGAGGACGCGTCAGTTGTCCCCCGGAAGGCCCACCTGTGCGGCGCGACACGCCCAAACGGGGGACATGACACGCTGGAGCGGTCAGTGCCTTCTATGATCCGCGACTTGACTCAGGCGAATGACACCGCTGTAATTACAGGCAACGGCCGCAAGAGTTGGGGTTCGTTGTCGAGGCGGCAGGGGTGATCAGGGTGAACGGTTCCGAGTTCCACGCCGGAGTTCCGGAGGACTGGCACGTCGATCCCGTGGCGCTCGGCGTCCCGGGTGTCCGACGTCCGGAGACCGACGACGAGGAGAACCCGCTCGCCTGGCAGGTCGACTCGCTCTGCGCGCAGACCGACCCCGAGGCGTTCTTCCCCGAGAAGGGCGGCTCCACGCGCGAGGCGAAGAAGATCTGCACCTCGTGCGAGGTCCGGGCGCAGTGCCTCGAGTACGCGCTCGAGAACGACGAACGCTTCGGCATCTGGGGCGGCCTCTCCGAGCGCGAACGCCGCAAGCTGCGGAAGCGGGCGTAGGAGCGTTCACGGCGCGCCAGCGCCGTGCGACTGCGCCCCTGAGGAGCCTGCGACGAAGGCGCCGGAAGGCGACCACCTCCGCCCGTCCCGCACCGTGCAGTGAGCGCGCCCACAGGTTCACGGCGCGCCGCCGTGCGCAGCCGACACCGCGCCTCCAGACCGTAGAGTGACGCCCGTCATGCAGCCCAGAGTCACCGCGATCCTCGTCGCCGCCAACGGGGCGGCCCACCTCGACCGGACCCTGGACGCGCTCGCCGCCCAGACCCGCCACCCCGAGAACCTGGTGGTCGTCGACGTCGGCACGACCGACGGATCGACCGCCGAACTGTCCTTCGGTGGGTCCGCGCAGCTCGTCCGTCTCCCCGCGGGCAGGGCGTTCGGCGACGCCGTCCGACAGGGCGAGCGCAGCGCGCCGCCCGCAGCGACCGACGAGCCGGTCGACGAGTGGCTGTGGATCCTCGGCCACGACAACGCGCCGGCACCGACCGCGCTCGCCGAGCTGCTGTCCGCCGTCGAGATCGCACCGTCCGTCGTCGTCGCCGGTCCGAAGCTCGTCGCCGACGACGACCCCTCGCTCATCCGTGCCTTCGGCGAGAGCATGACCCGTTTCGGCCGGTCGATCGTGCTGGTGCAGGACGAGCTCGACCAGGGCCAGCACGACCGCAACACCGACGTGCTCGCCGTCGCCGCTGGCGGCATGCTGGTGCGCCGCTCGGTCTGGAACGAACTCGGCGGCTTCGACCCGGCGCTGCCGGACGTCGACGCGGCCCTCGACTTCTCGGTCCGGGTCCGTCTCGCCGGACACCGCGTCGCCCTCGTGCCGGAGGCCAAGGTCACCAGCGCCGGACCGATCGAGGAGTTCGGTCGCAAGCGTGTGTCCGAGGCGCGGCGCGTCCGGATGCACCGGCAGGCCCAGCTGCACCGCCGGATGACCTACGCGCCGGCCGCGCTGGTCTGGCTGCACTGGCTCACGCTCGTGCCGTTCGCGATCGGCCGCGCGCTCGGACACCTCGTCGCGAAGCACCCCGCCGCCGTGGTCCCCGAACTCTCCGCCGCGTTCGCCGTCGCGTTCGGCGGTGGCACCGGGCGCGCGCGCAAGAACCTGGCCCGCACCAAGAAGCTCGGGTGGGCAGCCGTCGAGCCGCTCCGCGTGAGCTGGCGGCGGGTGCACGAACACCGCACCACCTCGCGCGACGTCGAACTCGCCCGGGTCGAGGACGCCCCGATCGCGCGGGCGTCGTTCCTGAGCGACGGCGGCATCTGGGTGGTCCTGGCCGCCGCGGTCCTCAGCGTCGTGACGCTCTACCCGCTGCTCGGGTCGCCGGCCCTGACCGGCGGGGGACTCCTGCCGCTCTCCGCGACCCCGGGGCAGCTCTGGCAGAACGTCGGGTACGGCTTCCACTCGCTCGGCACGGGCTTCACCGGCCCGTCCGACCCCTTCGCCGCGGTGCTCGCCGTGCTCGGCTCGATCGTCTTCTGGTCGCCGTCCACCGCGGTCGTGCTCGTCATGCTCGTCGCGTTCCCGCTGTCCGCCCTGGGCGCCTGGTTCGCGGTGCGCAAGGTCACGACCCGCACGTGGGTCCCGGTCATCGGTGCGTCGCTCTACGCGATCGCCCCGTCGCTCGTCGGCGCGGTGACCACCGGGCACCTCGGCGCCGTGATCGCGCACCTGGTCCTGCCGTGGCTGTTCGTCGCCGTGCTCGAGGCGCACCGCTCGTGGGCGTGGGCCTCCGGCGCGTCGCTCCTGTTCGCCGTCGTCGCCGCCTCGGCGCCGTCGCTGTTGCCGGTCCTGCTGATCGGTTGGCTCGTGGCGCTCCTGGTCGGCTGGCGCCGGGCACACCGTCGTGTGTTCATCCCGGTGCCGACCGCGGTGCTGTTCCTGCCGCTGATCCTGGCGCAGGCGGCACGGGGCAACCTGCTCGCCGTGTTCGCCGACCCCGGTGTGCCGTCCGCGACCCGGGCGCCGTCCGCGCTCCAGCTGGCCATCGGGCAGCCCCTGCCGGACTGGAGCGGCTGGCTCCCGGCCACCTCCGGGCTCGGACTGGTCGCCGCGGCGCTGCCGATCGTGATGGCCGTCCTCGCGCTCCCCGTGGCCGTCGCCGCGATCGGGGCGATGCTCGGACACCGCTGGGCGGTCGCCGGCTCGGCGCTCGTCATCGCGCTCCTCGGCTTCGCGACGGCCTTCGCCGCCACCCACGTCACCGTCACCGGTGTCGGCTCGACCACCACCATCGTCTGGCCCGGCAGCGGTCTGTCCGTGTACTGGCTCGCCCTCGTGGTCGCGGCCTGCATCGGCATCGACGTGCTGCCCAAGGCCGCCCCGGTCACCGGCCTCGTCGCGACCGTGCTCGCCGGGGTCGCCGTGGCGCCGGCCTTCGCAGCGTTCTACCTCGGCACGGCCACGATCGAGCCGACCACGGGCCGGGTGCTCAGCGCCTACGTGAACGCCGAGGCCCAGGCGAACCCGGACGTCGGCACGCTCGTGGTCGTCCCGCAGGACGACGGATCGCTCGCCGTCACGCTCGAGCGCGGGCAGGGTTCCACCCTCGACGACCAGTCGACGCTCGACGCCACCGCACTCCGGCTGAGCGAGTCCGGCGCACGCCTCACCACGCTCGCCGGCAACCTGGCGAGCCGCAGCGGGTACGACCCGCGGCCGGCGCTCCGCGAGCTCGGCGTGAGCTTCGTGCTCATCGACGACGCCGACGACGACCCCGAGGCGCAGACGGTGCACGACCGGGCCGCGGGTGCCATCGGGCAGAACGCGCTCTTCACGAGCATCGGCGAGACCACCAACGGGCAGCTGTTCCACTACGACGGCGAGGTCGACCGCACCCGCTCCGGCTCCGCCGCGACCCAGGCCACCCACGTGCTGTACCTCGTCGTGCTCGGCGTGGTCTTCGGCGCCGCAGCCCTGCTCGCGGTCCCGACGGCACCGCGCCGCCGCCGTGCCACCTCGAACGTCATCGAGGCCGAGGAACCCGCCACCACCTTCGACGAGGAGCGAGACGAATGAGCCGCACCCCCGCCTCCGTCCGCCGGTGGGTCGTCCGCGGCACCGCCACGGCGGTCGCCGTCGTCGTCGCCGCCGGCGCCGTCACCGCGGCGCACGCCTACGGCACCGACTCCGAGCCCGGTCGTCCGGCCGGGCGCACGGTCACACCGATCCCGGCCGCTGCCGAGCGCGTCTGCGCGGGCAGCGCCCTGCGCCTGTCCGACGACGCCGGCAACGACGCGACCCAGGCGAGCACGGTCGGCACCGCCACCGTCGCCACCGCGACCACGGGCTCGACGGTCGACCGGTCCGAGCTCGACGCCTCGACCACCGGCGGCAGCGACCCCCGGCTGCTGACGGCCCCGGCGGGGGAGACCACGCCGCAGGTCGCGGGCAGCAGCTTCCAGAGCGTCTCGAACGGCGACCTCGTCGGTGCCGGTGCCGCCTCGTGCGACGACCCGAGCCAGTCCACCTGGCTCGTCGGCGGTTCGACGGAGACCGGGCGCACCAGCCTCGTCACGCTGTCGAACCCGACCGACGTGAACGCCACCGTCGACCTGGCGATCTTCGACAGCAACGGCACCGTCAGCGCGCCGGGCACCACCGGGATCGTCGTGGCGCCGAACACGCAGAAGGTCGTCCCGCTCTCGGGCTTCGTCTCCGACGCGGCCTCGACCGTCGTGCACGTCACCTCATCCGGCGGCCAGATCGTGGCACACATGCAGGAGACCGTCGTCCGGACGCTCACGCCGGGCGGCTACGACATCGTCTCCGGCGGCGCCGCGCCCACGCGCTCGCAGGTGATCCCCGCGGTCGCCCTCGCGAACGCCAAGGCGGCCCAGCGCGGCAGCGACACCGCGGACGCCGCACCGGTCGTCCGGCTGTTCGTCCCCGGCGAGCGGTCCGCACGCGTCACCCTCGGCATCACGACGGCGGACGGTGGCGGCACGACCGTCAACGCCACCGCCGAACCCGGCGTCGTCACCGACGTCCCGCTCGACGACTTCCCGGACGGCCGGTACTCGTTCACCATCACCTCGACCGTCCCGATCGTCGCCGGGGCCCGCACGACGACCCCGACCGACGGCGACGGCACCGACCTCGGCTGGTTCGCGTCGGCGGAGCCGCTCGGCGAGCGGGCGATCACCTCGATCGCCCCGGGCGACGGCGCACGGCTGAACCTCGTCAACCCGACCCGATCGGACCGCACCGTGACGATCCGCTCGGGCGACGAGCAGCGTCGGGTCGAGGTGCCGTCGGGAGCGACCGAGACCCTGTCTGTCCAGACCGCGAAGCAGCTCACGATCACCGGTGCCGACGGCGTCGTCGCCGGCGTCAGCTACCTCGGGGACGACGGGATCGCCGGGTTCCCGATCCGTCCGGCCACCGCGGTGTCGACCCCGGTCCGCGTCTACCCCTGACGTCCGGCGGACGCGCGTCGACGGACGTCGTCGGCGGACCGCCGTGGCTCACCAGTGGCGGTAGCGGTCCGGTGCCAGGTCCCAGGGGTCCTTGCCGATCAGCTCGCCGACGGCGCGGAACACCGCGGTCTCGATGATGATCCGGCGGTCCGAGTCGTCCTTCTCGGGGCTCCGGTTCACCCGTTCGACGGGGATCCGGAAGATGGTCACGCGGCGGGTGTCGCGGTCGATGCGCCAGCGCGGCATCTCGTCCGGCAGCGTCGTGTCGCTCGGCATGTCCGCCACCTGGAACACCACGCCGGACAGCTCCTCGGGCCAGAGACCGAGCAGGTAGTGCGCGCTGTCACCGACGATCCGGTCGAACGCCTCGGCGCGGGTGATGATCGGGGCGAGTTCCGGTCCGGTGACGCTCGACCGCCCGCCACGGCCGTGCCGGGAGCGCCCCCGACCGCGGTCGACCGGGGTGACGAGGCGAGGCTTCCGACGCATCCCCACATCGTACGCGGGGACCGGTGCGCGCCGGACGCTCCGCTAGGCTCCCTGACGAGATGGACGTGCGGATCTGCAGCAAGGTGGCGTGTGCCAACAGCGCTTCGTCGACCCTGACGTACGACTACGGCGACTCCATGGTGGTCGTCGGTCCGCTGTCGACCCGGGTCGAACCGCACGGCTACGACCTCTGCGCCCGCCACGCGGCCACCCTGCGCGTCCCGCGGGGCTGGCAGGTGGTGCGGCGCGAGCCGCTGCCGCGCGACGCCGACTGACGGCTCGCGTCCGCGACGTGCCGCGGTGGTCGGACGGGAGGCCCGTGGGACGTGACCGGGATCGGCTGGTGATCCGCGCCTCCCGGCATGGAAGACTGTGGGTATGCCCACCGAAACCCGCACCGCTGCTGCGTTCCGCGTCGCCGACCTGTCCCTCGCCGAGGCGGGCCGGCACCAGATCCGCCTCGCCGAGAACGAGATGCCGGGCCTGATGTCCCTGCGTGACGAGTTCGCGGCGTCGCAGCCGCTCGCCGGCGCGCGCATCGCCGGGTCCCTGCACATGACGGTGCAGACCGCGGTGCTCATCGAGACGCTCGTCGCCCTCGGCGCGCAGGTGCGCTGGGCCAGCTGCAACATCTTCTCCACCCAGGACGAGGCCGCCGCCGCCGTCGCCGTCGGACCCACCGGTACCCCGGACGCCCCCGCCGGTGTCCCGGTGTTCGCGTGGAAGGGCGAGACGCTCGAGGAGTACTGGTGGTGCACCAGCCGCATCTTCGACTGGAGCGACGAGGCCACCGCGGCCGGCGCCGACTGGACCGGGCCGAACCTGATCCTGGACGACGGCGGCGACGCCACGATGCTCGTGCACACCGGTGCCGACGCCGAGGCGGCCGGCGCCGCTCCGGTCGCCGAGCCGGACGCGAGCACCGAGTGGAAGATCGTGCTCGGCACCGTCGCGCGGTCACTCGAGACGTCGTCGGACCGCTGGACCCGCATCGCGGCCGACATCCAGGGCGTCACCGAGGAGACCACCACGGGCGTGCACCGTCTGTACGAGCTGTTCCGGAACGGCGAGCTGAAGTTCCCGGCGATCAACGTCAACGACTCCGTCACGAAGTCGAAGTTCGACAACAAGTACGGCATCCGGCACTCGCTGCCCGACGGCCTGAACCGCGCCACCGACGTGCTCATCGGCGGCAAGGTCGCCTTCGTCGTCGGCTACGGCGACGTCGGCAAGGGGGCGGCCGAGGCGCTCCGCGGGCAGGGTGCCCGTGTCATCGTCAGCGAGGTCGACCCGATCTGCGCGCTGCAGGCGGCGATGGACGGCTACCAGGTCGCGCGCCTGGCGGACGTCGTCGACACCGTCGACATGGTCATCACGTGCACCGGCAACCTGGGCGTCGTCGGGGTCGACGAGATGCTCGGGCTGAAGCACCTGGCGATCGTGGCGAACGTGGGGCACTTCGACAACGAGATCGACATGGCCGGGCTCGAGGCGCTCCCCGGCGTCTCGAAGGTCGAGATCAAGCCGCAGGTGCACGAGTGGCGGCTGCCGACCGGGCGGTCGATCCTGGTGCTGTCCGAGGGCCGGCTCATGAACCTCGGCAACGCGACCGGGCACCCGTCGTTCGTGATGAGCAACTCGTTCACGAACCAGGTGCTCGCGCAGATCGAACTGCACACCCGGCGCGAGGAGTACCCGACCGGCGTGTACGTGCTGCCGAAGCACCTGGACGAGAAGGTCGCGCGCCTGCACCTCGACGCCCTCGGGGTGCAGCTGACGTCGCTGCGTCCGGAGCAGGCGGCGTACATCGGTGTCCCCGTCGAGGGTCCCTTCAAGCCGGACCACTACCGCTACTGAGCGCTGCGTTCTTGCGCTTCCGCAAGACACCGGTGTTCGCACGTTGAACCCCTGCGCGCGGGTGTTCAGCGCGCGAACACCGGTGTTTTGCGAGCAGCGCGCGGCGCGCGGCGCGGCGCGTCAGCGCGGGAAGCCGGGCGGGGGCGCCGCCGCCGTCGCACCCGCGGCGGTGAGCAGTTCGGCGCGGGCACCCAGCGCCCGGACGTCCCGTCGGCGCCGCAGCACGACGACCCCGGCCAGGAAGACCTCGGGCGGGACGGGCGGCACGGGGTGCGCGAACGCGGACACCTCGGCCGCCAGGGTCTGCGCCGCGGCCTCGCGCAGTTCGGGGCGCATCAGAGCAGCCCCGCGGAAGAACGCCCCCAGGCGGTTCTCCAGCCGCTGCGGCAGCGCCGAGACGTCCGCGACGACGGCCCACGCCGTCAGCTCCGGGGGCAGCAGCACCTCGGGGTCCCGCTGCTTCGGCAGGCGCTCGTGCTGCACGATCGTGCCCGCGAGCAGGTCGCCGAGGCGCCGGGGCCGACTGCCGAACAGCGCGACGAGCAGGGCGACCGAGCCGAACGTCATCCAGAGCTCGAACAGGCCGACGAGCGCCCGGGTGAAGGCGTGCCGGAACCCGATCGCGCCGCCGTCGAGCCGGACCACCCGGGTGCCGGTGGCGAACCGTCCGACGCTCCGTCCCTTCGTCACCGTCTCGACCGCCGCGGGGACCAGCACCAGCACGACGACGAGCAGCACGATGCCGAGCGCTGCGCCCCAGGCCGGGTCGATGCCGCTGGGCCAGAGCCGCGAGACACCGAACAGCGCGAGCACGAACAGGACGAGGACGCACAGGCCGTCCAGCAGCGCGGCCGCGAGCCGCAGCACGAGTCCGGCGGGTTGGACGTCGAGCGCGACGCCCTCGCCCACCACCAGCTCGTCGGCGGTCTCGTCGAGGTCGCGCGAGAACCGGGCGTCGGCGAGGTCACGCGGCGTGCGGGGCTTCGGCATGGGATCATTCTGTCGGAGATCGCGCGACCTGAGGGGGAACACGTGGACCTGGATGCCTACACCGAGGTGCACCGTGACCGGTGGCAGGAGCTCGACCGTCTGGCACGTGCCCGGCACCGGTCCGGTGCGGACGTCGACCGGCTCGTCGCCGGCTACCAGGAGGCCGCGACCGACCTCGCCCGCATCCGGGGCGCCGCACCGCGCACCGTGGCCGGCGACCGGCTCTCGCTGACGCTGTTCCGCGCCCGCCTGCGGTTCACGGGGACCCCCGTCGACCCGCTGACCGCCGTCGCCCTGTTCTTCACGCGGCAGCTGCCTGCGGCGCTCTACCGGATCCGCTGGGTGACCATCTGGGTCGCGCTCGCGACGGTGGCGATCGCGGCGATCGTCGCCGTCTGGATCACCACCACCCCCGGTGCGACGGCGACGTTCGGCAGCGACGAGGCCCTGCGCCGGTACGCCACGCAGGACTTCGTCGACTACTACTCCGACCGTGGCCTCGGGGCCTTCACCGCGCAGGTCTGGACGAACAACGCCTACATCGCCGCGACGATGGTGGCGTTCGGCATCACCGGTGTCTTCGTGCCGTTCTCGATCATGCAGAACGCCGTCAGCCTCGGGGTCTCCGCGGCGATCATGCACTCCCAGGGGCGCCTGGCCGACTTCTTCCTCTACATCTCCCCGCACGGGCAGCTCGAGCTCTACTCGGTGTTCCTCGCCGGCGGCGCGGGGCTGATGATCTTCTGGTCGTGGGTGGCGCCGGGGTCCGGACGCACCCGCGCCCAGGCCCTCGCCGAGGACGGCCGTGCGCTCATCACCATCGCGATCGGCCTGACCCTGACCCTGCTGCTGTCCGGCATCGTCGAGGGCGTGGTGACGCGGCAGGACTGGCCGTGGCCGATCAAGATCGGCATCGGTACCCTCGCCCTGGTCGCGGTGCTCGCCTACCAGTGGGTGCTCGGCGGCCGCGCGTACCGAGCGGGGGAGCGCGGCGACCTCGAGGAGTTCGAGCGCGGCTCCACCGCCCTGGTGGCCGGCTAGCGCCCGTCCCGGTTCAGAGCCGGCCGGTGGCCTTCGCGCGGATGTACGCGTCCGCGACGAGCGGCGGGACGTCCGCCGGTGCGCCGCGCACGACCTCGGCGCCGGAGCGCCGTGCGACGTCCGCCGCACCGTCCGCGTCGAGCAGGCTGCGTTCGGCGGCGGCGCGTCGGTAGACGTCGCGCTCCGCGCCGGTCGGGAGGCCCGGCACCCGTCCGCCCCGCGCGGTTCGGATCGCTGTGTTCGGGTCCACCCCGCCGCGTGCCATCTGCTGGACGGCCGGGTCCTCGATGCTCGTCACGACGACCGCGTGCCGTCGGGACAGCCGGGGGAGCACGGCGAGCAGGTCGCCCGAGGCACCGACGGAGTCGAGGCTCGAGGCGAGCACGACCAGGGCGCGCGAGGTCGTGATCGAGTCGACGAGCGCGGGCACGGATGCCCAGTCGGTCGCAGCGAGCCCGGGTTCGGCCATCGCGAGCGCCTCGCCGAAGCGCTGCACGACGTCGGTGCGGGTGGCGCCGTGCACCCGGTCGTGCGCCGTGTCGTCGAGCACCACCAGGTCGACGCGGTCACCGGCGGCTGCCGCGAGGGCGCCGAGGAGCAGTGCCGACTCGATGAACGTGTCGAGCCGGGGTTCGTCGGCGACCCGGCCGGCACCCGCCCGGCCGGCGTCGACCACGACGACGACGCGCCGGTCGCGTTCCGGCCGCCAGGTGCGGACGACGAGGTCCTGCCGCCGCGCGGTGGCGCGCCAGTCGATCGACCGCACGTCGTCGCCGCGCACGTAGTCGCGCAGCGAGTCGAACTCGGTGCCGTGCCCGCGGAGCTGCAGCGTGGTCTCGCCGTCGAGCTCGCGGAGCCGTGCCAACCGTGACGGCAGGTGCCGTCGGGAGCGGAACGGCGGCGTCACGACGAGTTCGCCCGGTGCCGCGACGACCCGCTGCCGTGCGGCGAGGCCCAGGGGACCGAAGGACCGCACCGCGACCCCGGTGGTGCGGCGTCGACCACGACGGAACGGTGTGAAGCGCATCCGGGCCGTCCGTCGTTCCCCGGCGGGGACCGTCATCCGGATCCGACGGGGACGGTGGCCGGCCGACGGCTCCCACATGTCGCGGACCACACCGCGGACCGTTCGGGAGCCGTCGTTGGCGAGCACGAGGGTGCCGTCCGCGGTGCTGTCGCGTCGGGCGAGCCGGGGCATCCGCCGCTCCACCCGGACCCGTCGCAGGTCGGCGGCGAGCACGACGTCGAGGGCCGCGGCGAGGAGCACCACCCCGACCCACGCCAGACCGGCCCACCCGCTGCCGAGCAGCACGGTGGGCACGAGGGCGACGGCGAGGAGCGCGACGAACCGGCCGGAGACCGCCACTAGATCGGCACCCGCACCTGCTCGAGCACCTGCTGGAGCACGCCGTCGGCGCCGACGCCCTCGAGCTCGGCGTCGGCGGCGACCCGCAGGCGGTGCCGCCAGACCGGCAGGGTCATGGCCTGCACGTGGTCCGGGGTGATCGCGTCGTAGCCGGTGAGCCAGGCCCAGGCCTTGGCGGCCGCGAGCAGTGCCGTCGCACCGCGGGGGCTGACACCGACACGGACGGACGGTGCCTGCCGGGTGGCCCGGGCGAGGTCGACGATGTACGCGAGCACGTCGTCGCGGGCACCGACGGCGCGCACGGCACGCTGCGCACGGACCACTTCGTCGACGCCGACCACCGGGGTGATGCCGGCCGACCGGACGTCGCGCGGCACGAAGCCGTCGGCGTGACGCCGGAGCACCTGCCACTCGACGTCGCGCGGCGGGATGTCGAGGGTCAGCTTCATCAGGAACCGGTCGAGCTGCGCCTCGGGCAGCGTGTACGTGCCCTCGAACTCGATCGGGTTCATCGTCGCGGCGACGAAGAAGGGGTCCGGCAACGCACGGGCGTCACCGTCGACGCTCACCTGGCGTTCCTCCATCGCCTCGAGCAGCGCCGACTGGGTCTTCGGCGGCGTGCGGTTGACCTCGTCGGCGAGCAGGACGTTCGTGAAGACGGGGCCCTCGCGGAACGGGAACGTGCCGGTCGAGGCGTCGTAGACGAGCGACCCGGTGACGTCGCCGGGCATCAGGTCCGGCGTGAACTGGATGCGCTTCGTGTCGAGCGTCATCGCGGCGGCGAGGCTGCGGACGAGCAGGGTCTTCGCGACACCGGGGACGCCCTCGAGCAGCACGTGCCCCTGCGCGAGGAGTCCGACGATCATGCCGGAGACCGCGCCCTCCTGGCCGACGACGGCCTTCGCGACCTCGGTGCGGACCCGGCCGAACGCGTCGCGCAGGTCGGAGACGGCCGCGGTCGTGGGGTCGTGCTCCGGCGCGGTGTGCTCGGTGGTGGCAGGGGGCAGGTCGGTCACGGTCGTGCTCCTGGTCGGTCGGGGTCAGAGGTCGGTCGGTCGCCGGAGGTCGCCCGGCGCACGGCGCGTTCGAGGTCGTCGAGCGCCGCGGTGCCGTCGACGAGCGCACGGTCGTCGGCGGTGGTCCCGCCGACGAGCACGGCACCGACACGGGTGTGCGGGATGCCGGTGGCCTGGGCCGCGGCCCGGACGACCTCGTCGACGTGGGCCGAACGGGGGAGTCCGAGCATCCGGCCGATGCGGCGGACGGCGGCGACGCGCAGGGTGTCGAGGGCGTGGGTGCGGTCACGGGTGCGGGCGTACATCCGGGCACGCCCCTCGGTGGTCTCGGCAGCACGGACGACGACGGGCAACCGCTCGACGACGAGCGGGCCGAGCCGTCGGCCCCGCCAGACACCGGCTGCGACGGCGACGAGGGCGAGCAGTGCGAGGGCACTCGGGACCCACGGCGGGGCGAGCTCGCCGAGGGTCGGGGCGGCGTCGGGGGTGCCGACCGCCGGGGTGTACCAGACGAGTCGCTCCTCGGCGCCGAGCAGCCCGAGGGCGAGCGCGGCGTTCCCGGCGGTGGCGATCGTGTCGTTCCGGAACGCCGAGGTCGTGCCGAGCAGGGTGACGTCGCCGCCCGGCGTCGCGGTGCGCACGAGTCCCCAGACGCGCGAGCCGCCGTCGCCGGTCGGCGCGCACCGTTCTGCGTCGTCGTCGTCGTCCACGGCGTACCCGGAGCCGGCGGTGGTGACCCGGGCAGCCGAGGCCGCCGCCGGGATCCCGCACGAGGCCGTCGAGACGGTGGCGTCTCCGTCGACCTGGACGGCCGGGTCGACCGGGAGCCCGAGCAGTGCCTCGAGCCCGGCGCCGCTCGTGCCGACGACCACGACGTGCCGCGCCGTGCGGGCGATCCGTTCCGCGACGTCGGGGTCGAGCGCACCGTCGGCGTCGTCGATGAACACCGTGCCGCCGTCGATCCCACTGACGCCGTCGACGGTGTCGGTGACGGAGACCGCGGTGCCCCGCTGCTCGAGCACCCGGACCAGGGCGGCCGAACCACTCGCCGTCGTCGAGGTCGGGTCGAGCGCGCGCGGTGCGTCCGGGTCGGTGCCCTGCACGAGGGCAGTCAGGGCGGCGAGCAGGACGCCGACCAGGACGATGGCGACCCAGAACCCGACGCGGAACCGGCGTCCCTCGGTCGGAGCCGGAGCCGGAGCAGGAGTCGGCCCGGTGCTCGTCCGCGTGGCGGTGTCGGTCGTCATGCCGGTACCGCCGGTCCCTCGGCGCGGGCGGGGCGGGCCTGCCGGACGGAGCGCTCGGTGTCGAGCACGCGGAGGGCCGCGGCCTCGTCGGCCTCACCACCGAGGTACCGGACCGCGTCGAACGCGGTCGCTGCCGCGTCGAGTGCACCGGCCGACGCGGGGAACGGAACGGCGCCCCGTGCGGCGATCGTCCGCGCGGTGGCTCCGGGCACGTCGGGCACCAGGTCGCGCTCGCCGAGGCCCCTGGCGATCGCGCGGAACCCGTCGAGCACCGCTGCTGACCAGTCGGCGCGACGGACCGCGGCCTGTGCCGCTTCGAGGAGTTCCCGGGCGGAGCGCAGGTCGTCGGCGTCGAACACCCCGCCGGTGTCACCGTCACCGGCCCGGGCGCGCCGGCGGGGGAGTCCGCGGGCGACGACGACGAGCACGACGACCGCGACGAGGACCACGATCGCGATCACCAGCGCCGTGCGGGCCGCAGCGGGGGAGTCGATGCCGTCGGCGCGGAGCGACCCGAGCCAGTCGAGGAAGGAGCGCGAGGCACGGTCCCACCACGTCGGCCGGGCACCGTCGTAGGCGGACCGCTCGAGTTCACGCTCGAGCAGGCGCCGCGCCTCGTCCGGGTCGACCGCCGTCACGCGGAGCCGTTCGGTGGCGCCTGGCCCGGACCCGGCTGCCACGGCTGCTGCTGTTGCTGCGGGCCCGGCTGCCACGGCTGTTGCTGCTGACCGGGCTGCCACGGCTGCTGCTGCGCGGGCTGCCAGGACTGCTGCTGCCCCGGCCACTGCTGCGCCTGCCACTGCTGGCCACCCCACTGCTGCTGCGGCGGCCACGGCGGGCGTGCGACGGGCTCGGACGGCGCGAACGGGTCGGTCGGCTGCCCCGAGTCGAGGTGCGACGCGATCCGCTGGTCGAGCGCCTCGGTGCGGATCCGCCGGTCGATGGCGAGGAACGTGGTGATCGACGCGCTCAGCACGTCGGTGATGCACTGCACCGCGATCGCGAGCAGGCTCCCGACGACGATGGCGATGACCGCACCGGTACCGGCACCCGACGTGCCGCCCGTCTGCCCGAGGGGGTCGAAGGTGCCCCCGATGAGCACGGCGCCGATGGTGAGCGGGATCGACGCGATGGACGCGGCGAACCCGAACATGAGCTGCACGAGCAGCAGGATGCCGAAGGTCCGCCAGAAGGCCCCGCGGGTCAGGCGCCACGACTGGGCGGCAGCGGTGAAGACCGGCCGGCCCTCGAGCGCGATGGTCGGGACGGTGAGCACGAAGCGCGTGGCGAGCCACACGACGACGACACCGATCCCGAGCACGAACAGCACGAGCGCCAGCACGAACCACCCGGTGCCGGAGTCGGCGGCACCCATGGCTGCGAACACCCCGAAGAACACGAGCCCGGCCAGGATCGCGAGGACCACGCCGGCCCCGATCTGCACGAGCATCCACGCGACGACGGACCACCGGCGGCCGGCGAGCAGCGCCCACAGCCCCCGGAACGTGGCTCGACGGCCGAGCACCCGCTGCCCGGTGTCCGCGGCGACCGGCGCCACCAGGAACCCGCGACCGAGGTAGGCGAGGAACGGCAGCACGACCGAGAGCAGTGCCGTGAGCGTCAGCGTGCCCGCGACCACCGAGTCGGCACCGCTGCCGCCGTCGAGGGCCGAGAACATCCGCGACTGCAGCGCTTGCTGCCCGAAGGTGCTGGCCAGCGTCGAGAGCAGGCCGAGCACGCCGCTCAGCAGCACGCTCCAGAGCAGCAGCACGCGGGCGTTCCGGCGGAAGACCGTGAACGCGCCGGCCAGGACGTCACCGAGGCCGAGCGGGCGCAGGGGGATCACCGGACGCGAGCCGCCGGACGGGCCGCCCGGTCGCCCCTGACCCGGCCCCGGGGCGGGCTGCGGCGGCACGGAGAAGCGGGGCGGGCCTCCAGACAGGGGTCCGGGTCCGGACGCCGGCGGCGTCGGCGCACCCTGCTGCCCAACGCCCGGTGTGTGCCAATCGGACATGACTCCAGCCCCCTCGTCGTGTCGGACCGAGCCAGCGATGCACGGTCCACCTCCATCCTGGCGGAAAACCCGGCTCGGCGGGGCCTCGGCTATCGTGTGGGGACACGTGCCGACCACGGCACCCGCACGCCACCCGGAGTCCAGATCACATGACACCGCGCATCCTCGTCGTCGACGACGACCAGGCCCTCTCCGAGATGATCGGCATCGTGCTCCGCTCCGAGGGGTACGAACCCGAGTTCAGCGCCGACGGCAACGACGCCGTCGACGCGTTCCACGCCACCAAGCCGGACCTCGTCCTGCTCGACGTCATGCTGCCCGGCATCGACGGCATCGAGGTGTGCAAGCGCATCCGTGCCGAGAGCGGCACGCCGATCATCATGCTCACCGCGAAGAGCGACACCGCCGACGTCGTCCTCGGGCTCGAGAACGGTGCCGATGACTACGTCGTGAAGCCCTTCAACCCGAAGGAGCTCGTCGCCCGCATCCGGACCCGCCTGCGGCCGAGCGCGTCCGACGCCACCGTGCTGCACGTCGGCGACGTCACGGTCGACGTCGCCGGGCACGAGGTGCGCCGCGGCGACACCGTGATCGCGCTCACGCCGCTCGAGTTCGACCTGCTCCGGGCGCTCGCCGAGAAGCCGAACCAGGTGTTCACCCGCGAGATGCTGCTCGAGCAGGTCTGGGGCTACCACTACAAGGCGGACACCCGCCTGGTGAACGTGCACGTGCAGCGGCTTCGCGCGAAGATCGAGCACGACCCGGACAACCCGAAGACCGTCACCACGGTCCGCGGCGTCGGGTACCGCGCCGGAGGAGCCTGAGCACCGTGCCGCCCTCGACGCGCCCGTCGGGCTCGGCACGCCGCTCGGGCCGCGCCGGCGGGGCCGGCGGCGCCACCGTCTCGATCGGCGTCGTCGACCGCAGCCGTCGCCGGATGCGGCGCTGGCTCCGACGCGCCTGGCGTCCGATCGCGTACCTGTGGCGGCGCTCGCTCATGTTCCGCTCGGTCGCCATCACCGTGATGACGACGGGACTCGCGGTGGGGATCATCGGCACCGCGGTCATGGTGAGCATCTCGACGAACGTCTACTCGCAGCGCCGCGACCAGATCGAGTCCGAGTCGGCACGGGCCACCATCGTCGCCCAGGGGATCTTCGACGCGGCGACCGCGGGTGAGGACAACAACCAGTCCGAGCTCGAGACGCTGCAGAACGAGGCGCGGCAGGCGATCCTGTCGAACACGACGAGTCCGGGTGGCACGAGCATCGCGATCGAGCGGAGCCCGGACCAGTCCACGGCGCAGACGCTGCAGACCATCGCCAGCCAGGGCTTCCCGGACGCGGTGATCACCGATGCCCTGCGCAAGGAGGTCGCGCAGAACACCGGGCGGCTGAGCCTGCAGCCCGTCGAACTCGACGACGACGGGCGCCGGGTGCCGGGCCTCGCCGTCGGGTCCACGCTGCAGATCCCGAGCGCCGGCCAGTACGAGCTCTACCTGGTCTACGACCTCTCCGACGCGCAGCAGACCCTGGACTTCGTCTCCCAGACGCTCTCGATCGGCGGTGTGGCGCTCATGGTGCTCATCGCCCTGGTCACGTCGCTCGTCGTCCGGCTCGTCGTCGTGCCGATCCGCGGTGCCGCCGAGACGAGCCGGAAGATCGCCGCGGGGCGCCTCGACGAACGCATCCCGGTGCGCGGGCAGGACGACCTGGCGACCCTGGCGCGGAGCTTCAACGGGATGGCCGAGGCGGTCAGCCGCCAGATCACCCAGCTCGCCGAGCTCTCCCGCGTGCAGCAGCGGTTCGTGTCCGACGTGTCGCACGAGCTCCGCACCCCGCTCACCACGATCCGGCTCGCCGGCGACATGCTCTACGACTCCCGGCACGCGTTCGAACCATCGGTCGGCCGGTCCGCCGAGCTCCTGCACACCCAGGTGGAGCGCTTCGAGATGCTCCTCGCCGACCTGCTCGAGATCTCGCGGTACGACGCCCAGGCGGTGCAGCTCGACACCGCACCCGTCGTGCCGGCGTCCCTCGCCGCGGACATCGTCGACGAGTTCCGTCCGCTCGCCGAACGCGCCGGCGTCGAGCTGCAGCTCGCGACCCCCGGCGGCCACACCACGATGCGGCTCGACGCCAAGCGGGTCCGCCGGATCCTGCGCAACCTCGTCGGCAACGCCATCGAGCACGGTGACGCGAAGCCCGTGCAGGTCGTCGTCGACAGCGACGCTCGCACCGTCGCCATCGCCGTCCGCGACCAGGGCGTCGGCATGCCACCGGAGGACGCCGCTCGGGTGTTCGACCGCTTCTGGCGGGCCGACCCGAGCCGGAAGCGCACCATCGGAGGCACCGGGCTCGGCCTGGCGATCAGCCTCGGCGACGCGAAGCTCCACGGCGGGCGCATCGACGTGTGGTCCCGACCGGGCGAGGGCTCGACCTTCGTGCTCACCCTGCCGCGCAACGAGCAGGGCACCACCGCCACCTCGGCGATCCCGCTGCCCGAGCTCGACGAGTCGTACGACGGCCCCCGCGCCGTGCGAGAGGAGTCCTGATGCGCCACCGGATCCGCCACGTCCTCGCCGTCGTGCTCGCCGCGGTCAGCCTGCTCGCGGTCACCGCCTGCGCGGCCATCCCGACCGACGGCGCCGTGCGCACCGGGCAGACGATCAAGGACGAGTCGCTCTCGGGCGTCGACTTCCGGCCGGACAAGCCGATCACCGGGTCCGACCAGACGGCGATCCTCCGCGGGTTCATCGCCGCCGCGACCGGTGCCCAGGACAACTACGCGATCGCCCGGCAGTTCCTGGCCGCCGACTTCGCCCAGCAGTGGAACCCGCGGCAGGGCGTCACGATCCGCGACGGCAGCGGCACCGTCGAGCGCGCCGACGACAGCGAACTCACCTACACGATGACGGCCAGTGCCACGGTCGACTCCGAGGGGGAGTACACCCAGGCCGTCCGCCCGACCTCGTCGACGCTGACGTTCCAGTTCGTCCGCGAGGACGGCGAGTGGCGCATCGCCTACGCCCCGGACGGCATCATCCTGTCGCCGGTCAGCTTCGAGTCGGTGTTCCAGCCGCACGCGCTGTACTTCTACGACCCGACCTACCGCTTCCTCGTGCCCGACCAGCGCTGGTTCCTCGCCCGCTCCTCCACGAGCACCCGCATCGCCAGCGCCCTGCTCGCGGGGCCCGCCGACTGGCTGAAGGGCGCCGTCGTCTCGTCGTTCCCGGAGGGCACCCAGCTGTCCCTCAACGCGGTGACGATCGACAGCGGCACCGCCCTGGTCGACCTGTCGAGCGACGCCCTGCGCGCGAGCACCGTCGACAAGGTCCGGATGCGGGAACAGCTCAGCAAGTCCCTCGCCTCGGTCGCCACCATCTCGTCGGTCTCGATGACGATCGAGGGCGCGACGCTGTCGGTGCCGGACTCCGGGGGAGCGGACGCCCAGCAGAACCCCGACGTCGACCCCCGACCCCTGGTCGACGAGGACGGCGTCGTCGGCTACGCCGCCTCGGGCACCGGCAAGGTCTCCGAGCTCGGCAGCGGCGTCGGGGCCGCGATCGCCGGCCTCGACCCGACCTCGATCGCCCTGTCGGCGTCCGGCACCACGGCCGCCGTCGGCAACCGGGACGGCGTCGTCGTCGTGCGCGGCAAGGACCGCCTGCGCGTCGATGCCCGCGACGACCTCATCGCCCCCGCCGTCGACGACCTCGGCTTCGTCTGGGCGGGGCAGCAGTCCGACACCCGTCACATCACCGCGTACGGCCTCGGCGGCGACCCCCACCAGGTGCGCACCACCCTGCCGCGCGGCGACCTCGTGTCGTTCCAGGTGTCCCGCGACTCGACCAGGGCGCTCGCGCTCATCCAGACCTCGGACGGCCCCGGCCTGTACGTGATGGCGATCATCCGCGGTTCCGACCGGTCACCGACCTCGTTCGGCGCCCCGGTCCGGGTGCAGGCCGCCAGCGGCACCGCGGTCGACGCCACGTGGGTGAGCGACACCGACGTCGCCTCGGTCGGGCAGACCCCCACCGGTCCGAACATCGTCCGCACCACCATCGGCGGCAAGTCGAGCACCCTGCCGAAGCCCGACGGGCGCGCCACCGCGATCAGCGGCGGCAGCGGTGGCGCGCTGCTGCTCCGGATGTCGAGCGGCAACGTCCTGCAGTCCACCGGGGGTGGCTGGGACACGACGGGCGTCACCGCCGACGTGCTCGGCGTCCAGCGCTGACGCGACGGTCCTCCACACCCCACCCGGCCTGGAGGCCCGTCCACCGTCCGGCGCACCGGCCCACCGCCGTCGTCCGGTCACCACCACAGTCGTGGGCATGTCCCCTGATGACGCCCCCACCCCCTGGTGCGATGCCCTGCTCGCCGTGCTCGGGCTCGTCCTGCCCGTCACCTGCCTGGGCTGCGGCCGCCCGGACCGCGCGCTCTGCCCACCGTGCGGCGCGGCGCTCGCAGCACGGCCCCGGCGGGTCCGGCTGGTCGCCGGCGTCCGGCTCGACGCCGCCTTCGAGTACGAGGGGCTGGTCCGCACCCTGGTCCTCGAACTCAAGCTCCGGGGCCGGGTCGACGTCGCCCGACCGCTCGGCGTCCGCTTCGGTGCACTCGTCCGTGCGGCGCTCGCCGCGGCCCCGGACGGCACCGTGGTGCTCCGGGTGCCGCCGTCCCGGGCGGGCGCCCGACGGCGTGGGTTCGACCCGGTGGTGCTGCTGCTCGCCCGTGGTGGTGTCCGGCACACGGGGCGCCTCGTCCGCACCCCTGCCGGACGACGGCGATCCGGACCGGGGCAGAAGGAGCGGTCGGCGGTGGAACGCGTCGCCGCGACCGTCGGGACCCTGCGTGCGTCCGGCGTCGACGGCCGCGACGTCGTGCTCGTCGACGACGTCGTCACCACGGGAGTGACGATGGCTGAGGGCGTCCGTGCCGTGCGCGCTGCGGGCGGGCGGGTGGTGCGCTGTGTCGCCGTGGCGAGCGTCGACGACTGACGCTCGGTGAACACCCGGTGGCCGCTGTGTGTCCGGTGAGTGTCCGACGGACTCGCCGCCTCCCCGTGACGCCGAGGGTGCGCCGGGTCTAGCCTCGCGACAAGGCGTTCGGGTCGCCGGACGGAGGCGACGCGCCGACACTGGATGGGAGCCGCCACATGGACGTGACGATCACGGGCCGGAACGTCGGGGTCACCGACCGTTTCCGCACCTACGTCGAACAGAAGTCCGAGAAGATCGACGTGCTCGCCGACCGCGCCCTCGCCTTCGAGGTGCGCATCAGCCGCCACCACGAGAAGTCGAGCGGCAGCCAGGGCGAGGACCGCGTGGAGCTCACGCTGATCGGACCGGGGCCGCTCGTACGGGCCGAGTCCGCGGCGTCGGACAAGTACGCCGCCTTCGACCTCGCCTTCGCGCGGATCATGGAACGCCTCCGTCGGGCGCGTGACCGCCGCAAGGTGCACCACGGCCGGCACCGCCCCACCTCGGTCGCCGAGGCCGCCGGCAGCGGCTTCGACGGCATGGGTGTCGTCCCGGCCGACGGCAAGCTCATCGAGGACGTCGCGACCGGTGCCGTCCCGGTCGTCGACGAGGAGACCGCCGAGGACGAGAACGAGGTCTACAGCCCGGTCGTCATCCGGCACAAGGTCTTCGAGGCCGCCCCGATGACGGTCGACGACGCCCTGTACTACATGGAGCTCGTCGGGCACGACTTCTACCTGTTCCTCGACGCCGAGACCCGCCGTCCGAGTGTCGTGTACCGACGCAAGGGCTGGGACTACGGCGTGATCGGCATCGACGAGGTGCCGGCCGGCCAGGCGCCGGCCGCGGTCGACGCGGACGCCGACGCGGAGCGCGCAGCCGCGATCGCCTGATCCCACTCGGGACCACCGGTCCCGCACCGTGTGCGCGGTCCGTTCGCGGGCCGCGCACACCCGTGTCCGCGGGCAGCGGCGCCGCTCACAGCGCCGTGCGTTCGCGGGTTGCTAGCATGACTGGTCGATCGGGCGTGCAGGTCGCGCGCGACGACCTCGTAAGGAGTTCACGTGGCAAACGTGCTGGAGAAGGTCCTCCGCATCGGCGAAGGACGAACCCTCCGTCGGCTGAAGGCGTACGCCTCGGCCATCAACGACCTCGAGGACGACTTCTCGAGCCTCACCGACGAGGAACTCCACGACGAGACCAAGGAGCTGCGCGAGCGGTACGCCAACGGCGAGACCCTCGACGACCTCCTGCCCGAGGCGTTCGCCGCCGTGCGTGAAGCCGCGAAGCGGACCCTCGGCATGCGGCACTTCGACGTGCAGCTCATGGGTGGCGCGGCACTGCACCTCGGCAACATCGCCGAGATGAAGACCGGTGAGGGCAAGACCCTCGTCGCGACGACCGCCGCGTACCTCAACGCGATCCCGTCGCGCGGCGTGCACGTCATCACGGTCAACGACTACCTGGCGTCGTACCAGTCCGAGATCATGGGCCGCGTCTTCCGCGCGCTCGGCATGACCACCGGCTGCATCATCGCGAACCAGAGCCCGGCCGAGCGCCGCGAGCAGTACGCCGCCGACATCACGTACGGCACGAACAACGAGTTCGGCTTCGACTACCTGCGCGACAACATGGCGTGGCAGGCCTCCGACATGGTGCAGCGCGGCCACTTCTTCGCCGTGGTGGACGAGGTCGACTCGATCCTCATCGACGAGGCCCGCACGCCGCTCATCATCTCCGGTCCGTCCTCGGGCGAGGCCAACCGCTGGTTCACCGAGTTTGCCTCGATCGCCAAGCGCCTCACCCCGGGCGAGGACTACGAGGTCGACGAGAAGAAGCGCACCGTCGGTGTCCTCGAGCCCGGCATCGAGAAGGTCGAGGACTACCTCGGCATCGAGAACCTGTACGAGTCGGCGAACACCCCGCTCATCTCGTTCCTGAACAACTCCATCAAGGCCGTCGCCCTGTTCAAGAAGGACAAGGACTACGTCGTGATGAACGGCGAGGTGCTCATCGTCGACGAGCACACCGGCCGCATCCTGATGGGCCGCCGCTACAACGAGGGCATCCACCAGGCGATCGAGGCGAAGGAAGGCGTCGAGGTCAAGGCCGAGAACCAGACCCTCGCCACCGTCACGCTGCAGAACTACTTCCGCCTCTACCAGAAGCTCTCCGGCATGACCGGCACCGCCGAGACCGAGGCGGCCGAGTTCATGTCGACCTACAAGCTCGGCGTCGTCCCCATCCCGACGAACAAGCCGATGCAGCGCATCGACCAGACGGACCTCGTCTACAAGAACGAGAAGGCGAAGTTCGAGCAGGTCGCCGAGGATATCGCGGAGCGCCACGAGAAGGGCCAGCCCGTCCTCGTCGGCACCACGAGCGTCGAGAAGTCCGAGTACCTGTCGAAGCTCCTCGCCAAGCAGGGCGTCAAGCACGAGGTCCTCAACGCCAAGAACCACGCCCGTGAAGCCGCGATCGTCGCCCAGGCCGGTCGCTTCGGCGCCGTGACCGTCGCGACGAACATGGCCGGTCGTGGTACCGACATCATGCTCGGTGGCAACGCGGAGTTCCTCGCCGTGCAGGAGATGCACGTCAAGGGCCTGTCGCCGACCGAGACCCCGGACGAGTACGAGGCCGAGTGGGACGACGTGTTCGCCCGCGTCAAGGCCGAGGTCGAGGAAGAGGGCGACAAGGTCCGCGCCGTCGGCGGCCTGTACGTGCTCGGTACCGAGCGCCACGAGTCGCGCCGCATCGACAACCAGCTGCGTGGTCGTTCCGGCCGTCAGGGTGACCCGGGCGAGAGCCGCTTCTACCTGTCGCTGACCGACGACCTTATGCGCCTGTTCAACTCCGGTGCCGCCGAGAGCCTCATGGGCCGCTCGAACGTGCCGGACGACCTGGCGATCGAGAACAAGCTCGTCGGCCGTGCGATCCGGTCCGCCCAGGCGCAGGTCGAGGGCCGCAACGCCGAGATCCGCAAGAACGTCCTGAAGTACGACGACGTCCTGAACCGCCAGCGCGAGGCGATCTACAGCGACCGCCGCCACATCCTCGAGGGCGACGACCTGCACGACCGTGCGCAGTCGTTCCTCAAGGCCGTCATCGACGACGTGATCGACAGCCACACCGGCGAAGGCTCCCCGGACGACTGGGACCTCGACGCCATGTGGACCGAGCTCGGCACGCTCTACCCGATCTCGATCTCCATCGACGAGGTCATCACCGAGGCCGGCTCGAAGGGCAAGGCGTCGCGTGACTTCCTGGCCCGCGAGATCCTCTCGGACGCCAAGCTGGCCTACCAGCAGCGTGAGGAGCTCCTCGGCGACGAGGCGATGCGTGAGCTCGAGCGTCGCGTGGTGCTCTCGGTGATCGACCGCCGCTGGCGCGACCACCTGTACGAGATGGACTACCTGAAGGACGGCATCGGCCTCCGCGCGATGGCGCAGCGCGACCCGCTGGTCGAGTACCAGCGCGAGGGCTACGCCCTGTTCCAGACGATGATGGGGCAGATCCGCGAAGAGTCCGTCGGCTACCTGTTCAACCTCGAGGTCCAGGTGCAGTCCGACGGCGAGAACGCGGTGATCGAGGCCAAGGGTCTCGGCGAGGACGAGGTCTCCGGCCTCGAGTACTCGGCGCCGTCGATCGACGGCGAGGTCGAGGTCCGCGACGAGAAGGGTCGCCTCGAGCAGGCGGCGACCGCTCGTGCGCAGCGCGCCCAGGCCGAGGCCGAAGCGGCCGCCGAACCGGAGCAGGGCTCCGCGTTCGGCAACGCGGCCACGGCCTCCGGCCAGGCCGCGGCGAGCAACCGCGCCGAGCGTCGCCAGGCGGCCAAGAAGAACTAGCGTCCGCGCGCGAGCGCATCGTGAGCAGGAATGGTCGGGTCCCACGTCGGGACCCGACCATTCCTGCTCACCAAGCGTGACCGCCGACGGACGGGAGGCCCGTGGCGGCGCCGCCACGGGCCTCCAGTCCGTCCGCGACCCGGCTACAGGACCCCGATCGCGGTCGCCTGCCACCGTCCGTGTCGCTCTTCGAGCCGCATGGCGACCGCTCGCGCGTGACTGCGCGTGTGCACGACCACCGTCGCCTCGGCGACGCCCGCCGCGGGGCGGCACACCAGGACGCTGCCGACCCGGAGCACCGGGCGCCCGCGTGCCCGCCGACCGGAGCCCCGGGCGTGCGCTGCCACCGCGGCCCGCTGCTGCAGGTGCCGCTGCACGTCGTCGCTGATCCACCGGGCGATGCTGTCGACCTCCCGCGCGCCGGTGAGCACCTCGGCGACGCAGAGCCCGAGCGCTCGTGCCGTCGTCGCCGGGTCCGGGGGACCGGTCGCCGTGGCGGGCTCCGGCGGCGGTTCGACGATCCGCAACGGCGGTGGGTGCGTCGTCGTCGTCTCGTGATCGATGCGGCGTGCCTGCTCTGCCACCCCTGCCCCTTCCGTCGTTGGAGCGAGCGTATGGGGCGTGCAACATGCAAAATACAAACCGTTCCACGCTGTGGAGAGGGCGACGTTCTCCACAAGGCGTCGGACCTAGACTGGCTGGGTGTCGACCCTCAGTGACCTCGTCCTCGCGCAAGGCCGTTCCTCGGAAGCAGACGTGGAGTGGCTCCACCTGCTCGTGGGGGACTGGCAGCTCCTCGCCGACCTGTCGTTCGCCGACATGGTGCTCTGGGTGCCGACCGCCGAGGACGGCTCGTTCGTGGCCGTCGCACACGCCCGGCCGAGCTCCGCGGCGACGCTGTTCTACCGGGACATCGTCGGGCAGGAGATCCGCGAGGAGTGGCGCGGCCAGGTGACCGAGAGCTTCGCCGGGTCACGGGTCGTCGACTCCGCCGAGCCGGACTGGTACGAGGACACCCCGACTCGCGTCCGCGCGATCCCGGTGCTCCGCCGCCTCAGCGCGAAGAGCGCCGAGACCACCGAGCGGCCGATCGCCGTCGTCACCCGGCACTCCAACCAGGACGAGATGCGGACCCCGAGCCGCCAGGAGCTCAACTTCACCGCGAGCGCGAACGACCTGTTCGGCATGATCGCCACCGGTGACTTCCCCGACCTCGGTGCACCGGCGGGCCCTCGTCGTGGTGCGCCCCGTGCCAGTGACGGCCTGCTGCGCCTCGACACCGCCGGCATCGTCACGTTCGCGAGCCCGAACGGCCTGAGCGCGTTCAACCGCATGGGCTTCGAGGGGGAACTCGAGCGGAAGTCCCTCGCCGAGGTCACCACCGAGCTCATCGGTGCCCAGCTCGACGTCGACGAGTCCCTGCCGCTCGTCGTCACCGGCCGCGCACCGTGGCGGGCGGACATCGAGTCGAAGGGCGTCACGGTGTCGCTCCGCTCGATCCCGCTCCGCGACCACGGTGAGCGCATCGGTGCCATCGTGCTCTGCCGCGACGTGTCCGAACTGCGGCACCAGGAGCGCGAGCTCATCACCAAGGACGCCACGATCCGCGAGATCCACCACCGCGTGAAGAACAACCTGCAGACGGTGGCGTCCCTGCTCCGGATCCAGGCGCGTCGCACGCACTCGGACGAAGCGCGGACCTCGCTGCAGAACGCCATGCGGCGCGTCGCCGCCATCGCCGTCGTGCACGACACCCTGTCGAGCGGCCTCAGCCAGACGGTGGACTTCGACGAGGTGTTCGACTCGGTGCTCAAGCTCGTCACCGAGGTCGCCGCGTCGCACAACACCACCGTGCACCCGAAGAAGACCGGCGAGTTCGGGGTGCTGCCGTCCGAGGCTGCGACGCCGCTCGCCCTCGGCCTCACCGAGCTCGTGACGAACGCCGTCGAGCACGGGCTGGACGGCCGTGACGGCGAGGTCGAGATCGTCGCCCGCCGCTTCGACGACCACCTGGAGATCGAGGTCCGCGACAACGGCGTGGGGCTCCCCGAGGGCAAGGTCGGTTCGGGCCTCGGCACGCAGATCGTCCGAACGCTCATCCAGGGCGAGCTCGGCGGCACCATCGACTGGCACACCCTGACGGGCAGCGGCACCGAGGTGACGATCACCATCCCGTTCCGCTGGTTGACCGCCCCCGCCTGACGCCGCCCGGCGGTTCGAGTCCGCAAAACACCGGTGTTCGCCGGTCGAACACCCGCATTCCGGTGTTCGATGCGTGAACACCGGTGTCTTGCAGAAGCCGCCCGCACGCACGACGACGCCCGCCGCCCCCGAGGGGACGACGGGCGTCGTGGTGTCAGACGACCGGGGTCAGGACGCGCGGCGAGCGCGGGCGGCGCGGCGCTTCAGGGCACGACGCTCGTCCTCGCTGAGACCACCCCAGACACCCGAGTCCTGGTTGTTCTCGAGTGCGTACTGCAGGCACATCTCGGTGACCGTGCAACGCGCACAGACCGACTTGGCCTTCTCGATCTGGTCGACGGCGGGCCCGGTGTTCCCGACGGGGAAGAAGAGCTCGGGGTCTGCGGTGAGGCAGGCAGCCTTGTCACGCCAGTCCATGTGTGGTGCTCCTTGATGTCGATGCTCGAACGGCAGGCCGGGGCCGTGGTTCGGGGGATCGGAACGCTGACCATGCATGCGGCATGGAGGGGACAACTGTGGGGAGGAGTCCGCAGGAAGCGTGTCTGACGCCCGCGAGACGCTCGGGGGAGGAGCGATGAACCACGGGAGACGCACACCACATCGTGCCGTCCAAACGACCTCCAATATCGTTCCATACTGGTAGGGCCAAATCAAGGGTTCCGATGCTGGAGGATCACTGTGCACGACGACACCCCGAACGACACCGATCCCTCCGCACCCGTCGCGCGCCGGTCGCCGGCGATGCTGGGGTTGCTCGCCGTGGTCGGCCTCGAGTTCCTCGCGCTGGTGGTGGTGACGGTCGTCCTGGTGGTCGAACTGCTCGTCGCCCCGGCCACGAGCATCGCCTCCGGCATCGCCCTCACGGTCCTCGTCGCCATCGCCGCGCTCTGGCTCGGTGCGCTGCTGAACGGCCTGTGGCAGGGCCGGGCCTGGGTGCGTTCCGGCATCATCGTCTGGCAGGTCCTGCAGGGCGCCATCGCGATCGGAGCGTTCCAGGGCGTCTTCCGGGTCGCCGCGGTCGGCTGGCTGCTGCTCGTCCCGGCCCTGCTCGGCATCACGCTGGTGCTGTCCCGGTCGGTGACGGCCGCGCTCGCGCGTCCGGCCGAGTAGACGGTCTGGTCCGCCACACACCGGAGGCCCGGTGCCGGTTCCGAGAACCGGCACCGGGCCTCCGGTGCGTGGCCGGTCCTCAGACCAGGCCGAGCTTCTTCCGCAGGCTCGCCACGTGACCGGTCGCCTTGACGTTGTAGAGCGGCAGCTGCACGGTGCCGTCCTCGTCGACCACGATCGTGGACCGGATCGTGCCGGTGACGATCTTGCCGTAGTTGTTCTTCTCGCCCCAGGCCGCGTAGGCCTTGTGCACGGCGAGGTCGGGGTCGCTCAGCAGCGGGAAGGTCAGCGCCTGCTCGTGCTGGAACGTCTTGAGCTTCGCCTGCTCGTCCTTCGAGACGCCGAGGACCTCGTAGCCGGCGGCCTGCAGCGAGGACATGTTGTCGCGGAAGTCGCAGGCCTCGGTGGTGCAGCCCGGGGTGGAGGCCGCCGGGTAGAAGTACACGATGACCTTCTTGCCACGAAGGGCAGCGAGGGAGTGCTCCACACCGTCCTGGTCGGGCAGCGTGAAGTCGGGGGCGGTGTCGCCGGGGACGAGACGGTCGGTCATGGTGCTCCTGTTCGCGTCGTGCGCCCACGAGTGGTCGTGGGCGCGCGAAACCCATGCTATTGTTGATTCCCGTTGCGGCACGGAAGCCGGAACATGCACCTCTAGCTCAATTGGCAGAGCAACTGACTCTTAATCAGTGGGTTCTCGGTTCAAGTCCGAGGGGGTGCACCGCAGGACGAACGCCCCGGCTCATCGAGTCGGGGCGTTCGTGCGTTCCGGGCAGGTTTCCACGCCGAAGCGGAGACACGCCCGAGGTGTGCAGGAACCGCGGATTCAGTCGGCGGGGACGTCGACGATCCGCTCCTCGCCGATGACGGGTTCGAGCGAACCGGCCGACGCGGCGGCGAGGTCGGCCGTCAGGGCGCCGAGCGACTCGTGGGGGACCCACACCTTGAAGGTCGCCGCCTGCCCGTACTCGGTCGGACCGAGCGTCGCGTGGTGGTGCCGGACCCAGTCGCGCAGCACGTTGTCGAGCCGACCGGCGTCGGCGTGGTCGACGTCGAAGCGCACCTGCGTCAGGGCCTCGCGGCGGACGAGGACCGCCGTGTCGAGCGCCTCGGACACCGAGGTCGAGTAGGCCCGGACCAGTCCGCCGGCACCGAGCTTCACCCCGCCGAAGTACCGCGTGACGACCGCGACGACGTCGGTCAGGCCGCGGCGTCGCAGGACCTCGAGCATCGGGACGCCCGCGGTGCCGGAGGGTTCCCCGTCGTCCGAGGAACGGGCCTGGTCCCCGAGCACGCCGGTGACCATCGCCGTGCAGTTGTGCCGGGCGTCCCAGTACCGCCGGCGGACCTCGGCGATCACGCGGTCGGCGTCCTCGACGCCGGAGACCGGCGCGACGGTGGTGATGAAGCGCGACTTCGTGATGACGATCTCGTGCTCGACCGGTGCCGCGACGGTGGCGGGGAAGCGGCGGGGCATGCCCACGAGGGTAGCGGCGCGCGTGGCGGGCGCCCGCGCTAGCATGGCGTCCACGCGCCGGACCCACACCTCGCGCGGACACGGCTGGGGAGGAGTCCGACATGGACACGGGTGATCTGAAGGGCGGGGCGCTCGACGCCGCCGAGCTCGCGCGCCGCCTCAACCTGCTCCTCGACTTCGAGGAGTCCCAGCGTGGCGCCCCGGTGCCGTTCTCCTCGATCGAGGAGTACGTCGCGGCCCACGGTGGGTCGCTGTCCCGGGCGAAGTGGACGTACATGCTCTCCGGCGACGGCCGCCGCAACCGCGACACCGAGCTCCTGCGCCTGCTGGCCGGGTACTTCGAGGTCGACGAACGCTTCCTGCTCGAGGACAGCGAGGTACCGGAACGGATCGGTGCCCAGCTCGCCCTCGTCCGGTCCCTGCGCTCCGCCCGCGTGAGCGGCTTCGCGGCCCGGACCTTCCCCGGTGAACTCTCACCCGACGCGCTGCGGCGCATCGCCGAGGTGCTCGAGGAGGAATCGCAGCGGGGGAGTGTCGCATGACCGACGCCCTCGTCGAGGCGTTCTGGGCTCGTGGTGCCGCCGAGGGGTGGTCGGACGTCGACCAGGCCGTCGCCGCCGCCGCTGACGTCGTCGGCAAGCCGATCGTGGTGCGCGAGGAGTCGTTCCTGGCCGCCGAGCCCGTGTGCGGCTTCGTGGCCACGCTCGAGCACGCGCACCTCGTGATGATCTCGCCGACGGCCTCGCCGACGTTCCGGTCGTTCGTCATCGGCCACGAGCTCGGGCACGTCCTGCACCGGCACCAGGAGCACGCCCCGCAGAGCGCGTACATCCGCGACGTCGTCCCCGACCTGCCCGAGTACAAGGTCGAGCGTGCGCTGGCCCGGGGCATGTTCTCGAACACCTACGAGCACGAGGCCGAGGTCTTCGCCGACCGCCTGGCCACGGTGATCCGCCAGCACCGCGGCCGCCCGAGCGCCTTCCGAGGGGTCTTCGGGTGATCATCGCCGTCGTCCAGGCGGTGCTGCTCATCGTCGGGACGATCGTGCTGCTGGTCCTGCAACGCGGGCAGGACCGCACGCTGGCGTTCACGTTCCTGCTCTTCGCCGCCACCATCGTGACGAACGTCGACCCGCTGTACCGGTGGCTCGACCCGCTGCTCGGCGGGTACAACGTCGTGACCGTCGTCAGCGACTGCCTCATGGTGGCCGGCACGAGCACGCTGCTGTGGGGCGTGGCGAAGGCGGTCGGTGCTGCGCGGCCCTGGCTCCGGAACGCGGTCGTGGTGTCCTTCGTCGTGGTCGTCGTGGTGGTCGTCGTCGCGTTCACCGTGCTCGACAAGCCCGCGACCACGACGACCTTCATGCTCGACGCCGGCTCCCACCCGGCGGCCACCGTCTACTCGATCGCGCAGACCGTCTACCTCGGAGTCGCTCTCGGCGCGACGGGGTTCATCTGCGTGCTCCGGCTCCGCGAAGCCCGGACGACCACCGACCTGGTGGGGCTGTGGGTCCTGGTCCTCGGTGGGGTGCTCGGGGTCGTCCGCATGGTCGTGGTCGTCGTGATGGACGTCGCCCACGTCGCCGGTGACCTCGACGTCACGCACGCGCTCTCGCTGCCCTACGACGTCACCACGCCGGGAGCCGTGCTGTGCGTGGCGTCCGGCATGCTGCTGCTCGTCGTCGGACACCGGATCTCCCGCCGGCGCCGGGCCCGCCGCGTGGACGATGCGCTGCGCCGCCTGGCGCCGCTGCACGAACGGATCGGGGTGGACAACGCCTACCCGCCGACCGACGACCCCGCGACCCGGCTCAGCCGCCGCATCGTCGAGATCAACGACGGCGTCCGGGGCGCACGGGCGTCACTGTCCGACGCCGAGCGTGCCGCCCTCGCCGACGCCGAGGCCGCGCTCGAGACCGCGTAGTCCCTCGACGCTGCCGGACAGGCCGTGTAGAGTCTGTAGCAGGTGCTACAGATCCTGTGGCCTGCCGGGTCGGGACTCGGCCGCGTTGGGGGCGGCCGAGCACCACCCGCCCGGCATCGCCGGACCAGCACCACCCGCCCGGCGTTCAGTAGGATCGTCCCGTGCTCGTCTTCGCCGCAGTCGTCCTGTTCATCGGCGCCGTCTTCAACGTCGTCACCTGGCCGCGCTTCTTCCAGCGCGTCGCGAAGGACTCTCGTGCCCGCGACGCCGCCGGCAAGCCGACGACCTTCTACACGGTGCACCTCGTGCTCCTGCTCATCGCGCTCGCGATCGCCGTCGCGTCGGTGATCGCAGGGATCCTGCTGCTGGTCTGAGCCGGCCGCTTCAGCCCTGCTTCAGCGGGGCACGGCAGGATCGACCCCATGCGGGTGCTGGTGGTCGACGACGAGGTCCGGCTCGCCGACGGCGTACGCCGCGGCCTCGAGGCCGAGGGGTGGGCGGTCGACGTCGCGAACGACGGCGTGGACGGTCTGTGGCACGCGCGTGAGTTCCGCTACGACGCGATCGTGCTCGACCTGATGATGCCGGGCCTGAGCGGCTGGGCCGTGTGCGCGCAGCTCCGCGCCGACGGCGACTGGACCCCCGTGCTCATGCTGACCGCCAAGGACGGCGAGTGGGACCAGGTCGAGGCGCTCGACGCGGGGGCCGACGACTACGTCACCAAGCCGTTCTCGCACCCGGTGCTCGTCGCACGGCTCCGGGCGCTCGTCCGACGGGGTGCCCGCGAGCGCCCCACCGTGCTGACCCTCGGCGACCTGGTCGTCGACCCCGCGGCGCGCACCGTGGCTCGGGGCGAGACCCCCGTCGAGCTGACCAGCCGCGAGTTCGCCGTGCTCGAGTACCTCGCACGGCACCCGGGACAAGTCCGGTCGAAGCGCGACGTCATCGAGAACGTCTGGGACGTCGACTTCGAGGGCGACCCGAACATCGTCGAGGTGTACGTCGGACACCTCCGCCGGAAACTCGACCGGCCGTTCGGGCGTGCCGCGATCGAGACGGTCCGTGGCGCCGGGTACCGCTTGGCGGCCGACGGTGGCTGAGCGGCCGGTCAACCCCCGTGCGAGCGGGCCCGCACGGAGCAGGCCACGGCGCCCACGGTCGGTCCGTGCCCGCACCACCCTCGGCGCCGGGGTCGTCGTCCTCGCGGCCCTGGTCATCGGCGCCGTCGCGTTCGTCGTCGTGCTGCGGCTCGTGCTGCTCGACGGCGTGCGGACCTCGGCCGAGGCCGGTCTCGAGCAGGTGTCCTCGCGGGTCGAGACGGACGGTGCGGCCGCGGTGACCGGCTACGAGGACGTCCTGGTGCAGGTGATCGGCGACGGCGGGGCGGTCCTGGCGCACGGCGAGGACGCCGACGGCGCCGCCCTGCCCACCGCCGACGAGTCCCGGTGGACCCACGACGGCGAACGCTGGCTGCTCGTGGCGGACGACGTGGACCTGCCCGGCGGCGGTGAGGCGACGCTCGTCTACGGCAGCACGCTCGACCAGGCCGACACCGCGGTCCGCACCGCCGTCGTGCTCCTCGCCGTCGGGGTGCCCGTGCTGGTGCTCGTGCTGGTCGCGGTCACCTGGGCCGTCACCGGTCGCTCGCTGCGGCCCGTGGAGCAGATGCGCACCGAGGTCGAGACGATCCGAGCGGCCCGTCCCGACGCCCGGGTCGAGGTGCCGGACACCGGTGACGAGGTCGCCCGGCTCGCGAGCACCATGAACGCCATGCTCGACCGCCTCGAACTCTCCGCCGAGAGCCAGCGGCGCTTCGTGTCCGACGCCTCCCACGAACTCCGGTCGCCGATCGCGTCGATCCGGCAGCACGCCGAGGTCGCCGTCGCGCACCCGGGGCGGACCGAGGTGGCCGACCTCGCCGACGTCGTCCGGTCCGAGGCGGTGCGCCTGCAGGACCTGGTCACCGGGCTGCTCGAGCTCTCCCGCCTCGACGAGGGCGGGATCCGCACGCGGCGCCCCGTCGACCTCGACGACCTGGCGTTGGACGCGGTGGCCCGCGCGCGAGCGCGGTCGACGGCCGGTGACGCGCCCGCGCGGGACGGCGACGCCCCCGCGGTCCGGGTGGACGGCTCGGCGATCTCGGCAGCGCGGGTCCTCGGCGACGAGCGCGTGCTGGCAGGGGTGGTCCGCAACCTCGTCGACAACGCCGTCCGGCACGCGAGCACACGCGTCGCCGTGTCGCTCACCGAGCACGACGGGTCCGCGGTGCTCACGGTCGACGACGACGGCACCGGCGTCCCCGAGGACGAGCGCGAGCGCGTCTTCGAGCGGTTCGTCCGTCTCGACGAGGCCCGCAGCCGGGATGCCGGTGGCGCGGGGCTCGGCCTTGCCATCGTCCGCGACGCCGTGCGGGCGCACGGCGGCGACACGTCCGTGGTCACGTCCCCGCTCGGTGGCGCGCGGTTCGTCGTCCGCATCGCACTCGGCGGCTGAACAGGTGGCTTCAGGGCTGCTTCAGCACCCCGACGCGATGCTCGTCCACATGAACTTCCGCACCCAGCACCAGAAGCCCTCCGTCCGCCGCATCGCCGCGTTCGCCGCCCTGCCGATCGTCGCGGCGCTCGCACTCACCGGTTGCGCCAGCGACGACTCCGACGACGACACCGGCTCGGCCGGCTCCGGCTCGGTCGGCTCGTCGTCGACGGACTCGTCGGGCTCCGGTTCGTCGTCGTCCGGTGCGTCCGGCGCCGCGTCCACCGGCTCGAACACGGCCCTGCTCGCGGCGGTCGCCACCGCACGCGGCGAGGTCGGGTCGGGTACCGTCATCTCGGTCGAGCAGGAGCAGGGCGCCTCCGCCTACGAGGTCCTGGTCGTGACGAAGGACGGCACCGAGCACGAGGTGCACACGAACGCCGACGGCACCTCGGTCGCCGGCACCCCGCAGACCGAGGCCGCCGACGCGGACGACAAAGCCGAGCACGAGCGCTTCGTCGCCGCCGCCGACCTGAGCGTCAAGCAGGCCGTCGACGCCTTCCAGGACCTGCACGCGGGGACCGTGACCGAACTCGGACTCGACGACCACGTCGGCGCGGTGGTCTGGGAGGGCGACGTGCTCGACTCGTCCGGCACCAAGCACAGCGTGCGCATCGACGCCGGCTCCGGTGACGTCGTCACCGACCGCGTCGACAGCGACGACTGACCTGGCCCCCGGCCCCCGGCCCCCGGCCCCCGGGCAACCGCGCAACCGGGCAACCGCGCCGCGGCCTCCCGCGGCCCGGCACCGGCGTCCTCAGGACTCCAGCGGCGGGCCGAGCACCTTCCGGATCGCCAGCGCAGCGAGCTGCTCGTCCGGGGTGTCGAGCAGCACCCGGTAGGTGTCCTGCCCGGCGAGGAACTCGACGCAGACGGCGTCCTCGTCGCACGGTCCGAGGCGCCACCCCTGCACCGCGTCCATCGGCACCGTCGTCCGCGTCTCGCGCTGGTAGTCGGTCTCGGCCTCGAGACGATCCGCGAACACCCGGAGGCGTCCGTAGGCACCTCGCCAGCTGAGCTGCAGGTCGAGGGTGGGAGAAACAGAGCGGTCCGGCACCCGCTGATGGTAGCGACGGGTGCCGGACCGCTCGTGTTCGGCGCTGGGGGCCTTGCGTTCCGGGGACAAGCGGAGCGCTAGCTCCCGTCGTCGTCGCGTCGCACCGAGGCGGCGGGGTTGCGGACACCGATCGGGTAGGGACCCGTGACGCCCTCGCGCAGGGCGGCGATGCGCAGGATGCGGTCACGCTGCAGGAACCAGCCGACGACGAGCAGCGGGATGATGATGACGAGCGACGCGATCGTGTACGTGCCGACGGGGTAGTCGATCGCCATCAGGACGATGACCGAGGCGAGGAACGCCAGGGTCAGCCAGGCGGTGACCGGTGCCCCGGGGAGCTTGAACGAGGGTTCCTTCGCGAGCCCCTGCTTGGCCCACTGGCGCAGCCGCATCTGGCACAGGATGATCGTGCCCCACGCGGTGATGATGCCGAGGCTGGCGATGTTCAGGGCGATCTCGAACGCCTGGCTCGGCACGAAGTAGTTCAGCACGACGCCCGCGACGGTCAACGCCGCGGTGAGCAGGATGCCGGCGTAGGGGACACCGCCCTTCGACATCTTCGTGGTCCACTTCGGCGCCGAACCGTTCATCCCCATCGAGTGGAGCGCACGTCCGGTGGAGTACAGGCCGGCGTTCAGGGACGACAGGGCCGCGGTGAGCACGACGAAGTTCATGATGCCGCCGACGATCGCGCCGACGTGCGGGTTGCCGAGCGACGAGAAGAACGTCACGAAGGGGCTCTCGCCCTCCTTGTAGGCCGTGTACGGCAGCAGCAGGGAGAGCAGGACGATCGACCCGACGTAGAAGACCGCGATGCGGAAGACCACGGAGTTGATCGCGCGCGGGATGACCTTCTCGGCGTTCTGCGTCTCACCCGACGCGGTGCCGACGAGTTCGATCGCGGCGTAGGCGAAGACGACACCCTGGATCACGATGACCGCGGGGAGCAGCCCGTTCGGGAACAGCCCGCCGTTGTCACCCCAGATCGAGAAGCCGGTCCGGACGGCCTCGCCACCGGCCTCGACCGGGAACGCGAAGACGAGCCAGATGATCGCGACGACGAGGAACGTCACCAGTGCGGCGACCTTGATCAGGGCGAACCAGAACTCGAGCTCACCGAACACCTTCACGGCGACCATGTTCGCCGCGAGGACGACGACCAGGGCGATCAGCGCCAGCAGCCACTGCGGTGCGGCGGTGAAGGCCGACCAGTACTGCAGGTAGATCGCGACCGCGGTGGTGTCGACGATCGAGGTCATCGCCCAGTTCAGGAAGTACATCCAGCCCGCGGCGTACGCGAACTTCTCGCCGTAGAACTCGCGGGCGTACGAGATGAACGACCCCGAGGACGGGCGGTGCAGCACCAGCTCGCCCAGGGCCCGCAGGATGAAGAAGGCGAAGATCCCGGCGACCAGGTAGGTCAGCGCGAGCGCGGGGCCCGCGGTGTGCAGGCGTCCACCGGCACCGAGGAAGAGGCCGGTGCCGATCGCGCCGCCGATCGCGATCATCTGCAGTTGCCGGGGCTTCAGACCGTGCTGGTAGCCCTCCTGCTCGTGCGAGAAGTCGTTCGCCGGCGCTCGGTTGCCACCCGTGTCGTTCTGCGCTGTCATGCGAGAGAACCTACATGCGCACCGGACCGGGCCGTCACGCAAACCCCGGTTCGGTCGAACCGCAGCTGCTGAACGTCCGCACAGCCGACGGTGGCCCGATCCTGAACGACGACCGTCGTCCGTTGCTTGCATGGAGGGATGGACATCCTCCTCCGACTCCTCGTCGCGATCGGGTTCGCCCTGCTCGTCACCGCCGTCGTCGCCCTCGTCCTGCACCTGGTCCTCCGGGCGATCGCGCGCCGGGAACGCTGGGCCGGCGTGCTCTCGCCACGGACGAAGCACCCGTTCCGCACCGTGCTGCTGGTGGTCCTGCTCTGGATCGCGTTCACGTCGAGCATCCCGCGGAACGCCGACGCCTACCCGTGGCGCGACGAGGTCGCGCACGCCTTCCTCATCGTCACGATCGCGACCGGGTGCTGGCTGGCGTGCCAGGTCGCGATCTTCCTCGAGGACCTGGGGCTGCACCGCTTCCGCATCGACGTGCCCGACAACCGGCAGGCGCGTCGCATCCGCACCCAGGTGCTCATCATCCGGCGACTCACCGTCGCCGTGCTCGTCATCATCGCGGTCGGCGCGATCCTGCTGACCTTCGACGGGGTCGAAGCGGCCGGTGCGAGCGTGCTCGCCAGCGCCGGCCTCATCTCCGTGGTCGCGGGCCTCGCCGCGCAGTCCACGCTCGGCAACGTGTTCGCCGGCATGCAGCTGGCGTTCTCCGGGTCGATCCGGGTGGACGACGTCGTCGTGGTCGAGCAGCAGTGGGGTCGGATCGAGGAGATCACCCTGACCTACGTCGTCGTGCACCTGTGGGACGACCGTCGGTTCGTGCTGCCGTCGACGTACTTCACGAGCACGCCGTTCGAGAACTGGACGCGGACCGGCAGCGAACTGCTCGGCGCCGTGGAGTTCGACCTCGACTGGCGGGTGAGCCCGGCCGACATGCGGGCGGAGCTCGACCGGATCCTCGACACCTCGACGATCTGGGACCGCCGGGTCAAGGTGCTCCAGGTCACGGACGCCGTCGGAGGACTCGTCCGGGTCCGCATCCTCGTGACCGCACCCGATGCCGGTGGCCTGTTCGACCTCCGCTGCTACGTCCGCGAGGAGATGGTCGAGTGGATCCAGCGCACCCATCCGGACGCCCTGCCGGTGCAGCGGGTGCAGCTCACCGAGCCGAGCGCGACGGCGCCGCGCCGACGCGGACGCCCGGCAGAGGGGGACTCGCAGCTGTTCGGCGACGACGAGCGCGGTGCGCTCTTCACCGGACCGATCCAGACCTCCGGCATCCCGGAGTCCGAGCGCTGACCCGGTGACGGGATCGGCGTGCCCTGGACGGCCAGGACGACGGACGGGAGGCACGGCGCCAGCTGGCACCGTGCCTCCCGTCCGTCAGGCCGGTCGCGTCTGCGACCGCCTGCCGCGTCTGGTCCTACTGGCGCGCCTTGACCGCGCGGTCGTCCTCGACGACCGTGCCGATCGCCACGATCGTCGTGGCGAGCCACGCGACCCAGGTCAGCGCGAGCCGCCAGTCGCGCGGTCCCTGGCGGGTGGTCTGCAGCACGCTGTAGCCGCTGATGAGCGAACTCCACACCGCACCGTTGAACATGAACTTGCGCACAGAGGCCTCCTGTCGTCGTGCTGACAACGCTACCGGCCCGTACATTGGAGCGCCGCCGGTCACCCTGCCGCGGTGTCTGCCGGAGGAGTGTTCGTGCGTCAAGCGGTCATCGGAGCGGCCCTGCTCGTGGTCGGCGCGGTCTGCGTCGTGTTCGGGCTGCTGCCCCTCGACGACCTCGCCGTGCTCGCCGACCGGGTCCTGCCGGTCCTCGGGTTCGTGCTCGGACTGACCATCGTCGCCGAGCTGGCCGCGGACGCCGGAGTGTTCGACCGCCTCGCCGACGTCGCCGCCCGGGTCGGTGGCGGACGCACCATCGGGCTCTGGGGTGCGGTCGTCGTGCTCGCCGTGCTCTGCACCGTCTTCCTGTCGATCGACACCACCGCGGTGCTCCTCACCCCCATCGTCATCTCGCTCGCACGGCGTGTGGGACTGCCCCCGATGCCGTTCGCCCTCACCACGGTCTGGCTCGCGAACACCGCCTCGCTGCTGCTGCCGGTGTCGAACCTGACGAACCTGCTCGCCGTCGACCGGATGGGGCTCGGCGGCCCGCTGCCGTTCGCCGGGCTGATGGCCTGGCCCGCGGTCGCCGGGGTGGTCGTGCCGTGCGTCGTCCTGCTCGTGGTGTTCCGGGGCAAGCTGTTCGGCCGCTACTCGCCGGTGTCCGTCCGCACGCCGAGCGACCCCGTGTTCTTCTGGGCCGCCTCCGCCGTGCTCGTCGCGCTCGTCGTCGCCCTGACGGCCGGGGTGACCGTGTGGATCGCTGCGGTCCTGGCCGCCGTGGTGCTCGTCGTGGTCGCGGCGTTCCGGTCGCCGTCCGAACTCCGGGTGTCCCGCGTGCCGTGGTCGACCCTGCTGTTCGCCGCCGGGCTCTTCGTGGTGGTCGAGGCGCTGCACACGACGGGCATCACCGACCCGATCGTGCACGCGCTGCAGGGCGGCACCGGGACCGGCCCGCTGCTGCTGCTCGGCGGTGCGGGCGCGGTGGCGGCGAACGGCATCGACAACCTGCCGGCGTACCTGGTGCTCGAACCTGCCGCCGGGCACGAGGCCGTGCGGTACGCGGCCCTGCTCATCGGCGTGAACGCCGGCTGTCTCATCACCCCGTGGGCCTCACTCGCGACGCTCCTGTGGCACGCGCGGCTGTCGGCCGAGGGCGTGCACCTGTCGTGGGGCCGGTACATGGCGCTCGGGTGCATCGTCGCGCCGCTCACCGTCGTCGCCGGGGTCCTGGCGCTCGCGCTCTGACGTCGGCGGGGCCTCGGACCGTTCGGGTGCCGGAGCCCTGCGCGCTCAGAGCCAGTCGCGGGTCTTGAAGACGCGGTAGAGCACGAGCGACGACGCGGTGATGATCGCGAGCGACGCCCAGAGCCCGCTCCAGGCTCCCTCGCCCGGGAACTCGACGTTCTGCCCGAAGAAGCTCGTCACCCCCGTCGGGATCGCGATGATCGCCGCCCAGCTCGTGACCTTCTTCATGACGGTGTTCTGCCGGTTCGACGCCAGGTTCAGGGTCGTGTCGAGCACGCTCGACACCGCGTCGCGCAGCTGTTCGACCGAGTCGGCGATCGAGACCAGGTGGTCCTCGACGTCGCGGAAGTACGGCCGGATGCCGTTCGAGATCGTCTCCGCGTCACCGTGCAGCAACGAGGCGACGCTGTCCCGCGTCGGGACGACCAGCCGCCGGAGCACCCCGAGGGTCTTGCGGAGCCGGAACGACCGCCGCTGGATCTGCTGCTCACGGGGGTCGCCCGGCTCGAACAGGTCGTCCTCGAGCGCGTCGATCTGCCGCTCCAGGTCCTCGACGGTGTCGGTGGCCCGGTCGACGACGGCGTCGAGCAGCGCCCAGACGAGCCAGGGCACGCCGTGTTCGGCGATGTCGGAGTTCGCCGTGAGCCGGTGTTCCATCGGGGTGGTGTCGACGTCGGACCCGTGGATCGTGACGAGCGCCCGTTCGGTGACGAAGGCCTTGACCTCGTGCGTGATCAGGTCGCCCTCGTCGTCCGTGCCGCCCACGTCGTAGACGACCAGGAACAGACTGTCCCGGTACCGGTCGAGCTTCGGCCGCTGTCCGTGCTCGACGGCGTCCTCGACCGCGAGCGCGTGGATGCCGAGCTCCTCCTCGATCTGCTCGAGGTCAGCCGACGTCGGGTCGGTGTAGTCGATCCAGACGAACGTGTCCGGATCGGCGACGAGGTCGGAGATCCGGTCGACGGGGAAGTCCCGCTCGACCGTGTCGCCCTTGCACCACGCCCGTGTCCTGACCATGCTCGTCAGCCTACTGAGACGGCCGACCCGGGAGATCCCGGGTCGGCCGTCGCGGTGCTGCGGAGCCGCTCAGTCGGCTCCTGCTCAGTCGGCTCCTGCTCAGTAGGCGGAGACGAGCTTGCCGTCCTCCACCTTCAGGTACTGGTTCACATCGAAGGAATCCTCGCCGCGCTTCTCGTCACCGAGGTACGAGGTGTAGCTGTACGAGACGCTCCCGTCCTTCGTGCTCGTCACCATCACGGTGCCGGCGCGGGACGCCTCGACCTGCAGCTCGGGCTTCGACGTGACGTCGTACTGCACGCCGCCGTCGGCGTCGTAGGGCCCGTACCAGGGGCAACCGCTCAGGGCCCGGAGCTCGGTCTTCTCGGCGCAGTCGTCGATCAGGTCGGTCACGTACTGCTCGGCGTCCTGCTCGAGTGCCTTGGTCGCCTTCGGCGCGAAGTCGACGTAGCCGGACGCGGCCGTGCCCACGGCGACCTCCTCGGTGCCGCCGGTGAAGTACTTCGTCCCGCCGACCGAGACCTGGTAGGTGCCGGGGTAGGCGAGGGACGTGAACTTGCCCTCGCTGATCTTCCCGATCTCCTTGCCGCCGACGGTCACGGGTGCACCCTCGAGCACGTCGGAGGCCGTCAGGGTGACCTGCTGGGCGAGGGGCTGCGTGACACGCCACTCGTCCTTCACCAGGAACGAGGTGCCCGTGCGCCGCAACGACACCTGGCCGGAGCGGTTCTTGCCGTCCTGCGTGTAGCTCAGGGTGGCGATCGCGGTGTCACCGGTCCGGGCCACCCGGCCGACGCGGATGTCCGACGGGCGGTCCTTCGCGCTCCGGAGCACCTTCGAGTCGAGCATCGCGGCGTCGTCGGGGACCTCGCTCAGGTCGGCGGCGGTGTCGGCGTCACCGCTGGCGATGGCCTGCACGTAGGACTTGACGGTCGGTGCCGGACCCCACACGTTGGCGCGGAGGACGCTCGTCGTGACCGCGCCGGCGATGACGACGACGATCACGGCGCCGCCGGCGATGAGCGAACGGACCAGGATCTTCTTGGACCGCGGGGACATCGGTGCCGGAGCGGGGGCACCACCGCCGATGAACGGCTGCGACCCGTAGGCGGGTGGTGCGCCGTACGGGGCCTGCGTGCCGTAGGGCGGCTGCGACCCGTACGACGGCTGCGCGCCGGAGATCGACTGCTGGCCGTCCGCGGGCTCCTGACCGGACCCGGCCGGCGGGTACGGGGCCTGCTGGCCGGCGGCCGGGGGAGTGTTCCACGCGGCGGCGGCCGGAGCATCGGCGGCGACAGGCGCGCCGGGCGCAGCGGGAGCACCGGGAGCGGCCGGGTCGGCGGAGGCGGTGGGTGCCACGGGGGCGCCTGGACCGGCGACGGGCCCGGCCGGGAACGCCTGCGGCACGACGGGGCGGGGGTCCGCCCCGACCAGACGCGACGTCCGGAGCACCGCGGCACCACCGAGGCGGGGCAGGAGCACCGGAGCGAGGTACCGGGCGACGACCTCGATCACGCCGCCCCACAGGGCGAAGACGATCGGCGTCCACGGCGCGACGCCGATCGACCCCGATGCGTCCACGGAGCTCGTGCTGCTCACCTGGTACGAGGCGACGCCGGTGCCGAGGACGAAGAAGAGCAGACCGAGTGCGAACCACACCAGCGGCGTGACGACCCAGTCGAGGGTGGTGCGGATCCGGTCGTTGCGGCGGACGGCGAGTGCGAGCCCGGCCACGACCGAGGTGACGACGACGAACAGCACGACCAGCCAGGTCCAGCCGCCGGCCCCGCCGAACACCGAGGCGGTGTCGCTGGCGGACCCGAAGCCGGAGGTCCCCACACCACCGAAGAACCCGAGCGCGGTCAGCCCGACCGCGACGTTGCCGAGCAGCAGCGGTAACGCGGAGCCGAAGGACGGCTGGGCGATGACGGCGACGACGAGGACGACGAGGGCGACCAGCACGACGAGGACCGTGAGCTGCGACGCGGCGACACGCAGTGTGCCGAGCAGACGGGCGGCGAAGACGTTGCCACCAGCGAGGACGGAGGGCCGGGCGAGGAGCGCGGCCAGGGCACCGATGACGAACGCGCCGAGGATGCTCCCGACACCGACGGCGTGCACCGGCTCGATGACCGCGCCGGACATCGACGGGAACCGGATCGCGAACAGGGCGGCCGCGACGTTCGTGAGCACGGTCGTGACGAGGCCGGAGACCACCGCGGTGACGAGCACCTGCGTGCGACCGAGGCCACGCGTGCGGATCCGGCGGGTGAGCACGACGGCCAGGACGACCTGCGCGGCGAGCACCAGCGCGGGCACCACGGCGAGCGAGCCCGAACCGGAACCGAGGAACCCGATGGACCCGGACAGGTGCAGACGGCCGAGGTCGGCGAGGGCCACGAGCTGCGCCGGCGCACCGAGCAGGACGCTCACGCCGGAGAGTAGGGACTCCACGTCGGGGGCCGAGCCCGCGCCGAGGTCGGTGCCGGACCCGGTGGACGGAGCGGCCGAACCGCTGCCGCCGGATGCGAGCAGGCCCACGGTGATGAGCAGTGAGAGCCCGGCGACGACGTACGCCGCGACCCAGCCGCCGACGGCGGCGAGCACGGCCGCCAGCCAGTCGCGACCGGACACGGAGCGCAAGAAGCGACCGAACGCATCGGACGGCTGCGCGGCGGGGGCGGGCTGACCCGACCACTGCTGCGGGCCTCCAGGCTGCTGCTGCCAGGCGGGCTGGCCGTTCCCGGCGGACTGGCCGGGACCGGACTGGCCGGATCCGAACTGGCCGGGACCTGGCTGGCCGGGACCACGCTGCGACGGCGGGACGGGCTGGTTGGGCGGGTTCTCGCTCACGGCTGGGGGTCCTCTCCGACCGGGAGGCCGGCGCCGCACTCCAGCACCCGTGTCCCCCCGACACGTGCCTGCAGCGTAGCGGAACCGCCGATCCGCCGTGAATGCGCTGTCCCCACGCTGGTAACTTCGGCAGCGCGCCCGGCGCACCACGCCGGCCGTCGCACCCGACGCACGACGCACCGACGCACCCGGCCCCGGCCGGGCGGAACGGAGATCACACCACCCCATGCCTGCAGACCGCACCGAACAGACCCGCTACTCGTTCGTCGTCGCCTCCAACCGACTCCCGGTGGACCGCGTCGTCGACCAGGACGGCAACGAGGGCTGGCGGCACTCGCCGGGCGGCCTCGTCACCGCCCTCGAACCCGTGATGCGCGCGAACGACGGAGCCTGGGTCGGCTGGGTGGGGCAGGCCGAGGTCGAGGTCGCACCGTTCGACAACGAGGGCATCCACATCGTCCCCGTCCCGCTCTCCGACGACGACGTCGAGGAGTACTACGAGGGCTTCAGCAACGACACGCTCTGGCCGCTGTACCACGACGTCATCGAGCACCCGAGCTACCACCGCGACTGGTGGAACGCGTACAAGCGGGTGAACGAGCGCTTCGCCACGCAGATCGCCGAGATCGTCGAGCAGGACGGCATCGTCTGGGTGCAGGACTACCAGCTGCAGCTCGTGCCGGCCCTGCTCCGTGCGAAGCGTCCCGACCTGACGATCGGCTTCTTCAACCACATCCCGTTCCCGCCGGTCGGCATCTACGCGCAGCTGCCGTGGCGTGCGCAGATCCTCGACGGGCTGCTCGGCGCCGACGTCATCGGCTTCCAGCGCCACGACGACGCCAGCGACTTCCTGCGTGCGGTGCGGCACATCAAGGGCTACACGACCAAGGGCACCACGATCGACGTCCCGGTGGACGACCCGGCAGCCCCGCGCAGCCGCAAGGGCATCACGGTCCGGCACGTGGAGGCCAGGCACTTCCCGATCTCCATCGACGCCGAGAGCTTCGAGGCGATCGCCCGCAAGCCCGAGGTGCAGGAGCGTGCAAGCGAGATCCGCGAGAGCCTCGGCAACCCGAAGACGGTGCTGCTCGGTGTCGACCGGCTCGACTACACCAAGGGCATCCGCCACCGCATCAAGGCCTTCGGCGAGCTGGTGGAGGACGGCCGGATCGCCGTCGAGGACGCCACCCTCATCCAGGTCGCGAGCCCGAGTCGCGAGCGTGTCGACTCGTACGCGGCGCTCCGCGACGAGATCGAGCTGAGCGTCGGCCGCATCAACGGCGACCTCGGCGTCATCGGCCACCAGCCGATCTCGTACCTGCACCACGGCTACCCGCGCGAGGAGATGGTGGCGCTGTACCTGGCCGCCGACATCATGCTCGTCACCGCACTGCGCGACGGCATGAACCTGGTCGCGAAGGAGTACGTCGCCGCCCGCTTCGACAACGACGGGGTGCTCATCCTGTCCGAGTTCGCCGGTGCCGCCGACGAGCTCAAGCAGGCCGTGATCGTGAACCCGCACGACATCGGGGCGCTCAAGGACTCGATCGAGCGCGCCATCCAGATGCCGCGTCGCGAGCGGTCGACGCGCATGCGGGCGCTCCGCAAGCGCGTCCGTGACAACGACGTGGCGCGCTGGTCGCGCTCGTTCCTCGAGGCGCTCGACCGACACGCGCCGCGGAACGCCCAGATCGACCCGTCCGCAGCCGACCCGCGTGAGCAGCACCGTGAGGCGCAGACCGACAACATGTCGATCTTCGACCAGGACGCCCAGTCCGCCAGGGCTGCCGAGGACACCCGGGAGGCACGTGATGACTGAGACCACCACCGACCAGACCGCCATCGACGCGGCCCTCGAGACGCTCGCGGCTGCGCCGCGACTGATCGTCGCCCTCGACTTCGACGGCACGCTGGCCCCCTTCGCCGACGACCCCTCGCAGGTCGGCGCGCTGCCCGGCTCGTGGGCCGCGGTCCTGACCCTGCACCGTGCGAAGGACACCGAGGTGGTGCTCGTGTCCGGGCGTCCGCTCGGCAGCCTGGCCGCGGTGACCCACGCACCCGAGGACATGGCGCTCGTCGGCTCGCACGGTGTCGAGTGGCGCGTGGACGGCCACGACGAGGCCGCGCTGTCCGATGACGAGGTCGGTCGTGTGGCACGGATCGGCGCCGCGCTCGACGCGGTCGGCGAACGGTTCCCGGGCGTCGTCATCGAGCACAAGCCCGCGGGGCACGGGGTGCACACGCGCCGCGTCTCCGCCGAGGTCGCTGCCGAGGCGAACGCGGCGGCGAGCCGTGCGGCGCACGAGGCCGACCCCGAGGTGCTCGAGCGCGGTGGCAAGGACATCGTCGAGTTCGCGGTGCGCCACGTCACGAAGGGCGACGCGATCGCCCGGCTCCGCGAGTTGCACGGCGCCGACGCGGTGTTCTTCGCCGGCGACGACGTCACCGACGAGGACGCCTTCCGCGTGCTCGGCGACGGCGACGTCGGGGTGAAGGTCGGGCCGGGCCAGACCCGGGCCGGGTACCGCATCGCCGACCCCGCGGCCCTGACCGGGGTCCTGAAGCAGCTGGCGAGGCTCCGCGCCACCCGCTGATCGCGGGCCCGGAGCATGAGAATGCACGGGGGTGCACGGCTGGTATCCCAAAGCGTCCTAGACTCATCCCATGCCTGATATCGACGTCAAGCCGCGCAGCCGGGTCGTCACCGACGGGATCGAAGCAACCACCTCGCGTGGCATGCTGCGGGCCGTCGGTATGGGAGACGAGGACTGGGAGAAGCCGCAGATCGGCATCGCGTCCTCGTGGAACGAGATCACGCCGTGCAACCTCTCGCTCGACCGCCTCGCGCAGGGTGCGAAGGAGGGCGTGCACTCCGGTGGCGGCTACCCGCTCCAGTTCGGCACCATCTCCGTCTCGGACGGCATCTCGATGGGCCACGAGGGCATGCACTTCTCCCTCGTCTCGCGTGAGGTCATCGCGGACAGCGTCGAGACCGTCGTCAACGCCGAACGCCTCGACGGCACCGTCCTGCTCGCCGGCTGCGACAAGTCGCTGCCCGGCATGCTGATGGCCGCCGCGCGACTCGACCTGGCGAGCGTGTTCCTCTACGCGGGTTCGGTCATGCCGGGCTACGTGAAGCAGGCCGACGGCACGATGAGGGAAGTCACCATCATCGACTCCTTCGAGGGCGTCGGTGCCTGCAAGGCCGGCACCATGAGCGAGGAAGAGCTCAAGAAGATCGAGTGCGCCATCGTCCCGGGTGAAGGCGCCTGCGGTGGCATGTACACCGCCAACACGATGGCGAGCGTGGCCGAGGCACTCGGCATGTCGCTGCCGGGCTCCGCCGCCCCGCCGAGCGCCGACCGTCGCCGCGACTACTACGCGCACCGCTCGGGCGAGGCCGTGGTGAACATGCTCCGGCACGGCATCACCGCCCGCCAGATCCTCACCAAGGAAGCCTTCGAGAACGCGATCGCCGTCGCGATGGCCCTCGGCGGCTCGACGAACGTCATCCTGCACCTGCTCGCGATCGCCTACGAGGCCGAGGTCGAGCTGTCGCTGGACGACTTCAACCGCATCGGTTCGAAGGTCCCGCACCTGGCCGACATGAAGCCCTTCGGCAAGTACGTCATGGTCGACGTCGACCGCAACGGCGGCATCCCCGTGATCATGAAGGCGCTGCTCGACGCGGGCCTGCTGCACGGCGAGTGCATGACCGTGACGGGCAAGACCGTCGCCGAGAACCTGGCCGAGATCGACCCGCCGGCACTCGACGGCGAGGTCTTCCGCACGCTCGACAACCCGATCCACGCCACCGGTGGCCTGACCGTCCTGCAGGGCTCCTTCGCCCCCGAGGGCGCCGTGGTGAAGACCGCGGGCTTCGACGCCTCCGTCTTCGAGGGCCCCGCCCGCGTGTTCGACCGCGAACGTGCGGCGATGGACGCCCTGACCGAGGGCAGGATCGAGAAGGGCGACGTCGTCGTCATCCGCTACGAGGGCCCCAAGGGCGGCCCGGGCATGCGCGAGATGCTCGCCATCACCGCGGCCATCAAGGGCGCGGGCCTCGGCAAGGATGTACTACTCTTGACCGACGGTCGATTCTCAGGCGGCACAACCGGCCTGTGCATCGGCCACATCGCACCGGAAGCAGTGGACGCAGGTCCAGTCGCTTTCGTTCGTGATGGCGACCGCATCCGTGTCGACATCGCGGCTCGCTCGCTCGACCTACTGGTCGACCCGGCCGAGCTGGAGGCCCGCCGTGACGGCTGGGCCCCGCTGCCCCCGCGCTACACCCGCGGAGTCCTCGCGAAGTACGCCAAGCTCGTCAAGTCCGCCGCCCAGGGCGCGGTCACGGGCTAGCGTCCGACACCCGCACCACCGCCACCACTCAGGCAAGGACCACTCATGCCCACGGAAGCAACTCCGTTGTCCGCGGCCGCCGGTGCACGCCGGTCGCCGGAGATCCTGACCGGCTCGGGAGCCGTCCTCCGGACGCTCGAGCACCTCGGGATCACCGACGTCTTCGGCCTGCCGGGCGGCGCGATCATCCCGTTCTACGACGAGCTGATGGCGTCGACCACGATCCGCCACATCCTCGTCCGTCACGAGCAGGGCGCCGGCCACGCCGCCGAGGGCTACGCCTCGTCGTCCGGCAAGGTCGGGGTCGCCATCGCGACGTCCGGCCCCGGTGCGACGAACCTCGTCACGGCCATCGCCGACGCCTACATGGACTCGGTGCCGTTCATCGCGATCACCGGTCAGGTGTTCTCGACACTGATGGGCACCGACGCGTTCCAGGAAGCCGACATCGTCGGCATCACGATGCCCATCACGAAGCACTCGTTCCTGGTGACCGACCCGGCCGACGTGCCGGCGACCCTCGCCGCGGCGCACCTCATCGCGACGACCGGTCGGCCCGGTCCCGTGCTGGTGGACATCACGAAGGACGCCCAGCAGAAGTCGGCGCCGTACGTGTGGCCGCCCAAGATCGACCTGCCCGGTTACCGCCCGGTGACCAAGGCGCACGGCAAGCAGATCACCGCGGCCGCGCAGCTGCTGTCCGAGTCGAAGCGCCCGGTGCTCTACGTCGGCGGCGGGGTCATCCGCTCCCGCGCGACCGCCGAGCTGCTCCGCTTCGCCGAGGCGACCGGTGCGCCGGTCGTCACGACCCTGATGGCGCGCGGCGCGTTCCCGGACTCGCACCCGCAGCACCTCGGCATGCCCGGCATGCACGGCACGGTGCCCGCGGTGCTCGGCCTGCAGGACAGCGACCTCATCGTCGCCCTCGGTGCCCGCTTCGACGACCGCGTGACCGGCAAGGCCGACGAGTTCGCCCCGGACGCCAAGGTCGTGCACGTCGACATCGACCCGGCCGAGATCTCGAAGATCCGCTTCGCCGACGTCCCGATCGTCGGTGACGCCCGCGAGGTCCTGGTCGACCTGCTCGACGCCTGGGGCGGCATCGCCGTCGAGGACCGCGCGTCGACCGACGAGTGGTGGGCGAAGCTCCACCAGCTCAAGACCGACTTCCCGCTCGGGTACGCCGAGCCGACCGACGGACTCCTCGCGCCGCAGGGCATCATCAAGCGCATCGGTGAGCTCTCCGGTCCCGAGGCCGTCTACGCCTCCGGTGTCGGCCAGCACCAGATGTGGTCCGCGCAGTTCATCAAGTACGAGCGGCCCAACGCCTGGCTCAACTCCGGTGGAGCCGGCACGATGGGCTACTCGGTCCCCGCGGCGATGGGTGCGAAGGTCGCGCAGCCGGACCGCGTGGTCTGGGCGATCGACGGCGACGGCTGCTTCCAGATGACGAACCAGGAACTCGCGACCTGCGTCATCAACGACATCCCGATCAAGGTCGCGATCATCAACAACTCGTCGCTCGGCATGGTCCGGCAGTGGCAGACGCTGTTCTACGACGGCCGGCACTCCTTCACCGACCTCGAGACGGGGCACGCCTCGCGCCGCGTCCCGGACTTCGTGAAGCTGGCCGACGCCTACGGTGCCCTCGGCATCCGCGTCGAGAAGGCCGACGAGGTCGACGCCGCGATCGAGCTCGCCCTGGCGACCAACGACCGCCCGGTGGTGATCGACTTCGTCGTGAGCCGTGACTCGATGGTCTGGCCGATGGTCCCGCAGGGCGTCAGCAACTCCTCCATCGAGTACGCCCAGGCACTCGCGCCCACCTGGGACGACGAGGACGCCGACATGACGGGAGAAACCGCATGAGCCACGTCCTCTCCCTCCTCGTGGAGGACAAGCCCGGTCTGCTGACCCGTGTCGCCGGACTCTTCGCCCGGCGCGGGTTCAACATCGAGTCGCTCGCCGTCGGCAACACCGAGGTGGACGGCCTCAGCCGGATCACGGTCGTCGTCGACGTCGAGGACCTCCCGCTGGAACAGGTGACGAAGCAGCTCAACAAGCTGGTGAACGTCATCAAGATCGTCGAACTGGACTTCTCGCAGTCGGTCCAGCGCGAGCACATGCTCGTGAAGGTGCGCGTCGACAACCAGACGCGCTCGGCGGTGCTCGAAGCAGTGAACCTGTTCCGTGCCCAGGTCGTCGACGTGGCGACCGACTCCCTGATCGTCGAGGTGACCGGCGACCCCGGCAAGATCCAGGCGATCCTCCGCGTGCTCGAGCCGTACGGCGTCAAGGAGCTCGCCCGCGCGGGCCTCCTCGGCGTGGGCCGCGGACCGAAGAGCATCACCGACCGGGTGCGCTGAGCGCCCGTCACACCCTTCCCGGGCGCCGATGGTGCCCGGCACAGACCACAGAACCAAGGAGACACACCCTCGTGACTGACATCGTGTACGACGCCGACGCCGACCTGACGCTCATCCAGGGCAAGAAGGTCGCCGTCATCGGCTACGGCTCGCAGGGCCACGCCCACGCCCTCAACCTCCGTGACTCGGGTGTCGAGGTGAAGATCGGCCTGCAGGAGGGCTCGAAGAGCCGGCAGAAGGCCGAAGAGGCGGGCTTCGAGGTCCACACCCCGGGCGACGCCACCGCCTGGGCCGACGTCGTCGTCATCCTCGCGCCGGACCAGGTCCAGCGCATCGTCTACGCCGAGGACATCCGACCGAACCTCAAGCCGGGCGCGACGCTCGTCTTCGGCCACGGCTTCAACATCCGCTTCGGCTACATCGAGGCGCCCGAGGGCGTCGACGTGTCGCTCGTCGCGCCGAAGGGCCCGGGGCACACCGTCCGCCGCGAGTACGAGGCCGGCCGTGGCGTCCCCGTGATCGTCGCCGTCGAGGTCGACGCGTCCGGTTCCGCCTGGGACCTCGCGTGGTCGTACTCCAAGGCCATCGGTGGCCTCCGCTCCGGCGGCATCAAGACGACCTTCACCGAGGAGACCGAGACCGACCTGTTCGGCGAGCAGGCCGTCCTCTGCGGTGGCACCTCGCAGCTCATCCAGTACGGCTTCGAGACCCTGGTCGAGGCGGGCTACCAGCCGCAGATCGCCTACTTCGAGGTCCTGCACGAGCTCAAGCTCATCGTCGACCTCATCTGGGAGGGCGGCCTCACCAAGCAGCGCTGGTCGATCTCCGACACCGCCGAGTTCGGTGACTACGTCTCCGGCCCGCGCGTGATCTCGCCGGACGTCAAGGAGAACATGAAGGCGGTGCTCGCGGACATCCAGAACGGTGCCTTCGCGAAGCGCTTCATCGAGGACCAGGACGCCGGCGCTCCGGAGTTCAAGGCGCTCCGTGCCAAGGGCGAGGGCCACCCGATCGAGGCCACCGGCCGTGAGCTCCGCGCGCTCTTCGCGTGGAAGCAGAACGACGGCGACTACGTGGACGGCTCGGCCGCGCGGTAGTCTTCCGAGAACCACTCGACGACGAGGCGGCGGTGCACCTGCACCGCCGCCTCGCGATGTGACCCGAACGTTATGCAGCAGCTCTTCTCCAGCCCCGACGCCGCGGACCGGCGTCCCTCCGCCGTGCGCGCGGACGATTCCCGACACCCGTCGGCCGTGCTGCGCACCCGCGGTCAGGACCGCCCCGACCAGCATGGGATGATCGTTCGATGGCGGTGACGAAGCGAGCGGTCCACATCGGCGCCGGCAAGATCGGGCGTGGGTTCGTGGGCCAGTTCCTCGTGGCGAGCGGCTACGAGCTCACCTTCGTCGACGTCGACGAACGCGTGGTCTCGGCCCTGAACGAAGCCGGCCGGTTCGTGGTGCACGAGGTCGGCGAGATGCCGGTCGAGCACCTCGTCTACGGGTTCCGTGCGCTCAGCAGCAAGACCGACCGCGAGCGTGTGGTGCAGGCCATCGCCGAGGCCGACGTGGTGACCACCGCCGTGGGCGCACGCACGCTCCCGCTCGTCGCGCCGCTCATCGCCGAAGGGCTCGCGGCACGTCCGCTCGAGCGCGGTGACGTCACGATCGTGGCCTGCGAGAACGCGTTCAACGCGACCGACTCCCTGCACGCCAGCATCCGCCGCGCCCCCATCCTCGAAGACCGCGACATCGCCGCCGTCTTCGCGAACTGCGCGATCGACCGCATCGTCCCGGACCAGTCCGGTGTGCTCGGGCAGTCCGGCGGCCTCGACGTCGTGCTCGAACCGTTCTACGAGTGGGTCATCGAGCGCACCCCGTTCCTCGGCTCCGACGCCGAACCGCCGACGATCGAGGGCGTCACCTGGGTCGACGACCTGCAGCCGTTCGTCGAGCGCAAGCTCTACACGGTCAACACGGCGCACGCCACCGCCGCCTACCACGGCTACGTGCGGGGCATCCGGCTCATCCGCGAAGCACTCGAGGACGACGCCGTCCGCGCCGAGGTCGACGGGGTGCTCGCCGAGACCACCGCACTGCTGATCGCGAAGCACGGCTTCGACCCCGAGGACCACGCGCGCTACGTCGCCGCGAACCTCTCCCGCATCGCGAACCCGCACCTGCCGGACTCCACGGCACGCGTCGGCCGCAACCCGCTCCGCAAGCTCGGCCGTCGTGAACGCTTCGTCGGCCCGGCGTCACAGCTCGCCGAGCGCGGCCTGCCCGTCGAACACCTGCTCGGTGCGGTCCGCGCGGCGCTCGCGTTCGACGACGAGAACGACCCGGAGTCGATCGAGCTGCACGCACTCCTGCGCTCCGGGGCGACCGCGCACGCGCTCACCGAGATCCTCACGGGCCTGATGGAGAGCCACCCGCTCTTCCCGGCCGTCCGTGACGTCGTCGCCGAGGTCCTCGCGACGCAGCCGGCCGACGTCTGACGTCGACCTCCCGGCCGCCGCTGGTCTCCCCGGGTTCGTGTCCCTCGTAGAATCGGGGCATGACCACGGCAGCATCCCCACCAGACGGGTCGATCGACCCGGACGTGCCGAACGCCGTCGACACCGACGACGCCGCCCTCAGCTGGGGTGACGCGGACGACGCCACCCACGTCGACGCGGCGCACAACCCGGTGGCGGTGCGCGACCGCGGAGCCCGTGACCCCGAAGCACCCGAGACCTCCGGCGCGCTCGTCGGGTTCGGCGTCTTCGGGGGCCTCTACCTGCTCTACACGGTGGCCTGGCTCCTGACCGCCTCGACCGCGTACGTCTCCGGCGTCGACACCGTCCTCACGCTCTTCGTCGAGGTGCTCCGCTTCCTCGCGATCCTCGCGCCGGCACTCTGGTTCACGGTGGTGCTCTGGGCAGCGCGCAGCAGCCGCACCCGGACCCGCCTGCTCTGGATGCTCCTCGGCGCCGTCGTGCTCTTCCCCTGGCCGTTCCTCCTGACGCGGAGCTTCGGGTGACCGGGGCAGTGCCGGCGACGACCCGCCGGAACAGTGCCCCCGTGGTCGCGAAGATCGTGGTCTGGGTCGTGTTCGCGGCGCTGTTCGCCTACATGACGGTGCAGGCCGTCGGCAACCTGACGCAGATCAACCAGCGGGTGGACGCCTTCAACGCGTTCCTCCAGACGACCTCGGGTGGCGACTCGCTGCAGACCAGCACCCCGTGGCTGTGGCTCGTGCTCGACATCCTCATCGCGCCGGTCGCGTTCGTCGCGGCGATCGTCATCACCCGGCGCGCGAGCCTGCCCGTCACGATCGCGGTGTTCGTGGTCGCGTTCGCGGGTGCCGGCGCCCTCTGGCTCGACCTCCAGCTGTTCGTCCCGACGCTGCTGGACTTCTGACGCGACCCGCCCACGGCCAGGAGGCACGGTGCGGCCCCGCCCCGCGCCTCCCGGCCGTCGTGTGGTTCTCCACAGGACCGCTCCCGCGGTCGTAACCACCGGCCCGCGTCGATAGCATGGTGGGATACCAACCGTCTCGAGTGAGGAAACAGCTGCTGTGTCGAAGCCGGTCGTCCTGATCGCCGAAGAACTCTCGCCCGCAACGGTCGACGCCCTCGGGCCCGACTTCGAGATCCGGAACGTGGACGGCACCGACCGTCCGGCGCTCCTGGCGGCGCTGTCCGACGCGCACGCCGTCCTCGTGCGGTCCGCCACCAAGATCGACGCCGAGGCGATCGCCGCGGCACCGAGCCTCAAGGTCGTCGCCCGTGCCGGCGTCGGCCTCGACAACGTCGACATCAAGGCCGCGACGACCGCCGGCGTGATGGTGGTGAACGCCCCGACCTCGAACATCATCTCGGCGGCGGAGCTCACGGTCGGGCACATCCTGTCGCTCGCGCGGCACATCCCGGCCGCCCACGCCTCGCTGGCCGCCGGTGCGTGGAAGCGCTCGTCGTACACCGGTGTGGAGCTCTACGAGAAGACCGTCGGCATCATCGGCCTCGGCCGCATCGGCGCGCTCATCACCCAGCGGCTGCAGGCCTTCGGCGTGACGGTCATCGCGTACGACCCGTACGTCACCACGGCACGTGCGCAGCAGCTCGGGGTCGAGCTCGTCTCCCTCGACGACCTGCTGCGCCGAGCGGACTTCACCACGATCCACATGCCGAGGACGCCGGAGACCCTCGGCATGATCTCGGACGCCCAGTTCGCCCTGATGAAGCCGACCGCGTTCGTCGTGAACGTGGCCCGCGGCGGCCTGATCGACGAGGACGCCCTGCACCGTGCACTCACGGCGAACACCATCGCCGGCGCCGGCCTCGACGTCTTCGTCGCCGAGCCCCCGAAGGACTCGCCGCTCCTGGCGCTCCCGAACGTCGTCGTGACGCCGCACCTCGGTGCCTCCACCGACGAAGCGCAGGAGAAAGCAGGCGTCTCGGTCGCCAAGTCGGTCCGTCTCGCCCTCGGCGGCGAGCTCGTGCCCGACGCGGTGAACGTCGCCGGCGGGGTCATCGACCCGTACGTGCGCCCCGGCATCCCGCTCGTCGAGAAGCTCGGCCAGGTCTTCACCGCCCTGGCGACCTCGCCGGTCACGAGCATCGACGTCGAGGTGCACGGCGAGCTCGCCGAGTACGACGTCAGCGTGCTGAAGCTCGCGGCGCTCAAGGGCGTCTTCACCGACGTCGTGAGCGACCAGGTCTCGTACGTCAACGCCCCGCTCATCGCCGAGCAGCGCGGGGTCACCGTCCGCCTCATCACCGAGACCGACAGCCCCGAGTACCGCAACGTGCTGACGATCCGCGGTGCCCAGTCCGACGGCCCGGCGATCAGCGTGTCCGGCACGCTCACCGGCCCGAAGCAGGTCGAGAAGCTCGTCGAGATCAACGGGCACGACGTCGAGGTGCCGCTCGACCGGCACCACGTCGTCATGGAGTACACCGACCGACCGGGCATCGTCGCGGTCTACGGCAAGGAGTTCGGCCAGGCCGGCATCAACATCGCCGCGATGCAGATCTCGCGCGAAGCCGCCGGTGGCCAGGCGCTGAGCGTCCTGACGGTCGACTCGCCCGTGCCGGCCGAGATCCTCGAGCACGTCCGCTCGGCGATCGACGCGTCCTCGCTCCGCGAGATCGACATCACGCTCTAGGGGAGTGGCGGACATGAGCAGCGCGCAGACGATCCGACTCGCGGTCATCCGTGGTGACGGCATCGGCCCCGAGGTCGTCGACGAGGCCCTGAAGGTCCTGCACGCGGTCCTGCCGGACGACCTCGTGGTGCAGGAGACCCCGTTCTCCCTCGGCGCCGCACGGTACCTGGAGACCGGCGACATCCTGACCGACGACGACATGGCAGCGATCGCGCAGCACGACGCGATCCTGCTCGGAGCGGTCGGCGGTGACCCGCGTGACCCGCGGCTCGCCGGGGGCATCATCGAGCGCGGGCTGCTCCTCAAGCTCCGCTTCGCGTTCGACCACTACGTGAACCTCCGGCCGACGACGGTGCACCCGGCCGTCCCGACGCCGCTCGCCGAACCCGGCGATGTCGACTTCGTGGTCGTGCGCGAAGGCACCGAAGGGCCCTACGTCGGCAACGGCGGTGCCATCCGGACCGGTACCCCGCACGAGATCGCGACCGAGGTCTCGTTGAACACCGCCTTCGGTGTCGAGCGGGTCGTGCGGTACGCCTTCGCGCTGGCGGACCGACGCCCGCGTCGCCACCTGACCCTCGTGCACAAGAGCAACGTCCTGGTGCACGCCGGGGCCCTCTGGCAGCGCACCGTCGCGGCCGTCGGCGCCGAGTACCCGGACGTCACGGTCGACTACCAGCACGTGGACGCGGTCACCATCCACATGGTGCGCGACCCCGCACGGTTCGACGTCATCGTCACCGACAACCTGTTCGGCGACATCATCACCGACCTGGCCGGCGCGATCAGCGGCGGCATCGGTCTGGCGGCCTCGGGCAACATCAACCCGGACGGCACCTTCCCCAGCATGTTCGAGCCGGTCCACGGTTCCGCGCCGGACATCGCAGGTCAGCAGCTGGCCGACCCCACCGCCGCGATCCGTTCCGTCGCCCTGTTGCTCGACCACATCGGTCGCGGTGACCTGGCGGCCGCGGTGACGGCTGCGGTGGAGTCCGACCTCGCCGACCGGGGCACCACGCCGCGTCGCACGGCCGAGATCGGCGACGCGATCGCCGCCGCGGCCACGGCACGCACCACCACCGCCTGAGAAGGAGTCCTCCCCATGAGCACCGACAACGCCTTCGGACTCGAGTTCGCCAGCACCCCGTCCGCCGACCGTCGCGCGGCCGCCGAGCGCGAGCAGATCCTGGCCGACCCGGGCTTCGGCAAGCACTTCACCGACCACATGGCGACGGTCGAGTGGACGCTCGACGACGGCTGGCACAGCGCGTCGATCCACCCGTACGGGCCGCTGTCCCTGGACCCGAGCGCGAGTGTCCTGCACTACGCCCAGGAGATCTTCGAGGGGCTCAAGGCCTACCGGCACGCGGACGGCTCGGTGTGGTCGTTCCGACCGGACGCCAACGCCCGGCGGTTCCAGCGGTCCGCCCGACGGCTCGCGCTCCCGGAGCTCCCGGTCGAGGCGTTCGTCGAGTCGATCCGGCAGCTCGTGCAGACCGACGTCGACTGGGTTCCCTCGGCGCCCGAGACCAGCCTGTACCTGCGGCCGTTCATGATCGCGACGGAGTCGTTCCTCGGGGTCCGGGCGGCACAGGCCGTCGCGTACCACTGCATCGCGAGCCCGGCCGGAGCGTACTTCACCTCGGGCCCGAAGCCGGTGTCGATCTGGCTGTCGACGCAGTACGCCCGTGCCGGCAAGGGCGGGACCGGCGCGGCGAAGACCGGTGGCAACTACGCCTCGTCGCTGTTGCCCCAGCAAGAGGCCTACGAGCACGGCTGCCAGCAGGTGATGTTCCTCGACTCGGTGGAGGGCAAGTACCTCGAAGAGCTCGGCGGCATGAACGTCGTCCTGGTCACGTCCGACGGCACCCTCGTCACGCCCGACTCCGACTCGATCCTCGAAGGGATCACGCGTGACTCGATCCTGCAGCTGGCCGAGGACCGCGGCCTGACCGTCGAGAAGCGCCGGGTGACCCTCGACGAGTGGCGTGACGGCGTCGCCGACGGCTCGATCACCGAGGCCTTCGCATGCGGCACCGCCGCCGTGGTGACCCCGATCGCCGAACTCCGGGGCGACGGCTTCACGATCGGTTCGCCGACCGTCGGGGCGGGGGAGCTCACGATGTCCCTGCGCGACGAGCTCACCGACATCCAGTACGGCCGTCGTCCCGACCCGCACGGGTGGATGACCAAGCTGACCGACGCGTCCTGATCGACCGGCGGGCGTGGGTAGGGTCGAACGGTGAAGATCGCACGGTTCAGCAGCAAGGGTGAAGACCCCCGGTACGGCATCCTCGACGAGCGCGCTCTGGTGGTGCTCGCGGGAGACCCGATGTACCAGGGGTTCGAGACCACGGGGGAGCGCGTGGCACTCGCCGACGCCAAGCTCCTCGCGCCCGTCATCCCGCGCTCGAAGGTCATCGGCGTCGGGCTCAACTACTCGGAGCACGCTTCGGAGATGGACGAGCGCGCCGGCGACGACCCGGTGGTGTTCCTCAAGCCGAACACCTCGGTGATCGGTCCGGACGAACCCATCCGCCTCCCCGCCGACATCGGACGCGTCGACCACGAGGGCGAACTCGCCATCGTGATCGGCTCGCTCGCGAAGAACGTCCGGCGTGAGGACTTCGCGAGCGTCATCCTCGGCTACACGATCGCCAACGACGTGACCGCCCGTGACCTGCAGGCGCGCGACGGTCAGTGGACCCGGGCGAAGGGGTTCGACACCTTCTGCCCGCTCGGCCCCGTGATCGAGACCGAGATCGACCCGTCGGACATCCGCATCGAGACCCGCGTCGACGGTGACCTCCGGCAGGCGGCTTCGACGAACGAGATGGTGCACGACATCCCGTCGCTCGTCGAGTTCGTGTCCTCGATCTGGACCCTGTTGCCCGGTGACGTCATCCTGACCGGGACCCCGGCGGGTGTCGGACAGATCCGCGACGGCGAGATCGTCGAGGTCACCATCTCCGGCATCGGTTCGCTCAAGAACCCCGTCATCGCCCGGCACTGACAGCGCTGCCGAACGGCCCGTTCCCCCAGGTGGGGAGCGGGCCGTTCGTCGTTCTCGGGGCAGTGCCCAGCCGCGGCGCAGATGGCGACACGCCCGGGATGTGGCCCGGCTTGGCGCTGCCGTTCACCTCTGCGTAAAGTAATCACTCGTTGCCGCTGAGGCGGAGAACGGAACGGCCGAGACGATCACCGGGTTGAACACCTGGAGATGCAGTCCGGACGGGGTCCCACTCAGGCAACCAACTCCTCGGAACCACGACCTCTGGTTGTGCGCCCAGGATGTTGTACAAGACGAATGCCTCTCTGCGGAACCTGTGATGGGTCGAGCGGGGAGTGCGTCTGGTCCTTGAGAACTCAACAGCGTGCACATTGTCAATGCCAATTTATTGATTGACCTCGTGCCTGGTCGGCTTGCTGACTGGGTCATGAAGCAATTCCTTTTGGATTGAAGATTGTCAGTAGACAGTCAACAGTCAGAATCAACTCGGTCTGATGCCTTCGGGTGTTGGGTCTGTATTTTTTTACGGAGAGTTTGATCCTGGCTCAGGACGAACGCTGGCGGCGTGCTTAACACATGCAAGTCGAACGATGATGCCCAGCTTGCTGGGTGGATTAGTGGCGAACGGGTGAGTAACACGTGAGTAACCTGCCCCTGACTCTGGGATAAGCGTTGGAAACGACGTCTAATACTGGATATGATCACTGGCCGCATGGTCTGGTGGTGGAAAGATTTTTTGGTTGGGGATGGACTCGCGGCCTATCAGCTTGTTGGTGAGGTAATGGCTCACCAAGGCGACGACGGGTAGCCGGCCTGAGAGGGTGACCGGCCACACTGGGACTGAGACACGGCCCAGACTCCTACGGGAGGCAGCAGTGGGGAATATTGCACAATGGGCGAAAGCCTGATGCAGCAACGCCGCGTGAGGGATGACGGCCTTCGGGTTGTAAACCTCTTTTAGTAGGGAAGAAGCGAAAGTGACGGTACCTGCAGAAAAAGCACCGGCTAACTACGTGCCAGCAGCCGCGGTAATACGTAGGGTGCAAGCGTTGTCCGGAATTATTGGGCGTAAAGAGCTCGTAGGCGGTTTGTCGCGTCTGCTGTGAAATCCCGAGGCTCAACCTCGGGCTTGCAGTGGGTACGGGCAGACTAGAGTGCGGTAGGGGAGATTGGAATTCCTGGTGTAGCGGTGGAATGCGCAGATATCAGGAGGAACACCGATGGCGAAGGCAGATCTCTGGGCCGTAACTGACGCTGAGGAGCGAAAGCATGGGGAGCGAACAGGATTAGATACCCTGGTAGTCCATGCCGTAAACGTTGGGCGCTAGATGTAGGGACCTTTCCACGGTTTCTGTGTCGTAGCTAACGCATTAAGCGCCCCGCCTGGGGAGTACGGCCGCAAGGCTAAAACTCAAAGGAATTGACGGGGGCCCGCACAAGCGGCGGAGCATGCGGATTAATTCGATGCAACGCGAAGAACCTTACCAAGGCTTGACATACACCGGAAACGGCCAGAGATGGTCGCCCCCTTGTGGTCGGTGTACAGGTGGTGCATGGTTGTCGTCAGCTCGTGTCGTGAGATGTTGGGTTAAGTCCCGCAACGAGCGCAACCCTCGTTCTATGTTGCCAGCGGGTTATGCCGGGGACTCATAGGAGACTGCCGGGGTCAACTCGGAGGAAGGTGGGGATGACGTCAAATCATCATGCCCCTTATGTCTTGGGCTTCACGCATGCTACAATGGCCGGTACAAAGGGCTGCGATACCGTAAGGTGGAGCGAATCCCAAAAAGCCGGTCTCAGTTCGGATTGAGGTCTGCAACTCGACCTCATGAAGTCGGAGTCGCTAGTAATCGCAGATCAGCAACGCTGCGGTGAATACGTTCCCGGGCCTTGTACACACCGCCCGTCAAGTCATGAAAGTCGGTAACACCCGAAGCCGGTGGCCTAACCCTTGTGGAAGGAGCCGTCGAAGGTGGGATCGGTGATTAGGACTAAGTCGTAACAAGGTAGCCGTACCGGAAGGTGCGGCTGGATCACCTCCTTTCTAAGGAGCATCTGGCCTCGTGTTGTCCCTTATCGGGGCACGCATGGTCCAGGCGCCTGATTCGGACCGAACGTGTCCGACGGGTAGCTCATGGGTGGAACATTGACAGTGCAGTTGGGAGTGATGCTTCCGACCTCAGTACGCTCTGCTTGCAGGGTTGGGACGGGTCGGGGTGGAGCGACTGGCTGGTGCACGTTGTTGGGTCCTGAGGGACCAGGCTTCCTGTCGTCACGTGAGTGGTGGTGGGGGTTGGGCCTACGGGTCCTTCGTCGGGCCAGGGTGAACCTACCGTTGTGGTGGGGGAGTGCTGGTGCCGATCGTATGTTGAGAACTACACAGTGGACGCGAGCATCTTTGATTCGCGTCATCCATGATCAGCCCTCGGGTTGTTGATTGGTGACGTTGGATCGCAATTTTAATCTTTGTGGTCAAGTTTCTAAGAGCAAACGGTGGATGCCTTGGCATCTGGAGCCGATGAAGGACGTAGAAATCTGCGATAAGCCTCGGGGAGCTGATAATCGAGCATCGATCCGAGGATTTCCGAATGGGGAAACCCCGCCAGGCGTTTTGCGACCTGGTGACTCCCGCCTGAATATATAGGGCGGGTAGAGGGAACGTGGGGAAGTGAAACATCTCAGTACCCACAGGAAGAGAAAACAACATGTGATTCCGTGAGTAGTGGCGAGCGAAAGCGGATGAGGCTAAACCGATCATGTGTGATAGCCGGCGGGCGTTGCATGGTCGGGGTTGTGGGACACGTCACTCAGTTCTGCCGGACTGGGACGGTTACAGCGCATCATAGTCGAACCGGTTTGAAAGCCGGGCCGTAGTGGGTGCCAGCCCCGTAGACGAAATGGTGTTATGGCCGGATGTGTATCCCAAGTAGCACGGGGCCCGAGAAATCCCGTGTGAATCTGTCAGGACCACCTGATAAGCCTAAATACTCCCAGATGACCGATAGCGGACAAGTACCGTGAGGGAAAGGTGAAAAGTACCCCGGGAGGGGAGTGAAATAGTACCTGAAACCGTTTGCTTACAAACCGTCGGAGCCTCCTTAGTAGGGGTGACGGCGTGCCTTTTGAAGAATGAGCCTGCGAGTTAGTGATATGTGGCGAGGTTAACCCGTGAGGGGCAGCCGTAGCGAAAGCGAGTCTGAATAGGGCGTTTGAGTCGCATGTTCTAGACCCGAAGCGAAGTGATCTATCCATGGCCAGGTTGAAGCGACGGTAAGACGTCGTGGAGGACCGAACCCACTTCAGTTGAAAATGGAGGGGATGAGCTGTGGATAGGGGTGAAAGGCCAATCAAACTTCGTGATAGCTGGTTCTCTCCGAAATGCATTTAGGTGCAGCGTTGCGTGTTTCTCGCCGGAGGTAGAGCTACTGGATGGCCGATGGGCCTCAACAGGTTACTGACGTCAGCCAAACTCCGAATGCCGGTGAGTGAGAGCGCAGCAGTGAGACGGTGGGGGATAAGCTTCATCGTCGAGAGGGAAACAACCCAGACTACCAACTAAGGTCCCTAAGCGTGTGCTAAGTGGGAAAGGATGTGGAGTTGCACAGACAACCAGGAGGTTGGCTTAGAAGCAGCCACCCTTGAAAGAGTGCGTAATAGCTCACTGGTCAAGTGATTCCGCGCCGACAATGTAACGGGGCTCAAGCACACCACCGAAGTTGTAGATTTCGCACTATAGACAAGCCTTCGTGGTTCAGTCGTGCGGAGTGGTAGGAGAGCGTCGTGTGGCGAGTGAAGCGGCGGAGTGATCCAGCCGTGGACGCTACACGAGTGAGAATGCAGGCATGAGTAGCGAAAGACGGGTGAGAAACCCGTCCTCCGAAAGACCAAGGGTTCCAGGGCCAGGTTAATCCGCCCTGGGTAAGTCGGGACCTAAGGCGAGGCCGACAGGCGTAGTCGATGGACAACGGGTTGATATTCCCGTACCGGCGAACAACCGCCCAAGCTAATCCAGTGGTGCTAAGAGTCCTAACCCGGTACAACCGGATCCCTTCGGGGTGATGGTGGCCGGTCTAACGCTCGACCCCATGCTGGTGCGGTTAGCGTATGAACAGGTGTGACGCAGGAAGGTAGCTGAGCCAGGCGATGGTATCCGTAAGGTGAACCTGGTGTAAGGATGTAGGGCTGACGATAGGCAAATCCGTCGTCTGTGTGCCTGAGATCCGACGCGTACCCGTAAGGGCAAATCAGTGATCCTATGCTGCCGAGAAAAGCATCGACGCGAGGTTGCAGCCGCCCGTACCCGAAACCGACTCAGGTGGTCAGGTAGAGAATACCAAGGAGATCGAGAGAATCGTGGTTAAGGAACTCGGCAAAATGCCCCCGTAACTTCGGGAGAAGGGGGGCCGGACACGTGACCGGATTTACTCCGTGAGCGTTGAAGGCCGCAGAGACCAGTGGGAAGCGACTGTTTACTAAAAACACAGGTCCGTGCGAAGTCGCAAGACGATGTATACGGACTGACGCCTGCCCGGTGCTGGAAGGTTAAGAGGAAGGGTTAGCCTTTGGGCGAAGCTCTGAATTTAAGCCCCAGTAAACGGCGGTGGTAACTATAACCATCCTAAGGTAGCGAAATTCCTTGTCGGGTAAGTTCCGACCTGCACGAATGGCGTAACGACTTCCCAGCTGTCTCAACCGCGAACTCGGCGAAATTGCACTACGAGTAAAGATGCTCGTTACGCGCAGCAGGACGGAAAGACCCCGTGACCTTTACTACAGTTTGGTATTGGTGTTCGGAGTGGCTTGTGTAGGATAGGTGGGAGACTGTGAAGCGGGCACGCTAGTGTTCGTGGAGTCATTGTTGAAATACCACTCTGGTCACTTTGGATGTCTAACGTAGGACCCTGATCGGGTTCATGGACAGTGCCTGATGGGTAGTTTAACTGGGGCGGTTGCCTCCCAAAGAGTAACGGAGGCGCCCAAAGGTTCCCTCAACCTGGTTGGCAATCAGGTGGCGAGTGTAAGTGCACAAGGGAGCTTGACTGTGAGACTGACAGGTCGAGCAGGGACGAAAGTCGGGACTAGTGATCCGGCAGTGGCTTGTGGAAGCGCTGTCGCTCAACGGATAAAAGGTACCTCGGGGATAACAGGCTGATCTTGCCCAAGAGTCCATATCGACGGCATGGTTTGGCACCTCGATGTCGGCTCGTCGCATCCTGGGGCTGGAGTAGGTCCCAAGGGTTGGGCTGTTCGCCCATTAAAGCGGTACGCGAGCTGGGTTTAGAACGTCGTGAGACAGTTCGGTCCCTATCCGCTGCGCGCGTTGGAAATTTGAGAAGATCTATCCCTAGTACGAGAGGACCGGGATGGACGAACCTCTGGTGTGTCAGTTGTTCTGCCAAGGGCACCGCTGATTAGCTACGTTCGGACCGGATAACCGCTGAAAGCATCTAAGCGGGAAGCCGTCTTCGAGATGAGATTTCCATGCACCTTGAGTGTGAGAGGCTCCCAGCAGACTACTGGGTTGATAGGCCGGATGTGGAAGCGGGGACTAACGACCCGTGGAGCTGACCGGTACTAATAAGCCGAAGACTTGATAACACACTGATTTCCGTGCACTTGTTGCACGGGCTCGCGTCCACTTTGTGGTTCCCGACAGACGATCGGGAATCGAAACTGAATACACCGCTCTGTCTTCTTCACGGAAGACAGTAGCTGGGACAGCTTTGAGACCAAATGCATGATCTGGTCGAGAGTGTTCCGGTGGTCATAGCGAGAGGGAAACGCCCGGTCACATTCCGAACCCGGAAGCTAAGCCTCTCAGCGCCGATGGTACTGCAAGGGGGACCTTGTGGGAGAGTAGGACGCCGCCGGACTTAACGTAGAAGAACCAGGGAACCCCTGACCATTAGTGGTCAGGGGTTTTCTGCGTTCTGCGACCCATCCACAGGGCCGGTGGGAGGGACAGGTGCCGCGGTAGGGTTGACGGGTCATGACTGCGCCATTCACCACCGCCTCCGGCTCCGACATCCGCGTCCGCTTCTGCCCGAGCCCGACGGGGACCCCGCACGTGGGGCTCATCCGTACGGCGCTCTTCAACTGGGCGTACGCCCGCCACACCGGCGGCAAGCTCGTGTTCCGCATCGAGGACACCGACGCCGCCCGCGACAGCGAGGAGTCGTACGCGCAGATCCTCGACGCGCTCCGCTGGCTCCGGCTCGACTGGGACGAAGGGGTGGACGCCGGCGGCGAGCACGGACCGTACCGGCAGTCCGAGCGAACCGCGATCTACGACGACGTGATCGCGAAGCTCAAGGAATCCGGCCACATCTACGAGTCCTTCGTCACGCCGGACGAGATGGAAGCCCGCAACAAGGCCGCCGGTCGTGACCCCAAGCAGGGGTACGACAACCACGAGCGTGACCTGACCGATGCCGAGCGCCAGGCCTTCCGCGACGAGGGCCGCGAGCCGGCACTCCGGCTGCGGGTCCCCGACCGTGACCTGAGCTTCGACGACCTGGTGCGCGGTGAGATCACCTTCAAGCAGGGCACGTTCCCCGACTTCGTGGTGGTCCGCCCGAACGGCAAGCCGCTGTACACGTTCACGAACCCGGTGGACGACGCCCTGATGGGCATCACCCACGTGCTCCGGGGTGAGGACCTGCTGTCGTCGACGCCGCGGCAGATCGCCCTGTACGAGGCCCTGTACGAGATCGGTCTCGCGCCCTCCATCCCCGTGTTCGGGCACCTGCCGTACGTGATGGGGGAGGGCAACAAGAAGCTCTCGAAGCGTGACCCCGAGTCCAACCTGTTCCACCACCGTGCCGCCGGCATGATCCCGGAGGGGCTCGTCAACTACCTGGCGCTGCTCGGCTGGTCGATCGGCCCCGACCGCGACGTGTTCTCGATCGACGAGATGGTCGCGGCGTTCGACGTCACCGACGTGAACCCGAACCCGGCCCGCTTCGACCACAAGAAGGCCGAAGCGATCAACGGGGACCACATCCGTCTGCTGGCGCCGGAGGACTTCCGGTCGCGCCTGCTGCCGTACCTGTCGGAGTTCATCAGCGACCCGGCGACCCCGGAGCAGCTCGAGGTCCTGACCAAGGCGGCTCCGCTCGTGCAGGAGCGCATGCAGCTGCTCGGCGAGGCACCGGCGATGCTCGGGTTCCTGTTCACCTCCGACGCCGACCTGGTCGTCGAGGACGACGCACTGGCCTCGCTCAAGGGCGACACGGCGACGGTCCTGGCGGCGAGCACCGCGGCACTCGAGGGCGTCCAGGACTGGACCACCGAGGCCGTCGAGGGCGCGCTCCGTGCAGCCCTCATCGACGAGCTCGGCCTGAAGCCCCGCGTCGCCTTCGGCCCGCTGCGCGTGGCGGTGTCCGGACGTCGGATCAGTCCGCCGCTGTTCGAGTCGATGGAGATCCTGGGCAAGGAGTCCACCCTGATCCGGCTCCGCGCCCTCGCGGCGCGCTGACCGACCGTGAGCAGCACGGCGCACACCGTCCCGGTCGTGCACGACGTGGCGATCATCGGCGCTGGTCCGGCCGGGCTGAGCGCTGCGCTCAACCTGGTCCGTGCGAAGCGCACCGTGCTGCTCGTCGACGCGAACCGCCCCCGGAACGCCGCGACGCTCCGGTCGCACGGGTTCCTGACGCGCGATGGCATCTCGCCGCTCGAGCTCCGGAAGCTCGGGCGGACCGAGGTCGAGGGGTACCCGGAGGCGACGGTCGTGCAGTCCGTCGTCGACCATGTGGCCCCGGACGCCGACACGGACACCTGGCGGGTGCACGGCTCGTGGCGCGGCACCGAGCTCGAGGCTCGAGCCCGGACGGTCGTCGTGGCGACGGGGTTGCGTGAGGAGTTCCCGGCGCTGCCGATGCTCCGCGCGTTCTACGGCACCGCGGTGCACAGCTGCGTCGAGTGTGATGCGTACGACAAGGCCGGGCAGCCGCTCGCGTTCATCTGCGAGACCGACGACGTGGTCGACCGGGCGCTGCTCATCGCCTCCTGGACCGACGACCTGATCGTCTACACGAACGGGGTGGCGCCGCTCGACGACGCGGGCCGCGCTCGGCTGGCGTCGGCGGGGGTCGTCGTGGACGAGCGGGTCGTCGAGGACCTCGAGGGCGATCGCTCCGGGATGACCGGCGTCCGGCTCGCCGACGGCCACGTCGAGCCGCGGACCGGTGGGTTCGTCCGACCGGTGTGGCACGCCGACCTCGACTGGCTGCGCACCAGCGCCACCACGAGTACGAGCGCCACGAGCGGGAACACGGCCGCGAACAGCGACACGCCCGGAGCGCTCGAGGGGCTCCAGCGCGACACGCAGGGACTCCTCGTGGTCGACCGGGTGGGCCGGACGTCCGTCCCGGGGCTCTACGCCGTGGGAGACGTCACGCCTCCCGGGCCGGAGCAGCTCATCGTCGCCGCCGGACACGGAGCCGCGACCGCCGCCGCCGTGCACCGAGACCTGGTGGGTGGTCTTGCGGACCTCCGGGATGCTGTACAGTAGTTGATCGTGCCCCGGGTGACCGGGCCAGAAGGCCGACAGGCCTTTTGGGGTATGGTGTAATTGGCAACACAGCGGTTTCTGGTACCGTCGTTCTTGGTTCGAGTCCAGGTACCCCAGCACTCGATGAACAGCCCCCGGGATCTCCCGGGGGCTGTTCTCGTTCCGGGCTGTTCTCGTACCGGGCTGATCTCGTTCGCGGCCGCGCTGGTTCCGAGCGTCCTCATCGGGGATGCACGGCTCATCCACGGTCACGCCACGGCTGATCCGGAGGTTGCGCGGAACCGCACGATCCCCGAGCCGGGCGAGCCGCCGTGCGGAAGGCGCCCACGGCGGTGGTCCGGTCGTTCCGGAGTCGTACCGTCCGTGGCGGGCGCAGGCCGCGCCTCCAGGCCGGTTGCGGTTCCCCGCACCGGGCTCTCGACTGCTCGCGGGCGGGGGGAGCGCGGACCTACGGTCGGAAGACCGTCGCGGGAGTCGTGGCGGTCCGCTGCTGAGCACCCGAGGTGTCATCGTGACCTCCGTCGACCCGCTGACGACCGTCGATCCCTGGAACCACCCCGCAGCCGTGCCCGCGGCGGCCGACCACTCCGTGCTGGACCGCTGGGACCGCGTGGTGGCACTCCGGGGCGACGCCGCCGCGCTCGCGGGCGACGGCCGCCCGTACACCTACGCCGAAGCGGACCGGGCCTCGCGCGCGCTGGCCGCAGCCCTGGCCGTGACGCTCCGACCCGACGACCACAGCGGCGCCGGAGTCGGCGACACCCCGGGCGGGGCGTCGAAGCCGGTCGGGCTGATGGCGGGGCAGTCGACCGAGGCCGTGATCGGCATCCTCGCGCTGGTGCGTGCCGGACGGACCGTGGTGGTGCTCGACGACCACCTGCCCGCAGCACGCCTGGCGCACGTGGCCCGGCTCGCCGGCGTCGACGAGATCGTGGCCGACACCGAGCGTGCGGCGCTGGCCGCTGCCGTCGTCGCGGAGCGGGACGGCCGGGTGCACGCACTCGGCGAACTGCTGGACGCGGGCGAACCGCTGGACGCGGGCGGTCCCGGCGCGGCCCCGTCGGCGGACACCGTCGGCGTGCGCCCCGGCGGGCGGGACCCCTTCGCCATCGTCTTCACCTCCGGCTCGACCGGCATGCCGAAGGGCGTCGTCCTGACGCACCGGCAGCAGATCGCCGATGCCGAACAGGACGCGGTCGCGCTCGGACTCGGCCCCGGCGACCGGCTCGGTGTCGTCCTGCCGCTGTCTTTCGCCGCCGGGCTCCTGTTCTCGTTCGACACGTTGCTCTGCGGCGGCACCATCGTGCTGCTCGAGCCGCGTGAACTCGGTGTCGAGCGGCTGCTCGGGCGGTTCCGGGACGACGACGTGAACGTGCTCGTCTGCACCCCGCACCTGCTGCGCTCGATCATCGGGTCGCAGAGCGCCCCCGGGTCGCACGGGACCGCAGCCGGAACCGCACCGGTGCTCGGCGGGCTGCGCTTCCTGATGACCACGGGCGAGTCCGTCACCGGCGCCGACCTCGCCGCGGCCCGACCCCACCTGGACCCGGACACGCTGCTCCTGAACGCCTTCGGCTCGAGCGAGACCGCGTGCGTCGCCTACTGCCCGGTGCCCCCGGGCGAGCCGGTGCCCGAGGGCGTCGTGCCCGCCGGGTGGCCGTTGCCCGGCAAGACGGTCCTCGTGCTCCGTGAGGATGGCAGCCCTGCCGACCCGGGGGAGACCGGCGAGCTCGTCGTGGTCTCCGACGCCCTGACCGCGGGCTACTGGGGCGCGCCGGAGAAGACCGCCGAACGGGCCGGACACACCGGCGAAGCCGAGGCCGTCGCCGGCATCCCCGTCGGGACCCCGAGCTGGCGGCAGGGCGACCTGGCACGCGTCGACCCCGACGGGCGGCTCGTGCTGCTCGGCCGATCCGACGACGCCGTGAAGGTCCGCGGCTACCTGGTCGAGCCGAGTGAGGTCGAGGCGGCCCTCCGCGCGGTCCCCGAGGTGCACGACGCGGTCGTGACGGCACAGGTCGACCCCGGTTCCGTCACCCGGCTCGTCGCCTACGTGGTCGGTCGCCCGGGGCACCGCACCCCGGCACCGGGCGCGCTCCGCCGGGCGCTCCGTGAGCGGCTGCCCGAGTACATGGTGCCGGCGTCGATCGTGCCGATGACCGAACTGCCGCGGAACGAGCGCGGCAAGGTCGACCGGGCCGAACTCCCCGGGGCGCCGAGCGTCGAGACCGAGATGGTCGAGGGCGAGTACGACCAGTGGGAGCTCGTCGTCGGGCAGATCTGGGCCGAGGTGCTCGGGCTCCGGGGCGTGCACCTGGACGAGGACTTCTCCGCGCTCGGCGGCGACTCGCTGTCCGCCGAGGAGATGCTCGCCGTCGTGCAGGACCGGCTCGGGGTCGACCTGCGCTCCTCGGACGTGCTCGAGCACCCGACGCTCCGCGCCTTCGCCCGACGGGTGCGGAGCGGGACGAGCGCGCTGCCGAGCCACCCCGACGTCGTGAAGGTGTCCGAGGCGCGCGAGGGCGGCCGTCCGCCGGTGTTCTGCTTCGCCGGTGGCGGTGCCCTGGCGCTGACGTTCCTGCCGCTCTCGCGGCACCTGCCCGCGCACGACCTGTACGCGTTCCAGCAGCACGCCCTCGAGCGCCGTGGGATGCCGGACTGGAACATCGAGCGGAGCGCCCGCCGCTACCTCGCCCTGATGCGCATCGTGCAGCCCCGCGGCCCGTACCTGCTCGTCGGGCACTCGCTCGGCGGACTCGTCGCGCTCGAGATCGCCCGGCTCCTCACCGAGAGCGGCGAGCAGGTCGAGCACGTCGTCCTGCTCGACACCTACCTGCCCCGCACGAAGTCCGAACAGGCCCGCCTGCACTTCGGCCGGATGGAGCCGCGCGACCAGCCGAACACCGCCGTCCGGGCCGTGCAGCGGGGGCTCGACCGCGCCGTCAGGCGGGTGCTGCCCGCGGGTGTGCCGTACGGAGCGCTGTTCGCCAAGCGGCTCCGTGCGTACACGGCCGGCGTGCTGCGACACGGTGGGCAGAAGGACTTCGACGCGTTCTTCGACCAGGCCGAGATCGTCACCAGACGCCACCACCCGACGCCGTTCCACGGGAGGGCCACCTACGTCCTCGCCGACGCCAACCCCGACGCCGCCGGGTGGTCCGCCCTGCTGCGCGGGCCCACCGAGATGGTGCGGATCGCGAGCGAGCACACGTCGCTGCTGCGGGAACCGCACGTCGCCGAGCTGGCGGTCGCGCTGCGGGCCGCCTTCGAGACGGCGGACGTGCCGCAGGTCTGAGACCGGCCCACGAGCGGACGGGAGGCGCGGTGCCGGCTGGCACCGCGCCTCCCGTCCGCTCGTCCTGCGTCCACCACCCGCCGGCCGCCGCGCCGGAGGGCCAACCTGCACGAGGGTTGCGGGTTTCCGTATCCGCACCCGGGTGTCCGCAAGGGACCGCACCGCGCATTGACCCTCCCGCTGGCCACGGCGATGGTTGGAACCGCGGGGGAGAGTACCCACTCACCCGCGGCAAGCAGGCGGCGTCGTACCCGCGTCCCGCTGCTCGACCGACGACGGTCACCGTCGTCGATGCGTCATCCGAGGACGCGCCGCTCGTCTCGACGAGCCACCACCCGACAGCAACCCTGACCCGACAGGACCGCGCCATGCCCGCACGTACCGTTCGCCCTGCAGACCCGAGGGTCTCCGTCGTCATCCCGGCACGGAACGAGGCCCGCAACCTCGAGATCATCCTCCCGAAGCTCCCGCCCGTGTACGAGGTGATCCTGGTCGACGGCAACTCCGTCGACGACACCATCGCCGCCGCCCAGCGCGTGATGCCCGACATCCGCGTCGTGCACCAGACCCGCAAGGGCAAGGGCAACGCCCTGGCCTGCGGCTTCGAGGCCGTCACCGGCGACATCGTCGTCATGTTCGACGCCGACTGCTCCGCGGACCCCGACGAGATCCCGCGGTTCGTCCAGGCACTCATCGACGGCGCCGACGTCGCGAAGGGCACCCGGTACTCGCTCGGCGGTGGCAGCGACGACATCACGATCGTCCGGAACATGGGCAACCGCGGCCTGAACATGCTCTGCAACATCATCCTCGGCACCCGCTACAGCGACCTCTGCTACGGCTACAACGCCTTCTGGGCGGACGTCCTGCCGGAGATCGGTCTGCTGTCGTCCGAGCTGCCGAAGCCGGCCGACGGTTCGATGCTGTGGGGCGACGGGTTCGAGATCGAGACCGTCCTGACCTGCCGCTGGTCGGCCGCCGAACTCGCGATCACCGAGGTGCCGAGCCACGAGAAGCTCCGGGTGCACGGTTCCAGCAACCTCAACGCCGTGACCGACGGCATCCGCGTGCTGAAGTCGATCATGCACGAGCGTCGTCGCGCCGCCATCGGCCGTGCCGAGGTCCGTCGCGCGGCGATGAGCGTCGTCCCGCCGGCCGAGCAGCTCGCCGCGCCGGCTGCTCCTCCTGTCGCTGCTGCGCCCGCCGCTGCGTCGCCGGTCGCTGCGTCCGTCGCGACCCCCGTCGCCGCGTCCGCCGTCGCCGGGGCGTCCGTCGTCGCCGGGGCGTCCGTCGTCGCGTCCGTCGTCGCCCTCGAGGAGGACGTCGCGTGACGACCGTCGCGGTCGTCATCTGCGCCTACACCCAGCAGCGCTGGGGTGACCTGCAGGACAGCGTCGAGTCGGCCAAGCGCCAGCCCGAGGGCCCCGAGGTCGTCGTCGTCATCGACCACGAGCCCGAGCTCCTGGCCCGCGCCGCCGCGCGCTGGCCGGAACTCCGGGTCGTCCCGAACACCGAGGACCGCGGACTCTCCGGGGCCCGCAACACCGGTGTCGCCCTGACCGACGCCGACGTCGTCGCGTTCCTGGACGACGACGCCACCGCGGACCCCGACTGGCTCGGGCACATGCTCACCGCGCTCGAGGACCCCGACGTCGTCGGTGTCGGCGGTCGTGCCACGCCGTCCTGGCCGACCGCGACCGGCCCCGGCCCGTACGCCGACGAACTGCTCTGGATCGTCGGGTGCTCGTACCGCGGGCTGCCCGAGACCCCGGGCGACGTCCGCAACGTCATCGGGTCGAGCATGGCGTTCCGCCGCGACGCGATCCTGCTCGCCGGCGGTTTCCGCTCCGGCATCGGCCGCGTCGGCAACCAGCCGCTCGGCTGCGAGGAGACCGAACTCTGCATCCGCATCGCCCAGGCCCGTCCCGGCGCGCGGATCCGGCACGAACCGCGCTCGAACGTCTCGCACCGGGTCTCCCCGGACCGTGTGACGATGCGCTACCTGCGCCGCCGCAGCTACTACGAGGGGATCTCGAAGGCCGTGCTGAGCCGTCGGGTCGGCACCGGTGACTCGCTCGCCAGCGAGTCGACCTACCTGACCCGGGTGATCCCGGGCGCCGTGCTGCGCGAACTGCGTCACGTCGGTCGTGGCGGAGGCCTGCGGGCGTACGCCATCGCGCTCTCCGTCGTCTCGACGGTCGCCGGCTACGCCGTCGGCCGGGTCCTCGGCACCGTCGTCGTGCGGACCCCGCCCGCACCCGCCCCGCTCCCGCAGCCGGTGGGCACACCGTGACCCGCGCGACCCTGGCGATGGTCCTCTCGCCGGTCGTGACCGGGCCGCTCGTCCCTACCTGGGACGGCGCGCTCTGGGTCGGCGAGGTCGACCGTGCCGACGTGCACGCGTCGAGCCACCGGGACGTCATCGCCCTGCAGGGATCGACCGGGTACGGGCGTGCACGCCTGCTCGTCCGCGACCACGGCGAGCCGCTCGGCTTCGTCGAGGCCGAGATCACCGAACGCCGCCGCATCGGCGGCACCATCGACGTCCGTGCGCTGCAGCGCGCGATCCGGCCCATGCCGGCACCCGAGCGTCGGCCGGCAGCAGGTCTGGTGCTGCCGTCCGTCACCGTGGTGCTCTGCACGGACGGTGCCGCCGGCACGACCATGCGGTCGGTGCTCGCGAACGGACACCCCGACTTCGACGTCGTCGTCGTCTCGCACGGCGCCGACGACGGCGGTGTGGCGACCGTCGACATCGGCGGACGCCGCGTCACCACCATCGCCGCGCCCGACGGCGGCCTCGCCGCCGCGCGGAACGCCGGCCTGCTCGTCGCGACCGGCGACGTCGTCGCGTTCGTGGACGAGGGCGCCGTCGTCGACGGCAGCTGGATCGCCGCGATCGCCCGTGCCTTCGCGGCCGACCCGGACGTGGCCTGCGTCACCGGGCTCGTGCCGAGTGCCGAGCTCCGGACGCCGGCGCAGCGCTGGCACGACGACCGCACCCCCGGTGGGCGGACCGTCCGCCGCCGGGTGTTCCGGCTCGACGACCCGGTCGACGACCTCCCGCTGCACCCCTTCGCCGCCTCGGCCTACGGCACCGGCGCGAACCTCGCCGTGCACCGCGCGACCGCGCTCCGGATCGGTGGGTTCGACACCGCCTTCGGCCCCGGCACCCGCGTCGGCGGCGGCGACGACCTCGACCTCTTCACACGACTGCTGTTCGCCGGATCCGCGATCGCCGTCGAACCGGCCGCGATCGCGTGGCAGCGATCGGCGGACGACGTCGCGTCGCTCCGCGCCGCCGCTGCCGCGCACGGCCACGGACTCGGAGCCTGGATGACCAAGAACGCACTCGACCGCGACACGCTGACCGCCTCGGTGGACGCGGCACCGGAGGCCATCAGCGCCTTCGCGCGCCTCGGCCTCGAGCAGGGCGACGACGCTGACGACGCTGCTCCGGCGAACGGCCACGGGACGGGCACCGCACGCGACGCGGACACCGTCGACGCCGTCGACGCCGTCGACGCGGAGTTCGCGGCGACGAAGCGTCGGTTGCGTCGCGTCGAGCGGCGCTCCGTGCTCACCGCTCCGGTCCTGGCGCTCCGGGAACGCATGGGCGGCGCGGGAACGATCGACCGCACGGCGCACGGCCGCCACGAGCTGCAGCGCGGCCTCGACACCGCGGGGCCGGCACGACCGACCCCCGGTGGCGCGATGGGGCCGGCGGCGCGACTCGGTGCCGCCGCGATCGTCGTGCTGACGCTCGTGCTGGCCGCCGTCGGCAGCGTCGTCGAGCTGCCCACGCTGCGGGCGAGCGCCGTCGCGGTCTTCCTGTTCGCCCTGCTCGGAGTCGCCCCGATGCTGCTCGTCCGTCCGATGTCCCTCGCACGGTTCGCCGTCCTCGCCGTCACCGGGTCGCTCGTCGGCACGATCGCCATCGGGTACACCATGGCGACCTTCCACATCTGGGCGCCGACGGTCCCCTTCGTCGGTGTCGTCGTGCTCACCGCGGCGGCGCTCGCCGTCTCGGTACCCCGTGACGTGGCGGAGCTCCGTCGCGCCGGACTCGTGCACCGTGCGACCGCTCGGCCCCGGTGGAGCACGACCGCCACCGTGACGGCGCTCTCGCTCGGCGGGCTCGTCGTCGTGGTCGTCGCCGCGCTCACCCACATGGGCGACCCGGTGCCCGCCGGCCTGTTCGGCTCGCTCGGCCCGGGCCTGGTCGTCGGCCTCGTGCTCGTCGTCGCCGCCGCGGTCATCGCCCCGGTGCGCGGTCGCGGGCTCGCCGTGCCGGTCGTCGTGCTCGGCGGTGTCGTGCAGCTCGCCCAGGCGATCACGTACGGCGTGCCGACCGTGACCGCCGCGGCCCGGCACATCGGTGTCGTCGAGTACATCCGCCAGTTCGGTGGGACCAACCCGTCGGCCGACATCTTCCAGACCTGGTCCGGCCTGTTCGCGGGCGCTGCCTGGGTCGCCGACGTCGGGGGCATCGTCAACACGATCCTCATCGCCGCCTGGGTGCCGGTCCTGCTCGCGTTCAGCACGACCATCGCGGTCGGGGTCCTGGCGGCGCACTGGCTGCCCGGCGCCCGTCGGCCGTGGATCGCAGCGCTGCTGACCGCGATGACCGGTTCGCTCAACACCACGTACTTCTCGCCGCAGTCGACCGGCATCCTGATGTCGATCGTGATCCTCGTGCTCGCCACCGGACCGCTGCGCGACGCCGCCGTCACCACCGCCGACGGCTCGGTCGCCGCCAAGCCGCGGGCACGGCGGGTGGGGCTCTCGCGGATCATCGCGATCACCCTCATCGGCATCGTGCTCGCCGTGACGCACCAGATCTCGCCGTACCTGACGGTCGCCGCACTCGTCACGCTCATCGTCTTCCGGATGCTCCGCCCCTGGTGGCTGCCCGTCGTCGTGCTCGTGCCGGCGGTGGTCTTCGCCGCGCTGAACGGTGACATCCTCGGACGGTTCCTTTCGCTCGCGGCGGTCGGACGCGTGCTCGACAACGTGCAGCCGCCCGCGCACGACATGACCGTCCTGCCGAAGCCGCTCGTCACGCGCCTGGCGTTCGACATCCCGGCAGCCGCGCTCGTGGTGCTCGGGCTCATCGCCCTGGTGACCGTGCTGATGCGGCGCGACCGGACGCACTGGGCGCTGCTCGCCACCGCCGCGAGCCCGATCTCGCTGCTCGTCGCCACGAACTACGGCCAGGAAGGCGTCTTCCGCGTCGTGCTCTTCGCGACGCCGTGGATCGCGATCCTGGCGGCGGCGCTCCCGATGCCCGCCGGTCGGTTCGCCCCGGTCGGGGCGGTCCTGCAGCGGGGGATGCGCCCGTCCGCCGTGCGGTTCGCGGTCGCCGGAGCAGCGGTGGCGGCGCTCGTCGCGATCGGTGCGTTCGGGCAGACTTCGCTCGACTGGAACCGCGTCATGACCCGGAGCCAGTCCGCGGCGACGCAGTACTACGACCGCACGGCACCCGCGGGCTCCGTGATGCTGCTCACCGGTTCGGCCAACGCCGTCCCGAGCAACACCGGCGCACGGTACTTCGACGTGGGCTACCTGTCCCGCGAAGCACTCGGCCCGTACCCGGACCCGACCGGCGGCTACGACGCCGAGGCCGACCTGTCGAACGTGACGCGGGAACTGGTCGTGAACTGGTCGGCCACCGGCTACTACGCCCTGGTCGCGGAGCCCTTCGGCGCCTACGACGAGCGGTACGGCTACCAGAGTGACGCCGACTACCAGGAGCTCGCCGCCGCCATGGCGTCCTCGCCCTACTGGAAGCGGGTCTGGTCGTCGGGGACGACCGCGATGTACGAACTGACGACGGAGGGCCTGCGCCATGCAACCGACTGAACCGACCTCCGACAGACCGCGGCGGACGCGACGGGCCACCGTCGCGTCCGTCGCGGGCGTGGTCGCCACGGTGCTCGCCGTGCTGGTCGCGCCGAACCTCGCGGTCCAGCCCGCCGTGGCCGCGGCGGCGGACTGCAGCGCCGGGCGGGTGCTCAACGTCGTCGCCCACCCCGACGACGACCTGCTCTTCCAGGGCACGGACCTGCGGAAGGACATCGACGCGGGACGCTGCGTGCGCTCCGTGATCGTCACCGCCGGTGACGCCGGCAAGCCCGACTGGTACTGGCAGGAACGCCAGGTCGGGCTGATGGCCGCCTACGCGAGCATGGCCGGCGTCGACCCGGCGTCGACGACCGGCTCCACGACGGTCGCCGGACGGACCCTGCTCACCGAGACCCTCACTGCCGACCCGCGGATCAGCCTGGTCTTCATGGACCTGCCGGACGGCAACGTCGAGGGCAACGGCTTCTGGGCGAACGGGTACGAGAGCCTCCAGCGCCTCTACACGGGCGACATGGACACCCTGCACACCGTCGCCGACGCCCCGCACAGCGCCACGTACACGCTCGCGCAGCTCCGGGCGACGCTGCAGGGGATCGTGCAGGACTTCGCACCGACGGACATCCACACCCTCGACCACGAGGGCGAGTACGGCGACGGGGACCACAGCGACCACCACACGGTCGCGTACCTGACCGACCAGGTGCAGCGGCAGTACACCGGCGCGCACGGCTTCACCGGGTACATGGGGTACCCGATCGCCGACCGTCCGGCGAACCTGACGACGGCCCAGACCCACGCGAAGGCCGACGCGTTCTTCACCTACGCCGCTCATGACAGTGAGACCTGCGCGTCGTACCAGGCCTGCTCGGCGCGACCGGAGACCTCGTGGCTCAGCCGGCAGTACACCGCCGGCTCGCCGGTGCCGACGAACCCCACCGACCCCACGGACCCGACCCCGACGCGGACGGACGTGACGGGTTCGGCGTCGGTGACGGCGAGTGCGGAGAACCCGGCTGACGGTCAGACGGCTGTGAAGGCGGTCGATGGTGTGGTGAGCGGGTACCCGGATGCGCCGACGGCGGAGTGGGTCGCGCCGTCTGGTCGTGCGGGGACGTGGATCCAGCTCGGGTGGGCGAAGGCGACGGCGTTGGACGCGGTCGACCTCGCTGATCGGCCGAACTCCGTGGACCAGGTGCTGGGCGGGACGTTGACGTTCTCGGACGGCTCGAGTGTGCAGGTACCGGCGTTGAGCAACGGTGGTGCGGTGCAGCGGATCACGTTCGCGGCGCGCAGTGTCACGTGGGTGCGGTTCACGGTGACGTCGGTCAGTGGCGGGACGCAGAACGTGGGTCTTGCCGAGATCCGCGCGCTGGCGCCGGCGAGCAGCAGCGGCGGCACGACGCCGACGCCGACGCCGACGCCGACGCCGACCCCGACCCCGACGCCGACCCCGACGCCGACCCCGACCCCGACGCCGACCCCGACCCCGACGCCCACGCCCGCTCCGGGCCTGCGGGACGTCACCGGCTCGGCCACCCCGACGGCGATCGCCGACAACCCGGCCGACGGCCAGACCGTTGCGAAGGCCGTCGACGGCGTGGTGTCCGGCCACCCGGTCGACCACACCGCCGAGTGGGCCGTGCCCTGGGGACGGACCGGCATCTGGATCCAGCTCGACTGGGCCGCCCCCGTCGCGCTCCAGCGCATCGTCCTGCACGACCGTCCGAACAGCGACGACCAGATCACGAGCGGCACGCTGACGTTCTCGGACGGCAGCCAGGTCGCCGTGGGCGCACTCCCGAACGACGGCAGCGCCCGGACGGTCGACTTCACCGCCCGGAACGTCACCTGGGTGCGGTTCACCACCACCGGGGTGTCGAACAGCACGATCAACGTCGGTCTCTCGGAGGTCCGCGCGTGGGCAGCTGGATGACCCCGGACGAGGACGGCCCCCGCCCCGTCGCCGAGCAGTCGGCCGCCGCGCACGGTGCCGCACCGGCGCACGGCCTCGGCGCCTCCCGCCACCGCACCCCGCTCCGGACACGAGGACGACGGGTCGCGATCGTGGCCGCGGCCCTGATGGTCGCGGTCGGTGCCGTCGCCGCGGCGACCACCGGCACGACGTCCGTCGGCCCCGGACCCAGCGGGGTCGCGATGCCGACCGGCGACGGTGACGGCTGGAAGCGGGTGTTCTCGGAGGACTTCGACGACACCACCTCGTCGGGCGGGTTCGAGGCGGCCTACGACGACCGGTTCACCGTCTACCACGGCTTCGCGGACACCGCGGGGACCGGTCGGTACCAGGCGTCCACGCTGAGCGCCCACGACGGGATGCTCGACATGCACCTGCGCACGACGAAGGCGGGCACCCCGCTCGCCGGCGGGGTCGTCCCGCTCGTCGACGGACGATGGGGTGGTCAGACCTCCGGGCGCTACAGCATCCGGATGAAGAGCGACGAGGTCGACGGGTACGGGGTGGCGGTGCTGCTCTGGAGCGACGAGAACGTCTGGGCGCACGGCGAGATCGACTTCCCCGAGGGCGCGCTCGGTGCGCCCGCCTGGCTGAACGTGCACTGCCTGGTCGACCCGGCCGAGAAGTGCGTCCACCACGAGACCGACGCGTCGCTGGCCGACTGGCACACGTACACGATCGAGTGGACGCCCTCGCGGATGTCGTTCCTGGTCGACGACGAGGTCGTCGGGAGCACCACGCAGGACATCCCCGTGGAACGCATGCACCTGGTCGTGCAGACGGGATCCCTCGAGGGCCTGCCGCCCCGGGACGCCGCCGGGTCGTTGCTGGTCGACTGGATGACGATCGACGTGCCTGCCGACGGCGAGAGCCCCCGGGCCACGCTGCCGTCCACGGGACCCGCCGCCGGCTGACGGCGCCGGGTCCGGCCCCGGTCAGCGCCGGGCGTGTGCCAGCAGCGCCAGCAGCAGCGCTCGCACGTGCGGCTCGCGCCCGTAGCGGTCACGGACCCACGCGCGGCACCGTGCGGCGACGGACGGGTCGAGCTCGGCGTCGTCGAGGGTGTCGAGCAGCTTCTCCGCCAGTGCGTCGGGGTCGGCCGGGTCGACGGTGTACCGCGCCCAGTCGCCCGACAGGATCTCCCCGGTGCCGCCCGATGCGGCGGCGACGACGGGACGGCCGGCGGACATCGCCTCGACCACGACCCGCCCGAAGCCCTCGGGCTCGATGGACGGCGCCACCACGACGTCGGCGGCGTGCAGGAGCGGGACGACGTCGTCCCGCTCGGGGAGCACGAGCACGGAACCGGCGGGGAGCGCGTCGATCGCGGCGTGCACGGCGTCGGCCTCTTCCGGGTAGAGCGCACCGGCCAGCACGAGGAGCGGCGCGGGCGCCGCGTGACCGGCCACGGGGGGAGTGGTGACCAGCACGCGTGCCGCAGCGGCCGTGCGGACGCGACCCCATGCCTCCAGGAGGGCGAGCACGCCCTTCGACCGGGTGAGCCGACCGTAGTACAGCACCGTCGGGGTGTCCTCGGGGATGCCGAGTGCCGCGCGGGCGTCGTGCACCGATGCCGGGGTGGCGGCCGGGAACGCGTCGGTGTCGACACCGTTCGGCACGATCGTGATGCGGTCCGTCGGCACGCCGGACTCCGCCCAGGCGCGCGCCATCGCGTGCGAGACGGCGAAGTAGCGGGTGCGGCCGCCGGCGATCGGGCCGAGCCGCCGGTAGTTCGGCGCGTGGTGCAGGTGCACCGCGAGCGGGACGCCGGAGACGAGCGACGCGACCCGGCCGAACGGCAGGTACTCGGGCCGGTTCAACCAGAGGACGTCGAGGTGCGACCGTCGGATCCGCAGCCCCTCGCGGGCGAACCGCCAGGCGTCGCGGAGCGCGGTCGTGATCCCGAACCGGTAGTCGGTGGCCTCCACCAGCTCCACGCCCATCGCCTCGTAGGGCGGTGGGCCCTCGGCGGCGCGCGGCGACTGGGCGTTCCGGTGCCAGACCTCGACCTCGTGGCCGGCGGCGACGAGCTCGCGGGTGTCCTCGAGCACACAGCGTTCGAGTCCGCCGGTGATGGCGAGTCCGGTCACCAGGACGCCGACGCGGAGTCGGCGGGTGCCGTCGTGTGCAGTCTGTCGCGGTCTCACGAGACACCACCCCTTGCGGTCTTCAGTCGGCGGAGGAACCAGGGGAGGCAGGCGACCACCCCGGCGATGCGGACCCAGTTCCAGAGGACGTCCTGCGGCAGGAGCAGGGACGCGGCGGCCACGACGAGCGCGGCGAGGGTCGTCAGGACGATCCGGGCACCCGGTCCGCGCCACTCACGGCGGTCGGGCAGGGCCAGCAGCTGCATGGCGGCCAGGATCGCGTAGGCGACGACGGTGGCCAGGCCCGCGCCGGCGATGCCGAGCACGGGCACGAGCACGAGGTTCGCGCCGATGTTCACGGCGCCGGCGATCGCGGCGATCACCCCGACGGCGACACCGCGGCGTTCGACCAGGAGCAGGCGTCCGGTCGCACCGCTGGCGACGACGGGGAACGCGGTGATCGCGACGACGAAGACGACGACCGAGAGCTCCTGCACGCGGTACGACGCCGGGGCGAGGATCGGCAGCGCGACCGGTGACACCAGGGTCACGGCGAGCAGGACCGGTCCGAGCATCCGGTACAGCTCGTCGCGGGAGTGCATCGCGAGCTGCCGGCGGGCGACCGGGTCGCGGAGGGCGGCGAAGTGCGGCGCCCACGCCTGGTTGGTGAAGGTCAGGAGCAGGATGACGGCCGAGCCGACGACGTAGGCGATCTGGTAGCGGGCCACCTCGTCCGGGCCGAGCAGTCGCTGGACGACGATCCGGTCGCCGGCGTTCAGCACGAAGTACGACAGGTTGCCGAGGGCGATCGGCACGCCGAGGCGGAACGCCCGGGCCGTGGTCTTGCGGTCGAACAGGCCGGCGAGACGCGGACGGGTCGCCGCGATGCCGATGACCATCGCCACGCCCTGGGCGACGACGCCGCCCCACGCGTAGGTGGTCGCGTCGGCCTGCACCCAGGTGAGGAGCCCGAGGCCGATGACCGAGCCGCCGATCGAGGACAGCAGACTCGTGACCGCGAAGACCCGGATGCGGTCCTGGGCGACGAGCAGCGCCAGCGAGATTTGCACGATGGCGGCGGGGCCGGTCCAGAGCACCGCGACGAGGAGCAGCGGGTGGTTGCCGACGAAGCCGGCGGCGTCCGCCCAGACCGGGATCGTGGTGAGCGCCGCGACGGTGACGACGATCGCGGTGACCATGCCGACGGCGAGCAGGCCGCGCGCCCGGCGGTCGTCGCCGTCCTCGGCCCGCTGCAGCACCGACGCCTGGTCGATGCCGAGGACGGCCAGCACGACGAGCGCCTGGTACAGGGCGATGGCCGAGGCGAGGACGCCGAACTCGGCCGGCGGCATGAGGTGTGCGAGCACCGGGGAGATGAGCGACGAGACGACGAGCTGCATCGACCAGACGACGACGTACAGCAGGCCGCGGCCGAACAGGACGGAGGCGCCCTTCCGCACGGCGACCGATCCGGTGTCGAGCGACTCGGGCACGGGTGCGGTGGCTTCCGGGGCGATGGGCTCCCGGGCGATGGGCGTGGGAGCCTCGGCCTCGCGCGCTGCGCGGGCCTCGCGGCGGGTCTGCGGGGGGAAGCTCACGGTGCGACCACCGCTGCCGCGTCCTGACGTTCCGACGCCGACGCCGTCGCCGCGCCCGCGCGCAGCCCGAAGGCTGCGTCCACGACGTCGAGCAGGTCACCGCTCCGGTCGGTCGAGAACTTCCGTGCGAACAGGTGCTGCACCTCGACGTCCGCGTCCGTCCGACGCTCGAGCAGCTGCCCCGCGTCGGCGACGGTCAACCACGGCGGGCTCTTCCGCGCGGTGCCGTCCCACCCGATCCACCAGAGCGGCTGGGGGACGTGCTCGTCGGCGAACCCCGGCGTCAGCGACGGCGAGTTGAGCACCGACGGCACGAAGGTCTCGTCGGCGACCCAGGTGCGCTGCCAGAACCGGACCAGGTCGGGGCGCTGGTCGACGGTGTCCACGACGGCGGCGGCGTGCCGGCGGGCGAGGACCTTGAGCTGTGAGCCCCCGGCGAAGGAGACGTTCGCCGGCACGCGGCGGGGGACCGGCAGCCGGAGCATGTGCTTCCGCCACGCCCAGTGCCGGAACCGGATGCGGGAGATGCCGCCGTCACGGCCCCACGGTGCGAACGGCAGCGGGTTGACCGAGATGAACGACTCCTCGCGGTGCGTCTCGAGCAAGGCCGTGATCTCGGCGGGGTTCGCGAGCGGGTAGTCGCTGCCGGTCAGCACGGCCACGTGCGAGGCGTCGGTCTCGGCCAGGGCAGCCCGGTAGCCGGACACCTCGGCGGCGACGTTCTCCCAGCGCGCCCAGCCGGTCCGGATCCGGGGGAGCAGTCGGACACGATCCGGCAGCCCGTCGGTCATGGCGCGGAACACCGTCTCGGGGGTGCGCGCGTCGCAGTGCAGGAACACCGGGAACGGGTCGAGCGCCTCGACGAGTCGGCGCACGTGTGCCGGGTCCTCGTGGGCGAGGACGATGCACGCGGGGACCGCGGGGGAGATGGCCATGGACGCGACGCTAACCGCGCCGTTCCGGGGCCGACAAGGCGACCCGTGCCCGTCTGCGGGGAAGCGGCGGTTTCCCGCACCGCCCCTGATCGATCAGTGCCCGGAAGGCCTGATCAGCGCTTCTTGCGGAACTTCTGGCAGTCGCAGAGGGCGCAGTCCGTGCCCGGACGGTAGTGCTCGTGGGCGTCCTGCACGTGGCCGCAGACGCAGGTCACGGAGTCGACCACGAAGACGCTCTGTTCCGAGGGGAGCACGGCGCCGAGCTCGTCGGTGGGGCCCATCGACATGCGTCCTCCTCGTGCCCGGCGTGCTGCCGCCGAGTCGTCCTCACGATCCTACCGTCCGGGGGCGTGTGCTGGCGGCAAACCGCAAGTCGGACGACCGTCGCCGCAACCGCGGGCGGCTGCCGTTGACCCTGCAGCAGCCCCACCGGAGCATCGGACCATGACCGACCAGCAGGCCACCACCACCCGCGTGCTCACGCTCACCCCCGCGATGCCGTCCCCGGACGTGCCCGCCTGGGCCGGCGCAGCCTGGGTCGGCGCCGTCGACCGACAGGAGGCGCTCGCCGCGTCCGCCGTCGGACTCGCCGGCGCCACCGGCTTCCGCCGCGCCCGCCTGCTCGTCCGTGACGGACGCGAGATCGCCGGGTTCGTCGACGTCAGCGTCGACGCGGACGGCGGCGTGGACCCGGCCGAGCTGGGACCGGCCCTGCGCGCCCTGCGCACCACGGGCCTCCCGGCCGCCCCCGCGGGGACGCCGGTCGGACGCGTCTCCGTCGTCATCGGGACCCGTGACCGGCCCGAGGACCTGCGCCGCTGCGTGCGCTCGGTGCTCGCGTCCGAGCACGACGACTTCGAGGTGCTGGTCGTCGACAACGCGCCCACCACCACCGCCACCCGCGACGTGGTCACGTCGCTCGCGGATCCGCGCCTGCGGTACGTCCTGGAGGCCCGACCCGGCGTCTCGCGCGCACGGAACGCCGGACTCGCCCTCGCGTCCGGGGCCGTGGTCGCCTTCGTCGACGACGACGTGGTCGTCGACCGGCACTGGCTCGCAGCGCTCGCCGACGCGTACGCCCGCGACGCGGACGTCGTCTGCGTGACCGGCCTCGTGCCCAGCGGCGAACTCCGGACCCCCACGCAGCGGTACTTCGACGAGCGCGTGACCTGGGCGCGCAACACCGACCGCCGGGTGTTCCGCACGTCGGCGCCGCCGGCGGACCTGCCGCTGTTCCCGTTCTCGGTCGGCGCGTTCGGCACCGGTGCCAACATGTCGCTCCGCCGTTCGGCCGCGCTCGCCCTGGGCGGGTTCGACGTCGCACTCGGCCCGGGCACCCTGGCCCGCGCCGGCGAGGACCCCGACCTGTTCACCCGGGTGCTGGTCTCCGGCGGTGCGCTCGCGGTGGAGCCCTCGGCGGTCGTCTGGCACAAGCACCGGCCGGACCGTGCGGCGCTGCGCTCGCAGGCGCTCGGCTACGGCACCGGTCTCGGTGCGTGGGTCGCGAAGCTCATGCTGCGACCGCGCACCGCACTGGCCGTGCTCCGTCGGGCGGTCGGGGCGCTGCGGCAGCTCGGGGCGCTCGGACAGGGCACCGGCGCGGATGCGGACCAGGTGTCCGCCGCGGTGGACGCCGTCGGCGGGTGGCCCGTCGACGACGCGTTCCGCGAGGCGACGGCCGGCCTCAAGCGCGTCGAGCTCGTGGCGGCGCTGGGCGGACCGTGGCGGTACGTCGTCGGGCGGTCGCGGCGCGGGTGACCGCGGCGCGGGTGGCCGCGCTCCGCGTGCACGGCACGCACCGCGTGCACTGCTCTCCACCGCACGCATCGGAACGGACGGGAGGCCCGTGGCGACGCTGCCACGGGCCTCCCGTCCGTTCCGGTGCGGACGTCTGCTGCTCCGCCTACGGGCGGAAGCGGCCCTCCTCGACCTCGCGCCAGAACCGACGGCTGCGGAAGTACGCAGCCGGGCCCGCCGGGAAGCCGCGGAACTCGTGGTAGGCCAGCGAGCGCGGGATCCGGGTCGTGGAGGCCTCGGTGATGCTCTCGGCCGCGGCGTCACGCCGGCCGGCCAGTCGTGACACGAGCTGCTTCAGCTTGATCTTGCCGGCGCGGGGCATCAGCCGCGCGAGCACGATCGCGTGCCGGCGGTCCTTCGCGATGAGCTCGCACATCAGCGCCGTGAACCCGACGCCGTTCGAGTGGAGCTGCCCGTGCAGCCCGGCGAGGTCCTGCCGGTGCCGGTGGTGCACGACCGCGCGGGGTTCGAAGCCGATCCGGCCACCGCTCCACAGGATGTCGATGAAGATCGCCAGGTCCTCGCCACCGCGGGCGGGCACACCGGCACCGAGCACGGGGTCGAACCCGCCGACGGCGTCGAACGCCGACCGTCGAACCGCCCAGTTCGCGCCGGCACCGTAGCCGCCGATGCCGTACACGGCGAAGTGCTTCTGCACCGAGCCGTCGGGGCGGACGGCCCGGGCCTGCGCGTGACGCATGACCCCGGGGACGTCGTCCGGCACGATGGTCACCGGCTGGAAGGTGCGTTCGCCGCTGAAGCCGCCGTAGTACGCCTCGTACCAGATCTGCGCGGGGGTCTCGAGCTCGACGGGCAGGATCATCCCGGTGACCGCGGCGACCTCGGGCTCGCGGACGAAGCGCGTGCCGATGGACCGGAGCCACTGTGCGTCCACCCGGACGTCGTCGTCGGTGAACGCGATGATCTCGCCGTGCGCCGCGGCGACCCCGGCGTTGCGGCCGGCGGAGCAGCCCGGACGGCGTTCGGTGACCAGCCGGACGTCGCGGCCCTCGAGCAGCCCGGGCAGGGCGTCGACCTCGGGCAGCTTCACGCGGTTGTCGACGAGGATGACCTCGTACCGCGGGTAGTCGAGGTGCTCGAGGAAGTCGAGCAGCTTCCGGATGTCCTCGACCCGCGTGACGATGGTCGACACGACGATCGAGATGAGCGGGAGGTCGAGGTCGGGGATGGGGGTCTGGGTCGCACCGGAGGTCCGTGCGAGGCCGTCCACCAGGGGCGCCATCGCGCGGGCGGCGTCGGCCGGGTCCGCGGTGAGCAGCACGTCGAGGGTGGTGACGGGGAAGCCGTCGCGGTAACCGACGACGAGCGCGGAGGAACCCGACTCGTCGGCGACCAGGCGCGGCAGCGGAGCGTCGAGGTCGACGCTGACGACCCGACGGGGGCCGGGCACGGTGACGGAGGAGTGCAGGGTCATGCTCGGGACGCTACGACCGCCCGCGGTGGCCGGACAACGGACCGGACCAGCAGTGGCGGGGTTCGTGCGGGGTTCCGCAGCGCGGTGCGTGTGCCCCCGACGGGGGTGAGCGCTCACCCAGGAAGCCACGGGAACCTCATGGGTCACGCTCAGGTCACGGAACCGATGCAACCGGTTGCGCTCCCGCTGGACCGGGCGTAGCTTCCTCCACCAGCAGGCAGCGGCGCTTGCTCCAGGGCAGTGTCGTCGAACCCGGTCGATGCCCCCTGGTGATCTCAACGAGGAGACAACGCTGTGAAGACAACACGCTCAAGGGTGCGGTTCGCATCCGTTGCCGGGGTCGCCGTCATCGGCCTCGTGCTCACCGGCTGCTCGAGCGGGAGCTCCGGCGCCGGCTCGGACGACGCCAAGAGCGGCCAGGACAGCCGCGGACCCATCACCTACGTGCAGGGCAAGGACAACTCGAACGTCGTCCGCCCGCTCATCGCGAAGTGGAACAAGGCCCACCCGGACGAGAAGGTCACCTTCAAGGAGCAGTCCGACCAGGCCGACCAGCAGCACGACGACCTCGTGCAGCACTTCCAGGCCAAGGACGCGAACTACGACGTCGTCGACGTTGATGTCGTCTGGACCGCCGAGTTCGCCGCGAAGAGCTGGCTGACGCCGCTGACCGGCGACATGAAGATCGACACCTCGAAGCTCCTGCCGTCGACGGTGAAGACCGCGACCTACAACGACACCCTCTACGCCGCGCCGCAGACCTCGGACGGCGCGCTGCTCTACTACCGCAAGGACCTCGTCAAGACGCCTCCGACCACGTGGAAGGAGATGATGGCCGACTGCAAGATCGCCAAGGACGCCGGCATCGGCTGCTACGCCGGGCAGTTCGCGAAGTACGAGGGTCTGACGGTGAACGCCTCCGAGGCGATCAACGGCTCCGGTGGTTCGGTGCTCAGCAAGAGCGGTGACCCGGACGTCGACACCTCGGACGCCAAGGCCGGCCTGCAGAACCTGGTCGACGCGTTCGAGGACGGGAACATTCCGGCCGAGGCCATCACCTACCAGGAGGAGCAGGGCCGCACCGCGTTCGAAGCCGGCAAGCTGCTGTTCCTGCGCAACTGGCCGTACGTCTACAACCTGGCGAAGACCGACGGTTCGAGCAAGGTCAAGGACACGTTCGGCATCGCGCCGATCCCCGGTGCCGACGGCGTCGGTGCCTCCACCCTCGGTGGGCACAACGCGGCGATCAGCGTGTACTCGAAGCACAAGGCGACGGCGCACGACTTCCTCGAGTTCCTCATCTCGAACGACACGCAGAAGTTCTTCGCGACGCAGGGGTCGCTCGCCCCGGTCGTCGGTGACCTCTACACCGACTCCGAGCTGACGGCGAAGCTGCCCTACCTGCCGACGCTGCTCAAGTCGATCGAGTCGGCGGAGCCGCGCCCGGTCACGCCGTTCTACCCGGCGGTGACGAAGGCGATCCAGGACAACACCTACGCGGCGCTCAAGGGATCGAAGTCGGTCGACGAAGCCATGAAGGACATGCAGGACGCCCTGAAGTCGGCGACCAGCAGCTGACACACAGCGGCTCACGCCGCGTCGGACGGGAGGCCCGTGGCGGGTCCGCCACGGGCCTCCCGTCCGCCCCGTACTTGCGTTCCGACACCCCCGGCAAGGAGGCCGACACGTGTCAGCAGCAACCGAGATCCCCGCAGCCATCCCCAACCCGACGGGCATGGAACCGAAGCGCCGACGGCGCAAGGGCGGACTCAACGCCGAGCACGGCCGCTGGGCCGTGTACCTCATCGGCCCGACGATCCTGCTCCTCGCGATCGTCATCGGCTACCCGGTCGTCAGTGCGATCATCCAGTCGTTCCAGCTCGACCAGGGCCTCGACAAGGCCACCGGCCTGTTCGTGCAGGGCGGGTTCGCCGGCATCACGAACTACGCGCACTGGCTCGGTCAGCAGTGCGGCAACGTCACGTGCCCGCCCGGCAGCCTCGGTTCCCAGTTCTGGGTGTCGATGGGCAACACGTTCTTCTTCACCGTCGTCACCGTGCTCGCCGAGACGGTCATCGGCGTGTGGATGGCCATCATCATGAACCGCAACTTCAAGGGCCGCGCCCTCGTCCGTGCCGCGATCCTGGTGCCGTGGGCGATCCCGACGGCCGTCACCGCGAAGCTCTGGTACTTCATCTTCGACGCGAACGGCGTGCTGAACCACGTCCTCGGGCAGCAGATCCTGTGGACGAGCGGCGAGTGGGCGTCCCGGTGGGCGGTCATCATCGCCGACACCTGGAAGACCACGCCGTTCATGGCGCTGCTCATCCTGGCGGGGCTGCAGCTGATCCCGGAGGAGGTCTACGAGGCCGGCAAGATGGACGGCGCCTCGACGTTCCAGCGCTTCGTGCTCATCACCCTGCCGCTCATCAAGCCCGCGCTGATGGTCGCGATCCTGTTCCGCGTGCTCGACGCGCTGCGCATGTACGACCTGCCCGCGATCCTCACCGGCGGTGGCGGTGGTTCCGGCAACGCCACCACGACCCTGTCGATCCTGGTCGTCGAACAGATCCGGCAGGGCTTCAACTCCGCGTCAGCGCTGTCGACCATCACCTTCCTGGTGATCTTCATCGTGGCGTTCGTCTTCGTCCGGTTCCTCGGCGCCAACGTCGTGCAGACGCAGGCCGCCCAGCAGAAGGGTGAACTCAAGTGACCCTCGCAGCAGACCGCCCCCGGTCCTCCGCAGCAGCACGCGACCGCGCCGTCGACCGCACCGAGGTGCGCGTGCGCCGCGACACCGGGCCGCGCATCCGCACGGCCGTGCAGGCGATCGTCATCGCCGTGTGGTGCCTCCTGCCGTTCTACTGGATGGTGGTGACGAGCTTCCGCGACGTCGGGTTCACGTTCGACGCCACCCCGTGGCCGACGCACGTCACGCTCGACAACTACGCCACGGCGTTCTCCACGTCGCTCGGCAACCACCTCGGTCGGGCGCTCGCCAACAGCCTGCTCATCGGCGGCGTCGTGACGATCATCGCCCTGCTCGTCGGCACCACGGCGGCGTACGCCCTCGCCCGGCTCGAGTTCCGCGGCAAGTCGCTCATCGCCGGCGCGATCCTGGCCGCGTCGATGTTCCCCGGCGTCGCCCTCATCTCGCCGCTGTTCCAGCTGTTCACCGACATCGGGTGGATGGGGTCGTACCAGGCGCTCATCCTGCCGAGCATCTCGTTCGTGCTGCCGCTGACCGTGTACACGCTCGCGTCGTTCTTCCGCGAGATGCCGTGGGACCTGGAAGAAGCAGCCCGCATCGACGGGTGCACCCGGGTGCAGGCGTTCCGGCGGATCATCCTGCCGCTCGCGGCGCCCGCGGTGTTCACCACGGCGATCCTGGCGTTCATCTCGAGCTGGAACGAGTACCTCATCTCGTCGCAGCTGTCGAGCGACGCGACCCAGCCGGTGACCGTGGCGATCGCCTCGTTCGCCGGGTCGCAGCCGCACCAGGAGCCCTACACGGCGGTGATGGCCGCCGGCACGATCGTCACGATCCCGCTCGTGGTCCTCGTCCTGATCTTCCAGCGGCGCATCGTGGCGGGGCTCACCGCCGGCGGCGTGAAGGGCTGACGACCATGGCGCAGCGCGGACCCACCCGTCCCACCGCCCGCATCGAGGAGGCGATCGGCTTCGTCGGGATGTTCGGCGTCCTGTTCCTCGGCGTGACGGTGTTCTGCGAGCTCACCGGGCGACCGGCGCTCGGCTGGGCACTCACCCTGCTCGTGTGCGTGCTCGGCGTCGTCGCCCTGGACCGGTGGCGGGTCGCCGTCCTCCGCCGCACCGCACCGCAGGACGGCACGGGCGCGCCCGTACCCCGGGGCGTCGGTGCTGCACCCGCGGTGGCCCCGGTGCACACGTCGGTCACCGACCCCACCGGTCGCAGGCCTCGACCCGGCGCGGACGGACGGGTGCACCAGCACGCCGGCTGGGACGAGGTCGCTCCGGCCGCACGACGGCAGGCGCGCACCGCACGGGTACCGGAACGCCGGGCGGACCGCGGCGTGCCCGCGGTGGCGGCCCGACGCCGTGGACCCGACGCACCGGCGGACGTGACGCACGGCACGGACGGCTGACGGGCCTCCCGGGTCGCACCGATGGGGATCCAGGAGATCGCGACCGTCACGGGGCTGTCGAAGTCCACGGTGTCGCGGGCGCTCCGCGGCATGTCGAACGTGGCCGACACGACGATCGAGCAGGTGCAGCGGGTCGCCGACGAACTCGGGTACGTCCCGAGCTCGGCGGCGGCCGGCCTCGCCACCGGTCGTCAGCGCGCCGTCGGGGTGGTCGTGCCCGTCATCGACCGCTGGTTCTACGTCAAGGCGCTCGGCGGTGTCGACGCGGAGCTCCGCCAGGCCGGGTACGACCTGGTCCTCTACAACCTCGGCGGCCCGGGCGGCGACCGCGACCGGGCGTTCCGACGCTCGATGCTGCGGCACCGCGTCGACGGCCTCGTCCTGCTCTCCCTGGTGCTCGACGCCACCGAACGGGCCGAACTCGAACTCAGCCGGCACCCCATCGTCGTCATCGGCGGCCCGGCACCGGGCCTGCGGAACGTGGGCGTCGACGACCGCGAGGTCACCCGGATCGCGGTCGAGCACCTGCACGGCCTCGGCCACCGGCGCATCGCCTACGTCGGCGGGCAGGACGAGGCCGGCATGAACGTCGCCGTGCCGCACCTGCGGCGGGACGGGTTCGTCGACGCCGTGCGGTCGTCGGGACAGGCCGTACCGGAACGGTGGTCGCTCGACGGCCGGTTCTCGTTCGCCGGCGGGACCGCCGCCGGGGCCGTGCTGTTCGCCGAGCCCGCGTCGGAGCGACCGACGGCGGTGCTCTGCGCCTCGGACGAGATGGCCCTCGGCGTCCTGCTCGCCGCACGCCGAGCCGGACTCGCGGTACCGGAGGACGTGTCCGTGATGGGGGTCGACGGCCACGAGTACGGCGCCACCGTCGGACTCACCACGGTCGCGCAGGACCCGGTGGCGCAGGGACGGACCGCTGCCCGTGCGGTGCTCGCCGAGGTCGACGGCGGTGTCGCCGGCCCGATCGCGGCGGCACCCGCGCACCTGGTCGTCCGCGCGACCACGGGGCCCCGCCCGCACGGTGCCGCGTAGGGTCGCCCGCATGGAGGTCACCAAACTCGAACACGCCTGCCAGGTCATCACCGAGGGGGACGCTCGCCTGGTCCTCGACCCGGGGAACTTCACCCGACCGGTCGACGTGACCGGGGTCGTCGCCGTCGTCGTCACGCACGAGCACCCGGACCACGTCACCCCCGAGCAGGTCCGGCGCATCCTCGACGCCAATCCCCGTGCGGTCGTCATCGGGCCGGAGGGGGTCCGCGCGGCGCTCGCCGAGGCGGGTGTCACGGTCGACGTCGTCACGGACGGCGACCACCGGACGGTCGGCCCCTTCGCGCTCACCTTCCACGGCACTCGGCACCAGCTGATCCATTCGTCCGTGCCGATCGTCGACAACACCGGCGTGCTCGTGAACGGCCGGCTGTTCCACCCGGGCGACTCCTACACGGACCCGGGCGTCCCGGTCGAGGTCCTCGCGGCACCCGTCGGGGCGCCGTGGCTCAAGGTCGCCGAGATGATGGACTACGTCGCCGCGATCGCGCCGTCCCGCGCGTACCCGATCCACGAGGCCACCCTGTCCGAGGTCGGGCTCGGCATGCACACGGGGCGGCTCCGCGACGCCGTCGAGCCCGCCGGGTCGCTCGTCGTGCTGCGTCCGGGGGAGTCGCTCACGCTCTAGGGCTGCGCTGCGCGGCCTGGAGGCCCGTGGCGGCGCCGCCACGGGCCTCCTGTCCGCATCGTGTGCAGGAACGGTCGGGTCCGTGCGCCCGAGGCGACCGTTTCTGCTCACGAAGCGCGACGCAGTCGCGCCGCGACCAGGCGGTCGAGCGTCAGGGCGTCCCACGGGGCATGCCGCTCGGCGTCGTTGTCGAAGTACACGTAGACGTCACGGCCGGCCTCGGCGTGCTCGAGGACCGTCGTCGCCCACCCGCCGAGTGCCCGGGGTGAGTACCCGTCGTGGTAGGTCCGGGGTGCACCGTGCAGCCGGAGGTACGCGAGCGGTGCCCCGGTGTCCGCCCGGAAGCGGGGGAAGTCGCCGGCGTGCGAGTCGACCAGGGCGACGCGGTGCCGGCGGAGCACGTCGAGGTGCTCCTCGCCGAAGCCGGCTGCCCGGACCTCGAGCGCGTGGTGGATCGGCCTCGCCGGTTCCTCCGGCTCCACGAGTCCGTCCGGTTCGCTGGGGACCTTGTCGTCGTGGTGGCGTGCGAGCTCGGCGGCCGCACCGTGCGTCCGGGGGAGCACCCCGAGGAACGCGTCGAGCACCTCCGGCGTCGGCAGCAGGCGCTCGGGCAGCTGCCAGAGCACGGGCCCGAGGGTGTCCCCGAGCTCCAGCGGACCCGAGGCGAAGAAGTTCGCCAGCGCGGTCTCGACGTTCCGCAGCCGCAGCATGTGCGTGACGTACCGGCCGCCCTTGACCGCGAACCGGAACCGCTGCCCGCCCGAGGCCGCACGCCACGCCCGGTACCGAGCCGGACGCTGCAGCGAGTAGAAGGATCCGTTCAGCTCCACCGTCGGGAACCGCGACGCCACGTGCTCGAGCCACCGCCGCTTCGCGAGGCCCTCGGGGTAGAAGTCCCCACGCCAGCCGTCGTACTGCCACCCGGACAGGCCGATCCGGACCGTGGCCGAGGGGCTGCCGCCGACGTGTCGAGGCGCTGCCATCGCGTCGTGGTCCGCCGTCATCGATCCACCGTATGCCCGCTCCGACACGGCGGCACACCCGGGCGACACGCCCCGTTTTGGTGCGGATGCGAGCCTTGTGCAATACTTGTCGAGTTGTCGGAACGGCCCCATCGTATAGCGGCCTAGTACGCTGCCCTCTCACGGCGGTAACGCGGGTTCGAATCCCGCTGGGGTCACCACAGGTGACATGCTCCGAGTCCGACAACAGCCGCGGCCCCATCGTATAGCGGCCTAGTACGCTGCCCTCTCACGGCGGTAACGCGGGTTCGAATCCCGCTGGGGTCACCAGCACGCAAACCCCCGTCCAGCTCCGGCTCGGCGGGGGTTTCGTCGTCTCGGCTAGCCTGGATCGTCCCCGTCGCCCGGGGAACGATCGCCTCGCGACGGGAGCACGATGCACGCCGAACGCCCACCGCACCTGCGCTGGAGGCTCGTCGCCCTCGTCGCCCTCGGCGGCGCGATCGGGACGGCCGTCCGCGCACTCCTCGCCGCAGCGTTCCCCGCGCACGACGGGATCAGCTGGACCATCCTCGCGATCAACGTCGTCGGGGCGTTCTGCCTCGGCTTCCTGCTCGACGCGCTCGCACGCCGCGGCCCGGACGTCGGTCGTCGTCGCGCGGTCCGGCTGTTCGTCGGCACGGGCGTCCTCGGCGGTTTCACGACCTACAGCACGCTCGCGGACGACACCGCGCAGCTGCTCGACCTCGGCCGTTGGGCGGCGGGCAGCGGGTACGCCCTGCTGTCGGTCGTGCTCGGACTCGTCGCGGTCGTCCTCGGTCTGTGGGTCGCTGCGGCCACCCGGCCCCGCACCCGCCCCGAGCCGCTGCAGGACGCCCGATGAGCCCGGTCGAACTGGTCCTGGTCGCCGTCGGCGGGGGAGCCGGCGCCGCCCTGCGCTTCGTGCTCGACGGCGTCGTCAAGGGCCGCCTCGCCGGCTCCCGGTTCGCCGGGTTCCCGGTCGGGACCCTGCTCATCAACGTGTCCGGATCGCTCGTGCTCGGGTTCCTGACGGGCCTCGGGCAGGCGGGCGCCGTCCCCGCCTCGACGGTCGCTGTGCTCGGGACGGGCATGATGGGTGGGTACACGACGTTCTCGACGGCGAGCGTCGAGACCGTACAGCTCCTCCGATCCGGCAAGACCCGGCTCGCCGTCCTGAACGGCCTCGGGATGCTCGTCGTCTCGGTCGGCGCAGCTGCGCTCGGCCTCTGGATCGGAAGGAACTCATGACCTCGGAACGCCCCGGCGAACTCGTCCTCGTCCGTCACGGAGAGACGGAGTGGTCGAAGAGCGGGCAGCACACCGGCCGCACCGACATCCCGCTCACCGACAACGGTGTCGAGCAGGCGAAGCGCGCGGGCCGGTACCTCGGGGACCGGTCGTTCGCGCTGGCGCTGTCGAGCCCGCTGCAGCGCGCCCGCGACACCGCGCACCTGATCGGTGTCGAGCCCGAGCTCGACGAGGACCTGTACGAGTGGGACTACGGCGCGTACGAGGGCCTCACCACCCCGCAGATCAAGGTGCTGCGCCACGGGCCGTGGGACCTCTGGACCGACGGGGTCCCCGCCGGCGACACCCCCGGTGAGAACGCCGCCGAGGTCCGGGTCCGCGTCGAGCGCATCCTGAACCGTGCCCGCCCGGTGCTCGCCGAGGGCCACGACGCGGTGTTCATCGCCCACGGCCACGTGCTGCGGGCACTCGGTGCCGCGTGGATCCGGCTCGCGCCGCAGGACGGCGCCGTGCTGAAGCTCGGCACCGCCTCGGTCAGCATCCTCGGTTACGAGCACGGTCGCCCCGTCATCGACGCCTGGAACATCCAGCCGCGCGACTGACGCGGGGGTGGAGCCGGCGGGTCGCGTCAGCGACGGACGCGGTGGTCGCGACCACGGACGGACGGGAGGCCCGTGGCGGCGCCGCCACGGGCCTCCCGTCCGCCGTCCGCGCCCGCTCCTTCCCCTATCACGCGCGATGCCAGGCGGAATCGGGCGTTCCTGGTCGAAAGGAACGACCCGGTACGCCCGATTCGACCAGGTACGCCCGATTCGACCCGGTACGCCCGGTTCGACCCGGTACGCCCGGTTCGACCAGGTACGCCCGGTTCGACCAGGTACGCCCGGTTCGACCAGGTACGCCCGGTTCGACCCGGTACGCCCGGTTCGACCGGGCGCGTCAGACGGTCCGGATCGCGCTCGTCGCACCCAGGGCACGGCCACGCCGGCGCTCGATCGCACGCCCGACGAGCAGCAGCCCCACGCTGACCACGGCACCGAGCACGGTCTGCGCGATGCGGTCGAGCGCCAGCAGCTGGGGTGCCTCGGGCAGGCTCAACCACGACACCGCCAGGGCGAGCGGGGTGAGGAACAGCAGGCACACGGCGTAGTTCCGGGCGACGAAGATCTCGGCGAAGAACTGTCCGACGACGGCCAGCACGACGATCCACCACGCCGACGGCTCGAGCAGCAGGATGCCGACCGCGATGACCGTGCCGCCGATCGTGCCGACCACACGCTGCCCGGCGCGGACCACGGTGTGCCGCTGGCGGATCGCCGGCAGGGTCGAGACCACCGCGATGACCGCCCAGTAGGGGTGTCCGAGCCCGGGGATCGACTCCGCGACGGCACCGGCGACGAGTGACCCGACGACGTTGAGCGCGACGGTCTCCCACAGCGCCGGGGTCTCGAGGATCGCGAGCGACCGGTGCTTGCGGTCGGCCAGCGGGCGGAACCGGTGCGGGGCGTGCGGGTGGAACACCCGACGGAGGACCGCACCGGACATCGCGACGAGCCAGGCCCAGACCACCGAGCAGACGATGATCGTCGTGACGAGCGGGACGTCCGCCGGGCGCATCGGCACGAGTGCGGACACGACGAACGCGAACACCGGGAAGATCGGCTGCGCGGGGATCGCCCGGAGCGTGGAGAGGGTGCAGACCGCGACCACCAGGACGACGACGAGACCCACGGCCTGCAGCCAGAGCGGCGACCCGACGAGCCCGACCCCGATGCCGGCGAACATGCAGAGCGCCTGCAGTGCACCAGCGACACCGGTGGTGACGGCACGCTGCCGGTAGGGCTCGGTCGCACCGAAGATGGCGGTGAACCCGGCGAACATGGCGAAGGCGGCGTACCCCGGCATGCCGAGGGCGATGAGCAGCGCGAGCGGTGCGCCACCGGCGATCGCGGCGCGTGCCGCGCCCTCGAGGTTGATGGTCCGGGTCGAGTGCGCAGGTGTCGTCATGTCGTCACCATCTTCCCACCGCGACGGGTGTCGGGGAGTCGCCACGGGCCTCCAGGCTGTGCCGCCACGGGGTGACGGACCCGCGACGCGCGGGGTGCCGCGCGTTGGTATACCAATGGTAGAGTCGCCTGATCGGGCCGCGGTCGCGGCGCAACGACGAGGACGAGGAGGGCTGAGCTGATGGGAAAGACGCTCGCCGAGAAGGTGTGGGACGACCACGTCGTGGTCAAGGGCGAGGACGGCAACCCCGACCTCCTCTACATCGACCTCCACCTCGTGCACGAGGTGACGAGTCCGCAGGCGTTCGACGGCCTGCGGCAGGCCGGGCGACCGGTGCGCCGCCTCGACCTGACGATCGCGACCGAGGACCACAACACCCCGACGCTCGCCATCGACCGCCCCATCGCGGACCCGACGAGCCGGATCCAGATCGAGACCCTTCGTCGCAACTGCGAGGAGTTCGGCGTCCGGCTGCACTCCCTGGGCGACAAGGAGCAGGGCATCGTCCACGTGGTCGGCCCGCAGCTCGGCCTGACCATGCCCGGCATCACCGTCGTCTGCGGCGACTCGCACACCAGCACCCACGGGGCCTTCGGCGCGATGGCGTTCGGCATCGGCACGTCCGAGGTCGAGCACGTCCTCGCCACGCAGACCCTGCCGCTCAAGCCCTTCAAGACGATGGCGATCACGGTCGAGGGCACGCTGCGCCCCGGCGTCACCGCGAAGGACATCATCCTCGCCGTGATCGCGAAGATCGGCACCGGCGGCGGACAGGGCTACGTGCTCGAGTACCGCGGCTCCGCGATCCGTGCCCTCTCGATGGAGGGCCGCATGACGATCTGCAACATGTCGATCGAGGCCGGTGCCCGCGCCGGCATGGTCGCCCCCGACCAGACCACCTACGACTACGTGCAGGGCCGCGACCACGCGCCCACCGGTCAGGACTGGGACGACGCCGTCGCCTACTGGGAGACCCTCGCCACCGACGACGACGCCGTCTTCGACGCCGAGGTGTTCATCGACGCGGACGATCTCGAGCCCTTCGTCACCTGGGGCACGAACCCCGGCCAGGGCGTCTCGCTGTCCGAGAGCGTGCCGGACCCGGCCGCTTACAGCGACCCCAACGACCAGGCCGCCGCACGCCGCGCCCTGGAGTACATGGACATCACCGCCGGCACCCCGATGAAGGACATCGCCGTCGACGCGGTGTTCATGGGCTCCTGCACGAACTCGCGCATCGAGGACCTGCGGGCCTTCGCGTCGATCATCAAGGGCCGCACCAAGGCCGACGGCGTCCGGGTGATGGTCGTGCCCGGCTCCGCGCGGGTCCGGCTCGAAGCCGAAGCCGAGGGGCTCGACAAGGTGTTCACCGAGTTCGGTGCCGAGTGGCGGTTCGCCGGCTGCTCGATGTGCCTCGGGATGAACCCGGACCAGCTGGCACCGGGGGAGCGCTGCGCGAGCACCTCGAACCGCAACTTCGAGGGTCGCCAGGGCAAGGGCGGCCGCACGCACCTGGTGTCGCCGCTCGTCGCCGCGGCCACCGCGGTGCGCGGCACGCTGTCCAGCCCGTGGGACCTGGAGACCGACGACGAGATCGCGGCGGCGACGTCCGCCACCGCCACCGAGGGGACCTTCTGATGGACAAGATCACCACCGTCTCCGGCATCGCCGCGCCGCTCAAGCGGTCGAACGTCGACACCGACCAGATCATCCCCGCGGTCTACCTGAAGCGCGTCACCAAGACCGGCTTCGAGGACGCCCTGTTCGCCGGGTGGCGGCAGGACCCCGACTTCGTGCTGAACCAGGAGCGCTACCAGGGCGCCCGTGTGCTCGTCGCCGGCCCCGACTTCGGCACCGGCTCGTCCCGCGAGCACGCCGTCTGGGCGCTCCGCGACTTCGGCTTCACGGTGGTCGTCTCGCCCCGTTTCGCGGACATCTTCAAGGGCAACGCCGGCAAGCAGGGCCTGGTCACGGCGATCGTGACCGAACCGGAGGTCGAGCGCCTGTGGGCCGCCGTCGAGGCGAACCCGGGCATCGAGGCGACGGTCGACCTCGAGACGCAGCGCGTGTCGCTGGGGGATGTGGACGTCCCCTTCGAGATCGACGCTTACACTCGTTGGCGGTTGATGGAAGGGCTCGACGACATCGGGCTCACCCTCCGTGACGAGACCTCGATCACGGAGTTCGAATCCCGCCGCTCCAGTTGGCGGCCGAAGACATTGCCGGTGAAGTAGTGAACTCTCTCGTACAGGACGCAGCGGCCGCAGGGGCGCGCGTGGGCCTCAAGTCGGACGAGATCGTCATCCGCGGGGGCAAGCCGCTCGTGGGACGCATCGAGGTCCGTGGGGCGAAGAACCTCGCGACCAAGGCCATGGTGGCGTCGCTGCTCGGTGACACCCCGTCGATCCTCCGTGACGTGCCGGACATCTCCGACGTCAAGGTGGTCCGCGGGCTGCTCGAGGTGCACGGCGTGCGCATCACCGATCCTGCACGAGGCGAACTCATCCTCGACCCGTCGCGGGTCGAGTCGGCGCACTTCGCCGAGATCGACGCGCACGCCGGGTCGAGCCGCATCCCGATCCTGTTCTGCGGCCCGCTGCTGCACAAGCTCGGCGAGGCGTTCATCCCCGACCTCGGCGGCTGCCGCATCGGCGACCGTCCGATCGACTTCCACCTCGACGCCCTCCGCGCCATGGGTGCGGTCGTCGACAAGCAGGTCAACGGCATCCACCTGACGGCCCCGGACGGACTGAAGGGCGCCTCGATCGAGCTGCCGTACCCGAGCGTCGGCGCCACCGAGCAGGTCCTGCTCTCGGCGACCCTCGCCAAGGGCGTCACGGAGCTGCGGAACGCCGCGATCGAGCCCGAGATCATGGACCTCATCGCGATCCTGCAGAAGATGGGCGCCATCGTCTCGGTCGAGCCGAACCGCGTCATCTTCATCGAGGGCGTCGAGTCGCTCCGCGGCTACACGCACCGCGCGATCAACGACCGCAACGAGGCCGCGAGCTGGGCCTCCGCCGCGCTCGCCACCAACGGCGACATCTTCGTCGAGGGCGCGAACCAGCAGGAGCTCATGACGTTCCTCAACGTCTTCCGCAAGGTCGGCGGCGGGTTCGACATCCAGGAGGACGGCATCCGGTTCTACCGCGAGCTGGACACCCTGAAGCCCGTCGTCATCGAGACCGACGTGCACCCCGGCTTCATGACGGACTGGCAGCAGCCGCTCGTCGTCGCGCTGACCCAGGCCGAGGGCCAGAGCATCGTGCACGAGACCGTCTACGAGAACCGCTTCGGCTTCACCGACGCGCTGAACGAGATGGGTGCCGACATCGTCGTGCACAAGGAGGGGCTGCCCGGCCACGACCGCCGCGTCGCCCGCCGCCCGTTCGAGCAGGCCGCCGTCATCACCGGTCCGACGAAGCTGCACGCCGCCAACGTCCGCGTCCCCGACCTGCGTGGCGGGTTCAGCCACCTCATCGCGGCGCTGACCGCCGACGGCGAGTCGCACATCACCAACGTCGGCATCATCAGCCGCGGCTACGAGCACTTCATCCCGAAGCTGCGCAAGCTCGGCGCCGACTTCGACTTCGCTGGGTAGGCACAGTGCCGGCAGAAGCGAGAGGCGACGGTCTGGAGGCCCGTGGCGGCTCCGACGCGCAGGTCACGACCGGCCTCCCCGTGCGTGGGCGCCGGTGGCGCCGCGGTGAGCTGAACACCGCGTTCCGGATCGTCGCGTCGATCGTCATCCCGACGTTCCGGTTCTCGGCGCGCTACCACTGGCACGGCCCGAACCGCCTGCCGGCGGAGGGCGCGTTCGTGCTCGCGCCGAACCACTTCACGAACATCGACCCCCTGGTCGTGGGCACCGCCGTGTACATCTCGAAGCGGGCGCCGCGGTTCCTGGCGAAGGCGTCGCTGTTCAAGGTCCCCGTGGTCGGCAAGCTCATGTCCGGCATGGGACAGATCCCGGTCGAACGCTCCGGCCGGACGCGCCTGAGCGACCCGCTCGGGGGCGGCCGGTCCCTGGTCGAGCAGGGCGGGGCGATCATCGTCTACCCCGAGGGCACGCTCACCCGCGACCCCGACCTGTGGCCGATGCGCGGCAAGACGGGCGCGGTGCGGATCGCGCTCGAGAACGACGTGCCGCTCATCCCGATGGCCCACTGGGGCACGCAGAACATCATGGCCAGGTACGGCAAGAAGCTCCGGCTGTTCCCGCCGTCCCGCGTCGACGTGATCATCGGTGACCCGGTCGACCTGTCGGCGTACCGCGGTCGGCAGATCGACCAGCAGATGCTCGGCGAGGCCACCGAACTCGTCATGCGCGAGATCACCGCGCTGCTCGAGGTGCTCCGCGGCGAACGGGCACCCGCGACCCGCTGGGACCCGGCGGCGAACAACCAGAAGGAGACCGGCCGGTTTGAGTGACCTCCGACCCCACGACGACCGACCCGACCCCGCCGCCGCGGCTCCGGGGGCCTTCGACACCGCCGCGATCCGGGTGGTCATGCAGTCGACCGACAAGCCCCGGGTGGCCGTGATCGGTGCCGGCAGCTGGGGCACCACGTTCGCGAAGGTGCTGGCCGAGGGCGGTGCGTCCACCGTGGTGTGGGCCCGACGCCCCGAGGTCGCCCGCGAGATCACCGAGACCAAGCGCAACTCGGACTACCTGCCCGGCATCAACCTGCCCCGCACCCTGACCGCGTCGACGTCCCTCGAGCGCGTGCTCGACGGCGCCTCGCAGGTGTACGTCTCGGTGCCCTCGCAGACCCTGCGCTCGAACCTCGCCGCGATCCGCGAGCTGCTGCCCGCGGACGTGCCGGTCGTCAGTCTGATGAAGGGCGTCGAGAAGAGCACGGGACTGCGGATGAGCGAGGTCCTGCTGCAGGGTCTCGGCATCGACCAGGACCGCATCGCGGTGGCCAGCGGCCCGAACCTGGCGCTCGAGATCGCCCGTCGGCAGCCGACCGCCGCCGTGGTGTCGTCGTCGTCGCTGGAGACCGCCACCGACGTCGCCGCCGTCGCGACGAACCCGTACTTCCGGTCGTTCATCAACACCGACGTCATCGGCACCGAGTTCGGCGGCGTGCTGAAGAACCTCATCGCCGTCGCGATCGGCATCGTCGACGGGGTCGGCTACGGCGAGAACACCAAGGCCTCGATCATCACGCGCGGCCTCGCCGAGATGACCGACTTCGCGGTGTCGCTCGGCGCGCAGTCGTCGACGCTGTCCGGACTCGCGGGCCTCGGCGACCTCATCGCCACGTGCCAGTCACCGCTGTCGCGGAACAACACCGCCGGGCGGTTGCTCGGCCAGGGCTACCGGTTCGACGAGGTCGTCCGCCAGATGAACCAGACGGCGGAGGGGCTGGCCTCGGTCGCCCCGATCCTCGAGCTGGCCGCGGCGAACGGCGTCGACATGCCCATCGTCAGCCAGGTCGGCGAGGTCCTCGCCGGTAGGCTCGATCCGCGCAACATCGCGCCGCACCTCACCGAGACCGACGAGCCGCAGGGCGAGTGACCGGTCCCGCACCGAGTCACGAAGGGACTCCCGTGCCCACGATCCCCGAGGGAACCCCCATGCCCAGGACCACCGTCGCCGTGCTCTTCGGCGGTCGCTCGAGCGAGCACGAGATCAGCTGCGTGACCGCCGGCGGCATCATGGACGTCGTCGACCGGGCCGAGTACGACCTCGTGCCGATCGGGATCACCCAGGACGGTGCCTTCACGCTGCAGTCGGACGACCCGGCGCAGTGGACTATCCGCGACGGCGCGCTGCCGACGGTGCCCGACAACGGCACGCGGATCGCGTTCCCGACCTCGCCGGCCACCAACGAACTCGTCGTGTCCCACCCCGACGGCACGGTCACCGCGATCCCGGTCGACGTGGTGTTCCCGATCCTGCACGGCCCCTTCGGCGAGGACGGCACGATCCAGGGCCTGCTCGAGATCGCCGGGCTGCCGTACGTCGGCGACGGCGTGCTCGCGAGCGCACTGGCGATGGACAAGCACGTCGCGAAGGCCGTGCTCGAGCACGCCGGGCTGCGGGTCGCACCGTGGACCACCGTGCTCCGCCGGCAGTGGGCGGCCGACCCGGTGGACGTCGCCGAGACGATCGCCGCGCACGGCTGGCCGCTGTTCGTCAAGCCGGCCCGCGCGGGGTCGAGCATGGGTGTCTCGCGCGTCGACGAGCCCTCGCAGCTGGGTGCCGCCATGGACCTGGCGTTCGAGCACGACTCCAAGGTGATCGTCGAGCCCCGTGTGGTCGGCCGCGAGGTCGAGGTCGCCGTGCTCGAAGGTCGTGACGGTGTGCCGCGCACGAGCCTGCCGGGCGAGATCGTCGTGGCCGAGGACGGCTTCTACGACTTCGCCTCGAAGTACCTGGGCGGTGACGAGTCGCTGCTCTGCCCGGCCCCGCTGACCGACGACCAGACCGACGAGATCCGCTCCATCGGTGCCCGCGCGTTCGAGGCCATCGGTGGTTCGGGGCTCGCCCGTGTCGACTGCTTCCTGACCGACGACGGCTTCGTCGTGAACGAGGTCAACACGATGCCGGGCTTCACGCCGCTGTCGATGTACCCGCGCTGCTGGGCGGCGTCGGGGGTGTCCTACGGCGAGCTCGTCACCGAGCTCATCGAGCTGGGTCGCGCGGCCGTCCGCTGACGAGGGTCAGCCCTGCACGTCGTCCGGGTCGAGGCACTCGTGGCCGTCCTTCGGCAGCGACGACACGGCGTCGGACAGCTCCTGCACGACCGTCGACGTGGTCTTCGTCGAGTCGACCACGACCTGCACCGCCGGTGACCGACCGAACGTCGTGAAGACGACCTGGTCGCCCCGGTCGTCGCGGATCCAGTCGACGCCGCCCTGTGAGAAGCACGGCAGGTCGGACACGGTGGGGACGGCGACACCGCAGTGGTAGATCGCCACCTCGGGGTCGCCCCAGGCAGCGGTCGCCTGCGCGTTCGTGTTCCGCAGGTCGAACTTCGAGTCCACGGTCGCGGGCAACCGGACCTGCACGGCGGCGCACGCCGCTGCGTTGGCCGACGGGGCTGCGGACATCGACACGGCGTTCGTGCACCCGGTCAGCCCGGCGGCGAGGGTGATCACGGCCCCCACGATCGCGAGGGTGCGAGGGGTGCGGCGCGCGGTGTCCATCGTCGTCCAGGCTACCGTTCTCGTGTGGATGCAACGGACGACGCCTGGGCCGGACCGACGGTGGGGGAGCTCGGCGAACTCGTCGTCCTCGACCGGATCACGAGTCGCCTGCCCGCAGGCACACCGATCCTCGGCCCCGGAGACGACTGTGCGGTCGTGGCCGCCCCCGACGGCCGCTTCGTCGTGACGACGGACATGATGGTGCACGGTCCGGACTTCCGGTGGGCGTGGTCGTCGCCGACGGACATCGGCTGGAAGGCGGCCGCCACGAACCTCTCCGACGTCGCCGCGATGGGTGCCGTGCCGAGCGGCCTCGTGATCGCCCTCGCCGCACCGCAGGACACCCCCGTGGCCGTCCTCGAGGGCATCGCCGACGGCTTCCGGCTCGCCGTCGACGCACTCGCGCCGGGGTGCGGGGTCGTCGGGGGAGACCTCTCCACCTCGGCGACGTTCACGGTGGCCGTCACCGCCTTCGGCGACCTGCTGGGCCGCGCGCCCGTGCTGCGGTCGGGTGCGACCGTCGGTGACGTGCTCGCGGTGTCCGGCGAGCTCGGACGTGCCGCCCGTGGGCTGTCCCGGCTGTTCCGCGACGGCGTCGACGGCCGGGGCGAGCCGGACCGTGCCGCGACGGTCGCGAGCGGCGCGGACGTCGACCCCGACGTCGGACGCCAGCGCCGCCCGGAGCCCCCGATCGCCGACGGGCCGCTCGCAGCCGGGGCCGGGGCCACCGCGATGCTCGACCTGTCCGACGGCCTGGCGATCGACGCCGGTCGGCTCGCCCGTGCCAGCCGGGTGACGCTCGAACTCGATGCCGCCACCGACCTCGACGAGGTCGCGCTGCACGGTGGCGAGGACCACGGACTGCTCGCCACGTTCCCGGCCGACGCGGTCCTGCCCGGGGGCTTCCGGCGCATCGGTGTCGTGCGGGAGCGCGGCGACGCGGACCTGCTGCGCGCCGGTGCCGCGGTGCCGACGACCGGCTGGGACCCCTACGCCGACTGGGACGGCGTCGCCGGCTGACCCGGTTGACCCCGTTGCCTCAGCCGGCGGCGACGGCCTCCCACGCGACGGTCTCGCCGTAGCTGCGCTTGCTGAACGGCGCGAGCCCCGCCGGCCAGGTGGGCTCGGGGGAGCGCTTGCTCCGCTCGACCACGACGACGGCATCCGGCGTCAGCTTCGGCGCCAGGGCCTCGAGCACCTCGGCGAGCTCGTGCTCGGTGACGTCGTAGGGCGGGTCGATGAACACCAGGTCGAAGGTGCGGACGGTCCCGCGCAGGTACCCGAGCACCGGCTGGGGCTGCACGTCGATCCGGACGCCCGGCACCCGCTGCTGCACGGCCTTGGCGTTCGCCCGGCAGGCCTGCGCGGCGGCGGATGCCCGGTCGACCAGGACCACCTCGGCCGCACCGCGGGACGCAGCCTCGAGCCCGAGCGCGCCCGTTCCCGCGTACAGGTCGGCCACCGACGTGGCCTCGACGAGCCCCCGTGCCTCGAGCGACGAGAACAGCGCCTCGCGCACGCGGTCGCTCGTCGGGCGGGTGCCGGACTTCGGCACCCGGAGCGTCAGGGAGCCGGCGGCGCCGGCGATGATGCGGGTCATGCAGCCACCGTATCGGCCCGGCGGGTCCGGTCCGGTGTTCTCCACAGGCCGCTCGGGAGGCACGGGTGGGGTCGGTCGTGCCCGGTACCGTTGGAGCGTGGTCACCTCCGGAACCCCCGCTGCGCCGGCCGCGCCCGACCTCGGTCCGGCGCCGCTCGACGCGCGGCTCGCGAACGTGCTCGGCGGTCGGACGGCGACCGCGATCGAGAAGGCCTTCGGCTACCGCACGGTGGGGGAGTTCCTCGAGCACGCGCCCCGCCGCTACGCCGAGCGTGGTGCACTGACGGCCCTCGACTCGCTCGCGATCGGCGAACCCGTCACCATCGTGGCCGAGGTCGTCGACGTCCGTGAACGCACCATGCGCGCGCGCCGCGGCTCGATCCTCGAAGCGAAGATCGGCGACGGCAAGGGCCTGCTCACCCTCACGTTCTTCAACCAGGGCTGGCGCACGAAGGACCTCGTCCCCGGCGCGCGGGGCATCTTCTCCGGCAAGGTCAGCGACTACCGGGGTGCCCGGCAGCTCGCCCACCCCGACTACGAGCTGTTCGACCCCGACGACCCCCGCGCCACGGCCGAACCCGGTTCCGACGAAGCGATCCGGTGGTCGCGCCAGCCGATCCCGATCTACCCGGCGACGGCCTCGCTCACGTCGTGGCAGATCGCGAAGTCCATCGGGATCGTCCTCGACACCCTGCCGGACCTGCCCGACCCGGTGCCGGCGTCCGCGCGGTCCCGGCTCGACCTCGTGCCGTTCCGCCGCGCGCTCGAGCTGCTGCACCGTCCCGAGAAGGTCGCGGACTTCAAGCGCGCGCAGGACGCCCTGCGCTACCGCGAGGCGTTCGTGCTGCAGACCGCCCTGGTGCAGCGCCGGATCGCGGCCCGTCGCACCGCGGCCACCCCGCGCGTGGCCGCCCCGGGTGGCATCCTCGAGCGCTTCGACGCCACCCTGCCGTTCACGTTGACGGACGACCAGCGGGCCGTCGGTGCCGACATCGACCAGGACCTCGCCCACACCTGGCCCATGCACCGGCTGATCCAGGGCGAGGTCGGGTCCGGCAAGACCCTCGTGGCGATCCGGGCGATGCTCACGGTGGCCGAGTCCGGCGGCCAGTCCGCGCTCATCGCCCCGACCGAGGTGCTGGCGGCCCAGCACCTGCGCTCCATCGTGAAGTTCCTCGGGCCGGACCTGGCCGCCGAGCTCCGACCGGTGATCCTGACCGGGTCGCAGTCCACCGACGAACGTCGCCGGGCCCTGCTCGCCGCGGCGTCGGGCAGCTCACGGCTGGTCGTCGGCACCCACGCGCTCCTGGGGGACCGGGTGGACTTCGCCGAGCTGGGGCTCGTGGTGGTCGACGAGCAGCACCGCTTCGGTGTCGAGCAGCGCGAGGCCCTCCGCACCAAGGGCACGACCCCGCCGCACGTGCTCGTGCTCACCGCGACGCCGATCCCGCGCACCGTCGCGATGACGGTGTTCGGCGACCTCGACGTCTCGACCATCACGGGCATGCCGTCGGGGCGCGCGGGTGTCGAGACCTTCACGGTCCCGCTGGCGGAGCACCCCGGGTGGGAACCCCGGATCTGGTCACGCATGGCCGAAGAACTGGCCAAGGGTCGCCAGGCGTTCGTCGTCTGCCCGGCCATCGACGACGCCCACACCGAGGACGACGGCGAGCCGGAGCCGGCCGAGGGCGAGGACGACGCCCCGAAGCGTGCCCCGGCGACCGTGCTCGCCACCGCCGAGCGGATGCGCACCATGCCCGTGCTCGACGGGCGCTCGATCGCGGTCCTGCACGGCCGGATGACCGCCGACGAGAAGGACCGCGTGATGACGTCCTTCGCCGCCGGCGACCTCGACGTGGTCGTGGCGACGACCGTGATCGAGGTCGGCGTCGACGTCCCGAACGCGGCGATGATGGCCGTCCTCGACGCCGACCGGTTCGGGGTCTCGCAGCTCCACCAGCTCCGCGGCCGCATCGGTCGTGGGCAGTGGGCCGGGGTCTGCCTGCTGGTCACCTCGGCCGAGCTCGAGACCACCTCGCGCGAGCGCGTCGACGCGGTGGCCGCCTCGGACGACGGGTTCGAGCTCGCCCGGGTCGACCTCGAGCTCCGACGCGAGGGCGACGTCCTGGGCGAACGGCAGTCCGGTGGGCGGTCCTCGCTCAACCTGCTCCGGGTGGTCGAGCACGCCGACCTCATCGTCGACGCCCGCGGAGAAGCGGAGCGCGTGCTCGAACCCGATCCCGAGCTCGAGGGGTCCCCGGCCCTCCGTGACGCCCTCGCCCGGCGCCTCGACGAGTCCGACGCGGCGTTCCTCGGCAAGAACTGACCCCGGAGCACGACGGCCCGCGCGGTATCGTCGCTGCCATGGCGCAGATCGCGGTGGTCCCCGGTTCCTTCGACCCCGTCACCCTCGGGCACCTCGACGTCATCGGCCGCGCGGCCGGGCTCTTCGACGAGGTGCACGTCCTCGTGGTGCACAACCCCGACAAGAAGCCGGCGATGTTCGAGGCGGTCGATCGGGTGCGGCTCATCCGCGACTCGCTGGTCGAAGTCGGCGCGCCGGACACGGTCACGGTGGGCGAGTGGACGTCCGGCCTGCTGGTGGACTACTGCCGCCAGGTCGGGGCCAAGGTCCTGGTGAAGGGCGTGCGGTCCGGCGAGGACGTCGCCTACGAGACCCCGATGGCCATCATGAACCGCCACCTGGCCGACGTCGAGACGGTGTTCCTGCTGCCCGAGGCGTCGCGGGCGCACGTGTCGAGCTCGCTGATCCGGCAGGTGTCGTCGCTCGGCGGAGACGTCACCCCCTACGTGCCGAAGACGGTCGCCGACGCGCTCGCGGCCCGCTGAGCGCGCCTGCACAGCCCGCCCGGCACGCGCACGGCGCCCACCGCGTCCGGACACGCCTGTCGCCACCTCGACTCTCGGCCCCGATCGCGCTAGGCTTGTCGATCGTGTCTTCCCCCGTGAACAGCCCCTACGCCCTGCGCGTGCGCGACCTCGCGCACCGGCCGGGTGAGATGCGCGAGCACTCGCTCGACATCGAGGTGCCCGACGCGATGGGGGCCGGTCTGATCGGCGTCCGACAGGGTGCCGAACTGCACATCGACGTCAAGCTCGAAGGCCTGCACGAGGGTGTCCTCGTGTCCGGACACGCCTCGGCCGACGCCACGGGGGAGTGCTCGCGCTGCCTCATCGACATCAGCGAACCGATCGAGGTCGATTTCGCCGAGCTGTTCGCGTATGATGCCTCGGAGGATTTCGACTTCTTCGTTCGCGATGACCACGTGGACACCGAACAGGTCGTTCGAGATGCGGTGGTGCTGTCGCTGCCGTTCCAGCCGGTCTGCCGACCGGACTGCCCAGGACTCGACCCGGTGACGGGCGAGCGTCTGGCCGACCTCGGCGAGCAGCCCGCTCGTCAGGTGCTGGATCCCCGCTGGGCAGCGCTCAGCGCGATCGAGCTCGACGACAGCACCGACGGTGACACCACCGCACCGAAGACCACCGAGGGCGAGGAGCGGGCCGAGACCGAGTAGGTCCCGACACCGCCAGCCCCCGTACCGACCACCGACCAACCGAAAGAGATTCACCATGGCCGTTCCCAAGCGCAAGCAGTCCCGTGCGAACACGCACGCCCGTCGTTCGCAGTGGAAGGCCACGCCGATCCAGCTCGTGAAGACGATCGAGAACGGTCAGGTCACCTACAGCCTCCCGCACCGCGCGAAGGTCGTCGAGGACTCGGCCGGCACGCCCCTGTACATGGAGTACAAGGGCCGCAAGGTCGCCGACGTCTGATCGGACCGAACGCATGACGACAACGTCCGGCGCTGCGGGGTCTCGCCCCGCGGGGCCGGACGTCGTTCGTCTGCAGGGCATCCTCGGGGCCGACATCGACCTCGAGCTGCTCCAGCTCGCCCTGACGCACCGCTCCTACGCCTACGAGCACGGGGGCATCAAGCACAACGAGCGCCTCGAGTTCCTCGGGGACTCGATCCTCGGCCAGGCCGTGACCGTGAAGCTCTACCGGTCGTTCCCCGACCTCGACGAGGGTGACCTCGCCAAGCGTCGAGCGAGCCTGGTGTCGACCGTGGCGCTGGCCGAGATCGCCCGGATGATCGGGCTCGGCCGCTACCTGCGCCTGGGCAAGGGCGAGGAACAGACCGGCGGGCGCGACAAGTCGTCGATCCTGGCCGACACCGTCGAAGCCGTCATCGGCGCGACGTACCTGTCGGCCGGCCCCGACCCGGCCACCGAGCTCGTGCTCCGCCTGGTCGAACCGCTCATGATCGACCCGGACCGCTTCGGCGCCGCGATGGACCCGAAGACGAGCCTGCAGGAGCTCGCGTCGAGTCGTTCGCTCGGCAACCCGGCGTACCGCGTCACCGAGACCGGCCCGGACCACGACAAGACCTTCATGGCGACGGTCGTCCTGCAGGGCGAGGACATCGCCACCGGCACCGGGTCGAGCAAGAAGGCCGCCGAGATGGCCGCCGCGCTCGACGCCTGGACCCGGCTGTCCGGCCGAGCGGCCTGACCGCGTGCCCGAACTCCCCGAGGTCGAGGTCGTCCGCGCCGGCCTCGAACCCGCCGTCAGCGGCGCGCGGGTCCTGCACGTCGACGTGGTCGACGACCGTGCCCTCACCCGGCACGACGGCCTCGCCGAGGACTTCGCCGACCGACTGACCGGTCGCACGATCGCCGCTGCCGTCCGCCGGGGCAAGTTCCTCTGGATGCCGCTGCAGCCCGAGCACGACGGGGACCGCCCCGAGGCACTCGTCGCCCACCTCGGCATGAGCGGGCAGATCCTGCTCGGCCGTGGTCGACCGGCGGCCAAGCACCGTCGGATCCTCATCGACGTGCAGCCCGCGGGCTCCGACCGCTCGGGTGCGGCGGAGCCCCCCGTGGAACTCGAGTTCGTCGACCAGCGCACGTTCGGCTCGATGGCGATCGACGCGATGGTGCCGACGATCGACGGTGCTCCCGCCGGGTTCGGCGGGCAGGTCGACGCGATCGACCCCGATGCCGTGTGGCGTCGGTGGGTGCCCGGGCAGGTGTCGCACATCGCCCGTGACCCGCTCGACCCCGCCTTCGACGACGACCGGTTCACCGCGATGGCACGGAAGCGTTCGAGCGGCATCAAGCGGGTGCTGCTCGACCAGGGCGTCGTGAGCGGCATCGGCAACATCTACGCCGACGAGTCGCTCTGGGCCGCGAAGCTGCACTACGACCGCGCCGCCGACCGCCTCACCCGTGCCGACCTGCGGCGGCTGCTCGACGAGGTCCGCGCCATCCTGCGCCGGGCGCTCGAGGACGGCGGCACGAGCTTCGACGCCCAGTACGTCAACGTCAACGGGCAGTCCGGGTACTTCTCGCAGCGCCTGAACGTCTACGGGCAGCAGGGGAAGCCGTGTCCACGCTGCGGCACGACGATCGTGCGCGAGGCCTTCATGAACCGGTCGAGCCACATCTGCCCCGTGTGCCAACCCCGTCCCCGCGCCCGCACGCGTTAGCCTGACGCCAACCAGAGCATCCGGAGACCGCATGTACTTGAAGAGCCTGACCATCAAGGGGTTCAAGTCCTTCGCGCAGCCGACGACGTTCGCGTTCGAGCCGGGCGTGACGTGCATCGTCGGCCCGAACGGCTCCGGCAAGTCGAACGTGGTGGACGCCCTGGCCTGGGTGATGGGGGAGCAGGGGGCGAAGACCCTGCGCGGCGGCAAGATGGAGGACGTCATCTTCGCCGGCACCTCGACCCGCGGTCCGCTCGGTCGTGCCCAGGTGCTGCTGACCATCGACAACAGCGACGGCCTGCTGCCGATCGAGTACTCCGAGGTGACGATCGCGCGCACGCTGTTCCGCAACGGTGGCAGCGAGTACGCCATCAACGGCGAGAACTGCCGGCTGCTCGACGTCCAGGAGCTGCTGAGCGACACCGGCCTCGGCCGTGAGATGCACGTGATCGTCGGGCAGGGGCAGCTCGACAAGGTGCTCCACGCCACCCCCGAGGACCGCCGCGGCTTCATCGAGGAGGCCGCGGGGATCCTGAAGCACCGCCGTCGCAAGGAGAAGACCCTCCGCAAGCTCGACGCGATGCAGACGAACCTGACCCGCCTGTCCGACCTGGCCGGTGAGATCCGGCGGCAGCTGAAGCCCCTCGGGCGGCAGGCCGAGGTCGCACGCAAGGCCCAGTCGGTGGCCGCGGTCTTCCGCGACGCCAAGGCCCGCGTCCTCGCCGACGACGTGGTGCGCCTGCGCCGTGAGCTGCACGACCACCAGGAGGTCGAGGCGGGCCGCAAGTCCGAGCGCATCGTCCTGACCGAGCGGCTCGACCAGACCCGGGTGCGCCAGCAGCACGTCGAGCAGAGCATGGTCGGCGACGACGTCGACCGCGCCCGCACCGTCGTGCACCGGCTCGAGAGCGTGCAGGAGCGCCTCCGCGGCCTGTCGAGCCTGGCGAACCAGCGCCTGATGTTCCTCGCGCAGCAGGCCGACGCACCGCAGCAGGGCCCGACCGTCACCCAGGAGCAGGTCGCCGGGGTCCGAGCCGAGGCCGACCGCCTCGCCGCCCGCGCCGACGAGATGCAGGGCGGTTCGGCGACGACCGCCCGCGCGGTGCAGGACGCACGCGCCGCGCTGGACGCCCTGGACGAACGCATCGCTGCCCAGGCTGCCCGGGTCTCGCAGCACGACCTCGAGGCGCAGCGGCTCGCCAGCGCCGTCGACGTCGCCCGGTCGAAGCGCGGTTCCGCCGTCGCCGACCGCGAGCGGCGGGAGCGGGCTCTGGCCGAGGCGGGGGAGCGTGCCGAGCGTGCCGCGGCGGCCCTCGCCGAACTCGGTGTCGACCCGTCCGAGGGGGGCGACGAGACCGCGCTCGCGCAGACACTCGAGCAGGCGCGCGCCGAGCTCGAACGGGCCCAGACCGCGCGCGACGAGCAGCGCGACCGGCTCCACGCCCTCGAACGCGAGCGGGACGCCCTCGACGCCCGGGTCACCGCGCTCGGCATGTCGATCGAGGTCCGCGACGGTTCGCAGGCACTGATCGACGCCGGTCGCGCGGGCATCGTCGGTCGCCTGGCCGACAGCCTGACGGTGTCGCCCGGGTTCGAGGCCGCGATCGCCACCGCGCTCGAGGGACTCGCCGACGCCGTCCTCGCCGACGACCGCGGTGCGGCGCTCGACGCCGTCGACCACGCCCGCGCTGCCGACCTCGGCCGGATCGACGTCGTCGTCGCGGACGCCGCGTCCGTCCCAGCGGCCCTGCCCGAGACCCTGCCGGCCGGCGTCCGCCGTGCCACGGACCTGGTGCAGGGACCGCCGGTGCTCGCGTCGATCCTGCGGGACACGCTGGTCGCGGAGACCGACGACCTCGACCTGGAGGCCGTGCTCACGGCCGCCCCGCACGCCACGGTGGTCACGCGGTCCGGCGACCTCGTCCGTGCGGTCCGCGTGACCGGCGGCGGGGAGCGCGCGACCTCGCGCATCGAGCTCGTCGCGGAGCGCGACGACGCCGTGACGCGACGCGACGCGATCGCGACCGACGCCGAGGACGCGGCCACGGGCCTCCAGGCCGCGCGCAGCGCCGTCGAGGACGCACGCCGCCGTGCGGACGAGGCCGACGCAGCCTCCCGCGCCTACACGCGGGCGAAGGCCGAGTACGACCGCACGAGTGCGTCGACGCGGGCGAAGGCGGAGAACGCCGCGGCCGAGGTCGAGCGGCTGCGTGCCGCGCTGGCCGAGACCGACGGCGCCGTCGAGACCGCGGATGCAGTGCTGGCCGAGGCCGAGTCGGCGCACCGCGCCTTCACCGACCAGGAGCGCCCCGTGGTCGACGCGTCCGAGCGTCCCGCGCTGCAGGACGCGCTCGAGGCCGCACGTGCCGCCGAGGTCGAGCAGCGGATCCAGGTGGAGACCGTGCGCGAGCGGGTGCGAGCGGAACGGAACCGCGCCGACCAGCTCGACCGCCAGCTCGAGGCCGAGCGCGCCGCCGCGGAGGAGGCCGCGCGGCTCGCCGTCATCCGCCGTGGCCAGATCCGGACCGCCGAAGCCGTCCTCGCCGACCTGCCCGGGGTGCTCGGAGCGGTCGACCGCTCGCTGGCCGAAGCGCGGGTGCAGCTGGCGACGGAGGAAGCCGAGCGGTCGAAGCGCAACACCGAGCTGCAGACGATCCGCAACGAGGAGCGCGAGCTCCGGGACCGCCTGCAGACCATCACCGACGGCGTGCACTCGCTCGAGATGGAGATCTACGAGAAGAAGCTGCACGTGTCCGGCGTCCTCGACCGGGCGCAGAGCGAGCTCGGGCTGTCCGAGGCCGTGCTGGTGGCCGAGTACGGGCCGCACGTGCCGGTGCCCGTCGACGTGCTCGTGGACCCGCGGGTGCGCGCGCGGAAGCACCGCGAGGCGGAGCGCGCGGCGGCGGCCGCCGCCGCCGAGGCCGCGGGCGTGACCGAGCCGGAGGAAGCAGCGGCAGAAGCGGGTCCCGACACCGACGACGTGGCCCTCGTCGACGCGGAGTCCACCCTGCCCGGCGGCCCGGCGCTGCCCGAGTTCGACACGACCGACGAGATCGACCCCGCCGACGTCGAGACCGTGCCCTACGTCCGTGCCGAGCAGGAGCGCCGACTCAAGGCCGCGGAGCGCGACCTCGGACAGCTCGGCAAGGTGAACCCGCTCGCGCTCGAGGAGTTCCAGGCGCTCGAGCAGCGGCACGCGTTCCTCGCCGAGCAACTTGAGGACCTGCAGAAGACCCGGACGGACCTGCTGACGATCATCGACGAGCTCGACACGAAGATGCAGACGATCTTCGAGTCCGCGTTCAACGACACGAAGGAAGCGTTCGACGTCATCTTCCCGATCCTGTTCCCGGGCGGCTCGGGGTCCATCAACCTGACCGACCCGACCGACCTGCTCGGCACCGGGATCGACGTGCAGGTGAAGCCCGCCGGCAAGAAGATCGACCGCCTGACCCTGCTGTCCGGCGGCGAGCGGTCCCTGGCGGCGGTGGCGCTCCTCGTCGCGATCTTCACCGCGCGGCCCTCGCCGTTCTACATCATGGACGAGGTCGAGGCGGCACTCGACGACGCCAACCTCGGCCGCCTGCTGACCGTGTTCGAGCGTCTGCGCGAGTCGTCCCAGCTCATCGTCATCACGCACCAGAAGCGCACGATGGAGATCGCCGACGCCCTGTACGGGGTGTCGATGCGGCAGGACGGCGTCTCGGCGGTCGTCGGGCAGCGGGTGCAGAAGCGCGAGCCGGCGGACGCGGTCGCCTAGGCGTCCTGGTCGCGACCGGACGGCAGACAGGAGGCGCGGTGCCAGCTGGCACCGCGCCTCCCGTTCTGTCAGGTGCGTCCGGACAGGACGCCGGGTCGCTACGCGCGACCGCGGATCGTCCGGAGCAGCCAGCCGATGACCGCCAGCAGGATGAGCACGATGCCCACCCAGAGCAGGAACTTCAGCGCACCGACGAAGATGCCGCTGAAGAGCAGGACGAGGCCGACGATGATCGCGATGATCAGCAGTGCGGGCATGAGGGTCTCCTATCCCTGGAACGAGACCGAGCAGATGCCCGGACCGTCAGGGACGCTACTCCTCGGCGTGCCGCCGCGTTCGCTCAGCCGACGAGGTTCTGCACGAAGACGTGCGGCGTGAAGCCCGTCAGGTCGTTGATGCCCTCGCCCTGCCCGATGAGCTTGATCGGGATGCCGGTCTTCTCCTGCACGCTCAGCACGAAGCCGGCCTTGGCCGAGCCGTCGAGCTTGGTGATGACGAGGCCGGTCACGCCGGCACCCTCGATGAAGGCCTGGGCCTGTGCGAGGCCGTTCTGGCCCGTCGTCGCGTCGAGGACGAGCAGGACCTCGCTGATCTCGGTCTGCTTCTCGACCACGCGCTTGATCTTGGTGAGCTCGTCCATCAGGCCGGCCTTGGTGTGCAGACGCCCGGCGGTGTCGATGACGACGATCTCGGTCTGGTCGCGGATCGCCTTCTCGACGGTCTGGTACGCCACCGACGCCGGGTCCTGCCCGGGCTGCGACGGACGGACGACGTCGACCCCGGCGCGCTGGGCCCAGGTGGCGACCTGCTCGACCGCCGCGGCGCGGAACGTGTCCGCCGCCCCGACGAGCACCGTGCGGTCGTAGGTCTTCAGGAACTTGGCGAACTTGCCGATCGTCGTGGTCTTGCCGACGCCGTTCACCCCGACGACGAGCACCACGGCGGGCCGCGCGCTGAGCTTCAGGGTGGTGTCGAGCTTCGAGAGCCGTTCCTCGAGGACCTCGCGGAGCATGCGCTGCAGGTCGGCGGGGTCGGTCGTGCCGTACCGGTCGACGCGGGCGTGCAGGTCCTCGATGATCTCCTCGGAGATATCGGGCCCGAAGTCGGCGCCGATGAGGGCGGTCTCCAGGTCCTCCCACGTGGTCTCGTCGATCGTCTTGCGCTGGAAGAGGCCGCGCAGCCGTGAGGACAGTGACCAGGAACTCGCCATGCTCCCAGCTTAGAGCGCGGCACATGTCCGCTGTGCCCGGTATGCTCGGGAACACGAAGGGGAGTATTCCCTCTCGGTGACCCCGTCAGTACGGTCCGGAACGATCCGGCCCCGGGGCGCCGGTCGTGCGACACCGGTTCCGGTGCCGTGCGACGGAAGAGACCTTCAGGCCTCGGCGTACCCGCACATCAGCGGCGCGCCCTACCTGAAGGACACCGTGGACGTCCCACTCTTCGTCTGGCTCATCACGATCGCCGGCATCCTCGCGCTGCTGGTGTTCGACTTCTACTCGCACGTGCGCACGCCGCACGTGCCCCACATCCGCGAATCCGCGTTCTGGTCCGCCTTCTACATCGGGCTGGCGATCCTGTTCGGCATCGGGATCCTGGTGTTCGGCGGCGGGCAGGCCGGTGGTGAGTACTTCGCCGGCTGGCTGACCGAGAAGGCGTTGTCGGTCGACAACCTCTTCGTCTTCCTCATCATCATGTCGAGCTTCGCCGTGCCGAAGGAGTTCCAGCAGAAGGTCCTGCTGGTCGGCGTCGCGATCGCGCTCGTCGCCCGTGGCGTCTTCATCGCCCTCGGCGTCACGATCATCGAGAACTTCTCGTGGGTCTTCTACCTGTTCGGTGCGCTGCTGTTCTGGCTCGCCTGGTCGCAGGCCCGCAGCGGCAACGACCACGGCAGCGAGGGCGAATCCCGGCTCATCCGGATCCTCAAGCGCATCATCCCGACCTCGGACCACTACGACGGCGACCGCCTGACCACCCGTGTCGACGGCAAGCGGCTGTTCACCCCGATGCTGCTCGTCATGGTCGCCATCGGCCTGACCGACGTGCTCTTCGCGCTCGACTCGATCCCCGCGATCTTCGGGCTGACGCAGGACGCCTTCATCGTGTTCACGGCGAACGCGTTCTCGCTGCTCGGCCTCCGGCAGCTGTACTTCCTGATCGCCGGCCTGCTGGAGCGCCTCATCTACCTGGGCCAGGGCCTGGCCGTCATCCTGGCGTTCATCGGTGTGAAGCTCGTCTTCCACGCCATGCACGTCAACGAGCTGCCCTTCATCAACGGTGGCGAGCACATCGAGTGGGCGCCGGAGATCCCGATCTGGTTCTCGCTGGGCTTCATCGCGCTGACGATCGCGGTCGCCACGACCGCGTCGCTGGTGGTCTCGAAGCGCCGCCAGGAGCGCGGGCTGACTCCGACCGGCCAGCCGAAGGAGTCGGTCGAGGCCGACGCGAAGTAGCCGTCACCACCTGACGGACAGGAGGCGCGGTGCCAGCTGGCACCGCGCCTCCCGTCTGTCCGGGCGTCGTCCGGACGCGCCGAGTTTCGGCCTGAGCGACAGTTCACGTGCTCCGCAGCACGTGAACTGTCGCCCAGCGCGAAACGCCGGCCACACCGCGTACGCCGCGCGAGCCGCGCGCGCGTCAGACGGCCTGGCGACCAGGGGTCGCGTCGAGCAGGTGGGCCAGGTGCTCGGGAACCGAGCCGCCGCGGGCCACCGTCGCCCGCGCCCACAGCCGGCCCGCCCGGTACGACGACCGGACCAGCGGTCCGGCGAGCACCCCGGCGAAGCCCATCTGTTCGGCGACCTCGCGGAGCTCGACGAACTCCGCAGGGCTGACCCAGCGCGCGACCGGCAGGTGCCGGGGCGACGGGCGGAGGTACTGCGTCAGCGTGATGATGTCCGTACCCGCGTCGTACAGGCGCTGCAGGGCGTCCTCGATCTCGACGCGCTCCTCGCCCATGCCGAGGATCAGGTTCGACTTCGTGACCAGCCCGGCGTCGCGGCCCTGGGTGATGACGTCGAGGGACCGTTCGAACGTGAACGCCGGCCGGATCCGCTTGAAGATCCGCGGGACGGTCTCGACGTTGTGGGCGAAGACCTCGGGGCGGGCGTCGAACACCGGGCCGAGCTGGTCCGGTCGCCCGTTGAAGTCCGGCACCAGGATCTCGACGCCGGTGCCGGGGGAGTGCTCGTGGATCGCGCGGATGGTCTCGGCGTAGAGCCAGGAACCGCCGTCGGGCAGGTCGTCGCGTGCGACGCCGGTCACGGTCGCGTACCGCAGGCCCATCTCCGCCACGGAGTCCGCGACCCGGCGGGGCTCGTCGCGGTCGAGCGGTTCCGGCTTGCCGGTGTCGATCTGGCAGAAGTCGCAGCGACGGGTGCACTGCGAGCCGCCGATCAGGAAGGTGGCCTCGCGGTCCTCCCAGCACTCGAAGATGTTCGGGCAGCCGGCCTCCTGGCAGACGGTGTGCAGCTGCTTCTCGCGCACCAGGCTCGACAGCTCGCGGAACTCGGGGCCCTGCGTGGCACGGGTCTTGATCCACGCGGGCTTCGTCTCGATCGGGGTCTCGGCGTTCCGGGCCTCGACCCGGAGCATGCGGCGGCCTTCGGGGGCGAGGGTCATACGAGGGTCTCCTGTCGGGCGGGCGCGGTGCTGGTGCTCGTGCTGGTGCTCGTGCCGGTGCTGGTGCTGGGGGCCGTCGTGCTGATCCGGCGGCCGCTGTGCATGCCGTCGACGGCCTGTCGGACGCGGTCCGCGACCAGGGGTGCGAGGTCGTCGACGGTCACGTGGGCACGACCTGCGTGCGCCGCCGCGGCGCTCAGCGTCGTGACCCCGGCGTCCGCGATGCCGCACGGGACGATCGCGGCGTAGGCGTCGAGGGCGTTGTCGCAGTTGATCGCGATGCCGTGACTCGTCACGCCCTCGGCGACGTGCAGGCCGATCGCGCCGACCTTGGCGGCGGGGGAGCCGTCAGTGCCCGGCACCCAGGCGCCGCTGCGACCCGCGACCCGTTCGGCGTGCACACCGACGGCAGCCGCGGCGTCGATGACGACCTGCTCCAGGTCACGCACCCAGGCGACGACGTCGAGGGGTTCGGCGAGCCGGACGATCGGGTAGGCGACCAGCTGCCCCGGGCCGTGCCAGGTGATGCGTCCGCCACGGTCGGTGTCGACGACCGGGGCGCCGTTCGTCGGCAGGTCGGACGGTTCGGTGCGGCGTCCGGCGGTGTACACGGACGGGTGCTCGCACAGCACGAGGGCCCCGGGGGAACGGCCGGCGGCGACGTCGGCGTGCAGGTCCCGCTGCAGGGCGAGGCCGTCCGAGTAGTCGAGCAGGCCGTGGTGGCGGACGATCTCGAGTTCCGGCATGCGGCGAGCGTACGACAGTTTCTGGACGGCGTCCAACAACGGGGGTGCTTGACGTCAACAAAGGTTGAGATGGTCCGATGGGGGCATGGACATCCGACAGGTACAGCTCGCCACCCGCTCGCTCGCCGACACCGCCCGGTTCTACGAACGGCTGGGGTGCTCGGTCGAGATCGTCGATACCACGGTGCGCATCGTGGTGGGGTCGACGCTCCTCGTGTTCCGCGAACTGCCGGAGATGACCGGAGCCCTGCACCTGGCGATCACGATCCCCACGGGGACCTTCGACGCGGCCAAGGCCTGGATCGCCGGACTGACGACGGTGCTCGGTACCGCTGACCAGGACGAGTTCGAGGGGCCGCCGAACTGGAACTCGCGGTCGGTCTACTTCGAGGGCCCCGACCAGCAGCTCCTCGAACTCATCGAGCGGCGGGACCTGGAGCCGGGCGCCCGGCGCGTTGGCGTCGGTACCGACGCCGGCGTCCCGCTCGTCTCGGTCAGCGAGGTCGGCGTCCCCGTCCCCGACGTCCTCGGCGCAGCCTCGGCTCTGCGACGCGCCGGTCTCGAGCCGTACGCCAACCCGCCGGGGGAGTCCTTCGCGGCGGTCGGTGACGTGGACGGTCTCGTGATCCTGGTGTCGCCCGACCGGCGCTGGTTCCCGACCGGTGACCGGAGTCCGTCGAGCGCGCCGGTGGTCATCGACGTGGGGCTCGACGCGCCGGTCGGATTGACCGAGGGTGTCCTCCTGCGGTGAACGAGCCGGTGCCGTCGGCGGGAGCCTTGTAGAATCGACGGATCATGGCGCAATTCGGTTCACTCTCCGATCGGCTGACCGAGACCTTCCGCAATCTGCGGAGCAAGGGTCGGCTGACTCCGTCCGACGTCGACGGCACCGTCCGCGAGATCCGGCGGGCGCTCCTCGACGCCGACGTCGCGCTCGAGGTCGTCAAGGCGTTCACCGCATCGGTGCGCGAGCGTGCCCTCTCCGACGAGGTCAACCGCGCGCTCAACCCGGCGCAGCAGGTCGTCCAGATCGTCAACGAGGAACTCGTCGGCATCCTGGGTGGGCAGCAGCGACGGCTCGAGTTCGCGAAGAAGCCGCCGACGGTCATCATGCTCGCGGGTCTGCAGGGTGCCGGTAAGACCACGCTCGCGGGCAAGCTCGGCAAGTGGCTCAAGAAGGACGGCCACACCCCGATGCTCGTCGCGGCGGACCTCCAGCGTCCGAATGCCGTGCAGCAGCTGCAGGTCGTCGGCGAGCAGGCCGGCGTGCACGTGTTCGCTCCCGAGCCCGGCAACGGTGTCGGCGACCCGGTCAAGGTCGCCAAGAACGCCATCAAGGCCGCGATCGACCAGCAGTACGACACCGTCATCGTCGACACCGCCGGTCGACTCGGTGTCGATGCCGAGCTGATGAAGCAGGCCGCGAACATCCGCAAGGCCGTCGACCCGGACGAGGTCCTGTTCGTCATCGACGCGATGATCGGTCAGGACGCCGTCAACACGGCCCGTGCGTTCCAGGAAGGCGTCGACTTCACCGGTGTCGTGCTCTCGAAGCTCGACGGTGACGCCCGCGGTGGTGCCGCCCTGTCGGTGGCCAGCGTGACCGGCCGTCCGATCATGTTCGCGTCGACGGGTGAGTCGCTCGACGACTTCGAGCCGTTCCACCCGGACCGCATGGCGAGCCGAATCCTCGACCTCGGCGACATCCTGTCCCTCATCGAGCAGGCGCAGGGCGCCTTCGACGAGGAAGAGGCGCGCAAGGTCGCGGACAAGATCGCGACCGACAACTTCACGCTGAACGACTTCCTGCAGCAGATGCAGCAGCTCCGCAAGGCCGGCTCCATCAAGGGCATGCTCGGCATGCTCCCGGGAGCCAAGGGCATGCGCGAGGCGCTCGACAACTTCGACGAGCGCGAGATCGTCCGTACCGAGGCGATCATCCAGTCGATGACGCCCCAGGAGCGTGAGCTCCCGAAGCTCCTCAATGGTTCGCGCCGTCTGCGCATCGCGCGCGGTGCCGGATCGACCGTCACCGAGGTCAACGCGCTGGTCAACCGCTTCGAGCAGGCCGCCAAGATGATGAAGACCGTCGCCCGCGGTGGCGTGCCGCAGATGCCGGGCATGGGTCCGATCCCGGGCATGCACGGCGGCAAGAAGCAGCAGCAGGGCGGCAAGAAGAAGTCGAAGGTGGGCAACCCCGCCAAGCGCGCGGCCTTGGCTGCCGGCGCGGCGGCTACGCCGCAGCAGGCCCCGCAGGGGTCCGGCCTCGGCCTCGGGGGTGCCAAGGGCGGCAAGGCACCGACCGAGGAAGAGCTCGCGTCGCTGCAGAAGTTCCTGGGGCGCTGACGCGGCTCGCGATCGCGACCACCTGACGGACGGGAGGCCCGGTGCCAGCTGGCACCGGGCCTCCCGTCCGTGGTCCGGTCGCGGCGCGACGTTCCTTCCCATTGCACGCGCGATGGAAAGTGGAATCGGGCGTACCTGGTCGAAAGGAACGACCAGGTATGCCCGATTCGGCCAGGTATGCCCGATTCGGCCAGGTATGCCCGATTCGGCCAGGTATGCCCGGGGCGGTCCGGTGGCGGCTAGAGCGCGTCGCGGAACTCGGTGACCAGGTGGCGGACCACGGCGCGCAGGTCGCCGCCGTTCTCCTGCGCGACCTGCAGCTGCCGCTGGTACGAGGCGCCGCGCTCGATCATCGTGTCGAGGTGGTGCAGCTCGTCGAGGCAGCCGAGCCGTTCGGCGATCGGGTCGAGCCGCTGCACCAGGTCGTGCACCTCGTCGGTCACGAGCCGCTCGTCGCCGGCGACGTTCGTGATGATCTCGGCCTCCATGCCGTAGCGGGCCGCGCGCCACTTGTTCTCGCGGATGAACCACGGCTGCATGGTGGGCAGGGTCTCACCGGCGTCGAGCCGGTCCGAGCAGGCGGTGACCAGGCACTGCACGAGCGCGGTGACGGCGCCGACCTCGTGCAGGGTCGAGATGCCGTCGGAGACCCGGTTCTCGAGGGTGCCCCAGCCCGGCGACGGTCGGATGTCCCAGCGCAGGTCCTTCACGCCGTCGATGACGCCGGTGTGGGTGAGGTCGCCGACGACCTCTTCGAAGTTCGCCCAGGCGCCGAGCTGCGGCGGGAGCCCGCCGGTCGGGAGCTGCTGGAACATGAGGGCGCGGTTCGAGGCGTACCCGGTGTCGGTGCCGCCCCAGAACGGGCTCGACGCGGTGAACGCCTGCAGGTGCGGGACGTAGGCGAGCATCGCGTTCATGATCGGGACCGCCTTGTCGCGCTCGTCGATGCCGACGTGCACGTGCACGCCCCAGATGAGCATCTGGCGTCCCCACCAGCGGGTGCGGTCGATCAGCGTCGTGTAGTGCTCGCTGTCCGGGGTGATCTCCTGCTGGTCCCACACCGCGAACGGGTGCGTGCCCGAGCACATCACCTGGGCGTCGAGCGGTTCGGCGGCGTCGATGACCTCGCCGATGATGCCGGACAGCTCACTCGTCGCAGCCCCCACGCGGTCGTGGACGCTCGAGACGACCTCGACCGTGTTGGTCAGCAGCTCCTCGGTGACGCGGTCGTGGTCGCCGAGCCGCTCGTGCACGGCGGCGATGACGGCGGGGGCACGGGGAGCGAGGTCGCCGGTCGCCCGGTCGACCAGGGGGAGTTCCCACTCGACGCCGATGGTCGACGGGCGGGACTCGGTGAAGCGGATGTCCATGCCGTCCATCCTGCCCGGGTCCTTGTCGGACACGCACAACGAAGCGTTGTCCCGATCGTGCGGATCGTCCTGCAACTAGTTCCACTCCGGGCGTACCGTTGAAATGTTCCTACAGGGAAGAGGTACGCATGCAGTTGGTGGTGCGCGGGACGAACGCCCCGCTCGTCGGAGAACTCGACATCCCGGTCTCGAAGTACCACGCGCACCGCGCGCTGGTGCTCGCGTCGCTGGCGAAGGGGACGAGTGTCGTCTCCGGGGTCAGCGCGACGCGACAGGTGGAGTGGACCGTGGGCACGCTCCGCGCGCTCGGCGTCGACGTCAAGCGTCGCGGGAACGCGTACCACGTGACCGGGCTGGGCGGCCGGTACCGGGCGACCGACGTCGTGGACCACGGCTCGCGCGGTGCCGACGGACTGCTGAACATGGGGTCCTCGGGCACCACGCTCTACTTCATGACCGGGCTCGCCTCGCTGGCCGACCGCCCGATGACCCTGTCCGGCATGAAGTACTTCCAGCGCCGCCCGATCAAGGCGCTGCTCACCTCGCTGACGCAGATGGGGGTGGAGCTCGAGGCGACGAACGACTGCCCACCCGTCACCGTGCAGCCCAGGCGTCCGCGCGGCGGCGACGTGACGATCGCCGGCACCCTGTCGCAGTGGGTGTCCGGGCTGCTGCTGGTGGCCCCGTTCGCCGAGCACGAGACCCGGATCCACATCACCGGCGGGCGGCTCAACGAACAGCCCTACGTCGAGCTCACCGTGCGGATGATGCGGCAGTTCGGCCTGACGGTCGAGGTCTCCGACGACTGGCTCGAGTACCGGATCCCGGCGGGCCAGCAGGCCACCCCGCACGACTACGTCATCCCGCCCGACATCGGCTCCGCAGCGTTCGGCATCGCGGCGGCCGGCACCCGTGAGTCGAACGTGCTGCTGCGCGGCATGACGGCCACGACGACGGCCGAGACGGACCACCCGGAGAGCGAGTTCCTGGACCTCGCGACCGCGATGGGCGTGCCGATGCGGATCGACGAGGAGAGCGGCTTCGTCCGGATCGAGCACGACGGGTCCCCGCTCCGGCCGCTCGACGTCGACTGCCGTCCGATCCCGGACCTGCTGCCCGTGCTGTCGACGATGGCCACCTTCGCCGAGGGCACGAGCCGACTGTGGAACGTGGCGCACATCCGGCTGAAGGAATCCGACCGGGTGGCGGCGATGCTCCAGTTGAACCGGATGGGCGGCCGTGCCGAGCAGGGCGCGGACGAGCTCCGGGTCACCGGCGTCGGCGCGGCCGGGTTGCACGGTGCGCCGATGTCCTCGTTCAACGACCACCGTGTGCTGATGTCCCTCGCGGTCGCGGCGTCGAGTGCCGACGGGGTGTCCGGCCTGACCTACCCGCGTGCCTACCGGATCTCCTACCCGACGTTCCTCGAGGCGATGAACTCCGTCGGGCTCGACATGTCGGTCGGCGACCGGCTCGCAGCCCAGGTGGCGCGGGACGACCGGATCGACGCCGCCGAGGCCGACGGGGTCCGCACGCACCTGGGCACGCCCCTCGAGACGCCTGCAGCGCCCGAGCCAACCGACCAGCCGGTCGCGCAGCCCACGGCGCAGCCCACCGCCGCGCAGCCCACCGTCCCGCAGCCCGCCGTCGCCGTACCCGAGCTCGCCGGCGTCGACGCCGACCCGCTCGTCCTGAGCGAGCGGGTCCGCGCCCTGTCGCAGACCGACCCCGACGGCCTGGCCGTGATCGAGGTCGGCGGTGCGACCCCCGCGAACACCACGTGGAAGGAGCTGCAGGACGAGGCCGACCGGGTCTCCGCCCTGCTGCTCGAACTCGGCGTGCGCACGGGTGAATCCGTCGCGATGCAGCTGCCCAACTGGCGCGAGTTCGTGTCGATCACCCTCGGTGCGATCCAGATCGGCGCCGTCGCCACCCCGATCATGCCGGTGTTCGGCCCCCGCGAGACCACGATGACGCTGGCGCGATCGAAGGCCCGCGTGGTCTTCCTGCCGAACGTGTTCCGGAAGCGCCGTCCCGCCCTCGAACTCCTCGACGTCATCGACGAGGCCGCCACGCAGGACCGTCGCCTGTCGCTCGAGCACGTCATCGTGCTCCGCGCCGAGGCCCGCGGGCAGGGGGACACCCCGACGAACCAGCCGCCGCTGCCCGCCGACGCCCTGGAGCGCGTCGTGGCGAGCGACTGGCACTGGCGCTACTTCGAGAACGCCCTCGCCGCCGTGCACGTCGACGTCGACGAGATCGCGTCGCACGCTCCCGGACCGGACGACGTCTGCCAGCTGCTCTTCACCTCCGGTACCACGGGGGAGCCGAAGGGCGTGCAGCACCCGCACCGCACGCTCGGACTCGCTACCGCCATGCACGTGGCGCAATCCGGGCTGACCAGCGCCGACCGCATCTACATCCCGTCGCCGCTCGCTCACCAGACCGGGTTCCTGTACGGCATGCTGCTGGCGTTCCGGCTCGGTGCCCCGCAGGTCATCCAGCCGGTGTGGGACGGCCGGGTCGCACTCGAGCAGGCGTTCGGCGTCGCCCGGGCGTCCTTCGTGCAGTGCGCGACGCCGTTCCTGACCGACCTCGTCGACCTGGTCGAGGCCGGTGCACCGCAGCCGGAGTCGCTCCGGATCTTCGTGCCGACGGGCGCCGCGGTGCCCCGTGCACTGGCCCAGCGAGCGAGCACGGTGCTCGGCAGCGCCATCCTCGGCGCCTTCGGGACGAGCGAGACGTGTCTCGGGGCCCTGTCCAGCCCCAGCGACGACCCCACCGACGCCCACGGCCACGACGGCCGGGCGCTGCCGGGCATCGTGATCCGCATCGTCGACGACGCGGGGATCGAGCTGCCCGCCGGTACCGAGGGCAACTTCGAGCTGCACTCGCCGACGATGTTCGCGGGCTACCTCGACCGCCCGGACCTGACCGACGACGTGTTCACGGCGGACGGCTGGTACCGCACGGGCGACCTGGCGAAGGTCGACGAGAAGGGCTTCCTGTCGATCACCGGGCGTGTGAAGGACGTCATCAACCGCGGTGGCGAGAAGATCCCCGTCGTCGAGATCGAGAACCTGCTGTACCAGCACCCGCTGGTCACGGACGTCGCGATCGTGGCGATGCCGGACGAGCGGCTCGGTGAGCGTGCGTGCGCCTGGGTCGTGAACGCCCGCGCGGACGAGCCGCTCGACTTCGCCGGGATGCAGCAGTACCTCGACACGGCCGGCGTGAGCAAGTACTACTGGCCGGAACGACTCGAGTACACCACCGAGCTGCCGCGCAACGCGGTCGGCAAGGTCCAGAAGAACATCCTGCGCGAGCAGGCGGCCGCGCTCGTCGCGACGAAGGAGAACGAGACACGATGACGATCGTCGAGCAGACGAGCACGGGCTTCGACGAAGCCGCCTTCCAGCAGCTCAAGGCCGAGGTCACCGAGTGGGTCCGCGGCCCCGGCGAGGCGTGGGCGGACGAGATCGAGCGCACGGGCCGGGTCGCCCCCGAGCTGTTCCAGGAGCTCAAGGAGAACGGATGGCTCAGCCTCGCCGCCCCGACGGAGCTCGGCGGACGGGCGATCCCCTTCTCGCGCTACCTCGAGATCATGGAGGTCGTCTCCCGCTCGCACGCCTCCATCCGCATGCTCGTGCACGTCATCAACGGCACCTGGCGCGCGATGGCCCCCTACGCGACGCCGGAGCAGATCGAGCAGGTCGTCAAGCCGTCCGTCGCGGGTGACACGCTCGTCGCGTTCACCCTGACCGAGGCCACCGCGGGCACCGGAGCGGACATCCGCACGACGGTCCGGCGCGAGGGCGACACCTACGTGATGAACGGCGAGAAGCACCTCATCACGTTCGGGGTCAAGGCCGACCACTGGCTCATCGCCGCTCGGCTCGAGGGCACCAGCGGCCAGGACGGCACGGTCGCGTTCCTGATGCCGAACAGCGGGCTGCCGGGTGCCGAGGTGATCGACGACTCCGACACCATGGGCATCCGCGGCACCGACCACGCGATCCTGCGGTTCACCGAGACCCCGATCCCGGCCAGCGCACGTCTGGGCGCCGAAGGCCAGGGCCTCGAGGTCGCGCTCGGCGGCTTCCTGCTGCCGAGCCGGGTGTCCGTCGCGATGAGCGCCGTCGGTCTCGCCGAGCGGGCGAACGAGCTCGCCGTCGAGTACGCGAACAAGCGCGAGACCTTCGGCAAGCGCCTCTCCAGCCGCCAGGCGATCCAGTTCTACCTGGCCGAGAACTACGCCGACATCGCCGCCGCCCGCGCCCTGGTGCTCGAGGCCGCTCGCGCCTACGAAGAGGACCGCCCCGACGCCGGCACACTCTCCAGCGCCTCGAAGATGGTCGCCGTCGACATGCTCGCCCGGGTCACCGACAAGGCCCTGCAGGTGCACGGCGGGCAGGGCTACTGGAAGCGCAACGCCATCGAGCGCGTCTACCGCGACGCACGCGCGCAGCGCTTCGAAGAGGGCACCAACGAGATCCAGAAGCTGATCGTCGGCCGCGCCGTCGTGACCGGCGCAGCCGGGTTCTGAAACCGACCGACGACCGGACTGGAGGCCCGTGGCGGGCCCGCCCCGCGCCTCCAGTCCGTCTCCCACTCACCTGGAGGACCGCAGTGACCGACAGCACCAACGCACCCATCGCACTCATCACGGGCGCTTCGCGCGGCATCGGCCGCCTGCTCGCGCAGAAGCTCGGCCAGCGCGGCGTCACCGTCGTGGTGACGTACAAGGGCAACGCCGACCTGGCCGAGGAGTCCCTGGCCGACGTCAGGGCGGCCGGCGGCGACGGCATCACGGCGCAGGTCGACATCGAGCAGCCGGAGTCGATCGACGCCCTGTTCGACCTGGTGCGCGACACCTACGGACGCCTCGACATGTTCGTCGCGAACGCCGCGGCCAGCGCGTTCAAGCCCGTCGCCGACCTCAAGCTGCACCACCTCGACCGCAGCTACGCCACGAACGCCCGCTCGTTCGTGCTCGGCGCCCAGCGCGCGGCGGAACTCATGGACCGCGGTGGCCGCATCGTCGTCGTGACGTCGTACGGATCGCTCCGGGCGTTCCCGACCTACGCCGCACTCGGTGCCGCCAAGGCCATGAGCGAGGCGTACATGAAGTACATGGCGGTGGAGTTCGGTCCGCGCCAGATCACCGTCAACGCGGTGAACGGCGGCCTCATCGACACCGACTCGCTCGAGTACTTCTACACGAAGGTCCCCGGCCAGGCGCCGATGGACACCGTCCTCGAGAAGCTCCCGCTGCAGCGCCCCGGGACGGCCGACGACATGGCCGACGCCGTCGACTTCCTGCTGTCGGACAAGGCCGGGTACATCACCGGGCAGGTGCTCTCGGTGGACGGCGGTCTGACGGTCATCGCCCCGCCGTACTGGTCGGACACGACGTCGCCCCTCCGCGACGCGGTGCTGCCGGCCGACGCTCCGGGCGCGGACCCCGCAGAATAGGCGCATGAGCAGCGTCGCTTCCGCCCCCGTCGTGCCGGAGTCCCTCCGGACCGTCGCGTCACCCTGGACCCTCGGCCCCCTGCACCTGGCGAACCGGGTGGTGATGGGGTCGATGCACACCGGGCTCGAGGTGCACGACGACGGCGGAGCCGGCATGGCCGCCTTCTACCGCGAACGGGCGGCCGGCGGGGCGGCGTGCATCATCACCGGCGGCATCGCGGTGAACGACGAGGCCCGCGGGGGTCCGGACTTCGCGGTGTTCGGCGTCGGGGGAGCCGACGAGCGGTTCCGGGTGGCGGTCGACGCCGTGCACGACGAGGGCGGGACGATCCTCGCGCAGCTGTTCCACGCCGGGCGGTACGCGCTGGCGTCGGGCATGGTCGACCGGCACGGCGACCCGCAGCGCGTCGTGGCACCCTCGGCCCTGCCGTGGGCGGCCGCCCGCGGTGTGGTGCCGACCGAGCTGACGTCGGCCGAGGTCGAGCGGACCATCGAGGACTTCGCCGCCGCGGCCCGCACCGCCCGCGCGATCGGGTTCGACGGCGTCGAGATCATGGCGTCCGAGGGGTACCTGATCAACCAGTTCCAGTCGCCGCTGACCAACCTGCGCGACGACGAGTGGGGCGGGGATGCGGAACGGCGTCGGCGCTTCGCGATCGAGGTCGTCCGGGCCGTGCGCGCCGCGGTGCCCGAGCTCGCCGTGACGATCCGGCTGTCCGGCGCGGATCTGATGCCCGGCTCGTCGACCGACGACGAGGTCGACGCGCTCGTGCACGACCTGCTGCCGCTCGGGCTCGACGGCATCTCGGTCGGCATCGGCTGGCACGAGTCCCGCACCCCGACCGTGCAGGCCTCGGTGCCGCACGGGGCCTGGCTGGCGTACGCGGCACGGATCGCCGCGGTGGTGCGCTCGTCCGCGTACCCGGACGTCCGCGTGATCGCGTCGAACCGGATGACGGACCTGCGCGACGGTGAAGCCGTGCTCAGCGACGGCCTGATCGACGCCGTCGCGCTCGCCCGGCCGTTCCTCGCCGACCCCGCCATCGTGTCGCGCTCGCTCGCGGGCGGGTTCGCCCTGGTGAACACCTGCATCGGCTGCAACCAGGCGTGCCTCGACCGCTCGATCATCGGCGCACCGGTGTCCTGCCTCGTGAACCCCCGTGCCGCCCGCGAGGTGGCCTTCCCCGCCCGGCCGACCGCGGACCCGAAGCGCGTCGACGTCGTCGGTGGCGGACCGGCCGGGCTCGCCGCCGCGGTGGACGCCGCCCGACGGGGCCACGACGTCACCGTCTGGGAGGCCTCCGACCGCCTCGGCGGCCAGTTCGGCCTCGCCGCACTCGTCCCGGGCAAGGAGGACTACGCCGCCACGGTGCGGTCCGCCCGCGCCGAGCTCGCGGAGCGGGGCGCCACGATCCACCTCGGACGCCCGGCCACTGCTCGGGACCTCGTCGACAGCGACGCCGTCGTGCTCGCGGCCGGGGTGGTCCCGCGGAGCATCGACGTCCCCGGCAGCGCCCTGCCGCACGTGCTGTCCTACGAGCAGGCCCTGCGGAACGGCGTACCCGAGGGCACCGTCGCGATCATCGGCGGCGGTGGCATCGGCGTGGACACCGCGGCGTTCCTGACCGAGTCACCCGACGAGGTCGTCCGGGCCGCCGAGTTCGCGGCCCGCTGGGACCTCGACGTGTCCGAGGAGCTCGTCGGCGACGTGCCGCAGCGGCTCCCCGCGGCACGGCGTACCACCCGACCGGGGGCGCAGGTGACGGTGCTCCGGCGTTCGGGCAAGTTCGGCCAGGGGATCGGCATCACCTCGCGGTGGGTCGCGCTCGGCCGGCTGCGGGACGCCGGGGTGCGGATGGTCGGCGGCGTGCAGGAGTACCTGCGCATCGAACCCGGGGTGCTCTGGATCCGCGACGAGCACGGGGACGAGGTCGGCGTGCCGGCGGACACCGTCGTGGTCTGCGCCGGGCAGGAGCGCGCGACCGACGCCGAGGGCGACGCGCCTGACGGACTCGCCACGGGCCTCCAGGCCGCCGGCGTGCCGTACGCCGTCGTCGGCGGCGCGCGCGACGCACGGAGCGTGGACGCGGTCCGGGCGACGTCCGAGGCCCTCGAAGCGGTGCGACGCCTCGCGCCGTAGCGAGTCGGCTCGCATCACGGCCGGGAATCTGCAAGAATGAACGGTCGAATCGCCGCAGCTCGACCCTCTATCCAGCTGTGAGCGATCTCTCTCGAGCTTTCGCCGTGTGTGCCCCCACGCCCGCGGTTCCAGTTCAACCACAACGAAAGCAAACAGGAGCAATTGTGGCTGTCAAGATCCGTCTGAAGCGTCTCGGTAAGATCCGTGCGCCCTACTACCGCATCGTCGTCGCCGACTCGCGCACCAAGCGCGATGGTCGTGTCCTCGAGGAGATCGGTCAGTACCACCCGACCGAGGAGCCCTCGGTCATCAAGATCGAGTCCGAGCGTGCGCTCTACTGGCTCGGCGTCGGCGCGCAGCCGACCGAGCAGGTCGCGGCCCTCCTCAAGCTGACCGGCGACTGGGCCAAGTTCAAGGGCGAGAAGGACACCGAGTCCAAGGTCAAGGTCGCCGAGCCGAAGCCGGCCTTCCAGGTCGACTCCTCGAAGAAGGCCGTGCTCAAGCCGAAGTCGGAGAAGACGGCTCCCGCCGCCAAGGCCGACGACGCCGAGACCGCCGACGAGACGACCGAGGCGTAGTCCTTGCTCGAATCCGCGCTGACGCACCTCGTCAAGGGGATCGTCGATCACCCTGACGACGTGCGCGTCGCCAGCTCCACCTCCCCACGCGGCGAGGTCCTCGAGGTGCGCGTGCACCCCGAGGACCTCGGCCGCGTGATCGGTCGCGCCGGGCGCACCGCCAAGGCGCTCCGCACCCTCGTCACGGCCCTGGCCGACGGCAAGCGCGTGCGGGTCGACGTGGTGGACACCGATTCCTAGGGAGACGACCCAGCTCCGGGTGGGTCGAATCACGAAGGCGCACGGGCTCAAGGGCGGCATCAAGCTCGAGCTCTACACCGACGACCCGGATCGTCGGTTCACCCCGGGCGCCACCTTCACGCTCCAGGTCCCCGACGACTCACCGTGGTCGGGCAAGACTCTCGAGCTGGACGAACTCCGCTGGTACAACGGTCACCCCGTCGCGTTCTTCGCCGGGATCGACGACCGCACCGCAGCCGAGTCCCTGGCGCGCATCATCCTCTGGGTCGAGCAGGACGCCGACGCCGAGACCGGTGAGGACGACGCCTGGTACGACCACCAGCTCGTCGGGCTCAAGGTCCTGCGTGACGGCGTCGAGGTCGGCACCGTCGCCCGCGTGGACCACATGCCCGCACAGGACCTGCTCGCGATCGACACGCCGTCCCGCGGCGAGGTCCTCGTGCCGTTCGTCTCGGCCATCGTGCCCGCGGTCGACATCGCCGCCGGCACCGTCACGGTCACGCCGCCGCAGGGGCTGTTCGAGGACCCCGAGGACACCTCGCGCCCCGAGACGGTCACGGACTAGTCCCCGTGCGGATCGACATCGTCACGATCTTCCCGGAGTTCTTCTCCGTGCTCGACGTGTCCCTGCTCGGCAAGGCCCGCTCCGGCGGACTGCTCGACCTGCACGTGCACGACCTGCGGTCCTGGACCACCGACCGGCACCGCACCGTCGACGACACCCCGTACGGCGGTGGCGCCGGCATGGTGATGAAGCCGGAGCCGTGGGCGCAGGCGCTCGAGGCGCTCTTCCGGCCCGACGGTTCGTCGACCCTGGTGGTCCCGACGCCGGCCGGCACGCCCTTCACGCAGTCGATCGCGCGGTCACTCGCGTCGACGTCGGAGCACCTCGTGTTCGCTTGCGGGCGGTACGAGGGCATCGACGCCCGCGTCTTCGAGTGGGCGGCGTCGCGCGCCACCGTCGTCGAGCTCTCGCTCGGCGACTACGTGCTGAACGGCGGCGAGGTCGCCGCGATGGCGATGATCGAGGCTGTCGGCCGACTCGTCCCCGGCGTCGTCGGCAACCCCGAGTCGCTGGTCGAGGAGTCTCACGAGGACGGCCTGCTCGAGTACCCCTCGTACACCAAGCCCGCGTCGTGGCGCGGCCTCGACGTCCCCGACGTCCTGCTCAGCGGGCACCACGCCCGCGTCGGTGCCTGGCGGCACGAGCAGCAGCTGGAGCGGACACGGCGCGTCCGTCCGGACCTGCTGCCGCCTGCCTGACCGGCTCGCGCGCTTGTCCGCTGGACGATTTTCGGGCTGAGCGACACTCCTCGCGGTTCGTTCCGCGTGAACTGTCGCTGAGCACGAAACCCGGCCCCGCCGGGTCTGCCTGGAGGCACGGGGCGGGCCCGCACCGTGCCTCCAGTCCGTCAGGCGGTCGGGTCGGCGCGCTGGGCGCGACGCAGGGTCAGGACCTCGGGGCCGGCCTCGGTGACCGCGACCGTGTGTTCGACGTGCGCGGCACGTGAGCCGTCGACGCTGCGCAGGGTCCAGCCGTCGTCGTCCTGGTAGAGCTCGTCGGTCGTCTGCATGAGCCACGGCTCGATCGCGACGACCAGCCCCGGTCGGAGCTTCAGGCCGCGACCCGGACGGCCGTCGTTCGGCACGTGCGGGTCCCCGTGCATGGTGCGACCGACGCCGTGCCCCCCGAACTGCAGGTTCACGTCGTGACCGGCCTCGTGTGCGACGTGACCGATGGCGTGCGAGACGTCGCCGAGCTTGTTGCCGGGAGTCGCCTGCGCGATGCCGGCGGCGAGTGCTCGCTCGACCGTGGCGATCAGGGCCTGGTCCTCGTCGCGCGGCGTGCCGACCTGGACGCTGACGGCGGAGTCCGCGACCCAGCCGTCCACGCTCGCGGCGAAGTCCAGGCTCACCAGGTCGCCGTCCTGCAGGGTGTGGTCGTGCGGCAGGCCGTGCAGGGCGGCGTCGTTCACCGAGGTGCAGAGGTTCTTGCCGAACGGCGACATGCCGAACGACGGGTGGTAGTCGACGTAGCAGCTCTCCGCGCCGCGTTCGGCGATCATCCGGGCCGCGACGCGGTCGAGGTCGAGCAGGTTGACGCCGACGTCGACGGTCTCGAGCAGCTCGTCGAGGACGTCGGCCACGAACCGGCCGGCGACGCGCAGTCCGTCCAGCTCGGCGGGGGTGCGGAGTTCGATCATGGGTCCATCCTCGTCGTTTTGTCTCCCGCGCTCTCTGTGGCAGTATTGAACGCTGTGCCCTGGCTGGACTCTGCCACGGGGGAGTCGCCGACACCGGGCACGCACCACCACTTTCCGAACCTTCGATCCGCGGCGACCCGTGCGCGTCCGCAGAGAGTGAAACCCACCATGAGCCAGCTCCTCGACAACGTCGACGCAGCATCGCTGCGTACCGACGTCCCGGACTTCCGTCCCGGCGACACCATCAAGGTGCACGTCAACATCATCGAAGGCACGCGCTCGCGTATCCAGGTCTTCCAGGGAGTCGTCATCGGCCGTCAGGGCCACGGCATCGGCGAGACCTTCAAGGTCCGCAAGGTGAGCTTCCAGGTCGGCGTCGAGCGCTGGTTCCCCGTGCACTCGCCGATCATCGACCACATCGAGATCGTCACCAAGGGTGACGTCCGTCGTGCGAAGCTCTACTACCTGCGCGAGCTCCGCGGCAAGGCGGCCCGCCGCAAGATCAAGGAGAAGCGCGACGCCTGATCGCCTTCACAGTGAACGTCCGCGAGCCGGACGACGCTGCGAGCCCCTCGTCCATGTACGGTTGTGCATCGACGGGGGGCTCTTCCCATTGCGGGGAGTCAGTGGTTCGAACGAGAGCGGAAATGACGGACACGACAGAGGATTCCGGGCGCAGGCCACGTGCCGAGAAGCAACGGAACGGTGTCCTCACATTCGTCCGCGACCTCGTCATCATCTTCATCGCGGCGCTGCTCGTGTCGTTCCTGGTCAAGACGTTCCTGATCCGGTCGTTCTACATCCCGTCGGCGTCGATGGAGAACACGCTGCAGATCAACGACCGGGTGATCGTCAACGAGCTCGTCCCCGGCGCCGTGGCGCTGAAGCGGGGAGACGTCGTCGTGTTCAAGGACCCGGGCGGCTGGCTCACCGGATCCGAGGTGCCGAGCGTCACGCCGGACACCCAGCCCGCCAAGGCGATCGACTGGGCCCTGACCCAGGTCGGTCTCGGCACCGGTGACAGCGACGACCACCTGATCAAGCGCGTCATCGGTCTGCCCGGTGACAAGGTGTCCTGCTGCAACGACCTCGGGCAGATGTCGGTGAACGGTGTGCCGATCAAGGAGCCGTACCTGAAGCTCCCCGCCGGCGCCCCGGCCTCGGCGACCGACTTCTCGGTCACCGTGCCGAAGGGCACCATCTGGGTGATGGGCGACAACCGGAACGACTCGAAGGACTCCCGGTACAACGGCGACACCCCGTCGAAGGGCTTCGTCCCGATGTCCGACGTGACGGGCCGCGCGTTCGTCATCTCCTGGCCGGCGAGCCGCTGGACGTGGCTCGACGACCATCCCGAGGTGTTCGCCGGCGTGGAGGAGCGCGACGAGTGACCGCCGTCCGGCCGTCGCTCCGGCTCGAGAAACGTCTGCTCGCCGAGGGCCGCGTGACGGTCATCGGCATGGACGAGGTCGGCCGTGGCGCCATCGCCGGTCCGGTCGGCGTCGGTGTGGCCGCGGTGACGCTCGACATCGGTCGTGTGCCCCAGGGGCTCGCTGATTCCAAACTGCTCTCCGAAGCGCGCCGCACCGACCTGGTGCCCGTCGTGCAGCGTTGGGCACGCACGGCGGTCGGTATGGCATCGGCGGACTTCGTCGACCAGCAGGGCATCGTCCCGGCCCTCGGCGCAGCGGGTGCGCAGGCGCTCGGCTCCCTGGTCGCCGACGGGGTGTCGCTCGACGGCGCGGTGGTGGTGCTCGACGGTTCGTTCGACTGGCTGAGCCGCGCCCTGCCCGCGTCGCTGCGTCCGGCAGCCGATCCGCTCGAGGTCGTCGTCCGGGTCAAGGCCGACCGAGACTGTGCCTCGGTGGCCGCGGCGTCGGTAGTGGCGAAGGTCGCCCGTGACGCGCTCATGATCTCGGCGCACGACGAGGCTCCGCACTACGGGTGGGTGTCGAACAAGGGCTACGGGTCGACGGCGCACTACGACGCGATCCGGACGATCGGGGCGCACGCGCTGCACCGGAAGTCCTGGTTGCACCAGGCTTCGAGCGTCGCGCTGGACGGCTTCGACCAACTCGACGCCGTCGCGGGTTGAGCCCGTCGCCCGCTCGGCCCTGGGTCGCCGTAGACTGTGGGCGCAATGGATGAGGACGAATTCGACGACTACGACCGCGAGGTCGAGCTGGCCCTGTACCGCGAGTACCGAGACGTGGTGTCGCAGTTCCGTTACGTGGTCGAGACGGAGCGCCGTTTCTACCTGGCGAACGAGGTCGAACTCGTGCGCCGTGACACGGAGCACGACTTCTACTTCGAACTGACGATGAACGACGTCTGGGTCTGGGACGTCTACCGTTCCGACCGGTTCGTCAAGGGCGTCCGGGTACTCACGTTCAAGGACGTGAACGTCGAGGAACTCACGACGCGGGAACTCGAACTGCCGAAGGAACTCGCACTCGACGAGTGATCGTCAATTTCCTTTCTTCTGCTTCTTTCTGGGTGAATCGCCGCTGATCCGGACCGGCGGTGAATTGTTCGCGCTATTCTGATGGGGATTTAACCGCCCCACGAACAGGAGCACCCCATGGCACAGAAGGTCACCGTCCAGCTCGTCGACGACCTCGACGATTCCCCCATCACCACCGGTGAAGGCCGGACGGTCGAATTCGCGTTCGACGGCTCGTCGTACGAGATCGACCTGTCGAACGACAACGTCGACAAGTTCCGCGAGGCGATCTCCGACTACATCGCCGCAGCGCGCAAGGTCTCCGGTCGTCGCACCGGCGGCGGTTCCGCCCCGAAGTCCGCCCCGAAGCGTGGCAACTCGGAAGAGCTCGGCAAGATCCGCGAGTGGGCCAAGGAGAACGGGTACGAGGTCTCGTCCCGCGGCCGCATCTCGACGCAGGTGCAGGAAGCCTACGCAGCAGCGCACTGACGCTCGTCGCAGCAGGACCCGGGTGATCTCGATCGCCCGGGTCCTTCTTCTTTCCTCCACAGAGGGCAATTCGCCCGTGCTGATTCCACAGACTCTCTGACTCCGCCGATCGGGGCGTTCGTTCCGGAGATCGTTGTCGTGGAGGCAACGACATGGAACAAGACGTGCAACGTCCACCGGGGCGGTCGCTCCGGAACGGTCGACTCGGACGATTCGGTGAAGAACGAGCGGTGGTCTGGCTCGAGGCGCGGGGATTCCGCGTGCTCGAGCGGAACTGGCGGTGTGCCCGCGGCGAGATCGACATCGTCGCCTGGGATTCCTGCACACTCGCGTTCATCGAGGTGAAGACCCGTTCCGGGGCCGCGACCGGCCACCCGTTCGAGGCGATCACCGCTGCGAAGCTCACCCGGATGCGACGACTCGTGCCCGAGTGGTTCGACGCGCATCCCGAGGTCTCGGCGCGCGCGGTCCGGGTGGACGTCGTCGCGGTCCACGTCGACGGTCCCCGCACGGTCGTCGAGCACCTGGCGGGTGTGCTGTGACGGGCATCGGTCGCGCTGCCGCGGTCGCGCTGCTCGGGGTCACCGGTCGCCGTATCGAGGTCGAAGCGCACCTGACCAGTCAGCTCCCGGCGTTCAGCATCATCGGTCTGCCGGACACCTCACTGGGAGAGGCACGGGAACGCGTGCGATCCGCGGCGGCGAACGCGGGGTGCCCGCTGCCCGCACGTCGGATCACCGTGAACCTGACCCCGGCGGCGATCCCGAAGCGCGGATCGGGGTTCGACCTCGCCATCGCGATGGCCGTGCTCGCCGGAGCCGGTCTCGCGCCGGACGTCTCGGAGCGCATCGTCTACATCGGCGAGCTCGGGCTCGACGGGCGGGTGCGTCCGGTCCCCGGGGTGATCCCGATGCTGGTCGCCGCGCGCGACGCCGGTGCGGACCGCGTGGTGCTGCCCGTCGGCAACCTGACCGAGGCCCGCGTGGTCGGCGGGGTGCGGATCAGCGGCGTGGACTCGTTGCGGGCGGCGGCGATCGACGCCGGGGCACTCCTGCCGGCGGTCGAGGTCGATCCGGTGCTGCCGGTCCCGGTCACGTCGGTGCCGCGTCCCGTGGCCGAGCTGTCGGACGTCGTGGGGAACCCGGTCGGCGTCCGAGCCCTCATCGCCGCGGCGGCCGGGGGACACCACGCACTGCTGCTCGGGCCACCGGGCGCGGGCAAGACCATGCTCGCCGAGCGGCTGCCCGGGTTGCTGCCCGACCTCGACGACGAGACCGCGCTCGAGGTCGCCGCGGTCCGGTCCGTCGCCGGGCTGGGTCCCGCCTCGTGGAGCACGAAGCCACCGTGGGAAGCCCCGCACCACTCCGCGTCGGCGGTCTCGCTCATCGGCGGCGGGTCGGGGGTCCTGCGCCCCGGAGCCGTGTCGCGCGCCACCGGGGGCATCCTGTTCCTCGACGAGGCGCCGGAGTTCCCGCGGGCCGTCCTCGACGCGCTCCGGCAGCCGCTCGAGTCCGGTCGGATCACGATCCACCGTGCGGCGGGTGCAGCCGAGTTCCCCGCACGCTGTCAGGTCGTCCTGGCGGCGAACCCCTGCCCGTGCGGCAACTCCGGTGGTGCGCACGGGCAGCCGTGCGAGTGCTCGGCGAGCACCGTGCGCCGGTACCTCGGTCGGATGTCGGGGCCACTGCTCGACCGGATGGACATCCGGGTGCTGGTGCCGCGGGTGACGACGGGTCGGATGCGGGACGCCGACGGCAGCACCCCGACGACGGCGGTCGCCCGTGCGGCGGTCGCGGCAGCCCGCGCCCGGATGGCGGAGCGCCTGCACGGGACGGGATGGTCGCGCAACGCCGAGGTCACCGGGGCGTGGCTCCGGGCCGAGGGGCGCATCGAACCCGGGTCGACGGCAGACCTCGACCGGGCACTCGACCTCGGCACCCTGACCATGCGCGGCTGGGACCGCGTGATGCGACTGGCGTGGACGCTCGCCGACCTCGACGCGGTGGAGCGGCCCACGGGTGTGCACGTCCGCGGTGCCCTCGCATTGCGGAGCGCGCTGTGATCCCGGCGGGCACGGAGCTCCTCGACACGGTGGCGCGCCTGCTCGGGCCGAGCGGTGCCGCGGTGGACCCGGTGCAGGCCGCGGCACGGGTCGCCTGGTCGGCCGTCGTCGAACCGGGGGACTCCGTCGCCGGCGAGCTCCTCACCGGCCTCGGACCGGAGCGTGCGCTCGGTGCGGTGCTGCTCGCCGCGGACGAGGACTTCGATTCGCTGCTGGGATGCTGCGTCGACGCCGAGGTGCCGGGTGCGGAGGACCCAGCGGTGCTGCTCGGTGTGCTGCAGACCGCGGTGGAACGGTGGCGGCCCCGATTGGCCACTGTCGAGGCGGGCGACGTGCTCGCGGCGGCCGGTGCGGTCGGAGCCGGTCTGCTGGTCCCCGGGAGCGACGGGTGGCCGTCGGCGATGGACGACCTCGGGCCACACGCCCCGGTGGTCCTCTGGACGCGCAGCTCAGGGGCGCACCTCGGCGACGGGATGCCGGCGCTCGGGGTCGTGGGGTCCCGGGCGAACACGGTGGCCGGTGCCGAGGCCGCGGCGGAGATCACCTCGACGGCGGCGGACGCCGGGTGCCGCATCGTGAGCGGGGGTGCCTACGGCATCGACGCGGTGGCGCACCGTGTCGCCGTCGCCGCCGGAACGCCCACCGTCGCAGTCCTGGCCGGCGGCATCGACCAGCTCTACCCGGTGGGGAACGCGCAACTGCTCCACAACGTGGCCCGGCAGGGGGCGTTGCTCGCCGAGTCGGCACCGGGGACACGACCGACGCGGTGGCGTTTCCTCGCCCGGAACCGGCTGATCGCCGCGCTGGCCGACGTCACGGTCGTGGTCGAAGCGGGCGCCCGGTCCGGGGCGCTCAACACCGCCCACCACGCCGCACAGCTCGGCCGGCCCGTGTTCGCGGTGCCGGGAGCGTTCGCGTCCTCGGCGTCGGTCGGGTGCCATCGGCTCATCGCACAGGGGCGGGCGCAGATCGTCGTCCACCCCGGGGATCCGGTCGCGGCGGCGAGGCCCGCGACCGGTACCAGCGGGGGAGCGGTGCCGGACGAACCGCTCCTGTCCGGCCGGCAGGACCCCGAGGTGCTCCGGGTGCTCGACGCGCTCGGCCGTCGCGCCCTGCCCGAGGCCGAGATCGCCCGCCGGGCCGGGATGTCGACGGCCGACGTCGCCGACGCGCTCGCGCTCGCACAGCTGCAGGGACTCGTCGTCGCCACCGGCGGCGGGTGGGGTCGGGCATGACGTCGGGTCGCCGTACGCTGGCGTCGTGGTTGCGCGGACGGACGGTCGACTCGTGGTGGCGGTGGACGCCTTCCTCGGGCACGCCCGGCACGCGCGTGGCCTCAGCGAGCAGACCCTCCGTGCGTACGCCAACGACCTCGAGCAGCTCGTGGCGTTCGCGGACGGTCGCGGCATCGACCGCGTCGCCGACGTCGAGCTCGAGCTCCTGCGCGACTGGCTGTGGGACGCCGACCACCGGGGGCTCGCCCGGTCGACCATCGCCAGGCGGTCTTCGTCCGTGCGGGCGTTCACGCGTTGGGCGAGCGAGATCGGGGTGACGACGACCGACGCCGGGGTCCGGCTCCGCGCCCCGAAGGGTGGGGCACACCTGCCGCGCGTGGTGTCGGCCGACCAGGTGCGCGCCCTGCTCGACGGACTCGGTTCCCGGGCGGCGACGGACGACCCGACGGCGTTGCGGGACCTGGCCCTCGTCGAGCTCCTGTACGCGGCGGCCATCCGGGTCAGCGAACTCGTCGGGATCGACGTGACCGACGTCGATCGCGGACGCTTGACCGTGCGGGTGCTCGGCAAGGGCGGCAAGGAACGCGTGGTGCCGTTCGGGGTTCCGGCGCGGGACGCACTCGAGGCGTGGCTCGAGCGCGGACGGCCCACCCTCGCCGCACGGGCGGAGGGACCTGCAGGCGCGGCGCTGTTCCTCGGCGACCGTGGTGCCCGACTCGGCGTCCGCAGTGCCTACCGCGTGGTCGCCCGGTTGCTCGGTGACCTGCCGGGCGAGGGTCCGAGCGGTCCGCACACCTTCCGGCACACCGCGGCGACGCACCTGCTCGACGGCGGAGCGGACCTGCGCGCGGTGCAGGAACTCCTCGGTCACGCCAGCCTCGGGACGACGCAGATCTACACGCACGTGTCGTCGGCCCGGCTGCGCGAGGTGTACCGGACAGCGCACCCGCGCGCCTGACCCTGCGCCGACGTGCGTCCCGTCCGGTTCCGATCGGTTCCCGGTCGGTTCCCGGTCGGTCCAGGTCGTTCGGCTCACCCGGGCCAAGCCGATTCGGGCAGCAGCACCGGCCACTCGGCCGGTGGCAGGTACGCCATCGGGTCGACGTAGCGACCGTCGACACGAGCACCGAGGTGCAGGCACGGCGCGGACTCCGGACAGTGCCCGACCGAGACACGGCCGACCGGCGCGCCCTGCACCACCTCGTCGCCGGCGGCGACCAGGGGGGTCACCGAGTCGAGCGTGCTGACCAGCCCGTCACCGTGGTCGATCGTCACGACGGTGCGGCCGCCGACCGCCCCGGCGAACGCCACGGTGCCGTCGTCCACCGCCGAAGCAGGGCTGCCGAGGACGGCCGGGACGTCGAGGCCCCGGTGGCCGGCGGCGTAGTCCGAGGACGGTGCCTCCCATGCGCGCTCGACCACCCGCGATCCGGTGGGCCAGACCCAGCGAGCCTCGACCCGGCGCGGCTCGGTCACAGTGTCCACCGACGCCCCGGCACCCACCGACGCCCCGGCGCCCGCCGACTCCCCGGAGCCCACCGTCGCCCCGCCTCCCGTCGACGGCGCGGCACCGAACACCACGGTCCCGCTCAGCACCGTCCCGCTCAGCAGCGCAACGCACACGACGGACAGCAGGACGGGACGTGCGCTCGATCGCATGTCCCCAGCCTGGGCAGTGGAACCCGGCCACGGGGCGGACCGGGGCGATCTGTGGAGGGGGAGTCGCGCCTCCAGGCCTGGGGAGGAATGTGCCGAGGACGGAAGCGACAGAACCGACGTCGTACGACGGCGACAGTGTCGTTCCGCGTCGGCGCGCGGGGCCGCCCGTCCCGATCACGCCCCGGTTATGACCAGATCCCGAGCGAGGAGTACAGTCGGGGCCGCTCCGGAACACGCAACGCCGCTCGGACGGCGAACCAGCCGACCGCCGGGGCACCGTGCTGCACACCGGCACGGCGGCAGAACCCAGGAGCATCGTGTCCACCACGACCACCGGGCACGGCGAAGACCGTGCGTTCAAGGGGAAGGTCACCCTGTTCGCCATCGCGGCGGCGGTCGGTGGCTTCCTGTTCGGCTTCGACTCGTCCGTCATCAACGGCGCCGTCGACGCGATCAAGGGCGAGTTCAACCTCTCCGACGCGGCCAGCGGCTTCGCCGTCGCCTCGGCCCTGATCGGCTGTGCGTTCGGCGCCTACTTCGCCGGCCGCCTCGCCGACCGCTACGGCCGCACCCGGATCATGTTCTGGGCCGCCGTGCTGTTCTTCGTCTCGTCGATCGGTTCGGCGTTCGCGTTCGCGACGTGGGACCTCGTGATCTGGCGTCTCGTCGGCGGTCTCGGCATCGGTACCGCCTCGGTCATCGCACCGGCGTACATCTCCGAGGTCTCCCCGAAGGCGATCCGCGGGCGGCTGGCCTCGTTCCAGCAGCTGGCGATCACGCTCGGTATCTTCGCCGCGCTCCTGTCCGACCAGCTCTTCGCCGTCACCGCGGGCAGCGCCTCGGCCGAGGTCTGGGGTCTCGCGGCCTGGCGCTGGATGTTCCTGGTCGGGGTGATCCCCTCGGTCGTCTACGGCGTCCTGGCGATCACGCTGCCGGAGTCCCCGCGCTACCTGCTCACCAAGGGTCGTGCTGACGACGCGCGCGTGGTGATGGGCAAGATCGTCCCGCGCGACACCGTGAACACGAGCCTGGAGGAGATCCAGGACGGCATCGAGAAGGAAGCCAACGAGAAGAAGGGCTCCATCCGGGGCAACCGCTTCGGGCTCCAGCCGATCGTCTGGGTGGGCATCATCCTGGCCGTGCTGCAGCAGTTCGTCGGCATCAACGTGATCTTCTACTACTCGACGACGCTCTGGCAGGCCGTCGGCTTCAAGGAGGAGGACTCGTTCCTCATCTCCACGATCACCTCGGTGGTCAACGTCGCCGTGACCTTCATCGCGATCTTCCTGGTCGACAAGGTCGGCCGCAAGCCGCTGCTCGTCGCCGGTTCGGCGGGCATGTTCGTCTCGCTCACCATGGTCGCCATCGCGTTCTCGCAGGCGACGATCGTCGACGGCAGCCCGAGCCTCCCCGGCTCGTGGGGCGTCATCGCGCTGATCTTCGCGAACCTCTTCGTGGTGTCCTTCGGTGCCACGTGGGGTCCGCTCATGTGGGTGCTGCTCGGCGAGATGTTCCCGAACCGCATCCGTGCCACCGCGCTGGGCATCGGCTCGGCCGCCAACTGGATCGCGAACTTCATCGTCACGATCTCGTTCCCGGTGCTGTCCGGCTTCAACCTGACGGTCACCTACGGCATCTACGCGCTGTTCGCGTTGCTGTCGCTGTTCTTCGTCATCGCCAAGATCCCGGAGACCAAGGGCCGCTCGCTCGAGGAGATGGGCATCTCCGCCGACGGCGACACGGTGGACGCCAAGGCCTGATCGGCCGGTCGCGCACCGCGTCCGTTCCGCACGGATCGCCGGACAGGAGGCCCGGATCACGTCAGCCGCGAGGCGCGCGTGATCCGGGCCTCCCTTCTGTTAGCATCTATCCAGCAGCGTGCTGATGCGCGCTGACTTCGCGTGTCCACCAAGCCCTCACGGGCTCGGTACCCGACCACCGGTCCCGCTCTCACGAGCGGGCGGTCGCGTGCCAGGACACCAGGGACCACGACCGACGGTCGTGATCGACACAACCGCAACAGGTCCGCAGCGACGTGCGAGAGCACGGCTGCGCGCCGAGAACACAGAAGGAGGACGGCACATGGCCGTCGTCACCATCCGCCAGCTGCTCGACAGCGGCGTCCACTTCGGACACCAGACCCGTCGGTGGAACCCGAAGGTGAAGCGCTTCATCCTCGCCGAGCGCTCGGGCATCCACATCATCGACCTGCAGCAGTCGCTGGCCTTCATCGACCGCGCGTACGACTTCGTCAAGGAGACGGTCGCGCACGGTGGCACGATCCTCTTCGTGGGCACCAAGAAGCAGGCCCAGGGCTCCATCGCCGAGCAGGCGACCCGCGTCGGCCAGCCGTACGTCAACCAGCGTTGGCTCGGCGGTCTGCTCACGAACTTCCAGACGGTCTCCAAGCGCCTCGCGCGCATGAAGGAGCTCGAGGAGATCGACTTCGACGACACGACGAAGGGCTTCACCAAGAAGGAGCTCCTCATCAAGAAGCGCGAGCTGGACAAGCTCCACAAGACCCTCGGTGGTATCCGCAACCTCACGCGGACCCCGAGCGCGCTCTGGATCGTCGACACCAAGAAGGAGCACCTCGCCGTCGACGAGGCGCAGAAGCTCGGTATCCCGATCATCGGCATCCTCGACACCAACTGCGACCCCGACGAGATCACGTACCCGATCCCGGGCAACGACGACGCGATCCGCTCCGTCGGTCTCCTGACCCGCATCGTCGCCGACGCAGCGGCCGAGGGCCTGAAGACCCGCCACAACGGTGGCGACGAGGACGAGGCCAGCGAGCCCCTCGCCGAGTGGGAGCAGGAGCTCCTCGGTGGCGAGACCGCCGCCACGACCGAGGCGCCCGCCGCCCCCGTCGAGGAGAACGACGCTGACGCGCAGGTCGCCGCGAAGGAGATCGGCGAGCCGATCGCCGACGAGGCGAAGAACGCGGAGCCGACGGCCGAGGCCGAGGCAGCCGCGGAGACCACCCCCGCCGAGTGAGTCGCCGGGGCGCCGGACCCCACCGGGTCCGGCGCCCCGACTGCACTCCACTCTCCACACACGTACAGTCCAGAAAGGACTCCAGTCAATGGCAAACTTCACCGCTGCTGACGTGAAGAAGCTCCGCGAGGACCTCGGCGCCGGCATGATGGACGCGAAGAACGCGCTCGTCGAGGCCGACGGCGACTACGACAAGGCCGTCGAGCTGCTCCGCATCAAGGGTGCCAAGGCCGTCGCCAAGCGCGACGACCGTGCCACCTCCGAAGGTGTCGTCGTCGCGACCTCCGAGAACGGCGCCGCCACGGTCGTCGAGCTGGCGAGCGAGACCGACTTCGTCGCGAAGAACGAGAAGTTCACCACCCTCGCCGACAAGGTGCTGGGCGCTGTCGCCGCTGCCGGTGCCGCCGACGTCGCTGCCGCCAACGCCGCACCGCTGGACGGCAAGACCGTCCTCGAGGTCGTCAACGAGTCGGCCGCCGCGCTGGGCGAGAAGCTCGAGGTCCGCACGGTCCGCCGTGTCGAGGGCTCGGCCTTCGAGATCTACCTGCACAAGATCAGCCAGGACCTGCCGCCGCAGATCGCCGTCGTCATCGCGTACGAGGGTGACAACGCCGCCGAGGCACGTTCGATCGCGCAGCACGTCGCGTTCGCGAACCCGACGTACCTGACGCGCGACGAGGTCCCGGCCGAGGCCATCGAGAAGGAGCGTGCGACCGTCGAGGCGATCACGCGCGAAGAGGGCAAGCCCGAGGCTGCGCTCCCGAAGATCGTCGAGGGCCGGGTGAACGCCTACATCAAGCAGGTGTCGCTCCTCGACCAGGACTACGCGAAGGACAACAAGATCTCCGTCGCGAAGGCCGCCGAGAACGCCGGCATCACGATCCAGGGCTTCGCCCGCGTCAAGGTCGGCGCGTAACGAACCCGTGACGGGGTCAGGAACCAACGAGGTTCCTGGCCCCGTTTTTCGCGCGCACCGGCACGGCACGCGCGCGACACATCCGCGAGTACATTTCCACGAGACCACGACGAAGGGTGCGGACCAGATGACCGACGAGAAGACCGGACGACGCCGCGTTCTGCTGAAGCTGTCGGGAGAGGCGTTCGGCGCCGGCTCCCTCGGGGTGAACCCCGACGTGATCGGCACCATCGCCAAGGAGATCGCCGTCGCCGCGCGCGAGGTCGAGATCGCGATCGTCGTCGGCGGGGGCAACTTCTTCCGCGGTGCCGAGCTCTCGCAGCGCGGCATGGACCGCGGTCGCGCCGACTACATGGGCATGCTCGGCACGGTGATGAACGCACTCGCGCTGCAGGACTTCCTCGAGCAGGCGGGAGCTGCCACCCGCGTGCAGTCCGCCATCGCGATGACCCAGGTCGCCGAGCCGTACATCCCGCGGCGCGCCGAGCGGCACCTCGAGAAGGGCCGGGTCGTCATCTTCGGCGCCGGTGCCGGACTGCCGTACTTCTCGACCGACACGGTCGCGGCGCAGCGTGCGCTCGAGATCAAGGCGGACGAGGTCCTCGTCGCCAAGAACGGCGTCGACGGCGTGTACACCGCCGACCCGAAGAAGGACGCCTCGGCCGAGAAGCTGCACCACGTGACCTACCAGGACGCGCTGCTGAAGGGCCTCAAGGTCGTCGACGCCACCGCGTTCTCGCTCTGCATGGACAACGGCATGCCGATGCACGTCTTCGGCATGGAGGGCGAGGGCAACGTCCAGGCCGCGATCCGTGGCGAGCGCATCGGCACCGTCGTCAGCAACTGACCCCCGCGCTGACTAGACTCGACGCCAGTACCGAAGGAGTAACACCGTGATCAGTGATGTCCTGACCGAAGCCACCGAGAAGATGGCGAAGGCTGTCGAGGTCGCCAAGGACGACTTCTCGACCGTCCGCACCGGCCGCATCAACGCGGCGCTCTTCCAGAAGATCCCGGTCGAGTACTACGGCACGCCGACGCCGCTCGCGCAGCTCGCGTCGCTGCAGACGCCCGAGGCCCGCACGCTCATCGTGACGCCGTACGACAAGACGGCGCTCAAGGAGATCGAGCGCGCGATCGCGACCTTCCCGAACCTCGGCGCCAGCCCGACGAACGACGGCGACATCGTCCGCGTGACGATCCCGGAGCTCACCAAGGACCGCCGCAAGGAGTTCGTCAAGCTCGTGCGGACGAAGGGCGAAGACCACAAGGTCGTCGTCCGGAACATCCGCCGCAAGGCCAAGGACGACCTCGACGCACTCAAGGGTGAGATCTCCGACGACGAGATCTCGCGCGGCGACAAGGACCTCGAGGCCCTGACGAAGAAGCACGTCGACCAGATCGACGAGTCGCTGAAGAAGAAGGAAGCCGAACTCCTCGAGGTCTGATGCGTCGCTCCGACCAGGGCGATGACCGCCCCACAGCAGAGCACGGGCCCGCGTCGAGCGGGCCCGTGAAGAAGGGGCTCCGTCAGGACTTCGATGCGCGTGCACGAGCGGCGCGCACCGACTTCGAGGCGCAGCTCCGCCAGCGCAAGGCCGACTTCGGCGCGCGCAACGAGGCGCTGACCGCGCGGACCGGGCGCAACCTGCCGGCAGCGATCGGCATCGCGCTCGCGTTCGCCGTCGTGATGCTCGGCACGCTGCTCCTCTGGCCGCCGTCCTTCATGGTGGTCGCGGCGTTCCTGCTGGGTGTCGGCGTCTACGAGCTCACGAGCGCGATGCGGTTCGCCGGGCGCGACGTCCCGCGGATCCCGAGTGTCGCCGTCGCGATCGCGATCGTGCCGGCGGCGTTCCTGGTCGGGCAGGTGGCGGCGCTGTTCACCCTGCTCGGCGGCATCGTCCTGATCAGCGTCTGGCGCCTGGTCGAGGTCGCCGTCGCGCGGCAGAAGCCCCCGGCCGGCAACGTCGCCCGTGACCTCAGCAACGGGTTGTTCGTCCAGGCCTACATCTCCCTGCTCGGCGCCTGCGTCGTGCTGCTCTCCGCCCAGCCGGACGGCAACCTCTGGGTGATTGGGTTCATCCTCGTCGTCGTCGCGGTCGACACCGGCGCGTACGCCACCGGGCTGAACCTCGGCAAGCACCCGATGGCACCGCGCATCAGCCCCAAGAAGACGTGGGAGGGCTTCGCCGGGTCCGTGGCGGCGAGCATCGTCGTCGGCATCCTGGTGGCCCTGTTCATGCTCGGGCTGCCCTGGTGGACGGGCGTCCTGCTCGGTGTGCTCATCTCCGGTTCGGCCACGCTCGGCGACCTGACCGAGTCGATGATCAAGCGCGACCTCGGCATCAAGGACATCTCGTCGTTCCTGCCCGGACACGGCGGCCTGCTCGACCGCATCGACAGCATCCTGCCGTCCGCTGCGGTCGCCTACGTGCTGTACCTCATCGTCAACCACTGACCGCGCTCGTGTCGGGCTGAACGCCGCACTCAGCGCGTCCAGGTTGTGCCACGGGTCCGGACTGGCAGAATGACGCCGTGGCCACCACCTTCCCGACCGCAGCCCGTTCCGCCCTCGGTTACGACGTCGACGAAGTCGAGCGTTTCCTCGAGGACGCCCGGCGCGCGTACTCCGCAGACGACAGCGCCCCCGGCATCGAGGCCGCGAAGATCCGCGCCACGGCCTTCTCGATGCGCAAGGGCGGGTACTCCACGTCGCACGTCGACGCTGCGCTCGAACGGCTCGAGGACGCCTTCGCGGCCCGTGAGCGTGAGCGGGAGATGAGCGAGGTCGGCAAGAAGGCCTGGTACGCCGAAGCGCGGACGAAGGCATCCGACGTCGTGGCGCGGCTCGAGCGGCCCGACGGCCAGCGGTTCAGCCGGGTCAACGTGCTCGGCACCGGCTACCACCCGAAGGACGTCGACGCGTTCGCCGCCCGGCTCGCCGGGTACTTCCGCGAGGGAAAGCCGCTCAGCCTCACCGAGGTCCGTTCGATCGTCTTCCGCCCGAAGCACGGCGGGTACCGCGAGGCGCAGGTCGACGCGCTGCTCGACGCCGTCGTCGAAGTGATGCTCGCTGTCCGGTGACGACGCGCTGTCCCCAGGTGCTTCGCTTTCCGTGATCGTTCCGTTACCCTGGTCCTACTCATGGGCAGGCACACGGCAGACTCAAGCTCCGACCGCGATACCCGCGAGCACCTCAGCCTCCAGGCTTCCGGTGAGCGCCGCGCGGCAATGCAGCGAACCCGTACGACGGAGACGTCGGCGTTCGGGGTGACCCCGCAGGCAGCGCCCGCGACGACGGGTCCGGTCGCCACGCCGAAGTCGGTGGCGGCGAACCGCGTGTCCGACGAGCGCGTGGCGTCCTTCGCGCACGACGCCCTCGTCGACGCCGACCAGCGTCCCGCGAAGCAGCGCACCGCGACGGTGCAGTGTCGTGCGACGCCGAAGCTCGGCAAGCCCGCCGCTTCGTCGGTGAACGCCGTGGCCCGCAAGCGCGCGACGGCCCCGATGATGTCCTTCGTCGGTGTGTTCTTGTTCGTGGGTGGCTCGCTGTTCAACCCGCTGCAGGCCGACGTGGCACAGGCCGCGGTCGACACCCCGGTGCTCGTGAAGACCCCGCCGGCGCCGCAGCAGTACACCGCGCACGGCACCTACGCCGTGGCCGCCGCCGACCGTGACGGCTACGACGTCACCGTCCCGGCCCCGAAGGTCGTCAAGCCCGTCGTCGAAGAGGACGAGGCCGACGCCGAGACCACCGACGACACCGCGGACGCCGCGGCCACCGAGACCCAGCCGGTCTCGGCCGCCAACACGCTCGCCGCCACCGCCGCGACGCCCGACCCGGGCAGCGCGCAGGCGATCGCCCTGCAGCAGGTCACGGCTCGTGGCTGGGGGACCGACCAGTACAACTGCCTGGTCTCGCTGTGGAACAAGGAGTCCGGCTGGCGGGTGAACGCCTACAACCCCAGCGGTGCGTACGGCATCCCGCAGGCCCTCCCCGGCAGCAAGATGGCCACGGCGGGCGCCGACTGGCAGACCAACCCGGCGACGCAGATCACCTGGGGTCTCAACTACATCGCCGGCGTCTACGGCACCCCCTGTCGTGCCTGGGGGCACAGCCAGGCCAACAACTGGTACTGATCGGCTGCTCGGGTGCCGCGCAGCAACCGACCGCGGCGTCCCCGTGGTCGCGACGTCGAGCCTGACGAGGAGACCACCCTCGACCGGCTGATGAGCTCGTGGAAGCGCACCGAGGTCCGTCACGGTCGCGAGTACCAGGTGCAGCCGATCTCGGCCGCGTCGGCGCAGAAGGAGTACATCTGCCCGGGGTGCGGCGGAACCGTCGTGCCCGGCACCGCCCACGTGGTCGTCTGGCGGGCGGACGGCGTGCTCGGTGACGCCGCCGACCTGGCGTCACGCCGGCACTGGCACAACCACTGCTGGAGCATCGCATGACCGAGCACGACACCGAGATTCGATCCGCCACCGAGCTGCCGGCCCGTCGCACCGAGCTCGAGCTGGTCACGGACGACCACCTGACGCTCGTCGGTGAACTCGCCGAGCCTGCCGACACCTCGGCCCGTGGAACCATCGTCACGCTCCACCCGCTGCCCACCGCGCACGGGTTCATGGACTCACACGTGCTCAAGAAGGCCGCCGCGCGGTTGCCCGCCCTCGCCGACATCGCGGTGCTGCGGTTCAATTTCCGGTCCGTCACGTCGCCGCGCGGCACGTCCGAGGGCGTCTTCGGCGAGGGTGTGTCCGAGGGCTTCGACCTGCGAGCCGCCGTCGCCGAGGTCATCGACCGCGGCCTGCCGACGCCGTGGCTGGTGGGGTGGTCCTTCGGCACCGAGGTGATCCTCAAGCACGCGCTCGAACACGTCGAGGCCGGCACGGTCGCCGGGGTCGTCCTGCTGTCCCCGCCGCTGCACCGTACCTCGGACGAGGAACTCGCCCGCTGGGCTGCCGTCGAGGTCCCGGTCGTGGCGCTCGTCCCGGAGCACGACGACTTCCTGCAGCCCGAGGCCGCGGCGGCACGGTTCGCACTCGCCCCGAACGTCCGGGTCGTGCCGGTCGCGGGCGCGAAGCACCTGTGGGTGGGGGAGCGGTACGTGCGGATCGTCCTCGACGCGATCGCCGACCTCGTCGTCCCTGGCAGCGCGCCGCTGCCGACCCACTGGCCGGTCTGACGACGCCCGGAAGACGCCCTGCGGCCCGCCATCTGCACCAGGTGGCACTGCCTGGAGGCGCGGGTCGCGCCTCCAGGCGGTGGACCGTCAGCGTTCGGTCGCGTCCACGTCGTCGTCAGCGTCCGCATCGGACGCTGCGGCGGGTGCCGTGCCGAGCAGGCCGGTGGCGTTCGTGAGGACCCCGCGGAGGTTCTCGAGGTACCCCGCGACGGCTTCGCGTTCGGTCCGGATCGCCGCCAGGCGGTCCTCGGCCTCGGCGATGACGCCGGCGGTGCGCTCCTCGGCGTCGGCGACCATCCGGTGCACCCGGTCCTGCGCGTCGGCGACGATGGTGCGCGCGTGCTCCTGGGCTTCGGCCGTGCTGGTGCGCTCGAGGTCGTCGGCCTCCTGCTGCAGGCGCTCGGCGCGTTCACGGGCCTCGGTCGCACGACGCGTGGCCTCGGCGAGCTGCAGGTTCGCCTCGTCCAGGTACTTCTGCGTCTCGGTCACCGTCTCGTGGTGCTTCCGCAGGTAGTCCTGCTCGGCGTCGTCACGTCGGGAGGCGAGCTCCGACTCGAGCGTCGTGCGGGCTTCGTCGCGCTCCCGGGCGATCTCGGCGCGGACCTCGTCGCGCTCCTTCACCAGGGCGGCGCGGGCGGTGTCGATCTCCTGCCGCAGGGCGGTGCGCTCGGCCTCGAGCACGCCGAGCTCGGCGGTGCGGCGGTCGGCGATCTCGGTGTCGACTTCGGCGTGCTCACGCTCGCGTCGGGCGGCGATGGCGTTCTCGTGCTCACGGACAGCACGCTCGGCTGCCGCATCGGCCTCCGCGCGCTCCTGCGCGATCCGGGCGTCGTGCTCCTCGAGCTCACGGGCGATCCGGTCGGCGGTCTCCTGCACCAGGCGCGCGTTCTCGACGCGGGTCTGCTCCTCGTCGACGCGGAGCTGCGCACGGGCCGCCTCGGTCTCCTGCTCCAGTGCGGTGCGGGCGGCGGCGAGTTCGCGGTCCCACTGGGCGCGGGCGGCGGCGAGTTCCTCGTCGAGCTCGCGGCGGCGGTCCGCGACCTCGGTGTCGAGCTCGGCGCGGCGACGCGTGACCTCGGACTCGAGTTCGGCGCGACCGGTCTCGAGGGCCAGCGCATGTGCCTGCTGCTCCTCGTCACGCTCACGGTGCCAGGCGGCACGACCCTCGGTGACCTCGCGCTCGAGGGCCTCGCGTCGGGTCGTCTCCTCGCGGTCGAGGTCCTCGGTTCGGCGGGTGTGTTCGGCCTCGAAGACCGAACGGCGGTGCTCGGTCTCGCGGTCGAGCTCGGCGGCGGCAGTGCGGGCCTCGGCGGACTCCCGCTGTGCGATCTCGCGGAGCTCGGCGACCTCGTGCTCGACCTGGGCGCGCAGGGCGTTCGTCTCGCGGATGGCGATGGAGCGGACCTCGGCGGCCTCGGTCACGGCGGCACCGCGGATCGCGGCAGCTTCGTTGCGGGCGTCCTGCGTGAGCAGACCGGCCTCGGCGCGGGCGCGCTCGACGGTGTCGGCGGCCTCGGCGCGGGCGCGGGTGAGCTCGTTGGTGGCGCGGGTGCGGGCGTCCTCGAGGGTGTCGCGCGCTTCTTCCTGTGCTTCGCGGACGGTGCGCTCGGCTTCGGCGCGGCTCGAGGCACGGAGCCGCTGGGCGTCGATGTCCGCCTGGCTGATGAGTCGGGTCGACTGCTCCTCGGCCACGCGCAGGGTGGACTCGAGGCGGGTGCCGAGTCCGCTGTACGTGGGGGTGCCGGCTTCGTCGAGCTCGCCCTGCAGCTCGGAGACCCGGGCCTGCAGGAGACGGATCTCCTTCGCGGCGTCGGCGCGGTCGTTGTTCGACTTGATGAGCTCGCGTCGCAGGTCGTTCAGCGAACGCTCCACCTCGTCGCGGCGGTACCCGCGCAGCTCGGTTCCGAACTCGGCCTCGTCGTTCGCCACGTGTCGCTCCTGGGGTCGGCAGCGGGCCAGGTTCGGCCCGCGGTCGATTGTAGTGGGGGCCGGAGCGGGGCGTCTGAGTCCGGCGACAGCGCGGATTGATGCACTGTCCAGCGTTGCTCGCTATCCTGAGTCGCTGATTCGCGCGCCGACATCCCCACCCCGGCGCGGTAGGGAGAGAGTTCGTGCGATTCGTCCTGGCGATCGTCAGTTTCGTCATCGGTCTGCTGCTCGTGGCGCTGGCGGTGGGACAGCGGACCGTGTTCGCGCCGCCGTCCTCGCTCGTGGCCGAGAGCTCGACGACCAGTTCCGCCCCGGTGACGGTGATCCCGGGGACGACCCTCAACGCCAACCCCGGCTACCAGCGCATCAACGTGTCCGGCTCCGGCAAGGTCTTCGCGGCCTACGGCAAGACCGCCGACGTCGACGCCTGGATCGGTGAGGCCGAGCACACCACGCTCCGCTTCGACGCCGAGAAGGGATCGCTCGTCGGATCGACCTCGGGCAGCGGGACGAGCGTCCCCTCGCCGAAGGGCAGCGACCTCTGGTACCAGGAGTACGACGGTGCCGGGCAGTTCACCGTGCGTCTGCCGCAGGACGTCTCGGTGCTCGTCGTCAGCGACGGCAAGGCCGCGGCCCCGAGCGACGTGTCCGTCACCTGGCCGCAGGACACCGCGACCCCGGCGGTCGGTCCGCTGCTGGTGGCCGGTGGCGTGTTCGTCGTCGGAGGCCTCGTGCTGCTCGTCCTCGCGTTCCTGCACCAGCGCCGCGGCCGCGGCCCCCGTCGTCGCAGTGGGGGCAGCCGGCCGCCGCGGGTGCGCGCCTCGCGCCGGGCTGCCGCAGCCGGCGCGCAGGTGCCGCGTCCCGGTCGCCGTGGATCGCGCGCCTTCGTCGGTGTGCCGGTGCTGCTCGTCGGTGCCCTGACCCTGGCCGGCTGTTCCTCGGACTACTGGCCGCAGGGTGGCGACCCGTCGCTCGCCACCGCGACGCCGACGGCCACCGCCACCGGGGCGGCGGACACGACCGAGCCGACGGCTGCGACCAAGCAGCAGATCACCCGTGTCGTGCAGCGCACCGCCGCCGTGGCGAAGCAGGCCGACGAAACCCGTGACAGCAGGCTCGCCGGGACCCGTTTCACGGGTGCCGCGCTCGAACTGCGCGAGGCGAACTACGCGATCCGCGCGAAGGACGCGGACGTCAAGGCGCCCCCGGCGATCTCGGCCGCGCAGGTGTGCGTTGCGCTGCCGCAGCAGACCGACAGCTGGCCGCGCACGGTCTTCACGATCGTCGCCGAGGACTGCGACGCCAAGTCGGCGCCGCAGGCCCTGACCCTGGTGCAGGACAGCGCCCGTGATCCCTACAAGGTGGCGTACGACGTCTCGCTCGAGGCCGACGCGAAGATCCCGAGCCTCGCGCCGACGACGATCGGTGCCGCACTGCTCGCGCCGGAGTCGAAGCTCCTGACGATCCAGCCCGACCAGGTGGCGACCGCGTACGGCGACATCCTGTCGAAGGACACCGCCAGCGAGTACGCCGACCTGTTCGCGACCGAGGGCGATGCGCTCCGCACCACCATCGGCAAGGCGTACAAGGACAAGAAGGCCAAGGCGCTGCCGGACACGGCGAAGATCGAGTACTCGTCCGAGGTCCCGGCCGACTCCGCCGTCGCCATCGCGACCGACGATGCCGGTGCCCTGGTCTCCGCCGACCTGGACGAGGTCGAGAAGGTGACCCCGACCGCCTCCGGCGCCGAGGTGAACACCGAGGGTGCCGTCAAGGCACTGTCCGGCGTGGACACGAGCAAGAAGGGCATCAGCGCGACCTACAGCGTCCAGCTGCTCTTCTACGTGCCGCCGGTCGCCTCGGATGGCAAAGTGGTCCTGCTCGGGTTCACACAGGGCCTGACCGCAGCGAGTGAGGTGCAATGAGCAACATCCCCCCGACCCCGTCCGGGCTCCGCGGAGCCGTGGACCTGTCGTCCCTCGTCGACCGCGCACAGCGGCCGCCCCAGCCGTCCGGTGCTCCGGCCCCGGCGGGTTCCCCTGGCGGTGCCGTGCCCGGCACCGAAGCCGGCACCGTGAACGGCGCTGACCTGACCGTCCCGTCGCTCGTCATCGACGTCACCGACGCGACGTTCCAGGACGTCCTGCAGCTGTCGACCGTCGTCCCGGTCATCGTGGACATCTGGGCCGAGTGGTGCGGGCCGTGCAAGCAGCTCTCGCCGATCCTCGAGCAGCTCACCGCGGAGTACGACGGCCGCGTGGTGCTCGCCAAGGTGGACGCCGACACGAACCCGCAGCTCGTGCAGGCGTTCCAGGCGCAGTCGATCCCGACCGTGGCCGCCGTGATCGGCGGACGCCCGCTCGGGCTCTTCGTCGGGGCACTGCCCGAGGCGCAGGTCCGCGACGTCTACGAGCAGGTGCTCCAGGCGGCCGAGCAGAACGGCGTGACCGGTCGCGTCACCGTCGACGGCGCAGCGGCCCCCTCCGACGCCGAGCAGGGCGAGCCGGAGCCGGAGCCGCTCCCGCCGCACCACCAGGCGGCGTACGACGCGATCGAGCGGGGCGATTACGCCACCGCTGTCGAGGAGTACAAGACCGCGATCCTGCAGGACCCGCACGACCAGATGGCCGTCGCCGGACTCGCGCAGGTGTCGCTGCTCGACCGGCTCAACGGTCGGACGGCCGACGAGATCCGTGCGGCAGCGGCCGCCGGTCCGCAGGACGTCCAGGCACAGCTGGCGGTCGCCGACCTCGACGTCTCCGGCGGGCACGTCGACGACGCCTTCGGGCGTCTGCTCGACCTCGTGCCGACGGTGTTCGGCGATGACCGCGAGGCCCTGCGTGTCCGGCTCGTCGAGTACTTCGAGCTCATCGGCAGCGAGGACCCGCGCGTCGTCGCGGCGCGTCGCCGCCTGGCGAACGCCCTGTACTAGGCCCGCAGGGTCGGCGCGGCGAAGAAGACGCCGTCGTGACACCGAGACGCCGCCGGGTACGGCGGCGTCTCGGTGTCTCCCGGGCGTCTCGAGGACACGACGGCGTCTCGAGGACACGACGGCGTCTCGAGGACACGACGGCGTCGCGAGGACACGACGGCGTCCCGCGGACACGACGGCGTCTCGCGCATCGCGGTGGACCCGGCAACGGACAGACGGGAGGCCCGGTGCCAGCTGGCACCGGGCCTCCCGTCTGTCGGTCGGTCGCGTCGCGGACGCTGGCCGGGCTACTGGGCCAGCTTCAGCCAGACGGCGCCGAGGGGCGGGACCACGAGGTGCGCCGAGGCCGGGCGGCCCGCCCACGGGGTGTCCTCCGCCGTGACGACGCCGAGGTTGCCGACCCCGGAGCCGCCGTACTCGGCCGCGTCGGTGTTGAGCACTTCATGCCACTCGCCCGCGGTCGGCAGCCCGAAGCGGCGCTCCACCGGCACACCGGAGAAGTTCACGAACACCGCGACCCGGTCGTCGCCGTCCTTCCGCAGGAACCCGAGGGTCGAGTGCGGTGCGTCGCCGCCCTCGAGCCACTCGAAGCCGTCGGCCGTCGAGTCGTGCGTCCAGAGCGCCGGGGAGTCCTTGTACATGCGGTTGAGCTCGGCGACGAGGTCCTGCACACCACGGTGACCGGGCTGGTCGAGGAGCCACCAGTCGAGGCCCTTCGCCTCGGACCACTCGGCGGGCTGCGCGAACTCCTGGCCCATGAAGAGCAGCTGCTTGCCGGGGTGCGCCCACATGAACGCCAGGTAGGCACGCACGTTGGCGAGCTTCTGCCACTCGTCACCGGGCATCTTGCCGTACAGGGAGCCCTTGCCGTGCACGACTTCGTCGTGGCTGATCGGCAGCGTGAACTGCTCGCTGAACGCGTAGACGAACGAGAACGTGATCTCGTCGTGGTGGTAGCTGCGGTACGCGGGGTCGCGCTGCACGTACTCGAGCGAGTCGTGCATCCAGCCCATGTTCCACTTCTGCCCGAAGCCGAGCCCACCGGCGCTCGTCGGCTGGGTCACGCCCGGCCACGAGGTGCTCTCCTCCGCGATCATCACGATGCCGGGGTAGCGCTTGTACGCCGTCGCGTTCGTCTCCTGCAGGAACGAGATCGCGTCGAGGTTCTCGCGGCCACCGTGGACGTTCGGCAGCCAGTCGGTGCGGGAGTAGTCGAGGTACAGCATCGAGGCCACCGCGTCGACCCGCAGGCCGTCGATGTGGAACTCCTCGAACCAGTACAGCGCGTTCGCGACCAGGAAGTTGCGCACCTGCGGCTGTCCGAAGTCGAACACGTAGGTGCCCCAGTCGAGCTGCTCGCCGCGGCGGGGGTCCGGGTGCTCGAACAGCGCGTAGCCGTCGAAGCGCCCGAGGGCCCACTCGTCCTTCGGGAAGTGCCCGGGGACCCAGTCCATGATCACGCCGATGCCCGCGGAGTGCAGACGGTCGATCAGGTAGCGCAGGTCGTCCGGCGAACCGAAGCGCGCAGTCGGTGCGTAGTACCCGGTGACCTGGTAGCCCCACGAGCCGCCGAACGGGTGCTCGGCGAGCGGCAGGAACTCCACGTGGGTGAAGCCGGTGTACTCCACGTGCCCGATGAGCTGGTCGGCGACCTCGCGGTACGACAGGCCGGGGCGCCACGAGCCGAGGTGCACCTCGTACACGCTCATCGGGGCGTCGTGCGTGGTGGTCTGCGCGCGGCGCTCCATCCACGCGGCGTCGCCCTCGGACCACGTGTACGTGGACTCGGTGACGACCGAGGCCGTCGCCGGGGCGATCTCGGCTTCGCGGGCGAACGGGTCGGCCCGCTCCACCCACCCGGAGTCGGTGAGGATCTGGAACTTGTAGCGCTGGCCGACGACGGCGCCGGGCCAGAACAGTTCCCAGACGCCGAGGTCGCTCAGACGGCGCATCGCGGTGGTGCGGCCTTCCCAGCCCTCGAAGTCGCCGATCACGCGGACCGCGGTCGCCCGGGGCGCCCAGACGGCGAACGCGACGCCGTCGACCCCGTCGACGGTGCGGGCGTGTGCGCCGAGGTGGTGCCAGAGCTGCTCGTCACGGCCCTCGCCGAACAGGTGCAGGTCGAGCTCGCCGAGCGTCGGGGCGAACCGGTACGCGTCGTCGGTGGTCCACGTGGCGTCGTCCTCGTCCGTCGACTCGTCGTAGTCGTACTCCGACTCGACCCGGTAGCGACCGAGGGATTCGGCAGTGGCGCCGGCCCAGAGGCCGTCGCCCTCGTGCGTGAGCTCGATGTCGTCGCCGTCGGGGCGCACGAGGCGCACCGCACGGGCCAGGTGCCGGACGACGCGGACGCTGGTGCCGCCGTCGACCGGGTGCGGGCCGAGGACGTCGTGCGGCTGGGACCAGCGGCCCTCAGCCACCTGCAGACGCAGCCAGTCCTCGATCGGAGCCGGACGCGGATCCGTGGCCGTACCGGAGGCGGCCGGAGCCGAGGCAGCAGCCTGCGCCGAAGCAGCAGCGGTGGGGGCGGCCGGAGCCTCGACGGAGGCCGGCCGGACCACGGGGGCGGCGCCCCCGGTCGGTGCCGTCGGTGCCGTCGGGGCATCGGACGCCGAGGTGGCTGCGACGGACGGCTGCCGCGGGTGCGTCGGGTCGGCGGGGTGCCCGGCGAGCGTGGCGGACTCCGCCACCCCGCGGTCGGGAGCCTCGCGCTGCACCGGCGGGGCGCCGGGCAGGTCCTCGTCGGGCGCGGAGACCTTCGGTTCGTACCGCGGCACGGCCGGCGGCGGAGGCGGCACCGGCGGGACGGCCGGTCCGCGCTTCGTGGGGTCGGTCGGTTCGGGGGTCATCGGTGGGGTCCTTCCACGACGAGCAGGTGCACGGGCTCCTGGAACGCATCCAGGCGGACGTAGTTCGACGCGCCCCAGGTCCAGCGCTGACCGGTCACGACGTCACGGACGTCGAACAGGCCCTCGGTCGGCAGACCGAGTGCGGCGAGGTCCAGGTGCACGGTGGTCTCACGGGCGGAGTGCGGGTCGACGTTGGCGACCACGATCACGGTGTCGGGGCGTCCTGACCGGATGTACTCGCCCGACAGGTGCTTCGAGTAGACGACGATCGCCGGGTCCTCGGCGGCGTGCACGTGCAGGTTCCGCAGCTGCCGGAGCGCAGGGTGCGCCGCACGGAAGCGGTTGAGCATCGTGACGTACGGCGCGAGCGACGCCCCCTCGGCCTCGGCCAGGGCGAAGTCACGCGGCTTGTACTCGTACTTCTCGTTGTCGATGTTCTCTTCGGAGCCCGGTCGGGCGACGTCCTCGAAGAGCTCGTACCCGGCGTACATGCCCCACGTCGGTGCACCGGTGGCGGCGAGCGCCGCACGCACCTTGTAGCCCGCACGGCCGCCGAACTGCAGGTACTCGGTGAGGATGTCGGGGGTGTTCACGAACAGGTTCGGGCGCAGGTAGTCGCTCGTCTCGTGTGAGAGCTCCGTGAAGTAGTCCTCGATCTCGTCCTTGGTGTTGCGCCAGGTGAAGTACGAGTACGACTGCTGGAACCCGGCTTCGGCGAGCGCGCGCATCATCGCCGGGCGGGTGAACGCCTCGGCGAGGAACACGGTGTCGGGGTGCTCGTCGCGGATCTCACGGATGACGCGTTCCCAGAACCAGAGCGGCTTGGTGTGCGGGTTGTCGACGCGGAAGATGCGGATGCCGAAGGCGATCCAGTGGCGCAGGACACGCTCGACCTCGGTGACCAGGCCCTCGGGGTCGGTGTCGAACTGGATCGGGTAGATGTCCTGGTAGCGCTTCGGTGGGTTCTCGGCGGTCGCGATGGACCCGTCGGCGCGCTGCGTGAACCACTCCGGGTGCTGGGTGACCCAGGGGTGGTCGGGGGAGCACTGCAGCGCGAAGTCGAGCGCGACTTCCATGCCGGTGTTCTTCGCCGTCTCGACGAAGTCGCGGAAGTCGTCCTCGGTGCCGAGGTCGGGGTGGATCGCGTCGTGCCCGCCCTCGGGGGAGCCGATCGCCCAGGGGCTGCCGGGGTCGTTCGGCCCGGGCGTGAGCGTGTTGTTCGGCCCCTTGCGGGCGGTGGTGCCGATGGGGTGGATCGGCGGCAGGTAGATGACGTCGAAGCCCATCCGGGCGACGGCGGGCAGGCGGCGGGCCGCGGTGCGGAAGTCGCCGCTCTTCCAGGAGCCGTCGGGGTTCTTCTTCGCGCCTTCGGAGCGGGGGAAGAACTCGTACCAGGCGCCGACGCCGGCGCGGGTGCGTTCGACGTCGAGCAGCTGGGTGGCGGAGTGCGTGCGGAGCGAAGTGAGCGGGGCTTCCTCGACCTCGGCGACGATGCGCGGGTCGTCGACGGCGGCCAGGCGTTCGGCCGGGTCGAGGTCGGTGTCACGGACGCGTGCGGCGGCACGGGTGGCGGCGGGGGAGTCGGTCTCCTCGGCCAGCCGGTCGAGCAGCACGGCACCGTCGAGCAGGGTCGCCTCGGTGTCGACGCCGGCCGCGATCTTCAGGCGTGCGCCGTGCAGCCAGCTCGCCCAGTCGTCGGAGTACGACTCGACGTGCCAGGTCCAGACGCCGACGTGGTCGACCTGCACGGTGGCTTCGTAGCGGTCGGTGCCGGGGGCACCGAGGGTCATGGGGACGGTGCGGGTTCCACCGTCTGGGCGTTCGAGGACGAGGTCGGCGCCGATGATGCCGTGTCCTTCTCGGAAGACGGTTGCACCGAACGTGATCACCTCGCCGTCGAATGCCTTGCCGGGGAAGCCGTTCGGCGTCCTCGGGGCGAGCTCGGTGATCGGGATGCGCCCGATCTTCGGGCGGCGGGGTCGGTCTGCGGTGGCCACGGAAGCGACGCTACCCGGCGGGCGGCTCCGCGTTCCCCGGAATCGGCCCGCTGTGGAGGGCCGGGCGCGCCGTGGAGCCTGTTGAGGACCGGACGCAAGGCCCGTGGCGGGGCTGCCACGGGCCTCCCGTCCGTCGGTCGGTCGCGACGCCGGGCCGCACCCGACTGCTCGGCGCTACGCCACCTCGAACAGGTGGATGCCGGGGCCGTAGGCGGTGAAGACCTGCCCGGCAGGTCGGAGGCGCTCGTGGTCGCGGTGCTTCTCGCTCGACCAGGCCAGGCGGTACCCGAGGACGTCCTCGCGCACCGGCAAGGTCAGGTCGCGGGTGCGGCCGCTGCCGTGCACGACCACCAGGACGCGGTCGAAGGGCTCGTGTTCGGGCGTCGACTCGACGAAGTACTGCAGGGCGCGGTGCACCGGCTGGTCCCAGCCCTCGATCGTCATCGGGTGCCCGTCCGGCCCGTACCAGGACATCCGCGAGGCCCCGGGGGTCTCCTGCCCCTCGACGCCGAAGCGGGTGGGGCGGAGCGACGGGTGCGCCCGCCGGAACCGGGCCAGCGCGGCGACGGCCTCGGTCATCGTCTCGGCGTCCTCGTCGTCGGACCAGTCCACCGGGGTCAGGTCGTCGGACACCACGTAGGCGTTGTTGTTGCCGTGCTGCGTGCGGCTCCGCTCGTCGCCGGCGGTGAGCATCGGCACCCCGGCGGACAGCATCAGGGTCGCCACCAGGTTGCGCATCGACCGACCCCGCGCGGCGCGGACCCCGCGGTCGGCGGTGTCACCCTCGATGCCGTGGTTGAACGAGCGGTTGTCGTTCGAGCCGTCGCGGTTGTCCTCGCCGTTGGCCTCGTTGTGCTTGCCGTCGTACGACACCAGGTCGAGCAGGGTGAAGCCGTCGTGCGCGGTGACGAAGTTGACGCTCGCCAGCGGGCCGCGGTCGGCGCCGAAGACACTCCTCGATCCCGACAACGCCTCAGCCAGCCGGCCGATCCCGGTCTGCGGCAGACCGGTGCGGCGCTCCTCGGCGATGTCGGTGAGCCAGAACTGGCGGACGGTGTTGCGGAACCCGTCGTTCCACTCGCTCGTGCGCTGGCCGGCCGCGCCGAACTCCCCGGTCTTCCAGCCGTCCGGGCCGACGTCCCACGGCTCGGCGATCACCAGGGTGTCCTGCAGGTCCGGGTGGTTCCGGATGCGTTCGAGCAGCGGGTGCGACGGGTCGAACCGGTGCTCGCCGTCACGGGCCAGGGCGGCCATCAGGTCGAAGCGGAACCCGTCGACCTGCACCTCGCGCGCCCAGTACACCAGGCTGTCGACGATGAGGTCCGCCGTCGCCTCGACCGAGGTGTCGAGCGTGTTCCCGCACCCGGTGGTGTCGTAGTAGGTGTCCCGGCGGGGCGGGTCGGTCTGCGCCCAGCGGTAGCGGTTCGCACCGTCGATGCCACGCAGGCTCGTCGTCGGACCACCCAGGCCTTCTTCCGCGGTGTGGTTGTACACGACGTCCAGGACGACCTGGATGCCGGCCTCGTGCAGCAGCCGGACCATGCCCTTGAACTCCCGCAGGACGGCGTCGGCGCCCTCCTGCTGCGCCGGCGCCGAGGCGTGCGCGGCGTGCGGGGCGAAGAACCCGAGCGTGTTGTAGCCCCAGGCGTTCTGCCGGCCGGCGTCGCGGAGCCACCGCTCGGTGTCGAACGCCTGCACGGGCAGCAGCTCGAGCGTGGTGACGCCGATGCGGTGCAGGTGCGCGATCGTGCTCTCGTGGGCGACCCCGGCGTACGTGCCGCGCAGGTACTCCGGCAGGTGCGGGTTCGCGGCCGTCAGGGTGCGGACGTTCGCCTCGTAGACGACGGCGCGGTCGAGCGGGACCTGCGGCTTCACGACGCCGCCCCAGTCGAACGCGTCGTCGACGACCACGCTGGTCCAGCGGGAGCCGACCGCTTCGTCGTCGCCGGTCGGCAGGATGCCCCGCGCGTACGGGTCGAGCAGCGGACGCGTCGGGTCGAACTCGTGCCGCGGCCCGACCGGCCCGTCGACGAGCAGGTGGTAGCGGTCGCCGGGCACGATCCCGGGGACCTCGCCGGTCCACACGTCCGTGTCCGGCACACGCTCGAGCGGGTGCCGGGTCGGTCGGCCGCCGGAGCGGTCTTCCCCGTCGGCCCCGTCGGCGCTTCCCGCGCTCGCCACGACCAGGACGACGTCCGTCGCCGTCGCGGACCGCAGGGTGAACCGGGGGACGGTCCCGCCCAGGGAGAACCCCGGCGTGAGGTCGATCGCTGTCTCGTGCACGCGACAAGGGTACGAGGACCGGCGCGTATCCTGGACACTGCTCGATCCAGGGGGTGCATTTGTCGGTCTACCTCGACCACGCCGCGACGACGCCGATCCTGCCGGAGGCGCTCGCCGCCTTCACCGATGCCCTGGGCACCGTCGGCAACCCGTCGTCCATCCACAGCGCCGGTCAGCGCGCCAAGATGCTGCTCGAGGACGGCCGCGCCGCCGTCGCCCGCTCGCTCGACGCCGACCCGGTGGAGGTCGTGTTCACCTCCGGCGGCACCGAGAGCATCAACCTCGCCGTGAAGGGCCTGTTCTGGGCTCGCCAGCGCGACCGCCAGCGGCCCCGCATCGTCGTCCCGGGTGGCGAGCACCACGCCACCGTCGACACCCTGACCTGGCTGGAGACCCACGAGGGCGCCGTCATCGACGTGGTCCCGTTGGACGCGCAGGGTCGCGTCGACCTCGCCGGACTGGAGGCGCGGCTCGCCGACGCCTCGGACGTCGCCCTGGTCACGTTCCTGTGGGCGAACAACGAGGTGGGCACCATCCAGCCCGTGTCGCGGATCGTCGAGCTCGCGCACGCCGCCGGCGTGCCCGTGCACAGCGACGCGGTCGCCGCCTACGGGCAGGTGCCGGTGTTGTTCGCCGGGTCCGGCCTCGACGCCCTCAGCGTCTCCGCGCACAAGGTCGGCGGGCCCGTCGGCATCGGTGCGCTCGTGCTCGGACGGAAGGCCACCGTCGAGCCCCTCATCCACGGTGGTGGGCAGCAGCGGCAGGTGCGCAGCGGCACGCAGGACGCCCCGGCGGCCGCGGCCTTCGGCGTGGCGGCCAGTGCGGTCGTCGCCGAGCCGATGCCGCACCCGTCGCTCGTCGCCCTGCGGGACCGGCTGGTCGCCGGGGTGCGTGCGGCCGTGCCGTCGGCGGTGCTGATGGGGGACCCCGTCGACCGGCTGCCGGGCAACGCGCACTTCACGTTCCCCGGGTGCGAGGGCGATTCGCTCCTGTTCCTGCTCGACGCCGCCGGGGTCGCGGTCTCGACCGGGTCGGCGTGCCAGGCCGGGGTGCCCGAGGCGTCGCACGTGCTGCTCGCGATGGGGCTGTCCGAGCAGGACGCCCGCGGTGCGCTCCGGATCACGCTCGGCCACACCACGACCGATGCCGACGTCGACGCGTTCCTGGCGGCGCTGCCGGATGCGGTCGCACGGGCCGGTGCAGCGGGGATGGCGTCGAGGGAGCCGCTGCTCGGGCGGTAGGCCACCCGCGATCCCGACGGTTGACTCCTGCAGTGATCGGGCCGCTAATATTCCAGCACGCACGACGGAGCGGTCGGAGCGTGACGGCGCAAGCGGAAGGAGTCGGTCATGATGAGCAGGTCAGCCCGAGCTGCCGTGCTCGCGATCGGGGCCGCGTTCGCGGTCGCCGGGATCGCACTGGTCGGTGTCGCTTGGTTCGCTTTCGCCCCCGACGACCCGGCGGCGATGACGCTGACGGTCGGCGCGTTCCCCGTCATCGGTCTGGGCGCCGTTGCCCTGCTGGCCGTTGTGACATCCGACCGTCGCAGGCCGAACTAGCCGCGGACAGGGTCGGGCTCTGCACCGAAGACGAGCAGGACCGCGCGCTCGCCGCGAGCAGACCCGTTCCAGCCGGGGCGCGACGATCACTCGGCAGTGCCTCGCGACGCAGCCCGAGCGCCCGACGCGATGTCCACGAGGGGATCGCCACCGAGCCGCATCGTTGTGATACTTGGACATGCTCGAGTTGGTGAGACCGCAGGCGGCGTTGTACGAGGCGTGGGCTGAAGCGCATGCCGAGTGGGGGCCGGGCGCGCACGAGGACGGGTTCGGGATCACCACCCACGACTACGTCGGTGACGAGGACGGGTTCCGCACCTGGGTCGGCCGACTGCACGCCAGACCCGGAGCGCTCTGGTGGATCGTCGAGGACGGACGCGTCCTGGGCGGGATCGCACTCCGGGCGCCGGGAGACGCCGCCGGCGTGCAGCGGTTCGGCCACGTCGGGTACGGGATCCGTCCGTCGGCGAGGGGCCGAGGCGTGGCGACCTGGGCGCTGGGCCAGGTGCTCGCGCACGCCTCGCGCGTCGGGATCGACCCGGTGATCGCCGTCTGCCGCGATGACAACGACGGCTCCATCGGGGTGTTGGAGCACTACGACGCCGTCCTGCTGTCGACCGAGCGCCGCGGGGGCGTGCGGCTGCGGCGGTACGCGATCGCCAGGTCGCACCGGAGGCCCGGATGACGGGGCCGGGCGGGGGTGCGAGGCGCGTGGAGGACGACCGCGACCAGCGGGGCGGACCCGCACCGGGCCTCCCGGTCGGCCGAGTCGGACTCGCGCCGGTAGGATCGATGACCATGGTCGAACTGGACTTCACCGAGCAGCTCTCCGCCCTTCGCGAGACCTTCGGCAACATCCGCTCGGTGGTCGACGTCGACCGCCTGCAGCGTGAGATCGCCGACCTCAGCGAGCAGGCCGGGGCCCAGGACCTCTGGGACGACGTCGACCACGCGCAGCAGGTGACGAGCGCGCTCTCGCACCGCCAGTCGGAGCTGAAGAAGATCACCGACACCGAGCAGCGCATCGACGACCTCGAGGTGCTGGTCGAGATGGCGAACGAGGGCGACGACCAGGAGTCCGCCGACGAAGCCCTCGCCGAGCTCAAGGCGATCCAGAAGATGATCGGCGACTTCGAGGTGCAGACGCTCCTCGACGGCGAGTACGACGACCGTCCGGCCGTCATCACGATCCGCGCCGGTGCTGGCGGTGTCGACGCGGCGGACTTCGCCGAGATGCTCCTCCGCATGTACCTCCGGTACGCCGAGCAGCACAACTTCAAGACCACCGTGATGGACACCTCGTACGCCGAAGAAGCGGGCATCAAGTCCGCGACGTTCGAGATCGACGCCCCGCACGCGTTCGGCACGCTGTCGGTCGAGGCCGGCACCCACCGCCTGGTGCGGATGTCGCCGTTCGGTGCCGCCGGCAAGCGCCAGACTTCCTTCGCCGCGGTCGAGGTCATCCCGCTCATGCCGGAGACCGCTGTCATCGACATCCCCGAGAACGACATCCGCGTCGACGTGTTCCGTTCGTCGGGCCCCGGCGGGCAGTCCGTCAACACGACCGACTCCGCGGTGCGCCTGACGCACATCCCGACCGGCACCGTCGTCTCGATGCAGAACGAGAAGTCGCAGATCCAGAACCGTGCTGCCGCCATGCGCGTGCTGCAGTCGCGCCTGCTCCTCCTGAAGAAGGAAGAGGAGAACGCGAAGAAGAAGGAACTCGCCGGCAACATCACGGCGAGCTGGGGCGACCAGATCCGCTCCTACGTCCTGGCGCCGTACCAGATGGTCAAGGACCTCCGGACGGAGCACGAGGTGAACAACCCCTCAGCCGTGTTCGACGGCGATCTGGACGGCTTCATCAACGCGGGCATCCGCTGGCGCAAGCAATCCGCCGCCGAGTAGGGGTTCGTGAGCCGCGCGCCTCGCTTGCTTTCCAAGCGCGGCGACCTACCCTGATCCGGTCATGATCAAATTCGACCAGGTCACCAAGGTCTACTCGGGCAACCCGAGTCCGGCGCTCGACAACCTCACCCTCGAGATCCTCAAGGGCGAGTTCGTGTTCCTCGTGGGCGCGTCCGGTTCCGGCAAGTCCAGCTTCCTGCGCCTCGTGCTCAAGGAGGAGAAGCCCACCAGCGGGCAGATCCACGTGCTCGGGCAGCGCCTCGGGTCCCTGGCATCGCGGAAGGTCCCGTACTTCCGCCGCAACCTCGGCGTGGTCTTCCAGGACTTCCGTCTGCTGCCGAACAAGAACGTGTTCGACAACGTGGCGTTCTCGCTGCAGGTCATCGGCAAGAGCAAGGGCTTCATCAGTGAGGCCGTGACCGACGTGCTGAAGCTCGTCGGGCTCGCCGGCAAGGCCACCCGCATGCCGCACGAACTCTCCGGTGGTGAGCAGCAGCGCGTGGCCATCGCCCGCGCCGTCGTGAACAAGCCGGCGATCCTGCTGGCCGACGAGCCCACCGGAAACCTGGACCCCACCACGTCCGCCGGCATCATGGCGCTCCTCGAACGCATCAACCAGGGAGGCACCACCGTGCTGATGGCGACGCACGACGCCAGCATCGTGAACCAGATGCAGCGGCGGGTCATCGAGCTCTCGAACGGCACCGTCCTGCGCGACGAGCAGTCCGGCGGCTACCAGACCCAGGCCGTCCCGATCCAGCGAGGCACCGTGTCCAACACCACCGGCATCCAGACGATCCCGGGGCTCATCCGATGAGGCTCGGGCTCGTCATGTCCGAGGTCGGCTCGGGCCTGCGGCGCAATGCGTCGATGGTCGTCTCCGTCGTCCTCGTGACCTTCATCTCCCTGACCTTCGTCGGTACGGCGATCCTGCTCCAGATGCAGATCAACCAGATGAAGGGGTACTGGTACGACCGGGCGCAGGTCGCCGTCTACCTGTGCACCGACACCGACACCACGGGCAACTGCACCGGCGCCAAGGCCACCGCGGACCAGCGCGAACAGGTCCAGGCGCAGCTCGACTCGTCGACGCTCAAGCCGTACATCGAGAAGACTTACTACGAGAACCAGGACCAGGCCTTCACCCGGTTCAAGGAGCAGTTCAAGGACTCGGCCGCGACGGAGTTCGTCAAGCCGGAGTACCTGAACGAGACCTTCTGGGTGAACCTGAAGAACCCCTCGCAGGCCGACGTCCTGGTCGAGAGCCTGTCGAAGGTCGCCGGCGTGCAGAGCGTCGTCGACCAACGCGGGTACCTGCAGCCGATCTTCAACCTGCTCAACGCCTCGTCGTACACGGCGATCGGCATCGCGGCGCTCATGCTCGTGGCGGCGGTGCTGCTCATCGCGACGACGATCCGCCTGTCGGCGTTCAGTCGACGGCGAGAGCTCGGCATCATGCGGCTTGTCGGTGCGTCGAACCGGTTCATCCAGACACCGTTCGTGCTCGAGGGGGTGATCGCCGCCGCCATCGGAGCCGTCCTGGCCGGTGGCGCGATCACCGCCGTGGTCTGGTTCTTCGTCCGGAACTTCCTGGCGGAGCGCTTCACCGGCACGGCGTTCATCGGCATGGGCGACGCGGCCATCGTGGTCCCCGCGGTGATCGTGATCGGGGTGCTCCTCGCCGCGGCGTCGGCGTCGATCGCCATCCGCCGGTACCTGAAGGTCTGACACAGCACAGCATCCGCGAGCGGGCGGCGCGCCGGGAAGGTGCGCCGCCCGCTTCGTGTTGAGTAGTCTGTAGGGCTGCGCCGAACCACCCACGCAGCGCACTGCACCGGTCACCATCGAGAGGAGTCGTCATGGCGAAGGAACGCGGGGAGAAGATCGTCGCAACGAACCGTCGCGCCCGGCACGACTACCTCATCGAGGACACGTACGAAGCGGGCATGGTCCTGTCCGGCACTGAGGTGAAGTCCCTGCGGATGGGGCGGGCGTCCCTGGTCGACGGGTACGCCTACATCGACGGTGGCGAAGCGTGGATCGACGCCGTGCACATCCCGGAGTACACCGAGGGCACGTGGAACAACCACTCGCCCCGACGGAAGCGCAAGCTGCTCCTGCACAAGCAGCAGATCGTGAAGATCTCGCACAAGACGGCTCAGGGCGGGTACACCCTCGTGCCGCTGCAGATCTACTTCCACGACGGTCGGGCCAAGATCGAGATCGCCGTCGCGAAGGGCAAGCGCGAGTTCGACAAGCGCCAGGCGCTGCGCGAGAAGACCGACAAGCGTGAGGCCGAGCGGGCCATGCGCACCCGGAACCGCGTCGGCGAGTAGCGCTGACGCATCTCCTCGGCTAGACTGAGGGACTGCTCCGACAGGGGCATTGGCAACTCAACAGCGTGACAGCGGCTCGCACGTCCGGCCCGCATGGGGATGATCGGTTTCGACATTGCCTGTGTGCCGACGGGAAGCGGGCCGAGGACCCACGGTTATCTCGTAAACGATCCGTGGAAAACAACAAGTGCCAATTCCAAGCGCACTGACTTCGCTCTCGCTGCGTAAGCAGCCCAGCACATGAAGTCCGTCGGCCAGGTGACCGTCTTCTAACCTGATCCCGACGTCATCCAGAGGACTTGCTGCACGGTTGCGCCTCAGGGCCGTGCGGGACTTGCACTGAGACTGGGCCCGTCGTCCTAGAAGCCGGTAGCAAAGGACGGGGCCGAGCAGAACGAACTATCCGGATACGCCCGTAGAAGACGTCGAATTGCAGCGATGGACGGGGGTTCGATTCCCCCCATCTCCACCATTCGCCGAACGACGAACCGCTGTCACGCTGCGCCACCTGAACGCCCCGGCACCGTCCCCTGGACAGTGCCGGGGCGTTCGCTGTTCCGCCACGTCCGAGGACTACGCTCCGGAGCAGGCGCGCAGAACACGCTCGCGTCGAACCCGAACGAGAGGTCAGCACGTGGTGCAGGAGATCGCGATCCGTGTCCGTCTGCGGGAGCAGGAACGAGTTGTGCTCAGCGAGTACGAGCGGATCGTGGGCTCCGTCGCCACGGTCGCCGCCCTCGCCGCATGGCTGCCGAAACCCGACACCCGCCTGGTCGTTCGCGGTCGCGGCGCGGAGCCGGTCCGCCTCGAGACCGTCACCTACGGCTCGGTGGTCGAGATGCTCGTCGTGCTCGACCAGCGCTCCGCCGGGGTCGAACGTGCCGCCGCCGCCATCGCCGCACTCATCGAGTCGGTCCGCCACGAGCACGTCGCCGACGACGTCTCCGGGGTCGCCGGGGAACTCGATCGGCTCGACCGCGCTGCCCCACGCGGACGCTCCGCCGTGGAACGCGCCCTGCGCACGTTCCTCGAAGGGGCACGGTCGGACGTCCTCGCGCGCAAGGCGACCACCCGGGTCCGGACCGCGCAGGCCCTGCTCCGACTCGCCGAGGCGGACGCGGTGCTGACGGTCGAGCGGGTCGCCGACGCCCTGGCACCGGTGCTCGAGGAGCACGCGGTCGACGTCGAGCTGGACACCGGATCGGCCGTGGTCGTCGAGCCGATCGACGGGCTGGAGTCGCCGGAGACCGGTGCGTCCGGCGATGCCGACGCCGACGCCTCGCAGGCGGAGCCGGCGGCCGTGTCGGCCGTCCTGCCGCTGCCGACGGGTGCGAGCAAGGCGAAGCCGAAAAAGGACGACGACAAGAAGAAGAAGTCGAAGAAGGACGACGACAAGAAGAAGAAGTCGAAGAAGGACGACGACAAGAAGAAGAAGTCGAAGAAGAAGGACGACGACAAGAAGCCGTCCAAGAAGGACGACGACAAGAAGAAGTCGAAGAAGTCCAAGAAGGACGACGGCAAGAAGGCCAAGAAGAAGAAGTAGCGGCACAGCAGATCTCCGACCGGGGGTCCGTACCCTGGTGCGGTGCCCCCGGTCCCACCCTCGTCGTCCTGGCGCGGGCTGGGCCGGCGCCTCAGCCGCCGGGCGAGCACCCTCGCCGCCGCAGCCCTGGCGCTCGTCACCGCCGTCGGGACGCTGCGGTACCACCAGTTCCACGCCGGTGAGCCGAACCACGTCGTCGCGGTGACCCTCGGGGTCGCCCTGATCGCAGCGGGCTCGGCCAATGCTGTCGTGCTCCTGGGCCGTCCGGTCCCCGTCGCGGTGCCCCTCGGGCTGACGCTGCTCGCGGTCGTGCTCGTCGTGGTCGCCCCGAGCGCCGCGTGGAGCGTCGTCCCGCTGGTGGTCCTGCTGCAGACGACCGCGCGGCTCGTGCCGGCCACGCTCGCCAGCGCTGCGGCGATCGTCGTCGCAGCGGTCTCGGTGCCCCGTCTGACCGGGAACGACGACCCCGGGCTGCTCGTGGGGTGTCTGCTGTCCGGCGCGGTGTTCCTCGCCGCGATCGTGGTGTCGCGGGTGGCTCTGGACGAGCGGTCGCGAACGGTCCGGCAGCTCGTCGCCACCCGCGCGCGACTCGTTGCCTCCGAGCGGCGGGCCGGTGCACTCGAAGCACGCCAGCACGTCGCCGCTGAGCTGCACGACACGGTGGTGCAGTCGGTGGCGGGCGCACTGTTCCTGACCGAAGCGGCGGAACGGTCCGGGGACGACGCCCTCGCGCAGCAGGCACGCCGTGCACTGCGCAGCGCGGTGGTGGACACCCGCGCGCTGGTCGACGGCCTCGGAGCAGATCACCCGGACGTCGGCGAGTCAGCGAACGGCGCGGCGGACGGGTCGACGGACTCGTTGACGGCCGCCCTCTCCACAGCCGCCGAGCGCGTGGGCGCCCGCTGGTCGGTGGTCGGGGAGCCGCAGACGCTGACACCGATACGTGCAATGGCCCTGTTGCGGAGCGCGCAGGGGGCGCTCGGCAACGCCGAACGGCACGCCGGCGCTGCGTCGATCTCACTGGAGTTCCGGAACCAGGACGACTCGGTCGCAGTCGTCGTCCGCGACGACGGCCGTGGCTTCGACCCGAGCCGGCCGGTCACGCCCGGGCCGACCGGGGGACACGGCCTGACGATGATGCGCCGGCGACTCGAGGCCGTCGGAGGCACGCTCGACATCCGCTCCGGCCCGGACGGTACGGTGCTGCGGGCGACCGTCCCGTTGGAGGAACCATGACCCGCGTCCTGCTCGTCGACGACCACCCGGTGCTACGGTCCGGTGTCGCCGCGATCCTCGGGACCTTCCCCGACATCGACGTCGTCGCCTCGACCGGGGATCCGGAAGCCGTGAGCGCCCTGGTCGCCGAGGCGGCTCCGGACGTCGTCGTGCTCGACCTGGGCCTGGGGACGCGGAACGGTGTCGACCTGATCCCCGGACTGGTGCGGACCACCCGCGTGCTCGTGTTCACGGCCACGGCGACCGACGTGTCGATCATGCGGGCGCTCGATGCCGGGGCGACGGGGTACCTGCTCAAGGACGCGACCGCCGAGGAACTCGCCGCCGCGGTCCGGGCCGCGGCCACCGGGACCGCCGTGTACACGCGGGCCGTGGCGGAACGCATGCTCGACCGTGGTCGCCGACCGGACGAGACCCTGACCCCACGTGAGCTCGACGTGCTCGAACTGCTCGCTGACGGCTCGACGAACCGTCTGATCGCGGGGCGGCTCTTCATGAGCGAGTCGACGGTGAAGACGCACCTGGTGCGGGTGTTCGCGAAGCTCGGTGTCGACGGCCGAGCCGGGGCGGTGGCCGAGGCGACCCGACGGGGCATCATCGCCCTCGACGGCTTGGCGCACCCCGCGCGGTCGCCGGACGGCCCGACGACGTGACGACGGCGGGGCGACCGATGGTCGTCCCGCCGTCGCCGTGACGGACTCAGCGTCGTCGGAGCACGCCCCGACGTCGCCCGGTCACTTCGTGATCGCGTCGAGCCCGGCCTGCGCGTACTCCTGGTCCGTGGCGCCCGACGGGGTGCCGCCGACCCCGATGCCGCCGATGGAGGCCTCGCCCGCCTTGACCGGCACGGCCCCGGCGAGGAACAGCGTGCCGGGCAGGTCCTTCAGCCCGGCGTTGTCGCCCGTGGCGCGCTTCGCGAGTTCGGACGTCGGCGACCCGAAGGCCGCGGCGGTGTACGCCTTCTGCCGCGAGGCACTGATCGTGTGGGACGCGGCGTTCTCGCCGCGCACGAAGGCCTGCAGCTGACCGTTGCGGTCGACGACCGAGACGCTGACGAAGCCCGCGCCGTCCGCCTCTGCAGCGGCGAGGGCGGCCGAGGCCGCCCGCATGGCTTCGGCGGAGCTCAGCCGCTTGGACTCGACGACGGCATCGCCGGTGACGGCGACGGTGCGGGCGTCCGTGGCGGTGCGGACGTCGGCGGTGGCGCTGTTCGACGAGGTGACGGCTGCGCCAGCCGTGATGCCGGTGACGGCGAGGGCTGCGGCGGCAGTGGCGACGAGGGTGCGGGGGAGACGCATGGGGGAGGACCTTCCGTTCGGTGTGGTGGGTCCAGCCTCACGCCGACGGGCGGTGCCACACATCGACCGTCCGGACCGCGGATCCGGACCGAACGGTCGACGGGGCGCCCGTGCCGCCGGACAGCGACGCAGACGCAGCCGCTTCCGCTAGAAGTCGAACAGGTTCGCTCGGATCCCTCCGGCGCCGTACTCCCGTCGCAGGAGCCCACGGCGCCGGAGCACGGGCACCAGGTCGCCGAACATCCGTTGGATCTGCGCCGGGTGCAGGTCGCCCGAGAAGATGATCCCGTCGTTGTCGGCGTCGCTGCCGAGCTCTTCGATGAAGTCCGCGAACTCGTCGGCGGTCCCCACGAACCCCGAGCGTGATGCGATCCGTCCCTGCCGCGCCTTGCGTGCGAGCAGCGCCCGCAGCGGTGCGTCCGGGGTGTCCCCGAGCAGCCCGCGGATCGTGCCGGCCGAGACGTGCTCACCGAAGGTCCCCTCGGGCACCGGGGCGTCCAGGTCGAGCGCGAGCAGGTCGGTCTCCGAGTCACTCGACCACGCGATCGCCGCCGCTCGCAGGGCGTCGTCGGTGGGGTGCTCGGACGCCGCGACGATGCGGTCGGCCTCCTCCGGTGAGGACACGATCACGGGCTTGAGCACGAACAGGATCCGCAGGTCCGCGGCGGACCGCCCTGCGGCCTCGGCTGCCGCGATCACCCGGGCGCGGTAGTCCGTCACCGCGGCGGCGGACAGCGGCGCGAGCGCGAGCTGCACGTCCGAGTGGGTGCCGGCGAACGCGAGCCCTCGGCCCGAGCCACCGGGGGACACGACCACGGGGTCCGACGCCAGCGGCAGGGCGTTGAGCGGACCGTCGGCGGTGAAGTGGGCGCCCTCGTGGTGGAACGCGTCGAGCGCGTCGCCGTCCGCGAAGTGCCACGAGTCCGGTGCGCCGACGTACGCGTCGCCCCACGAGTGCCAGAGCCGGCGGAGCAGGGTGATCCACTCCTCGGCGCGGTCGTATGCCTGGTCGTGCGGCAGCGGCGGCAGGCCGGCGTGGCGTGCGCTGCCGACGTCGGTGACGACGTTGATGCCCAGCCGGTCCGAGGACAGGTGCGCCAGGGTCGCGAACTGCCGTGCCGCCAGGTACGGCGGAGTGATGCCGGCGTTGACGGTCGGCGCGATGCCGATGTGCGAGCTGGCGGCGAACAGGTACGGGGCGAGCAGCAGCGGGTCGTGCTTCGGGCCGCCGTACGCCTGGCGGATGCGCAGGTCCAGGGTCGTGGGGGAGCCGAGCGAGACGGCGTCCTCGGCGATGACCAGGTCCATGCCGGCCTGCTCGAGCGTCCGGACGGACTGCTGGTACAGGTCCGGCTTCGTCCAGTCGTGGCCCCAGTCCCAGTCGGACCGTCCCCAGGCCTGCGGGCCGAAGCCGCGGGAGAAGAAGTACCCGAAGTGCTGCAGCTCGGCCATTCAGCGCTCCTGCCGGTCGAGGGCCGGCCCACCGGCTGCCGTGCGTTGCGCGTCCGACGCTCCACGTGCCTCCAGGCCTGCGGTGGCGTCTGCGGACCGCACCGCGGCGAACCCGCGTTCCAGGTCGCGGAGCAGGTCCGCGACGTCCTCGATGCCGACCGACAGGCGGATCAGGCCGTCGCTGATGCCCTGCTCGGCGCGCTCTTCCGGCGTGCGGCCGGCGTGCGTGGTGGTGGCCGGGTGCAGGATCAGCGAGCGGACGTCGCCCAGGTGGGTCATCCGGCTGAACAGCTGCACGGCGTCGATGAACGCCCGCGCGGCGGCTTCGCCACCGGCGAGCGTGAAGGCGAAGACGGACCCGGCTCCGCGGGGCAGGTAGCGCTGGGCGAGGTCGTGGAACCCACTGGAGGCCAGGCCCGCGTGGTCGACGCTCGTCACCTCCGGCTGCTGGTCCAGCCAGGACGCGACGGCCAGCGCGTTCGCGCAGTGACGTTCCACCCGCAGCGACAGCGTCTCGATGCCCTGGCGGAGCAGGAACGCGTTGAACGGGGACGGCGCCGGGCCGATGCGTGCGGCGACGACGTCGCGGGCGAACACGGCGAACGCCCGGTTGCCGTACCGCTCGGCGTAGCTCTCGCCGCCGAGGGACCGCTCGGGGCTGGTCAGGTGCGTCCAGCGCTCGGGGGCGGCGGTCCAGTCGAACCGGCCGCCGTCCACGACCACGCCGCCGAGTCCGGCTCCGTGGCCGGACAGGAACTTCGACGCCGAGTGCACGACGATGTCCGCGCCGTGCTCGACCGGGCGCACCAGGTACGGCGTGGCGAGGGTGTTGTCGACGATCAGCGGGACGCCGGCGCGGTGTGCGGTCTCGGCGACGCCGGTGATGTCGAGGACGTCGTTCTTCGGGTTCGGGATCGTCTCGGCGAAGAACGCCTTCGTGTTCGGTCGCACCGCGGCGGCCCAGGCATCGAGGTCGCGGGCGTCGGTGACGAAGTCGACCTCGATGCCGAGCCGGCCGAGGTTCTGCAGCAGCAGGCCGCGCGTGCCCTCGTAGATGCTCCGGGCGCTGACGACGTGGTCGCCGGCCTGCAGCAGGCCGAGGAACGCCACGGTCGCCGCCGCCTGACCGCTGCCGACCAGGATCGCCTGGACACCGCGTTCGAGCAGCGCCACGCGACGCTCGACGTCGGCGTTCGTGGGGTTGCCGAGGCGCGTGTAGGTGTAGCCGTCGTCGGTGTCGGCGAAGCGGTCGCGGGCCTGGTCGAAGTCGTCGAACAGGAACCCGGAGGACATGTGGATCGCGGGGATCCGGGCGCCGTGCCCGGCGTCGGGCACGAAGCCGCCGTGTACCTGCTCGGTCGCGAAGCCGTGGTCGTCGGTCGCCATGGGACACCTCCGGGGGTCGTCTGGCGGTAGCCTCGCAGCCCCTCGGCGCGGACAGGCGATTGCGGCCCCCGGTTACGTGGCCGCGACCCCTCAGACGAGCGCGCGGACCCCGGTGACGACGGTGTCCCAGACCTGGAGCAGCGGCTCGCGCGCCAGCCACACGGCGACGGCGTTCACGGCGACGAACAGCACGAACCACAGGGACGCCGGCACCCGCATCTCGGCCGCGGCGATGTGGAAGTCGGTCTGCACCCGTGCGCCGGTGACCAGCCAGCGGCCGACCTGCACCACCGAGCGCAGGCCGTCGACGACGAAGAAGGCCCCGACGGCGGCGACCACCAGGACGGTCGCCTCGGACGGGCGGACGGCCACCCACAGGGCGAGGGCGTCGAAGCCGAGCACGACGAGCAGGCCGAACCAGTTCCGGACGAACGCCAGCGCGACGAGCCCGATGACCGCGAGCACCACCACGGGCAGCCAGCGGGAGCCGTGCAGCACCCCGGTCACCAGGAGCACCCCCGCCCAGAGGGGTGCGCTGTACCCGGCGTACAGGTTCAGGATCCGGACGAGCCACCGGATGCCGCCGGGCACCCGGCCGAGCTGGACCCAGGCCTCGCCGGACCCGTCCGGGTGCAGCTCGATCCGCTGGATCCGCCCGCCGAACGGCACGACGACGATCGCGTGCCCGACCTCGTGCGCGATGGTCGCGGCGATGCGGGCCACCCGGCCGACGAACGGCACGAACGGCAGGACGGCGCCGACGAGGAGCGCGACGAAGACGAGGGGCGGGGCTGCGGTGGTCAAGTGACCAGCATCGCAGCCCCGCCCAGGAAGACCCTGCGGGACCGGCGTCAGGGGAGCACGGGCGTCGTCAGCACCACCGTGACCAGGACCACGGTGCCGGTGATCGCCAGGGCTGTGAGGACGGCGAGGAACACCGTCAGGCGGTTCACGCGTCGGCGCCCGGCTATTCGACCGTCACCGACTTCGCGAGGTTCCGGGGTTTGTCGACGTCGCACCCGAGCTGCAGGGCCAGTTCCCGCGCGAGCATCTGCAGCGGCACGACGGCCTCGAGCGGACCCCACGGCGCGGTCATCGCACCCCAGGCCAGGTCCCCGGTGCCACGGCGGCCGAGCGCGGGGATGTCCGCCGACTCGCCGCCGATCGTGATGACGAAGCCACCGCGGGCCCGGACCTCGGCGATCGCCGACTGGATCTTCGGCTCACCGTGGTCGATGACGACCACCGGGGTGCCGTCGTCCACCAGCGCGAGCGGCCCGTGCTTGAGTTCGCCGGCGGGGTACGCCTCGGCCCAGCGGTAGCTGAGCTCCTTGAGCTTCAGGGCGCCCTCGGCGGCGTACGGCAGTCCGGCACCGCGGCCGAGGAACAGGAAGCCCGTCGCCTCCTTGACGCTCGACACCAGCAGCGGCATCCGCTCGGCGGACACCCGCGCGGCGTGCTCGATCCGTGCCGGCAGGTCGAGCAGCTCGTCGACGAGCACCTGCGCGCGCGACGGTTCGATACGGCCGGAGGCCACCATCGCGGAGATCATCGCCGCGACGCCGACGACGACCTGCGCCGTGAACGTCTTCGTGGCGGCGACGCCGATCTCCGGGCCGGCGTGGCAGTCGAGCACGGCGTCGGCCCGTCGGGCGAGCGAGGAGTGCATGTTGTTGGTCAGCGCGAGCACCGGGTGGCGGTCCTCGAACCGGTTCAGGGCGCGGAGTACGTCGGCGGTCTCACCGGACTGGCTGATCGCGACGACCAGGGTGCCCGGACCGAGGACGGCCTGGTCGGCCTCGCTCGCGACGACGATGTCGGTCGGCACACCACCGATCCCGCGCAGTGCGGTCGCGATCACCTGGCCCGCGTTCAGCGACGTGCCGCACGCGACGATCGCCAGCCGGTGGAAGCCGGCCAGGCCGAGGCCCACCCACATGCTGCCGTCGGCGGTGCGGCGGGTCACCCGGTCCAGGATCGTCGCGACGACGTCGGCCTGCTCGTCGATCTCCTTCGCCATGTGGTCGGTGTGGTCGCCGAGGTCGAGTGCGGCGGCGGCGAACGGGGACGGCGTGGGGAACGGCACGGGAACCGTGATGCCGTCGGACGACCAGGTCCAGGCCTCACCGAGCTCGACGACGTCGCCGTCGCGCAGCGCCACGAACGTCTCGCACCACTCGGCGATCGCGCCGATGTCGCTCGCCACGAAGTCGCCGCGGCCGGAGCGGGCGACGACGAGCGGCGAACGGTCCGCCGCCACGACCATGCGGCCGTCCCGGGCGTCCAGGACCACGATCGCCCACGAGCCCTCGAGCTGCGCCGTCGCGATCTGCACCGCGAGCATCAGGTCCGGGTCGACCGCCAACGCCCGCTCGACCAGGTGCGCGATGACCTCGGAGTCGACGTCGGACCGGAAGCGGTGGCCCTGCGCCTCGAGCGTCTGGCGCAGCCGGTCCGCGTTCTCGACGATGCCGTTGTGCACGATCGAGATCCGGCCGGTGCAGTCGGCGTGCGGGTGCGCGTTCGCCTCGCGCACGGCACCGTGCGTGGCCCAGCGGGTGTGGCCGATGCCGACGCCGGTGAGCGCGTCACCGGAGCGTGCAGCGACGAGGGTGCGCAGGTCGCCGACGCGGGAGACCGAGCGGATCGTCTCGGTACGGCCGCCAGCCGTCCGGACGGCGATGCCGGCGGAGTCGTACCCGCGGTACTCGAGTCGTTCGAGTCCGTCGAGCAGGTAGGGGGTCGCGTCGTCAGACACGCGGGCCGCGATGATGCCGCACATCGGCTGTCCCTTCGGGGGAACGAGGGTGGGTGGAACGGGGAGGTGGGACTGGTGCGGCACCGACCGCCGTCGGGTCTGCCGCGCGTCCGGGGCCTCCCGGCCCGGGAACCGACGCCCGTCCTCGGATCAGGCGAGGACGGACGTCGGTGTCGTTGGGCCGAGGGGTTCGGGTACCGGACGGGGTACCGCGGGCTGGCCCCCGGGGGAGGGGCACGGCGGTCGGTGCAGGAGAAGCCTCACCCGCCGCCGACCACACGGCAACACCCGTCGGACGCTCTTGCGGTTCCCCGCGTGCGGGGGCACACCGCGCTGCGGTCGCGTGCGGACTCCCGCAACCGCCGTCGCACCAAGCGAGGGACGACGGACGGGAGGCCCGGTACCAGCTGGTACCGGGCCTCCCGTCCGTCCTGTTGTGCGTCTCCTACGTGAGGAGCGCGACCAGGTGCGATCGCGACCGCGCGCCGACCTTGCGGTAGATCTGCGTGAGCCGCAGCTCCACCGTGCGCTGCGACATGAACAGCGACGAGGCGATCTCGCGGTTGCGGTACCCCTCGGTGACCTTCTGCACCACCGCACGCTCCTCGGCGGTCAGTGACGTGAGCACCGCCGACGCGTCGGGGGCGCTGCGCGGGGTCCCCGGGAACGCCGGCGAGAGCACGGGTCCGGACCGGATCGACGACGAGCCCGTGCCGAACTGCGGCATCGCCGCAGCCGGCGCCGGCGTCACCAGCGGTCGACGCAGGCCGGCCGCCTCGTACGCCGCTGCGGCCGCCGCACCGAGGCGCGGACGCTCGGCCGGGTTGCCGACCGCGGCGAGCGCCGCGAACGTGCGAGCCCGCTCGTACTGCGAGTCGTGCGGCTGGAACAGCTCCAGCGCACGGCGACGAGCCGTCTCGCGGGTGGTGTCGTCGGCGACGAGCGCGAGGCTCCGCGCCAGCACGAGGGCACCCCAGCGCCCGGGACGGGCATGGTGGTCAGCCGCCAGGCGGGCCGTGATCGTCCGCGCGTCGTCGGTCCGTCCGAGACGCACGTACGCCTCGACCAGGTCGCCGAGGTGCCGGAGCACCGCGGGGTTCCGGAGCGACCGACCGATGGCGTCGGCGGCCTCGAGTGCGGTGGCTGCCTCGTCGAGGCGGCCGTCGAGCAGCAGGACCTTGCCGCGGAGCGCGTGCAGCTTCGCCGTCGCACCCCAGAGCCGACTCGTCGATCGGTGCTCGAGGCACCGGTCCACGACGTCGAGCGCCTCGGCGGAACGGCCCTCGGCGAAGTGCCGCCACGCGACGGCGATCGCCCGGGAGGGCTCACGCAACCGCTCGGCGACGGACGAACCGGACTCCCACACGTCGATCGCGCGGAGCGCCTGCCGGAAGTTGCCGGAGCGCACCTCGTTCTCGGACGTCAGGTAGCGGGCCGCCTCGGTCCACACCGCCGCGGTCTCCTGCCCCCGGGCGAGCACGAGTGCGAACACCCGTCGCGCGCTCCGGTAGCGCTCGCCGATGCTCAGCGCGTGGGCGAGGAGCAGCAGGGCCGGGTCCGACATCGCCACGAGCTCCGACGTCGCGAGCCCGTCGTGCAGCTCGGTGTCGGGCGGCAGCACGCCGTCCACGGCGGCGATGAGCTCCCGCGCGGTCGTCGCGATCTCGAGGGTGTGCGCGGACGCCGACCCCTCGAGCGGTTCGATCCGGTGCAGCAGGTCCTTGGCCTGGTCGAGCTCCCACGCCTCGGCACGGAAGCACGCCACCATGGCCATCAGCCCGGCGACGGCGTCCACCTCGGCCGGGTCGGTCGCGTCGACGGGGACGAGCAGCTCGTCCGCGTGCACGGCGTCACCGCTGAGGTACTCGGCCGAGTACTGCAGCCGGAGCCGGCGGACCTCGTTCGGCGTCGTCCGGAACGGACGGAGCGCCGCGAGGTACCGCGCAGCGAAGCCGAGCAGGCGCTTGCCGAGCATGGCCTCCGCGACCCCGAGGAGCGCGACGTGCTCGTCCTCGGTCCCGCCGCCGATGTGCAGGGCACGTTCGGTCAGCGCGATCGCGGCGTGCACGTTGCCGTCCACGACGTACGACCGTGCGGCCTGGAGCAGCGCGACCACGTCGGGGACGTCGTCGACGAAGCTCCGGTGCCACGCGGCCGACCGCGGGTCGGTCTCCGCGCTCGCCGTGGCCAGCTCGGCGTGTGCCGCACGACGGTCACGGGCGGGCATCCGCCAGTAGAGCGCGGAACGGACCAACGGGTGCCGGACGGTGACGCTCTGCCCGCGGACGGTCGCGAGACCGGCCCCGACCAGGTCGTCCAGCTCGTCGCGGTCCCACGCCGTGGTCTTCGCGACGGGCACCAGGGCGAGCTTCGCGAGGACGTCCAGATCGCGTCCCGCGGCGGGCCCGAGTGCGAGCGCCGCGATGGCCTCGGTCGTCGGAGTGGGTCGGAGCGGGAGCACGATCGGCTCCGCGCCGGTGAGCTGCTCCCGGGTGAGCACCGCGAGCTGTTCACGGAGCGCGCCCGGGTTGCCACCGGTCTCCTCGGCGAGGACGGCGAGGACGCCGTCGTTCGCCTCGGCCGGTGCCATGGCCCGGGCGAGGACCAGGGCCTCGTCCGCCGGCAGCGGTTCGATGCGCAGGATCGGCAGGGCCGCGAGCGGACCGTCCGACGGCACCGAACGGACCGTCGCCACGACGCGCAGGGCGGTGCCCGCGAGTCGTCCGGCGAGGAACGCGATGAGCTCCTGGCTCTCCGTGTCCATCCGGTCGAGGTCGTCGATGAGGACGAGCGTCGGCGGGAGGGTCAGGGCGTGCACGGCGTCGAGGAAGTCGTGCGCCGCCGCCAGCCCGGCCGTCACGGCCGCTGCGGTCCCGCCGGCCTGCAGCAGGTGGGCGATGTGTGCGGTCGCTCGGGGGTCGTCGAGCGCGGTGAACAGGGAGGTCACCCCGGCCAGCGGCCAGCGGGATTCACTCCCGTTGACACCGACCCGGACGACGGGGAGGGAAACGCGGTTCGAGACCGCGTCGAGGACGCTGCTACGTCCGGAACCAGGGTCGCCGACCACGACCATCGCGGACTCCCGTGGGAGCACTGCGAGGGTCGCGATCCGGTCGACCTCGAGACGTCGACCGGTGAGTGCCATGACTCACCGGCCTCCGGGTCCGGAGGCGGATGCTGCGAGGAGGGCGTCGGCGAACACGGGGGTCGCTGCGACGGGGCGCACGGAGGCGGACCGGACTGCTGCACGGCGGGTGACCGTGGCGGAGTGCAGACGAGCGGCGGCGACTGAGCGCGCGCCGGAACTGTCGTGGATTGGATGCGGTCGACGAGTGTGGGTGCACTCGGTTCCGCTCGGGAACGATGATGTCATCGTCTGTATCACCCCTCGGGTTAGGGTCTTCGGACGAACACGACCGGTCTGTTCCGCCGTCCGGATCTAGGGAATCCGAGAGCATCACGTGACCTGCCGTCTGGAGCACGATAACTCAGGTACCGGCTCGCCGAGCGGACTCCGGTGAGCAGATGTCCAGAACGGTGCCCCCAGTACGGGGGGCCACGAGGGGGGTGTGGCACCCGCCCTCTGCACCCCGATCCGGGTCCGCCGGACGGAACCGGGGTACAGGTCTGTCCGGACCTCGTTCGTCGTCGCAGGTGTAGCACGGACGGGATGTCCAACGCCGAACCGACCGACGCCCGCCTCGATGACCGCACCCGGTGGCGGGCCTTCGCCGTCTGCGTGGCGGTCGCGGCCCTGACGATCCTCGACCTGTCCAAGGTGAACGTCGGGCTGCCCTCGATCGAGCAGTCCCTCGGGGCCACCAGCTCGTCGCTCCAGCTCATCGTGGCGGGGTACGCGCTGGCGTTCGGCCTCGCCCTCGTGCCCGCCGGTCGGCTCGGCGACCTGAAGAGCCGGCGCGTCATGTTCATCGTGGGCCTCAGCGCGTTCACCGGATCGAGCCTGCTGTGCGCCGTCGCACCGAACATCGAGGTGCTGATCGTCACCCGGATCCTGCAGGGCTTCGCCGCCGGGATCCAGATGCCCCAGGTCATCGGACTGGTGCAGCAGCTGTTCCGCGGACCGGAGCGGGGCCGCGCGTTCGGGCTGTTCGGGGCGATGATCGGCATCTCCACCGCCCTCGGGCCGACCATCGGCGGTGGCCTCATCGCGATCGGCGGTGAGGAGTCCGGCTGGCGGCTGCTGTTCTGGATGAACGTGCCCCTCGGGATCGCCGCACTGCTCTTCGCCGTCCGCTTGCTGCCGAAGGGTGCCCAGGGGAAGGCGCAGGACCGCGAACTGGACGTCGTCGGCATCCTGCTGCTCGGTGCCGCCATCATCACCCTGATGCTGCCGTTCGTGCTGACCAGTGGCGGCGGTGGTTCCGCGAGCCGCTGGTTCTGGCTCGTCGGCTTCGCGGTGTTCCTCGTGCTGTTCGTGCTCTGGGAGCAGCGGTTCAAGCGGCAGGGCAAGTCGCCCGTGGTGCACTTCGAGCTGTTCCGGCTGTCGTCGTACCGCAACGGGTTGTCGATCGTGGCCGTCTACTTCGCGGCGCTGCCGGCGTCGTTCCTCATGGTCACGCTGTACCTGCAGGAGGGCCTCGGGCTGTCGCCGTTGTTCGCCGGCATGGTGAGCATCCCCTTCGCCGCGACGAGTGCCGTGGGCTCCTACATCGGCGGACGGATCGTGGACCGGGTCGGGCGGGCGTTGGTGGTCGCCGGGCTCGGGATGGTCGTCGTCGGCTTCCTGCTGCTCATGGTCGCCGCCGTCGCCACCCCGCCGGAGGTCACGCCGTGGGCGATGGCCGGCGCGTTCCTGGTGGGCGGACTCGGTGGCGGGTTCGTGGTGTCGCCGAACCAGACCCTGACCCTGGCCGAGATCCCCGTCGAGCAGTCCGGGGTGGCGGGGTCGATGCAACAGCTCGGCCAGCGCGTCGGCACGGCGATCGGCACCGCGGTCGCGACCAGCATCTTCTACGGGATCGTGCGGAGCGAGGCGGCGGGGTCGGGATCCGGCGGGTCAGGCGGGCGTCTCGACGCGTACCACGACGCGTTCCGCAGCGGCACGACGTTCACGGTGTCGCTGATGGCGCTGGCGCTCGTGCTGGCCGGTGCGGACCTGGTGGCGCGTCGGCGGGCGGCGCGGCGGTCCGGGGAGTCCGAGCACCCTGGCGCGGCTGCGGGGTCCGCCGAGCAGACCGAGGCGTCGGGGTCCGCCGAGCAGACCGAGGCGTCGGGGTCCGCCGAGCGGGGTGGTCGGCGCGCCGACCGGTCTTAGGAGTCGCGGCGGATGACCTCGACCACGGCATCGTGCACCAGGCCGTTCGAGGCGAGGGCGCTGCCGTGCCACGGCCCGGGGTCGCCGTCGAGCGAGGTGAAGCGACCGCCGGCCTCTTCGACGATGGGGACGAGGGCCGCGATGTCCCACGGCTTCAGGTCCGGTTCGCCGGCGACGTCGAGGACGCCCTCGGCCACCATCATGTACGACCACATGTCGCCGTAGGCCCGGGTGCGCCAGACCCGGCGCGACAGGTCGACGAGCGGCTCGAGGCGGTCGTCGTCGTCCCACTGCTGGATGCTGTTGTAGCTCAGGCTCGCGTCGGCGAGCTCGGACACCCCGGAGACCCGGAGTGGTCCGTCCAGCGAGAACGCTCCGGAGCCCTCGGCCGCCCACCAGCGCTTGCCGAGGGCGGGCGCACTGACGACGCCGAGCACCGGGCGGCCGTCGACCGCGAGCGCGATGAGGGTCGCCCACACCGGTACGCCGCGCAGGTAGTTGGCGGTGCCGTCGATCGGGTCGACCACCCACTGGCGGTGCCCTTCGCTGACGGCCTCGGCCCCGGTGTCCGCCGTCGTCTCCTCGCCGAGGAACGCGTCGTCCGGTCGCTCGGCGGCGAGCCGCTCGCGCAGGGCCCGTTCGACGGCCTGGTCGGCGTCGGTGACGTGCGTGCTGTCGGCCTTCTTCGTCACGTGCAGGTCGGCGGCACGGAAGCGCTCGAGGCTGATCGCGTCGGCGGTGTCGGCGAGGGAGCGGGCGAAGTCCAGGTCGGCGCTGAGGTCCACGTCGCCCAACCTACCGTCGCTACGCGGCGACGACCTCTTCTTCCTCGAGCCGGGTGACCTCGCGCTCGCGGGCGATGCGGGTCCGGCGGGCGACGAGTCCGTGCACGACGACGCAGAGCAGGAGCGCGGCGGCCAGCCAGAGGGCGAGCACGAGCGACGACCGGCCGAGGGAGGCGTCCGGGAAGTACTGCAGGTCCTGTGCGGCCTGCAGCCATGCGGCACCGCTCCAGAAGGTGTGCAGGGCGGCGAAGAACCCGGGCTGGAACGCCGGCTGGAAGATCCCGCCGGACGACGTGAAGTTCAGCATCACGAACAGCATCGTGAGGATCGGGGTGGTCCACCGGCCGAGCACGGGGTGCAGCCCGACGCCGAGCGCGACGATGATCGCGTCGTAGAGCCAGGCGAACAGGAACACCTGCCAGTGGTGGGTGGTGATGACGCCGTAGATCGGTCCGGCGACGATCACGCCGATGCCGGCGACGACCCCCGCGGTGGCGAGCCCGATGACCGCGGTCCACACGGCACGGAGCTTCGTCGCGACCGAGGCCACGGCGATCGCGGACGCGTACCCGCCGACGCTCAGGGCCACGAGCAGGAAGAACAGCCCCTGGCCGGTGGTGTCCTGGTCGCCCGTGGGTACGACGTCGACGACCCGGAACGGCACGTGCTGGTCGTAGGCGATCGGCAGGAAGACCTTCTGCGCGGCGCTCGCGGTCGTCTCCGACGCGGCGGTCGAGACGTAGAGCGTGGCACCCGTCGCCGTCGGCGCGTACACGGCGGCGAGGTCGCGGTCGCGCACCTGCTGCTCGGCCGCCTTCGTCGAGGCGACGACGTGGGCCACGAGGGCCCCGTCGGACTGGTCGGTCACGGTCTGGGCGAACACCTGGGTGGCCGCACCCTGGCCGACGATGCCGACGGGCAGTTCCTGCGGCGCCGGGGCGTGGAAGGCACCGAGGTAGGCCAGGCCCATGCCGGCGGCCAGGAACAGCGGCACGAGGATGTGCGAGGCGAACGTCAGCAGCACACGACCGAGGCCGGCGGGGCGCAGGACGCTGTCGGACCGCTGCGGCTTCGGGGCTCGTGGGGACTTGTGGGTGGGGGAGTGGTGCGCGTGCGACGTCGTCGTCGTGCTCGGGGACGGGGCGTCGACAGCGGGGGTCGGCGCAAAGTTGTACTTTGCAACGTCAGACACGACCGCAACTGTACAACCCCGATGCGCGCTTGTCGACGCCGGCTCGGTGTCGAGGCGTCGTCCGGTGCGAGGTTGTGCACTCGGTGCGAGGCGCGCGAGCCCGCACGGGGTGCACAACCTCGCACCGTTCGTGCGCCCCTCGCACGGTGCGAGGTCTGCACGGTGCGAGGGGCGCGGAGACCGGGCGCCGGTGCGAGGGGTGCGGGAACCGGAGTGGTCACGACTCACCGCGCGCTGGCGCTCGAGTGGTCACGAACTGTCGGGTACCGCGTCGCCAGTCGACAGTTCGTGACCGCTCGACGCACACACCGCGGGGTGTCGTGACCAGCCGCCGACCAGCCGCCGACCAGCCGCCGACCGGCGCCGACCAGCCGCCGGCCAGCGCCGGCCAGCGCCAGCCAGCACCCCCGCGCGCTACTCGGAACCGGGGTCGGACGCACCCATCCCGGTCAGCAGCGCCCGGAACGAGTCGAGCCGCTCGACGCCGGTCGGCCCCAGCTCCCCGTCCTGCACCCGGTCGACGATCTCCCAGTCGTGCGCCTGCGCCAGCGGGATGCCGTCCCGCGCGGGCAGCACCGGCACGGCGTGCGACGCGAACGCCCGGAACACGTTCGCGGGGTCGACATGCCCCAGGCCGAACGACCGCACACCCGGCGTGTCGATGATCCACCCGCCGTCGCGAACCCGCAGTGCGATCGACGACGACGACGTGTGCCGCCCGCGACCCGTCACGGAGTTCACGACGCCGATCGCGCGCGTCGACCCGGTCAGGGCGTTCACCAGGGTCGACTTGCCCACACCGGAGTGCCCGACGGTCACGGTCACCTTGTCGTCGAGCAGTTCGTGCAGGGCCTCGAAGGGGACGTCGTCCGACCGACTCGTCACGATCCGCAGATCGAGGCACGCGAAGTGCGCCAGGAACGCAGCGGGGTCGGCGAGGTCGGTCTTCGTGATGCAGAGGATCGGGTCGAGGCCGGCGTCGAACGCGGCCACCAGGTACCGGTCGATCAGGCGGGTGCGCGGCTCGGGGTCGGCGGCGGCCACCACGATGAGCATCTGGTCGGCGTTCGCCACGATGACGCGCTCGACCTCGTCGGAGTCGTCGGCACTCCGCCGCAGCAGTGTGGTGCGCTCGGCGACCTTCACGATGCGTGCCAGCGAGCCCGGGTCGCCGGAGACGTCCCCGACGAGCGACACTTGGTCGCCCGTGACGACGGACTTCTTGCCGAGCTCGCGGGCCTTCGTCGCCGTGATGACGTGGTCGTCGATCAGCACGCCGAACCGCCCGCGGTCGACGTTCGTCACCCAGCCGACGGGGGCGTCGTCGTACGTCGGACGGGTCTTCGTGCGCGGTCGGTTGCCCTTCGGGTTCGGGCGCACCCGCACGCTCGACTCGTCGTACTGCCCGTACGGCTCGTCCCCGTCGGAGTCGTCACCGTCGGTGTCGTCCCACCAACTCATGCGTCAGTCCCCACTCACCGGTGCAGCGGCCACCGAGGACGCCACGAGCGCCGCCCACAGCTCCGGGAACTGCGGCAGCGTCTTCGCGGTCGACCCGATGTCGTCGACGGCGACGCCGTCGACGACGAGGCCCACGATCGCCCCGGCGGTCGCCATCCGGTGGTCGTCGTACGCGCCCCAGGCGCTGCCGTGGAGCGGCGCCGGCTCGATCCGCAGGCCGTCGTCGAGTTCGTGCACCGCGCCTCCAGACCGGTTGAGGTCCGCCGCCAGCGCGGCCAGGCGGTCCGTCTCGTGCCCCCGCAGGTGACCGATGCCGGTGATCTCGCTCGGGCCGTCCGCCAGCGCGGCCAGCGCGACGAGCGCCGGGGCGAGTTCGCCGCCGCGGCTCAGGTCGAGTTCGAGACCCGGCAAGGAGGCCCCACCCCGGATCCCGACGCCGCCGTCGACGACCAGGTCGTCACCGTCACGTGCCACGCTCGCCCCCCACAGGGGCAGGAGCGTCTCGAGATCGGCACCGACCTGCGTCGTCTCGGTGGGCCAGGTGCGGATGCGCACCGTGCCGCCGGCGACGAGCGCGGCGACGGCGAACGGCGCCGCGTTCGACAGGTCGGGCTCGATCGTGACGTCGCGGGCGCCGATCGGGCCCGGGTGCACGACCCACTCGCCGACCGACGGCTCGTCGACGCGGACGCCGCGGGCACGGAGCGCCGCGACGGTCATCTCGATGTGCGGCATGCTCGGCAGGCGTTCGCCCACGTGGGTGAGGTGCAGGCCCTCGTCGAAGCGGGGTGCTGACAGCAGCAGCCCGGAGACGAACTGCGAGGACGCCGAGGCGTCGATCGTCAGGGCCCCACCGCGGACCGAGCCCGTTCCGGTGAACGAGAACGGCATCGAACCGCCGCCGTCGTCCGTGACGTCGACACCGAGGTCCACCAGTCCCTGCACGATGGCGTGCATCGGTCGCTTGCGGGCGTAGGGGTCGCCGTCGACCGTGACGGGTCCGACGGCCAGGGCGGCGAGCGGTGGCAGGAAGCGCATCACGGTGCCGGCCAGCCCGCAGTCCAGGCGGACGTCGCCGTGCATCGGGGCGGGCGTGATCCGGAGGTCCGGGCCGTAGGGGTTCGGGGCGGTGCCGGCCGCCGGCTCGAGCTCCTCGATGCCGACGCCGAGCGCACGGAGGCCCGCGATCATCAGCGCCGAGTCACGGGAGTGCAGCGGGAGCCGGATCGTCGAGGGGCCGTCCGCGAGGGCCGCGAGCACGAGCTCCCGGTTCGTCAGCGACTTCGACCCGGGCAGCGCGACGTCGCCGCGCAGCGGACCCCCTGCGACCGGGGCGATCCAGGGGTCGGCGGGCTGGGCCCCGCTGTGGGAATGCGTCGTGTCTGCCATCGGTTCACCAGGGTACTGAACGCACCGGGAGGATCAGTGGCGACAGCAACACTCGCACGAGAGCGGACCGGCACGGCAACCGTGCTGACCGCGGTGCCGACGACGCTCGGCACGCTCGGCCTAGACTTGGCGGCGATGACGACCGACGAACCGCAGGCAGCTCCGCACCACCTGGTCGACGAGACCGAGGTGCAGCTCGACGCCGTCGAAGAGGAGCACGAAGCCCTCGACGACGCCGCAGACGAGCCGGTGGATGCGAAGACCGTCTCCGAGGGGGAGCTGCGGTCCCTGTTCGAGGACCAGGCGCTGCCCTTCATGGACCAGCTCTACGGTGCGGCCATGCGGATGACCCGCAACCCGGCCGACGCGTCGGACCTGGTGCAGGAGACGTTCGTCAAGGCCTTCGCCGCGTTCCGCCAGTTCAAGCAGGGCACGAACCTGAAGGCCTGGCTGTACCGGATCCTCACGAACACGTTCATCAACACGTACCGCAAGAACCAGCGGAACCCGTACCAGGGCACCATCGACGAGCTCGAGGACTGGCAGCTCGGCGGCGCGGAGAGCGTCACCCAGTCGATCTCCGCCCGGTCCGCCGAGGCCGACGCGATCGACCACCTGCCGTCCTCCGCCGTGAAGGACGCACTGCAGGCCATCCCGGAGGACTTCCGGATGGCCGTGTACTTCGCCGATGTCGAAGGCTTCTCGTACCAGGAGATCGCCGACATCATGAAGACCCCAGTGGGGACGGTCATGAGCCGCCTCCACCGTGGCCGCCGGCTCCTCCGTGGGCTCCTGGCGGACCACGCCCGTGAGACCGGCATCGTCCCGGACGCAGCGTCGACGGCGACGATGCGTGGACGGGGACGAGGCGCGGCACAGACGACGAAGGCAACCGCGGCCACGGGTCGCACCGGACGGAAGGACGCACGATGAGCGGCTGCGACTGCTCGAAGGCGAAGGCCGAGCTCGAGGAGTTCCTGCACGACGAGCTCCGCCACGAGGACGCCGCGGACATCCGCGAGCACATGGACGGCTGCGAGGACTGCCAGACCGAGCACCGCGTCGGCGTCGTGCTCATGGAGACCGTCCGTCGCGCCTGCAAGGAGACCGCTCCCGACCAGCTGCGCAGCGAGATCCTCGCGCGCATCCGGGTGGAGCAGGCGACGCACTGACAGCACGGCTCCGTCGAACGGCCGGGCGTCAGCGGCCGGCCTGGAACGCGCGGGTGATCGCCGCTGCGTCGAGGACGCGCTCGTGCACCCGGACCGTGTCCACGTCGCCGGTGTAGACGTAGTCGCCGGCGTTCGGCCAACCGGCCAGCGTCTGGCGTCCGGCGCGCCAGTGTCCGACGTACTGCCGCAGGGTGACGGCGTCGGAACGACTGCCCTGCAGCTGGCCGTCGACCCAGAGCGCCATCGATCGCGACTGGAACGTCGCGACCGCGTGGTGCCATTCGCCGTCGGTGACCGTCGCCGTCGATCCCAGCGTGAACTTGAACTGCGACCCTGATCCCTCGACGCCGAACCGCAGGACTCCGTCGGCGCCGATGTACAGGTGCCGGTCGCGGTACTGGGACGCCGCAGAGCGGTCCGAGCCGAAGCCGAACACGCGTCCGCCGTCGGTGTCCTGGGTGCGGAACCAGACCTCGATCGTGAAGGCGTTCGGAGCGGCGACCGCGGTGTCGGTGACCGCCCACCCTTCGGCCCCGTCCTCGGTCCAGAACGTCGCGTACGGGTTCGTGGCGCAGTCGGCGTCGACCCGGGCAGCGGCGGGCGTGAAGGTGCCGTCGGCCCCGGACCCGCTCGAGTCCACGACCCGGGGGCCGCTCTTCTCTGCGAAGTCCCACGCGAGTGCCGTGCCGGGTGCGGGCTGGTGGAAGCACCCGAACCCGCCGGTGCCGAGTGCCGAGGCGGTGCCGGTCGAACCGCTGAACCCAGCGCCCGCGCCAGCTCCGGCTCCTGCTCCGGCGAGCAGGGTGAGGGTGATGGCCGCTGCCGTGAACACCGCGACCGGCACGGTGGTCGACGTCGGAGCGGTGACGGTCGCCGTCCGGGGCTCCGCGACGACGGGAGAGCGGAGGTCACGGCGGGGCGTGCCGCAGGTGCGGCAGGGGCGACCGGCGACGATGTCGCGATCGGCTCGCCCGGCGACGACGAGCACGGCGGTGACGACGCCGGCCAGCAGCAGGGAGGCCCAGTCGCCCCCGCGGATCCAGACGCCCGGCAGCCCGATCCACGGGAACCGCAGCACCCCGACTCCGAGGACCGCCGCGGGTTCGACGGCCGTGCGGTCGGCCGTCGGGTTCGCGTCCCCGCGCAGACGCAGTGCGCCGTCCGGTTCGATGCGCTCGAGCCGGTGCAGACGGAGTCGATCCCGGTGGTCGGGGTCCTCGACGAGCAGCACCCGTCCGGCCTCGAGGTCGTCCGGGTCGACGGGCATCGCGGCGACGACGTCCCCGGTCCGGATGCCGGGGGCCATCGAGTCGGAGACGACCGTCGTGACGTGCCACCCGAACGCCGCGGGGAGCGACGCCCACAGTGCGAGCAGCAGCACCGACCAGAGGACCGTCCGCGCCGAGACCGCGAGGAGCAGCCGGGGCAGGTCGCCGACGCAGCGGACGTGACGGCGGGTGGCGACGTTCGGCATCGGCTGCTCCTCGGGTCGGGCGGGTCGGGCGGGACGGGCGGGTCGGGTGGGACGGATCGGGACGGGGATCAGTCGGTCTGCGCTTCCCACACGAACGAGGTGCCGGCCTCGGACGACTGCACGGTGTTCGGCGCATCCTCGTCCAGGTCGTAGCTGACGCGGTAGGTCGTGCTCGCCGTACCCGTCGCCGGCTTCCACGCGTCGACGCCGGTGCCGAAGGACTCGGACTCCATGAGGCCGGCGAGCGTGCCGTCGTGCACGGTCGTCGTCGTGGTGAACGTGCTGCAGTCGTCGGGGGTGCCGAGGCTGCCGCGCTCGACCGTCAGGCCGACGTGCTCGGCGAGCGCGTCGTCGTCGGCCGCGTCGGCGGTGAAGAGCTTCACGGTCGAGGCGTTGGTGGTGTTCGCCGTCACGGTGATGCAGTTCGATCCGGCGGACCCGGGCACCAGGTCGTCGACGTCGAACATCGCGACGCCCTGGTCGTCGTCGGTGAGGGAGACGGCACCGGTGCGCCAGCTGTTCGCGGCGTTGTCGGTGCTGCTCGAGAAGGCGGCGTACGAGGCCGTGGCGATGAGTGCGCCGCTGGCGACGACGGCGAGCGGGAAGGCGATCCAGGCGGCGGTGCGGCCGTGGCGGGAGGTGATGTGCATGGCTGTCCTGTCGGTCGGTTCACCCGGCGGGTGATATGACAGCAGAGTATATGAATATCAGTTGTTATGGAAGCCCGTCGCAACACGACCGACGGCCCGGGTAGGTTGGCCGACATGACCCTCTCCGTCGAGTCGACCACCACCTGGTCCGACACGGACGTCGCCGACGTCGCCGCCCTCGTCCGCCTGCTCGGTCACGACGTCGACGACGCGTCGATGCGCGCCCGCCTCGATCGGCTCACCCCCGAAGCCGGGCACCGCACCTGGGTGGTCCGGGGGGATGACGGACGGGTCGTCGCCGTCGCCGGCGCGCAGGTCACGTGGGCGTACGCCAGCGACGAGCCGACGGCGCAGCTGCTGCTGCTGGTCGTCGACGACACGGCCAGGAGGCTCGGCACCGGTTCGGCGCTCATCGGCACGTTCGAAGCATGGGCGGTCGAGCAGGGCGCGCGTCGCCTCAGTGCCGTCAGCGCGGCCGCGACGGACAGTGCGCACCGCTTCTACCAGAAGCGCGGGTACCACGACGCCGGGGTGCGGTACACGAAGATCGCGTAGCGCCACCGCCTTCCCCACGAACGTCGAAGCGCCCCGTGCCGGAGTCCCTCGGACTCCCGAACGGGGCGCTTCCTCGTGGCTAGGCCGACGCGCTCAACGCGGTGCTGATGACCTCGGCGGCCTCCTGTGCGGAGCGCTTCGAGGAACCCGTCGCCGGTGCGGCACTCGCCGAGCGGGCCGCCACGGACAACGGGCGGCCGCCCAGGTGCGGCGACAGGTTCATGCAGACGAACGGCCAGGCGCCCTGGTTCTCCGGCTCCTCTTGCGCCCACACGACGTCGGCGTCCGGGTAGCCCGCCAGCACCTCGAGCAGGCGGTCGAGGGGGAGCGGGGCGAGCTGCTCGAGCCGGACGAGTGCGACGTCGGTGATGCCACGCTTGTCGACCTCGGCACGCAGGTCGTGGTGCACCTTGCCGGAGTGCAGCACGACGCGGCGCACGGCACCCTTGTCGGTGATCCGCGCGTCGTCGAGCACGGGCTCGAACGTTCCCGTCGTGAAGTCCTCGACCGCGCTCGTCGCCTGACGGAGCCGGAGCATCGCTTTCGGGGAGAACACGACGAGCGGCTTCTGCGGCCGGGCCCAGGCCTGACGGCGGAGCAGGTGGAAGTACGACGCCGGGGTCGACGGTCGCGCGACGATCATGTTGTCCTCGGCGCACAGCTGCAGGTAGCGCTCGATGCGCGCCGACGAGTGGTCCGGCCCCTGGCCCTCGTACCCGTGCGGCAGCAGGAGGACGAGGCCGGAGCGCTGCCCCCACTTCTGCTCGGCGGACGAGATGAACTCGTCGATGACGATCTGGGCGCCGTTCGCGAAGTCGCCGAACTGTGCCTCCCAGAGCACGAGGGACTCGGGGCGCTCCACCGAGTAGCCGTACTCGAACGCCATCGCCGCGTACTCGCTCAGCAGGGAGTCGTACACGTAGAACCGGGCCTGGTCCTCGGTGAGGTTCGACAGCGGCAGCCATTCCTGGCCGTTCACCCGGTCGTGGAACACCGACTGGCGCTGGACGAACGTGCCGCGTCGGGCGTCCTGTCCGGCGAGGCGGACGGGCTTGCCCTCGACCAGGATCGACCCGATCGCCATGAGCTCGGCCATCGCCCAGTCGATGCCGCCGTTGCGCGTCATCTCGGTCCGCTTGGTCAGCAGCTGCTGCAGCTTCGGGTGGATGGAGAACCCGGCGGGCGGGTTGCTGTGCGCGTCACCGATCGCCCGGACGAGCTCTTCGGACACGGCGGTCTCGTGCACCTCGACCTCGGAGTCGTCGCGCTGCGCGGCCGGGCGTTCGAGCCCCTGCACCGCACCGTCGTCGTCGACGTCGATGACCGGGATGGTGCCGGTCTGTGCCTCGTGCGTCTCGGCGAAGGCGCGTTCCAGGCGATCCTGGAAGTCGCGGTGCGCCTCGTCGTACTCCTCTTGCGTGATGTCACCGCGGCCGACGAGGGCCTCGGTGTACAGCGTGCGGACGGAGCGCTTCGCCTCGATGAGGTTGTACATCAGCGGCTGCGTCATCGAGGGGTCGTCGCCCTCGTTGTGCCCACGACGGCGGTAGCAGATCAGGTCGATCACGACGTCGCGGTGGAACTCCTCGCGGTACGCGAAGGCGAGTTCGGCGACGCGGGCGACGGCCTCGGGGTCGTCACCGTTCACGTGGAAGATCGGCGCCTGGATCGTCTTCGCGACGTCGGTGGAGTACACCGAGCTGCGCGCCGACTCGGGCGGGGTGGTGAACCCGACCTGGTTGTTGATGACGAGGTGGACCGTGCCGCCCGTGCGGTAGCCGCGGAGCTGCGACATCTGCAGCGTCTCGACGACCACACCCTGGCCGGCCATCGCCGCGTCGCCGTGCACGAGCACGGGGAGCACACCGAAGCTGCCGGGGGCCTCGCGGTCCTGCTTGGCGCGGACGATGCCCTCGAGCACGCCGTCGACGGCTTCGAGGTGGGACGGGTTCGCGGCGATCGTCACCGGGATGCTCGAGCCGTCGGACGTGCGGAACACGCCCTCGGTGCCGACGTGGTACTTCACGTCGCCGGAGCCCTGACCGGACACCGTGCCCGGCAGCGAGGACCCCTCGAACTCCCGGAAGATCTGGCCGTAGGTCTTGCCGGCGATGTTCGTCAGCACGTTCAGGCGGCCGCGGTGGGCCATGCCGATCGCGACCTCGGCCAGTCCGGCTCCGGCGGCGTGCTGGATGAGGGTGTCGAGGAAGGCGATGGTGGACTCGCCGCCCTCGAGCGAGAAGCGCTTCTGGCCGACGTACTTGGTCTGCAGGAAGGTCTCGAACGCCTCGGCCTCGTTGAGCTTGCCGAGGACGCGGAGCTGCTCTTCCTTCGAGGGCTTCGAGTACGGCACCTCGATGCGCTCCTGCACCCAGCGACGCTGTTCCGGGTCCTGGATGTGCATGTACTCGATGCCGACCGTGCGGCAGTAGGCGTCGCGCAGGATCCCGAGGACGTCGCGCAGCGGTGCCGAGGTGGTGCCGGCGAGCCCACCGGTGACGAACTCGCGGTCGAGGTCCCAGAAGGTCAGCCCGTGGCTCTCGATCTCGAGGTCGGGGTGCGTGCGCTGGCGGTACTCGAGTGGGTCGATGTCGGCCATCAGGTGCCCACGGACGCGGAAGCTGTTGATGAGCTCCTGCACGCGGGCGGTCTTGTTCACCCGGTGCGCCAGGTCGACGTTGATGTCGTTCGCCCACTGGATCGGCTTGTAGGGGATCCGGAGCGCGGCGAAGATGCCGTCGTAGAAGCCGTGCTCGCCGATGAGGCGCTCGTGCACGTGCTTGAGGTACTCACCCGAACCGGCGCCCTGGATGACGCGGTGGTCGTAGGTGCTCGTCAGAGTGATGGTCTTGCCGATGCCGAGCTCGACCAGGGTCTTCGACGCCGAACCCTGGAACTGCGCCGGGTACTCGAGGGCACCGGCGCCGATGATCGAGCCCTGCCCCTTCGTCAGACGCGGGACCGAGTGCACGGTGCCGATGCCACCCGGGTTGGTGAGCGAGATCGTCGTGCCCTGGAAGTCCGCCGGGGTGAGCTTGTTGTCACGGGCACGCTTGACGAGGTCTTCGTAGGCGGAGAGGAACTGCCCGAACGTCAGGGTCTCGGCGCGCTTGATGCTCGGCACCAGGAGCGAGCGGGTGCCGTCCTTCTTCGGGACGTCGATCGCGATGCCGAGGTTGACGTGCGCCGGGGCGACGACGAACGGCTTGCCGTCGCGCTCCTCGTAGAAGACGTTCTGGCTCGGGAAGTCCTTGATCGCCTGCACCATCGCCCACCCGATCAGGTGCGTGAAGGAGATCTTGCCGCCGCGGGCGCGTCGCAGGTGGTTGTTGATGACGATCCGGTTGTCGATCATCAGCTTCGCCGGGATGGTCCGGACGCTCGTGGCGGTCGGGACCGTCAGCGAGGCGTCCATGTTCGACGCAAGCGTCTTGGCCATGCCCCGGAGCGGGGTCGCCACGTCCTCGTGGGTCTCCTCGTGGTCGTCGGCGGCGTCGTTCGCCTCGGCCGGGATCGGCTGCGGTGCCGGCTGGCGCGAGGTGGTCTTCGCCTGGATCGGACCCGACTTCGCCTCGCCGGGGGTGTCCCCGGTGGCCGGCTGCTGCGTCGAGGACTGCTGCTGCGTCGGCGCCTGCTGTGCGGGGGACCCCGCCGGAGCCGGAGCGTCACCGACCTGCGTGCGGTGGTAGCTCTCGAGGACCGGCCACCAGGACTTGTCGACCGACTCCTTGTCCGCGACGAACTGCTCGTAGAGCTCGTCGACGAGCCACTCGTTCGCCCCGAATTCGCCCGCGGTCTCGTCCGTTCCGGTCAGATGGCTCGACACAGCCGATCGCCCACTCTCCGTCGATAGATGCTCGTGTGTGTCGTGCGGAGCAACCCTGCGCCGCACAGGTGCCAAGCCTAGCCGCTCCGACATGTCCGTTCCGTGTCAGCCGCGGCGCGAGTCGGCAGCCCCCGAGCACCCGGTCGGGGCCCTGACGGGAGCCGTACAGTGGAGCGCATGAGGTTCTACGAGACGCGGCCGACGCACGACCTGACCTACTCCGACGTCTTCCTCGTCCCGAGCCGCTCCGGCGTGACGAGCCGCTTCGACGTCGACCTCGCGGCGAACGACGGCAGCGGTGCCACGATCCCGATCGTCAGCGCCAACATGAACTCCGTCACCGGCCCCCGGCTCGCCGCCACCCTGGCCCGCCGCGGCGGTCTCGGCGTGTTGCCGCAGGACATGCACCTGCAGGACCTCGACGCCGCGATCCGCTGGGTGAAGGACCAGCCGGTCGACTTCGACACCGCCTACGACATGGGGGCGCAGACCACCGTCGCCGAGGCCCTCGAGCAGCTCCTGCCGGTGGCCGGCCGTGGTGTGGTCGTCCGCGACGCCGACGGGGAGTACCTGGGCTGCGTGCCCGCGACACGCCTCGGCACCGCCGGCCCCGACGCCGTCCTCGGCGACCTGCTGCACGGCGCCTCGACCGCGATCGACGCCGAGGACGCCGGCACGCCCCGGCACGTGTACGACGTGCTCTCGGCCGCCGAGGTCGACTTCGCGCCGGTGATGCGGCACGGCCGGGTCGTCGGTACCACGAGCCAGACGAGCGCGATCCGCTCCGACATCTACACGCCCGCCGTCGACGGTTCCGGCCGGCTCCGGGTCGCCGCCGCGCTCGGCATCAACGGCGACGTCGCCGCCAAGGCGAAGGCACTGGCAGCCGCGGGCGTGGACGTCCTGGTCCTCGACACCGCGCACGGCCACCAGGACGGCATGCTCCGTGCACTCCGCACCGTCGCGTCGCTGCAGCTCGGCATCCCGCTCGTCGCCGGCAACGTCGTCACCGCCGACGCCGTCGCGCACCTGGTCGGGGCCGGAGCGGACATCATCAAGGTCGGCGTCGGGCCTGGTGCCATGTGCACGACCCGCATGATGACGGCCGTCGGTCGTCCGCAGTTCTCCGCCGTGCTCGAGACCGCGGCGGCGGCCCGCTCGCTCGGCGCGCACGTCTGGGCGGACGGCGGGGTGCGCTACCCGCGCGACGTCGCCCTCGCGCTGGCAGCCGGGGCGTCCGCCGTGATGATCGGCTCGTGGTTCGCCGGCACGCTCGAGGCCCCGGGCGTCCTGCGTCGTGACGCCGCGGGCAAGGCGTACAAGGAGAGCTGGGGCATGGCCTCGGCCAAGGCCGTGCGTGAGCGGTTCGAGCGTCTCGACCTGTACGAGCGGGCCCGCAAGGCGCTCTTCGCCGAGGGGATCTCGTCGTCGACGATCTACCTCGACCCGGAGCGTCCGAGCGTCGAGGACCTGCTCGACATGATCACCACCGGCGTCCGCAGCTCCGCCACCTACGCGGGCGCGTCGTCCCTCGCCGAGTTCTCCGAGCGCGCGCTGGTCGGCATCCAGTCCGCCGCCGGGTACGAGGAGGGCAAGCCCCTGCCCGTCAGCTGGTAGCGCGGACGGGGCGCGCGTCGCCCTGGTCGCGACCACGAACGGACGGGAGGCCCGTGGCGGTGTCGCCACGGGCCTCCCGTCCGTCTGCCGGTGCGTCTACCGGCGTCGGGTCGCGTCCTCGACCTCGCCCACCAGTTCTTCGAGGATGTCCTCGAGGAACAGCACGCCGATCGTGCGGCCGTCCGCGTCGAAGGCGCGGGCCACGTGGCGCCCGGCGGCCCGCATGGTCGCGAGCGCGTCCTCGAGGTCCATCTCGGTGTAGAGCGAGATGAGCTGGCGGATGCGCTTCGGCGGCACCGGGTCGTCGAACTCGTCCGGCCGCAGGTCGATGACGTCCTTCACGTGCACGTAGCCCGTGGGGGAGCCGTCCTCGCCGACGAGCACGTAGCGGGAGAACCCGCGCTGCGCCACGGCGTGCTCGACGTCGGCCGGGGTGGCGTCGTCGGGCAGGGTGACGAGCTCGGCCATCGGCACGGCGACGTCGCGGACCTTCTTCTCCGTGAACTCGAACGCCAGGGCGAGCTTGCCGTCGTCGGTCAGGGTGCCCTCGCGGCGGGACTGCTCCACGATGGTCTGCACCTCTTCCACCGTGAAGGCGCTCACCGCTTCGTCCTTGGGCTCGACGCGGAACAGCCGCAGCACGGCGTTCGCGACCTCGTTCAGGCCGACGATGACCCAGTGCAGGCCGTGACCGATGTACCAGAGCGTCGGCACCAGCAGCAGCGCGGCGCGGTCCGGCATCGAGAACGAGATGTTCTTCGGCACCATCTCGCCGAACACCACGTGCAGGAACGACACGAGCAGCAGCGTGAACACGAAGGCCACGGTGCCGATCACCTCGGCGCTCCAGCCGGTCAGGTGCAGCGGGACCTCGAGCAGGTGGTGAATCGCCGGCTCGGACACGTTCAGGATGAGCAGCGAGCAGACCGTGATGCCGAGCTGGGTCGTGGCGAGCATGCGGGTGGCGTGCTCCATCGCCCACAGCGTCATCTGCGCAGCCTTCGAGCCCTCTTCGGCGCGGGGCTCGATCTGCGAGCGACGTGCCGAGATGACCGCGAACTCCGCCGCGACGAAGTACGCGTTGCCCATCAACAGGACGACGAGCCAGAAGATGCCCCACCAATCGGAGCTCATCGGGTGCTGCCCTTCGTCGTGGTGGTCGGGGTGCTCTTGGTGGACGGGATGATGATCGCGGTCGCCGCCGTGTCGGTCGACGGCCGCGTCGGGGTCCAGCGGATGCGGTCGATCCGACGGCCGTCCAGCCGCTCGACGCGGAACACCCCGCCGTCCAGGGGCACCTCGTCGCCGACGACGGGCAGGCGGCCCAGCGTCGACATGACGAACCCGCCGACGGTCTCGTACGGGCCCTCCTCGGGCACCTTGACGCCGGCGCGGTCCTCGAGCTCGTCGGGACGCAGCAGACCGGGGAACGTCAGCCAGTCACGGGAGCGGACCACGTCGATGCGGGCGCGGTCGTGCTCGTCGGAGACCTCGCCGACGATCTCCTCGATCAGGTCCTCGAGCGTGACGACCCCGGCGGTGCCGCCGTACTCGTCGACGACGATGACCATCTGGTAGCCGCGGCCGCGGACCTCGGCGAGCAGGGTGTCGCCGGGCATGGTCTCCGGCACGCGTTCGGCGTCGGTCATGAGGGCCCCGACGGGGACCTCCGGACGCTTCTCGCGCGGCACGGCGACGGCCTGCTTGACGTGCACGATGCCGACGACGTCGTCCGCGTCCTCCTCGATGACGGGGAAGCGGCTGAAGCCGGTCTTGCGCGCAAGGGCGATGACGTCCTCGGCGGACTCGGACACGCGGATGGTGGAGAGCCTCGGGCGCGGGGTCATCACGTCGCTGGCGCTCAGCTCGGAGAACGAGATGGTGCGCTCGAGGAGCGTCGCGGTGTCCTGTTCGAGCGAGCCCTCGGAGGCCGAGCGGCGCAGCAGCGAGGTGAGTTCCTCGGCGCTGCGGGCACCGGAGAGTTCCTCCTGCGGCTCGATGCCCAGCGACCGGAGCACGGCGTTCGCGGTGCCGTTCAGCAGCGCGACGGCGGGCTTGAAGACCGTCGTGAACGCGATCTGCAGCGGGACCACGAGCCTGGCGGTCTGCAGGGGCAGCGCGAGCGCGAAGTTCTTCGGCACCAGTTCGCCGAGGATCATCGACAGCAGGGTCGCGATGACGAGCGCCACGATCGAGCCGACGGTCTCGACGATGCCCTCTGGCAGGTTCATCGCCAGGAACGGCGCATCGAGCAGCTTCGCGATCGAGGGTTCGAGCAGGTAACCGGTCAGCAGCGTGGTCAGCGTGATGCCGAGCTGTGCGCTGGACAGGTGCGTCGAGGTGACCTTCAGCGCGCCGATGACCGGTGCGAGGCCGGCTTCACCGCGGTCGCGCCGCGCTTCGACGTCGGCGCGGTCGAGGTTGACCAGCGCGAACTCGGACGCGACGAAGACACCCGTGCCGAGGGTCAGCAGGATGCCGCCGATCAGCATGACGATGTCGATCGGACTCATGATTCACCCCCGTTCGCGCACAGGGATGACGTGCAGCTCACCGAGTGAGCGGCGGATGAGTGAGGCGAAGAACTATTCGGGGGATCGTCCACAGTGCTGCCAATCGTACTGCCTGCGCGGTCGCTGAACCGTGAATCCGTACAGAAGCGACCGCGCCTAGGCCGTGATCCGCGCGCGGTGGTACTGCTGCGGCTCGTAGTCGACCGGCACGCGGAGTTCGACGGCGGCACGGAGCGCGAACGACGGGTCGCGGAGCATCTCGCGACCGATCATCACGACGTCGGCCAGGCCGGTCGCGACGATCTGCTCGGCCTGGAACGCCTCGGAGATCATGCCCACGGCGATCGTCGGGATGCCGGCGTCGCGCTTGATCGCTGCGGCGTGCGGTACCTGGTAGCCGGGGCCGACCGGGATCGGCGCGCTCGCGACGTTGCCGCCGGTCGACACGTCGGCCAGGTCGGCACCGTGCTCAGCGGCCCAGCGGGCGACGACTGTGGTCTCGTCGAGCGTGAGCCCGCCGTCGACCCAGTCGGTGGCCGAGAACCGGACGACGATCGGGAAGCCCTCGCCGACCTCGGCGCGCACGGCGTCGACGACCTCGAGCAGCGCGCGGGCACGGTTCTCGAGCGAGCCGCCGTACTGGTCGGTGCGCTGGTTGCTCAGCGGCGAGAGGAACTGGTGCAGCAGGTAGCCGTGGGCCGCGTGGATCTCGACCAGGTCGAACCCGGCCTCGACCGCGCGGCGGGCGGACTGCGCGAAGGCGAGGGCGACGACGCGGATGTCCTCGACCGCGAGTTCGCGCGGGACGTCGTAGCCGTCGAAGGCCACGGCCGACGGAGCGACCGTGGTCCAGCCGCCCTGGTCGGCGGGGACGGTGCCGTGCGTGGTGTCCCAGGGGCGGTAGGTCGACGCCTTGCGGCCGGCGTGTGCCAGCTGGATGCCCGCCGCGGCGCCCTGCTCGTGCAGGAAGTCGACGATCGGCTTGAACGCGTCGCGCTGCTGGTCGTTCCACAGCCCGAGGTCCTGCGGGGTGATCCGTCCCTCGGGCACGACACCCGTCGCCTCGACCACGACCGCGCCGGCGCCGCCCTTGGCGAACCCGCCCAGGTGCACGAGGTGCCACGGCGTCGGGACGCCGTCCTGCTGGTCCACCGAGTACTGGCACATCGGGGAGACCCAGATGCGGTTGCGGACGGTCAGGTCACGGACGGTGATCGGGTCGAACAGGGCGTGCGTCACGCGGGCTCCTCAGAGGACGGGTGCCGGCGCCTCGGCCAGTTCCGTCAGGAACGACCGCAGCGACGCCGGCGACGTGTAGTGGTGGCCGACCGCCCCGATCGCTTCCGCACCGGTGGCGTTCTCGGCCCTGTTGTCCACGAACACCATCTGACCCGGGTCGATTCCCAAGCGCGCACAGGTGTCGCGGTAGATGGATGCCGCGGGCTTCAGGACGTGCTCCTCGGCGCTCACCACGACGGTCTCGAACAGCGAGCCCATGGGGGAGCGGCGGTACGGGTCACCGAAGTCGAAGCCCGCGTTCGAGAGCAGGGCCACACGGGTGCCGGCGTCGTGCAGCTCCTCGACGATCTCGAGGGTCTCCGGCTCGACCTCGAACCACCCGGTGAAGTCGATCGCCCAGAACCGGTGGATCTCCGAGATGCTCCAGGTCCGTCCGGTCCGTTCCGCGATCGCACGCCAGTACGCCACGACGGACAGGTCGCCGCGGTCCAGGTCGTGCCGGAGCTCCTGGTACACCGGGAACAGCTCGTCCGCCGGGACCCCGGTGGCGGCCACGAGGGCGTCCCGCGAGGCGTGCGGCGTCCGGCTGATCACCTCGCCGTAGTCGAAGACCACCACGCGACCAGGCAGGAACAGGCTCATGCGCTCCACCGTAACGTGGGGCCGGTGAACGACTTCGTGCCCCTCCGACCGTCCGATGCCGCCGCGTGGGTCACCGCGCCGACGGGGGAGTCCACCAAGTACCGCCGCGGGGTCCTCGGCGTCGCGACCGGCTCCGACCAGTACCCCGGCGCCGCGGTGCTCGGGGTCGACGCCGCCGTGCACACCGGCGTCGGCATGGTCCGGTACGTCGGGCCGTCACGCGCCACCGACCACGTGCTCACCCGCCGCCCCGAGGTCGTGTCCGGTGTCGGCCGCGTGCAGGCCTGGCTCGTCGGCTCCGGGGTCTCGGCGCCGTCGCTCGGTGACCTGGACGAGACGACGGCGTCGGGCTTCTCGCACGCCTCCGACGACGGCGTCCCGGTCGTCGTCGACGCCGGGGCGATCCCGCTCGTCGACCTCGGGCCGCTCGCCGTGCTCACCCCGCACGCCGGTGAGCTCGCATCGTTCCTGGGGGTCGATCGCGTCGAGATCGAGCAGGACCCGGCCGCGGCGGCGCTCCGAGCGGCGGAGCAGACCGGCAGCGTCGTGCTGCTCAAGGGGGAGCGGACCCACGTGATCACCCCGGACGGGTCGGTGCGGCTCGTGGCTGCGTCCGCGACGCCGTGGCTCGCGGCGGCCGGTGCCGGGGACGTGCTGGGTGGGGTGCTCGGGGCGCTCGTCGCCGCGCGGCAGGGCTCCGTCGAAGCGGCCGGGTCGTTGCTCACGCCGTCGGACCTCGCGCACCTGGCCGCGTCGGCCGCCGTGGTGCACGGACTCGCGGCGCGGCGGGCGTCCGGCGGCGGACCGTTCCCGATGACGACGCTCATCGCCGAGCTGCCGGGGGTCGTGCGGGACCTGGTCGTCGACGGGGACGCGCGCGGCTAGTCGTCGGTGTGGAACGACGGTGTCGACGTCGTACGACATCGGCTTCGTCGTTCGCTGCAGGCGCGGACTGTTGCGGGTGCGCGGGAGCGACAGCGTCGAGGTCGTACGACATCGACTTCGTCGTTCGTTGCGGGCGCGGGGTGACGACAGTGTCGGTGTCGTACGACGTCGGTGGTGTCGCTTGTTGTCGACGCGAGCGTGGGACGGACGGGAGGCCCGTGGCGGCGTCGCCACGGGCCTCCCGTCCGATTGCGGTCACGTCAAGGGCGCGACGCGCGTCGCGGACGTCAGCTCGCGGGGGTCGCGTGCACCAGGAACTCGACGGAACCGGCGTCGTCGACCTTGACGAACCCCAGGCTCGGGGCCTGCACGCCGTAGTCCGAGAAGGTGATCGGGACCGAACCGGAGATGTCCACGCCGTCGCCGTTCAGGCCGACCTGCAGCTTCGCGGTGACGTCCTTCGTGACGCCGTGCAGGGTGAGCTTCCCCGGAGCCGTCACGGTCGTCGTGTCGGAACCGCTCGGGACCGCGTCGGCGATCGGCGTGGTGAGTTCGAAGGTGGCCTCGGGGAAGGCCGCGGCGTCCATCGCGGAGTCGCGGAAGTAGGCGTCGCGCTGGTCGGAGTCGGTGGTGATGTCGGCGACCTGCACCGTGATCTTCGCGGCGGTGATGCTCGTGCCGTCGACGGTCGCGGTGCCGGCGACGCTGTCGGTGCGGCCGGTGACGGTGACGTCGGAGCCGTTCAGGACCTCGTGGACGCGGTACCCGGCCTCCGAGTCGCCGCCGACCGTCCACTCGCCGGACAGGTCCGTGCCGTCGAGGGTGGAGGCCTCGCGGGTGGCGGCGACGGACGGCGCGGCCGAGGCCTTCGCGTTCTCGGTGCTCGTGTAGACGTTCGTGAAGACCACCGCACCCACGACGCCGAGGACGACCACGGCGGCGATGACGGAGATCCAGATGACGGCCTTGCGGCGCTTGCGCGGGGTGTCGGAGGTCACGAACTGAACGGTGACACGTCATGCTCGGGAGAGCCTGAGATCGTGGCAGCGATCGCCCCCGGTCCGGCCGCTACGCTCGTCCGGTGCAGAGGACCTCGACCCGGTGGCTCGAACTCGCCGGCTTCGTCCTGGCGTTCGTCGCCGTGCACGGGTTCCTGTGGTGGCTGACCCTCGTGTCGGCGAACCTGCCGCTCGGTGACGTGACCATCACCTACAGCCGCTGGATCGAGACCGGGCGGACCGCGGACTTCTGGGTCGGCGTCGACGGCGCCTGGGTGTACCCGATCCTGGCGATCGTGCCGATGGCGGCCGCGGCGCTCGGGGGAGTCGAGTCCATCGGCACCGGCTGGCTGCTGCTGATGGTGTTGCTCGACGCCGTGGCGTGCGCGTTCCTGTGGCGGTTCCGGGCCCGCGTCGGGTCGTCCGACCGCTTCGGCGTGCACGGCGTGCGGGTCGTCTGGTGGTGGCTGCTGTTCCTGCTCGCGCTCGGGCCGATCGCGCTCGGTCGGATCGACACCGTCGCGACGGTGTTCGCGATGGTGGGCGTGGCGTTCGTCGCCTCGAGGCCGGCCGTCGCCTCCGCGCTCTTCACTGCCGGCGCGTGGACGAAGGTGTGGCCCGCGGCGCTCGTCGCGGTGCTGCTGCTCCTGCGACGCGGACACCGCCGGGGTGTGCTCGCCGGAGCCCTGGTGCTGAGCGCCCTGATCGTGCTCGTCGACGTGCTGTGGGGCGGTGCGCCGTACCTGCTGTCCTTCGTCGGTGAGCAGACCGGTCGTGCCCTGCAGATCGAGTCGCCGCTCGCGACACCCTTCATGTGGGCTGCTGCGTTCGGTGTCCCCGGAGCGGCGGTGTTCTACGACCAGGAGATCCTGACCTTCGAGGTGTCCGGTGCCGGCACGTCGGTCGCCGCCGCGGTGTCGACGCCGCTGATGGCCGTCGTCGTGGTGGCCGGGGTCGTGATCGCGCTCTGGGCCGCACACCGCGGTGCCCGTCGGGCCGAGCTCGCACCGGTCCTCGCGCTCCTGTTCGTGGCGGCGCTCATCGCGACGAACAAGGTCGGGTCGCCGCAGTACATCGGCTGGTTCGCGGTGCCGATCGTGTGGGGGCTCGCGGCGGGCACCCCGAGTGCGCGTCGGTTCGTGCCCATCGCGGTGCTCGCGCTGCCGATGGCCCTGCTCACGCAGGTGGTCTACCCGGGCTACTACGACCAGTTGCTCGGCGTGCAGCCGTGGATCCTCGTGGTGCTCACGGTGCGGAACGTGCTCGAGGTGGCGATCCTGGTGTGGAGCGTCGTCGTGCTGGTGCGGATGGGGCGTCGCGCGGGGTCCGGACGGGTGTCGGCGCGCTCGTCGCCGTCCGTGCACGACCAGCCCGAGCCGGGCAGGATGGACGCATGATCGTCGCCTTCTCCGTCGCTCCGTCCGGTGGTCCCGCTGCAACGTCCGACGGGTCCGTGCACGACGCCGTCGCGGCCGCCGTACGTGTGGTGCGCGAGAGCGGGCTGCCGAACCGCACCTCGTCGATGTTCACCGAGATCGAGGGGGAGTGGGACGAGGTCATGGACGTCGTCAAGCGCGCCACCGAGGCCGTCGGTGCGTACGGCACGCGGGTGTCGCTCGTGCTCAAGGCCGACATCCGCCCCGGGCACACCGGCGAGATCGACGGCAAGCTCGAACGGCTCGAGGCCGCGCTCGGCGAGTAGCCCGCGGCGGCACGGACGACACGCCGGAGCGGTCCCTCGGATGTCGGTGGTCGGGTGTCTCATGGTCTGCATCGAGCCACATCGGGTGGCCTCTGAGACGACGAGGAGCGCGTGATGATGCACGACGGCTGGTGCCCCGACTGCGACCTGCGAACGGTCGTCATCGACACGGACGAACACGGCGACAACGCCTGGGCGACCTGCGCGGAGTGCGGCACCGGATGGGTGCACCGCGACGAGCTGCCCGAGCAGACCCCGGCACGGACCCGCACGACGGAGCGCCAGGCAGCCTGACCTCCGGCGGGCTTTCGCTGGTCCGTTGGAGCGGTCTACACTCGATGGACCAGGACATCACGGCCGCCCCGTCCGGTGGGGTGCTGCACCGTCGTCCCGCTCCGCCCGCACGAGAACAGGCCCCATGTCACAGCTCACGCCTGCGCGTCGCACCCTCGCGCTCATCTCGCTCGCCCTCGGCGGGTTCGCCATCGGCTCGACCGAGTTCGTCGCGATGGGGCTGCTGCCGAACATCGCGCAGGCCCTGCTCCCCGAGCAGTACGGCATGGATCCCGACGCCGGGATCGCCCACGCCGGCTGGCTCGTCAGCGCGTACGCCCTCGGGGTCGTCGTCGGTGCGCCGACCATCGCGGCGATGTCCGCCCGGTTCCCGCGCAAGGGCCTGATCCTCGTACTGCTCGTCGGGTTCGTCGTCGCGACGATCGCGAGCGCGCTGCTGCCCTCGTTCGGTCTGGTGCTCGTCGCCCGTTTCGTCGCGGGTCTGCCGCACGGTGCCTACTTCGGCATCGCGTCGATCGTCGCCGGCGACATGATGGGCCCGGGCAAGGGCGGCAAGGGCATCGCCATGGTGCTGCTCGGCCTGTCGGTCGCGAACGTCGTCGGGGTCCCGGCGATCACGTGGGTCGGACAGGTGGCCGGGTGGCGGGTCGCCTACGGCGTCGTCGCCGCGCTGTTCGCCCTGACGTTCCTGGCCGTCGCGGCCTTCGTGCCGAAGAGCGCCCGCGACGAGCACGCCACGATCGGCCGCGAGCTCCGGGCGTTCCGCGTGCCGCAGGTGTGGATCGTGATGGGCCTCGGCGCCGTCGGGTTCGGCGGGTTCTTCGCGGTGTACTCGTACATCTCGCCGCTCGTGCAGAACGTCACCGGGATGCCCGAGTCGTTCGTGCCGATCGTGCTCGTCGTCGTGGGCATCGGCATGGTCGTCGGCGGGGTGCTCGGCGGACACCTGGCTGACCACAGTGTGAAGCGCACGATCTACGTCGGCATGTTCGCGCTCATCGGCGCCCTGCTCATCACCGTCCTGACGGCGCAGTGGCTCTGGGGCATGCTGCTCGGCGCGTTCCTGCTCGGGGCGACCTCGTCGGCGATCCCGCCGGCGGTGCAGTCGCGCCTGATGGACGTCGCCGGGGATGCCCGCACGATCGCGGCGGCGCTGAACCACTCGGCGTTCAACATCGGCAACTCGATCGGTGCGGCCCTGGGCGGCGCGGTCATCGCCGCCGGCTTCGGGTTCCTCGCACCGGGCTGGCTCGGCATCGGCCTGGCGCTGCTCGGCGTCCTGGTGACGATGGTCAGCTACGCGGTCGAGCGGCGGAGCACCCGTCGTGCCGCGGTCCGCTCCTCGTCACCGTCCACCGGTCCGATCACCGCACCGGTCCCGACGGCCTGACACGCGGGGTGTGCGCACGCACCCACCGGACGGGAGGCCCGTGGCGACGCCGCCACGGGCCTCCCGTCCGTCGTGTGGTGCGGCCACCGCACATGGTGAGCAGCAATGGTCGGGTCCCGTGACGGGACCCGACCATTGCTGCTCACGAAGCGCAACGCGCGACGCGCGCTAGAGCCCCAGGGGGCTGCCGTCCTGCACGATGATGCCGTCGGTGATCGCACGCTTCCGGAGCGCAACCTTCGTACCCACGTCGAAGCCGGCCACGCGGTACTTCTCGCGGATGCGCTTGAGGTAGCTCTTCGCCGTCTCCTCGGAGATGCCGAGCTGGTAGGCGACGCTCTTGACGGGCTCACCACCGCCGTACAGGGCCATCACACGACGCTCCTGGGCGCTGAGCTTCGGCACACCGCCGACGTCGCCGCTGTTGATGGCGAGGTCGAGCTCTGCCGAGACGTACTGCTCGCCGCGCTGGGCGGAGCGGATCGCCTCGACGATCATGTCGGCGTCCTCGCTCTTGACGAGGTACCCGAGGGCGCCGGCGCCGAGGGCCTCGCGCACGACGTTCGGCTCCGAGTACGTGCTCATCACGACGGTCTTGACGCCCGCGGTCTTGAGCGTCGAGATCTTCAGCGACACCGGGATGGAGTCCTTGAGGTCCAGGTCCAGCAGCACCACGTCGACCGGGAACGCCGGGCTCGTCAGGAGCTCGGGCCAGGTCGTGACGGCGGCCACCAGGGTGATGTCGTCGGCCGCGTTCCGGATCCACTCCGTGAGCGCGCCGAGGAGCATCCTGTGGTCGTCGACCAGTGCGAGTCGGATCGGTTCCTCTGGAGTCGCCATGCTGGCGTCCTTTCTCGGTGCGGATTGCTCGGCCGATCCTAGGAGGATCCGGGCCGGAAGTCGGTCAGGCGTGCGGGTGTCCGGCGGCTACATCGACGGATGTCGGTTCACGACGCAGTGCGCGACGATGTGCAGCGCGCCGTCGCGGACGGTCTCGGTGTACGGGCCGATGCGCTGCAGGGCACTCCAGGCCGTCGGGCCGAGGCTGCGCCGGGGCACCCCGCGGGACTCGATGACGACGGGCACGTCCATGGTGTCGTCGCTGACCGGATGGCCGTCGGAGCCGATCGGGCCGAGCGTGACGGAGACGACGGGCATACCGGGCTGGGCGGTGCGGCCGTCGCCGACCATCTGCCAGATCGCCTGCAGCAGCCCGTCGCGCTGGGTGGGGGAGAGGTGCCCCGCCAGGGCCGTCGGGTCGGCGACGCTCACCGAGCGACCGAGGTGGTCGGACTCGGTGATGGCGTGGTAGAGCCAGGTCTCGCGACGGCCCTCGATCAGGTGCAGGCGGAGCTCGGTGGCGAGTGACGCGGCGACCGAGCTCGAGGCGTCGGACAACGGCAGCGGGTCGGTGCCGTTCGCGACGGCGTCGAGCAGCTTCTCCGCGGCCAGGTCGAGCCGGGCGAGCTCGTCCGAGGCGAGCATGCCGACGGCGAACTGCGGGGCCTGCACGTTGCTCTGCACGAGCACCCGGTCGAGCTCGCGCTGCACGAGCTGTCGGAACCGCTGCACGACGTACAGCGCGAGCGCCGGCGGCACGACGACGAGCGACAGCAGGGACACGATGCCGGGCATGGTGTCGTTGGTGATCGGCGTCGACGCGACGGCCATCACGATGAACGCGATGCCGAGCACGCCGATGGCGACGGCGACCTCGCGGGCGGGGCGGAGCGTGGCGATCGGCAGCAGCGCGAAGCCCGCGGCCATCGACGCCGTGGCGGTGTGCGCGATGTCGTGCTCGGGCCAGATGCCGATGAAGTCGAGCGTGACGACGCAGGCCAGCACGACGCAGATCAACGCGAACGCCGGACCCGTCAGTCGTTCGCCGTAGGTCAGGACACTGAGGCCGACCCCGACGGCGGCGACGACGTAGAGCCCCCAGGCGACGGCGGGCAACCACGGGTCGGAGTACTCGTTCCAGCGCACCAGGAAGAACACGATGCCGGCGAGGGCCTCGATCGCGGTGAGGACCGCGGCGCCGAGGCCGAGGTAGCCGGCACCGAGCGAGGCGCCGGGCTTCGCGGCCTGCCGCAGGGACCGGGCACCGGTGGACGTCGACGGGAGCCCTCGGGCCTGGCGACGTTCGCTCGTCCGGTACCGCTCGCGCGCCTCGCGACGGGTCCGGGGTGCTGGTGGTGCGGTCTCGCCGGGCAGACGGCGGCCGATGGTGTCCTCGGGGACCCGGGTCATCGCGGTGCCTCCAGGACGACGGTGGTGCCGGAGCCCGGCGCGGAGAAGAGCTTCGCGTCGCCGCCGACCTCGCGCAGGCGGTTCACGACGCTCTCCTTGAAGCCGAGTCGCTCGGCACTGACGGTGGTGAGGTCGAAGCCGACGCCGGAGTCGGTGACCATCGCGCGGACGACCTCGTTGTCGTGGACGATCGTGACGTGGGCCTCGCCGACGCCGGCGTGCCGACGGACGTTCTCGAGGCACTCGCCGAGCGCGAGCAGGAACGCGTCGAGCACGTTCGATGGCAGCAGGACCTGCCCGGTGCCGTGCCAGCTGACCTCGAGCCCCATCCGGCCGAAGCGCTGCTTGACCGACTCGAGGGTCTGCCCGAGCGGTGACTCCTCTTCGCGGGTGAGCGAGTAGTCACCGGACTGCGAGGGCTGCGGGGTCGCACCGAGGCGCAGGTGCCGCAGCAGTCGGGCGTCCTCGGCGGCCTGCTCGCGCATCGCCTGCTCGGAGACGCCGACGCCGGAGTGCGCCAGCAGCGTCAGGGTCGCGAGCACGGTGTCGTGCAGCAGGCGGGCACCCTGGCGGCGCTGCGCCTCGGTCTCGCTGGCCTGCCGTTCGGCGCGGTGGGCGGTGCCGATGCTGTAGATGCGGCGGGCGACGCGGGGGATGCTGCGCGAGATCCAGATCGCCACGACGGCCATCAGGATCCACCCGAGCAGTGCGCCGCTGACCGGGGTCGACAGGAGCGAGCCCGACCCCCACACCATGAGCACCACCACGGCGCCGCCACCGGCGATGGTGATGCCGAGACCGACCGGGTGCCCGCGCTGTGCCATCAGCGGTGCCGAGAGTCCGCCGGCGGCCAGGGGCATGACGGCACTGGCGATGAGGGGCCTGGCCGAGTCCTCGACGCCGGTGAAGAGCAGCACCATCGTGGCGAGCCCGGCGACGACGATGGCGGCGGTCCACCACACCTCGCCGCCGCGACCGAAGCACACGAGGGCGGTGATCATCGCGGCGATGCAGAGGAGTGCGCCGATGAGGGGCGGCGTGGGCACGGCGGCGGCGGAGAGGATGCCCACGACGCTGACGAGCGCGCAGACGATGCCCACGACACGGGTCGCCGACCGCAGCAAGCGGTCGCGTTCCTGTGCGATGAAGTCCATCGATGTCCTGGTTGGTGACGATCTGGGTGGTGCGGGAAACCGAGCGTCGGTCAGTGCCGGGCTCCACGCCATCATTCCACGCGCGCCACCCGTTGGGGGGACTTCGGCGCGCCGCGGTGGCGGCCGGGCCCGCTCAGGACTCCAGCAACCGCCGCAGGTGCGCCCCGACCTGCTCGTGCTCGATGAGGAACCCGTCGTGTCCGAACTCGCTCTCGATCACCGCTGCGGTGTCCCCGTCGAGCGCGTCCGGCACGCCCGCGGCGATCCGGTGCTGGTCCTCGACGGGGAACAGCCGGTCGCTCGAGATCCCCACCACCAGGGTCCGTGCGGTCACCAGCCCGAGGGCGGCCGACACCCCGCCGCGACCGGCTCCGACGTCGTGCGAGTCCATCGCGTACGTCAGCGTGACGTAGCTCGAGGCGTCGAACCGCCGCGTGAACTTGTTGCCGTGGAAGTCGAGGTAGCTCTCCACCGAGAACCGGCCGTCGTCGCCGAGCGGGGAGACGTCGCTCTGCCAGGACCGCGCAAAGCGGCTGTTCAGCTCGTCCGACGCGCGGTACGTCATGAGCGCCATCCGCCGGGCCAGCGACAGGCCTCGGTGCGGTCCCTCGCCGACCTCGGCCTCGAAGTAGTCGCCGCCGGCGAACGCCGGGTCCATCTGGATCGCCGCCCGCTGCAGCGAGTTCGCCGCGATCTGGTCGGCGGTGGTCTGCGCCGTCGACGCGAGGACCGCCAGCCGCTGCACGCGCGCCGGGTGCGAGACCGCGAACTCGAGGGCGTGCATGCCGCCCATCGACCCGCCGACGACGGCCGCGAAGGTCTCGATTCCGAGCCGGTCGGCGAGCTGCGCCTGCACCTCGACCTGGTCGCGCACCGTCACGAACGGGAACCGTGCGCCCCACTCCGCGCCCGACGGCGACACCGACGACGGCCCGGTGGTGCCCTGGCAGCCGCCGAGCATGTTCGGCGCGATCACGAACCACCGGTCTGTGTCGATCGCCCGCCCGGGCCCGACGACGTCGCCCCACCAGCCGGCGGTGCGGTGTCCCGGGCCGGGGTCACCCGCGACGTGCGAGTCACCGGTCAGCGCGTGCAGGACGAGCACCGCGTTGTCGCGGGCGGCGTTGAGCGTGCCCCACGTCTCGTACGCCACGCGCACGGACGGCAGGCGGCCGCCGCGCACCCACTGCTCGCCGAGGGACTCGAAGTGGCGTGCACCCGGGTGGTCACCAGGACGCCAGGCACCGGTCACGGGCGGCTTGCCGAGGGTGCCGAGCTCGGTGCCGGGCACCAGGGTGGACGGCACGGAGTCCTCGGGGGTCGTCTGCCAGTCCATCGTGCGACCAGTCTGCCGGGAGGCGCGGGTCGCCGCCGCCGTGTTACGTCACGCCCGGCGCGTGGCCGGGTGTCCGGGCCGCGGGCGCGCCGGGCAGGTCGGGCGGGTCGGGCGCGTTGGAACGACGCAGAACGACAGGGTCGATGTCGTACGACGTCGACCCTGTCGTTCTGCGTCGGCAGGCAGGCAGGGAGCCAGGCAGGCGGGCAGGCCGCGCGGGACCTACGCGCGCTGGCTCTCCTGCGCGATCGCCCGGGCCGCGGCGAGGCCGGCCTCGAGGTCGGCCTTCAGGTCGGCGATGTTCTCGATGCCGACCGACAGGCGCACCAGGCCGGGCGTTACGCCGGTGGTGAGCTGCTGCTCGGGGGTGAGCTGCGAGTGCGTGGTCGACGCCGGGTGGATGACGAGCGAGCGGACGTCACCGATGTTCGCCAGGTGCGAGAAGAGCTGCAGGTTGTCGACGAACGCCTTGCCCGCGGTGACCCCGCCCTTGAGCTCGAACGACAGCACGGCGCCGACGCCCTTCGGCGCGTACCGGTTCGCGGCGGCGTACCAGGGCGACGTCGGCAGACCGGCGTAGGCGACGGTGGCGACGTCGGGGTGCTGGTCGAGCCACTCCGCGATCTCCTGCGCGTTGGACACGTGCCGCTCGATGCGGAGCGACAGGGTCTCGATGCCCTGCAGCAGCGCGAACGCCGTGTCCGCCGAGTTCGACGCACCGAGGTCCCGGAGCAGCTGCACCCGGGCCTTCACGATGTACGCGAGCTCGTTGCCGACGGCCTCGGCGAAGACCGCGCCGTGGTACGACGGGTCGGGCGTGTTGAACTCCGGGAACCGGTCGGCGTGCTGCGACCAGGCGAACTTCCCGCCGTCGACGATGATCCCGCCGATGACCGTGCCGTGGCCACCGAGGAACTTCGTGGCCGAGTGCACCACGATGTCGGCGCCGTGCTCGAACGGACGGATCAGGTACGGCGTCGCGATCGTGTTGTCGACGATCAGGGGGACGCCGGACTCGTGGGCGACGTCGCTGACGCCCGTGATGTCGAGGACGTTGATCTTCGGGTTGCCGATGGTCTCCGCGAAGAACAGCTTCGTGTTCGGGCGGACCGCTCGGCGCCACTCCTCGAGGTCGTCCTGGTCCTCGACGAACGTCGTCTCGATGCCGAGCTTCGCCAGCGTGTACTTGAACAGGTTGTACGTGCCGCCGTAGATCGACGACGACGACACGATGTGGTCACCCGCCCCCGCGATGTTCAGCACCGCGTAGGTCTCGGCAGCCTGGCCGGACGCGACGAGCAGGGCACCGGACCCGCCCTCGAGTGCGGCGATCCGCTGCTCGACGACGTCGTTCGTCGGGTTCATGATCCGGGAGTAGATGTTGCCCGGCTTGGCGAGCGCGAACAGGTCGCGTGCTTCGTCCGAGTTCGCGAAGACGTACGAGGTCGTCTTGTAGATCGGCGTCGCTCGGGCGCCCGTGGTCGGGTCCGGCTGTGCGCCGGCGTGGACCTGGGTGGTCTCGAACTGCCACTGCGCGGCGTCGTGCTCGGTCATCTTGGTGCTCCTGTCCGGTGCGGCTGGTCGTCGGGTCGCCCTGCGCTCGGCCCGGAGGCTCGGCGCTGCTGTGCGTCGGGTGTCACGGTACGCAGGTGGCCGGGCCCGCACCACCGCACCCGCCTCGGGACGTAACGCGCCCGCCGGGCTGCCCCGCGCCTCCCGGCCAGGATGGTGCCCGGGGCTGACGGCGGCGACCACGGGGGATCCGTCGCGGCCTGCCGCGACATCGCGCGCTGCCGACTGAGCGCAGCGAAGACGACTGCTTGCGCGGAAATGTCACGCGTCGCGGCGGAACAGCCAGTCGACCTTCGGTTCGAGCAGCCACCGCATCCCGCGCCGCACGAACGGCTGCGCCAGGAACAGGCTCACGACGCACGCGATGACGACCATGAGGAGCACGAACGGCCAGGCCGAGTGCTCGCCGGCCAGGACGCCGGACTCCCGGATCGGGTAGAGGACGAACGTGTGGAGCAGGTAGACGTACATCGTCGCGGCGCCGAACTGCGTGATCCAGACGTTCCGACGGGGGATGAGCACCAGGAACGACGCCGTCAGCAGGGTCGCGAGCAGCATCAGGCCGAAGCGCACCGCACCCGCCCACCAGGCGTCCTCGCCGAGCCCCGAGTAGGAGTCGTCGTAGAAGAACCAGTGGTGCAGGTCGAACTCCTTGAACTGCGGGATCCAGACCGCGCACGACACCGCCCACGCGGCGAACACCACGACGGCGGCGATCCGCACCCGGACGACCGTGCGACGGGACGCCTCGTACCAGCGGTCGAAGACGCCCCACTGCTTGACCTGCCACCCGAGCAGGAAGAACGGCAGCAGGCTGATCGCGCGGGAGAGCGAGAGCGTGGAGTCGACGTTGTCGAAGTAGCCGACGCCGATGCTGAACACGATCGCCCAGAACAGCGGCCACCGCAGCTGCGCCAGGTACGGCAGGATCAGCTTGAAGATGCCCAGGGCCAACAGGAACCACAGGGTCCACGTCGGCTTCGTCGGGTTGAAGTCCTTGCCGCCCTCGACGATGCCCTGCACCACGGTCCAGATCGTCTGCATGATGATGTACGGCACCACGATGTCCGTGATCGTCCGGCGCATCCGCTTCGCCGTCGGGGTGTCCGCCGACGAGAAGTACCCGCTGATCACGCCGAACGCCGGCATGTGGAACGCGTAGATGAACGTGTAGAGCGCCAGGGCGTGCTCGCTCGCCGGCGTCTGCCGCTGGATCGCGTGCCCGATGACCACGAGCGTGACCGCGACGAACCGCGCGGTGTCCCACATCGGGATCCGGCGCGGGGCTCGACCGGGCTCGAGCTGCGTCGCCGGGGCCGAGGGGGCGGGAGGGGCGGCATCCGTCGTCATCGCCGGTCACGTTACCGGATCGTGATCTGGACGGCCCGGTGCGGTGCCGGAAGCGTCCCGCTCGGTACGGTGGTCGGACCGGGCCACCACGCGCCCCGGTCACCGACGCAGGAGGCAGATCACATGGCAGCACGGCGCGCAGTCGTCACCGGAGCGAGCTCGGGCATCGGGGCGGCCACGGTCCGGCTGTTCCGGTCACGGGGCTGGGACGTGCTCGCCGTGGCCCGCCGCGCCGCGAAGCTCGAGGCGCTCGCCGCGGAGACCGGGGCCGACACGCTGGTCGCCGACATCACGGACGCCGACGACGTGGCGGCGCTCGCCGCGCGGGTCGCGGACCTCGGCGGTGCCGACGTGCTCGTGAACAACGCCGGTGGGGCGTTCGGGTCGGCGAGTGTCGAGGAGTCCGACGTCGACGACTGGCGCGCCATGTTCGAGGTCAACGTGATCGGCACGAAGCGCGTCGTCTCCGCGCTGCTGCCGCACCTGCGCGACCGCGCTCGCGTGTCCGGGGGAGCGGACATCGTCACGGTGACCAGCACCGCCGGGTTCGTCGCGTACGAGAACGGTGGCGGCTACAACGCCGCGAAGTTCGCCGAGCACGCCCTGGTCGGCGCACTCCGGCTCGAGCTGAACGGCGAGCCGATCCGCGTCGTCGAGATCGCGCCGGGCATGGTGAAGACCGACGAGTTCGCGCTCACCCGGTTCCGCGGGGACGAGCAGAAGGCCGCCGCGGTGTACGACGACGTGCCGGAGCCGCTCGTGGCCGACGACGTCGCCGAGGCGGTCGTGCACGCCGTGGAGCTGCCGGCGCACGTGAACCTCGACCTCGTGACGATCCGGCCGGTGGCGCAGTCGGCGCAGCACAAGCTCGCGCGCGGCCCGCTGACGCCCCGCTGAGCGGACCCCACGCCGGACCCGCGCGGTGCCCGCGCCGGACCCGCGCAGCGCCCACGGCGGACCCGCGCGGCGCCCGCGCCGGACCCGCGCAGCGCCCACGCCGGACCCGCGCAGCGCCCGGGCGGCGGCCGCGGGTCGCGGGCGTGGGCTCCCTGCCGGTACCGTGGTCGGATGCCGATCAGCAGCGAACCCGAGCCCGCGGCTCCGTCCACCGTGACCGTGACGAGCGGGCCCGAGGTACTCGGCTGGCTGGAGTTCGGTGACGCCGCACGCCTGCTCGCCAAGGACGTCCTGTCCAGCGGCTTCGAGCCCGAGGTCGTCGTCGCCGTCGCCCGCGGCGGACTGATCATCGCCGGCGCCGTGGCGTACGCGCTCGGTACCAAGGAGTGCGGCTCGATCAACGTCGAGTTCTACACCGACGTCGAGCAGCGGCTGGAGGAGCCCGTCGTGCTCGCCCCCGCCCTCGACGCCCCGAGCCTGGCGGGCAAGCGGGTCCTCGTCGTCGACGACGTGTCGGACTCCGGCCGCACCCTGCGCCTGGTGGTCGACATCATCCGGAACGCCGGTGCCGACGTCCGGAGCGCCTGCCTGTACTCGAAGCCCGGCACCGTCCTCGAGCCCGACCACGTGTGGCGTCGGGTCGACGGCTGGATCACGTTCCCGTGGAGCGCACTCGCCCCTGTGACGGCCGAGTCGTGAGCATCCACCTGGTCGGCGGCGGTCTGTTCGCCGCCTCGGACGCCGCAGCGCCGTTCCTCGCCGAGGCCACCGCCCGTTCGGCAGCGGTCGGCCGGAGCGTCCCGCGCATCGCCCTGCTCTCCGTGGCGGGCCCGGACGGCGGCAGCCCGTCGTCGACCGCCGACATCGCCGAGGTCCTCGGCGGCCCGCGCACGGCCGAGGTGCTCGTCACCGAGGTCGCGGCCGGTCAGGTCTTCGACACCACCGTCCTGAGCGACGTCGATGCCCTGGTGGTCGGTGGCGGCGTCACCCCCGACTACCTGGCGGCGATCGCCCCGCTCGTCGACCAGCTCCGGCTGCTCGTCTCCGACGGTCTGCCCTACCTCGGCTACTCGGCCGGTGCGATGATCGCCGCCGACCGTGCGCTGGTGGGCGGCTGGCGCATCGGCGGCGTCGAGATCTGCCCCGAGGCGGCGTCCGAGGGGCTGGACGAGGTCGAGCTCCGCGAGGGCCTCGGCCTGGTCGACCTGACCATCGACGTGCACGCGGTGCAGGCCGGCACCCTCGCGCGGCTCATCGCCAGCGCCGAGGCCGAGTTCGTCACCGCCGGACTCGCGATCGACGAGGACACCACGCTCGTCGTCGGCGAGGGCGCGCTCGAGGTCCGGGGGACCGGCAGCGTCTGGCGCGTGATGGCCGGCGAGGAGTCGGTGGCCGTCGCCACCATGGGCGCGTAGCCGACGTGGAACCGCGGCCGCTCGCCGACCTGGTCGACCCCGGCTGGGCGACGGCGCTCGCACCCGTCGAAGTCGACGTGCACCGCATCGGCGCATGGCTGCGGGACGAGACCACTGCGGGCCGTCACTACCTGCCCGCCGGCAGCGACGTGCTGCGCGCGTTCACGACCCCGTTCGATGCCGTCAAGGTGCTGGTCGTCGGGCAGGACCCGTACCCGACGCCCGGCCACCCGATCGGCCTGTCGTTCGCGGTCGACCCCGCCGTCCGTCCGGTGCCGCGCAGCCTGGCGAACATCTACCGCGAGCTCGCCGACGACCTCGGGGTGACCCCGCCGCAGCACGGTGACCTGCGGGCCTGGTCCGACCAGGGCGTCCTGCTGCTCAACCGGGTGCTCACCGTGCAGGCGGGCGAGGCCGGCAGCCACCGAGGCAAGGGCTGGGAGGCGGTGACCGACCAGGCCGTCCGCGCGCTGGTCGCCCGTGGCACCCCGCTGGTCGCCGTGCTCTGGGGTGCCCAGGCCGGATCGGTGCGACCGCTCCTCGGTGACACCCCGGTCGTCGCCTCGGCCCACCCGAGCCCGCTCAGTGCGTCGCGCGGGTTCTTCGGCAGCCGCCCGTTCTCGCAGGTGAACGCGCTGCTCGAGTCGCAGGGCGCACCGCCCGTCGACTGGACGCTGCCCGCTCAGTAGGCTCGGCACGTGCTCGAGGAGGAATACCAGCGACGGCGGGTCCTGCCGCGACACCTGCGTGCCCCGGCGGCGACCGAGACCGCCTTCGAGTACCGCATCCGTGCGGCCGAGGTGGGGGACCTGCCCCACGTGCGCGAGATCCACACGCACTACGTCCGCAACTCGTCGGTGACCTTCGACCCGGCGGCGTTCACGTACGCCGCGTGGAAGAAGCGCTACGACGACATCCGGAAGCGCCGGCTGCCGTTCCTGGTGGCGGAGAACCCCGCCGGGCAGATCCTCGGGTACGCCCTGGTCGACGCGTGGAACCCCCGGGACCGCTCGAACCACGTCGTCGAGGACTCGATCTACCTCGGTGCCGCGTCCGGTGGCAAGGGGCTCGGCCGCGCGCTGATGGAGGCGCTGCTCGACGAGTGCCGGTCGGCCGGCGTGCGCGAGGTCGTCGCCGTCATCGCGGACCGCCAGGCCGAGGCGTCGATCCGGCTGCACGATCGGCTCGGCTTCGAGGAGGTCGGCCGGATGGGCAAGGTCGGCTACAAGTACGACCGCTGGCTCGGCACCGTCACGATGCGGCTCCGCCTGCGCGGCCCGCGGCTGTTCGCACGACGACACTGACTGACCGACGGAGCTGACGGAGCCGACGCGGTCGACGCGCGTCACGCAGGCGAACGTGGGCAGGGCGGACGGGAGGCCCGTGGCGGGCCCGGCACGCGCCTCCAGGCCGTCCCCTGACCGCGCCGGACCGCCGTGGCCGGGTCAGCCCGCCGGCGCCTCGGTGATGAACTCGTCGCGCGTCACGCGGAGCAGCGCGGTGGCCGCCGCCGCCGCCGCGTCCGCGTCACCGTCGACCGCTGCGCGTCCGACGGCCTGGTGCCGGAGCGCCGCCTCGCGCGTCCAGCGCGTGATGGGGTCGCGCGACTCCGACGTGCGGGTGCGGAGCAGGGCCTCGACCGTGCCGGCGAAGTGCGCGAACACGGCGTTCCCCGACCCGGTGAGCAGTGCACGGTGGAAGCGGACGTCGGCCTCCAGGTAGGCGCGGCTGTCCTCGCGCCCGCACGCGTCGAGCATGTCCTCGGCGGCGGCGAGCACGGCGTCCGCGCCCTCGGAGCCGGCGGTCAGGGACGCCGCGACCGGTTCGACGCCGAGCCGGAGCTCGACGAGCTCCCGCTGCTGCACGAAGTACGCCGGTGAGGTACCGCGCCACCGGATCACGGTGGGGGCGAGGAGCTCCCACGCGGTGATGTCGCGGACGAGCGTGCCGACCCGCTGCCGGGGCTCGACCAGGCCGAGAGACTGCAGGACGCGCAGGGCCTCGCGGACGACCGAGCGGGACACCCCGAACTCGTCGGCCACCAGTTCGGGTCGGACGACGGCACCTGTGGCCAGGTCGCCGTCGACGATCCGCTGGCCCAGGGTGTCGAGCACGTGGGCGTGCAGTCCGCGTGCGGTGGGCATCGTTTCCTCCGTGCAGTACGGGTCACGCGGTCGTCGTGACGCCGGTCCCATCGAAGCGGCAGACTCCGGAGACGGGCGGTTGGCGCGCGGGACGACGTCGTATAGTCTGATTAATCAGATTATTGAGGGTCGGCGTTCGTCGCGCCAGTCCACCCTCGACACGAAGGCGACGGAGCCGCGCAGCAGCGACTCCAGGAAGGGGCGCTGATGCCTCACGCTCTCCCGGACCACCTGCTCGCCGCGGGTGGCACCACCGAGACGGTCGACCCGTCCGGTTCGATCCCGCAGCTGATCATCGCGGCGCTCGTCGGCATCGTGGTGATCATCGCGCTCATCACCTGGCTCAAGGTGCACCCGTTCATCGCGCTCACGATCGGCGCGCTCGGCGTCGGGATCGGCGCGGGCCTGGCGCCGGACAAGGCGGTCACGAGCTTCGGCGACGGCTTCGGCGCGACCATGACGAGTGTCGGCATCCTGGTCGGGCTCGGGGCGATGTTCGGCAAGATGCTCGTCGACTCGGGCGCAGCGGACCGCGTCGTGGACACCCTGGTGCGGAAGTCGTCGAAGGCGGCGCTGCCGTGGACGATGGCCCTGATCGGGGCGCTCATCGGGCTGCCGATGTTCTTCGAGGTCGGGCTCGTCCTGCTCATCCCGATCATCGTGCTGGTCGCCAAGCGGAGCGAGGTGCCGATCATGAAGATCGCCGTCCCCGCCCTGGTCGGCCTGTCGACGATGCACGCGTTCGTCCCGCCGCATCCCGGCCCGCTCGTCGCGATCTCCACCGTCGGTGCGAACCTCGGCACCACGCTCGCCTTCGGCATCGTGCTGGCGATCCCGGTGATCATCCTGGCCGGCCCGCTCTTCGCCCGGTTCGCGGCTCGCTGGGTCGACATCCCCGTCCCCGACATGTTCGGATCGCGTGGGGCGGTCGCCACCGCCGGCCCGGGTTCGGGGTCGGGTTCCGGGTCCGCCTCCTTCGCCGACGACCCGGCACACCCCGGACGGGAGGCCCGGCGCGGCCCCGCCACGCAGGACACCGCGTCCCTGCCCAACGGCAAGAGCGACTTCACGCGCGTCATCAGCGAGCCGCGCAGCCCGTCGTTCACCGTCGCCCTGATCGGCATCCTGCTGCCGGTCGTGCTCATGCTCGCCCAGGCGATCCGTGAGGCCACCGCCCCCGACGCCGCCGGCTCGTGGGTGAGCTTGCTCGACTTCCTCGGTTCGCCGATGATCGCCATCGGCATCGCGGCCGTCTACGCGATGGTCTTCTTCGCGATCGGCGGTGGCATGGACCGCTCGGCGGTGTCGAAGTCGCTCGAGAGCGCGCTGCCCCCGATCGCCGGGGTGCTGCTCATCGTCGGTGCCGGCGGTGGCTTCAAGCAGGTGCTCATCGACACCGGGATCGGCGGCGTGATCGCCGACGCCGTCAAGGACTCCGGCGTCTCGGTGCTGCTCGTCGCCTGGGTCGTCTCGGCACTGGTCCGCGTGGCGACCGGGTCGGCCACGGTCGCCACCGTGACCGCCGCCGGCATCATGGCGCCGATCGCCGCCGACCTGTCGACGCCGATGACGTCGCTGCTCGTGCTCGCGATCGGTGCAGGCTCCGTGTTCCTGTCGCACGTGAACGACGCCGGGTTCTGGCTGGTGAAGGGGTACCTCGGCACCACGGTGGGGCAGACGTTCAAGACGTGGACGGTGCTCGAGTGCCTCATCTCGGTGTTCGGTCTGCTCGGGGTCCTGCTGGCCGGGGTGTTCATCCGATGAGCGGCGCAGCAGACCTCGGTCCGGCCGCAGCTGCCGGGGCGGCCGACACCGGGCTGGACGCACGTGTCCTGGTGGTGATGGGGGTCTCCGGGTCCGGCAAGTCGACCGTCGCCGCCATGGTGGCGGAGCAGGTCGGGTGGGAGTTCGCCGAGGGCGACGCGATGCACCCGCCGGCGAACGTCGACAAGATGCACGCCGGCACCCCGCTCACCGACGAGGACCGCTGGCCGTGGCTCGACGTCGTCGCCGGCTGGATCCGCGGACACCTGGACGCCGGCACGAACGGCGTCGTGACCTGCTCGGCCCTGAAGCGCTCGTACCGCGACGTGCTGCGGGCCCCCGGCGTGGTGTTCGTGCACGTGGCCGGTGACGGCGCGCTCATCGAGGAGCGGATGTCGCAGCGTTCCGGGCACTTCATGCCGACGTCGCTGCTGCAGTCGCAGCTCGCCACGCTCGAGCCGCCGCAGCCCGACGAGGCCCACCTGACGATCGCCGCCGACCGCACCCCCGAAGAGGAGAGTGCCGAGGTCGTGGCGCGGCTCGGACTGGTCCGGATCCCGAGAGCCTGATCGGGCGGCGCTCGGCAGCATGGCTGCATGGCGCTCGACGACTCCCTCTCGCTCCTGACCCGCGGCTACGGGTTCGGTGCCCACCTGTGGCGCCGGACCCGGCCGGGGGCGCGGGCCGTGGGCTTCCGACTGCTCGGACGTCCGGCGCTGCTCGTGCGTGGTGCCGAGGGCGTCGCGCTGTTCTACGACGGCGACCGCACGGCACGCCACGGCGCGATGCCGGCCATCGTGCAGCGGACGCTGTTCGGCGTCGGGTCGGTGCACAGCCTCGACGGGGCGGAGCACCACCACCGCAAGGCGACCTTCGTCGACGTCGCGTACGAGGACGAGCAGGTCCGGCGCCTCGCGCCCCTGCTGACCCGGGAGTGGGCGACCGAACGCGACGCGTGGCTCGCGGGTGGCACCCGCTCGGCGTACGACGCTGCCGTCGGCGCGATCGGCCGTGCGGTCATGCGCTGGGCCGGACTACCGGGGGCGCCGGCGGCGAAGTCCCGGTGGGCGGCACGGCTCGCCCAGGTCGTCGACGGCTTCGGGGTGCCGTACTCACCCGAGTACCTGCAGGCCGTCCTGAACCGGCACTGGTCGGACCGGCACGCCCGGCGGCTGGTCGAGGCCGTGCGCGGTGGCCGCTTGACCCCCGAGCCGCACACCGCACTGCACGAGTGGGCGTGGCACCGGGACCCCTCCGGGGCGCTGCTCCCGGCGCGGCTGGCCGGCATCGAACTGCAGAACAGCATCCGGCCGGCCATCGCGGTGGCCCGGTTCGTGGCGTTCGCGGCGAAGGAATTGCACGACCGGCCGGAGTGGCGGGCACGGATCGCCGCCGAGAGCGCGGCGGCCGACACCGCTGACGGGTCGCGCGTCGACGGTCCGCGCGTCGACGGCCCGCTCGCCGTCGGTCCGCGCGTCGACGGCCCGCTCGCCGTCGCCTTCGCGCAGGAGATCCGCCGGACGGCGCCGTTCGTGCCGATGCTGCCTGCCTGGGCCACCACGGACGTCGAGCTGGACGGCCAGCACCTGCCCGCCGGCGGGCGCGTGGTGCTCGACATCACCGGGACCGACACCGACGAGCGCTCGTGGGACCGTGCGGGCGACTTCGACCCGTCGCGGTTCCTCGGCGTGGAGGACTCCGAGGCGATCACGACGTTCGTCCCGCACGGTGGCGCCGACGTCGCCACGGGACACCGGTGCCCCGGCGAGAAGGTCGCCGTCGCCGCGCTCGCGGCCGCGGTCTCGGTGCTGAGCGACCCGCGGCTGACGATCCTCGACGACGGGCTGCAGGTGGACCGCCGCCGGCTGCCGACGAAGCCGGCCTCGGGTGGCGAGGTCCGGGGCCGCTGCCCCTTCCACTGACCCGGTCTCGGTCGACCCCGTCTCAGTCGAACCGGATCGGGGTGCCGACGGGCAGCGCCGCCAGGGTGCGGGTCATCTCCGCCGAGATCCGGACGCAGCCGTGCGAGCTGCCGGTCGGGTCCGGGTAGTAGTGCAACGCGGTCAGCGCAGCGTTGCCGCCGTACGACGGGATCCGGGACGAGTGCGCCCCGGTCAGGATGATCGGGTTGCCCTGCGTGTACGCGACGCGGGTGTCGACGTACGCCGCCTCGACGTAGGTGGCGGTGTCGGCCGGTGTGGGGTCCTCCGGCGTCCCGAGCCGGGCGGCCTCGGTCGCGGTGACCTTGCCCGACCGGGTGACGACGGACACCGTGCTGGCGGCGACGTCGACCCGGATCATCCGGTCGGTCCCCGTCACGGTGAAGTCGGCCGCCCGGGCCCAGGCGAACGTCGCGCTCGGCGCGTCCGGGTCACCGCCGTCACCGGGGGTGCGGTTGCGGGACGGCGTCGACACCAGGAGCATCCCGCCGTCCCGGCCGGGGGAGCGACCCCACACCGCGGTCGCCGCGGGCCGGTTGATCGTCGACACCAGGTGGGACAGGGTCGCCACCGGTCGGGCGCCGCTGGACGGGCTCGCGTACAGGGCGACGAGCGGCGTGCGCGGGGTCGCGATCTGCCAGGTGTCCTCGGGCTCCACATCCCCGCCGTCGAGCAACTGCGGCACGACGGCGTCGTGGAACGCCAACGGCAGTGCGGCCAGGGTCGCGTCGGATGGTGCAGCGGGGACGGCCGCGAGCGTCGGGGTCGGCGTGGCGCTCGGGGTCGGAGTCGTCGTCGCCCGCGCCGCCCGGGTCGGCTCCGGTGCCGGCGACCCGACGGTCACCCCCACCACGACGGCGGCGACGGCGAGCACCACCACCCCCGCGGTCGTCGCGATCCAGGTGCTGCGTCGCATGGTGCGTCCCCCTCGGTCGATCCGTCAGCGTTCGGTGACGGTGCCGCCCTCGACCCGCCACTGCCGGTCGAGTCGGACGGTCTCCAGCATGCGCCGGTCGTGTGTGACGAGCAGCAGGGTCCCGTCGTAGGACTCCAGCGCCTGCTCGAGCTGCTCGATCGCGGTCAGGTCGAGGTGGTTGGTCGGCTCGTCGAGCACGAGCACGTTCACCCCGCGGGCCTGCAGCAGTGCGAGCCCGGCCCGGGTGCGCTCGCCCGGGGAGAGCGCCGAGGCCGGTCGGCCGACGTGGTCGGCCTTCAGCCCGAACTTCGCGAGCAGCGTCCGGACGTCGGCGGTGGTGTACTCGGGCACGATCGCCTCGAACGCCGCTGCCAGTGGCTGGTCGCCGGTGAACGCCGCACGCGCCTGGTCGACCTCGCCGACCGCCACGCTCGAGCCGAGCGAGGCCGTGCCCGTCGTCGGTGCCTGCTTGCCGAGCAGCGCCCGCAGCAGGGTCGACTTGCCGGCGCCGTTCGGACCGGTGATGCCGATCCGGTCGCCGCCGTCGACCTGCAGCGAGACCGGGCCGAGGGTGAAGTCGCCCTGGGTGAACGTGGCGTCCGACAGCGTCGCGACGACGGCCGACGACCGGGGTGCACTGCCGATCGTGAACTCGAGCTGCCACTCCTTGCGCGGCTCCTCGACCTCGTCGAGCCGGGCGATGCGGGACTCCATCTGCCGGACCTTCTGCGCCTGCTTCTCACTCGACTCCGAGGCGGCACGGCGGCGGATCTTGTCGTTGTCCGGGCTCTTCTTCATGGCGTTCCGGACACCCTGGCTCGACCACTCGCGCTGCGTCCGTGCCCGTGAGACCAGGTCGGCCTTCGTCGACGCGAACTCGTCGTACGCGTCACGCTTGTGCTGCCGGGCGATCTCGCGCTCCTCGAGGAACGAGTCGTACCCGCCGCCGAACAGCCGGTTCGACGACTGCGCCAGGTCGAGCTCGAGCACCGAGGTCACCGAGCGCGCCAGGAACTCACGGTCGTGGCTGACGAGCACCACCCCGCCGCGCAGCCCGCGCACGAACGCCTCGAGCCGGTCGAGGCCGTCCAGGTCGAGGTCGTTGGTCGGCTCGTCGAGCAGGACGATGTCGAACCGCGAGAGCAGCAGCGCGGCGAGCCCGACGCGGGCGACCTGCCCGCCGGACAGCGCGGTCATCAGGGAGTCCGGGCCGACGCCGTCCGCACCCGAGTCGCCGGTGCCGGGTTCGAGGCCGAGGTCGGCGAGCACCGCCGGGATCCGGTCCTCCAGGTCCGCGGCCCCCGCGGCGAGCCAGCGGTCGAGCGCCGCCGAGTACCGGTCGGCCGCTGCGTCGCCGGCATCGGGGTCGCCGAGCGCCGCCGCCGCTGCGTCCATCGTCGCGGTCGCCTCGGTGCAGCCGGTCCGCCGGCCGAGGTACGCCGCGACGGTCTCACCGGCGGTGCGCTCGTGCTCCTGGGGGAGCCACCCCACGAACGCGTCCGTCGGCGCCAGGGACACCGTGCCCGCCAGCGGCTCGTCGACCCCGGCCAGCAGCCGGAGCAGCGTCGACTTGCCGGCACCGTTCACGCCGACGACCCCGATCACGTCGCCCGGCGCCACCGTCAGGTCGAGGGAGTCGAACAGCGTGCGAGCGGCGTACCCGCCGGACAGGCCCTTGGCGACGAGCGTGGCGGTCATGCGCCCATCGTCCCACGCGGAGCGGGCACCCCACGTGCAGCAGACTGGGCCGATGGACTCCTGCGTCTTCTGTGCCGTGATCGCCGGTGACGAACCCGCCGTGTGGGTCGAACGCGAGGAGCACGCCGTCGCCTTCGCACCCCTGCCCGACTCGGCACTGGCTCCCGGCCACACCCTGGTCGTGCCGGTCGAGCACACCGCCGACCTGCTCAGTGCAGGACCCACGGCGCTCGCCGCCACCACGGCCCTGGCGCAGCGTGTCGCCCGTGCGATGAAGGGTGCCCTCGGCGCGACCGGGACCGTCGTGCTGCAGGCATCGGGTGCAGACGCCGGCCAGAGCGTGCCGCACCTGCACCTCCACGTCGTGCCGTGCTGGCCGGACGACGCCACGACGCACTGGCCGGAGCGACGATCGGCGCACGTGGTCGACGGTGACCCGCACGCGCTCCTCGCCGAGATGTTCGAGTAGCCGCCGAGCGACCCTGCCCGGCGCGACCCTCAGCCCCGCGGCGTCAGCCGACCCGCACCCACCGGCAGCAGCCCGCCCCGGTAGTCCAGCGCCGTCGCGCCGCCGACCGACACCGAGGCCGCCCCGAACCGCCACGCTCGGTTGAACAGGTACACGCCGATCACCGTGTCGCCGTCGTCCGGCACCGCCCACGTGCCGGTGCCCCACTGGGCCGGGTGCCCCACCCCGTCGACGGTGACGGTCGGCCGGGCGAACCAGGCGAACAGGGGCCGGACGAGCCGGAGTTCGATCCGGCGCTTCGTCGTGCCAGAGGGGAGAGTGGTGTCCACCGTCGAAGGATACGGGCCACCGCCGCCTAGGCTCGGAGCCGTGTTCGAACTCCACCACCTCTCCGCGCAGGAACTCTGGGACTGGATCCGCCGGGGTGAAGCGACCGCCCTCGAGGTCACCGAGCACTACCTGTCCCGCGTGGAACGCCTGGACGCCGGACTCGGCGCCTTCGTGACGGTCACCGCGGACGCTGCCCGGGCCCGAGCCGATCGCCTCGGCCACCTGGTGCCGACGTCGAGACCGTTGTGGGGCCTCCCGTCCGCCGACAAGGACCTGTACGACCGCGCCGGCGTCCCCACGCGGAACGGCACCGCGAGCCTGCCGGAGCGTCCCGCGTCGGCCGACCACCCGCTCGTCGCCGCGCTCGACGCGGCCGGCACCGTCAGCCTCGGCAAGACCGCGTCACCGGAGTTCGGCATGTCCTCGTCGTCCGAGACCCGGCTCGGCGTGACGCGGAACCCCTACGACACCACGCGTGCGCCGGGCGGGTCGTCGAGCGGTGCGGCCGTCGCCGTCGCCGCCGGACTCGTGCCCGCCGCGGTCGGGTCGGACGGCGGCGGATCGGTGCGGATCCCCGCCGCGGCGACCGGACTCGTCGGGCTGAAGCCGAGCCGCGGCCGCGTGCCGTCGATGCCCGGCCGCTCCGGCGTCGGCGGTCTGTCCGTCGCCGGGCCGCTCACCCGGTCCGTCGCCGATGCGGGCATGCTCCTCGACGCGCTGGTCGCGCCGACCGGGCTGCCCGAGCCGTCGCCCTACGCGCTCGTCACCCCCGACGCCGGCGAGGGGCCGTTCACCGCGGCCGCCGTCCGCGGCGAGGGCCGGTTCGTCGTCGGGGTGCTCGAGGGTTCACCGTGGGACGACACCGTCGACGTGGTCGTCGACCCCGCGGCCCGGGCCGCCGTGGAGACCGCCGTGCGGGTGCTCGGCGAGGTCGGGCACGGCGTCGAGGACGTCCGGATGCCCCGCGTGCCGTACGCCGACGCGTTCCGGGTGGCGTGGGAGAGCTCGGCCGCCCGCCTGCCGCAGGTGCCCGGCATCGACCTGTCGTCGCTGACCCCCCTCGTGGCGTGGCTCGTGGCACGCGGACGGGCACTGTCCGGCACGCAGGTCCTCGAGGCGATGACGACGCTCGACACCTTCTCGACGACGCTCATCGGCGCGTTCGACCGGTTCGACGCGGTGCTCACGCCGACCCTCGCGATGACACCGCGGCCCCTCGGCTGGTACGGCGACGACCCGGACGAGGACTTCCGCCGCCAGTGCGCGTACTCACCGTGGACGTCGATGGCGAACGTGTCCGGGCTCCCCGCGATCACCCTGCCGGTCGGCGTGACCGACGACGACCACCCCGACGGTGGCGGGCTGCCGATGGGCGTGCAGCTGATCGGACGCCCCGGAGGCGAGCGCGTCCTGCTCGCGATCGGCGCGCAGCTCGAGCGCCGGTTGCGCTGGCAGCGGCGGCACCCGGCTGCCTGGACCGCCTGACGCGCGCTGCGTGCTCGTGCGTCAGGCGCGTCGAGGTGCGTCGGGTGCGTCGGGTGCGTCGAGCCGGTGCGACGAAGTCGTCGTCGTACGACAGCGACCCTGTCGCACCAGCGCGTCCGCAACGGTTGCACGCGCGTGCGGGCGACGATGTCGGTGTCGTACGACGTCGACGGTGTCGTTCCACGTCTGCACCCGGCACCGCACCCGTCCCCGCGCGACCCCCGCGCAGCCCCGCCTACGGCAGCGTCGGCGCCGCCGCCACCAACGCCCGCGTCACCGGGTGCTGCGGCGCGTCGAGGAGCGACACCGGCCCGTGCTCGACGATCCGGCCCTCGGACATCACCGCGACCGTGTCGCACAGCCGCTGCACGACGCCGATGTCGTGCGACACCAGTACGAGCGTCAGCCCGAGGTCGTCGGCGAGCGACCGGAACAGCTCGATCACCCGAGCGCGGACGACCACGTCGAGGGCGCTCATCGGCTCGTCGCCGAACAGGATCCGCGGCGAGTGCACCACCGCCCGGGCGATCGCGATCCGCTGCCGCTGCCCGCCGGAGAACTCGTGCGGGTACCGGTCGACCGTGTCGGCGGGCAGGTCGACGCGCTCCAGCACGGCACGGACCAGGTCGTCGTGCGAGCCCGGGACCTGCAGGGCCCGCAGCGGCTCGGCGACGATCGCGCCGACGCGCATCCGCGGGTCCAGGGACGCGTAGGGGTCCTGGAACACCACCCCGGTCTCGCGACGGAACCAGCGCAACGCACGCGCGGACCGGGACGCGACCACCGGACGGCCGGAGGCAGCGACGGCGCCTGCGGAAGGGGCCTCCAGGCCGGCGAGCAACCGGACCAGCGTGGACTTGCCGGATCCCGATTCGCCGACGATGCCGAGCCGTGCGCCGGGGGCGACCGTCAGGTCGACACCGTCGACGGCGGTGCGGACCGGACCGGGCTCGAACGGGCCGCGGCGGGGGAGTCGGTAGGTGCGGTGAAGGCCGGTGGCCTCGAGGACGGGGAGGGTCACGGGGCGGTCCTCCTGGCGGTGGCACGTGCGGCGTCGACGAGTGCGGCGGTGGCGGGGTGCTGCGGTGCGGCGAGCAGGTCCGCGACGCGGCCCTGCTCGACCACTCGGCCGGCGTCGAGCACCACGGCGGTGTCGGCGATACGCGCGAGCACGGCGAGGTCGTGGGTGACGAACACCATGCCCGCCGGCAGGTGCTCGAACAGGTCGAGGATGCGGGCCTCGGTGGTGACGTCGAGCGCCGTGGTCGGTTCGTCGGCCACCAGGTACGACGGCTCGCCCGCCATCGCCATCGCGATGCAGATCCGCTGCCGCTGCCCGCCGGACAACTGGTGCGGGTACTGCCGCAGCAGCGACTCCGGGTCGGGCAGGCCCACGGACGCCGCCAGGTCGACGGCTGCCGCGCGGGCCGCACGCCGGTCGAACCCGCGGTGCAGCCGGAGCGGCTCCGCGATCTGCGCGCCGACCCGGCGGAGCGGGTCGAGCGCCGTCCCCGGCTCCTGGAACACCATCGCGATGCCCGCCCCGCGGTGTCGCGCGCGCTCGCGGTCGGGCAGGCCGACGAGTTCGGTGCCGTCCAGGCGGACGCTGCCCGTCACGACGGCGCCGGTGGGCGCCAGGCCCATCAGGGCGAGCGAGGTCATCGACTTGCCGGATCCGCTCGCGCCGATCACGCCGACGCGCTGGCCGGGAGGCACGGTGAAGCTGACGTCGTCGAGGATCGTCCGCCCCGTGATGCGGACCGACAACCCGCGCACCTCGAGCCCGGAGGCTGCGGTGGCGTGGGCGGGGCCGGTGCCGGTGCCGTTGGCGTCGGCGGGGCCGGCTGCGTGGTCGGTCATGCGGTCACCCCCGGCGTGGTCGTCGCCGGGTCGGCGCTCCGGTCGGGCGTCGTGCCGTCGGTCGTCGTGCGGTCGCTCGTCGTGCGGTCGCTCGTCGTCAGCCGCGGGTCCGAGGCGTCACGCACCGCGTCGCCGAGCAACGACAGTGCCGCGACGACGAGGGCGATGGCGGCTCCCGGCCAGGTCGCACTCCAGGGGTGGACCCCGATGTAGGTCTGCAGGTCGGACAGCAGGCTGCCCCACGACGCGGTGTCCGACCCGGCGCCGTAGCCCAGGTAGGACAGCCCGGCCTCGGCGAGCACGGCCGTGGCCATCGCGAGCGACAGCTGCACGGTGAACAGCGGCGCCGCGTTCGGCACCAGATGGCGGAAGAGCACCCCGGCACCGCCGACGCCGGACGCCCGGGCCGCGGTCACGTAGTCGCTCCGGGCGATCCGCGGGATCTCCCCGCGGGCCACGCGGGCGATCGTCACGCCGAAGGACAGCCCGACGCTGACGATCACCACGCCGAGCGACCCGCCGAACACCGCGGTCAGGAGCATCGCGGTGAGCAGGGTCGGGAACGCCACCAGGATGTCGAGCAGGACCGCGGTGCCCTCGCGCACCCAGCGGGCGGTGAGCGAACCGATCGCGGTGAGGACGATGCCGACGACACTCGCGATCACCCCGGAACCGACAGCGACGAGCACGGTGGTGCGGGTGCCGGCGAGCAGGTAGCTCGCGATGTCGCGGCCGGCGGCGTCGGTGCCGAACCAATGCGCGCCGCTCGGCCCCTCCCACTGGTGGAACGGGTCGGCGCGGAACGGGTTCTGCGGCGTCCAGACGAGCGACACGGCGGCGAGCACGAGCAGCAGGCCGAGCACGACGACGGCGAAGACCCCGGTCGGTCGGGACACCAGGCGGCGGATCATCCCTGCACCTCGCGCTGTCGGGGGTCGAGGGTGCGGTGCACGACGTCGACGGCGAACCCGACGAGCAGCACGAGTCCGGTGAGCACGAGCAGTTCCGACTGCACCTTCGTGATGTCGCGGCGGCCGACGTCGGTCACGAGCATCCGGCCCACCCCGGGCAGTGAGAACAGCTGCTCGACGACGACGGCACCGACGAGCAGCCCGGCGATCTGGACACCGAGCACGGCGAGCACCGTGAGGGCGACGCTCGGCAGACCGTGGCGGAGCAGCGCCTGCGTGCGGGTGAGCCCGACGGCGGCGGCCGTGCGCAGGTGGTCGGCGTCGAGGACGGAGAGCGTGGCGGACCGGGTGAACCGGAGGATCACGGCGCCCTCGACCGCACCGATCGTCAGCGCGGGCAGCACGAGCGACGCGAACGCCCGCCCGGGTTCCGACCAGCCGTCGAGCGGGAAGCCCTGCGTCGGCAGCCAGTGCAGCGTCACCGCGAACAGGGCGACGAGGAGCATGCCGGCCCACACGACGGGCACGGCGGCGACCGCCTGCGCCGCGAACCCGATCACCGCACCACCCGGGCGGCGACGGAGCACCGCGGCGATCACCCCGAGCGGGACGCCGATCACCAGTGCGGTCGTCAGCGACATCGCGGCGAGCGGCAGGGTGATCGCGAGCTTCTGCGCGATCTCCGGCGCGACGGCGCCGTTCGTCACCAGGGAGCGGCCGAGGTCACCGCGGAACACCCCACCGATCCAGTCGAGGTACTGCACCGCGACGGGCCGGTCGAGTCCGAGCTGCTGCCGGAGCTGTTCCACCTGTGCGGGGGTCGACTGCGTGCCGGCGACGACCTGGGCGACGTCACCGGGCAGCACGCGGAGCGTGGCGAAGATGATGACGCTCGCCACGAGCAGGCCGACGACGAGCAGGAGCACCCGCCCGATGAGGAACCGGGTCACGACACCGATGCTACGGGGACGGAAACCCCGCCGCGGCCGCTCCGGTTCACTTGACCGCGAGCTTCGCCAGGTCGAGGCGGGAGTTCCCGCCGTCGACCGGGAAGCCCGTCACGCCGGAGCGCACCGCGGTGATCTCGGTCGCCGTGTAGAGCCACTCGCCGGCCGCGTCCTCGCTGACGATGCGTGCAGCCTTGCGGAGTGCCTCGGTCTTCGTGGCCTCGTCGGTCGCCGCGATCGACTGGGCGTAGAGCGCCTGCACCTTCGCGTTGTCGTACCCGAAGTAGTAGTCCGGGTTCGCCCAGTTGCCGAAGTCACGGGCCTCGACGTGGTCGACCATCGACAGGTCGAAGTCCCGCTCGCCGGACTTCGGTGCCTGGAACACCGAGGACAGCCAGGTGGCGAAGTCGACACGCTTGACCGTCAGGGTGATCCCGACGTCGGCGAGCTGCGACTTCAGCACGTCGCCGATCGTGGTCGGGTAGATGTTCGCGTAGGTGAGCGTCAGCTTCAGGTCCTGCTGGCCGGCGGCGGCCAGGAGCTTCTTCGCGTTCGCGGGGTCGTACGCGTCGATGTCGGTGAGGTCCTCGTAGCCGGGGTCGAGCTCCGGGATCGGGCCGCCCTGCTCCACGCCGGTGCCGCCGATCGCCTTGATGAGCGCCTTCGCGTCGATCGCCTGCCGGATGGCCCGGCGCACGCGCTCGTCCGTGAACGGTTCCTTGCGGTTGTTGAACGCGAGCGTGTACTTGTCGGTCGTCTTGCCGCTGTGCAGCGCGATGTCGGCGTTGCCCTGCAGCTGGCTCTTGAGCGTGCCGTCGACCGGGTTCAGGACGTCGAGGTCACCGTTCGCCATCGCGTTGACGGCGGTCGACGGGTCCGTGATGTACCGGAAGACGATCTTCGCGACCTTCGCCTTCGTGCCCCAGTAGTCTTCGTTGCGGTCGAAGGTGAGCGAGTCGCCCTGCTTCCAGTCGGCCACCTCGAACGGACCGGTGCCGTTCGCGCTGTCGGACAGGTCGTTGTCCGCGGCCTTCTCGAGCACCAGGCCGGAGCGGCCGGTCAGGTTCCAGAGCAGGTCGGAGTCGGGCTTCGCGAGTTTCAGCACGACGGAGTCGGCCGACGGCGAGGTGATCGACGTGACCCCTGCGAGCTTGGCGGAGTCGACGTACGAGTCGTTCGACTTGACCTGCTCGAGCGACCACACGACGTCGGCCGCGGTGACCGGCTTGCCGTCCTGGAACGTCGTGCCGTCCCGCAGCGTGAACGTGTAGGTCAGGCCGTCGTCCGAGACCTCGTGCGACGAGGCCAGCACGTCGCGGATGTCGCCCTCGGCGGTCCGGCCGACGAGCCCCTGGTACACGTTGTCGATGAGTACCTGTTCGAGCGCCGCCCCGGACTGGGTGCGGATGTCGAGACTCGTCGGCTCGAGCACCAGCCCGACGCGCACCGTGGCGTCCTTGCCGCCGGTGGTGTCGGACGAGCCGGAGCAGCCGGCCAGCGCCAGGGCGGAGACGACGGCGACCGCGGTGGCGGCGAGGGCAGCGCGCCCGATGCGCGAGGTGCGCGCGGTGCGACGGAGCAGGATCGGACTCATGGGGTGGTGGGTTCCTTCCGGGCACGAGGGCTGGGATCGGGCCTCGCGCTCGCACGAGGGTACCGGCGGCTGGCGCCGTCCGGCGACGGTTCTTCGATCGGGTGCAACAATCCGTGCCGCTCGGCCCATGCCCGGATCGCCGAAGCCAGTTCGAGGGGCGCCTGGTTCTGCACCGCGTGCCGCGAGGTGACCGTCACGATCTCGGCGTCCGGCAGGCGTTCGGCGAACCCGGCGTGCAGCTTCGGGGAGACGTACCCGCGGTCACCCCGGACGAGCAGGATCGGCACGCGCAGTGCCTCGAGGTCCGGCCACGCATCGGCGAAGCGCCCCACCGACGACGTCCGCCCGGCGGGCAGGTGCGGGAAGTGGTGGCGGCGCACGAGCCGCCCGTCCGCACCGAGGGCCGTGGTGTGCCGGGCCTCGCGCAGCAGCACCTGCCGGTCGTCGCCGACCCGCGCCTCGATCGCCCGGTCGACGACCTGCTCGAGCGACTCCAACGGCTCCTCGGCCTCGAGCGCGCGGGCGATCCGGTCCACCGCACGCTGCGCGAAGTCCGGCGACATGTCGACGAGCACGAGCCCGGTCACCCGCTCCGGCGCGGTGGCCGCGAGTCGGGCGGACAGGATGGCGCCGAGCGAGTGGCCGACGACGATGCCCGGCGGCACCGCGAGCGCGTCGAGCGCGGCGAGCACGCTCGGCGCCGTCGCGGCCGCCGCGTAGTCCGCGTCCTCCCGCCACGACGACCGGCCGTGGCCGGGCAGGTCGAGGGCGACCGCCGGCTCGCCCACGGCGAGTGCCGTGGTGTCGAAGCTGTGGGCGTCGATGCCGAGCCCGTGCAGGTAGGTGATCCGGGCCTCCTGGCCGTCGTCGCCCCACCGGATGGCGGAGATCTCCTGCCCGTCCGCGGTGCGGACCACCTGCCTGGAGGCGCGGAGCGGCTCAGGGACGCCGCTCGCGCTGGCGAGGGCGGGCAGGTCGGCGAATTCGTCGTCGGGGGCTTCGGACACGGGGACGATCCTCGCACCGTTCCGGGGGCCTGGAGACGTTAGGTAAGGCATGCCATACTCGATTCCGTGGCAACCCGGTATCGCGTCTTCTCCGTCCGCGTGGCCGCCGTCACGTCGCTCACCCCGAACTTCGTCCGGGTGACGCTGACGGGCGACGCGCTCGCCGACTTCTCCTCGGTCGGTCTCGACCAGCGGATCAAGATCGTGCTGCCCCTGCCCGGCATCGGCTTCTCCGAACTGCCGGAGGACGAGGACTGGTACGCCGCCTGGCGCGCGCTGCCGGACGAGACCCGCAACCCGCTCCGCACGTACACGGTCCGCTCGTTCCGGCCGGACGCCCGCGAGCTCGACATCGACTTCGTCGCGCACGGCGACACCGGCCCGGCGTCGCGCTGGGTCTCGGCCTGCCGCGTCGGTGACGAGCTGCGCATCGTCGGGCCGCGGGTCCCCGAGTCGCCGGAGGACCTGCCGACCGGGGCCGCCGAGTTCGCTCCCGGACACGCGAACCGGATCCTGCTCGCCGGGGACGAGACCGCCGCACCGGCCATCTGCGCCATCCTCGAAGCGCTCGACGTCTCGACCGTCGGCCACGTCTTCATCGAGGTGCCCACCGACGCCGACCGGTTGCCGGTCACCGCGCCCGCCGGGGTCGAGGTCCGCTGGATCGCCCGCAACGGCGCCACCCACGGGGTCCGGATGACCGACCAGGTGCACGCCTGGGCCTCCACCGTCGCGCCGTCGTCCGCCGCCGCGTGCGAGCCGGCCGCCGAGCTCACCGACGTCGACGTCGACGAGCAGGTGCTGTGGGACGTCCCCGCCCCGGTCGACGAGCGCCCCGTGTACGCCTGGATCGCCGGTGAGGCCGGCTGCGTCAAGGAACTCCGCCGCCACCTGGTGCGCGGCGTCGGCATCGACCGCAAGCAGGTCGCGTTCATGGGGTACTGGCGGCACGGCAAGGCCGAGCACTGATGTCGGACGCGGGCACCGCGCTCGGGCCGGTCCCGACCACCGCGCTCGGGGCCCGCGGGCTGACCCTGGCCTACGACGACCGGGTCGTGGTGGACACGCTCGACGTCGACATCCCCGACGGCGAGCTGACGGTCATCGTCGGGCCGAACGCCTGCGGCAAGTCGACGCTGCTGAAGTCCTTCGCCCGCACCCTGAAGCCGCGAGCCGGCACGGTGTTCCTCGACGGGGCGCCGATCGACTCGTACCGCCCGAAGGCCGTCGCCCGGCGGGTCGGCATGCTCCCGCAGACCCCGATCGCCCCCGACGGCATCACCGTGCGTGACCTCGTGTCCCGGGGCCGGTTCCCGCACCAGGACCTGCTGCACCCATCGTCGGGATCCGACCGACAGGCCGTCCAGGCCGCACTCGAGCAGACCGAGACGGTGGAACTGGCGGACCGGAGCGTCGACGAGCTCTCCGGCGGGCAGCGGCAGCGGGTGTGGATCGCGATGGTGCTCGCGCAGCAGACCGACATCGTGCTGCTCGACGAGCCGACGACGTTCCTCGACATCGCCCACCAGTACGACGTGCTCGAACTCGCCTCCACGCTGCACGCCGCCGGTCGCACGGTCGTCGCGGTGCTGCACGACCTGAACCAGGCTGCGCGCTACGCCACCCACGTCATCGCGATGCGCGACGGGGCGATCGTCTCGGCGGGGAAGCCGGCGTCGGTGCTCACCGCGGACCTCGTCGAGGACGTCTTCGGCCTGCCGTGCGTCGTCGTCCCCGACCCCGAGACCGGCACGCCGCTCGTGGTGCCGCGGCGGCGCGCGGCCTGACGCGCGGGCGGCGCTGCCGCCGCCCGGCGCGCTGGGCTGGGCTGGGCCCGCCGCCGTTTGGCGGGCCTGCCGCCGAGTGGTCACGACACGTCGTGGCCCGGGCGCCGTGTGGTCACGAACTGTCGGCTGGCGGCGCCGCAGGCGACGGTCTGCGACCGCTCGCCGCGGGGTCGGCGGGGTGTTGTGACCGGCGGGTGGGTGCAGTGGGGTGGGGCGTGGCGGCCGGGAGGCTCGGGGCGGGCCCGCCACGCGCCTCCAGGCCGTCGACTGGTCGCGTTTCGTCGCCTAGCGGGCCTGCCGCCGAGTGGTCACGACACGTCGTGGCCTGGGCGCGGGGTGGTCACGAACTGTCGGTTGGCGGCGCCGCAGGCGACGGTCTGCGACCGCTCGCCGCGCTCCCGGCGGGGTGTTGTGACCGGCGGGTGGTGCAGTGGGGTGGGGCGTGGCGGCCGGGAGGCCCGGGGCGGGCCCGCCACGCGCCTCCAGGCCGTCGACTGGTCGCGTTTCGTCGCCTGGCGGGCCTGCCGCCGAGTGGTCACGACACGTCGTGGCCCGGGCGCCGTGTGGTCACGAACTGTCGGTTGGCGGCGCCGCAGGCGACGGTCTGCGACCGCTCGCCGCGCTCCCGACGGGGTGTTGTGACCGGCGGGTGGTGCAGTGGGGTGGGGCGTGGCGGCCGGGAGGCCCGTGGCGGCGCCGCCACGCGCCTCCAGGCCGTCGGCTGGTCGCGTTTCGTCGCCTGGCGGGCCTGCCGTCGAGTGGTCACGACACGTCGTGCGCCGGACGCCGAGTGGTCACGAACTGTCGGTTGGCGGCGCCGCAGGCGACGGTCTGCGACCGCTCGCCGCGCTCCCGGCGGGGTGTCGTGACCGACCGAGCCGCCGGCCGACACGTCCGCCGAGGTCGCACCCGCACCCGTCAGCGGTAGCCGCACCCGCCCCCGTCAGCGGTAGCCGCCGTCCTCCAGGCCGGCCTCGACCTCGAACCGGTTCCGCAGGGGATCCCGCCCGGCGACGGCGTAGAGCAGCGGCATGAGCATGCCGTACCGGCGCCACTGCTCGACGTGCACCCGCTCGTGCCGGAGCACCCGCGGGCCGTCGTTGTCGCGGGTCAGGTACACCGAACCGACGCAGGTGCCGCCGCGCCGGAACACCCAGCGCGGCAGCCCCGTGCAAACCACGAGCCCGTCCTCCACCCGGATCCGCCCCGTCGACAGGGGGACGCCCACGGCGAGCCCGACGGCGGTCGCGAACACCCACCCCGCACGGGACACGGGGGAGTCGAGCAGCGGGTTGCGCACGCTCAGGCCGGGCGGCCGTACGTCTCGAGCAGGCGGAGCCAGATCTCGTTCATCGTCGGGTAGGCAGGCACCGCGTGCCACAGGCGGTCGATCGGGACCTCGCCCACGACGGCGACGGTGGCGCCGTGCAGCATCTCGGCGACGTCCTGGCCGACGAACGTGACGCCCACGACGACCCCGCGGTCCTCGTCGACGACCATCTTCGCGCGGCCCGTGTAACCGTCTGCCTGCAGGGAGGACCCGGCGATCGCACCGAGGTCGTACTCCACCGCGCGGACGTTCAGCCCCTGCTCGCGGGCCTTCGCCTCGGTCAGGCCGACGCTCGCGACCTCGGGGTCGGTGAAGGTGACCTGCGGCGAGGCGGCGTGGTCGGCGGTGGCGACGTGTGCGCCCCACGGCTCGGTGTGCAGCGGCGTGCCCTGGTACCGGGCGGCGATCGCCTCGCCGGCGGCGCGCGCCTGGTACTTGCCCTGGTGGGTGAGCAGGACGCGGTGGTTGACGTCACCCACGGCGTACAGCCAGTCGGTGCCGTGCACGAGCATGGTGTCGTCGACGTCGAGCCAGTCACCCGCGGTCAGGCCGACGGTCTCGAGCCCGAGGTCACGCGTGTGGGCGGCGCGGCCGGTGGCGGCGAGCACCTCGCTCGTGATGACCGTGGTGCCGTCGTCGAGCACCGTGGTGACGAGACCGTGCTCGTCGCGGTCGACCCGGACCGGGTTGACGCCGGTGCGGACGTCGACGCCGAGTTCGCGCAGGGAGTCGGCGACGAGTTCCCCGGCGAAGGGCTCCATGCCGCCGAGCAGACCGTGCCGGGCGACGAGGGTGACCTTCGCGCCGAGGGACGCCCACGCGGTTGCGAGCTCGGAGCCGGAGACGCCGCCGCCGATGATGAGCAGGCTCTCGGGGACCTGCTGGGCGCTGGTGCCCTCGCGGGTGCCCCACGGCTTCGCCTCGGCGAGACCGGGCACCGGGGGCAGCGTGTGCAGGGAACCGGTGACGACCGCGACAGCTGCGCGCGCGGTGTGCGTCTCGCCGTCGACGTCGATGGTCTTCGGGCCGGTGATGCGGGCGTGCCCGCGGATCAGGTCGATGCCGGCGGACTCGAGCCACGAGACCTGGCTGTCGTCCTTCCAGTCGGAGGTGAACGAGTTGCGGCGGGCAAGCACGTGTGCGGCGTCGAGCGTGCCGGTCACGGCCTGCTTCGCACCGTCGAGCCGCTTGGCGGCGGCCAGGGCGTGTCCACTGCGCAGGAGCGCCTTCGAGGGCATGCACGCCCAGTAGGAGCACTCGCCGCCGACGAGCTCGGCCTCCACGATCGCGACCGAAAGGTCGCGCTTCCTGGCGTAGTCCGCCACGTTCTCGCCGACAGCGCCGGCTCCGATCACGATGAGGTCGTAGTCCGTCATGCTGCCGAGCGTACGCGGACCGGCAGGGGGTCCGCCGGTCGCGTCGTGCCCGTGGTCAGCCCACCCGGGAGGCGCTGGTCACCGCTCCGACGACGCGCAGGATCACGCCGAGGTCGTCCACCGCCCGGTCCGGGTCGACGGGGGCGAATCCGGTGAGCGCGGCGCCGACGAGGCGGCGGCCGCGCGTCGCGGCCTGGATGCGCTCGACGAGCGCTGCGCCGTCGAGGCCGAACGGGACGGGTTCGAGGAGTCCGTCGACCTCCGACGGGTCGAGGACGTCGAGGTCGACGTGCACGAAGACCGATGCGGCACCGGTCCGCTCGACCGCTGCGGCGAGGGCGTCCGGGGTGGCGGCGTCGACGTCGAGGTGCACGATCCCGGCCTTGTCGAGGGCGGCCCGTTCGGCGTCCTCGACCCCGCGGACCCCGGCGACGACGACCGAGGACGCCGGCACCACGGGCAGGCCGGGGAACAGGTCGTCGGGGCGGTCGACCAGCAGGCGCAGGGCGGCGGTCTCGGCGGCGACGGGCTGGGCCCGGTTGAGCGCGCGGTACCCGCTCGACCCGGAGATGCGGACGAACGCGGTGTCCGGTGCGAGGGCGGCGGTCGCGCCGAGGACACTGGCGCCGTCGCCGCCGACGACGAGCACCGGTTCGGTGGCGACTGCGGTTTCCTCGGCGACGCGTTCGGCGACGGCGAGCACCGAGGTGTAGCGGGCGACGGCGGTCTCGAGGCGGTCACCCGCTCCGGCCGGGACGTCGACCACGGTGGTGGACGCCCGGGGGAGGTCGGCCGCGATCGCCGACGCGCCGTCCCCGAGCCGCATCGCGCGCGACGACGCCGAACCCTGCCACTGACCGACCACGAGGAAGTGCATCGTCTCAGTCTGTCAGCTGGGGTCCGGCGTCGTCAGGGCGTTCGTCAGATGCTCGAGGATCCGCCGGACTTCAGCGCGGCGAGCCGTGCCTCGACCTCGGCGTCCTTGCCGACGTCCTCGAGGCTCTCGAACTGGGCGTCGAGGCTGGACGACTGCAGCTCCTGCTGGCCGAGCACCTTCGCCTCTTCGCGGCGGACCTTCTCCTCGAAGCGGCCGAGGTCGCTCGTCGGGTCGAGCACGTCGATGTTGCCGAGGGCGTCGTTGACGCGGGACTGCGCCTCGGCGGTCTTCGAGCGGGCGACGAGGTTGTCCCGCTTCGCGCGGAGCTGCTCGAGCTTCTGCTCCATGCCGGCGAGACCGGTCTTGAGCTTCTCGACGGCCTCGTTCTGCGACGCCAGGTTCGGCTCCGCGTCCTTGACCTCCTGCTCGGCGGCGATCTGCTTGCCGATCGCGATCTTGGCGAGGTTGTCGAACTTGTCCGCCTCGGCCGACTTGCCCTCGGAGCGGTACTTGTCGGCGGCGGCGGAGGCGTTGGCGGCCTTCTGGCCCCACTCGACCGCGGCCTTCTTGTCCTCTTCGTGGTCCTGCTCGAGCAGGCGCACGTTGCCGATGGTCTGCGCGATCGCGGTCTTCGCGTCGGCGATGTTGTTCGTGTAGTCGCGGACGAGCTGGTCCAGCATCTTCTGCGGGTCCTCGGCGTCGTCGATGATCTGGTTGATGTTCGCGCGCACGAGGGTGGAGATGCGTCCGAAGATGGTCTGCTTGGCCATTGCTGTTCCCTTTCGTGGAAGTCCTGTGGACGGTGTTGTCGGGTCGTGTCTGGTTCTGGGTGCCGGAGGCCGGGTCAGCTCCGGTCGGGTCCGGCCGTGTCGGGAGCGGGGGAGCGTGCCCGTCAGAAGCGGCCGCCGCCGGAGAAGCCGCCGCCGCCCCCGCCGCCGCCTCCGCCGAAGCCGCCTCCGCCGCCGAAGCCCCCGCCGCCGCCGAAGCCACCGCCCCCGAAGGAGCCGCCGCCGTAGCTGCCGCCGCGACCGCCGAGCAGGCCGCCGAGGACGAGTCCGGTGACCAGGCCACCGAGTTGGGCGCCGCCACCGCCACCGCCCTGACCGCCACCCCAGCCACCGAGGTCGTCGTTGGCGGCGTCCATCGCTGCGGCGGCGTACTGCTCGGCCGCGCGGGCTGCGTTGAGTGCCTGGCCGGGGTTGCTCGGGGCGAGCTCGACGGCGTCGTCGTAGGCACGCTGGGCCTCGGACAGCCGGGTCCGGGCGGTCGGGCCGATGCCGCCGCGGTGCAGGGAGACGTAGTCGCGAGCCTGGCTGATCCGGTTCCGGGCGTCGCGCAGGGCCGCGTCGAGCGCCTGGGTGGCGCGCTGGCGCTGTTCCTCGGCACCCCGTGCCGCGGCGATGGCCTGGTCGATCTCGGTGTTCGCCCGGGTCAGCGCGTCGACGGCCGCCACGGGGTCCTTCGGGTCGAGCCCCTGGCGGAGCACGGCCTCGGCGCGGGTGACCGCGGCGGCGAGGTCCGGGCCGCCCGAGCGCAGGCTGCGGGCGGCGGCGACGTCGCCCTGGATGTCGATGCGCATCGCCTCGGCGCGGGCGGTGGCCTCGTTGAAGGACTGCTCGGCGGCGAGTGCGCCGTCGGTGAGCTGCTGCACCTGGGCGAGCGCGTGCTGGGCGTCGCGCACGGCGACGACCGCCTCGCCTTTGTCGCCGGCGGCGATGGAGGCGGTGGCGGCGTTCGAGCGTTCGGTGGCGAAGGCGAGCACCTGGTGGGCCTGGTCGACGTTGTTCGCCACGGTGGCGAGGGTGCGGCCGGTGTAGCGGGCGCGGACGCGGTCGAGTGCGGCGGCGGCGGCCCCGACCGAAGCCGGTGCGGCAGCCACGGCCTGGGCGAGCGACGCGGCTGCGTCCTCGATGCCGTCCTCGAGCGACCGGAGCTGGTCGAACGCCTCGGTCTGCTCCTCGATCGCGGCGTGCGCCCGTTCGCAGATCACGATGATCTGGTTCGCCCACTCGGCGCGCTGCTGGGGGGTGTCGGGGATCTCGTCGTCGAGCTGCTGCCGGATCGTGAAGGCCTTGCGGACCTCGCGCTGAGCGGCCTGCACGGCGTCGGCGAAGGGCTTGGCGGAATCCGGGCCGAACTGCGCGCTCGCGAACCCGACCTCTTGTTCGGCGGTGCGGAGTTCGTCGTCGATGGTGACGAGGGCGCCGCCGGCGGTGCGTTCGAGGTCGGCGAGCGAGGCTTCCTGCGCCTCGGTCGCTGCGGCGGTGCGGCGCTTGTTCCGGGTCCGGATGACCAGGACCACGACGATGAGCCCGACGACCACGACGAGCAGCAGGATCCACAGCCAGGTGAGGTCCACCGGGGCCTGCGACTGGGTCAGCCCGTCGGCGAAGGCCACGGCGGCGCCGGACCAGTCGCCCTGCTTGAGCTCGGGGAGCAGCGCGTCGTTGACGGCGTTCTCCACGTCGGACGAGGAGATCGCGGTCTCGTTCGTCTGCTGGACGTCGTAGTTGCGCTCGTCGACCGCGACCGAGAGCAGGATGCCGTCGGTGTCGATCTGGTTCTGCTCCATCACGGCCCGGCCCCACTCGGTGTGGTCGGTGGGGTCGGTGAAGGACGGCACGAACACGACGAACAGCTGCGTCTGGGTCTCGGAGTACAGGTCCTGCACGGCCTGCTCGACCTTCGACTGCTGGGATGCGGTCAGCGCGTCGGCCTCGTCGAGGACGTACGCGCCGCCCAGGTCGACGGGCGCCGTGGCGTGTGCGGTCGTTGCCGGAGCCAGGACGATGAGCATCGCGACCAGGGCCGCCGTCACACGGCTCCACAGCCGCGTTGTCCCCCTTCGCCCGCTCGATCCGTCCGTGCCCGATCCGTGCTGGACCGCTCGCATCCGTCCTCCGTCCGTCGCCGGTCGGTACCCCGTGGCACCGCACCGGACCGCGCCACGAGGGCGCTGTCGCCCGGAGTCTATCCAGGCCACGCAGGGGCACCGCCAGACTCTGGGGGAACGCTCCGGACCGTGCTTCCTGTGGACGTCTTGTCCCCCGTACCGGGGTATGCTGGCGCCACTGTTCGAGGATGAACGGAAGGGGAAGAACGATGGAACGCACCACGAGCACCGAGGTCGTCCCGCTCGAGGACGGCTACCACCGGGTGTCGACTCCGGCGACGGGTGTGATCGGTTTCGTGCGCGAGCACGACGGCCGCTACGAGGTCCTGCGCGGACGAGTTCGCCAGGCGACCCGCTCCGAGGGGCAGTACAGCACCATGAACGTCGCGCTCATCGCGCTGACGCACGCCTGATCCGCTCTGGGCGCGACCACACGACCGACGGGCGCCGCCCGGGTCGGTGGGTCGCGCCTCCAGACCGTCACGGTGACGCTCCGGACGCCGACTGCTGACCGCGCCGACGACCGGGAGGCCCTGGTCGCCGCCGTCGCGTCGGCGACCGGCGTCGAGCCGGTCGCGGTGCGCGCGGGGCGCGTCTGCCCGCACTGCGCGGGGACAGACCACGGTCGTCCGTGGGCGACCGTCGCGGGCACCGCGGTCGGCGTGAGCCTGGCGCGCGCACCGGGGGTCGTTGCCCTCGCGGTGGGGCCGTCGGCGCTCGGCGTCGACGTCGAACGGGTGTCGCGGGTCGCTGCCGCACCGCTCGACGCCTTCACCCCGGACGAACTCCGTCGAGCCGACGGGGACCCGGCGATCCTCGCCACCGCGTGGGCGGCCAAGGAGGCCGTGCTGAAACGCGACGGTCGCGGGCTGCGCGTCGACCCGCTCGCGGTGGAGGTCGACGTGGCCGCCGGCACCGCCGTGTTCGAGGGTGTCGGACAACCGCTCACCGTGCTGTCCCCCGCGCCGGACGTGGTGCTCGTCGTCGCGGCGGGTGGCCTGTCCGTCGAGGTCGTCGGGACGGTCAGCGGGGGAGCGTGAGCACCTCGGCGCCGTCCTCGGTGATCGCGATGGTGTGCTCGGTGTGGGCGGTCCGCGCTCCGGTGGCACTCCGCAGCGTCCACCCGTCGGCGTCGGTGACCAGGACGTCGGTGTCCGCCATAACCCACGGTTCGAGCGCGAGCAGGAGTCCGGGCCGGAGCGTGTAGCCGCGGCCGGGGCGTCCGGTGTTCGACACGTGCGGGTCCTGGTGCATGGTCGAGCCGATGCCGTGTCCGCCGAACTCCACGTTCACCGGGTAGCCCGCGGCTTCGAGGACGGTGCCGATCGCGTGGGACAGGTCACCGATGCGGGCGCCCGGTCCGGCGGCGGCGATGCCCGCGGCCAGCGCGCGTTCGGTGGCGTCGATGAGGGCGAGGTCCTCGGAGCGCGGGGTGCCGACGACGAAGCTGATCGCGGCGTCGGCGGCGATGCCGTCCAGGGACACCGCGAGGTCGAGGGTGAGCAGGTCCCCGTCGTGCAGCACCCGGTCGTGCGGCAGCCCGTGCAGCACGGCGTCGTTCACGGCCGTGCAGATGTGGTGGCCGAACGGACCACGGCCGAACGAGGGCGCGTAGTCGACGTAGCAGGAGTCGGCACCGGCGGCCTCGATCATCTGCTTCGCCCACCGGTCGATCTCGAGCAGGTTGGTGCCGACGCGGGTGCGTTCGCGCAGGGTCTGCAGGATCGTGCCGACGAGGGCTCCGGTGGCGCGGCCCTTGTCGACCTCGGCGGGGGTCAGGATCTCGATCACGCGGATGATCATACCGGTATTACTATGTGGTCATGGTCCGTCTCCCACTCCGCCCCGACGAGGTCGCGCGCGGTCGTCGCCTCGGTGCGCTGCTCCGTCGTGCCCGTGGCCCGCGGTCGATCGTGGACACCGCCCTGGCCGCGGGGATCTCGCCGGAGACGCTCCGGAAGATCGAGACCGGCCGCATCGCGACGCCGGCGTTCTCGACGATCGCGTCGGTCGCGGGCGTGGTCGGACTGTCGCTCGACGCGGTGTGGTCCGAGGTCAGCTGCGACCCGGCGGACTCCGCGGACATCGCCTGACGGGCTAGCCGAGCGAGGCGGCGAGGTCGCGGAAGAACGGGAACTCGGCCCACGCAGTACGATCACCGATGACGTACAGCCGCCGCTTTGCTCTGCTGACGGCGACGTTCACGAGGTTCACCGATTCCGATGCCCACGCCTTCGCGCCGGGTGCATCAGGATCGCCTCCGAGCACGAGGAACACGACCTCAGCCTCGCGGCCCTGGGCGGTGTGCACGGTCCCACCATGCATACCGGGGTAGTCCCTCGAAAAGCTCTCGAGACGATTCGCGACGGCGCGGAAGGGTGAGACCGCGATGACTTCGTGTGCGTCGACGCCGTGCGTCTGCAGGTACTCCATGGCAAGCCCGAGGCGCTCGAACTCTCGCTCCTGCAGATGCGAACCAGGAGTCTCTGCGGGGGTGTCCGCCCAGTAGCTGCTCGCCATGATCGGGCCGGCCGTGCCGTCGAAGCGATCGGGACCGCTAGGACCCTTGAGTGAACGGTGGACAGCGCTCACCATGAGGCCGCCGTACGCGATCCGATTGCACAACGAGAACATCGGGTCGTCACACCGCCGGTGCACGCGGAGGGGCGCCGCGACCCATTTGTCGTCGTCTCCGACGGCCAAGGTGGTGCCGAACGGTGAGACCCGATCTGCGAGCGTCTGCACCGAGGCTGCGGGTGGAATCCACAGGGAGGTCAGGCCGAACGCGGTGGCGATGTCACGCTGTGCCTTGGCCGGCATCGTGACCACGGGCGTGAGCTGCAACGGATCACCTACTGCGAGTACTCGCCGTGCACGCCAGATGGCCCCGACCGCGTACTGAGGACAGGCCTGTCCCGCTTCGTCGATGAGCAGCCAGCCGAGGGCTTCCGATCCGAGTGCACCGAACATCCGACTGATCGACGCGAACGTGGTCGACACCATCGGGACCACCATGAAGAAGAGCTGCCAGGCAGCCTTCGCGGCTTCTGGTGAAAGCCCCGCTGGTGCGCTTCCGGCGACGACCGACACGGCGGCGCGCAACCCTGGCAGCGTCTTGTCGACAGTGTTCTCCAACCAGGCCCGATGCAGCCGCAGAGCCTGGAGGAAGAGCATCGAGCGTGCACGGTCGAGCTCGGGGTCGAGCCACGGTGCTCGCGTGTGGAAGCGGTCCACGGAGGTGTCGTCGAGCGGGTACGCGTCTCCGTACCGGGTGCGATCCTCGGAACAGAGGGAGGCGAGGGAGTCGGCGGTCGTCTGCGTATCCGCCATGGCGGTGCGGACTGCCCCGAGTTGCTCGTCAGAGACCGTGGCGGTGTGCTGTGCACTTGCGTACTCAACGTCGGCGAACCCCACTTCCCGTCGACGTTGCGTCTGCTCCGCCATCACGGGAGTGACCTGACTTCGCCACTCGCGTGGTGCCCTTCCGAGAGTCAGGAGTGCCTCCACCCAACCGGGACGCAACGCGATGATTGAATACAGACGCTGCTGCACTTCGGACTGACGTCGTTGCGCAGCTTCGAGAACGGCTTGCCGTTCCGCAACTGCTGTCCGCGCGCGCCGGAGCTGGTGCAGCGATCGCTCTTCCTGGTCGCGGAGGCTGCGGAGGGAAGCAGTCGTGGACTCGAGATCGGCGATCCGTCGGGCTGCCGCGGCTCGTTCCTCGAGGAGCCGTTGGACGAGGCCTTCAGCGGCTTTGAACTCCTCGCGAGCCCGAGCCCAGTCGGCCGGTTCACGCTCACCGTTCTTGACCGCTTTCAGGATGTCCTGGAGCCCGGGACGTGAGCCGTCACGGGCGCCGAACCAGAATGCAGAGTGGAATCGCCCCCGGTTCTTCTTGTTCCCGAGTTTCGCGGCGACGAGGCCCCACGCCTGCGGATCCTTGTCGGGCGCCTTCCGCTTGTCCAGCAGGGAAGTGGCGATGTCCGCGAAGTACTCAGCGTCTCCGAACTCTTCGCCGAGGGCATCGCTCGACGGGAGTTCTTCGGAGACGTTCTCGACGGCGGCGTTGTTCGCGGACGTCACGACCATCTCGTACCCGGTGAGACTCGGGATCAGGGCGGGAACGCTCATGGTGTACTGGTCTGCCGTCCACCTGTGCGTGGTCGGTGAGAAAGCAGCACTCGGGTCTGGCAAGCGGGAGAGCGTTCGGGCCCGCTCGACGACGTTGCCCGCCAGGACGTCCCTGAGCATCGTGGTCTTCCCGGTGCCCGGCGGGCCGTTCACACCGCGGGTTCCGCCTGTGTCCCCGAGAGCGTCGAACAGATGGTTGACGGCGAACTGCTGACTGCGCGCAAGGTGGTGTGTCGCCGACGCCGGCCACCGGCCGAGTGGGATCTTCGAGGGACCCAGCAGGTCGTTCTCGGCCTGGACATCGGCCGCTACGTCGTGTCGCGACTCCTCGTCCACTGCGCCGTCTGGTGTGAGGTACGACCTGAGCGCTGCCCCGACGTCACCAGCGTCCACCGCATTCCGGACGACGGTGAGGTCTCCGAGGAAGAAACTGTTGAGGAAGTCGGAGTCGACCGTTTGGTCCGGCGCTGCCCGCTTCACCGGCACACTTCGGATACGGACGTCCTGCCCTGCAAGTCGTGAGAGTCCGGTGACGCCGGCACTCGCATGTGCGGCCTCGAGGAGTTCGCGCATCGCCGTGGCGCCGATGATCGGCGTGGTTCCGTCGTCCTCATCCTCGCCGACGAGATCCGTCACGCGTTCCGTGAACTGCTCCGCGGCCGGCGAGAACGCCTCGACCCACTCCGATGGCCGATCGTCGCCGGCCCTGATACGTCCGACGGCCCAGAGCGCTGACGACAGTGTCGGCGAGCCTGGTACCAGTGATCCGTGTTCGTCGACCACGAGTGCCGCGCAAGCGCTCTCCCCGGGTGGCTGTGAATCGAAGGCATCCTGAGCGTCGGAGAACGCCTGATGCAGCCAGTCGTAGATGCCTGCGAGTGGGTAGGGACCGAGGTAGACGACGTGGTGCTGGACCAGGTCCCGATCATCGTCAGGGCGGGACTCCCACGGGAGACGCTTGCCTGGAGTCCACTCCGAGACACCCGGGCCACGGCGTTTCGGTATCGGTTGCGGGCTAAACAGCTCCAACATCCGCCAGAACTCGACGACGCTGTCAGCCCGTCCCGCCTTGGTCTGCCTCACGAGCGTGTCCCCCTTCACCGGCCGCTCACCAACGGCCGCCCCGTTCGACGATATTGCACGGCGAGCTGGTCGTCGTGCGCGGCGGGAGCCCGCTAGTCGACGCGCGGCGCCGGCAGCGCCGGCACCGAGGCCTCGTCGATCCAGGGTCCGGTCACCGCCAGGACGTCCGCGACGGACCGGCCGGTGGCGTCCGCGAACGCACGGAGCACGTCGGGCACGGTGACGGATCCGTGCCGGTGCCGCTCGGTGATGCTCCGCAGCCCGGTGAAGAAGGCGTCGTCGCCGATCGTGCGGCGGACGGCGTGCAGGGCGAGGGCGCCGCGCTTGTAGACGCGGTCGTCGAACATGTCCTTCGCGCCCGGGTCACCGACCACCAGGTCCTCCGGCTGCTCGAGCAGCGCCTGCCGGTACCGCTCGGCCAGCTGGTCGGCGGTGTCGTCCCCGCGGTCCTCGGACCACAGCCACTCGGCGTAGCAGGCGAACCCCTCGTGCAGCCAGATGTCCTGCCACCGGGTGACCGTGACGGAGTTGCCGAACCACTGGTGGGCGAGCTCGTGGGCGATGAGGCGGTCGGTGCCGTGTTCGCCGTCGACGTGGTTCCGGCCGAACACCGCCAGGCCGTGGGCCTCGAGCGGGATCTCCAGGTCGTCGTCGGTCACCACGACGCCGTACGCCGCGAACGGGTACGGGCCGAACCGGTCACCGAACAGCGCGAGCATCTCCGGCACCTGGCCGAAGTCGGTCTTCGCGGCGGCGGCGAGGTCGGCGGGGTGGTGCAGCGTGACGGGGACCCCGCTCGTGCGCAGCTTCGTGGTGCGGTACCGGCCGATCTGGACGGTCGCCAGGTAGGTCGCCATCGGCTCGGTGGTGGCGTAGGTCCAGCGGGTGCCGACGCGGTCGCGCTCCTTGGCGAGCAGCTCCCCGTTCGCCAGGACGTCGTACGCCGCCTCGGCCGCGATCTCGATCCGGTACGTGGCCTTGTCGTCGGGGCGGTCGTTGCACGGGAACCACGACGGCGCTCCCGTGGGCTGCGCGGCGACGATGACACCGTCGGACAGTTCTTCCCAGCCGAGCTGTCCCCACGCGCTCCGGACGGGGTGCGGGGTGCCGCGGTACCGCAGGTGCACGCTGAACACGGTGTCGGCGGCGATCGGGTCGGCCGGGGTGACCGTCACCTTGTGCGTCGCGGTCGAGACCTTCTTCGCCCGGCGTCCGTCGACGTCGACCCGGTCGACCGTGAGCCCGTGCAGGTCGATCACGACCCTGTCGAGCGGCTCGAGGGCACGCGCGGTGATCGTGGCGGTGCCGTCCAGGCGGTTCGTGGCGACGCGGTAGTCGAGACGGAGCTCGTAGTGCTCGGCGCTCCACCGTCGGTCGCCGCTGTGCGGGGTGTACGGGTCTGCAGCGGGATCGGAGGGCACGGGGACAGTCAACCTCATGGCGCCGGTGGGGCGGTCACCGACGGTGCTGCGGATGTCCACGGAGCGATCGGGTTGCCGGACCAGCGGGAGCCCGTCGGTACCTGCTCACCGCGCATCACGAGGGAGGACGGCCCGACGGTCGCCCCGGCACCGATGCCGGCCGCCGGCAGGACCACGCTGTGCGGCCCGAGCGTCGCACCCGCGTCGATCCGGACGGTGTCGAGCTGCATCACGCGGTCGTGGAACAGGTGCGTCTGCACGACCGTGCCCCGCGCCACCGACGCCCCGGAGCCGATGGTGACCAGGTCGGCCTCGGGCAGCCAGTACGTCTCGAGCCAGGTGCCGCGGCCGATCGTCGCACCGAGGCTCCGCAGCCAGACGGCCAGCGCGGGGGTGCCGGTGGCCTGCTCGGCGAACCAGGGGCGCGCGACGGTCTCGACGAAGGTGTCCTGCACCTCGTTGCGCCACACGAACGACGACCACAGCGGGTGCTCCCGGGCGGTGATCCGGCCGACGAACGCCCACTTCGCGATCGTCGACACCACGGCGGCGACGGCACCGGCGGCGATGAGCACCGGCCCGGCGAGCAGCACCGTCCACCCGATCCCGACGGCCGACCACAGCGCCAGCAGGGCTCCGGCCACGCCGAGCGCGATGGCCGCGGAGACCATCGGGGCCACCAGGCGCAGCAGCTCCCAGCAGCCGCGGGCGACCTTGAGCCGCCTGGACGGGCGGAACGTGCGCGCCTCGTCGAACTCCGTCGCCGCACGCCGCAGCCGCACCGGGGGCGACCCGAGCCACGACGACCCGCGCTTGGCCTTCTTCGGCACCGCGGACAGCACCGCCACCAGGGCCTCGCGCGGCACCGAGCGTCCGGCACCCGTCATCCCGCTGTTGCCGAGGAACGCACGACGGCCGACCTTCGAACGACCGATCCGCACCCGACCGCCGCCGAGCTCGTACGTCGCCACCATCGTGTCGTCGGCCAGGAACGCCCCCGACGCGATCTGCGTCAACGCCGGGATGAGCAGCACCGTCGAGATCTCGGTGTCCCGACCGACCCGGGCACCGAGCAGCCGCAGCCACACCGGCGTCACGAGCGAGGCGTACAGCGGGAACAGCAGGGTGCGCGCCGCGTCGAGCACCCGCTCGGTCGACCACACCTGCCAGCCGATCCGGGAGCGCACCGGGTGCCGCCCCTCGTGCAGCCCGATGCCGAGCAGCCGCACCGCGACCACCACCAGCAGCGCGTACACCGCACCGGCGACGACCGTCGCCAGGGGGACCGTCACCAGCGCACGGAGCAGCGCGTCGCCCAGGGTCGACGCCCGCCCGACCAGGGCGAAGGCGACCAGCAGTCCGACCGCGACACCGACCACCGGCAACCCGGCCACGGCCAGGGACCCGGCCCCGTACGCCAGCAGCCAGCGTCGACGGGTCGCGGGACGGGCCTCCCGGTCGTCACGAGCCGACCCGGTGCGCTCCGCCGGTGCCCCCGCCCAGCGTTCGCCAGCGGGCACCGGGCCGCCGACGGCGGAACCCGCCGTGATCTCGGCACCCGCACCGACGTGCGCCCCCGGCAGCAGCGTCGTCCGGCTGCGCACCACGGCGTCCTCGTCGACACGGACGTGCCCCAGGTGGAACACGTCGCCGTCGAGCCAGTGCCCGGCCAGGTCGACCTCGGGCTCGATCGACGCACGCTTGCCGATCGTGAGCATCCCCGTCACCGGCGGCAACGTGTGCAGGTCGACGTCCCGGCCGATCCGCGCACCGAGCGCCCGGGCGTAGTAGCTGATCCACGGGGCACCCGCCGTCGACGGGCCGTCGACCGCCTCGGCGATGCGCTCGGCCAACCACACCCGCAGGTGCACCGAACCACCGCGGGGGTACGACCCCGGCCGGACCCCGGCGAGCAGCAGCCGCGCCAGCACCACCGTCAGCGCCATCTTGCCGATCGGCGTCACGAACACCAGGAGCGCCAGCACCAGCACCGGCCAGGGCAGCACCGGCAGGAACGGCAGCGTCGTCGCGTGCAGCACCGCAGCCACCAGGGCCGTCCACGTCAGCACCCGCAACCCCCGGAGCACCTGCACCGGCAGCCCGAGCAGCGTCATCAGCAACCCCGTCGCCGGAGGCACCGGCGTGACGTCACGCGACGACGCCTCAACCGGGCCGGACTCGTCCAGCGCCGCCGCCAACGCCCCGATCCGCGGGTGGTCGTACACGTCCGCCACCGTCGTCGTCGGGAACCGCTCCCGGATGGCCGACACCAGCTGCGCCGCCGTCAACGACCCACCGCCGTGCGCGAAGAAGTCGTCGTCGACGCTCGCCACCGGCACCCCCAGGATCGCCGACCACCGCTCGGCGATCCACGCCACCGTGTCCGGCAGCATCGCCGCGTCCGAGGCGCCCGGCAACGGCCACGGCAGCGCCGCACGGTCGACCTTGCCCGACGTCCGCGTCGGCAGCGACTCCACCACGGCCACCAACGGCACCAGCGCCGCCGGCAGCTCCTGCCGCAACCGGGCGTTCGCCGCGGCCACGTCCACCGTCGCCCCGGCCACCGGGGCCACGTACCCGACCAGCACCTGGTTGCCCGCCGGGGTCCGCTGCACCACCGCGGCACCACCCGCCACGTCGTCCAGGGCCTGCAGCGCCGCATCGATCTCCCCGAGCTCGATCCGCCGGCCACCGAGCTTCACCTGGTCGTCCGCACGCCCCTGGAACACCAGCCCCTCGGGCTCGTACCGCACCAGGTCCCCGCTCCGGTACGCCCGCTCCCACCCGAGCTCCGGGAACGGCGCGTACTTCTCCGCGTCCTTCGCCGGGTCGAGGTACCGCCCCAGCCCGACCCCGCCGATCACGAGCTCACCGACGCCGCCCGGCTCCACCCGTTGTCCGGCACCGTCCACCACGGCGAGGTCCCACCCGTCCAGCGGCAACCCGATCCGGATCGGCTGGCTCCCGTCGAGCAGGGACCCGCACGCCACCACCGTCGCCTCGGTCGGCCCGTACGTGTTCCACACCTCACGGTCACGACTCGCGATGCGCGCCGCCAACTCCGGCGGGCACGCCTCACCACCGAAGATCACCAGCCGCACCTGCTCCAGCGCATCGTCCGGCCACAATGCCGCCAGCGTCGGCACCGTCGACACCACCGTGATCGTGTGCGCGATCAGCCACGGCCCCAGGTCCACCCCCGTCCGCACCAACGACCGGGGCGCCGGCACCAACGCGGCACCGTGCCCCCACGCCAACCACATCTCCTCGCACGACGCGTCGAACGCCACGCTCAGCCCCGCCAGCACCCGGTCACCCGGACCGATCGGCGCCGCCTGCAGGAACATCCGCGCCTCGGCGTCCACGAACGCCGCAGCACTGCGGTGCGTGACCGCCACACCCTTCGGCACCCCGGTCGACCCGGACGTGAAGATGATCCACGCGTCGTCGGTCTCCCGGGGGAGTTCGGCGCTCGCCGCAGGGTCCGTCACCGGCAGCTCCGTGCCGTTGCGGTCACGCAGGACACCGCCCGCGCCGATCACCCCGACGACACCGGCCTCGCCGAACACCAGGGTGGCGCGCTCCTCGGGGTCGTCGGCATCGACGGGCACGTACGCGGCTCCGGCGGCGAGGACGGCGAGGATCGACAGGTACAGGTCACGCCCGCCGGAGGGGATCCGCACCCCGACCCGGTCGCCCCGTCGGACACCGCGGCGGGCCAGGTCGTCGGCCTGCGCGCGCACGAGGTCGAGCAGGGCGGCGTAGTCGACGCTGCCGGCGGGGTCCTCGAGGGCGGTTGCGTCCGGGTGGGTCGCCGCGGTCGCCGCCAGGACGTCGAACAGGGTCCGTGGGGCGGGTGCGTCGCCGCCGCGGGCGAGTTCGAGCTGCGCGTTCCCGGTGCCGATGGTCATCGAGGCCTCTTCCCGGTCGCGTGCGGGACGACCGGCCCGTGATCCTAGAGGGTCGAGGTGTCCTGCTCGGGAACGGACGGTGCCGCACCGGTCGGCTCGAGTGCCGCACGTGCCGCGTCGAGCGCCGCCGCGACCCCGATCGAGTCGTCCAGCGAGTGCACCGGCGACTCCGTCCGGCCATCAGCCACGTACTGCGCGAGCGCCGCCGCCTGCCACACGAGTCCATGACGGCCCCGCAGCCCCGTCGGCTCCTCCCAGTGGTCCTCTGCACCCGGGTGGTGCACCGCGAACGACGCGGGGAACACGAAGTGGTCGGTGTACCGGACCGTGGCCCGGCTCCCGGCGATCACCGCCAGCCCCGGCGTCCACGCCGTCATCGACGTGGTCACCACCGACTGCGCGCCACCCTCCGCCGTCGACACCGTGACGGACTGGAGGTCCACCCCGCGATCCGAGACCGCCCCCGTCGTGCTGCTGGTCACCGGGGCGCCGGTGGCGAAGCGTGCGAACCAGTGCCCGTACACACCGGCGTCGAGGAGGGCACCCCCTCCGGCGGCGGGGTCGAACATCCGGTCGGCCGGGTCCGGGTCGTGCGGCCACCCGACGTCGACCGTCGCGAGGCGGACGTCACCGAGGACCCCGTCCGCGAGCAGACGCGCGACGACGGTGGTGCCCGGCAGGTACCGGGTCCACATCGCCTCCATCGCGAGGACACCCGCGGCCCGTGCGGCGTCGGCGAGGGTGCGGGTGTCCGCCGCCGAGGTCGTCATCGGCTTCTCGACGAGCACGTGCTTGCCGGCGGCGATCGCGAGCAGTGCGTGCCCGAGGTGCTGCGGGTGCGGCGAGGCGACGTAGACCACGTCGACGGCGGGGTCCGCCACGAGGGCCTCGTACGAGCCGTGCACCCCGGGTACGCCGTGGCGGGCGGCGAAGGCCGCGGCACGCTCGGGGGAGCGGGAGCCCACGGCGACGACGCGCTGGTCGGAGTTCGCGTGCAGCGTCGTCGTGAAGTCGTTCGCGATCTCCCCGGGGCCGATCACACCCCACCGGAGCACGGGTCCGCCCCGCAGCGCGTGGACTCCGGGCGCCGGGAACGTCATCGTCATGCCCGAACGCTACCGGGCAGGCGCGTAGCACGCCGTCGAGGCACCCAGCCGCGAGACCGGCGAAGAACCCGGAGGAGTCTCAACGGGGAGAGGTCGCCGCAGGCGACATCGCGCGCAGCTGACTGAGCGAAGCGAAGACAACTGCTTGCGCGGAAATGTGACTGTGCCCCCAGGAGGATTCGAACCTCCGCCCCTGCCTCCGGAGGGCAGTGCTCTATCCCCTGAGCTATGGGGGCCAAGGGGTGTCAACAACCGTAGCAGGTCCGGCGGGTGGTCCTGGACAGCGCGTGTCGCGCCGTGGACGTCACGACGGGCGGCCTGGAGGCGCGGTGCGGGCCCGCCACGGGCCTCCCGTCCGCACCGTGCGAGCGTCGCGTTCCCGTGCGAGGTTCCGCATTCCGTGCAGCGTTGCGAGCCGCGCACCACGTGCGCAACCTCGCACCGGACGGCGGCCTCGCACCGTGCGTGGCCGCCGCCGGCTTGGAGGCGCGGTGCGGGCCCGCCACGGGCCTCCCGTCCGCACCGTGCGAGCGTCGCGTTCCCGTGCGAGGTTCCGCATTCCGTGCAGCGTTGCGAGCCGCGCACCACGTGCGCAACCTCGCACCGGACGGCGGCCTCGCACCGTGCGCGGCCGCAGCGCGGGTCAGCCCGCGGGCGTGGCCGTGGCCGACGCGGACGGCTGCAGCGCAGCCCGCACCGCGTCGACGACGGGCTGCGCCCCGCCCGGCTCGGTGAACAGCGTCGACTGCGCGGTGATCCAGTACGGGTCGGCGAAGGCATCGGCGCGGCCGACGTCGCCGCTCAGGGCGAAGTACCCCTCCACGCGGTAGGTGGGGACGGACCCGCCCCGCTCGTACAGGGCGTCCTTCAGGTTGGTGAGCGACTTCTCAGGCAGGTCGGCGACCGCGAGCGTGATCGCCGTGGCGTCCGCGTCGGTGCTGACGAACCGGCACACGCGACCCTGCTGCTTCGCGATGGTCGCAGCGGGGGAGCCCTTCGCGGGGGTGAAGGAGTCGTCGAGCTCGAAGGTCTGCCCGTACACCGACAGCGCGCTGGTCGGCAGGAGCTCCGCGCAGGTCTCGGACACCGGCTTGCCCGCCGGGGTCGCGGTGGCCGACGGGGTGCTGTCCCCGCCGCCCGAGCACCCGGCGAGCACGACGGCTGCTGCGGTGGTGAGGGTGGCGACGGTGAGCGCCCGGGCACGGCTGCGGGGGGTCATCCCGACATGATGCTGCATCGACCGGTGCGGACCTGGGCGTCCCGGTAGGATCGGTCCTCGTGACTCCTGCCGAACTCTCCGCCGCGTACCTGTCGATCCTGACCGGGATCGTCGAGCGCCGAGGCGCGTCCGAGACCGTGACGATCGAGGAGTCCCACGTGGTGCTCGAGCGTCCGAAGAACCGCGCCCACGGCGACTGGGCCTCGAACGCCGCCATGCAGCTCGCGAAGCGGCTCGGCACGAACCCGCGCGAGCTCGCGACCGAGATCGCCGGCGAGCTGACCGAGCTCGACGGTGTGGACTCGGTCGACGTCGCCGGCCCCGGCTTCATCAACATCACGCTCGAGGCCGCCGCCGCGGGTGAGATCGCGCGCACCATCGTGGACGGCGGCGAGTCCTTCGGCACCGGCGACCTGTACGACGGCGTCCGGATCAACCTGGAGTTCGTCTCCGCCAACCCCACCGGCCCGATCCACATGGGCGGCGTGCGGTGGGCCGCAGTCGGCGACAGCCTGGCCCGCGTGTTCCAGGCGCAGGGCGGGCTCGTCACCCGCGAGTACTACTTCAACGACCACGGCGCGCAGATCGACCGGTTCGCCCGCTCCCTCGTCGCCAGCGCACTCGGTGAGCCCACGCCCGAGGACGGCTACGGCGGCGCCTACATCGCCGAGATCGCCGCACGGGTCATCGCGACCCTCGAGCCGGGCATCGACGTCCGCGACCTGCCGCGCGACGAGGCGCAGGAGCTCTTCCGTCGCGAGGGCGTCGACTTCATGTTCGCGGACATCAAGTCGTCGCTGCACGACTTCGGCGTCGACTTCGACGTCTACTTCCACGAGAACGCCCTGCACGAGTCGAAGGCCGTCGAGCGTGCCATCGCCCGACTGCGGTCGGCCGGCGTGATGTACGAGGCCGAGGGTGCCGAGTGGCTCCGCACGACCGACTTTGGCGACGACCGCGACCGCGTCGTCATCAAGTCGGACGGTGAGCCCGCGTACATCGCCGGCGACCTGGCCTACTACCTCGACAAGCGCGAGCGCGGGTTCGAGCGGAACCTGATCATGCTCGGCGCCGACCACCACGGCTACGTCGGCCGGATGATGGCGATGTGCGCCGCGTTCGGGGACGAGCCGGGCAAGAACCTCGAGATCCTGATCGGGCAGATGGTCAACCTGCTCAAGGACGGCGAACCGATGCGCATGTCGAAGCGCAACGGCACCATCGTCACGATGGAGGACCTCGTCGACGCCGTGGGTGTCGACGCCGGCCGGTACGCCCTGGTCCGGTTCGCCAGCGACACCGCGATCGACATCGACCTCGACCTGCTCACGAAGCGCACGAACGACAACCCCGTCTTCTACGTGCAGTACGCCCACGCACGCACGCAGTCGGTGGCCCGGAACGCCGCGGCGGCCGGGGTCGACCGGTCCGTGTTCGACGCGTCGCTGCTGACCCACGAGTCCGAGAGCGCGCTCCTCGGAGCCCTCGCCGAGTACCCGCGGGTGGTCCGGCACGCCGCCGAGCTGCGCGAGCCGCACCGCATCGCGCGGTACATCGAGCAGCTGGCCGGCCTGTACCACCGCTGGTACGACTCCTGCCGTGTCTCGCCCCTCGGCGACGAGCCCGTGACCGACCTGCACCGCACGCGCCTGTGGCTGAACGACGCCACCGGGCAGGTCGTCCGCAACGGCCTCGGCCTGCTCGGCGTGTCGGCGCCGTCCCGCATGTAGCGGTACTCCTTCCGCAAAACACCGGTGTTCGCGCACCGAACACCCGCATTCCGCGGTGCCGAGCGCGAACACCGGTGTTTTGCAGCCCGGCCGCAGCTCGGCCGCAGACCGGACTGGCAGGGTAGGACGCATGCCCGCAGCCACCGAACGCCCCACCACGCGCCGCCGCTGGCCCGTCGTCCTGCTCGTGGTCGTCGTCGTGCTCGCCGCCCTCGTCGTGATCGCCGAGTTCGTGCTGCGCGGCGTCGTCGACCGGATCATCGCCCAGCAGGTCGAGCAGTCGCTGCCGGAAGGCACGACCGGCGAGGTCGACGCCCACGCCGAGGGCATCGTCATCCCGCAGCTCATCAGCGGCACCCTCGACCGCGTCGAGATCTCCTCGGCGAAGCTCACGGTCGACGGCATCCCGCTCGCCGCCGACGTCACCGCTCAGGACGTCCCGGTGGACGGCAAGGGCGACGTCCGCGACGTCGACGGCACCGTCACCCTGGCGTCGTCGAGCGTCAAGGACCTGGCGAAGTACAGCCCGCTGTTCGACCGGCTGAACCTGGTCGACGGCGGAGTCGAACTCACCGGGTCGTCGTCGGTGCTCGGCTACGACATCACCTACGCGGCGAAGGGCGCCGTCGACGCGCAGGACGACGGCCGCGGCATCACCATCACCCCGGAGAGCGTCCGGATCACGAACTCCGACCTCGGCCTCAAGGTCGACTCGATCCCGGGTGTCACCGGTGTCCCGGTGCAGGTCTGCACCGCGCAGTTCCTGCCCGAGGCGCTGCGGGTGCGCTCGCTCGACGTGTCGAAGTCGGACGCGACGGTCCGGATCACCGCGGACGCGCTGCCGCTCAACGAGGACGGCCTGCGGACCGTCGGCAGCTGCGGCTGAGCAGACGGGTGCGTAACGCGGCCTGGAGGAACGGCTCGCGTCGGTAGGATCGGGTCCCGTGAGCGAGAACCCCCTTGCACCGCCGCGGCTGCGGTTCCCGACGGACGCCTCCGAACTGGTGGACCGCATCTGGCCCGCGTCCGCGACGCGGACCGACGACGGCACCCTGGCGATCGGCGGCATCAGCGCGACGGACCTGGTCGCGCAGTTCGGCACGCCCCTGTACGTCGTCGACGAGCGTGATGTCCAGTCCCGCGCCGTCCGCGTGCGGAACGCGTTCGCCGAGGCGTTCGAGCGCATCGGCAGCCACGCGCACGTCTACTACGCCGGCAAGGCCTTCCTGACGACGCAGGTCGTCGCGTGGATGGCCGAGGCCGACCTGCGCGTGGACGTCTGCACCGCAGGTGAGCTCGCGGTCGCCCTGGCCGGCGGCATCGACCCCGGCCGGCTCGGCTTCCACGGCAACGACAAGTCCGACGCCGAGATCACCCGCGCGGTCGAGGTCGGCATCGGCACGATCGTGCTCGACAGCCACGAAGAGGTGCAGCGAGTCGCCCGTGCCGCCGCCGACGCCGGGGTCGTGCAGCGCGTCCGCATCCGGATCAACACCGGCGTGCACGCGTCCACGCACGAGTACCTGGCGACCGCTCGCGAGGACCAGAAGTTCGGCATCCCGCTGTCCGAGGCCGTCGAGGCCGCGGCAGCCGTCCGCGCCGAGCCCTCGCTCGCCTTCGTCGGGCTGCACTCGCACATCGGTTCGCAGATCTTCGACGACGCTGGCTTCCGCGAGGCCGCACGCCGACTGATGGACGTGCACGCGACGCTCGTGGCCTCCGGTCCGGTGCCCGAGCTGAACCTCGGCGGCGGCTGGGGCATCGACTACACGGAGGCCGACTCGGCCTTCGCCCCCGAGGACGTCGCCGACGCACTGGCCACGATCATCGGCGAGGCCTGCGCCGAGCGCGGCATCCCGGTGCCGGACATCGCCGTCGAGCCGGGCCGCTACATCGTCGGCCCGCCCGGGGTGACGCTCTACCGCGTCGGCACGATCAAGCCGGTCACGCTCGAGACCGACGACGGCGGCAGCGCGACCCGCACGTACGTCTCGGTCGACGGCGGGATGAGCGACAACATCCGTCCCGCCCTGTACGGCGCCGACTACACGGCCCGGCTCGCCCGCACCTCCGACGCCCCGCCGGTGCTGAGCCGCGTCGTCGGCAAGCACTGCGAGAGCGGCGACGTCGTGGTGGACGACGAGTACCTGCCCGGCGACGTGCAGCGCGGCGACCTGCTGGCCGTGGCGGCCACCGGTGCCTACTGCTGGGCGCTGTCGAGCAACTACAACCACGTGGGCCGCCCGCCGGTCGTCGCCGTCGCGGACGGCGCAGCCCGTATCCTCGTGCGGGGCGAGACGATCGACGACCTCCTCGCCCGTGACACCGGGGTCGCCGCCGTGCCCGCCGATGGCACCGGCCGCTGACCCCCGACCCGACCGGGTCCGCCCACCCCGCAGGGCGCACCCCCACCGACAGGAACCGCTACCAGATGATCGAATACCGCAACGTCCGTGTCGCGCTGCTCGGGGCCGGCTCGGTCGGTTCCCAGGTCGCGCGACTGCTCCTCGAGCACGGCGACGAGCTGGCCTCGCGCGCCGGTGCCGGGCTGGAGCTGGTCGGGATCGCCGTGCGCGACGTGGACGCGCAGCGTGACGTCGACCTGCCGGCGGAGCTCTTCACCACGGACGCTGCATCGCTCATCCTCGGCGCGGACATCGTCGTCGAGCTCATCGGCGGGATCGAGCCGGCGCGCACCCTCGTGCTCCAGGCCCTGCAGTCCGGCGCGGACGTCGTCACCGGCAACAAGGCGCTGCTCGCGACCCACGGCCCGGAGCTCTTCGCCGCGGCCGAGCAGGTCGGCGCGCAGCTCTACTACGAGGCCGCCGTGGCCGGGGCGATCCCGATCATCCGTCCGCTGCACGACTCGCTCGCCGGTGACCGCATCGTCCGGATCATGGGCATCGTCAACGGCACCACGAACTTCATCCTCGACCTGATGGACCGCAAGGGCTCCACGTTCGAGGACGCACTGGCCACCGCGACGGAGCTCGGGTACGCCGAGGCAGACCCGACCGCCGACGTCGAGGGCTACGACGCCGCGCAGAAGGCCGCGATCCTGGCCTCGCTGGCGTTCCACACCTCGGTGCCGCTCGCCGCCGTGCACCGCGAGGGCATCACCCACGTCACGATCGACCAGGTCCGCGCCGCCCGCAAGGCCGGCTACGTCGTGAAGATCCTGGCGACCGCCGAGCGTCTGACCGACGAGGACGGCCGCGAGGGCGTCAGCGCCCGCGTCTACCCGGCCCTCGTGCCCGAGTCGCACCCGCTCGCGAGCGTGCACGGTGCGAAGAACGCCGTGTTCGTCGAGGCCGAGGCCGCCGGCGACCTGATGTTCTACGGCGCGGGTGCCGGTGGCGTCGAGACGGCCTCGGCGGTCCTCGGCGACCTGGTCTCCGCCGCCCGTCGGCACGTCATCGGCGGTCCGGGGGTCGCCGAGTCGACGCAGTCCGAGCTGCCGGTGTTCCCGATCGGCACCGTCCGCACGAGCTACCAGATCACCCTGCACGTCACGGACGCCCCCGGCGTGCTGTCGACGGTCGCCGGCGTACTCGCGAAGCACGGCGTCAGCGTCGAGACGGTCGAGCAGACCACCACCGGCGCAGCCGAGGGGACCGCGACGCTCGTCATCGGCACCCACCTGGCGCGTGAGGCCGACCTGGCGGACACCGTCGTCGCCCTCCGCGGCGAGGACGTCGTCCTGGACGTCACCAGCGTCCTGCGCGTCGTCGGTCGCTGACGCGACCACGGGCCTCCCGGCCGACCAGCAGGCTCACCGAGCCGAACCACCACCAGATCCACCCCACCGGACAGAGAGAGAAGCCTGATGGCCCACCAGTGGCAGGGAGTCCTGCGCGAGTACGCCGACCGACTCGACGTGACCGAGGCGACGCCCATCGTCACGCTCGGAGAGGGCGGCACGCCGCTCATCCCGGCTCGTCGGCTCTCCGAGCGCACCGGCGCCGAGGTCTACGTGAAGTTCGAGGGCATGAACCCGACGGGTTCGTTCAAGGACCGCGGCATGACGATGGCGATCTCGAAGGCCGTCGAGCACGGCGCGAAGGCCGTCATCTGCGCCTCGACCGGCAACACCAGCGCCTCGGCCGCCGCGTACGCCACGCACGCCGGCATCACCGCTGCGGTGCTCGTGCCCGAGGGCAAGATCGCCATGGGCAAGCTCAGCCAGGCCGTCGCCCACGACGCCCAGCTGCTGCAGGTGCAGGGCAACTTCGACGACTGCCTCGACATCGCCCGCGACCTGGCGGCGAACTACCCGGTGCACCTCGTCAACTCCGTCAACAACGACCGCATCGAGGGGCAGAAGACCGCCGCGTTCGAGGTCGTCGACGTCCTCGGTGACGCACCGGACTTCCACTTCCTGCCCGTCGGCAACGCGGGCAACTACACCGCGTACTCGCGCGGCTACCGCGAGGACGTCGCCGCCGGCCGCAGCACCAAGCTGCCCCGCATGTTCGGGTTCCAGGCCGCCGGTTCCGCCCCGATCGTGCACGGCGAGGTCGTCCGGCACCCCGACACCATCGCGTCGGCGATCCGGATCGGCAACCCGGCCTCGTGGCAGTTCGCGCTCGAGGCGCAGCAGGAGACCGACGGCTACTTCGGTGCCATCACCGACGAGGCCATCCTCGCGGCGCACCGCATCCTGTCGGCCGAGGTCGGCGTGTTCGTCGAGCCCGCATCGGCCATCGGTGTCGCCGGGCTGCTCGAGCGTGCCGACGCCGGTGTCGTGCCGAAGGGCGCGAAGGTCGTCATCACGGTCACGGGCCACGGCCTGAAGGACCCGCAGTGGGCCCTCCGCACGCCGGACGGCGGCGAGGTCACCCCGACGAGCGTGCCGGTCGACACGAAGTCGATCGCCGACGTGCTCGGTCTGGTCAGCGAGCAGTGATCTCCGACCGCTCGTCCGGACCGGGTGAGGGCATGACCGCCCGCAGTGCTGTACCGGCCGGACGGGCGGTCCGTGCGCTGCCGACCGGATCGGCGGTCCGCGTCCGGGTGCCGGCCACGTCGGCGAACCTCGGCCCCGGCTTCGACTCGCTCGGCCTCGCGCTCTCGCTCTACGACGAGGTCGTGGTGCGTGTCCGCCGCGAACCCGGCGCGACCGTCACCGTCGAGGGCGTCGGTGCCGGCGAGGTCGCCACGGACGACACGAACCTCGTCGTCCGTGCGGTCCGCCGGGGCCTGGAGCACGCCGGTGTCGACCAGCCCGGTCTCGAGCTGCACGCCACGAACGCGATCCCGCACGGCCGGGGTCTCGGTTCCTCCGCCGCCGCGATCGTCGCCGGGCTGATGGCTGCCCGTGGGCTGCTCGAGGGCATCGTCGACCTGGACGCCTCGACGCTCCTGACCCTGGCCACCGAGATGGAGGGCCACCCGGACAACGTCGCGCCGGCGCTCTTCGGCGGCCTGACGATCGCGTGGATGACCGCCGAGGGCCCGGCCTACAAGCGGCTCCTGGTGCACCGCGGTGTCGCCCCGGTGGTGTTCGTGCCGACCTCGACGCTCTCGACCAAGCTCGCGCGCTCCCTGCAGCCCGAGCAGGTCCCGCACGCCGACGCCGCGTTCAACGTCTCCCGCTCGGCGCTGCTCGTCGCCGCGCTCATCCAGAGCCCCGAGCTGCTGCTCGCCGCGACCGAGGACCGGCTGCACCAGGCGTACCGTGCCAGCGCCATGCCCGAGACCGACGCCCTGATCCGGTTGCTCCGACAGCACGGCCTCGCCGCGGTGGTCTCCGGGGCCGGGCCGAGCCTGCTCGTCCTCGGCAGCGACCCGGCACAGCGCCTGACCGCCGCCGAACTGGTGCAGCGACACGCCGAATCCGACTGGCGGCCGCTCATGCTGGCCGTCGATCTCGGTGGTGCTACAGTGGCAGCGCACTCGGCGCTCGAAGCCGAACCCGCGTAACCGTACGGATCGCTCGTCCTCAGGACAGCTCCTGCGACGTCGCAGGGTCCGGTGCGCGAGTGTGCATCTCTTTCTGATCACCGAATCCCGATCCGTCGTCTGAACGGCGGTCGATGCTCACCCTGCATCCGGGACGGTGGAAACTCTCCGCGTTCTGCGGTTCGAAAGGAAACACCGACCTTGACCGACAACAACTCCGCCCAGGTGGAGATCCCCAGCGACCTGCGTGCCCTCCGTCTTCCGGAGCTCCAGCGCATCGCCTCCTCGCTCGGCATCACCGGGCTCTCCAAGCTCCGCAAGGGCGACCTGATCGCCTCCATCGAGGACAAGCGTCCCGTCGACGAGACGCCGGCCGCCCCGGCCGCCGCCGGCGTCGCCGAGACCCCCGCCGAGCCGGCCGCCACCGAGCAGCCGACCCTGCCGGAGCCCGCCGAGACCCCCGCGCAGCCCGCTGCCGAGGCACCCGTCGCCGACTCCGAGGCACCCTCCGAGTCGGCAGCCCCGAGCCGTGCCCGTCGTTCGCGCCGCGCGTCGTCCAGTGGCACCGTGAACGCGGCGCCGACCTCGGCCGCCGAGCACACCAACCACGGCCAGACCGGCACCGAGGACCTCCTCGCCGGGCTCGACCAGGTCCGCGCCGAGAAGGACGCCCAGGAAGCCGCGCAGTCCGGCTCGCAGCGTCGTGGCCGTGGCCAGCGGAACGCCGAGCAGCGTGGCACCGACCAGCGTGGCACCGAGCAGGGCCAGCAGGCGTCGACGCCCGCCGAGGCCGAGCAGCCGAGCCAGGCGGCCCAGCAGGGCCAGCAGGCCCCGACGTCCGCCGTCCAGGCCGACCAGGACCAGAACGAGTCCGGCGACCAGAACGACCAGGGCGACCAGAACTCCGAGCAGGGCGAGGGCGGCTCGCGTCGCGGTCGTCGCAGCCGTGGTCGCGGTCGTGGCCGTGGGCAGAACGCCGAGAACGGCGAGCAGCAGAACGGCGCCGACCAGCAGAACGGCGGCCAGAACGCCGGCCAGCAGAAGCAGAACGGCGCCGACCAGCAGAACCAGCCGAAGCAGAACGGCGGCGAGCAGCAGAACGGCCAGCAGAACGGCCAGCAGAACGGCGGCCAGAAGCAGAACGACCAGCCGAAGCAGGCCGAGGCCAAGCAGGACGACAAGGCCGACCAGAAGCAGCAGCAGAACGCCGGTCAGCAGAAGCAGCAGACCAGCGGCCAGCAGAAGCAGCAGCAGCAACAGCACGCTGACGAGGCCGAGAGCGGCCGCAGCCGTCGCCAGCGCGACCGCAAGCGCGGCCGTGGCGGCCAGAACGACGACTTCGAGCCCGAGGTCACCGAGGACGACGTCCTGATCCCGATCGCGGGCATCCTCGACGTCCTCGACAACTACGCGTTCGTCCGCACCACCGGGTACCTGCCGGGCCCGAGCGACGTGTACGTCTCCCTCGGCCAGGTGAAGAAGTACCACCTGCGCAAGGGCGACGCCGTCGTCGGTTCGATCAAGCAGCCGCGTGACGGCGAGCAGCAGAGCCGCCAGAAGTACAACGCGCTCGTCGCCGTCGAGTCGATCAACGGCCAGTCCGCCGACGAGGCCGCGGCCCGCGTCGACTTCAACGACCTCACCCCGCTGTACCCGAACGAGCGCCTGCGCCTCGAGACGGAGCCGGGCAAGCTGTCGACCCGCATCATCGACCTCGTGTCGCCGATCGGCAAGGGCCAGCGCGGTCTCATCGTGTCCCCGCCGAAGGCCGGCAAGACCGTCGTGCTGCAGGCCATCGCGAACGCCGTCGCCAAGAACAACCCCGAGGCGCACCTGATGGTCGTCCTCGTCGACGAGCGGCCCGAAGAGGTCACCGACATGCAGCGCACGGTGAAGGGCGAGGTCATCGCCTCGACCTTCGACCGTCCCGCCGAGGACCACACCACCGTCGCCGAGCTCGCCATCGAGCGTGCGAAGCGCCTGGTGGAGCTGGGCCACGACGTCGTGCTGCTGCTCGACTCGATCACCCGTCTGGGCCGTGCGTACAACCTGTCGACCCCGCCGTCGGGCCGCGTGCTCTCCGGTGGCGTCGACTCGGCGGCGCTGTACCCGCCGAAGCGCTTCTTCGGTGCCGCGCGCAACATCGAGGACGGTGGCTCGCTGACCATCCTCGCGACCGCGCTCGTCGAGACCGGCTCCAAGATGGACGAGGTCATCTTCGAGGAGTTCAAGGGCACCGGCAACATGGAGCTCCGTCTGAACCGTCACCTCGCCGACAAGCGGATCTTCCCCGCCGTCGACGTGAACGCCTCGGGTACCCGTCGCGAGGAGCAGCTGCTCTCCGCCGACGAGGTCAAGATCACCTGGCGTCTGCGCCGGGCCCTCGCCGGGCTCGACCCGCAGCAGGCCCTCGAGATCGTGCTGCGGAACCTCAAGGAGACGCAGTCGAACGTCGAGTTCCTGGTGCAGGTGCAGAAGTCGGTCCCCACGACCGGCGCCCACCACAACGGTCACCAGGAGTAACGCGTGTTCGAGTCGGTAGCGGGGCTGCTGGCGGAACACGAGGACCTGACGCAGCAGCTGTCGGACCCCGCGCTCCACGCCGATGCGGCCCGGGCGAAGAAGGTGAACCGGCGGTACGCCGAGCTCAACCAGATCAAGTCCGCGTACGAGGCCTGGCAGGCGGCGGGGGACGACCTCGCCGCCGCCCAGGAACTCGCGCGTGAAGACGCGGCGTTCGCGGACGAGGTCCCCGGGCTCGAGGAGCAGCTGTCGGAGCGCCAGGAGCGTCTCCGCCGGCTGCTCATCCCGCGCGACCCCGACGACGGCCGTGACGTCATCATGGAGATCAAGGGCGGCGAGGGCGGCGAGGAATCGGCGCTGTTCGCGGCCGATCTGCTGCGCATGTACTCGCACTACGCCGAGACTAAGGGCTGGAAGGTCGAGCTCCTCGAGCGCACCGAGTCCGACCTGGGTGGCTACAAGGACGTCCAGGTCGCGATCAAGTCGAACACGACCGATCCGTCCCAGGGCGTCTGGGCGCACCTGAAGTACGAGGGCGGTGTGCACCGCGTTCAGCGGGTGCCGCAGACCGAGTCGCAGGGGCGCATCCACACCTCGACCACCGGTGTGCTGGTGTTCCCCGAGGTGGACGAGCCCGAAGAGGTCCAGATCAACCAGAACGACCTCAAGATCGACGTCTACCGGTCCTCCGGCCCGGGTGGACAGTCCGTCAACACGACGGACTCCGCGGTCCGCATCACCCACCTGCCCACGGGCATCACGGTGGCGATGCAGAACGAGAAGTCGCAGCTGCAGAACCGCGAGGCCGGCATGCGCGTGCTCCGTGCACGCATCCTCGCGCGCCAGCAGGAGGAGCTCGACGCGATCGCCTCGGACGCGCGCAAGTCGCAGATCCGCGGGATGGACCGTTCGGAGCGCATCCGCACGTACAACTTCCCGGAGAACCGGATCGCGGACCACCGCACCGGCTACAAGGCGTACGACCTCGACCGCGTGATGAACGGTGCCCTCGAGCCCGTCATCCAGTCCGCCATCCAGGCGGACGAAGAGGCACGTTTGGCCGCCATCGGCGACCAGGACGCGTAACCGCACACCCAGCCTGGAGGCCCGGATCACCGCCGACACGCCCCTCACGTACGCCGCGGATCGCCTGCTCGAGCAGGCGACCGCGGCGCTCGTCGCCGTCGGCGTCCCGACGCCCCGGGTCGACGCCGAGCTACTGCTCGCGTGGGCGACCGACACCTCGCGCGGTGCCGTCCAGGCCCGTGCACTCATCGGTGGCGGCATCGCGCCGGAGCACGTCGACCGCTTCCGGCACGCCGTCGCGCGCCGAGCCACCCGTGAGCCGCTGCAGCACATCACCGGGCAGGCGTACTTCCGCGCGCTCACCCTGGCCGTCGGACCGGGCGTGTTCGTGCCCCGTCCGGAGACCGAGAGCGTCGTGCAGTTCGGCATCGACGCACTGCGGGCGACCGCGGTCCCCGAGCCGATCGCCGTGGACCTGGGCTCCGGCAGCGGTGCGATCGCGATCGCGATGGACACCGAGGTGCCGAACGCCGTGGTCTACGCCGTCGAGCGGTCGGCCGAGGCCCTGCCCTGGACCCGGCGGAACGTCGACGCCCACGGTGGGACCGTCCGGCTCGTCGAGGGCGACCTCGCCGACGCGCTGCCGGAACTCGACGGCACCGTGTCCGTCGTCGTGTCGAACCCGCCGTACGTGCCGGACGACGCGATCCCGATCGACCCCGAGGTCCGCGACCACGACCCGGCGATGGCTCTCTACGGCGGTCCCGACGGCCTCGACGCCGTCCGGGCTCTCGCCGAGACGGCCTGGCGGTTGCTGGTGCCCGGGGGAGTCCTGGTCGTCGAGCACGCCGAGCCGCAGGGCGCCGGCGTGCGGCAGGTGCTGGCGCGCCGGGGGTTCCGCACCCCGGAGACGCACGTCGACCTGACGGGGCGCGACCGCACGACCACCGCGACGCGCTAGCCGGGGGCGATCCGCGCCTCCCGTCACTCGGCCCCGCGTGCGTGTGCGGGGTGGATCCGGGCGTACTTGGTGGGATCGGGCGTACCGGGTCGTTCGGAATGACCAGGTATGCCCGTTCCCGCTTTCCAGCGCGACCGCGATGGGAAGGAGCGGGCGTGGCGGGCGCGGGCCGCGCCTCCCGTCGCTCGGCCGGGCGTGCGTGTGCCGGGTGGATCCGGGCGTACCTGGTGGGATCGGGCGTACCGGGTCGTTCGGAATGACCATGTATGCCCGTTCCTGCTTTCCAGCGCGACCGCGATGGGAAGGAACGGGCGTGGCGGGCTACGCGACGGGGGAGGCCTCGCGCTGCTGCGCCGCGACGAAGGCGCGGACGTGCTCGCGCAGGTCGGTGTCGTGCTCGACCAGGACCGCGTGGATGCCGATGCTCCGCGCTCCCGCGACGTTCTCGGGCATGTCGTCGGCGAAGAACGTGCGCCCCGCGGGGACGCCGTGGTGCGCGACCGCACGCTCGAAGACCTCTGGCTCGGGCTTCCGGGCACCGAAGTTGCTCGACGTGTCCAGGTGTTCGCCGAAGACCTCGGGCAGGGACGGCGCCCACTCGTGGATCCAGCGGCCGGCCAGCGGACCGTTGTTCGTGAGCAGTCCGACACGCCCGTGCTCGCTCGCGATCCGGACCGCCTCGATGCGTTCCGGCAGCTCGGTCATGGCGGATCCGCGGATCCGGGCCCAGTCGGCCTCGGGGACGTCGCACTCCATCGCGCGCTCGAACGCGGCCAGGTACTCGTCGCCGTCGGCGAACCCACCGGCCTCGGCACGCATCTCGTGACCGCAGTCCCACCAGCGGCGACGGAGCTCCTGGAACTCGTGTCCGGTGAACTCGGAGAGTGCGGCCATGCGCACCTGCCAGTCGTACCGGACCAGGACGTCGTCCATGTCGAAGAGGAACAGGAGCGGGGGTGCGGGCGTCTCGTTCACGATGTCCACCATTGTGTCGCACTATCATCGTCGAGTCATGGCATCCCGATACGACTGCACCGACTCCGACGGGCTCCTGACCGGGATGCGGCTCGCACGTGCCGCCCTCGGACGCGGAGAGCTCGTCGTGGTCCCCACCGACACCGTCTACGGCCTCGCCGCGGACGCCTTCAGCGCGACGGCCGTGCAGCGGCTGCTCGACGCGAAGGGCCGCACGCGGCAGTCGCCGCCGCCCGTGCTCATCCCTGGTCCGCCCACGCTCGACGCCCTCGCCAGCGAGGTCCCGCAGCCGGTGCGCGACCTGGTGGCCGAGTTCTGGCCGGGCGGGCTGACCGTCATCCTGCACGCACAGCCGTCGCTCGACTGGGACCTCGGCGAGACGCGCGGCACGGTCGCGCTGCGGATGCCGGACTCGCGGATCGCCCTCGAACTGCTGCAGGAGGTCGGGCCGCTCGCGGTCTCGTCCGCGAACTCCACCGGCGACCCGGCCGCGATGGACGTTGACGCCGCCGAGCGCATGCTCGGCGACAGCGTCGCGATCTACCTGGACGGCGGACCCGTCGAGGTGCACGACGGCTTCGAAGCCAGCACCGGCTCGACGATCGTCGACGCCACCGGGCTGTCGGACGGCGGGAAGCTCCGCATCGTCCGGCACGGGGTGATCCCCGACGAGGAGATCATCCGGGTCGTCGGAGCCGACCTCGTCACATGAAGTACTACCTGCTCGCCGGGGCCATCGCCGCGGTCGTGAGCTTCGTGATGAGCCTGATCGTCTGGAAGCTCGGGCTGAAGTACAAGTGGTACCCGCAGGTCCGCGAGCGGGACGTGCACCGCACCCCGACGCCGCGGCTCGGCGGCATCGCGATGTACATCGGCGTCATCGTCTCGCTGCTCGCGGCCTGGTTCCTGTTCCCGTCGATAGCGGGGACCGACTACTTCCGGCTCGTGTTCTCCGAACCGGGTCGCGTGCTCGCGGTGCTCGGGGGAGCGACCATCATCGTGGTCCTCGGTGTCGCGGACGACATCTGGGACCTCGACTGGATGACGAAGCTCGCCGGGCAGATCATCGCGGCGGGCATCCTCGCCTGGCAGGGCGTCGCGATCGTCTCGCTGCCCATCGGCAACACGCTGGGCGTCGGCTCGTCGTACATGAGCCTGATCTTCACCGTGCTGGCGGTGGTACTCGTGATGAACGCGGTGAACTTCATCGACGGGCTCGACGGCCTGGTGGCCGGCGTCGCGATCATCGCCGGTGGGGTCTTCTTCCTCTACACGTTCTTCATCAACCGCGTGGTCGTGCAGACCGAGTTCTTCTTCAACCTGCCGTCGCTGCTCACCGCGGTGCTCGTCGGGGCCTGTTTCGGCTTCCTCATCCTGAACTGGCACCCCGCCAAGCTCTTCATGGGCGACGCCGGCGCGCTGCTCGTCGGGTTCCTGATGGCCACGAGCGCAGTGTCGGTCACGGGCAACATCGACCCGGCGGCGGTGCAGACACGCCAGGCGCTGCTGCCGGCGTTCATCCCGATCCTGCTGCCGTTCGCGATCCTGATCGTGCCGATCCTGGACTTCGGGCTCGCGGTCACCCGACGGCTCAGCGCGGGCAAGTCGCCGTTCTCGGCCGACCGGAAGCACCTGCACCACCGCCTGCTCGACATGGGGCACTCGCACTTCCACGCGGTGCTGATCTTCTACGCGTGGACCGCGACCGTCGCCTTCGGGTGCCTGCTGTTCCTCTTCGTGGACTGGTACTGGGTCGTCGTCTTCGTGTCCGTCGGCTTCACCGTCTGCGCCGTCGCGACGTTCGCGCCGCTCGGCCGCAAACGCACCGAGATCGCCGCCCAGACCGCCAACCGTTCCGCCGCCGTGGTGGACGCCAGCCTCGACCCGCTCGACCGGGCCGCCAACGACCGCACGATCCCTGGAGACATCACGTGACCGCACCGAACGCGCTCGACCACGTCCGGCCGGTGTTCCGCCGCATCATCACCTGGGGCGCGGTCCTCGCCGTCGCCCTGGCGGTGGTCGGCGGGCTCATCGGGTTCCTCGTCGCGGACGGCCCGGGGCTGGTCGGGGGACTGCTCGGCGCCGTGCTGAGCGTCGTGTTCCTCGGGCTCACCGCCGTCAGTGTCCTCGTCGCGCTGCGCGTCTCCAAGGGGCAGATGATCTCCGGTGCCTTCTTCGGCATCGTGATGGGCACCTGGTTGCTCAAGTTCATCGTCTTCATCGTGCTGCTGGTCCTGCTCAAGGACCGCGACTGGGTCGACTTCCCGGTGCTGGCGATCGTGATCATCGCGGGGGTCGTCGGCTCCCTGGTGATCGACGTCGTCGCCGTCGCGAAGGCCCGCATCCCGATCGGCGTCCGGCTGCCGGGCGACGGCCTCGACGACTCCGCGGACGCTGGGAACCCGACCCCCCGCGTCTGAGAAGCCGGGAAGCCTCTCGCACCTGATAGGCTTCTCGAAGTCCGCTACCGGAGCCTTTCGCTCGGGGCGGACGAGCCTCCACAACGTCCACCATCGCGTGCCATGATGTGCGCGCGCCGACACAGGAGACAGCGCTGCTATCCCACGCTCTTCCCCTGTCCCTCTCCGCTGCGGTTGACACCGTCGCGGCGGGGAGCAGCAAGGCCGCCGAGTTCCATGGTCCGTCGATCAACGAGTTCTTCCCGGATGCGATCTTCTTCGCCGGGACGCCGTTCGAGATCGATCGGGTCGTCCTCATCCGCTTCTTCGCCGTCGCCGTTCTGCTGGTGTTCGCGTTCGTGGGTACCCGTGCACTGAAGCTCGTGCCGAACCGCGGTCAGGCGTTCATCGAGTACGCGTTCGACGTCGTCCGTCGCAACACCTTCGACAACCTCGGAGAGAAGGACGGCAAGCGCTTCCTGCCGCTCCTGGCGACGATCTTCTTCGGCGTACTGTTCATGAACCTGACCGGTCTGATCCCGGGCATGAACCTCGCCGGCACCAGCCGCATCGCGATGCCGATGATCCTGGCGATCGTCGCGTACCTCGCCTTCATCTACGCCGGTCTCCGCAAGCACCCGGGCACGTTCCTCAAGAACTCGCTCTTCCCGCCCGGGGTGCCGTGGCCGCTGTACATCATCGTGACGCCGATCGAGCTCGTCTCCACCTTCGTGCTCCGTCCCGTCACCCTGACGCTGCGACTCCTGATGAACATGGTCGTGGGGCACCTGCTCCTCGTGCTGTTCTTCTCGGCCACGCAGTTCTTCTTCTTCGACGCTTCGCTCGGCTTCAAGGCCTTCGGCGTCGGGACCATCGCGTTCGGCATCGCGTTCAGCTTCTTCGAGGTCCTCGTCGCGCTGCTGCAGGCCTACGTCTTCATGCTCCTCACCGCCGTCTACATCCAGCTGGCGCTGGCCGACGAGCACTGATTCCTCACTGACCCCCTACGGGACCGGCGACCGTCGGACCCGCACCTCGAAAGGAAAACACGTGGACGCAACGACCGTTCTCGCGGAGATCAACGGCAACATCGCGACGGTTGGCTACGGCCTCGCAGCGATCGGCCCGGCCATCGGTGTCGGCATCGTCGTCGGTAAGACGATCGAGTCCGTCGCTCGCCAGCCCGAGCTCCAGGGCCGCCTGACGACCCTCATGTACATCGGTATCGCCTTCACCGAGGCCCTGGCCTTCATCGGTATCGCCACGTACTTCATCTTCACCAACTAAGGTTCCTCGATGCAGAACGCACTCATCATCGCGGCGGAGGAAGCGCACAATCCGCTGATCCCGCCGGTGTACGACATCGTGTGGTCGGCGCTCGCCTTCGTCATCATCTTCGTGGTGATGTGGCGTGTCGTCACGCCGCGCATCACGAAGATGCTCGATGAGCGCACCGAGGCCATCGAGGGCGGCATCAAGAAGGCCGAGGCCGCTCAGGAGCAGGCCGCCGCTGCGCTCGACGAGTACAACAAGCAGCTCGCCGATGCACGCGCCGAGGCTTCGCGCATCCGTGAGCAGGCCCGCGCCGATGCCACGGCGATCGGCAACGAGGTCCGCGAGCAGGCGGCCGCCGATGCAGCACGCATCACGGCCAACGCCCAGGCGCAGATCGAGGCCGAGCGCCAGAGCGCCGTCCAGGCACTCCGGTCCGAAGTGGGCACCCTCGCGCTGGACCTCGCGTCCGGTGTGATCGGTGAATCCCTCAAGGACGACGCCAAGTCGACCGCAGTGGTCGACCGCTTCCTCGCCGACCTCGAGGCCTCGCAGGCCACGAAGACGGGGGAGCACTGAGCATGCGCAGCGCTACCAGAGAAGCACTCGCGTCCACCAGGGCGGTGCTGTCGGACCTCGGTCCGAGCGCCGGCCTGGCCGCGGGTGCCGAGATCCTCGCCTCCGGGCGTGCGATCGCCGGTGCGCCGCAGCTGCTCGGGCTGCTGTCCGACCCCACGGCCGACGCGGCCGGCAAGAAGGTCCTCATCGACCGTGTCTTCGCCGGGCAGTCGGACGCGACGCGTGCGGTCCTGACCGCGGTGGCCGGCTCGCGCTGGTCCTCGCAGCAGGACCTGCTCGCGGGCATCGAGGACGCGGGCATCCGCGCCGTCGCCGCCACCGCGGGTCCGGACTCGTCGATCGAGTCGGAGCTGTTCGCCTTCGAGACCGCCGTCCGCTCGGACGCCGGCCTCGAGCTGGCGCTCGGCACCAAGCTCGGCAGCCCCGAGCAGAAGGGCGCGCTCGTCGAGCGGCTCCTCGGTGCCAAGGCCTCGGAGCAGACGATCACGATCGTGTCGGCCCTGGTGCAGCAGCCCCGCGGCCGCCGCATCGGTGAGATCGTCCGCGACGCCTCGCGCATCGTGGCCGAGCAGGCCGGCAAGCTCGTCGCGACCGTCGTCACGGCGACGCCACTGACCCCCGCCCAGTCGGCCCGCGTCACGCGCGGTCTCTCCGAGCGGTACGGCAAGGACATCAGCATCAACCAGGTCGTCGATCCCACGGTCGTCGGCGGGGTCCGGGTGCAGATCGGCGGCGACGTCATCGACGGCACCGTGTCCACGCGACTCTCGGAGCTCCGGCTCCAGCTCGCCGGCTAGGCGTACGGTCGAAGCCGCTCCTCCCCAAGTCCACAACGGGAACTGCCGAGTCCGGCAGCGTCACCCTCTCGGAGCCGAAGGGCCCCGGAAAACCACAAGGAAAATCCCATGGCAGACATCACCATCAGCCCCGATGAGATCCGTGATGCCCTGAAGGACTTCGTCTCGAACTACGAGCCGACGAAGGCCTCCACGGCCGAGGTCGGGCACGTCACCGACGCCGGTGACGGCATCGCCCACGTCGAGGGTCTCCCCGGCGTCATGGCGAACGAGCTCATCCGCTTCGCGGACGGCACGCTCGGCCTGGCGCAGAACCTCGACGAAGACGAGATCGGCGCCATCGTGCTCGGCGAGTTCGGCGGCATCGAGGAGGGCATGGAGGTCACCCGCACGGGTGAGGTCCTCTCCGCCCCCGTCGGCGACGCCTTCCTCGGTCGCGTCGTCGACCCGCTCGGCGCCCCGATCGACGGTCTCGGCGAGATCGCCGCAGAGGGCCGTCGCGCCCTCGAGCTCCAGGCTCCCGGCGTCATGGCCCGCAAGTCGGTCCACCAGCCGCTGCAGACCGGCATCAAGGCCATCGACGCGATGATCCCCGTCGGCCGTGGTCAGCGTCAGCTGATCATCGGCGACCGCCAGACCGGCAAGACGGCCATCGCGATCGACACGATCATCAACCAGAAGGCCAACTGGGAGTCCGGCGACGAGGAGAAGCAGGTCCGCTGCATCTACGTCGCCATCGGTCAGAAGGGCTCCACGATCGCCTCCGTCAAGGGTGCGCTCGAGGACGCCGGTGCGATGGAGTACACCACCATCGTCGCCGCTCCGGCCTCTGACCCGGCCGGCTTCAAGTACCTCGCCCCGTACACCGGTTCGGCCATCGGCCAGCACTGGATGTACCAGGGCAAGCACGTCCTCATCATCTTCGATGACCTGTCGAAGCAGGCCGAGGCCTACCGTGCGGTGTCGCTCCTCCTGCGTCGTCCGCCGGGCCGGGAGGCCTACCCGGGTGACGTCTTCTACCTGCACTCCCGTCTGCTGGAGCGTTGCGCGAAGCTGTCCGACGAGCTCGGCGCCGGTTCGATGACGGGTCTGCCGATCATCGAGACCAAGGCGAACGACGTCTCGGCGTACATCCCGACGAACGTCATCTCCATCACCGACGGCCAGATCTTCCTGCAGTCGGACCTCTTCAACGCGAACCAGCGTCCGGCCGTCGACGTGGGCATCTCGGTGTCCCGCGTCGGTGGTGACGCGCAGGTGAAGTCGATCAAGAAGGTCTCCGGCACGCTGAAGCTCGAGCTGGCGCAGTACCGCTCGCTCGAGGCGTTCGCGATGTTCGCGTCCGACCTCGACCAGGCTTCGCGTCGTCAGCTGGAGCGCGGTGCGCGTCTGACCGAGCTCCTCAAGCAGCCGCAGTACTCGCCGTACCCGGTCGAGGAGCAGGTCGTCTCGATCTGGGCCGGCACGAACGGCAAGCTCGACACCGTCCCGGTGCCGGACGTGCTCCGCTTCGAGTCCGAACTGCTCGACCACCTGCGTCGCAACTCCGACGTCCTCACGACCCTGCGCGAGACGAACCAGCTCAGCGACGAGACCGTCGCCGAGATGGACAAGCAGATCGACGAGTTCACGAAGAGCTTCCAGACGAGCGACGGCAAGACCCTCGGCTCCGAGCAGTTCGACGCGGCTGACGCCGAGGACGTCGACCAGGAGCAGATCGTCAAGGGTCGTCGGTAGATGGCAGCGCAGGTCCGGGTCTACCGCCAGCGGATCAAGTCGGCGAAGACCACGAAGAAGGTCACCCGCGCCATGGAGCTGATCTCGGCGTCGCGGATCCAGAAGGCGCAGGCCCGCATGGCTGCGTCCGGTCCGTACTCGCGGGCCGTCACCCGTGCGGTGTCGGCCGTGGCGACGTTCTCGAACGTCGATCACGTGCTGACCACCGAGCCGGAGTCGTCGACCCGTGCAGCCGTCGTGCTCTTCACCTCGGACCGCGGCCTGAACGGTGCGTTCAGCACGAACGTCCTCAAGCAGGGCGAGGAGCTCGCCTCCCTGCTCCGCAGCGAGGGCAAGGACGTCGTCTACTACCTGGTCGGCCGCAAGTCCGTCGGGTACTTCGCGTTCCGTGAGCGTCCGTCCGAGCAGCAGTGGGTCGGCAACACCGACCAGCCGGAGTTCTCGACGGCCAAGGAGATCGGCGACGCCGTCGTGGCGAAGTTCCTCCAGGACACCGCTGACGGCGGCGTGGACGAGATCCACATCGTGTTCAACCGGTTCATCAGCCTGGCGACCCAGGAGCCGCAGGTCGTTCGCCTGCTGCCCCTCGAGGTCGTCGAGGGCATCGACGAGCCCGAGGGCAACGAGCCCCTGCCGCTCTACGAGTTCGAGCCGGACGCCGATGCGGTGCTCGACTCGCTGCTCCCGGTCTACATCGAGAGCCGCATCTTCAACGCCATGCTGCAGTCGGCTGCTTCCGAGCACGCCGCGCGTCAGAAGGCGATGAAGGCGGCCAGCGACAACGCCGACTCGCTGATCCGTGACTTCACCCGACTCGCGAACAACGCGCGTCAGGCGGAGATCACCCAGCAGATCTCCGAGATCGTCGGCGGCGCCGACGCCCTCTCGTCGAAGAAGAAGTAGTTCGCGTCGTTCGCGGACAGATACCCACCCTCAGGAAGGCACCAGCCATGACCGACACCGCAACCACCGCGGTCGAGACGTCGTCGGCGCCCGGTGTCGGCCGGATCGCCCGTGTCACGGGCCCCGTCGTCGACATCGAGTTCCCCCACGACGCAATCCCGGAGATGTACAACCTCCTGTTCACGACCATCACCATCGGTGACTCGTCGCAGGAGATCGGCCTCGAGGTCGCGCAGCACCTCGGCGACGACCTCGTCCGTGCCATCTCCCTGAAGCCAACCGACGGCCTGGTCCGTGGCCAGGAGGTCCGTGACTCGGGCGCTCCGATCTCGGTCCCCGTCGGCGACGTCACCAAGGGCAAGGTCTTCGACGTCCTCGGCAACGTGCTCAACACGGACGAGAAGCTCGAGATCACCGAGCGCTGGCCGATCCACCGCAAGGCCCCGGCCTTCGACCAGCTCGAGTCCAAGACCTCGATGTTCGAGACCGGCATCAAGTCCATCGACCTCCTCACCCCGTACGTGCAGGGTGGCAAGATCGGCCTCTTCGGTGGTGCGGGCGTCGGCAAGACCGTCCTCATCCAGGAGATGATCCAGCGCGTTGCGCAGGACCACGGCGGTGTGTCGGTGTTCGCCGGTGTCGGTGAGCGCACCCGTGAGGGCAACGACCTCATCGGTGAGATGGAAGAGGCGGGTGTCTTCGACAAGACGGCCCTCGTGTTCGGCCAGATGGACGAGCCGCCGGGAACGCGTCTCCGCGTGGCCCTGTCGGCGCTGACGATGGCGGAGTACTTCCGCGATGTCCAGAAGCAGGACGTGCTCCTCTTCATCGACAACATCTTCCGCTTCACGCAGGCCGGCTCCGAGGTCTCGACGCTGCTCGGCCGCATGCCGTCCGCCGTGGGCTACCAGCCCAACCTCGCCGACGAGATGGGTGTGCTCCAGGAGCGCATCACCTCGACGCGTGGTCACTCGATCACCTCGCTGCAGGCGATCTACGTGCCGGCTGACGACTACACCGACCCGGCTCCGGCCACCACGTTCGCGCACCTCGACGCGACGACCGAGCTCTCCCGTGAGATCGCGTCGCAGGGTCTGTACCCCGCGATCGACCCGCTGGCGTCGACGTCGCGCATCATGGACCCGCGCTACCTGGGTGCCGACCACTACGAGACGGCCACGCGCGTCAAGCAGATCCTCCAGAAGAACAAGGAACTGCAGGAGATCATCGCCATCCTCGGTGTCGACGAGCTCTCCGAAGAGGACAAGATCACGGTCGAGCGCGCTCGTCGTATCCAGCAGTTCCTCTCGCAGAACACCTACATGGCGAAGAAGTTCACGGGCGTCGAGGGCTCCACGGTGCCGCTCAAGGACACCATCGAGTCCTTCCGCGCCATCGCCGACGGCGAGTTCGACCACGTTGCGACCCAGGCGTTCTTCAACGTCGGTGGCATCAACGACGTGGAAGAGAAGTGGGCTCAGATCCAGAAGGAGAACCGCTGACATGGCGGGTCTCAGCGTGAGCGTCGTCTCGGCTGACCGCGAGGTCTGGTCGGGCGACACCACCATGGTCGTCGCACGGACGACAGAGGGCCAGATCGGCATCCTCGCCGGACACGAGCCGATGCTCGCGATCCTGGCGCAGGGTCAGGTCCGCATCACGCGGGCCGATGGGTCGACCGTCGCGGTCGACGCCGAGGACGGCTTCCTGTCGGTCGAGCACGACACGGTGACGATCGTCGCGCGGCAGGCCGCGCTGGCGTCCTGACCGGACTGACCGTCCTGCTCCCGCCTTCGGAGACGAAGCGGGAGGGCGGGGACACGAGCCGCACGCTCGATCTGCGTGCACTCTCGTTCCCGGAACTGGCCGATGAGCGGGCCGCGGTGATCACCGCGGCCCGCTTCGTCAGTTCCGAGGAGTCCTCGGCCAGGACGGCACTCAAGCTCGGTCCGAAGTCCATCGCCGAGCGCCTCCGGAACCTCGAGCTCGACAACTCGGGCACCATGCCCGCGATCGAGCGGTACACGGGGGTCCTCTACGACCCGTTGGGTGTGCAGGACGCGGACGCGGCGACCCGTGCGTGGTGGGCGGAGCACGTGATCGTGCAGTCCGCGATGTTCGGCCCGATCGGCGCCGGTGACCCGATCCCGGCGTACCGGCTGTCGCACGACTCGCGGCTCGGTTCGATCCGGTTGGCCGCGCACTGGCCCACGGTGTCGACCCGTTCGCTGCTGACCCGTGCGGACGGCCTGGTGCTCGACCTGCGGTCCGAGGGGTACCGGCAGCTCGGCCCCGTGTCCGGAGCGGTCACACCACGGGTGGTGAGCGTTGACGGCTCCGGTCGTCGTCGTGCACTGAACCACTGGAACAAGACCGCGAAGGGCCGCCTGGTGGCGTTGCTCGCCCGCACCGGCGCGAGCATCGGCAGCATGGACGACCTGGTCGTCTGGGCGGCGGCGAACGGCGTGGTGGTCGAACGCAACGAGGGCGGCTGGGACCTGGTCGCCGAGAGCCTGGAGCCCGTCGCCGCCTGAGCGGGTTCCGCCGGCTCGTCCTCCACAGGCGTGGGTGGGGCAGCTCCGGTCCACAGATGGCCGGGGCGCCCCTGCCTGGAGGCCCGCAGCACGCTTCGATGGCGTGCATGATCCCTCTCACGGCACAGTCCGGCCCCGGCTCCGCAGTCCGTTTCCCTCGCGAGATCGCCGCGGCGGTCACCCTCCCCGCCGCAGCGGCCGCGCTGGTCGCGCCCGGCCGTGCGGACCTGTCGACGGCGGCTGCGACGGCCGTGGTGACCGCGTGCGGCGCACTCGCGCCCCGGATGGCCCTTGTGCCGTTCATCGCGGCGCAGGGCACGCCGGACCCGCGGTCGATCCGGGTGTTCGACCCCTTCGCCGACCCGACACCACCGGCGCTCCACGGTTTCGGCCCGGCTCCCGATCGTGCCCGCGTGCGGCTCGCCGGTGACCGGTGCGCCGACGCGTGGCGGGTGTGGCGGGCGCAGGACGGCCCCTTCGACGGATCGTCGGGTGCCGCCGGTGCCCTGTCGCTCGGTGCCTGGTGCGCGTGGGCGCTCGGGTCCTGGGCCCGGGCGGAGACGCGTGCCCGGTACGCCCTCGAGACGCGCGTCGACGACCCGCTCGCGGGGCTCGTCCTGCGTTCGGTCGTCGCGGGCAGCGGGCCGTCGTGGGAGCGTCGATGACGTGGGGTCGACCGGATCGTCTACGGTGGGGGAGACCACACTGGGAGGGCTCCGGTTGTACGACGACGACATCGAGGACACCGTCATCCGGCGACCCCGACGATCGCCGGCGGGCGACCGGACGGCGGACGCCGTCGGTGACACCGTCATCCGCGGCGCTGGTCCCGTCCTCCCCGGAGCCGGTCCCGACTCCGACCCCGACTCCGACCCCGGGTCCGACGACGGGGTCCTCGGTGACACGGTCATCCGGCCCCCGGTCGGTGCACCCGCCCAGGCGCCGGCAGCGGTGGACGACGTCGATCCGGAGGACACCGTCGTCCGGGTGCCGGCGCGTCCCGGCGCCGGAGCGGGCCCGTTCGTGGGTGCTGCCCCGGGCCTCCCGGCCGTCCCGTCCGTACCCGCCGCACCCGCGGCACGCGTGCCCTCGATCCGCATCGGCGACCGCACCTTCCGGCTCGACCACCCGGTGGTCATCGGCCGCCGGCCGTCGCTGCCCCGCGTCACCCGTGGTCCGCAGCCCGAACTCGTGACCGTGCGGTCGGCGTACGGGCAGGTGTCGTCGTCCCACGTCCGGATGCACGCCGAGGGCGAAGCCGTCGTCGTGCAGGACCTCCGGTCCACGAACGGCACCGTCGTCCGCCCGGCCGGTGCGCCCGCCTACCGCATGGCGTCGGGTGCGTCGATCGTGGCGCTGACGGGTACGGTAGTCGAGATCGGTGACGGCAACGCCATCGAGGTCCTCTCGCCGTACCTCCGGGTCGCACCGGCAGAGGGGCTGCCTCCGGTTCCCCCGTGGCCCTCCGATCAGACAGCACACGGCACGCCCCGACCCACCAGAGAGCGATCCTGACACGTGACCGAACTCGGCCGAGCAGCCACTGCGCACGCCATCGACGTCCCCGGAGCCGACGGCGCCACCCTGACGCTCTCGTGGGGAGCCGCGACCGACGTCGGTCGACGGCGTGACCACAACGAGGACAGCTACATCGTGGGCGCGCCGTTCTTCGTCGTCGCCGACGGCATGGGCGGGCACCTCGCGGGGGACCGCGCCAGCGACGCGGTCGTGCGTCGGCTCGAACAGGTGACGGCCGAACCGTTCACCACGCGCCAGGGCATCCAGCGTGCACTGCTCCTCGCGACCGCCGACATCGAGCGCGCAGCCGGCGGCAACGCCATCGGCGCGGGCACCACCGTCACCGGGATCGCGCTCGTGGCCTCGCTCGGGCAGCCCGCAGCGCTCGTGTTCAACGTCGGTGACTCCCGCACCTACCGCATCGAGGACGGCGTGCTCCGCCGCGTCACCGTCGACCACTCGGTGGTGCAGGAGATGGTGGACGCCGGTCTGTTGCGTGCCGAGGACGCCGAGCAGCACCCGGACAGCAACGTCATCACGCGTGCGGTCGGCTTCGGCGAACCGCCGGCACCGGACTGGTGGACCCTGCCCCTGCGAGCCGGTGACCGCTACATCGTCTGCTCCGACGGGCTGACCAAGGAGCTCGGCGACGCCGGCATCGCGCGCATCGCGGCACGTGAGCCGGGCGCGCAGGACCTGGCGGAGCGTCTGGTGGGCGACGCCGTCGTGGCCGGCGGTCGTGACAACGTCACCGTGGTGGTGCTGCAGGTCGATGCCGCACCGGACGACGGCGACCTCGAGGACACGCTGCCGAGGCACTGACTGGCCCCCGAACTGGGGGAACGCGTCGAGCTGTGGGGGATCGGCGTGCGGAATGTCCGTCACCCACGCTTCGTACAATGACATGGCCACGTCGAGAGAGCTGGCCGCTCGGCCGGGGGAGGAGAGGACCATGGCGAGACGCCTGCCGTCCAACCCGCCCGTGATCGGCGGTTTCAGTCCCGTCCACGTCCTCGGGTCCGGTGGCTTCGCCGACGTCTTCCTCTACGAACAGGACATGCCCCGACGACAGGTCGCGGTGAAGGTGCTGCTGGACGAGGTCGTCGACGACCGCGTCCGGCAGATGTTCCAGGCCGAGGCCAACCTGATGGCCCGGCTCAGCACGCACCCGTCGATCCTCACCGTCTTCCAGGCCAGCGTCGCCGCTGACGGCCGTCCCTACCTGGTCATGGAGCTCTGCTCGTCGTCCCTCAGCGAGCGCTACCGTCGCGAACCGATCCCGGTGTCCGAGGTGCTGTCGATCGGCATCCGCATCGGTTCGGCGCTCGAGACCGCACACCGTGAGGGCGTGCTGCACCGCGACATCAAGCCCTCGAACATCCTGCTGACGGCCTACGGCAACCCCGTGCTCTCCGACTTCGGCATCGCCGCGACGATCGGGGGCAGCGACCCCGACGAGCCGATCGGCATGTCGATCCCGTGGTCCGCGCCCGAGGTCCTGATCGACGAGTCGCGCGGCACGATCCAGTCCGAGGTGTACTCACTCGCGGCGACGGTGTACTCGCTCCTCGCCGGGCGCAGCCCGTTCGAGGTCCGCGGTGGCAAGAACGGTGCGAACGACCTGATGCACCGGATCGACAAGGGCGGCGTGAAGCCGACCGGTCGCACCGACGTGCCGCCGTCGCTGGAGCGCCTGCTCGCCTCGGCGCTCTCCCGCAAGCCGCAGGGACGCCCCGCGACGGTGATGGAACTCGTGCGTGGGTTCCAACAGGTCGAGGCCGAGCTCGGCATCCCGCAGACGTCCGCCGACGTCGCGGTCGAGGCCTGGGCTATCTCGACGCCCACCCAGCACGGCGACCGCACCGTGATCCGTGAGCTGCAGCCACCCACCCGGGTCGGTGCGCGTCGTCGGACCCGCCGCGCGGTGCAGGGCGGGGTCGTGGCCGGCGGTTCGCACAGCGTCGGCACCGTGCACCGCACCGGGTCCGTGACCCGTGCCCGTCGCCGGACCCGTTCGACCCTGGTCTGGGCGACGTCCCTCGCCGTCGTCGTGGTCGCGGCCCTCGCGATCGCCACGGTCGTCGTCGTCGGTCGGCTCGGCGCCGGGGCGATCCCGGTCGTGGCCGAGGTCCGTGCCGAGCCGTCGCCGCAGTCCGTGTCCTTCAGCTGGACCGACCCGGGGCTGCGCAGCAGCGACACGTACGTCATCTCGTCCAACGGGTCCTCGAGCCAGCAGACCGGCACGACGTTCGTCGTCTCCGGTGAACGCGGCGACGAGGAGTGCATCGCCGTCGCGGTGAACCGCGACGGCAAGACGGGTGCTGCGAGCGCGCAGAAGTGCGCGACGATCGGGAGCGCCGGGTGATCCGCGCCCTCCTCGCGAAGCACCGCTCCGCAGCCGTGACCACCGGTGCCTCGGTGCTCGTCGCCGCCGTCGTCGCGACCACGGCCATCGTCTCCACCGGGTACCACACGCAACGCGTCGACCTCGGTGACGGCACCGTCTGGGTGCCCTCGGCCGAGTACGGCGCGGTCGGCCGGGCGAACACCGGCATCCTGCAGCTCAACACCGCGGTCGAGACGGCCAGCGACGACCTGTCCGTGCTGCAGCGCGGCTCCACCGTCTACAGCGTCGACGAGACCAAGGGCACGGTCGCCCGGGTCGACGTCGCCGACGCCACCGTGGGTGATGCGATCACGCTGCCTGCCGGGACGCCGCAGGTCTTCTTCGCGGGCGACACCGCGGTCATCGGCAACGCGGACACGGGTGAGCTCTGGTCGACCCCCGCGAGCGACCTCGCCGAGTTCGACGCGTCGGCCAAGGCCGACCTGACCCTGGGCGCCGACACCGTCTTCGACGCCTCCGACGGCCACGTCGCGGTCTACTCCGCGAAGACCGGGACGGCGTCGCTGGTCGATGTCGGCACGACACTCACCGTCGCCGAACGGTGGAAGGTCGACATGGACCGGGGCGACGACTTCCAGGTCGCCACGTTCGACGGGCACCTCGCCGTGCTCGACCGCACGAGCGGTGCCCTGTCGGTCGACGGGCGCACCGTCGAGCTCGGCGACCGGGTGGGGTCGTCGCCGGCCCTCCAGCGGTCGTCGGACACCACGGCCCAGGTCACGGTCGCGGGCACGGCGGGCCTGGTCCGCGTCAGTGCCTCCGGCACCGTGGACGCCACCGCGCTCGAGGTGTCCGGACGAGCCGCGCGGCCCTACGTCGACGGCTCCTGCACGTACGCCGCGTGGGCAGGCGGACAGGCGATCGACACGTGCGACGGCAGCGCGTTGCAGCGGCTGGCGAGCACCGGCGGTACGAGCGAACTGCAGATCCTGCACAACGGCGACACCGTGGTCGCCAACGACCCGACGAGCGGCCGATCCTGGGCGATCGACCGGAGTGGTCAGCTCATCGACAACTGGGCCGACCTGATCAAGCAGGACGACGAGCAACAGCAGGAGCAGGTCTCCGACGACGACCCCGAGGTCGACAAGGACCAGAAGCCGCCGGTGGCGGTGGACGACGATCTGGGCGCTCGTCCGGGACGCACCACGAGCCTCCCGGTCCTGCTGAACGACTACGACCCGAACGGTGACCCGATCATCGTGAGCGAGGTCGGCACCATCTCGAAGTCCGCCGGCCGCGTCGCGATCGTCGGTGACGGACAACGTCTGCAGGTCACGCTGTCGCCGCGCGCCACCGGGACCGTGACGTTCCCGTACACGATCACCGACGGCAACGGCGGATCGGACACCGCGACGGTCCGGATCCGCGTGCGCCCCGACAGCGAGAACGAGGCGCCGCGGCAGGTCCGTGACACCTCGGCCGACGTCGTCCAGAACGGGCACGTGGTCTCGAACGTGCTCGGTGACTGGATCGACCCGGACGGCGACCCGGTGTACCTGGAGTCGGCCACCGCGTCGAACGGCGACCGGGTGTCCACCACACCGGACGGCCTGCTCGACTTCCGGAACGACAGCGGCCGCACCGGTGAGCGGTCGGTGCAGCTGGTCGTGAGCGACGGACGCGCTGACGGCCGGGGCGCCGTGACGGTGCGGGTGGCCAAGCAGGGCACCGTCCCGTTGCGCGCCGACCCGTTCCCCGTGTCCGGGTACGCCGGCAAGGCCTTCACGGTCGAGCCACTCGACCACGTGCGTGGTGGCAACGGCACCGTGACACTGACCAGCGTGTCGTCGGCATCCGGGCTCACCGTCACCCCGAGCTACGACGCCGGGACCTTCCGGGTGCAGGGGGAGCGGGCGGGCGACCACCAGCTCGAGTACACGGTGACCGACGGCGTGAAGACGTCGAGCGGCATCGTCCGGGTGACCGTCCTCGCGCCACCGGACGCCTCGACGGCGCCGATCACCACGCCGAAGACGGTGTTCGTCAACACCCTGTCCACCAAGGACACGGACGTCACCGCGACCGACATCGACCCGGCGGGCGGGGTGCTGCTCGTGACGGCGCTCGACGGACCCGGACGGGGCAGCGGGGTGCAGGCGAGCATCCTCGACCAGCACAAGGTCCGCGTCACGCTCACGGCGCCGCTCGACGGTCCGGTCTCGTTCGGGTACACGGAGACGAACGGGTTGGCGTCGTCCCCCGGCACGATCACCGTCGTCGAGATCCCGAAGCCCGACCGCATCCAGCCTCCGGTCGCGCAGCCCGACACCGCCACCGTGCGCGTCGGAGACGTCGCGAACATCGACGTGCTCGGCAACGACACCCAGCCCGAGGGCGAACCGTTGACGCTCCAGCCCGAACTGGTGCAGAACGTGCCGGGCAACGGCGGCCTGCTGTTCGTCTCCGGTGACCACCTGCGCTACCTCGCCCCGAAGACGCCGGGCAACTACACCGCCGTCTACCGAGTGGCCGGCCCCGACGGCCAGTACGCCGATGCCGCCGTGTCGATCTCGGTGCGCGAGCGTGACGCCGCGACCAACAACCCGCCGGTCCCGCAGACCGTCACCGCGCGCGTGGTCGCCGGGTCGTCGGTGCGGATCAGCGTGCCGTTGAACGGGATCGACCCGGACGGCGACTCCGTCCAGCTCGTCGGGGTGGGCTCCAACCCCGACAAGGGATCGGTCGCCGACGTCGCCTCGGACGCCCTGACCTACGAGGCCGGCGACTACTCGGCGGGTACCGACGAGTTCACCTACACGGTCGTGGACGCTCTCGGGGCCCGTGCGTCCGGCACCGTGCGGGTGGGCATCGCACCCCGCGCCGAGCAGGCCTCGAACCCCGTGGCCGAGGCCGACCACGTCACGATCCGTCCCGGTGGTTCGGTGACGGTTCGTGTCCTGCAGAACGACTCCGACCCCGAGGGCGGGCAGCTCACCGTCGCGCAGGCCGAGCCGACGGCCGAGGACGTCACCGCGAAGATCCTCCGGAAGCAGCAGATCCGCGTCACGCCCCCGAAGTCGGCGAAGCGCGGTGACTACGCCGTGCTCTACACCGTCGCGAACAGCAGCGGGGGATCGAGCACGACCTTCCTCACGGTGACCGTCGACCCGGACGCCCAGCCGCTCCGGCCCGAGGTCGACGACACGACCCTCGACCTGCAGGACATCCTCCGCCGGAAGAGCGTGACCGTCGACGTGCTCGACAACGTCTTCTTCGCCGAGGGCACCGCGGCCGACCTCCGGGTCGGGGTCGTCCCCGGCTACGGCGACACGGCGACGCCCACCGGCGACGGCCGCATCACGGTCCGGTTGACCGACGATTCGCAGGTGATCCCGTTCTCGGTCGCCCGGCTCGACCACCCGGACATCGTCTCCTACGGCTTCATCAACGTGCCGGGCTTCGACGACGCCCTGCCCCAGATCAACCGCAGCGCCGGCGCGGTCACGGTGAAGAGCGAGGCCACGGTCCGCATCCCGCTGCAGGACTTCGTCGTGACGGCGAACGGCGAGACCGCGAAGATCACCGACCGCGGCACGGTCAAGGCCACCCACGCGAACGGGCAGAGCCTGGTGGTGGACTCGTCGACGCTGCAGTTCACGTCGTCGAAGCTCTACTACGGCAAGGCGTCGATCTCGTTCGAGGTCACCGACGGCTCGTCGGCGAACGGCGGCAAGGGCCGCGTTGCCACCCTCGTGCTCCCGATCACGGTCACGCCCCGGTCGAACCAGCCGCCGGCGTTCGCGGGCTCCTCGATCGAGATGCAGCCGGGCGAGACGCGGAAGATCGACCTGACGAAGCTCACCGACTACCCGTACCCGAAGGACCTGCCGGAGCTCCGGTACTCGATCGTCGGCCGGCCGGCCGCTGGGACGACCGCGTCGATCGCGAAGCAGCAGCTCACCATCGCAGTCGCCGACACCGCGAAGAAGAACACCACCGCGTCGATCGGGATCGGCGTCGCGGACGACGCCAACGCCGGTCGTGCCGGCACGGTCGCCGTGGGCGTCGTCGGCTCCACCCGGCCGGTGGTCCAGCCGGGCGCCGACCGCGCGGTCACGAAGCGCGGGGCGACCACCACCCTCGACGTGCTGACGAACGACCAGCCGACCAACCCGTTCCCCGGCGAGCGGCTGCGCGTCGTGAACATCCGCGGTCTGTCCGGCGGACTCCCGAAGGGTGTCACCGTCACGCCGAGCGGTGATCGCTCGCGTCTGCAGGTCGCGGTCGCCGGAACCGCGAAGCCCGGCGACGCGCACCTGCAGTACCAGGTGGCGGACGCCACGAACGACCCCGACCGGTACGTCTGGGGCGACGTCACGATCTCGGTGCAGGACGTCCCGGACGCGCCGGGGGCGCCCACCCGCACCGGCTCCTACGACGGTGGTCAGGCCACGCTGACCTGGGCGACCCCGCAGAGCAACAACTCGCCCATCACGGGCTATCGCGTCGTCGGGACCAACGGTGTCTCGAAGAACTGCGGGACCGCGACGGTGTGCACGGTCACCGGCCTCGACCCGAAGGAGTCCTACCGGTTCCAGGTCGTGGCGACCAACGCGATCGGTGACTCGAAGCCCTCGGCCCGCTCGGGTCCGATGAGTGCGGACTTCGTGCCGGCACCGCCGAAGGGCATCACGGTCACGCCCAGCAGGTCGACGCCGAACCAGCTCGACGTCAAGTGGGGCAAGGTGTCCGCGCCGAACAACGGCAGCGCGGTCGACAACTACGTCGTGACGATCGAGGGTCCGGGGTTGTCCGACACCCGCAACACCGGCACCGCTACGAGCACCTCGTTCACCGGTGCCCAGAGTGCCGCCCAGTACACGGTCACCGTGTCGGCCCGGAACGCCGCAGACCGCAACGGCACCGTCGTGCAGTGGAACTCCGCGTCCGCAACCGGAAGCGCGGTCGGGACGCCGGGCAAGCCGACGAACCTCCAGGCGGTAGCCGGCGACCAGGCGGATTCGTCGGGTCGCTCGACCGTGACCGTGAGCTGGAGCGCTGGCGATGCCGCTGGCGGTTCCGGTCTCCGGTACGCCGTGTTCCGATCCGGCAACGTGGACTGCGCGGCCCCGTCCTCGAACTCGATCGGCAGCTCGAGTCCGGCCCGTGACTCGGGCGTCGGTGGCGGCTCGACGCGGTACGCCGTCACCGTCTCCAACGGCTTCTTCTGCAACGTCGAGTACGTCGACGCCGTGACCTACGAGCGTCCGTCGGGGACGAACCGGCCGGACGTGGGGACGACCCAGACGAGCACCAACCTCTGGAACGTCTCCGTGACGGCACCGTCGCGGAGCGTGGACCACTACCAGCTCGACACCGGCGGACAGACGGTCAGGCTGCAGCCGGGTCAGACGTGGACGGGTGTTCCTGGGACGGGCGGTCGCAACGTCTCCTCGCAGCTGGTCCTCCGCGCGTGCGGCGGACCAGGGAGCACGTTCTGCACGACGGACGACCAGTCCTGGACCGGTGCCGCCGCCGCCTTCGACACCCGTGTGGCCGTGACCGCGGCGCAGCAGGGCAAGCCGCTGGTGGTCTCGGGTCCCGGCGGTGGCACGGTCCGGTTCACCGCCGACTGGTTCCTCGACGAGGGCGGCAACGTGTTCGTCGGCACCGACAGTTGGAACGCAGGGGAGACCGCTCCGACCCCTCCGGTCGGTGCCAGCTCCGTCAAGGTCCGCGCGACCGTCAGGACAGCGGACGGGTCCGAGCTGTCCCAGGAGGGTGAGCCCACCGAGGCCTTCCCGGTTGCCGATGCCCCCGCTCCCGCTCCCGAGCAGCCTGCCCCGGAACCAACCCCCGGCGGCTGATCCCCGCCGCCCCGACCCGCCAACGCCGCCCTCCCGCCACGACCGAAGGACCATCCCGCATGAGCATGACCCCGGAGCAGGCCACCTGGTTCGCCGACGTCGCAGGCCGCATCGTGACCAACGTCGAGCAGGTGCTCCTCGGGAAGACGTTCGTGATCCGCCTCGCGGTCACGGCGATGCTCAGCGAGGGGCACCTGCTCCTCGAGGACGTTCCCGGAACGGGCAAGACGAGCCTCGCCCGAGCGATGGCGCAGAGCGTGCAGGGCACCACGAACCGCATCCAGTTCACCCCCGACCTGCTGCCGGGCGACATCACCGGCATCAGTGTCTACGACCAGCGGACGCAGGAGTTCGACTTCCACCGCGGACCGGTCTTCGCGAACATCGTGCTCGCTGACGAGATCAACCGTGCGAGCCCGAAGACCCAGTCCGCGCTGCTCGAGGCGATGGAGGAGTCCGCGATCACGGTCGACGGCGTCAACCACCGTCTCGCCGCGCCCTTCATGGTCATCGCGACCCAGAACCCGATCGAGCAGGCCGGCACCTACCGCCTGCCCGAGGCACAGCTCGACCGCTTCCTGATGAAGACCTCCATCGGCTACCCCGACCACGCGGCGACGGTGAAGATCCTCGAGACCTCGTCGGCTCCGTCGGCGTCGGTCCCGCTGGCGAGCGTCGTGCCCGCCGCGACCGTCACGGAGATGGCCGCCCTGGCGCGCACCGTGCACGTCGACGCCGTGATCGCCGACTACGTCGCCCGCCTGGTGGACGCGACCCGCTCCGCGAGCGAGGTCCGGCTGGGCGTCAGCGTCCGAGGGGCGATGGGCCTGATCCGTGCTTCCCGTGTCCTCGCGGCGCTGAGCGGTCGCCACTACGTCACACCGGACGACGTGAAGGCGCTGGCCGTCCCGGTCCTCGCGCACCGCCTGGTGCTCGACGCCGAGGCCGAGTTCGACGGCGTCAGCGCACCGAGCGTCATCGCGCAGCTCCTGGTGGAGACCCCGCCGCCCGCCGACCGAGTCACGACGTGACGGACCGCCGGTCCGTCTCCACGCGCTCGCGCCGTCCGTCCTCGACGCGGTCGCGTCGTGGCACGACGGCGTACGAGCGCACGGGGACGGTCACCGGCATGACCAACGTCCGGACGCGGATCGTCGGTGACCGCGAGGGCGTCGCAGCGGATGCGGTCATCGGGATCGTCCGGCTCTGGGCAACGGCCTGGAGGCTCGTCCTGCGTCTCTGGGGCGAGGTCTCGTCCGTCGTCACCGGGCTCGGGTGGACGGTCGCCGCGCTGACGCTCGTCGCGTTCGTGGCCGGCTACCGCTTCGGTCTGCGGGAGATCGTCGTCGTCGGGTTCGCCGGCGCGGTGCTCGCGGTGGTCGCTGCGGTGGCGTTGATCGGCCGGTCACGGCTGGTGATCCGGATGCGGCTCCCGCAGCACCGTGTGGCGGTCGGCGATGACGCCGGTGTGATCATCACGGCCGAGAACCCCACGCGCCTGCCGTCGGTGCCGACCACCGTCGAGGTGCCGGTCGGATCCGGTCTGGTCGACGTCGCGATCCCGGCCATCGGGCCGCACGGCGACTTCGAGCGGCAGGTCCCCGTCCCGACGCTCCGCCGCGGGGTGCTCGACGTCGGGCCCGTGACGGGGGTCCGCGCCGACCCCGTGGGACTCGTCCGCCGCGAACTCGTCTGGACCGCCCGCGAGCAGGTCATCGTGCACCCGCGCACCATCGCGATCCCGTCGACGAGTACCGGGCTGGTGCGTGACCTCGAGGGGCAGGCGACCACGGACCTGTCGCCCGCGGACATCGCCTTCCACGCCATCCGCGAGTACATGCCCGGCGACGACCCGCGCACCATCCACTGGAAGTCGACCGCGAAGTCCGGCGCGCTCATGGTCCGGCAGTTCGAGGACACCCGTCGCTCGCACCTCGTCGTCGCGCTCGGCATCGCCCGCGGTGAGTTCGCCGACGACGAGGAGTTCGAGCTCGCGGTGAGCGCGGCCGCCTCCCTCGGCGCGCGGGCGATCCGTGACGGCCGTGAGGTCTCGGTCGTGGTGTCCCAGCGCACGCCGGAGTTCGCGAAGCGTGCGGTGTACGCCGTCCGGACGCTCCCCACCGTCACGCCGACGCGCCTGCTCGACGACTTCGCCTCGGTCGGCCTGGCCGACGCGTGCCTGCCGATCGCCGAGGTCTCCCGGATCGTGGGGAGCGACACCGACGGCATCTCCGTCGCGTTCCTCGTCGTGGGTTCGACCGTCGGCCTGCCCGCGCTCCGACTCGCCGCCACGCGGTTCCCCGTCGGGGTGGAGGTCGTCGCGGTGATCTGCGAGCCCGAGGCTCAGCCGCGGTTCCTGCGTGTCGCGGGTCTGACGGTGATGACCATCGGCTACCTGGACGACCTCCGGCACGCCCTGCACCGATCGGCGTCGGCAGCATGAGCGCCGCACCCGTGACCACCCCGGCCCCGGACCGGGCGAGACGCTCGACCCGACGGTCCGACCGTCGCGATGCCCGCCGGCTCGTCCCGTTCCGCCTCGCCGGCGGCACACTGGCGGTCTGGCTGTTGCTGGCCGTCGCGAGCACGTCCTGGTGGCCGGTGTACCGGGACGGCGCGATGATCACCGCCGCGGTCACGGCGATCGTGATCGGGACGGTCGTCGCGCTCCTCGGCACCCTGCTCCGGCTCCCGATGGCCGTCGTGGCGATCGCGACCGTCGCCGCGTTCACGCTGACCGGCGTCCCCGCCGCCGTGCCGAGCCAGGCGAACGGCCTGCTGCCCACCGGACACGGACTCCTCGACCTCTTCGCCGGCGTCGCCCTCGGCTGGAAGCAGCTGGTGACCATCAGCCTTCCGGTGGGTTCCTACGAAGCGCTCCTCGTGCCCTACTTCGTGACGCTGCTCGTGGCGACGGTGACCGCCGTGAGCGTGGCGACCCGCGCCTCCAGGCAGGAACTCGCGAGCATCCCGGCACTGGTGCTCTTCGCGGTGGGCGTGGTCGTCGGGCCGAGCCGGCTCGACACGTCGATCGTGACGGCGGTCGTCCTGGTCGGCCTCGCCCTCGTCTGGGCGCTGACGGTCCGGCACGCGCGTCGCGCGGTCGCCGTGGCGACCACCATCGGTTCCCGTGTGCCGGTCGCACGGTCCATCGTCCGACCCGCGCTCGTGGGCACCGGCACCATCGTGGCCGCGGCGGTCGTCGCGACCGGGCTCGGCCTGGTCGCACCGCCCTCCGGCGACCGCATCGTCGCGCGCACCGACGTCGTGAAGCCGTTCGACCCCCGCGACTACGTCAGTCCGCTCAGCGGGTTCCGCGCCTACGAGGAATCCACCGCCTCGGACGCGACCCAGCTCCGGGTGACCGGCCTGCCCGAGGGCGGGTTCGTCCGCATCGCGACCCTCGACACCTACGACGGCGTGGTCTACCGGGTCGGCGGTGCCGACGGCTCGGCGGGCTCGGGCACCTTCGAACGCGTGCCGACCTCGGTCGACGTCCGTGGGGTCCGGGGCACCACGGTCGACGTCGGTGTGACGGTCGACGGGTACCGCGGTGTGTGGCTGCCGACGGTCGGCGACCTGGAGCGCGTGGAGTTCACCGGGCAGGACGCCGACGACGAGCGCGGCGCGTTCTTCTACAACGGATCGACCGGCACCGGCGCCGTGGTCGGCGGAGTGGGGGACGGCACGTCCTACGACCTGACGGCGGTGCTGCCCGACCAGCCGACGGAACGGCAGCTGGCCACCGCGCGGCCGGGGAGCGCAGCGGTCCCCACCGCACGGGACGTCCCCGACGCCGTGCGCGACACCGTGGAGTCGACGACGAAGGACGTCTCGGCACCCGGTGCGAAGCTCCTCGCCGCGGTGCAGGCACTGCAGCGGAAGGGGTACGTCAGTCACGGTGTCGGTGACGACCGGATGAGCCGGTCCGGCCACGGCGCCGACCGTGTCCAGGAGCTCCTCACCGCGCCCCTGATGATCGGGGACCAGGAACAGTACGCCGCGGCGGCCGCGCTGATGGCCGACCAGATCGGGTTCCCCGCGCGGGTCGTGATGGGCTTCACCGCCGGGGGCGACTCGGGCAGCGACGGCACCGCAGCGCGTGGCGGGACGACGACCTTCCGCGGGTCCGACGTCACGGCCCGCATCGAGGTGGACACCGCGCAGTGGGGGTGGGTGATGCTCAACCCCAACCCCGAGGTGCGCGAGATCCCGGACGAGCAGCAGCAGACCCCGCAGCCGGTGACCCGTCCGGAGACGGTCGTGCCGCCGCCCCCGGTGGACCAGCAGGACCAGGACCAGCAGACGCCTCCGGAGAGTGACCGGAACACGCCGCCGGTGCAGCCGCTCTGGCTCCGGATCCTGCTCGCGGTGCTGCCCTGGGCCCTCGGGACCCTCGGCGTCGTCGCACTCGTCCTGCTGCCGTTCGCCGTGATCGTGCTGCTGAAGCGACTGCGACGGCGACGACGGCGGAACGCCACCACGCACCGGGGTCGCATCGTCGGCGCCTGGGACGAGTACCGCGACGCGCTGCTCGACCGTGGGCACGACGTACGGCGATCCGCCACCCGGCGTGAAGCCGTCGTCGGTGCACCGGGCGACGGCGGGACCGGACTCGCGGCGCTGGCCGACCGTGCGGTGTTCGGTCCGAGCGATGCCGACCAGTCCACCGCCGATCGCATGTGGGCGGCGACGGACGACGCGATCGGTTCGCTCCGGACCGGGCGGACCCGGCGGGAGCGGTTCCGCACCGCCGTGTCGCTCCGGTCGCTGCGGGGAGCCGGGCGTCGTCCGACGGCACGGTCCCGTCGTGGAACCGACGGCCAGGCTGCGTCGGGGCACGGCGACTACGATGTCCAGAGGCCGGACGAGCGTCGTGGACGGCCGAGTGAGGACAGAGGCACCACGTGATCAGATGCGAACACTGCGGATCGATGCTCCCGGACGGGGCGATCTTCTGCGGTGAGTGCGGACGCGCGGTCACCGCCGCGGCGAGCCGTCGCCCGGTCGCGCCGACCCCCGTCGAACAGGCACCGCCGCCACCGTTGCAGCAGCCCGACGCCCACGGCCGACGGTCCGACCCGGCCTCCGACGCCTGGTTGCCCGAAGCCACGCTCGACCCCGCCACCCGCGCCTGGCTCACCGGTGCCGACCGCCGTGGAACCGAACCGCCGGCACCCGTGCCGGTGCAGCGTCCCGACGACTTCGCGCCGCGCCAGGCGCCCTCCCACGTGCACGGCGCCGGATCCGGACTCGGGGACTGGTCGGGCGCGCCGGGCCAGTCGGATCCGGAGCCGGCTCTCGACCCCGACGCCTACCCGTCCGAGCTCCTCGACGCTGACGACCCCGAGCGCACCCGCATCGCCCCGGCTCCGGGTCGCGCGGCGACGCCCGCCGCCCCGGTGCGCGATGCCGCGACGCCGGGCCCTGAGCAGACGGCGCAGCAGCCCGTCGCGCCCCCGCACACCGCGGAGCCCGCTCTGCCCGTGTGGGCAACGCCGGCCGCCACCGCACCCCCAGCGGCACCCGCCGGTCCGTCCTGGTGGGTGGGCCGTGGTACCCCGGCTGCCGAGAGGCCGTCCGAGCCGGTCGTTCCGCCGGTGCCAGGAGCACCCGCCGACCCGGCCGCCGAGCAGGGCACCGCGGCTCCTGCGTCGGACCCACAGGACGGACAGGACCCACAGGACGGACAGGACCCACAGGGCGAACAGGATGCCCAGGCCGGCTCCGAGCCGGAGCGCGACGAGGTGATCGTGGCGGCGTCGGAGACGAGTGCCGCCGATGACCAGCCCGCCGTCATGTCGCCCCCGCAGCCCGGGGACACCGCCGTGGTCGAGCCGCTCATCGACCGACGGCCGCCGCGTCCGGCCCCGCTCGTCACCCCCGGCATGCACGAGACGACCATCTGCCACGTCTGCGGCAACCGGCTCGAGCCCGACGACATCTTCTGCGGCGAGTGCGGAGCCGTCCGCCCGGCGGTCACCGCGGCCTTCACCGGCCCGGTCATGCCCTTGCCGATGACCCGACCCGACTGGGCAGCAGAGGGCTCCGACGAGACCCAGGGATCTGACAGCGCCCAGGGGTCTGACGGCACCCAGGGGCCTGACGGCACCGAGACGTCCGGAACGGCCGACGATGCGGACGAGCCGGCCGGGGGCTCGTCCGACCCCGCGGGCTCGGACGAGTCCGACGAGAACAGCGCCGACGAACTCGCTGCGCACGACGAGCAGGGCGATGAGCCGCACGACGAGGTCCCGGTGGACGACGAGCCGGTCCGCGCCGGGGTCGAGCAGTCCGGTTCGGGCCGTCGCGCCCGGCGGGCGCACGCTGCCCCGGTCAGCGAGCCCGAGGCGTCCGCCGTACCGCGCGCCCCGCTCCCGCCGGTGCCCGGTTCCGCGACCGTCCCGTCCTCCGCGCCGTCCGCCACCGCGCCCGGTGCGCCCCTGGCTGCGCCGCTGCCCCCGATCCCGGGAGCGACCGGACCCGCGCTGCCGCTCCCGCCGGCGAGCCCGTCGGAGTCGAACGCCGGAGCCGATGAGCCCGACGACCCCGACGACGACGTCGACGAGACCCGCATCGTCGCGAAGACCCCGACCCGGGCGCCGTTCGTCCTGCACTTCAGCACGGGTGAACGGCTCGGGGTGCACGGCACCGGTCTGCTCGGCCGCCTGCCACGACCGCAGCCGGGGGAGCGGTACGACGACCTGCTGACCGTGCACGATCCGGGCAAGTCCGTGTCGAAGACCCACCTCGAGCTCGGCCGCGACGGCGACGACCTGTGGGTCTCCGACCGGTTCTCCGGCAACGGCACGGTGGTCCGGCACATCGACGGATCGATCCGCCGCTGCGAGCCCGGTCGGCGGTACCGCGTCGAGCGTGGTGCGCGCGTCGACATCGGTGAGCAGTTCTTCCTCGTGCAGTAGGCGACTTCTCCACAGATCCCGTCGCGGACCAGCGCTGGGCCCCTCGTCCCTGGTGCGATGGGGACATGTCCCGCTTCGCCGCCCGCTGTGTGATCGTGGGGGCAGCGGTCGCGCTGGTCGTGGCCGGTGTCCTCGCGCCGATCAGTGGCGCCGGGCAGAGCGTCCTGCTCGGCGCGGGCGCGTGCTGCGCGTTGGTCGACGTGGTGCTGCACCGATCGGCGCTGCCGGATCCCGGAACCCGTCCGGCCCAGGTCGTTGCGCCGCGTGCGCCGGACCAGCCCGTCGCGGCCGATCCCCTCGGCTCGCCGGCGCAGCCGACGGGCACGACCCCCGAGGACGATGACGGCACCGCGGTAGTCGTCCTCGGGCACGGGCCGGGCGGCAACCTGCTCCGCGTCGACGCCGGCTCCCACATCGTGGTCGTCGGGGCCGGAGCACTCGCCGTCGCGGTGTTCCGTGGGCTCGCCGAGCAGCTCCGCGCCGCTGCCGTCCACGCCGACGACGATCTGCGGTGGGCCGTCGCTCCAGGACTCCTCGACGCCGCGGGCTCCCGCAGCGACGATCCGGCCCCGACCACTTCGAGCGCGCCGTCAGTGGAGACCCTCCCGTCGGGGACCTCGGTCGCGGTGTGGATGGGCGCCGACGGCCGACCGCACGGCACGGTGGTGCTCGTCCCCGGACTCGGAGCAGCGCCCCGACACCGGGACGTCACCGTCGAGGTCTCGCGGTACGGCTGCTCCGTCCGTCGACTCGACGGCCACGGGGTCGTCCGCGTGTTCCCGGCACTGCCGGTCCTCGCCCCTGACCCCGTCCGTGCGGACCGATGACCAGCGCCAAGGACAACACCGACCGAGGATCAGCGCCGACCGAGGATCAGCACCCGCGACGGATCAGCGCAGCCCGGCACCGACGCGCACCGTACCGACGGGGACGCCACCGCCGAGCACCCGCTCACCGGTCGCCGCGAGCACCTCGGCCACGCCGTCGGACGCGACGAGCCCGTTCCGCTCGAGCAGGGCAAGTGCCGCCAGGGTGCCGGCCCGCTGCGAGCCGTCGAGCACCTTCACCGCCACCGCCGCGCCGCCGGGCAACCCCATGACCATGACGCCCTCGGCACCGAGCTTCGCCAGCACCTGCAGCCGCTCGATCGTGACCGTGTTCGCACGCCCGACACCGTCGATCGCCCACGGGTGCGCCAGGACCGCGTCGGTCAGCGCGGCGGAGTCGTCGTCGGCCCGTGCCACGACACCGGCGAACCCGCGTGCCAGCCCCGTCAGGGTCAGCGGGAACACGGGGGCGCCGCAGCCGTCCGTGCCGACCAGGTCGACGGTCTCGTGCGTGTACTCCTCGACCACGGAACGCACCCGCTGCTGCAGTGGGTGCTCGATGTCGAGGTAGGTGGCCTCGTCCCACCCGTTCACCCGGCATGCCGCGAGCATGCCGCCGTGCTTGCCGGAGCAGTTCATCGCCAGTCGGCGGGGTCCGTCCATCGTGCGGGCGGTGCCGCGGTCGAACGGCATGTCCGGCGGGCAACCGAGGTCGGCCTCGACGTGGTCGAAGGACTCGAGCATGTGCAGGGCGAGCGCCTGGTGCGCCGCGGTCCCGGCATGGCTCGCGGTGGTGAGGACGAGCTCCTCGTCCGAGAACAGCGCGCCGGCGCGTCGGACCGCCAGGGCCTGGAACGGCTTCATGGTGGAACGCGGGTAGATGCTCGCCGTCACGTCACCCACGGAGTCGATCACCGTGCCGGTCGCGTCGACGACGACGCCGGCGCCGACGTGTCGGCTCTCGTCGAACCCTGAGCGTTCGAGCACCGCCAGCTCGACGGAACCGTCGGCGGTGAGAGGATGGCGATCACTGCGGACTTCGGGGCTCACCGTCATGCCGCCATGCTAGCCAAGGCGAAGGGGCACACCCGTGCACGACCACTCCTACGAGGTCTCCGTCAGCTGGACCGGCGACCGCGGGACCGGCACGTCCGGGTACCGCGACTACGGCCGCGAACACGTGGTCTCGGCGACGGGCAAGCCGGACGTCCCCGGCTCCGCCGACCCGACGTTCCGCGGGGACCGTGACCGCTGGAACCCCGAGGAGATGGTGGTCGCGGCGCTGGCCCAGTGCCACATGCTCAGCTACCTGCACGTCGCGGTCACGAAGGGCTTCACCGTCGTGGACTACCAGGACACCGCGACCGCGTCGCTCCGCCTGAACCGTGACGGTTCGGGTGAACTGACCGAGGCGACCCTGCACCCGGTCGTCACGATCCTCGAGGCCGACCGCGTCGCGGACGCCGAAGCCGCACACGTCACCGCCAACCAGCTCTGCTTCATCGCGCGCTCCGTGGCGTTCCCGGTGCACCACGAGCCGCAGCTGGTCGTCCGACCTGCGTCATTGGCAGGGGACTCTTCGACTGGTGGGGCAGACTAGGTCCTCGTGAAGCGTCTCCGCCTGCTCCCGATCGCCATCGTCCCCGCCGTCGTGCTGGGACTCGCCGCCTGCTCCGGCTCCGGTTCGAACGGGTCCTCGGCCTCGCCGACCCCGTCGGCCAGCGCCACGGCCTCGGCGATCACCTCCTGCCCCGACCCGGGCAAGGCCTCCGACGCCGTCGAGGCGACCGGGTCGTTCGGTGGGACGAAGGCCCCGACCGTCAAGTTCGCCTCTGGCCTGTCCGCGAAGACGCCGCAGGCCACCCGGCTCGTAAAGGGCAAGGGCGCGGCGCTCGACGAGGGCGACTACGCGCAGGTGTCCTACAGCGTGTACAAGACGTCGGACGCCAAGAAGCTCGGCACCGTCGGCTTCGACGAGGGCAACCCGCAGGTCCTGTCCGTCGGTGGGTCGGGCTTCGGCGCACTCCTCGCCTGCTCGAAGGTGGGCGACCGGATCGCCGCGGTCGGACAGTCCTCGGCACTCGGTTTCAACACCGGCGGCGAGATCGTGGTCGTCGCCGACGTCGTCGCGCAGACCCCCACCAAGGCGAACGGCACCCCGAAGGACCAAGACCCGGCCCTGCCCACGGTCACGGACAAGTCGAGCGGCGAGCCGGAGATCACGATCCCCGACGGCGTGAAGGCGCCCACGAAGACCACGGTCGAGGTGCTCAAGCAGGGCGACGGCTCCGCGATCGCCGACGGCGACACCGCACTCGTGCAGTACAAGGGCGTCGTCTACGACACGGGCAAGGAGTTCGACTCCTCGTGGTCGAAGGGCGTCCCCACCACCTTCACCGTGTCGGAGAGCGCGCTCATCAAGGGCTTCGTCACCGGGCTCGTCGGGCAGAAGGTCGGCTCGCAGGTCCTGATCGTCGCCACGCCGGAGGACGCCTACGGCGCCAACCCGCAGGAGGGCTCGGGCATCCCGAAGAACGCCACGCTCGTCTTCGTGGTCGACATCCTCGCCAAGGGCTGATCGTGACGGACGGCGGCCTCGGCAGCACTGGTCCGGCCCGCAGACGCATCGTCGTCCTCGGCAGCACCGGTTCGATCGGCACCCAGGCGCTCGACGTCGTCGCCCGCAACCCCGACCGGTTCGAGGTCGTCGGCCTCACCGCGGGCAGCAACCGCGACCTCGTCGCCGAGCAGGCCGCCCGTTTCGGCGTGCGCGACACCGCGTTCGGCGCGGCCGACTCGGAACGGCTCGTCCGGAGCGTCGAGGCCGACGTCGTGCTCAACGGCATCACCGGTTCGGTCGGGCTCGGTCCGACGCTGGCCGCACTCGAGAGCGGTGCCACCCTCGCCCTGGCGAACAAGGAGAGCCTGATCGTCGGCGGCTCCCTCGTGCAGCAGGCCGCGGCGCCCGGGCAGATCGTGCCCGTCGACAGCGAGCACTCCGCGATCGCGCAGGCGCTCCGCTCCGGCGTCGACACCGAGGTGCAGCGACTCGTCCTCACCGCGAGCGGGGGTCCGTTCCGCGGGCGCACCCGCGAGCAGCTCCGCGACGTCACCCCTGCCCAGGCGCTGGCGCACCCCACCTGGGACATGGGGCTCGTCGTCACGACGAACTCCGCCACCCTGGTGAACAAGGGGCTCGAGGTCATCGAGGCCCACCTGCTCTTCGACGTGCCGTACGACCGCATCGACGTCACCGTGCACGCGCAGTCGATCGTGCACTCGATGGTCGAGTTCGTCGACGGTTCCACCATCGCCCAGGCGTCGCCGCCGGACATGCGCCTGCCGATCGCACTCGGCCTGGCCTGGCCGGACCGGGTGCCCGGCGTCGGCGTGCCGCTCGACTGGACGACCGCGAGCACGTGGACGTTCGAGCCCCTCGACCAGGACGCCTTCGGCGCCGTCGCCCTCGCGAAGCGGGTGGGCGAGCTGGGTGGGACGTTCCCGGCCGTGTTCAACGCCGCGAACGAGCAGGCCGTCTCCGCGTTCCACGCCGGTGCGATCGGTTTCCTGGACATCGTCGACACGGTCGAGCGCATCGTCGAGGAGCACACCGCGGGGGAGCCGTCACTCGACGGCGTGCTCGCGGCGGAGCAGTGGGCGCGCACCGCTGCGGACCGCGCGCTGACCCGCTGACGCGAGACGCGCCTCCCGTCCGACGCGGAGGCGGCAGACCGCGGACGGCGACGGACGGGAGGCCCAGCTCGCCTCTCAGACGGCGCTCGGCTCCGTCATGGAATCAGTCCCGTACTCTTTCCCGGTGACCGTCGAATCCGTCCTGCTCTTCGTCCTCGGCGTGGTCGTCTTCATCATCGGCCTGCTGGTCTCGATCGGACTCCACGAGCTGGGACACCTGTCCTTCGCGAAGCTCTTCAACGTCAAGGTGACGCAGTACTCGCTGGGCTTCGGCAAGGCGATGTGGTCGTTCAAGCGGGGTGAGACCGAGTACGGGATCCGTCCGATCCTGCTCGGTGGGTACATCTCGATGGTCGGCATGCTCAAGCCGCGCGCCTCGGGCCGGGCGAACGCCATCACGAACACCGGCATGTACGGCGCGTTCGTGCAGGACGCCCGCCAGGCCAGCGCCGAACAGATCGCGGACTCCGGTGGCGACGACTCCCGTGCCTTCTACCGCCTGACGCCGTGGAAGCGGATCATCGTCATGGTCGCGGGCCCGGCCATGAACCTGGTGATCGGCATCGTGCTGTTCGGCGTGCTGCTGTGCGGGTTCGGGGCGCCGACCACGACCTTCACGTCGAGCGTCGGGTGCGTGCTGCCGAACAGCCAGACGACCGAGTGCTCGCCCGGCGACGCGGTGTCCCCGGCGAAGCAGGCCGGCATCGAGCCCGGTGACGTCGTGCTCTCGGTGAACGGCGAGCAGGACCCCACGATCACCCGCGTCTCCGAGGTCTTCCAGGAGTCCGCCGGTGAGCAGGTCACCGTGGTGGTCGAGCGCGACGGTGCCCGAAAGACCCTCGAGATCACCCCGACGACCGCCACCCGCGACGTCTACGACGCCGAGGGCAAGGTCGTCAAGAACGACGACGGCACCACGAAGACCCAGCGTGTCGGCGTGGTCGGCGTCAGCATCGGGCAGTCCCTGGTGCGGCAGTCCCCGGCCGAGGTGCTGCCCGCGACCGGCGCCCAGATCGCGGCGTCGGCGCACCTGATCATCGACCTGCCGCAGCGCCTGGTCGCGGTGTGGAACGCCGCGTTCGGCGCCCAGGAGCGGTCGCAGGACAGCCCCGTGTCGGTGGTGGGCGTCGGCCGTGCGATCGGCGAGGTCTCGTCGATGAGCGGTGTCCCCGTGGTCGACAAGGCGTACACGATCCTCGGGCTGCTGGCCTCGCTCAACATCGGCTTGTTCGTGCTGAACATGGTGCCGCTGCTGCCGCTCGACGGTGGACACATCGCCGGTGCGCTCTGGGAGGCGATCAAGCGACGGTCGTTCAAGCTCGTCGGCAAGGCGGACCCGGGGCCCATCGACCTGGCGAAGACGATGCCGCTGACGATGGTGGTCGTGGTGCTGCTGGCGGGCATGAGCGCCCTGCTCATCTACGCCGACATCGTTCGTCCGGTGAACCTCTTCGGGTAGGGCTGCCGAGCCACTACGCTCAGCGCATGAGCACAGCCGCCACGAACCCGCCCGAGGTTCGCGCCGTCGAACGCCAGGGGCTCGACGTGATCGCCGAGTCCGACCGGAAGGGCACCCCGAGGGGGCTGTTCTGGCCGTGGTTCGCCGCCAACATCTCCGTCCTCGGCCTGAGTTACGGCTCCTTCGTCCTCGGCTTCGGCATCTCGCTGGCCCAGGCGACGATCGTCTCGGTGATCGGGGTGGTGTTCTCGTTCCTGCTGTGCGGCGTCGTCGCGATCGCCGGCAAACGCGGCTCCGCGCCGACGATGGTGCTGAGCCGTGCGGCGTTCGGCGTGCGGGGCAACCGGGTGCCCTCGTTCCTCAGCTGGATCCTCACCGTCGGGTGGGAGACGTCGCTCGCCGCCCTGGCGGTCCTGGCGACCTCGACGGTCTTCACCGAGCTCGGCTGGGACGGCGGGGTGCTGACGAAGGTCGTCGCGCTGGTCGTCGTCGCCGCGCTCGTGGTCGGGGCCGGCGTTGCGGGCTTCGACGTGATCATGCGCCTGCAGACCTTGATCACGGTCATCACGGGGGTGCTCACCGTCGTCTACATCGTGCTCGCGGTGCCCTCCATCGACTTCGCCGCGATCGCCGCGATGCCCGCCGGCAGCGGTCAGCAGGTCATCGGGGCCCTGGTCCTGGTGATGACCGGCTTCGGCCTTGGCTGGGTGAACGCGGCTGCCGACTACTCGCGGTACCTGCCGCGGGCTGCGTCCACCGGTGGGGTCGTCGGGTGGACGACCTTCGGCGGCGCGCTGGCCCCGGCGATCCTCGTGGTGTTCGGGGTCCTGCTCGCCGGGTCGTCGCCGGACCTGAACGCTGCCATCCAGGACGACCCGATCGGCGCGCTCACCACCATCCTTCCGATCTGGTTCCTCATCCCGTTCGCGATCGTGGCGATCCTCGGGCTCGTCGGGGGAGCCGTCCTCGACATCTACTCGTCGGGCCTCGCGCTGCTGAGCGTCGGCGTGAAGATCCCGCGGCCGGTCGCCGCCGGGGTCGACGGAGCGTTCATGGTTGCCGGCGCCGTGTACATCGCCTTCTTCGCGACCAGCTTCGCGAAGCCCTTCCAGGCGTTCCTGATCACCCTCGGCGTGCCGATCGCGGTGTGGGCCGGCATCTTCGTCGCGGATGTCCTGCTGCGCCGACGCGCCTACGCGGAGTCCGAGCTCGACGACCGTCGCGGCCGCTACGGTGACGTCCGGTGGGGCGCGATCGCGCTGGTCCTGGTCGGCACGGCCCTGGGCTGGGGACTCGTGACGCTCTCGTCGCCCGCGTGGTTGACGTGGCAGGGCTACCTGCTCGGCCCGTTCGGCCTCGGCGGCCGCGAGGGGCCCTGGGCCTACGCGAACCTCGGCGTCCTCGTCGCCCTGGTCGTCGGGTTCCTCGGCACGCTGCTGTTCGCGCGCGGCTCGATCCGCCGCCAAGAAGCACTCGCCACCCCGGACGACCTGCGATGAGCGCGGAGATCCCCGACGACGCCTGGCTTGTCGTGATCGACATGCAGCAGGTCTTCACCGGCGAGAACCCGTGGGCCGCCCCGCGGTACGACCACGCCGGTGCCGGCATCGAGCGACTCCTGCCGCGGTTCACGGGCCGCACGGTGTTCACCCGCTTCGTGGCTCCGGCGGAGCCCGAGGGTGCGTGGGTGCCGTACTACCGCGACTGGCCCTTCGCACTGGTCCCGGACGCCGACCCGCTGTACGCGCTCACCGAGCCGTTCGCGTCGGCGGCAGCGGACCGGAACGACCCCGTCGTGACGGAACCGACCTTCGGCAAGTGGGGGACGAGCCTCCAGGCCGTCGTGGGCGACCACCCGCACCTGGTGCTCACGGGGGTCTCGACCGACTGCTGTGTCCTGTCGACCGCGCTGGCGGCGGCCGACGCCGGTGCGACGGTGACCGTCGTGGCCGACGCCTGCGCCGGCGGGACCGACGAGGACCACGACCATGCGCTCGCGGTGATGCGGCTCTACGCCCCGCTCATCACGGTCGTGGACTCGGTCAGGGAGCTCTGAACGGACGCACGGGGACCGGACCCGGCACGGTCAGACCGAGCGCGTAGAGTGCTCACGTGCCCGCAGTCAACCTCGGTATGCCCAAGTCCCCCGAAACCCTCGCTCCGCGTCGCAAGTCGCGGCAGATCCGGGTCGGCAAGGTGCTCGTGGGCGGCGACGCCCCGGTGTCCGTGCAGTCGATGACCACGACGCAGACCACCAACATCAACGCGACGCTGCAGCAGATCGCCGAACTCACGGCCTCGGGCTGTGACATCGTCCGGGTCGCCGTGCCCACGCAGGACGACGCCGACGCGCTGGCGATCATCGCGAAGAAGTCGCAGATCCCCGTGATCGCCGACATCCACTTCCAGCCGAAGTACGTCTTCCAGGCGATCGACGCCGGCTGTGCGGCCGTCCGCGTCAACCCGGGCAACATCCGCAAGTTCGACGACCAGGTCGGCGCGATCGCCAAGGCCGCCAAGGACGCCGGCGTCTCGCTCCGCATCGGCGTGAACGCGGGATCGCTCGAGCCGAGCCTGCTGCAGAAGTACGGCAAGGCCACCCCCGAGGCGCTCGTCGAGTCCGCCGTGTGGGAAGCCTCCCTGTTCGAGGAGCACGACTTCCACGACTTCAAGATCTCGGTCAAGCACAACGACCCGATCGTGATGGTCAAGGCCTACCGGCAGCTCGCCGCCGCCGGTGACTGGCCGCTGCACCTCGGCGTGACCGAGGCCGGCCCGGAGTTCCAGGGCACCATCAAGAGCGCCACCGCGTTCGGCATCCTGCTGGCCGAGGGCATCGGCGACACCATCCGTGTGTCGCTCTCCGCCCCGCCTGCGCAAGAGGTCAAGGTCGGCCTGCAGATCCTGCAGTCGCTCAACCTGCGCGAGCGCAAGCTCGAGATCGTCTCCTGCCCGAGCTGCGGTCGCGCGCAGGTGGACGTCTACCAGCTCGCGAACGACGTCACGAAGGGGCTCGAGGGCATGACCGTCCCGCTCCGCGTCGCCGTCATGGGCTGCGTCGTGAACGGCCCGGGCGAGGCGCGCGAGGCCGACCTCGGTGTCGCCTCGGGCAACGGCAAGGGGCAGATCTTCGTCAAGGGCCAGGTCGTCAAGACCGTGCCGGAGGCCGAGATCGTCCAGACGCTCATCGACGAGGCGAACCGCATCGCGGACGAGATGGGTCCGGCCGCCGCCACGGGCACGCCCCAGGTGATCATGGCGCCGTAGGCGCGACCACCGCTCCCTGTCCGCCGCCACTAGGCTTGCCCCGTGGTCACACGGCTTTCGCATCTGTTCCTCCGTACGCTCCGCGACGACCCCTCCGACGCCGAGGTGACGAGCCACAAGCTGCTCGTCCGCGCCGGGTACGTCCGTCGCCAGTCCCCGGGGATCTTCGCCTGGCTGCCGCTCGGACTCCGGGTGCGCGCCAAGATCGAGGCGATCATCCGCGACGAGATGGTCGCCGCCGGCGCGCAGGAGGTCCTGCTGCCGGCGCTGCTGCCGCGTGAGCCGTACGAGGCGACGAACCGCTGGACCGAGTACGGCGACGGCATGTTCCGCCTGCAGGACCGCAAGGGCTCCGACTACCTGCTCGCCCCCACGCACGAGGAGATGTTCGCGCTCCTGGTGAAGGACCTGTACTCGTCGTACAAGGACCTGCCGGTGACGCTGTTCCAGATCCAGGACAAGTACCGCGACGAGGCCCGGCCCCGCGCCGGACTCCTGCGCGGCCGCGAGTTCACCATGAAGGACGCGTACTCGTTCGACCTCACCGACGAGGGCCTCGAGCGCAGCTACCAGGTCATGCGCGACGCGTACGAGAAGATCTTCGCCCGCCTCGGCCTCGACTACGTCATCGTCAAGGCCGACGCCGGCGCGATGGGGGGCTCCAAGTCGGAAGAGTTCCTGCACCCGATCGGCGTCGGCGAGGACACCTTCGTCCGCAGCGCCGGCGGCTACGCGGCCAACGTCGAGGCCTACGTCACCCCCGTTCCCGAGTCGCTGCCGATCGAGGGTCAGCCCGAGCCCGTGCTGCTGCCGGCGTCGGACACCCCGACGATCGACACGCTCGTCGCCCACGCGAACCAGGTCGCGCCGCGCGAGGGCGCCCCGTGGACCGCGGCCGACACGCTGAAGAACGTCGTCCTCGCGCTCACCCACCTCGACGGCACTCGTGAGGTCGTGGTCGTCGGCCTGCCCGGTGACCGCGACGTCGACCTGAAGCGCGCCGAGGTGTCGTTCGCCCCGGCCGAGGTCGAGGCCGCCGGCGACGACGACTTCAAGAAGCACCGGGGCCTGGTGAAGGGCTACATCGGCCCGCAGGTCCTCGGCGCCGACAGCGCCACCGGCCTCCGCTACTTCGTCGACCCCCGTGTGGTCGACGGCACGAGCTGGATCACCGGCGCCAACGAGCGCGGCGTGCACGTCTCCGGCCTCGTCGCCGGCCGTGACTTCGTGGCCGACGGTGTCGTCGAGGTCTCCGACGTCCGCGCCGGTGACCCGTCCCCGGACGGCTCCGGCCCGCTCGAGACCGCGCGCGGCATGGAGATCGGGCACGTGTTCCAGCTCGGTCGGAAGTACGCCGAGGCGCTCGGTCTCAAGGTGCAGGACGAGAACGGCAAGCTCGCCACGGTCACGATGGGCTCGTACGGCATCGGCGTGACCCGCATCCTCGCGATCCTGGCCGAGTCCCACAACGACGAGAAGGGCCTGGTCTGGCCGAAGAACGTCGCGCCGTTCGACGTGCACATCGTCGCCACCGGCCGTGACCAGGTCGCCTACGAGCTGGCGTCCTCCGTCGTCGCCGAGCTCGAGGGCGAGCGGTTCGACGTGCTGTACGACGACCGCCCGAAGGTGTCGCCCGGCGTGAAGCTCCGCGATGCCGAGCTGCTCGGCATACCGATCGTCGTCGTCGCCGGCCGCGGCGCCGCCGAGGGCGTCGTCGAGCTGTGGGACCGGGCGACGGGCGACCGCCGCGACGTGCCGGTGGCCGACCTGCTCGACGCGGTCCGCGCGATCTAGACGCGACCCTTGATGGACAGGAGGCCCGTGGCGACGCCGCCACGGGCCTCCTGTCCGCCTCCTGGTTCTGGGGTACGCTTGTGGCCGACTTCTGCGCAGTTCCACCCCGCAGGAGCGACTCATCTGAATACGGAGGCACCTCGGTGAAGATCGATCTCGCAGTCCTGCGACTCATGGAGCGCGAGCGGGAGATCCCGTTCGACGAGCTCGTCCAGATCATCGAATCTGCCATCCTGACCGCCTACCAGAAGCACGCCGACGAGAACGGCGAGCCGGCCCACGCGCAGTCGCGTGTGGAGCTCGACCGCAAGTCCGGCGAGGTCAGCGTCTACGTCCCCGAGCTCGACGACGAGGGCACCGTCATCGGTGAAGCCGTCGACCAGCCGAGCGACTTCGGTCGCATCGCGGCCTTCGCGGCGAAGCAGGTCATCAACCAGCGCCTGCGCGACATCGGCGACGACAAGATCCTCGGCGAGTTCCGCGGCAAGGAAGGCGACATCGTCGCGGGCGTGGTCCAGCAGGGCCCGAACCCGAAGATGGTACACGTCGACCTCGGCACGATCGAGGCGATCCTGCCGCCCGAAGAGCAGGTGCCGGGGGAGCCCTACACGCACGGCTCCCGCATCCGCGTCTACGTGACGAGCGTGGCCCGTGGCAACAAGGGCCCGCAGATCATCGTGTCGCGCACGCACCCAGGCCTGGTCCGGAAGCTCTTCGCGCTCGAGGTCCCGGAGATCGCGTCCGGTGTCGTCGAGATCACCTCGCTCGCCCGCGAGGCCGGACACCGCACGAAGATCGCCGTCAAGGCGAACGAGCCCGGTGTGAACGCGAAGGGTGCCTGCATCGGTGAGCTCGGCGCACGTGTCCGGGCCGTCACGAACGAGCTCGGTGCCGAGAAGATCGACATCGTCGACTACTCGTCCGACCTGGCGTCGTTCGTCGCGAGCGCCCTGTCGCCCGCCAAGGTGACGAGCGCATTCGTGCTCGATGCCTCGACGAAGGCCGTCCGCGCGCTCGTGCCGGACTACCAGCTGTCGCTCGCGATCGGCAAGGAAGGGCAGAACGCCCGCCTGGCCGCGAAGCTCACCGGTGCCCGCATCGACATCCAGCCGGACTCCATCCTGGACGGCGAGGACTAGGACGATTTCGCTCCCGGCGCGCCCTGCGAGGGCGCGCCGGATCGCGCACGTCCGAGGCAAGGAGTAGAGTGGTTCCCGTCAGAACGTGCATCGGCAGTCGTCGTCGCGCTTCCCGATCCTCCCTCCTCCGAGTCGTCGCCCTGAGCGACGGTCGTGTCGTGGCGGATCCGAAGGCAGTCATGCCGGGGCGGGGAGCATGGCTCACACCGACCGTCGATGCCTACGATCTGGCCGTCAAGCGCAGGGCTTTCCGCCGTGCGCTCCGGTTGGATCGCGATCCCGACACGTCCGCGGTGCTCGACCACATCGTCGGTCTCCCACAGGAACCGGCCGAGCGCCCGGACATGACAGAACAGGCTGAACGGCTTATGGACAACTGATGAGCGGCTCGAAATGAGACCCGTCATCCATTGAGTCCTGCCCCTTCACGGGGTGGGACCCGTGAAGGAGAACAGTGGCTAAACCACGCGTACACGAGATCGCAAGCGAACTCGGCGTCGACAGCAAGACCGCACTCGAGAAGCTCAAGGAGCTCGGCGAGTTCGTCCGGGGTGCCAGCTCGAGCATCGAGCCCCCCGTGGCACGGAAGCTCCGTGCCGCCCTCCAGGCAGACGGCGCCCCCGCGGCGAAGCCCGCCGCCTCGGCCTCCGCGCCGAGCGCACCCGCCAAGGCCAGCGCGCCGAAGTCGAGTGCACCCAAGCCCGGCGGCCCCCGTCCGGGTCCGGTCCGTCCGGCACCGGCTCCCGAGCCCGAGGCCCCGGCAGCACCCGCTGCCGACGTGCCCGCGCCGGCCGCACCGAAGTCCGTCGCCCAGCGACAGGCCGAGGCCGAGGCAGCGCAGAAGGCCCGCGCCGAGAAGCAGGCCGCTGAGCAGCAGGCCGCCGAGGCTGGCGGGACGACCGACGCGGCGCCGAAGTCCGACGCCGTGAAGCCGGGCACCAGCCCGAAGGCTCCCGCGGCCGCCGGTCCGAAGCCGGGTGGCCCCAAGCCCGGTGCACGTCCGGGCAACAACCCGTACTCGTCGAACCAGGGCATGGGCTCGCGCCCGCCGCGCCCCGGCAACAACCCGTACTCGTCCAACCAGGGCATGGGCCAGCGGCCGGCCGCCGGCGCAGCCGGTGGCGGTGGCATCCCGCGTCCGCAGCCCCCGCGTCCGGGCACGCCCCGTCCGGGTGCTCCGCGTCCGGGTGGTCCCGGTCAGGGCAACCGTCCCAACGGCTTCGGGCAGCGCCCGGGCCAGGGTGGTGGCCGTGGCGGCCCCGGTGCCCGTCCGGGTGCCGGCGGCGGTGCCGGTGGCGGCTTCCCGCGTCCGGCCTTCAGCGGCCCGCGTCCCGCCGGTGGCGGTGGCCGTGGTCGTGGCCCCGGTGGTGGTACCGCCGGTGCGTTCGGTCGCGGTGGCGGCAAGAGCCGTGCCCGCAAGTCGAAGCGGACGAAGCGCGCCGAGTACGAGATGCGTCAGGCACCGTCGCTCGGCGGTGTGCAGGTCCCTCGCGGCGACGGCAACACGGTCGTCCGACTCCGTCGTGGTGCGAGCATCTCGGACTTCGCGGACAAGATCGACGCCATGCCCGGCAACCTCGTGACGGTGCTGTTCCACCTCGGTGAGATGGCGACCGCGACCGAGTCGCTGGACGAGGCCACGTTCGAGGTCCTCGGTGACGAGCTGGGCTACAAGATCCAGATCGTCTCGCCCGAGGACGAGGACAAGGAGCTCCTCGAGGGCTTCGACATCGACCTCGACGCAGAACTCGAGGACGAAGACGACGACGTGCTGCAGCAGCGGCCGCCGGTGGTCACCGTCATGGGTCACGTCGACCACGGCAAGACCCGCCTCCTGGACGCGATCCGCAACTCGAAGGTCGTCGAGGGCGAGGCCGGTGGCATCACCCAGCACATCGGTGCGTACCAGATCGTCGCGCAGCACGAGGGCATCGACCGCCCGATCACCTTCATCGACACCCCGGGTCACGAGGCCTTCACGGCCATGCGTGCTCGTGGTGCCCAGGTGACGGACATCGCGATCCTCGTGGTCGCGGCGGACGACGGCATCATGCCCCAGACCATCGAGGCGTTGAACCACGCGCAGTCGGCCGGTGTGCCGATCGTCGTCGCGGTCAACAAGATCGACAAGGAAGGCGCGAACCCCGCCAAGGTCCGCCAGCAGCTCACCGAGTACAACCTGGTGGCCGAGGAGTACGGCGGCGACGTCATGTTCGTCGACGTGTCGGCGCGGCAGAACATCGGCATCCAGGAGCTCCTGGACGCCGTGCTGCTCACCGCGGACGCCGGTCTCGACCTGCGTGCGAACCCCGACAAGGACGCCCGTGGTGTCGCGATCGAGGCCCGGCTCGACAAGGGTCGCGGTGCAGTCGCCACGGTCCTCATCCAGTCCGGCACGCTCCACGTCGGTGACGCCATCGTGGCGGGCACGGCCTACGGCCGAGTCCGTGCGATGACGGACGAGAACGGGGTCGCGGTCAAGGCCGCGACGCCGAGCCGCCCGGTCCAGGTGCAGGGTCTGTCGTCGGTGCCCCGCGCCGGTGACACCTTCCTCGTCACCGAAGAGGACCGCACGGCTCGTCAGATCGCCGAGAAGCGTGAAGCCGCCGAGCGCAACGCCCTGCTGGCGAAGTCGCGCAAGCGCATCTCGCTCGAGGACTTCACCCGTGCGCTCGAAGAGGGCAAGGTCGAGTCGCTCAACCTCATCATCAAGGGTGACGTCTCCGGTGCCGTCGAGGCACTCGAGCAGTCGCTCCTGGACATCGAGGTCGACGACAGCGTTCAGCTCCGCATCCTGCACCGCGGTGTCGGTGCGATCACGGAGTCGGACATCGACCTGGCCACGATCGACAACGCCATCGTCATCGGCTTCAACGTCCGTCCGGACGTCAAGGCCCGTGAACGTGCGGCGCGTGAAGGCATCGACGTGCGCTTCTACTCGGTCATCTACAACGCACTCGACGACATCGAGCAGTCCCTCAAGGGCATGCTCAAGCCCGAGTACGAAGAGGTCCAGTCGGGCGTCGCCGAGATCCGCGAGGTGTTCCGTTCCTCGAAGTTCGGCAACATCGCGGGTGTCATCGTCCGCTCCGGCACGATCACGCGCAACGCCAAGGCGCGCGTCATCCGCGAAGGTGTGGTGATCGCCGATGGCCTGGCCATCGAGTCGCTGCGTCGCTTCAAGGACGACGTGACCGAGGTCCGCACGGACTTCGAAGCCGGTATCGGTCTGGGCAAGTTCAACGACATCCAGATCGGCGACGAGGTCGAGACGACCGAACTCGTCGAGAAGCCGCGCGACTGATCGCGTGACTCCTCTGGGCCCCGGCCTCCCCGTGTGGGAGGCCGGGGCCCGACCCCTTTCCCACGCAGGACCACCGGCGGGAAGTGTCCCGCCACTGCCTCAGGAGGCACCCAATGGCCGATCCGCAGCGCGCACGCAAGATGGCGGACCGCATCAAGGAAGTCGTCGCACGTCGACTCGACAAGGGTCTGCGGGACCCGCGACTCGGGTTCGTCACGATCACCGACGTCCGTGTGACCGGTGACCTGCAGCACGCGTCGATCTTCTACACCGTGTACGGCACCGACGAGGAGCGTGCGGACTCCGCCGCGGCGCTCAAGGCCGCGACCGGCATGCTCCGGTCCGAGGTCGGCAAGAACATCACCGCCCGGCTCACGCCGTCGCTCGAGTTCATCGCCGACGCCCTGCCCGAGACCTCGGCGCACATGGAGGACCTGCTCGTGCAGGCCCAGGTGCGCGACGAGCAGGTGCGGGCAGCCTCGGTCGGCGCGACGTACGCCGGCGACGCCGACCCGTACAAGCGCGACGAGGACGACGACACCGACGACGCCGCCGAGACCGACGGCTCCGCCGAGCCGCGTTCCTAGATCCCGGGCAGCTGGTAGCCGCTCGCGTCGTCCCCGACGGCCAGTCCGTCACGCAGGAGCGACGCGAGCGCCCGGTCGCGCTGGTCGGCGTCCGGCCACACCGGTTCGATCTCGGACCGGGTGACCGGCACGTCGCTGGCGCGCAGCTCGGCCATGATCAGGCCACGCACCTGGCGGTCACTGCCGGCGAACCTCGCCTGCCGCGGAGCCCGCGGCCCGTCGTGCTCCGGGTACCCGGCCGCACGCCACGCGCAGCGGTCCGCGATCGGGCACGCATCGCACGCGGGGGAGCGGGACACGCACACGAGCGCGCCGAGCTCCATCACGGCCGCGTTCGTGGCGGCTGCGTCGTCGCGGTCCGCCGGCAGCACGGACTCCATCAGCGGGAGGTCCTGCTTCGCCTTCGCCGGCCCGGGTTCGCCCTGGCCGAGGACCGCACGAGCGAGCACACGGCGCACGTTGACGTCCACGACCGGGTGCCGGTCGCCGTACGCGAAGACCGCGACGGCCCGCGCGGTGTAGTCGCCGATGCCCGGCAGTGCGAGCAGCGCGTCGACGTCGCGCGGCACGACGTTGCCGTGGTGGGTCGCGATCGCGGTCGCCGCCGCGTGGAGCGCGAGCGCGCGCCTCGGGTAGCCGAGCCGGTCCCAGGCGCGCACCGCCTCGGACGGCGGCGAGTCCGCGAGGTCGCGAGGCGTTGGCCACCGGGTGAGCCACGCCTCCAGACGGGGGATCACGCGCGCGACCTGCGTCTGCTGCAGCATGATCTCGCTGACGAGCGTCCCCCACGCGGGGAAGCCGGGGCGGCGCCACGGCAGGTCCCGCGCCTGCTGCCGGAACCACGCGATCAGCTGGGTCGCGATGTCGGGCCGTTCCGGCGTGGCCGGCTCCTGCACACCGCGTCGCGCGGTCGGTTTGTCCACATGCGGTCTGGAGGCCCGACTCGCGTTCACCTCGACAGCCTACGGTGAACGCATGGCACGCTGGGCACCCGAAGAGACCGACACGATGGCTGCGATCGCCGCAGAGGCGATTGCGCAGGTCGGCACGAACCGCACCGTCATCGGCGTCGACGGGCAGGACGGCACCGACCTCGAACGGGTCGCGGCCGCGCTCGTCACCGGTTTCGAGCAGCACGGGGTCTCCGCGATGGCGGCCGCCGCGCCGTCCGCCGACCAGGACACGCTGCGGTCCGACCTGGTGACGCCCTTCCGCACGACCGGAGCCGGTGACGGTGTCCTGATCGTGCACGGACGGGGCGTCCTGGCCCCCGGGGTGCTCACCCTGTGGCGCTGGTCGCTGTGGGTGGAGCAGGAGTCCGGTCGGCTCGAGCGCCGCGCCGACGTGAAGATCGCAGCCTCCGCCGTGCTCGACGTCACCGATCCCGAGCACCCCCGCCGCGAGTGGAACGACGCCTGCTGACCGGCGCTGGTAATCTCGCCTGGTGCTCGAAACCGCGCCGGACGGCATCCTCCTCGTCGACAAACCGCAGGGGATCTCCAGCCACCGGGTGGTCTCCATCGCCCGACGGCGCCTCGGCCTGAAGAAAGTCGGCCACGCCGGGACCCTCGACCCCATGGCCACCGGGCTGCTGCTGCTCGGCATCGGGCCGTCCACCCGGTTGCTGACGCACCTGGTGGGCCTCGACAAGACCTACACCGCGACCATCCGGCTCGGCGTCTCGACGGACTCCGACGACGCCGACGGCACGCCGACCGCTGCTGTCGGTGTGGCCGCTGCCGACGTCTCGGACGACGCCGTCGAGACCGCCGTCGCAGCACAGCGGGGCGTGATCGACCAGGTCCCGTCCACGGTCAGTGCGATCAAGGTCGACGGGCGCCGCGCCTACGACCTGGCGCGCAAGGGCGAGGCGGTGGAGCTCAAGTCCCGCACGGTGACCGTCTCGCAGTTCGACGTGACGACGCGGAACGAGCGGACCGTCGCCGTCGACGGCACCAACGTCGCCGTGGTGGACCTCGACGTCGTCGTGACCTGCTCGTCGGGCACCTACGTCCGCGCGCTCGCCCGTGACGTCGGCGCTGCCCTCGGCACCGGGGCACACCTCGTCGCGCTCCGGCGGACCCGCGTCGGACCGTTCGACGTGCAGGACGCCATCGACCTCGAGGACGACGCCGTCGACGTCCGCGCCGCGCTCGCACGTCCGGCGGACATCGCCCGGCGACTCTTCTCGTCCGTGACCCTCGACGCAGCCTCGGCGAAGGACCTCACCGACGGCAAGCGCGTCGCGGCCGAGCACCCCGACTCGGACGGTCCGGTGGCAGCGGTCACCGCGTCCGACGACCGGCTGGTCGGCCTCGTCTCCGTCCGCCGTGGGCTGCTCCGGGTCATCACGAACTTCCCGACGCCCGGTGCGTCGTCCTCCTCGCAGACCGGAGCCCGCGCGTGATCGAGTGGTACATGTGGGTGCAGCTGGTGCTCGCCGTGGTGGTGGGGCTCTTCGCGGTCGTCGTGGGGTTCGTCGGCTGGAAGCCGAACGACTACACCGTCGGCGCCCTCGTGCTCATCGAACTGCTGCTCCTGGTGCAGGGCGTCATCTCGATCGTGCTGCCGGCGACGGGCAGTCCGCCCGACGGCAACGCACTCGAGTTCGGGGTGTACGCCGTGTCGGTGCTGCTCGTCCCACCAGCCGCGGTCGTGTGGGCACTGATCGACCGCACGAAGTGGAGCACCGTGGTGCTCGGTGCCGGTGCCTTCACCGTCGCGGTGATGGTCTACCGGATGTACCAGATCTGGTTCGCGCTGAACTGACGCCGGAGGTCATGCACGGAGCCGCGCGTCGGTAGAATCGGTGCAATGGCGACCAGATCCTCACTCGCGACCGGCATCGGCCGCGTCCTCATCGCCGTGTACGGCATCCTCGCGCTGGCGGCGACCGGACGCAGCGTCGTGCAGATCATCGAGAAGTTCTCGTTCGCACCGTTCGCCTACACGCTCAGTGCCATCGCTGCCATCGTCTACATCGTCGCGATGATCGCCCTCATCGTGCCCGGTCGGTTCTGGTACCGGGTCGCCTGCGTCACGATCGTGTTCGAGATGACCGGCGTGCTCGTCATCGGCACCCTGTCGCTGTTCGACCGCCAGCTGTTCCCCGACGACACCATCTGGTCGTACTACGGCATGGGCTACGCCTTCGCGCCGCTCGTCCTGCCGATCGCCGGGCTCTGGTGGCTCCGCAAGCACCACCGCACCGCCGTCACCGAGTCGACGGCACCGGCTGCGTCCTCGTCCACCGCCCCGGCGAGCGAGTAGGCGCCACCGTGCAGTTCTACGAGGACACCGCCGACGTGGCGGACGGGTTCGGGCCGAGTGCGGTCACCATCGGCAAGTTCGACGGCGTGCACGTCGGGCACCGTGCCGTCATCGCACACCTCGAGCGTGCCGCCCGCGAGCACGACCTCGTGGCCACCGTGGTCACGTTCGACCGCCACCCACTCAACGTCATCGACCCGCCGCACGTCCCGCCGGCCCTGACGAGCACCGCGCAGCGCCGCGAACTGCTCGAGGACGCCGGGGTCGACGCCACCCTGCTGCTCCGCTTCGACCAGGAACTGCAGTCGAAGTCGCCCGAGGCGTTCGTGTCCGAGATCCTCGTCGACACCCTGCACGCCCGGCTCGTCTTCGTCGGCAGCGACTTCCGCTTCGGCGCGAAGGGCGCCGGTGACGTCGCGCTGCTGCGTACCCTGGGGGAGCAGCACGGGTTCACGGTCGAGCTCATCGACGACGTGGACCTGATCGACGACGTCCGACCCGACGGTGAGCGCCGGGTGTCCTCCACCTGGATCCGGGAGCTCCTGGGCCAGGGTCGCGTCGCCGAGGCTGCACGACTCCTCGGGCGGGAGCACGCCGTGCGGAGCGTCGTGGTGCACGGCAACCAGCGCGGCCGGGCGATGGGGTACCCCACCGCGAACCTCGACCCGGCGTGCGAGGGCTTCGTCCCCGCCGACGGCGTCTACGCCGCCCGGGTGCTGCACGACGGCACTGTCTACCCGGCAGCGGTGTCGGTCGGCAACAACCCGACGTTCGAGGGCGTGCCGGCGAAGCAGATCGAGGCGCACCTGCTCGATGTCGACATCGACCTGTACGGCGATCGGATCTCGGTGCTGTTCGTGTCGTACGTGCGCGGCATGGTGAAGTTCTCGTCGATGGACGAGCTCGCCGCGCAGATGCGGCAGGACGACCTCGACATCCGACTGCTGCTCGGACTGCCCGCTCCGGTCTGACCTGCCGGCACGCTGGCCTGGTTCGCCCGCTGGTGCCCCCGGGTACGACGACGCCCCCGTGACCGTTCGGTCACGGGGGCGTCGTTCGTGGTGCGGAGGCTCAGCCGCCCAGGGCGTCGAGCCAGATCTTGCGGGCGTCGAGGGCTTCCTGCGCGTCCTTGATCTTCCGGGCGTCGCCGGTGGCCTGCGCCGCGGCGAGCTCGGACTGGAGCTTGCCGATCGCGTCTTCCAGCTGGCTCGCGAGGCCGTTCTGACGGGCCTTGCGCTCCGGGTTCGATTCCTTCCAGTGCGCGTCCTCGAGCCCACGGACGTGGTCCTCGATGGCACGCAGGCGGTCCTCGACCCGACGGACGTCACCGCGGGGCACCTTGCCGATCTCGTCCCAGCGGCGCTGGATGCCGGTGAGGGTCTTGCGCGCGGCGACCCGGTCGGTCGCCTGCAGGAGCGGCTCGGCCTCGGTCAGCAGGGTCTGCTTCGCCTCGAGGTTGGCGGAGAACTCTTCGTTCTCGGCTGCGCTCTCGGCGTGGCGCTGCTCGAACAGGACGTCTCCGGCGGCCTTGAAGCGCGCCCAGAGTGCGTCGTCGTGCCGCTTGCCTGCACGCCCGGCGTTCTTCCAGTCGTCGAGGAGCTGGCGGTAGTCCGGGATCGCATCGGAGCCGCGGGGTGCGAGGGCCTCGGCCTGCGCCACGAGCTCCTGCTTGCGGGTCCGGGCGTCACGGTGCTGTGCGTCCAGCTCGGAGTAGAACGCACGACGGTGCTGGTCGACGGTGGACCGTGCTGCGCGGAACCGCTTCCAGAGGTCGTTGGCCTCGTTCTTGGGGATCCGCGGCCCGTCGTGCTGGTGCTGCTGCCAGCGCGCGAACACGTCGTCGAGCTGGGCCGTGATCTGCTTCCACTGCGCGCGTGCGGGGTCCACCGCGGCGAGTGCCTCGGCTTCCTCGACCAGGGCGGTGCGGTGCGCCAGGGCGTCCTGCAGCGCCTGCTGCGCCTGTTCCGCCTGCTCCTTGGTGAGCGAGCCGAGCTGCTCGGTGAGCGCGCCCACGCGGGTCTCGAGCGACTTGATGTCACCCACCACGCGCGCGTCGGCGACCAGGGCGGTCAGGTGCTCGACCGTCCGGGCGACGTCGTTCGCCGACGCACCGCGCTGGACGCGCTGCTCGGCGATCTTCACCTGCCCCTCGAGGTCGGCGTACTTCCGCGCGAAGTAGGCGAGGGCTTCTTCGGGGGTGGCGTCCGGGTACTCACCGACAGCACGTTCGGTCTCTTCGTACCGGACGTACACGGTCCCGTTCTCGTCGACCCGCCCCCAGGTCGTTGCTTCGTCAGATCCCACAGGTCTCGCCTCGATCGTGGTCGTGCATCGCCGACGTCACCGTCGGCACGGTCAGGTCGTCAGCCTATTGCACGGACGGGCTCCGCCGCCCGACCGGTGCGACGGGTTGTGGACTACTTCTGCTCCGCGATGGTCGCGTCGGTGATCTTCGTCGCCACCTTCGGCTCGCCGGTGCCGTCGCTGCCGGGCGACGCGATGCCCTTCGCGGCGATCTTCGACTCGAGCTCGGACAGCCCGCTCGTGACCTTGCCAACGACCGTGTAGCCGCCAGTCGAGCCGTCGAGCGTGGTGTCCCCGTAGACGATGAAGAACTGCGTCGACTGCGAGTACGGGGAGTCCGACCGTGCGATCGCGATCGTGCCCTTCTCGTAGACGCCGTCCTCCGGCACGTTCTCGAGCGGGCCGTACTCGAAGCCGGCGTCGCCGGTGCCGTCGCCGTTCGCGGAGCCGCACTGCAGGAACTTCAGTCCGTCGCTGTCGGCGAGCCGGTGGCAGGTGGTGCCGTTGTAGAACTGCTCACGGATCAACGAGATCTCGGCACTCGTGGCCTGCGGCGCCTTCGCGCCGTCCAGCTCGATGCCGAGGTCGATGTCCTTGTTGAGCGTGAGGGTGCCGGTCCAGGTCGCGCCCTTCGCGATCGACTTGCTCGGCACGTCGCCGGTGTTGCCGGCCGTGGCACTGGCCGACGGCGTGGCCGTCGACGACGCGGAGGCGCTCGGGGCCGGGGCGTCCGACCCCCGCGATCCGGCGAAGGCGAGCTGCGACCCGGTGGCGAGGGCCGCGACGAGGACGAGGGCACCGGCGCCGATCAGGTTGTCCCGCACGCGGCGGCGTCGCTGCCGCTCGTGGAGGCCCTGGCGGGCCTGGTAGAGGCGGAGGCGCTCGCGCGCCTCACGGTTGTCACGCGCTGGGTTCTTCGGTGCCACGGTGCTGGTCTGCCCTCTCGTCGCAGTGTGCAACGAGCGTAGCCGAACGGTCGCCGTCACCAGCCGGGAGGCGCGGCCTGCGTCGGTGGACCGGCCTACGATTGCAGGATGGCAGCGGATCGTTCGGGAATGCACGCGCCCACCACGGGTGGTCGCGCCGGTCTCGCGCAGGGTTCCGTCCCGCTCGCCGTCCGGATGCGCCCCACCAGCCTCGACGAGGTCGCCGGTCAACAGCACCTGCTCGGCCGGGGTTCGCCCCTGGTGCAGCTCGCCACCGGCACGCGTGAGAACCCCGGCGGGGTCTCCGTGATCCTGTGGGGACCGCCGGGCACCGGCAAGACCACGCTGGCGCAGGCCATCGCCAGGCAGTCCGGCCGCGAGTTCGTCGAGCTCTCCGCCGTGACCGCCGGCGTGAAGGACGTGCGCGAGGTCATGGAGAAGGCGCTGACCCACCGCGACCTGTACGGGTCGACCACGGTGCTGTTCCTCGACGAGATCCACCGGTTCAGCAAGGCCCAGCAGGACGCCCTGCTGCCCGGCGTCGAGAACGGGTGGGTCATCCTGATCGCCGCCACCACCGAGAACCCGTCGTTCTCGGTCATCTCGCCCCTGCTGTCCCGCTCACTGCTCCTGACGCTCAAACCGCTCACCGATCCCGACCTCGGCATGCTCGTCGACCGCGCTGTGGAGGACCCCCGCGGGCTCGGCGGTGCCGTCGTCCTCGGCGACGAAGCCCGCAGCGCGATCATCCGCCTCGCGTCCGGTGACGCTCGACGTGCCCTCACGGCGCTCGAGGCCGCGGCGGCGTCGGCCACCGCCGCGCAGGACGAGGACGACGACACCGTGCCCGTCGTCGACGCCGACACCGTCGCGGCTGCGGTCGACCGGGCCCTGCTGCGCTACGACCGACAGGGTGACGAGCACTATGACGTCATCAGCGCGTTCATCAAGTCGGTGCGGGGGAGCGACGTCGACGCCGCCCTGCACTACCTCGCCCGGATGATCGAGGCCGGCGAGGACTCCCGGTTCATCGCGCGCCGGATCATCATCTCCGCGTCCGAGGACATCGGCATGGCCGATCCCCAGGCGCTGCCCATCGCGGTCGCGGCGGCCCAGGCCGTCCAGCTCATCGGGATGCCCGAGGGGCGGATCCCGCTGGCCGAGGCGGTCGTCTACCTGGCGACGGCGCCGAAGTCGAACGCCGCCTACAACGGGGTCAACCAGGCGATGGCCGACGTCAAGGCGGGGCGCATGGGCACGGTCCCGATGCACCTGCGCGACGCGCACTACGCCGGGGCGAAGCGCCTCGGGCACGGCAAGGGGTACGTCTACTCCCACGACGCCGAGCACGGGGTCGCCGAGCAGCAGTACCTGCCGGACGCACTCGAGGGCACCGAGTACTACACGCCGACGGCCAACGGCTACGAGCGCGAGGTCGGGCCGCGGCTCGAACGACTCCGGAAGATCACACGCGGCCACTAGCGCCGGTGCTTCTGCGCCCGCCCCGATGCTGCTAGCATTGCCGGGCCTACGTCCTGGTCCTCGAGCACGGCTGCGTCGAGGACAGAGTGCCACTCCGGTGGTACGGGGGCAGAGGTTCGGACTGTAGCCGTCCGATCCCACAGGCTCATCCCTCTGGATCCCGTCGTCGGGGCCACCGGCACTCGCGTGCCCGGCCTCCGGTGAGTATTCAGTTCGAACAGAGAAAAGGACCCTGTGTCTACCAAGTCACGTACCCGCAGCAAGACCCGCCTGTCGCGCGCACTCGGCATCCCGCTGACGCCGAAGGCTGCCCGTTACCTCGAGAAGCGCCCCTACGGGCCCGGTGAGCACGGCCGTACGCGCCGTCGTGCGGACAGCGACTACGCCGTCCGCCTCCGTGAGAAGCAGCGTCTGCGCGCCCAGTACGGCATCCGCGAGAAGCAGCTCCGCATCGTCTTCGAAGAGGCCCGCAAGACGAAGGGCCTGACCGGTGAGAACCTGGTCGAGCTCCTCGAGCAGCGCCTCGACGCCCTCGTGGTCCGTGCCGGCTTCGCCCGCACCACCGCGCAGGCCCGTCAGCTGATCGTGCACCGCCACATCCTGGTCGACGGCAAGCTCGTCGACCGCCCCTCCTTCCGCGTCAAGGAGGGCCAGCTGATCCACGTCAAGGCGAAGTCCGAGTCGATGGAGCCCTTCCAGGTCGCCGCTGCCGGTGGCCACCAGGAAGTCCTCCCGAAGGTCCCGGGCTACCTCGAGGTCGAGATCGAGAAGCTCCAGGCCCGCCTCGTGCGTCGCCCGAAGCGCGCCGAGGTCCCCGTGACCTGTGAAGTGCAGCTCGTCGTCGAGTACTACGCAGCTCGCTGATCCACTGATCACACCCGAACGGCGGGTCGTCCTCTCGAGGGCGACCCGCCGTTCGGCGTTCCGGCACCGGCGACTAAGCTTGTCCGGGCATGCACCGCCCGGGTGCAGAGGGAGAGGCACCGTGAAGCAGCTGTTCTTCGTCGCCGTCGGCATCGTCATCGGGTTCGCCGTCGCACACCGGGTCGCCCAGACCTCCGGTGGCGCCCGGCTCTTCGCCGAGGTGAACGCCAAGACGAAGGCCTTCGCGGGAGCCGTCGCGGACGGTTACCGGTCGCGCGAGGCCGAGCTCCGTACCGACGTCTGAGCGCCCCGACCGAGCAGCCACGACCCTCCTCCACCCACGACCTGAACCCAGGAAGCACCATGCAGACCGCAGAGATCCGCCGCCGTTGGCTCCAGTACTTCGGTGACCGCGGCCACACCGTCGTCCCGTCCGCGTCCCTCGTCTCCGACGACCCGTCGCTCCTCTTCACGGTCGCCGGCATGGTGCCGTTCATCCCGTACCTGACCGGTCTCATCCCGGCGCCGTTCCCGCGGGCGACGAGCGTGCAGAAGTGCATCCGCACCAACGACATCGAAGAGGTCGGCAAGACCCCTCGCCACGGCACGTTCTTCCAGATGAACGGGAACTTCTCGTTCGGCGACTACTTCAAGGAGCAGGCGATCCAGTTCGCCTGGGAGTTCCTGACCAAGCCGGAGACCGACGGCGGGCTCGGCTTCTCGCCGGACGACCTCTGGGTCACCGTCTACGAAGAGGACGACGAGGCGATCGGCTTCTGGAAGCAGCACTCCTCGCTGCCCGACGAGCGGATCCAGCGCCTCGGCAAGGACACCAACTACTGGTCGACCGGACAGCCCGGACCGGCGGGTCCCTGCTCGGAGATCTTCTTCGACCGTGGCCCCGAGTACGGCATCGACGGCGGCCCGGCGACGGACGACGACCGGTACGTCGAGATCTGGAACCTCGTCTTCATGCAGTACCAGATCGCCGACGTGCGGTCGAAGTACGACTTCGAGATCACCGGCGAGCTGCCGAACAAGAACATCGACACCGGCATGGGGCTCGAGCGCGTCGCCTTCATCAAGCAGGGCGTCGACAACATGTACGAGATCGACCAGGTGCGCCCGGTGCTCGACCGTGCGGCCGATATCTCGGGCCGGCGCTACGGTGCCGTGCACGAGGACGACGTGCGGATGCGCGTCATCGCCGACCACGTCCGTTCCTCGCTGATGCTCATCGCCGACGGCGTGAGCCCGTCGAACGAGGGCCGCGGGTACATCCTCCGTCGGCTGCTCCGTCGCACCGTCCGTGCGATGCGCCTGCTCGGTGTCGAGGCCCCCACGTTCCCAGAGCTCTTCCCGGCGTCCCGCGACGCCATGCGCGACGCCTACCCCGAGGTGGCGTCCGACTACGACCGGATCTCCCGCATCGCCTACGCGGAAGAGGAGACCTTCCTCCGCACCCTGGCACAGGGCACGACCATCCTCGACGTCGCCGTCGAGCGCGCGAAGCAGGACGGCGCCCCGTCGATCGGCGGCGACACGGCGTTCCTGCTGCACGACACCTTCGGGTTCCCCATCGACCTGACGATGGAGATGGCCGAGGAAGCCGGCGTCCACGTCGACCGCACGGCGTTCGAGACCCTGATGTCCGAGCAGCGTGCCCGGGCGAAGGCCGACGCGAAGAGCAAGAAGACCGCGATCGCCGACCTGAGCGTGTACAGCGCGTTCCGGGCGAAGGGCGAGACGACGTTCCTCGGCTACGACGCGCTCGAGGCCGAGACGCGCGTGCTCGGCATCATCGTCGGCGGCGTGAGCGTCGACCGTGCGGTCGCCGGTGACATCGCCGAGGTCATCCTCGGCGAGACCTCCCTGTACGCCGAGTCGGGCGGCCAGGACGCCGACCAGGGCTCGATCGTCGGCAACGGGTTCGACCTCGAGGTCCTCGACGTCCAGCGACCGGTCTCCGGACTGTGGAGCCACACCGTGCAGGTCCGCTCCGGTGAGGTCGGAGTCGGCGACGCCGCGAGCACCGTCGTCGACGCGGAGTACCGCCGCGGTGCGACCCAGGCGCACTCCGCGACGCACCTGGTCAACGCGGCCCTCCGCGACATCCTCGGGCCGGAGGCGCTGCAGGCCGGTTCGTACAACAAGTCCGGCTACATGCGCCTCGACTTCTCGTGGTCGCAGCCGGTCTCGCTCGAGACGCGCTCCGAGATCGAGGAGGTCGTGAACACCGCGATCCGCACCGACCTCGAGGTCTCCACGCGCATCCTGCCCATCGACGAGGCGAAGGCCCTCGGGGCACAAGCCCTGTTCGGTGAGAAGTACGGCGCCGAGGTCCGCATGGTCGACATCGGCGGCCCGTGGTCCCGCGAGCTCTGCGGTGGCACGCACGTCGCCTCGAGCGCGCAGATCGGGCTCGTCAACCTGGTGGGGGAGTCGAGCGTCGGTTCGACGAACCGCCGCGTCGAGGCACTGGTCGGGCTCGAGGGGTTCCGCGACCTCGCCGTCGAGCGCACGATCGTGTCGCAGCTCTCCAGCGCGCTCAAGGCACCCCGTGCCGACCTGCCGGCCCGCGTCCAGAACCTGATGGAGGACCTCCGGTCCGCCCAGAAGAAGCTCGCCGAGTACGAGTCGGCGAACCTGCAGCAGCGCGTGCCGGCCATCGCCCGCAACGCCACGACCGTCGGTGCCACCACCGTGGTCGCCGAGACGGTCGACGGCCTGCAGTCCGGCGACGACCTGCGCTCGCTCGCCACCGGCGTGCGGGGCCAGCTCGGTGACGGCGCGGCCGTGGTCGTGCTCGGGGCGGTCGTCGGTGGCAAGCCGATCGTGATCGTCGCGACCAACGACGCCGCTCGTGCTGCGGGCGTGCAGGCGGGCCCCCTCGCGAAGGAGGCCGCCGGCGTGCTCGGTGGCGGTGGCGGCGGCAAGCCGGACCTGGCGCAGGGCGGCGGGACCGACGCGGCCGCGCTCCCCGCGGCGCTGCGTGCCGTGACTGCACGGCTCGCGGGCTGACCGTGGGCATCCGGTCCGGGCATCGCCTCGGCGTGGACGTCGGACGCGCCCGGATCGGGGTCGCCGTGTGCGACCGCGACGGGCTGCTGGCGACGCCGGTCGAGACCGTCCGTCGTGACGACTCGACGGACCTCCGGCGGATCCTCGAGCTCGCGGACGAGTACGACGTGCTCGAGGTCGTCGTCGGGCTGCCCCTGTCGATGTCGGGTGGGGACACGGCCTCCACCGAGGACGCCCGTGTCTTCGCCGCCCGGATCGCGGCGCGTCGGCCGGTGCGCCTGGTCGACGAACGACTGTCGACCGTGACGGCCCAGCGGGGGCTGCACCAGGCCGGCAAGAACACGAAGAAGTCCCGGGCCGTGATCGACCAAGCAGCCGCTGTTATCATTCTGCAACACGCGCTCGACCACGAGCGCAGTGCCGGTGCCCCTCCGGGCGCCACGCTTCCCTGACAGGGCTGCCCGGTACCGCACATGGGTGCTCTCGTCGTCAGCTGCGAGGACGACGGTGCCCAGGTGGAGTTCCCGACCGAGAGACCGAGGACGTTGGCAGACGATCTGGACTGGAACGCGATCATCGCGCCCGGCAACGACGCCGAGCGGCGGAAGGCGACTTCCGACCGCACGACAGGCACCGATGACCGCGACGACGCTGGTCAGGTGACCCCGCCGCCGCCTCCGATGTCCCGACGTGAAGCCCGAGCCCTCGAGGCCGAACGAGCCCGCGTCGCAGCGACCGACGAGTCGCCGGTCCCCGAGCGGACCACCGATTCCCCGCCAGCCGCACGCGACGAACGCCCCGCGTCACCCGCCGACGCGCCGATCGCCACCCGTCCTGAAGACCTGCACCCCGAGGTCGCCGCACTGCTGACCGGCGAGCTGCCGACCGAGCCCGCGGCGACCGCTGCGGGCGGCGGATCCGGGGCCGGCGGGACGGACGACGGTGACGTGACCGGCGGCGGTGGCGCCGCGGGAGGCGGTGGCCGCGGGGGACGAGGCGGGGGAGGCCGCGCCTCCAGGCCGCCCCGGGAGCCACGGCCGAAGCGCCGACGCGGACCGCTCGTCGCCGGACTCGTCATCGTCGCGGTGGTGCTCGCCGCCGGCGTCGGGGCGTACACCTTCGCCGCCCCCAAGTTCCAGCAGCTCATCGCGGCGATCAGCGGCGCGCAGGAGCCCGACGACTACACCGGCGACGGCACCTCGAAGGTGACCATCACCATCAAGCAGGGCGACATCGGCGAGAACGTCGCCGCGACGCTGCAGCGCAGCGGCGTCGTCAAGGACTCGAAGGTGTTCTACAAGCTCCTGCTGGCCTCGCCGGACGTGCAGTTCCAGCCCGGTTCGTATGCGCTGAAGAAGCAGATGAGCTCGAAGTCCGCGCTCGCGGCACTGCAGGACACGAAGAACCGCGTGCAGGCGTCGATCATCATCCCGGAGGGCACCGCACTCGCCGACATCGAGGCCGGGATGGTCTCGAAGGCCGGCCTGACCAAGCAGGAGGTCGACGCGGCCGCGAAGGACCTGTCGGCCTACGACCTGCCGTCCGGCGTCACGACGCTCGAGGGCTGGCTCTTCCCCGCGACCTACCCGATCAACCCGGGCTGGACCGCCGAGCAGTACTTCAAGTCGATGGTCGACACCATGAAGGAGCGCCTGTCCGCCGCCGGCGTCAAGGAGGCCGACCAGGAGCGCACCATCGTCTTCGCGTCGCTGGTGCAGAAGGAAGCCGGCCTCGCGGCCGACTACCCGAAGGTCGCCCGGGTGTTCCAGAACCGCCTCGACCAGGGCATGCGCCTGCAGTCCGACGCCACCGTCGCCTACGGCACGGGCAACACGCACACCGTGACGACGACCGACGCCGAACGGGCCGACGAGTCGAACGCGTACAACACGTACGTGCACGAGGGGCTGCCGCCGGCACCGATCTCGAACCCCGGTGACATCGCGATCAAGGCCGTGACGAACGAGGCCCCGGGCAAGTGGCTGTACTTCGTGACGGTGAACCTGGAAACCGGCGAGACGGTGTTCTCGAACACCTACGACGAGCACCTCGTCGCGGTGAAGCAGTTCCAAGCGTGGCTCCGGGCGCACCCCGACTACCAGTAGGACGGCGACGTCGCACGGCGGTGCGCTGTGGGAGGATTGCCGCATGCTTCGTTGGTTGACTGCTGGTGAGTCCCACGGACCCGAACTGATCGCCATGCTCGAGGGCCTGCCCGCGGGTGTCCCGGTGTCGTTCGAGTCCATCCGTGCCGATCTCGCGCGCCGCAAGCTCGGCTACGGCCGTGGCTCGCGGATGAAGTTCGAGCAGGACGAGCTGCACGTGTCCGGCGGCGTCCGGCACGGCTACTCGCTCGGCAGCCCCATCGCGATCCGCATCGGCAACACCGAGTGGCCGAAGTGGGTCGAGGTCATGAACCCCGAGCCGATCGAGTCGACCGAGATGTCCCGCGGGCGGAGCGCCCCGCTCACCCGACCGCGTCCGGGTCACGCCGACCTGGTCGGCATGCAGAAGTACGGCTTCGACGAGGCCCGCCCGATCCTGGAGCGTGCGAGCGCCCGCGAGACCGCTGCCCGTGTGGCGCTCGGCGCCGTCGCGAAGTCGTTCCTGGCCGAACTCGGCATCCGCTCGGTGGCGCACACGCTGCAGGTCGGGACCGTCCGGGTCCCGGACGGCACGGAGCTGCCGCTGCCCGACGACGTGGACCGGCTCGACGAGGACCAGCTGCGCTGCTTCGACCCCGAGACCTCCGCACGGATGGTCACCGAGGTCGAGGCCGCGAAGAAGGACGGCGACACCCTGGGCGGCGTCGTCGAGGTGCTGTTCTACGGCGTCCCGCCGGGCCTCGGCTCGCACGTGCACTGGGACCGCCGGCTCGATGCCCGCCTTGCCGCGGCGATCATGGGGATCCAGGCCATCAAGGGCGTCGAGGTCGGCGACGGGTTCGCGACCGCCGGGCGCCGGGGCTCTGCCGCCCACGACGAGCTGTACCGCGAGGACGGCGAGATCTACCGCACGAGCGACCGCGCCGGTGGGACCGAGGGTGGGATGTCCACGGGCACCGTGCTGCGGGTCCGCGCCGGCATGAAGCCGATCGCGACCGTCCCGCACGCCCTGCACACCGTGGACGTCGTCTCCGGTGAGGACGCCTCGGCGCACCACCAGCGCTCGGACGTCTGTGCCGTGCCCGCGGCGGGCGTCGTCGCCGAGGCGATGGTGGCCCTGGTGCTCGCCGACGCGGTGCTCGAGAAGTTCGGCGGCGACAACGTCGTCGAGACGAAGCGCAACCTCGACGCCTACCTCGCGGCGATCCCGGAGACCCTGCGGACGCGCCGGACCGAACCATCGGCGACCTCGACCGACCTGTGAGCACCGACGTCCGACGCGCCGACGCGCCCGTGGTCGTCATCGGCCCGATGGGTGCCGGCAAGTCGAGCGTCGGCAAGCGGGTGGCGAAGGCCCTCGGCGTCCCGTTCACGGACACCGACCGGGTCATCGTGCGCGAGCACGGACCGATCCCCGGGATCTTCGCCGACCGCGGTGAGCCGGCGTTCCGCGCCCTCGAAGCCGAGGCCGTCCGGGCAGCGCTCGCCACCGGCGGCGTGATCGCCGTGGGCGGGGGAGCCGTCACCCACGCGGACACCCGGCAGGCCCTGGGCGGGGCGCGCATCGTCCTGCTCACCGTGTCGCCCGAGGCCGTCGCCGACCGCATCGCCGGGTCCGACCGGCCCCTGCTGGCGAACGGCGGGATCGACGCCTGGCAGACGATCATGGACGAGCGGGCCGCCACCTACGCCGAGCTCGCGCACGTCGTGGTCGACACGTCCCGCCGGCCGATGTCCCGCGTGGTCGACGAGGTCGTCACATGGCTGCGCAGTGACGCGGGCACCACCGAGCGCAGCGACGCCGGCACCACCGAGCGCAGCGGCACCACCGCCGCGCCCGGCAGCACGACCAGCAGCACCACCAGCACCGAAGGAGCACCGTGACCGAGTCGACCCTGCCCGCCGGGACCACCGAGATCCGGGCCGGCGGTGACGACGGCTACACGGTGGCCGTCGGCACGGACCTGCTCGGCGCCCTGCCCGCGATCCTGGGCCCGCGTGTCGCCAAGGTCCTCATCGTGCACTCGCCGACGCTCGGTGCCCGGGCGAACGAGCTCCGGGCGCTGCTGGTCGAGGCCGGGCTCGAAGCCCTGATCGCCGAGGTCCCCGACGCCGAGGGCGCCAAGCGCGTCGAGGTCGCGGCGTTCTGCTGGCAGATCATGGGGCAGGCCGACTTCACCCGCACCGACGCGGTCATCGGCCTCGGTGGCGGTGCCGTCACCGACCTGGCCGGCTTCGTCGCCGCGACCTGGCTGCGCGGTGTGCCGTACGTGGCCGTCCCGACCAGCGTGCTCGGCATGGTGGACGCCAGCGTCGGCGGGAAGACGGGCATCAACACGAACGAGGGCAAGAACCTGGTCGGCGCCTTCTACGCCCCGCGCGCCGTCGTCGTGGACCTCGACCTCGCCCGCACGCTGCCGCGCAACGAGATCCTGACGGGCTTCGCGGAGATCGTGAAGGCCGGGTTCATCGCCGTGCCCGAGATCCTGGACATCGTCGAGGCCGACGTCGACCGGGTGACCGACCCGACGACGCCGGAGTTCCGGCGGGTCGTCGAGCTCGCCATCGCGCTCAAGGCCGAGGTCGTCTCGGACGACTTCACCGAGCAGGGCCGACGCGAGATCCTGAACTACGGGCACACCCTCGGGCACGCGATCGAGCACGCCGAGCGGTACCAGTGGCGCCACGGGGCGGCGGTGTCGGTCGGCATGGTGTTCGCCGCCGAACTCGCCCGACTCACCGGCCACCTGGACGACGCCACGGTCGACCGGCACCGGGCGATCCTCGAGTCGCTCGACCTGCCGACCTCGTACGGTGTCGGTCGGTGGCAGGGGCTGCTCGCCACGATGCGCCGCGACAAGAAGGCCCGTGCCGGCATGCTGCGGTTCATCATCCTGGACGGCGTCGGCAAGCCCGTCGTGCTCGAGGGGCCCGAGGACCACCTGCTCTTCACCGCCTACCAGGAGGTCGGCGTCTAGCCACGCCGGTCAGCGCAGGACCCGTCGCGTCCTGCGCCACCACCAGGTGACAGGCGTCGAGACGGTGACCCAGGCGAACCGATGCCAGGCCACGCCCCGAACCAGCTGACGACGGCGGCGACGATCGCCGCTCCGGCGGCGATGCACGCCGCGATCAGTGCTGTCTCCACGGCACGAGTGTCCGCTCCAGGACCGAGCCCCGCGCCGGGCCCGCGCCGACCTGTGGAAGCCGCGCCGGGCCTCCCGGCTGTGGAGGAGGACGGAGCGACGCGACGGACCGGGCCACCCGCACGCTGCGGACCCAGCACCGGGGAGCAGACTGGCGGGCGTGCCCACCCCACCCCGACTGAGCGACCTCTCCGGCCCGCGCGATGCCGACACCGGCACCCTGCGCTCCCGTGGTCGACGCTTCACCGAACTCCTCTCGATCGCCCGCCGCCACCACCTGGTGCCGTTCCGTCGTCTCGACTTCTCGCACGACCCGGCCACCTCGGACCTGCGTCGCGACCAGGCCGAGCACCTGCGCCGGGCGCTCGAGGAAGCCGGCGGCGGGTTCGTGAAGATGGGCCAGCTGCTCTCCACCCGCGACGACCTGTTGCCCGAGGAGTGGACCGAGGGACTCGCACACCTGCAGCGGAACGTCACGGCGGCGCCGGCGGACGAGGTCCGTGCGCTCCTCGAGCAGGAGCTCGGTGCCCCGGTCGACCAGGTCTTCGCGACCTTCGACCCGGTGCCCGTCGCAGCGGCGTCCATCGCGCAGGTGCACCGCGCCCGGCTGCCCGACGGCACCGCGGTCGCCGTGAAGGTGCAGCGGCCGGGGATCGACGCCGCGGTGCGCCGCGACGTCGACATCGCGCTGCGGGTCGTCCGGTTCATGGCCCGGTGGTCGACCGAGGCGCGGCAGGTCGGGGTGGAGGACATCGCCGGCCAGTACGCGGACGACCTGATCCGGCAGGTCGACTTCGTCTCCGAGCTCCGGAACCTCACGGCGCTGCGTGCGGCCCAGGCCCGCAGCGCGCGTCCGGACGAGGTCCGGTTCCCGGACCCATACCCGGACCTGTCCGGCCGGCGTGTGCTCGTGATGGAGTTCCTGGAGGGCGACACCCTCAGCGCGATCCGCGCCGAGCGTTCCGAGCGCGACCTCGACGCGCCGATGCGCGCGATCCTCCGCGCCTTCCTGCGCCAGGTCGTCTTCGACGGCCTGTACCACGCGGACCTGCACCCGGGGAACGTCCTGGTGCTGCCCGACGGGCCCGCGTTGATCGACTTCGGATCGGTCGGGAGGCTCGACCCGGGTCTCCGGGACACGGTCCAGGACCTGTTGGCCGCCTACCTGCAGGACGACACGTCGCGGATCGCCGATGCGGTCCTGCGGATGGCACCCGTGCGCGATGCGCACGACGAGCCCGACTTCCGTCGGGACATCGCCCGCTTCGTCGCGGACGAGCTCGGCCCGGGTGCGCGCATCGGTGTCGACACCGTGGACGACGCGGTCGAGGTCTTCGGGCGGTACCGGTTGAAGCCGCCGCCGGACTTCGTCGCCGCGGCCCGCGCCCTGGCCATCTTCGAGGGCACCCTCCGCACGCTCGCACCGTCGTTCGACCTGCTCGAGGAGTCCCGCGGACTCGCCCGGGAGCAGATCACCGACCAGCTCCGGCCCGGCAAGCTCCGGGACCTCGCGGCGAAGGAACTGCTCGGCGTCGTGTCGGCGGCCCGACGCCTGCCCCGCCGGGTGGACCGCATCGGGGAGGCGATCGAGACCGGACGGTTCACGGTGAACATCCGGCTCTTCGCGGACAGCCGCGACCGGCAGCTCGTGTCCGGCATGATCCGGCGCATCCTGCTCGTGCTGCTCGGCGCGGGGGCGGGGATCCTTGCGATCGTCTACCTGTCGTTGCCGGCGCGACCGACGGCGGCCCTGTCCACCGGGGTCGCGGGCGGGTTGCTCGGGGGAGCGGCGGTGGTGCTGCTCGGCTGGGCGGCGATCGACGCCTGGCTCGCCCGACGGCGACGCTGACCGCGGCGCGCACCGCTCCGGCCGCCGGGCGGGCGTCCGCTACACTCGTCCGGGGCCGTCCGCGGCCCGAGGACACTTCACAACACGACCGAACGGGACACCGACGACTCATGGCCAGTACCACAGACATCAAGAACGGCGCCGTTCTCATCATCGACGGCCAGCTGTGGTCGGTCGTCGAGTTCCAACACGTCAAGCCGGGCAAGGGCGGCGCGTTCGTCCGCACGAAGCTCAAGAACGTCGTCTCCGGCAAGGTCGTCGACCGCACGTTCAACGCCGGCGCGAAGATCGACACCGCGACCGTCGACCGTCGTGACTACCAGTTCCTCTACGAGGACGGCGACTCCTACGTGTTCATGGACACCGACACGTACGACCAGATCCCGGTCTCCGCGACCGTGGTCGGCGACGCCAAGAACTACCTGCTCGAGTCCGCGATGGTCACCATCGCGATGAACGAGGGCAACCCGCTGTACGTCGAGCTCCCGACGTCGATCGTCACCGAGGTCGAGACCGAGCCCGGCCTGCAGGGCGACCGTTCCTCCGGTGGCACCAAGGACGCGACCATCATCGCGACCGGCCACCGCATCCAGGTCCCGCTGTACCTGGAGAGCGGCACCCTGGTGAAGATCGACACGCGCGACGGCAGCTTCCTCGGCCGCGTCAACTCCTAGGCGCTGACCGTATGAGTGCTCGTTCGAAGGCCCGCAAGCGCGCCCTCGACATGCTGTACGTGGCCGAGGTGCGCGAACTGCCGATCGCGGACGTGCTCGCCACCGAGACGGTCCGGCACCTGGACCAGCCGGAGCGTGCCTCCAGCTGGGACTACGCGCGCCAGATCGTCACCGGCGTCGACGACGCCCGTCACGAGATCGACTCCGTCATCGTCGACCACGCCCAGGGCTGGTCGATCGCCCGGATGCCGGTCCTCGACCGCTGCATCCTGCGGATGGCCGTCTGGGAGCTCCGGTTCAACCCGGAGGTCCCCGACGCCGTCGCCATCGCCGAGGCGGTCGAGCTCGCGCAGTCGCTGTCCACCGAGGACTCGGCGGGCTTCGTCAACGGCGTGCTCGGGGCCGTCGCCGGCGGTCGCGCACCGTCCGGTCGGACGGTCGCAGGAGACCAGGAGTCCCGGTAGGGTTGACCACGTCAGCATCCTTTAATGCCGTCCAGTGAGGCGGGGAAGGGGGTCGACGTGGGAACCAAAACGGTCCTGCAACAGCCCGACATCACGCGTGCCCTGACACGCATCGCGCACGAGATCCTCGAAGCCAACCACGGGGGCTCGGACCTCGTGCTCCTCGGCATCCCGACCCGCGGCGCCGTCCTGGCGGAACGCCTCGGCCGGATCCTGGCCGGCATCGAGCCGGAGTGGTCCTCGGCCGCCGGCGGCATCGGGACGGAGCGTGTCGGCACGCTCGACGTCACCATGCACCGGGACGACCTCGGCCACGGCATCGGTCGCGCGCCGCACCGGACGGTCATCCCCGCCGGCGGCATCGACGGCAAGGTCGTCGTGCTCGTCGACGACGTGCTCTACTCCGGCCGCACCGTCCGTGCCGCGCTCGACGCGCTGCAGGGCATCGGACGGCCGCGTGCCGTCCGGCTCGCCGTGCTCGTCGACCGTGGCCACCGCGAGCTGCCGATCCGTGCGGACCACGTGGGCAAGAACCTGCCGACCGCGTCCGACGAGCGGGTCACGCTGCACCTGGCCGAGACCGACGGCGACGACACCGTGTTCATCGAGCAGGGGGTGGCGTGATGCGGCACCTGCTCTCCACCGCCGACCTGTCCCGCGACCAGGCCGTCCACATCCTCGACGTCGCCGAGGAGATGGCCGAGGTCAACACACGCGAGGTCCGGAAGCTCCCGGCCCTGCGCGGCAAGACCGTGGTGAACCTGTTCTTCGAGGACTCCACGCGCACGCGCATCTCGTTCGAGGCCGCCGCGAAGCGCCTGTCCGCCGACGTCCTGAACTTCGCCGCGAAGGGCTCGAGCGTCTCGAAGGGCGAATCCCTGAAGGACACCGTGCAGACCCTCGGCGCGATGGGCATCGACGGCATCGTCATGCGCCACGGTGCCTCGGGCGCCCCGCGGGTGCTCGCCGACGCCGATTGGATCGACGTCCCCGTGGTCAACGCCGGTGACGGGACCCACGAGCACCCGACGCAGGCGCTGCTCGACGCCTTCACCATGCGCCGCCGACTGCACGGCGCCGGCTCACGCGGCCAGGGCCTCGACGGCGTGCGCGTCCTGATCATCGGCGACGTGCTGCACAGCCGGGTCGCCCGGTCGAACGCGTGGCTGCTCCGCACCCTCGGGGCGAGCGTGACCTTCGCCGCGCCGCCGACGCTGCTGCCCGCCACCCCGACCCCGTTCGGCGCCGCGGTGCACCACGACCTCGACACCGCCCTGGCCGAGGACCCGGACGTCGTCATGACGCTCCGCATCCAGCAGGAACGCATGAACGACGCCTTCTTCCCGAACCCGCGCGAGTACACGCGGCACTGGGGCCTGACGGCGGCGCGCTTCGGGCGGCTGTCCGAGCGCACGCTGATCATGCACCCCGGTCCGATGAACCGCGGGCTCGAGATCGCCGGTGTCGCCGCCGACGACCCCCGCTCGACCGTCGTCGAGCAGGTCGAGAACGGCGTCTCGGTCCGGATGGCCGTCCTCTACCTCGCCCTGACGGGCAGCGCCGGCAACGGCACCGACGCGAAGGAGTCCGCCGCATGACCGCTCACCTGATCCGTGGCGCGCAGCTGGTCGACGGCTCGCGTGCCGACATCCGTCTGGAGGGCGGGCGCATCACCGCGGTCGGGACCGGTCTCGACACGGCCGGCGCCACCACCGTGGACGCGGACGGCCTCATCGCCCTGCCCGGTCTCGTGGACCTCCACACGCACCTGCGCGAGCCCGGCCACGAGGAGTCCGAGACGGTCCTCACCGGGTCGCGTGCCGCGGCTGCCGGCGGGTTCACCGCCGTCAACGCCATGGCGAACTCGAGCCCCGTCGCGGACACCGCCGGGGTCGTCGAGCAGGTCCAGGCCCTCGGGGACGACGCCGGCTACGTGACGGTCCGCCCGATCGGCGCCGTGTCACAAGGGCTGCAGGGCACGCACCTGTCCGAGATCGGCGCGATGGCGACGTCCAGGGCGAAGGTCCGGGTCTTCTCGGACGACGGCTCCTGCGTGGCCGACCCGCTGCTCATGCGCCGCGCACTCGAGTACATCAAGGGCTTCGGCGGGGTGCTCGCGCAGCACGCCCAGGAGCCCCGGCTGACCATCGGCGCGCAGATGAACGAGGGCCGACTGTCCTCGGAGCTCGGCCTCGCCGGCTGGCCCGCCGTCGCGGAAGAGGCGATCATCGCCCGCGACGTCCTGCTCGCCGACCACGTCGGAGCACGCCTGCACGTCTGCCACGTCTCGACGGCCGGCAGCGTCGAGGTGATCCGGTGGGCGAAGTCCCGCGGCATCGACGTCACGGCCGAGGTCACGCCGCACCACCTGGTGCTCACCGAGGACCTCATCGCCGGCCACGACGGTGCCCCCGGGTACGACGCCCGCTACAAGGTGAACCCGCCGCTCCGCGCCCGCGAGGACGTCGAGGCGCTCCGCGCGGCCCTGGCCGACGGCACCATCGACATCGTCGCGACCGACCACGCACCGCACACCGCCGAGGCGAAGTGCTGCGAGTGGCCCGCCGCTGCGAACGGCATGGTCGGCCTCGAGTCCGCGCTGAGCGTGGTGCAGGCCGCGGTGGTCGACGACGGCCGGCTCGACTGGGCCGACGTCGCGCGGGTGCTGTCCGAGGCACCGGCGCGGATCGGCCAGGTCGAGGGGCACGGGCAGCGGATCGCCGCGGGCGCCCCCGCCGAAATCACCCTCTACGACCCGTCGGCCAGTCGCGAGTTCGCGGTCACCGACCTCGCCGGGCAGTCGCAGAACTCGCCGTACCTCGGCATGACGCTGCCGGGCCGGGTCGTCGCCACCTTCCACCAGGGGTACGCGACGGTGCTCGACGGCCAGGTCGTCGACGCGGAGACGATCGCGGCGCACGCCGCGGCGCTCCGGACGGGGGCGCGCGCATGAGCGGCGACGCCCAGCGCTGGCTCCTCGGCGCGGTGATCCTGCTCGCGGTCGCCGCCCTGTTCGTGGCGATGGCGCGCACCTGGCGGACGCGGACCAGGAAGCAGGCGGAAGCCGTGCCTCCGGTCCGGGTACCGGCCGATCTGGCACCTCTGGTCGGGTCGTGGGACGGGTTCACCGTCGCGACGACCCGTGCCGACCAGCCGTTGGAACGCATCACCGCAGGCGGCCTCGGGTTCCGCGGCCGCGGCGGGGTGACGGTCCACGCGACCGGCGTGGTGATGCGCCTCGCCGGCACCGACGACCGCTGGATCGTGCGCGACGCGGTCCGCGGCGCCGACCGCTCCACGTGGGCGATCGACCGAGTGGTCGAACCCGGGGGACTGGTCCGTCTGCGATGGACGGCGACCGGCGCCGCAGGTGCGACGGACCTGGACACCTACTTCCGGTTCCCGGAGGGCGACGCAGCCGCGCTGCACGCCCTGCAGGGACTGACCGAGACCGGGCCGCAGGCGACTGCGGCCGATGCTCCGCGAACCGCGGGCGAAGGGAAGAAAGCATGACACGCGAACGGGCCGTCCTGATCCTCGAAGACGGCACCCGGTACGACGGCTGGGCCTACGGCGCCCGTGGGCGCACGCTCGGTGAGGTGGTCTTCGCGACCGGCATGACCGGCTACCAGGAGACGCTGACCGACCCCTCCTACGCCGGACAGATCGTGGTGCAGACCGCGCCGCACATCGGCAACACGGGCGTGAACGACGAGGACCCCGAGTCCCGTCGCATCTGGGTGGCCGGGTACGTCGTGCGCGACCCCAGTCGCGTGGTGTCGAACCACCGTGCGAACGCCACGCTCGACGACCACCTGGTGCGCGACGGCATCGTCGGTATCTCTGGCATCGACACCCGCGCGCTCACCCGCCGCATCCGTGACGCCGGCGCCATGAAGGGCGGCGTCTTCAGCGGTGCGGACGCGGCACTGCCGGAGTCGGAGCAGCTGGACGCGGTCGTGTCGCAGGCGACGATGGCCGGCGCGAGCTTCTCGGCGGTCGTGTCCACCCCGGAGACCTACGTCGTCCCCGCCGAGGGCGAGCAGATCGGCACCCTGGCCGTGCTCGACCTCGGCGTGAAGGCCTCGACCACCCGGTACCTCGCCGCCCGCGGCTTCGAGGTGCACGTGGTGCCGCAGGACATCTCCGCCCCGGAGCTGGAAGCCCTCGCACCGGACGCCCTGTTCTACTCGAACGGCCCCGGCGACCCCGCCGCGTCGGACGCGCAGGTCGAACTGCTGCAGGACAGCCTGCGCACCGGCCGGCCGTTCTTCGGCATCTGCTTCGGCAACCAGCTGCTCGGCCGCGCGCTCGGCTTCGGCACCTACAAGCTGCCCTTCGGTCACCGCGGCATCAACCAGCCGGTGCTCGACACGACCACGGGCAAGGTCGAGATCACGAGCCAGAACCACGGCTTCGCGGTCGACGCACCCCTCGGCGAGGTCCTCGAGTCCCCGGCCGGGTTCGGTCGGGTCGAGGTCTCGCACTACTCGCTGAACGACAACGTGGTCGAGGGCCTCCGCGCGCTCGACGTGCCGGCGTTCAGCGTGCAGTACCACCCCGAGGCCGCCGCCGGACCGCACGACAGCATGTACCTCTTCGACCGGTTCGCGGACATGGTGCGCGAGCGTCGCGACGGGGAGCCGCTCGACGCGGCCACCGCCGATGCCACGACCCCCGCAGCAGACATCACCAAGGAAGCGAACTGATGCCCAAGCGCGCAGACATCAACTCCGTCCTCGTCATCGGTTCCGGCCCGATCGTCATCGGTCAGGCCGCCGAGTTCGACTACTCCGGCACCCAGGCGTGCCGCGTCCTCCGGGCCGAGGGCGTCCGGGTCATCCTGGTCAACCCGAACCCGGCGACGATCATGACCGACCCCGACTTCGCCGACGCGACCTACATCGAGCCGATCACGAACGCGTCGCTCGAGGAGATCATCCGCATCGAGAAGCCGGATGCCGTCCTGCCGACCCTCGGCGGCCAGACGGCCCTGAACGCGGCCATCGCGCTCGACGAGGCCGGCATCCTCACCAAGCACGGCGTCGAGCTCATCGGTGCCAAGGTCGAGGCGATCCAGCGCGGCGAGGACCGCCAGCTCTTCAAGGAGCTCGTGCTCGAATCGGGCGCCGACGTCGCCCGCAGCCACATCGCGCACACGCTCGAAGAAGCGAAGGAGTTCGCGAAGGACCTCGGGTACCCGCTGGTCGTCCGCCCGTCCTTCACCATGGGCGGCCTCGGCTCGGGCTTCGCCTACAACGAGGCCGAACTCGTCCGCTTCGTCGGCGACGGGCTGCAGTCCAGCCCGACGACCGAGGTCCTGCTCGAGGAGTCCATCCTCGGCTGGAAGGAGTACGAGCTCGAGCTGATGCGCGACAACTACGACAACACCGTCGTCATCTGCTCCATCGAGAACGTCGACCCGGTCGGTGTCCACACCGGTGACTCGATCACGGTCGCCCCCGCGCTGACCCTGACCGACCGCGAGTACCAGAACATGCGGAACATCGGCATCGACATCATCCGTCGCGTCGGTGTCGACACCGGCGGCTGCAACATCCAGTTCGCCGTCGACCCGTCCAACGGCCGCGTCATCGTCATCGAGATGAACCCCCGCGTGTCCCGCTCGTCGGCCCTCGCGTCGAAGGCCACGGGCTTCCCGATCGCCAAGATCGCGGCGAAGCTCGCCATCGGCTACCGGCTCGACGAGATCGAGAACGACATCACGAAGGTCACCCCGGCGAGCTTCGAGCCGACGCTCGACTACGTGGTCGTGAAGACCCCGCGGTTCGCGTTCGAGAAGTTCCCGGCCGCCGACGCCACCCTCACCACGACGATGAAGAGCGTCGGCGAGGCGATGGCCATCGGCCGGAACTACGCCACCGCACTGCAGAAGTCGCTGCGCTCGCTCGAGAAGCGCGGGTCGAGCTTCCACTGGGACACCCCGGCGGCCGAGCTCGACAAGGACGCCCTGCTGACGAAGTCGTCGATCCCGACCGACGGTCGCATCGTGACGGTCCAGCAGGCCCTGGTCGCGGGCGCCACCGCGGACGAGGTCTTCGAGGCCACCAAGATCGACCCCTGGTTCATCGACCAGATCGTGCTCATCAACGAGGTCGCGGACGAGGTCCGGGCCGCCGAGTCCCTCGACGCGGACACCCTGCGCTGGGCGAAGGACCACGGCTTCAGCGACATCCAGATCGCGAGCCTGCGCAGCTCGGACGCGGCACCGGTCTCCGAGCAGCAGGTCCGTGACGAGCGGCACGCCCAGGGCATCCGGCCCGTCTTCAAGACGGTCGACACCTGCGCCGGCGAGTTCCCGGCCCTGACGCCGTACCACTACTCGTCGTACGACACCGAGACCGAGGTCGTCCCGAGCGACCGCAAGAAGGTCGTCATCCTCGGCTCCGGCCCGAACCGCATCGGGCAGGGCGTCGAGTTCGACTACTCCTGCGTGCACGCGTCCTTCGCGCTGAGCGCCGCCGGGTTCGAGACGATCATGATCAACTGCAACCCCGAGACCGTGTCGACCGACTACGACACCTCGGACCGCCTGTACTTCGAGCCCCTGACCGCCGAGGACGTCCTCGAGGTCATCGAGGCCGAGGCCGCGTCCGGCGAGCTCGTCGGTGTCGTCGTGCAGCTCGGTGGTCAGACCGCCCTGGGCCTGGCGAAGCCGCTCGAGGCCGCGGGCATCCCGATCCTCGGCACCAGCCCGACCGCAATCGACTCGGCCGAGGAGCGCGGACAGTTCTCCGCCATCCTCGACGCCGCCGGTCTGCTCGCACCGCGGAACGGCACGGCCCACGACCTGGCGAGCGCGACCACGGTGGCCGAGGAGATCGGGTACCCCGTCCTCGTCCGCCCGTCGTTCGTGCTCGGCGGGCGCGGCATGGAGATCCTGTACGACTCCCCGTCGCTGGCGGACTACTTCGACCGGATGGCCGACCAGGCGATCATCGGCCCGGAGCTCCCGCTGCTGGTCGACCGGTTCCTGGACGACGCCGTCGAGATCGACGTGGACGCGCTCTTCGACGGCGAGCGGCTGTACATCGGCGGCATCATGGAGCACCTCGAAGAGGCCGGCATCCACTCCGGCGACTCGGCGTGCACCCTGCCCCCGGTCGGCCTCGGCCGCGCGGAGATCCAGGGCGTGGTCGACGCGACCGAGAAGATCGCCCGCGGCATCGGCGTGCAGGGCCTGCTCAACGTGCAGTTCGCCATCGGCGCCGGCGTGCTCTACGTCCTCGAGGCGAATCCGCGCGCCAGCCGCACGGTGCCCTTCGTCTCGAAGGCGCTCGGCATCCCGCTGGCCAAGGCCGCGTCCCGCATCATGACCGGCACCACGGTCGCCGAGCTCGTCGCCGAGGGCATGCTGCCCGAGCGTGACGGCGCGTTCGTGCCCGCGCAGTCGCCGGTCGCCGTGAAGGAGGCCGTGCTGCCGTTCCGTCGCTTCCGCACCCGCGAGGGCCAGGTCGTCGACTCGGTGCTCAGCCCCGAGATGCGCTCCACCGGCGAGGTCATGGGCATCGACCGCGACTTCCCGCGGGCGTTCCTCAAGTCGCAGGACGCCGCGTACGGCGGCCTGCCGACCAGCGGCACGGTCTTCGTGAGCGTCGCCGACACCGACAAGCGCGCGATCGTGCTGCCGGTGCACCGCCTGCAGCAGCTCGGCTTCACGATCATCGCGACCGAGGGCACGGCGGAGATCCTCCGCCGCAACGGCATCGAGGTCGGGATCGTCGGCAAGTACAGCCAGGGCGGCGAGAGCGTCGTCGACCTGCTCGCCACGGGCGAGGTCGACATCGTCATCAACACGCCGTCGGGTGCCGCCGGTCGTGCGGACGGGTACGAGATCCGCGCCGCCACGGTGGCGGCGGACAAGCCGCTGTTCACGACGATCGCGCAGATCGGGGCGGCCGTCGCGGCGATCGAGACGATCGGTTCGCCGCTCAACGTCCGCAGCCTGCAGGACTACGCGCGCGAGCGCGCGACCTGGTGACGGCTGCCATCGTGGACACGCCCCGGTCGGGAGGCCCGGCCTCCTTCGGCGACCGCCTCGCGTCCGCCATGGGGGAGCGTTCACCGCTCTGCGTCGGGATCGACCCCCACGCCGCCACCCTGGCGGCGTGGGGGCTCGCCCGCGACGAGCAGGGCCTCACGGCATTCGGCGCGACGCTGGTCGACGCGGCCGCCGGCCGCGCGGCGATCGTGAAGCCGCAGGTCGCCTTCTTCGAGGCGGCGGGGGTTGCGGGCTACCGTGCGCTCGACGCGACGATCCGCCGGGCACGCGATGCGGGCCTCCTGGTCGTCGCCGACGTGAAGCGGGGCGACATCGGGACCACCGGTGACGACTACGCGCTCGCGTGGCTCGACCGCGACGGGCCGTTCGCGGCCGACGCGATGACCGTGTCGCCGTACCTCGGGTACGGCTCGCTCCGGGGCACGATCGACGTCGCGCGCCGGAACGGTGCCGGGGTCTTCGTGCTCGCGGCGACGAGCAACCCCGAGGCCCGGGTGCTGCAGACCGCGGTGCTCGCCGAGGGACCGCGTACCGGCCGGACGGTCGCGGCCGGTATCGTCTTGGACGTGGCAGACGACAACCGGTCCGTGGGCGATCAGGCCCTCGGCGACGTCGGGCTCGTGCTCGGCGCGACCCTTCACCTCGACGACTTCGGCATCGACGCGGACGCGATCGGCACCGCGCCGGTCCTCGCACCGGGCTTCGGTGCCCAGGGCGCTCGCATCGAGGACCTCCGTGCGCTGTACGGCGCGCGTGCCGAGCAGGTGCTCGTGAGCGAGTCGCGCGGCCTGCTGACCGACGGTCCGGACGGTGCCGCGGCGCTCGTCGCCGACCGCGCCGATCGCATCCGCAGCGCACTGGCGGCGGCAGCGTGACCGACGACCACGAGGGCCTGCCCGCCCACCGCACCCCGCCAGAGGTCGACCGCGTCGCCGCGGCGAAGGCCGCCGTGGCCGCGCGACGCGCCCGGGCCGCGGTGAAGGCCGCGATCGCGTCGGGGGAGCGCTCCGCGCTCGACGTCGCCCGTGCTGCGTGGGACGACTCGCTGGTCGAGACGACCTCGGCGGAACGCTCGCTGCGGGTCCGTGACCTGCTGGTGAGCCTGCCGGGCATCGGCCCCGCGCGAGCCGAGGCGATCATGGGGTCCCTGCGGATCGCACCGTCGAAGCGCCTCGGTGGCCTGGGGACCCGGCAGCGCGCGGCCCTGGCCGACTGGCTCGCCGCCCGCGGTCGCAAGCGTGGTGCCTCGAAGCTCGTCGTGCTCGCCGGACCCACCGCGGTCGGCAAGGGCACGGTCAGCGCGCACATCCGACAGCACTACCCGGACGTCAACCTCAGCGTCTCCGCCACCACCCGGAAGCCGCGCCCCGGCGAGGTCGACGGCGTGCACTACTACTTCGTGGACGACGACGAGTTCGACCGCATGATCCGCGACCGCGAGCTGCTCGAGTGGGCGACCGTTCACAACTCGTACCGCTACGGCACCCCGCGCCCGCCGATCGACCGCGCGCTCGACGCCGGCGAGAAGGTCATGCTCGAGATCGACCTGCAGGGCGCCCGGCAGGTCCGCGACGCCATGCCCGAGGCGGTGCTCGTGTTCCTGCTGCCCCCGACGTGGGAGGAACTGGTGCGCCGGCTCATCGGCCGCGGGACCGAATCCGCGGAGGAACAAGCGCGTCGCCTCGAGACCGCGAAGGTCGAGCTGGCCGCCCAGGACGAGTTCGACGTGCGGATCGTGAACTCCGATGTCGGCACCGCGGCACGTGAGGTCGTAGACTTGTTCTCTGCGCCCTGACGGGTGCACTGACTTCGAGGAGACACCATGGCCAACCCCCAGGGCATCATCGACCCGCCCATCGACGACCTGCTCAGCAAAGTCGAGTCGAAGTACGCGCTCGTCATCTTCGCGTCCAAGCGCGCCCGCCAGATCAACGACTACTACGCCGACCTGCACGAGGGCTCGCTCTTCGACAACGTCGGACCGCTCGTCGACTCGACGATCGACGACAAGCCGCTGTCCGTCGCGCTCCACGAGATCAACGAGGACAAGCTCACCGTCACCAAGCAGCAGCAGCCCACCGACTGATCCCGGTGACTGCAGCTGCTCTCCGCCTCTTCACGTCCGAGTCGGTGACCGAGGGGCACCCCGACAAGATCTGCGACCAGATCTCGGACAGCATCCTCGACGCACTGCTCACGGTCGACCCGAACGCGCGCGTCGCCGTCGAGACAATGGTGACCACCGGGCTCGTGCACGTCGCCGGCGAGGTCACGACCTCCGGCTACGTCGAGATCCCCAAGCTCGTCCGTGACGTCATCACCGGGATCGGCTACAACTCGTCGGACGTCTCGTTCGACGGTGCCACCTGTGGTGTCGAGGTCTCGATCGGTGCGCAGTCGCCGGACATCGCGCAGGGTGTGGACGAGTCGCTCGACTCCCGCACCGGTGCGGTCGACCCGCTCGACCGTCAGGGCGCCGGCGACCAGGGCATCATGTTCGGCTTCGCGACGAACGAGACCCCCGAGTACATGCCGGTCGCGATCTGGCTGGCGCACCGCCTGGCCGAGCGCCTGGCCGCGGTCCGGAAGTCGGGCGAGCTGTCGTTCCTGCGCCCGGACGGCAAGACCCAGGTCACCATCGGGTACGACGGCGTCGTGCCGAAGACCGTCGAGACCGTCGTGCTCTCCACGCAGCACTCGCCGAGCGTCACGCTCGACGAGCTCACCGCCGCGATCACCGAGCACGTGATCCGTCCGGTCCTCGACCTGGTCGACCTCGACTCGTCGCACGTCGACGTCATCGTGAACCCGACCGGCCGCTTCGAGATCGGCGGCCCCCAGGGCGACGCCGGGCTCACCGGCCGCAAGGTGATCGTCGACACCTACGGCGGGGCCTCCCGTCACGGTGGCGGCGCGTTCAGCGGCAAGGACCCGTCGAAGGTCGACCGTTCGGCGGCGTACGCGCTGCGCTGGGTCGCCAAGAACGCGGTCGCCGCGGGGCTCGCCGACCGGCTCGAGGTGCAGGTCGCGTACGCGATCGGCCGTGCGAAGCCCGTCGGGCTCTACGTCGAGACCTTCGGCACCGGACACGTCGACGACGCCACGATCGAGGCCGCCATCCGCCAGGTGTTCGACCTGCGTCCGGCCGCGATCATCCGCGACCTCGACCTGCTCCGACCGATCTACGCGCAGACCGCGACCTACGGCCACTTCGGCCGCGAGCTCCCCGGGTTCACGTGGGAGCAGCTCGACCGTGTCGAGGAACTCCGCGCCGCCGCAGGACTCGTCGCCGCGACCGTCTGAAGCACCGCGTGACCACCGTCGCGCGCGTCGTCCTCGACTCGCCGCTCCCGCAGTTGGACCGTCTGTTCGACTACCGGGTACCGGCCGAGCTCGAGGACGACTGCGTCGCGGGGGTCCGCGTCAAGGTGCCGCTGCGCACCGGGGCACGGATGTCCGACGGCTACGTCGTCGAGATCGTCACCGAGGGTGAGTACCCAGGTGAGTTGAGCCAGATCGAGGCCGTCCTGTCCCCGGTGCCCGTCCTGGCGCCGGAGATCTGGACCCTCGCGCGTGCCGTCGCCGACCGGGCCGCGGGGGTCGCCTCCGACGTCCTGCGCCTCGCCGTGCCCCCGCGGCAGGTGCGCGCCGAGAAGGCCTGGCTCGCCCGTGACACCGCGTGGTCGCCGCCGCCGGTGATCGCCCCGCCCGTCACCGGCTACGCCGACGGCGTCCTGGAGGCCGTGGTGACGGAGCACGGACGCGCTGCGGTCGCCGCCGTGCCCCAGCCCGTGGCGATGGGTGACGCGGACGCGCTGGTCTGGGTCCCGGGGTGGGCCGCCACGCTCGCCCAGGCGGCCGCGCACACGGTGGCGGCCGAGCAGTCCGCGGTGATCGCCGTTCCGGACTTCCGCGACGTCATCGACCTCGAGCGTGCCCTGCTCGCCGTGCTGCCGCCGGAGCGGGTGGTGCGCTTCGACGCGAAGCAGACGAACGGGCAGCGCGCGAAGGCACTGCTGCAGGCCCGCACGCACCCGGTGGTCGCGATCGGCAACCGCACGGCGATGTACGCACCGGCGACGGAGCTCGGCCTGATCGCCATGTGGGACGACGGCGACGCCTCGTTCATCGAGCAGCGGGCGCCCTACGTGCACACGCGCGACGTCGCCCTGGTGCGGGCCGCCCAGTCCGGTGCCGCGCTGCTGTTCGTCTCACACGCGCGCAGCACCGATGTGCAGCGCCTGGTCGAGCTGCACTGGCTGCAGGACGTCGCGCCGTACCGCGTGAAGACCCCGAAGGTCATCCCCACCGTGCAGCAGACCGGGGCCGAGGGGTTCGCCGCGCAGGCGCGCATACCGAGCTCTGCGTGGCGTGCCGCGCGCGAGGCCAGCCAGCACGGTGCCGTCCTGGTGCAGGTCGCGAGCCCGGGCTTCGGCACCGGGCTGGTCTGTGCCGAGTGCGGCGAACGCGCGCACTGCCGGGTCTGCGGCGGGCCGCTCGGCAGCCCGCACCGTGGCGCCACGCCCCAGTGCCGCTTCTGCGGCGCGCTGGCCGTCGGGTTCCGCTGCCCGACGTGCGGCAACGGCACCGTGAAGCCGGTCGGTCAGGGAGCGCAACGGACCGCCGACGAACTCGGGCGGGCGTTCCCCGGCACCCGGATCGTCGTCGCCGACGGCTCGCGCCCGCTCGACGAGGTCCCCGCCCGCCCGTCCGTCGTCGTCGCCACCCGTGGGGCCGAGCCGTCGGTGCCGGGGGGCTACGCCTGCGTGCTGCTGCTGGACGGTGAGAAGATGCTCGCCCGCGAGGGGCTGCGCGTGCAGGAGGACGTCCTGCGCTTCTGGACGAACGCGGCGGCGAAGTCGTCTCCCGGGGCCGAGGTGTACCTGGTCGGGATCGGCGGGCGGCTGGCCTCGGCGATGGCCCTGTGGCGACTCGACGGACCCGCGCACGACGAGCTGACGGACCGCCGCGAACTCCACTTCCCGCCGGCGGTCCGGGTGGCGACGATGACCGGTACCGACGAAGCCGTCACCGCGGCGGTCGAAGCGCTCGGCGACGCCGTCGTCGGTCCGGTGCTCGGCCCGGTCCCGGTCGAGGACGACGCCCTGCCCGGCACGGTCCGGGCGATCGTGCGGTTCCCGTACGCACACGGGGCCGAGGTCGCCGCCACGCTCAAGGCCGAGGTCATCCGGCGCTCGTCGACCCGGCGGGTGCTCAAGGGCGGCAACCGCCGACGGGCCGCTCCGACGCTGCGGGTGCGGTTGGACGACGCCGAACCGTTCTCCGAGGTCTGACGCCGTCGGGCCCGGGCGGGCCCGATTGCTGCACGACGCAGAACGACACCGTCGACGTCGTGGGACGTCGGCGGTGTCGTTCGGGGTCTGCCGCCGTGCGGCGACCGGCTGGTGCGGGTCGGTCAGGCGTTGGCGGGCCGGCGACGCTCCCGCGGCAGCACGACGCCGAGGGCGACCATGCCGATGGCGAGGACGAGGTGCAGCCAGTTGTCGGCGTTGTTCAGCGGGACGAAGTTCGCACCCGAGCTGTGGCCGGCGGTGAACAGGCCGTAGATCCACAGCACGAAGTAGACGATCCCGCCGATCACCAGGTACATCCGCGAACCGGAGGCACGGTTGGCGGCGAGCAGTCCGACGACGCCGAACAGCAGGTGCACGATGTTGTGCAGCACGGACACCTGGAAGATGCCGAGCAGCATGCCCATCGACTCGTGTCCGGCCCCGGCCAGGTCACCGGTCGTGATGCCGGGGACGAACCCGGCGATCCCGACGAGCAGGAACACGATGCCGACCACGAGGGCGGCCTTCTGGACGGACGAACCGGCGTACCGGTTGGTGGCGGTGGTGACGTCACTCATGGTGTCTCCTGATCTCAGCGCGGCTGCGCGGGGTTGGTGGGCACGCCGTGGGACGGCGGGTTGATCGTCGGACCGGCGGTGGCCGGCGTGACGTCCGCTGGTGCCGAAGCCCCCGCAGACGTCTCGGGGAGGTGCTCCGGCACGGAACCGGTCGGCTCCGCACCACCGTCCAGGGCCTCGATCCGGTGACGGATCCGCTCCAGCACCGGCAACCGTGCACCGTGGGCGTTCTCGTGGTCGAGCAGCACCTCGAGCTGCTCGCGGTCGAGGGCCGTCAGGTGCTCCGTCAGGTTGCCGAGCGGGACGTGGTCGAAGTCCGGGATGGGTAGGTCTCGGTCGGTCATGGTGCTCCTTCCGTCGATACCGCCAGAACGTACGCAGCCCACGCTCTGCTGGTGCACAGGCTGTGCCGAGCACCGCGTGCTCCGGACAGGCGGTCGGGGTCGGGTGGGCCCCTCGGCGTGGGAGGATCGAGCCCATGCGTCTCGTCGTCGCCGGCAGCCCCGCTGCGGCCGTCCCCACCCTCCGCCGTCTGGCGGCGTCCGACCACGAGATCGTCGCGGTGCTCACGCGGCCGGCCACCCCGCAGGGCCGCAAGCGTGTCCTCACCCCGACCCCGGTGGCCGTCGTGGCCGCGGAGCTCGGACTGCCGGTCATCGAGGCCTCGCGCGTCGACGACGCCGTCACCGCCCGGATCGCGGACCTCGACGTCGACCTCGGCGTGATCGTCGCCTACGGTGCACTGCTCCGCCGCCCGGCGCTCGACGCCCCGAGGCACGGCTGGATCAACCTGCACTTCTCCGACCTGCCGGCGTACCGCGGTGCTGCTCCCGTGCAGCGTGCGGTGATGGCCGGCGACACCCGGACCGCCGCCACGGTCTTCCAGCTGGTCGAGGCGCTCGACGCCGGCCCGGTCTACGCCGCGCCGCCCTTCGAGATCGACCCCGAGGCGACCTCGGGCGAGGTCCTCGCGGCGATGGCCGAGGTCGGCGCCGACGTGGTGGCGGACGTCGTGGACGCCATCGCCGACGGCACCGCCGTCGCGACCGAGCAGTCCGGCGAGCCCACGGTCGCCCCGAAGCTCACGATCGACGACGGCCGCATCGACTTCGCCGCGCCCGCCACCGTCGTGCACGCGCGGCTGCGCGGGGTCACGCCCGAGCCCGGCGCGTACGCCCACCTGGGCGAGACCCGCGTGAAGCTGCTCCGCAGCAGGACGGAGCCGGGAGGCACGCAGGACCCCGCCCCGTCGCTCGCGCCGGGTGCGCTCGCACTCCACGGCGGTCGGCTGCTGGTCGGGACCGCCGACACCCCGCTGGTGCTGCTCGAGGTGCAGCCGGCCGGCAAGAAGGCGATGGACGCCGCCGCCTGGGCCCGTGGCCTCGGCGAACTGGACGGGAAGGTCCTCGCATGAGCCCCCAGACGAAGCCCCAGGGCGCCCGCCGCGGCCCGCGTCCGGCGAGTGCCCGCCGCGTGGCGTTCGACGTGCTCCGCGCCGTGCAGGTGGACGACGCCTACGCGAACCTGCTGCTGCCGACGCGCATCCGCCGCGCCGGGCTCACCGCCCGCGACGCCGGGTTCGCGACCGAGCTCACCTACGGGTCGATCCGGATGCTCGGCCGCTACGACGTGATCATCGCGCTGGCCTCCGGTCGCCGGGCCGAGAACATCGAGGCGGACGTCCTCGACGTGATGCGCCTCGGTGCGCACCAGCTGCTCGCCATGCGCACGCCGACGCACGCCGCCGTCGACGCCACGGTCGAACTCGCCCGCGAGGTCGGCGCCCGCCGCGCGACCGGGTTCGTGAACGCCGTGATGCGCAAGATCGCCGCCCGCACCGATCAGGAGTGGGACGCCCTGATCACCGAGGGCCGCGCCGGGGACGCCCTGCTCGCCACCCGCTGGTCGCACCCCGTCTGGGTCGTCTCGGCGCTCCGCGACGCCCTGGCCGCCGAGCGCTCCCGCGACGAGCTCGCCGCCCTGCTCGCCGCCGACAACGCCGCACCCCGGGTGCAGCTCGCGGCCCTGCCCGGACTCGCCACCGACGAGGACATCGCCACCGCGACCGCCCGCACTTCCCCAGACGACGACACCGACGCCGCGTTCGCCGACGCGACCGGTGCGGACGACGTGCCCGCGGCCCTGGTGCCCGCGGACGACGAACCGGAGGCCGACGGCGCGACCGGCACCGTGCCTCCCGTCCGGGCTGACGAGCCCGTCGTGCAGGCGGACGCCGCGCCGGTGTCGCCCGTCGGCATCCGCGGCATCAGCGGCGACCCGGCGCGCGTGCCGGGCGTCGCCGCCGGACGCCTGCGCGTGCAGGACGAGGGGTCGCAGCTCGCCGCGCTGGCGCTGAGCCGCTCGTCGGACGTGCGTGCGGGGGAGCGATGGCTCGACATGTGCGCCGGGCCCGGCGGCAAGGCCGCGCTGCTCGCCGCCGAGGCGCAGCAGGGCGGGGCGACCCTGGTCGCCAACGAGCTCGTGCCCGCCCGGGCCGGACTCGTGCGGAACGCCCTCGGCGTGTTCGGTGACCACGTGCGGGTCGTCGAGGGCGACGCCCGTCGGTACGGCCGCGACGGCACCGGGATGACCTTCGACCGCATCCTGCTCGACGCCCCGTGCACCGGGCTCGGCGCGCTGCGTCGCCGGCCGGAGGCCCGTTGGCGGAAGCTCCCCGAGGACGTCGAGGAGCTCGCTGCCCTGCAGACCGAACTGCTCGACGCCGCCGTCCGGGTGCTCGCACCGGGTGGGACCCTGGCGTACGTGACGTGCTCGCCGCACCTGGCCGAGACCCGCGGCCAGGTCGACGCGCTGATGGGGCGGCACGGGGACCGGCTCGAGCAGCTCGACACCGCCACGATCGTCCGGGGTGTCGCCGCGCGCGACCCCGAGATCGCGGACGGTGCCACGGCGCAGCTGTGGCCGCACCGGATCGGGACGGACGCGATGTTCATCGCGCTGTTCCGTCGCGTCGACTGAGGCCCCGGCCCACGGCACGCCGGTAGGCTTGCCCGGTGACGATCCGCATCTCGCCGAGCATCCTGTCCGCCGACTTCGCGAACCTCGAGCGCGAACTCCAGCGCATCGAGACCGCCGACCTGGTGCACGTCGACGTGATGGACAACCACTTCGTCCCGAACCTGACGCTCGGGCTGCCGATCGTGCAGCGCCTGCAGCAGGTGTCGCCGGTGCCGCTCGACGTGCACCTGATGATCACCGATGCCGACCGCAACGCGCCGAAGTACGCCGAGACGGGCGCGTCGAGCGTCACGTTCCACTTCGAGGCAGCCGACGACCCGGTGGCGACCGCCGCGGCGATCCGGTCGAACGGTGCCCGGGCCGCCGTCGCAGTGAAGCCCGGCACCCCGATCACGCAGGTGCTGCACCACCTCGACGCCTACGACATGATCCTGCTGATGACGGTCGAGCCCGGGTTCGGCGGCCAGTCCTTCATGCCGTCCGTGATGCCGAAGCTCGCCGACGCCCGCGCTGCCGTCGACGCGTCCGGGCTCGACGTCTGGCTCGAGGTGGACGGCGGGATCGCGGTCGACACCGTGCCCGAGGCCGTCCGGAGCGGTGCCGACACCCTGGTGGCGGGCTCCGCGGTGTACGGCGGCGAACCCGCCGCGCGCATCGCCGACCTGCGCGAGGCCGCCGCTCGGGCGCGCTCGTGACCGGGGGAGCGCCGGAGCGCACCGGCGTCACCGAGGCGACCACTGCCTCCCGTCCGGACGGTGCGTCGGCAGCGTCGGCGGAGACCGGTAGCCTGGACCCCGTGAAGACGTTCGACGACCTGTTCCAGGAGCTCACCGAGAAGGCGCGTACGCGCCCCGAGGGCTCCGGCACCGTCGCCGAACTGGACGCCGGCGTGCACCAGATCGGCAAGAAGATCGTGGAAGAAGCCGCCGAGGTCTGGATGGCGGCCGAGTACGAGGGCGACGAGCGTACCTCGGAGGAGATCTCGCAGCTGATCTACCACCTCCAGGTCCTCATGGTCGCCAAGGGGCTCACCCCGGCGGACGTCTGGCGACATCTGTAGGAAGCGCCGCCCGGCGCACCGACGACCGCCGACGACCCCACAGAAAGCAGACCCACTGATGCTCCGCATCGCCGTGCCCAACAAGGGCTCCCTGTCCGAGACCGCGTCCGACATGCTGCGGGAGGCCGGGTACGCCGGCCGCCGCGACCCGAAGGCGCTGCACCTGCTCGACGAGCGCAACGGCGTCGAGTTCTTCTTCCTCCGCCCGCGGGACATCGCCACGTACGTGGGGTCCGGCGCGCTCGACGTCGGCATCACCGGCCGCGACCTGCTGCTCGACTCCGGGTCCGAGGCGCACGAGGTCGACGCGCTCGGCTTCGCCGACTCCACCTTCCGGTTCGCCGGCACGCCCGGTCGGTTCGCCTCGCTGCAGGACCTCGACGGCGTCCGCGTGGCCACGAGCTACCCCGGCCTGGTCGGTGCCTTCCTCGCCGAGCACGGGGTCAGCTCGACGCTCGTGAAGCTCGACGGCGCGGTCGAGAGCGCCGTGCGGCTCGGGGTCGCCGACGCCGTGGCCGACGTCGTGTCGACGGGCAGCACGCTCCGGCAGGCGGGCCTCGAGATCTTCGGCCCGGTGATCCTCGAGTCGACCGCGGTGCTCGTCTCCACCGACGAGACCATCCCGGGCATCGACGTGCTCCGCCGACGCCTGCAGGGCGTCCTCGTTGCCCGTGGCTACGTGATGCTCGACTACGACGTCCCCACGGCCCTGCTCGAGCAGGCGACCGCGGTGGCGTCCGGCATCGAGTCACCCACGGTGTCGCCGCTGCACGACCGTGACTGGGCCGCGGTCCGCGTGATGATCCCGCGCGACGACGCGAACCTCATCATGGACGCGCTCTACGACCTCGGCGCCCGGGCGATCCTCGTCAGCCCGATCCACGCCGCACGCCTGTGACCCCCGGTGGCGTGTCGGTCCGGGTCATCCCGTGCCTCGACGTCAAGGGCGGCCGCGTCGTCAAGGGCGTGAACTTCCTCGACCTGCAGGACGCCGGTGACCCCGTCGAACTCGCGGCTCGGTACTACGAGCAGGGTGCCGACGAGCTGACCTTCCTCGACGTCGGCGCCACGGTCGAGAACCGGGCGACGATGTACGACACCGTGACCCGGACGGCCGAGCAGGTCTTCATCCCGCTCACCGTCGGCGGCGGGGTCCGCAGCGTCGACGACGTCTCGCGGCTGCAGCAGTGCGGCGCGGACAAGATCGGCGTGAACAGCGCGGCCATCGCCCGGCACGAGCTCATCGGCGAGATCGCCGACCGGTTCGGTGCCCAGGCCGTCGTGCTGTCGCTCGACGTCAAGCGCTCCGACCGGATGCCGTCGGGCTTCGTGGTCACCACCCACGGCGGGCGGACCGAGTCCGACCTCGACGCCATCGCGTGGGCACGCGAGGCCGTCGAGCGCGGCGCGGGGGAGCTGCTCGTCAACTCCATCGACGCCGACGGCACGAAGAACGGGTTCGACCTCGAACTCGTGGCCGCGGTGCGCGCCGTCTCGTCCGTCCCGGTGATCGCCTCGGGAGGCGCGGGTCGCGTCGAGCACTTCGCCCCGGCCGTCGACGCGGGAGCGGATGCAGTCCTCGCCGCCAGTGTCTTCCACCGTGGCGAGATGACCGTGGGGGACGTGAAGGCCGCGCTCCGCGCGACCGGCCACACCGTCCGCTGATCCGCCGCCGTAGGCTAGGAGCCTCATGACCGACAGCACCAGCACCGACACCGAGGCGGTCCTCGACCGCGCACACTTCGGTGCGGACGGCCTGCTCCCCGCCATCGTGCAGGAGGAATCGTCGAAGGACGTCCTCATGCTCGGCTACATGGACCGGGAAGCCCTCCGCCGCACCCTCACCGAAGGCCGTGTGACCTTCTGGTCGCGGTCGCGGAACGAGTACTGGCGCAAGGGCGACACGTCGGGACACGCCCAGTACGTCCGAGGTGCTGCACTGGACTGCGACGACGACACGCTCCTCGTCACGGTGCAGCAGGTCGGGGCTGCGTGCCACACCGGTGCGCACCGGTGCTTCGACGTCGACCCGCTCGCGCCCGTGACGATGTCCGCGCCGGCGGACACGGCCGTGGAGCCGACCCGATGACCACCGCGACGATCTCCGAGACCCCGCACACGACCTCCCGACCGGAGTTCGACGGCCTGCTCGGCGACCACCGCGTCCTGCCGGTCGTCCGCGCGCTGTACGGCGACAGCGAGACGCCGGTCGGCGTCTACCGCAAACTCGCCGACGGCCGCCCCGGGTCCTTCCTGCTCGAGTCCGCCGGTCAGGGTGGCCTGTGGTCACGCTGGTCGTTCGTCGGCGTGCGGAGCTTCGGCGTCCTGACGCAGGAGGGCGACCGTGCGGCCTGGATCGACACCGGCATCGACGCCGAGCGCGCCGTCGGGTCGCTCGACGGCGCCCCCCTCGAGGTCCTCGCACGGTTGCACGAGCGCTGGGCCACACCGCGGGTGCCCGGCTCGCCGCCGCTCGTCGGCGGCACCGTCGGCTTCATCGGGTGGGAGGCCGTGCGGCAGCTCGAGCACCTGCCGAACGTGCCGCCGGCCGACTTCGACGTCCCCGGACAGGCCCTGTCGTTCGTCTCCGAACTCGCCGCGCTCGACCACCGCACCGGTCTCGTGCTGCTGGTCGCGAGCGTGCTGAACGACGGCACCGACGACGCGGACACCCTCTGGGCGGACGCGCAGCAGCGCCTCGACCGCATGCAGGGCGACCTGGTGCAGCCGAGCGTCGCGACCGTCGCCGAGGCGTTCGAGATCGCCGAGCCGACCCCGACCCACCGCACGAGCCCGGCCGACTACATGGCGGCCGTCGAGCGCTCGAAGGGCTTCATCCGCGACGGTGACGTGTTCCAGGTCGTCATCTCGCAGCGGTTCGACCACGAGGTCACGGCCGACCCGCTCGACGTCTACCGGGTGCTCCGGACGCTGAACCCGAGCCCGTACATGTACTTCCTCGCCCTCGCGGACACCGCCGACGAGCGGTTCTGGATCGTCGGCGCTTCCCCGGAGGCGCTGGTCAAGGTGCAGGGCGACCGCGCGATCACGCACCCGATCGCCGGGTCCCGCCCGCGTGGTGCGACCCCGGAAGCGGACGTCCACCTCGGCGAGGACCTGCTCGGCGACCCGAAGGAGCGCGCCGAGCACCTGATGCTCGTCGACCTCGCCCGCAACGACCTGCAGAAGGTGTGCGAGCCGGGCACCGTCAGCGTCACCGAGTTCATGACCGTCGAGCGGTTCAGCCACATCATGCACCTGGTTTCGAGCGTCGAGGGGCGGATGCGTCCCGACGCCTCGGCGATCGACGTGTTCCGGGCGACGTTCCCGGCCGGCACGCTCTCGGGCGCGCCGAAGCCGCGTGCGCTCGAGATCATCGACGAGCTCGAGCCGGCGAAGCGCGGTACGTACGCCGGTGTCGTCGGGTACTTCGACTTCGCCGGTGACGCCGACCTGGCGATCGCGATCCGCACCGCCCTGATCAAGGACGGCGTCGCCCGCGTGCAGGCCGGTGCCGGACTCGTCGCGGACTCCGACCCGGAGACCGAGCACGTCGAGGCGGTCAACAAGGCCGCCGCCCCGCTGCGTGCCGTCGCCACGGCCAACCGGATGCGCGAGGTCCGCTCGTGAAGCGCTCGCGTCCGATCGTCGTCGTCGCCGGGCTGCTGGTCGCCGGCGTCATCATGCTCGCCTGGACCCAGACCTGGTTCACCGTCCGTCTGCACGCGGGTGCCGCCGTCACCTCGACGGTCTCGGCCGACGGGGCGGCGGTCGTGCCGCAGTACACCGCGCTGGCGATCGCGAGCCTCGCGCTCTTCCTGGCGATGACCATCGCGGGACGGGTGCTGCGCATCGTGCTCGCCGCCGTCGAGATCCTGCTCGGCCTCGGCGTGGTCGTCAGCGGCATCACCGCCCTCGGCGACCCCATCGCCGCCGCACGCGGTGCCGTCGGCGAGGTCGCCGGGGTCAGTGACCTCGGCGCCGTCCGCGGTGTCGTGTCGAGCGTCTCCGTGAGCCCGTGGCCCGCCGTCGGGATCGCGGGCGGCGTGCTCGCCGTGCTGCTCGGCGTGGTCGTCATCGTCGTCCAGCGCGCCTGGCCCGGCCCGAGCCGGAAGTACGGTGCCGCCACCGCCGGAGCCGCCGCGGCAGCACGTGCAGCAGCACCCGTCCAGCGCGACGCGGTCGTCGACTGGGACGACCTGAGCGCGGGCGTGGACCCGACCACCGCCGACGGCGCGGGCGCGGGGGCGCCGAGTGACGACACGGTAGGATCGACAGGGCGTCGCTCGACCGACGACGCCGGAGCAGAACGAGGAGCACCGTGAGCAACACTGAGCCCGCAGAACTCGGCGAAGGCCACTCGCCGGCCGCCTGGACCGCCGTCGTGATCATGCTGATCGGATTCGCGGCAGGCACGCTGTTCTTCTGGTTCGACCAGCCGTGGGGCGTCTGGGCCTCCGCTGGCGTCGTCCTCATCGGCCTCATCGTCGGTGGCGTGATGAAGAAGGCCGGCTACGGCGTCGACGGTCCGAAGTTCGTCCCCAAGCACCACGGCGAGTAGGGGTCTCCCGATGCCGAACGTGCTCGAGACCCTCGTCGCGGGCGCGCTCGAGGACGCCGCCGCCCGTCGTGTCGACCGTCCGTACTCGGACGTCGAACGCGACCTCGACCGGGTGGCGTCGCCGCTCGACGCCCTCGCATTCCTGAGCCCGGGTGGCCGGGTGAAGATCATCGCCGAGGTCAAGCGCGCCAGCCCGTCCCGCGGGTCGATGGCCGCGATCGCCGACCCGGCTGCCCTCGCCGCCGACTACGAGCGTGGTGGGGCCTCGACGATCAGCGTCCTGACCGAGGGCCGCAAGTTCCTCGGCAGCCTCGCCGACCTCGAAGCCGTGAAGGCCCGCGTCGGGGTCCCCGTGCTCCGCAAGGACTTCATCGCCGACCCGTACCAGGTGATCGAGGCCCGGGCATCCGGAGCCGACGTCGTGCTGCTCATCGTGGCGGCGCTCGACCAGGCCCGCCTGGTCGAACTGCACACCCTGGCCGAAGAACTCGGCATGCGCGTGCTGGTCGAGGCGCACTCCGGTGACGAGGTCACGCGTGGCCTCGACGCCGGCGCCCGCATCCTCGGCGTCAACGCCCGTGACCTGACCGACTTCTCGCTCGACCGCGACCTGTTCGGGTCGCTCGCCGACCGCATCCCCACCGGGGTCGTGCGGGTCGCCGAGTCCGCGGTCTCCGGTCCGGCCGACGTCGCCCACTACCGGGCAGCCGGCGCCGACGTCGTGCTGGTCGGCGAAGCGCTCGTGACGGGTGACGACCCCGCCGCGACCCTGGCGTCGTTCGTCGACGCCGCCGACCAGGCCTGACCGGCTCACCGGGCCGCTGACCGGCGGCCCGGACCGCCCACGCATCGAGGCCGCCGACCGCGGCCGCACGTTCCACCCGTCCGACGCGGCCCACCGGCCGCGTCGGACTCGTCCCGGGAGACACATCGTGACCTCACTCCGCGACCTGCACGGCCCCTACTTCGGTGACTTCGGCGGACGTTTCGTCCCCGAGTCCCTCGTCCTCGCGCTCGACGAGCTCGAGGCCGCCTTCCGCCAGGCCTGGGCCGACCCGGCGTTCCGTGCGGAGCTCGACGAGCTGCAGCGCGACTACACCGGGCGCCCCTCGATCATCACCGAGGTGCCGCGGTTCGCGAAGCACGCCGGTGGTGCCCGGGTGATCCTGAAGCGCGAGGACCTGAACCACACCGGTTCCCACAAGATCAACAACGTCCTCGGCCAGGCCCTCGTCGCCCGTCGGCTCGGCAAGACCCGCCTGATCGCCGAGACCGGTGCCGGCCAGCACGGCGTCGCCACCGCGACCGCTGCCGCACTGTTCGGCATGGAGTGCGTCGTCTACATGGGCGCCGTGGACACCGAGCGACAGGCCCTCAACGTGGCCCGGATGCGCCTGCTCGGCGCCGAGGTCATCCCCGTCGAGACCGGTTCGCGCACCCTGAAGGACGCCATCAACGACGCCCTGCGCGACTGGGTCGCCAACGTCGAGTCGACGCACTACCTGCTCGGCACGGTCGCCGGTCCGCACCCGTTTCCCGAGATGGTGCGCGAGTTCCACAAGGTCATCGGCGAGGAAGCGCGCCAGCAGGTCCTCGACCGCGTCGGACGCCTGCCGGACGCCGTCGCGGCCTGCGTGGGCGGTGGATCGAACGCGATGGGTATCTTCGAGGCGTTCCTCGACGACGAATCCGTCGCGCTGCACGGCTTCGAGGCCGGCGGCGACGGCGTCGAGACCGGTCGGCACGCGGCGAGCATCACGCTCGGTCGCGAGGGCGTGCTGCAGGGCGCGAAGTCGTACCTGATGCAGGACGAGGACGGCCAGACGATCGAGAGCCACAGCATCTCCGCCGGACTCGACTACCCGAGCGTCGGACCGGAGCACGCGTACCTGGCGTCGATCGGCCGCGCGAAGTACCAGCCGATCACCGACACCGAGGCGATGGAGGCGTTCCGCCTGCTGAGCCAGACCGAGGGCATCATCCCGGCGATCGAGTCGTCCCACGCCCTCGCCGGTGCCATGAAGCTCGGCAAGGAGCTCGGCCCCGAGGGCGTCGTGCTCGTGAACCTGTCCGGCCGGGGCGACAAGGACGTCGCGTCCGCCAGTCGCTACTTCGGCATCCTCGACGAGAACGCGGTGCAGCTGTGACCACGAACCGGACCGTCGCCACGACGATCGACACCGCCAACGCCGAGCGCGCCGGAGCCGTCGTCGGCTACCTGCCCGCCGGGTACCCGAACCTGCAGACGAGCGTCGACGCAGCCGTCGCCCTCGCCGAGAACGGCGTGGACGTCATCGAGTTCGGCCTGCCGTACTCGGACCCGGTGATGGACGGCCCCGTGATCCAGCGGGCGGCCGAGGAGAGCCTGGCGAACGGCTTCCGGGTCGCACAGGTCTTCGACGCCGTGCAGCAGATCACCGAGCGGGCCGACGTGCCGGTGCTCGTCATGACGTACTGGAACCCGGTGCTGCGCTACGGCGTGGACCGCTTCGCCGACGACCTCGTCGCCGCCGGAGCCGCCGGCCTCATCACGCCCGACCTCATCCCCGACGAGGCCTCCGCGTGGACCGAGGCCTCCGAGCGGACCGGGCTCGACCGGGTCTTCCTCGCGGCACCGTCCTCGTCGGACGAGCGCATGCGCCAGGCGGTCGAGGCCAGCCGTGGGTTCGTCTACGCCGTCTCCACGATGGGTGTGACCGGTGCCCGGGCCGGGGTCGACGTCGCCGCACGCACGGTGGTGTCGCGCCTGCGCGACGCCGGGGTCGAGCGCACCTGCGTGGGTCTCGGGATCTCGACGGCCGAGCAGGTCGGCGAGGTGCTCGAGTACGCCGACGGCGCCATCGTCGGGTCCGCGTTCGTCCGCGCGCTGGCCGACCTCGGTGTGCAGGGTGTGGCCGACCGTGCCGCCGACCTCGCCACCGGCGCCCGCCGCCGCTAGTCCAGTTCCTGTCGGGCCCGCGACCCGCGCTACAGTGAGCGAGGCCGACGCCACGTCGACCGCGCCCCGTCAGTTCCGAAAGGCGACAGCACCTCCATGCCCCTCCTGAGCATCCCGAGCCCGAGCACCGCCTGGCAGTACTTCGACCTGACCGCCTGGCTGCGCGACGCGTTCGGCTGGTCGCTGCCCCTCGACTTCCGCATCCACGCGTACGCGATCTGCATCCTGATCGGGATCGTGGCCGCGGTCGTCCTGGCGAACCGCCGACTCAACGCCCGCGGCGTCGAGCGCTGGATCATCATCGACATCGCGATCTGGGCCGTGCCCGCCGGCATCATCGGCGGTCGCCTCTTCCACGTGTTCACCCACGTGTCCGACTACTTCGGCCCCGGCATCGACCCGCTGTCCTTCCTGTACATCTGGGAGGGCGGGCTCGCCATCTTCGGCGCGCTCATCCTCGGGTCGGTCGGCGCGTGGATCGGCTGCCGCCAGGTGGGCCTGCGCTTCACGTCGTTCATCGACGCCGTGGTGCCGGGCGTCCTGCTCGCACAGGCGTTCGGCCGCCTGGGCAACTACTTCAACCAGGAGCTCTTCGGCATGCCGACGAGCCTGCCCTGGGGCCTCGAGATCGACTCGAGCAACGCCGCGTTCCCGAAGGGTCTGCCCGAGGGCACGCTGTTCCACCCGACGTTCCTGTACGAGATCATCTGGAACGTCCTCGGTGTCGTCGTCATCCTGTTCCTCGCGCGCAAGTTCACGCTGCAGTGGGGCAAGGTCCTCGGCCTGTACCTGATCTGGTACGGCGCCGGACGCTCGGTGCTCGAGTCCATCCGCGTCGACACGAGCGAGACCTTCTTCGGGGTCCGCACCAACGTGTGGGTGGCCCTCACCGCGGTCGTCATCGGCATCCTGATCTTCGTGGTGCAGAGCCGCCGGCACACCGGCAAGGAGCCGAGCCCGTACCTGCCGGGTCGCGGGCCCCGTCCGACCTCCGTTGTAGACTCCGAGGACACCTTCTCGGAGCACGACGACGACGCAGCAGACGGCGTCACGAGCGACGAACCGGTCACGACCACTCGCTGATCCCGTGGTGGGAGCACCCGCTCCCGACGACCACCGGTCACGTGCAGCACCACCAGCAGCAGCACCAGACGGTCTCCGCCACAAGCGGGGCCCAGCAACCTCGCCGCCCGGCAGGGCAACTCACTGACGGCGGGCACGGGCACCAGTCCCGCCCGCTCGGGCGGAACGCACCACCGGGCCACCGCTGTCCCTGTTCCACTTCCTCGTGAGGACGGTTCCCCATGGCGCTCCAGCCAACCCAGCCCTCGGCACCGACGAGCCTCGTGCCGCCGCACCGCCGCTTCTCCGCGATCCCGGACGCCACGGGCATGTACGACCCGGCGAACGAGAAGGACGCCTGCGGACTCGCGATGGTCGCGACCCTGCGCGGCACACCCGGTCACGACATCGTCGACGCCGCACTCGGTGCGCTCCGGAACCTCGAGCACCGCGGTGCCGTGGGCTCCGACGCGGGCACCGGTGACGGCGCGGGCATCCTGTGCCAGGTGCCCGACGAGTTCCTCCGGGCCGTCGTGCCCTTCGAGCTGCCGGCCGCGGGGGAGTACGCCGTCGGTACCGCCTACCTGCCCCTGGACGACGACGCGCGCCACGCGGTGAAGGGTGCCGTCGAGCGGCTCGCCCGCGAAGAGGGCCTGAAGGTCCTCGGGTGGCGCGAGGTCCCGGTGCGTCCGGAGGTCCTCGGCACGCTCGCCCGTGCCGCGATGCCGGCGTTCGAGCAGCTGTTCGTCGCCTCCATCCGGCACGACGTGCACGGTGCCTCGTGGAGCGGCATCGCGCTCGACCGCCAGGCCTTCCGGCTCCGCAAGCGCGCCGAGCACGACAACGACCTGTACTTCATGTCGCTGTCGAGCCGCACCATGGTCTACAAGGGCATGGTCACGACGCTCCAGCTCGAGCCGTTCTACCCGGACCTCAGCGACGAGCGCTTCGCGTCGAAGCTCGCGATCGTGCACTCGCGCTACTCCACCAACACGTTCCCGTCGTGGCCGCTCGCGCAGCCGTTCCGGACGATCGCCCACAACGGTGAGATCAACACCGTGCGCGGCAACCGCAACTGGATGCGCGCCCGCCAGTCGCAGCTCGAGAGCGAACTGCTCGGCGACATGACCCCGCTCCTGCCCATCGTGAGCCCGGGGGCGAGCGACTCGGCCTCGTTCGACGAGGTCCTCGAGCTGCTGACCCTGACCGGCCGGACCCTGCCGCACGCCGTGTCGATGATGGTGCCAGAGGCGTGGGAGAACCAGGTCGGGATGGACCCGGACCTCCGCGCGTTCTACGAGTACCACTCGATGCTCATGGAGCCGTGGGACGGCCCCGCTGCGATCACCTTCACCGACGGCTCGCTCGTCGGCGCCACCCTCGACCGCAACGGCCTGCGCCCCGGACGCTTCCTGGTCACGGACGACGGCCTCATCGTGATGGGCTCCGAGACCGGGGTCATCGACGTGCCGGCCGCCAAGGTCGTGCGCAAGGGGCGCCTGCGTCCGGGCCGGATGTTCCTGGTGGACACCGAGGCCGGCCGCATCATCGAGGACGACGAGGTCAAGCGCGAACTCGCCGCCTCGGGTCCCTGGGGTGACTGGCTCGAAGCCGGCCGCATCAACCTCAACGACCTGCCGGAGCGCGAGCACATCGTGCACACCCCGGCCTCGGTCACCCGTCGGCAGCGCGCGTTCGGGTACACCGAAGAAGAGGTCCGGATCCTGCTGCGCCCGATGGCGGCAGCGGGGGCCGAACCCCTCGGCGCGATGGGCTCGGACACCCCGATCGCCGTGCTGTCGGAGCGTCCGCGACTGCTCTTCGACTACTTCACGCAGCAGTTCGCGCAGGTGACCAACCCGCCGCTCGACTCGATTCGTGAGCAGGTCATCACCTCGATGGGGATGGGGCTCGGTCCGGAGCGCAACCTGCTTTCCGCCGGTCCGGAGCACGCGAAGCAGATTACGCTCGACTTCCCGGTGATCGACAACGACCAGCTCGCCAAGGTCCAGCACTTCGAGACCGAGTCGGGTCGCCACCTGACCGTCACGATCAAGGGCCTGTACCGCGTCGACGCCGGCAAGAAGGCGATGCAGAAGCGCATCGCCGCCGTGTGCGACGAGGTCGACGCCGCGATCGAGTCCGGCAAGCAGTTCATCGTGCTGTCCGACCGCGACGGCAACTCCGAGCAGGCACCGGTGCCGAGCCTCCTGCTCCTCGCCGCGGTCCACCACCACCTGATCCGCACCGAGCAGCGCATGAAGGTCGGGCTCATCGTCGAGGCCGGCGACGTGCGCGAGGTCCACCACGTGGCGACCCTCATCGGGTACGGCGCCTCGGCGATCAACCCGTACCTGGCGATGGAGACCTGCGAGAACCTGGTCCGCGCCGGCATGATCCCCGGGATCACCCCGGAGCAGGCCGTCAAGAACGTCATCAAGGCGCTCGGCAAGGGCGTGCTGAAGATCATGTCGAAGATGGGCATCTCCACGGTGTCCAGCTACGCCGGTGCGCAGGCGTTCGAGGCCGTCGGGCTCAGCCAGGAGTTCGTCGACAAGTACTTCACGGGCACCTCGTCGATCCTGGGCGGCGTCGACATCGACGTCATCGCCAAGGAGAACGCCGAGCGGCACGCCCAGGCGTACCCGCAGGACGGTGCCGTGCTCTCGCACGAGCGGCTGCAGATCGGTGGCGAGTACCAGTGGCGCCGTCAGGGCCCGCCGCACCTGTTCAACCCGGACACGGTGTTCCGCCTGCAGCACGCCACACGTGCCCGCCGGTACGACATCTTCCGCGAGTACTCGAGCGCCGTGGACGACCAGTCCGAGCAGCTCATGACGCTCCGCGGGCTGTTCCGGTTCAAGCAGGGCGCCCGGAAGCCCATCGCGCTCGACGAGGTCGAGTCGATCGAGTCGATCGTCAAGCGGTTCAACACCGGTGCGATGTCCTACGGGTCCATCTCGAAGGAGGCCCACGAGACGCTCGCCATCGCGATGAACCGGCTCGGTGGGCGATCGAACACGGGCGAGGGCGGCGAGGACGTCGACCGGCTCCTCGACCCCGAGCGCCGCAGCGCGATCAAGCAGGTCGCCTCCGGCCGGTTCGGCGTGACGAGCATGTACCTCACGCACGCCACCGACATCCAGCTCAAGATGGCGCAGGGCGCGAAGCCCGGCGAGGGCGGTCAGCTGCCCCCGGCGAAGGTCTACCCGTGGGTGGCCCGCACCCGGCACGCCACCGCGGGCGTCGGCCTCATCTCGCCGCCGCCGCACCACGACATCTACTCCATCGAGGACCTCAAGCAGCTGATCTTCGACGTCAAGCGCGCCAACCCGGCCGCCCGCGTCCACGTGAAGCTCGTGAGCCAGTCCGGCATCGGTGCGGTAGCAGCCGGTGTGACGAAGGCCCTGGCCGACGTCGTGCTCGTGTCCGGCCACGACGGCGGCACCGGCGCGAGCCCGCTGAACTCGCTCAAGCACGCCGGCACCCCGTGGGAGATCGGCCTGGCCGAGACCCAGCAGACGCTCATGCTGAACGGCATGCGCGACCGCGTCGTCGTGCAGGTCGACGGGCAGATGAAGACCGGGCGCGACGTCGTCGTGGCCGCGTTGCTCGGTGCCGAGGAGTACGGCTTCGCGACCGCGCCGCTCGTGGTCGAGGGCTGCATCCTGATGCGCGTCTGCCACCTGGACACCTGCCCGGTCGGCGTCGCCACGCAGAACCCCGAGCTCCGCAAGCGGTTCTCCGGCAAGCCCGAGTTCGTCGTGAACTTCTTCGAGTTCATCGCGCAGGAGGTCCGCGAGCTCCTCGCCGAGCTCGGCTTCCGCAGCCTCGACGAGGCCATCGGGCAGACCGACGCGCTCGACGTCGACCGTGCCGTCGAGCACTGGAAGGCCTCGGGGCTCGACCTCGCGCCCGTGCTCAAGGGACCGCACTTCGACGACGCCGAACCGCGCCGCCACCACCGCGAGCAGGACCACGAGCTGGACCAGCACTTCGACGTGCAGCTCATCCAGCAGACCGCGGACGTGCTCGACCACGGCGGTTCGATCGCGCTCGACCTGCCCATCCGCAACACCGAGCGCGCCGTCGGCACCATGCTCGGCCACCAGGTGACCCTGCGACACGGCGAGCACGGTCTGCCGAACGGTTCGATCGACGTGACGCTGCGCGGTTCCGCCGGGCAGTCGCTCGGCGCGTTCCTGCCGGCGGGCATCACGCTGCGACTCATCGGCGACAGCAACGACTACGTCGGCAAGGGGCTCTCCGGCGGCCAGATCGTCGTCCGCCCCGACGCCGGTTCGGGCTTCGACCCCGCCGAGAACGTCATCGCCGGCAACGTCATCGGGTACGGCGCCACCCAGGGCAGCATGTTCATCCGCGGCATCGTGGGCGAGCGGTTCCTGGTGCGGAACTCCGGTGCCACGGCCGTCGTCGAGGGCGTGGGCGACCACGCGCTCGAGTACATGACGGGCGGGCTCGCGCTCATCCTCGGCGAGACCGGCCGGAACCTCGGTGCCGGCATGTCCGGTGGGACGGCGTACGTCCGTGGGCTCCGCGAGGAGCACGTCAACACCGACGCCCTGGCGTCCGGCGAACTCCGGCTCGAGGCGCTCGACAGCGCCGACGTCGAGATCGTCACCGACCTGCTCACCCGGCACGCCGACGAGACGGGGTCGACGCTCGCGTCCGACCTGCTGGCGTCCGGAGACCTGAGCGACTTCGTCAAGGTGCTGCCGCGCGACTACGCGGCGGTGCTCGAGACGCGCAGACAGGCCGTCGACGAGGGGCTCGACCCCGACGGTGACATCGTTTGGAATCGGATCATGGAGGTGACCGGTGGCTGACCGTCACGCACGTCCGGAATCGACAGAGCTCATCACAACCCTGGAGGTGACCGGTGGCTGACCCCAAGGGATTCCTGAAGGTCCAGGAACGCGAACTCCCGCCCCGGCGACCCGTGCCCGTGCGGCTCATGGACTGGAAAGAGGTCTACGAGCAGCAGGAGTCCGGTGTCCTGAAGCGCCAGGCCGGCCGCTGCATGGACTGCGGCGTGCCGTTCTGCCACCAGGGCTGCCCGCTCGGCAACCTGATCCCGGAGTGGAACGACCTGACCTGGCGCGGTGAGGGCCGGCAGGCGATCGAGCGCCTGCACGAGACGAACAACTTCCCGGAGTTCACGGGTCGGCTCTGCCCCGCCCCGTGCGAGTCGTCGTGCGTGCTCGGCATCAACCAGCCCCCTGTGACGATCAAGCAGGTCGAGGTCTCGATCATCGACCAGGCGTTCCAGAACGGCTGGGTCACGCCGCACCCGCCGGAGCGCCTGACGGGCAAGACCGTCGCCGTCGTGGGCTCCGGCCCCGCCGGACTCGCCGCCGCGCAGCAGCTCACGCGTGCCGGCCACACCGTCGCCGTCTACGAGCGGGACGACCGCATCGGCGGCCTGCTCCGCTACGGCATCCCGGACTTCAAGATGGAGAAGCGCCAGATCGACGCGCGCCTCGCCCAGATGCAGGCCGAGGGCACCCGGTTCCGTGCCGGGGTCGAGGTCGGCAGGGACATCACCTGGGACGACCTGAAGTCGCGCTACGACGCGGTCGTCGTCGCCACCGGTGCCACGGTGCCGCGCGACCTGCCGATCCCGGGGCGCGATCTCGAGGGCGTGCACTTCGCCATGGACTACCTGGTCCAGCAGAACAAGGCGAACGCGGGCACGACGGTCGACAACCAGATCACGGCCGAGGGCAAGCACGTCGTCGTCATCGGCGGCGGCGACACCGGCGCGGACTGCATCGGTACCGCCCACCGCCAGGGCGCGTTGAGCGTGACGAACCTGGCGATCGGCAAGCAGCCGCCGCTCGAGCGTCCGTCCGACCAGCCGTGGCCGATGTTCCCGACCGTGTTCGAGATCACGAGCGCCCACGAAGAGGGCGGCGAGCGGCACTTCCTCGCCTCCACCGTCGAGTTCCTGTCGAACGACGCCGGCGAGGTCCGAGCACTGCGGGTCGCCGAGACCGAGTACCTCGACGGCCGACGGGTCCCGAAGGCGGGCAGCGAGCGGGAGATCCCGGCCGACCTCGTCCTCATCGCGATGGGCTTCACCGGCCCCGAGTCGGACACGATCGAGCCGCAGCTCGGTCTGCCGACCACGGTCTCCGGGGCGCTCGACCGCCGTGCCGACTACGCGACCAACGAGGCCGGCGTGTTCGTCGCCGGCGACGCGGGTCGTGGGCAGTCGCTCATCGTGTGGGCGATCGCCGAGGGCCGTGCCGCGGCCGCACAGGTCGACGAGTACCTCGAGGGCTCCACGATCCTGCCGGCACCGGTCAAGGCGACCGACCGGGCGATCTCCGTCTGATGTCGGACGCGCACCAGATGTCGGGCCGCCGCCAGACGGCGGACCGTCTCCACCAGATGCTCACGCTCCCGTGAGCGCGAGGCCACCAGCACTCGGTAGGGTGCTGGTGGCCTCGCTTCGTTCCGCGCGGCCCCACAGCGCGGAAACCCAAGCTCCATCCACCACCACGAAGGAATCCATTGAGACGCGCAAAGATCGTTTCGACGCTCGGACCGGCAACGTCGGACTACGAGACCGTCAAGGAGATTATCGAAGCGGGCGTCGACGTCGCCCGCCTCAACCTCAGCCACGGTGACTACAGCGTCCACGAGGCCAACTACGTCAACGTCCGTCGTGCCGCCGAAGAACTCGGCAAGCCCGTCGCGATCCTCGTCGACCTGCAGGGTCCGAAGATCCGTCTGGCTCGGTTCGCCGACGGCCCGCACGACCTGGCGGTCGGTGACATCTTCACCATCACGACCGAGGACGTCCCCGGCTCGAAGGAGATCTGCGGCACGACGTTCAAGGGCCTGCCGCAGGACGTCAAGCCCGGTGACCCGCTGCTCATCGACGACGGCCGTGTCCGCCTCCGTGTCCTCGACACCGACGGCGTGCGGGTCCGCACCGAGGTGGTCGTCCCGGGCACGGTGTCCAACAACAAGGGCATCAACCTGCCCGGTGTCGCCGTCAACGTCCCCGCGCTCAGCGAGAAGGACGAGGCCGACCTGCGCTGGGCCATCCGCCAGGGTGCCGACCTCATCGCGCTGTCGTTCGTGCGCAACGCGAGCGACGTCGTGCGTGCCCACGAGATCATGGACGAAGAGGGCAAGCGCCTGCCGGTCATCGCCAAGGTCGAGAAGCCCCAGGCCGTCGACGCCCTCGAGGAGATCATCGACGCCTTCGACAGCATCATGGTCGCCCGCGGTGACCTCGGCGTCGAGCTCCCGCTCGAGGCCGTCCCGATCGTGCAGAAGCGCGCCGTCGAGCTGTCCCGCCGCATGGCGAAGCCGGTCATCGTCGCGACGCAGATGCTCGAGTCGATGATCTCGTCGCCGATCCCCACCCGCGCCGAGACGTCCGACGTCGCCAACGCCGTCCTCGACGGTGCCGACGCGGTCATGCTGTCCGGTGAGACGAGCGTCGGTGAGTACCCGGTGCAGACCGTCCGCACCATGGCGCGCATCGTCGAGTCCACCGAGGACCACGGGCTCGAGCGCATCGCCCCGCTCGGCACCAAGCCGCGCACCCTCGGCGGAGCGATCACCCTCGCCGCCGTCGAGATCGCCGAGTTCACCGAGGCGTCGTACCTCTGCGTCTTCACCGAGTCCGGCGACTCGGCCCGCCGCATGTCGCGCCTGCGCCACGGTCTGCCGATCATCGCCTTCACCCCGAACGAGGCCACGCGCCGCCGGATGGCCCTCACGTGGGGTGTCCGTTCGTTCCTGGTGGAGCGGAAGACCCACACCGACGAGCTCTTCTCGCAGGTGGACGACGTCCTCCTCGAGAACGGCCTGGCCGCCCCCGGCGACCGCGTCATCGTGACGGCCGGGTCCCCTCCCGGCATCGAGGGTTCGACGAACGACCTGCGCGTGCACCGGGTGGGCGACGCCCACGCCGAGGCCGCGCCGGCGTACGTCCGGGACTGATCCCGAGGATCCGTCGCCACCAGGGCGCGGACTGGAGGCCCGGTGCGAGCAGCACCGACCGCTTCCGGTCCGCGCCCTGCCGCGTCTCCACGGCCCTGGTGGTGACCGGACGTCGGCCGCAGGCGGCAGGATGGTCGCTGTGAGCCTCCGATCCGACACCCCGGCGCCGCGCGCCGACGTCCGCCGCTGGCGTCGCTACCTGGCCGACGAACGTGCCGAGGCGGCCGTGTACCGCAACCTCGCCGCCCGCCGTTCCGGCGAGGAGCGCGAGATCCTCGCCGCGCTGGCCGAGGCCGAGGGACGGCACGCCGACCACTGGCTCGACCTGCTCGGCGACGACGTCGGACGGCCGCGGCGGGGGAGCCTGCGCACCCGGGTGCTCGCGGTGCTGGCCAAGCGGTTCGGGTCGGTCTTCGTCCTCGCGCTCATGCAGCGCGCCGAGGACCGCTCGCCGTACGCCGACGACTCGGACGCGACCGCGCGGATGGCCGCCGACGAGCGGATCCACGGCGAGGTCGTGCGCGGGCTCGCGAACCGCGGCCGGATGCGGCTGTCCGGCACGTTCCGGGCGGCGGTGTTCGGCGCGAACGACGGCCTGGTGTCCAACCTGGCGCTCATCATCGGCATCAGCGCGTCCGGTGCGGACCGGCACTTCGTGCTGCTGAGCGGCATCGCCGGCCTGCTGGCCGGCGCCTTGTCGATGGGGGCGGGGGAGTACGTCTCCGTCCGGTCGCAGCGCGAGCTGCTCGAGGCGTCCGCGCCGCACCCCGAGGCCGGCAGGGCGGTGTCGGACCTCGACGTCGACGCGAACGAGCTCGCCCTGGTCTACCGGGCGCGCGGGATGTCGGAGGCCGAGGCGACCGAGCACGCCGCACAGGTGCTGTCCGGCATCGGTGAGCGGCGTCCGGCGACCGGTTCCACCGCGGTCACGGACGACCACGAGGCGGTCGGCACCGGCCTGAGCGCCGCGGTGTCGAGCTTCTGCTTCTTCGCCTCGGGCGCGATCATCCCGGTGCTGCCGTTCCTGTTCGGCATGCAGGGGTGGCCGGCGATCGCGGTGGCCGGCGGGCTGGTGGGCATCGCCCTGCTCGGCACCGGTGCCGTCGTCGGCGTGCTGAGCGGAGCGTCTCCCGGCAAGCGTGCCTTCCGGCAGCTCGCCATCGGGTTCGGTGCGGCGATCGTCACCTACGCACTCGGGCTGCTCTTCGGCACCGGGTCGGCCTAGCGGCGGACGGCGGCACGCCGCGGCTACCGGCGGACGGCGGCCCGCGGCGGCAGGAGCAGCAGGGCCGCGGCCCCGACGACGATGAGCGCGATGCCCGCGAAGACCATGAAGACGGTGAGCGCGAGTCCGGGCGCGACGAGCACGACGATGCCCCCGATGATCGACAGCACGCCGCTGACGACGGTCGGGACGCGAGATGATCCCGGGTGGCCGACGAAGCCGCCGACGATCGCGGCGACCCCCTCGATCAGGAACCCGACCCCGGCGAGCACGGCGTAGACGACGAGCGGGATCGCCGGGTCGAGCAGCGTCACGAGCCCCGCCACCGCGACCAGGCCGCCGACGATGCCGGACGTCCACCGCCACACCGGGCGGGTGCCGTGGCCCCGCACCGCGGCGAAGACGCGCAGTGCCCCGGCCACGACGAGGTACACGCCGAACAGCAGCGCCACGAGCACGAGCGACGGGCGGGGCCAGACGATGGCCACGATGCCCAGTGCGATGGCGACGACGGCGGTGACGACGACGAACACCCGGAACGTCCTGACGGCACGAGAATCCACGAGCGCTCCTCCCTGATCGCCAGCGCTGGTGTCCAGCACGCTACCCGTCGGAGCCCCGGACCGTGCAACGACCTGCAACCCCCGCGGTCGTACCGTGCGGAGCAGGCGCGCGACCCGTGCGCCCCGACAGCGTCGTCGAAAGGGCACCACCATGACCATCGCACCCTCGCCCACCAGCTACGCCGCACCCGGCGAGCCCGGCTCCCTGGTCGAGTACCGATCCCGGTACGACCACTTCATCGGCGGCGAGTACGTGCCGTCCGCCAGTGGGCAGTACTTCGAGAACCCGACGCCCGTCACGGGCAAGGTCTTCACCGAGATCGCCCGCGGCGACTCCACGGACGTCGACCGCGCCGTCGCCGCCGGATGGAAGGCGTTCCCGGCCTGGGGCCGGACGAGCGCGGCCGAGCGCGCCGTCATCCTCAACAAGATCGCCGACCGCATGGAGGAGCACCTCGAGATGCTCGCCGTCGCCGAGACGTGGGAGAACGGCAAGCCGATCCGCGAGACCCTCGGTGCGGACATCCCGCTCGCCATCGACCACTTCCGGTACTTCGCCGGGGCGATCCGTGCGCAGGAGGGCTCCGCCGGCGAGATCGACCACGACACCGTGGCCTACCACTTCCACGAACCGCTCGGCGTCGTCGGGCAGATCATCCCGTGGAACTTCCCGATCCTGATGGCGGTGTGGAAGCTCGCACCGGCCCTCGCCGCCGGCAACTGCGTCGTGCTGAAGCCCGCCGAGCAGACCCCGGCGTCCATCCACGTGCTCGTCGAGCTCATCCGCGACCTGCTGCCCGCCGGGGTGCTCAACGTCGTCAACGGCTTCGGCATCGAGGTCGGCGCACCGCTCGCGCAGCACCCGGACATCCGGAAGATCGCCTTCACGGGGGAGACCACCACCGGGCGGCTGATCATGCAGTACGCCTCGCAGAGCCTCATCCCGGTGACGCTCGAGCTCGGCGGCAAGAGCCCGAACGTGTTCTTCCCCGACGTGGCGGCCGAGAAGGACTCGTTCTACGACAAGGCACTCGAGGGCTTCACGTTCTTCAACCTGAACCAGGGCGAGGTCTGCACGTGTCCGTCCCGGGCACTCGTGGCGAAGGAGATCTACGACGGGTTCGTCGCCGACGGCCTGGAACGGGTCCGTGCCGTCAAGCAGGGACACCCGCTCGACCTGTCGACGATGATCGGTGCCCAGGCGTCGAACGACCAGCTCGAGAAGATCCTGAGCTACATCGACATCGGCAAGCAGGAGGGTGCGACGCTCCTGACCGGTGGTGAACGCGCGGACCTGGGCGGCGAACTCTCGGGCGGCTACTACGTCACCCCGACCGTGTTCGAGGGCGACAACTCGATGCGGATCTTCCAGGAGGAGATCTTCGGACCCGTGCTCGCCCTGACGTCCTTCAGCGGCTACGACGACGCGATCGCCACGGCCAACGACACCCTGTACGGGCTCGGCGCCGGGGTGTGGAGCCGTGACGTCACGACCCTCTACCGCGCCGGACGTGACATCCAGGCCGGGCGGGTGTGGTCGAACACCTACCACCAGTACCCGGCGGGCGCGGCCTTCGGCGGCTACAAGCAGTCCGGCATCGGGCGCGAGAACCACAAGATGATGCTCGACCACTACCAGCAGACGAAGAACCTGCTCGTCTCCTACGCCGACGGACCGATGGGCTTCTTCTGATGCCCGACACCGCACGCGTCGCGGTGACGACGGCGGCGGGGGAGCTCCTCGGCACCCTCACCGCCCGGCACGGCCCGCTGATGTTCCACCAGTCCGGCGGCTGCTGCGACGGCTCGAGCCCGATGTGCTACCCCGTCGGCATGTTCCGGACCGGCCCGGGGGACGTCCTGCTCGGCGCGTTGCGTGTCGACGGGCTGGACCCGGTCGAGGTCTACATGTCGGTGTCGCAGTTCGAGTACTGGAAGTACACGCACCTGACGATCGACGTCGTCGACGGTCGCGGCGGCGGGTTCTCGGTCGAGGTCCCGGAGGGCAAACGGTTCCTCACCCGGTCGCGGATGATCGACGACGCCGAGCTCGCCGATCTCGGCCTGGTCCCGCGGGTGGCCCGGACGTAGGCTGACCGCACGCGTCGCGACGGAGCGGCGGGTGGGTCGATCGGAGGACGCATGCGCGCACCCGGTCGGCTCCGCCCGCTCGTCGCCGCGTCGTGGCAGCGGTCCGCCCGGGTCGACCCCGACGCCACCCCGGTCCTCGCCCTCGACGACGACGAACTCGACGCCGTACGGCACGACGGCCCCTTCGCCACCCTGCTGCCGGTGGTCCGTCGGCTGCTGCTCGAAGACTCCCGCTCGGCCGGGTGCGTCGTCGCCGTCGCGGACGCCGCGGGTCGTCTCGTCTGGGTCGACGGCGCCCGCTCCACGCGTCGCGCCGCCGAGGACATGGGCTTCGTCCCCGGAGCCGACTGGTCGGAGGACCGCGTCGGCACCAGCGCGCCCGGCACGGCACTGCGTCTGGACCGCCCGGTGCAGATCCGGTCCGACGAGCACTACGCGAACGCCGTCAAGCCGTTCTCGTGCACCTCCGTCCCGGTGCACGACGCGAGCGGCGCCACGGTCGGGGTGCTCGACCTGACGGGGGACGACCGCGCCGTCGAGCGGCACACGCTGTCGCTGCTCGCCGCCACGGTCGCCGCCGCCGAGGCCCAGCTGGCCCTGGCCGCGGTCCGCCCACGCGCGCGGACGCCCCGCGTGCCGTCGGCCGAGCTGACCGTGCTCGGGACCGACACCGCCGTGCTCCGGATCGCCGACCGCCGGGTCGAGCTGTCCGCCCGGCACTCCGAACTGCTCGTCGTGCTCGCCGCACACCCCGACGGCCTCGCGGCGACCGACCTCGCTGCCGCGGTCTACGGAGACCCGCGCTCGGTCGTCACCCTGCGCGCCGAGGTCGTCCGGCTCCGACGGTTCCTCGCGCAGCACGCGCCGGACGTGACCGTGACGTCGCGGCCGTACCGGGTGACCGGGGTCCGGACCGACGTCGACGGCGTGCTGTCCGCGCTCGAACGCGGGGCGCGCCTCCAGGCCGTCGACCGGTACGCCGGACCGGTCCTGCCGGGTTCCGCCGCACCCGGCGTCGACGCGGTCCGTGACCTGGTGCGGCTGCGGTTCCGCGAGTCGGTCGTCGCCGACGGCGGCGTCGACGCCCTGCTCGCGTGGGCGCGCACCCCGGACGGTGCGACCGACGCGCTCGTGCTCCGCGCGCTGCTCGCGGTGCTGCCGCGGCGGTCGCCGCGACGGGCCGGTCTCGTGGCGGCGATCGAGGCGCTCGAGGGCTCCTGAGACGGTCGACGACGGGCCGGGAGGCGCGGGTCGGGCTGGTAGTGTTGGCCTCCTCGCGAGTGTGGTGGAATCGGCAGACACGGGGCACTCAAAATGCTCTGCCTCACGGCGTGCGGGTTCAAGTCCCGCCACTCGTACCAAGCACTCGTCAGACTGATCGATCTGCGTGGTCTGGGATACGGCACTTCCGTCGTCTAGTAGGCTTTCGTCCGTGAGTGACACAGAAGCAACAGCACCAGCACCCCGTCGCGTCGTCGTCGCCGAGGACGAGTCGCTCATCCGCCTCGACATCGTGGAGATCCTCCGCGACAACGGGTTCGACGTGGTCGGTGAAGCCGGTGACGGTGAGACCGCCGTCCAGCTCGCGACCGACCTCCGTCCCGACCTCGTCGTGATGGACGTCAAGATGCCCCAGCTCGACGGCATCTCCGCAGCCGAGAAGCTGTCCAAGAACCACATCGCGCCCGTCGTCCTGCTGACCGCGTTTAGCCAGAAGGACCTCGTCGAGCGTGCCACCGAGGCCGGCGCGCTGGCCTACGTGGTCAAGCCCTTCACCCCGAACGACCTGCTCCCCGCGATCGAGATCGCCCTCTCGCGGTACCAGCAGATCATCACGCTCGAAGCCGAGGTCGCCGACCTCGTCGAACGCTTCGAGACCCGCAAGCTCGTCGACCGCGCCAAGGGCCTGCTGAACGAGAAGATGGGCCTCACCGAGCCCGAGGCGTTCCGCTGGATCCAGAAGGCCTCGATGGACCGCCGCCTGACCATGCACGACGTCGCGAAGGCGATCATCGAGCAGCTCAGCGCCAAGAAGTAGTCCAGCGCTCCACCGTCGCTCACGGAACGCCGCCGGCCCCCTGGGTCGGCGGCGTTCCTGCGTCCGGGGCGGGGCGTGTGCCGCGACCACCTGGCAGGCTGGAGCCATGGACGACGTGGTGATCCGGGCCTCCCGGCCTGACGACATGCCGGCGGTGGCCGACCTGCGGTGGCGGTGGAGCGTCGACGAGGACGGCCGCACGCCGGTGCAGACGCCGGACGAGTACCGCCGTGCGATGACGGAGTTCGCGGTCGACCACCGGGAGTCGCACCGGTGCGTCGTCGCCGAGCGGGACGGTGTGGTGCTCGGCATGGCGTGGCTGGCGGTCAACCCGCGACCGCCGGCGCCGCACGTCGACGGCGACCGGTTCGCCGCTGAGCTGCAGACGGTCTACGTGCACCCGCAGCTGCGCGGTTCCGGCGTCGCCGGACGGCTCGTCACGGCCCTGCTGGAGCTCGCCGACGAACTCGGCGTGGAGCGGACGTCGGTGCACTCGAGCGTGGACGGCGAGCGGCTCTACCGGAGGCTCGGGTTCGGCGACGCCCGCCTGTTGCTGCAGCGTCCGCCCGAGGACTGAGCCGTCGGTCCGTCGGTCAGCGACTCGCGGATCATGTTCGTGATCCGGACGGTGGAGCACCGGCGACCCTGGTCGTCGGTCAGGACGATCTCGTGGGTGGTGAGCGTGCCGCCCAGGTGGATGGCGGTGCACGTGCCCGTGACGATGCCGCTCGTGGCGCTCCGGGAGTGCGAGGCGCTGAGCTCGATGCCGACGGCGTAGCGGCCGGGCCCGGCGTGCACGTTCGCGGCCATCGAACCGAGGCTCTCCGCGAGGACGACGTAGGCACCGCCGTGCAGCAGGCCGACCGGCTGACGGTTGCCCTCGACGGGGATCGAACCGACCGCGCGCTCGGCCGAGAGCTCGGTGATGACCATGCCCATCTTCTCGGCAAGCTCGCCAATGCCGCGTTCGTCGATGCGGGGATCGATCGTGGTCGATGTGGTGTCGTCGGTCACGGTCTGCGTCGACCTTCCGTGTCAGCGGGCGTCGGTAGGCTGTCCGGGTGTCGGACTCCGCAAAGCCTACCCTCATGGTCATCGACGGCCACTCGCTCGCCTTCCGGGCCTTCTACGCGCTGCCGGTCGACAGCTTCGTGAACCGCGAGGGGCAGCACACCAACGCGATCCACGGCTTCATCTCGATGCTGCTGATGCTCCTGCAGCGCGAGAAGCCCACCCACCTGGCGGTGGCGTTCGACATCTCCCGGTTCTCGTTCCGCACGCGTGAGTACGCCGAGTACAAGGGCACCCGCTCCGAGACCCCGGCCGAGTTCAAGGGACAGATCCCGCTCCTGCAGCAGGCGCTCGAGGCGATGGGCATCACCACCGTCACGAAAGAGGACTACGAGGCCGACGACATCCTCGCGACCCTCTCCAAGCAGGGCGCCGACCAGGGCTTCACGGTCTACGTGGTCTCCGGTGACCGCGACTCGATCCAGCTCGTCAACGACGACGTCACGCTGCTCTACCCGTCGGTCCGCGGTGTCTCCGAACTCACTCGCTACGACCGCGACAAGGTCTACGAGCGGTACGGCATCGAGCCCCACCAGTACCCGGACATCGCGGCCCTGGTCGGCGAGACCAGCGACAACCTGATCGGCATCGACAAGGTCGGCGAGAAGACCGCGGTCAAGTGGGTGACCCAGTACGGGTCGCTCGACGGCGTCCTCGAGCACGCCGACGAGATCAAGGGCGTCGTCGGCAACAACCTGCGCGAGCAGCAGGACCGGGCGATCCGGAACCGCCGGCTCAACCGCCTGGTCACCGACGTCGAGCTGCCCGTCGGTCCCGCCGACGTCGCGCTCCGCCCGGTCGACGAGACCGCGGTGCGCGAGCTCTTCGCCAAGCTGCAGTTCCGCACGCTGCTCGACCGCGTCTTCAAGGTGGCCGGGTCGGGCGACCCCGCCGAGCCGGCGGCCGAGGGCACCGTCACCGACGGCGCGCCGACCCCGCCGCCCGTCAAGACCCTGATCGACGAAGAACTCGGCTACTGGCTCGAGCGCCGCAACGCGACCGAGGCGGCGAACGGCTACGGCGTCGCGGTCGAGGTCATCGACGGACGCCTCAGCGCCATCGGCATCGCGACCCACGACGACGCCGTGCTGGTGCCGGGCGGCAGCGGCGCGAAGGACTACGAGCAGCTCTCGGCCTGGTTCGCCTCCGACGCCCCGAAGCACTTCCACGACGCCAAGGCCGCCATCAAGGCGCTCGGCACCGCCGGCTTCGTCGTGAACGGCATCGCCGGTGACGCCCGGATCATGGGGTGGCTCGCGCAGCCCGGCAAGCAGGGGCAGCCGCTGTCCGACCTCGTCTACCAGGAGCTCGGCGAAGAACTGCCGACGGCCGACCCGAACCAGCTGGTCCCCGAGACCGATCCGGTCAACGTCGGGGTGCACGCGTGGTTCGTGCTCCGCGTCACCACGGCCCTGCGCGCCCGGATCGACGCGTCCTCGCTGCAGGTCCTCGACGACATCGAGCTGCCGCTCGTGTCGGTGCTGGCCGGCATGGAGACCATCGGTGTCGGCATCGACCGCCCGGTGCTCACCGGCCTGTCGAAGGAACTCGGGGAGCGCGCCGCCGAACTCGCGCAGCAGGCCTTCGCCGAGATCGGGCACGAGGTCAACCTCGGGTCGCCGAAGCAGCTGCAGGAAGTCCTGTTCACCGAGCTCGCGATGCCGAAGACCCGCAAGACCAAGACCGGGTTCTCGACCGACGCCGCGAGCCTGGCCGACCTGCAGGAACAGCACCCGCACCCGTTCCTCGGGCTCCTGCTGCAGCACCGCGACGCCACGAAGCTCCGGCAGATCGTCGACACGCTCGACGCCGCCGTGGTCGACGGGCGCATCCACACCCGCTACGAGCAGACCGGAACGAGCACCGGCCGGGTCTCGTCGACCGACCCGAACCTGCAGAACATCCCGGTGAAGACGGCCGTCGGACGCCGGATCCGGTCGGCGTTCGCGGTCGCCGAGCCGTACACGACGCTCGTGACCGCCGACTACTCGCAGATCGAGATGCGGATCATGGCGCACCTCTCCGGCGACCCGGGGCTCATCCAGGCCTTCAACGAGGGCGAGGACCTGCACCGCTTCGTCGGCGCCCGGGTGTTCGGCGTCGACCCGTCCGAGGTCTCCAACGAGATGCGCACCAAGGTCAAGGCGATGTCCTACGGCCTGGCCTACGGGTTGAGTGCCTTCGGTCTGTCGAAGCAGCTGCGCATCGAGCAGTCCGAGGCCCGCACCCTGATGACCGAGTACTTCGCCCGCTTCGGTGCGGTGCGCGACTACCTGCGCAACGTCGTCGAGCAGGCGCGCGAGGACGGCTACACCGAGACGATCTTCGGTCGTCGTCGCCCGTTCCCCGATCTGAAGAGCCCGAACCGGGTCCTGCGTGAGAACGCCGAACGCGCCGCGCTGAACGCCCCGATCCAGGGTTCGGCCGCCGACATCATCAAGATCGCGATGCTCGGGGTCGCCGACGACCTGCGCGAGGGCGAGCTGCAGTCCCACCTGCTGCTCCAGGTGCACGACGAGCTCATCCTCGAGGTCGCACCCGGTGAGCAGGAGCGTGTGGAGGAGATCCTCCGCACCCGAATGGGCAGCGCTGCCGAGCTGAGCGTCCCGCTCGACGTCTCGGTCGGCGTGGGGCCGAACTGGGAGAGCGCTGCCCACTGACCCGGGCGGCCCGGGGGTCCTGCCGACCCGCGGGTCGGTAGGGTCGGGGCATGAGCGAAGAGCGTCCTGTCCGCCAGCCGTCCGCCGTCGACCGCGTCGCCGAGGACTGGGTCACCACCCTCGTCGACCTCGACCCGACGACCGCCACGTACATCGGCGTCCCGGGGCGCACGGGGGAGTACGGCGACACCTCGCCCGCCGGTGCCGCCGCGATGGCCGAGGCCGCGCGCGGTGCGAAGCGTGCGCTCGACGCCGCTCCCGCCGTCGACTCCGTGGACCAGGTGACGAAGGCCGACCTCGGCGCCGAGCTGGACCTGGTGCAGGAGTCGTACGAGCGCAAGCTGCACCTCCGCGACCTCAACGTCATCGCGAGCCCGGCGCAGTCGGTCCGCGAGATCATCGACCTGATGCCGACCGCGACCGAGGGCGACTGGCAGGACATCGCGAGCCGGCTGCACGCGCTGCCGGACGCCCTCGAGGGCATCCGCGAGACCCTGCTCGAGGGCACCCGCGAAGACGTCACCCCGGCCAAGCGCCAGGTCGCCCTGGTCGCCGAGCAGGCAGCCCGGAACGGCGCCGAGGACGGCTTCTTCGCGCGCCTCGCCGACGGCGCCGCGTTCGACGACGGTTCGCCGGTGCCGGACACGCTCCGCGCCGAGCTCACCCGCGGAGCCCAGGTCGCCTCGGCCGCGTACCGCTCGCTCGGGCAGTTCCTGGAGCACGAGCTGCTGCCGCTCGCCACCCCGGTGGACGCCGTCGGTCGCGAAGCCTACGAGCTGCACTCGCGCCGGTTCCTCGGTGCGGTCGTCGACCTCGACGAGACGTACGAGTGGGGCCTCGAGGAACTGGCGCGCATGCGGGACGAGCAGGAGCGCATCGCCGACCGCATCGAGTCCGGCGCGAGCGTCGCCCGGGCGATCGAGGTGCTCGACACCGACCCGTCCCGGATCCTGCACGGAACCGACGCGCTGCAGCGGTGGATGCAGGAGACGAGTGACGCGTCGATCGCCGCGATGGCCGGGACCTACTTCGACATCCCGGACCCGATCCGTCGCCTGGAGTGCCGGATCGCCCCCACGCAGGAGGGCGGCATCTACTACAGCGGCCCCTCCGACGACTTCTCCCGTGCCGGACGCATGTGGTGGTCCGTGCCCGAGGGCGTCACCGAGTTCGGCACCTGGCGCGAGAAGACCACGGTCTACCACGAGGGCGTCCCCGGACACCACCTGCAGATCAGCCAGGGCGTCTACAACCGCGGTGAGCTGAACACCTGGCGCCGGCAGCTGTCCGGGTCCTCCGGACACGTCGAGGGCTGGGCACTGTACGCCGAGCGCCTGATGGAGCAGCTCGGGTTCCTCGACGACGACGGCGACCGGCTCGGCATGCTCGACGGGCAGCGGATGCGTGCGGCCCGCGTCGTGCTCGACATCGGCGTGCACCTGCAGAAGACGAACCCCGACGGCGGCGGCTGGACGTGGGAGTACGCGCTCGACTTCATGGGGCAGAACGTCAACATGGACCCGGCGTTCGTCCGGTTCGAGGTCGCCCGGTACTTCGGGTGGCCGGGGCAGGCACCCTCGTACAAGGTCGGCCAGCGCGTCTGGGAGTCCATCCGCGACGAGGTCGCCGCGCGCGAGGGAGCCGACTTCGACCTGAAGGCGTTCCACCACCGGGCGCTCTCGCTCGGCAGCATCGGCCTCGACACCCTCCGGACCGCGCTGGTCGGGTGACGCGCCGTCGACACGCCCGGTTGTGGGGCCTCCGCCGGTGCGGTTAGACTTGTGCGGCGCAATCCGCGCCACTCAATCAATCGCCACGGCGGTGCACCACGGGGGCCGAGTCCCCGCACGCCATGGCCCGACTCATGTCCGTTCGGAGCAATCTCTACATGACAACCACTACGACCAAGGCTCCTAAGCAGGTCGCCATCAACGACATCGGTTCGGCTGATGACTTCCTGGCCGAGGTCGAGAAGACCCTGAAGTTCTTCAACGACGGTGATCTCATCTCCGGCACCGTCGTGAAGATCGACCGCGACGAGGTCCTCCTCGACGTCGGTTACAAGACCGAGGGCGTCATCCCCTCGCGCGAGCTCTCGATCAAGCACGACGTCGACCCCAACGAGGTCGTCGAGGTCGGCGACGAGGTCGAGGCCCTGGTTCTCCAGAAGGAGGACAAGGAAGGCCGCCTCATCCTGTCGAAGAAGCGCGCGCAGTACGAGCGTGCGTGGGGCGACGTCGAGAAGATCAAGGAGTCCGACGGCGTCGTGACCGGGACGGTCATCGAGGTCGTCAAGGGCGGTCTCATCGTCGACATCGGCCTCCGTGGCTTCCTCCCCGCCTCGCTCATCGAGCTCCGTCGTGTCCGCGACCTCACGCCGTACCTCGGCCAGGAGATCGAGGCCAAGATCCTCGAGCTCGACAAGAACCGCAACAACGTGGTCCTGTCGCGCCGTGCGCTCCTCGAGCAGACGCAGTCCGAGTCCCGGACGACGTTCCTCAACAACCTCCACAAGGGCCAGGTCCGCAAGGGCATCGTGTCCTCGATCGTCAACTTCGGTGCGTTCGTGGACCTCGGCGGCGTCGACGGTCTCGTCCACGTCTCCGAGCTCAGCTGGAAGCACATCGAGCACGCCAGCGAGGTCGTCGAGGTCGGTCAGGAAGTCACCGTCGAGATCCTCGAGGTCGACCTGGACCGCGAGCGCGTGTCGCTCTCGCTCAAGGCGACGCAGGAGGACCCGTGGCAGGTCTTCGCCCGCACCCACGCGATCGGTCAGATCGCACCGGGCAAGGTCACGAAGCTCGTCCCGTTCGGTGCCTTCGTCCGCGTTGCCGACGGCATCGAGGGTCTCGTGCACATCTCGGAGCTCTCGAACAAGCACGTCGAGCTCGCCGAGCAGGTCGTGTCGGTCAACGACGAGGTCTTCGTCAAGATCATCGACATCGACCTCGACCGTCGCCGCATCTCGCTCAGCCTCAAGCAGGCGAACGAGGGCGTGGACCCGGAGAGCGACGAGTTCGACCCGGCGCTCTACGGCATGCCGACCGAGTACGACGACAAGGGTGACTACAAGTACCCCGAGGGCTTCGACCCGGAGACCAACGAGTGGCTCGAGGGCTACGACACGCAGCGCACCGAGTGGGAGGGCCAGTACGCGGCCGCCCAGGCGCGTTGGGAAGCCCACAAGGCGCAGGTCGCGAAGACCATCGCCGACGAGGCGCAGGGTGGCTTCGACCTCCCGGCCACGGCTTCCTCGTCGTCGTCGACCTCGTCGTTCGCCGGCGAGACGGGTGGCGCAAGCCCCCTGGCCGACGACGCGTCGCTCGCTGCACTCCGCGAGAAGCTCAGCTCGACCAACAACTGATCGAGCGGTTCGTCCCGACCGGAAGCCCGGCACCCCTGACAGGGTGCCGGGCTTCCGGCGTTTCCGGGCATCGGGGTCGTTACCCTGTTGCCGTGCACATCATCGGACTCACGGGCGGCATCGCCGCGGGCAAGTCGACCGTCTCCCGGCGCTGGACCGAGCAGGGGGCCGTCGTGGTCGACGCCGACCGACTCGCGCGGGACGCCGTGGCACCCGGCAGCCCGGGCCTGGCGCAGGTCGCCGAGCGGTTCGGGCCGTCGGTGATCGCCGCCGACGGTTCCCTCGACCGGCCGGCGCTCGGGTCGATCGTGTTCGCGGACCCCGCGGCGCGGAAGGACCTCGAAGCCATCACGCACCCCGAGGTCTGGCGGCTCGCGCAGCAGGCGTTCGACGCCGCCGAGGCCGCCGACCCCGACGCCGTGGTGGTCTACGACGTGCCGTTGCTCGCCGAGGCCCGCGGCTCGCGCCCGCTCCGGTTCGACGCGGTCGTGGTGGTCGACGCCCCCGCGGCGCAGCGCATCGAACGGCTCGTCGAGCACCGCGGGATGCCCCGTGACGAGGCCGAGCGTCGCGTCGCCGCCCAGGCGAGCGATGCCGACCGTCTCGCCCTCGCCGACCACGTCGTCGACGCCACCGGGACGCTCGAGCAGACGATCCGCTCCGCTGACGAGGTGTGGGCGCGGATCACGGCATGAGCCACCGTCTGCTGCTGGTCCTCGCCGCGATCGTCCTCGTGGCGATCGGGGCCGGTTCGCTCGTCGCCGCGAACGTCCTCGGTGCCCAGCGTGTGGCGGACAACGGCCGGGTCGCGGCGCACGAGCGGCCGTCCGGTGACGAACACGGTCCTGACGGCGAGTTCCACCGGTTCCGGCTCGGCACGGTGAACGGTGAGCGGCTCACCCCGAACCGCGACGACTTCGCCGCGCGCACGTCGGCCGACGGTCCGCTCCTGTTGTTCCTGCCCGCGACCCGGGCCCGTCCGGCCGAGTACCAGCGGTTCCTCGGGGCCGCGTTGGCCGACGGCTACCACGTGCTCGGCCTCGACTACTGGAACCTCGGTCGCACGCTGTCCGGCACGTGCGAGGCGGACGCGCGCTGCTACGGCATGGTCCAGCGGAACCGCTTCGACGGCACCCGGCCGTCGGAGTTCAGCGCGGTCAGTCCGGCCGGGTCCATCGTCTCGCGCTTCCGCGACGCCGTCGCCTACCTCGACGACCACGACCCCGACGGCGGCTGGGGGCGGTTCGTCCAGGGCGACGACCGCATCGTCTGGAACGACGTCGTCGTGGCCGGACACTCGCAGGGCGGCGGAGAGGCGGCGTACATCGCGCACATCCGCAGTGTCCACGGCGCGCTTATGTTCTCCTCGCCCGTCGAGTCCCGTGGGCCGTCGCACGCAGCGTGGATGGACCGCCCTGGCCGGACACCGGTCGACCGGATGTACGCCATCGACGACGTCCGTGACACGTTCGGCCCCCGCATCACCGGCTCGTGGGACGTCCTCGGGCTGAGTGGCGTGTCCGGGCCGTTCGAGACGGACACCACCCCGCCCCTCGCCGGCGCGGACCCGCACGCGATCCTCACCGACCTCGGCGGCGACGGCAAGGCGCACTCCCTGATCATCAAGGACTCGACACCGCTCACCCGTGAGGGCGTTCCCCGGATGCTCCCGCTCTGGCAGTGGATGCTGCACCGGTTCTCCACAGATCCCGCTGTTCCCTCCGACCGCTCATAGGGTCGCGCAATAGCCTTCCTGCGTGCAGCCCGTTCGCGATGAACCCGACCTGCGCTCGCTCATCCGGGCCCGTGCGGCCGACGGGGGCGAGCGCCACTTCCTCGAGGACGCTCGCTCCGACCGCGTCCTGACGTACCGTGCGCTGGACGACGCGGTCACCGCCTGGTCGCGGACCTTCGACGCGATCGGCATCGCCCCGTCGGGTGCCGTCCTGGTCGACGTGGGTGACCCGCTCGCGTTCGCGGTCGTGCACCTGAGCGCCGTCGCCGCAGGTCTCCGGGCGATCCCCGTCGACACCGGCCAGCCGGCCACCGAGCCCGGCCGTCTCGCCGACCTGATCGGCGGCGCGTCCATCGTCGTGTCCGACCGCGCGGTGGACGCGACCGTCCCCGGGGCGCCGGCCAGCGGGATCGACCCCGCCACGTTCCTCCCGACCGCCGTCCGTGACGGCGACCTGCCCGCCGACAGCCCGCACGCGCCGGGTCAGGGGTCCGTCGTGCTGTTCACCTCCGGGTCGACCGGCACGCCGAAGGGCGTCGAGCTGCCCGAGACGCAGCTGCTGTTCGTCGCCCGGGCCGTCGCGCGGCACAACCGGCTGGTGCCGGACGACCGCGGGTTCAACTCGCTGCCGCTGTTCCACGTCAACGCCGAGGTGGTCGGGCTGCTCGCGACGCTCGTCGCCGGCGCGACCCTGGTGCTCGACCGGCGCTTCCGTCGCACCGGTTTCTGGGACCTGCTCGCCGAACGACGGATCACCTGGCTGAACGCCGTCCCGGCCGTCCTGGCCGTGCTGGCGAAGACCGGGCCACTCGAGTTCCCGTCGGGCCTGCGGTTCGTGCGCAGCGCGTCGGCGCCGCTGCCCGATCCCGTGCGCGCCGCCCTCGGCGACGTGCCGCTCGTCGTGAGCTGGGGCATGACCGAGGGCGCCTCGCAGATCACGGCGACCCCGCTGGACGAACCGGCCCGGCCGGGGACCGTCGGGGTGCCGGTCGGGTCCGAGGTGCAGGTCCGCGGCGAGGACGGCTCGCTCCTGGCCGCCGACGAGATCGGCGCCCTGTGGGTGCGTGGTGCGGGGATCGTCCGCGGGTACCTCGGGGGCCGTGCGTCCGAGCGGTTCGACGCCGACGGCTGGCTCCACACCGGTGACGTCGGCTCCGTGAGCGCCGACGGCTGGGTGTCCCTGGCCGGGCGCTCCGACGACGTCATCAACCGCGGTGGCGAGAAGGTCTACCCGTCCGAGGTCGAGGACGTCCTGCTCGGCGATCCACGTGTGCTCGAGGCGGTCGTCGTCGGCCGCCCCGACGACGTGCTCGGTGCGGTCCCCATCGCCTACGTGATCCCGCAGCCCGACGAACCCGTCGACCACGCAGCCCTCGTGGCCGACCTCGTGGCCCGGGCCGAGGCGCACCTGACGCGGTTCCGCCGACCGGTCGAGGTCATCGTCGTGCCCGACCTGCCGCGTGCACCCACCGGCAAGGTGCAGCGCGCGAAGGTCCGGACCATGGCCCGACCCTCGTGAACCGACCAGCACGCGTGTCCCCGGCGTCGATCGGCGCTGAGCCGGGGGTGCAGACGCCGACGCGCACGGCCGAGGGCAAGCCCCGGCACCTGTACGAGGTCGACGTGCTCCGCATCCTCACGTTCGCGTGCGTGATCGGGGTGCACACCACGAGCCACACCGCCGCCGCCGACGACGTCGGGCTGAACGCGCTGCTCGCCCTGCTGCACTTCACCCGGCTGGTCTTCTTCTCGCTGACCGCGTTCGTGCTCGTGTACAGCTACACGTTGCGGCCGCGGCCGATGGCGCAGTTCTGGCCGAAGCGGTTCCTGCTCGTGGGCGTGCCGTACCTGGCGTGGTCGTTCGTCTACGTCGCGGCGGCGTGGCTGCTGAGCCCGACCCGCCGTGGCGACGTCCCGGACCTGGTGCGCACCGCGGCCGAGGGCATCGTCACCGGCACCTCGTGGTACCACCTGTACTTCCTGCTCGTGACGATGCAGGTGTACCTGCTCCTGCCGGTGATCGTCTGGCTGGTGCGCCGGACCCGCGGGCACCACGTCACCGTGCTGGTCGTGGCGTTCCTGGTCCAGCTGGTGGTGTTCGCCGGGTACAAGTACTTCCCGGCGAGCGACGCGTGGATGCAGGGGTACCAGAAGCAGTTCTTCTTCTCGTACGTCTTCTTCATCGTCTCAGGGGCGATCGCCGCCGACCACGCGGACGCGTTCCTGCGGTTCATCCGGGTCCACCGGCGTCCGGTGCTGTGGGCCTTCGCCGGCGTCGGTGGGCTCACCCTCGGCGTGTGGGCGCTGCAGGTCGGCCTCGGGCAGTCCCTCTACGCCGCGGGGACACCGCTGCAGCCGATCCAGGTGGTCTGGAGCACCGCGGTGTTCGTCGGGTTCCTGGCGATCGGCGCCGCCTGGGCGGACCGCCGGCGACCCAGCAGCCGCACCGCCCGGTTCGTCGACTACGCGTCCGATCGCTCGTTCGGCATCTTCCTGAGCCACCCGTTCGTCATCTGGATCCTGCTCTACGGCGACAGCTGGCTCGAGGCGGTCGTGCCGCGGCCGTGGCTCACCCTCGTCACCTACGTGCTCGTGCTGGTGCTGTCCGTCGCGGTGACCGAGCTGTTCCGGTGGACGCCGCTCAGCGTGCCGCTGACCGGTCGGCCGTCGTTGTCCTCGCGGGCGTCGCGAGCGGCGCGGGCGCGTCGTTCCGCAGGAGCGACGGTGCCCCGGCGGTCGCCGGAACCGGTTGAGCCGGACGACGCCCTCGTCGGCGAGACCGACGACGTCGGGCGGCGCGCCGCGCGCTGAGCGCCCGCGCGCAGAGCGCCCGCGCGCACCGCGCAGCTCTCGTGCGAGGTTCCGTCCGTGGTGCGATGGTGACGCCGTCCCACGGAATCCGGAACCTCGCACCAGCCGTGCGGGGCGGTGGACGCGGGGCGGGCGGCCTGGAGGCACGTGGCGGGCCCGACCCGCGCCTCCCGGCCGTCGCGTGCGGACCACCAGGGCCGGCGCACGTTCCGCGCGTCGCCCGTCAGGCCGGGCGCTGCTCGGCCTTCGGGGTGCCGATCTCGAGCACGCCGTCGGTGGAGGTCAGCCGCTGCGGCTTCATGAACCAGGCGACGACGGCCGCGGCTCCGAGCAGGACGCAGGAGAGCGCGAAGGGCACCTGCCAGCCCGAGGCGTCGATGAGCAGGCCGAACACGATGGGCGAGACCACACCGGCGATGCCGAACCCGGTGTTCATGAAGCCCGAGGCCGTGCCGGACCACTGCGGCGCGACGTCCATCGGGATCGCCCAGAGGTTGGCGTTGCAGAGTTCGAGGAAGAAGAACGACAGGGCCAGCGAGATCGTCGCGACGAGCAGGCCCTGCCCGATCACGAGCGGGATGAGGCAGAGGAGTGAGCCGCCGAGCCCGATCACCAGGATGGTCCGGCGGGCGTTCCTGGTGTTCCCGCCGCGGTGGATGATGCGGTCGCTGAGCATCCCACCGACCGTGTCCCCGACGACACCGGCCAGCAGGATGAGGGTGGTGAACAGCGCGAAGTCGCCGATCTCCAGGCCGTAAATGGAGCTGAGGAACGTCGGGAGCCACGTGAGGAACACCCACAGCGTCCAGCCGTACCCGAAGTCGACGAAGGTGACCGGCAGGATCTGCTTCGCCATCTGCCGCCACGGCACCGGGGGACGGGTCGCGCGGGTCTCGACCGGCGGGAGCTCGGCGAGCTCGACCTGCGTGATGCCCTTCGCGGACTCGGGCTTGTCGCGGAACCAGACGAACCAGACGACGGCCCACGCCAGGGACAGCACCGCGGTGGCGAAGAACGCCCAGCGCCAGCTGCCCGTCGCGCCGATCACCCAGGCGACGATGAGCGGCGCCAGGGCGTTGCCGAGCCGTGCCGCGGAGTGCACCACGCCCTGCGCGAAGCCGTTCCGGTCGCGGGGGATCCACCGGCTCATCGCCTGCGTGGCCGTCGGGAACGCGGCGGCCTCGCTCAGCCCGAGCAGGGCACGTGCGGCGAAGAGGGTCCAGAAGCCGACCGCGAACCCGGTCCAGAGCGTCGCGACGCCCCAGATCACCGTGATGACGAAGAGCGCCCTGCGCGGGCCGAACTTCTCGCTGATCGTGCCGCCGAACACCTGCAGCAGGGCGTACGGCAACGAGAACGCGGAGACGATGAGGCCGGCGGTCGCCTCGTTGAACCCGAACTCCTCGGTGATGTGCGGCAGCGCGGTCGAGATGTTCGTCCGGTCGATGTACGAGATCGCGTACATGCAGCAGAGCAGGACGAGCACGCGCCCGCGGATGCGTCCGCGGAACGGGGTGCCCTTGATCGGTGCGGCCGGGGTCGCCGTGGTCATGAGGCCTCTTCGGGGGAGCGGGAAGGAGTCGGGTGACTGAACGGATCGGACGGTATGCCCGGCCACCATCAGTCGCCTTGGAGCCTGCTTGCAGCGGACAATACGCCGAGGGCGAGCAGGGGGCCTCGGTGTCAGGGGTGCCGACTACCGTTGTCCCCATGGGTGTTGCGATCGAACCGACCCGAGCGGTGCGTCCGTTCGAGGTCATCAGCGAGTACTCGCCGAGTGGCGACCAGCCCGCGGCCATCGCGGAACTCGCCGGGCGGATCAACGCCGGTGAGACCGACGTCGTGCTGCTGGGTGCGACCGGTACCGGCAAGTCGGCGACGACCGCGTGGCTCATCGAGCAGGTGCAGCGGCCGACGCTGGTGCTCGCGCACAACAAGACCCTCGCGGCGCAGCTCGCCAACGAGTTCCGCAGCCTGATGCCGAACAACGCGGTCGAGTACTTCGTCTCGTACTACGACTACTACCAGCCCGAGGCGTACGTCCCGCAGACGGACACCTTCATCGAGAAGGACTCCTCGGTCAACGCCGAGGTCGAACGGCTCCGGCACTCCACGACGAACTCGCTGCTCAGCCGGCGCGACACCGTGGTGGTGTCCACCGTCTCCTGCATCTACGGTCTCGGCACCCCCGAGCAGTACATGAACGCATCGGTCGCGCTCCACGTCGGCCAGACGATCTCGCGCGACCAGCTCGTCCGCAAGTTCGTCGCCATGCAGTACCAGCGCAACGACGTCGACTTCGCCCGGGGCACGTTCCGCGTGCGCGGCGACACCATCGAGATCATCCCGATGTACGAAGAGCACGCGATCCGCATCGAGATGTTCGGCGACGAGATCGAAGCGCTCTCGTCGCTGCACCCCCTCACCGGCAACGTCATCGACGACCTGCCCGCCGTGTCGATCTTCCCGGCCTCGCACTACGTCGCGGACACCGACGTGATGCACCGGGCGATCGCCTCCATCAAGGAAGAACTCGCGGAACGGCTCGCCGAACTCGAGGGCCAGGGCAAGCTGCTCGAGGCCCAGCGCCTCCGGATGCGCACCACCTTCGACATCGAGATGATGGAGCAGATCGGGTTCTGCTCGGGCATCGAGAACTACTCCAGGCACATGGACGGCCGTGGTCCGGGCGAAGCACCGCACTGCCTGATCGACTACTTCCCCGACGACTTCCTCATCGTCATCGACGAGTCGCACGTCACCGTGCCGCAGATCGGCGCGATGTACGAAGGCGACGCCTCGCGCAAGCGCACCCTCGTCGAGCACGGGTTCCGCCTGCCGAGCGCGATGGACAACCGCCCCCTGAAGTGGGAGGAGTTCCTCGAGCGCGTCGGGCAGAAGGTCTACCTGTCGGCCACCCCCGGGCGCTACGAGCTCGGTGTCACCGACAGCGTGGTCGAGCAGATCATCCGCCCGACCGGCCTGATCGACCCCGAGATCGTGGTCAAGCCGAGCGACGGCCAGATCGACGACCTGCTCGAGGAGATCAAGCAGCGGGTCGAGAAGGACGAGCGCGTCCTCGTCACCACGCTGACGAAGCGCATGGCCGAGGAACTCACCGACTTCCTCGGGAACGCGGGCGTGCGCGTCCGGTACCTGCACTCCGACGTCGACACCCTCAAGCGCGTCGAGCTGCTGACCGAGCTGCGGCAGGGTGTCTACGACGTGCTCGTCGGCATCAACCTGCTGCGCGAGGGCCTCGACCTGCCCGAGGTGTCGCTCGTGGCGATCCTCGACGCCGACAAGGAAGGCTTCCTCCGCTCGTCGACGTCGCTCATCCAGACGATCGGTCGCGCTGCCCGCAACGTGTCGGGCCAGGTGCTCATGTACGCCGACAAGATGACCGACTCGATGAAGACCGCGATCGAGGAGACCGATCGCCGTCGTGAGAAGCAGGTCGCCTACAACCTGGAGCGGGGTATCGACCCCCAGCCGCTGCGCAAGAAGATCGCCGACATCACCGAGGTCCTGCAGCGCGAGAACGACGACACGAAGGCCCTCCTGCAGGGTCGCCCAGGCAGTGACGGCCGTCGGTCGCCCACGCCGAACCTCAAGCGCGGCGGCATCGCGGGCGAGGGCGCGACGCAGCTCGGTGCCACCATCGCTGACCTGAACGACCAGATGCTGCAGGCTGCGGCCGAGCTGAAGTTCGAGCTCGCGGCGCGACTGCGCGACGAGGTGCAGGACCTGAAGAAGGCCCTGCGCCAGATGGAGTCGGCCGGGCATGTCAGCTGACGGCGCCCGCACGGTCGTCGTGACCGGTGCGAGTGCCGGGCTCGGGTACCACGCCGCCGAGCAGCTCGCCGCGGCGGGGCACCGTGTGGTGCTGGCCACGCGCGACCGCCACCGGGCGGAGGCCGCCGAGCGCAGCATCCGGCGGCACGTCGACGGGGCCTCGCTCGCCCACGTCCACCTCGACCTCGCCGACCTCGACTCGGTCGACGCGGCCGCCCACGAACTCGCCGCGCTGGAACCCGACGGCGTCGACGCGGTCGTGAACAACGCCGGGGTCGTCGGGGCGTCCACGCAGGGGAGCACGGCGCAGGGCACCGAACTGCAGATCGGCACGAACCACCTCGGACACTTCGCGTGGACCGCCCTGGTCCTGCCCCTGCTCGAACGACGAGCCGGCCGGGTCGTGCACCTCGGGTCGATCGCCCACCGGTTCGCACAGCTCGACGCGACCGATCCGCTCGGGGTCGGTCGGTACTCGAGTCACCGCCAGTACGCCAGGAGCAAGCTCGCGGTGATGCTGTTCGGCTTCGAGCTCGCCCAACGACTGGCCGACTCGGGGTCGTCCGTGTCGAGCGTCGTCGCACACCCCGGCCTGTCGCTCGACCGACTGTCCCCGGCCCGCCCGGACGTCAGCCCGACGCGACCCGAACCCGAGTGGATCCGCCCGGCGCAGCGCATCGTCGCCCAGGGCAAGGACGTCGGCGCCCAGCCGCTCGTGCACGCTGCCGTCGGTGCGGACGTGCGCTCGGGGGAGTACTGGGGCCCGGCGGGCTGGATGCAGCTCCATGGCCCGGCCACGGTGGTCGCGGCCGAACCACGGGCGCACGACCGGACGGTCGCAGCCCAGCTCTGGGCGGCGAGCGAGCGCGCATCCGGTGTCGCGTTCGCTCTCGACGCACTCGTCTGACCCTCCATCCCGGCCGAATGTCGGTGCCGCTTCGTAGAATCGACGACGATGACCATCACCTCTGACCCCGGTACCTCGACGTCGGGCCGGAACGCCTTCGGCGAGCCCGCTGACCTCCACCTCCCCGGCGGGACCGCACCGCACAGCACCTCCACGCTCAGCGTGCGCGGCGCGCGCGTGCACAACCTGCGTGACGTCGACCTCGAGATCCCGCGCGACTCGCTCGTCGTCTTCACCGGCCTGTCCGGCTCGGGCAAGTCCTCGCTGGCGTTCGACACGATCTTCGCCGAGGGGCAGCGCCGGTACGTCGAGTCGCTGTCCGCCTACGCGCGCCAGTTCCTCGGCCAGGTCGACCGCCCGGACGTCGACTTCATCGAGGGGCTCTCGCCGGCGGTGTCGATCGACCAGAAGTCGACGAACCGCAACCCGCGGTCGACGGTCGGCACGATCACCGAGGTCTACGACTACATGCGTCTGCTCTGGGCGCGCATCGGGGTCCCGCACTGCCCGACGTGTGGCGAGGTGATCAGCAAGCAGACCGTGCAGCAGATCGCCGACCAGCTCATGCAGTTCGAGACCGGCACCCGCTTCCAGGTCCTCGCACCCGTGATCTCGAAGAAGAAGGGCGAGTTCGTCGACCTCTTCCAGGAGCTCGCGGCGTCCGGCTACGCCCGCGCGATCGTGGACGGGGAGCGCATCCAGCTCAGCGACCCGCCCAAGCTGAAGAAGCAGGTCAAGCACGACATCTCGGTCATCGTCGACCGCCTGGTGGCGAGCGACGACATCCTCGGTCGTCTCACCGACTCGCTCGAGACCGCCCTGCGCCTGACCGACGGCACCGTCGGCATCGACCTGGTGGACCACGAGGGGCCCGGAGCGGTCCGGACCTACTCCGAGAACCTCTCCTGCCCGAACAACCACCCGCTCGCGCTCACCGAGATCGAGCCGCGCACGTTCTCGTTCAACGCGCCGTTCGGTGCCTGCCCCGAGTGCTCCGGCCTCGGCACGCGCATGTCGGTCGACCCCGACCTGGTGCTCGGCGACCCCGAGGCCTCGTTGCGTGACGGCGTCCTGCTGCCGTGGACCGGGACGAGCGGGCTGTACTCCTACTTCGAGAAGCTGCTCGGCGGCCTCGGCAAGGAGCTCGGCTTCTCGCTCGACACCCCCTGGAACCAGCTCGACCCCGCGGTGCAGGCGTCGATCCTGACCGGCAAGGACTTCCAGGTGTCCGTCTCCTGGCGCAACCGCTTCGGCCGCGAGATGCGGTACACGAGCGGGTTCGAAGGCGTCATGCCCTACATCGAGCGCAAGTTCGCCGAGGCCGAGTCGGACTCGCAGCGGCAGCGCTTCCAGGGCTACCTGCGCGAGGTCCCGTGCCCGGTGTGCGAGGGAACCCGTCTCAAGCCCGAGGTGCTCGCGGTGACGGTCAACGACCGCAGCATCGCGGACGTCACCGACATGTCGCTCGACAACGCGTACTCGTTCATGGACGAGCTGACGCTGACCGACCGTGAAGCGCACATCGCCGCGGCGGTCCTCCGCGAGATCCGCGCACGGCTCGAGTTCCTGCTCGAGGTCGGCCTGAACTACCTCACGCTGGCACGTGGTGCCGGTGGGCTGTCCGGCGGCGAGGCGCAGCGCATCCGACTCGCGACGCAGATCGGCTCCGGGCTGACCGGTGTGCTCTACGTGCTCGACGAGCCGAGCATCGGCCTGCACCAGCGCGACAACCGTCGACTCATCGACACCCTGGTCAAGCTCAAGGACCTCGGCAACACGCTGATCGTCGTCGAGCACGACGAGGACACGATCCGCACGGCCGACTGGGTCGTCGACATCGGCCCGGGCGCCGGTGTGAACGGCGGCAACGTCGTGCACTCCGGCTCGTACGAGGGCATCATCGAGAACCGTGAGTCGATCACCGGTGACTACCTCGCCGGCCGACGCGCGATCGAGGTGCCGGCCGAGCGCCGCAAGGTCAACCTGAAGCGTGCCATCACCGTGCAGGGTGCCCGCGCGAACAACCTCAAGTCGGTCGACGCGGACTTCCCCCTCGGTGTGTTCACCGCGGTCACGGGCGTGAGCGGTTCCGGCAAGTCGACGCTGGTGAACGACATCCTGTACAAGGTGCTCGCCAACCAGCTCAACGGCGCACGGCACATCGCGGGCAAGCACACCCGGGTGAAGGGCCTCGACCAGCTCGACAAGGTCGTGCACGTCGACCAGGCACCGATCGGCCGTACGCCACGGTCGAACCCCGCGACCTACACGGGCGTGTTCGACCGCATCCGTCAGCTGTTCGCCGAGACGCAGGAGGCCAAGACCCGTGGCTACCAGCCCGGCCGCTTCAGCTTCAACGTCAAGGGCGGCCGCTGCGAGAACTGCGCGGGCGACGGCACGATCAAGATCGAGATGAACTTCCTGCCCGACGTCTACGTCGCGTGCGAGGTCTGCGGTGGTGCGCGCTACAACCGCGAGACGCTCCAGGTGCACTACAAGGGCAAGAACATCTCCGAGGTCCTCGACATGCCGATCAGCGAGGCGGCCGAGTTCTTCGAGCCGATCTCGGCGATCCACCGGTACATGGCGACCCTCGTCGACGTGGGTCTCGGCTACGTGCGCCTGGGCCAGAGCGCGACCACGCTCTCCGGCGGCGAGGCGCAGCGCGTCAAGCTCGCCACCGAGCTGCAGCGTCGCTCGAACGGCCGCACGGTCTACGTGCTCGACGAGCCGACCACCGGTCTGCACTTCGAGGACGTCCGCAAGCTGCTCCTCGTGCTGCAGAGCCTGGTCGACAAGGGCAACACCGTCATCACGATCGAGCACAACCTCGACGTCATCAAGTCCGCCGACTGGCTGATCGACATGGGTCCTGAGGGCGGTTCCGGCGGCGGGACGGTCCTGGCGACGGGCACCCCGGAACACGTGGCGACTGTGCCGGAGAGCCACACCGGTGTCTTCCTGCGCGAGATCTTCGACGCGCAGGACGCCCGGATCGGCAAGCAGCAGGCGGTCGGCGCACGTCAGGCCACCCAGAAGCAGCAGGGCACGACCAAGAAGGCGAGCAAGCAGAAGGCGGGTGCTCGCTAGGTGGCGGACACCGTCCCGTGGCGTCCGAAGGCGGGGGAGATCCCGACCGACCCGGGCGTCTACCGCTGGCGTGACGAAGCCGGTCGGGTGCTCTACGTCGGCAAGGCGAAGAACCTCCGCGCCCGGCTGAGCAACTACTTCGCGCCGCTGCCGACCCTGCACGAGCGCACGCGGCGCATGGTCCTGACGGCGCGCAGTGTCGAGTGGACGACGGTCGGCTCCGAGATCGAGGCGCTCCAGCTGGAGTACACCTGGATCAAGGAGTTCGACCCGCCGTTCAACGTCAAGTTCCGCGACGACAAGTCGTACCCGTACATGGCGGTCACCCTGGGTGACGAGGCGCCGCGGGTGATGGTGACGCGCAACCGCAAGATCAAGGGCGCGAAGTACTTCGGTCCGTACCCGAAGATCTGGGCGGTGCACGACACCATCGACCTGATGATCAAGGTCTTCCCGATCCGGACGTGCTCGGACTCGTCGTACAAGAAGGCGATGCAGACGGGCCGCCCGTGCTTCCCGGGGCAGATCGGCAAGTGCGGGGGCCCCTGCTCGCAGAAGGTCACCATCGAGGAGCACCGTGCCCTCGTCGAGGAGTTCGTGCGCTTCATGAACTCGTACGACCGTCGGGTCATCACCGAGCTCCGGCAGCGCATGGGGGCCTCGGCCGACGCGATGCAGTACGAGCAGGCCGCGAAGTACCGCGACCAGGTCGAGGCGCTCGAAGCCGTGCTCGAGAAGTCCGCCGTGGTGCTCCGCGACTCGGTCGACCTCGACCTGTTCGGCATCGCGGAGGACGAGCTCGCCGCGGCCGTGCAGCTGTTCTCCGTCCGTGGTGGCCGCATCCGCGGTGTCCGCGGCTGGGTGGTCGACAAGGAGCTCGACATCGCCACGGGCGACCTCGTCGAGCAGATCGTGCAGGGCGTCTACGTCACCGACGAGCCCCCGCGCGAGGTCGTCGTCCCCGAACTGCCGGAGGACGCGGACGCGCTCCAGGAGTGGCTCAGCAAGCGTCGGAACGGGCGCGGCACGAAGCTCAGCACGGCACAGCGCGGCGATCGTGCCGGTCTCGCGCGGACGGCCGCGCAGAACGCCGGGCAGGCGCTCATGCTCTACAAGACCAAGCGTTCGGCCGACTACACCACCCGGGCCGCGGCACTGGCCGACATCCAGGACGCCCTCGGCATGACCGAGGCGCCGCTCCGCATGGAGTGCTACGACATCTCGCACCTGCAGGGGACGAACGTCGTCGCGTCGATGGTGGTGTTCGAGGACGGTCTGCCGCGCAAGGACCAGTACCGCCGGTACTCGATCGCCGAGACCACCGACGACACCGACAGCATGTACCAGGTGCTCTCACGGCGCCTGGCGCGGCTGGACGAGGACGCCGAGCTGCCGGACGTCCCGGACGTCACGACCGACGAGGTCGTCGAGGGGTCGAAGCCGACGAAACGGTTCGCGTACCGTCCGCAGCTGCTCATCGTCGACGGCGGCCAGCCCCAGGTGCAGGCCGCGAAGCGCGCGATGGACGAAGCCGGCGTGCACGACATCGCCCTGGTCGGCATCGCCAAGCGGCTCGAGGAGCTCTGGCTGCCCGACGACGACTTCCCGGTCATCCTGCCCCGCAACTCCGAGGCGCTCTTCCTCATCCAGCGCATCCGCGACGAGGCGCACCGGTTCGCGATCACCCACCAGCGCAGCAAGCGGAAGCGGGACGTCCGGTCGCGGTTGTCCGAGATCCCCGGTCTCGGCCCGAGCCGCGTCAACGCCCTGCTGAAGCACTTCGGTTCGGTCGCCCGGCTGCGCGAGGCCACGGCCGAGGACATCGGCGAGGTGAACGGGATCGGCCCGGCGACCGCTGCCGCCGTGGTCTCGAAGCTGGCCCAGACGCCGACGAGCGCACCGGCCACGAGCGCGTCGAGCGCCCCTGAACCGGACGCCGACGCGATCGCGGACACCGTACCCGTCACCGATCCCGGAGGCCCCGTGCGGGTCCCCGAGGTGACCGACGACGGTCCGCAGCGACCGTCGTGACGAACCCCGCGCCTCCCGGCCGTCACCGGGCGGTAGCCTGGTCCGGCAGCCGAGACCTCCCCGGGCGACGCGCCCGGGCCGCCACGACGGAGCCCACTCCCAGATGACCGACAGCGCCACCGCGACCACCCACGCGTCGCAGCACGACATCCTCATCGTCACCGGCATGTCCGGTGCCGGGCGGTCCACCGTCGGCAAGGCCCTCGAAGACCTGGGCTGGTACGTCGTCGACAACCTGCCCACGCAGATGCTGGCCCCGCTGACCGAGCTGGCCGACCGCGCGGGGGAGAAGATCCCGAAGATCGCCACGGTGGTCGACGTCCGAGGCGGGCGGTTCTTCACCGACCCCGAGCACGCGGTCGAGCAGGTCCGCTCGAGCACGTCCGCGCGCGTCCGGGTGCTGTTCCTCGAGGCCACCGACGCCGTGCTGGTCCGGCGCTTCGAGCAGGTCCGTCGACCCCACCCGCTCCAGGGCGAGGACACCCTGCTCGACGGCATCGCCCGCGAACGGGCGCGTCTCGCCGGCCTCCGCGAGGCGTCCGACGTGGTGATCGACACCTCCGACCTCAACATCCACCAGCTCGCGAACACCGTGATCGAGCACTTCGCCGACGAGCACTTCGTGGGTGTCCAGGTCACGCTGATGAGCTTCGGGTTCAAGTACGGACTGCCCGCCGACGCCGACATGGTGGCCGACGTGCGGTTCCTCCCGAACCCCTACTGGGTGCCGGAACTGCGGCCCTACACCGGGCTCGACCAGCCGGTCTCGGACTACGTCCTGGCCCAGGCCGGAGCCCGTCCGTTCGTCGATCGCTACGCCTCCGTCCTCGAGCCGGTGTTCGAGGGGTACCAGCGCGAGAACAAAAGACACGCTACGATCGCCATCGGCTGTACCGGCGGGAAGCACCGCTCGGTCGCCATCGTCGCCGAGTTGGCGAACCTCCTCCGCGGGATGCCAGGCGTCGCCGTGCGTGTGAAGAACCGAGATCTCGGCCGGGAGTGACCGTCCCTCCGGCCGCTCCCACGCCCGTGCCGCCGGATCTGCGGGAACCACTGAACGAACGTTAGGAATGATGCTGTGCCGTTGACTGCCGAGGTCAAGGACGAACTGGCCAGGGTCGCCGTGAACCGCAACACGGTCCGCGCCGCCGAACTGGCCACGATCCTCCGGTTCGCAGGTGGTCTGCACGTCATCTCGGGCCGCATCGCGGTCGAGGTCGAGCTCGACACCCGGATCATCGTGCACCGGGTCCGCAAGGACCTCGCCGAGCTCTACGGCGTGCGCAGCGAGGCTTCGGTGGGGTCGTCCGCGTCCGCCCGCCGTGGCACCCGCTACCTGGTGCGCGTGCTCGAGGCGGGGGAGACCCTCGCCCGACAGACCGGCCTGATGGACGCCCGTCGCCGCCCCGTCCGCGGGCTGCCGAACCGCCTCACCACGGGCAACCGTGAGGACCTCGCCGCCATCTGGCGCGGCGCCTTCCTGGCCTCCGGCACCCTGACCGACCCGGGTCGGGCCGCAGCGCTCGAGGTCACCTGCCCCGGCAACGAGGCCGCGATGGCCCTCGTCGGTGCCGCGTCGCGTCTCGGGGTCGCCGCCAAGGGCCGCGAGGTCCGCGGGGTGCACCGCGTCGTCATCCGCGACGGCGAGGCCATCGGTCAGATGCTGACCGTCATGGGTGCCGCGCGCACCACCGCCGACTGGGAGGAGATGCGCCAGCGTCGCGAGGTCCGCGCGACCGCGAACCGCCTGGTCAACTTCGACGACGCGAACCTCCGCCGTTCCGCGCAGGCCGCCGTGGCCGCCTGCGCCCGGGTCGAGCGTGCGCTCGAGATCCTCGGCGACGAGGTCCCCGACCACCTGCAGTACGCCGGCACGCTGCGCCTGCAGCACCGCGACGCGTCGCTCGACGAGCTCGGCCAGCACGCGGACCCGCCCATGACCAAGGACGCCATCGCCGGCCGCATCCGTCGCCTGCTGGCGATGGCCGACAAGCGGGCCTCCGACCTTGGCATCCCGGGCACCGAAGCGAGCGTTCCCGAGGAGCTCGAAGGGGCCTGAGCGCGGTCTGTCGACCCTGCGGACGGGAGGCGCGGTGCCAGCTGGCACCGCGCCTCCCGTCCGTTTCCCGGACCCGTTCCCGGACCCGTTCCCGGCCTGGTCGGCGACCGTCCGGACGGACCGTCATCCCGCTCGGGCACGCAGTGTCCGACTGCTAGGGTCGTTACGGCGACGTTACGGGGCGTATCGTCCACCACACGCGGGCCCGCCAGGGTGCGCGACTCCCGAAAGCAGCGCCCCCTGGGCGCTCCACACTCACCAGGAGATCCATTGACCGTCAAGATCGGTATCAACGGCTTCGGCCGCATCGGCCGTAACTTCTTCCGGGCCGCCCTCGCGAAGGGCTCCGACCTCGAGATCGTGGCGGTGAACGACCTCACCGACAACGCGTCGCTCGCCAACCTGCTGAAGTTCGACTCCATCACGGGCAAGCTCCCCGCGACCGTCGAGCTCGACGGCGACAACATCGTCGTCGACGGCAAGGCCATCAAGGTCCTCGCCGAGCGCGATCCCGCCAACCTCCCCTGGGGAGAGCTGGGCGTCGACATCGTCATCGAGTCGACCGGTTTCTTCACCAAGGCCGCCGATGCGCAGAAGCACATCGACGCCGGTGCCAAGAAGGTCATCATCTCCGCTCCGGCCTCGGGTGACGACGTCACCATCGTGCTCGGCGTGAACGAGGGTCAGTACGACCCCGCGAACCACCACATCATCTCGAACGCGTCCTGCACCACGAACAGCCTCGCGCCGCTCGCCAAGGTGTTCCACGACAAGTTCGGTATCGAGCGTGGCCTCATGACGACGGTGCACGCCTACACCGCCGACCAGAACCTGCAGGACGGCCCGCACAAGGACCCCCGTCGTGCCCGTGCCGCCGCGCTGAACATCGTGCCGACCTCGACCGGTGCTGCGAAGGCCATCGGCCTCGTGCTCCCCGAGCTCGCCGGCAAGCTGGACGGCTTCGCGCTGCGCGTCCCGGTCCCCACCGGGTCGATCACCGACCTCACCCTCGAGACCAAGTCCGAGGTCACCGTCGACGAGATCAACGCCGCCTACAAGGAGGCCGCAGAGGGCTCCCTCAAGGGCATCCTGCTCTACAGCGAGGACCCGCTGGTGTCGACCGACATCACCACGGACCCGCACTCCTCGATCTACGACTCCGGCCTGACCAAGGTCATCGGCGGCCTCGTGAAGATCACCTCGTGGTACGACAACGAGTGGGGCTACTCGAACCGCCTCGTCGACCTCACCGAGTACGTCGGCGAGCGTCTGTAACACATGGCCCTCCGCACCCTCGAGGACCTCGGCGACCTCGCCGGCAAGCGCGTCGTCGTCCGTTGTGACCTGAACGTCCCGCTCCAGGACGGCACCATCACGGACGACGGCCGTGTCCGCGCGTCGCTGACCACGCTGAACACCCTCGTCAACGCCGGCGCACGCGTCATCGTGATCTCGCACCTGGGCCGCCCCGACGGGGAGCCCAAGCCCGAGTTCTCGCTCGCACCGGTGGCCCAGCGGCTCTCCGAGCTGCTCGGCAAAGAGGTCACGTTCGTCGGCGAGACCGTCGGCGACGAAGCGACCGCCGCGGCCGAGGCCCTCGAGGACGGCGACGTCCTGCTGCTCGAGAACCTCCGCTTCAACCCGGAGGAGACCTCGAAGGACGCCGCCACGCGCGGTGCCTTCGCGGACCGCATCGCCGCCCTCGGCGACGCCTTCGTCTCCGACGGCTTCGGTGTCGTGCACCGCAAGCAGGCCTCGGTCTACGAGCTCGCGTCCGCACTGCCCAGTGCAGCCGGTGCGCTGATCGAGACCGAGCTCCGCGTGCTCGAGCGACTGACCAAGGACCCGGAGCGCCCCTACACGGTGGTGCTCGGCGGCTCGAAGGTCAGCGACAAGCTCGGAGTCATAGACCACATCCTGCCGAAGGTCGACACCCTCTGCATCGGTGGCGGCATGCTCTTCACGTTCCTCGCGGCCCAGGGCCACGGCGTCGCGAAGTCGCTGCTCGAGGCCGACCAGCTCGACGTCGTCCGCGAGTACCTCTCGCGGGCGAAGGAGCTCGGTGTCACCATCGACCTGCCGACCGACGTCGTGGTGGCCTCCGGCTTCGCGGCCGACGCCGACCACGAGACGGTGGCGGCCGACGCCATCGAGTCCTCGTCGTTCGGCACGGACGGCATCGGCCTCGACATCGGCCCGGAGACCGCAGCGCGGTTCGCCTCGGCCGTCTCGGGTTCGAAGACGGTGTTCTGGAACGGCCCGATGGGCGTGTTCGAGTTCCCGGCCTTCGCCGCCGGCACGAAGACCGTCGCGCAGGCGCTGACCGAGGTCGACGGCCTCGGTGTCGTCGGTGGTGGCGACTCCGCTGCCGCCGTGCGGTCGCTCGGCTTCTCGGACGACCAGTTCGGCCACATCTCGACCGGTGGCGGTGCGAGCCTCGAGTTCCTCGAGGGCAAGTCGCTGCCCGGTCTCGAAGCACTGGGGTGGACCGCATGACCCGGACGCCACTGATCGCCCGTCGCGCGTTGGGAGACGCAGCATGAACCGCGTCCCCCTGATCGCGGGCAACTGGAAGATGAACCTCGATCATCTCCAGGCCATCGCCACCGTGCAGAAGCTCGCGTGGACGCTCAAGGACGCCCGGCATGACTTCGACGACGTCGAGGTCGCGGTGTTCCCGCCGTTCACCGACCTGCGGAGCGTGCAGACGCTCATCTCGGCCGACAAGCTTCCGATCCACTTCGGTGCGCAGGACCTGTCGCAGTTCGACTCCGGCGCCTACACCGGTGACGTCTCCGGCGCGTTCCTCGCGGCACTCGACGCCCAGTACGTCATCGTCGGCCACTCCGAGCGGCGCACGCTGCACGGTGAGACCGACGAGGTCGTCGCAGCGAAGACCGCAGCGGCCGTCAAGCACGGTCTCGTCCCCGTCGTGTGCGTCGGCGAGACCGGCGAGCAGCGCGAGGAGCGCGGCGCCGGCGTCGTGCCGGTCGAGCAGCTCCGTGTCGTGCTCGACGCGGTGAAGCCCGCCGACATCGTCGTGGCGTACGAGCCCGTCTGGGCCATCGGCTCCGGCCAGGCGGCCACGGCCGAGCAGGCGCAGGACGAGTGTGCGGCCATCCGTCGTGGCATCGCCGCAGCCTGGGGCGACCAGGCTGCTGCCGACACCCGGGTGCTCTACGGCGGCTCGGTCAAGTCGGGCAACATCGCGGGCTTCCTCCGCGAACCCGACATCGACGGCGCGCTCGTCGGTGGCGCTTCGCTCGACGTGCAGGAGTTCGCGGCCATCGCGCGGTTCCGTCAGCACGTCGGGCTGTAGTCCACAGGCGACCTCGTCGCGGGCAGTCGCCCGCACCACTCCCGTCCAGGTACCGGCCGTGCTCCGCGCGGCCGGTACACTGGTACGGCTGACTGACACGAAAGGTACGTCGTGGCGATACTCTCCGTCGTGCTGCAGGTCCTGCTCGCAATCACGAGCCTCCTGCTCACGCTCCTCATCCTGCTGCACAAGGGCCGCGGTGGTGGCCTCTCCGACATGTTCGGCGGTGGGGTCACGAGCAACCTCGGTGCGTCCGGCGTGGCCGAGCGCAACCTCAACCGCATCACGGTGATCCTCGGTCTGGTCTGGATCGTCTCCATCATCGTGCTCGGTCTCATCAACAAGTTCACGGCGGGGGTCTGATCCATGGCAAGTGGAGGCAGTGCAATCCGAGGGTCTCGCGTCGGCGCGGGCCCGATGGGCGAACAGGACCGCGGGGTCCAGGCCGAGCGCGTGGCGATCTCGTACTGGGACGCCCTGGGCAACGAGGTCGTGCGGTACTTCGCCGCGAACCTGCCCGACGAGGAGATCCCTGAGACGGTGGACTCGCCGTCGAGCGGTCTGCCGGCCGGGCGCGACAAGGAGAACCCTCCTGTGGTCTCCAAGACGGAGCCCTACAAGACCCACCTCGCGTACGTGAAGGAACGCCGCACCGAGGAAGAGGCCGCGCAGCTCCTCGAGGACGCGCTCCAGCAGCTCCGGGAGCGTCGCGGTACCGCGGCGAAGAAGGCCTAGCGAACTCACGCTGACGGAGGCCCCTGCACCGATGGTGCGGGGGCCTTCGTGCGTCCTGGGGAGCGCCGGCAGCGCTCTGCGCGCGGGTGCCTGGTTCGTCGAGTGGTCACGACACGCCGCGTGCGGTGCGCCGTGGTGGCGCGTTCTGTCGCCTGCGGCGCCCGCTGCCGACAGTTGGTGACCACTCGGCGTCGTGCCGCCGGGGTGTCGCGACCGTTCGGCGTCGGAGTGCCGTGCCGGGAGCCGCGCGGAGAGCCGGTACGCCGAGTGGTCACGACACGCCGCCTGCGGTGGGTAGAGGTGGCACGTTCTGTCGTCTGGGGCGTCCGCGGCCGACGGTTCGTGACCCCTCGGCGTCGCGCAGCCGGGGTGTCGCGACCGCTCGGCGCAGGGGTCCCGGCGCAGGAGTGCCGCGCGGAGTGCTGGTTCGCCGAGTGGTCACGACATGCCGTGTGTGGTGCGCCGTGGTGGCACGTTCTGTCGCCTGGGGCGCCCGCGGCCGACAGTTCGCGACCACTCGGCGTGGTGCCGCCGGGGTGTCGCGACCGCTCGGCGTCACGCTGGCGGGGTGTCGCGGCCACTCAGCGCCGGGGTGCCGCGCCGAGTGCTGGTTCGCCGAGTGGTCACGACATGCCGTGTGTGGTGCGCCGTGGTGGCACGTTCTGTCGCCTGGGGCGTCCGCGGCCGACAGTTCGTGACCACTCGGCGTCACGCTGGCGGGGTGTCGCGACCGATCGGCGCCGGCAGTGGGCGCGACCACAGACGGACGGGAGGCCCGGTACCAGCTGGCACCGGGCCTCCCGTCCGTCATGAACTCGCGTCTAGTACGTCGACGCGATCAGGTTCTCGGGGACGTCGCGCGCGGCGTCCTGGTCCACGAAGAAGACCGTGCGCTTGCGACCCTGCACGCCACCGACGGGGACGTCTTCGATCGACGCACCCGCGAGGGCCAGCCCGAGGACCGAGGCCTTCTCGGCACCGGAGAGGATCACCCAGACGCGCTGCGAGGCGTTGATCACCGGGAAGGTGACGGTCAGACGCTGCGGCGGCGGCTTGGGGGAGTCGTCGACCGACACGACGGCACGGTCGGTGACGGTGAGCTGCGGGAACTCCGGGAAGAGCGAGGCGGTGTGTCCGTCGGGACCGACGCCGAGCAGCGTGATGTCGAAGCGCGGAGCGACGGCACCCTCGGGCGCGGCGTCCTGCAGCTCGCGCTCGTACTGGGTCGCAGCGGCCTCGATGTCGAGCCCGCCGTCCGACGCCGGCATCGGGTGGATGTTCGACGCGGGGATGTCGACGTGGTCGAAGAAGTCGGTCTGCGTGCCGATCGTGTTGCGGTCGGCGTCGTCCGCCGGAACCCAGCGCTCGTCGACCCACCAGACGTGCACCTTCGACCAGTCGACGCTCTCACGCGCCGGCGACTGGCCGATCGCGGCGAGGACCAGGGAGGACACCGAGCCACCGCTGATCGCGATGTCGGCACGCTCCTGCTCGTCGAGCACGTCGATGATCTTGGTGATGAAGCGTGCGGCGACCGAAGCGCCGAGGGCCTGCTTGTCCGGGTGCACGAGCACCCGCCGTTCGTTGGTCACGTGACTCCCGTGTTCGTGGCGGCCGACCGGTCGTCCGACCGCCTTCGGTCCGGTCGGGCCGCCTGCACCAGACAGGCGGCCCGACCGTGTGGGGTGTTGATCAGCGGGCGATGGTCTCGCGCAGCTGGGGCACCCCGTGCTTGACGACGTCTCCGAAGAGGACGTCCGGGTCGAGTCTACGGAGTTCCTCGGCCAGGCAGTCGCGCAGGTTGCGGCGTGGCAGCGACAGGTCGTGGGTCGGCTGCCCGGGCATCGAGAGCGTGGCGACGTCCACCAGGGAGCGCTCGAGCTCGATGGTGCCGGACTCGCGCACGAGTTTCACACCGTGGATGCCGCTCGACCCGGTCGCGCGCGGCGACGTGACGACGGACACCGGTACCTGCAGCTGCAGCTGGAGCCAGGCGGCGAGGAGGATCGTCGACGGGCTGTCGGATGCTCCGGAGACCTCGACCGCGGTGATCGGCTCGTACGGCGGCTGGTCGAGCGCCGCGGCGAGCTGGTTCCGCCACAGGGTCAGCCGGGTCCACGCGAAGTCGGTGTCACCCGGCACGTAGGACGCACCGAGCGCCTCGATCGCGCCGTTCGGGTCCTTCTGCGCGGCCGCGTCGGTGATCCGTCGCTGCGCGATGCGGCCGAGGGCCGACGCCGCGGGCTGCTCGGGAGCGGTCTGCGGCCACCAGGCGACGACGGGTGCGTCCGGCAGCAGGAGGCCGGTGACCAGGCTCTCCTCGTCGGTCGCGGTCTCGCCGTACGCACGGAGGACGATGACCTCGCTCGCCCCCGCGTCGCTACCGACGCGGATCTGCGCGTCGAGGCGGCCGGGGGACTTCGTGTCACCGCTGTTCTTCGAGACGATGATCACGCGCATCGGGTGCTCGCGGGACGCCTCGTTCGCCGCCTCGATCGCCTCTTCCTCGTGGCCGAGGGCCGTCGAGATGATGAGGGTCAGCACGCGGCCGAGGGCGACGGCGCCGCCCTCTTCGCGGATGCGGACGAGCTTCTTCTGGATCTTCGACACCGTGGTGTCGGGCATGTCGATCTTCACGGACGCCTCCAGGTCCGACCGTCGCGGGCGAGCAGGGCGTCGGCGGATGCCGGGCCCCACGTGCCGGGACGGTACTGCTCGGGCTGGCCCTGCGTGGCCCAGAACTCCTCGATGGGGTCGAGGATCTTCCAGGACAGCTCGACCTCCTGGTGCCGCGGGAACAGCGGCGGGTCACCGAGGAGCACGTCGAGGATGAGTCGCTCGTACGCTTCGGGGGATGCTTCGGTGAACGCGTGGCCGTAGCCGAAGTCCATCGTCACGTCGCGCACCTGGGTGCCGACGCCGGGGACCTTCGAGCCGAAGCGGAGCGTGACGCCCTCGTCCGGCTGGACACGGATCACGAGCGCGTTCTGACCGAGCGGGGACTGCGTGTTGCCATAGACGTCCTCGGGGACGCGCTTGAACACGATCGCGATCTCGGTCACACGACGACCGAGACGCTTGCCGGCGCGCAGGTAGAACGGGACGCCCTGCCAGCGGCGCGTGGCGATGTCGAGCTTGATCGCAGCGTAGGTCTCGGTGCCGGACTCGGGGTTCATCCCGGCCTCTTCGAGGAAGCCGAGTACCTTCTCGCCGCCCTGCCATCCGCCGTCGTACTGCCCGCGGGCGGTGGCGGTCGACAGGTCCTCGGGCAGGCGCACGGCGGAGAGCACCTTCTCCTTCTCGGCACGCAGGTCGGCGGCCTTGAACGAGACGGGCTCCTCCATCGCGGTGAGCGCGAGGAGCTGCAGCAGGTGGTTCTGGATGACGTCGCGCGCCGCACCGATGCCGTCGTAGTACGCGGCACGTCCGGCGACGCCGATGTCCTCGGCCATCGTGATCTGCACGTGGTCGACGTAGTTCGAGTTCCAGATGGGTTCGTACATCTGGTTCGCGAACCGGAGCGTCAGGAGGTTCTGGACGGTCTCCTTGCCGAGGTAGTGGTCGATGCGGAACACGTCGTCGGGCGCGAAGACGCTCTCGACGATCGCGTTGAGCTCGCGCGCGGTGCGGAGGTCGGAGCCGAACGGCTTCTCGACGACCACGCGGCTCCAGGAGCCCTCGCGCTTCTCGGTCAGCCCGGACAGCTTCAGCTGCTCGGTGACGACCGGGAACATCTTCGGCGGGATCGACAGGTAGAACGCGTGGTTGCCCAGCGTCCCGCGCTCGGCGTCGAGGTCGTCGACGGTGCGCTTCAGCTCGCGGAACGCCTCGGGGTCGTCGAACGAGCCCTGTACGAAGCGGATGCCCTGTTCGAGCTGACGCCAGACGTCCTCGTCGAACGGGGTTCGGGAGTGTTCCTTGACGGCGTCGTGGACGAGCTGGGAGAAGTCTTGGTCCTCCCAGTCGCGACGAGCGAACCCGACGAGCGCGAACCCCGGGGGCAGGAGCCCCCGGTTGGCCAGGTCGTAGACCGCGGGCATCAGCTTCTTGCGTGACAGGTCGCCCGTCACGCCGAAGATGATGAGCGTGCTCGGTCCCGCGATCCGGTTCAGTCGACGATCCGTCGGCAGCCGGAGCGGGTTGTGCTCCGGGGTGATTGCCACCGGTGACATGAGTCGGTGAACTCCTTACGAGTCAGTGGGAGACGGCGGACGCGATCGCCGCGGTGGCGGCGTGGACGTCCGACGTGGTGAGGGTGAGGACCGGCCGGCCGTGCTCCGCGAGGACACTCGCGTCGCCGGCAGCCTGGGCCCGGAGGAGCTGCCCGAACGTGAACGGCCGACCCGGGATCGCCAGGTCGTCTGTTTCGTCGGCCACGATCTGCAGGAACACTCCCGTGGCGGGGCCGCCCTTGTGGTACTGGCCGGTCGAGTGCAGGAACCGCGGACCGTACCCGAAGGTCACGGGGCGCTCCGTGCGCGCCGCGATCGCGTCACGCAGCGACTCGAGTCCGCTGTTCGTGGTGCGGTCGACGTACGCCTGCACCGACACGTAGCCGGTCGGGTCGAGTGCGGACAGGAGGCCCGACACGGCTTCCGAGAGCGTCGCACCGACCGCGAGTCCTGGCGTCGCGCGGACGGCGATGCCGTCCTCGGAGAACGCCGGCTCGGCCGGAGCGGGGCGGTCGTCGAGCAGCGCGCGGGTCGCGACCTTGGCGGCCTCGACGTCGGGCTGGTCGAACGGGTTGATGCCGAGCAGGCGACCGGCGACCGCGACGGCGTACTCCCAGACGAGGATCTGGCCACCGAGCGTGCCGGTGATCTCGACCTCGCCCTCGGCCACGTGACGCTCGTCCTCGCGCGAACCGACCAGGCGGATGACCTGGACGTCGGGCAGGCCGGCGGTGACCTCGGGGGAGTCCGTGTGCAGCACGACGGGCAGCAGGCCACGGCCGTCCTTGCCGGTCGACTCCGCGATCAGCTGTTCGACCCAGTCGCCGAAACCGACGATGTGCGTGCCGTCGGGGACGATGGCGATCTTGTCGCGCAGCGGCTCGGTGCCGGCGAGGACCGCACCGAGCACGAGCCCGGGGTTCTCGTCCAGGTCGACCGAGAGCAGCGCGGAGATCGCGTCGGCCTCGTCGAGGAGTTCGGCGATGTCCGCTCCCGCGAGCCCGGACGGCACGAGGCCGAAGGCGGTGAGCGCGGAGTAGCGGCCGCCGACCGTGGGGTCGGCGGTGAAGACGCGGTACCCGGCGTCGATCGCAGCGGCCTCGAGCGCGGAACCCGGGTCGGTGACGACGACGATGCGGCGGGCGGGGTCGATGCCCGCGTCGCGGAAGGCCTGCTCGTAGACACGACGCTGCGAATCGGTCTCGAGCGTCGAGCCGGACTTCGACGAGACGACGAGCACCGTGCGCTCGAGGTCGGTCGTCACGGCCGCGCGGACCTGTGCGGGGTCGGTCGAGTCGAGGACCGTGAGGGGCACGCCGGCGGTGCGCGTGATGACCTCGGGTGCGAGGGACGAGCCGCCCATGCCGGCGAGGACGACGTGGTCGACCCCTTCGGCACGGAGCGACTCGCGCAGCGCGGTGACCTCGGCGACGAGCGGGCGGGAGACCGAGACGGCCTCCACCCAGCCGAGGCGCTTCGACGCCTCGGCCTCGGCGACGGTTCCCCACAGATCGGCGTCCTGGGCGGTGATGCCCGAGGCCACCAGGTCAGCGACGAGCCGCGGGACCACCTGTTCGATGGCCCGCGCGGCGTCGCCGCTGGCTGCGATGGAAACCGTCACTACTTGGCGCCCTCGAGCGCTGCCTTGACGGTGTCGACGAGCTCGCCCCAGGAGACGATGAACTTGTCCACGCCCTCCTTCTCGAGCAGTGCGACGACCTCGTCGTAGTCGACGCCCTGTGCGGCGAGCTGGTCGAGGACCTGCTGCGCCTGGTCGAACGTGCCGGCGATGGCGTCGCCGTGGATCTCACCGTGGTCGAACGTGGCGTCGAGCGTCTTGCCCGGCATCGTGTTGACGGTGTTCGGGGCGGCGAGCTCGGTCACGTAGAGCGTGTCGGGGAGCGACGGGTCCTTGACACCGGTCGAGGCCCAGAGCGGACGCTGCGTGTTGGCGCCGGACTCGAGCAGGCCGAGGGCACGCTCGGAGGCGAACGCCTCGGTCCAGACCTGGTACGCGAGCTGCGCGTTGGCGATGCCGGCCTTCGACTTGAGGGCCTTGGCCTCGTCGGTGCCGACGGCGTCCAGGCGCTTGTCGATCTCGGAGTCGACGCGCGACACGAAGAAGGACGCGACCGAGTGGATCTTGGAGAGGTCGTGGCCGGCGGCCTTGGCCTTCTCGAGCCCACCCAGGTAGGCGTCGATGACGGCGCGGTAGCGCTCGAGCGAGAAGATCAGGGTGACGTTGACGGAGATGCCGGCGCCGATGACCTCGGTGATCGCCTCGAGACCCTCGAGCGTCGCCGGGATCTTGATGAGGACGTTCTCCTTGCCGACCTTCTCGAACAGGAACTTGGCCTGCTCGATGGTCTTGGCGGTGTCGTGCGCGAGGCCCGGCTCGACCTCGATCGAGACGCGGCCGTCGAAGCCCTTGGTCTCGTCGTAGATCGGCTTGAAGACGTCGGAGGCGTTCGCGACGTCCTGCGTGGTGATCTCGAAGATCGCGTCGGTGACGTCGATGCCCGCAGCGGCGAGCTCCTTGACCTGCGAGTCGTAGCGCTCGCCCTTGGCGAGGGCCGACGCGAAGATCGTCGGGTTGGTCGTCACACCGACGACGTTCTTCTGCTCGATGAGCTCGGTGAGCTTGCCGGTCTCGAGGAGCTCGCGGGAGAGGTCGTCGAGCCAGATGCTCACGCCGACCGCGGAGAGGGCGGCGGTGGGGGTGTTCTCAGCCATGTGTTTCTCTTCTTCTTTCATCGACGGGTCCGTGAGGACCGTGAGTCGGGGTTTCGGGGACGGGAGGCCCGTGGCGGAACCGAGCCGGGCCTCCCGGAAGAAGGGCCGGATCCGGAAACCGGACCCGGCCCTTGCAGGTCAGGAAGCTGCGATCGATTCCTTCGCGGCGGCCACGACGTGCTCCGTCGTGAAGCCGAACTCCTTGAAGAGCGTCTGGTAGTCGGCCGAGGCACCGAAGTGCTCGATCGAGACGCTGCGGCCCTTGTCGCCGACGATGTCGCGCCAGCTCATGGCGATGCCGGCCTCGACCGACACGCGAGCGGTGACGTCCTTCGGGAGCACCTGGTCCTGGTAGTTCTCGGACTGGGCGCGGAACCACTCGATCGACGGGGCGCTCACGACGCGGGCGTTGATGCCCTCGGCCTTGAGCTGCTCGCGTGCCTCGACCGCGATCTGGACCTCGGAACCGGTCGCGATGAGGATGACGTCCGGGGTGCCGTTGGGCGCCTCGGCCAGGATGTACGCACCCTTGGCGACGTTCTTCGCCGAGGCGAAGACCTCACCGGAGGCGTCACCCTCGCCACGCTCGAACACGGGGAGGTTCTGACGGCTCAGCGCGATGCCGGCCGGGCGGTCGGTGTGCTTGAGCATCTCGAGCCACGCGTACGCGACCTCGTTGGCGTCGGCCGGGCGGACGACGTCGAGACCGGGGATCGCACGGAGCGAGGAGACCTGCTCGATCGGCTGGTGCGTCGGGCCGTCCTCGCCGAGGGCGATGGAGTCGTGGGTCCAGACGTAGATCGCCGGCGCCTGCATGAGCGCGGCGAGACGGACCGCCGGACGCATGTAGTCGCTGAAGATGAGGAACGTGCCACCGAAGGGGCGGGTGTTCCCGTGCAGGACGATGCCGTTCAGGATCGAGCCCATGGCGTGCTCGCGGATGCCGAAGTGCAGCACGCGGCCGTACGGGTCGGTGCTCCACGTCGACGTCGAGGCCTCGGCCGGACCGAAGGACTTGGCGCCCTCGATCGTGGTGAGGTTCGACTCGGCGAGGTCGGCGGAACCGCCCCAGAACTCGGGCATCAGCGGCGCGATGGCGTTGATGACCTTGCCGGAGGCGGCACGGGTCGAGACGGCCTTGTCGGTCGGGAAGACCGGGAGCGCCGCTTCGAGGCCCTCCGGGAGCTCCTTCGACTGGACACGGTCGAACAGTGCCTTCTTGTCGGCGTTGGCCGCGGCCCACGCGTCGAAGGACTTCTGCCACTCGGCGTGCTCGGCCTGGCCCTTGGCGACGGCACCGCGGGTGTACTCGAGGACCTCGGGGGCGACCTCGAAGGTCTTGTCGGTGTCGAAGCCGAGGATCTCCTTGAGGCCCTTGATCTCGTCGGCGCCGAGCGCCGAACCGTGGATCTTGCCCGAGTTCTGCTTGGTCGGCGACGGCCAGCCGATGATCGTCTTGAGGACGATGAGCGACGGCTTGTCGGTGACCTGCTTGGCGGCCTCGATCGCGGCGTGGAGCTCCTCGACGTCCTCGGAGTACTCGCCGGTCTTCTTCCAGTCGACGATCTGGACGTGCCAGCCGAGCGCCTCGTAGCGGTCGGCGACGCTCTCGGAGAACGCGATGTCGGTGTTGTCCTCGATCGAGATCTGGTTCGAGTCGTAGAACGCGATGAGGTTGCCGAGCTGCTGGCGGCCGGCGAGCGAGCCGGACTCGTTCGTCACGCCCTCCTGCATGTCACCGTCGCCGGCGATCACGTAGGTGTAGTGGTCGAACGGCGACTGGCCGGCCGGGGTCTCCGGGTCGAACAGGCCGCGCTCGAAGCGCTGGGCGTAGGCGAAGCCGACCGAGGACGCGAGGCCCTGGCCGAGCGGGCCCGTGGTGATCTCGACACCGTCGGTGTGGCCGTACTCCGGGTGACCCGGGGTCTTCGAGCCCCACTTGCGCAGGTGCTGTAGGTCGTCGATCTCGAGCCCGTAGCCGTGCAGGTAGAACTGCACGTACTGGAGGATCGAGGCGTGACCGGCGGAGAGGATGAAGCGGTCGCGGCCGATCCAGGTGGAGTCGCTCGGGTCGCGACGCATCACCTTCTGGAAGAGCAGGTGGGCGAGCGGAGCGAGGCTCATCGCGGTGCCGGGGTGACCGTTGCCGGCGGCCTCGACCGAGTCGGCGGCGAGAACGCGGGCCGTGTCGACGGCCTTCCGGTCGATGGCGTCCCAGGTGAATTCAGCCACTTGGATGTTGACCCTTCTTGATGCGACATGTGCGAGGGCTCGTGCCATCGCACGGACATGTGGCCATCCCGGGGCCGAGTCGTGTCGCCGTCTAGCGGCGGCCGACCGGCTCATCGCGGCCGACGTCATCGGGGCGCGCACTGCGGGAGGGCGTGTCCAGCATAGTGACCCGGTACTCAGAAGGGGTTCAGGTGACCCCCGATGTTCACACCGGGGTGGCCGCCGACGGTCGATCCGGGCGTGTCGAGCGCGTCCGGATCACGCCGGGATGTCGGAGCGGGGCACCGTCGCGGCGCTTCCATCCCGTAAACTGGTCGGGACCCGTGGACATTCCGGGTCAGCGCATGCCCGGACGCCGTCGCAGTCGTCCACCGAGTGTGCGAGCTGATGCGAACAGACTGAGGTTCTCTTGCCGACTGCCACCGTGACCCGGCCCGACACCGATCGACCCCGATCGCCGCTGTCCCGCAAGGTCCGTGCGTACGTCTCGTTGACGAAACCGCGCGTGATGGAGCTGCTGCTCGTCACCACGGCGCCGACGATGTTCCTCGCCGAACGCGGCGTCCCCGACCTGTGGCTCGTCTTCTGGACGATGCTCGGCGGAGCGATGTCGGCCGGTTCGGCGTCGGCCTTCAACTGCTACATCGACCGCGACATCGACCGGCTGATGAAGCGGACCAGCACCCGCCCGCTCGTCACCGGTGAACTGTCGGACCGCGAGGCCCTCGTGTTCTCGTGGGTGCTCGGCATCCTGTCGACCGCGGTGCTCGGGTTCCTGGTGAACTGGCTGGCCGCTGCGCTGAGCGTCATCGCGATCCTCATCTACGTGTTCGTCTACACGCTGTGGCTCAAGCGCCGCACCCCGCAGAACATCGTCTGGGGCGGCTCGGCCGGCTGCATGCCCGTGCTCATCGGCTGGGCGGGCGTCACCGGGTCGCTGACCTGGACCCCGATCATCCTGTTCATGGTGATCTTCCTGTGGACGCCGCCGCACTACTGGCCGCTGTCGATGAAGTACCGCGACGACTACGACGCGGCGGACGTGCCGATGCTCGCCGTGGTCCGCGGCCGCACCGTCGTCGGCCTGCAGGTCGTGCTGTACGCCTGGGCGACGCTCGTCTGCTCGCTCCTGCTCATCCCGGTCGGGCACATGGGGCCGCTCTACACGGTCGTCGCGCTGGCCGGCGGCATCTGGTTCGTCCTCGAGTCGCACCGCCTGTACTCGCGGGCCATCCAGCACGTCGAGCACGTGCAGCCGATGCGGGTCTTCCACAGCTCGATCACGTACCTGACGCTGCTCTTCATCGCCGTGGGCATCGACCCGCTGCTGCCGCAGGTCTTCACCTTCTAGGCGGTCGAGCGGGCGCCCGCGCGCGCTCGGTCCGCACGACGCCGTCGCGTCCTGTTGACGCCGTCGTGTCGACACGACGCCGCCCATCCGCCGAGACGCCGCCGAATCCGGTGGCGTCTCGCGCATTCGGCGGCGTATCGGCAGGACACCGGCGTCCTGCGTCGGGCACGGGGCGGACTGGAGGCACGGTGCGGGCCCGCCACGGGCCTCCCGTCCGGCGCGGTCGGCGTCGGCCGCGGGGCGGACGCGTGGCTGCGGACCGCAGCGCCCTCCCGTCCAGGCCCACCACGAACGCGACACCCCACGAGTCGAACGACTCGTGGGGTGTCGGAGAACGGGTGTCAAGCGCGCGACGCGCCCGGGCGTCAGGCGTCGATGGGTTCCCGGACGGCGTCTCGGCCGGCCGAGGCCCGCGTCGACAGCACCACGGCGGTCACCGCACCGACGAGCAGCCCGGCGAGCACAATGTGCGTGCCGACGAGCCCGACGGGCAGACCGGTGCGCGCCTGCGTGAGGCCGACGGCGATCTGCAGGAACTCGACGGCGAGCAGCAGCAGCGGCCACTTGCTCGGTCGGCCCAGGCGGACGGCTCCGATGACGAGCACCAGGGTCAGGGCGAAGAGGGCGTACGCGGGCCAGGCGTGCACGTGCTCCATGACCGCCGGGTCGAACCCGGTGCGGTGCAGGCGGCCACCGTCGACGGCGGCGTCGGCTCCGGCGTGCGGGCCGCTGCCGGTGGTCAGGATGCCCACGAGGACGGTCACGACGACGGCGGCGACGGTGCCGCGGACGACACCCGTGTACCAGCCGGGGACGAGCCGCTGGGCGGTGCGCGGGCCGTGCGTGGTGCGGTAGACCAGCGCGGCGGTCACCGAGGTGAGGGCGGCGGAGACGACGAAGTGCAGCCCGACCACGAAGGGGTTCAGGTTCGTCCAGACGCTCATGCCGCCGATGACGGCCTGCACGGGGATCGCGACGCCCTGAGCGAACGCCAGCCAGAAGAGTTCGGGGCGCGTGCGCAGCATCCGGACGACCGCGAGGAACATCGCGACGGCCACGATCACGAGCACGAAGGTGAGCAGACGGTTGCCGAACTCGATGATGCCGTGGATGCCCATCTCCGGCGTCGAGACGAGCGAATCCGCCGTGCACTTGGGCCAGGTGGGGCATCCGAGGCCCGAGGCGGTGAGGCGCACCAGGCCTCCGGTGCCGATCAGCACGACCTCGACCACGAAGGACGCCCAGGCCAGTGCGACCACGCGACGGTCGACCACGCGGGGGAGCGACCACCACCGTCCGGTCCGGAGATCCTGCTCGACGGGGGATCCGACGCGTGTCACGAGGGTGGTGCCTTCCTGTTGTTCCGTGCGGTGAACCTGTAGGATTCGAGGGTTCAGCAGCAGTCAAGTCTAGGCAGGCGCCGGCTCCGAATGGGCCGAGATCGCCGATCACTCCACGGACTGCGTGGAACCATTGTCGTTGCGAGGGAGCAGCACCGGGTCCGCATGTCAGCGGTCCGCGGTGGAATGGCGTCCAGACGCCACGGGTTCACACCTGTAACGCTGTCCCGCGAGAAGGAAACGAGGAGACCATGTCCGACGTGCTCATCGACCGTCCCGAGCTCGAAGGGCTCGGCCAATACGAGTTCGGCTGGTCCGACTCCGACTCGGCAGGGTCCTCCGCCCGTCGTGGGATCTCGGAAGAGGTCGTCACCGACATCTCGAACCTCAAGAACGAGCCCGAGTGGATGCTGAAGAACCGCCTCAAGGGGCTGTCGCTCTTCGGCCGCAAGCCGATGCCGACGTGGGGCGCCGACCTGACGGGCATCGACTTCGACAACATCAAGTACTTCGTGCGCTCCACCGAGAAGCAGGCGCAGTCGTGGGAAGACCTCCCCGAGGACATCCGTGCGACCTACGAGAAGCTCGGCATCCCCGAGGCCGAGCGCCAGCGCCTCGTCGCCGGTGTCGCCGCCCAGTACGAGTCCGAGGTCGTCTACCACCAGATCCGCGAGGACCTGGAGCAGCAGGGCGTCATCTTCATGGACACCGACACGGCGCTCCGTGAGCACCCGGAGCTGTTCGAGGAGTACTTCGGCACCGTGATCCCGGCCGGTGACAACAAGTTCGCTGCGCTGAACACGGCCGTCTGGTCGGGTGGCTCGTTCGTCTACGTCCCCAAGGGCGTCCACGTCGAGATCCCGCTGCAGGCGTACTTCCGGATCAACACCGAGAACATGGGCCAGTTCGAGCGGACGCTGATCATCGCGGACGAGGACTCGTACGTCCACTACATCGAGGGCTGCACCGCCCCGATCTACAAGTCCGACTCGCTGCACTCGGCCGTCGTCGAGATCATCGTGAAGAAGAACGCCCGCGTTCGGTACACGACGATCCAGAACTGGTCGAACAACGTCTACAACCTCGTCACCAAGCGTGCGATCGCACACGAGGGCGCGACGATGGAGTGGATCGACGGCAACATCGGGTCCAAGGTCACGATGAAGTACCCGTCGATCTACCTCGCCGGCGAGCACGCCAAGGGCGAGACGCTCTCCGTCGCCTTCGCGGGCCCCGGTCAGCACCAGGACGCCGGCGCGAAGATGATCCACATGGCGCCGTACACGACGTCGTCGATCGTCTCGAAGTCGATCGCCCGTGGTGGCGGTCGTGCGGGCTACCGCGGTGAGGTCCGGGTCGACCCGGCCGCGCACCACGCCGCCAACACCGTGCGCTGCGACGCCCTGCTGGTCGACACGATCAGCCGGAGCGACACCTACCCGGCGATCGACATCCGTGTCGACGACGTGCAGCTGGGGCACGAGGCCACGGTCTCGCGTGTCAGCGAGGAGCAGCTCTTCTACCTCATGTCCCGCGGCATGGCCGAGGACGAGGCGATGGCGATGATCGTCCGTGGGTTCATCGAGCCGATCGCCCGCGAACTCCCGATGGAGTACGCACTCGAACTCAACAAGCTCATCGAGATGAGCATGGAAGGATCCGTCGGCTAGATGTCCAGCACCACCCCTCCCCACATCGACCAGCCGATCGAGCCCGCTGCCGCAGCGCAGGGCGGCATCCAGCACGGCGCCGGAGCCCACTCCGACGGCGGCTGGGACGCCCCCGACAAGAAGGTGCCGGTCCAGACCCGCTCCGAGCGGTTCCAGTCCGGCGACGTCGAGGCGTTCCCGAAGGTCACCGGCCGAGAGGTCAACTGGAAGTTCGCGCCGCTCGCCAAGCTCCAGCCGCTGCTGGACGGCGGACTCGACGGATCCGCCTACCCGTACCTCGCCCGCCAGTCCGAGGGTGCCGACGTCGAGTGGGGTCGCAGCGACGACCCCCGCGTCGGCTCCGCCGGGCTGCCCGAGGACCGCGCCTCGGCCGCGGCCTGGACCGCGCGCGACGCCGTGCTGGCGATCACGATCAAGGCCACCGAGGCACACGAGTTCATCACCGTGACGCGCTCCGACTTCGGGTCGCAGCCCCGCGCCGCGCACACGGTCATCACGGCCGAGCCGAACGCGCAGGGCATCGTCGTGCTCGACAACCGCGGCAGCGCCCTGCTCAGCGAGAACGTCGAGATCGTCGCGCAGCAGAACTCGCGACTGACCGTCGTCAGCCTGCAGGACTGGGACGACGACGCCGTGCACGTCGCGACGCACTTCGCCGAGGTCGGTCGTGACGCGTTCCTCAAGCACGTCGTGGTCTCGCTCGGCGGCGACGTCATCCGGGTCAACCCCTCGACGCACCTCGGTGCGCAGGGCGCCGACACCGAGATGTACGGCGTGTACTTCGCCGACGCCGGCCAGTACATCGAGCAGCAGGTCTACGTGAACCACGACGCGCCGAACACGCGCGGTCGGGTCAACTACAAGGGCGCGCTGCAGGGTCAGGGCGCGCACACCGTCTGGATCGGTGACGTCCTGATCGGCCGCGCCGGCGACGGCACCGACTCGTACGAGCAGAACCGCAACCTCGTGCTGACGGACGGGACCCGCGCCGACAGCATCCCGAACCTCGAGATCGAGACGGGCAACATCGAGGGCGCCGGACACGCGAGTGCGACCGGTCGCTTCGACGACGAGCAGCTGTTCTACCTGCAGTCCCGCGGCGTCCCGGAAGAAGAAGCCCGGCGCCTCGTCGTGCTCGGCTTCCTGGTCGAGGTCATCCAGAAGATCGGTGCCCCCGAGCTCGAGGAGCGCCTCATCGCCGCGGTCGAGCAGGAGCTGGCCGAGGGCCGCTCGGTCATCGCCGCACCGGCCGAAGCCGGCGCCGCGCAGTCCGACGGCGCGGAGGCCAGCGCCTGATGGCCGAGAAGGTCTGCGCCGAAGCCGACATCGCAGTGGACAGCCCGATGCGGGTGGTCGTCGGCGGCACGGCGGTCGCGATCGTGAAGGACTCGTCCGGCACGGTCCACGCCATCGGCGACACCTGCACGCACGGCGACATCTCGTTGGCCGAGGGCTTCGTCGAGGGTGACTCGCTGGAGTGCTGGGCCCACGGGTCCCGCTTCTCGCTGACCACCGGCAAGCCGCAGAACTTCCCGGCCTACGAGCCCGTCCCGGTCTTCCGGGTCGAGGTCCGCGACGGCGACGTCTACGTCGACGTGCAGGACGTCGTCCCGGTCGACTGAGCACCCCAACACTTCCCGCGGCTGACGCCGCACCACAGCTGCAACCGAAGGAACGCAATGTCCACTCTGGAAATCCGTGACCTCAAGGTCTCGATCGACACCGATCAGGGCACCAAGGAGATCCTGAAGGGTGTCGACCTCACCATCAACGAGGGCGAGATCCACGCGATCATGGGGCCGAACGGCTCCGGCAAGTCCACCCTGGCGTACACGATCGCCGGGCACCCCCGGTACAACGTCGTCGGTGGCACGATCACCCTCGACGGCGAGGACGTCCTCGCGATGAGCGTCGACGAGCGCGCCCGTGCCGGCATGTTCCTGGCGATGCAGTACCCGGTCGAGATCCCCGGCGTGACGGTGTCGAACTTCCTCCGCACCGCCAAGACGGCGATCGACGGTGAGGCTCCGGCGCTCCGTGGCTGGATCAAGGAACTCCGTCAGTCGATGGCCGACCTGAAGATGGACTCGTCGTTCGCCGAGCGCAACGTCAACGAGGGCTTCTCCGGTGGCGAGAAGAAGCGCCACGAGATCATGCAGCTCGAGCTCCTCAAGCCGAAGTTCGCCGTGCTCGACGAGACCGACTCCGGCCTCGACGTCGACGCGCTGAAGATCGTCTCCGAGGGCGTCAACCGCGCCAAGGCCGCGACCGGCCTCGGTGTGCTGCTCATCACGCACTACACGCGCATCCTCCGCTACATCAAGCCGGACTTCGTGCACGTGTTCGTGGCCGGCAAGGTCGCGGAGCAGGGCGGCCCCGAGCTCGCCGACCGCCTCGAGAACGAGGGTTACGACCGCTACGTGCAGGCCGCTGCCGCCGAGGCGCAGGCCTGATGATCGCCGCACTCGCTCCTGACAAGTTCGACGAGGTCGTCGAGGGCCTGAAGGAGGTCCAGGACCCGGAGCTCGGCGTGAACATCGTCGACCTCGGCCTGATCTACGACCTCGCCTGGGACGACGACGCCAACGCGCTCGTCATCAGCATGACGCTCACCAGCGCGGGCTGCCCCCTGACCGACGTCATCGAGGGGGACACCGCGAACGCCCTCGACGGCATCGTGGACGCCTTCCGGATCAACTGGGTCTGGATGCCGCCGTGGGGTCCGGAACGGATCACCGACGACGGACGCGAGATGATGCGCGCCCTCGGGTTCGCGATCTAGTCGCGACCCACCACGGACGGGAGGCGCGGTGCCAGCTGGCACCGCGCCTCCCGTCTGTCTGTGCGCACGCCACGCGCGGGGCGCGCCGCCGATCGGTCGCGACCGCCCGCTCACGTTCGCCGCGTGGTCACGTGCTGTCGGCTGACGGTGCTCCAGACGACGGAATGCGACCACTCGGTGTCCGGCCGGCGGGGAGTCGTGACCGACCGACACCCCGCCCCGGCATGGCCCCGCACCGACCGACGCCCGGCCCGGCCCCGCACCGAACGCAGAACGGCCCCGCACCGATCGGTGCGGGGCCGTTCTCGTGCGAGGTGTCAGCGGCGGCCGACGGCCTTCCACGCGAGCGGCAGGATGCCGGCGGCAATGAGCGCCTTGGCGACGCCACCGACGATGAACGGGTACAGGCCGGCGGCGAGCACCGACTGGACGTCGTTCGGCGCACCGAGCTGGCCGAGCGCGACGGCCAGGTACGGCAGGCCGGTCACGAACGGGATGGCACTCGCGAGCAGCATCGCCACTGCCGCACGACCGACGTTGCGGTCCCAGTTGCGGCGCGCGAGCCAGCCGACGAGCCCGGCGGCCGGGATGAAGCCGATGACGTACCCGAAGCTCGGCAGTGCCAGGGCCTGCAGGCCGCCCTGCATGTCGGCGAAGAACGGCGCACCCGCGAGCCCGGCGACGGCGTAGACGAGCAGCGAGAGCATGCCGCGACGTGCGCCGAGGGTCGCGCCGACGAGCACGACGGCGAGCGTCTGCCCGGTGATCGGGACCGGCCACATCGGGACCTCGAGCTGCGCCATCGCGGCGGTGAACAGGGCTCCGCCGGCGACGAGGGCGGCGTCGGTGGCCAGCCCGTGCGTGCGCAGACGGTCGGCGAGGACTGCGCGGGGAGCGAACCCGGTGGCGTTCGTCATGGATTCTCCTAGAATGGACTGCTGGTCCCGTTCGGAACCATCGGTCCCGTCAGCGTAGCGGTGCACCTCACGCACACACCGTTGTGCAAACCCACCAACTGATTGGACGTCCACTGTGCTTGCCGTGCACGAACTCGAGATCCGCGTCGGAGCTCGTCTCCTCATGGAAGACGTGTCCTTCCGTGTCGAGAAGGGCGACAAGATCGGACTCGTCGGCCGCAACGGCGCGGGGAAGACGACGATGACCAAGGCCCTCGCGGGCGAGACGCAGCCCACCGGCGGCAAGATCGAGCGCGGTGGGGAGATCGGCTACCTGCCGCAGGACCCCCGCTCGGGCGACCCGGAGGAGACCGCGCGGAAGCGCATCCTCGACGCCCGTGGGCTCGGCGAGCTCGTGGAGGGCATCCGCCTCGCGACCCTCGACATGGCGAGCGACGACGCGGCCGTTGCCGAGAAGGCGATGCGGCGCTACAGCCGCCTCGACGACCAGTTCAACGCGCTCGGTGGCTACGCGGCCGAGGCCGAGGCTGCCTCGATCGCGTCGAACCTGAAGCTGCCGGACCGCATCCTCGACCAGCAGCTCAAGACGCTCTCGGGTGGTCAGCGCCGGCGCATCGAGCTCGCCCGGATCCTGTTCTCGGACGCCGAGACGATGATCCTCGACGAGCCGACCAACCACCTCGACGCCGACTCCGTCGTGTGGCTCCGCGAGCACCTGAAGACCTACCCCGGTGGCGTCATCATCATCTCCCACGACGTCGAGCTCGTCGACGAGGTCGTGAACCGCGTCTTCTACCTGGACGCCAACCGCCAGACCATCGACATCTACAACATGGGCTGGAAGCTGTACCAGCGGCAGCGCGTCGCCGACGAGGAGCGCCGCCGCAAGGAGCGCGCGGGCGCCGAGAAGAAGGCCGCCACGCTCAAGGACCAGGCCGCCCGGTTCGGCGCCAAGGCGTCGAAGGCCGCGGCAGCCCACCAGATGGTCGCGCGAGCCGACAAGCTGCTCGCCGGTTTGGAAGACGAGCGCGTCGCCGACCGGGTCGCAAAGATCCGCTTCCCCACCCCGGCGCCCTGCGGCCGCACCCCGCTGATGGCCGAGGGGCTGTCGAAGTCCTACGGATCGCTCGAGATCTTCGCGGGTGTCGACCTGGCGATCGACCGCGGTTCGCGCGTGGTCATCCTCGGCTTCAACGGTGCGGGCAAGACGACGCTGCTGCGCATCCTGGCGGGTGCGGACCAGCCGGACACGGGTGAGATCCAGCCCGGCCACGGTCTGCGCATCGGCTACTACGCGCAGGAGCACGAGAACATCGACATCAACCGCACCGTGATCGAGAACATGGTGTCGGCATCGACCGACCTCAACGAGACCGAGGCCCGTCGGGTGCTCGGGTCGTTCCTGTTCACCGGCGACGACGGCTACAAGAAGGCCGGAGTCCTGTCCGGCGGTGAGAAGACGCGTCTGTCGCTCGCGATGATCGTGGTCTCCGGCGCGAACGTCCTGCTGCTCGACGAGCCGACGAACAACCTGGACCCGGCGTCGCGCGAGGAGATCCTCAACGCTTTGGCCGGTTTTGAGGGTGCCGTCGTTCTGGTGTCGCACGACGCCGGCGCGGTCGAGGCGCTCAACCCCGAGCGTGTGCTGCTGCTGCCGGACGGCACCGAGGACCACTGGAACAAGGACTACGCGGAGCTCATCGAGCTCGCGTAGCTGCCTGCGAGACGGCGTCTTGCGCACTCGCCGTGGGGACAGGCGGACGGGAGGCCCGTGGCGACGCCGCCACGGGCCTCCCGTCCGCTGTGGGGTCGCGTTCGCGGACACGTCAGACGCCGTCGTGTCGGCGAGACGCCCCGAAAGCGGCGCGACGCCGCCGTGTTCGGCGGCGTGTTGCGATGACGACGGCGTCTTGCGGAACAGCACCAGCGCGTCAGCGACGTGACGCGATGAGCTCGTCCTCGATCTCGGCGTCCGTCTTCGGCTTCGCGTTCTTGCGGCGTTCGCGCTCGAGGGCGCGCTCGCGCTCCTCGGGGTCGTCCTGGTTGAGGTTCCGGTACTCCTGCACCATGACGTACGCCAGGAAGCCGAAGCCGCCGGCGGCGAACAGGAACCACTGGATGAAGTAGCTCAGGTGCAGCCCGGTGTCGGCGGTCGGACGCTCCCAGCCGAGCGGGCGGGCCTCGGTCGGGGCGGGGGACTCGGATGCGAGTTGCCCGTACGCACCGGTCCAGATCGGGTCGTCGACCTTGTTCGCCACGTCGGCCAGCGTGACCGACTGCACCTGGTCGGTGTCCTTCGGGTCGGAGCGGCCGGGGATGCGCGGTTCGCTCTGCTGCAGGCGGACGATCGCGGTGACCTCGCCGGACGGGGGAGCGGGCACGTGGTCGGGGGCGTCCTGGGCGTTGCCGGTCGGCACCCACCCTCGGTCGACGATGAAGGCGCGGCCCTCGGACGTGACCAGGGGCGTCAGGACCTCGAACCCGGGCTGACCGTTGTGCACGCGGTTGCGCACGAGCAGCTGCGAGTCGACGTCGTAGCGTCCGGTCACGGAGACCCGGAGCCACTCCTGCTCGTCCTGCCAGCTCGAGGCCTTCGGCAGCGCCCGGTCGAGGGGGACGGGGGTGTGGTCGTAGTTCTGCGCGACCTGCTCGTTCTGCCGGACGGCCTCGTTGCGGCGGTCCCACTGCCACATGCCGAACAGCGCGCAGACGACGGCGAAGGCGACGGCGATCGCGAAGTAGCCGAGCCAGCGGCGGCTCCGGACGAAGCGCCAGCCGACGAACGGTTCGCGGGGGTCGTGCTGCTGCGCCGCGGCACCCGACTCGGCGGACGCGCGCTGCAGCTTGGCGGCGTGCTTGCGGCCGTACCGGGACTGCGGGTCGAAGCCGTCGGTCATCGCGAGGTGCCGGTGGAGCGCACCCCGACGTCGTTCTTCGGCGCCGCGGTCGACTCGCGCTCGTCGTCGAGGTGGTCGACGTCCTCGTGCATGCCGGTGACGCGCACCGGGAACGAGCGGGAGCGCAGGTAGTCGGCGAGGAAGTCGCGGTGTTCTTCGCACGCGGCCCAGATCTTCACGCGGTCGATCGCGTGGATCCGGGGGTTGCGCCAGTTCACACGCCACCCGGCGGTCGACACGCAGCCGGCGCGGGAGCAGACCGGGGTGGAACCGGGTTCGGTCTGCAGGTCGAACGTCGCACCCATCAGCGGGGTCCCCACATCTTCGATCGGTCGCCGTTGCGCTGCCACTCGTCCTGCGCGTGCTGCGCCTGCTGGCGGAGGCGGTCCTGCTCGTCGCGGTAGGCCTGGGCCCGGGCGTCCTCCTGCTGTTCGCGGAGACGCGGGTCGACGGCGTCGTAGAGCTCGATGGACCCGGCGGGGGAGATCATGTCGCTCTCGGTCCGGCTGCCGGCGTTCGCGATGACGACGGCGACCCAGGGGATCACCGCGGCCAGGACGATCGGGATGACCGCCAGCCACGAGTGCCAGATCGAGTACACGAGCACCGCGGAGATGAAGAGGACCACTCGGATGGCCATCTGCCAGACATAGCGGGACAGGCGGTGCGCCCGGTCCTGCTCCGGTGTGTCCGGCAGCGACGTGATGCTCGTGTGCGTGCTCTTCATACAGATGGTCTCCGTCTACCCGTGGTCAAGCCTAATCCCGCCGGACCGATCGTGGGTGCGCCGCGCGCGAACCGGCGGGGTGGTCCGCTCCGGTACGCTCGTCCGGGCGTGTCCGCCGGGTCCCCGGCACCGCGTGCCGAGCAGATCCCACCGAACGGAGCGACCATGAGCACCCCCCGTACCGTCCTCATCACCGGCGGCAACCGCGGCATCGGCCACGCGCTGGCCGAGCGGTTCGTCGCCGCCGGCCACCGGGTCGCCGTGACGTCGCGCAGCGGTCAGGGTGGTCCCGAGGGCGCGCTGACGGTGCAGGCCGACATCACCGACACGGCCTCCGTCGACGCCGCGTTCACGCAGGTCGAGGCCGAGCTCGGTCCGATCGAGGTCCTCGTCGCGAACGCCGGCATCACGAACGACCAGCTGCTCCTCCGCATGTCCGAGGACGACTTCACCAGCGTGGTCGACACGAACCTCACGGGCACCTTCCGCGTCGTCAAGCGCGCCACGAAGGGCATGATGAAGGCCAAGTTCGGCCGCATCGTGCTGATGTCGAGCGTCGTAGGCGCCTACGGCCAGATCGGCCAGGTCAACTACGCGTCCTCGAAGGCCGCACTGGTCGGCATGGCCCGGTCGATCACGCGTGAGCTCGGCTCGCGCGGCATCACCGCCAACGTCGTCGCGCCCGGCTTCATCCAGACGGACATGACCGCCGCGCTCTCCGACGAGCTGCAGGCCGAGTTCAAGAAGGCGATCCCGGCCGCCCGCTACGGCACGGTCGACGACGTCGCCGACGCCACGCTGTTCCTGGCGAGCGACGGCGCCGGGTACGTCTCCGGTGCGATCATCCCCGTCGACGGCGGCCTCGGGATGGGCCACTAGCCCTCGGACTGATCAGCCGCGCAGCCCGAGCGTCGCGAGCACGGCGGACAGGTCACGGTCGACGACCGCGACGTCCGCCTGCTCCCGCACGCGCGGCTTCGCGTCGAACGCGACCGACAGCGCCGCGACGCGCATCATCTCGAGGTCGTTCGCGCCGTCGCCGATCGCGATCGTCCGTGTCGGGTCGACCCCGTCCGCGTCCGCCCACTCGCCGAGCGCGACGGCCTTGGCGTGTGCGTCGACCACGTCACCGAGCACGCGGCCGGTGAGCACGCCGTCGGTGACCTCGAGGCGGTTCGCCCGGCAGTGGTCGAGACCGAGCTGCTCGGCGAACGGGTCGAGCACCTCGTGGAACCCGCCGGACACGACGCCGACGGTGCCGCCGGCGGCGTGCACCCCGCGGACGAGCTGGTCGGCGCCCCGCGTCACACGGACCGCCTGCTGTGCGCGGACGAAGACGTCTGCCTGGAGGCCCGCCAGGGTCGCGACACGCTCCCGGAGGCTCTCGGCGAAGTCGAGTTCCCCGCGCATGGCGCGCTCCGTGATCGCCGCCACCTGTGGCCGGGTCCCGGCACTGTCGGCGAGCAGTTCGATCACCTCGTCCTCGAGGAGGGTGGAATCGGCATCGAGGACGACGAGGAAGCGGGGCACGCACCAACGGTACCGACTGAAGGAGGCACGGCCGCGTCCGTGACGCGAGCCGTGCCTCCAGGCCGTCCGTCCGGGGCTGCGCCCCGGGTGCTTGCCCTGTTCGTCGTGCCTACGCGTCGTGCCTACGCGTCGACGCGGACGCCCTTGCCGACCACGGTGATGCCGGACTCGGTGACGGTGAAGCCGCGTGCCTCGTCGGCCTCTCGGTCGACGCCGACCTGCGCACCCGGCGCGAGGACGACGTCCTTGTCGAGGATGGCGCGGTTGACGACCGCCCCGGCGCCGATGGTGGCGCGCTCGAACACGATCGAGTCGAGGACCTTCGCGCCGGAGTCGATCGAGCACCAGGGCCCGATCATGCTGCGTTCGACCTGCGCACCCGACACCAGGCAACCGAGCGACACGAGCGAGTCCACCGTGGACCCGGTGTTGCCGTTCGCGTCGCGGACGAATTTCGCCGGCGGCAGGTTCGTCTGCTGGTTGAAGATCGGCCAGTCCTGGTTGTACAGGTTGAAGACCGGGACCGGCGCGATGAGGTCCATGTGGGCGTCGAAGAACGAGTCGATGGTGCCCACGTCGCGCCAGTAGTACTTGTCGCGGTCGGTGGAACCGGGGACCTCGTTGCGCTGCAGGTCGTACACGCCGGCGTCGCCGCGGTCCACGAAGTCGGGGACGATGTCGCCGCCCATGTCGTGGGCCGAGGTCTCGAGCTGGCCGTCGCGCAGGACCGCGTCGACGAGGGCGTCCGCGTTGAACACGTAGTTGCCCATCGAGGCCAGGATCTCGCCGGGGGAGTCGGCCAGCCCGACGGCGTCCTTCGGCTTCTCGAGGAACGCCTCGATCTTCGTCGGGTCGTCGTCGGCCACCTGGATCACGCCGAACTGGTCGGCGAGCCCGATCGGCTGACGGATCGCCGCCACCGTGGCACTGCGGCCGGAGGCGATGTGCGCCTCGACCATCTGGTGGAAGTCCATCCGGTACACGTGGTCAGCACCGACGACGACGACGATGTCGGGGCGTTCGTCGCGCAGCAGGTTGAGCGACTGCAGGATCGCGTCGGCCGAGCCGGCGAACCAGCGCTTGCCGAGCCGCTGCTGCGCGGGGACGGACGCGACGTAGGAGCCGAGCAGCCCCTCCATGCGCCACGTCTCCGCGACGTGCCGGTCGAGACTGTGCGACTTGTACTGGGTCAGGACGACGATCTTCTGCAGACCGGAGTTGACCAGGTTCGACAGTGCGAAGTCGATGAGACGGAAGTTGCCGCCGAACGGGACGGCGGGCTTCGCGCGATCGGCCGTGAGCGGCATGAGTCGTTTGCCCTCGCCGCCGGCGAGCACGATGCCGAAGACCTTCTTTGGTGCCATGCCGCTCACAGTAGGCGTCAGCACTGGGAACCGGTTACGTTGAACCAGTGCGAGTCGATCTGCTGACCAGGGAGTATCCGCCGGAGGTCTACGGCGGAGCGGGTGTCCACGTGTCCGAACTCACCGCCGCGTTGCGGTCGGGGACGGACACGGAAGTCCGTGTCCGGGCCTTCGGGGCCTTCCGTGACGAACCCGACGTGTGGGGCTACCGGACCCCGGACGGCCTCGGCCAGGCGAACGGCGCGCTGCAGGCCCTCGGCACCGACGTGGCCATCGCGGCCGACGTCGAGGGTGCCGACCTCGTGCACTCGCACACCTGGTACGCGAACTCCGCAGGCCGGATCGCGCAGCTGACCTACGGCATCCCCCACATCGTCACCGCCCACAGCCTCGAGCCGCTCCGCCCGTGGAAGGCCGAGCAGCTCGGCGGCGGCTACCGCCTGTCCAGCTGGATGGAGCGCGAGGCGTTCGAACACGCCGACGGCGTCATCGCGGTCTCGAAGGCCATGCGTGCGGACATCCTGCGCTCGTACCCGTCGATCGACCCGGCGAAGGTCCACGTCGTCTACAACGGCATCGACATCGACGCGTGGAAGCCGACCGTCGACGAGGACGCCGTCCGCGCCCTCGGCATCGACCCGACGCGCCCGAGCGTCGTGTTCGTCGGACGCATCACCCGGCAGAAGGGCCTGCCGTACCTGCTCCGTGCCGTGGCGTCGCTGCCGTCGGACGTGCAGATCGTGCTGTGCGCCGGCGCGCCGGACACCCCCGAGATCCTGGCCGAGGTCACCGAGCTCGTCGACGGGCTCCGGGCCGACCGCGAGGGCGTCGTCTGGATCGACCGGATGCTCGCGCACCAGGAGATCGTGAACGTGCTGTCCTCGGGCACCGTGTTCGTGTGCCCGTCGGTCTACGAGCCGCTCGGCATCGTGAACCTCGAGGCGATGGCGTGCGGCATCCCGGTCGTCGGCACCGGCACCGGCGGCATCCCCGAGGTCGTCGCCGACGGGCTCACCGGCCGCATCGTCCCGATCGACCAGGTGCAGGACGGCACCGGAACCCCGACCGACCCCGACCGCTTCGTGGCCGACCTCGCGGCGACCCTCACCGAGGTGCTCGCCGACGAGGGGCTGGCGAAGCTCATGGGACGCGCCGGACGGCTCCGTGTCGAGACCGAGTTCACCTGGGACGCGATCGCCACCAGGACACGGCAGGTCTACGACCAGGTGCTCGGCCAGAACCCGTAGGCTGGTCGCATGCCCTCGGTCGTGCGCTTGTCAGACGTCTCCGTGGTCCGCAACGGGGCCACCATCCTCGACGCGATCTCGTGGGAGGTGCAGGACGACGAACGCTGGGTCGTGCTCGGTGCGAACGGTGCCGGCAAGACCACGCTGCTGCAGGTCGCGGGTGCCCAGACGTTCCCGACCTCGGGCGACGTCGAGGTGCTCGGGACCGAGCTCGGCGGCGCCGACCTGTTCGAGCTCCGCCCGCGCATCGGCTTCGCGTCGACCGCGCTGGCACGCCGCATCCCGGTGACCGAGAAGGTCATCGACGTCGTGCTCACGGCGGCGTACTCGGTGACGGGTCGCTGGAACGAGGAGTACGAGGAGCTCGACGTCCGCCGTGCGCAGCGCGTGCTCGAGGAGTGGGGCCTGGGGTCCTTCACCGACCGCACGTTCGGCGACCTCAGCGACGGCGAGCAGAAGCGCGTGCAGATCGCCCGTGCCGTGATGACCGACCCGGAGATCCTGTTCCTCGACGAACCGGCCGCTTCGCTCGACCTCGGTGCCCGCGAGAGCCTCGTCCGCACCCTCGGCGGCTACGCCCAGAGTGCGGACTCGCCGGCCATCGTCATCGTGACCCACCACGTCGAGGAGATCCCGGCCGGGTTCACCCACGCGCTCGTCCTCGCCGACGGCCACGTGCAGGCCGCCGGCCCCATCGACGAGGTCCTGACGGACCAGACCCTGACCGAGGCGTTCGGCATCGACCTCTCGGTCACCAAGGACGCCGGTCGCTACACGGCACGCGCCGCGTAGCGCTGCGATCCCGCCGTCTCTCTGGTATCGTGGACGGCTGGCGCAAGCCGACGACTTCCCGCGCAGTTCGCGCAATCCCATCACCGCTATCGAGGAATCTCCATGAAGACCGACACCCACCCCGAGTACCGCGCCATCGTCTTCCGCGACCTGGCCTCCGGTGAGACGTTCCTGACGCGTTCGACCGCGAACAGCGACAAGACCATCGAGCTCGACGGTGCGACCTACCCGGTCATCGACGTCGAGATCTCGTCCGCTTCGCACCCGTTCTACACGGGTAAGCAGCGCATCCTCGACTCGGCCGGTCGCGTCGAGAAGTTCAACCAGCGCTTCAAGGGCTTCAGCAAGTAAGCAGCCCCACGCAACGCCCACGGGCGGTCCTCCTCCGGGAGGGCCGCCCGTTCGCGTTGTGCGGTCGTGGGCCCTGGACGCAAGACACCGGTGTTCGCGCGTCACGCCGCGTTCTGCGGGTGTTCGGCGCGCGAACACCGGTGTCTTGCGGGGGCTGTGCGGGGTCAGGCGCCGTTGCGGTGCGGCCAGCGGCCGTCGGCGGTGAAGTTCGGGTCGCGCTTCTTGCGCATGTAGTCCTGGAACGAGGTGGCCTGCTCGGCACACCAGCCGACCTGCTTGCGGTGGAGTTCCTCGGCGGAGATGCCGAGCTCGTCCGGGTACTTGCCCGCGATGGCCTGGGCGACACGCCCGGCAGCGATCGCGTCGGCTCCGGCGTCGTGGGCGTCGTCGAGCGTGACGCCGTAGAGCTCGGAGGCGGCTTCGAGCGTACGCTTGCCCTTGCGGAAGGTGTCGAGTGCCTTGTCGATCACCAGCGGGTCGACGACGTTGCCGATGACGGGGGAGGCGAACCCGTGGCGCTTCGCCTCGCGGTCGAGGACGGTGAGGTCGTACGGGGCGTTGTAGATCACCAGCGGGATGCCCCGGGCGAACACGGCCTCGATCGCGGCGATGATCTCGGCCACGACCTCGGCCGCGGGACGCCCCTCGGCCTGGGCACGCTCGGTGGTGTACCCGTGCACGGCGGCCGCGCCCTCGGGGATCGGCACGCCGGGGTCGGCGATCCACGCACCCTCGACGATGGAGGCCCCGGTCATGTCGATGAGGCCGACGTGGGCGGTGACGATGCGGGCCGTTTCGACGTCGACCCCGGTGGTCTCGAGGTCGAAGACGCCCAGCGCGTGCCACCAGGGGCGACCCGTGAGGTCCTGGGACGGAGCGGGCGCGTCGAGCTGTGCTGTGGGGAACGTCACGCGGTCAGGCTAACGGGACGCACCGACACCCCCGACTACCGGGTCGGCGCGCCGACGTGCAGCCAGTAGAACGACTGCGTGCCCATGGTCAGCGTCACGTTGCCGTCCTCGTCGAAGGACGGGAACGAACCGCCGCCGAACAGGTCGTAGAGCGGACGCCCCGCGAACTCCGGAGCGGACACCGTGACCGAGGTCGGGTTCGTCGCGAACGAGAACACGCAGAGGACGTCCTCGGCGGACGGGCCGAACTGCTGGCCGGAGCCCTCCCACGAGCGGACGAAGGCGAGGACCGAGTCGTTCGAGGTCTCCTGCACGTGCAGGGACCCGAGGCCGAACACCGGGTGGGCCTTGCGCGTGTGGATGACGTTCCGGACCCAGTGCAGCAGCGAGCGCGACTGGGCGAGCTGCGCCTCGACGTTGACCTGCGCGTAGTTGTACACGAGCGACTGGACGACGGGCAGGTAGAGCTTGCCCGGGTCGGCGGTGGAGAAGCCGGCGTTGCGGTCCGGCGTCCACTGCATCGGCGTGCGCGAGGAGTCGCGGTCCGGCAGCCAGATGTTGTCGCCCATCCCGATCTCGTCGCCGTAGTACAGGAACGGCGATCCGGGCAGTGAGAACAGCAGCGCGTGGATGAGCTCGAGCTCCGCGCGGGAGTTGTCGAGCAGGGGAGCGAGGCGTCGGCGGATACCGATGTTCGAGCGCATCCGCGGGTCGTAGCCGTACCAGCCGTACATCGCCTGCCGGTACTCCTCGCTCACCATCTCGAGCGTGAGCTCGTCGTGGTTGCGGAGGAAGACACCCCACGCCGCGCTGGCCGGCACGTCGAGGGTCTCGGACAGGATCGCCTTGAGCTCGGCGGCGTGCTGGGCCCGGAGCGAGTAGAAGATGCGCGGCATCACCGGGAAGTCGAACGCCATGTGGCACTCGGGCTCCTCGTCGGTGCCGAAGAACGCGGCCGTCTCGCGCGGCCACTGGTTCGCCTCGGCCAGGAGCACGCGGCCGGGGTACTCGTCGTCGACCATGGCGCGGAGCTTCTTGATGAACTCGTGGGTCTCCGGCTCGCCCTCGCCGTTGCCCTCCTCGGACTCGAACAGGTAGGGGATCGCGTCGAGCCGGAGCCCGTCGACGCCCATGTCGAGCCAGTGCCGGACGACGTCGTAGATCGCCTCGATGACCGCGGGGTTCTCGAAGTTCAGGTCGGGCTGGTGCGAGAAGAAGCGGTGGAAGAAGAACTGGCGTCGGACCGGGTCGAAGGTCCAGTTGGACTCCTCGGTGTCGACGAAGATGATGCGGATGTTCGAGTAGTCCTCGTCGGTGTCCCGCCAGACGTAGAAGTCGCCGTAGGGGCCGTCCGGGTCCTCGCGGGACTGCTGGAACCACTCGTGCTGGTCGCTGGTGTGGTTGATCACCATGTCGATCACGATGCGCATGTTCCGCTCGTGCGACTTCGTGACGAGCTCGCGGAAGTCGTCGAGCGTGCCGAACTCCGGCAGGATCGCCCGGTAGTCGGCGATGTCGTACCCGCCGTCGCGCATCGGCGACTGGAAGAACGGCGGCAGCCACAGGGCGTCCACGCCGAGCCACTGCAGGTAGTCGAGCTTGCCGATCACGCCCTGGATGTCGCCGATGCCGTCTCCGTTGGAGTCGACGAACGACCGGATCATGCACTCGTAGAAGACCGAGCGCTTGTACCACTGCGGGTCGAGCGTCAGGCCGGGCAGCTGGATCGGGGCTGTGAAGGTCACCGTGCTCCTCGTCGTCATCGACGGACCGGTCGACGGCCCGCCCCGGACACGATAGGCGCGAGATGCTGCGGGTGTCCGGGGTTTCGTGCGGTTCGCTCCCTAGACTGGCGCGGATGCAACCGCCCGTGCTCTCCCCGTACCAGTCGTTGATGGCCGCCACCCCGGTCGTGCACCGGGCCGTCCAGGTCGACGGCCGGACCACGCACTACTGGGTCTACGGGCCCGAGGACTCGGATCGCACCGTGCTCGCCGTGCACGGGTTCCGCGGGGACCACCACGGCCTCGAGACCATCGCCGCGCACCTGCAGGGTGTGCGGGTGATCGTGCCCGACCTGCCCGGCTTCGGCGTGTCCGATCCGCTGCCGGTGTCGGACGTCGACGCGTACGTGGCCTGGCTGACCGGGTTCCACGCCGCGCTCGGGCTCGGCCGCGACACCGTGGTGCTCGGGCACTCGTTCGGGTCGATCGTGGTGTCGGCCACCGTCGCCGCCGGGCTCGACACCCGACTGCTCGTCCTCGTCAACCCCATCGCCGCCCCGGCCCTGCAGGGACCGCGTGCCGTGGGGACCGCGATCGCGATCGGGTACTACCGTGCCGGCGCGGTGCTGCCGAAGCCGATCGGGCTCGGGATCCTGCGGAACGGCGCGATCGTCCGGGCGATGAGCATCGCGATGCTGAAGTCCCACGACCCCGCGGTCCGCCGGTGGGTGCACGACCAGCACGACCGGTACTTCTCGGCCTTCGCGAACCGCACGAGCGTGCTCGAGGCGTTCCGCACCTCGGTCACCCACGACGTCTCCGAGTACGCGGACCGGATCACGGTGCCCGTGCTGCTCGTCGCGGCCGAGCACGACGACATCACCGCCGTCCCCGAACAGCGCGCACTCGCCGAGCGCCTGCGTGACGCCGAGCTCGTCGTGATCCCGGGTGTCGGCCACCTGGTGCACTACGAGACGCCGGCTCCGGCCGCGGCGGCGGTGCTCCGCCGGATGGCGGACACGACCCGACGTACCGGACGCCAGGGACGCCCTGGACGCGGTGGGGCCACGACGGACAGCCGACCGTCGGGGGCGGGGCGGGCCTCCCGGACGGCGGACGCGTCGTGACGCGCCTGCGCATCGGCATCGACTGCCGGTACGTGCGGATCGGTCGGCACGACGGCATCAGCCGGTTCACCGCCGGGGTCGTCGAGCACCTGCCGGACCGGCACGAGTACGTGCTGCTCGTCAGCGACGAGCGCCAGCTCGAGTCGCTGCCGAGCGACCTGCCGTGGGAGCTGCTGCCCGCACCGACGGACGCGGGGGAGCCGCTCGTCGCCCGGCGCGTCAACCGGCTCGGGCTCGACGCGGTCTTCTCGCCGATGCAGACGATGGGGTCGCGGGGCCGTCGGTACGCGCTCGTCCTGACGCTGCACGACCTGATCTACTACCGCAACCGCACACCCCCGCGGGAGTTCTCGTGGCCGCTGCGGCTCGGCTGGCGGGCGTTCCACCTGTCCTGGGCGCCGCAGCGGTTCCTGCTGAACGGCGCCGACGGGGTGGTGACGGTGTCGGAGACGACCGCCGGGCTGATCACCGAGCACCGGCTGACGCGGCGACCCGTGACCGTGGCCCACAACGCGGCCGACCCGGCGACACCGCGGTCGGCCGGAGCGCCACGTCGACGCTCGCTCGTCTACATGGGCTCGTTCATGCCGTACAAGAACGTCGAGACCCTGGCGGCGGCGCTGCCGCTCCTCGGGGCGGACTGGACGCTGCACTGCATGTCGCGGGTGTCCGACGCCGACCGGGCACGGCTCGAGGGGCTCGCGCCCGCTGGGGCGATCGTGTTCCACGACGGCGCCACCGACGAGGAGTACCTGTCCGTGCTCCGTTTGGCCACGGCGCTGGCGACCGCGTCGTACGACGAGGGGTTCGGCATCCCGCTCGTCGAGGCGATGGGCGTCGGGACCCCGGTCGTCGTCAGCGACATTCCCATCTTCCGGGAGATCGGCGGCTCCGCTGCGGAGTACTTCGACCCGGCGTCGCCGTCCGCCGTCGCCGCGGCCGTCCGGCGGGTCGAAGAGCGGTGGGACGAGGCCTCGCGGAAGTCGATCGAGCGTGCCGGACGGTTCCGGTGGCAGGACTCGGCGGAGCAGGTCATCCGGGCCGTCGAGCGGGCCGTGGGGGACCGGCGGGGCTGAGGGCTGGCGCTGGTGTGGTCTCGCGGTTGGTGGTCTCGCGGTTGGTGACGATGCGGAACGACGATGTCGATGTCGTACGACGTCGACGGTGTCGTTCCACGTCGTCCGCCCCGTCCCGCCCCGCGACCACCGCCGATCACTTCGCCGCGACGACCTGCACGTCCGCCCCGGGGAACACCTTCTGCGTCTCCTGGGTCACCCGCGCCACGATCGGTGGCACCGCGGCACCCCGACCCGGGGTCCGGACGACGACGGACTGGTCGCCCGCGGTGTCGGACGGGTCGCCGCCGCGCTCCCACGAGCAGCGGACCTCGGTGACACCGCCGATGTGGTCGAGCGTGTCCGCCAGTGCCAGGCGCTTCGCCGCGACCTCGCCGGCACCGGTAACGCCGATCTCCAGGTTGCCGAGGTCGGCGATCACGACGACCCGGACGCCGTTGCCGCCCGACTCGTCGGCAGCCCGACTGATGGCGGCCACCAGGTCACCCCGCGCCGCGGTGTCGAGCGTGGGGTCGGCGCGGACGGTGGCGACGGCGTCGTAGCTGGCGAACGCGGTCTTCGACGGGGTGTGGTGCCGAACGTCGGTGACGCCGGGCAGGGCACTCACCCGCTCGTCGAACCGGTCGAGCGCGACATCGGGGCGCGGGAAGACCCCACCGATGCCGTTCTGGACACTCCCGATGATCGAGCCGAGCACCACGGCGATGACCACGGCGACCGCCAGGACACTGCCGCCGATGATGAACCAGGTGCGCGCCCGCGTGCGGGTCGGGACGCTCGCCGTCTCGGGACCGAACACCCGGTCGAGGTCGTCGCCCTGTTGGTCGAGGGCATGCTGGCCGTGTCGGCTGGTCCCGTCGTCGGACATGTGGCTCCCCTCACCCCGGTGTGCGGGTGCGTCGGAGCCTAGTCCCCGGTCAGCCCCGGCGTTCCAAGGGGTTCTGGTACTCGAACGCCGACCCACCGGTGTCGTCGGACACGTCGTCGATCGGGTCGTCGAACCGGACGAGTTCGGCGTGGAAGCGTTCGGGGTCCCACCGGAACGAGTGGATGGACCCGTTCCGGATCGGGGTGTGGCGGCGGTCGGCGGTGCCGGGGGCTGCGGCGTTCACGACGCTGCGGATCACCGCGCCGTGGGTCGCGACCACGACGACGCCGGCGTCGAACCGGACCGCGATCTCGCCGAGGGTCTCGGTGACGCGGGCGAGCAGCGCGGAGCGGGACTCCCGGCCGGGGATGTCGTCGTGCGGGTACCGTGCCGACACCTCGTCGTCGGTCAGGCCCTCGGCCTCGCCGTAGGAGCGCTCGGCCAGGCCCGGGTACGTCGTCGGTGCGTCGAGGCCCAGGCGGTCGGCGATGATCGCGCCCGTCTCGGCCGCACGCGACAGCGGGGACGCGACGACGGCGTCGAACGGCCGGCGGGTCAGGAGTTCGGCGGCCTCGGCGGCCTGCCGTCGTCCGGTGTCGTTGAGCGGGATGTCGGTGGAGCCCTGGATGCGGCGTTGCGCGTTCCAGTCGGTCTCGCCGTGCCGGACGAGGTACAGGAGGGTCGTCACCCGTCGATCTTCGCAGACGCACCCGGCAGGCCCGTCCGGCAGACGCACCCGGCAGGCCCGTCTGGCGACCGCACCCGGCAGGCCCGTCCGGCGACCGTGCCTGGCAGGCCCGTCCGGCGACCGTGCCTGGCAGGCCCGTCCGGCGACCGTGCCTGGCAGGCCCGTCCGGCGACCGTGCCTGGCAGGCCCGTCCGGCGACCGTGCCTGGCAGGCCCGTCCGGCGACGCCGCCCGCGCTAGTCGGTCGAAGCCGCTGCGCTGAGCCGCTCCGCCAGGTGCACGAGCGTCTCGGTGGTGCCGGCGTCGAGCTTCACCGCCGCACGGCGGTCACTGCGGGTCTCGCCGCGGTTCACGATGACCACCGGGTTCTTGCGGCGCGCAGCGTGGTCGACCAGCCGCACGCCCGAGTTCACGGTGAGTGAGGAACCGACGACGAGCAGCGCGTCGGCGTCGGCGACGATCGACACGGCCTCGCGGAACTTCTCGGCCGGCACGAACTCGCCGAAGAAGACGACGTCGGGCTTCAGGTCGCCGCCGCACACGGAGCACGCGGGGACGACGAACCGCTCGACGTCGGTGATCTCGACGTCACCGTCCGGCTGCAGCTGCACGGACCCGGGCTCGTCGATCCAGGGGTTCGCCCGGTCGATGGTGGCGGCGAGGTCGGAGCGGGAGAACACCTGGCCGCACCGCAGGCACACGGCGCGGTCCATCGAGCCGTGGATCTCGACGACGCGGCGGGACCCGGCGCGCAGGTGCAGGCCGTCGACGTTCTGCGTGATGACCCCGGCGACGATCCCGGCGTCCTCGAGTGCGGCGAGCGCCCGGTGCCCGTCGTTCGGCACGGCGGCCGCGAAGCTCCGCCAGCCCAGGTGCGATCCGGCCCAGTAGCGCTGGCGCTTCGCGGGGTCGGCCAGGAACTCCTGGAACGTCATCGGCTTGCGCACCACCCGCCCGGCGCCGCGGTAGTCGGGGATGCCGGAGTCGGTGCTCAGACCGGCACCGGAGAGCACGGCGATGCGCTTGCCGCCGAGCACCTCGACGACGCGGTCCAGGTCGTCGGCGGTCACCGACCCGGCGGCCGCCCCGGTGGTCGGTCCGGTCGTCGACGCAGCATCATCCAGCACCCTGTTCACGGTACCCTCAACACCCGACCGTCCCGGTCGCTTCCCAGGCGGATCGGACCGTCGGCGGACCCGCGCCAGCGCCGCCCCACCGGACCCACGGTGCGACCCACGCCGCGCCCCACACCACCCACACCACCCACACCCCCCGCACCACACCGAAACGAGCCCCGTGCACCCCGTCCGCATCGACTCCCTCGACGATCCCCGTCTCGACGACTTCGCCCGGCTCACCGACGTGGCGCTCCGCCGGGTCTCGGAGCCCGAGGGTGGCCTGTACATCGCCGAGTCGAACACGGTCATCGAGCGCGCGGTCCGCGCGGGTCACGTGCCGCGGAGCATCCTGGTGCAGGAGAAGTGGCTCGACAGCGTCCTGCCCCTGGTCGCGGAGCACGACGGCCCCGTGTTCGTCGGTGCCGACGCCCTGCTCGAGGAGCTCACCGGGTTCCGCATGCACCGCGGTGCGATCGCCGCGATGCAGCGCCCCGAGCTGCCGAGCGTCGCCGACGTGGTGCGGGACGCGAAGGTCGTCGTCGTGCTCGAGGACATCGTCGACCACACGAACGTCGGCGCGGTGTTCCGCAGCGTCGCCGGCCTGGGCGCCGACGCGGTGCTCGTCAGCCCGCGGTGCGCCGACCCGCTGTACCGCCGGAGTGTCCGTGTGAGCATGGGCACGGTGCTGCAGGTGCCGTGGACCCGCATCGGCGACTGGCCCGCAGCGGGCGAGGAACTCCGCGCGCAGGGCTTCCACTTGGCCGCGATGGCGCTGACCGACGAGTCCGTCGACCTCGACGCCTTCGTGGCGGACCTGCCCGACCGGGTCGCGCTCGTGATGGGCACCGAGGGGCAGGGGCTGACGCCGGCCGCGATCGCGTCGGCCGACACGACCGTCCGGATCCCGATGGCGCACGGCGTCGACTCGCTCAACGTGGCCGCGGCGAGCGCCGTCGGTCTGTGGGCGGTCACCCACGCCCGGCGGCTCGCCTCCTAGCGCACCACCGAGACGGTCGGGAGGCCCGGGGCGGCCCGGTCGGGCAGCAGGCCCCCGGCGCGGATCACCAGGGCACGGTCGGTGGCCGGCCCACCGACCAGGCAGACGCCGATGGGCGCGCCGTCCACGGTCAGCGCCGGTGCGCTCACCGCGGGCAGCCCACCGACGCTCGCGAGCGCGGTCATCGCCGTGGTGGCGGTGCGGGTGCGCTCGAGCGCCGCGGTGTCCGCGTGGAGCAGGGGTGCGGGTCCGGGGACGGTCGGGAACAGCAGGGTCCGACCGTCCAGGGCACTGCGGATCGTCGCACGGACCTCGTCGAGACGTGCCACGGCGTCCGCGGTCGCGTCGGGGTCGTTCGCGCGTGCCACGCGGAACCGGTCACCGACGACGGTGCTCAGGGCGCCGGGGTGCGCGTCGATCCAGGGGCCGTGGGCGGCGAGGGCCTCGGCGGCCTGGACGAGCCGCATCTGCTCCTGCAGCGCTGCGGGGTCCGGGATGCCGAGGTCGCGCAGTCGGACGGTCGCGACGGGTTCGTCGAGTGCTTCGACGAAGGCGGCGAAGGCCCGGGCGACGGCCGGTTCGACGAGTGCGACGAGTTCCTCGGGGACGACGAGCACGGTCGCATCGAGTGCCCCGCCCGGCGCCGACGGCGGCGGGACGGTGGCGTCGAGGGCGGCGAGCAGCACCACGCGGCTCCGCGTGAGCCACCCGACGGTGTCGAACGACGGCGCGAGCGGGAGCAGCCCGTCGCGGGACACCGTGCCGTGGGTCGTCCGGAGGCCCCAGAGCCCTTGGTACGAGGCGGGGACCCGGACCGATCCCGCGGTGTCCGTGCCGATCCCGATCTCGGCCGTGCCGAGGCCGACGGCCGATGCGGATCCGCTGGACGAGCCTCCAGGCAGTCGGGTGGGAGCCGCGCTGTTCGGCGGCGTGCCGTGGTGCGCGTTCCGGCCCGTCAGGTTGTACGCGAACTCGTCGGTGCGCGCGATCCCGCGGATCGAGGCACCGGCGGCGAGGAGCGCGGCGACCGCTGCGGCGGGCGCGGTCTCGACCGGTGCTTCGCGCAGGTACGTCGGGTTGCCCGCGCCGACCGGCTGGCCGGGGACGGCGTAGAGGTCCTTGACGGCGACGGTCAGGCCGTCGAGCGATCCGGAGGCGGTGGGGGCGACGAGCGGGTCGCCGACGGCCCGCCAGACGGTGGTGTCGACGGCCTTCGGGCGGCCGGTGACGTGGGCCGCTTCGATGCGCCAGCCGGTGCCGCCGTCGCGGCACCAGAGCTGGGTCTGGAGGCCCTGCCCACCCGCGGCGAACCGGGACACCGACACGACGAGGGCGCGGTCCTCGGTCAGGGGGCGGACCTCGACGTGCGTCAGCGACCGGGTGGCGACCCCACCCCGCGCCCCGCGGAACGCGCTGATCGCGTCGTGCCCGACGAGCAGGCCACGGTCGTCGCCGCGCATCGTGCCGGGGGAGTCGACGAAGGCGGCGTCGAGGGCGTCGAGGTCGTTCGCCAGCAGGGCGGTCTCGTAGGCGTCGAGCGCCTCGAGCAGTCCGTCGGGGGCCGTCGACGTGGCGGACGTTGTCATCGGACGGGCTCCTCGAAGTCGGCCTTGCGGATGCGGGCGTGGACACCGGTGACCAGGTCCACCACCTGCGAGATGTTGAAGTCGGTCGCCGCGGACAGGTACGCGTACGCCAGGTGGCGTTCCATGCCCCAGCGCGCGCCGAGGATCGCGACGGCGTGCCGGACGCACTGCCGGACGGCCTCGTCGAGGTCGGGGTCCATGCCGGTGGGCACGAGGAACTCCTGCGTCTCGGCGACGGGCCAGACCAGGTCCCCGAACCGCGCGGTCGCCTCGGCGGCCGGGGTCAGGTCGAAGCGGATCGTGGCGCGGAGCGAGGCCTCCATCGCGGTGAGCGCCACCTCGCCGTCGCCCTGGGCGAAGTGCGGGTCACCGACGTGGGCGAGCGCGCCGGGGACGAGCACCGGCAGGTGCAGCTGCGAGCCGGCCTGCAACAGGTTGACGTCGATGTTGCCGCCGTGGCGACCGGGCGGGACGGAGTGCAGCCGCTCCCCGGGGGTGGCGACGCCCATGATCCCGAGGAACGGGGCGAGGGGGAAGTGCGCGAAGCGGTCGCGGGCGGCGGTGAGCGGGATGCGGCCCCGCCGGCCCAGGTCGGTGTCCACGACGTCGGCGAAGACGCTCACCGTCGTGCCGTCGACCGGGAACTCACCGTGCAGGGCACCGCGGCCGTGCCGGTTCGACACGACGCCGTAGTGCACCCGGGGCAGGGTCTCGAGGACCGTCATGGTGAGCACGTCCCCGGGACGGGCACCGCGCACCGCGATCGGCCCGGACACCACGTGTGGACCGTCCGCCGCGGGGTCGCGGTGGCCGGAGCGGGCGATCGCGACCGCGTCGGCGAGGACGTGCTCCGGTGCGACGCCGTGGTCGCCGAACCAGGCAACGGGGTCGCTGCCCTGGTCGGGGAGGATCCCCTCGTGGCTGACCGTGTCGATGGTGACCGACTCGCCGGGGGCGATGGTCAGGGCCGGGGTGTCGCCCTCGCCCGGCAGGCGACCCCACAGGACGGTCTCCGGGTCGACGGGCAGGAAGTGGTCGCCGCGGACGGGTCCGGCGCCGGGCTGCAGGGTCGCCACCGCCGGGGCGGTGGTCTCGTGTGCGGTGGTCATCGGTCCGTCCTCCGTTCGACCAGGTGGGCCACGTCGGCGAGGTGGTCGGCCATCGCCCGTGTCGCGCCCTCGACGTCGTGCTCCCGGATCCGCCCGAGGATCCGCTCGTGCCACTCGAACGACGACCGGCGCCCCTCGCTGGTGCTGTGCGAGCGGGCGCGCACGTCCTGCACCCAACCGCTGCTGAGCTCGCACAACGACACGAGCAGGGGGTTGCCCGAGGTGCGGGCGACCTGCACGTGGAAGGCGACGTCCTGGGCGAGCGACTCCTCCGGGCTCAGACCAGCGTGCGTCGCGGCGAGGATGCGTTCCAGGGTCAGCAGGTCGGCCTCGCCAGCCCGCGCCGCCGCCAGTCCGGCGACCTGCGGCTCGACGACGGTCCGGAACTCGGCGACGTGCTCGGCCCGGTGGTCCAGGTCGTCGCGGTGGTGGTCGAGCAGGGCGGACGCCTCCTCCGGTCGCGGCAGCACGACGGTGCCACGGCCGGGGGTCCGGGAGACCAGGCGACGGCGCTCGAGTTCCTGCAGCGCCTCGCGGATGGTCGTGCGGGACACGGCGAGGTCCTCGGCGAGGGTGCGTTCCGGCGGCAGCTTGTCGCCGGGCTGCAGGTCGTCGAGCACGAGCGTGCCGAGGTGGGCGGCGGTCGCCGCGCTCAGGGTCCGTCCACGGTGCATGCCCTCGACCGTAGGGCCGGTTGGTCTGCTTGGTTCATTGGTACGACCATCTTTTGCACGGCCGTCACACGCGGCGTCGGAACCCGAAACACGGCGGGCGAATGGTGGAGCACGTCCCACCCGCACCGACCGGAAGAGGGTTCGACGTGGACCTGGTCCTCACCAACGCACGGCTGACCGACGGCCGATCCGTCGACGTCGCGATCGCCGACGGCGTGATCGTCAGCGTGACCGACGCGCTGCCCGGTTCGGGCTCGGCGCACGGCACCGACACCGGTGCTACTCCCACCCGCGTGGTCGACTGCGCCGGGCGTGTGGTCATCCCCGGGCTCATCGAGGCACACCTGCACGTCGACAAGGCCCTGCTCGACCGGGAACGCCCGAACCCCGACGGCACCCTCGCCGGCGCCATCGCCGTCACGGGGGAGCTCAAGCGCGGCTTCACCCACGCCACCGTCCGCGACCGCGCCCGCACCCTGCTCGACCAGGCCATCACGAACGGCACGACGCTCGTCCGCGCACACCCCGACGTCGACCCGATCGTCGGGCTCACCGGCGTCGAGGTGCTGCTCGACCTGCGCGACGAGTACCGGGACGCCCTCGACCTGCAGATCGTCGCGTTCCCCCAGGAGGGCATCGCCAAGGCACCGGGCACCCTCGCGCTGCTCCGTCAGGCGCTCGCCGCGGGGGCGGACGTCATCGGGGGATGCACCTACAACGAGCACACCCTGGCCGCCTGCCACGAGCACGTCGAGACGGTCCTGGACCTCGCCGAGGAGTTCGGGGTGCCGGCCGACCTGCACGCCGACTTCGCCGACGACACCTCCGACCCGCGGTACGCCCTCGCCGGGCACATCGCCGACCGCGTGACCGCCCGCGGGCTGCAGGGACGGGTGGCGCTCGGCCACGTGACCTCGATCGCGAGCCTGCCCCGCGGCGAGCGCCGGGTGCTGTTCGACCGCCTCGCTGCCGCCGGGGTCGCCGTCGTGCCGCTGCCCGCGACCGACCTGCACCTCGGGGGACGGTCCGACGACCACGACGTGCGGCGCGGGGTCGTGCCGGTCCGCGAACTCTGGGACGCCGGGGTCACGAGCGCCTACGCGTCGAACAACGTCCGGAACGCCTTCACCCCGTTCGGCAACGCCGACCTGCTCGACGTCGGGCTGCTCCTTGCGCAGACCGGGCACCTGTCCGGCCCGGACGACCTGCGACGGGTGCTCGCCATGGCCACCACCGGGGCGGCCGAGGTCGTCGGCGTCGCGGACACCCACGGCATCCGGCCCGGCGCCGCCGCCGACCTCGTCGTGCTCTCCACCACCGACCCGGACGGCGTCCTGCTCGACCGGCCGGACCGTGCCCTCGTCGTCAAGCGCGGCCGGGTCGTCGCCGAGACCACCCGGACCGTCCGTCTCACCACCAGCCCCACCACGAACCGATCGAAGGAACTCAGCCATGCGTGAACGGATCCCGCACGAGATCGTCGCCTCCGTCCTGGCCGGTGCCACGGCGTTCATCGGCGGCAACGCCCTGCACCTGCCGACCTGGGCGATCTTCATCAGCTGGGCGGGGATGTTCCTGCTCGGCGGCAAGCCGACGCTGCGGAACGCCACCCGCCTGTCGGCCGCGATGCCGATCGGGTCGGCGTTCGGCCTGGTCATCGTCCTGCTCGACCAGCGGTTCGGCACCCTGTTCGGCGAGGGGCAGGCGGCGCAGAACACCGTGCTGGCGCTGCTCATCCTCGTCGTGAACTGCGCCCTGATGTACACGGGTCGGACGAAGCTGTTCGGGCTCGTCCCCGGGATGTTCCTCGGGTTCGCCTCGTTCTTCGCGACGTGCTTCGGCGGCTTCGGCTTCGACCCGGGGAACGCCTGGGCAGCCTGGGTGTCGGTCGTGCTGATGAACGCGCTCGGTCCGGTGTTCGCGTACCTGTCCCGCCGCCTGACCTTCGCCCGGCCCGACCCGGCCGGCACCGTCGTAGAGGCCGACCCCGTCGTCGCGGCCGGCGGCGCAGTGGCCACGGCCACGGCCCCGGCCCCGGCTCCGGAACGCCAGCCCGACCAGCCCGTCGCAGCCTCGGCCTAGGAGCGGACCGGTACGCTCGGGTCCCGTGTCACCAGTCGTCCGCCGCCCCCGCTCCGCCGTCCGGAGGCCGGTCACGATCTCGGTGGTCGCCGTCCTGCTCCTCGTCGCCGGCTACCTCGTCGCTGCGGCGGTCGTGCCGTTCGCCCCCGCGAGCGCGAGCACCACCACCTACTCGGCACCCACGACGAGCGTGCCGGACCTGCGGTTCCCCGGCTACGGTGCCACGGCGGTCGAGGCGACCGACTTCCCGGAGAGCCTCCGCACCAGCGGCGACACGAAGCCCCGGCCGATCGCGAGCATCTCGAAGATCGTCACCGCTCTCGTCGTCCTCGACGCGAAGCCCCTCGAGCGGGGCGAGCCGGGGCCCTCGATCGCCTTCAACCCGGAGATGCAGGGGTTGTACGCCAAGTACGCGGCGGTGAACGGCGAGGTCGCGCCGATGCCAGCCGGACTGAAGCTGTCCGAGTACCAGACCCTGCAGGTCATGCTGATGAAGTCGGCGAACAACTACGCAGGGGCCCTCGCCATCTGGGCGTTCGGGTCGCTGGAGGCGTACGACCGTGCCGCGGACGCGTGGCTCGACCGGCAGGGCCTCGACGACACCACGATCGAGGAGCCGACCGGCCTCGACGCGGACAACCGGTCCACCGCGACCGACCTGGTGGCGCTCGGTCAGCTCGCGCTCGCGAACCCGGTCGTGCAGCAGGTCGTCGGGACGAAGCAGGTGACCGTGCCCGGTGCGGGGCAGATCGAGAACTCGAACAAGCTCCTCGGTCTCGACGGCATCGAGGGGATCAAGACCGGCACCCTCGACGAGGCCGGCGCCTGTCTGCTGTTCGCGGCGACGTACGAGCGCGGTGGCAGGGACGTCACCGTCGTCGGCGTGATGCTCGGCGGTGTCGACCACGACTCCCTCGACGTCGACGTGCAGCGGTTGCTGCGGTCCGTGGCGGACAACTTCCAGGTGGTGACGCTCACCCACCAGGGGCAGACCTTCGGCACCTTCTCGACCCCGTGGCAGGACGAGGCCGACGCGGTCACGACGAAGGCGGCCGAGGTGCTCGTGTGGGGCAAGACCACCGTCACCGCGAAGGCGAAGCTGCAGCAGGTGACCTTCGGCACGAAGGGCGAACGGGTCGGGCAGGTCCGGTTCCGCATCTCCGACCACGACCCGGTCACGGTGCCGCTCGCGCTCGAGCGCACGATCGACGACCCCGGCGTCTGGTGGCGCTGGACGAACCCGTTCCAGGGGGCGTGACGCCCGTCGTCCGCCGACCGTAGAGTCGGTCGGGTGACGACGATGACGACGTTCCCCCGGACCACCCCCGCCGCCCTCGGCATCGATCCCGGCGGCGTGACCGCCCTGCTCGACGCCCTCGAGTCCACGCCCGACGTGGAGCCGCACAGCATCATGCTGCTCCGGCACGGCCAGGTGGCGGCCGAGGGCTGGTGGCAGCCCTACGCCGCCGACCGCGTGCACCTGCTCTACTCGTTGAGCAAGAGCTTCACCGCCGCGGGGGTCGGCATCGCCGTCCGGGCGGGCCTGATCGACCTCGACGCGACCGTGCTGTCGTACTTCCCGGAGCTCGACGCCGACGTCACGGACGAACGCAGCCGCCGCATCCGCGTCCGGCACCTGCTCGCGATGGCGAGCGGCCACCGCGAGGAGACGATCGACCGCGCCCAGGCCCTCGACCCGACGAACACCGTGCGCGGGTTCCTGCTGCTCCCGCCGGACGCGGAGCCCGGCACGGTCTTCGCCTACAACCAGCCGTGCACCTACACCCTCGCCGAGATCGTCCGGCGGGTGACCGGCGGTTCCCTCGTCGCGTGGCTCCGCCCGCACCTGCTCGACCCGCTCGGCATCGACGACCTCGCCTGGCGCCGCGACGACACCGGCGCGGAACTCGGGTACAGCGGGTGCTACGCCCCGACCGACGCGGTCGCCAAGCTCGGCCAGCTGTACCTGCAGGGCGGCGTCTGGGACGGCGAGCGGATCCTCGACGCCGACTGGGTCGAGCAGGCGACCAGCACGCAGGTCGCCAACCCGGACGAGGCCAACCCCGACTGGTCCCAGGGCTACGGCTTCCAGTTCTGGATGGCCCGTCACGGCTTCCGCGGCGACGGCGCCTACGGGCAGTTCTGCGTGGTCCTGCCGGAGCAGGACGTCGTGCTCGCGATGACCGGCCAGAGCCTCGACATGCAGGCCGTCCTCGACGCGGTCTGGGCGCACCTGCTGCCCGCCGTCGATCGCGCGCCCGACGCAGCCTCGGCATCCGCCCTGGAGGCCCGGCTCGCCTCCCTGGGACTGCCCGCCGTGGACGGTGGTCCGCTGCAGGGCCTCGCCGACGTCGGTCCGCTGGCCCGCGACGGCGACGGGTGGCGGCTCACGCTCGACGTCGACGGCGGCTCCCTGTCGGTGCCGGTCGGGCAGGGGGAGTGGGTCATCGAGGGCCCGCTCGCCGCGAGCGGTGCCGTCGCGGACGACGGGACGGTCCTGGTCGACGTGCGGTTCGTCGAGACCCCGCACCTGGCGCACGTCCGGATCGACCCCGCCACGGGATCGACGACGACGAGCTGGCAGACCGAGCCGCTGCACGACGGACCGCTCACGCTGCGGCGCCCCGCGGACTGAGGGCCCGCGGCTCCGCGTCGCGCCGCGTCTACGGGGTGTCGGAGGGGTGCTCGGTGACGATCTGCAGCTCGGGTCGCTTCGCCGAGACCCCGTCGCCGGACGAGGTGTGCTTGATGCGCCGGACCACCCACGGCACCAGGTACTCCCGGGCCCAACCGAGGTCCTCGGCGCGGGCCTCGCGCCAAGGCCGCGCCTCGAGCGGGTCCGGGTTGAACGGTTCGAGCCCGTGCGGCACGCCGAGGGTGTCGAGCACCGCCGCGGCGATCGTCGAGTGGCCCATCGGGGAGTGGTGCAGACGGTCCGGAGCCCACATCCGCGGGTCCCGGAGCACCCGGAGTGCCCACGTGTTCGCCACCAGGGCGCCGTGCTTCAGGGCGATGGCGTGCAGGTTCTCGTTGTAGATCGCCGTCTTGCCGCGGACCATGCCGAGCACCGGGGTCATCCCGACGTCCGGGCCGGTGAACAGCACGACGGTGGCTCCGTCGCGGCGCAGGTCGGCGACGAGGCGGTCCACGCGCTCGGCGAGCTCGTCCGGGTCCGAGCCGGGGCGGATGATGTCGTTGCCGCCGGCGGACACCGTGATGAGGTCCGGGTGCAGGGCGACGGCGGCCTCGGCCTGCTCGTCGATGATCTGCTGCAGCAGCCGCCCGCGGATCGCGAGGTTCGCGTAGGCGAAGTCGTCGGTCTGGTGTGCGAGCACCTCGGCGACGCGGTCCGCCCAGCCGCGGTTGCCGCCCGGGACGGTGGGGTCGGGATCCCCGATCCCCTCGGTGAACGAGTCACCGATCGCGACGTACCTGGTCCAAGGATGACGATCTGACACGTTCCGGACCCTAGTCTCGTGGCATGACGAAGGCCAACACGGATGCCGTCGGCTGGGCGGTGCCGGACGAGCTGCTCGACCGCATCGCCGAGCGTGCCCCCGGCTACGACGCCGCGAACGCGTTCTGCACCGAGGACCTCGACGAGCTCCGCGCCGCCGGCTACCTGCGGATCGGTGTCCCGGTCGAGCAGGGCGGGGCGGGCCTCGGCCTCCGTGGCACCGCGCGGGTGCAGCGCGCCCTCGCCCAGGCCGCGCCGGCGACGGCACTCGGCCTCGGCATGCACCAGGTGTGGGTGCAGGCGGCCCGCGCCGTGCGTGCGCGAGGCGAGTCGTTCCTCCAGGCCGTCACCGACCACGCTGCGGACGACCACCTGCTCGCCTTCGGGGTGAGCGAACCCGGCAACGACGCCGTGCTGTTCGACTCGTCGACGACGGCGGAGCCGGACGGCGATGGCGGGTACCGGTTCACCGGCACGAAGGTGTTCACGTCCCTCGCACCGGCGTGGGACGTGATGAGCGTCTTCGGCAAGGACACCTCGGGGCCGGAGCCACGGCTCGTGCACGGGTTCGTCCTGCGGTCCGACGGCGACGTCGAGCACCTGGACGACTGGGACACGCTCGGGATGCGCGCGACGCAGAGCCGCACCACGAAGCTGCACGGCGTGCACGTCCCCGTCGACCGCATCGTCCGGTCGCTGCCGGTCGGGCCGAACCAGGACCCGCTCGTGTTCGGGATCTTCGCGTCGTTCGAGCTCCTCATCGCGTCGGTGTACGCCGGGGTCGCGGAGCGCGCGATCACGCTCGCGACGGCCGCCGTGGCGGGTCGCACCGCGGCCGACGGCACCAGGCGGTCGCAGGACCCCGACGTGCGTCGGGCGATCGCCGACCTGCGCGGTGCGGTCGACGCGATCACGCTGCAGGTCGAGTCGCTGGCGCGGTCGGTCGACGAGCTCGACGACCTCGGAGCCCGCTGGTTCCCGCTGCTCGTCGGCACCAAGGCCCGGGCCGTGGACACCGCGCAGCACGTCGTGGACGAGGCCATGCGCGTCGTCGGCGGCTCGGCGTTCCGGTCGTCGAGCGAGCTGGCGCGGCTGGCGCGTGACGTCCGGGCGGGGCAGTACCACCCGTCGTCGCGGGACTCCGCGGCGCGGACGATCGCCGCGTCGGTGCTCGGCCCGCTCGACTGAGCGCTGCGCTCGCACCGTGCGAGGCGCTGCGCTGCGGGGCACTCCGGTGCGAGGTTCCGCACGTGGTGGCACCCGCGCCCCCTCGCACCACGTCCGGAACCTCGCACCGTGCGATCGCGATCGGCCCCGGGCACGGCGATGTCGGCGGCGCCTGGCATCATCTCGGTGTGAGCAAGCAGGACGGACGGAACCGCCTCGTCTCCGAGGCACCGGTGGACGACGTCTCGGCGACCGTGCTGCACGTCGACATGGACGCCTTCTTCGCCTCCGTCGAACTGCTCGACCGCCCCGACCTCGTGGGCCTGCCGGTCATCGTCGGGCACGACTCCGACCGCTCCGTCGTCACCGCCGCCACCTACGAAGCCCGTCGCTACGGCGTCAACTCGGCGATGCCGATGGCCGTCGCCAAGCGCCGCTGCCCGAACGCCGTCATCGTCGAACCGCACTTCGAGAAGTACCGGGCGCAGTCCGCCGCGGTGATGGCGATCTTCGACCGGTTCACCCCGCGGGTCGAGCGCCTCGGCATCGACGAGGCGTTCCTCGACGTCGCCGGCGCCCTCCGGCTGTACGGCACCCCGTGGCAGATCGGCCAGGCCATCCGCCGCACGGTCCTCGCCGAGACCGGTCTGCACTGCTCCGTCGGCGCGGCGTCGACCAAGTTCGTCGCGAAGCTCGCCTCCAGCCGGTCGAAGCCCGACGGCCTGCTCGTGGTCCCCGCCGCCGACACCGTGGCGTTCCTGCACCCGCAGCCGGTGTCCGCGCTCTGGGGCGTCGGCGGCAAGACGCAGGAGACGCTCGAACGCCGGGGCATCCGCACGGTCGGCGACCTGGCGAACACCCCGCTCGGGTCGCTGGTGTCGGCACTCGGCCCGGCCGGCGGGCAGCGGCTGCACGACCTGTCCTGGGGTCGGGACCCCCGCGTGGTCGACACCGGCGTCGGCGAGAAGTCGATCGGGCACGAGGTCACGTTCGGCCGCGACCTGACCGAGCGCGACGACGTCGCCCGCGAACTCCTGCGCCTGGCCGACAAGGTCGCCGTCCGCCTGCGCCAGGCCGACGTGCAGGCCCGGACCGTGGCACTCAAGGTCCGCTACACCGACTTCACCACCCTGACCCGGTCGCGCACCCTGGCGGAGCCCACCGACGTCGCGAAGCGCCTGCACCGCGAAGCCGTCGAGCTGTACGACGTGCTGCACCGACCGGGCAACCAGATCCGGCTGATCGGGGTGCGTGGCGAGAACCTCGTGCCCGCGGCCGCGAGCAACGCCCTGTGGGACGACGACGCGCCGTGGCGTGACACCGAGACCACGGTCGACGCGGTCGCCGCACGCTTCGGCGCCGACGTGCTGCGACCGGCATCCCTGGTCCGCCGGACCCCTGACGGCGGCGTCCCGCACGCTCGGCAGGACTGACGGTGGCGGTAGAATCGGGTTCAGTGAGCGCAGCGGAGTACGAAGACCAGCAGCCCGCCACGCTGTGGGCGGAGTCGGGTGACGACCAGTCCGGCGCAGGCGGATCGTCGTCGACGCACGACGGCAGCCCGGCACATCAAACCCAGGCGCAGGGTGACGCCGCCCGTGACGAAGCCGACGCCGCAGCCCTGGCCGAAGCGGCCGGCAACTCGGCCGTCCAGCACCTGTCGCCGGCGTTCCCGGACCGGGCCGCCTGGGGCACGGCGTCGAAGCTCCGCGCCTGGCAGATCGAAGCGCTCACGAAGTACTTCGAGAAGGAACCCCGCGACTTCCTCACGGCCGCGACCCCCGGCGCCGGCAAGACCACCTTCGCGCTGCGGCTGGCGACCGAGCTCCTCGCCCGCGGCACCGTCGACCGCATCGTCGTCGTGGCCCCGACCGAGCACCTGAAGCGCCAGTGGGCCGACTCCGCCGACCGTGTCGGCATCCGGATCGACCCGATGTTCAAGAACGGCGACGGCATGTTCGGCCGGCACTACCAGGGCGTCGCGATCACCTACGCCCAGGTCGGCATGAACCCCGAGGTGCACAAGCGCATCACCGAGGGTGGCCGCTCCCTGGTCGTCCTCGACGAGGTCCACCACGGTGGCGACGCCCTGACGTGGGGCGACGGCATCAGGGAGGCGTTCTCCGGCGCCACCCGGCGGCTCTCGCTGTCGGGGACCCCGTTCCGGTCCGACACCGCACCGATCCCGTTCGTGCAGTACGCCCCCGACGAGCAGGGCATCCGCACCTCGATCTCCGACTACAACTACGGCTACGGCCGAGCCCTGAAGGACGGCGTCGTCCGCCCGGTGCTGTTCATGGCCTACGCCGGACAGATGCGCTGGAAGACCCGGATGGGCGACGAGATGTCGGCCTCCCTGGGCGAGCAGGTCACGAAGGACATCACGGCCCAGGCCTGGCGCACCGCGCTGTCACCCGAGGGCGAGTGGATGCCGGCCGTCCTCTCCGCCGCCGACAAGCGCCTGACCGAGGTCCGTCGTGGTGTGCCCGACGCCGGCGGTCTGGTCATCGCCACCGACACCACCACGGCGCGCGCCTACGCCCGGATCCTGCAGCAGATCACGGGGGAGCGTCCCACCGTGGTGCTGTCCGACGAGGCCGCCGGGTCGAGCCGCATCAGCGCGTTCGCCGAGGACACCTCGCGCTGGATGGTCGCCGTCCGCATGGTCTCCGAGGGCGTCGACGTCCCACGGCTCTGCGTCGGCGTGTACGCCACGAGCGCGAGCACGCCGCTGTTCTTCGCCCAGGTGATCGGCCGCTTCGTGCGTGCCCGTCGCCGCGGTGAGACCGCGAGTGTCTTCCTGCCGAGCATCCCCGGCCTGATGGCCCTCGCCGCCACCCTCGAGCTCGAGCGCGACCACGCCCTCGACCGCCCGAAGGACGCCGACGACGGCATGTACAACCCCGAAGACGCGATGGTCGCCGAGGCCAACAAGGAAGACCGCGCGTCCGAGAGCCTGCTCGAGGTCCAGCCGTTCGAGGCGCTCGACTCGCAGGCGTCGTTCGACCGCGTCCTCTACGACGGCGGTGAGTTCGGCACGGGCGGCGAGGTCGGTTCCCTCGAGGAGCTCGACTTCATCGGCATCCCCGGGCTGCTCGAACCCGACCAGGTGCGCGACCTCCTGCGCGCCCGGCAGGCCACCCAGGCCAAGCGGTCCAAGGGCCGCACGGCCAAGGACGGCATGCCGAAGGCGCCCGAGCCCGACCGCCCGATGTACATGACGATCAAGGAGCAGCGCACCGAGCTCGCCCGGCTCGTGTCGATCTGGTCCCGGCACTCGAACGAACCGCACGGTGCGATCCACGCCGAACTCCGGCGGATCAGCGGTGGCCCGGCCGTGGCGCAGGCGAGCATCGAGCAGATCCAGAAGCGCATCGACATCCTGCGCTCCCGCATCGGCGGGCGACGGTGACCGCGGCGTGATCGAGCCGGTCGACGACCGCACCTGGTACGTCAAGCGCGACCCCGAGGCGCCACCCGAGGCGATCATCGACCGCTTCGGCGGCGGCTACCGACTGCGCCGCTTCTCGCTCACCGAGTCCCGCCGCACCCCGCACGGGGTGTTCACGGGGCCCGAACTGGCCGAGACCGCGTGGTGGCGGCTCCGCGACAGGCCGCGGAACTCATGACGCGCCAAGCCAAAGTCCGGTAGACCGGAGGAATGGCAGACTCGATCCCTCACGTCCTCGTCCTCGGCGGCGGCTCCGCTGGCTACACCACGGTCAAGCAGCTCCAGAAGCACGCGGCCACGGTGCCCATGCGCATCACCCTGGTGGACCAGAACACCTACTACACGTACCTGCCGTTCCTGCCCGAGGTCGCCGGTGGCCACATCGCGCCGAAGGACGTCACCGTCGAGCTGCGCCGTGCACTGCGCAAGACCCGGGTGATCCAGGGCAAGGTCACCGCGATCTCCTCGGCCGACAAGACCGTCTCGATCGCGACCGCCGGCGGCGACGACCGCACCCTCGGCTACGACCACCTCGTCGTCGCCCTCGGTTCCGTCACCCGCACCTTCCCGACCCCCGGGCTCGAGGAGTACGGCGTCGGCTTCAAGAGCGTCGAAGAGGCCGCCTACGTGCGTGCCAAGCTCCTCGACAACATCGCGAAGGCCGCCGCCACCCGCGACGAGGACGAGCGTCGCCGTCTGCTGACCAGCGTCTTCGTCGGCGGTGGCTACACCGGCGTCGAGGCGATCGGTGAGCTGTTCGACGTGTCGCAGGCCGCCATCAAGACCTACCCGTCGCTCGCCGGCGAGCAGCCCCGCTGGGTGCTCATCGACGCCCTCGACCGCGTCGCGCCCGAGGTCGGCCCCGAGCTGTCCAAGTGGACGCTCGAGTCGCTCCGTGCCCGGGGCATCGACGTCCGCCTGAAGACCACCATGCCGAGCGCCGAGGGCGGCGTCGTCAAGTTCTCCGACGGCGACGAGTTCGCCACCGGTCTGCTCGTCTGGACCGCGGGCGTCAAGCCGAACCCGCTCCTCGACGCCTCCGACCTGCCGCGCGGGCCGAAGGGCCACCTCGCCGCGAACGCGAAGCTCCAGGTCGAGGCCGAGGACACCCACCAGGTCGTCGAGGGCGTCTGGGGTCTCGGTGACGTCGCGCAGGTGCCCGACCTGACCGCCGACAAGCAGCCGGCGTTCTACCCGCCGAACGCGCAGAACGCCGTGCGTCAGGCCGTGGTCGCCGCCGACAACATCGTCGCGACCATCACCGGCAAGCCGCTCGAGGAGTACCGCCACCCGTCCATCGGCACCGTCGCGTCGTACGGTGTCGGCAAGGGTGCCGCGAACATCAAGGGCATCAAGATGACCAACCTGCTCGCGTGGCTCGCGCACCGCGCGTACCACGTGTACGCGATGCCGACCCTGAACCGGAAGGCCCGCATCATCATCGGCTGGATCACCGGTGCCGTGTCGGGTCGCGACGCGACCTCGCTCATCAAGGAAACCGATCCGCGACGCAACTTCGTCGAGGCGTCGAAGAGCTAGACCCACCCACAGATCGGACGGGAGGCGCGGTGCCAGCTGGCACCGCGCCTCCCGTCCGTCTGTGCGGACGTCCACCGCCTGTCCGCCATCTGCGGTCCTGTGTCCGTTCCAACGTGGCGCGCGCCAGCGTGGACGGACGAGTGAGAGGAGCGTCCATGCGCGCCATGACGTACCGCGGCCCCTACCGGGTCCGCGTCGAGGAGAAGCCGGACCCACGGATCGAACACCCGAACGACGCCGTGGTCCGCGTCGAGCGGGCGGCGATCTGCGGCTCGGACCTGCACCTGTACCACGGCATGATGCCCGACACCCGGGTCGGGCACACGTTCGGCCACGAGTTCATCGGGGTCGTCGAGCAGATCGGCTCGTCCGTCGAGACCCTGTCGGTCGGGGACCGCGTGATGGTCCCGTTCAACATCTTCTGCGGGACGTGCTGGTTCTGCGCCCGCGGACTCTTCGCGAACTGCCACAACGTGAACCCGAACGCGACCGCGGTCGGCGGGATCTACGGGTACTCGCACACCACCGGCGGGTACGACGGCGGGCAGGCGGAGCGCGTGCGGGTGCCGTTCGCCGACGTCGGACCGCAGGTGATCCCGGACTGGCTCGACGACGACGACGCCCTGATGATGACGGACGCACTGAGCACCGGGTACTTCGGGGCGCAGCTGGCGTCGATCCGCGAGGGCGACACCGTCGTGGTGCTCGGTGCCGGGCCGGTCGGGCTCTACGCCGCCAGGTCGGCGTGGTTCATGGGAGCCGGCCGGGTGATCGTCGTCGACCAGCTCGAGTACCGGCTCGAGAAGGCCCGGAGCTTCGCGCACGCCGAGACGATCAACTTCGCCGAGGTCGACGACGTCGTGCTCGAGATGAAGAAGCAGACCGACTTCCTGGGGGCGGACAGCGTGATCGACGCCGTCGGAGCCGAGGCGGACGGCAACTTCACCCAGCAGGTCACCGCCTCGAAGCTGAAGCTGCAGGGCGGGTCCCCGACGGCGCTCAACTGGGCGATCGACGGCGTCCGCAAGGGCGGCACGGTCTCGGCGGTCGGCGCGTACGGGCCGATCCCGAGCGCGGTGAAGTTCGGCGACGCGATGAACAAGGGCGTCACGATCCACACGAACCAGGCGCACGTGAAGCGCCAGTGGCCGCGGTTGCTCGAGCACGTCCAGGCCGGGCACTTCAAGCCGAGCGACATCATCACGCACCGCATCCCCCTCGAGCACATCGCCGAGGGCTACCACCTGTTCTCGTCCAAGCTCGACGGTTGCATCAAGACCGTCGTCGTGCCGTGAGGAGGCCCGACATGTCCGACCACACCCCGTACATCGCCGATCCACCCCGACGGGTGCCGTCCGCCGAGGAGCTCCGTGCCCGCATCCCGGGGTGGGGGAGCGACCTCGACCCGGCGGACCGGCCGTCCGTGCCGAAGCTCTCCCGCGAGGCCGGTTCGGCCACCGGAGCCCACTGGGACCTCCCGCCGCAGCAGGACGGTGCGCACGGCCGGGAGCGCTCGATCGAGCACGCCCACGTGACGCCGGTGTTCGGCACCGCGCAGCCCCTGCACGGCTTCGCCGGGATGGTCCGGCGGTACGCCTACCGGCGGTTCAGCGAGGGGCGCCTGGCGCACTGGATGCTGCTCGTCGTCGGGGACCGCCTGGACGTCGCGACGCACCGGGTGACCGATGCGCTCCGGGGGCGGCCGGACCGGGTGATCAGCGAGACCGGCGTCGCGGCGGAGCGTGGGCACCACCCCGTTGCGTCGCGCCTGGGGTCGAGTCGGTCGGACTGGCGGCACCAGGTGCTCGACCCGGTGGTCGCGAACTGGGGATGGCTCGCGGCGCTCGGTGCCGTGGTGCTGGTGGTGCAGCGGGTGTGCCGCTCGCGCTGACCGCGCGCGCCGCCGGGCCGCCGGGCTTGCACCATGGTGCGGCGTTGCCCACTCGGTGCGACCTTGTTCCGTCACACGGAGTGCGCAACGTCGCACCGGCCCGTGACGTGCGCACGTTCCGGCCTGGAGGCGCGTTGCGGCCCCGCCCCGCGCCTCCAGTCCGCACGTCCCGCGTCCACCGCCCGCCCACTCACCTGCTCCTGCCCCGATCGCCCCGAGCGCAGCGAGGTGGCGCCTGAACCGCCCTGAGCGCAGCGAAGTGGCGCGGAGATCGCCCTGAGCGCAGCGAAGTGGCGCCCCAGAGGCGGTGACGCCCTGAGCGCAGCGATGGCGGCACTCGCCGGGAAGACACAACAGAAAATGCCCCCCGACCGAAAGGTCAGGGGGGACGCATTTCCTGTGTCCGAGAGGGGACTTGAACCCCTACGCCCTAATACGGGCACTAGCACCTCAAGCTAGCGCGTCTACCAATTCCGCCACCCGGACAGGGTGTCTGGTGTCTGTTTCCCGGGTTGAACCCGGCGTTCCTGCCGAGAGAAGACACTAGCACGGGTCTGAACGCGCGATGAACACGGTCGCGCATCCCGGGCGAGTCCTGCGTGTCGGGCTTCGGCGTCGGGGTCGGTGCCGACCGATACCGTGGAGCCATGACGAACCCGGAGCCCTCCGAGCCGCAGTCCGTGCCCGAGCTCGAGGCGACCGCGGCGATCGCCCGCGACCTCATCCGCATCGACACGACGAACTGGGGCGAGGGGAAGTCCCGTGGGGAGACCGAGGCGGCTCACTACGTCGAGGACAAGCTCCGCGCGCTGGGTCTCGAGCCGCAGTTGTTCGAGTCCGAGCCGGACCGTGTGAGCGTCGTGGCGCGGGTGCCCGGTCGGAACCGTGACAAGCCGGCGCTCGTGGTGCACGGGCACCTCGACGTCGTGCCGGCCGACCCGGCGAACTGGTCGGTCGACCCGTTCGGTGGCGTGGTCAAGGACGGATCGCTGTGGGGTCGGGGGGCCGTCGACATGAAGAACATGGACGCGATGATGCTCACGTCGCTGGCCGACGTCATCGAGCAGCACGGTGCGCCGGAGCGTGACCTGGTGATCGCGTACTTCGCCGACGAAGAGGCCGGGGGAGTCCTGGGGTCCCACCACGTGGTCGACCAGCACCCGGAGGTCTTCGCGGGGGCGTCGGCGGCGATCAGCGAGGTCGGCGGGTACTCGATCACGCTCGGTGACCGTCGCGCCTACCTGTTGCAGACCGGCGAGAAGGCGCTCATGTGGGTGAAGCTGATCGCGCGCGGCACCGCCGCCCACGGCTCGCACGTGATCCGTGACAACGCCGTCACGAAGCTCGCGGCGGCGGTGGCCCGGATCGGCAGCGAGGAGTGGCCCGTCCGGCTCTCGGCCACGACGGACGCGATGGTCGCCGAGGTGGCGCGGTTCCTCGGGGTCGACCCGACGGTCACCGGCCCGGACGAGGTCGCCCTGGCCACCGGCTCGGCGTCGCGGTTCATCCACGCTGCGCTGCACACCACGTCGAACCCGACGGTGCTGACCGCCGGCTACAAGCACAACGTGATCCCGGACACCGCCGAGGCCCTGGTCGACATCCGCTGCCTGCCGGGTGACGAGGAGACCGTGCTCGAGCGGGTGCGGGAGCTCGCCGGACCCGACGTCGAGGTGGTCATGTCGTTCCGCGACATCGGCCTCGAGCAGGACTTCGGCGGTCCGCTGGTCGACGCCGTCCGCGACGTCCTCGGCCGGCACGACCCGGGCGCCCCGGTCCTGCCGTACCTGCTGTCCGGCGGCACCGACAACAAGGCGCTCTCGACGCTCGGCATCGCGGGGTACGGGTTCGTGCCGCTGCAGCTGCCGGCCGGTGTCGACTTCCCCGCGATGTTCCACGGCGTGGACGAGCGGGTGCCGCTCGACTCGCTGGCGTTCGGTCGGCGGGTGCTGGCCGACCTGCTCGCCACGTACTGATATTGTTCATGGTCGCCGTCGTGGCGGTGCCCTGACCGACCTCCCCCCCCCCCGAAAGGCCCGTGCGATGCACATCCTCGAGGCGATCTTCCTCGGCTTCGTCCAGGGGCTCACCGAGTTCCTGCCGGTGTCCTCCAGCGCGCACCTGCGCATCGTGGGGCTCTTCCTGCCCGACGCGAAGGACCCCGGTGCGGCCTTCACCGCCGTGACGCAGCTCGGCACCGAGACCGCGGTGCTCATCTACTTCTGGAAGGACATCACCCGGATCATCGGGCGGTGGTTCCGATCGGTGGTCAAGCGTGACGTGCCGAAGGGTGACCCCGACGTCCGCCTCGGCTGGCTGGTGATCCTCGGCACGATCCCGATCGGGGTCGCCGGGCTGCTGCTCAAGGACTCGATCGAGACCACGTTCCGGTCCCTCTGGATCGTCGCGATCGTCCTCATCGTCTTCGGTGTCGTGCTCGGGGTGCTCGACCGTGTCGGCCGCAAGGAGCGGCGCATCGAGCAGATGACGTTCCGCGGTGGTCTGCTCATCGGCCTGGCGCAGATGCTCGCCCTGGTGCCCGGTGTGTCCCGTTCCGGTGCGACCGTGTCGATGGGGCTCGCCCTCGGGTACACCCGACCCGCCGCTGCGCGCTTCGCGTTCCTGCTGGCGATCCCGGCGGTGTTCCTGTCCGGGTTCTACGAGGCCGCGACGAGCCTCGGCGACCACGGTTCGCCGTTCGGACTCGCCGACACGCTCATCGCCACCGTCGTCGCGTTCGTGGTCGGGTTCGTCGTGATCGCGGCGTTCATGAACTACATCAGCAAGCGCAGCTTCATGCCCTTCGTCGTCTACCGGATCGCACTCGGTATCGTGCTCATCGTGTTGTTGTCGCTCGGAGTGATCCAGCCGTGAGGGCCTGGCAGGCCCCATCCGTCCCCGACGTCCCCGGCGCCGCGCCCCGACCGGTCGTCCACGACACCGCAACGGGCAAGCCGGTGGACCCCGCCCGCGACGAGGACCGCGCTGCGCTGTACGTCTGCGGCATCACGCCGTACGACGCCACGCACCTCGGCCACGCGGCGACCTACCTGGCATTCGACACGCTCGGCCGCGCCTGGCGTGACGCGGGGCTCGACGTCGAGTACGCGCAGAACGTCACCGACGTGGACGACCCGCTGCTCGAGCGTGCCGCCCGCGACGGCGTCGACTGGCGTGCCCTGGCGGCTGAGCAGGTCGACCTGTTCCGCCGCGACATGGAGTCGCTGCGGATCCTGCCGCCGGACGACTTCGTGGCCGTCACCGACGAGGTCGAGCGCGTCGCCGAGGCGGTCTCGTTCCTGCAGGAGTCCGGCTACGCGTACGAGGTCCCGACCGACGGCGCCGAGGGCGACGACCTGTACTTCGACGTGAACCGCCCCACCGACGCGTGGACCCTCGGTGACGAGAGCGGCCTGGACCGCGAGACGATGCTCGCCCTCGCTGCCGAACGCGGCGGCGACCCGGAACGTCCGGGCAAGCGTGATCCGCTCGACCCGCTGCTGTGGCGCGCCGCGCGTGACGGCGAACCGGCCTGGGACACCGAGATCGGCCCCGGTCGCCCCGGCTGGCACATCGAGTGCAGCGTCATCGCCGGTGACCGCCTGGGGCTGCCGATCAGCGTGCAGGGCGGCGGGAGTGACCTCGTCTTCCCGCACCACGAGATGAGCGCCGGGCACGCTGCCGCCCTCGCGCACCAGCCCCTCGCGAACGCCTTCGTGCACACCGGGATGATCGCCTACCAGGGCACGAAGATCTCGAAGTCGCTCGGCAACCTGGTCACCGTGCGCGGGCTGCTCGACGACGGTGCCGACCCGCGGGCCATCCGGCTCGCACTGCTGTCGCACAAGTACTCCGACGACTGGGAGTGGTTCGACACCGAGCTGACGAGTGCCCAGACCCGGCTCGCCGGCTGGGATGCCTGGGCCTCGGGAGCCTCCGCAGGGCACGCCGACGACGCAGCGGACGTCGCGGCACGCATCCGCGCGCGGGTCTCCGACGACCTCGACACCCCCGGTGCCGTCGCCGCGGTCGACACCGCGATCGCCGGCGGCACGGCGTGCACGGCGGAACTCCTCGACCTGATCGACGCGTTGCTCGGCATCCGCCTGGCCTGACCTCGGCGCACTGGCCGTCGCGCCGGTGCTGTGACCGTCCGCGGAGTGGTCGCGACACGTCGTGTGCGTGCGGCCGAGGGGTCAGGAACTGTCGCCCGGGCGGGCCGCAGCCGACAGTTCGCGACCACTCGCCGGACGTGACCGGTGTGTCGTGACCGCGCGGCGAGTGGTCGCGACGCGTCGCGTGCGCGCTGCCGAGGGGTCAGGAACTGTCGCCCGGGCGTCCCGCAGCCGACAGTTCGTGACCACTCGCCGGAGGTGAGCGGGGTGTCTTGACCGTTCGCGTTCGCCGGACAGGAGGCCCGTGGCGGTCCTGCCCCGTGCCTCCCGTCCGCGGAGTGGTCGCGACGCGTCGCGTGTGTGCGGCCGAGGGGTCAGGAACTGTCGCCTGGGCGGGCTGCAGCCGACAGTTCGTGACCACTCGCCGGAGGTGAGCGGGGTGTCGTGACCGTTCGCGTCCGCCGGACAGGAGGCCCGTGGCGGTCCTGCCCCGTGCCTCCCGTCCGCGGAGTGGTCGCGACGCGTCGCGTGTGTGCCGCCGAGGGGTCAGGAACTGTCGCCTGGGCTGGCTGCAGCCGACAGTTCGTGACCACTCGCCGGAGGTGAGCGGGGTGTCGTGACCGTTCGCGTCCGCCGGACGGGAGGCCCGTGGCGGGGCCGACCCGCGCCTCCCGCGCGGCGAGTGGTCGCGACACGCCGCGCGCGTGCCGCCGAGGGGTCAGGAATCGTCGTCCGGGCGGGCCGCAGCCGACAGTTCGTGACCACTCGCCGGAGGTGAGCGGGGTGTCGTGACCGCACGCCGCCCACCGACGGGAGGCGCGGTGCCAGCTGGCACCGCGCCTCCCGTCCGTCAGTGGGTGACGGCTACTGCTGGGGCCGCCACGGCCCCTCGCCACCGGCGGTGCCGCCGTCCTTGCCGTCCTTGCGCTCACGGCGACGGAGGTACTGCTCGAACTCCTGCGCAATGGCGTCGCCCGAGGCTTCGGGGGAATCGACCGTGTCGCGCGCCTGCTCCAGCTGCCCGATGTAGGACGCCATGTCCTCGTCGTCGGCGGCGAGGGCGTCGATGCCCTCTTCCCACTCGGTGGCGTCGTCGAGCAGCGACCCGCGCGGCACCGTGACGTCCGTGAGCTCCTCGATCTTGTCGAGCAGCGACAGCGTGGCCTTCGGCGAGGGCGAGTTGTGCACGTAGTGCGGCACCGAGGCCCACAGGGACAGCGTGGTCAGCCCGGCCTTGTCCATCGCGTCGGCGAGGACCCCGAGGATGCCGGTCGGGCCCTCGTACGAGGACTTGTCGACGTCGAAGGCGGCGCGGACCCCGGCGTTCTCGCTCGACACGAAGACCGAGATCGGTCGGGTGTGCGGGACGTCGGCGAGCATGGCGCCGACGAAGACGACTGCGTCGATCGAGTAGACGTCCGCCAGGTCGATGATCTCCGAGCAGAAGCCCCGCCAGGTGCGCGAGGGTTCCGGACCGACGAGCACGAAGACGTCACGGTCGGTGGGGGAGCCGGTGGCGCCGATGACCGGACGGCCCTCGGCACCGGGGCCGTGCAGCACGATCCGGGGCCACTGCACGCCGCGGTCGCCGTTGTCGTCGGTGCCGACGGTGGGCCGGTTGAACTGGTAGTCGACGTACCGCTCGCCATCGAGTTCGCGCAGCTCGTCGAGCCCGAGGGACTCGACGATGCGACGCGCCAGACCGCTCGCGGCCTCGCCGGCGTCGTTCCAGCCCTCGAAGGCGACGACGAGCAAGCGACCGTCGCTGAAGGGGGAGTGCTGTGGCACGGAGCGGACCTCCTGGTGGTGGAGCGGAGCGGGGCGGGAGCGATGCCCCCGGCCGGACACGATTCAGGCATCCACTGTAGGCCCAGGGGGTGTCGGCGCACGCGCGCGTCCGCGCCCAGCGGAACGGCCCCGGTAGACTCGTCGCCCGTGACCGCGCATCCTCCTGCCCTCGTCCCGCCCGCAGCCGTGCTGTGGGACATGGACGGCACGATCATCGACACCGAGCCGATCTGGCAGCGGTCCCAGGTCGACCTGACGAACCGCTACGGCGCCGAGTGGACCCACGAGGACGGCCTGTCCCTGGTGGGCAGCGGTCTCGAGCGCTCCGGTGAGCTCCTCCGTGCCAAGGGCGTCGACATGGAGGTCGAGGAGATCATCCAGTGGATGACCGACTACGTGATGGAGCACCTGCGCGCCGGTGAACTGCCGTGGCGGCCGGGTGCCCGTGAGCTCGTCGAGGAGCTCCACGCCCGCGGCATCCCGACCGCCCTGGTCACGATGTCCCGTCGCAAGATGGCACTCGTCGCCGCCGAGGCCCTGGGCGAGCGCGGCTTCCGCGTCGTCGTGGCCGGCGACGACGTCGACCGCCCGAAGCCGTTCCCGGACGCGTACCTGTCCGCCGCCGCGCAGCTCGGCGTCGAGCCCACCGCGTGCGTCGCGATCGAGGACTCCGCCACCGGCGTCGCGTCGGCCGTCGCCTCCGGCGCCGTCACGGTCGCCGTCGAACACATCGTCCCGCTGTCCGAGATCGCCGGCGGCGACGTGCACCTGACCACCCTGGCGGGCGTCGACGTCGACCGGCTGGTCGAGTTGACGACGCCGGCACTGGCCGCACGGACTGGAGGCGCGGTGCCGGACCCGGCGCACGCTGCGGACACCGAAGGGGTCACCCGATGAGCCACACCGACGACGCACGCGACGAGGCGGACGCGAGCAGCGCCTCCAGTCCGACCGCGGACCCGACCGCAGCGCTCCCGCACACCGCGGGCGGCGCACCGCACACGCCACCGCGCGGCCCGTTCCGGGCCGGCGACCGCGTGCAGCTGACCGGTCCGAAGGGCAAGCTCACGACGCTGTCGCTCGAGACCGCGGGTGAGTACCACACGCACCGTGGGGTGCTCCGGCACGACGACGTCATCGGGCAGCCCGACGGCTCGGTCATCCGGGCGAGCACCGGTGACGAGTACCTCGCACTCCGCCCGCTGCTCAACGACTACGTGATGTCGATGCCGCGTGGCGCCGCGATCGTCTACCCGAAGGACGCGGCGCAGATCGTGGCCTTCGCGGACGTCTTCCCCGGGGCCCGCGTGGTCGAGGCCGGCGTCGGCTCGGGGGCGCTGTCGCTGTTCCTGCTCCGCGCGATCGGCCCGACCGGGCAGCTGCAGTCGTTCGAGCGCCGCGAGGAGTTCGCGGCGATCGCGAAGGGCAACGTCGGCACCTTCCTCGGCGCCGTCCCGGACAACTGGTCCGTCACCGTCGGCGACCTGGTCGAGTCGCTGCCCGACGCGACCGAGCCGCAGAGCGTCGACCGCGTCGTGCTCGACATGCTCGCGCCGTGGGAGTGCGTGGACGCCGCGGCCGACGCCCTCGTGCCCGGCGGGCTCATCGTCTGCTACGTCGCGACCGTCACACAGCTGTCCCGCACGGCCGAGGCCCTGCGTGACACCGGACGCTTCACCGACCCGATGCCGAGCGAGACCCTGGTGCGCACCTGGCACGTCGAGGGCCTTGCCGTCCGCCCGGACCACCGCATGGTCGGGCACACCGGGTTCCTCATCACGGCACGACGCCTGGCGGACGGGACGGTGCTGCCGAACCTGAAGCGCCGCGCGGGCAAGGCGGAGTTCTCGGACGAGGACATCGAGGCCTGGACCCCCGGCGCCGTGGGCGAGCGGGCGACGAGCGACAAGAAGCTCCGCAAGGTGGCTCGGCAGTCGGCGGCGCAGGCGCGCAAGGTCGCAGCCGCCGAGGCGTCGTCGGCGGTGGATGGTGCTGCGGCGCCGTCCGGGGCTGCTGAGGCTCCGTCGGACGCTGCTGCGGCTCCGTCCGGGGCCGTCGAGGACGAACGGTAGGCTGACGGCGTGCCCGTCCTGCATCGAACGGAAAGAGGGTCCGTGCGCACCATCCCCGCACTCCTGGTCACCATCGGTCTCGCGGTGTCGCTCACCGCCTGCGCCTCGAACGGTGCCGGCACCACGCCCTCGAGCTGTGCCGCTCCCGGCGCCGCGTCCGAAGCGGTGACCGCCACCGGCAAGTTCGGCTCGGAGCCGAAGGTCAACGTGCCGAAGGGCCTGACCACCAAGGGCACGCAGGTGTCCGTGCTGAAGCAGGGCAGCGGTCGCACGATCGACGACGGCACCCCCGTCCTGGTCGAGTACACCCTGGTCGACGGCTCCACGGGCGTGGTCGCCCAGACGAGCGGCTACTCCGGCCAGACGGCACCGATCACCGCCGGTGCGAGCAACTACGGGGCCCTCGGTGCCTCGCTGCAGTGCGCCCACGTCGGTGACCGCCTGGCGGTGGCCCTGCCGAAGAGCGCCCTGAGCAGCACCGACGGCACCGGTGGCAGCTCCTCGTCGAAGAAGACCGAGGACGCCGTGATCGCCGTCATCGACGTCAAGCGCGCGTTCGACGCCCGCGCCACGGGCACCCCGCAGCTCGCCGGCGACAAGATGCCGGCCGTGGTGCTCGCACCCTCCGGCGCCCCCGGCATCACGATCCCGTCGTGGAGCGCGCCGAAGTCGAACGAGACGCACCTGCTCCGCAAGGGCGACGGTCGCGAGCTCACCGCGAAGGACACCGCGGTCATCAAGTACACCGCCGTCACCTGGGGCGCCGACCCGTCCGTCGCCGGATCCAGCTGGACCGACGGTTCCGGCGCGCAGGCCATCCCGCTCACCAAGGGCCAGGTCGACGAGGGCGTCCGGACCGCGATCGTCGGGCACCACGTCGGCGACCAGGTCCTGGCCATCGTCAACCAGCAGGGGACCGCGTACGCGTACGTGATCGACGTCCTCGGGGCGATCTCGAACTGACCCGGTCCGACCGTCCACGGACCGCGGCGCGGGTGCACTCCGGTGCACCCGCGCTGCCGTAGGATCGGCTCGTGCCAGCGACCCGTGTGCCCCGTGTGCCCGCCGAGGAGCGGCTGTTCAGCCTCGTGCTCGCGCTGCTCTCGACGGAGTCCGGGCTGACCAAGGCCGAGATCCTGGCCAACGTGCAGGGGTACCGGCAGCGGTTCTCGACCGGTGGCGACAACGCCTCGCTCGAGCGCCAGTTCGAACGCGACAAGGACGACGTCCGCGAGCTCGGCATCCCCCTCGAGACCATCGAGACCCCGGGTGCCGCGGGCAACAACCAGACGCTCCGGTACCGGATCCCGAAGGGCGAGTACGACCTGCCCGTCGACGTCCGCTTCACCCCGGACGAATCCGCGTTGCTCTCCCTGGCCGCGATGGCCTGGCGCGAAGGCGCACTGTCCGCCGACTCCCGTCGTGGCCTGCTGAAGGTCCGCTCGGCCGGTGCCGAGGACGACGACGGTGCCCTGCAGCTCGGGGTCGACGCGTACGCCCCGCGGCTTCGTGCCCGTGATGCCTCCTTCGAGCCGCTCCGTTCCGCGCTCGACCGCGGTGCCGCAGTCCGCTTCGACTACATCACGCCGGGGCAGCACGACGCCCGTCGGCGCGAAGTGGCTCCACTCGCCCTGGTGCAGCACGGCGGCCGGTGGATGCTCGCCGCCCACGAGTTCGCGACCGACTCGGACAAGAACTACCTGCTGGCCCGCATCGTCGGACCCGTCACCCAGTACGAGGTCGGGCAGCACACCGCTCCCGTCGGCGCGGGGGAGCGCACCCTCGCCGAACTCGAGCGGATCTGGGCCGAGCGCACCGCGCGCATCGCCGTGATGCCGGCTTCCGACGCCGAACGCCGACTGACCCGTCGCCGCGACACCGAGACCGACGCCGACGGCGCGCTCGTGCTGCACCACGTCGACCCGCAGATCCTCGCCGAGGAACTCGCCGCCTTCGGGCCCGAGGTCCGGGTGCTCGAGCCCGACGACCTGCGGGCACGGGTCGAAGAGCGCCTCCGCGCACTCGTGCGCGACCACACCGACGACGATCGTGCCGCAGCCCCCGGAGAGGACCCCGTTCGTGGCTGACGCCCAACCCCTGCAGGCGCAGGACAAGCTCGCGTTCCTGCTCGCCCTGGTGCCGTACCTGATCGACCGCGAGCGGGTCTCGGTGGCCGAGGCCGCTCGGCACTTCGGTGTGCCCGAGGCCCGCATCCGGCGCGCCGTCGAACTCATCGCGGTGTCCGGGGTGCCCGGCGAGACGATGCAGTACCAGCACGGCGACCTGTTCGACATCGCCTGGGACGACTTCGACCAGAACGACATGATCGTGCTGACCAACCTGGTGGCGATCGACGACTCACCGCGTCTGTCGGCTCGTGAAGCGTCGGCGCTCATCGCCGGCCTGCAGTACCTGTCCGCGCTGCCCGAGGCCGCCGACCGTGACGCCATCCGCGCGCTCATGGCCAAGCTGTCCCGCGGTGCCGGGGGAGCGGCGTCGACCGTCGCCGTCGGGCAGGACCTGCACGACGTCGCCCTCGCCACGATCCGCCGGGCGATGTCCGACGGCCGCGGCCTGGTCTTCGAGTACGCCGGACCGCGGACCCAGGGCGGCACCCGACGGGTCGATCCGCTCCGGGTCGAGTCCATCGACACCGACTGGTACCTGCGCGCGTGGGACCTCGACCGGCAGGCGCTCCGGACGTTCCGGCTCGACCGGATGTCGGAGGCGCGCGTCGACGACCGCCCGGCCGAGAAGACCATCGACCAGGTCGTGATCCCGGACACGCTGTTCCAGCAGGCCGCCGACGACGTCATCGTCACGGTGGAACTCGATTCGACGTCGCTGCCCCTGGTCGCCGACTTCCTGTCCGACACCGCCGACGCGACCGACGGTGACGGTCGTGTGCGCATCCGGCTCGCGGCGTCGCACGGTTTCGACGGCGTGGTCCGGCTCGTCGCGGGGTTGCCGGGTCGTGCCGTGGTGCTCGACCCGCCCGCGGCCCGTGACGCCGTGCGCGACTTCGCGGCCGCGGCCCTCGCTGCGGGCTGAGGTCTGCCGCTGCGGCCCGTCCGAGCGCTGCACGTTCCGACCGGGTAGGCCCGATCATGGACGGTGGGCTTCGGCTACCTGGTCGTTCCGGGCGTACCTGGTGTGTTGATCCGACCAGGTATGCCCGATCTCGCCAGGAGTGCCCGATCTCGCCAGGTGTGCCCGATCTCGCCAGGTGTGCCCGATCTCGCCAGGTGTGCCCGATCTCGCCAGGTACGCCCGATCTCGCCAGGTACGCCCGATCATGGACGATGGGCTTCGGCTACCTGGTCGTTCCGGGCGTACCTGGTGCGTTGCTCTGACCAGGTATGCCCGATCTCGCCAGGTACGCCCGATCTCGGTCGGTACGCCCGATCTCGCCAGGGACGCCCGAACCCGCTAGCGCCAACCCCCCCCACCCCCGCCCACCCGCCACGCGGCCGCGCCGACCCCCGGCGGACTGTCGGTCCCGACCCCGTAAGATCGACCACATGGCTTCGACGACCGCGCGCGGGCGAGCGAAGCGGCAGGGGCGCCAGAAGACCGACGCCGAAGGCCGCATGTCGCTCGGGCAGCACCTCATCGAGCTGCGCAACCGGCTCTTCCGCGCAGTCGTGGCGATCGTCGTCGGTGCGATCGGCGGCTGGTTCCTCACCCCGTGGGTGCTCGACTCGCTGCGGGCACCGGTGACCGAGCTCGCCAAGGTCGGCGGACACACGGCCGAGCTGAACTTCCCGATGATCACCGGGGCGTTCGACCTCAAGCTGCAGATCGCGATCACCATCGGCATCGTCATCGCCAGCCCCGTCTGGCTCTACCAGATCTGGGCGTTCATCGTGCCCGCGCTCGTCCGGCGTGAGCGGCAGTACGTCTGGGGCTTCCTCGGCACCGCGATCCCGCTGTTCTTCGCCGGGTGCTACTTCGGGTGGTACATCCTGCCGCACGTGGTCGGCATCCTCGGCAGCTTCGTGTCGAGCCAGGACACCTCGATCGTCGATGCGAAGGCGTACTACGACTTCGTCATCAAGCTCATCGTCGCGGTGGGCATCGCCTTCGTCCTGCCGGTCTTCCTCGTCCTGCTGAACTTCGTCGGGGTGCTGTCGGCGTCCGCGATCATCAACAGCTGGCGCGTCGCGATCCTCTGCATCCTGGTGTTCTGCGCCATCGTCACCCCCAGCGCCGACGTCATCTCGATGTTCCTGCTCGCCGTCCCGATGGTGGTGCTCTACATCGCGGCCTGCTTCATCGCGTGGCTCCACGACCGCCGTGTGGCCAAGCGCCAGGCGAAGCTCGACGAGGAGTACGGCCTGTGAGCGGCACGAGTGCGGCCGAGCGGTTCGCCGCGGCCAAGGTGCGCAACCGGTCGCGAAACCTCGAGCTCTTCCGGACGGACCTGCGGTTCGACCTCGACCCGTTCCAGTTCGCCGCATGCGACTCGCTCGACCAGGGCCGCAGCGTCCTGGTCGCCGCCCCGACCGGCGCCGGCAAGACCATCGTGGCCGAGTTCGCCATCTGGCTCGCCATGCGCCAGCCGACGGCGAAGGTCTTCTACACGACGCCGATGAAGGCGCTCAGCAACCAGAAGTACGCCGAGCTCGTCGACGTCTACGGCGAGTCCGAGGTCGGGCTGCTCACCGGCGACACGAACGTGAACCCCCGCGCCCGCGTCGTCGTGATGACGACCGAGGTGCTCCGGAACATGATCTACGCCGACTCGGACCTGCTCGACGACCTCGCTTGGGTGGTCCTCGACGAGGTGCACTACCTCGCCGACCGGTTCCGCGGTGCCGTGTGGGAAGAGGTCATCCTGCACCTGCCGACCGAGGTCCGCCTGGTCTCGCTCAGCGCGACGGTGTCCAACGCCGAGGAGTTCGGCGACTGGCTGCAGACCGTCCGCGGCGACACGGACGTCATCGTCTCCGAAGACCGCCCGGTGCCGCTCGAGCAGCACGTCCTGGTCGGTTCGAAGATGGTCGACCTGTTCGACTCGAGCGGTGCCGCGGCGACGAACCGCGTGAATCCGGAACTGCTCCGCATGGTCGGCGGCGGTTCCCGGAGTGAGCGGAACGGCGGCGGCCACCGCGGTCGGCGCGGTCGTGGTGGCTACCCCGAGCGTCGCGGGCCCCGCACCGAGAAGGTGCACCGCGAACAGATCGCGCACATGCTCGACGAGCGGATGCTCCTGCCCGCGATCTTCTTCGTGTTCAGCCGCAACGGCTGCGACCAGGGCGTCCGCAACGTCCTGCGCTCGGGCCTGTCCCTGACGACGGTGCAGGAGCGCAACGAGATCCGCGAGACGGCGGAGTACCACTGCCGCACCCTGCTCGACGAAGACCTGGCCGTCCTCGGCTACTGGGAGTGGCTCGAAGGGCTCGAGCGCGGGGTCGCGGCACACCACGCCGGCCTGCTGCCTGCCTTCAAGGAGGTCGTCGAGAACCTCTTCCAGCGCAAGCTCCTCAAGGTCGTGTTCGCGACCGAGACCCTGGCACTCGGTGTGAACATGCCGGCGCGCACCGTCGTGCTCGAGAAGCTCGAGAAGTTCAACGGCGAAGCCCGTGTGCCGATCACCCCGGGGGAGTACACGCAGCTCACCGGTCGTGCCGGTCGTCGTGGCATCGACGTCGAGGGGCACTCGGTCATCCAGTGGACCGACGGGCTCGACCCGCAGGCCGTCGCGTCGCTGGCCAGCCGTCGCACGTACCCGCTCAACTCGTCGTTCAAGCCGACCTACAACATGGCCGTCAACCTGATCGACCAGTTCGGTCGGCAGCGCACGCGCGAGGTCCTCGAGACGTCGTTCGCCCAGTTCCAGGCCGACCGGTCGGTGGTCGACCTCGCCCGCAAGGTCCGCTCGCAGCAGGAATCCCTCGACGGCTACCGCGAGGCGATGCAGTGCCACCTCGGCGACTTCACCGAGTACTCGGCGCTCCGTCGTGAGCTCTCCGACCTCGAGCGCACGAACGTGCCCGGCGGTCGCGAGGCGTCGCACGGCGCCCGCCAGGAACGTCAGGCCGCGATCACGGCGGTCCGCCGCCAGCTGCAGCGCCACCCCTGCCACGCCTGCCCCGAACGCGAGGCGCACGCCCGCTGGTCCGAGCGCTGGTGGAAGCTCAAGCGCGCCAACGACAAGCTCGTCCAGCAGATCCGGTCCCGCACGGGCGCCGTCGCGACGACGTTCGACCGCGTCACCGAGGTCCTGCTCGAGCTCGGCTACCTGGTGGACGCCGGCAGCGGCGAAGCCACGGTGGCCGCGGGTGGCCGTCGCCTGCAGCGCATCTACGGTGACCGCGACCTGCTCGTCGCCGAGTGCCTCGAGGCGGGGGTCTGGAAGGACCTCACCCCGGCACAGCTCGCCGCCATGGCCGCGACGATCATCTACCAGCCCCGCCGCGAGGACGCTCCCGGCACGGAGCACGCCCTGCCCCGCGGTGCGTTCCGCCCCGCGCTCGACGAGACACTGACCATCTGGTCGCGCCTCGACGACATCGAGCGTGCGGCGCGTCTGGCCGGTTCGCAGCCGCCGACCCCGGCGATGGCGGTCGGCATGTTCCGCTGGGCCTCGGGCTCGGCCCTCGACGACGTCCTCCGCACCCTCGACCTGCCGGCCGGCGACTTCGTGCGCTGGTCGAAGCAGGTCATCGACCTGCTCGACCAGATCCGGAACGCCGGCGACGACGAGCTCGCCCAGACCGCCCGACGGGCGACGGACGCGGTTCGCCGCGGCATCGTCGCCTACGCGGCGGTCTGACTGGAGGCACGGTGCGGGTTCCGGAGACCAGTGTGCGTGGGCTGCCCGCGCGCGTCGGCCGCGGGGCGGTCGCGACCGGCCCGTTCGCCGCGTTGCCGCTCGGCACCGCGCTGCCGTTGGCCGTCATCGGCGGGATCCTCTTCGCCCTCGCGTTCCCGTCGCCCGGGTGGTGGTTCCTCGCCTACCCGGCACTCGCCTGCATGCTGCTCGCGGTGATGGGACAGCGGGCGCGGCGCGCGGCGTGGATCGGCTACCTCGCCGGCGCGGCGTTCTGGATCCCGGCCATCTCGTGGGCCGGTCGTTACCTGGGCCCGGTCCCGTGGTTCGCACTCGCCCTGCTCGAAGCCGCGTTCTTCGCACTCGGCAGCGTCGCCATCGCCCTGGCGTACCGCTGGGTCGCACGCGTGGTGCCCTCGACCGCCGGACGTGTGTGGGGCCTCCCGGCCGTCGTCGCCGCACTCTGGACCGGACGCGAGTGGTTCTCGGGGAGCTGGCCGTACGGTGGTTTCGCCTGGGGGCGCGTCGGCCTGTCGCAGTCGCAGGGGCCGTTCGCGCACGTGGCCGCGTACGTCGGTGTCCTCGGCCTGACGTTCGTCGTCGTGTACTGCGTCGCGGTCGTGGTGTCGCTCGCGCTCGTGGCACCCCGTGTGCCGGACGTCACGCTCCGGCTGCCCGTCCGGGTGGCCACGGCGGGTCTGCTGGTCGCGGCGGTCCTGGCCGTGCCGGCGTGGCCGACGGCGACGAGCGGCACGATCCGCGTCGAGGCGGTGCAGGGCAACGGTCCCGCGGGGTACTTCGACCGTGCGGAGCCCGGCGACGTCCTGGCTGCGCAGGTCGCGGCGACGGACGTGGACGCGAAGGGTGTGGACCTGGTCGTGTGGCCCGAGGCCGGTGCGGAGTACGACCCGCGTCAGCAGCCGGTCATCGCGTCCGCCCTCGACTCGGTCGTGGGGTCGCTCGACGCCCCGATCGTGGCGGGTGCCATCACGCAGACCCCGTCGGGGGTGCTGCACAACACGTCGTTCGTGTGGACCGCCGACGGCTGGCAGTCGTCCTACGACAAGAAGCGCCCGGTGCCGTTCGGTGAGTACGTGCCCGACCGCTGGTTCTTCTCCAAGCTCGCGCCGTCCCTGATCGGACTGCTGCAGCGCGACTACACGCCGGGGACGAAGCCGAACGTCCTGTCGGTCGCGGGGATCCGTGCCGGCATCTCGATCTGCTTCGACATCGTCGACGACGGGCTGACCGCCGACATGGTGCGCGGGGGAACGCAGGTGATCCTCGCGCAGACGAACAACGCCGACTTCTCGGGCACCGACGAGAACCTGCAGCAGCTCGAGATCGCACGGATGCGGGCCATCGAGACCGGTCGGTCGCTCGTGAACATCTCGACCGTCGGAGCGTCGCAGGTCATCGACCCGAGCGGCCGCACGATCGACCGCGTGCCGGAGTACACCGCGACCTCGATGGTGACCGACGTGCCGCTCGGCACGTCCACCACCCCCGCGTCGATCCTGTCCGGCTCGATCACGCTCCTGCTCTCCCTCGGCGGACTCCTCGTGCTCCTCGCCTGCGCGCCCTGGGGTCGTCGAACCCGCTCTTGATCGGACTCGCCGCGCCCAGCCACTGGGAACGGACTGTGAATGCGCCGGTACGGGATGATGGGGCGTGGGACAGTGTTGTGGAGGGCAGACGAGCGAGAGGAGCACACACATGGCTGATCGGAGTCTCCGCGGCATGCGGCTCGGGAGTCAGAGTCTCCAGAGCGAAGAGGGCGTCGAGCTCTCGGATCGCAAGCGTGCGGTCTACCAGACGGATTCGGGTGAGACGTTCGACATCGTCTTCTCCGCTGACGCGGACGTCCCCCAGACGTGGTCCGAGCCCCGCTCCGGCCGTGAGGGCCGGCTGCTCGGTGACGACGGGATCCCCGTCGAGGTTGCCGAAGAGGACGTGAAGGCACCCCGCACCCACTGGGACATGCTGCTCGAGCGCCGCTCGCGCGAGGAACTCGAGGAGCTCCTCGAAGAGCGCCTGCAGGTCCTCCGCGCACGACGCGGCGCCTGACCCCACCGAACACACGACGACGCCCGCCCCGGTTCCCCGGGGCGGGCGTCGTCGTTCGTCCGTGCCGGAGCGTCAGCGCCGACCGGAGCCGTCGCTGGTCCGGTGACCGGAGGCGTCGTCGCCCGGCGTGGGCGGAGTCTCCTCGACCTGCTCGGCGGTCGCGTCGTCGGCGGCCGCCAGGTGTGCGTCGACACTGCGGTTCGACTCGGCCAGGCGTGCGTCGAGGTCGGACTCGGGGACGATGTCCGCGGCGGTGGCATCCGCGCGCGGCATCGTGGTGTCCGCGGCTGCGGTGTTCGCCAGGCTCTCGTTCGCGAGCTTCGAGATCCGGGACAGGAAGTCCGTCCCGCTGGCAGCGCCGCCGACCGGACCGGCACCACCGCCACCGCGGCTGGCACTGAAGCCCTTCGCGATGCCGGACAGGGCCTCGGTGAACTCGCTCGGGATCATCCAGAGCTTGTTCGACGTGCCCTCGGCGATCTTCGGCAGGGTCTGCAGGTACTGGTAGGAGAGCAGCTTCTCGTCCGGGTCACCGGTGTGGATGGCCTCGAACACGGTCGCGATGGCCTGGGCTTCACCCTCGGCGCGGAGCACCTGTGCCTTGGCGTCACCCTCGGCGGCCAGGATCGCGGCCTGCCGCTGCCCCTCGGCCTCGAGGATCTGGGACTGCTTGGTGCCCTCGGCCTGCAGGATCGCGGCACGACGGCTGCGCTCGGCACGGAGCTGCTGTTCCATGGCGTCCTGGATGGACACGGGCGGCTCGATCGCCTTGAGCTCGACTCGGCCGACACGGATGCCCCACTTGCCGGTGGCTTCGTCGAGGACGACGCGGAGCTGGCCGTTGATGTTGTCGCGGCTGGTCAGCGCCTCTTCGAGGTTCAGGCCACCGACGACGTTGCGGAGCGTGGTGGTAGTGAGCTGCTCGACGGCGCCGAGGTAGTTCGCGATCTCGTACGTCGCGGCACGGGCGTCGGTCACCTGGAAGTAGACGACGGTGTCGATCGAGACCACCAGGTTGTCCTCGGTGATCACGGGCTGCGGCGGGAACGAGACGACCTGCTCACGCATGTCGAGCAGCGGCCGCAGACGGTCGATGAACGGCACCAGGAGGTTCAGGCCCGGGTTGAGGGTCTTGTGGTACTTGCCGAGTCGCTCGACGATCCCCGCGGTGGCCTGGGGAACGATCCGGATCGCCTTCGCCAGGACGACGATCACGAAGATGACGACGACGAGGATGAGCACGAGCAGTGCGATCGTCCCCGGGGAGATGCTGGTCACGAGGTGGCCCTTTCTGCGAGGCGCACGACCGCGGTCGACCCCTCGATCGACTCGACGACCACGGGGGTCCCGAGTGGCGGTGTGCGGTCGACGGAGTCCGCGGCGAACCGCGCACTCCAGGTCTCGCCGTTGGCCAGGCGCACCTGACCAGGACTGGAGGAGGTGAAGGCGACCGCGACCGTGCCGGCGAGCCCGATGAGCCCCTCGACGTTGGTGCGGTGTGGGTCGGCACCGCGGCCGAGCGCCACGAGCAGGCGCGGGCGGACGAGCGACAGCAGCACGAGGGCGGCGACCGCGGCGACGATGGCGGACAGCCACCACGGGGCGCCGAGCAACGCGGCGATCAACCCGCCGGCGGCACCCGCCGCGAGCATGATGAAGATGAAGTCGAGGGTGAAGATCTCGACCACGCCCAGGAGCAACACCAGGCCGATCCAGACGGTGCTCTGGATCCAATCGATTCCGTTCACGCGATCTCCCTCCCTCGGTCGCGCGCGGCGGCTCGCTGCGTCGCGACAGCCGGTACAACTCCGTTCAACATATCAGGGCCGTCCGACGGCCGTGCAGGCGATTGGTAGGCTCGGTGCGCCCGACCGGCCGGAACCAGACCTGGAGAACACGACTGTGAGCAACCCCCTCGCCCCCGGATCCCTCACCGACAAGCGCGCCGTCGTCACCGGTTCGTCCCGTGGCATCGGCGCCGACACCGTCGGCTACCTCGCCGCGGCCGGTGCGAAGGTCGTCGTGAACTACCGCAACAAGGCCAAGCGCGCGGAGCAGATCGCCGAGAAGATCGTCGAGGCGGGCGGTTCCGCCCTGGCCGTCGGAGCCGACCTCACCGAGCACGTCTCCGTGCAGGCAATCGTCGACACCGTCGTGCAGGAGTGGGGCGGCATCGACCTGCTCGTGCTGAACGCCTCCGGCGGCATGGAGTCCGGCGTCGGCGAGGACTACGCGCTCCGCCTGAACCGCGACGCGCAGGTCGACATGCTGCAGACCGCCGTGCCGCACATGCCCGCCGGGTCCCGCGTGGTGTTCGTCACGAGCCACCAGGCCCACTTCGTCGAGACCGCCGAGACGATGGACGAGTACGTCCCGGTCGCCAAGAGCAAGCGCGCCGGAGAACTCGCCCTCCGCGAGCTCATCCCGCAGCTCGAGGCCGCCGGCATCGAGTTCGTCGTGGTCTCCGGCGACATGATCGAGGGCACGATCACCGCGACCCTGCTGAACCGCCTGAACCCCGGTGCGATCGAGGGTCGTCGGCAGGAGGTCGGCAAGCTCTACAGCGTGTCCGAGTTCGCGGCCGAGATCGCCCTGGCCGCCGTCGAGCCGATCCCCGCCGACCACACCAAGCTGGTCGGCGACGTCAGCGGCTTCGTCGGCTAACGTCGGGCGGGTGACCGCCAAGCCCGGCCTGCGCCGCACCTCCCGCATCCTGCTGCTCGACCCCGAGGGCCGCGTGTTCCTGATGGACACGAAGTCGCCCTCGTCGGACGGTGCCCACCGCTGGATCACGCCGGGTGGCGGGGTCGACCCGGGGGAGTCCCACCGCGACGCCGCGATCCGCGAGCTGCGCGAGGAGACCGGGATCGTCATCGACGAACCCGGCGAGCCGGTGTGGTCCTGGGACTTCACCGTCGAGTGGGACCTCGCCGACCACGACCGCGGGCACGCCGAGTTCTACGTCGTGCGCACGCCGGACTTCGAGCTGTCCGACGCAGAGTGGACCGACGACGAGCGCGTCGACATCCTCGCCTCGCGGTGGTGGACCGCCGACGAACTCGACGCGACCGACGAGGAGTTCGAACCCGCCGAGCTGCCGGACCTGGTGCGCCGTCACGGCGCCTGAGCACCGCACCACGGCCTGAGGACCGACCCAGGACCGGACGGGAGGCCCGTGGCGGCCCCGCCACGGGCCTCCCGTCGGTACGCTGACGCGCATGCACACCGATCCGGTCGACGACGACCCCACCGGCGCCGACGCGCACCCTGCCGACCGGCACGACCGGATCCGGGTGCGCGGTGCCCGCGCGAACAACCTGCGCGACGTCGACGTGGACCTGCCGAAGCGGCGGCTGACGGTGTTCACCGGGGTCTCCGGCTCGGGCAAGAGCTCACTCGTGTTCGGCACCGTCGCCGCCGAGTCGCAGCGGATGATCAACGAGACCTACAGCGCGTTCGTGCAGGGGTTCATGCCCTCGCTCGCGTGTCCGGACGTCGACCTGCTCGACGGCCTGACCACCGCGATCGTCGTCGACCAGGAGCGCATCGGTGCCGACCCGCGCTCCACCGTCGGCACCGCGACGGACGCGAACGCGATGCTGCGCGTGCTGTTCAGCCGACTCGGTCGACCGCACATCGGGGGGGGCCGAACGCGTTCTCGTTCAACCTCGCCACCGTGACGGCCGGGGGAGCGATCACGGTGCAGAAGGGTGCGGACGCGAAGGCCCAGAAGGTCTCGTTCACCCGGCTCGGCGGCATGTGCGCCGACTGCGAGGGTCGGGGGCTGGTCAACGACATCGACCTGACACAGCTCTTCGACGACACGAAGTCGCTCGGGGACGGCGCGCTCACGATCCCCGGGTACGGGACCGACGGGTGGAACGTGCGGCTGTACGCCGAGTCGGGCTACTTCGACCGGGACACCCCGATCCGTGACTTCACCGAGCAGGAGCGGCAGGACTTCCTGTACCGCGAGCCGACGAAGCAGAAGATCGCCGGCATCAACATGACCTACGAGGGGCTCGTGCACCGGGTCCGGCGCTCGTTCCTGCAGAAGGACCGCGAGGCGATGCAGCCGCACATCCGGGCCTTCGTCGACCGTGCGGTGACCTTCACGACGTGTCCGGCCTGCGACGGCACCCGGCTGAACGACACCGCCCGCTCGTCCAAGATCGCGGACCGCAGCATCGCCGACGTCTGCGCGATGCAGGTCACCGATGCCGTCACCTGGCTGCGGGGGCTCGACGACCCCGGGGCCGGGCCGTTGCTCGAGGGGCTCCGCGACCTGCTCGAGTCCTTCGTCGAGATCGGACTCGGCTACCTGTCGCTCGACCGCCCCACCGGCACGCTGTCCGGGGGAGAGGGGCAGCGCGTGAAGATGGTGAAGCACCTCGGCTCCTCGCTCAGTGACGTCACCTACGTCTTCGACGAGCCGAGCACGGGGCTGCACCCGCACGACATCGAGCGGATGAACGAACTGCTCGTCCGGTTGCGCGACAAGGGCAACACCGTCCTGGTCGTCGAGCACAAGCCCGAGGTCATCGCGATCGCCGACCACGTCGTCGACCTCGGGCCCGGTGCCGGATCCGGCGGTGGGACGCTCTGCTACCAGGGGCCCGTCGACGGGCTGCGTGCCAGCGGGACCGTGACCGGTCGGCACCTGGACGACCGCGTCACCGTGAAGTCCGCGGTGCGTCGTCCGGACGGGGCGATCGCGATCCGCGGCGCCTCGGCCCACAACCTGCACGACGTCGACGTGGACGTCCCCACGGGGGTGCTCACCGTCGTCACGGGGGTCGCCGGCTCGGGCAAGAGCACGCTCATCCACGGCTCGCTGGCCGGGCGCGACGACGTGGTCGCCATCGACCAGAGCGGGATCCGTGGCTCACGGCGGAGCAACCCGGCGACGTACACCGGCTTGCTCGAGCCGATCCGGAAGGCCTTCGCGAAGGCCAACGGCGTGAAGCCCGCACTGTTCAGCGCCAACTCCGAGGGCGCCTGCCCGGCGTGCAACGGTGCCGGTGTCGTGTACACCGACCTCGGCATGATGGCGGGCGTCGCGAGCCCCTGCGTCGAGTGCGACGGCAAGCGGTTCGACCAGTCCGTGCTCGGGTACCACCTGGGTGGGAAGGACATCAGCGAGGTGCTCGGCATGTCCGTCGCCGACGCGCTGGCGTTCTTCGCGGCGGGGGAGTCCGCACTGCCGGCGGCCCACACGATCCTCGCCCGGCTGGCCGACGTGGGGCTCGGGTACCTGACGATCGGGCAGCCGCTCACCACGTTGTCCGGGGGAGAGCGGCAGCGGCTCAAGCTCGCGACGCACCTCGGCGACCGCGGCGGCGTCGTGGTGCTCGACGAGCCGACCACCGGCCTGCACCTGGCCGACGTGGACCAGTTGCTCGGCCTGCTCGACCGGCTCGTCGACGCCGGTCGGACGGTCGTCGTGATCGAGCACCACCAGGCCGTGATGGCGCATGCCGACTGGATCATCGACCTCGGACCGGGTGCCGGCCACGACGGCGGGCGGATCGTGTTCGAGGGGACGCCCGCCGAGCTGGTGGCGGCACGGTCGACGCTGACCGGGCAGCACCTGGCGGCGTACGTCGGAGCCTGAGCCGGGGGAACATGTGAGTGGTGCGCTTCGCATCGTGAGCAGCAATGGTCGAGTCCTGCGGATGGACTCGACCATTGCTGCTCACCAGGTGTCTCCGGCGTCGAGCTTGCAGCTGTTCAGGAACCCGGGCGTACCGTCCGGCGCATGAGCTACAGCCAGCCTGACCCAGCCGAAGAGACCACCCAGAGCGAGTCGCCGGAGCAGCCCGACACCGACCAGGACACCCTGGAGGAACAGGGCGGCGAGCCGGCAGCGCTCGAGATCGACGCCGACGACGTCCCGACGAAGCCCGCCGACTGACGCCGTCGTCACCCGGTGAGCAGAAAAGGTCGAGTCCGGAGTACGGACTCGACCTTTTCTGCTCACTCAGCGCTCTCCGCGGACTTCCAGCTGTGCGCCGATAATGCATATTATGTCAACTCAGGCTCATGTCAACTCAGGTGTTACCACCCGGTCCGCTCGGCTGACGGCACGCTCGACATCGCTTCCCTAGCGTGGACGTGTGCACGATCACCGAGATGACCAACGCCGCTCCCGAACCGTGACACCCCGGGTCCTGTTCGCCGTCGCCCTGTCCGCGTTCCTCGTGCTGATCGGCACGACACCCGCGTCGGCGCACGCGGCGCTGACCTCGAGTGATCCGGCGGACGGCGCCACGGTCGCCACCGACCTTGAGCGAGTCACGCTCACCTTCAGCGAGGCACCGCTGGCCGGGCTCGAAGCCGGTCTGCGCGTCGAGGTCCGCGATGACGGTGGTACCGACGAGTCCTCCGGAGCGGTGACCGTCGAGGGCACCACGATGTCGAAGGCGGTGTCGCTCTCCCCCGGCCCGCACACCGTCGTCTGGCGGTACGTCTCCCCCGACGGCCATCCGATCGAGGGGCAGCTCGCGTTCACGGTGGAACCGGCCGCATCGCAGTCCGTTCCCCCGCCCACGACCAGCCCGACGGCCGCGGCCACGCCGTCCGCTGTCTCCACTGCAGCGGCAGCCGCATCGAACACCGGTGCCGGTACGCACGCGCACGGGCACGGCGGGCAGGCGCTCCTGTTCGGGGTCGTCGGGATCCTCGCGGTGCTGGTCATCGGCGCGGTCGTGCTGCGCATCCGCCGAGGCGCGGACGCGCGGACCGAGGGCTGACGGGAACGCCCGAGCCTCAGAACACCGCGACGGTCATGCCCGACGACGTCGCGGGTCGGTCCATCGCGACGAGCGCCTCGGGCAGGTCGTCGAAGCCGATCGTGCGGCCGATCGTCTGCTCCGGACGCAGTCGCCCCGCCACGACGGCGTCGAGCATCGCGCCGTACTCCCCGACCGCTGCGCCGTGGCTGCCGAGCAGTTCGAGTTCGTCGGCGATGATCCGGCCCATCGGGATCGCCGGAGTGGCTTCGTCGTCGAGGAGCAGCCCGACCTGCACGTGCCGGCCGCGCGGACGCAGGGACGCCACGGCGGCGACGGAGGTGGCACGGCTGCCGTAGGCGTCGAGCGAGAGGTGCGCTCCGCCACCCGTGCGGGATCGGACCGTCGTGACGGCATCGGCGTCCATCAGCACGGTGTCGGCGCCCAGGGCGGTGGCGCGCTCGAGTGCGGCCGTGGAGACGTCGACGGCGACGACGTGCGCGCCGGCGGCCACGGCGACCATGACCGCGGAGAGTCCGACTCCCCCGCAGCCGTAGACCACGACCCACTCCCCTGCGGCGACGCGCCCTCGGGCGTGCAGGGCGTGGAACGCGGTGCCGAACCGGCAGCCGAGCGCCGCCGCCACCGAGAAGTCCACGGCGTCCGGCAGCGCGACGAGGTTGAGGTCGGCGTGCGGGACGACCAGGGAGTCCGCGTACGAGCCCTGCAGGTCGAACCCGGGCTGCTGCTGGGCGGTGCACACCTGGGTGGCGCCGTCGAGGCATTCGGCGCAGGTCCCGCAGGCGAACACGAACGGGGCCGTGACCCGGTCGCCGACGGCGAAGCGCTGGACGCCCGCCCCGATCGCCGCGACGACACCAGCGAACTCGTGGCCGGGCACGTGCGGCAGCCGCACCGAGTCGTCGTGCCCCTTCCACGCGTGCCAGTCGCTGCGACAGACACCGGTGGCAGCCACCCGGACGACGACGCCGTGCTCGGGCGCGACCGGTTCCGGCAGGTCGACGATCGAGGGGACGGAACCGAACTGGGAGTACTGGACGGCGCGCATGCGGCCATCCTGACAGACGCGACCCGCGCGTCGGGGTCCCCACGGGCCTCCAGGCCGACGGGCACCCGGCCACCCGACCACGCGAGCGGTCCACCCCGACCCGATCGGCCGTTGCGCCGCAGGCGCATCCGCCGGTTGACTCGTCACGTGACCGATCTGCGCTTCTCCGCCGACCCCGCCGACCTCGACGTCGACCGCGTGCACCGCTGGCTGAGCGAGGAGTCGTACTGGGCCCGCGGGCGTGACCGGGCGACGCAGGAGGCGATCATCGCCGGCTCCCGGAACTTCGGCGTGTACGACGCGACGACCGGCGCGCAGCTCGGCTACGCGCGGGTGATCACCGACGGCGTGACGTTCGGGTGGCTCGCCGACGTGTTCGTGGACCCCGACGCCCGGGGCCGCGGTGTCGGGGTCGCACTCGTGCGCGGCGTGACCGAGGCGGTCGAGCCGCTCGGCCTGAAGCGCTTCGCCCTGTTCACCGCGGATGCCCACGGGCTGTACGAGCGGTTCGGGTTCCGCCCGCTGCCCGACCCGGACGGCTGGATGATGCGCCCCGGGCCGGGGTTCGGTGCCGACGTGCACGACTGACGGAGCGTTGCCCCTCAGTACTCGATGCGTCCCTCGCGGTTGTGGAACTCCCCCGTCGGCCCGTCGGTGCCGATCGTCGCGAGCATGACCGTGGCGTCGGTGCCCTCGGTGATCGTCTGGTGTCCGCCGAACCCGTTGAACTCCGTCGCGGTGTAGCCCGGGTCGCTCGCGTTCACCCGGAACCCCGGCAGGTTCTTCGCGTACTGCACGGTCAACGCGATCACGGCCGCCTTCGACGCCGCGTACGGCACCGCCGGCACCCCGTACTCGTCGTGCCCCGGCGTCGTCAGCCAGCGCGGGAAGCCCACCCCCGACGAGACGTTCACGATGACGGGTGCTGCCGAGCGTCGCAGCAGTGGCAGCGCGGCCTGGGTCACCCGGACGATGCCGGTGACGTTGGTGTCGAGCACTGTCGCCATCGCGCTCGCGTCGAGGTCGTCGACCCCGAACGAGGTGCCGAGGATCCCGGCGTTGTTGACGAGGACGTCGAGTTCGGGGATCGTCGCGATCGCCGCGTCGATGCTGGCCTGGTCGGTGACGTCCAGCCGCACGACGTGGGCGCCGAGTGCGCGGGCGTCGTCTCCGGCGGCGGGGTCGCGCATGCCGGCGTGGACGGTGTGGCCGGCCTCGATCAGTCGGCGTGCGGTCTCGAGTCCGAGGCTGCGGTTGGCCCCGGTGATCAGTGTCGTTGTCATGTGCCCAGCCTGCCCCCGCCGGCCCGGCTCCCCCAGGCACGGTGCGACGGTGGGACCGGCAGTACCAGGACGGACAGGAGGCGCGGGGCGATGATGGTGGTCATGAGCGAGTTCGCGAACGTGTTGCGTTCCTGGCGTGACCGGGTGCGTCCCGAGGCGGTCGGCCTGCCGGCCGGTCCCGGCAGACGGACCCCGGGCCTCCGCCGCGAGGAGCTCGCCGCGCTGGCGGGCGTGAGCGTCGACTACGTCGTCCGCCTCGAGCAGGGCCGGGCGACGAACCCGTCGCCGCAGCTGCTCGCGGCCCTCGCGACGGCGCTCCGGCTGTCGTCCGAGGAGCGGGACCACCTGTGCCGGGTGGCCGGCGTCGCCCCGCCGTCGCGTCAGGTGGTGCCGCGGCACATCACGCCCGGCGTGCAGCGGCTGGTCGACCGGCTCGGCGACGTGCCGCTCGCGGTGTTCACGGCCACCCATGACATCGTGCTCTGGAACGAGCTGTGGGCCGCGGTGAACGGCGACCCCTCGCGGTACGTCGGGCTCGATCGCAACCTGGTCTGGCGGCACTTCACGCAGGAGCGCGACGGGGTGGACTGGGACGACGAGCACCAGGAGGAGTTCTCGAGCGACCTCGCCGCCGACCTGCGGCAGGCCTACGGGCGCTACCCGGCGGACCGTGACCTGGCGGACCTGGTCGAACGGCTGCTGCGGGAGTCCCCCGAGTTCGCCCGCCGCTGGGAGACCGGCCGGATCGCCGAGCACCGTGCGAGCCGCAAGGTCGTGCACACGCCCGTCGGGCCGGTGGAGATCGACTGCGACGTGCTGAGCGTCCCCGGCGGTGACCTGCGGATCGTCGTCTACACGGTCGTGCCGGGCTCCGAGGACGCCGCGAAGCTCGACCTGCTCCGGGTCACCGGCCTGCAGGAGCTCACGCCGCGGTGAACACCAGCGACGCGTTCTGACCGCCGAACCCGAACGAGTTGTTCAACGCGGCACGGAGCGGCGCGGTCCGGGCGGTGCCGGAGACGACGTCGAGGTCCACCGCGGGGTCGAGCCGGTCGAGGTTCAGGGTCGGTGGCACGGTCCTGGTCTCCAGCGCCCGCAGGGTCAGGATCGCCTCGACCGCGCCGGCAGCGCCGAACATGTGCCCGATGGCGCTCTTCGGAGCGGTGACCAGCGCTCCGGTCCCCACCGCACGGCTGATGGCGGCTGCCTCGCCGACGTCGCCGACCGGCGTACCCGTCGCGTGCGCGTTCACGTGGTCGACGTCCGCACCGGTGAGGCCCGCCATCCGGATCGCGGCGCGCATCGCCCGCTCCTGCTCGCTGCCGTCCGCCAGCGGTGCGGTGATGTGATGCGCGTCCGAGGTGATCCCCCACCCGGCGAGCGTGCCGTGCGACCGCTGCCCTCGGGCGGCGGCGTGGTCGGCACGCTCGAGCACGACGATGCCGGCGCCCTCACCGAGGACGAAGCCGCGGCGGTCGGCGTCGAACGGACGGGACAGGGTCGTCGGGTCGTCGCCGTCGGGCTTCGCGAGGGCCTGCGACTGGGCGAACGACGCCATCGTCACCGGGGTGACCGCGGCCTCGGTCCCGCCGGTGATGACGACGTCCGCCTCACCGGTGGCGATGAGCCGCGCGGCGGTGGCGATGGCCTCGGCCCCCGAGGCGCAGGCCGACACCGTCGTGTACGCACCGCCCCGCGCCCCGTACGCGATGCTGATCTGCGCGGCGGCACCGTTCGCCATGAGCATCGGCACCGTGCGCGGTGAGACCCGTCGAGCACCGGACGCCCCGAGCACGTCGTGGGCGTCGAGGAGCGTCTCCACTCCCCCGATCCCGGTGCCGATGACCACGGCGAGGCGGTCGCCCTCCACCGCGGGGGCACCGGCGTCGGCCCAGGCCTCGTCCGCGGCGACGAGTGCCAGCTGCTGACTGCGGTCGAGACGGTTCGCACGGACCCGCCCGAGCGCACCCTCGGCGTCGAGTGCGGCATCGGCCCCGACCCGGATCGGCACCTGTTCCCAGAGCGCTCCGTCGCGGTGCAGGGCCCGGACGCCGGAGCGACCGGCCACCAGGGCGTCCCAGAGCGGCGCGACGCCGTGACCGAAGGGTGAGACCGCGCCGTAGCCGGTGATGACGATGTCCACGGGAACTCCTCTTGTACGTTGAACAAGTTGAGTTGTACCACGTACAATTCCGACATGGCAACCACGGTGGACGGCTCCGGCACGGCTCGCGGCGCGGCGACACGGGCGAAGATCCTCGCCGCGACGGCCGGACTGCTCAGCGCGGGCGCTCGGAGCGTCACCGTCAGCGAGGTCGCCCGGGCCGCGGGTGTCTACCCGAACCAGATCACGCACCACTACGGCTCGAAGGACCGTCTGGTGCTCGACGCCGCCTTCGCGTTGTTCCTCCGCGACACCACGCGACTGCAGGCGGCCGGCCGTCGTGCGCGCTCGCCGGAGTCGTTCCGACAGGTCCTCGCCCGCACCGCCCTCGCGATGCCGTCGACCCCGCTCGTGGTGCGCGCGCTCGGGGCAGCCGGGGACGACCCGGCGCAGCGTGAGCGCGTGCGGCTGCTGCTCGCCGTGCTGTTCCGGCAGTCCGAGCGCTACCTGGAGCGCGTCGTCGCCGACCAGGGCTGGACCAGCCCGAGCGGTGTCGCCCGGGACGCCCGCACGTTCTGGAGCGCCGTGTTCGGTGCCACCCTGCTCGCAGACGCCGGGGTCACCGGCGGCCCCTCGGACCTCGACCTGGCGGGGACGATCTCGATCCGTTGACCGGGACGGGCACCGCCGCCGGGGGCTCCCCCGGCGGCGGTGTCACTCGCCGAAGCCGGACCGGACCAGTTCCACCAGGGCGTCGACTGCGGACTGCGCGTCCTGCCCGGACGCGTCGATCGACACCGTCGCACCCTTCGGCAGCGCCAGGGCCATGATCGCCAGCAGGCTCTTCGCGTCCACGCCGTTGACGTGCACGCTCGCGTCGTACTTCGCCGCCGTCTTCACGAACTCCGCGGCGGGCCGGGCGTGCAGCCCGGTCTCGTTGACCAGCTCGACCGACGCGCTGACGCGGTCGGACCCGGCCGCGTCGTCGACGGGGGCAGCCCCGTCGGCCGGCCCCGTGCCTCCAGGCTGGTCACCGGACGGACGGGAGGCGCTGCTCGCGTCCGCCTCGGAACCCGCGGCCGATGCCGCGGCAGCCAGGACCGCGTCGGCGTCACCGCCCGTCTGGGCGGCGACCGCTGCCGCCACCGTGCCCTCGACCAACGGGGCCTGCGACACGTGGACGCGGGCTCGGACGTCGTCGTCCAGGAAGTCGAGCGCGGTGTCGGTCGTCAGGTAGGCGGAGCCGAGGTCGCACAGGACCACGACGGCATCCGCCTGGGCGAGTTCCTCGATGCCGGCGGTGATCGCCTCGAACGACGTGCCGATGCCGCCGTCGTCCGTGCCGCCCGCGGCGACGAGCGGCACGTCCGCAGCCATCTGCCGTGCCAGCTCGACGGTGCCCGTCGCGATCGCCGCGCTGTGCGAGACGACCAGGATGCCGACGGTCACGCTGCGTCCACCGCTGCGCGCAGGATGTACGCGGTCGACTGCGCACCGGGGTCGCGGTAGCCGATCGCGCGGTCGCCGAGGTAGCTCGCGCGGCCCTTGTGAGCGACGAGCGGCTCGGTGTCCGCCGCACCCCGTGCGGCGGCGTCGGCTGCTGCGGTGAGCACGGCCTTCGGGTCGTCGCCGGCACCGGCAGCAGCTGCTGCGGCGTCGACCGCGGGGCTCCACGCGTCGACCATCGTCTTGTCGCCGACCGCGGCCTTGCCGCGGGACACGACTCCGTCGCGGGCGGCGGTGAGGACGGCGACGAGGGTGTCCGTGTCGAGTTCGGCCGCGTCACCGGCAGCCTGTGCCGCCTTCAGGTAGGCGGTGCCGAAGAGCGGGCCGGCAGCTCCGCCCACGGTCGAGATGAGCTTCGTCGCAACGGTCTTGAGGACGGCCCCCGGGGTGTCGAAGGACCCGGAGTCGACGGCCTCGAGCACGGCCCGGAACCCGCGGTCGAGGTTCTCGCCGTGGTCGCCGTCCCCGATCTCACGGTCGAGCGTGACGAGCTCGGCGCGGTGTTCGTCGATCGTCGCGGCGGTGCGACGGACCCAGTCGATGGCCCATGCGGTGTCGAGCGCCAATGCGGTTCCCTTCGTGTGTCCGGCCCGGTGGGCCCGGTGTCGTGGTCCGGTGGTCGAGCGGTCGTGGTCGGTTGCGGTCGCGGTTGCGGTCGCGGTTGCGGTTGCGATCGCGGTCGCTCAGCGTCCCCAGCGCAGGGCCGGGGTCTCCACCGGGGCGTCCCAGAGGGCAGTGAGTTCGTCGTCGAGCACCGTGACGGTGAGCGAGAACCCCTGCATCTCGAGGGACGTGACGTAGTCGCCGACCAAACTACGCGTGACCTGGTAGCCGCGGTCGGAGAGGACCTCGGCGGCGCGTCGGTACGCGATGTAGAGCTCGGACAGCGGGGTACCGCCCATGCCGTTCACCAGGAGCAGCAGCGACGAACCGGCCGGAGCGTCGAGGTCGGTCAGGATCGGTTCGAGCACGCGGTCGACCAGCTCGTCCGCCGGTGCCATCGCGATCCGCTCGCGGCCCGGCTCGCCGTGGATGCCGATGCCGAGCTCGACCTCGTCGTCGGCCAGCACGAACGACGGCTCCCCCGCGTGCGGGACGGTGCCCGACGCCAGCGCGAGCCCCATCGACCGCGTGACGTCGTTGACGTGCCGGGCCACGGCGGCGACCGCGTCCAGGTCGTCCCCGCGCTCGGCGGCGGCGCCGGCGCACTTCTCCACCACGACGGTCCCGGCGACACCGCGACGGCCGGCGGTGAACAGGGAGTCCTGCACCGCGACGTCGTCGTCCACCACGACGGACTCGACGCGGACGTCGTCCATCGCCGCGAGTTCTGCCGCCGTCTCGAAGTTGAGCACGTCGCCGGTGTAGTTCTTCACGATGTGCAGCACGCCCGCACCGCCGTCGACGGCCTTCGTCGCGGCGACGATCGGGTCGGGCGTCGGGCTCGTGAACACCGGGCCGGGCACGGCGGCGTCGAGCATGCCGTACCCGACGAAGCCGGCGTGCAGCGGCTCGTGGCCGCTGCCACCGCCGCTGACGATCCCGACCTTGCCGGCGACGGGTGCGTCAGCGCGGTGCAGGTGGATCGGGTCCTCGACCAGGACGACGTGTCCGGCGTGTGCCCGGGCGAAGCCCCGGACGGTCTCCTCGACCACGGCTTGCGGGTCGTTGATGAGCTTCTTCATGCGGTGCCTCCACGGGTACGGGGTCGAACCGTGGCGGTCACACCGCGCGTCGTCGACCGGAGTGCGCCCAATCTACATCGACGGCACGGGCAGCCGTCCGTTCCCGATGCACGTTCGTGCACCATGCCGAGGACGCGTCACCGGCTCAGGATCGTGCAGGGGACACTCCTCCTGCACGTTCGTGCACGATGCCGCACTTCGCTCACGAATTCATCGCCGGGCCGTGAACCGCATCACTATGGTTGGCCTCAATCACTCAACGGGGAGTGCGGCGCAGCACGGCCGGACCCCCACCCTCACGCACTGGAGGTCACCGATGGACGGCATCGGCGTCAATTTCCTGTCCGAGCTCGTCGGTACGGCGATGCTCATCATCCTGGGTGGCGGCGTCGTCGCCGCCGTGTCGCTGGCGAAGTCGAAGGGCTTCGGAGCCGGGTTCCTGATGGTCACGATCGGCTGGGGCTTCGCGGTCTTCGCCGGTGCCACCGTGGCCTACAAGTCCGGCGGTCAGCTCAACCCCGCGGTCAGCCTCGCGCAGGCGATCCTCGGCAAGATCACCATCGGTGAGATGTTCCTCTTCTGGATCGCCCAGCTCATCGGTGCGGTCATCGGTGCCGTCATCGTCTGGCTCGCCTACAAGCAGCACTTCGACGAGGAGCCCGACGCCGCTGCCAAGCTCGGCGTCTTCTCGACCGGCCCCGCGATCCGCTCGTACGGCTGGAACCTCGTCACCGAGATCATCGGCACCTTCGTCCTGGTCTTCGTCGTCCTCGCCTTCACCAACGGCGGGACCCCCACGGACCTCGGCGCCATCCCCGTCGCGTTCCTCGTGATCGCGATCGGTGTCAGCCTCGGTGGCCCCACCGGCTACGCCATCAACCCCGCCCGTGACCTCGGCCCCCGCATCGCGCACGCCTTCCTGCCCATCAAGGGCAAGGGCTCGAGCGACTGGGCCTACGCCTGGGTGCCGGTCGTCGGACCACTGATCGGTGGCGCCCTCGCCGCTGGCCTGTCCGTCGCCCTGCTGCCCGTCGTCAGCTGACCCACCCCACCCCGAAGGCGTGGACGGCCGTTCCGTACGACCGAGCACGCACCGCACCGAACACCCGTAAGGAGCACCAATGGCCGACTACATCGTCGCCATCGACCAGGGCACGACCTCGACCCGAGCAATCGTGTTCGACCACTCCGGTTCGATCATCTCGACCGGGCAGAAGGAACACGAGCAGATCTTCCCGCGCGCCGGGTGGGTCGAGCACGACCCCGCCGAGATCTGGGACAACACCCGCGAGGTGATCGGTCAGGCACTGTCGCGTGCCGACATCACGCGCCACGACGTCGCAGCCGTCGGCATCACCAACCAGCGCGAGACCGCCGTCGTCTGGGACAAGACCACCGGCAAGCCGATCTACAACGCGATCGTCTGGCAGGACACCCGCACGCAGGCGCTCGTCGACAAGCTCGCCGACGGCGACACCGACAAGTACAAGGCCATCGTCGGCCTGCCGCTCGCGACGTACTTCGCCGGGACCAAGATCATGTGGATCCTCGAGAACGTCGAGGGTGCTCGTGAGAAAGCCGAGGCGGGCGACCTGCTCTTCGGCACCACCGACACCTGGGTCCTCTGGAACCTGACCGGTGGCGTCGACGGCGGCGTCCACAAGACCGACGTCACGAACGCGTCCCGCACGCTGTTCATGGACCTCGAGACGCTGCAGTGGCGCGACGACATCCTCGCCGACTTCGGCGTCCCGAAGTCGATGCTCCCCGAGATCGTCAGCTCCTCCGAGGTCTACGGTCACGTCGAGTCCTCGAGCCTGCTGCGCGAGGTCCCGATCGCCGGCATCCTCGGTGACCAGCAGGCAGCGACCTTCGGTCAGGCCGCGTTCGACCAGGGCGAGTCGAAGAACACCTACGGCACCGGCAACTTCCTGATCTTCAACACCGGTACCGAGATCGTCCGCTCCGAGAACGGCCTGCTCACCACCGTCGGCTACAAGCTCGGCGACCAGGAGACGCACTACGCCCTCGAGGGTTCGATCGCCGTCACGGGCTCGCTCATCCAGTGGCTCCGCGACAACCTCGGTCTGATCGGCAGCGCCCCGGAGGTCGAGGCCCTGGCCAAGACCGTCGAGGACAACGGCGGCGTGTACTTCGTGCCGGCGTTCTCCGGGCTCTTCGCGCCGTACTGGCGTCCGGACGCCCGCGGTGCGATCGTCGGCCTCACCCGCTTCGTCAACAAGGGGCACATCGCGCGTGCCGCCCTCGAAGCGACGGCGCTGCAGACCCGCGAGGTCCTCGACGCGGTCAACGCCGACTCCGGCGTGGACCTGACCGAGCTCAAGGTCGACGGTGGCATGACCGCGAACAGCGAGCTCATGCAGTTCCAGGCCGACATGCTCAACGTGCCGGTCGTCCGGCCGGTCGTCGCGGAGACGACGGCGCTCGGTGCGGCCTACGCCGCTGGTCTCGCGGTCGGCTTCTGGGCCAACCTCGACGAGCTCCGTGCCAACTGGCAGGAGGACAAGCGCTGGGAGCCCCAGCTCGACGCCGCCGAGCGCGAGCGCACGCTCCGCCTGTGGAAGAAGGCCGTCACGAAGACCTTCGACTGGGTCGACGAGGACGTGCAGTAACGAAGCACGCGCACGCTGACCGCGTGCACTGAACGCACCGACGGGAGGCCCGGTGCCGGTTCCTGGAACCGGCACCGGGCCTCCTGTGCGTTGCGTCTCCTGCGCGTCGGGCGCGGCCGGTCGTCGGGTCGTCGGATCGTCGGGTGGTTGCCGGCGCGGTGCGGCAGGGTGCGGTTCGGGTGGAGGCGGCGTGGACTACGCGGCGGGAGCTGCGCCGACCCAATCAGCCAGTTTGCGCGCACCGGCGCCGGAGTCGACCGCCTCGGCAGCGACGACGAGCTGCTCGCGGAACCGCTGCAGGATCGGCCGGTCGGACTCGTTCGGGTCCTGCGCCAGGCGGAACGAGACGAGGCCGGCCGCGGCGTTCAGCAGGACGATGTCGCGGACGGGTCCGGTCTCCCCCGCGAGCACCCGGTGGACGACGTCGGCGTTGTGCTCGGGGTCGCCGCCGAGCAGGTCGTCCGTGCGTGCCCGGGCGATGCCGAGGTCCCGCGGGTCGAGGTCGTGCTCGGTCACGCGGCCGCCGGTGACCTCCCAGATGTGACTGTGCCCGGTGGTCGTCAGCTCGTCGAGTCCGTCGTCGCCGCGGAACACGAGGGCCGTCGCGCCGCGCGTCTGGAACACGCCCGTGATGATCGGGACGAGCTCGAGCTGGGCGACACCCACGGCGTTCGCCTCGCACCGCGCGGGGTTGACGAGCGGGCCGAGGAAGTTGAACACCGTCGGTACGCCGATCTCGCGCCGGACCGGGCCTGCGTGGGCGAAACCGGGGTGGAACGCGTTGGCGAAGGCGAAGGTCAGCCCGACACGCCGGAAGGTGTCCGCGACACGCGCGGCGTCCATCGTGAGATCGAGTCCGAGGGCGGCGAGCACGTCGCTCGACCCGGACTTCGACGAGCTGGCCTTGTTGCCGTGCTTGACGACGGGGACCCCGGCGGCAGCGATCACGATGGCCGCCATGGTCGAGATGTTCACGGTGCCGACCACGTCGCCGCCGGTCCCGACGATGTCGAGCGCCATCGGGTCGACGTCGAGCGGAACCGCGGCGTCCAGGATCGCGTCGCGGAACCCGACGACCTCGTCGACGGTCTCGCCCTTCGCGCGGAGCGTCACGGCGAAGGCTGCGATCTGTGCCTGGGTGGCGCGCCCGTGCACGATCTCCTCCATGGCCCATGTGGATTGCCTGATCGTCAGGTCCTCGCGCGCCATGAGCGCGCTGATCACCGCTGGCCAAGAAAGTGCGTCAGGCATGGCTCGATCGTAGTGAATTCGAGAGACCCGCCAGTCTCCTGCGAAAACACTGTCGGGGGTTTCGGCCATAATGGAGGACGTGACTAGCACCTCTCTCTCCAGATCAGCCAGCGGTCCGGCCCTCAACAGGCCGAACGCCGTGGCCGTGGGGACGATCGTGTGGCTGGGCAGCGAGGTCATGTTCTTCGCCGGCCTGTTCGCGATCTACTTCACGCTCCGCAGCACGTCCCCTGAGCTCTGGGCGACCGAGACCGCGAAGCTCGAGGTGCCCTTCGCCTCCGTGAACACGATCATCCTGGTGCTGTCCAGCTTCGCCTGCCAGTTCGCCGTGTTCGCTGCGGAGCGCTTCCAGGTGCACCGGACGAGCTGGAACCCTCGCCACTGGGGCATGACGGAGTGGTTCTTCGTCACCTACGCGATGGGTGCGATCTTCGTCTGCGGCCAGATCTTCGAGTACGCCAACCTCTGGCACGAGGGCGTGACGCTCTCCTCCAGCGCCTACGGCTCGGCGTTCTACATGACCACCGGGTTCCACGGGCTCCACGTGACCGGTGGCCTCATCGCCTTCCTGCTGACGCTCGGCCGCGGTTTCGCCGCCAAGAACTTCGGCCACAAGGAAGCGACCACCGCCATCGTCGTGTCGTACTACTGGCACTTCGTCGACGTCGTGTGGATCTTCCTCTTCGCCGTCATCTACCTTCTCAAGTAGGAACTGGACACCCCCCAGCACATGTTCAACAGAACCAAGTCCAAGAAGGGCCGCCGTTCACCGATGGCGACCGTGTCGCTCATCGTCGTGGGTCTCATGACCACCGGTGGCGCGTACGCACTGTTCAGCTCCACGGCGAACGCCGACGACAGCACGAACACCGTCGCCGCCTCGAGCCAGTCGCAGGTGAACGAGGGCGAGAAGCTCTTCGCCTCGAACTGCGCCACCTGCCACGGTCTCTCCGCGCAGGGCACGAGCGAGGGCCCGTCCCTCATCGGTGTCGGTGCCGCGTCGGTCGACTTCCAGGTCGGCACCGGCCGCATGCCGATGGCCGCTCAGGGCCCGCAGGCCGAAGAGAAGCCCGCGCAGTTCACGGACGAGCAGGTCGACGCACTCGCGCAGTACGTCGCCTCCCTCGGCCCCGGCCCGTCGGTCCCGTCCACCGAGCTCACCAACGGTGAGGACGGCGACGCTGCCGAAGGCGCCGAGCTGTTCCGCATCAACTGCGCCATGTGCCACAACGTGGCCGGCGCCGGTGGTGCACTGACCGAGGGCAAGTACGCCCCGAGCCTCGAGACGGTTTCCGGCAAGCACATCTACGAGGCCATGCTCACCGGCCCGCAGAACATGCCGGTCTTCAACGACCTGAACCTGACGCCGGAGCAGAAGGCCGACATCATCACGTACCTCAAGTACGTGCAGGACAACAAGTCCCCCGGTGGCTTCGCACTCGGCTCCCTGGGGCCGGTCGCCGAGGGTCTGTTCATCTGGATCTTCGGACTCGGCGCGGTCGTCGCGATGACCGTCTGGCTGACCGCGAAGTCCAACTGATCGTCCGTGTCGAACGACACTGAAGGGAACACCATGGCAGAGCACGACGACGAGACGCTGAACTCGTCCTCGGCTGTCGAGAAGCACGGCACGACCACCTCCCCCGGGATCGCGGTCCTCCCCGTCGACCCGTTCGAGAACCCGGGCGAGCCGCCGCACCGCCCGCGTCGCACCGATGTCGACCCGAAGAAGCAGCGTCTGGCCGAGCGCCAGGTCGCCGCCTACTTCTACCTGTCGATCGTCGGCAGCGTCCTGTCGATCGCGGCGTACGTCGCCTTCCCGATCGACCCGAGCGACTTCGGGACGGTCCGCACCGCGAACCTCTTCCTGGGCCTGTCGATCGCCCTCGCGCTCCTCGCCCTCGGCCTCGGTGCCGTCTACTGGTCGAAGTCGCTCGTCGTCGACCGCGAGATCACCGAGCTCCGTCACGGCACCCGCGGCACCGACGCGACCCGCGCCAAGGCGGTCGAGGCGTTCCAGCTCGCCGACAAGGAGTCCGGTTTCAGCCGGCGCAAGCTGATCCGCAACTCGATGATCGGTGCCCTGGCCGCCTTCCCGCTCCCCGGCATCGTCCTGGTCCGTGACCTCGCTCCGGCCGAGGACCCCAACGAGCTGCTCCGCCACACCTTCTGGAAGCAGGGCCTGCGCCTGACGAAGGACCCGACGGGTCTGCCGATCAAGGCCTCCGACGTCACCATCGGTTCGGTGTTCCACGTCATCCCCGAGGGCATGCTCGAGTCCGAGCACATGCTGGAGGAGAAGGCGAAGGCCTCCGTCCTCCTGATGCGTCTGGACCCGAAGGACCTCAACCCGTCCAAGGGCCACGAGAACTGGGGCTACGACGGCATCGTCGCGTACTCCAAGATCTGCACCCACGTCGGTTGCCCCGTCGCGCTCTACGAACAGCAGACGCACCACCTGCTGTGCCCGTGCCACCAGTCCACCTTCGATGTCTCGAACAACTGCGAGGTCATCTTCGGTCCGGCAGCACGCCCCCTCCCCCAACTTCCGATCGCGATCGACGACGACGGCTACCTGGTTGCCCAGAGCGACTTCCACGAGCCGGTCGGACCGTCCTTCTGGGAGCGTGAACGCTGATGACCAGCACCACCACCACCGCACCGAACACGTCGTCGAACAAGCCGGCGCCGGAGCGCGGATCCCGCATCATCGGCGGGGTCGCCAACTACATCGACGAGCGCACCAGCATCTCGGGCCTCGTCAAGGAAGTCGGCCGGAAGATCTTCCCGGACCACTGGAGCTTCATGCTCGGCGAGGTGGCGCTGTACAGCTTCGTCGTCGTGCTGCTCTCCGGGACCTTCCTGACGTTCTTCTTCCAGGCGTCCATGACCGAGGTCGTCTACAACGGCTCGTACGTCCCGCTCAAGGGCGTGGCGATGTCGACGGCCCTGCAGTCCACGCTCGACATCTCGTTCGACATCCGCGGCGGGCTCTTCGTCCGTCAGGTCCACCACTGGGCGGCCCTGCTGTTCGTGGCGTCGATCATGCTGCACATGGCCCGCGTGTTCTTCACCGGTGCCTTCCGCAAGCCGCGTGAGCTCAACTGGGTCTTCGGCTTCCTGCTCTGGGTCCTCGCCATGGCCGAGGGCTTCACCGGCTACTCGCTCCCCGACGACCTGCTCTCCGGAAACGGTCTGCGGATCATCGTCGGCATGATCGAGGGTGTCCCGGTCATCGGCGTCTGGATCGCCTACCTGCTGTTCGGTGGCGAGTTCCCGGGGACCGACATCGTCGGCCGCCTGTACACGCTGCACATCCTGCTGCTGCCGGCGATCCTCGTCGCGGTGCTCGGTGTCCACCTCGTGCTCGTCGTGATCAACAAGCACACGCAGTTCGCCGGTCCGGGCAAGACCAACGAGAACGTCGTCGGTGTCCCGATCCTCCCGGCGTTCGCCGCGAAGGCCGGTGGGTTCTTCTTCATCGTCGCGGGCATCCTGGCCCTCATCGCGTCGCTGTTCACGATCAACCCGATCTGGAACTACGGCCCGTACGACCCCTCCCCGGTGTCCGCTGGTACCCAGCCCGACTGGTACATCGGCTTCGCCGACGGCGCGCTCCGACTGGTCCCGCCGCACTGGGAGGTCGTGTGGTTCGGCTACACGGTGTCGTTCAACATCCTGGCGCCGATCGCGGTCCTGGTGCTGCTCATCCTGGCGATCCTGCTCTACCCCTTCATCGAGGCGTGGGTCACGGGCGACAAGCGTGAGCACCACATCCTCGACCGTCCGCGCAACGCCCCGACGCGCACGGCGTTCGGTGCCGCTGGCATCACGCTCTACGCCAGCCTCTGGGCAGCAGCATCGTCGGACATCATCGCGACGCACTTCCTGGTGTCGATCGAACACGTGATCCACGTGATCCAGGCGACGACGGTCCTCGGTCCGTTCATCGCCTTCTGGATCACGAAGCGTGTCTGCCTCGCCCTCCAGAAGAAGGACCGCGAGATCGTCCTGCACGGCTACGAGTCGGGTCGCATCGTCCGACTCCCCCACGGCGAGTACATCGAGGTGCACGAGCAGCTCGACGAGTACGAGCGCTGGAAGCTCCTGCAGTTCAACGAGTACAAGCCGCTGATGATCCGCCCGAACGCCAAGGGCAAGATCACGGGTCTGCAGAAGGTCCGCGCCGGCGTCTCCCGCTTCTTCTTCGAGGACCGCATCGAGCCGGTTTCGAAGGCAGAGCTCGAGGCAGCGCACGCCGCGCACCACGGCCCGAACCTCGAGGGTGGCCACCAGGCTCCCCAGGTCGGCCCCGGCGATCACTGATCGGTAGCACGAAGCAACCCCCGTCACGATGTGGCGGGGGTTTCTTCGTGTGAGGGGCAACACGCCGCCCCCAGTTCACGGCTGGTTCACTCCCGCGTGCTGGACTCGTCCAGGACGGTGTGGCAACGTGTTGCACCACGCATCCGCCAACGGAATGAGACCCCGATGGACAGCCGGACGGCCGAACACCCCAGGCCGAACCACTTCCTCCTCCACCTCAGCGACACGCACCTCGTCTCCGGGGACCGCAACCTGTACGGCGATGTCGACTCCGCCGCTCGGCTCACGCAGATCGTCGCTGACATCGAAGCCTCGGGCACCCGTCCCGAAGCGATCGTCGTCACTGGCGACGTGGCCGACAAGGGCGAGCCGGGCGCGTACGCCCGTGTCCGCGAGATCCTCGAGCCGGCCGCGCAGCGCATCGGCGCGCAGGTGATCTGGGCGATGGGCAACCACGACGAGCGCGGTGCCTTCCGCCAGGAGCTCTTCGGCCTGCAGCCCACCGATCGCCCGGTCGACTTCGTCTACGACGTCAACGGGCTCCGCGTGATCACCCTCGACACCAGCGTGCCGGGTCACCACCACGGCGAGGTCTCCCCCGAGCAGCTCGACTGGCTCGCCGAGGTCCTGTCCGAGGCTGCGCCGCACGGCACCATCCTGGCGATGCACCACCCGCCCGTACCGAGCGTCCAGGACCTCACCGTCCTCGTCGAGTTGCGTGACCAGCAGGCCCTGGCCGAGGTCGTCGAGGGCAGCGACGTCCTCGCCATCATCGCCGGTCACCTGCACTACTCGACCAGTGCCGTGTTCGCCGGCATCCCGGTGTCCGTCGCCAGCGCCACCTGCTACACCCAGGACCTCACCGAGTACCAGGGCGGCACCCGCGGCCGTGACGGTGCGCAGTCGTTCAACCTCGTGCACGTCTACGGGCACAACGTCGTCCACTCGGTGGTGCCGATCGGGCACTACGCCACCGTCGGGCAGCCCGTCTCCGCGCTCGAGACCGAGGCGAAGCTCGCCGCACACGGCGTGACGATCCCCGCGGCCGTGGAGCCGGCACCGGTCACCTCGAGTATCCCGGTGTTCACGCTCGACTCGGTGCCCGTCTCCCCCGTCCACCGGTAGCGCCGCGCACTTCGCGTGCAGAAGAGGTCGGGTCCGTCATGCGGACCCGACCTCTTCTGCTCACCAAGGGCGGCCGCGAGCGGTCACGACTCCCCGTCAGTGCGCGGCGAGTGGTCACGTTCCGTCGGCTGGCGGCTCGGCAATCAACAGTTCGTGACCGCTCGGCGGGCAGCCAACGGGGTGTCGTGACCGCGCGGCGTCGTGTACGTCCCGACGGCACGCCCGACGGTCGGCCCGACAGCCGGGAGGCCCGTGGCGGGCCCGACCCGCGCCTCCCGGCCCGCGGAGTGGTCACGACACACCGCCGGTGCTGCGTCGCGTGGTCATGTTCCGTCGTTTGCCGGCGGCGCAGCCGACGGGCTGTGACCGCCCGGTGTGTGGGTGGCGGGGAGTCGTGACCGGTGGAGGGTCCGAACCGGGGGCTGGGTTCCGGGTCCGGGCTCGCAGGCTCGCCCGGAGCGCCCCAGCAGGCCGCTGGCGCGTCCTGGGCGTCCCATGGGACCGGGCTCGCAGGCTCGCCCGGAGCGCCCCAGCAGGCCGCTGGCGCGTCCTAAGCGCTGGGGCGCTCCCACGGCGCGGGGAACGGGAAGTAACGCTCGAGGAAGTCCGTCACGCGCTGCGTGCGCTCCTCGTCGCTGACCTCCGGGAAGCTGCCGTCGTTGAGGCAGAAGAAGTCCACGTTCCGCTTCTTCAGCAGCTCGTCGAGGGCCTTGAGCCCGGAGACCATGGTCGTGTCGATGTACCCGACGGCCGCGTTCTCCTGGATGATCGCCCGACCGGTGAGCAGCGAGTAGTAGTGGTACAGCGAGTTCGTCACCGAGATGTTGTCGGCGGCGCGGAAGCGTGACGCCGCTGTGGCCGCGAACTCGTCGGCGAACTCGTGCTCCATCTCGGTCATGATCGAGGCGCGCAGGGGCGTCGGGGCATGCTCAAGGTGCCGGGTCGTCACCGCACCGAAGCGCTGCTGCAGCAGGCGACGGTTCACGCGGGCGGAGTTCTCGAAACCGCTGCGCGCCGGGTTGTTGGAGCCGAGGCCGATCCGGGTCGACGCGAGGATGAACTTCGTGACCGATCCCGGGCTGTAGAACGCCGAGGGGTCGACGAGGCGTCCGAAGAACATGTCGTCGTTCGAGTAGATGAAGTGCTCGCTGATGCCCGGGATGTGGTGCAGCTGCGACTCGACGGCCTGCGAGTTGTGGGTCGGCAGGACGGACGGGTCGGCGAAGAACTCCTCGCTGCGGACGATCCTGACCTTCGGGTGATCGGCGAGCCAGTGCGGTGCCGGGGAGTCCGTCGCGATGTAGATCTTGCGGATCCACGGTGCGAAGGTGTGCACCGAGCGGAGCGCGTACTTCAGCTCGTCGATCTGGCGGAACCGGGCCGGGGCGTCGTCGCCCTCGCCCAGGACGGCGTTCGACTGTGCGGCCTGGCGGGCGCGCTGGTACTCGATGGCGTTGCCGTCGACCCATGAGAAGACGATGTCGATCGGGAAGCGGATGTCCGAGACGTGGTCGTCGAACATGTGCTCGACGGTTCGCCAGGTGCGGCCGTAGCGTTCGATGTCGACGAGCACGAACTCGTCGATCGGCAGGCTGCGACGCATCAGGGCGTTCTCGACGGGAGCGAGGACCTCGATGTCGGTGACGCGCCAGAACTCGAGCTGGACGCTCGTCTCGGCGCCGTAGCGCAGGCGTCCGAGCGGCTCGAGCCGCGGGCGGAACACGCGGAGCACCGGTTCTTCGAGGGAGCCGAGTCCGTCGTCCTGCACGAGCACCGCCGGCTTGCCCGGGGGCTTCGCGTAGAAGGGCTCGTTGACGGCCGCGGACATCACGGCGCTCTCCGCGCGCTGGCGGTCACGCTCGTCGAGGGCGATCACCGGGCGCTGGTCGTTGCCGCGGATGAGCAGGTGGTCGACGTCAGCCGCGGTGAGCGCGTCGTCGAGGAACAGCAGGTCCTCGATCATCGACTGCTGGGGCGTGAGGTGTCCGTTGATCAGGGTCAGTCGCCCCTTGCGGACGACGACGTCGGATCGGTCGAGACCGCCGGAGGACGGTCGAGGGTTCAGCAGAGGACTCTCGGTCACCGGCTCGGTCTCGTCGTTCATCCATGCCCTTCGGGTCGTGCGGTCGGGTCCTGTACCCGACCTGCCGATCCTACCGTCCGTCCGACTCGCGGGGCACCTTGACGACGATGCCCACCACGATGAAGAGCGCGGCGGCGACCAGTTGCAGGGCCGCCCACACCTGTCCGGGGATCGGCACCGTGACGAGCGGGTTCCAGCAGACGGCGACGGCGGCCATGAGGAGGGCTGCCCACCAGACCTTCCCGCGCACGCTGAAGACGAGCACGATCAGCGCGAGCACCGTGACGCCCCAGCGGGCGAAGACGAAGCCCGACGAGTCGACGATGGCGACGCAGGCCAGCAGCACGATCGCCGCGATCATCGACGGTGCCAGCGCCGGGCGGGTGAAGGGCGGCGTGGCACGGGCACCGCTGGCCGGTGCGGCCGGTGCGGGTCGAGGGGACCCTGCGGGCACGCCGTGCTGGGACGACCCCACCGGGGGCCGCCCCTTGCGAGCGGCCATCAGTCCGAGGAACCGTCGAGGTCGATCGCCTGGATCGACCGCGACATCGGCGGCAGGTCGCGGACGCGCTCGAGCGCCGGTACCAGTTCACCGACCAGCGCGCGGTAGCCCTCTTCGGTCAGGTGCAGGCCGTCCTCGGTGAAGCGCGCGTCCAGGTGGTCGCCGTCGGCCAGGGCGGGCCAGGCGTCGAGGTACTGCGCGTGGCAGGTGGCGACGAACTGCCGGAGGTGCCGGTTGGCCTGTTCGATCTTCGTGGCGTACTCGGCCTGCCGGGGCAGGATCGACACGAGCAGCAGACGTACGCCCGGCAGCTCGCGGCGGAGCGTGACGAGGATGGTCTCGACGTTGCGGACCACGTGCTCGGCGCTGGCGCGGTGGTTGCCGAAGTCGTTCGTGCCGATGAGCAGCACGATCACCTCGGGCTGCTCGGCGACGACGGCGTCGAGGCGCGTCAGCACGCCGTCGGTCGTGTCGCCGCCGATGCCCTGGTTCAGCGTGTGCTCGTCGGGGAGCCACGTGTCCCAGTCACCCTGTTCGGTGATGCTGTCCCCCAGGAAGAGGACGGGGCTGCGGTCGTCGGTCATGCTGCCTCCTCGTGCGCCGGCTCGGGGGTCTCGGTCTGCTGCGTCCGGTTGCGCTGCGTGGACCCGGTGTGGTCGGACTCCCGCTCGGCGGCGGCGGTGATGCGCTCGACCATACCGGGGAAGATGATGCCGTGGAACGGCAGGATGCCGTACCAGTACAGCCGGCCGGCGAGTCCCTGCGGGAAGTAGATCGCCCGCTGGTGGTAGTCGCTGCCGCCGTCGGGGTTCGGTGTGACGGTCATCTCGAGCCACGCACGACCGGGCGACTTGAACTCGGCGCGGAGCCGCAGGTACCGGCCGCGCTCCAGTCGTTCGACGCGCCACCAGTCGAGCGCGTCGCCCTGCTCGAGGCGCTGCTGGTCACGACGCCCGCGGTTCAGGCCGACGCCGCCGGCGATCTTGTCCATCCAGCCACGGGCGACCCAGGCGAGCGGGAACGAGTACCAGCCGTTGTCCCCGCCGATCGACTCGACGACGCGCCAGACGTCCTCGGCGGAGGCACTGGAGTGCCGCTTCCGGTCGTCGACGTAGACCGTGTGCCCGGCCCAATCGGGGTCGTTCGGCATCGGGTCGGCCGAGGCGCTCGAGAGCGTCGCGCTCCGCCAGCTCGTCTGGACCTGACCGCTGCGCATCTTGTTCAGCGCGAGGCGGACGGCCCGACGGTACGAGGTGAGCCCGCCCTCGGGCTGCGGCACGACGTCGTCGATGTCGTGCTCGCGCTGCACGCACTCGAACTGCAGCGACTCGATGATCGGCGTCGCGAGCTTGCGTGGGATCGGGGTGACGGCGTTGAACCAGTGTGCGGCGAGGCGCGGGGTGAGCACCGGCAGGACCGTGATCGGGCGCTGGGGCAGCTTCGCCTCGACCGCGTAGCCGTTCAGCATCTGGCCGTACCGCAGGACGTCGGGGCCGCCGATGTCAAAGGTGCGGTTGACGTCGGCTGGGACGTCGAGCGCGGCCACCAGGTAGTACAGGACGTCGCGGACCGCGATCGGCTGGATGTGGTTGCGGACCCAGCGCGGCGCGGGCATCCACGGCAGGACGTCGGTCAGGTGCCGGATCATCTCGAACGAGGTGCTGCCCGAGCCGATCACGACCCCGGCCTGGTACGCCACCGTCGGCACGCCCGAGCCGAGGAGGATCTCCCCCACCTCCTTGCGGCTGCGGAGGTGCTTCGACAGCTCACCGTCCGGGTGCAGCCCGCCCAGGTAGACGAACCGGCTGACGCCGGCCGCCTTCGCCTCGCGCGCCATGGTCTCCGCGGCCTCGCGCTCGGCGGTCTCGAAGTCGCCGTCGGCCCCCATCGCGTGGGCCAGGTAGTAGACCGCCTCGATCCCGTCGACGGCGGCGCGCACCGCCTCGGCGTCCTGGAGATCGCCCTCCGCGACGTCGACCTCACTGCTCCACGGGACGTCCTGGAGCTTCCGGGGGTTACGCACGAACACCCGGACGGAGTGGCCGGCTTCGAGGAGACGAGGGACGAGACGACCACCGATGTACCCGGTGGCGCCGGTGACGAGGACCTGCATGCCCTGCACGCTACGCGGCACGCCTGACGGGTAGGCTTGCCGGGTGGACAACGCAGCCTTCCCCGTCACCGTCGATGCCGTCCGCGGCCTCATCGACCACGCGATCCTGAAGCCCGAACTCACCCGCGCGGACGTCGACGCCCAGCTCGACGAAGCCGCCGCCCACCGCGTCTTCAGCGTCTGCGTCCGTCCGAGCGACGTCGCCCACGCCGTCGAGCGCCTCACGGGCACCGGTGTCGGCGTCGGCACCGTGATCGGCTTCCCGCACGGCACCACGTCCACCGCGGCGAAGGTCGCCGAGTCGCTGCAGGCCCTGGCCGACGGCGCGTTCGAGCTCGACATGGTGCAGAACATCGGCACCGCGAAGTCGGGCGACTGGCAGCGCGTCGAGCAGGACGTCCGCGCGGTCGTCGACGCCGCCGGCGACACCGTCGTCAAGGTGATCCTCGAGACCGCGTTCCTGACCGACGACGAGATCGTCGCGGCCTCGCGTGCGGCACAGACCGCCGGCGCGGCCTTCGTGAAGACCTCGACCGGGTTCGCCGGCGGCGGCGCGACGGCCGAGCACATCGCCCTCATGCGCCGCACGGTCGGTGCCGACACCGGCGTGAAGGCCTCCGGCGGCGTCCGCGGGCTCGACACCCTGCTCGAGATGGTCGAGGCTGGCGCGAACCGCATCGGCACGAGCGCCTCGGCCCGCATCCTCGACGAGGTCGCGCACCGCGCGGAGACGGGTGCCGCCTCGGCGCTCGGCGACGACACGACGTCCTACTGAACCCACGGGCTGAGCCGACCTGGCTGAGCCCACCGGGCTGAGCCCACGCGCCCAGCACGACCCACCACGACCAGGCCGGTGCCTACCGGACGCGACGACGCGTCGGCGACCCGCACCGTGCCTCCAGACCGCCGCATCGGAGCGCGCATGTCCAGCACCGCACCTCAGTCCCCCGCCCTCGCCCTGGCCGTCGACCTCGGCGGCACGAAGGTCGAGGCCGCGCTCGTCACCGACCAGGGCGTCGTGCTGCCGGCGACCCGGTTCCGCAGCCCCACCGGGCCCCAGCGCACCTCGGACGAGCTGCAGGCCGCCGTCGACGAGGTCGTCACGGCCGCGCTCGGCGCGCTGCCGGCCGACGCGACGCTCGTGGGTGTCGGCGTCGGTTCCGCCGGGCCCGTCGACGAGGAGCACGGCCTCGTCTCCCCGCTCAACATGCCGGTCTGGCGTGGCCACCCGCTGCGCGACCGGATCGCGGCGCTCGTGCCGGGCGACGTCCCGGTGACGCTCCGGATGGACGGCCTGGCGATCACCCTTGCCGAGCACTGGGTCGGCGCGGCCCAGGGGTACGAACACGTCATGGGCATGATCGTCTCCACCGGCGTCGGCGGCGGGCTCATCCTGCACGGTCGCACCGTCAGCGGACCGACGGGCAACGCCGGCCACATCGGCCACGTCGAGTGCGGCGGTTACGACGACCCCTGCGCCTGCGGGGGCACCGGTTGCCTCGAGGCGATCGCCAGCGGCCCGAAGACCGTGGCCTGGGCACGTCGTCAGGGCTTCGCGGGCACGACCGGCGAGGAGCTCTCGGCCGCCTACGCCGCCGGCGACGAGATCGCCGTCGCCGCGGTCCAGCGGAGCGGCCGTGCCCTCGGGCAGGCCATCGCCGCCGCCACGAGCCTGGTCGACCTCGAGATCGTCGCCATCGGCGGCGGGTTCTCGCACGTCACGCCGGACCTGTTCGAGTACGCCCGGCAGGCCGTGGCGGAGCGTGTCGAGTTCGGGTTCGTCACGAAGGTGCAGATCGTGCCGACCGGGTTGTCCCAGGACGGTCCGCTCATCGGTGCCGCGGCGCTCGTGCACCGCGCCGACGTCCTGCGCTGAGCGCGCGCGTCCCGTCCGGCCGGGCCCGATCCGGCGCGCGGGCGCGGCTGGTCGCGTCGTCGACGCGGCCCACGCCGTGGACGTGACCGGCGACGGCCTGGAGGAGCGGTGCGGGCCCGCCACGAGCCTCCCGGCAGGTGGGTGGCTTGTCCACAGGCCTGTCGGTCGCCCGCGCAGGTCAGGCAGGATGTGCGGGTGCCCCGCCCGCGACTGCTGACCAGTGACGACTGGCCGGAACCCGAGCTGCGTGCGGCGGTCCTGGCCGGCGAGGTGGTCGCCGTCGGTCCCTGCTGGGCCTCCCCCGCCGAACCGCAGACGCCGTGGTTGCGCGCCGCCGCTGCAGCATGGGTCCTGCGGGACGCGCGCCTGATCGCCTGCACGCTGACCGCCGCGTGGATCTGGGGTGCGGTGTCCCGGCCGCCGGCGCCGCTCGAGGCCTGCATCCCGCCGCAGGTGCGCGTGCACGTCGGGCCGGACGTCCGCCTGCGAGAGGTCCGGATCGACGTCGCGGACACCGTCGAGCTCTCGCGGCTGCGGGTCACGCTGCCGACGCGGACCGCGGTCGACCTGCTCCGGACGCCGGGGCCGACGGCCGGTGCGTTCGGGGTGGCCGAGGCGACGGCCGTGCACGGGTTGCTCGCGATCGGGGCGGTCACGGTCGCCGAGCTGCAGGCGCGCCTGAGGTCGCTCGGGACGATTCCCATGGTGCGGCAGGCTGAGCGGCGGTTGTGGGGGCTGCCGGGGTTGCCGGGGCTGCCTGATGCGGCAGGGGGCGCTGGGGGCGCTGGGGGCGCTGTCCGCTAGGGCGTCGCCGGCGCGTTCGCCGAGCGGTCAGGACACCCCGCTCGCTTCCGCCGAGTGGTCGCGGACCGTCGGTTGGCTGGGCCGCGGCTGACGGTTCGTGACCGGTCGACGGTGCCCGTGCGACGAGTGGTGACCGGTGGACGGGCGGGAGGCACGGGAGGCGCGGGGCGGGGCTGCCGCGGGCCTCCGGTCGGGCGCGTGGGGGCGGTCAAGACACCCCGCTCGCGTTCGCCGAGTGGTCGCGGACTGTCGGTTGGCCGGGCCCCGGCCGACGGTTCGTGACCGGTCGGCGGTGCCGGTACGACGAGTCGTGACCGGCGGATGGGGCTGAGTCACGGGAGGCGCGGGGCGGGGCTGCCGTGGGCCTCCGGTCGGGCGCGTGGGGGCGGTCAGGACACCCCGCTCGCGTCCGCCGAGTGGTCGCGGACTGTCGGTTGGCAGGGCCCCGGCTGACGGTTCGTGACCGGTCGACGGTGCCGGTTCGACGAGTCGTGACCGGTGGACGGGCTGGAGACACGGGAGGCGCGGGGCGGGGCTGCCGTGGGCCTCCGGTCGGGCGCGTGGGGGCGGTCAGGACACCCCGCTCGCGTCCGCCGAGTGGTCGCGAACCGTCGGTTGGCAGGGCCGCAGCCGACGGTTCGCGACCGGTCGACGGACGTGCCGCGCGGGGCCCTGCCGCTAGCCGGCGCTGACGCGGTAGACGTCGTAGACGGCGTCGATGCGTCGCACCGCGTTCAGGACGCGGTCGAGGTGGATGGTGTCGCCCATCTCGAACACGAACCGGCTGAGCGCGAGACGGTCGGACGAGGTCGACACCGTCGCGGACAGGATGTTCACGTGGTGGTCGGTCAGCACCCGGGTGACGTCGCTGAGCAGGCCTGACCGATCGAGCGCCTCGATCTGGATCTGCACCAGGAACACCGACTTCGACGACGGGGCCCACTCGACCTCGATCATCCGGTCGGGTTCGTTCATGAGGGACTTCACGTTGGTGCACGACGACTGGTGCACGGAGACGCCCTGGCCTCGGGTGATGAAGCCCACGATCTGGTCGCCCGGCACCGGCGTGCAGCACTTCGCGAGTTTCACGAGGATGTCGGGCGCACCGCGGACGAGCACGCCGCTGTCGCTCGTGCGCAGCTGACGACTGGTGACCTGGCGCGGGAACGCGAGTTCCGGCTCGTCCGTCTCGGTCTCGGTCTGGACGTTGCCGAGGACCTTCTCGATGACCGACTGCGTCGACACGTGGCCTTCGCCGATGGCGGCGTACAGGGCGGAGACGTCCTCGTACCGCATCGACGAGGCGACCTCGGCGATGCTGTCCTGGCTCATGATGCGTTGGAGCGGCAGGTTCTGCTTGCGCATCGCCCGGGCGATGGCGTCGCGACCCTGCTCGATCGCCTCTTCGCGGCGCTCCTTGGTGAACCACTGCTTGATCTTGTTGCGCGCACGGGGGCTGCGGACGAACTGCAGCCAGTCCTGCGAGGGGCCGGAGTCGGGGTTCTTCGACGTGAAGATCTCGACGACGTCGCCGCTGGACAGCTGGCTCTCGAGCGGGACGAGACGGCCGTTGACCTTCGCACCCATCGTGCGGTGGCCGATCTCGGTGTGCACCGCGTAGGCGAAGTCGACCGGGGTGGCTCCGGCGGGGAGACCGATGACCTTGCCCTGCGGCGTGAAGACGTAGGTCTCCTTGGCGCCGATCTCGTAGCGCAGCGAGTCGAGGAACTCGCCCGGGTCGCTGGTCTCGGCCTGCCAGTCGGTGATGTGGGCGAGCCACGCCATGTCCTGGTCGTCCGTGGTCGACGAGGTACCGGCGTCACGGCCGGCAGCCCGCTGCTTGTACTTCCAGTGGGCGGCGACACCGAACTCGGCGCGCTGGTGCATCTCGTGTGTGCGGATCTGGATCTCGACCGCACGACCCTGCGGTCCGAGCACCGTGGTGTGCAACGACTGGTACAGGTTGAACTTGGGGGTCGCGATGTAGTCCTTGAACCGACCGGGCAGCGGGGTCCAGCGGGCGTGCACCGAGCCGAGCATGGCGTAGCAGTCGCGGACGGTCGGCACGAGCACGCGGATGCCGACGAGGTCGTAGATCTCGTCGAACTCGCGACCCCGCACGATCATCTTCTGGTAGATCGAGTAGTACTGCTTCGGCCGGCCCATGACGTCGCCACGGACCTTGGCGGCCTTCAGGTCCTTCTTCAGGGTGCCGATGACGTTCTGGACGAACTGCTCGCGCTTCGGCTGGCGTTCCTTGACCAGGCTGTCGATCTCGACGTAGAGCTTCGGGTGCAGGACTGCGAACGACAGGTCCTCGAGCTCGAGCTTGATCATCTGGATGCCGAGCCGGTGCGCGAGCGGCGCGTAGATCTCGAGCGTCTCCTTCGCCTTGCGCGTGGCGGAGGCGGACTCGACGAAGCCCCACGTGCGGGCGTTGTGCAGGCGGTCGGCGAGCTTGATGACGAGGACGCGGATGTCCTTCGACATGGCGATGACCATCTTGCGGACGGTCTCCGCCTGCGCGCTGTCGCCGTACTTGACCTTGTCGAGCTTGGTGACGCCGTCGACGAGCATCGCGATCTCGTCGCCGAAGTCGGCCCGCAGCTGGTCGAGCTGGTAGTCGGTGTCCTCGACGGTGTCGTGCAGGAGCGCCGCCGCGATGGTGATCGTGCCGATGCCGAGGTCGGCCAGGATCTGCGCGACCGCGACCGGGTGCGTGATGTACGGCTCACCGGACTTGCGCTTCTGACCGTCGTGTGCGCGCTCGGCGACCGAGTACGCACGCTCGATGAGCGTCACGTCGGCCTTGGGGTGGTGCGAGCGGACCGTGCGGATCAGCGTGTCCACCGCGCCGGCCGGCTGGGCCCGCGAGAACAGGCGCGGCAGCAGTGAGCGGAGGGAACCGAGGTTGCCGGTGGTGTTCGGACCGATCGGGCTCGAGGGCCGCGGAGCGGAACCCGGGCGGCTCGGCGCGGACGGCTCTTCGCGGGTGTCCGTCATGATGCGCCTCCCAGGACTCGGTCCGAGAGCTCGATCCGAGCTCGATCCGACAAGACTACGCGTCCCCGGTCAGTGCCCGTGACGTGGTTCGCCCTGGGCGTCGCGCTCCACCGGCGCCCCCGCCTGCTCCCACGCGAGCATGCCGCCGGAGAGGTTGACGGCCGGCACGCCAGACTGCTCGAGCGCCGCGACGATGCGCGATGACCGGCCGCCGGAGTGGCAGACGATGATGGCCGGCTGGTCGCCGCCGTCGATCTCCTGCCAGCGGTCCACGAACTCCGACATCGGCACGAGCGTGGCCTGGGGAGCGTGGACCTCGTCCCACTCCCCCTGCTCGCGGACGTCGAACAGGCGGGCTCCGGCGTCGAGGCGGCGCTGCGCCTCGGCGACGTCGATCTCCTGGATCTCGATGGGCATCAGACGCTCGCCTCTGCCGCGTCGACCTCACGCCGGCGCTTCTCGGCCGCCGCGGTCTTCTTGGCGTCGGACTCCTTGATCTTCGGCTCGTTCTCACGCAGCTGCGCGTACATCGGCGACGCGATGAAGATCGTCGAGTAAGTGCCGACGATGATGCCGATGAACAGTGCGAGCGAGATGTCGCGCAGGGTACCGGCGCCGAGCACGTACGACCCGATGAAGAGGATCGCCGCGACCGGCAGCAGTGCCACGACCGAGGTGTTGATCGACCGGACGAGGGTCTGGTTCACCGCGAGGTTGACCGACTGCTTGAACGTCCGGATGGATTCCTGCGCGGTGTTCTCACGCACCTTGTCGAAGACCACCACGGTGTCGTAGAGCGAGTACCCGAGGATCGTCAGGAACCCGATGACCGCCGCGGGAGTGACCTCGAGCCCGACGATGCCGTACACGCCGGCCGTGATGAGCAGGTCGTGCAGCAGCGCCGCCATCGCGGACAGCGACATCTTCCAGGTGCGGAAGTACAGCGTCATGAAGACCGCGGCGAGGGCGAGGAAGATCACGAGACCACGGATGGCCTGCGCGAGCACGTCGGCACCCCACGTCGCACCGATGAAGGTCGCGGCGACCTGGCTCTCCGGGACGTCGTAGGCCTTCGCCAGTGCGTCCTGCACCTCGGTGGTCTGCCGGTCGGTGAGCTGCCCGGTCTGCACGCGGATGCCGTGCGTGCCGAGCTGCGAGACGCGCGGGATCGACTCCGGGACGACGTCCTCGACGGTCTCGGTGGCGAGGTTCTGGTCGAGCGTCTTGACGTCGGAGATCGTGAACTCCGAGCCGCCGGTGAACTCGATGCCGAGCTGGTACCCGCCACGGAGCCACGGGGTGACGAGCGAGATCACGATCATCACGAGGGCGATCAGGTACCAGGTCTTCCGGCGCCCGATGATGTCGTACGACCGCTTCCCCGTGTAGAGGTCGCTGCCGAACTGGCTGAAGCTGGCCATCAGTCGTCCTTCCCGTCCGGCGTCGAGCCGTTGTCGCCGGAGGCCTGCTGGGCCTTCCGCTCCGCGATCGTCTGTCGGCGCTGTGCCTCACCGGCACTGCGCTGGCGCTTGCCGTCCACGACGGGTGCGCGGAACTGGGCGCGCCCCCGGTAGACGGCACCGAGTGCTGCCGGGTCGAGACCACTGAACCGGTGCCCCTCGCCGAAGAACCGGCTGCGGGCGATGAGCTGCATCATCGGGTGGGTGAAGAGCGCGACCACCACGATGTCGATCAGGGTCGTGAGGAGCAGCGTGAACGCGAAGCCCTTCACGTCGGCGACCGCGAGCACGTAGAGCGTGACGGCGGCGAGGAAGTTCACCGCGTCGGACGCCAGGATCGTGCGGAGGGCGCGCTTCCAGCCGGACTCGACCGCGCTCTCGAGGGCACGGCCGTCCCGGAGTTCGTCACGGATGCGCTCGAAGTAGACGATGAACGAGTCCGCCGTGATGCCGATCGCGACGATCAGACCCGCCACACCCGCCAAGGACAGGCGGTAGTCGACGCGCCACGACATGATCGCGATCACCAGGTAGGTGAGGACCGCGGCGATCCCGAGCGACAGCACGGTGACGAACGCCAGGGCCCGGTACTGGATGACCGAGTAGATGATCACCAGGATCAGCCCGATCAGGCCGGCGACGAGGCCTCCGATGAGCTGCGCGGTGCCGAGCGTCGCCGAGATGTTCTCGTTCGACTGCACCTGGAAGTTGATCGGCAGCGCACCGTACTTGAGCTGGTCCGCCAGCGTCTTCGACGACTCGGCCGTGAACGAGCCGGTGATCTGCGCCTTGCCGTTCGTGATCGCGGAGTTCGTCGTCGGTGCGGTGATGACCGAACCGTCGAGCACGATCGCGAACTGGTTCTGCGGCTGCTGGAGCGAGACGAGACGGTTCGTGACGGTGCGGAAGTCCTTCGAACCCTCGCCGTTGAACGTCAGGTTGACTGCCCACTGGCCGGTCGACGTGCCCTGCGAGTCGGTGGCGAGACCCGAGGTGGCGTTGCTGATGTCGGCACCGGAGACCTCGACCGGTCCGAGGATGTACTTCCCCGCGCCGTCCTGGTCACAGGTGACCAGGGGCTCGTCGTCGGGCGCCGTGGTGACGTCGTCCGGAGCAGCGCAGTTGTAGTTGGTGTACAGGTCCTGCAGCTTCGGCGTGACCCAGTTCAGGTCGCTCGCGTTGGTCGGCTTCGCGCTCGGCGTCGCGGCGAGCGAGGCCGGCGGCGAGTACGGCGTGGCCGATGCGGTGCCCTTGCCGTCGTCACCGACGGCGGAGTTCGTCGCGGCCTCGGTGAAGAGCACCGGACGGAAGGTCAGCTTCGCGGCTGCCTCGATGCGGTCGATCGTGGCCTTGTCGGGACGACCCGGGATCGAGACGACGATGTTGTTCGCGCCCTGGGTGTTGATCTCGGACTCGGAGACACCGGTGGCGTCGATGCGCTGGCGGATGATGTTCACCGCCTGCTGCAGCTGCTGCGAGGTGACGGAGTCGCCCTCGGTGTTCTGCGCCGCGAGGGTCAGCTGCGTGCCGCCCTGCAGGTCCAGAGCCAGCTCCGGCACCCAGCTCGCGCCCTGGTACCACTTGTCGGTGTCGTCCTTCGAAGAGCCGGCGAGGATCGACGCGGCGGTGTTCACGCCGGCGAGGATCGCCATCAGGATCACCAACCAGGTGAGCGAGCGCAGCGCCTTCTTGACGGGTGTCGATCGTGCCACCGGTCGTCTCGTCTTTCTGTTCAGGACCGTCGGCACACCGTGCGACGGCAGAGGGAAGCCGCCGGGTCAGACGACCCGGCGGCCGAGGGCGTCAGTCGTCGGACTTGCGCTTCGTGGCGTCGGACTCGTCGACACGGTCGGTGTCGACCCGCTCGCCGTAGACCGGCTCACCGTTGAGCTCGGCCACCGGCTTCGGCTCGTCGTCGGTGGTCGTGGTGGTCTCGACGTCGGACGCGTTGTCGTCGACGACGCGCGACAGGGTCTGACGGTGCACGGTGACGATGGTCCCCGGCGCGATCTCGACGTCAGCGGTGACCTTCTCCTCGTTCACGGAGAGGAGCGTGCCGTAGAGGCCGAAGGACAGCATGACCTTGGCGCCCGGGACCATCTTGTCCACGAGCTCGGCCTGCTGCTTCTTGCGCTTGCGGCTGTTGTAGAACATGAAGGCCGCGAACGCCACGACGATGACGATGAGGATGACTTCTTGACCCATGATGCGTTGCCTTCTCTGGTTGCTCGGTTTCGGGCCGTAGCAGTCTAGGGCACGCCGGTGTCCGTGGCATGTCACCCGACTGATCGGCGGTCAGGCGGTGGGTTCCGGGTCGTCGAAGAGCCCTGGCTGCCCGCCGTCGCCCTGCCCCGGGGTGAGGCCGAGGTGTCGCCAGGCCCGCGGTGTCGCGATGCGCCCGCGGGGGGTGCGGGTCACGAGTCCGACGCGGACGAGGAACGGTTCGACGACCGACTCGATGGTCTCGGATTCCTCGCCGACCGAGACCGCGAGGGTGTTCAGGCCGACCGGGCCCCCGTCGAACCGGGTCAGCATGGTCTCGACGACGGCTCGGTCGAGCCGGTCGAGCCCGAGTTCGTCGACGTCGTACAGGTCGAGCGCACCCTGGACCGCGGCCATGCCTTCGGTGGTGCGGTGCACGAGGGCGTAGTCGCGCACCCGGCGGAGCAAGCGGTTCGCGATGCGTGGGGTGCCACGGGAGCGTCCGGCGATCTCGCGCAGGGCGGTCCGGTCGATGTCGAGTTCGAGCAGGTGGGCCGCACGGATCAGGACCTGCTCGAGCTCGTCCTTCTCGTAGAACTCGAGGTGGGCGGTGAACCCGAAGCGGTCGCGCAGCGGGTTCGGCAGCAGGCCGGCCCGGGTGGTGGCCCCGACGAGCGTGAACGGCGCGAGGTCGAGCGGGATGCTCGTGGCACCCGCGCCCTTGCCCACCATCACGTCGATGCGGAAGTCCTCCATCGCCAGGTAGAGCATCTCTTCTGCCGAGCGGGCCATGCGGTGGATCTCGTCGATGAACAGCACCTCGCCCGGGACCAGGGACGACAGCACGGCGGCGAGGTCACCGGCGTGCTGGATGGCCGGGCCGCTCGACATGCGCAGCGGTCGCCCGGTCTCGTGCGCGACGATCATCGCGAGCGTGGTCTTGCCGAGGCCGGGAGGACCCGCCATCAGGATGTGGTCGGGCGTGCGCTCCTGCATGCCCGCGGCCTTGAGGAGCAGGTCGAGCTGCCCGCGGACCTTGCGCTGCCCGACGAACTCGTCGAGCGAGCGCGGGCGGAGCGCACCTTCGAACGCGAGTTCTTCCTGCGACTCGGCGCCGGCGGAGGTGATGCCGCTCACCGGCCGGCTGCCGCGGGTCGGAGCGCACCGAGGGCGGCGCGGAGCAGGGCCTGGGTGCCCATCGCGGCGGCGCCGGGCTCGTTGGCGACGGCGTCGTCCACCGCGGTCTGCGCCGCGTCTTCGCGCCAGCCGAGACCGATGAGCGCCGAGACGACGTCGACCGCGGCGGGGTGGACTGCGGTACCCCGTGCGGCGGCGACCACGGCAGCCTGCTCGAAGGCCACGAGCTTGCCGGAGAGCGCGACGATGATGAGCTTGGCGGTCTTCGGGCCGATGCCGGAGACCTTGCGGAACGCGCCGTCGTCCTCGTTCGCGACGGCGTTCGCGATCTGTGCCGGGTCCATGTGGGCCAGGACGCCCATCGCGGACTTCGGGCCGACGCCGGAGACCCCGCGGAGCAGGTCGAACACCTGCAGCGCGTCGGTCGACTCGAAGCCGAAGAGCAGGTGCTCGTCCTCGCGCACGATCATGGCGGTCCGCACGAACACCTCGGACCCGTGGCGCATCGTCAGCGCGTGTGCGGGGGTCACGGTGACGGCGTACCCGACTCCCCCGACCTCGATCACCACGGCCGAGCCGGCGATGTCGATGCAGGTGCCCCGGAGACTCGCGATCATGCTCCGAGCCTAGGGCCGCCCACCGACGACGCCGACCTGCCACGCTGCGGGCGGGCCGCGGCGGCGGCCGCGCGGGCCAGCGGCGAGTCGACGGTGCCGCCCTGCGCGTCCCGCCAGGCGCGCTGTGCGGGGGTGAGGTTCGTGGCACGCGAGCCGGCGGCATCAGGTGATCCGAGCCTCCAGGCATGGCACACGGCCAACGCGAGAGCATCGGCGGCGTCGGCCGGCTTCGGGGCCTCGTCGAGCCCGAGCACGCGCGCGATCATGGTCTGCACCTGACGCTTGTCGGCGTTGCCGTAGCCGGTGACGGCGGCCTTGACCTCGGACGGCGTGTGCAGCCCGACGGGCAGGCCGCGGGCGGCCGCGGCGTGCAGCGCCAGGCCGGCCGCCTGCGCGGTCCCCATCACGGTGCGGACGTTCGCCTGCGCGAACACCCGCTCGACGGCGACCGCATCGGGGTGGTGCTCGTCGATCTCGGCAGCGATGCCGTCGGCGATGCGGAGCAGCCGCTGCTCGAGCGGCATGTCCGGCGGGGTGCGCACGACCGTGACGTGGACGAGTCGTGCGCGCCGGTTCGGTGCGACCTCGACGACGCCGACGCCGCACCGGGTGAGCCCGGGGTCCACCCCGAGCACACGGAGCACGGCTACTCGCCCTCGTCCTCGTCGAGCTCGGCCTGGACGTCCGCGGGGATGTCGAAGTTCGAGTAGACGTTCTGCACGTCGTCGGAGTCCTCGAGCGCGTCGATCAGGCGGAACACCTTGCGGGCGGTCTCGGCGTCGACCGGGACCTTGAGGCCGGGGACGAACTCGGCGTCGGCGGAGTCGTAGTCGATGCCGGCGTCCTGCAGTGCGGTGCGGGCGGCGACCAGGTCGCTCGCCTCGGTGATGATCTCGAAGCCGCCGCCCTGGTCGATGACGTCCTCGACACCGGCGTCCAGCACCGCGGTCATCACGGTGTCCTCGTCGAGGCCGTCGGTCTTCGTGACCGAGATGACGCCCTTGCGCGAGAAGTTGTAGGCGACGCTGCCCGGGTCGGCCATGGTGCCGCCGTTGCGCGACATCGCGGTCCGGACCTCGGCCGCGGCACGGTTCTTGTTGTCCGTGAGGCACTCGATGAGCATCGCGACGCCGTTGGGGCCGTAGCCCTCGTACATGATCGTCGTGTACTCGATGGTCTCGCCCGTGAGACCCGCACCGCGCTTGACGGCGCGGTCGATGTTGTCGTTGGGGACCGAGGTCTTCTTCGCCTTCTGCACGGCGTCGACCAGGGTCGGGTTGCCGGACATGTCGGCACCGCCCATCTTCGCGGCGACCTCGATGTTCTTGATCAGCTTGGCGAACGACTTGGCACGGCGCTGGTCGATGACCGCCTTCTTGTGCTTGGTCGTTGCCCACTTGGAATGCCCGGACACGGTTCTCCTTGCGTCTTGCGGAAAGTCCCGCTCAGTTTAGCGGCCCTGTGGGCCGAACACCGGCCTGGAGGCGCGGCGCGGCTTCCGTCCCGTCGGTGCGGCAGGTGGGCGGTCACGCCTCAGGCGCTGCGCACCAGGTCGAGGAACCGGCGGTGGAAGCGGTCCTCGCCGGCGACCTCGGGGTGGAACGCGCTGGCGATGACGTTGCCCTGCTGCACCGCCACGACCTGCCCGTCCGGCAGCGCACCGAGGACGTGGACGTCGTCGCCGCGCTGCTCCACGACGGGGGCCCGGATGAACACCGCGTGCACCGGGGCCTCTCCGAGGTCGGGCATCGGGATGTCGATCTCGAACGAGTCGTTCTGCGCTCCGAACGCGTTGCGGCGCACGGTGGTGTCGAGCACGTCGAGGGTCTGCTGCCCGTTGATGCCGTCGGTGATCCGCGACGAGAGCATGATCATGCCCGCGCAGGTGCCGTAGGTGGGCAGGCCACCGCGGATCGCGTCGGCGAGGGGCTCGGCGACGCCGAACGCGCGGGACAGCTTGTCCATCACGCTGGACTCACCCCCGGGGATCACGACACCGTCGAGGGTCTCGATCTCCTCCGGGCGACGCAGCGGCACCACGTCGGCGCCGAGCTCGGTCAGCGAGGCGATGTGCTCGCGGAAGTCGCCCTGCAGCGCCAGGACCCCGATGCGGGGCCGAGCGCCGCTCGTCGGGCTACCAGCCACGCTCGGCGAGGCGGTGCGGTGCGGGGACGTCGGCGACGTTGATGCCGACCATCGCCTCGCCCAGACCACGGGAGACCTCGGCGATGACCCGGGGGTCGTCGTGGAAGGTCGTCGCCTTGACGATCGCGGCGGCACGGGCCGCCGGGTCGCCGGACTTGAAGATGCCGGACCCGACGAAGACACCGTCGGCGCCGAGCTGCATCATCATCGCGGCGTCGGCCGGGGTGGCGACACCACCGGCGGTGAACAGGACGACGGGGAGCTTGCCGGTGCGGGCGACTTCCTGCACGACGTCGATCGGCGCCTGGAGCTCCTTGGCGGCGACGTAGAGCTCGTCGTCACGCAGGTTGCGGAGCGCCGCGATCTCCTTGGTGATGGTGCGGATGTGCTTGGTGGCCTCGGACACGTCGCCCGTGCCGGCCTCGCCCTTGGAACGGATCATGGCCGCACCCTCGGTGATGCGACGGAGCGCCTCGCCCAGGTTGGTGGCACCGCAGACGAAGGGGGTGGTGAACTTCCACTTGTCGATGTGGTTCACGTAGTCGGCCGGCGACAGCACCTCGGACTCGTCGATGTAGTCGACACCGAGCTCCTGCAGCACCTGCGCCTCGACGAAGTGGCCGATGCGGGCCTTCGCCATGACGGGGATCGACACCGCGGCGATGATCTCCTCGATCATCGAGGGGTCGGACATGCGGGCGACGCCGCCCTGCGCACGGATGTCGGCGGGGACGCGCTCGAGGGCCATGACGGCGGTCGCACCGGCTTCTTCCGCGATGCGGGCCTGCTCGGCGTCGACGACGTCCATGATCACGCCGCCCTTGAGCATCTCGGCGAGTCCGCGCTTGACGCGGTCGGAGCCGGTGATCGAGGTGCCAGGGGTGCCGGAGGTGCTGGTGCTGTCGCTCATGATGCCGACCAGTCTAGTGCGCCCGGGGCCACCCGTCGGCGACGAGTCGACGGGTCTCGCCGAGCAACTGCGACATGGACTTGGTCCGGGCGATGATCGGGAAGAAGTTCGCGTCCGACTGCCACCGCGGGACGATGTGCTGGTGCAGGTGTGCGGCCACGCCGGCACCGGCGACCTCGCCCTGGTTCATGCCGATGTTGAAGCCGTCGCAGTGCGACACCTCGCGCAGCACCCGCATGGCGGTCTGGGTCAGCTCGCCGATCTCGCGCAGCTCGTCCGGCGTGGCCTCGTCGTAGAGCGGGACGTGACGGTACGGGCAGACGAGCAGGTGCCCGTTGTTGTACGGGAACAGGTTGAGCAGCACGTAGGCGTGCTCGCCCCGGGCCACGATCAGGGCGTCCTCGTCGGACATCCGCGGGGCTTCGCAGAACGGGCAGTCGTCGTCGTGCCCGCGACCCCGGCCTTCGCGGCCGGCGTCGATGTAGGCCATCCGGTGCGGGTTCCAGAGCCGCTGGAACGCGTCCGGGACGGCTGCGCCGGTGGCCGCGTCGCGGATCACCAGCGGATCGGTGTCCGCGCCCTCGGTGTCCGCGGCCGCGGTCGGACCGGCCACGTCGTCGACGTGACCGGTCCCCGCGGCCTGCTCCGGGCCTCCCGACGGTGCCATCAGACCTGCGCGCGCTCGCGGATCGCGGTGAGGATGCGGTCCACGGCCTCGTCGACGGGCACCGCGTTGTCCTGGCGGCCGTCGCGGAAGCGGAAGCTGACGGCGCCGGCGTCGCGGTCGTCGCCACCGGCGATGAGCTGGAACGGCACCTTCGCCTTGGTGTGCGTGCGGATCTTCTTCTGCATGCGGTCGTCCGAGTGGTCGACCTCGGCGCGGACGCCGTGGGCACGGAGCTTCGCGATGACCTCGTCGAGGTAGTCGCCGTACTCGGCCGCGACCGGGATGCCGACGACCTGGACGGGCGACAGCCACGCCGGGAACGCGCCCGCGTAGTGCTCGGTGAGGACCCCGAAGAAGCGCTCGATCGAGCCGAACAGCGCGCGGTGGATCATCACCGGACGCTGGCGCGAGCCGTCGGCCGCGGTGTAGTCGATGCCGAAGCGCTCGGGCAGGTTGAAGTCGAGCTGCACGGTCGACATCTGCCACGTGCGGCCGATGGCGTCGCGGGCCTGCACCGAGATCTTCGGGCCGTAGAACGCCGCACCGGCGGGGTCCGGCACCAGCTCGAGGCCGGACTCCTCGGCGACCTGGCGCAGGGTGTTCGTCGCGACGTCCCAGATCTCGTCGTCACCGACGTACTTCTCCGGGTCCTTCGTGGAGAGCTCGAGGTAGAAGTCGTCGAGGCCGTAGTCGCGCAGGAGCGAGAGCACGAACGCGAGGGTCGTTGTCAGCTCCTCCTTCATCTTCTCCTGCGTGGTGAAGATGTGCGCGTCGTCCTGGGTCAGGCCGCGCACGCGCGTGAGGCCGTGGATGACGCCGGACTTCTCGTTGCGGTACACCGTGCCGAACTCGAACATCCGGAGCGGCAGGTCGCGGTAGGAGCGGGGCTGCGACCGGTACGCCAGGATGTGCATCGGGCAGTTCATCGGCTTGAGGTAGTAGTCGGCGCCCTGCCGGGTGACGTTGCCGTCCTCGTCCTTGGCCTCGTCCATGTGCATGGCCGGGAACATGCCGTCCTTGTACCAGCCGAGGTGCCCGGAGGTCTCGAACAGGTCGCCCTTGGTGATGTGGGGCGTGTAGACGAACGAGTAGCCGTTCTCCTCGTGCCGACGGCGCGAGTAGTCCTCCATCTCGCGGCGGATGATGCCGCCCTTCGGGTGGAAGATCGCCAGGCCGGAACCGATCTCGTCGGGGAACGAGAACAGGTCGAGTTCGGCGCCGAGCTTGCGGTGGTCGCGCTTGGCGGCTTCCTCGAGGCGCACGAGGTACGCCTTGAGCTGGTCCTTGTCGGGCCAGGCGGTGCCGTAGATGCGCTGCAGCTGCGGGTTCTTCTCGGAGCCGCGCCAGTACGCGGCGGCGACGCGCATGAGCTTGGCGGCGTTGCCGATCCAGCGGGTGTGCGGGACGTGCGGGCCGCGGCAGAGGTCCTGCCAGAGCACCTCGCCCGACTTCGGGTCGACGTTCTCGTACACGGTCAGCTCGCCGGCGCCGACCTCGACGCTCTCGCCGGAGTCGCCGTCGGACGCCGCACCCTTGAGGCCGATGAGCTCCTGCTTGTAGGGCTCCCCCGCCATCAGCTCGCGTGCCTGCTCGTCGGTGACGACCACGCGACGGAAGCGCTGGGCCTGCTTGACGATGCGGTCCATGCCCTTCTCGATCGCCTTGAGGTCTTCGGGGGTGAAGGGCTCGGCGACGTCGAAGTCGTAGTAGAAGCCGTCGGTGACGGGCGGCCCGATGCCGAGCTTGGCGTCCGGGTTGATCTGCTGCACGGCCTGCGCCAGCACGTGGGCTGCCGAGTGCCGCAGGATGTCGAGCCCGTCCTGCTCCTGCAGGGTGACGGCCTCGGCGGTCTCGCCGGCCTGCACGTCCGCCGCGAGGTCCTTCAGCACACCGTCGACGCGGATCGCGACGACGCCGCGCTCACCGTCGAAGAGCTCGGTGCCGGTCGTGGTCGTCGTCGCGGTCCGGGGCTCGGGTGCCTGGGGAAGCTCGGCGGGCGCGGGTGCGACTGACTCGGTCACGATGATGGGACTCCTCGATCGAAATGGTGCGTCAAGACTAGTGCGAGACGTGCTCGCGTGCGGACGCCGGGGATGCGCCTGTGGAGAGAGCGAATGGGCGCCCCGACCGGACGGTTGCCCGCGCTCAGGCCGGGACGGCGCCGAGCGTCGCGACGGGCAGCCGCGGCTCGATACGCTCGCGCCCGTTCAGGCCGTCGAGCTCGAGCAGGGCGGCGAAGCCGATGGCCTGGTACCCGGCGCGTTCGAGCAGCGTGATGGTGGCGGCGCCGGTCCCCCCGGTGGCCAGGACGTCGTCGACGACGAGCACCCGGGTGCCGGCGGGCAGCTGACCCGGCCGCAGTTCGAGTTCGGCCTCGCCGTACTCGAGCGCGTACTGCTCGCTGAGGACCTCGCCGGGGAGCTTGCCCGCCTTGCGCACGGTGAGCACGCCGACCTGGTGCTGGGCGGCGATGCCCCCGGCCAGCGCGAAGCCCCGGGCCTCGATGCCCGCGACCGCGTCGAACCCGGCTCCGACCGCGAACGGTGCCGCGAGTGCTTCGCACACGCGGCCGAACGCGACGGCGTCGGAGAACACCGGCGTCACGTCACGGAAGAGCACCCCCGGCTTCGGGAAGTCCGGCACGAGGGCGGTGAGGCGTTCGACGAGTGCAGCTGCGGTTTCGGTCACCCGCCAACGGTACGGGAGGCCCGGGGTGCGTCCGGACGCCCCGCACGGTGCGAGGGTGGCCCGGCGTGGTGCGAGGTTCCGGACGTGGTGCCACCCCGAGGGGCGGTCACGGAGTACGGAACCTCGCACCATGCGTGCGAGCGTGTGGCGCCGCCGACGCAGCACCGCGGGTCAGCGCCACATCCGCATGGCGGCGCCCTGGGTGATCCAGTCGGCCTCGCGCTGCTGGCGTTCGCGCTCGAGGCGGGCCAGCGTGGCGAGGTCGACCTCGGGCCGCTCCTTGCGGGTGCGTCGGCTCCAGATGATGAGCGACATCCCGACTCGGAGTGCGATGCGGTCGGCGAGTGAGACCCGGCGGCGCACCGCGCGGGTATCGGGTGGACGGGTGGTGGTCTTCGTGGACACGGTGTTCCCCTTCAGGGCACGGCAGAGCTGCCCGGGTGTCGGGCAGGACGAATCCGCCCGGGTTGCGGGCAGCAGGAATTGAATGCGTGAGAATGCACTCCGGGATGGTCCGGAAATGTTCGGACAACGATCGCGGAATGCTCGTCGACACCGAGAGCGTCGCACTGTCCACCGACATTCTTCCGGCGTCGTCCGCGCAGATCGGACGGCACGCATCGACGAGTCGACGAGCCGTTCAGCAGACGAACGAACCGGTGCTGCGCGAGCCTGATCGGCTCAGCGCACGGTGCCCGGAGGCACAGGTGTCAGGAGAGTGGGACGCCCCGGGTCAGCGGACGCGGAACGGGGTACCGACGCGTCCACGGATTCCACGGAACGGAGTGGTCGTTGTGATCATCATGGGTCGGCCCCCTTTCGGTCTCGAGCTGGCGGAGTCGTCCGGGTCGAATGTTCGACCGTTCGCGACGAGTGAACACTATCGGCACCGCAATTCGGAGCGCAACCCCTTTTCCGGAAAACGTCCGGAATTGCATTCCCGAACACCGCGGCGGTCCGTGCACGCCGAAGGCCCGGTACCGAATCGGTACCGGGCCCTCGTGTGTGCGTGCGACCGGACTAGACCGCCGCGTGCTCCGCGACGCTCGCCGTCAGGGAGTCACCCTCGACGTCGATCCGCACGGTGTCACCCGCGGTGACCCCGCCCTCGACCACCAGGGTCGCGATGCGGTCGTCGACCTCGCGCTGGATGAGCCGACGGAGCGGGCGGGCGCCGTACTCCGGCTCGTACCCGTGCTCGGCGAGCCAGTCGACCGCCGCGTCGGACACCGAAAGGAGCATGTCCTGTGCGACCAGCCGGAGCGCCGTGTCCTGCAGCAGCAGCGACACGATCGACGCGATCTGGGATCGGTCGAGCTTGCGGAACAGCACGATCTCGTCGATGCGGTTGATGAACTCGGGCCGCATCGCCTCGCGCAGCTTGCCCATGACGCGGGCCCGCAGGTCGTCTTCCGCGTAGCCGTCCGTCGCGCCGACCGGGGAGAACCCGAGCGCTCCCGAGCGGGAGGCCAGGAACTCCGAGCCGATGTTCGACGTCATGATGACGACGGTGTTCCGGAAGTCGACCGTCCGCCCCTGCCCGTCGGTGAGCCGGCCGTCGTCGAGGACCTGCAGCAGCAGGTTGAAGACGTCCGGGTGGGCCTTCTCGACCTCGTCGAGCAGGATCACCGAGTACGGGTTGCGGCGGACACGTTCGGTGAGCTGGCCGGCCTCGTCGTAGCCGACGTACCCGGGAGGGGCACCGACCAGGCGGGACACGGTGTGGCGTTCGCCGAACTCGCTCATGTCGAAGCGGAGCATCGCTGACTCGTCACCGAACAGCGACGACGCCAGGGCCTTCGCGAGTTCGGTCTTGCCGACGCCCGTCGGGCCGAGGAACAGGAAGCTGCCCACCGGACGACGCGGGTCGCCCATGCCGGTCCGGCTGCGTCGCACCGCCTTCGCGATCGCCCGCACGGCGTCGTCCTGGCCGACGACTCGGTCGTGCAGCTCGGACTCGAGCGCGGCGAGCCGCGTCTTGTCGGCCGAGCCGAGGCGGGTCACCGGGATCCCGGTGGCACGCGACACGACGGCGGCGATGTCGGCCTCCGTGATCGAGGTGTCCGCGGACTCCTGACGGGAGGCGCGGCTGGCGTCCGCCGACGAGGCGGCGGTGATCCGGGCCTCCAGTCCGACGATCTCGTCGCGCAGGTCGGACGCTTCCTCGTAGTGCTCCTCGGCGACCGCGCGGTCCTTGCGGGCCGTCAGGTCGGTGACCTGGGCACGCAGCGCCTCGACGTCGACGTCGCCCGACAGGGCGAGGCGACGGCGTGCACCGGCCTGGTCGATGAGGTCGATGGCCTTGTCCGGCAGGTGCCGGTCGGTCACGTAGCGGTGCGAGAGCTCGACGGCGGCGCGGAGCGCCTCGGGCGTGTAGGCGACGCCGTGGTGCTCCTCGTAGCGCGGGGCGAGGCCGGTCAGGATCGCGACGGCGTCCTCGACGTTCGGCTCCCCCACCGTGACGGGCTGGAACCGGCGCTCGAGCGCGGCGTCCTTCTCGATCCGGCGGTACTCGTTGAGCGTCGTCGCGCCGACCAGGTGCAGGTCGCCGCGGGCGAGTCGGGGCTTGAGGATGTTGCCGGCGTCCATCGAGCCGCCCTCGCCGCCGCCACCTGCGCCGACGACGGTGTGGAGCTCGTCGACGAAGACGATGAGCTCGTCGGCGTGCGCCGCGATCTCGTCCATCGCCTTGGTGAGGCGCTCCTCGAAGTCGCCGCGGTAGCGGGTGCCGGAGAGCATGCCGGGCAGGTCGAGCGCGACGACCCGCTTGCCCTGCAACAGGGCGGGGACGTCACCGTCGACGATGCGCTGGGCGAGGCCATCGACGATCGCGGTCTTGCCGACGCCGGGCTCACCGATCAGCACCGGGTTGTTCTTGGTGCGGCGGAGCAGGATCTCGACGGTCTGCTCGATCTCGTCGGCGCGGCCGATCACCGGGTCGACGTGCCCGTCACGGGCGCGCTGGGTGAGGTCGGTGCCGAACTGGTCGAGCGTCGGGGTGTCGCTGTCGGTGGCCTGGTCGGTGTCGACGGCGTCGGGTGTTCCGGGCATGGGGCGCCCCTCTCGTGCTGCTGCCGCGGCCTGCTGGGCGTAGTCCTGCATGACCTGCGGGGTGATCCCGGCGCTGGCGAGCAGCTGGCCGGTCACGGTCTCCTGGTCCATCACGAGCGCGAAGAAGACGTGCTCGGGGTCGGTGTAGGTGCTGCCGAAGCCCCGCGCTGCCTGCGTCGCCTCGACGAGGATGCGCTGGGCGGTGCCGGTCAGTGCCGGGCGGCCGGTCTGCTCGGCCAGTGGCTCGTGCGCCATCGGCAGGCGCTGCTCGATCTCCTCGGCGAGTCGCCGGGGGTCGACCCCGGCGGAACGCACGACGGCGTCGAACGGTTCGGTGCGGACGAGCACGTGCAGGATGTGCAGTGCGTCGATCTCGCGCTGCCCCTGCGCGACCGCGTACTCGGCGGTGTGCTGGAGCAGCTCGTGGGTCCGGCGGCTGAGCAGCCGGGTGATGTCGACCGGTCGACCGAACGCGCGGACGCGCTGCTGGTCACCGGTGCGCTGTGCCGCGAGCAGTCGGGCGAGGAACTCGTCGAACGAGTCGTTGCTACCGGTCGGGCCGAACGTCTCTGGCAAAGGGACCTCCTGGGGAACTTGAGTGCCTTCGACTCAATGCAACGCAGGAGGGCGGGGGTCATTCCCGAGGCCGGAAAAAACTTGCGGCGGCTCGACTCAGGTTCGCGCGATGGGTGCGGCGACCGCCTCGGTGATCCGCGCGAGGTCCGTCGGTGCCACCTCGACGTCGAATCCGCGACGTCCGCCGGACACGAAGATGCTCGCGTACGACAGCGCCGACTCGTCGAGCACGGTGCGGAGCCGGGTCTTCTGGCCGACCGGGCTGATCCCGCCGACCACGTAGCCCGTGCGCTTCTCGGCGAGGGCGGGATCCGCCAGCGTCGCCTTCTTGCCCCCGACCGCGGCGGCGATCGCCTTGAGGTCGAGCCGGTTCGCCACCGGCACGATCGCGACGGCGAGGGTGCCGTCGACGGAGACGACCAGGGTCTTGAAGACCTGCTCCTCGCGCAGCCCGAGGGCGGCGGCCGCCTCTTCTCCGAAGTTGGTGGCGCTCTCGTGGTGCTCGTACACGTGCGGCGTGTACGGGACCCCGGCCGCCTCGAGCGCGACGGTCGCTGGGGTGCTCGGCGAACCTGCGGTCATGGCGTGATCCTCCCCCGCCGCACCTTCCGGTCCTCGACGGCACGCGGGCGTTACGCTGAACGGACCATGACCGCCGTCCTGCTGCTGCTCCGCGCCACCGCCGCGCTGGTGCTCGGCGACCCGGCCGCCGGGGTGCTGCCCCTGCTGGCCGTGGCGGCACTCGGGCTGACCGCGGTCGCCGTGACCGTCGTCGTCGCCCGACTGCTCGTCGCGGTGCTCGCGGCCGTCCTCGGGGTCGGATCGGCATCCGTGTCGGATCGGTCGGCGGTGCCCGACCTGGTCACCCGGATCGGGTGGAGCCACCCCGACGCCGACGGCCACGTCCGCTCACGGGCACCGGGGGTCGCGACCCCGGCCTGACCACCGACCGGTGGCCGGGCCGCTCGCGCACCCCGCTGACCCACCACTGATCGGAACCGTCATGGACCTGTCCACCCTGCCCCTCGTCGGCCCGCTGCTGCACGGCGGCGCGGACCTCGTCACCGCCCTCACCGCGGCGCTCTCCCCCGTCGCCGGCTCGTTCGCCGCGTCGATCGCCGTCGTGCTCCTCACCCTGGCCGTCCGCCTGGTGCTCGTCCCGCTGTCCGTGCTGCAGGTGCGGGCCGAACGGGACCGCCGGCGCCTCGCGCCCCGGCTCGCGGCGCTCCGGAAGCGCCACGGCCGCGACACCCAGCGGCTGCAGCGAGCGGTGCAGCAGCTGTACACCGACGAGAAGGTCTCGCCGCTGGCCGGCTGCCTGCCCGTCCTGGCGCAGGCACCCGTGGTGTCGCTCGTCTACGCGCTGTTCACGCACGCCTCGATCGACGGCACCGCGAACGCCCTGTTGGAGGCGACGCTCGTCGGGGTCCCGCTCGGCCACTCGCTCGTCGTCACGCTCACGTCGCCGCTGTGGGTGCACGCCTGGGTGGTGCTGGTCCTGCTGGCGGTGCTGGCGGTCGTCGTCGAGCTCAGCCGCCGGTCGAACGCCCACTGGAACCCGGTGCCGGCGCCGGAACCGGGGGTCCCCGGGGCCGCCGCGACCGCCGCCGTGGGGCGGTACGTGCCGTTCATCACGGTCGTCTTCGCGGCGATCGCACCACTCGCCGCCGCGCTCTACGTCGTGACGAGTGCGGCCTGGACCTACGGCGAACGCGCCGTGCTGCGACGGGTGGTCCGCTAGCCGCCCTGGCCCTCCTGCTGCGGTCCCTGGTCGACCGGGTCGTACTCGGTGCCGCGGCCCTGCTCCTCGTCGGCGGTCGGCACGTGACGTTCCGTGCCGGCGCCGCCGGGGCTGGTCGCGACGTAGTCGGCCTCGCCGGACTGCGTGTCGTGGCTCAGCGGCTCGAGGGTCTCGGCGTCGGCGTCGTGCTGCGGCATGGGGTCGGTGCTCATGCACCACGCCTACTCCCTCGTTCTGGGTGCGCGCGCACGGCTGCGCGGTGCCACGATGGACCTGTCCACGCGACCGGCAGAGCGGGAGTGCGCATGGCCCACGACGACGTGGCAGCGGAACGGGCATGGCTCGAGGCCGTCGCCTGGGGAGCAGGATCGAGCCCGGCGGACGCGGCGCGCGCCCGGATCGCCCTGCAGGACCTGGAACGCGGACGGCGACCCCGTGCGCGTGCGGACGCGACGGCGCGGTATCCACTGCCGGGAGGCCCGGATCCGGTCCGCACGTCCGTCCCGTCCGCGACGCGATCGGGTCCAGGGCACGCGTCCGTGACCGCGCAGGCGCCCGCGCCCGGTCCGGTGTCCTCGCCCGCCGGCGCGGCGGCGGTGCCTGCCGGAGCCGACGGGTCGGAGGCGACCGACGGCGGTGGGGGCGACCACGTCGACGACGCGAGGGGCTCTGGCGGGGACGAGCCGGGCCTCCAGGCCGAGCCGACCGGACTGACCCGGTGGCGGCGGTGGTTGTGGACGGAACGACCACGCGCCTGGATCGCGGGCGGCGCGGCAGCGGCGGTGGGCGTCGCGTTCGCCGCCGGGACGCTCGTCGGGACGGCGCGACCGGACGTTGCCGCAGCGCCGAGCGTCACGCCGACCGCGGGGACGATCACGCTCGAGCAGCTGCTCGACGTCCCGCAGACGTACGCCGACCAGCTGCCGGGGCCGGTCGCTGCGCCGGTGAGTCTCCACACGACGCGACTGGTCTTCACGAACCGGGCGCTCGACGGCGGGACCGCCGAGACGCCCTGGAACGTCTGGGCCGGCATCGGGACGGACCGGTCGACGATCTGCCTGGTGGCGACGGCGGACCGCATCGAGTCGTCGACGGCGTGCTTCCCGCGGCAGGCGGCGCTGCACGGATCGGTGTCGATGTCCGCGCAGTCCAGGAGCGGCACGTTGACGATCGAGCTGCGCGGCGGCGGGGTCCAGGGCCGGGTGACGAACGAGTACTGAGGGAGCGACCGGCAGCTGAGTGTTTCGTTGGAGCGCTCCGATGTATTTGCTGGATGCCCTCGCGAGAGCCGTTCCGTCGTGCAACACTGGATGAGCGCACTCGTCGTGGAGTCGTACCCACATCATCCACATCCGCCAGCGAGCGCGCCCCGCAGACCCTCCCGGTCACCGCCGTCAGAACGATCGGCATCGTCGCGCGCTCCACCGTGCCTCGGAGGAGGTCAGCAGCGTGTCCACCAACACCACCACCTCGGCCGTGTCGACCCACACGCGGCCGATCACCGTCACCAGCCAGTCGATCGTCGGCATCGCCGTGCTCGGACTGGCCACGTTCTTCGCCATCACCACCGAGCTCATGCCCGTCGGGCTGCTCGGCACGATGAGCGCCGACCTCGGCGTGACCGAGGCCACCATGGGCATCGTCATCACCGTGTACGCCGCGGCCGTCGCGCTCCTCGCGCTGCCGCTCACCGCGTTCACCGCGAAGCTGCCCCGCAAGACCGTGCTCGTCGCCACGCTCGTCGGCTACACCGTGTCGAACCTGATGGTCGCGCTCGCACCGTCCTTCGCCGTGGTCTGCGCCGGACGCGTGGTCGGCGGCATCGCGCACGCACTGTTCTTCTCGGTCGCCTCGGCGTACGCCACCCGGATCGTCCCGCCTCGGCTGGCGGGACGGGCGATCGCGTTCGTGTACTCGGGCAGCTCACTCGGGTTCGTGCTCGGCGTGCCCGTCGCGACCTGGGTCGCGCAGCACATCGGCTGGCGCCAGGCCGTGTTCTCCGTCGGTGTCGCCGCAGCGGCACTCGCGGTCGTCGCCCTGCTGTTCCTGCCCGCCGTCCGCGGTGCCTCGTCGCCGCACATCGGTTCGCCGAAGGCCTGGGCACGTACCGGACTGCTGTCCGTCGTGATCGCCGACATGCTGCTGTTCGGCGGGCACTACGTCGTCTACACCTACATCGGGCCGTACGCGATCGACGCCGGGCTCGACGCCGGCATGGTGAGCGGGGCGCTGCTCGTGCTCGGTGGCACCGGTGTCGTCGGGCTCTGGCTCGCCGGCATGTTCGTCGACCGTGCGCCCCGGCAGACGCTGATCGCCTCGGTCGCCGTGATGGTCGTGGCCTTCGCGACGATGCCGTTCGTGCACGGCTCCCTGATGGGGACGATGGTCGTCGCCGGGGTCTGGATGGCCGCGAACGGCACGACCGGCACGCTCTTCATGGCTGCGGCGATCCGTGCCGGAGGCGTCTCCCCCGACATCGCCGGCGCGCTGGTCAACGGCGCGTCGAACATCGGCATCGCCGGTGGTGCGGCGTTCGGCGGGCAGGCCCTCGGGATCGTCGGGCTGCAGTACCTGCCGTTCGCCGGTGCCGCGGTGCTGGTCGGCGCACTCGGGGTCGTCGTGCTGGCGCGCCGTGGGTTCCCGGTGCACACGCACACGCAGGAGCACCTGTCGACCTCGTCCATCGAGGCCATCACGTCCTCGCTCGCTGTCGTCACCACGTCGGTGCCGGTCGTCGGGCGGGCGATCCAGACGGTCACGGGGTCGATCGGCGTCGCCACGGGTTCGGTGCGGCGGCCGCGGACGCGCTAGGAGCCGGCGGCGGTCGGCGCGTCGACCGGTCACGACTTGCCGTCGGCGGGGCGTCGGGGGTGCTCGAACTGTTGTCTGCGGGGGCGGCGGGCGACGGTTTGCGACCCCTCGGCGTCCCCGCGGCGGCGTGTTGTGCGGCGGCGGGGACGCGCGCGGTGCCCGGGCCTCGAGTGGTCACGACTTGCCGTTGGTGAGGCGTCGGGGGCGCTCGAACTGTCGCCTACGGGGGCGGCGGGCGACGGTTCGTGACCCCTCAGCGGACGCGGGGGGCGTGTTGTGCGGCTGCGGCGGACGCGGGGGGGCGTGTTGTGCGGCTGCGGGGACACGCGCGGTGCCCGGGCCCCGAGTGGTCACGGCATGCCGTCGGCGGGGCGTCCGGGGTGCTTGAACTGTCGTCTCACGGGGCGGCGGGCGACGGTTCGTGACCCCTCAGCGTCCCCGCGGCGGCGTGTTGCGCGGCTGCGGCGGACGCGCGCAGTGCCCGGGCCTCGAGTGGTCACGACTTGCCGTTGGCGGGGCGTCGGGGGTGCTCGAACTGTCGTCTGCCGGGGTCGGCGGGCGACGGTTTGCGACCACTCGGCGGACGCGGGGGCGGCGGGCGACGGTTCGTGACCCCTCGGCGGACCCGGGCGGCGTGTCCTGCGCCCGCCGCGCGGTCAGTCCTGCAGGTGGTCCGTGCGGCGGCGGTTGCGCACCGCGCGGTAGGTCAGCAGCGCCGCACCGAGCAGCACGAGCACCCCGGCGGCGATGAGTCCCGGGCCGAGGTCCGCGCCCGTGTAGGCGAGCGGTCCACCGTCCCCCGCATCGCCCTGGCCCGAGACCGGCGCGGAGCCGGAGCCCGACCCGGCGGCGGGGCCGGTCGGGGCCGCCGAAGGAGAACCGCTCGGCGACTCCGACGGCGACGGTGCGGGAGCCGGAGCCGCCGCAGCCCGCACCACGAACGCCAGCGGCGTCGCAGCCCCGGACTCCGGGGTGACGACGGTCGCCGTCTCTGCCCCCTCGACGTCGACCGAGACGGCGTACTCCGTCGTGGGCTCCAGTCCGGTCAGGTCGAACGCACCGTCGTCGTCCGTGACGACCGACACGGGATCGCCGGACTGCGGGTCCGTCGGAGTCGCGACGACCTCGACGTCGGGAACGGGTTCGCCGTTCGTGTCGACGACCGTGCCGGGCTGGTCGGTGGTGACCTCGGCGGCGGGGGCTGCGGAGGCGAACGGCAGGTCGGACGAAGCACGCTCGCCAGCGACGGCCGGCACACCGGTGTTCGACGTCGCCCCGGTCGCCCCTGGCTCGGGTCGTTCGGTCCGGACGGTGTACGTGCCCGCCGCGGTGGCGAAGACGTACCGACCGTCAGCGTCGGTCTCCGTCGATGCGACCACGGCGCCCGTGCCGTCGACGAGTTCGACCACCGCTCCAGCGGGCACGGGTGAACCGTCGAGCGAGACCACACCGGCGACCGTCGCGACGACGGCGGCCGGGGCTTCGACCTCGTCGGGGACTGCCGGTGCCGCGTCGTCGTCGCCGGTGGTGATGGTCACGGGCGGCTCGTCGGCGACGGACACGTCGAGGTTGGTGTCCGCCGGCAGGTCCGAGCCGGTGTAGACGCCTTCGCTGTTCGTCGTCGTGTCGACGAGGACGTCCCCGGAGTCCGGGTCGGTGATGACGACCTCGAGGTTCGAGACCGGTCGGCCGTCCTCGTCGACCACGGTGCCGATGACCGACACGGTGTCCTCCGGCGACGTGAACGCGAAGTCGGCCTGCTGGTCCACGCCGCCCGGCGAGCCGGTCTGCGCGAGGGAGACCCTCGTGGGCTGGTCAGGGCCCTCGGCACCGTCCGGCGGGGTGATCTCGACGCGGTAGTTCGCGATGACCGGCAGCTGCGGGAACGCGTAGGTGCCGTCGGCGTTGGTCGTCGTCGTGTACACGGTGCCGCGCGGAGCGGTGACGCGGACGATCGCCCCGGGGATCGGCGCTCCGTCGAGGGTCGCCGTGCCGGTGATCGCGGCGGTGCGGTTGGCGAACCAGGTCTGGTACACCGGGAAACCGCTGCGCTGCTGGTACGTGATCGTCAGGCTGGTGAGCGAGACGGTCGGCGTGAACCACGCCGTGGCGCCGGCGGTGTCGACCGCGCCGGTGTTGCACGTCAGGGTCCGGGTGGCGGGGTCCCAGGAGGGCAGGTCCCGCCCGGTCGTGCCGTCGGGGTCGGCGGTGCACGACGGTCCTCCGGCGACGGCGGCCGAGCACGAGTTGTAGGAGCTCACGTAGCCGAGCTGCTCCGCGGTCGCGGCGCCGCCCCCGGAGACGGTGGCCGAGATGGTCGCACGATCGGCGTCGACGTCGCCGAGCACGAACGACCAGCTCTGGGCGCCCGGTGTCGGCTCGGCGAACGTGTAGGTGGTCGTCGATGCGCCGGACGTGGGCGAGTCGACGTTCGGCCGCTGGTTCATGTAGGTCTGGCCGCGGCTCGTCCCGTAGACCGCGCCCGACGGGGTCGACGCCGACTGCCAGGTCGATGCCCCGCTGACGACGGTCGACTGCCGGGAGTCCGACGTGAAGGTCGTCTCGGGGAACCCGGCGAGCGTCATCGTGCCGGTGTAGGCCCGGCTCGCTCCGCTGAGGGTGAAGGCCCCCCAGTTGCCGACCGGCTCCGCCGACGCACTGGTCGCGCCGCCGATCGAGAGTCCTGCTCCGAGTGCGAGGGCCGTCAGCCCAGCCGTGATCGCGCGCCAGCGCCGCATGCGTACTCCCCTGGTGTGGCGCCGGAGAACCCGACACCCCCTCAGACTATCCAGCGGGCTTGGCTCGTGTCCGGGGCACGACACGAGCAAGAAGGTCCCGCCGAGCGGTCACGACCTGCCGCACGCCGATCGCCGAGCGGCCGAGAAGTGTCGCCTGGAGGCCCGCCGGACGACAGTTCGTGACCGCTCGACCGACACGAGCGGCGCGTCAGGAACCGCCAGCACCCCAACCGAGCGCGACCAGGGCGTCGAGCGCTGCGACCTGCCCGGCCACCACCAGCTCCCGCGCCTCGTCGAGGCCGACCCACCGGGCGTCGTCCACCTCGGGCACCTCCACGAACCGCCCCGACCCGCGCGGCAGCTCGAGCCGCACGGTGTTGCTCCGCACGGTGTCGACCGAGAACCCCGACGCCCGTGCCGTGAAGACCCGCACGCGCTTGCCCGACGCCTGCCGGAACTCCCCCAGGTCGGTCAGGTCCGCGGCGCTCACCGGGGCGGGCACGCCGATCTCCTCGGCGAACTCGCGCAGCGCGGTGCCGAGCGGCTCCTCCCCCGCCTCGACCAGCCCCTTCGGGATCGACCAGGCACGCGGCCGGTTTCGCCAGAACGGCCCGCCCATGTGCGCGAGGAAGACCTCGGGCCCGGACGGACCGGTCCGGTGCAGCAACAGTCCGGCGCTCACGACCACGCCCCGAGACTACGCAGACCCGGACGGGAGGCCCGGATCACCACACACGCGCCGCGCACCACCCGACGTGCCCGGTCCCACCGCCGGTTCCCCACGCCCGCGCCGGGAGTACCGTGTGGCGCACGGAGCGCCGTGTGACGCCCCCGGAGGACCTGCGATGGAGGAGGCCGATCGGGATGGACGAACGATGGACGACGGTGACGCTGGCCGCGGACGCCGCGATGCCGCACGACGAGGCGCTGCGGTGGATCGCCGCCCGCGCGGACAGCGGGATCGAGCGGATCCGGATCATCGGTGCCGACCCGGCGATCGAGGGCCCCGGACCGGTCGCCGACCGCCTGGCCGAGGCCGCTCGTGCCGCCCTGCCCGGAGCCACCGTCGAGGTGCACCGGCACGCCGGGCCGTTCGCCAGTGCCCTGGTCGAGGAGTCCGACGGCGGTGACCTCCTGGTGATCGGGACCTTCCGGAGCCGACGGGGTTCGACCGCCGGCGGCGACCCGGCGCGGGTCGCGGTCCGCGCGGCCGTACCGACCGTGATCGTCCCTGAGGGTCCGCACCCGATCGACGGCGACGTGGTGCTGGCGGTCGAGGAACCGATCGACGAGCGGGCCGTCTCGATCGCCGTGGCCGAGGCCGTCCGGCTGCACCGACGACTGACGCTGCTCCGGGCGTGGGAGATGCCCGTGCTGACCCGGACCGGACTCACCGACTTCGCCGAGGACCCCCTGCGGTGGCGCGCCCGGAACGCCGAACTGCTGCAGCGGGTCACCGAGGACCTGACCGCGCGGTTCCCGGCGGTGCGGATCCGGCCGCTGCTCGTCGAGGGACACCCGGGGCACGCCATCGCATCGCGCACCCGGCGGGCGTCGCTCGTGGTGCTCGGACGGGGCCACGTGCGGGTGCTGTCCGGCGCACTGCTCCACGACGTCGTCCGTGAGACGGCGGCACCGGTCTGCGTCGTCCCACCGGCGGCCCACACGGACAGCGCGGGGTCCGGACGGGTCAGCCGGCGAGTTCCCGGATCGCGTCGGCCATCTGGTCGGTGAGGTACGCGACTCCGCGGCCGTTCGGGTGCAGGGCGCCGGCCCGCAGGTCGATGCGTCGCAGGTCGCTCGAGCCGGTCAGGCTGACACCCGCGACGTAGCGCTCGTCCCGCGGGGCGCAGGCCGAGTGGGCCTCGGTGCGTTCGAGGACGTCGACGAACCGCACCCCGGCAGCGTCGGCGGCGGATGCGGACACGGCGTCGAGCTCCTCCTGCACACCGTGCAGGTACGCCACGTCGTCATCGGTGAACGGGAAGGTGTCCGCGGGGAACGACCCCGCGAGCGTGCCGAGGTCGAGCGCCGAGCGGAAGCAGCCCTTCGCGGGGGTGTGCTCGGCGTCCGGGAAGATCGCCGGGTACCCGAGGAACACGACGACGGCGTTCGGCGCGGCCCGTTGCACCGCTGCCAGGGTGTCGGCGATCCCGAGCGCGACCCGCGACTGGATCTTCAGGCTGAGCTGGTCCTCACCGTCCTGCACGAGCGTGCTCTTGCACGACGGCGCGTCACGTCCGGAGAACACCGGGCCGTCGGCCGAGATCGCCAGGCACGACGCGGCCGTGCCGAACAGGTCCGCGTCGTTGCCGCCGATGGTCAGGGTCACGAGCCGGGTGCGCGAGGACAGCGACTCGATCTGCGGGGGGACGCCCTTGAACTGGTGTCCGGTCGTGACGTCCTCGCTGGTGGCGCCCGCGCACGTGGCGTCGGTCAGGTCGAGGCCGAACCGCGCCGCGAGCCGGTGCGGGTAGTCACGGGCCGACTGCACGCACGCGCTCGTGGGCAGCCGGGTCCGGTCGCCCAGGCCGTAGCCGGCGGAGTACGAGTCACCGAGGGCGACGTACTCGCTGCCGGGCGGGAGGTCGGCGAGCGGCTCGGTCGGGTCGTCCGGCACCGGGTAGGGCTGCGGGACGGGCCACATCGGCGCGGCCGACGCCCGTTCCACCGGCCCCGGTGCCGCGACCCCGGCCACCACCAGCCCGACGACGGCGACCGCCGCCAGGGCGGCGAGCAGCGTCGTACGGGCGGTGCGGAGCAGTTGCGGCCTCCGGGCGGGTGCGGCGGATCGGTCGGTCGGGTGGGATCGGTCGGTGGGGCGGGACGGGCTCAGCGGCGTCCGAGTCGGCGTTCGCCACCGCTGCCGGTGCGGTACTCCAGCCCGTAGTGCTGGAACAGCTCGGGCTCGGTCGCAGCGTCGAGCTCGCCGTCGGTCGAGATCGACGGGGCGTCCTTGACGAGCTTCTTCGGGAACGTCACACGCAGGTGCTTCGGGGCGACGGTGGCGCCGAACAGCGGGACGAAGACGAGCTTCTGGAACCCGACCATGCCGGTGGTCAGGGCACCGAACGCCGGCTCGGACGTGGCGGTGTCGTAGTAGATGCTCTCGAGCGTGCCGACCTTGTCGTCGGCCTCGTCGACGACCGGCAGACCGATCCAGTCACGGATGTTCGCGGCTTCGAACACGAAGGACTCCCTCCGAGCGTCCGGCAGGTCCGGGTGGCTCTCGGTCGACGCTACCGCCCGGCCGCCTGAGCGGTCACCCGGAGCCGGTCCACCGCGGCCAGCACGTCGTCCGCGGTCACGGCCAGGATCGCCGGGTCCGGGTCCTCGGCGAAGACGTCGCCGCGACGGACCGAGGCGTCGGTGAGCACGATGTGCGGGCCGGTCGACGGCGGGCCCCACGCCTCGGGCGGTGCCGGGCCGAACAGCACGACCGAGGGCACCCCGTAGGCGGACGCCAGGTGCGCAGCGCCCGTGTCGACCGTGACGACGAGTCGCGCCGCGGCGATCACCGCGGCGAAGGCCTGCAGGTCCAGGGTGCCGACCAGGACCGCCTCCGGCGCCAGGCCGGCCGCGTCGGCGACGGCACGGGCGCGCACGACGTCGTCCGAGCCTCCTGTCAGGACCACGTCGGCACCGCGCGCCCGGAGCCCGCGCACCACGTCGGCGAAGCGGTCCGTCGGCCAGTGCCGTGCACCGTGGAAGGCACCCACGTGCACGACGGCCGCGTCGGCGACCACCGGCGGCTCGGCGGGGCGGTCGATGTGCACCTCGGTCGCGTCCGCGGGGATGCCGTGCCACGTGAGCAGGTCCGCCCAGCGGTCGCGCTCGTGCACGTCGTCCGGCCACTCCGGACCCTCGTACTCGTGGGTCGGGTCGGCGTGCCCGATGACCCGGCGCGGGGCGAGCGCGGCGACGAGGTCCGAGGACTCCGGGCCTGCGCCGTGCAGGTTGACGGCGATGTCGACGGCACCGTGCGGCACCGCGATGGGGTGGTCGAGACCGTGCTGGGCCAGGTGGACGTCCACCGCCGGCACGAGTTCGACGACCGGCGCCAGCCAGGCCGTGGTGGCCAGGGTGATGCGGTGGTCGGGGAACGCGCGACGGAGCGCGTGCAGCGCGGGGACGGCGACGAGCAGGTCGCCGAGCTTGATGGCACGGAGGACGAGCAGTTCCGGGCGTCCGTCGGGGTCGGGCAGGTTCTCGAGGGCGGTCACCGCGGCGACGGTAGACCCGACACGCTGACGGTCTTGCCGGGACCGCGCTCCGCGGCTCTTCCTGGGGCGGCCCCCGGCCGTCGACCGGTAGTCACGGAGCATGGCCCTCGCACCGGACCGCGTCATCCGCGGCCTGCTCCTCGACCGCGACGACACCCTCGTGGTGGACGTCCCGTACAACGCCGACCCGCACCTGGTCGTCCCCGTCCCCGGTGCCCGGCGCGCCGTCGAACGGGCACGTGCCGCCGGGTTGCAGCTCGGCGTCGTCACGAACCAGTCGGTGATCGCGAAGGGCATGGCCACGCGCGAACAGGTCGATGCCACCAACGCCCGGGTCGACGAGCTCGTCGGCCCGTTCGACGTGTGGTGCGTCTGCCCACACGACGCCGGCGACGACTGCGCGTGCCGGAAGCCCCGGCCCGGGATGGTCCTCGACGCCGCCGAGCGGCTCGGCATCCCGCCGGAGTCGATCGTCGTCGTCGGTGACATCGGTGCCGACGTGCAGGCCGCCCGGAACGCCGGCGCGCAGGGGATCCTCGTGCCCACCCCGCGCACCCGCCGTCAGGAGGCCGACGAGGCCGACACCGTCGCCGCGGGCCTGGACGAGGCCGTCACCCTGGTGCTCGAGCACGTCGGCAGCGTGGCGGACCGGGCGTGAGCGCTGGTCGGCGCGTCCTCGTCGCCCGACTCGACTCCTTCGGCGACGTCCTGGTCGCCGGGCCCGCGGTCCGCGCGGTCACCGCCGGTGCCGCGCACGTGACGATGCTGTGCGGACCGCAGGGGGCGCCGGCCGCCGACCTGCTGCCCGGCATCGACCGGGTGCGGGTGTGGGCGGCACCGTGGGTCACCGAGACCGCACGCCCGATCGATGACGCCCTGCTCGCCGAGTTCCGCGCGCTGGTCGCCGAGGAACAGCCCGACGAGGCCGTCGTCCTGACGTCCTTCCACCAGTCGCCCCTGCCCCTCGCGCTGCTCCTGCGCCTGGCCGGGGTCCCCCGGGTCTCCGGGGCCTCGGTCGACCACCCCGGGTCACTGCTCGACGTACGGCTGTGCCCCGGCGAGGACCTGCCCGAGGACCTCCCCGAGCCCGAGCGCGCGCTGCGGATCGCCGAGGCGGCCGGGTTCCGGCTGCCGCCGGACGACGACGGGAGGCTCGCGGTGCGTCACGACGCCGTCCTGCCCCCGCCCGTGGCCGGCCTCGACCGCTACGTGGTCGTCCACCCCGGAGCCAGCGTCCCGGCACGGTCGTGGCCGGAGTCCCACCACCGTGCGCTCGTCGCCGCCTACGCCGAGCGCGGCGTCCCCGTCGTCGTCACCGGCTCCCCCGGCGAACGCGCACTGACCGCCGCCGTGGCGGGCGACACCGGCATCGACCTCGGCGGCCGCACCAGCCCCGCCGAACTCGCGGCCGTCCTCGCCGGCGCCGAGGTCGTCGTCGTCGGGAACACCGGTCCGGCCCACCTCGCCGCGGCCGTCGGAGCGCCCATCGTGAGCCTGTTCTCGCCCGTCGTCCCCGCCGTGAAGTGGGCGCCGTACGCCCCGCTCGTCGAACTGCTCGGCGACCAGGCCGCACCGTGCCGTCTCAGCCGCGCTCGCGAGTGCCCGGTCCCCGGCCACCCGTGCCTGTCCGGAGTGCGCATCGCGGAGGTCCTGGAGGCCCACGAACGGCTCCTCGACCGCGTTTCGCGGACTGATCCGAGAAGTCTGCGGGGCGGCCCAGAAGGCGCTGCGTAGCGTGCGCCACTGCTTCTCCTGCTCCTTCTCCTGCTGCTCCGGCAGCGGCGGGGAGCGAGCCCATCGACACCGACCGGAAGGCCCTGCATGCGGATCCTCGTGTGGCACGTGCACGGCGGCTGGATGGACGCCTTCGTCCGCGGCCCCCACGAGTACCTCATCCCGACCACCCCGGCGCGCGACGCCTGGGGACTCGGCCGCGGTGGGCGCGACTGGCCGGACTCCGCGATCGAGATCGACCCGGCCGACGTCGCCGAGGCCGAGGTCGACGTGGTCGTCCTGCAGCGCACCGAGGAGCTCGAGGAAGCCCGCCGTCTGCTCGGTGGCCGTGACGTACCGATCGTCTTCGTGGAGCACAACGCGCCCCGGGTCGACGTGCCGAACAGCCTGCACCCGATGCGCGACCGCGACGACCTGACGATCGCGCACGTGACGCACTGGAACGCCCTGATGTGGGACTGCGGCACCACCAGGACCACCGTCGTCGAGCACGGCGTCGTCGACCCCGGCCCGCTGTACACCGGTGCGCTCGAACGTCTCGGCGTCGTCATCAACGAACCCGTCCGGCGCAACCGTGTCGTCGGCACCGACCTGCTCCCCCGCTTCGCCGAGGTCGCGCCGGTCGACGTCTGGGGCATCGGCACCGAACGGCTGCCGGAGCTCGGCTTCGGCGACCGCGTGGTCGCGCAGGGCGACGTGAAGGCCGACCCCATGCACGCGGCGCTGGCCGAACGGCGGGCCTACGTGCACCCGAACCGCTGGACCTCGCTCGGCCTGTCGCTCATCGAGTCGATGCACATGGCCATGCCGGTCCTGGTGCTCGCGACGACGGACGCGGCCCGCACGGTCCCGGGTGAGGCCGGGGCGATCGCGACCGACGTCGAGGAGCTGGTGCGGGCCTCCAGGCTGCTGCTGGAGGACCCGGACGAGGCGCGTCGACGGGGACTCGTGGCGCGGGAGGCCGTGCTCGCACGGCACGCGCTCGGTCGGTTCCTGGCCGACTGGGACGACCTGCTCGGCGACGCCGTCGCGCGCGGTGTGCGACGGAACCGTGCGGCGGGAGCCGCGCTCGAAGGGAGCCTCGGATGAAGATCGCCATGGTGTCCGAGCACGCGAGTCCGCTCGCCGTGCTCGGCGGGGTCGACGCCGGTGGGCAGAACGTCCACGTCGCCGAACTGTCCGGTGCGCTGGCCGACCGCGGCCACCACGTGACCGTCTACACGCGGCGCGACGACGCGTCGCAGCCCGTCCGTGTGCCCCTGCGCCCCGGTGTGGACGTCGTGCACGTCGACGCCGGTCCGGCGCGTGCCGTGCCGAAGGACGAGCTGTTCCCGTTCATGGGGACGTTCGCGTCGGTGCTCGCCGCCGAGTGGTTCCTCGACCGTCCCGACGTGGTGCACGCGCACTTCTGGATGTCCGGGCACGCCGCCCTCGACGCGGTGACGCAGGTGCAGGCCCGGACCGGTGGGGTGCGGATCCCGGTGGTGCAGACCTTCCACGCCCTGGGTGTCGTGAAGCGCCGGCACCAGGGTGCCGCGGACACCAGCCCGGCCGAGCGCGAGTGGGTCGAACCCGCCGTCGGCCGGAGCGTCGACCAGGTCGTCGCGACGTGCTCGGACGAGGCGTTCGAGCTCAAGGCCCTCGGCGTCCCGCTGCACCGCATCTCCGTCGTGCCGTGCGGGGTCGACGTCTCGCTCTTCCGTCCGGACGGCCCCGTCGAAGAGCGCGACCGTCCGCTCCGGGTGCTCACCGCCTCACGACTCGTGCAGCGGAAGGGCGTCGGGACGACGATCGCCGCTCTCGCCGCGCTGGTCGAACAGGGCCGCGACGTCGAGCTCGTCGTCGTGGGCGGTGCCGGTGTCGCCGGTGCCGACCTGGTGGACGACCCCGAGTACCAGCGCCTCGACACCCTCGCCCGGTCACTCGGCGTGCGCGAGCACGTGACCTTCCGCGGGCAGCTCGGGCAGCACGACATGCCCGCCGTCTACCGCAGCGCCGACGTCGTCGTCTGCGCCCCCTGGTACGAGCCGTTCGGCATCGTGCCGCTCGAGGCGATGGCCTGCGGTCGCCCGGTGGTCGCGTCGAGCGTCGGCGGGCTCATCGACACCGTCGTCGAGGACGCCACCGGCCTGCACGTGCCGCCGCGCGACGAGACCGCGGTCGCCGAGGCCGTCGGCGCACTGCTCGACGACCCGGAGCGCCGCGAGGCGTACGGCCGTGCCGGTCGACAGCGCGCCGAGTCCCGCTACACCTGGCAGAAGGTCGCCGCCGACAGCGAACGCGTCTACGAGCGCCTGCTCGCCGGCGCGACCTCGTCCGCCAGCACCACCGGGCCCGCCGCCGGCCGCTCGCGCACCACCCACGCCGGCCGGGCCACCCGCGCCGCGCAGTCGACGGAGAGGACCGCACGATGACCATCGACCAGCAGACCGGGCTCGAGGACCGCGCCGTCACCGACAGTGCCCGCGTCGTCGTCGACCACGTCGCGGCGTCGGTCCCCGTGATCGCCTCCCTCGTCGACCACCGGGACCACATCGCCGAGTGGGCGGACGACATCGCCGGGCGGCTCGTCGCCGGACGTCGGCTGCTCGCCGCGGGCAACGGCGGCTCGGCTGCCGAGGCGCAGCACCTGACGTCCGAGCTCACCGGCCGTTTCGAGGGCGACCGACCGGCGTACTCGGCCATCTCGCTGCACGCCGAGACCTCGGCGGTGACCGCCATCGGGAACGACTACGGCTACGACCAGGTGTTCGCGCGGCAGGTGTCGGCGCACGCCCGTGCCGGTGACGTCCTCGTGCTGCTGTCGACGAGCGGCAAGAGCCCGAACCTGCTGCGGGCCGCCGAGGCCGCACGTGCCGTGGGCGCCCGCTCCCTCGCGCTGACCGGGTCCGGACCGAACCCGCTCGCCGACCTGGTCGACGACGCGATCTGCATCAAGGGGCCGTCCGCCAACGTGCAGGAGGCGCAGCTCGTCCTGGTGCACGCGCTCTGCAAGGCGATGGAGCCGACGCTGCGTCGCGGGGGCCGTCGATGAGCGGGCCCGCTGCCGTCGCACCGCGTTCCGGCGCCGCCGGTGGCCGTACCGCCGGACCGCGCTTCCGCATCGCCGTCGTCGGGGACACCCTGCTCGACGTCGACGTGTCGGGCACGAGCGAGCGGCTGAGCCCGGACGCCCCCGTCCCCGTGGTGGACGTCGCCACCGACGACCGCCGTGCCGGTGGCGCCGGACTCGTCGCGACGATGCTCGCCCGCGACGGCCACGACGTCACCCTGGTCACCGTCCTGAGCGACGACGGCCGTGCCCAGGAGATCCGTGACCTGCTGCCCGACGTCACGATCGTCGCCGGGCCCTCCGGCGTCCCCACGCCCGTGAAGACCCGCGTGCGCGTCGTCGACCACGCCCTCGTCCGGATCGACGAGGGCTGCGCGACCCCGCCCGTGCCCGAGGCCACCGACGCGATGACCGCCGCCCTCGACGGCGTCGACGCGATCGTCGTCGCCGACTACGGCCGCGGGGTCGCCGCTGCCCCGGCACTCCGTGACGCCCTCACCCGTGCGGCCGAGCGCCTGCCGGTGGTCTGGGACCCGCACCCCAAGGGCGCCGCCCCCGTCCCCGGCACCACCGTCGCCACCCCGAACGCTGCCGAGGCGCGACGCTTCACCGACGTCGAGGGACACGGTGTGCCCTTCGCGACCGTCGCCGCCGCCCGGCTCGTCGAGCAGTGGCAGGCCGGCGCCGTCGCGGTGACGATGGGCGACCGCGGTGCGCTGCTCGCCGACGCCCAGGGCGACAGCCGCTTCGTGCCGGCTCCGTCCGTCAGCGCCGGGGACCCCTGCGGTGCCGGCGACCGGCTCGCCGCGGGCGTCGCCGTCGCACTGGCGTCCGGCGCGGACGTCCCCGAGGCCGTCTCCGCCGGCGTGGTCGCCGCGTCCGAGTACCTGGCCGCCGGTGGCGTCACCGCGCTCTTCGCCGACGACGGCCCCGCGCCGCTCGCCGTGCCCGGGGCCGACCGGGACGCCATGCGCCTGGTGCACGACGTCCGGAGCGCCGGCGGCACCGTCGTCGCGACCGGAGGCTGCTTCGACCTGCTGCACGCCGGGCACGCCCGCACCCTGTCGGCCGCCCGTGCACTCGGCGACTGCCTGGTCGTGTGCCTCAACTCGGACTCGTCGGTCCGCGCGCTGAAGGGCCCGGACCGGCCGATCATGACCCAGGACGACCGGGTCGAGCTGCTCCTGGCACTCGACTGCGTCGACGCCGTCGTGGTGTTCGACGAGTCCACCCCCGACGAGGCCCTGCGCCGCTTCCGACCGGACGTCTGGGCGAAGGGCGGCGACTACACCGCGAGCGAACTGCCCGAGACGGCGACCCTCGCCGAGTGGGGTGGCCGCGTCGTCACCGTGCCGTTCCACCCGGGCCGCTCGACCACCCGGCTCGCCGCCGCGATCGAACGCGTCGGCTGAGCGTCCGCTCGCCGTTCCACACCAGCTCGACCACTTCCCGCACCACTACGCAAAGGACATCCATGCCCGTCCCCACCACCCCCATCGGCCGCGTCCTCGTCACCGGCGGCGCCTCCGGCCTCGGAGCCGCCGTCGTGGCCGCCGTCACCGAGGCCGGCGGCACCCCGATCGTCCTGGACCTGCGGATCGACGCCGTCCCCGAGGGCGTCGACGCCGTCGCCGTGGACGTCTCGGACACCGACGCCGTCGAGCAGGCGGTCCGTGACGCCGCCGAGCGGCACGGTGGCCTCGACGCCGTCGTCACCGCCGCCGGCATCGACACCCCCGCCCCGATCGACGCGATCTCGTCCGGCAAGTGGGAGCAGATCGTCGGCGTCAACCTGATCGGCACCGCCTCGACCGTGCGCGCCGCCCTGCCCGCCCTCGAGGCCACGCACGGCCGCGTCGTCACCATCTCCTCGTCGCTCGCCCTGCGCGGCGTCGGCGACGGCACCGCGTACTCGGCGTCGAAGTTCGGTGTCCGCGGGTTCTCGCAGGCGCTGGCCGCCGAGACCGCCGGTCGCATCGGCGTGACCAACATCATCCCCGCCGGGATGCGCACGAACTTCTTCGCCGACCGGACCGAGCAGTACAAGCCGGGCCCGGACGCGCAGCTCATCGAGCCGGAGTACGTCGCGAACTCGATCATCTTCGCGCTGTCGCAGCCGGCCGGCTGCGAGATCCGCGAGCTGTCGATCATGCCGGAGACGGAGCCGAGCTGGCCGTAGCCGCTCGCCGCTGACGGACGGGAGGCGCGGTGCCGGCTGGCACCGCGCCTCCCGTGTGTCCGTGTGCCGGGCGCTGGTGCGAGCTTCCGCAACCCGTGCGAGGGCCGGAGCGTCCCACGGAGCGTGGAACCTCGCACCGGGCGGTCGTGGCGCGCCCCGGCGCGGCCTGGAGGCGCGTGCCGGGCTGGCACCGCGCCTCCCGGCCGTCCGCCGGTCTGTCCACCGCATGGTGCGCGCTTCCGCACCCCGTGCGAGGCCCGGGGCGTCCCACGGAATGTGGAACCTCGCACCGGGCGCTCGTGACGCCACATGGGGCGGCCTGGAGGCGCGTGCCGGGCTCGCACCGCGCCTCCCGGCCGTCAGTCGCGCGCGTCCACCGTTCGGTGCGCGCTTCCGCACTCCGTGCGAGGGCCGGGGCGTCCCACGGAGTGTGGAACCTCGCACCGGGCGGTCGTGACGCCACATGGGGCGGCCTGGAGGCGCGTGCCGGGCTGGCACCGCGCCTCCCGGCCGTCCGACGGTCCGTCCACCGCTCGGTGCGCGCTTCCGCACTCCGTGCGAGGGCCGGAGCGTCCCACGGAGTGTGGAACCTCGCACCGGGCGGTCGTGACGCGCCACGGCGCTGCCTGGAGGCGCGTGCCGGGCTGGCACCGCGCCTCCGGGCCGTCCGACGATCCGTCCACCGCTCGGTGCGCGCTTCCGCACTCCGTGCGAGGGCCGGAGCGTCCCACAGAATGTGGAACCTCGCACCGGGCGCTCGTGGCGCCGCGTGCAGCGTCAGACCGTGCGGAGCAGGTCCTCGACGTCGGCGAGGACGGCCTCCGGCTCGACCTGGTCGACGTAGGACGGGTCGTGCTCACACCGCTCGGCGGTCCAGCCGACCTGGGTCACGTCCGCGCCGCACACCGGGCACTGCGTCACGAAGGACAGGTGCACGCGGTGCCGACCGCGGTCGAACGGCCCGGCGTTGATCACGTTGCCGAACCAGAACACCCCGACGGTCGGCGTGCCCACGGCGACGGCGAGGTGCCGTGGGCCGGAGTCGTCGCCGACCACGACGTCGGCGGCGGCGAGGACGTCGGGCAGTTCACGCAGCGGCAGTGACCCGGTGAGGTCGTGGACGCGCTCCCGCAGCTCGGGCGGCAGCGACGCGACGATGGCGGACGACGCCGGCACGTCCGAGTCGTCACCGACGAGCACCACGTCGTCCCCGGCGGCGAGCCGTGCACGGGCGACCTCGGCGAAGCGCGAGGGGCTCCAGCGGCGACGCGGGTCGGTGGCGCCGGGGTGGATCGCGACGAGTCGTCCCCGGACGCCGAGGCGCTGCCGGACCCCGGCCCGCGCGGCCTCGGGAACGTGCAGTCGGGGGTCGAGGGTGACCGGTTCGGCGCCGGCGAGCGAGGCCACCTCGAGCGCCCGGACGACCTCGTGCTGGTAGTAGACGTAGCGGACCCAGCGTTCCAGGACCTCGGCGTCCTCGGTGGCCGTGCCCACGGTGTGACGGGCGCCGAGCCGGAGCAGGAACGGGTTCGAGTTGCGGCCACCGCCGTGCACCTGCACCGCGAGGTCGAAGCGCCCGTGCAGCCGCTCGAAGAAGTCCTGCTCGGTCGGTGCGCCCTCGCCGGAGTCCCGGACCCCGGGCACGACGGGGAGCTCCTCGAAGGCGTGCACGGCCTCGCTCCGGCCCTCGAGCACCGGCCGCGCTGACGGTGCCCCGAGCAGCGTGATCCGGGCTCCGGGGTACGCGGCGGCCAGGGCCTCGACCGCCGGGAGGGCGAACATCAGGTCGCCCAGTCCCCCACCGCGGAGCACCGCGATCTCGCCGACACCGTCGAACCGTTCTCCGCCCACACCGATCTGTTGCACAGCTCCACGTCTACCGGTCGGACCCGTCCGGACGCCCAGCAGCGGACCCGGATGGACGAGAAGCGCGATGCCGTGACCGCACACAGCGGAGCCCGAGCACCGTGTGAGGCCCCGCCCGCCTCCGGAAGGACCCCATGACGATCGCACCCCCCGCCGCCGACGACCTCGTGGTGACCGACCCCGTGAACGGATCGATCGCGTCCACCGTGCGCCGCTCGACCGAGGACGACGTCCGCAACGCCGTCGCCCGTGCCCGTGCCGCTGCCGGTGCCTGGGCCCGGACCGCGCCGGCCGAGCGCGGTGCACTGCTGCACGCCGCGGCCGAGCACCTCCGTGCGCACGCGCAGGAGCTGGCGGACCTGAACACCCGCGAGACCGGCAAGGTGCCCGGCGACGCCATCGGTGGGGTCGAGGCCGGCATCGGCACGCTCGTGCAGTACGCCGAGCTCGGGCCGGTGCACCGGGGTGAGGCCCTGCGCGGGCAGTTCGGTGCCGCCGACTGGTCAGTGCCGCACCCGCGCGGCGTGGTGCTCGCCCTGACGCCGTGGAACGACCCGGTCGCCGTGGCCTGCGGGATCCTCGGAGCAGCGATCGTCACGGGCAACACGGTGGTGCACAAGGGCAGCGAACGGTGCCCCGCGACCTTCGCCCGGCTCAACGCGCTGCTCGCCGAGGTCCTGCCGGACGGTGTGCTCATCGGTGTCGACGGCGACGCGACCACCGGCGAGCAGCTCCTGGCGCAGGAGGGCATCGACGTCTACGCGCACGTCGGGTCGACCGCGACCGGTGACCGCCTGAGCGAGGTGGCCGTGACCACCCGCGCCCACGTCATCCGCGAGAACGGCGGCAACGACCCCGTCGTCGTCGACGCCGACGTCGACCCGGAGTGGGCCGCCGCACAGGTCGCCCTCGGCGCCTTCGCGAACACCGGCCAGATCTGCACCAGCGTCGAGCGGGTGTACGTGCACCAGGACGTCGCCGAGCCCTTCATCGCCGCGCTGGTCGCCGAGGCGGAGCGCCGCACGGCCGCACCCGCCGCCGAGTTCGGACCCCTCGTGGACGACCGGCTGCGCGAGCTGGTGCAGCACCACGTCGACGACGCGATCGCCCGCGGCGCCGTCGCTCGGACCGGTGGCGTCACGCCCGGCGGGCTCGGATCGTTCTACCCGGCGACCGTCCTGACCGACTGCACGGACGACACGCTCGTGCTGACCGAGGAGACCTTCGGCCCGATCGCCCCGGTGCGCGTCGTGTCGGACTTCGAGGAGGGCCTCCGGCTCGCCGCGGCCGACCGCTACGGCCTCGCAGCCACGGTGCTGACGAACGACACCGCACACGCGCTCCGTGCAGCGGCCGAGCTGCCCGTCGGCACCGTCAAGGTGAACGCCGTGTTCGGTGGCGCTCCGGGCGGCAGCGCCCAGCCCCGCGGTGCCTCGGGCGCCGGGTTCGGGTACGGCCCGCACCTGCTCGACGAGATGACGACCACGACCGTGGTGCACCTCGAGGCCGCACCGCCGCGCCGCACCGTCGAGCCGTCGACCGCAGCCGCCGGCAGCACCGTAGCCACCAGCAGCACCGGTGCCGCAGCGGGCACCACCGGCCCCGCAGCCGCAGCCGCAGCCGCTGCCGGCGCCACCGCCGGCAGCGCCGACACCGTGGGAGGCACCCGATGACCGCCGACGTCCGACTGGTCCGTGACCTCGTCGCCACGATCGACGACCGCGAGCCCCTCGTCGTCGTCATCGGCGACTGCATCCTCGACCGCTGGACCGTCGGCGAGGCCGAGCGGGTTTCCCGTGAGGCCCCGGCCCCCGTCGTCCGCGTCACCGAGACCATCGCGGTGCCGGGCGGCGCGGCGAACACGGCCGTGAACGCCCGTGCCCTGGGCGCCCGGGTCCGCATGGTGGGGCTCATCGGTGACGACGAGGCCGGTGACGTCCTGCGCCAGCGGCTCGAGGCAGCCGGCGTCGACACGTCGTTCCTGGTCGAGATCCCCGGCACCCGCACCACGACGAAGTCGCGCGTGGTCGGCGGTGACCGCGTCGTGGTCCGGGTCGACGAGCTGGCCGCGACCCCGACCGCCGAGCACGGCGAACGCCTCGCCCGCTCGGTGGCCCGCGCCATCCGGTGCGCCGACGCCGCCGTCGTGTGCGACTACGGCCTGGGCGTCCGCGCCGAGGACGTCCTGCCGATGCTCGACCGTGACCGCCCCGGCGCCGTCGTGGTCGACGCGCACGACCTGACCCGCTGGGCCGCGCTGCACCCCGACCTCGTCACGCCGAACGCCGGTGAGACCGCCGCACTGCTCGGCACGGAGCTCGGCACCGGTGCCGACCGCGTCGGCACCGTCGTCGCAGCCCGTGCCGACGTGCTCGCCCGCAGCGGCGCCCGTGCCGCGGTGGTCACGCTCGACCGCGACGGCACCGTGCTGCTCGAGCCCGGCTCCGACCAGGGGTTCCGCACGCGTGCGACGCCCGCCTCGGAGCAGCAGGCCTCCGGCGCCGGTGACACATTCTGCGCCGCCGCGACCGTCGCCCTCGCCGTGCAGGCACCCCTGCGCGACGCCGTCGCGGTCGCCCAGGCCGCTGCCGACGTCGTCGTCCGCGAGGCCGGCACGTCCGTCTGCACCGCCGCCGCCCTGCTCGACTCGGTGACCGCGCCGGCGGCGACGGTCGTCGACCACGACGAGCTCGCCACCGCGGTCGAGGCCGCACGGCAGGCCGGCCGTCGCGTGGTCTTCACGAACGGCTGCTTCGACGTCGTGCACCGCGGCCACACCACCTACCTGCGCCAGGCCCGTGACCTGGGCGACCTGCTCGTCGTCGCACTGAACGACGACGACTCGGTGCGCCGGCTGAAGGGCCCGGAGCGGCCGATCAACCCGGCCGAGGACCGCGCCGGCGTGCTCGCCGCGCTGGCCTGCGTCGACCTGGTCACGGTGTTCGCGACGGACACCCCCATCCCGCTCATCGAGCGGCTGCGCCCCGAGGTCTACGTCAAGGGCGGGGACTACTCCCCCGAGATGCTGACCGAGACCGAGGTCGTACGCGGCTACGGCGGCGAGGTCGTCATGGTCGACTACGTGCCCGAGCACTCCACCAGCGCCGTCGTGCGCCGGATCCGCGAAGCCGCTGCGCGGCCCGAACCGGACCCGGCACCGTGACCGCCCGCTGGTCCGGGTCCTGGGCGAAGGCCCCCGATCCAGCGGACACGAGCACGGTCGACGTCGACGGGCTCATCCCGACCGTCGGCAGGCCGGCCGAGCTCGCCACGACGCTCGCCGGCCTCGCCGCCCAGACCGACGTCGACCTGCGCGTCGTGCTCAGCGACCAGTCCGCGGACGGAGACGCCGCCAGCGCGCCGGCGGTCGCGGCGATGGTCCGCGTCCTGGAGGCGCAGGGCCGGCCCGTCACGCTCCTCACCCACCCGGAACGGCGTGGCCTGGCAGAGCACCGGCAGTTCCTGCTCGACCACGCCGAGGCCGCCGCGGTGCTGTTCCTCGACGACGACGTCTGGCTCGAGCCGGGGTCGATCGCGCGGATGCTCGACGCGCTGCGCACCCTGGGCTGCGGGTTCGTCGGCAGCGCGGTGCAGGGCCTGTCGTACCTGCAGGACCGACGCCCCCACGAGACCTCGGTGTTCGAGCGGTGGGACGGCCCGGTCGTGCCCGAGGTGGTGCGCCGCGGGACCCCCGGCTTCGACCGCTGGTCGCTGCACAACGCCGCGAACCCGACGCACGTCGCCGCTGACCTCGACCTGCACCCCGGCGAGTGGGTGCCCTACCGCGTCGCGTGGGTCGGCGCCTGCGCGCTGTACGACCGTCGTGCGCTCGAGGAGGTCGGGGGCTTCCGGTTCTGGGACACCCTGCCGCCCGAGCACGCCGGCGAGGACGTCGTCGCGCAGTGGCGGGTGATGGAACGGTTCGGCGGTGCGGGCATCATGCCCTCGGGTGCCGTGCACCTGGAGGCCCCGACCACCGTCGTCGACCGCCGGGTGGACGCGCCCGACGTGGTCTTCGCGGACGGGAACGTCATACCGCGGTAGGGGGTGGTCGAGACCACCGCGGGATGGCCGGCGCGCGCCGGTTCCGTAGCGTCGTCCTCGTCGACGAGTTCCGTCGGCGGGAGGGAGCACCCCGTGTTCGACCAGATCACCCCGCTCGTCGTCGAGCTGGCCGCGAGTCCGCTCGTCTACGTCGTCCTCTTCGCCCTGTGCCTGGTGGACGGCTTCTTCCCGCCGGTGCCGAGCGAGTCCGCCCTGGTCGCGATCGCCGCCGTCGCCGCGACGTCCGGGCAGCCCGTGCTCGCCGTGGTGCTCGCCGCCGCCGCCCTCGGAGCGATCGCCGGCGACTCGATCGCGTACTCGATCGGTCGCCGGATCGGGTTCGCCCGGCTGGCCCGGTCGAAGCGACCACGGATCGCAGCGGCCTTCGCGTTCGCTGAGCGGCAGATGCAGCGCCGCTCGGCCAGCCTCATCCTGACCGGGCGCTTCATTCCGGTCGGCCGGGTCGCGGTCAACATGACCGCCGGCGCGACCGGCCTGCCCTACCGCCGGTTCCTCGCGATCAGCGCGATCGCGGGTGTGGCGTGGTCGGCGGTGTCGATCGGGATCGCCCTGGCCGCGTCGAGCGTGCTGCACGAACCGATCGTCGCGGCCCTGGTGTCGATGGTGGTCGCCGCCGGGCTCGGGATCGCGGTCGACCGGGTGCTCGGTACCATCAGCCGCAGGCGCGAAGCCCGCGAGGCCCGCGCTGCCGCCGCTGCCGCTGCCGCTGCCGCTGCCACACCCGCCCCCGCCACCGCCCCCGAGCCCTGCCTCGTCCGAACCGGAGAGACCGCCCGCCCGTGACCGTCGTCCCGAAGCCCCGACCCACCTGGGTCCGGCCTGCCGTGCAGATCGGCTTCGTCGTCGTCGTGGTGTCCCTGTTCGCCGTCGCCGCACCCGTGACCGCGGTGTTCTACGGCGTCCCCGTGCCGCTCGCGATGCTCGCGACCGCCGTGCTGTCGGCGAGCATCGGCCTCGCACCGCTCGTCCCCCGCACGGCGTCGGTCGCGCACCTCGTCGCCCTCGCCGGCCTCGGCATCCTGACGGCACCCGGCACCGTCGGGCCCTGGCCGGTCTCGGTCACGAGCATCATCGGCCTGAGTGTGCTGCTCGTCGTGCTGGGCGTCCGCACCACCTGGCGGCTCACCGCGGTGGTCTGGGTCGCGGCGACGCTGCTCACCCTGCTGCTCATCGGCGTGACGCCCGACCGGTGGGGGCAGGTCGACGTCTGGGCGACGAGCTTCGTGGTGAGTGCCGGCGACACCCTCGTCGTGGCGGCCGCTGCGGTGGTCATCGGGCAGCGCCGGACCGTGCGCGAGGAGCTCGCCGCCGCCCGCCGCGACACCGAGCTCGAGCAGGCCCGACGCCGGACGGTCGAGGAGCGCTCCCGGATAGCCCGTGAGCTCCACGACGTCGTCGCCCACAGCATGTCCGTCGTGCACATGCAGGCCGAGTCCGCCCCGTACCGCGTCGCGGACCTGCCGCCGGAGGCCCGAACCGAGTTCGCCGCGATCGCCGAGACCTCGCGCACGGCCCTGCGGGAGATGCGGCAGCTGCTCGGCACCCTGCGTGGCGACGCCGCCGCCGAGCGCGCACCGCAGCCGCGGCTCGCCGACCTGCACGCGCTCGTGCAGGCCACCCGCGCGGCCGGCATCCCCGTCGAACTCCGACTCGACGAGGGGCTCGACCCCGACCTCGACGACGTCGACCGGCTCGCGCAGCTCACCGTGTACCGGGTCGTGCAGGAGGCGCTCGGCAACGTGGCCCGGCACGCGCCCGGTGCGACCACCGTCGTGACGGTCGGGAGGCACGGGTCGGCCCTCACGGTCGAGGTCGCCAACACCGCGCCACCGGTCGGCAGCGTGCCCGGTGCGCCGCCGGACGACGGCGGCTTCGGTCTGGCGGGCATGCGGGAGCGCGTCGCCGCGCTCCGCGGCACCATCGACCACGGGCCGGACCCGGACGGCGGCTTCCGCGTCGCCGTCAGTCTGCCCACCCGGCCCACCGCGACCACGTCGCAGCCGACGGCCGACGGGGCAAGCCGATGACGCGGGTGATGGTGGTCGACGACCAGCAGATGTTCCGTGTCGGACTGCGGGCGATCCTCCAGGCCCAGGACGACGTCGAGGTCGTCGGCGAGGCAGCGAACGGGGCCGAGGCGGTCGTCATGGCGATCCGGCTCCGGCCGGACGTGATCCTGATGGACGTCCGGATGCCGGAGCTCGACGGGATCGAGGCGACCCGGCGGATCACCGCGGCGCCCGCGGAGTCGCCCGTCCGCGTGGTGATGCTCACGACGTTCGACATCGACGACTACGTGTTCGACGCGCTCCGTGCCGGGGCGAGCGGGTTCCTGCTCAAGGACGCGAGCGCCGAGGAGCTCGTGCAGGCCGTGCGGACCGTCGCAGCCGGCGACTCCCTGCTCGCACCGAGGGTGACCCGGCACCTCGTCGAGGCCTTCGTCGCCGGTCCGCAGCCGACGGCCCCGCGGACCGAGGTGCTCGACGTGCTGACGGACCGGGAGCGCGACGTGTTCCTGCTGATGGCGCGGGGGCGGTCGAACGGTGAGATCGCGGCGGAGCTGTTCATCGCGGAGCAGACCGTGAAGACCCACGTCGGCCGGGTCCTGGCGAAGCTGCAGCTGCGGGACCGGGTGCACGCCGTCGTGCTGGCCTACGAGAGCGGGCTGGTCACGCCGTCCGTGTGAGGTGCGGGCCCGAGACGTGACCGCAGACGGACAGGAGGCCCGGTGCCAGCTGGCACCGGGCCTCCTGTCAGAGGTGTGGTCGCGACTCAGGCGGCGAGGTGCGCCTGCAGGAACCAGCGGTCCTTGGTCAGCGCGCGCTCGATCTCGATCGCGACGTCCTGGCTGTTGAGGTCGACCTCGTCGAGGCCGTCGACCGCACGGCGGACCTGCAGCAGTGCGGCGTCGATCTGGGCGATCACCTCGGTGATGGTGACGTCCGAGTTCTGGAAGCCCTGCGACAGCGGCGGCAGGGTGGTGTTCGCGGCGACGGTCGCGATGCGCGAGTCGACCGGCAGGCCGAGGGCGACGATGCGCTCCGCAGCCTTGTCCGCGTAGTCCTGCGCGTGCTCGACGATCTCGTCGAGGAGCTCGTGCACGCCGACGAAGTTGCGGCCACGGACGTGCCAGTGGGCCTGCTTGCCGTTGACGACGAGCGCCTCGAGGTCGATGACGACGGGGGCGAGGAACTGCGCGACCCCGGCTGCGAGCTCCGGCGTGGTCGAGAACGGGGACGTGGTGCTCGGGGTGGTGGTGCTGCTCTGCGTGGTCATGACACAACCATGCCCCCGTCTTTTGCACATTGCAAGGAAGAGCAGGCTGCCCTTACCCGCCGTACTCGACCTGGACCTGCTGGCCGGCGTCGGTGAGTTCGAGCTGCACCATGGACCGTGCGCGCTCGATCCACGGGCTGTCCGCGCACCCGATCCAGACCGAGGTGCGGGGCTCGCAGCCCGTCACGCACCACTCGGCGGCCCAGCCGGTCAGGGCGTGTGCGAGGGCTTCGCCGTGGTCCGCGAAGACCAGCGGGGCGACGGCCGAGCTGCGGGTGCTCCGGACCAGCCAGGTCACGGTGACGCGCGGCGGAGCCGGCAGGATGCGGATCTGCTCGTCGAGGGCGACCTCGACGAAGACCTGCCCGTACGCGTTCTCGGGGAGTTCCTCGAGCTGGCGGTGGATCTCGACGAGGTCCTCGGCACCGCCCGCGATGAGGATGCGTTCGCTGGGCTGTCGCCGGGTCCGTGCCATGTGGCAACGGTAAGGGAAGCCTTACCTCATCACAAGGGGGAACGACCGGTTCCGGCGATGTCCACAGCGGGCACACCGAGTTCGTGCGACAGGAACCGCCACATCCAGGACAGGGCGACCGTGTTCGTCAGTCCCGGGACGCCCTGGGCGATCTGCGTCGCGACGCCGTCGCTGTACGCGGCGAGCTGCAGCGCGACGGTGTCGGCGTCGACGTCGACGAACACCCCGGCCTCCACCCCGCGCCGGATGACCCGCACCAGGCACGCCTCCCAGACGCGGATGCGTTCGGCGTACTCGGCGGCCACCTCGGGCCGTCGCACCACCGCGGTCCAGTAGTCGGACCAGATCCGCCAGTGCTGCCGGACCTGCTCGGTGTCGCCGAACAGCGGGGCGACGAGCATCCGCAGCCCCACCAGCACGTCGGGTTCGGCGTCGACGGCCGCGACGATGGCGCCGTAGAAGCGCTCCGTCTCGAGCACCACGACCTCGTTGAGGATCTCCGCGACACTGCCGAAGTGGTACGTGACGGTTCCGACGGAGACGCCGGCCTCGGCCGCGATGTCGCGCAACCCGGTGGCACCGACGCCGTTCCGGACGATCACCGCGCGGGCGGCCTCGACGATCATCGCGCGTCGGACCTCCGGCCGCTGCCGGACCCGTGCCGCCGCGGTCACGCCGACGTCCGTGGGACGTCGTCGACGAAGGTCCGCTCGGTGACCAGCACCTCGGGTTCTTCGGGTCCGCCATCGCGGGCCCAGGCGCGCACGGTGTTGACGACGTGGAAGGTGTCGGCGTCGGCGGTGACCTCGGACGACGTCTCGAGGCGCGCGGCCCACTCCGGCTTCGCCAGCCCGATGGCCCAACGGGAACTCGCCCGTGCGCTGGTCGGGTCGTCGGAGCGGATCCGGTACGTCTCGCGGGCGTCCTCGGTGAACACGAGGCCGTCCGGGTAGATGCGCCCGCCGCCGTACCCGGGGTCGACGTCGAGCGTCCACTCCCCCGTCTCGACGTCGTGCGTCACCGTGCGCTGCGGCAGCGGGTCGGCCGGCGCGACGCGCTCGATCACGAGGGGCTCGGACCGTTCGGGCTCGGCGAAGACCACCCCGTCGTCGGTCGACCGGGTCCAGGTGGGCAGGGTGACGCTCGAGGCGGTCGGGTCGATCGTCACCGTGGCCTCGACGCCGTGCGGCCACACCCACGGCCAGTAGGACGACGAGACCGCGATGCGCAGCCGGTGTCCGGCGGCGAACCGGTGTCCGGTCGAGACCAGGCGCACGGGTAGTTCGGCGGGCGTCCCGGGCACGAGCACGTCGTCGCGGTCCATGCCGTCGCGCTTCGCGGCGTTCAGCACCCCGCGTGTGACGAGCGTCGACGAGCCGTCCGGTGCGACGTCACAGAGCCGGACGGTCAGGGTGGCCCGGGGCGCATCGCTCGTGACGGACAACCGCACGAGCACGTTGCCGAGCAGGTCGAACGCCTTGCCGACCGGCAGGTCGAAGGTCACCGACCGGCCGTCCTCGGCGCGCTGGTCCGGCGGCAGGTCGGTGGCGTTGCCGAACGGGAAGAACCGACCGGCGTCCACCCCGGTGTGCTGCGGTGACCGCACCACGACCGGTCCGAGGTCACCGCCCCGCAGGGCGGCGAGGGGCAGGACGCGCTCGTGGGTCGCGGCGGAGGGCCACGCCTCGGCACCGATCCAGCGACCGCGGCGACCGGCGTAGTACGGCGCGGGGGCTTCGCCCTCGTTGATCCAGGCCCGCAGTGCGGGGTCGTCCTCGACGCCGGTGTCCACCCCGAGCAGCCAGCGGTCCCACCACCGCAGGGTCTCCTGCAGGAACCCGATCGACGGACCCGGCGCGAGTCCACGGTCCGGGTACTGGTGCGACCACGGGCCGACGATGCCCTTCACGGGGGCGCTGACGTGGTCGACGAGCCGGAGCACGGCGTCCCGGTACGGGTCCGCCCAGCCACCGACCGCGAGCACCGCGGCGCGGATGCCGTCGTAGTCCTCGGCCGCGCTGCCGTGCCGCCAGTAGTCGTCACGTTCCTGGTGCGCCAGCCACACGGGCGTCATCGGGCGGTTCGCCTCGAGGCGTTCCCGCCAGCGGTCGGTCCACCCGGCGCCGACGACCTCGGGCCTGGGCGGCCGGGAGTTGAAGGCGAACATGGTCGCGCCCCAGGCCGCCATGTCGATGCCGAGCACGGCGCCGCCGACGTAGTGCACGTCGTTGTCGTACCGGTCGTCCGTCGAGCAGACCGTCACGATGGCCTTGAGTGCGGCGGGTGCCCGGGCCGCGAGCTGCAGCGCGTTGAAGCCGCCCCACGAGATGCCGAACATGCCGACGGCGCCCGTCGACCACGGTTGCTCGGCGAGCCAGGCGATCACGGCCTCACCGTCGAGCAGCTCCTGCTCGCTGTACTCGTCGTCGAAGAACCCGTCGGACGAACCGGTGCCGCGGATGTCGACCCGCACCGAGGCGTACCCGTGCTGGGCGTACCAGGGGTGCCGCTCCGAGTCGCGTGGTGCGGTCCAGTCGTCGAGCCGGTACGGCAGGTACTCGAGCAGCACCGGCGTCGGACCGCCGGGGTCACCCGACTGCGTCGGCGACTGCGACGGTGCCCAGATCCGGGCGTGCAGCCGCACACCGTCGGGCATCGGGATCCACTCGTCGCGGACCGACACGCCCGCGGGCAGCGAGCCGGGGTCGCCGATGGCGGTGAAGGTGGCGGCGGCGGTGCCGTGGTCGGTGCCGTCGTCGGTCGTCATGCGTCCTCCCAGTTGCGGGTGCGGTGTCCGTCGCCGTGGTCGGTCCAGCCGTCGGCGTGCCGCCAGCGCGGCACCCCGTCACCGACGTCGGGCAGGGTCGTGCTGCCGGGTTCGAGGGTCGCCGCGAGCAGCGTCGACGTGTACGGGTGGTTCGGGCCGGTGAACACCCGCTCGGTCGGTCCGATCTCGACGATCCGGCCACCGGTCATCACCGCGACCCGGTCCGCCACGCCCCGCACCACGGCGAGGTCGTGGCTGATGAACAGGCAGGCGAGGCCGCGCTCGCGCTGCAGGTCGGCCAGCAGGGCGAGGATCCCCGCCTGCACCTGCACGTCGAGCGCGGTGGTGATCTCGTCGGCGATCACGAGCGACGGCTCGGCCGCGAGTGCGCGCGCGATCCCGACGCGCTGGCGCTGCCCACCGGACAGCTGCGCGGGCAGGCGGTCGGCGAACTCCGGCCCGAGCCCGACCTGGCTGAGCAGGGCGCCCACGCGCTCGCGCGAGGACGAGCCGCTGAACAGCCGGAGCGGCCGCGCGACGGCTGCACCCACGGTGCGCCGCGGGTTGAGCGACGTGTCCGCGTTCTGGAACACGAGCTGCACGGCGCGCCGCAGGTCGGGCGCGCGACCGGCGATCGGCTCGCGCAGGTCGCCGCGGGTCGTGCCGTCGTCGTACGTGAACGTCCCCGACTCGGCCGGCACCAGGCCGGCCAGCGCCGTCGCGAGCGTCGACTTGCCGCTGCCGGACTCGCCGACGACGGCGAGCGTCTCGTGCGCGGCGATCGTGAACGAGACGCCGTCGACGGCGGCCGGCAGGCCGCGGCCGTAGCGGATCACCAGGTCGTCAGCGGCCACCACGGGGCGGGCTGCACGCTCGGGAGGCGCGGTGCGGGTCGCCGGGGAGCCGACCGTCCCGGGGACGGTCGCGTCCAGGGCGTCGCGATCCGTCCCTCCAGGCCGTCGCCCGTCCGGCACCGCGGCCAGCAGGGCGCGCGTGTACTCGTGCTGCGGAGCGGCGAAGAGCGCCGCCGTGGCGGCGTGCTCGACGACCTCGCCGTCGCGCATCACGGCGATCTCGTCCGCCATGGCGGACACCACCCCGAGGTCGTGGCTGACGAGCAGGACGGCCATGCCGAGCTGCCGACCGAGGTCGGCGACCAGGTCGAGGACCGCGGCCTGGGTGACGACGTCGAGGGCGGTGGTCGGTTCGTCGAGGACGAGCACGCGCGGCCGGGCGGCGACGGCCATCGCGATGGCGATGCGCTGCTGCTGGCCGCCGGACAACTGGTGCGGGTACCGACGGACGATCGCGTCGGGGTCCGGCAGCCGGACCAGCCGGACCAGCTCGGCGACGCGTTCGGGGCCGTCGGGCTCGCCGTGGGCGCGGAGGGCCTCGCGGATCTGCTCGCCGACGCGCATCGACGGGGTGAGTGCCTGCCCGGCGTTCTGGGCGACGACCGAGGCGGTGCCGCCGCGGAGCGCCCGGCGGCCGGCCGGCGACAGGGCGAAGACGTCGGCGCCGTCGACGCGGACCGTCCCGCCGTCGATCGCCGACCCGGCCCGTAGGTGTGCGAGGAGCGTCCGCGCGACGGTCGACTTGCCGCTGCCGGACTCGCCGACCAGGCCCAGGGTGCGACCGGCCTCGATCGCGAACGAGACGCCCCGGACGACGGGGACGCGCCGCTTGCCGGCGGCGTACGAGATGGACAGGTCGTCGACGCGGACGATCGCGTCGGGCACGGTCGTCGTCGCGGCGGACGTCGTGCCGGTGTCGGTGCGGGTCATGCGCTGACTCCCTGCTTCGCACGGTCGACACCGAGCGACTTGCTCAGGCCGTCGGCCGCGAGGTTCAGTCCGATCACCAGCGTGGCGAGTGCCACGATCGGGGCGAGTGTGCCGAGCGGCACCACGGTGAGCGCGGTGCGGTTCTCCTGCACCATCAGGCCCCAGTCCGGGGTCGGTGGGTTCGCGCCGAAGCCCAGGAAGGACAGCGACGCGACGAGCAGCACGATCCACGAGGCCCGCATCGCGTACTCGACGAGCACGACGTCGAGCACGTTCGGCAGGATCTCGCGGAACACGATCGACAGCGGCCGCTCGCCCCGGGCGCGGGCCGCGGTGACGTAGTCCTGCGTGATCACGGTGCGGGCGGCGCCGCTGACGACACGGGTCACCGCAGGGGCGTAGACGACCGTGACGGCGAGGACGATGACCCAGAGGCCGGCGTCGAAGACCGTCACGACGACCAGGAGCGCGAGGATCGACGGCACGCTGAGCAGGGCGTCGACGACGCGCATGACGACCTCGTCGAACCAGTTGTCGGCGTAGGCCGTGACGCACCCGAGCACGGTGCCGACCGCCACGGCGATCGTGGTGGCGAGGAAGGTCACGGAAAGCGCGTACCGGCCGCCGTTCAGGGTGCGGGAGAGGACGTCACGCCCGTACTGGTCGGTGCCGAGCCAGTGCGTCCACGTCGGACCGGCGAGCACGTCGCCGGCGTTCGTGGCGACCGGGTCGTGCCCGGCGATGACCGGCGCGAGCAGGGCGAGGACGACGTGCAGGGCGATGAGGCCGAGGCCGATGCTCAGCGCCGTCGACCCGCGCAGGGGTGCGAGCGCGCCGGCGAGCACGTCGCGTCCGACGCGGCGGCGGGGTGCGGTGGCGGTCATGCGGCGGCCTTCCTGGTGCTGCGGGCGCTGCGGGTGCGCGTGCGCGGTCGTCGCTGGCGGGTCCGCAGCTTCGGGTCGAGTGCGAGCGCGACGAGGTCGGCGGCCAGGTTGCACACGACGTAGATCAGGGCGCTCAGCAGGGCGATCGCCTCGATGGTGGGCAGGTCGCGGTTGAAGACCGACTCGAGCATGAGCTTGCCCATCCCCGGGTAGTTGAAGACGTTCTCGACCACCACGACACCGCCGAGCAGCCACGCGACGTTGAGCGCGACGACGTTCAGCGTCGGGAGCAGGGCGCTCGGGACCGCGTGCTTCCACACCACCCGGCGCATCGTCAGGCCCTTGAGCTCGGCTGTCGTGACGAACTCCGACGCCATCACGTCGATGGTCGACGAGCGGGCCGTCCGCACGATGTAGGCGGCCATCGCGAGGGTCAGCACGATGATCGGCAGCCAGATGGTGGGCAGCAGCTCGGCGACGGTGGCGTCGCTCCCCCGCAGCACGACGGCGGGGAAGACCGGCAGGCCGATCGCGAACAGCAGCACCAGGACGGTGGCGACCATGAACTCCGGCACGCTCATCACGACCAGGCTGACGATCGAGATCACCTTGTCGCTCGGACGGCCGCGGCGGACACCGGCGACGACCCCGAGCGTCAGGGACACCGTGACGCCGACGAGCATCGCGGGCACGGCGATGAGCATGCTGTTCCGGAAGGCCGTGAACAGCGTCGGGGCGACCGGTTCGCCGCTGACGAGCGAGGTGCCGAAGTCGCCGTGCACCGCGCCGCCGAGCCACTGCAGGTAGCGGAGCCAGACGTTCTGGTCGAGGCCGAGGGTCTCGCGCAGCTGCTTGACGGCGTCGGGGGTGGCGTTCTGCCCGAGCAGCTGCTGGGCGACGTCGCCGGGGAGCGCCTGCACCGCGAGGAACACGAAGAGCGAGGCGAGCACCACGGTCAGCACGGCGATGCCGACGCGGCGGAGGACGGGGACGAGGACGTCCGACGGCGTGTTCGTGGTCGTCATCGGCGCAGTCCGATCCGCAGGTAGTCGAACTCGAAGCCGTACTCCGAGTAGTTCACGACGTCGCGGGACAACCCCACGAGCCGGTCGCCGAACATCGGCGTCATGTCGGCACCGTCCTCGACGACGAGCCGCTGGGCGTCCTGGTACAGGGTGAGCCGCTTGGCGTCGTCCATCTCGGCGCGGGCGTCGTCGAGCAGCCCGTCGAAGGTCTCGTTCGACCAGGCGCTCTCGTTGTACGACGACCCCGAGCGGAAGATCTGGTTGAGCAGCTGGTCGATCGGCCGCCCCGTGAACCAGTAGCTCACCATGAGCGGCTTCTGCATCCAGATCTGCGTGTAGTACGAGTCCGAGCTGGCGTTGCGGACGGTCAGACGGATGCCCGCATCGGCGACGGCGTCCCGGTAGGCGACGGCCATCGGGGTGAACACCGACTCGTAGCTCGACGTGTAGATCGCGGCGCGGAAGTCCGCACGCCCGGCCTGCTTGAGCAGCGCCCGGGCCTTGTCCGGGTCGTACTCGCGGTGGTCGTCGACGAACGCGGCGAGCTGCGGCGGCACGGGGTTGTCCCAGCCTGCCGAACCGGTGCCCTGCAGCGCCGTGTCGACGATCTTCCGGGGGTCGTAGGCGAGCTTCATCGCCTGGCGCACCCGCGGGTCGCTGAACTCGTCGCTCGTGGCGAGCATCGGGATCGTGTACCACTGGGCGTTCTTCGACCGGGCGACGGTGGCGTGGTCGGACGCCGACACCACCCGGGCGGTCGCGAAGTCCAGGTTCGTCTGCGAGATGAGGTCGATCTGCCCGGCGAGCAGGGCGTTCACCCGCGCGGTGGTGTCCTGGATCGAGTAGAAGTCGATGCCGTCGAGCGCCGGGTGGCCGGCGAAGTGGTCCGGGAACGCCTCGACGCTGCCCGCACCGGCGGGGGTGAACGACGACAGCCGGAACGGCCCCGTCCCGATCCCGGTGCGGCCGATGTCGGCGATGGCGTCGGCCGGCACGATGTAGCACTGGTAGGCGGTGAGCAGCGACGGGAACTCGGCGTTCGGCTTCGTCAGCGAGAAGCGCAGCGTGTACGGGTCGACGGCGCGCATCGAGTCGGCGTCCATGACCTCGCCGAGCACCCCGGCCTGCGGGCTGCCGGTCTTCTCGTCGAGGATGTGCCGGATGCTGGCGATGGCGTCGTCGGCGGTGAACCGGGACCCGTCGTGGAAGACCACGCCCCGGCGGAGCGCGAAGGTCCACTCGGTGCCGTCGGCGTTCGCGGACCACTCCTCAGCCAGGTCCGGCACCGGGGTGCCCTGCTGGTCGAGCTTGACGAGCCGGTTGTACAGCGCGCCGAGGTACTCGTAGGCCGACAGCGAGCTCGCGGAGTCGAGGGTCTCGGCGGCGGAGGCGGCGGGCCGCGCGATGCGCAGGCGTCCGCCCCGACGGGCGACGCCGGTGGCCGCCGCCTCGGGGATCGTGGGGGTGCCGGCGGACGCGCCGGAGCTGCATCCGGCGAAGGTGAGCAGGCCGAGGCCGGCCAGACCGGCGGCGCCGGTGATGAGCGCCCGACGGCTCGGACCGTGGGCGCCTCGGGGTTCGGGGACGATGGGCTGCATTCGGGGTGACCCCTCCTGTAATCGTTCCGGTGAACGATAGAGGTCCCGGGCCGATCCCCCAAGCCCGCTCCCGCCGCGCGGGTCACCACCGCGTCCGACCCGATCGGCGAGCCCGCGCCGATCCGCCGCCGCGCACGACCGTTCCGTCCACACGTGGAACGTTTACCAACCCGTTACACGGGCGCGCCCGGTTCGCGGCATGATCGGGAACGCACCGACGTCCCCGAGGAGGACCATGGCCACGTTCACCCGCGGGTTCGGCGGTCGACGCGACGACCGCGACGACACCCGCATCCCGCCCGGTCAGACCCTGGTCCGCGACTGGCCCGTCCTGTCCGCCGGAGCGACGCCCGACATCGAGCCGACCGACTGGGCCTTCTCGATCCGCACCGAGTCCGGCCTGCACCAGTGGACCTGGGACGAGGTGCACGCGCTCGGCGTCGAGGACGTCACCGTCGACATCCACTGCGTCACGCACTGGACCAAGCTCGACATGCCGTGGCGGGGTGTCCCGCTCGACCGCCTGTTCGAGGACGTCGAGACCGAACTCGACTACTGCATGGTGCACAGCTACGGCGGGTACACGACCAACGTCCCGCTCGACGAGCTGCTCGACGGCAAGTCCTGGATCGCGTTCGAGGCCGACGGCGAGCCCCTGACGCCCGAGCACGGCGGGCCCGCCCGCCTGCTGGTGCCCCACCTGTACTTCTGGAAGAGCGCCAAGTGGGTGCGCGGCATCGTCATGCAGTCCGACGACGAACCCGGCTTCTGGGAGAACGCGGGCTACAACCTGCACGGCGACCCGTGGAAGGAAGAGCGGTACTGGTGACGCTCCCCGACACCGGCCTGGAGGCACGGATCACCCCCGTCGCTCGTCCCGCCACGCGCAGGCGGCCGGCCTGGCACGCCGCCACCGTCGCGTCCGTCGGCCGCGAGACGACGAACGCGCGCCGGATCGTCCTCGACGTCCCCACCTGGCCGGGCAACGACCCCGGGCAGCACCTGGACCTGCGGCTGACCGCCGAGGACGGCTACCAGGCACAGCGCTCGTACTCCATCGCGTCGGCCGGCCCCGCGACCGACGTCGTGCTCGCGGTCGACCGGGTGGACGGCGGCGAGGTCTCCCCGTTCCTCGTCGACGCCGTCGAGGTCGGCGATGCGCTCGAGGTCCACGGCCCCTTGGGCGGCTGGTTCGTCTGGCGGCCGGGTGAGTCCACCCGTCCGGTGCAGCTCATCGCCGGCGGCTCCGGCATCGTGCCGCTCGTCGCGATGGTGACCGCCCACGCCGAGGCGGACGACCTGGCGCCCTTCCGGCTCCTCGCGGCCGTCCGCACACCGGACGACGTGTTCTTCCGTGCGGAACTCGACCAGGCGCTCGCGAGCCGCGCACCGCTCGAGGTGACCCACGTGTACAGCCGCACCGCGCCTCCAGGCTCGTCCGTGCCGGCCGGTCGGCTGACGCGGGACGCGCTCGCTGCCGCGGTGTTCCCGCCGGACGCGGGTGCCCTGGTCTACGTGTGCGGGTCGACGCCGTTCGTCGAGCAGGTGCTGCGCTGGCTCACCGAGCTCGGGCACGACACGAGTGACGTCCGTGCCGAACGGTTCGGGGGCAACTGATGGTCGTCGTGGACGGCAACGCGCTGGCGGGGACGCTGGCCGACAGCCTGGGACCCGAACCGACCGTGGTCGCCCTGCGCTGCGCCGGGTGCGGTTCGCTCGGGGTGCTCGGGCAGACCACCGTCCACCGCTCCGCGATGGGGTCGGTGGCGCGCTGCCGAGGGTGCGACACGGTGCTCGTCACGGTCGTCGAGTCCGGAGCCCGGCGGTGGGTGGGGTTGCCCGGCGCCCGCACGATGTCGGCGTCGATACCGGACGGCATCGAGTAGCGCAAGGCTCCAACGGCGGGTCGTGCGGGTTCCTTGCGGGTTCCCGCAACCCTGGATCCGGTTCCCACCCGAACGGGGGACGGCTCCGGATACATCCTCGGAACTGCGCCGGGCCACCCACCCGGCGCGTGCCAGTGGGGGCAGGGTCGCCTCCGCGCCCGGTGGGCGCGGGTACCCGAAGCCTGCGCCCGCTGGGCTCCCACGCCTTCGGTGCTCCGACGCCCCGCAACGACGGAACCCCCACCGCTCTTCCGAGCGACGGGGGTTCCGGTCTTCCTGTTCTGAGCGGATGACGAGATTCGAACTCGCGACCCTCACCTTGGCAAGGTGATGCGCTACCACTGCGCCACATCCGCATTCACAGGCCGTGCTGGCCGTGCGGAGATGACTCTACCCGATGACGGGCGGCATCACCGGTTCCGGTGAAGGTTCCGGGCGTGTCCGGCGCGGCGCGGGCCGTCCGTCAGGTCGACGGAGTTCGATCGGACCATGAGCTACGTGCACGACAATCCCGGCGGGACCGAGGCCCACGGCGTCGACCTGGTCGACGGCGACGCCCCCGCGATCCGGATCCTGGTGCACGGCGACCTGCCGACCACGATCGAGCACGAGGGCCGCACCTGGCTCGCGACGGGCGACGCCCACGACGCGGGCGACGACGGCACCCCGCCGATCGCGATCTACCGCCCGGTCTGAACCGGCGGGTCCGGCTGGGCTGACCGATCCGGGTGCGCCGGGTTGGCCGAGTGCGCTGGGCCGTGTGCCGGGTGCGCCGGGCCGTCAGTGGCCGCGGACGTCACCCGTCAGGATCGCGTGCTCGACACCCGCGGACAGCTCGTCGTGCAGGGCGTCCGCGAAGAACTCGCCGGCACCCAGGCCGATGAGGTGCGCGACCGCGGCCTCCGCGGCCGGGAACCCGGGCTCCCACTCGTCGTGCAGGAACGCACGGACGTGTCCGGACTCGTGCACGACGACCACGCCGATGTGCTCGTGCCGGGTGCCGTCCTCGAGCACGGCGTCGAAGACGATGGGCTCGGTGTCCTCGCCGAGCTCCTCGAGCAGGACGGTGCCGGTGCCCGGCCACTCCGTCCGGTACGGCGGCAGGTCGGGGGCGTGCAGGTGCCCGGCGAGCTCGTCCGACGCCGACTCGATGTGCCCGGTGGACAGGTACTCGTCGACGACGTCGTGGATGCGGGCGTGCAGGTCCGGCTCGTACTGCCACCAGCGCTGGTGCACGGTGCGGAGCCACTCCTGGGTCGCGGCGTCGGCCGAGGCCGAGATCCCCACGAGCTGCGGTGCGGTGCCGGGCGAACCGACGACCTCGAGCTGTTCGTCGTGCGTCTCCACCGTGATCGACCCCGTGGTCTCGTCCGGGTGCACGCCGTGGACGTCCTCGGGCGCGGCGGCCCAGATGCTGGCGGGGAGCTTCGGCGGCAGGTCGAACGGCACCGCGATCGCCGGTTGCGTCATCGCGTGGTCGATCGCGTCGCCGAGGTGCACCTCGTCCGACCGGGACCCCATCACGATGCCACCGGCCGGCGGCACGAGCGACAGGCGTTCCAGGTCGTCCGGCGCGGCGTTCATCGAGGTGAGCACCGCGGTGTCGGCCCACTGCACGAACGCGCCGGCTGACCGGTCGTCCTCACCGAACGGCACGTCCCACACCGTCGGGTCCGTGAGCACCCACGAAGCGGTGCGCCCGGCCGGTCCGTGGCGGACGGCGTCGACGATCGCCGGCACCAGTCCGGGCAGCCCCCGGTACGCGGGACGGACCGTGAGCCGGTCGACGGCGAGCAGGTCGGGCTTGCCGAGCATCTCGGCGGCGTGGGTCTGCAGCGAGAAGAACGTCTCCTCCGTCGCGTCCTGCGCGGCGACGGCGGACGCGAAGGACCCGGCGACGTCGGAGACCTGGTAGCCGAGCACCAGTGCCTCGAGCGACTCGGGTGCACGGCTCGTGAACGCGGTGACCTCGGCGACGGAGACCGCCTCGGTCTCGTCTTCGTCGGTGATCGGGACGCGGACGTCGATCACCCACCGGTCGACGTCCTGCCCGGGGTAGGCGTCACCGTCCTCGTCCGAGATCGTGATGTGCACCAGGCGCAGGGAACCGTCCCAGGCGTCGTGGACGTGCTGGGCGATGGCGGCATCGGGGTCGTCGTTCACGGACGCAACGGTACCGGTGCACCCGCCGTGCGTGCGCCGGTCCGCCTCGCCGCCGATGATCGCCGTTCAGATCAGCGCGCGAGCGGCGAGCACGACGGCCGCTCCCCCGACGGTCAGTGCCGCGAGCACCGACAGCACCACCGCGACGGTGTCCCGCCGCGCCGGGGCACTCGAGCGGACGGCACCGGCGACGAGCTGCTGAGCCGCCGCCAGGGACGCTGCGCTCCCGAGCGGCCGGTCGTCCTGGTCGAACGCCAGGAACCGCTCACGGACGTGCAGCACGAGCCCCAGGCTGGTCCCGTGGTCGCGCGCCACCCACGACTTCGGTCCCTGTTGCTCCCAGCGGACGGCGAGCATCAGGGGCTGGGGATCGGAACGCCGGCCCGCTCCTCCTCCGGACGCGGCCAGCTGAACGCGACGACGAGCTGGACGACACCGAACACGATGAGCACGCTCCCCACCGCGGCCACCGTCACCAGGGCGCCGAGACCTGGCAGGTTCATCACCAGGATGCCGCTCAGCACACTGAGCACGGCGAGCACCACGGTCAACGGCCGGCGGCCCACCCACGGGGCGTAGACGAGCGCGATGCCCTCGAGGATCCAGGCGAACCCGAGCAGCAGCGCCACCCACCGCGCCCCGATCGGCGGGAACACGATCGCGACGACGCCGCCGGCGACCACGAGCGCCCCGAAGACCACCAGCCCGGCCTGACGCCACCAGACCCGAGGGTGCACCTGGAACCCCCGGACGACCAGCGCCGCTCCCGACACGACCAGGTAGATCCCGAAGACCCACGACACAGCGAACAGCGTCGCGTGGGGCAGGACGATCGCAGCCAGTCCGGCGAGCACGCCCACCGCGCCGACGATCCCGAACGCCCACCGGATTCCGTCGCCGCCTGGCGGGCGCGATCCCGTCCGCAGATCGACGCCACCTTCGTCATGCATGTCCGTCCGACCTCCCTGCAGGTCCTGACTGGTGCTGTGGTGCTGTGGTGCTGGTTGGTGCTGGCGACCTGTGACCGCCCGTGCAGTGCGTCCTGCGCACAGGACTACACCCGGAGGTGAGTAGTTGTCCATGTCCCATGCGTGCGCATCGGGGCGCGGGCTGTCCCCGGCACCGCCGCCGTGTGAGGGTCGAGGTCCCCGTGGGCGGTAGCCTGGCGCGCCGGACGCCGAACCATCGGCGCTCGCGATCGCAGACGAGACGGAGGACCACGGTGCCAGCACTCGGAGACGGCCGCGCCGACGGTGTGTGGTGCACCCTCGGCGAACCCCGCACCACCGCGCAGATCGCGCAGAACGGGTTCGCCTGGCTCGGCCTCGACGCCCAGCACGGCGCCTTCGACGACGCCACGCTCCTGGCGACGATGCCGGCGCTCGCCGCGGTCGCACCGCAGGTCCCCGTCGCCGTCCGGGTCGCCGAGGGCTCGAACGCGGCGATCGGCCGTGCGCTCGACCTCGGCGCCGACATCGTGGTCGTCCCGATGATCGAGACCGTCGAGCAGGCTGAGCACGCCGTCCGTGCCGCGCACTACCCACCGCGGGGCCGACGGAGCTGGGGGCCGATGGCGGGACTCTGGGGCGGCGTGGCACCGTCCGCCGCCGCTGCCGACCCCGAGGTGTGGGTGATGCTCGAGACACCCGAGGGTCTCGGTGCCGCCGAGGAGATCGTGGCGGTCCCGAGCGTCTCGGCGGTGTTCGTCGGCCCCTTCGACCTGTCGATCGGACTGGGCATCGAGTTGGACGCACTGCTGCACGGCGACGGCGCACTCCCCGCGATCGTCGCCGCAGCCCGCCGCGCGGGCAAGCACACCGGCGCCTTCGCCGGCGACCTGGCCCGCGCCGAACGGCTCCGCGCGCTCGGGTTCGACCGCGTCGCCGTCGTCACCGACGGGACCCTGCTCGCCCACGGTGCGGCCGCGGTGCTCGGTGCCGCAGCCACCGGTCGCACCTCGTACTGACGGGCCGTCAGCGGCGGAGTACTGCTGGGCCGTCCGCGGCGAAGTACTGACGGACCGTCCGCGGCGAAGTACTGACGGACCGTCCGCGGCGAAGCACTGCTGGGCCGTCATCGGCGAACGCACCGGCGACCGGCCCTCGTCCGCGTCCTCGAGGCCGCTGGGAGGGCGTGCCCGCGCCCCGGTCCACACTCGGTCGAGAACCCGAGCCGACCGCGACCGCAGAGAGGACGAGACATGACCGACGTCTCCAGCCAACCGCCCGCCGAGGGCGACGACCGCCGCATCCTGACGAACCGCCAGGGCCACCCCGTGTACGACAACCAGAACCAGCGCACCGTCGGAGCCCGTGGCCCGGCGACGCTCGAGAACTACCAGTTCCTCGAGAAGATCAGCCACTTCGACCGCGAACGGATCCCGGAGCGGGTCGTGCACGCCCGCGGTGCGGTCGCCTTCGGGTACTTCGAGGCCACCGGCGCGTGGGGTGACGAACCAATCGCGCAGTACACCCGCGCGAAGCTGTTCCAGGAGCCGGGCAAGCGCACCGACCTGGCGATCCGGTTCTCCACCGTGATCGGCGGCCGTGACTCCTCCGAGGCCGCCCGCGACCCGCGCGGCTTCGCCGTGAAGTTCTACACCGAGGACGGCAACTGGGACCTCGTCGGCAACAACCTCGGCGTCTTCTTCATCCGCGACGCCATCAAGTTCCCCGACGTCATCCACTCCCTCAAGCCCGACCCCGTGACCTTCCGGCAGGAGCCGGCGCGCATCTTCGACTTCATGTCGCAGACCCCCGAGTCGATGCACATGCTCGTCAACCTGTTCAGCCCACGCGGCATCCCCGCGAACTACCGCACCCAGCAGGGCTTCGGCGTGAACACCTACAAGTGGGTGAACGCAGACGGTGACACCAAGCTCGTCAAGTACCACTGGATCCCGTCGGTGGGTGTGTCGTCGATGACCGAGGCCGACGCCGCAGCCGTGCAGGCCGGCGACCTCGGGCACGCGTCGAAGGACCTGTACGAGGCGATCGAGCGTGGTGAGTACCCCGAGTGGGAGCTCCGTGTGCAGCTCATGGACGACCACGAGCACCCGGAGCTCGACTTCGACCCGCTCGACGACACGAAGGTGTGGCCGGAGAACGAGTTCCCGCCGAAGCCCGTCGGCAAGATGGTCCTGAACCGCAACGTCACGAACCACTTCGCCGAGAACGAGCAGCTGTCCTTCGGCACCGGCGTGCTCGTCGACGGCCTGGACTTCTCCGACGACAAGATGCTCGTCGGCCGCACGTTCTCGTACTCGGACACGCAGCGCTACCGCGTCGGCCCGAACTACCTGCAGCTGCCGGTGAACGCCCCGAAGAACGGCGCCGTCGCGACCAACCAGCGCGACGGACAGATGGCGTACCACCAGGACCACGGCGGCGAGAACCCGCACGTCAACTACGAGCCGTCGATCACCGGCGGCCTGCGCGAGGCGGAGTACCCGACCCACGACGACCAGGGACCGGAGATCGTCGGGCGGCTCACCCGCAAGCGGATCCCCCGGACGAACGACTACACCCAGGCCGGCCAGCGGTACCTGCTCCTGCAGGACTGGGAGCGCGACGACCTCGTCGCGAACTTCGTCGACCTCATCTCGCAGGCGGCCCGTCCGGTGCAGGAGCGCATGCTCTGGCACTTCTACATGGTCGAGGACGACCTGGGTCGTCGTGTCGGCGAAGGGCTCGGCATCACCCTCGACGAGGTCAAGGACCTGCCCCCGCTGCAGTCACAGACGCTCAGCGACGACGAGCTCGCCCGCCTGGCGAACCTCGGCCACAACGGCTCCCGCGACGTCGAGGGCCTGATGATGACGCACTGCGTCCCCGACGAACGCGCCGTGCGCGTCTGAGACGCGACCCCAGGACGGACGGGAGGCCCGGTGCCAGCTGGCACCGGGCCTCCCGTCCGTCTCGCTGCCGTCACCTGCCGCAGCGCGTCGCGGACAACCCGGGACGGCGCCATGGAGGCCACGCTCATCGTGGATCGACAGGAGCGACTCCGTGGTCCCGACCGGCACGATCGCGTGGTCGTCGCTCCCGTCCCGTTGATCCGCACCGATGCGACTCATGGAGGCCGCGATGGAACACACGAATCCCCGGCGGTGTGGCGCGAACGCGTCCGCTGCCCACCGACTCCTCGCTGGGACACCACGATGAGGGCCCGGAACCTTGCCGCCGCTGCGATGGTCACGGCTGCCGTCGGCGTCGTCGTCTCGCGCCGCCGACGCGGCGCACCCGGGCCCGCACGGAAGGTGCTGGCCGAACCGCGTTCCGGCTGGCACGCGGTCACGGTGAACCGCGGGCAGGACGCGGTGCTGCCAGGCGGGCGGATCCCCGCGCCGCTCACGGCGTTCGGGCAGGACGTCGAGGTGGAGGCCCGTCCCGCGCCCGGCGATCGTGGCACCGAGCTCCGTGCCCGGTTCCGAGGCGGCGGCCCGGACCCACGGGGTCGGCTGCGGGCCGCTCTGCGTGAGGCGAAGCAACTCATCGAGGTCGGCGAGGTGCTCCGGGTGGATCCGGTCCCCCACGGCCGACGGAAGGCCACACCCACCGGCGCGTTGGTGGACGTGGCGACGAAACGGAGCAACGAGGAGGGTGTGCTGTGAAGGCGCTCTGTTGGACCGGGGTCAACGAGACCGCGGTGGAGACGGTGGAGGACCCGAAGATCCTCAACGATCACGACGTGATCCTGAAGGTGCGTCTGAGCACCACCTGCGGCTCGGACCTGCACCTGCTCGGCGGGTACATCCCGACCATGCGATCCGGTGACGTCCTGGGGCACGAGTTCATGGGCGAGGTCGTCGAGACGGGATCGGCCGTCACGAAGCACAAGGTGGGCGACCGGGTCGTCGTCTGCTCGTTCATCGCCTGCGGGCAGTGCTGGTACTGCACCCACGGGCAGTTCTCACTCTGCGACAACGGCAACCCGAACCCGGGCTTGACCGAGGCGATGTGGGGGTCGTCGATCGGCGGCTGCTTCGCCTACAGCCACGCGCTCGGCGGGTTCGCGGGCAGCCACGCCGAGTACGTCCGCGTGCCCTACGCCGACCAGGGGGCGTTCACGGTCCCCGACGGCGTGTCCGACACGGCCGCCCTGTTCGCCTCCGACGCCGCACCCACGGGGTGGACCGGAGCCGACCTGGCCGGGATCACACCGGGTGACACCGTCGCAGTGTGGGGCGCCGGTGGTGTGGGCCAGATGGCCGCTCGTGCGGCGATGCTGCTCGGCGCCGAGCAGGTGATCGTGATCGACCGTCTGCCCGAACGGCTGCGACAGGTGCGCGAGCACATCGGTGCCGAGACGCTCGACTACACGAGCGACGCCGTGCTCCCGGAACTCAAGGAACGCACCGGCGGTCGGGGTCCCGACATCTGCATCGAGGCCGTCGGCATGGAAGCGCACGGCACCGGACCGCTGTACCTGTACGACCAGGCCAAGCAGCAGCTGCGGTTGCAGACCGACCGGCCGACCGCCCTGCGCGAGGCGATCTACGCGTGCCGGAAGGGCGGCAGCCTGTTCTCGCTCGGGGTCTTCGGTGGGCTCGTCGACAAGTTCCCGTTCGGCGCGATCATGAACAAGGGCATGACGGTCCGCGGTGCGCAGCAGCACGGGCACCGCTACATCCCGATGATCCTCGACCGCATCGCCGCGGGAGAGATCAGCACCGAGCACCTCGCCACGCACGTGATGCCACTGTCGCAAGGGCCGCGCGGGTACGAGATGTTCAAGAACAAGGACGACGGCTGCGTCCGCGCCGTCTTCACCCCCGGCGTGTGACGACCGACCACGCAGCGGACAGGAGGAAGGAACGACCATGAAGGCACGACGATGAACGACCGGATACTCTCCACGCGCCGGGCGCTCGTCATCGCGGGGATCGGGGTCCTGGTCGGGGTCGCGTTGACCTTCACCGGGGCTCCGTCCCTCGGGCCGCTCGCGGCCTGGTGCACGGCGGGCCTGATCGCGCTGGTCCAGGTCTGGCACAAGTGCTGGCGCCAGGACGCCGACGGCACCGAGCGTCTCGCACGCGAGGAGTCCGAGACACGGGTCAGTGACAACGCGCTCATCGTGGCCTGTTTCGCGAGTCTCGCCGCCGTCGTCCTGGCGCTGAGCGAAGCCAGCCAGGCGCGAGATCCGGCCTCGGTCGCGGCGGTCATCCTGGGTGTGCTCGGCACGATGGTGGCGTGGGCGCTGGTCAACACGGTCTACGCCTTGAAGTACGCCCGGATGTTCTTCCTCGACCACCGGGGCGGTGGGTTCGACGTCAAGCAGGACGGGCGGCCGACCTACAGCGACTTCGCCTACTTCGCCTTCACGATCGGCATGTCGTACGCGGCACCAGAGGTCGAGCCGGATGACAGCGAGACCCGGCGGAAGGCGTTGCCGCACGCGCTGCTGTCGTACTTCTTCGGGACGGTGCTGATCGCGGTCGCCATCAACCTCGTGACGAACCTCGGTCAGGGGTGAGCGGAGGGATCCTCGTCGCCCCGAGGCTGACCGGCGTGACCGACCTCGCTCCTGACCAGACCGCGCCGAGCGCCCCCGCGTTCGTGGCACCGATCGGCGGTCTCGTCGTCGGGTTCATCGTGCGGCGCGACGTGCGACTGACCGGTGAGCGGGGCGACGGCATCGCGTTCGCGGCGATCCTGATCGGGGCGACGCTGACGATGTTCGGGATCATCGTGCCGCTGTTCCTCGGCGGTGCGGGGTTCTTCGACCTGGACCTCCAGCTCTGAGCACCGGTCGCCGGTCGCTACCCTGACCGAGTGGGGAACGATGACGACGTCTCGACGCTGATCCGGCCGGCGACGCCCGCCGATGCGGATGCGATCGCCCACGTGCACACGGTGTCGTGGCGAGAGACGTACGGTCGGTTCGTCGACGACCCGGACACGAGCCCGTGGTTCGACGCGGGTCGCCGGGTCGACATGTGGCGGTCGACGCTCGCGATTCCTGGCGCCCGAGGAGTCGTCCAGGTCGCCCTGGACAGCACCGGTGTCGTGGGGTTCGCCGCGGCGCAGTCGACTCCCGAGCCGGATGCCGTCCGCCCCGAGGAGCTGACGACGCTCTACGTCCTGGCCCGTGCGCACGGGACCGGAGCAGGCCAGACACTCCTCGACACCGTGCTCGCCGATCGTCCGGCGTCGCTGTGGGTGGCCGCGGACAACCCGCGGGCGCACGCCTTCTACCGGCGGAACGGGTTCGCACCCGACGGTGCCGAGTCGGCGTTCGGACCGATCCCCCGGACCGTGCGTCTGGTGCGTTGAGGGTCAGTCCCCCACCGGCGCGGAGATGTCCCACACGGTGGTCTCCTCGTACTGCTCGGACCAGCCGCGGCGCATTCGTGCGGCGGCACGGTCGAACGCGTCGACGACGTCGGTGTCCGGCGTCAGCAGCGCCTGCAGGCGGATGCCGTCGTAGAGGGCGAGCAGCTGCTGCGCCCCGCGGATCGGGTCCATCGTCGCCGGTTCGCGGCCGGAGCGCACGTCCTCCTGCAGCGCGGTGCGCACGGTCTCGCGGAACTGCAGGTACGCGGACCGGTAGTAGTCGGCGCCGTCCGTCGACGGGTCGGTCGAGATGGCGAGAGTCGCGGCGATCAGGCGCATGAGGGACGGGTCCTCGGCGTGGGCGGAGAGCAGCGCGTGCAGGAACGCGACCGTGCCCTTCTCACCGGCGAGCGGCAGCAGCGGTGCCGACACCGCGCGGGTCCACCGCATCACCGCGGCGGCCAGCAGTGCGTGCTCGGAGGGGAAGAGCTCGAGGATCTCGGCCTGCCGCATCCCCGACCGGGACGCGACGCCCTCGAGCGAGAAGCGTGAGAGTCCGCCGTCGTGGAGGACGGCGATCGCACCGTTGATCGCCCGCGTGCGCGGGACTTCCTCGTCCGCGGCGTTCTGGTTCGTCAGTGGTGCCAGCGGGTGCTTGCGGAACCAGTCCAGGAGTGCGCGAGCGCGGGAGGCCCCGAACGCCAGGTCGGTCGGGCGACCCGGGCTGAACAGGTCGCTGAACCCCGGAACGTCGTGCATCAGCGGGTCGAGGGACTGGAACGCCATCGACCAGTCCGGGAACGAGCGCTGTGTGATCGGCTCGTCGAGCAGCACCCGGACGTTCGTGTGTCGCGGGTCGGCTCGGACCTGGTCGAAGCGCTCCCGGACGACGTCGTCCTCGCCCTCGATGATCCCGATGCAGTTGTCGTCGCGGTGCGCGAGCATGCCGGTGACGCCGAGCCGGGTGTTCTTCTCGCGACCGACCGCCAGGATCTGGGCGAGTTCGGAATCCGTGATCGGACGGGTCTGGGTGCTGGTGTAGACGAGCGATCGCATGGTGCTGCTTCCTGGTCGGACGGTCCCCCGGTGTGTGGGAGGCGCCGCCGTGTCGAACCCGAATCGACTCGACGGCACCTCGTGGCCACCGTAACCAGCGGTGACCACCTTCACTGCGACGCAAGACGGTCCGTGGCTGAGCGGCACCCGGAGGATGCCGACCTCTGAATGGAACCATCCGGCAGCGTCCGGCGGTACCCCCACTACGGGGAACGCACGTTCTCCGGCCGCTTTCCGGGGCGAGCGTCAGTGCGCGCGGTCGGCCGACGGGGGCGCCTCGACGATGCGCTCGCCCGTCGTCGGGTCCCACCCGATGGTGCGGGGTTCCGTTGCTCGCGAGCGTCGTTCCTCGCGCGGGAAGAACGGACGGGCACTGGGCAGGTAGCTGAGCACCGCGGCGACGACGACGCAAACGGTGTCGACGAGGTTCCAGCCCACGCCGTCGGTGGCGATGGTGATCACTTCGCTGCAGGCAGTCAGCCCGGCGATGATGGCGAGCCAGAGTCGCGCGTTCCCGGAGCCTCGTCCCATCCGCGTCGCCAGCCACACGAACAGTGCCGACCAGGCGAGGACGAGGACGAGCCCGAGCGACGCCCCGATGATCGCGCCGCCGGCTTCGCGCATGGACACGACCATGCCGGGCGCAGCGGCCACGAGGCTGATGATGACGGACGCCCACCAGAGGGCCACGGCGATCGTGACGACCCGCGGTCGCGTGCGCTGTTCAGTGTGCTGTTCCATCAGGTGCTCCCCCGTCGTTCCGCTGCATGCGGCTCGACGATCCTACGGTGACGGAGCGGAGCCACGGTCTCGCTGCTTAGGGGCGGTAGTCCTCGCGACGCGGCAGGAGCTCCGCCGCGTGGGAATCGATGTACGGCTTCGCGCCCAGCATCCCGCCAATCGTCTTGGCGACCGTCGTGAGCAACGCTCCGAGTCCCCGTGCCACGATGCTCAAGATCTTCATGGTGCCCCCTCGTCGGACCGACCCTCGGTGTCGGCCTCGTCCCGTCACACCGTACGCGGAACAGCCGGATTCCCGCCAGGGACGGCAGACTCTCGGTTCCGTCGTCGATCGACGTCGCGCATAGGCTGGACGCCCGACCGGGGAGGAGTCGCGATGCCGGTGGTCCGTGAGCGAGTGCCGTTGTGGCGCACACCCTGGTGGCACCCTCGCCGCTGGGAGGCGCGGATGTGGGGGCTGCTCGTTGCGGCTGCTGCTGGCGGCGTCCTCCGCGAAGTGGCGCATCCGTTCTACGACGAAGGGGTGCGGGCGGTCGCGAACTGGCTCGCCCTCTGCATCCCAGGATGTGTGATCGCGTACGTCGTGGTCGGCCGGTGGAAGAAGGGCCTGACCACGCTGTGGAAGCCGTCGTGGCGCGAGCTCCGACGGATCCTGGTGGCAGCACCGCTCGGAGTGCTGGCCCTGCGGCTGCTCATCGAGGACGACGACGGGTGGTTGTGGCTGCTCGCCGGGGTGTCCGCCGCGCTGCTCGCGCTCGCGGTGGCTCGCTGGGTCGCTGCGCGCCGCGATCGTCGACGTCGGACGAATGCCTACGGGACGGTGTCCGCTGACCCGTACGCGTAGCGCCCGATGGGGTTCGTCTGTGCCCTACGCGTCCCGTGCTGCGGCCGCCTTCGACGGTAACCGCGATGCCACGAGCGTCCCGACGAGCGCCACCACCGCGAAGGCCGCGAACCCGAACGGCAGCCCGATCGCGCTGCCGACACCACCGACGACGAGTGGTCCGACGGCGTCCCCGGTCTCACGCCCGAGCTCCGCTGAGCCCATGGTCCGCCCGAGCCGCTCGGGCGGTGTCGTGCCGGCGAGGTGCGCGAACGCGACGGGTGTCAGCGTGGCGACACCGGCTCCGGCGAGCAGGGCCGCGATGAAGACGGCCACCGCCGAGGGTGCGACGGCGACCACCAGGAACGCAGCGGCCACCGCGGCCGTCCCGGCCACACCCGCCACCCCGGTGCCGAGACGCCCGGCGTCGTGCAGTCGACCGGCGACGGGCTGCACGAGCGACGACGTCACCGCGAGGACGGCGACCGCGAGCGTCGACACCAGGAGCGGGATGCCGACCTCGGTACCGAGCGCCGGGAGCATCCCGGTCAGCGCGCCGATCGCAGCGCTGCCGACTGCCAGGACGACGACCGGGATCAGGAACTGGCGCTCCGTGGCCGCTCGGACCATCACGGCGAGCGTGGCCCGCTGCCGGGGCAGGGGCACGATCGGCTCGACGGCGACGAGCACCGCCACCGCCGTCGCGAGAGCCATCACGACGAGGATCCCGAAGAGCCACTGCGTGCTGCCGAACTGCACCACGAGTGCACCGATGACCGGTCCCCCGGCGTAGCCGAGACCCTTCCACGAGCCGTACCGACCGAAGTACGTCCCGCGACGGTGCGCCGGAACGAGGCGGGCGACCGCGGCGGACGATGCCGGCGAGAACGCGGAGGCGCCGGCACCCTGCAGCAGACGCGCGAGGCCGAGCCAGAACGGTCCGGTCCCGAACACGCCGATCAGTGAAGCTGCCGCGAAGATGACGAGTCCGCCGACGATCACCGGTCGCGGGCCGATGCGGTCGGACAGTGCGCCGAAGACCGGCTTGAGGACGAGTTCGGCGACGTCGTAGAGCGCCAGGAAGAGCCCCAGCCACGCGAGCGTCAGGCCGAGTTCGAGGTGCTCGCCACCGACCGCCGCGGCGATGCCGTTCGCCCCGAAGGCGGTCACGAACCCCGCGGCGTACAGCGGAGCGAGCCGAGGGGCGGTGGTCGTCGACGGGGCGGTCACGTGCCCACCTTGGCCGATCACGGGCCGGACCGCCAACGATCACGCTCATTCGTCGCGACGCGGAGCAAGCCTGCCGGAACCCTCACTGTTCGGTCTCGATCGACATGTCGTTGACGAATCGTCAGCGACCGCGACGCATCATGGGTGGCATGAAACCGTGGACTGTGGCCGAGACCACCGAGCTCATCGTCAAGAGCTGGTTGTGGATGACGCTCATCACCGCGCCGGTCGCCACCGTCATCGCCGTTGCGTGGTGGAACCCCATCGCCCTCTCCCTCTTCGTTCCGGCCTCGCTCGTCTTCACCGGCATCGGAGCGGCCATCGGCGGCATCGCCTCCATCCCCTTCTCCCACGGACTCAGCCGAGCGCTGATGCGAGTCCGGAGCCGCCTCGTCCACGCCGTCGCACACTCACTGCTCGCCGGCGCACTCGCGGCGGCATCCTTCGCGCTCTTCCTCGTCATGAACGATGGGGACGACATCTGGACGTGGCCGCTCATCGCCTCCGCAGCCGCCGGCATCGCCGCAGCGATCGCGCGGTGGCGGCTCGACCGCACCAGGATGACGGCAGAGCCGACACCGGCGGACGCCGTCGAAGACGCCGGGGCATAGCCGGACCACGACCAGCGCCCGTCGGAACTCGGCGGCACAGGGAGCGACGGCCGCACGACCTGCGCCACACGGCGGCGAACCTGACCATGTCCGCTGGCGTACAGGTGCGGCTCGTACAGGACATGCTCGGACAGCACACGGTGCTCGCCCGGGCGGCTCCCGTCGTGGACCCGCCGCTCGGAAGTCCCGATCGACTGGCGTCGGTAACGCCCTGCAGGTGGCACACGTCTTTCCGGTGGGTGAACTCGAGTTCGTCTGAGGTGGCGACGGCCACTTCCGACCGGTCGATAGGGTCGGTTCGTGGGGAACTCCGTGATGCTGAACGTGCTGGCCGCTTCGTCGCCGATGGTGGGAGCCGACCCGGCTGTTCACGCCGGGGAGGTCGACCTGGACGCGGTCACCGGTGAGTGGGAAGTGCAGTGGCTCCTGCCGTTCCTGTGGATGGGGTTCGTCCCCGAACCCTGGTTCGCAGCGCACGCTGACCGGCTCCTCGCAGCGCTTGCAGCTGGTGAAGACGAGAGCCCGGGCCTCACCGATGCCGTCGTGCCCTGGTCCACCGCTGCTGAGGCGTTCCGAACGCGGCTGCCAGCGGTGGTCGCCGTGTGGCCGGAGTTCGCTGAGCCCGCGAATCGGTTCCTCTCGGATGTCACCTCGGTGGCGGAGCGGACAACGAACCCCGTCATCCGACTGCAGCTCGATGAGCTGGTCACGGCGTCGTGGGGCGATGAAACGGAACTCAGCCGGTACGTCGCCGACGTCCTCGCTGACGCGGACCAATGGGACGACCCTCGACGGACCGCTGAGGGTCGGGTGTCCGACTTCCACCGGGCAGCGGCAGCAGACGAGCCAGGCCGGTCGTTCCTGCTCGGTGGTGAATGGATGTACGGCGGGTCTTCGTTGCCGCGTGACGAACCGGTGCCGTTGCCGGCTCCGAGCCGGGCGGCACCATCTGCGCCGCACGATGCACGCGTCGACCGTCAGGCGGAGACGCCTCGGGTGCCGAGACCTTCGTGGATCAACGAGCGGCAGTGGGCCGGCCGCTACGGGACCCGTGGTGAGGACCTCTGGCAGGTCGCAGCTCGGAAAGCCCGAGCGCAGGCGAACGTGTGGCCGTGGCACTGGGCAGTAGCGATCGCGGTGACGTTCGCAGTCGTGACGTGGCTCATCGTCGGCATGTTCTCCGACAGCATGCCGTGGGCAACCGTCGCCGGAGGAGTCGTCCTCGTCAGCGTTGCTGCGCTGTGGGGTCGCGCTGCAGCGCGAGCACGCCGAAGCTAGCGCAGCGGACGTCGCTGGTTCAACCGGGCGGTGCTGATGAACCGGTCGAGTGCGTCGCCGACGTCGTCGTGCCAGGAGCCGTCGGACCAGGCGCCGGCTTTCTCGTCGGTTGCCCAGACGTGCCAGCGGCCGTCCTCTTCGTCAAGCGCTGCCGCGTCGGCGGTCCCCCGCTCGCCGGGCCAGAGGACGCGCAGGCGTTCGTTGGCGACCACCGCGCGGGCTTCGTCCAGGTCGGTGAACGGCAGTGGTTTCCGCCACTGGTCGATGACGACGCCGATGCGCTTGCTGGGGGTGCCGTCCCAGTCGATGTCGAACCCTCGGTCGGTGAGGACGCTGGCGACCCGCTCACCGGCGGTCAGCTGGGACCGTTCGTTGACGGCTGCTTCACCTCGGGTGGAGAGCATCGACTTCGCGACCAGGTCGGGATCGATGTCAGGTGCTGGGCGGAACGACCCGTACGCGAGGCGGAGAACGCACCGGTGCAGGGCGAGCCCGTCCGTGTCCTGCTCGTGGAAGTAGACGTACGCCCACTCTCGGTGTCCGTCGGGTGCTGTCTCGTCCGGGGTCCTCCGGTCACGTGCTTCCAGGAACCCGTCGCTCTGGTCGACGCCGAGGTTCATACCGGTGACGAAGCCGTCGCGGGCGAGCTCCGCGAAGGCGAACCGGAGACGGTCGTACTGGCTGCTGCGCCAGTCCCAGTTTGCTTCCTCTGTCCGGCGTGCATCCCACATGAGTCGGGTGCGCTCGAGGACAGTGCGGCGGAGCTCGTCAAGGTCCGGTGCGTCGTCCTCGTACCATTCGATGACTGTTTCGACGATGTCGTCGAAGCGGCGGAACCCGGGCAGCATCTGCTCGGTGACCGTTTCGTCGATCATCTGCTCGTCGGGTGCAACCTCGTCGAGGATGTCGTACTCGGTCTGGTCGATGCTGTCGTCCGGCTTCCGCCGCCGCCACCTGTCGAAGATCCCCACGGACGGATCCTATGCGGCGACGGTGTCACGCCGCCCGGACGCGTACCGGTCCGGGCGTGTGGTGGTGCAGCAGTTCGAGGTCCTGCGCCGGCAGGACGCGGACCACGGCGGGCTCAGGCAGACGAGGATGCTCGCGGAACCGTGCGGATCGCGGCCTACGTCTGCGTGAGGACCTTCGCGTGACCGTGGCCGTCGGCGAAGACGTACGCGGACCCTCCGCCGAAGTTCGAGCCGAGGGGGTCCTCGTCGAGCATCGCGACGAACCGGTATCCGTCCGGCGTCTCGTCGTTCTGGATCCACGCCGGGTTCCCGCCCCACTGGCCGGCGACGGTGACACCGTCGGCGCGCGCTTCGATCAACGCGTCGGAGTAGTCATCCGCCCCTGCCTGGTGCACGCCGAGGAGCCATGGTTCACCGGTGAGCACGGCGGTGCCGGACGGTGATGCCGGTCGTCCGGCCGGGTGCAGCTCGCGTCCACCGACGACGATGGCAGCGTTGGACCCGGCGTCCGGGTCCCAGGACGGGCACGAGCCCGGGTCTGCCTGGCAGATGAAGACGAGGATGAGGCTGCCGTCGTACTCGAGCTGCGCGGTGAACTGCATCGGCTCGTCGTGTTCAGCGCAGGTCGGCCAGTCGAATCCATCGTGAACGGCGGGCAGCCCGCCGAGCCGCGAGGACACCAACGGCGCGGTGAGGTCCGACCGGTACGCGCCGAGGAGCCGAAGACCGGCTCGGGCTCGGTGCGCTGCGGCAGCGCCATGACCCCGGGTTGACGAGGACGCCGCGCTGAGGCGGATGCTCTCCGGCGTGCCGCTGCGGACGGCGGTCACGACGAACGACGGATCGTCGGTCGGGAGGTCCCATCGCAGGAGGGACCGGTACGGCTCCTTCCCTGTCCCGGTGAACGGGGCAGGACCGTTGTCCTCCGCAAGGAGCATCCGCTCGACCTGCCAGGCGTCCAGGGGTGGGTAACCGGCGGCAGTTGCCTCGGCGACGACTCGGGTTGCGGTTCGCCGAGCAGTCGCCTGCCGGCGCTGGCGGCCGCTCCGGTACAGGACGAGATGGAGCAGGTGCGCGACGATGGGGAACGGGAGCACCCACGCGGCCGCGAGGAGGGACGACTCCCTCTGACTGCGGTAGTCGAACGCGTCGTAGTAAACGGAGATGGCGATGTAGGCGATGACGCCGAACGTGTACACGAGCGTGTAGACGGCGCCGAACACCTGCAGCCCCGGCGGGGTGCGCACCGCGGCAGCGGCGCTGGTGTCGACGATGACGTCCGCCGGCATGTCCGCTGTCAACGGCGGGGACCGAGCGTGAGAGACGAGACGACGCCGATGACCGCCCCGCCGACGAACGATGCGACGGCATCTGCACCGGTGAGGACACCGGCGGACGGACGGTGTCGGTGTGGACGGTACGTGCTCATGCTGCTCCCCCGAGAGTGCTCTGCGCTCACGGTACCGCCAGATGCAGCGGGATCAGGCGGGGACCGCGTTGCACGTCGTCGCGGGCGGCGACGTGCAGGAGCGCCAGCACTGTGCGGCAGTCGGTGACGACGCGGTGGGGCCGGCCGGTGGTCGCCTGCTCGGTGGCGATGCGGATGCTGGCCGCTTCTGCTGCGGTGGAGTCGGCCATCGGAGGGCACAGGCACGCCGTTGCCCACCCTGGCCGACCACGGGCTGCACCGCCAACGTCGCGCGTGTCCGACCTCCGACGACCCCGTGTGCGGGCTCGTGGCAGCGGCTCGCCTCCGAGCTCATGGACGCTGCGGCGGCCGCTGCTTCGTTCCCGGGTTCGTGGTCGTCGTCGACGGCATCGTCGGGCCGTGGATGCTGCACCACTTCCGGACGCCCTCGTCGACGAGGCGCCGATCCTCGCGATGCGGGAGCAGTTCTCCGCGCTCCGGCCGCTCGAACACCACGTGATCGACACGACGGGACACGCACCCTCGGAGACACTCACCGCGGTCCGTGCGGCCGTCGAGGCAGGCACGTTCCTGCTGCGCCGGAACCCGGTCAGCTGAGCGGCGCGGGGCGGGGAACGGGAACGGGAACGACGAAAGGCTCGCAGGTCCGCCCCGGCGAGACCCCACAGGCAGCGCCCGACGGAGTCTGACCCGACCGATCAACCGATCGACCCCGGGATCTCAGCACTGTTGAGGCGCCGGATAATCGGCTCGGTCTGGGCCATCCCGGTCGGCCTCGAGGGAACGCCGTCGCTACAGCCGGATCGCCCACTCGATGGTCGGCGGTGATCCGCCACCGTGCCGGAGGGCGTAGTCGTCCAACACCGCCCGGCGGACGTCCACTCCGCTCGCGAATCGTTCCAGGTGCGTCAGGAGCCACGCTGCCGGCGCCTCGTCGATCTTCTCCTGCCACTGCGGGTCGAGCAGCTCGTCCGGTTGATGCACTGAAGCGTGGGTGTCACGGCCGTCGAACTCGTAGACCGCGACTCGGCGCGCGGTGAACGCCAGCCAGACTCCTCGTTCGGTGACGACGTCGCCGGGGTCCCGATCGTTCCGCTGCCACTCGCAGACCTTGTGGAACAGCACCGGCGTGGTCGCGCGTCGGGCACGCTTCCACCTCCGGCCGATCTGCATGACCACCACCGTACCGGGCGGGGTCCACGGAGCATCGCGGTCCTGGCGGACTAGGAACGGCGAGCAGACCGGAACGAAGCAGAAAGCCCCCGGCCGGACCTGGTGGTCCTGCCGGGGGCTTCGTGGTGGTGGGCGATACTGGGATCGAACCAGTGACCTCTTCCGTGTCAGGGAAGCGCGCTACCGCTGCGCCAATCGCCCAAGTCCCTGCGTGGACCGGAGTCCATCAAGGTCTTGGAGGGTGGATCTGGAGGTGGGGACGGGATTCGAACCCGCGTGGACGGCTTTGCAGGCCGCTGCCTAGCCTCTCGGCCACCCCACCATCGAGGTTCACGTCTCCGTGAGTACCCGAACGGTGGGATACCCTCTGGTGAGTCGCGGGCCTTCGAGAAGACCCACACTCGAGCGGATGACGAGATTCGAACTCGCGACCCTCACCTTGGCAAGGTGATGCGCTACCACTGCGCCACATCCGCACTTGTCGTTCCGCTGTCGCGGCGACGACGTAAACTCTATACGCACCGGGGCACTTCCACCAAAATCCTCCCCGTTCACCGGGCGTGTCCCCCGAGTTCATGCGGATCGGGGCGGTTCGACACCCCCTGTGGGCAGCGCGCCACACCCGGGCCGCGCGATGTGTTCGATGCACCGCCGGACTTCCGCTAGTATCGATCCGCACGAACAGTGCAGGGGGCGATTGGCGCAGTTGGTAGCGCGCTTCGTTCACACCGAAGAGGTCATCAGTTCGAGTCTGGTATCGCCCACAGAGCAACACGAACACCACCGACAAGAGCCCGACGCAGCAGCGTCGGGCTCTTGTCATCTCATCAGGCCGCAGCACGCGGGCCAGACCACCAGCACGATCGGACGAAGGGGCGCATGACCGACGTCGACCTCGAGTTCGCCCGGGTCCGAGCGGTCCTCGACCGTCCGACCCTGCGGCTCATGTCCCGGCCGACCAGCGCCACGGTCCTCGCCGTGTTCCGCACGGTCTTCGACCGCGACGTGCAGTACGTCCCCGCCGACCGCATGCACCTGCAGGTCGAGGAGCACGTCGCGCGCCTGCAGGCGGCGGGTGCCCGCGTGCCCGCCAGCGACCAGGCGGTGCCGGCAGCCAGTGCGCAGACCGACAGCGAGCCGACCGGGGGCGAGCAGGAGGCCCGCCCGAACGGCCGGGCGCTGTGCCGCGAGTGGGTCGGCGCCCAGTGGCTCGTCCGCTCGAACTCCCCCGACGGCGACGAGCAGTACTCCCTGACCAGCCACGCCCTCGAGGCCCTGAGCCTCGTCGACGCCCTGTCGGCCGACCGCGCCCTGATCAGCGAGAGCCGGCTGGCGATGATCGTGGACGCGGTGCACCGGTGGGCGGCCCGCGCCGAACCCGACCCCGACGTGCAGATCCGCCGGATCGACGCCCAGATCGCCGAGCTGCAGGCCGAGCGGGAGCGCCTGGAGCACGGCGACGACGTCGTGGCCGTCGACGACGACCGGATGCGCGACGGGTACACGAACATCTCCGACCTGATCCGGCAGCTGCCGAGCGACTTCAAGCGCGTGGAAGAAGCGGTCGCGACGATGCACCGCTCGATCGTCGAGGACTTCCGGCAAGAGGTCCGCCCGATCGGCGAGATCCTCGACGACTACCTGGCGCGCACGGACAACCTGATGGAAGCGACGCCCGAGGGCCGTGCCTTCGAGGGTGCCTTCGAGCTCCTCCGCGACGACGCCCTGCTCCTGCGGCTCCGCGACGACATCGCGACGATCCTGGCGCACCCGTTCGCGCAGGGCCTCGGAGCCGGCGAGCGTCGGGCCTTCCGCAACACCGTGACGATCCTGCGCCAGGGCATCGAGGACGTCCTCGCCCAGCGCCGTCAGCTCACCGCCACGCTCCGCGACCAGATCGTCGCCCACGACGTGGTGCGCGACCGCGAGCTCGACGCGGTGCTCCGCTCGATCAACCGCGGCCTCGCCACCCTGATGGACCAGGGCGGCGCACGCGACCGGATCCCGCTGCCGCTCCTGCCGGCGGCGGCCGAGGTCGGCACGCTGCGCGAGCGCTTCTACGACCCGGACGCCGAGTCCGTGCCGCCGCCCATCGAGGAGCCCGACGACGACGTCTTCGAGGACCTCGACGTCGAGATGCTCCGCAAGCACGGTGGGCCGCTCCTGACCGAGCTGCGCGCGGCACTCCGCTTCGCCGAGGCCGACTCCAGCGTCGATGCGTTCCACGGGCTGCCGCCCGAGCAGCGCCGACCGGTCGAGCTCTTCGGCCTCGCGCACCTGCTGACGGGGCGCGACGACTTCGAGTCGGCCGCCCACGTCGCCGAGCACCGCACGGTGCGCCCCGACGGCACCGCGATCACCTTCCACATGCCCACCGCTGCGCTCGACGACGAGCGCACTCCGGTCGGCGACGCACACGACGAGAACGCACAGGAGGCACGGTGAGCGACACGACGCCGGCACCGGTCGACGAGACGGTCCCCTACGACGACCCCGCATCCGTGATGCAGGACGACGAGCGTGACGAGTCCAGCTTCGCCCTCTTCGAGGGCGACGAGGGCCGGCTCGACGAGCACCAGCGACGCGCCCTGGTGGCCCTGCTGCGGCACTCGTACGTCAGCTCCCGCACGCACCCCGACGAGTGGCGTGCGGTCCTCGACGCCGAGTACCAGCTGCGGTCCCGCCTGAACGACCTGTTCCTCGAGTTGCACGTCGACCGTGACCGCGAGGTCGCGTGGAAGCGCCAGGCCCGGTCGGAGAGCCAGCGCCGCACGTTCCCGACCCTGCTCCGCGACCTGCCGTACACCCGCGAGGAGACGATCGTCCTCGTCTACCTGCGGATGCGCCTGCGCGCCGACGCCCGACCGGGCCCGGACCAGGTCGTCGTCGACCGGTCCGAGATCCTCGGGCACGTGGCGGGCTTCCGTCCGGCGACCGCGACCGACCGCACCCGCGACGAGGGCCGGGTCGCCAAAGCGATCGAGCGTCTCGTGACCGCACGCATCCTGATCCGCACCTCCGACCCGGACCGTTTCCGGGTGGCGAGCGTCGTCGAGGTGCTGCTCCCCCTGGAGCGCCTGCTCGAACTGGACGCCTGGCTGCGGACCACCACCGCGCAGGGTGAGGCGACCGCCCCGGGTGGCGAGCCGACCGACGGGGACGACCCGGGCCTCCCGGCAGACGGCGAAGCCGAGACCGACACCGACGACGAAGGCGAGACGGAAGCGTGACCGACACGTTCGAGATCCCGGCGCTCTTCGACACGGTCGCGCAGTGGCGCGCCGAGTCGATGCAGGTCGTCAACTGGGGTGGGTTCCACGGCCACCGGCAGGTCGAGCTGTCCGGCACGGCGACGCTCATCTCCGGCGCCTCGGGCACGGGCAAGTCCACGCTGATGGACGCCTACCTGGCCGTGATGATGCCGTCCGACGTGCCGTTCAACGGCGCCTCCAACGACGCCACCACCGGCCGCGCCCGCAGCGCCGACCAGCGCAACCTGCTCACGTACCTGCGCGGCAAGGTCGACACCCGGCGCGACCCGGAGACCGGCAGCCTGCGCGACGTGAACCTGCGCGGCGACGACCAGACCACCTGGGGCGCTGCGGCGGTCACGTTCCGGAACGACGACGAGCGGCGCTTCACGGTGCTGCGTGCGTACATCGTGCCGAAGCGCGCCCGCGGGGTCGGCGACATCCAGATGACCATGGCGACGGTCGACGACACCTTCGACCTGCGCCGGCTCGAGGAGTTCGTGCCGTCGCGGTTCCACCACCTCGAGCTGACCGGTCGCGTTCCGGGGCTCGTCATCCGCGACACCTACCAGGAGCTCGCGTACACGCTGCAGACGCGGCTGGGCATCGGTGACTCCGGCGGCGGCAACCGGGCGATGCGCCTGCTCGCCCGGATCCAGGCCGGCCAGCACCTGCCGACCGTCGACGCGCTGTACAAGTCGCTCGTGCTCGAGACCCCCGGCACGTACGAGGCGGCCGACCGGGCCCTCGCACACTTCTCCGCCCTCGACGAGGCGTACGAGGCGATGGACACCGAGGAGCGCAAGGTCCGCATCCTCTCCCCCATCACCGACCTGCACGACGAGATCTCGCGCGCGACCGAAGCCGCAGCGGCCCTGGACGGCATCGCGACCGGCGCCGAGGTGTCGCCGTTCGCGCACTGGACGGCCTCGCGGAAGCGCGACCTGCTCGACGCCGAGGTCTCGCGCAACGCCCGGGAGCGCACGGCATCGCGCGCCGAGGTCGCCGCGGCCGAGGCCCGGCACGCCGCCGTCGAGATCGAGCTGCGCGACGCCGAGGCCCGGCTCCGCGACCAGGGCGGCAACGCGCTCGCCCAGCTCGAGGACCGCATCGAACGGCTCACCCGTGAGCGCGACGCCGTGGTCCGCACCCGTGGCACCTTCGACGAGCGCACCGCGGTGCTCGGCACGTCCGTCGCGACCGAGGCCGACTTCACCGCCGCACAGCGCAGCTCGCACGAGTTCCTCGGGTCGTACACCGACGCGCGCACGGCCCTCGACGAGCGCCGCGACGCCCTCACCCGCGAGGAGTACCCGCTCCTCGACCGCGAACGGTCCCTGCGGCAGGAGCGCCAGTCGCTCGAGCACCGGCAGGGCGCCATGCCGCTGCCGATGCACGAAGCCCGGCTCGCGATGGCCCGCGCCGCCGGCATCGACCCGGCCGAACTGCCCTTCGTGGCGGAACTGCTCGACGTGCTGCCCGGCGAGGAGCGCTGGCGCACGGCCATCGAGTCCGTCCTGGCGCCCGTCGCCCGCACGCTGCTCGTCGACCAGGATCGCCTCGGTGACTTCAGCGAGGCGATCGACGCACTGCGCCTGCCCGTCCGCGTGCAGTTCGAGGGTGTGCCGACCGGCCCGCACCTGGACCTCGACGGCGACCCGGCGATGGTGTCCGGCAAGCTCGCCATCAAGCCGTCGCCGTTCAGCACCTGGGTGCGCGAGCGGATCGAGTCCGACCGCACCGACGCCCGCTGTGTCGCCTCGGCGTCCGACCTCGGCGGTGGTGGCCGCCGGGTCACCGAGTCCGGGCAGCTGCGTGACGGCCGTCGTGGCGCGCACGGTGACCGCCGCCAGTCGAACGTCATCGGCTTCACGAACGAGGCCCGCGTCGCCGCGGTCGAGCAGGAGCTCGCCTCGATCGCGCAGGACCTCGCCACGCTCGAGGCCCGCCGCACCGACGTCGCGCAGGACCTCACCGCGCTCGACGTGCTCCGCGCCGCGCACCAGCACGTGGTCGACGCCACGTGGGCCGCGATCGACGTCGACGGCCTGGGAACGTCCCTCGCCCGGCTCGACGAGGAACGGCAGGCGCTGCTCGCCGCCGACGACGGCCTCCGGACGCTGCGGGCCTCGGTCGCCCGGCTCCGGAAGTCCCTCGACGAGGCCGCCGACCGTCGCTCCGCCGCACGACTGTCCGTTGAGCGGCTCGAGGAGCGCCACGCGGTGCTCGTCGACGGCCAGGACGCCGCCGCCGAGATCCTCGAGCGCTTCGAGTCCTCGCCCGGTTCGCTGCCGGACGACCAGCAGGCCCGCCTGCTCGAGGAGACCTTCGAGGAGATCGGCGCCCCGGACGGCGTCGACGGGTTCGACGACGCCACGCGACGGCTGAAGCGCCGGCTCGAGGAGCGGCTCACGCAGGCACTCGACGGTGCCGCAGCAGCCTCGACCTCGTTGACGCTGACGTTCCAGCGGTACCAGGACGCCTGGCCCGACCCGAACCTCGGCACCGGCGTCGCGTCGTACCCGGACTACCACGCGATCCTCGACCAGATCGTGGCGACCGGCCTGCACGCGCGTCGGAGCGAGTGGCGTCGACGCCTGTCGCAGTGGAGCGGCGAGGACCTCGTTCCGCTCGCCGGCGCCTTCGACCGCGCCGTCGTCGAGATCGAGGAGCGCCTCGAGCCGGTCAACGAGATCCTGCGGGAGCTGCCGTTCGGCGCGAACCGGGACCGCCTGAAGATCCAGATCCGCCGGGTCACCCGCGAGGACGTCACCGCCTTCCGCCGTGAGCTCCGCGCCCTGTCGGCCTCGGTCGACACAGAGCTGACCGACGACGTGCTCGAGACGCGGTTCCGGCGGCTCCGGCGCTTCATGGCGGTCATCCGGCCCGACCCGGACGCTGCCCGGGGCCGCACCACCCAGCGCGACGCGGTGCTCGACGTCCGCCGGCACATGGAGATCACGGCCGTCCGGTACGACACCGACGGCAACGACCTCGGCGTGTACTCGTCACTCGGCGACAAGTCCGGTGGCGAGACGCAGGAACTCGTGGCGTTCATCGTCGGCGCCGCGCTGCGCTACCAACTCGGTGACGAGACCCGTCCCCGGCCCCGGTTCGCGCCGGTGTTCCTCGACGAGGCGTTCATCAAGGCGGACTCGGAGTTCGCCGGCCGTGCGGTCACCGCGTGGCTCCGGCTCGGGTTCCAGCTCGTCGTGAGTGCGCCGCTCGACAAGGTCACTGCGCTCGAGCCGTCGATGGAGCGGCTCCTGTCGATGCGCAAGCACCCCGAGACGGGCCACTCGTCCATCACCGAGATCGCCCGGGTGGAGCCGGCAGCCGTCTGACGCGGGCCGCGGTGAGTGGTCGCGCGTGTCGGCTGGTCGAGACACCCCGCTCAGGTTCGCCGAGCGGTCACGAACTGTCGGATGGCGGCGGCGCAGCCGACCGTTCGTGACCGTTCGACGCGCTGCAGGCGGGGTGTCCTGACCACCCGGCCAGCGGCCTGGAGGCGCGGTGCGGGCCCGCCACGGGCCTCCCGGCCGTCGTCCCGCCGGTCGCAACACCCCGCTCAGGTCCGCCGAGCGGTCACGAACCGTCGCCTGGCGGCGGCGCAACCGACCGTTCGTGACCGTTCGGCGCGGTGTCGGCGGGGTGTCCTGACCACCCGGCCCGCGCTTTGGGCGCGACCGACAGCGGCCTGGAGGCGCGGTGCGGGCCCGCCACGGGCCTCCCGGCCGTCGTCCCGCCGGTCGCAACGCCCCGCTCAGGTCCGCCGAGCGGTCACGAACTGTCGGATGGCGGCGGCGCAGCCGACAGTTCGTGGCCACTCGAGGCGCTGCAGGCGGGGTGTCCTGACCACCCGGCCGCGGCCTGGACACGACCGTCGGCGGTCGGGAGGCGCGGTGCGGGTCCGCCACGGGCCTCCCGGCCGTTGCCCCGCCGCTCGCAACACCCCGCTCAGGTTCGCCGAGGGGTCACGAACCGTCGCCTGGCGGCGGCGCAGCCGACACTTCGTGACCACTCGACGCGGTGTCGACGGGGTGTCCTGACCACCCGGCCCGCGCTCTGGGCGCGACCGCCGGCGGCCTGGAGGCGCGGTGCGGGCGCGCCACGGGCCTCCCGGCCGTCGTCCCGCCGGTCGCAACACCCCGCTCAGGTTCGCCGAGCGGTCACGAACCGTCGCCTGGCGGCGCTGCCGCCGACGGTCTGCGACCGTTCGACGCGCCGCAGGCGGGGTGTCCTGACCACCCGGCGGCCAGGCCGTCAGCGTGTCGGCAGCTGCCGCACAGACGTTCCATGACCACGCGCCGCTACGGTGATGGCGTGTTCGGACGCCGCCGCTCCCCCAGTCCCCGCCCCGACGACGCTCCCGGTCTCGGCATCGGTGCCCTCGTGCAGGTCATCGACACCGATCGGGGTGGCGAGCAGTGGGCCGACGAGCCGATCGGGGTGATCGTGGCTCCCGGCGGGAGTCAGATCGGCGGGACACAGCGCACGTGGACCGTCGCGTTCGAGGAGCCCGTGTACACGAAGGACGGCCGCGGCCCCTTCGAGCGCGCGACCGTCCTGAGTCGTCAGCTGGTGCCGGTCACGACCGACAACGGCGAGTAGTCCGGGTCAGGGACTCAGTACTCCTCGGAGCCGCTCTTCATCATGGCCGCGACGGCCATGCAGCACCCGACGCCACCGAGGACGCCGACGCCGATGATGATCCCTGCGATGAGTTCGAGCATGGGTGGTGACTCCTTGGTTGCGTCGGCGTGTGGCTCCGCTCAGGTTACCGGATGCCGCGCATGAGCCGCAGCACCGGCTTGGCCAGGAGCAGCAGGACCACGCCCACCACGACGGCGACCAGGCCGAGGATCGTGAAGTACGGGGCCTCGTTCGCCGGGTCGTAGTAGCGGGACAGCACCCCGGTGACGGCGGTGCCGAGCGACACCGACAGGAAGAACAACGCGACCATCTGCGTCTGGAACTTGGGCGGCGCGAGCTTCGTGGCGACGGACTGGCCGACCGGCGAGAGCAGCAGCTCCGCGAGCGTGAAGACCAGCAGGATGCCGACGAGCGCCAGCAGCGGTGTGCCGTTCTCGCCCGAACCGGTGAACGGCAGGAAGAGCAGGAACGCGAGCCCCATGATCCCGGTGCCGAGGGCGAACTTCGTCGGGGTGGACGGCTGGCGGTCGCCGAGCTTGGTCCACAGCGCCGCGAAGACGCCGGACAGCACGATGATGAAGACCGGGTTGATCGACTGCACCCACGACACCGGTATCTCCCACCCGAACAGCGAGCGGTCGAGGCGCTCGTCGGAGTAGACCGTCACGACGGTGAACTGCTGCTGGTAGAGCGACCAGAACACGGCGCTGCCGATGAACAGCGGGATGAACGCGAAGACCCGCGACCGCTCGTCACGGGTGATGCCGCTCGACAGGATCACGACGAAGTATCCGATGGTGGCCAGCACGACGACCGCGACCACGACGGTGGGCAGGTTGCCGACGTTGAGCAGGCCGGTCAGCACGGCGACGACGATGACGACGAGCGCGACGACGACGCCGGCACCGATGAGCGGCAGGCGGCGGCGGTCGACGGGGTTCGCCACGTGGCGGACGACCTCGGGCAGCTTCCCCCGCCTGATCGCGTACTGCACCAGGCCCGCCGCCATGCCGACGGCGGCCAGGCCGAAGCCCCAGTGGAAGCCGAGCGAGCTCTGCAGCAGCCCGGTGAGCAGCGGTCCGAAGAACGCCCCGAGGTTCACGCCGAGGTAGTAGAGCGAGAAGCCGGCGTCGCGGCGCGGGTCCTCGCGGCTGTACAGGCCGCCGACGATCGTGGTGGCGGTGGCCTTGAGCCCGCCGGAGCCCAGCGCGATGAGCACGAGGCCGACCCCGACCCCGGCCACCCCGGGGATGAGCGCGAGGGCGATGTGCCCGAGCATCACGACGATCGCGCTGCCGAACAGGGTCCGGTCCGCACCGATCAGCCGGTCGGCGATCCACGCCCCGATGATCGTGAACAGGTAGACCGCGCCGCCGTAGGCACCCATGATGCCGGTGGCGATGCCCTTGTCGATCCCCAGGCCGCCCTGCGTGACCGTGTAGTACATGTAGATGAGGACGATGCCCTGCATCCCGTAGAACGAGAACCGCTCCCAGAGCTCCACGGCGAACGGTGTCGAGAGCTCGAACGGTTGCCCGAAGAAGGTGCGTCCGGGACGGCCTTCGCGGTCCGCGGGGGTGGTACGTGACATGGCGGCCAGTCTGCCCCTGGCCGGGTGGGCACGCCCAATCGTCGAACACGGCTCATGTCTTTGGAGGGTTCCCACGACCTCGTGACGCCACCGACGACACGGGGTTGTGCGGCCCGCACGGCGTTCCCGCCACTGTCGGCACCGGTGTCTAGCGTGGACGGTGCAACACGGACACCGCAGTTCAGGAGGACTCCGCCCATGGTCGACACCGCACCCGCCCAGCGCACCACCCCCGCCAGCGGCAACGACACCGCGCCGGACGTCGACGCGCAGCACGCCGCGCCGAACGCCGACGCCGCCGGCGACCCGGCAGCGGGCACCCCGACCGCCGGCACGGACACCGACGTCCGCATCGACGTCGACCTGGTGCAGGAGCTCCTGCTCGGACGCTGGGCCGAGGACCGCCGGATCTCCCGGCGGCTCGCGCTCGACCCCGCGATGCAGAAGATCGAGGGCCAGCCGATCCCCGAGCACCGGGCACGCGTGCTCGAGCAGCTCCGGACCCTGGTCGACGCCGGGGCGATCCAGCGTCCCTACCCCGCCGAGTTCGGCGGCCAGGACAACCACGGCGGCAACCTGGCGGCGTTCGAGGAGCTCGTCGTCGCCGACCCGTCGATGCAGATCAAGGCCGGGGTGCAGTGGGGACTGTTCGGGTCCGCCGTGCACCACCTGGGCACCGAGGCGAACCACCGCGAGTTCCTGCCGGGCATCGTCTCGTTCGCGGTCCCCGGCTGCTTCGCGATGACCGAGACCGGCCACGGCTCGGACGTGCAGAGCATCGCCACGACGGCCACGTACGACCCCGCGACCGAGGAGTTCGAGATCCACACGCCGTTCCGCGGTGCGTGGAAGGACTACATCGGCAACGCTGCCCTGCACGGGCACGCCGCCGTCGTGTTCGCGAAGCTCGTGACCGCCGGTGTCGACCACGGCGTGCACGCGTTCTACGTCCCGCTCCGCGACGCCGAGGGGGCGTTCCTGCCAGGCGTGAGCGGGGAGGACGACGGCCCCAAGGGCGGCCTGAACGGCATCGACAACGGCCGGCTCGCGTTCGACCACGTCCGGGTCCCCCGCACGAACCTGCTGAACCGCTACGGCGACGTCGCCGCGGACGGCACCTACTCGTCGCCGATCGCCTCGCCCGGTCGCCGGTTCTTCACGATGCTCGGCACCCTGGTGCAGGGCCGGGTGTCGCTCGACGGCGCCGCGGTCGTCGCGCAGAAGATCGCGCTGCAGATCGCCCTGACGTACGCGATGCAGCGCCGGCAGTTCCCCACCGGTGACGGCACCGAGGGCGTGCTGCTCGACTACGGCCGGCACCAGCGCCGTCTCATCCCGCGCCTGGCGACGGTGTTCGCGCAGTCGTTCGCGCACGAGAAGCTCCTGCGCACCTTCGACGACGTCTTCAGCGGGCGCGAGGACACCCCGGAGCGCCGGGAGGACCTGGAGACCCAGGCCGCGGCGTTCAAGTCGATGTCGACGTGGTCGGCGCTCGACACCCTGCAGGAGGCCCGCGAGGCCTGCGGCGGTGCCGGGTTCCTCGCCGAGAACCGTCTGACCGGGCTCCGCGCCGACCTCGACGTCTACGTGACGTTCGAGGGCGACAACACCGTGCTGCTGCAGCTCGTCGGCAAGCGCCTGCTCACCGAGTTCCGTGCGAAGGCCCCGAAGGACCCGGCGTCCACCGCGAAGTTCGTGGCGGCCGTCGCGGCGTCCAAGCTGGCCGACGCGTCCGGCATCCGTCGCCTCGGCCAGACCGTGGCGGACCGCGGGTCCCTGGCCGCCAGCGTCGCCGACCTGCAGGACCCTCGCACGCAGCGCGAACTGCTCGCCGGTCGGGTCGACACCATGGTCGCCGAGATCGGCATGCGCCTGGCGTCGGCCGGCAAGGACCGAGCCCGCGCCGCACGACTGCTGAACCGCTCGCAGCACGAGCTCATCGAGGCGTCGAAGGCGCACGCCGAGCTCATGCAGTGGGACGCCTTCACCGAGGCGCTCGACGAGGTCACCGAGGGCGACACCCGACGCGTGCTGGTGTGGCTGCGCGACCTGTTCGCGCTCGGCCTGCTCGAGCAGCACCTGGACTGGTACCTGCTGCACGGCCGGCTGTCGGCGCAGCGGGCCCGTGCGGTGTCGGCGTACATCGACCGGCTCGTCGCCCGGGTCCGGCCCATCGTGCCGCAGCTGATCGAGACCTTCGGCTACGAGCCCGGTCACGTCCGGGCGCCGATCGCGCTCGGCGCCGAGCAGGCCCGGCAGGACGAGGCACGCGCCTGGTTCGCGGCCGAGGCCGCCGCCGGCCGCCTGCCCGAACAGGAGAAGAAGCCCCGTCCGTGACGGACACGCGGCCGCGCCCGTGACGGACGTGCAGCCACGTCCGTGACGGGCGTGCAGCCGCGCCCGTGACGGGCGTGGCCGTGTCGGCCGCTAGGAGTCGGTCGGCTCCGGCGGAGCCTGGCCGCCCGCGGCCGCCCCGCCGCGAGCCCCGAGCGCCGCGCGCAGCTGCGCCTCGGCGTCGTCACCGGCAGCGGCGGCCTCGGCGTTCGCCTCGGCGACCGCACGCACGACCTCTTCGCGCTGGATCTTCACGCCGCGCGGGGCGTCGATGCCGATCCGGACGCCGTCGCCCCGGGAGTCGAGCACCGTGATGACGATGTCGTCGCCGACGAGGATCCGCTCGCCGACCTTCCGCGTGAGTACCAGCACCCGTTCAGCCTAGCGACACGACGGGGAGCCCCAGCAGGTCCACCGACCCGGGCGTGGCGGTCTCCCCCGCACCGATCGCCACGACGCCGACCACGGGCAGCCGCGAGGCCACCGCGGACACCATCGCGGCCGAGTCCGCGGGCTTCCGCCCGACGTCGACCACGACCCACACCTGGTCGGCCTGCAGCGCGTCGCCGGTCGCCCGGTCGTCCCACGCGGCGACGGCGAGCACGGCGTGCCCGTCGCGGACACCGTCGGCCCGCGCCAGGATCGCCGCACGGCGGTCGGCGGCGTCCGTCGGCCGGAGCGCGTGCCGCACCGCGAAGAGCCCGGCGGCCGCGTCGACGTCGTTCGGCCGCCCGACCAGGAGCACCAGGTCACCGTCCGCGGACCGCACGGTCGGGGCCGTGGGCCGGCCCACCGGTGCAGGCGAGGGCGCGTCGAGGACGTGGGACGGGCCTCCCGACCGGGTCTCGACGACCGGCTGCGCGACGGCCACCGCCTGCGCGTCCGCCACCGTCTGCGCGTCGACGGCGGCCTGGAGGCGCGGGTCGACCCCGGTGGGCGCGTCCGGCTCGGACGGCGCGAGCGTCGGGCGCGGGGCGCTCGGCGTGATGCCGTCCGCCTGGAACCCGTCGAGCACCGACGCGAAGGCGTCGGCCCGCGTCGCCCTGGTGCCGTCGGTGCCGGCGATGCGTGCCTCGGCTGCCTCGGCGTCGGCGAGCAGCGCGGCGATGCCGACGCGCTGCACGGGCGAGTCGGCGATGAGGACCCGGGCGGTGGGCTGGTCCCCCGGTTCCGGCACCTCGACGGTGGCCTCGACGTGCGCCTTGCGGAACAGCCCGCCGAAACCCGGCGTGGTCACGCGTTCGGCCGCGACGATCCGCGCACCCGCGCCGAACTCGGTCCGGACCGCGTCGCGGAGGGACTCGAGCGTCGCGCCGCTACGCTGCAATCGGGTCGGCGGCACGGACCACTCCCACGGTCTCGATGGTGGAGCCCGCGGCGGTGGCCTCCTGGTACGACAGCACCGGGAGCCCGTTCGACTGGGCGGCGACCATGCGGTGCACGGCCGGGCGGAGCTGCGGGGCGCAGACCAGGACGGCGGAGAGCCCCTGGTCCTCCACGGAGCGCACGGCGTCGCGGACGGAGCCCAGGACCTGCTCGATGCGGTGCGCGTCGAGCACGATCTGGCTGCCCTGCTCGGACGGCCGGAGCCCCTCGAGCATCGACTGCTCGAGCATCGGGTCGATCATGATGACGCGCAGGGTGCCGGCGTCGGTGTGCCGGGCGGCGAGGGCCGGTCCGAGGGCCGCACGGGCGGATTCGACGAGCCCCTCGGGGTCGGTCGACACCTTGGCGCGGAGCGTGAGGGCCTCGCAGATCCGGCCGAGGTCGTTGATCGGCACGCGCTCGGCGAGCAGGCCCTGCAGCACCCGCTGCAGCTCGGCCATCGACAGCATGCCGGGCACGAGTTCCTCGACCGCGGCGGGGTTGACCTGCTTGACGCCCTCGGTCAGGACCTTGACGTCCTCGCGGGTGAGCAGGCGCGCGGCGTTGTCGCCGATGACCGCCTGCAGGTGGGTGACGAGCACCGAGACCCGGTCGATCACGGTCGCGCCGGTCATCTCGGCGGCGTGCCGCAGTTCGGCGGGAACCCACTTGCCGGTCAGGCCGAACACCGGCTCGACGGTGGAGGTGCCGGGCAGGCCGTCCAGGTGGTCGCCGAGCGCCAGGACGCTGCGGGCGGGCGCGGTGCCACGACCGGCTTCGACGCCGGCGATCCGGATGGCGTACGTCGACGGCGGCAGGTCGATCGAGTCGCGGGTGCGGACCGGCGGGACGACGATCCCCATGTCGATCGCGATCTTGCGGCGGAGGGCACGTACCCGGCCGAGCAGGTCGTCGGAGGCGCCGGAGACCATGTCGACCAGGTCGGGGGCGAGCAGGATCTCGAGGGCGTGCACGCGCATCTGCTCGAGCAGGTCCTCCGGGGTGTCGCCGGTCGGTGCCGCCGCCGCGAGTGCCTGCTGCTGGGCGGCGTCGGCCTCGGCCCGGGCGGCGTTCCGGCCGATGCGCCAGCCCGTGAAGAGCAGGGTCGCGCCGACGAGTAGGAAGGGCAGGATCGGCATGCCGGGGATGAAGCCCATCGCGATCGCGGCGACACCGGCGATCATCAGGGCGTTCCGCGACTGCGACAGCTGGGTCGCGGCCGAGGACCCCATCTCGGACTCGGCGCCGGACCGGGTGACGATCATGCCCGTCGAGACCGCCATGAGCAGCGCCGGGATCTGCGTGACCAGGCCGTCGCCGATCGTCAGGATGCCGTACTTCGACAGGGCGTCGGTGGCGGACAGTCCGTTCTGCAGCATGCCGATCGCGATGCCGCCGATCAGGTTGATGATGATGATCAGGATGCCGGCGATCGCATCGCCCTTGACGAACTTCGACGCACCGTCCATCGCGCCGTAGAAGTCGGCCTCGGCGGACACCGCGGCGCGGCGCTCCTTGGCTTCCTGGTCGGTGATCAGCCCGGCGTTCAGGTCCGCGTCGATCGCCATCTGCTTGCCCGGCATCGCGTCGAGGGTGAAGCGTGCCCCGACCTCGGCGACGCGCTCGGCACCCTTCGTCACCACGACGAACTGGATGACGATGAGGATCAGGAAGATGACTGCGCCGATGATGATCGACCCGGAGACGGCGACGTGGCCGAACGCCTGGATGACGTCGCCGGCGAAGCCCTCGCCGAGCACCAACCGGGTGGACGCCACGTTGAGGCCGAGCCGGAACAGCGTCGCGACGAGCAGCAGGGACGGGAACACCGAGAAGTCGAGCGGCTTCTTCACGAACAGCGTCGTGAGCAGGATCACCAGCGCCAGCAGGATGTTGATGATGATCAGGAAGTCGAGCAGGAACGACGGCACCGGCAGGATCAGCAGCAGGATGATGCCGACGATGAACACCGGGACGACGAGCTTCGGCAGGTCCTTGCGGTTCATGCGGGGAGTCCTTCGGTCTGGTTCTCTGCGGTGCGCGGTGTGCGGAGCCTGCGGGGGCGGAGGTCCCCGGTCAGGGTGGCGGGGTCGATGACGCTCGCGACCTCGTCCGGGGTGGTCGGCCGCGGCGGCGCGTGCGTGCCGGCCGCGGTGCCGCGCGCCTTGAGCGCCATCACGAAGGACAGGACGCGGGCCACGGGCGTGTACAGGTCGACGGGGATCTCGTGCCCGAGCTCGCACGTGGCGTGCAGTGCCCGGGTGAGCGGGACGTCGCGGACGATCGGCACCCGCTCTTCCTCGGCACGGGCGCGGATCACGTCGGCGACCGGGCCGGCCCCCTTCGCCACCACCCGGGGCGCGGACTTCCCCGGCTCGTACTTGATCGCGACGGCGTAGTGGGTCGGGTTCGTCATCACGACGTCCGCGGTGCCGATGGCCTGGATCATCCGGTTGCGGCTCATCGCGAGCTGACGGGAGCGGCGCTGCGACTTCACCAGCGGGTCGCCGTCGCTCCGCTTGTTCTCGTCCTTGACCTCGCGCTTGGTCATCATCGTGCGCTTCCGGTTGCGGCGGATCACCACGAACACGTCGAGGGCTGCGAGGACGAGCCCGGCGACGATCGCGGCGCGCAGCAGGGTGCCGGACCCGGCGGCGGCGGCCTCGAGCACGGCCGACAGCGGCAGCGAGCCGCTCGTCATCAGGACCGGCATGAGCCCCTGCACCGCGAACCACAGGACGAGCCCGACGACGGCGGTCTTCAGCAGCGCCTTCGCCCCGTTCCAGAGCGCCTGGGTGCCGAACACGCGCTTCAGTCCGGCGATCGGATCGAAGTGGTCGGGCTGCGGCGTCATCTTGCGGAAGTGCACCCCGCCCTGGGTGACGGCGGCGGCGAGCACCGCGACCGCGACGACCGCGAGCATCGGGCCGAGGGTCGCACCCATCGAACCGAGGGCATCGGCGAGCAGGGCCTGCACGGCACCGAGCTCGGGGTCCTCGATGACGCGCTGCACGGCGAGGAGCTGGTCCTGTCCGGCGGCCGCGGCGTTGCCGATCGCGGCCGGGATCATGAGCGCCGCGACGGCGATCCCGATCCACGCGCCGAGGTCCTGCGAGCGACCGATCTGGCCCTTCTCGTGGACCTCGCGCATCCGCTGCTGGGTTGCCTGTTCGGAACGTTCTCCGCTGTCGGACACGTCGTCACCCCCGTCCCGTGATCGCCTCGACGGCGTCGCCGGTCAGCGACGACACCACCGAGGGCAGGGCCATGAAGAGCGCTCCGGCGAACAGGACGGTCAGGCCGATCTTGATCGGGAAGCCCATCTGGAACGCGTTGAGCGCCGGTGCCACGCGGGTCAGCAGCCCGAGGCCGACGTCGGCCAGGAACAGCACGACGACGAGCGGACCGGCGATCTGCAGGGCGGCGAGGAACATCTGCGACATCGCGATCACGAGCATCGACGCGAGCCCGTCCACCGCGAAGGTGCCGGTGAGCGGCACGGCGTCGAACGACCGCACCAGACCACCGACGATGAGCTGGTAGCCGCCCGAGGTGAAGAGCAGCGCGAGCGCGGTCATCTGGAACAGGCGGGTGAACTGGGCGCCGTTGACCTGGGACTGCGGGTCGAACGCCTGCGCGAGCGTGAACCCGCCGAACAGGTCGATGAGCGCACCCGCCGACTGCACGGCGGCGAACACCAGGAACACCAGGAACCCGAGGGACAGCCCGACGACGAGCTGGGTGAGCAGGGCGAGCAGGAACGGCCCCGTGTCGAGCGACTCGTAGCCGACGGCGACGCGCGGGGCGACGCCGATGGCGAGCCCCAGCCCGAGGATCACCTTCACCGTGCCGGGGAACGCCCGGTACGAGAACGGCGGCGCGATGACGAAGAACGCGACGAGCCGGACGCCGGCGAGCATGGTCGCCTCCAGACGGTCGGCGTCGATGCTGAGCTCCATCAACCGGCCCCGAGCAGCTTCGGGATCATGTCGAAGGCGACGTGCGTGAACGCGATCATCTCCGAGATCATCCAGTTGCCGCAGACCACCAGCGCGATCGCGACGGCGACGGCCTTCGGCACGAACGAGAGCGTGACCTCCTGGATCTGCGTCACCGACTGGAACAGCGAGATCGCGAAGCCGACGACGAGCGAGGTGATGAGCACCGGGGCGGCGAGCTTGCCGGACACCAGGAGCGCCTGGAGCACGAGGTCGATGACGGCCTGCTGGTTCATGCGTGCCCCCTAGACAACGTGGTAGCTCTCGATGAGCGACGTGATGATGAGGCCCCAGCCGTCGACCAGCACGAAGAGCAGGATCTTGAACGGCAGCGAGATCATGACCGGCGGGAGCATCATCATGCCCATCGACATCAGGGCCGCGGAGACGACGAGGTCGATCACCAGGAACGGGATGAAGATGACGAACCCGATGATGAACGCGCTGCGGAGCTCCGAGATGATGAACGCCGGGATCACCGTCGTCATCGGCACGTCCGCCATCGACTTCGGGTTGTCGAGCCCGGCGGCTCGGGTGATCAGGGCGACGTCCTCGTCGCGGGTCTGGTGGAGCATGAACGTGCGCAGCGGCTTCGTGCCGATCTCGACGGCCTGGTTGAAGTCGAGGTGCCCGGCCAGGTAAGGCTGCAGGGCGTCGTCGTTGATGTGCCCGAGCACCGGCGCCATCACGAACAGCGACAGGAACAGTGCCAGTCCGGCGATCACCTGGTTCGGCGGGATCGACTGCAGCCCGAGCGCGTTCCGGGTCATCGCGAGCACGACGAAGATCTTCGTGAACGACGTCATCATGAGCATCAGCGCGGGTGCGACGCTCAGCAGCGTGATGCCGATGAGCGTCACCACGGCCGACGACGGGGTGCCGTCCGGGCCGTTCACGCTGACGCTGAAGTCTCCGGTCGCGGGGGCGGTCGGGGTCGCCGGGGCGGTGGGTTCGACGACACCGGCAGCGTGCGCACCGGTCGTCGTGAGCATCAGGAACCCGGCCACGACCGCCAGGCCGAGCAGGACGAGGGCGACGAGTCGACCCGACCGTGCCAGACGGTGCGGCCCTGCCGCCCTCACCCGGCCCGCCGGTTCCGCAGCGCGGCCGCGGCCTGGCGCCAGGTGTCGACCGACAGGATCGAACCCTGCAGCTGCTGGGCGCTCGGCACGGCGCGCTGCGGGCGACGGTTGCGCGGGCGCATCGGCAACGGCGCGACGGCGCTGGTCGCGTCGGTCGCCCGGGTCACGTCGTCCGTGCCTGCCGGGAGGCCCGTGGTGGCGTCCGACTGCTGCGCGAGTTCCCGACCGAACGCGTCGGCCGACGGGGCGGGACGCACCGGCAGTGCCACCGGTCCGGTCACGATGGTGAGTTCCGGCGCGGGCGCCTGCCCGCTGGTGAGCAGGTTGACCCCGTGCTCGGACACGCCGAGGACGAGCCGCTCCCCCTCGACGTCGACCACGACGACGCTCGCCTTGCCACCGATGCCCTGCCGACCGACGACCTCGACGGTCGCCGCACGACGGCCCGACGGCTTGCCCGAGAAGCGCTTGCGGCTCGCGCGGTGCAGCACCCACATGAGGGCGAGCACGACGCCGAGCGAGAGCGCGACGCGGAGGGTGACGACGAGGGTGTCCACGTGCGGATCAGACCGTCTCGGCGACGTCGAGGATGCGGGTGATCCGGACCGCGTAGTCCTGGTCGACGACGACGACCTCGCCGTGCGCGATGAGGCGGCCGTTCAGCAGGACGTCGGCGGGGGCGCCGGCACTGCGGTCGAGCTCGACGACAGCCCCGGGCTCCATGCCGAGCACGTCGCGGACCGACATCCGGGTGCGGCCGATCTCGACCGTCAGGGTCATCTCGACGTTGTTGATCCGGCCGAGGTTGCCGGCGGGCAGGTTCGCCACGACGGGCGCGGACACCGTGCCGTTCTCGCGGACCCGGATGCCGAACCACCCGGCGGGCAGGCCACCGGCGGCGAGCTCGAACACGACGGTGTCCGGGTCGGCCAGCAGTGACGCGGCCGACTCGCGGTGCGCCTCGCCGAGCACCCCGACGCCGAGGACCGAGGCCGCAGCCTCGAGCGACGGACGCAGCACGTCCGTGACGGCCACGATGCCGTGGTCGGTGCCTCCGGCGGCCGTGATCGCCTCGAGGTCGGTGAGCACGAGCGCCAGGTCGGCCGACAGGCCGCCGACGAACGAGGCGACCACGGCGTCCGTCGCCGCGTCGAGCACGACCGGTGTCGCGCCTCCAGGCAGGAGCACCGCGGTCAAGGGGGCGGCCGTCGGGAGCTGCGCCGCGAGCGACTCGGCCGCTGCGGTGTGGAGGGTGGTCGTTTCGGTCATCAGTGCTGCTCCGTGCTCGTGGTGGTGACGACGATGCCGGCGAGGCGCGAGCCGTTCGCGCCGACCGCGGCGGTGCCGACGGGTTCGCCGTCGACCGCGATGGTGAGGGGCCGGTGCTGCGGGTGCGGCAGCGGCAGGACATCGCCGACGGCGAGCCGCAGGACCTGCGTCGGCAGGACCGCGGCCGGGGCGAAGCGCAGGCTGACGCCCACGGGCACGCTCTCGAGCTGCGCGTCGAGCAGGGCTCGGGCGTCGGCCGGCGACACGTGCGCTGCGGCCTCGCCGAGCTGCGGCAGGACGGCCTCGGCCGGCAGGGCCAGCGTGCCGGGGGCGATGCGGTCGCCGACCCGGATCGAGAACGAGGCGACGATCATCAGGTCGCCCTTCTGCGCGGCCTGGGCGAACTGGCTGTTGAACTGGAACCCGCCGACCGCGACGTCCTGCGCGAGCAGCCCGCCGAACGAGTAGCGGAGGTCGTCGAGGGCGTCCTCGACGATCTTGCGGACCAGAGCCTGCTCGATGGGCGTGAAGGTGCGGTCCGGCGTCGGCAGCGGCTTCGAGGCGCCCAGCGCGTGCGACACCCACGTCAGCGCGGCGTCGAGCGGGACCTGCAGCACGCCCTTCGGGGTCAGGCCGGTGATCGGCAGCAGCACCATGCCGGTGAGCGCGGGCAGCGACGCGGCGTACTCGTCGTACGTCGTCATCTCCACCTGCTCGCAGGTGACCTGGCTGACCGCGCGGACCTTCGCCGTCAGCTGCGTACCCCACTGGCGCGCGAACGTCTCGAAGGCGAGCTCGAGGACCCGGGCGTGCTCACGGGCCAGCGTCGACGGGCGCGCGAAGTCGTACACCTCGGGCGCTGGCAGGGTCTCGGTCACGGGTGCGTCTATCGGTCACCTGTGGGGCACCCGTCAGTGCTGTACCCCGTAGTGGGGCGGTGGCGTCAGCGCTGGTGCGCTCCGCGCGGTGCGTGTCCCAGCCCTGCTGCGCTCCGTGTCCCAGCCCCGCTGCGCTCGGTGTCTCAGCCCTGCTGCGCTCCGTCCTGTGCCTTCGCCAGCGCCGGCATGAGGGCGCTGACGTCCTGGTCGGCGTTCGACAGGACCACGATGTCGACCCGCCGGTTCAGGGCGAGGTCCCGGTCCGTGCCGCCCTTCGCCAGTGGCCGGCTCGACCCGAACCCGACGCTCTGCACGTGCTCGCCGGGCATCCCGCCCCGCTCGACCAGGTCGCGCAGGACCCCGGTCGCCCGCGCCGCGCTGAGCTCCCAGTTGGTGGCGTACGGCGCCGTCGAGTTCCGCTGGTCGGCGTGCCCCTCGACGCTGACGTCGTGGTCGGAGGTCTTCAGCACCGGCGCGATGGCGTCCATGATCGACCGCGCCCGGTCGGACAGGTCCGCGCTGTTCGTGCCGAAGTACGTCTCGCTGCCGATCAACCGGACGATCAAGCCGCGGGCGTCGACGGTGAACTGCACGTTCTCGGTCTGGCCCGCCTTCGCCAGGTTGTGCTGGATCGCACGCTCGAGCTTCGTCAGGTCGTCGAGCTCGCGCTTCGCCTCGGCGAGGTCCTGCTTCGTCGCCGTCGTCGGCACCACCGTCGACGCGGGGTCGACGTTGGTGTCCTTCGTGCCCGACGAGGCGGTCGAGTGGTCGGCCTGGGACTTGTCCGTCGAGTAGCCGGATCCGTCCTCGACCTGGTCCTTCGTCACGACGGTGCCGCTCGCGGTGTCGATCTTCTGCGAGTCGACCTCGCCGAAGCCGGTGGCGAGCGACTGCTTCAGCTGGATGTACTTCTCCTGGTCGACGGTGGACATCGCGAAGAGCACGAGGAACATGCACATCAGCACCGTGATCATGTCCATGTACGACGCCATCCAGCGCTCGTCGGGGTGCTCGGCCTCGTCGTGGGACTTCTTCGCGCGACCGCGGCCGCGGCCCCGGGGGTTGGCGCTCACGGTCAGGCCGCCAGCTGCTGGTCGTCGGCCGCGTCGGCCTTCTTGCCGGCCTTGCCGGCCTTGCCACCCGTGTCGGCGCGGGCGGCGGGCGGGACCATGGCCTTCAGCCGCTCACCGAGCAGACGGGGCTGGCTGCCGGCCTGCACCGCGAGCAGCCCCTCCATCAAGAGCGTCTGGCGGTCCGACTCGAGCTGGGCGAGCTTGCGGAGCTTGCCGCCGATCGGCAGCCACATGAAGTTCGCGGTCAGCAGGCCCCACAGGGTGGCGACGAAGGCGCTGGCGATCAGCGGTCCGAGCTCGTCGGGCTTGCCGAGGTTCGCGAGCACGTGGGTCAGCGAGACCACGGTGCCGATGATGCCGACGGTCGGGGCGAAGCCGCCGAGGCCCATGAAGAACGCACTCGCGCTCCGTGTCGGGGCCGCGTTCGACTCGATCTCGTCCTCGAGCAGGATCCGCAGCTCGTCGCCGTCGGTGCCGTCCGCGATGTTCTGCAGCGCCTTCTTCATGAACGGGTCGTCGTGCTTGTCGGCCTCCTGCTCGAGGGCGAGCAGGCCGTTCGCGCGGGCGGTCTCGGCGAGCCCAACGACGTCGTCGATGACCGACGCCGGCGGGGTGGCCTTGCCGGTGAACGCCTTCGGGACCGCCTTGAAGCTGGCGATCGCGTCCTTCAGCGTGGTGCTGGCGATGCCGCAGCCGATGGTGGCGCCGAACACGAGCAGCATCGGGGCGGGCAGGAAGAGTCCACCGAGCTCGACGTGCTCCATCTGGACCATGCCGAACAGGGCGCCGAAGGCGAGCAGGATGCCGACGATCGTTGCAATGTCCACGTCAGCGACCCCCGTCCAGCGCGCGGCCGTGCTGCGTGGAGCGGAGTGCGGCGACCGGGGCGAGCGTGGGCTGCGGGCCGGTGTTCGTGCTCGACCGGGGGGCCTGGTCGGTGCCGTAGGCCATGCCGACGATGCGTGCGCGGTACGCGGCGATCAGGTCGATGACGTCGGCCATCGACTCCCGCACGATGTACTTCGCACCGTCGACCATGATGAGCGTCGTGTCCGGCGTCTCCTGGATGCGCTCCACGAGATCGGGGTTCACAGCGAATCCGCTGCCGTTCAGTCGTGTGACGACGATCATGGCCCGTCCTGGTTCTCGATCGTCCCGCCGCCGTCCGTGGGGCGGGATGCGGGCCCGTCCGTGGGCCTGCACGGAGGACTATCGGCGGGTGCGACGGGTGCGTTAGCGGCCGTCACTAGCCTGGTTCGGTGATCGATGCCTCGGACCTGCTCGCCCACCCGCGTGGCCGGCGCTTCTGCCTGGAGCTCGTCAGCGGTGTCCAGGACCCCGACGACCCGGCCGCCCTACAACTCGGCGACCTGCTCTTCTGGGCGGAGCACCACCTCGGCGTCGAACGCGGCGACGACCGAACGCTCTTCGGCATCGGTGGTGAGGTCGAACCCGATCCGGCTCCGAATCTGGCAGCGGTGGCGAGCGCACTCGCGGCGGTGTCCCTGCCGTCCGTGGGCGAGGACGACGTCGTGGTCGCACTCGAGTCGACTGCGGAGAGCGCGCTGTGGTGGCAGCAGCCCGATGCGCTGGACGCGCTCCTCGCTCGGACGGAACTGCTGGCCGCGCTTCGGCGGCTCGCTCGGTGGGCGGTCGACAGCCCGGTCGTGCGCCGGCTCTCCGACCCGCAGGGCGGAGCATGGAGCGTCGAGTTCGACGAGGGCGACCAGCCCCGTCGTCCGAGCGCGGAGGCGGCACTGGCCGACTGGGCGCTGGAGCTGCGGGACGAGATCTCCGAGGGAAGTCCGGGGACCGGCAGCGGGGTGTGGTGGACGACGCCGCCGTGGCCGCTCGCGCAGCACACGCGAGCGCCGTTCCCGTCCGCCGGGCCGCTGGCGCTCTGGGCGGTCGAGGACTCCTTCGGGCAGGAACGCGCCATCGTCTCGGCGGTGCCGGCCGATGCCACGGCGCGCGTGTGCACCGTCGAGGGTCCCGCCGACTGGGCCGCGCTGTGCCGGCGCTGGCCGCTCGACGTGACGGGGACGACCCGACGGAACGACTGGGCCGTGGCGACCGGACGGCAGGGCGACTGGGTGCTGCCGGACTGGTCCGCGGTGGCCACCGAGTACGACGTCGTGCACCTGACCGTCGCAGGCTGGTTCCGCACTTCCGGGCTCGCCGTGCCGGTCGACGGCAGCCGCGCGAGCGTCGTCGCCGGGTGGACGCCGGACTCCGCGTACCGGCTCACCGACCTGGGAGCCGGGGACGAGGCCGTCACGGGCGATCCGGAGACCTGGTCGCGTCCGGGCAACGCAGGGGTCTGGCGCCGTCTCAGCTGATCCCCAGGAAATCGCTGCATCCGATCGGGGTGCTCCGGCGGTAGTGGGGGTACGACGTCGAGGACGACGTCGTCCGCACCGGCCCGGACAGGCCCGAAGGAGACACGTCATGCGCAAGACACTCGCCACCGGCCTCAGCGCCGGTGTCCTGTTCGCCGCCGCCGCGGCCGTACTGCCCGCGACCGCTGCGACCGCCGCCACCGGCGACGCGACGCTCTCGGTCCTCCACGCCGTCCCGGACGTCACCGTCGACGTCTACCTCGACGGCGAACGTGCCATCGACGACTTCACCCCGGGCACCCTCGCCGGCCCCATGATGGTGCCGGCCGGTGCGCACCAGCTCGCGATCACCGCCTCGGACGCCACCGATGCGTCGAAGCCGATCATCGGCCCGGCGGACGTCTCGTTCGACGCTGGGGGCAACTACACCGCCGTCGCCCACGACGCCACGGACGGGTCCCCGACCGCCACGGTGTTCACCAACGACACCTCGGCCGTCGCGGCCGGCCAGGGACGCCTGGTCGTCCGGCACGTCGCCGCCGCACCGGCCGTCGACGTCCTCGCCGGTGGGAAGGCCGTCGTGTCGAACCTGTCGAACCCCGACGAGCAGGCACTCGAGCTGCCGGCCGGCACCGTGTCGGCGACCGTCGCCGCCACCGGGACCACCGACCCCGTGATCGGCCCGGCGGACGTCGCGGTCACCGCGGGCTCGTCGACCATCGTCTACGCCTGGGGCAGCCTGGACGATGACAACCTCGCCCTCGCCACGCAGACGATCGCGGACCTCGGTGGCACGCCGAACGGCGTCCCTGCCGGGAACGCCGGTCTCGTGGCCACGAACGACCAGGACCCCCTGCCCCTGGTCGGCGCAGCGGCGGCCGCACTGGCCGCCGCTGCCGCGATCGGGGCCGTGGTGCTCCGCCGCCGGCACGCAGCGACCCGCCGCTGAACGTGCCACGCCCCGTGCGGTCCGCCACGGTGACGCTCCTCGTCGCCGTGGCGGCCGCCGCCCTGACCGGGTGCTCGTCGGCCGGGACCACCCCCGGCGGGCAGCCGTCCGTCCTGACGACCACCACCCCCACACCGGTCCCGTCAGCGTTCTCGACCGAGGTGCCGCAGCAGGCCGCCACGATCCCCCCGGTCCGGGACGCCCACGCCCCGACCACCATCACCGTCGACCACGCCGGCATCAGCGCGCCGGTCCGCCCGGAGGGGGTCGACGAGGACGGCGCGCTGGCGCTCCCGCCCGACCCGGCCACCGCGGGCTGGTACCGGTTCGGTGCCGCACCGTCGTCCACCGAGGGCACCGTCGTCATCGCGGCCCACGTCGACGCGGTCGGCTACGGCATCGGCCCGTTCTCCCGCCTCGGCGACGCCCCGTCCGGCACCCGGGTCACCCTGACCGACGCGGACGGTGCCGAGACCGCGTGGCGGATCGACTCCGTCAGCATGCTCGAGAAGCAGGGACTCCCCTGGGGTGAGGTGTTCCGTCACGACGGGCCCCGACGGCTCGTCCTGGTGACCTGCGGCGGGACGTTCGACGCAGCCACCGGACACTACGAGAGCAACCTCGTCGTGACCGCGGTCCCGGCCTGACCGTGGCGACGATCCGCCCCCTACGATCGGATCGTGGTCGACGACGACCGCGCCAGCGACAGGAAGACGTGACGACCATCCTCCCGGACGACAGCGAGCTCTCGGACGCGTTCCGCGCCGGGGGCGAGCACGCCCTGCGAGCCGTCTACGAGCGGTGGTCGTCACTCGTGTACTCGCTGGCCCTGCGCGCCCTGGCCGACCCGGCCGCCGCGGAGGACGTCACGCAGCAGGTCTTCGTGAAGGCCTGGCAGCGCAGCACGAGCTACGACCCCGGCCGCGCCCCGCTCGGCGCGTGGCTGGTCGGCATCACCCGGAACTGCATCGCCGACGCGCAGAACGAGCGCCGACGGCACGCCAGCGCCGCCGACGCGGACGTGGTCGAGGAGACCACCCCGGCGCCGGAACCGGCCTTCGACCTGGCCGAACGCGCACTGGTCGCCGGAGAGCTCGAGCGGCTCGACGAGGTCCCACGGCGCGTGATGCGACTGGCGTTCTACGACGACCTCAGCCATCGTGAGATCGCCGAACGGCTCGAACTGCCGCTGGGCACCGTCAAGAGCCACATCCACCGAAGTCTGGCTCGGCTCCGAACACGTCTGGAGGTGATCGAATGAAGCACGTCGACGACGAGACGCTGGCGATGCTCGCGGTCTCCGACCAGGTCGCGACCGACGACGTCGCCGAGCACCTGGCGTCCTGCGACCGGTGCCGCGACGAGGTGGCCGCGCTGCAGCGGGTCGCCGCGGTGACCCGGGCGTCCGAGGACGTCACGCTGGCCGCGCCCCCGGAGCACGTGTGGGACCGGATCGCGGCCGAGATCGCCCGGACGCCACAGCAGGCCGCGGCGCCGGCGACCGATCCAGGACGAGCGGCCGAACGCGCGTCCGCCGCCACGCCGTCCGACGGGCAGCACCACGCCGTGGCACGCCGACACCGATCCCGTCCGCGTCGTCGCCGTGTCCTGGCGCTGGTGATCGCCGGCGTCGGTGTCCTGGCCGTCGTCCTCGGCATCGGTGTGGCGTCGGGGATCGTCCCCGGACTCCCCCGCGGCGACACCGAGACCGTCCTGGCGAACACCGAGCTCGCAGCGCTGCCCGGTTGGTCGGGGACGACCGGCCGCGCCGAACTCGAACGTGACCAGGACGGCCGGGTGACCCTGCTCGTCGACCTGCACGGAGAGCGCGGTCGCTCCGGCACCGGTCCGCTGCGCGAAGTCTGGATGATGCGGTCGGACCTCGGCGGACTGGTGAGCGTCGGCTACCTCGACGGCGACCAGGGCCGCTTCACGGTGCCCGACGGCGTCGACACCGCGGAGTTCCCGGTCGTGGACGTCTCGGCCGAGGCCGACGACGGTGATCCGGCGCACTCCGGTGACTCGATCGTCCGGGGCACCCTGACCGATCCCTGAGCAGTTTCGTCCCCCGAAATTCCCAACTGTGACGTATTCGAGACCTCAGGACGCGCAAAGGGTGTCGATCTTCCATCGATTTATCTCATGAGCGTGTTAGCGTGGCGCGCATGACCGACACCACCACCGTCGTCTCGCCGGCATCTCCGGCGACCGCAGCACCCCTCCGTGAGGTCGGCGCCCTGATCCGGGGCGCCCGCAAGGGCCGCAGCATGACGCAGGCCCAGCTCGCCGAACGCGTCGGCACCAGCCAGAGCGCGATCAACCGCATCGAGCAGGGTGGGCAGAACCTGTCCCTCGAGATGCTCACCCGCATCAGCGACGCCCTCGACCAGCAGATCGTCTCGATCGGCGGCGCCCCGCAGCGCGCCCACCTGCGCGTGCAGGGCGGCCGGAAGCTCAGCGGCTCCATCGCGGTGAACTCGAGCAAGAACGCCGCCGTCGCGCTGCTCTGCGCCTCGCTGCTCAACCGCGGCGTCACCCGTCTGCACAAGGTCGCCCGGATCGTCGAGGTCGACCGCATCATCGACGTGCTCCGCAGCCTCGGCGCGAGCGTCACCTGGTCGGAGGACGGCGAGACCCTCGAGATCGTCGCCCCCGACGACCTGCACCTCGACGCGATCGACGCCGACGCCGCCCGCCGCACCCGCAGCGTGCTCATGTTCCTCGGCCCCCTCAGCGGCCGGTACGAGTCGTTCCGTCTGCCCTACGCCGGCGGCTGCGACCTCGGCACCCGCACGGTCGAGCCGCACCTCATCGCGCTGCGTCCGTTCGGCGTGGACGTCGAGGCGACCTCCGGCTGGTACGAGGTCGACGTCGCGAACCAGGCCGTCCCCACCAAGTCGGTCGTGCTCACCGAGCGCGGCGACACCGTGACCGAGAACGCGATCCTGGCCGCCGCGGCCCGCGACGGCGAGACCGTCATCCGGAACGCCAGCCCCAACTACATGGTGCAGGACCTCTGCTTCTTCCTCGAGCTGCTCGGGGTGCAGATCGAGGGCATCGGCACCACCACGCTCCGCATCACCGGCAAGAGCAAGATCGACGAGGTCGTGGACTACTGGCCGAGCGAGGACCCGGTCGAGGCGATGAGCCTGCTGACCGCCGGCATCGTCACCGCGTCGACCCTCACCGTGACGCGTGCGCCGATCGAGTTCCTCGAGATCGAGCTCGCGACCCTGGCCGAGATGGGCCTGCGCTTCGACGTCAGCGAGGAGTACGCAGCCGCCAACGGCCGTACCCGTCTCGTCGACATCACGGTGCACCCGTCCGAGCTGCACGCGCCGATCGACAAGATCCACGCGATGCCGTTCCCCGGCCTGAACATCGACAACCTGCCGTTCTTCGTCGTGATCGCGGCCATGGCCGAGGGCACCACGCTCGTGCACGACTGGGTCTACGAGGGCCGGGCGATCCACCTGCTCGACCTCACCCGCCTGGGCGCGAGCGTCACCTTGCGTGACCCGCACCGCCTCGACGTCACCGGCCCGACGCACTTCTCCGGGGCCGAGATCAGCTGCCCGCCGGCACTGCGGCCTGCCGTGGTGATCCTGCTGGCGATGCTCGCGGCGAAGGGCGAGAGCGTCCTGCGCAACGTCGGCATCATCGCCCGTGGCTACGAGCAGCTGCAGGAGCGCCTCAACTCGCTCGGCGCGTCCATCGAGACGTTCCACGACTGACCCTGAACCCGACGCAAAACACCGGTGTTCGCCGGTTGAACACGCGCAGACCGCGGTTCAACACGCGAACACCGGTGTTTTGCGTTCCCCCGGACGGTCCGTCCCCGCAAGTGGGGACGGGCCGTCACCCGTCTGACGGGGTCCCCACGGGCCTCCAGGCCGATGCCCAGGAGCGCTCCATGCGCCGCCCAGGCCGACCGTGCTGGATGGGCAGATGGCCACGAGATCACTCCTGACCGTCCCCCTGCTCATCACCATCGCGGCCGCCGCGGCGGCCTGGCTGGTGCTCGGCCCCGCCGCAGGGCTCGCCTTCGTGGCCCTCGCGTTCCTCGAGATCGCGATGGCCGCGGACTCGTCCGTGCCGATGGCCGGCATCGCCGGCCGGCTGCACTCCCCCGCCCGGCGGCTGTTCCTGTCGCTCGGCATCGTCGCGGGCGTGCTCGCGATGCGCCTGCTCCTGCCTCCGGCCGCCGTCGCGGTCGGTGACGCGACCGACCCGGCCAGCTCGGTCGAGGAAGCCGTCTTCGCGCCCGGCTCGTTCTCCGCGCACCTGGCCGAGGTGCGTCCCGCCCTCGCCGCCTTCGGCGCCGCGTTCATCTGGCAGGTCTTCGCCGAGTACCTGTTCAACACCGACCGCGCGTCCCGCAGGTCGTGGCTGGGCAGCCTGGAGGCGCGGCTCGCCTCCGTCGCGCGACCCCGCGTCTGGTCGCTGGTCACCGCTGCGACAGGGGTCGTGGTGACCTCCGTGCTCGTCGGGTCGCGTTCCGGGTGGGCCGCCGGTGCGCTGCTGCCGGTCGCGCTCGGCGGGGTGGCCGGCATCGCCGCGTACCTCGTGTCGAAGCGGACCGCGTCGTGGGCGCTGCGCAGCGGCCCCGTCGGCGGCGCGTCGGACACGGCGTCGATCGGGGTCGGCCGCGGAGCCTGGCGCATCCACCTGTACGCGTCGACCGTCGTGTTCGAGCGGGGGCTCGTCGTGTTCATGCTGTTCGAGATCCTCGACGGCGTGTACAGCCTGGCGGGGTCCGGGCCGCTCGGATCGGACGGGCTCGGGGCCCTCGAGCAGGCCGCCGTCGCCATCGGGGCGATCGGGGTGGGCGCGGTGTTCCTGGCCCGCCTGACCTCGCGGGTCGACCAGGCTGCGGGACTGAAGCGGCTGCGGTACCTGAAGGCCGGTGCGGCGTACGTGCTCGGGGTGCTGTCGGTGCTGCTGTGGGCGAGTCTGCTCGTGCCGATCCCGGGCGTCGTCGTGGGGTGGTTCGGGACCGTCGTGATCGGGTCGGCGCTGGTGAGTTCCCTGCCGTGGCGCGCGTGGTGGCGGCGCGTGGTGCGGCGGCCGCGGGCGGTGTGACGCGGCGGCTCGTGACGCGTCGTGCGGCGCGGTGCGGCGCGTCGTCCGGGTGTGGTGCGGCGCGTCGTCCGGGTGTGGTGCGGCGCGTCGTCCGGCTGTTCTGGAAGGATCCACCGTGGATCGGCGTTGACTGGCGGGTCGGACGACGATCGGAGTGCACGTGCTGGGACCGGAACTGGTGGTCGTGCTCGGCCTCGCCATCGCACTGACGGCGGCCGTGGCCGACCGGATCCGGATCGCGCCACCCGTGCTGCTCCTGGTCTTCGGCGCGCTGCTCGGGCTCGTGCCGGAGTTCGCGGACGTCGAGCTGCCCGCCGAGGCCGTGCTGCTGCTGTTCCTGCCGGCGCTGCTCTACTGGGAGAGCCTGACGACGTCGCTCCGCGAGATCCGGAAGAACCTGCGCGGCATCGTCCTGATGGGCACCCTGCTCGTCGTGGTGACCGCCGGTGCCGTCGCCGTGCTGCTGCACCTGCTCGGGATGCCGTGGGGGCCGGCCTGGGTGCTCGGCGCCGCGGTCGCCCCGACCGACGCGACCGCGGTCGGTGTGCTCACGAAGATGCTGCCGCGGCGGAACGTCACGGTGCTCCGGGCCGAGAGCCTGGTGAACGACGGCACCACCCTCGTCGTCTACGGCATCGCGGTGGCCGTCACCGTCGGCACGCAGGAGCTCACGTTCTGGGGCGTGTCCGGCATGCTCGTCCTGTCCTACATCGGCGGGGTCGCCGCCGGGCTCGCCGCCGCGTGGATCGGGACGATGGTGCTGCGGCGCGTCGACACCGTCGTGCTCGAGAACCTCGTCACCCTGCTCGTGCCCTTCGCAGCCTTCCTGGCCGCCGAGGCCATCGGCGCCTCCGGCGTGCTCGCCGTCGTGGCGGCCGGCATCGTCGTCAGCCAGGTCGGCCCCAAGCTCGACCGTGCCGAGACCCGTCAGCAGGTGCGCGCGTTCTGGTCGTTCCTGACCTTCCTGCTCAACGGCGCGCTGTTCGTCCTGGTCGGCATCGAGGCGATGGTCGCCGCACGCGCACTCGACCCCGCCGACCTGCTGCGCGGGACCGGGATCGTCTTCGCGGTCGCGGTGCTGCTCGTCATCGTGCGGTTCGCGTTCCTGAACGCCGCGGGCGGGACCATCTGGCTCGTCACCCGACGTACCGGCGGGGAACCCCGCGAAGGGCACCGCGACCGGCTCGTCAGCGGGTTCGCCGGGTTCCGGGGCGCGGTGTCGCTCGCCATGGCCGTCGCCGTGCCGCGCACCCTGGGGTCCGGTGGCGACTTCCCCGAGCGGGACCTCATCGTCTTCGTCACCGCCGGCGTGGTCATCGTCACGATCGTCGGCCAGGCCCTCGTGCTGCCGGCCGTCCTGCGTCGCGCCGCGCTGCCCGAGGACGAGTCCGTCAGCGAGGAACGTCGCTACGCCGAACGCACCGCGATCGAGGAGGCGCTCGATGCGCTCCCCCGCCTGGCACGGTCGACCGGAGCCGATCGTGCCACCGTCGATCGCCTGCGGAAGGACTACGAGGCGCACCTCGACGTGATCGAGGCCCGCGAGGGGGACGACGACGACCACCCCGCGCTGCAGCGGCACGACAACGCGGTCGCCCTCGAGCTCGCACTCGTCCAGCACAAGGCGAGGACCCTGTTGCGCCTGCGCGACGCCGACGAGATCGACGACCTGGTGCTGCGCCAGGTGCGTGCGGGGTACGACGCGGAAGAGGCGCGGTTGGATGGCATCGAGTCGGTGGCGTCACCGCCCACGTCGTCGTAGGGCGACTCCGCGCACACCTGGTCGAAACGGGCGTACCCGGTCTGTCGTTCCGACCAGGGACGCCCGTTTCCCGATCCCATTGCACCGGGAACGCTAGCCTGGCCGCAGTGATCCTCCGTCTCTCTCGGTGACCCACCGGTCACCCAGCACCACCGGTTCGCCCCGCCGACGCGCGGGGGTGGTCTCGTGCGCCCGGACGGGGAACTCCACCAGGAGTTCCCCCGCACCCGGCACACCATCCAGACCACCAGAGGAAGACCACTCCATGACGACCACCGACCGGTCCGCCCTGCGCGCGGACTGCGGCAGCTGCTTCGCGCTCTGCTGCACCGCCTTCGGGTTCCAGCGCTCCGCCGACTTCCCGATCGACAAACCCGCCGGCACCCCTTGCGGCAACCTCGCTGACGACTTCTCCTGCTCCATCCACCAGGCGCTGCGGCCGCGCGGGTTCCGGGGCTGCACCGTCTTCGACTGCTCCGGTGCTGGCCAGTACGTGTCCCAGACCCTCTACGACGGGGTCAGTTGGCGTGACCACCCGGACTCCCGCGCGGAGATGTTCCGGGTGTTCCCGATCGTCCGCAGGTTGCACGAGATGCTCTGGCACCTCGCCGAGGCGCAGGACCGCGCGGTGACCCCAGACTCAGCAGGCGACGCTGCCCTCCTCGCGGAGGAGATCCGGCGAAGCCTCGACGCTGGCCGGTCGATGCTCCTCGCGCTGGACGTGGAGCCACTGCACGCTCGAGTGCGCGATGTCCTCGTCGAGGTGAGCGCCGAGGTACGGGGCCGGTACAGCACCGGTGCGGACGACGCACCGGACGGCCTGCTGCGACCGGGGGCGGACCTCGCCGGTTCCGACCTCCGCGCACGCTCGCTGCGCGGGGCCGACCTGCGGGGAGCCACGCTGATCGCGGCGGACCTGCGCGGTGCCGACCTGTCCGGAGTCGACCTGCTCGGCGTCGACATGCGGGATGCACGGGTCGACGGAGCGGACCTGTCCACGGCGGTGTTCCTCACACAGGCGCAGGTGAACGCGGCACGCGGTGACTCCGCCACTCTGGTGCCCGACGGGATCGACCCACCGTCGCAGTGGTCGTCGACGGCGATCGAGCGCTGAGCGAGCTCGGTCCCGGAGTTGACACCGGTTCTCATCTATAAATGTATTGCTACTTCTGCATATGTGATCTACGCTGAGGGCATCCCAACCGACGATCAGCAGGAGGTCACCATGGCCGAGCACGAGAACAGCGCAGAGCACACCGTCGCCGAGCACACCCACCAGGACGGCTGCGGCCACGAGACGGTCCAGCACGAGGACCACGTCGACTTCGTCCACGACGGACACAAGCACGCCCAGCACGGCGACCACTACGACGAGCACTGATCTCCTGATCAGCGCAGGCCCGTGATCAGCACCGATCGACGGACCTGCACGACGGCCCCGACGCACCGCGCCGGGGCCGTCGTGTTGCATGCACGTATGCGCGTGCGCTTACATGAGTCCATGTCAGACGGGATCGAAGCAGCAGCCGAACTCTTCAAGGCGCTGTCCTCGCCCGCCCGACTCCGGATCCTGTCCGCGCTGATTCCCCAGCCTTCCGACGTCGGCTCCCTCGCCGAAGCGACCGAGCTGTCGCAGCCCCTGGTGTCCCAGCACCTCCGCACGCTGCGGCTCGCGGGCATCGTGCAGGTCGAGCGCATCGGGCGGAACGCCGTCTACTCGCTGCACGACGAGCACATCGCCCACATCGTCGGTGACGCGGTCAGCCACGTCAGCGAGTCCGAAGCCGGCTGAACCGCCAGCCTCAGGCAGACTCCGATCAGCAGCAGTCGCACCCCTCGCGCTCGCGCTCCCCGGTCAGCGCCGACACCGGCTGCTTGCACGCGTCACCGCGCCAGGCTTCGAGACCCTCGCGCACGGCGAACACGACCACGACGAGTCCTGCGAGCGGATCGGCCCACCACCAGCCGAACAGGCTGTTCGCCAGCAGGCCGAGCAGCACCGCCGCCGACAGGTAGCTGCAGATCAGCGTCTGCTTCGAGTCGGCGATCGCCGACGCCGAGCCGAGTTCGCGTCCGGTCCGCCGTTCGACGAGGCTCAGGAACGGCATGACCGCCAGGCTCACCGCGGCCAGGACGATGCCGACCGGACTGTGCTCCGGCGACCGGAGGCCCGTGAAGGTCAGGACGGCATCGACACTCACCACGACGGCGAGCCCGAGGAACGAGATCGCGATCACCCGCAGTGCCGTTCGTTCCCGGGCCTCTGGGTCACGCCCGGCGAACTGCCACGCGACGGCCGCTGCCGACAGGACCTCGACGATCGAGTCGAGCCCGAAGCCGATCAGCGCGGTGGAGGACGCCACCGAACCGGCGGCGATCGCCACGACGGCCTCGATCACGTTGTAGGCGATGGTCGCCGCGACGATCCACCTGATCCGTCGCCGGAGCACGCCGACACGAGCCGGTGCGAGCGACATCGCGGCCGTGGTCACCGCTCGACCTCGCATCCGTCGTCGTCGGCGACGTCCACCGCCAGCACCACGTCGACCAGGGACTCGAGCGCACGGGTGAGGTTGCGGTCGGCGATCTCGTAGCGGGTCCGACGGCCCTCGGGGACTGCGACGACGATCCCGCAGCCGCGCAGGCACGACAGGTGGTTCGACACGTTCGTCCGCGTCAGCTCGAGTTCCTCGGCGAGCCGCGCCGGGTAGCCGGGTTCGTCGAGCAGCCGGAGCAGGATCCGCGCACGCGTGGGGTCGGAGAGCGCCCGCCCGAGACGGTTCAGCACGTCGTGCCGCGAGGCAATGGTCAGCATGCGCTGACCATACCCGCTCGGGCTCAGACCTCGCCGAGCCGCCGCCCGGTCAGCGCGTCGTTCCAGCTCGTGCGGCCGCCGGGAGCACGCGACTCGTGCACGCCGTCGTGGCCTGGTGGTCGATCACACCGCCAGCGGTCGAAGACGCTGCAGCAGCGGTGGTCGGACTGGTGGTCGGTGTCGTGGTTCTCGCGCATCGCACCGATGAGACGTCGCGACGCAGCGTTTCGTCACGAACCGGCGCCGAACTCCCTGCACCACGAACGATGGTGAGCAGGAACGGTCGAGTCCCCCTTCAGTACCCGACCGTTCCTGCTCACCAAGCGCCCGCGACGCGAGACGCGAGCGCAGCGCCCGCGACGCGAGCCCCGCGCCTAGCGCTTCAGGTTGGTGAGCTCCTGCAGCACCTCGTCCGAGGTGGTGATGATGCGGGCGTTCGCCTGGAACCCGCGCTGCGCCACGATCAGGTTCGTGAACTCCTGCGACAGGTCGACGTTCGACATCTCGAGCGTCCCCGCAGCGAGCGAACCGACGCCCGCCGAGCCGGGACCGCCGACGGTCGCACCGCCCGAGTTCGCGGTGGCGCGGTAGCCCGACGCCCCGGTCTTCTCGAGGCCGGCCGGGTTGGCGAACGTGGCGAGGGCGATGCGGCCGAGCGCGAGCGACGCGCCGTTCGAGAACGTGCCGGTGACGGTTCCGTCCTTCGCGATCGAGTAGCCCTGCAGCGCGCCGGCCTCGCGGCCGTTCTGCGAGCCGATCGCCGCGGTGTTGAGCGAGGCGAACCCGGTCAGTTCGCCCATGTCGACCCGGATGCCACCGACGGCGAGGGTGCCGCCGGCGGTCAGCTTGCCGTCGGTGCCGAAGGTCAGCGAGGTCGTCGCGGTGGTGCCCTGGCCGTTGCGCCCGGTGACGTCCCAGCCGTCGGCGGTGCGCGTGTAGGCGAGGGACATCGTGTGCTTGGCGCCCGAGGCGTCGTACACAGTGGCCTCGCGGGTGATGGTCTGGCCGACGGCGGTCTCGGACGGCAGGTTGCCGGCGACCGTGGCGGCGGTGGTGCGGACCGCCGGGGCTGCGGCGTCGAGCGGCAGCGTGATGTCGGACAGCTGGCCGTTCTCGTTGACGACGCCGTTCGTGGCCGGGTAGCCCTGCACGATCTTGCCGTCGGCGGTGACCAGGCGGCCGTCCGCGTCGAAGTCGAACGCACCGGCGCGGGTGTAGACGGTGTCGTTGCCCAGGCGGGTGACGAAGAAGCCGTCGCCCGAGATCATCAGGTCGGTGGCCTTGCCGGTGGCCTGCGCCGAGCCCTGCGAGAAGTTCGTGGAGACCCCGGCGACCTGCACGCCCAGGCCGATCTGGGCGGGGTTCGTGCCGCCGATGCCGGTCTGCGGTCCGCCGGCACCCTGGGTCATCTGCGACAGGGTGTCCTGGAAGACGGTGGTCGACGACTTGAAGCCGACGGTGTTGACGTTGGCGATGTTGTTGCCGGTGACGTCGAGCATCTGCTGGTGGGAGCGGAGGCCGGAGATCCCGGAGTAGAGCGAGCGGAGCATGGTGCGTCCTTTCGGAGAGGCAGAAAGAGCGAGGAAGAACGAGGGAGTACGAGGAAGAACGAGGGAGGAACGAGCGGGCGTCAGGACGCCGGAGCGGTGGTGGTGATGCCGGAGATCACGTCGAGGGCGACCTCCTTCCCGTTCACGGTGACCGTGGGGACGCTGTTCGCGTACGACACGGCCGAGGCGGTCCCGGTGACGGACTTGCCCGAGTCGGCGTCGGTGTAGCTGACCTGCTTGCCGACGAGGTTCGCTGCGGCGATGCGCATCTGGAGCGAGAAGTTCTCGTTCCCCGTCGTGGTCTGGTTGGTGATCTGCTCCATCATCGCGAGCTGCGTCTGCTGGCTGATCATCTGGTTGGTGTCCATCGGCGAGGACGGGTCCTGGTTGCGCAGCTGCGTGACGAGCAGCTTCATGAAGACCTCGGAGTCCATCGTCTGGGACTTCTGGGCCGTCGAGTTGGCGGCCAGTGCCGCTGCCTGCGCGGTCGGGTCCACGCTGCCGGTGATGCCGTCGATGGGCATGGTGAGTTCCTGTTCGTGAGCCGGATCAGGCGAGGACGTCGAGTCCCGCGGTGCGGATGGAGGGCGTGTGGGCGGTGGGCTGCGCGCGCGGGGTGACCCGCGCCTCCAGGCCGGGGTCGCCAGGCACGGCACGCGCGGCCGGACGCTCGTCGCGACCCGGCGCGTCCTGCGGCTGGTTCTGCGACGACAGGTCGAGCGTGGTGCTCACACCGGTGCCGGCCGTGTCCCGCCGCAGGTCCGGCAGGACCTGGCGGACGGCCTCGCGGCCGGCGTCCGACGCGGCGAACAGCTCGACGTGCATGCCGTGCGCGGTGACGTGCGCGCGGACCGTGACCGGGCCGAGGCTGTCCGGCACGACCTGCACGGTGACGACGTGCTCGCCGGGGCCGGCCTGTGCGAGCGAGAACACCGGTCGCGCCAGCTGCTGGGCGAGCGGTGCCGGGGCCGGCGCGGTCGTCGCGGCGGGCGCGGCAGTCGGCGTCGTCGACATGACGAACGGCGTCTCGCCACCGCGGCTGGGGGCGACGGCCGGGAGGCCCGGATCACCCGGCGTCGACGCCTGCTGCTCCGTCCCGTGGCCGGCTCGGGAGCCGGCGCCGGCTGCCGGGGCGGCCGTGACGACCGGCGCCTGGCCCGGGGGCACGGTGGCGGTGTCGCCGTCGGCGGTGCGGGTGGCGGCGGGGGCCGCGATCGCGGTGGCGGCCGTCGGGGCGGTGGTCGCCGGGTCGGTCGCGGCCGTGGCCATCGAGACGGCGGTCGTCGCGGATGTGGTGGTCGCGGGGGTGGCGCCCGCGACGATCGTCGCGGCGGCGGCCGGAGACGCGGTGCCGGCGGGCGACACGGCGGGCGTCGTCGTGGCGGTGGTCGCCGTGCCCGTCGTCGCTCCGGCAGCGTTCTGCCGTGCACCGCCCGCCGCCGGCGCCTGCTGCGGGGTCGTCGTGGCGAGGGTGGTGGTCGGCGCCGGGGTCGACGGGACCGGCGTCGAGGCGTCCTCGGTGACCGACGCCGGTGTCGCGGTCGTTCCGGCGGTCCCCGCCGTGGCCACGGCGACGTGCTGGTCGCCGGCGGGCGTCTCGGCGGCGGCGGTGGCCGACTGGTCCCCCGGGCCACTCGTGAGGCCCGCCGGAGCAGTCGGTGCGGCCACGGTCACGAGTCCGGCGGCGAGCAGCGCCTGCGCGTCACCCGACGGGGAACCGGTCGCGGGCACCGACTGGTCCGACGCGGACGCGGACGTGGACGCGGACGGCGTGGCGGCGGTGCTCGGCGTCGCGGCCGAGCCGTCCGCCGTGCGGCCGTCGGTGTCGTCCCGCCCGGCGGCACCGTCTCCGGGGCGCCGCTCGGTCGCGACGGCGGCGGTCAGTGCCGCACCGAAGGACCCGGCAGCAGCGGGGTCGGACGATGCACCCCGGGTGGGGCCCGGAGCGGTGGACACGGACGGCTGGGTGGCGATGGTCAGGCTCATGCGGCGCTCCCGGACTGCATCATGGACAGCAGCGCGGCGGTCTGCAGGTCGGTCGCGGAACGCGCTGTCGAGGCGGTCGGCGCGGCGACGGCCGCCGGGGCCGCCTGTGCGGGGACGATCCGGCGGATGGTCGCGATGTCGCCCTGGGAGTACCAGTTGTCGACGATCCGGACGTCCTTGCCGGGGCGCGGCGCGTGCAGCACCTTGCCGTCGCCGACGTAGATGACGACGTGGCCCTCGCCCTTCGGGATGATCAGGTCGCCGGGCTGCGCGTCCTTCAGGGAGCCGACCTCGACGCCCATCTTCGCCTGGTCCGGCACGACCCGGGGCATCGTGACCCCGAGGTCCTTGAAGACCGTCTGCACCAGGCCCGAGCAGTCCATGCCCGCGGTCGTCTCCCCGCCGAACACGTACGGCACACCGAGGTACTTCTTCGCGTCGGCCACCACGTCGGCGCCGGTCGCACCGCTGCCGGTGGCGAGGGTTCCGGCCCCGGCGTCGACCGAGGTCGCGGGGGCACGGGTGCCCGTCGCGGAGGCTGCGGCGGTCGCACCGGCAGCGGTCGCCGCGCCGGTCGTGCCGTCGGCGGTGGCGAGGGCGTCGGCGAAGGCCGAGGACCCCGCGGCACCACCGGTGGCGGAGGCGCTCGGGGCAGCCGTGGCCGTCCCGCCGCGCAGCGTGTCGATCTGGGACCGGATCTCCGAGATCCGGGAGAGCACCGCTTCGACGCTCATCGGGCACCACCTTCCGTGCGGCGTCGTGCCGCGATCTCGTCGAGGGCGTTCTGTTCGGTCCGGAGTTCCTCGGCCGCCTGCTGCTCGGTGTGCTTGCCCTCGAGCTTCTCGAGGCCGACGGCGGCACGACGGGCGGCGGTGTAGTCCTGCTGTGCCCGGTCGGCGTCGGCACGGCGGTTCTGCACCACGGCGTCGAGCTCCTCGAGCATCCCGCGGGTCGCGGCACGTGCTGCGGCGACGGCGCTCAGGGTGGCGGCGTCCTGGATCGGCTGGGCGTCCTCGCTGTCGGCGAGGCTCCGGCGTGCGGCGATCCGGGCGTCGGCCGCGTCACGGACGCGCTCGTTCGCGGTGGCCAGCGTGGCGGCGGCACGGTCCTGTTCGGTGTGACGCAGGCGCAGGAGTCCGGCGAGCGAGAAGCGGCGGGCCATCACGACACCCCCAGCTGCTGCACGAGGCCGCCGAGGCGCTGCCAGGACGCGTCGGCGGTCGCCCGCTCGTTCATGCCCTGGCGCAGGAACGCGTCGATCGATCCCTGGTGGTCGACGGCGGCGTCCACGAGCGGGTTCGACCCGCGCTGGTACGCACCGACGTCGAGCAGGTCCTGGGCGCCGGCACGGGCGGCCATCACCTTCCGCAGCACGGTGGCGGCGGCACGCTGCTCGGGTCGGGTGACCTTCGAGGCGACGCGGGACACCGAGCCGAGGGCGTCGACCGACGGGAAGTGCCCGGTGATCGCGAGCTTGCGGTCGAGCACGACGTGGCCGTCGAGGATGCTGCGGGCCGCGTCGGCGATCGGCTCGTTGTGGTCGTCGCCGTCGACCAGCACGGTGTACATGCCCGTGATGCTGCCGACGCGGTCGGTCCCGGCGCGCTCGAGCAGTCCTGCGAGCACCGAGAACGTCGACGGCGGGTAGCCCCGGGTGGCCGGCGGTTCCCCCACCGACAGCCCGATCTCACGCTGCGCCATCGCGACGCGGGTGAGCGAGTCCATCATGAGCACGACGTCCTGGCCGGCGTCGCGGAACGACTCGGCGATGCGGGTGGCCACGAACGCGGCGCGCAGGCGCATGAGCGCGGGCTCGTCGGAGGTCGACACGACGACGATCGAGCGGGCGAGCCCCTCCGGTCCCAGGTCGTCCTCCAGGAACTCGCGCACCTCGCGGCCGCGCTCCCCCACCAGGGCGATGACGTTGACGGCCGCGTCGCTCCCGCGCGCGATCATCGACAGCAGCGACGACTTGCCCACGCCGGACCCGGCGAACAGGCCCATGCGCTGCCCGCGGCCGACGGTGGTCAGGGTGTCGAGCACGCGGACGCCGAGCTGCATCGGGGTGTCGATGCGGGTCCGGGCCATCGGGCTCGGGGTGTCGTGGTCGAGCGGGACCCAGGTGACCGGTTCGCCGCCGGGGCCCTGGAGCGGGCCGCGGTCGTCGATCGGTCGGCCGAGTCCGTCGAGCACGCGGCCGAACAGGCCGGATCCGGTCGGCACGAGCACGGGGCGGCCGGTCGGACGCGCCGGGGTGCCCGCGGTCACGCCGGTCAGGCGGCCGAGCGGCATGCAGCGGACGCCCGAGGCATCGGTGGCGACGACCTCGACCGCGGTCTGCTCGCCGTCCTCGGCGCCGACCGTGACGACCTCGCCGACGCGGGCGTCGAGCCCGGCGATCGTCAGCCCCAGGCCGACGGCGCTCGTGACGACACCGACCCGCTGGGGTGCGGCACGCAGGAGCGCCTCGTCGAGACCGCGCGGACGGAGCAGCGTGGCGGTCACCGGTCGGCTCCCGTCGTGTCGACCCCGAGGGCGGTGCGGGCGCGGTCGAGCGCCGTGGCGATGCGCGCGTCGAGCATGCCGTCCGGCAGGTCGACGACGGCGTCGCCGTCGCGCAGGGCGCCGTCGGCGACGACCGGCACCGGCAGGTCGAGGCCGGCGACGCGCGCGGCGTCCGCCGGGCTCAGCCGGACGGCCACCGGGACCGTGCGGTCCACGGACGCGAGCGCCCGACGGACGGTGGCCTCCGCGCCGGACGCGATCCGGGCCTCCCGGCTGCCCTGTCCGTCCGGACCGTCGGCGACGGTCGCGTCGTGTGCGGGCCTGGTGGCGCGGACCACGTTGCCGACGATCGCCTCGGCCAGGTCGACTGCCGCGCTCGCGACCGACGCCTCGGCGTCCGCCAGGACGGGTGCGACCGTGGAGAGCATGGCGTTCGTGGCGGCGTCGAGGACCGCGACCCGGCGTGCCGTGTCGGCCTGCAGCGCGGTGACCCGCGCGGCGTGCTCGGCCTCGAGCCGGTTGCGCAGGGCGTCGGTCTCGGCCTGCGCGGCCCGCAGGCCGGCGGTGTACCCGGCCGCGTGCCCGCGGACGTCCGCGCTCGACGCGCGCTCGCGTCCGGCGGGGTCGGCGAGCACCGGGAAGGCGACGCGGTGCACGACGGTGTCAGTCAACGAGCTCGTCCTCCTCGGCGCGGTGCACGGTGACGACGCCCTGGGCCTCGAGCTCGCGCACGGAGCGGACGACCTCGGCACGGGCTTCCTCGACCTGCGAGACGCGGACCGGGCCCATGGCCTGCAGTTCGTCGTCGAGGAGTTCGCGGTTGCGCTCGGACACGTTCGCGCGGATGGTCTCGACGACGGGTCCGGCTGCGCCCTTCATGGCGGTCGCGAGGATCTTCGAGTCGATGCCGCGCAGCACCTGCTGGATGTCGCGGGACTCGAGCTTCACGATGTCCTCGAAGGTCAGCATGCGGGAGCGGATGTCTTCGGCGAGCTCCGGGTCGCGGGCTTCGAGTCCCTCGAGCACGGCCTTCTCGGTCGCGACGTCGGAGCGGTTGATGATGTCGACCAGGGGTGCGATGCCACCGACGACCTCGACGCTCTCGCGCGGCGACACGACGGCCCCGGCGCGCTGGCGCAGCACACCGGCGACGATGCCGACGGCCTCGGGGGTCGCGCTGCCCATGGTCGCGAAGGCCTGGGCGACGTCGGTGCGGACGCGCTCGTCGATCCCCGCGAGCACGGCACTGGCCTGCCCGGGGCCCAGGTGGGCGAGCACGAGCGCGATCGTCTGCGGCAGCTCGCCCTCGAGCAGGGAGATGACCTGGCCGGGTTCGGCGTCGTCGAGGAAGTCGAACGACTGGCCGGCGAGGTTCGAGGCCAGACGGTCCATCACGCCGGCGGCCCGCTCGGCACCGAACGACGCCTCGAGCAGCCCGAGGGCGGTCTCCTTGCCGCCGCGCTTCTGCAGCCGGCCGCTCATCGTGATCCGGTGGAACTCCGACAGCGTCTGGTCGACGACGGTGTCCTCGACGCGGCGCATCCGGACGATCTCGGCGGAGATCTCCTCGGCCTCCATCTCGGTGAACTGCTTCATCACCTCGGCGGCGCGGTCGGTCTCCATCTGCATGAGGATGAGCGCGACCTTCTGCGCACCGGTCAGGGCACGGTCGCTCGGACCGGAACCGCCGCCGGGGCTCGGCATCAGCGCGCTCACACCGTTGCCCGGTCGTCGAGGAGCCCGCGCAGGAGCTCGGCGGTGCGCTTCGGGTCGCGCTCGGCCAGGGCGGAGATGTCCTGACGGCGGCGCTCGGCGGTGATCTCCTCGGTCGTCAGCACCTCGGTGGGGGCGTCGCCGCCGGGCATCGTCGACAGCACCGCGGTCGGGGCGTCACCGGCACCGAGCGTCGCCCGGTCGTCGACACCGTCCATCGCGAGGGGCAGCTGGAACGTCTCGCCGGCGAAGGCGTCGAGCTCGCCGAGGTCGACGGCCTCGCGCTCCTGCTTCCGGTTGCGGCGGGCGACGAAGAACATGATCGCGATGACGGCGAGGACGATGCCGATCACGATGCCCGCGGTGCGGATCGACGACCACAGTGCTTCCTGCTGGTCGGCCTTCTGCTGGGCCTCGAGGGCCTTCGCGGCCTGGTCGGAAGCGCTCGTGTCGAAGTCCATCATCGCGACCTTGACCTGGTCGCCACGGTTCTGGTCGACCCCCGCGGCGGCGGACACCAGGTCGTTGATGCTCTGCAGGTTCGCGTTCTGCACGGCGTCGGCCTTCGAGTTCAGCGCGACCGAGATGGTCTGCCGGTCGAGCCCGCCCGAGGGGATCTGCGTGGTCTCGGTGGTGTGGTCGACGGCGTTGTTCTTCGTCGCCGATTCGTTCTTGTACCCGTCGTCGCCGGTGCCGCTCGTCGCGGTGCCGTTCGGGACGGCGATGTTGTCCGGACCGAGGACCCCGGTCGCGCCGGTCCCCGCACCGGCGCCGGCGCCGTACTCTTCGGTGGTGCTCGACTCGTTCAGCGCGACCGGGCCCGACGTGGGAGACGTGTAGCTCTCGGACGTCCGGGTGCCGGACTCCTGGTTCATCGTCCCGGAGACCACGACGGTCGCGTTGCCGACGCCGAGCGTGGTGTCGAGCAGGTCCTGGATCTTCTTGCTCGTCGCCGCGTCGTAGTCGGCGGCCTGGTCGGCGCCGCTCCCGGTCGCACCGGTGCCGACGGCGGACAGGGTCTGGCCCTTGGCGTCGACGACCGAGACGTCGGTGGGCTGCATGCCCTCGACCGAGGCGCTCGTCAGGTGCACGATGGCCTGCACCTGGTCGGTGCTCAGCTGCGTGCCGTTCTCGGTCGCGATGAACACCGACGCGGTCGGGTCCTTCTCCTCGGAGACGAACACCGACTTCTCCGGGATCGCGAGCTGCACGGTGGCGGTCTGCACGCCGTCCATCGCACCGATGGTCTTGGCGAGCTCGCCCTCCATCGCGCGCTTGTAGGTGACGTCCTGCTGGAACTCCGAGCTCGTCACGCCCATCTTGTCGAGCAGCGAGTAGCCGCCCTCGTTCGACGACGGCAGGCCGTTCGACGCCGCCTTGAGCCGCTCCGAGTACACCTGCGCCTGCGGCACGAGGATCGTCGCACCGCCGTCGGTGAGCTGGAACGGCACACCGTCGGTCTGCAGCTGGTCCGTGATGGAGCTCGCGTCGGCCGCGGCGAGCCCGGTGAAGAGCGGGGCGTAGGACGCCTTGCCGAGCCAGGACGCGAGGGCGATCCCGCCGAGCACGAGCGCCGCGATCGCCAGGATCGCAATGGTGCGCTGGGCGGCGGAGAAGCCCTTCACGTAGGCGCTGAGGCGCGCGAAGACGTTCTTGACGGCGACGGGCATCAGGCCTGCATCCTCATGATCTCGTTGAAGGCGTCGACGCCCTTGTTGCGGACGGCGGAGACGAGCTCGAGCGAGACCTGCGCGCGGGTGGCGGCGATCGTGGCGTCGTGGATGTCGTCGAGGTTGCCGGTCACGGCCTTGAGCGCGAGGGTCTTCGAGTCGCTCTGCAACGACTGCAGCCCGTCGACGGCGTTGCCGAGGCTCGCGGCGAACCCGCTGCCGTCGGTCGTCGCGCCGGCGGCTGCGGTGGCGTTCGTGCTGTCGCTGGACGTCCCCGACACACTCGTCAGGGCGTTCGTCATCGCGTTGGTGGTCACACCGTTCACGGCGTCGATGGGCATCAGTTCTTCCCGATCTGCAGTGCCGCCTCGTAGGCGGTCTTGGCACGGTCGACCACGGCGGCGTTCGCCTGGTAGCCGCGCTGGGCCATGATGAGGTCCGCCATCTGCGTGCCGAGGTCGATGTCGGGCATGCGGACGTAGCCCTCCTCGTTCGCGAGCGGGTTGTCCGGGTCGTAGGTCACACGGCCGGCGGCGCTGCCGAACGCCGCGCCCTTGACGTAGGCGCCGGAGACGCCGTTGCCCTCCTGCACCTCGACGTAGCGCGCCTGGAACGCGGTGTCGTCCATCGACTTCACGGTGTTCGCGTTGGCGATGTTGTCCGAGACGGCGTCGAGCCACTTCCGGTGCACGGTCAGGCCGGTGCTCGCGATGCCGATCGCGTCGAAGGTCGTCACGAGTTCGTCCGCATCGCCGCACGGACGCTGGTGAGCTCGGAGTTCATCGCCTGCGTGGCGAACTGGTACCGCAGCACGGTGTCGATGTTCGACAGCGTCTCCTCGTCGAGGTTGACGTTGTTGCCGTTCGTGTTCGTCGGCTCGAGGCTGCGCGCCATCGTCGGCGTGGTGGCACCGTCGCCGTCCACGATCGACTTCGCCAGGGCGTCCTCGAACTGGACCTTCTCGGCGTGGTAGTTCGTCGTGTTGATGTTCGCGATGTTGTTCGCGATCACCTTCTGGCGCATCGACAGACCGTCGAGTGCGCTCTGCAGCGCGATGCTCGTCACGGAATCGAACACGAAGGATCCCCTCGTCAGGCGTCGTCGGTGCGACGTCGCCGTGCGGTGGTGGCCGATCCCTGGCCGAACTGGTGAGCGATCCGTGCTCGAGTGGCGCTATCGGAGTCCGTCGTCCGCCGCGTTAGGCGTCGCCCCGAACGGGGGGCGGTGGGTGCGGGTGCGGCGTCGGTGCGCGGTGTCGCTCGTTGCGCGCGCGGACAGTTGCACGCGCACGGGAGCGACACCGTCGACGTCGTACGACATCGACATCGTCGCCCCGTGCACGCGCCACCAGTTGCACGCGCGCGGAAGCGACGGAGCCGACGTCGTACGACAACGACGACGTCGCCCGTTGCGCGCGCCAGCAGTTGCACGCGCGCGAGAGCGACAGGGCCGCCGTCGTACGACGACGACATCGTCGCTCCGTGCAGACGCCGCCCGTTGCGCGCGCCAGCAGTTGCACGCGCGCGGAAGCGACAGGGTCGCTGTCGTACGACGACGACATCGTCGCTCGGGGGCGCGGGTCAGGCGGAAGCGTCGAGGTACACGGAGCCGCGGGGCTCGCGCGTGGCGTCGACGGCGCGCAGGGCACCGAGGTGCTCCAGCGTCGAGCGGCGGTCGGCCTCGAGTACCGTCATCCGGTCCCGCTGCGCGGCGAGCAGCCGGGAGGCCCGTCCCACCAGGTCCCGCGGCAGCGGTCCCAGCCCGGCCGGCTCCGACCACCCGGCCACGGCCGTGGAGTCGGCCGCCTGCCCGGCGGCGTCGTGCTCCAGGGAGGCGAGCAGGGCCTCCCATGCGGCTCGTCCGTCCGGCTGCTCAGGCGACAGCTCTGCGGACGGATCAGGCGACACCGAGGGCTCCCCCGGTCGGCTGCTGCGTGGTGGGCGTCGCGGGCAGCGACGCGGCTGCCTCGTGCCACGACTGACGCAGCGGCTCGAGGATCCGGATGCAGTCACGGGTGGCCTGCACGTCGCGGTGCACGTTCGCCGTGATGAGCGAGGTGGAGGCGTAGTTGTAGACGGCGAGCAGACCCTCGCCGCCGTCCCAGACGTCGATCCGGAGGGTGCTCGAGAGCTCGCCGACGATCGCCTGGGCGTGCAGGAGCTGCTCGCGGGCCGCCTCCCAGTCGGCGGCGACCTGCGCGGCCTCGGCACGGTGCAGGTCGAGCAGCAGCCGGTCGTAGAGCATCGTCACGAGCTGGGCCGGCGTCGCCGACAGCACGGCCTCGTTCGTGTACTGGGCACGACGCTGGTCGGTGACGGTGCGCGGCTGGGCGGCCTGGCGGAATGCGGCTGCCTGGAAGTCGAAGGTCATGGTCGTTCCCGTCAGCTCGACGTCGAGGCCAGCTGGCCGGCGAGCCAGCTCGACTGCGACTGGAGCTTGCTGAGGCTGGTCTCGAGGGATGAGTAGAGGGTCTGCAGCGCGGCCCGGCGCCTCGTCAGCCGGTCGGTCCAGCTGTCGATCTGGGTGTTGAGGTCCTTGGCGACGGCCTGCTGCCCGGTGATGGACGTGGTGACGGAGCCGTCGTACTTGTCGGAGGCGGCGCTGGCCGCGGCACCGACGTTCGCGGCGACGCCGGAGAGCATCGCCTGGGTGGCCTTCGGATCGGCGGCGAGTGCCTTCTGGAAGACCTCTGGGTCGAAGGTGAAGCTGCCGTCCCTCGTGATCTCGATCCCGATCGTCGACGGCGACTTGCCGTCGACGGGGGCGGACATCGTGCTCGTGAGCCGCTGCACGGCGTCGCGGGACGCACCGTCGCCGAGCAGGACGCCGGCCTTCGTCGTCGTGGTGCCGGACGTCGCGCTGGTCGAGCTCGACACCGCGGTGTTCGTCTTGTAGTAGGCGGCGACCGCGTTCATCGCGTCGACGAGCCCGGAGGCCACGGACTGGGCCTTGGTGGTGTCCTGCGCGACCGTCACGGTGACGGGTTCGGTGGTGGCCTTCGACACGGTGACGTCGAGCCCGGGGACGAGCCCGGTGAAGGTGTTCGTCGCGCTCGTCACCGTCTGCGCGGCGGCGGTGCCGGCCCAGAGGGTGACGCTGGCGTCGGTCGCCGTGGTGACGACGGCGGCACCGGTCTCGGTGAGGACGTTCGTCGCGGTGCCCGCTGCCACGTCGTCGGCGCCGCCCCGGTACACCTGGAAGCCGCCGGCCGCCCCGGTCGTGCCGGACGTGAGCTGCAGGCGGTAGAGCTTGCTGCCGTCGGCGTCGGTGCCGGCGGAGACCTTCGTCGCGGTGACGCCCGCACCGGACTTGTTCAGGGCGGACACGGCGTCGTCGAGCGAACCGGACGCCGGCGTCACGGTGGTCGACTTGCCGTCCGCGCCGACGATCGTGATCGGCTGCGCACCGGTCGACCACGTCGACATCGCGGCCGTGACCCCGACCTGTGCCGAGGCGGTCGAACCGACGGTGAAGCTGATGGAGCCGGCGGTCGCCCCGGTACCGGTGACGGCGGTGACGGTCGGCGCGGTGCTCGTCGCGGCGAAGAGGTCGAGCGACGAGGCCTTCGCGGCATCCGTGGCGAGCCCCTGGATCAACCCGTTGAGCGTCTGCAGTGACGAGATGAACGAGTTGGTGGTGATGAGCTTGTTCTTGAGCAGGGTCTGCGGGACCCCCTCGACGCTCATCAGCGAGTTGATGAGGTCGGTCGTCTTGAGACCGCTGACCAGACCGTCGATCGCGAGGCTGCTGCTCGAGGACACGGACGAGGACATCGTCGACACTCCCTGGCGTCGTGGAGGTGGTCAGGATGGTGGCGTCCGTCCTCCGGGACACCCGATCGGGCCCGGAGGACGGACGTCGTGATGGCTAGCGCAGGAGCGAGAGCACGCCCTGGGTGCTCTGGTTCGCCTGCGCGAGCATCGAGGTGCCGGCCTGGCTGAGGATGTTGTCGCGCGTGTACTTGACCATCTCCTGCGCCATGTCGACGTCGGTGATGCGCGAACCGGCAGCGGTGAGGTTCTCCTTGGCCACGTTCGTCACGTTGATGGCGTGGTCGAAGCGGTTCTGGACCGCACCGAGGTTGGAACGAGCCTCCGAGACCGACTTGATCTGCGCGTCGAGCTCGGTCACCGCGAGGCGAGCGTTGTCGCCCGTGGTGAAGTCGAGCGCCTTGACCGCCGTGGCGACCTTCGAGACGTCCGCGCCGGTGAGGTCGACGTCGATCTTGCTGGCGTCGGAGCCGTCCGCGCCGACCTGGAAGGTCAGCTTGCCGGTACCGGGACCGGCAGCCGTGGTGGAGGCCTTGCCGTCGAGCAGCTTGATCCCGTTGAAGTTGGTCGAGTCCGAGATGCGCTGCAGCTCCTCCTGGAGCTGACCGACCTCGGTCGTGATCGCCTTTCGCGAGTCCTCGTTGTTCGAGTCGTTGCCGGCCTGGACAGCCAGGTCGCGCATGCGCTGGAGGATCGAGTGGGTCTCGGTGAGGCCACCTTCAGCGGTCTGCACGACGGAGATGCCGTCCTGCGCGTTGCGGGCGGCGACCGTGAGGCCACCGACCTGGGACTTCAGCCCCTCGGAGATCGACAGACCGGCAGCGTCGTCGGCAGCACGGTTGATGCGGAGGCCGGTCGAGAGCTTCTCGAGGGACTTCGACAGGTCGTTCTGCGTCGCGTTGAGGTTCCGGTACGTGTTGAGTGCCGAGAGGTTGGTGTTGATGGACATACCCATGGTGGTTTCCTCCGTGAATGTGGGTCGTGCGTCGGCCCGTCCGTGGGCTGACATGGATGACTCTCGGCCGGTTGCCGGGAGTCGTTAGGGGATCGGCGGAGAAGTTTCCGCCGACGTCTCAACTCGCCGCGACGGCCGGGCCGGACGCGGCGTCGTGCACGGCACGGGCGACACCGGCGGCGGCGTTCGTGGCGACACGGGCGAGGTAGGCGCTGCGGCGGGCCGCGGTGGTGCGGCTCGCGGGCTCGACGGTGGTGCCGTCGCCGTAGTGGGCGGCGAGACCGTCGTGGAGCAGGCGCATCGCCTCGGAGCGCTGCTGCGAGACGGCCGAGTGCGTGATGCCGAGCTCGGCGGCGACGTCGGTGACCGAGCGGTCGCCGAAGTACACGGCCTCGACGATGAAGCGCATCCGCTCCGGCAGGGCCTCGACTGCGGCGCGGAGGTACCGGCGCCTCTCGGTCTCGAGCAGGTCGTCCCCGGGGAGCGGCAGGTCTGCGGGGACGAGGTCGTGCACGGTCTCGTCCAGCGGCGCGACGGTCCGGGCGGCGTCGCTCATCGCGTCGACGGCGGTCTGCTTGTCGACGCCCATGGCATCGGCGATCTCCTGGGCACCGACGCTCCGACCGAGGCGTGCGGACAGGGCCTCCTGCGTTGCCAGGGTCTCGCGGATCCGCTTCCGGGTGCCGCGGGAGGCCCAGTCGGCCGAGCGCATGTCGTCGGCCAGCGCACCGGCGATCCGGGTGCGGGCGTAGGCGCCGAACGGCACGCCGAGGGTGGGGTCGAAGGCCTCGGCGGCTGCGACGAGTGCGAGCGATCCGACGGCGGCGAGGTCGTCGCGGTCCAGGTGCGTCGCCCGGGAGCGGACGTCGGCCACGATGTAGCCCACGAGCGGGAGGTGCTCCACGATCATCGCGTTGCGTTCGGTGCGGTCCATGCTGTTCCCCTGGTCGACCTGACGTGTGTCGGCTCACCCGTCCGTGGGCGCGACGGACGCCGGCCTCGGATGGCCGGTGCGTACGCCGAAGACCCGCCCGGGTCCCTCCGAGCGGTGCACCCCGCATCGTTCCCGAGCGGTTCCGGGTGTCCCCCGGGGTGCGTTCTGAATGTATCGGCTGGCAATGCGCTGAACAGGTGCACAACCGTCCCCAGTGCGGGGGTGTCAGGCCCGGTTTCGGGTCGGCATTTGGGGGGACCCGGGGTCGGGAACGCTCGTTCTTGTCCCCCGACGGGGGTCATCGGGTCACAGAGTCGACGAGTACGGGGGACGGCACTCGGCCGCCGGGGCTTACGGTCGCGGTCACGGAGTCGATAGGTCCCGGTGTCCGCAGGATGACGGACCGGGGACCACCCCGACGAACCACCACCTGGGAGGAGCTGATGAGCGTGAACGACCTGTCCGCCGTGCTCTGGCGCGAACGCGAGCTGCTCGAACTGCTCACCTTCAAGCTCGAGGAGGAACAGCTCCTGCTCACCGCGGGCCGCTCCCGCTGGGTGTCGCACGCCAGCCGCGAGGTCGAGCAGGTCCTCGACCGGCTCCGCAGCACCGGTCTCGAGCGCGCCGCGCAGAGCGCCGAGGTCGCCGAGGAGTGGGGCGTGGCCACCGACGCTCCCCTGCGCGACGTCGTCGCCGCGGCACCGAACGGGCCGTGGGGCGAGATCCTGTCGTCACACCTCACCGCGATGGTCGAACTGACCACCCAGATCGGCGCCCTGCGCGACGAGAACGACCGGTTCCTCCGTGCCGCCGCCCAGGCCACCGAGGAGACCCTGGCGGGGACCGTCACCGGCGCCGCCACCTACGACGCCAGTGGCACGTCCGGCGCAGGCCAGGACGGCGCCCGCCTGTTCGAGGGGACGCTCTAACACCGTGGTCAGCACCTTCGGATCCCTCGCGACCGCCTACTCCGGCCTCGCAGCCGCCCGTGCCGGCATCGACGTCACCGGCCAGAACATCGCGAACGCCGGCACCGCGGGCTACACGCGGCAGCGCGTCACGCAGAACTCGATCCCCGCGACCCAGACCGGGTTCATGCGGGGCACCGCGGCCCTCGCCGGCCAGGGCGTCTCGGTCGACGGCATCGCCCGCCTGGCGTCCCTGACGCTCGACGCCGGTGTCCGCGTCGCCGCCGGTTCGTCGGCCTACGCCGATGCCCGCGCCACGGCGCTCTCCGCCCTCGAGACCGGGTTGCACGAGCCCGGCAAGGACGGCCTGAGCGCCAAGCTCGACGCGTTCTGGTCGTCCTGGAGCGAGCTCGCCAGCCACCCCGACGACCCGGGTGCCGCCAGTGCCGTGCTCGGGGCCGCCGGCACCGTCGTCGCCGCCCTGGCTGCCGGCTCGAAGGCCGTCGACGCGCAGTGGTCCTCGGTGCGCGGTACCCTGACCGGGCAGGTCGCCCAGCTGAACGGCGCCGCGGAGCAGGTCGCCGACCTGAACGGCCAGATCCGCACCGCGCTCGCCTCGGGCGGCAACGCCAACGAGCTGCTCGACCAGCGCGACCAGCTCACGCAGCAGATCGCCACGCTCGCCGGCGGCACCACCCGGACGAACGCCGACGGCACGGTCGACGTGCTCCTCGGCGGCAACCCGCTCGTGCAGGGCACCGACGCCCGCTCGGTCGCCCTCGGCGGCGGCGAACGTCTCGCCGACGGCACCGCGGTCACCCTGACCTGGACCACCGGCACGGCCGGGGCGGTCGGACTGGGCGGCGGGTCGATCGGTGGCGCCCTCGCGGTCCTCGCACCCGCGTCCGGCACCGGCACCGGCGGCGCACTCGCCGAGGCCTCCGCGTCCTACGACGCCGTGGCCACGCGGCTCGCCACGACCGTGAACGCCCTGCACGCCGCCGGGACCACCCCGGCCGGCACCACCGGCGCCCCCTTCTTCTCCCTGGCGGCCGGCGTCCCCGCCGCCCAGGCACTCGGCGTCGTCCCCACGGACGCCGGTGGGCTGGCGACGCGGAACGCGGCGGGGGAACTCGACGACTCGTTCGCCGACGCGCTCGCGCGACTCGGGGCGTCGTCGGACGGCGCCGACCAGGTCTGGGCGACGTTCGTGGCGGGGGTGGGCACCGCCTCCAGGTCGGCCACGTCGGAATCGACGATGACCGGACTCGCGCTCACCAACGCGCGCAACCAGCAGCAGTCCAGCGCCGGCGTCGACCTCGACGAGGAGAACGTCAACCTGCTGAGCTACCAGCACGCGTACCAGGGCGCGGCGCGCGTCCTGACCGCGGTCGACGAGATGCTCGACACCATCATCAACCGCGTCGGACTCGTCGGGAGGGGCTGATCGTGATCACCCGTGTGACCACCCAGATGTCGATGGCGGCCGCCTCGGCCCGGCTGCAGGCCGGTGCCGCGCGGGTCGCCGAGCTCACCGACCAGGCCACGACGCTGCGTGCGATCCAGAAGCCCTCGGACGACCCGGTCGGCACCGCGTCGTCGATGCAGGTGCGCAAGGAGCAGGCCGCAGCCGCGCAGCACTCGCGGAACGCGAACGACGCCGCGGCGTGGCTCGCGACCACCGACAGTGCGCTGTCCGGCGTGTACTCGGTGCTCAACAACGTCCGCGACCTCACGGTGCGGGCCGCGAACTCCGGCACCATGAGCGACACCGACCGCGACGCGTTCGTCACGCAGTTCCGGTCGCTCAAGGCCGACCTCGAGGCACGCGCCAACGCGACCTACGGCACCCGTTCGGTGTTCGCGGGATCATCGACCGCCGCTGTCGCCTACGACCCCGCGACGGGTTGGGCGGCCTCGGGCACCGACGTGTCCCGTCGGGTCGGCGACGGCACCACGGTGCGGGTCGACACCACCGGCACCGCGGTCTTCGGCTCCGGCGACGACTCGGTGTTCGGCATGATCGACTCCATCGTCAGCGACCTGCAGAACGGGGTGAACGTGAACGCTCGCATCGGGGACGTCGACACGGCGCTCGGGACCGTCCGCGGCGCCCAGGCCGACGTCGGCGTCCGGCACGCCGCTGCACTCGCGGCGCAAGACTCGCTGAAGTCCGCGACCGTCTCGCTCGAGAGCCGCCGCGCCGACATCGAGGACGTCGACCTCGCGAAGGCCGTCCTCGACCTGCAGGTGCAGCAGACCAACTACCAGGCAGCCCTCGCCGTCACCGCGAAGGTCCTGCAGCCGACCCTGATGGACTACCTCCGATGAGCATCTCCCTGACCTTCGCCGTCCCGCCGTTCGGGCTCGCTCCCGCCGCGGCCTTCGAGCTCTCGCCGGTCGACGGCGCCGAGGGGCTGTTCACGCTCGTCGGCGACGACGCACGGCTGTTCCTGCTCGACGCCGCGGTGCACCTGCCGTCGTACGCGCCGGAGCTCACCGACGAGCAGGCCGCCGGGCTCGGGTTGACCGACCCCGCCGACGCGATGCTGCTCGTGGTCGCGAACCCCGGAGCGTCCGGCACCACGGTGAACCTGCTCGCGCCGATCGTCGTGAACGCCCGGACGGCCGTGGGCGCGCAGGTCATCCTCGAGGAGCAGGACCTGCCGCTGCGGGCGGAGCTCGCGCGGGTGTAGGTGGGGGCGGGGCGGGCCGGGGCCGGTCGACGCGGAACGACACTGTCGACGTCGTACGACATCGGTGCTGTCGCACCTCCGCGTCTGCAACTGTTGCGCACGCGTGACAGCGACAGAGTCGCCGTCGTACGACATCGACATCGTCGCAAGTTGCTTCCGCCTCATCCCTCCACAGCCTGGAGGCGCGGCTCGTCATCCACAGATCGGCTCACCGTCGCCCCGTGGTCGGTCCCGGCGATCGATGGTTGATCCATGGACGACCGCGCACGCACCATCCCCCTCATCCGCACGACCGGCAAGCCCAGCGCCGAACGCCGGGCACTGCAACGCCGGGTCCGTCGGGGCGAGTTGGTCGCGGTACGTCCGGGGGTCCTGGTCTCCCCGTCGTCGGTCGTCGGACTCCGGCCCGAGGACCACCTGTTGCTCCTGGTGCGCGCAACCGCGCCGATGATCCACGCGCCGAGGGCCTTCGCGCGCTCGGCTGCGGCTGCCGTGCACGGACTCCCCTTCGTCCATGCCCCTCCGGCGAAGGTCGACGTGGTCGATCCGCGCCGCGAACGCTCCGACACGTCAGCACATCTGCGGCTCCATCCCGGACCGCTCGTCCGCGAGCCGACGCCGGACGCGCGGTGGGCCGGCCTGCCCGCGACCACCCCCGCGGAGATCGACGGAGCGCCCGTCACGTCATTGGCACGGACCCTCGTCGACATCGCGGGTTCATCCACCCTCGAGTTCGCGCTGCCGATGATCGACCAGGCGCTCCACGATCGGCATCTCCTGCCCGAGGTCCTGCTCGACGAACTCGCCGCGACGGGGCCCACGGGCCACGACAAGGCGGGGATCGCCGTGGGGATGAGTTCGGCGCTGTCGGGGTCACCGGCGGAGTCAGTGTGCCGCGTGCGCTTCCGCGAGATCGGGGTGCCGGAGCCGGTGCAGCAGCACGTGTTCGCCCGGGCCGGATCGGCCACGGCGATCGTGGACTTCTGGTTCCCCGACCAGGGCGTCGTGGTCGAGGTCGACGGCCGCGCGAAGTACGAGGACCCGGCGCTGCTCGACGGGCGATCCACCGCAGACGCGCACTGGCGCGAGAAACGTCGTGAGGACTTCATCCGGTCGTTCCCCGAGGTCCGTGTGGTCGTCCGGCTCTCGTGGTCCGACCTGATGCAGCCCGACCGGGTGCGGGCTGCCCTCCGGCGCGCGGGTGTGCCGTGCTGAGGCTGCGTGTTCGACGATCAGCGCGGACGACGCGGCGCGTCCGGGTGGTACGTGCGCTGACGCTCGATCCTCGGCCGATCAGACGCTTCACCGGCGTGCGCCACCCCACCGACGACGACCTCACCGAGTCCCACGCGCACACCACGGACCGGCCCGGTGCCCTTGACCACCCCGCCGCGGTGGTCCGGGTCGGGTTCGCGGTGGTCGCCGCCGTCCTCGAGCTCGACGTCGCGCACGGAAACCGCTCCGAGCACCTGCGCGCCCTCGCCGATCCGCGCCGGCCCCTCGACGAGACACCCGGCCGTCAGGCGAGCCCGACCACCGATGACGACGTCCGACCCGTCAGCCACGATGGTCACCGGGCCCGGGCCGAGTTCGGCATCCTCGCCGATGTGCACGGCCGACGCCGACGCGACGACGGTCACGGGTCCGGGGCCCAGGCGGGCACCGGCGGCCAGCGTGATCACCCCACCGTGACGGGTCTCGAGCGTCGTGGACGGGTACAGCTCCACGCCGGGCAGGACCGACACGCCCACCCCGATCAGGACGGACGCGGGATCGAGCACCCGGACCTCGGGCGCGAGGGCGGCCACCTGCCGGACGGTCAGGAACCCGGCCGCACGACGGGCGGCGTCGAGGGGTCCCTGCTCCGGATCGGTGTCCACCCAGCGAGCCTCTCACGTGCCCGGCGTACGGTGAACGCATGGCCCGTGCCCCGAAGGACCAGTCGATCGTGCCCCTGCCGACCGCACCGGTCTCCCCCACCTCTTCCGACCCCCGAACGCAGCAGGTCCAGCCCTCGGGCTGGGCCAAGTGGCTCGATCGGGTCATCAGCGTGCAGCGTCCTGTCGTGGTCGCGCACGTCAACGCGATCCGTCGCCGCAAGCCCGACGCGACCCCCGCCGAGGTGATCCAGATCCTCGAGCGGCAGTACCTTGCCGCCGTCACGACCGGCGGTGCCGCGGTCGGTGCGAGTGCGGTGATCCCCGGGGTCGGGATGGCAGCTGCGCTCGGACTGAGCGGCGCCGAGACGGTCGGGTTCCTCGAGACCACCGCCCTGTTCGCACAGTCGGTGACCGAGGTCCACGGCATCGCACTGGACGACCCGGAGCGCGCCCGCACCCTGGTGATGGCGATGATCCTCGGCGCACCGGGCACGCAGCTCATCAAGCAGCTCGCCGGACAGGCCGCCGGCGGTCAGGCCCGGACCGCGTTCTGGGGCGAGATGGTGACGTCCTCGCTGCCGAAGCAGGTCGTCAACGGCATCGGCGGACAGGTCCGTGACCAGTTCATCAAGCGCTTCGCCATCCGGCAGGGCGGTTCGGTCCTCGGCCGCGCGCTCCCGTTCGGCATCGGAGCGGCCGTCGGCGGTCTCGGGAACCACGCCCTGGGCCGCAAGGTGATCCAGGCGTCGCGGACGGGGTTCGGCATGCCGCCGGCGGAGTTCCCGATCGTGCTGACGGTCACACCGACTGCCGAGAAGACCCGGCGTGCCCTGCCGTGGAAGCGCGGCGCGGGCAAGGACCAGGACCTCTGGACCGAGCCGGGCCAGGACGACCCCCGCTCGAAGCGTTAGCCAGGACGACCGAGAACGGCCCGGCGCGACGACCGAGCAGGGCCCGGGCACGGATGCTCAGCAGCCGAGCCCGGGCCGTTCGTGCAACTGCGCCTCAGAAGGACCGCACCGGCGTCGTCACGACCTGCCCGGCGTGGGCGAACCCACCACCGAACCCGAACAGCAGCGCCGGCACCCCCTCCGGCAGGTCGCCACGCTCCCACGCCTTCGACAGCCCGAGCGGCACACTCGCGGCCGAGGTGTTCCCGGACTCGACGACGTCGCGGATGACGAACTTCGACTCCCCACCGAGCGCGGTCACGAGCGGCTCGATGATCCGCAGGTTCGCCTGGTGGAACGCGAACACCTCGATGTCGTCCATCGAGAGCCCGGCGGCCTCGACGACCTTGCGGGCGTGCCCCTCGGCCTCGGTGATCGCCCACCGGTAGATCGAGCGGCCCTCCTGGTTGAACCGCCCGGGCGACCCCTCGACACGGACGGCGTCGAGCAAGTGCGGCACGCTCCCCCATGACACCGGGCCGATCTCGGGCGTCTCGGCGACCCCGAGCACGGCGGCACCGGCCCCGTCACCGACGAGTACGCACGTCGACCGGTCGGTCCAGTCGGCGATGCCGGACAGCACCTCGGACCCGATGACGAGCGCGACGTCGGCCGAACCGGTGCGGATGGACTGGTCGGCGAGCCCGAGCGCGTACTCGAAACCGCTGCACGCGGTGTTGATGTCGATCGGCGCCGGGCCGTTCGTCATGCCGAGAGCGGCGGCGACCCGACCTGCCGTGTACGGCGCGCGGTCCTGGTGGGTGGTGGAGGCGACGATGACGAGTCCGACGGCCGAGGGTGACACCCCGGCGTCGGCGAGGGCACGACGTCCGGCCTCGATCGCCATCGACGTCACGGTGTCGTCGGGCCCGGCGATCCGACGCGTCTGGATCCCGGTGCGGGTGCGGATCCACTCGTCGTTCGTGTCGACCATCGTCGACAGCTCGTCGTTGGTCAGGACGCGTTCGGGCTGGTGGTGGCCGAACCCGAGGATGCGGCTGCCGCGGAGTGCTGGGATGTTCATCGTCGGCACGTTACCCCCTCACTCCACCGCCGCATGCCGACCGGGGAATGGAGAGCCCCGCACCCGCGGTCACTTCCGCGCCGCTGCGGTCGCGCGGTCGTTCGCCTTGCCGATCGCCTCGACCAGCTCGTCCTTGGTCATCTTCGAGCGACCGCTGACGTCGAGTCGCTTCGCGACGTCCATCAGATGCGCCTTCGAGGCGTTCGCGTCGACGCCGCCCTCGGTCTTCCCCGAAGAACGCGAACCGGAACCGCGGGAGCCAGCGGCGCCGGAGTCGGACGGCCCGGAGGACTCCTTCTCCTCCCAGTGGTCGCCGACCTTCTCGTACTCGTGCTTCACGGCGGCGAACGCCGTGCGGTGCGCCCGCTCGCCCGGGCCGTAGGTCTCGTTCGCCGAGTCCAGTGTCTTCTCGAAGACCTCCTGCGCGTGCTCCGGTGACCGCTGCAGGGTGCTGGGGATCTCGTCCTTGGCTGGCATGGCTGCTCCTCTCGAGTGGTACCCCCTGACTACTCCCCACCCCTCGACCGGTACTCCCAGGGCCTGGCGCCCGCAGCGCGTCACGAGTAGACCCGTCTCATGGACTACACACACCTCGGACGGACAGGGCTGTCGGTCTCGCGCGCCGTGCTCGGCACGATGAACTTCGGCCCGGAGACCAGCGAGGACGACTCGCACGCGATCATGGACCGGGCCCACGAGCTCGGCGTCAACTTCTTCGACACCGCCAACGGCTACGGCGGCTCGGTGGGCAAGGGCGCCACCGAGGAGATCATCGGCCGCTGGTTCGCCAAGGGCGGCGGACGTCGCGAGAAGACGGTCCTCGCCACCAAGGTCTACGGCGAGATGATCGACTGGCCGAACGGCGGCAAGCTCTCGGCGTACAACATCCGCCAGTCGCTCGACGCCTCGCTGCGCCGCCTGCAGACCGACCACATCGACCTGTACCAGATGCACCACGTCGACCGGGACACCCCCTGGGACGAGATCTGGCAGGCCATGGAACTCGCGGTCGCGCAGGGCAAGGTGCTCTACGTCGGCTCGTCGAACTTCGCCGGCTGGCACATCGCCCAGGCGCAGGAAGCCGCGAAGCACCGCAACTTCCTCGGCCTCGTCAGCGAGCAGTCGATCTACAACCTCGTCGTCCGCGACGTCGAGCGTGAGGTCCTCCCCGCCGCCCGGCACTACGGCCTCGGCGTGATCCCGTGGTCCCCGCTGCAGGGCGGGCTCCTCGGCGGCGTCATCGAGAAGACCGAGAACGGCTCGCGTCGCCTCTCGGGCCGCAGCGCCGAGTACGTCGAGGCGCACCGTGACCAGCTCCAGGCCTACGAGTCCTTCGCGAAGGAGCTCGGCCACACCCCCGGCGAGCTCGCCCTCGCGTGGCTGCTGCACCAGCCCGGCGTCACCGCGCCGATCACCGGCCCGCGCACGATGGAGCAGTGGGAGTCCGCGGTCCGAGCCGTCGACATCCGCCTCGACCAGCGTGCGCTCGACCGGCTCGACGAGATCTTCCCGGGGCACAAGACCTCGCCGGAGGACTACGCCTGGTGACGTCGCCGACGGAACCAACGGGTCGCTGACGCGACCATCTGCCTGGAGGCGCGGTGCGGGTCGGACCCGCACCGCGCCTCCAGTGCGTGGTCACGTCCAGAACGCGACCAGCGTCGCCATCAGAGGCGCGCGATCTCTTCGTCCTGCAGGCCGATCGCCCGCAGGTACGCATCGACCGAACCCCAGCGACGCTCGACGTGGTCGATGACCGTGGTCATGATCTCCGGCACGCACCGTTGCGCGATCGCGGTGGCCTCGGGGTCGGCGCTCGCTGCGCGTTCCCGCGCGAAGCGGTCGACGAGCCGGTCCGCACTCATGGCGTAGTCCTCACCGATCGCGTCGATGTCCGCGCCCCAGTGCCGCGCGAGCAGCGCGCTGACGATCCCGGTGCGGTCCTTCCCGGCCGAGCAGCACACCAACACGTCACCGTCGGTGGCAGCAACGGCGCGGAGTGCTTCGGCGATCCCGGTGCGGTGCCGGTCGAGCCAGTCGATGTACTGGTCCTCGAGGGCGATGGCCTCGGCTGCCGACTCCAGCCCCGACGACGGATCGAACATGGGGACACCTCGGTAGCCGGGCGACGCCGCGAGCGGATGCGGCACGGCGGCGGTCTCGTCGACCCGGCGGAGGTCGATCACCGCCGCGAGACCGGGCGGGTAGGCGTCCGGTCCCACCGGTTCGGTGTTCGCCCGGTACACGGTCCGAGGGTGGTCGGCCTGGAGGGCGGTACCGCCGACGGGGCGGAGATTGGTGAGGATGCTCGTCGTCGAGTTCACGCCTTCATCCTGCCGCGCGCGGACGCGGGAAGCCGCTACGGGTGGTGGCTCACCCACGTCCAGCGACCGCCGAAGTCCGTTCGGAGCGCGCCCAGGAGTTCCGGGACGAGGTACCAACCGTTGCCCGACATGACGATCCAGAGCGGACTGACGACGATGCTCCCGGCCGTGTCGTGATCGCCCATCGGGGCAGTCTTCCCGCAGTTTCCGCAGGAGAGCGTCGGTTCGGGACCCTCGAGCCACGGGTTGAAGGCCTCCCAGAACGTGTCCTCCGGGAACGGCGTGCCGCAGGAGCGACAATCGGAGTGGTCCCCGGAGCTCCTCTCAAGAGCTCACGACGTTGGCGATCTCCTGGTCCGCGAGCTGGTCGATGAGCGACAGCAGCACGACGACGTTGCGATGGAACGCTTGGTCGTTGCTGATCGCGTCTCGCGACGGGTTACCCTCGTCCGAATTCAGCTGCGCCGGGTCGTCGACCACACCAGCTGCCGCTGCATCTCGGAGTAGGCGCATCATCTGACTCACCCGTGTCGATGCGAGCAGTTCACTGTAAACCGCTTCCGTGATCACATCACGTTCCAGTACGGCATCTCGATCATCGCCGAGCAGCTGGATCGTGTCACGGACCATTTCCCGGACGATCGACCAGTTCGGGCTGCTCCCGAGCGGCTCGAGTCGGGCGTCCCACCTGTCGGAGAAGTGCAGCGGAGATGCGCCGAGACGTTCGACGAGCCATGGTGGTGTCGTAGACGCAGGCCGCGGATGCATCACCATGTCTTCTCGCAATTCCGAATTCTCCACCGGCAATGAGTCCACGAGCTGTCCATCGATGTCGATCAACAGTGGCCATCGGGGCTCGTCGTCCCAGGAGAACTCGAACTGCTGAGCACCACGTGAATCGAGGCGCAGGAGCCCTGTGAACCAGGCACCCTGTTCTGGTTCGGCCATGACTTCGCGCAGTCGACTCCACGCCTCGAATTCCGCGAGGTCAGCGGGAGAGGTGTGAATGACTGCAACGCCAGTGTCGACGGCCCGCTCGATTCGCGCGGTCACGCCGAGACTGACGAAGACACTCGTCGAACGTTGCCACCCTGATCCCAGCCGGTCGAACGTGAGCATCGCGAGCGCATCCTGTTGGTCGATGACTCAGCTGCAGAACTCAATCGGCGAGGCCTCCGGCCCTTGTTGCCGCCTCATGCGAGACGTGGCTCTCGACGCGGACTTGTTGCAGGTGCTCGACACCGTCCCGTCCCCAGTGGATCAAGAATATCGACCCACGATCAGCGCAACCAACATGCTGTATCTCCCGGCTCAGGTACACCGAGGTGTTCGGATCTTCCAGCCGATGATCATGGTGTTCACCGCGCGTTGAGGAGTTCCTGCCCGGCAAGAGCTACTAGCGGAGCCATCAAGGCCTCGACATTGACCCGGAGGACCTCGTCATTGTCGGGCGCCGCGCTCGTTGACTCCGCTGCATCCGCAGTCGACCCCGGTCTGAACTCGATCAGTCCGCCCTCGGACGCCTCCCGGCAGAGGCGCAAGACCTGTCCGACGCGCGTCGAGCCGACGAGTTCGCTGGAGACGACCTCAGCAACCTGATTTGCTTCCACTGCGACGCCGGCGTCATCACTACCGGCCTGGATGGCGCCGCGGATCATGTCTCGAACGATCACCCAGTTCTCACTGTTTGCCAGCGGCGCGAGCGCTGGTTGCCACGCGTCCACGAAACGAAGCGGATTGGCTGCGAGGCGCTGGATGAGCCACTCCGGCGCGATCTCCGCATCCCGCGGGTACCGCTGCAGATCGTCGCGAAGCTGCTGGGTCTCGACGCGCTCAGACTGCACGATGTTGCCATCGAGGTCGACCTGGACCGGCCACTGCGGCTCAGTGTCCCAGTCGAAATCGAACCGATAGGCTCCCGAGCTCTCGACCTGGAGCCGCCCCGTGAACCAAGCGCCGTGGTTCGCGTCCGACATCAAGACTCGAAGATCCTTCCAAGCTTTCCACTCCGCCAGGTCGGCGGGAGGGTCAAGAGTCATCCCGCTCGCGGTGAGCACCGCCCGCTGCAGTCGCGACGAGACACCGACGTTCACGAAGACCGACGTCGCGCGCGACCAGCCGCTCGGCATGCTGTCGAAGGTCAAGATCGCAAGGCGATTTTGCAAGCCGTGCAGATGCCCCACTGAGTTCAACCTTTCAGTCCTCCGGCTCGGGTCGACGTCTCGAAGGAGACGGGAATCTCGATGATCACTTGCCGCAGACTGTCTGCCTTTGGCGCCGCAGCTGATCAAGAATACCGAGCGTTCCCACCCCGATCCCAGCAGATCGAACGTGAGGATCGCGAGTGCATTCTGCGGGTCGATGACGTCAGGTACAGGACTCGATCGGCGAGGCCTCTGGCTCTTGAATCGGCCCCTGTGCCAAGAGCTCAATGAGTTGTCGTTACCGGTGCCTCGATGGATGTCGCTAGGCCGACGGCCGGAAAACGTGGGTTACGACTGCGCTCGCGAATTCCTCGAGGAACGCCCGTCCCCCCAATCCGGTGTGGGTCATCAGGTCGACGCTGGCGTTCAGCTTGAGGAGGAGAGCCGACACGGCTGCATCGTCCACATCGGTATTGAGTACTGATTCGATCTCCGCTCGTACACCGATGGCGGACTGCGCGGAAAATCCTTCCAGAGCATCATTTAATGCTTCAGACGCATCACGGTAGTCCATCTCCCAGGCGGGGTAGAAGATTGCAGGGAGAAGAGACGAAAGCGCGGGAAATGTTCGACGAAGTTCCACCGTACCCAGATCTTCGATCTCAGGCATGTATCACACCTCCGGAGGCGTTGGGAATGCGGTCTTGATGAAGAAGCCCGAGCAGGTTCAGTCGAAGGCCTTCGGAATCGCGCCGTTGGCGAGCTCGTCGACTCGCTGCCCCACTTCCCGCAACAACGCTCGACCTGACCCTGAACCGATGCGGTAGTTCGCGTTCATACCGCGAAGGAACGACTCCACCTCGCCGTCCTCTGCGCCATCCACACGTAACGAGACGAACTCCATCCGCATCTCCGCAAGCTCCTCCCCGCTGAATCCGGCGATGTAGAAGTCGATGTAGACGGCAACGGACGAGTAGTCGTCCCACCAACGCTGGTAGAGGTTCTCGAGGAAGCCCCCGAGGAGTGGGATTATGGCTGAATAGTTCTCGTACCCGATCTCGGTCATGCCTGTCACGTCAGCCTCCGAGCTTCGTCGGGTGAGCGGTACGGACCACGAAGCCCCCCGGACTGTTCTAGTCCCACAACAACTGCATCCACATCTGCTTCTCGTCCGTGAAGACACCTTCGCTGAACCGCCGTCCGATCACTTGATCGAATTCGGCCTTTCGATCGTTCCGGTGTGGGAATCAGCCCCGCGGACGACTCGGCGCGGTGAGACCCACCGTCGACCCGGTCCGCCACCGAGTGCAACCAGTGCGACCCCGGATCCGGACGCCCCACCTCGATGTGCGGCCGCCCGACCCCGACGCCGAACCCGTCCGGCGTCGCCTTGGCGTGCTCGACGCTGACCTTCACGGTTGGGATGTTGTCCCCGAGCCGCCGGAGCGCATCCGCGAACACGCCGCGCCCCCGCGCCAGCAGGTCCGAGACCCCGGACAACGCCTTCCCCGGCAGCGCCGACAAGGCCCGACCGCCGACTCTGAAGTCGTCGACTGGATCGATGTTTGCGTTGAACCCCGAGATCAGCGAGAACACGCCCTCATCGCTGCTACCAGAATCGAGGATGTTCCGGATTTCGGATCGGATTGTGATCGCGGAAGCCTCCGAGAAGCCTTCGAGTGCGTCCCGCAGAGGGGCAGGCGCATCGTCGTAGTTCATCCCCACAACGGGTAGAACGCTGCTGGGAGCAGACCGCTCAGCGACGAGGAGGTGCGACGGAGAGTCGCCGCATTCCAGGCGCGTGGGTCCGGGGTGATCATCGCCCGCGGCTCGCCGGCCGTTGTCCCTCGAAACACGATCTGCCGAATTGTCTGGCCACCGCTACGCGCCGTCATGCGAGTCCACGACGGCGATCAAGAAGAGACGATGAGGCCGCCGGCATCCTCGATGACATCGGCGGTCGCCACGATGCTCGCCACTGTTGTCACCAAGTCGTCGGAGTCGTCATCGATCATGAGCCACGTGCCCCCGTCCGCGACCGTCGTCTTGGCTGCGGTCGGCAGGTCGATCGCGGACAAAACGGAACTGTGGTCTCCGCGGAAGAAGTTGGTCAGACCGATGAGGGTTGCAAATCGTTTCTGACTCCGGTTGGCGTCGCGCACGGAGACCTGCGCAAGATCGGCGTGCCAGAGTTCGACGAGTCTCCCGACGACTTCGGCCTGATGTTTTCCGAAGGAGTCCCGGAGGTCTACTGACGCTCCTGGTTCGAGCGCCCGAAGTGACACTGCAACTTCGTTCACGATGTGCCGAGTCACCGACGCGCCGACATGCAGTCGCAAGGAGGCCCCGACACCCTCGGTCGGCATGCTCACCAACGTCACACCGTAACCGTCTTGCGGAAATGGCTGACCATCATGGTTACGCGCAACTCCTCGTTCGATGAGGAGCTCGACATCGGAGTCGGCGAGCTCGTCGACACGCGAGCCGTCCGCGTCCTGGGAGGAGGGGTCGAGGAGGGTCCAAGGGCCAGCGAATGGCGGTCCGCAGAGCGCCAACACCTTCAATGACTCTCGCAACGCCGATATCACCCCAGTTGCGTCGAACGACCGGGTTCCCCACTGGACCCGGATCGAAGGCTGCTGTGTGGTCCAGATCGAGGTCAATTCTTTCCGTCCGTCGTCATGGCATCGACCGAATGATCACATCGACGTCGAGCCGTTGGTCGACGAGCGTGTCATCGAGGAGTTCGCCGAAGCGTCTGTCCGTCACGATGTATTCTAGTCGGCCGCCACCGACGTCCTCGATCGCTTGAAGCTGCCGGCGGATGCTCGAGACCACCTTGTCGATCTCAGCGCCGTCCTTCGCGAACAACTGCTCGGGCGTCCACTTCTTGAACGTGTACCAGAACGAGTGATCGCCCTTCGTGTCCACGAAGACGCGTTCGCCGGCCTCCACTCGGAAGCCGTCCAGGGCTACCTTTCTCCCGTCGTCGGTCCGGATCACGAGTTCCGGCACAGTTCCGTCACCTGGTTGGTGAATCCCGGTGAAGTACTGCTGCTCGGCCATTCCGGCCTTGTTGCGCTTCACCAGCTCCCACGTCGCGGTCGCGTGATCAGACTGGAGTTCCACGCGTCCTATGACCGGCTGGTCCCCCGGAGCGATCGCCGTGTGGGGGTCACGAGCAGGCGGTGCGGCTGGTTCGACCACCTGATCACCGTGTCCGCCCCTGTGTGTCCCCGACGGCTCAACGTGATCCGCCACCGAGTGCAACCAGTGCCCACCCGAACCCGGGTTCCCCACCTCGATGTGCGGCCGCCCGACCCCCACCCCGAACCCGTCCGGCGTCGCCATGGCGTGCTCGACACTGACCTTCACGGTGGGGATCTTGTCCCCGAGCCCCCGGAGCGCATCCGCGAACCCGCCACGCCCCCGCGCCAGCAGGTCCGAGACTCCCGACAACGCCTTGCCCGGCAGGCTCGACAGCGCATCCCCGACGCGCACGATCGTGGTGCCGGCGGCCGCGACCTTCGAACCGATCGCCGCGAGCTTGCTGCCGTCCGCCACGAGCACCGCGAGCCGCGACCCGAGCGCCGCGACCTTCGCGCCCGCGCCGATCTCGCCCGCGCCGGGGATGAAGAGCGTGCCGATGTTGAACGCGGCACCACCGGCGGCGTGAGCGGGGTCGTCCCGCCAGTCCTCTGGCGACCCGACGAAGCCCTCGACGAGGGTCTTCTGCTGGTCCATGATGTTCCGCGCGGTGTCGCCGACGACATCCGGCAGGACGCCCTTCGGCAGCGCCGCGGCGAGGAGGAGCGGCGGGCTGCCCAACAGGACGATCAGTCCGAGGGACTCCGCGAAGCCCTTCCAGGACTGCGCCGCCCAGTCGCCGTCGCCCCACTCGCCGGTCTGCGAGTTGTACCCGATCAGTCCGCCGAGTCCCTCGACCGTGCCCTTCGCGGCGTCGTACACGCCGGAGTCGAACGATTCTTGGCACGACTGGTCACCGCGCCCGGTGCTCCCCCACGGCATCGGTTCGTTCGCCTTGACGGCCGCCGTGTAGTCGACGGCCTGCACCGGGGCCAGGCACATGTCGGTGCGCAGCCCGTTGATCGCGTTGACACACTCGGCGGAAGCCGCGGAGAGCTTGGTCTCCTGCTCGGCGACCTTGGTGAGCAGCTCGTTGTTCTCGTCGACGTACGGCGTGTACTGGTCCCACGGCAGGTGCACGTCGTCGAGCACCTCGCCGAAGTTCTGGACGAGCCCGACGATGCCCTGGTTGGCGGGGTGTTCCGGGTCCCACGGGCCGACGGTCTTGCCCTTGAGCGCCTTCTCGACGAACGTCGCGGCCTCGGCCTTCAGCTCGACGAGCCGCTTCGCGATGGGCGCGACGGCGGTCGCGTAGTCACCGATGAACGTCGACGCCTTCTGCAGGGTCGCGGCGAGCGAAGCGGTGTCGGTCTCGACGCCGTCCATGACCGCGAGCAGTTCGGTGGAGTCCGGCGTGGTGTAGCTGCTGCCGAGCTTCGCCCAGGCGGTCTTCACCTCGCCGCCGCGCGTCTCGACGTCGGTGGCCGACGTCGAGAACGCCGTGCCGGCGGTCTCGACCTTCGCCGCGTCGATGTTCGCGCCGGGGATCGCGTCCGGATCGATCAGGCCGTCAGCGCGGCACTGGCTCGTCACTGGTCACCACCCAGGTCGAAGGCCGAGAAATCGCCGGTACTGGAGGCACGGATCGCGTTGGTCTGCGCCGTCGCAGCCATCTCCTCGTCACCGTGGTAGTAGGCGAGGGTCGCGGTGGCAGCGCCGGCCAGACCGGCCGTGATGTGGTTGCCCACGCGGGTCAGGAGGGCAGAGTGGCTCTCGATGAGTGCCGCGACGGCGCCGGCAACCGCCTGGTCGTCCCCGACGGCGGTCGTGAGCGCCGCGTGGGCGTCGGCAAGACCGTCGAACGCGGTCGAGAGGTTCGTCGCCGCGGTCTCGGTGTCGGTGAGCGTCGTCTGCACGCCCGCGGGCTCGATCTGCCAGCCGTTCCCCATGGCTCCCCCTGGTCGTCGTCCCGCTCGGTCAGAGCGATCGCGTGGTCAGTGCGCGGCTCGGGACGCAGCCGTTCCCCCGGCGGCGTCCGCGATGCTGTGCACGATCCGTTCGGCCGTCCCCCGGAACGGGGGTTGCGCGGCCGCGTGGTTCTCGGTCCACCATAGCCGATCACCCGCCACCGACAACGGTCTGGTGAGCAGCCGTTCGGCATCGGTGGTGCTGTCGAGCCGGCGGGACTGGAAGAGCGTGAGGAGCACCACCCCGTCGTCCGACACGAGCTGCAGCGCATCGCCCGCCCAGAGCTGGCGGATGCCGATCGCGGGGTCGACCGCGGCGGCTCCGGTGAGCACGGCTGCAGCGTCCACGTGGTCGGCGCTGAGGATCGTCCACTCGGCGCTCATCGGTCCGCCCCGAATCCCAGCAGCTCGACGGCACGGGGGCCGAGCGCGGTGCCGAGCTCGGCCAGCCGCCGCCAGCGAGCCTCCACCTCGGCGCCCCCGGTCAGCCCTGCGGTCGGCGGCGCGAAGTCGAGCAGCAGCGACGGCACGCGCGGCGTCCCGACCGGCATGGCACCCACCGGCAACGAACCGGTGTCGACGCCGAGGTCCCGCACGGCGGCGGCACCGACGACCGCTCCGAGGGGGACGGGCATGCCGCGCTGCCGAGCGGCGAGGGTCGCGTCTGCGTGCCCGCCCGCCCGCCACGCCGTTGCGAGCAGCACGCGCTGTCGACGCGCGAGGTCGGCCAGGACGTCGACGACCGGACCGTCCACCGGAGGCGAGCCGTTCCCGGGGACCGGCACCGTGCCTCTCCCCACCGGCACGGCCGGCCCGCCGCTGGCGCGTCGCCCCGGGACCGGCCGCGTGGGCCCTGGCCGAGGCAGTGCCAGCCGTGTCTCCTCGGTGACGCCCGTCGCGGACCGTTCGATGCGGAGCTGTACCGCGGCGAACCCACCGTCGACCGGGCCGACGGCGACGAGCCGGGTCGGTCGGGGCGCGCGCCCACGGGCGAAGTCCGTGACGGCACCGACGCTCCACGCGAGCGTGGCCGGCTCGACCGTGCCCCAGGCCGTGGGCGCACTGCCGGCGAGTCCCCCGAGCAGGAGCTCAGCGGTGCGACCGATGCCGGCCTGCTCGGTGGCGGGGTGGTGGACGGACACGATCAGCTCGACCCAGGGGACCTCGTCGGCGCCGAGCCGGGTGGTGCGCTGGGAGGCCTGCGGGGCGAACATCGCGGTCGCGACGTCGTCGACGACCTCGGTGGAGCCGGCGGCGCGGTAGCGGTCGCCCTCGCGGACGACCCACGCGCTGCTCGTGCGCCGGAGCATCGCGAGCATCGCCGGGGTGAGGCGGCTGGTGGGCGGGGTGAGCAGCACGAACGCGAGGTCGGCGGCCCGTGTCTCGAGCACGAGCCCCATCCGGGCGGAGGACAGCGACACGATCGCGGCGTCGGTTTCGGAGACGACGAAGCCGGGCCCGACCGCGTCGACGAGCGGGTGCGCGAGGGTGACGTCGTCCACGCCGGAACCCTACCGGCCGGGGATGGTCCCGCACACGACGACGGGCCCCGCGCTGCTGTGTGCGCGGGGCCCGTCGTCGTGCGGTGGTGGAGCGTGTCTAGCGGACGCTGACCGGGCTGTCGTCGGTCTGCTCGTAGAGGACGTAGCCCTCTTCGCCGTGGACCGCGGTGTCGATGCCCGCGACCTCGTCCTCGGTCTTGACGCGGAAGCCCATCGTCTTCTCGATGATCCAGCCGATGACGAAGGCCAGGACGAACGAGTACGCGCCGACGGCACCCGCTGCAGCCGCCTGCTTGCCGAGCTGCTCGAACGAGCCGGAGTAGATCAGGCCGGTGTCGTTGGCGAAGAAGCCGAGGAACAGCGTGCCGAAGATGCCGCCGACCAGGTGGACGCCGACCACGTCGAGCGAGTCGTCGAAGCCCAGGCGGTACTTCCAGTCGATGGCGAAGCAGCAGACGATGCCGGCGAGGAAGCCGAGCAGGATGCCCCAACCCGGGGTCAGCGCGGCACAGGCCGGGGTGATCGCGACGAGGCCGGTGACGGCACCCGAGGCGGCACCGACGGAGGTCGCCTTGCCGTCCTTGAGCTTCTCGATGAGCAGCCAGCCGAGGATGGCGGCGGCCGGGGCGGCGAGGGTGTTCACCCAGGCGATCGCGGCGATGCCGTCAGCAGCACCCTCGGAGCCGGCGTTGAAGCCGAACCAGCCGAACCACAGGATGGCGGCACCGAGCAGGACGAAGGGCGGGTTGTGCGGCTTGTGCGCGCCCTTGGCGAAGCCGACGCGCTTGCCGAGCACGATCGCCAGGGCGAGACCCGCTGCACCGGCGTTGATGTGCACCGCGGTGCCACCGGCGAAGTCGATGACGCCCCACGTGGCGGCCCAGCCGGAGGTCAGGTTGAAGACCCACGAGGCGACCGGGAAGTAGACGACCGTGACCCAGACGCCGGCGAAGACCATCCACGCGCCGAACTTGGCGCGGTCGGCGATGGCGCCGGAGATGAGCGCGACGGTGATGATCGCGAACGTCGCCTGGAACCCGACGAAGGCCATCGACGGGTACGCCGCCTGGATGTTCGAGGACTTCGCCTCCTCGAAGGCCTGGCCGAGGCCGATCTGGTTCCAGTCGATGCTGAAGAACCCGACCACGCCGGAGACCGCCGTGCCGTCGCCGTGGTTGGCGAAGGCGATCGCGTAGCCGTAGACCACCCAGAGCACGCTCACGAGCGCGATCGCACCGAACGACATCATCATCATGGAGATGACGGACTTGGCCTTCACCAAGCCGCCGTAGAAGAAGGCCAGGCCGGGTGTCATGAACAACACCAGCGCAGCCATCACCAACACGAACGTCGTGTTGCCCTGATCAAGCATCTGCTCACCTCTCGATTGCACGAGCGGCTCTTGGACCGCCTCGGGTGTCACAGAGTCTGGCGAGGCGAGGTTTCACGAGGGAGCACGAACTGTTTCGCGGATGTAACGCGACCGCGCCGTTTGTAAACGTCGTGTTTCCGCCGGCCCGATGTCCCCTGCGCGAGGGGCAGGAGACCGCCGTGGACAGATCGGTCTGACGGCGAGGGGTCCTCAGGCGCGGGTGAGCGCCACCACGCGGGACGCCGCGCGCAGGTACTTCTTGCGGTAGCCGCCCTCGAGCATCACGTCGGGGTACACCTGGTCGAGCGGCGTGCCCGAGGCGACGATCCGCACCTGCGCGTCGTACAGCCGGTCCACCAGGGCGACCCAGCGCAGCGCGTCGGTCTGGTCGGTGAACGCCCGGACGTCCGTGAGTCCGACGGCGTCGAGGTCCTCGACCAGCGCGACGTACTTCGAGGGGTGCACGGAACCCAGGTGCGCGACCACCGCGCCGAAGTCGTCGAGCGTCACGGAGCCGGACGGCAGCGCGGCGGGCACGTCGGACACCACCTGCGCCGACTCGTCCACGGCACGTCGGCGGTAGTCGAGGCCGTCGATGCGCATGGTGTCGAAGCGGTCCGACATGGCCTGGATCTCGCGCAGGAAGTCCTGCGCGGCGAAGCGTCCCTCGCCCAGGGCTCCCGGTGGCGTGTTCGACGTCGCGGCGAAGCGGGTGCCGGTCTCGGTCAGTTCCTTGATGAGCCGGGTCATCACCATCGTGTCGCCCGGGTCGTCGAGCTCGAACTCGTCGATGCACACCAGTGCGGTGCCGCGGAGCAGGTCGACCGTCCCCTGGAACCCCAGGGCGCCCACGAGCGCGGTGTACTCGATGAAGGTGCCGAACGTCTTCCGCCCGGTGGCCGCGTGGTAGGCGGCTGCGAGTAGGTGGGTCTTGCCCACGCCGAACCCGCCGTCCAGGTACACGCCGGACTTCGCCGCGGGTTCCGCCGACTGCTTCCGGCGCCCGAACAGCCCGCGCCGCGGGGCGTCCGCGGGACCGGCGGCCACGAACGCGGCGACGGCATCGCGGACCGAGGCCTGCGAGTCGTAGTCCGGGTCCGGCCGGTACGAGTCGAACGACGCGTCCGTGAACTGGGGCGGGGGCACGAGCGCCGCGGCCATCTGCTGCGGGGTCACCCGGGGATCACGGTCGACGAGGTGAGCGGGCAATCGGGGAACCCTTCCGGGAAGCATGTCGTGGGGTGTCACGTTGCGTCAGGGGCACGGTACGTCCGCGTACCGTTGCCCACAGGCACCGACGCCCGATCCTAGTCCGGCGCCAGCACCACGCTCCCCCGCACCCCTGGAGGTACCCCCGATGACCGCACCGGTCGACCCGTCCGAGAAGTTCGCCGCCTACGCGCACCCGGAGCGCCTCGTCTCCACCGAGTGGCTGCAGGAGCAACTCGACGCCGGGGCCGGCGCGCCCGACCTGGTGGTCGTCGAGTCCGACGAGGACGTCCTGCTCTACGAGACGGGGCACATCCCGGGCGCCGTGAAGATCGACTGGCACACCGACCTCAACGACCCGGTGCAGCGCGACTACATCGACGGTGCCGCCTTCGCCGAGCTCCTCGGCGGCAAGGGCATCGGCCGCGACACCACGGTCGTGATCTACGGCGACAAGAACAACTGGTGGGCGGCCTACACCCTCTGGGTGTTCACCCTGTTCGGCCACGAGGACGTCCGCCTGCTCGACGGTGGTCGTGGCAAGTGGATCGCCGAGGACCGCGCCCTGACCACCGACGAGACCCCGGTCACGCCCGTCGAGTACCCCGTCGTCGAGCGCCACGACGAGCCCGTCCGCGCCTTCAAGGACGACGTCCTCGCGCACCTCGGCAAGCCGCTCATCGACGTCCGCAGCGCCCCGGAGTACAGCGGGGAGCGCACGACGGCGCCCGACTACCCCGAAGAGGGCGCGCTGCGCGGCGGCCACGTCCCCACCGCCGTGAACATCCCCTGGGCGACGGCCGCAGCCCCCGACGGCACCTTCAAGTCACGCGACGAGCTCGACGCCGTCTACCGCGACGGTGCCGGCATCGGTGACGCCGACGAGGTCATCGCCTACTGCCGCATCGGTGAGCGCTCGAGCCACACCTGGTTCGTCCTGCAGCACCTGCTCGGCTACGACAACGTCCGCAACTACGACGGCTCGTGGACCGAGTGGGGCAGCGCCGTCCGCGTCCCCATCGTGCAGGGATCCGAGCCGGGTACTGTTCCGAACCGATGAACGCCAGCACCGACGAACCACTCCCCGCCACCCTCGCCGAGATCCGCGACGACTTCCTCGCCCTGGGCCAGAAGGACCGCCTGCAGCTCCTGCTCGAGTTCTCGAACGAGCTGCCTGCGCTGCCCGAACGCCTGCAGGGGCACGAGGACGAGCTCGAACGTGTCGAGGAGTGCCAGTCCCCCGTCTTCATCACCGTGACGGTGGGCGAGGACGGCGACGCCCCGGACGTGGTCCGGATGCACGCCACCGCCCCGCGCGAGGCACCGACCACCCGCGGCTTCGCCTCGATCCTGGCGCAGGGCCTCTCCGGCCTCACCGTCGAGCAGGTGCTCGCCGTCCCGACGGACTACCCGCTGACCATCGGTCTGTCCGAGGCGGTCAGCCCGCTGCGGATCCGCGGCATGGTGGGCATGCTCGGACGCGTCCAGCGTCAGGTGCAGGCGGCGGTCGCGTAGACGCGACCCGTTGACGGACAGGAGGCGCGGTGCCAGCTGGCACCGCGCCTCCTGTCCGTTGCTCGTTTCGGATGCATGCGGTCCTCTGGCATTTCAGTCGCCGGCCGTGACAGGATGGGCCGGTCAGCACCATGGGGGGAATTGACGATGGCGAAGATCCACGGGAACGATCCGACCGGCTACTCGTACAGCGCGGCGGACACGCTCAAATCGGCTTCGACGGCGCTCGCGTCGTCGATCGGCGGCCAGGCCGGATCGCGGTCGTCGTCGGTGACGACCGCGACTGCGGAGTTCCGGGGGTACTTCTCCGAGGTCTTCGCGGACAACGCCGACATCGGTGCGCGCAGCGCGACGAAGCTCGTCGAGTCGTTGCAGAGCCTGTCGGGGTTCGTGCAGGAACTCCGCGACGCCGCGAAGGACGAGGACGACCGGCGGAAGCAGGCGAAGGCGTGGGACGCCCGCAAGCGTGAACGCGAGGAGAACTTCTTCGTCGGCGCCGGACACGAGATCTCGACGTGGTTCGGCGGCGGTGACGACCCGAAGCCCCCGGAGCCGGAACCGGAGCCGCGGCTGCAGGCGGACGAGGTCAGCGTCAAGGGGCGCGAGATCCCCGCGGGTGGTGGGACCAGCGGTGGGACGTCGTCGGCCGTCCCCGAAGACCTCCGCTCCTTCGAGGCGAACACCCGCACGCTCGACTCCGACCTGTCGGGTGCCGTCTCCACGTTCCGCAACGCCCTGAGCGACTACGAGGCCGAGTGCAACCCCTGCTGGGGCACGCTGAACGCCCAGTCGCTGCTGACCGCCGTCAACGACTGGCTCACCGCGAACGGGCAGGACGCCGACTGGGCGGGCACCGTCGCCGCGCAGTTCGAAGCCGCCGGTGGTGGTGCCGGGCCCGCGACGCTGTCGGACGCGGCGATCGCGGCGGCCCTGTCCGCGGCGGGCATCGACGCCGGACGTGACGACTTCACCATCGGACCGTTCTCGGCGATGGGGACGCCTCCGACGAACGGGTTCGCCGACGATCCCGTCAACACCGCCACGGGCAACTTCCTGGAGCCCGAGACCGACCTGTCGTTCGCCGGGCAGGCGGCGTCGCTCCGGCTCACCCGGATGTACAACTCGCTCGACGGCCGTGCCGGGGTGTTCGGGCTCGGGTGGTCCTCGATCCTCGACACCCGGCTGGAGATCACCGACGACGCCGCGTCGGTCGTGCTCGACGACGGCCGGCAGGTCGACTTCCCGCGGCAGGGCGACGGCTGGGACCGCGCGGTCGGCGAGGACCTGTGGCTCCGGGCCGAGGGGAACGCCCTCGTCGTCCAGGACAACGCCGGCGGTCACTGGGAGTTCACGCCGTCCGGACTGTGGTTGCGAAGCGGCCGTGGAGCCGGCACCACCGTGACCGTTCGGCGTGACGAGCAGGACCGCATCACCCGCCTGTCGCACGTGTTCGGACGGTTCATCGACGTCGAGTACGCGGGCGACCGTGTGGCGTCGACGACCGCCTCCGACGGACGCCGCGTGGAGTACCACTACGACGATGCTCGTCGACTCGTCCGTGCGACGGACGCCGTCGGCAGCCGTCGGTACCGCTGGAACGACGACGGGCTGATCGACCGCGTGACCGCTGCCACGGGTGTGGTCGAGTGCGAGAACACCTACGACGCCCGTGGCCGTGTCGTCGAGCAGCGCACGCCGTTCGGACGGCGCGTGCGGTTCGCGTACCTGCCGGGCCGCGTCACCTCGGTCTCCGACGTCGACGGCGACCACACCAACACGTGGATCGCCGACCGCAAGGGCCGGGTCGTCGGGATCATCGACACCGACGGGCGGCGTCAGTCGATGTCGTACGACCCGCACGGCAACCTCGTCTCGGTGACCGAGCGCGACGGGCAGGTGACCGTCCACGGGTACGACGAGCGGGGACGGCGCGTCCGGACCGTGACACCGGAGGGCGCCGACCTGACCTTCGGGTACGACGAGCAGGACCGCATGACCACGGTGGTCACCCCGAACGGTGGGGTCGTCGAGTACTCGTACGCGGGCGACGACCGGAACCCGTCGACCATCGTCGACCCCGTCGGCGGTCGCACCGTGCTCGAGTGGCGGGACGGCCTGTTGGTCCGGACCACCGATCCGACGGGCGTCGTCGTCGTCTTCCACCACGACGCCTCCGGCGAGGTCGTCGGCGTCGAGAACGCCGTCGGCGACACCGCACGTCTGATCCGCGACGCCGGAGGCCGGATCGTCGAGGCCGTCACACCGCTCGGCCACCGCACGCGCTACCGGTACGACGGCGCCGGCCTGCTCACCGCACGCGAGGACCCGGACGGCGGACTGTGGCGGTTCGAGCACGGCGACGGCGGTCGGGTCACGGCGACGATCGATCCGACCGGTGCCCGCACCGAGGTCGCCTACGGCCAGCACGGCGAGATCGTGTCCACCACGGATCCCCTCGGTCGCGTCGTGACGAAGGACTTCGACGCCTTCGGCAACGTCTCGTCGATGACCCTGCCCGACGGTGCCGAGTGGGCGTTCGTGCACGACGCGCTCTCCCGACTCGAAGCCGTGGTCGACCCGGCCGGCGGCACCTGGAGACGCGAGCACGACGCGGTCGGAGCCCTCGGCGCGACGGTCGACCCCACCGGTGTCCGCACCGAGGTGGGGCGCTCGCGCGCTGACGGCGTCTCCACGGTCCGGGACGCCTTCGATGCCGTGTCCGTCACGACCGACGAGTTCGGGCGCCCGACCCGGCTCGAGCACACAGACGCCTCCGCCGAACTCACGACGTACGACGCCTGCGGCCGACCGCTCGAACTCGTCGACGCGGACGGTGGACTCACCAGGATCGAGCGTGACCTGGCCGGACGCGTCGTCGCCGTCACCACCCCGGCGGGTCGCACCACCCGGTACGAGTACGACGCGTGCGGCCGCCCGGTCAGCGCGATCGACCCCGCCGGCGCACGCACCACGCTGACCTACGACGCCGATTCACGGGTCGTCGCGCGCACCCTGCCGACCGGCGAGGTCGCCCGGACCGAGTACGACCGCCAGGGTCGGGTCGTCCACGCCGACGTGCCCGGGGTCGGCACCGCCCGGTACCGGTACGACCGCGTGGGTCGGGTCGTGTCGGCGCGGGACACCCGTTTCGGCCAGCGGACCTTCCGCTACGACGCCGCCGGGCAACTCGTCGCCGCGGTGAACGGGCTCGGCGGCACCACCCGGTACGAGTACGACCAGCGTGGGCGCCTCGTCCGCACCGTCGATCCGCTGGGTGGGGTGACCGTCCGCACGTACACGCAGCTCGACAAGGTGGCCTCGTCCACCGATCAGCTCGGTCGCACGACGACGGCGACCTACGACGCGGCCGGGCGCCAGCTCACCCAGACCGACCCGGACGGCAGCGTCCTGCGGTGGGAGTACGACGCGGCCGGTCGTGAATCCGCGCAGTACGCCGGTGACCGGCTCATCGGCCGCATCGACCGCGATGCGCGTGCTCGCACGGTGACGATCACCGACGAGACCCGTCCCGACTCCCCCGCCACCCACGTCCTCGAGTTCAGCCGACTGGGCCAGCTCGTCCGTCGTGCCACCGGCGCGCGCGAGACCCGGTGGACCCACGATGCCGACGGACTCCGCACCTCGGTGCAGTCCTCTGACGGGTCCACGACCCGGTACGAGCTCGACGCCACCGGGCGGGTCGTCCGCGTCGACCACTCGGCCTTCGGCGAGGTCCGGTACGAGCACGACGCGGCGGGGCGGCTCCTGCAGGCCCGCGGCGGCGATCAGCTGCAGACCTGGGAGTACGCGAACGGACACGTGGTCCGGCACACGCGCATCGACGCGGACGGCACGCACGCCAGCACGATCGAACGCGACGCCGACGGGCGCATCACCCGGGTCGACGGACCCGGTGGGAGCACCACCTACGAGCATGACGATGCCGCGCAGCTGGTGGCGTCCGTCCAGGACGGCAGTCGCACCGGCTGGGTCTACGACGTCGCTGGTCGTCTGGTCGAGGAACGGACGGACTCCGGGGCCCGACGGTTCACGTACGACGCCGCCGGTCAGCTGATCGGCGTCGACGCCGTGGACGGGTCGCCCGAGGCGGAGTACGCCTACGACGGCGCTGGTCGTCGGGTGCAGGCGCTCCGAGCCAACGGCGTGACGACCACGTACGGCTGGACCCCGCAGAGTCACCTCACCGGGGTGGCGGAGACCACCGCGGCAGGCAGCACCACGACCGACCTGCACGTCGACGCCCTCGGTGAACTCGCCGATGTCGACGGCGTCCCGATCGACTGGGACACAGCCGCGTTCGCACCGACGCTCCTGGCCGTCGGTGACGAGCCGGTGCTCCGCGCTCCCGGCGGCCTGATCGCGGTGGACGACCGCTGGATCGCCAGCGGTCGGCGCACCACGAGAGCAGCCGACGACGCCGACCCGTGGCAGACGCTCGTCGACCTCGGCGGCTCCGGCCTGCCCGGCGGCATCGCACTCGGCGCCGACGGTTCGCTGCAGGTCGCCGGCCTGGAGTGGATGGGCGCCCGCGCCTACGACCCGTCGTCGCGCGGCTTCCTGTCCGTCGACCCGGTCACCGCGCCCGCGGGAGCAGCCTGGGCGGGCAACCCGTACTCGTTCGCCGGCAATGATCCGCTGCACGCCATCGACCCGCTCGGACTCGCGCCGGTCACCGACGCCGAGCTCGAGGCCTACGCGGCGGCGCAGCAGGGGCCGCTCGCACGTGCCGCAGCCGCGACCGGTGACTGGTTCGCGAACAACTGGGAGTACGTCGCCGGCGGTGCCATGGTCGTCGCGGGCGGGGTGCTCGTCGCCACCGGCGTCGGCGGTCCGGTCGGCATGATGCTCATCAGCGCCGGTGCCGACACAATCATCCAGAAGGCCACGACCGGCGAGGTGAACTGGGGCCAGGTCGCCGTCAGCGGGGCCTTCGGTGCGGTCGGCGGTGGTGCCGGTGCCCTGATCGCTAAGCAGCTGGTCAAGAACGCAGCAGAAGGTGCGGCCGAGAACGTCGCGAACTACGCGGTGAGCGGCCAGCCGGTGACCCCGGGTGGTCTGCTCCGGAACGCTGCCGAGGGTGCCGCGACGTCGGCGGCGACCGGCGGCACGATGTCGAAAGTGCACCTGCCGACCGCGGTGAACAGGCTTTCCGACGTCGCTCCTTTACCTCCGACAGGACTCGGTGAGCGCGCTCAGCGAATTGCAGACAAGGTTCTCGAAGATCCGAACAAGATGGGGCACATCTTCGACAAGAAGGAACACGGACTCGATCCGCTCGTCGACTCGATGGGAGGGAAGCGTCCGGTCATCGAGGCCGTTGCCCATCACCTCGACAAAAAAGATCTACCCCCCGGCAAATTTGTTGAAGATGTACCGATAAGCGACGCAACTGTTCGCGTACGTGGATCCAATGTAGAGGACACCCCTCGTGTCGGTACAATGTTCATCCCAAGGGACACACCTTGAAGATTGGGGCAACATGAAGGCAGAAGACGAATCACGTCTGCACGATCTCATCCGCACTTGCTTGGATCACCTACTCCTACCTGAATCAGGACCATTGCAGGACCAAGCGCAAGCAATTCGAGGATTCCGAGCGACTGGTCCACGGATCTGGCAGATAGACCTTGACAACTCACCCGCCGTCAACTTGCCGGACCAGCCCCTTCCGATCGAAGCCTCTTATGCAGATGAATCTTCTGAAGTTGTCGGCGAAGTTCTTATCTGGACGAAGAACGGGAGGATTGACAGTCTAGAGCTTCCGTGGTTCACGGATTCGATGCCAAGAAACATTCCCAGCGCTCAACAACTGCTATTTGACGAATGATTGCCAGCGTCTTCAACCGGAGGGCAAGGCGAGGTTGAATCGGATCCGATGCTGCGACTTTTTACCCGTGAATCTGAACAGGGCGATAGCGGATGGTTCGACCTCGCCGACGTCGTGTCCTCCCTTCATCTGCCGCAGCTTTCATGGACGGCCGAGGACATATTCGTGAACGTGTCGAGAGATCCCGGACTGGACGTTGCCGAACTGGAGCAGCTCTCGAGCGCGCCCCACTTGCCCAATCCGGTGCTCGACAATGCCTCGTTCATGCGACTCACCGAAACCACGCAGCAGTTCGTCGATGGCGAGTTCGTCGGATTCAACCCATCCGAAGTCGGTGATATCGACAGAGCAGTCATCCGCCTCGACATGAGCGACGGCTCGTTGTGGACGATCATCATCGACACAGATCGGGTCGAGATTCGGGACGGATTTGCCCGGGCATTCGGGTCGGGAACGCGAGTGCCGGCGATGACAACCCGCACCACCGGGCGTTCGACCGAAATGCCACCGTGAACACCGCACGGTCGCGAGCCTTGAGCAGAAACAGAGCAACCGGCCCACGAGAACGAAACGTGCTCTCTTGAGTCCACCGGTCCACGCGGGGGTGGCTCCCCATCCGTGAACAGCATCACCCGTCAGGGTCGAGTTGCCCATCGGAGTTGGGGCGAAGCTCCCCCGCGATCGCACTTGTGACGTGTGCAACCAAAGCCTGAAAGGACCACGTTGAGTTCACAGCAACAGATCTACCCAGTTGCGGTCGGTGACGTGTTCGCCGTGCCGCTCAACGACAGCAAGGTGGTGCTCGGACAGGTGATCGGCAAGTACACGAAGGCGCTCTACGTCATCATCTTCGACCTCGTCGCGCCCGTCAGCTCAGTGCAGAGCCTCCACCTCAGCGAGGTGACGGCAGCGACTCCCATTCTCGCGCGGATGACGTTCGATGCGCGATTCCGACCGGGCATGTGGCAGATCGTGGGCAACAGCATTCCCGACCAACGCCGGTTCCTGCCCGCGTTCAGCCACGGATCGGAGGACCACGACGGGGTGCACGTCACGAACTTCGACAGGTCGAGGATGAGGAGGGCGACGGCTGACGAGGCCCGCCGTGTTCCGCATCTGACCGTCGACTCCCCGATGGTCGTGGAGAAAGCGGTTCGTGCCCACCACGGCTTGGAACCGTGGCGGCCGGTGTACGACGACCCCCGCTACCGCCCCACTCCGACGTCATGGGAACTCTTCGGAGAACCTCGATCTGCTCGAGCAGACTCAGCGAGGGCAGCTCCTGAACAGCAATCCGCACAAGGGAACGATCATGGTCGCTGACACCGCTGACCCCACCGGGGACGCGATGACCGTCGAGCGCGCGGGCACGCTCGACCTCATCGGCGTCGACTTCCGGCTCGAGCTGGGGTTCGGCAACGGCTACCGCGTCCAGCTCGAATCCGAGTGCACCGTCACCGACCGGTCCGGAAGCACCGCGGTCGTCGATCCCGACCGCAAGGACTCACTGCTCCCGGTCCTGCGGCTGTTCGGTGCCGAGCTCGTTCGGAGTTCGACAGAGAACGGCGTACTGACGCTGATCTTCGACGGCGGGGACACCCTCGTCGCCGGTCCCGATGCCGAGTTCGAGTCCTGGCAGGTCTCCGGGCCGAAGGGTCGCCCGGCCCGCACCGAGCCGCCGACCGGAAGCACGGGCACGGGCACGGAAGGAGATCGAGGATGAGCGGCGTTCCGCGCCAGCCCTTCGCGCTGGACATCGCCGGCGACACCGTCGACCTCATCAGCATCGGACCAGACGTGACGATCCGCTTCTCGAGCGGTGCTTCGCTCCGGTTCGAGACCGACTTCGCGCTGACAGGCTCTGACGGAGAGCACGCGTTCCTCGATCCCGGCGACAAACCGTCCCTGCTCGACCTCCTTGCCCTGCACAACAAGGTCGTCTCGGACGGTGCAGTCACGGGCGCGCGGATCGCCATCCGGTTCGCCTCGGGTGAGTTGCTCGAGGGCTGGTCGAACCGCCGAGGTCCGTCCTGGCACTACAGCGAACCGGGGCGCGCACGAGTGGACATCGACGTTCTGCCCGACGGCGAGGTCCGGTACCGACACAGCCCGTCGTCCGCGGAGATCAGACGGTGACGGACGCACCCCCGGCCATCTCGATCCACCATCTCCGAGCGGTCACCAACGGAACGACTGTGGACCTGCCAGATCGTGTCGTCGAGGTCCTCGCCGCAGTGGGATCGGACGCGCAAGTGCTCGTCTCCGACGTGTCCGCACGCTCGTTCGCAGCGGTCATCCGGAGGAGCTATTCGACAAAGCAGCCGAACCTCGTACCGTTCATCGACCCACTCGAAGCCCTCGGAGACGAGCTCGTCCTGATCTGTCAGGTCGAGCACGGCGATGAACTCGTGACGGTCGTGTTGCGCGCGACGGACCGGACGCTCGTGGCTGCCACGGCGGTCGACCGCTCCGTCGGACTCGTCCACATCACCGTCCAGGAGCTGTGCAGGCGCCTGCGCGCATCAGACGCCCCGGGGGCGGAACTGGCGCTCGAGGTGGCATCGCAGTGTCCGGCCGAGGTCCGGGTCCGCATCTTCGAACAGGGAGCCCTTTCGACGGCACGGACCTTCCTGACGAAGTACACGATGGCCGCCGACAGTGGCTCCGACGTTCGCGGGCTCGACGAGTTCGCCCGTGTGCTCGCACCGCTCGGCGACGAGCAGCCGGGGCTCTCCACCGTGCAGGCTGACACCGCAGTCGCGATCATCGCGTTCACGCCGGGCAGGACCGACGTCCTCGCTGCCATGAGCGTGGGCGGCTTCTCGCCACAGGTCGAGACAACAGAGGAGACCGGATGACCACGACGTTGCCGAAGGACCTCGAGATGGTCACGTACACGATCCCCGCTGATCACATCGTGCTGCCCGATCTGGTCCAGTTCTTCTCAGAGCTCGAAACATCAGAGCTCGATTCACCAGAGCTCGTCTGGGTCCTCACGACCCTGTACGCCGTCACGTCCCCTGACAAGCCGGTCCAAGCGCTCCCACTCGAACGCCGCGTCGACGCGGCGGCGGAACCCGGGCTCATCCTGAGCCATGCCGAGGCGGTGGAGATCGCTGACAGCATGCGGCAGCTCATCGACGGCGAGTTCCTCGGCTACCTCCCCGGCTCGGACCTGACCGACGAGTCGAACCTGGTCGTCCGGATCGACGCGTTCGACAGTGGCGAATGGACCGTGACGGTCCGACCGCCGCTCACGACGATGAGCGATGCCTTCGACCGGACGCACGGCCCAGCGCAGCTCGGCCGACCGGCGACTCGTCTCGAGGAGTTCGGGCCGCGACAGCAGACGACGAACGGAACGAATGCCGGACCACCCGCTTCGTGAGCAGGAATGGTCGGGTGTCGGACGGTGACCCGACCATTTCTGCTCACGATGCGACCGAACGGACGCAAGGACGGACGGGAGGCGCGGTGCCAGCTGACACCGCGCCTCCCGTCCGCCCTTCGGTCGCGTCTACCGCGCGCTGGTCGCCCCGCGCCGCTGGACCACCTCGGTGAGCCACGCGAGGATGCGGGCGTCGAACCAGTCGGCGTCGTGGTTCCAGAGCTTGGTGTGCCGGGCCGTGGTCTGGATCTCGAGCCGGACCAGATCGGGCCGTGCGCGGGCCAGGTCGTGCGAGGCCGAGGACGGCACGAACCCGTCGTCGTCGCTGTGCAGCAGCAGGATCGGCACCGTGAGCTCGTCGGAGCGCGTGACCATGTCGAGCTCGCGCAGGTCCACAGGAGCCTGGAGCCCGGCGAGCCGGTGCAGCACCGGCGTGCGGAGCAGGCGTTGCGCGACCTTGCGGACCGGACGCGGCAGACGCAGGAGCTGGCTCTGCGACTTCAGCACCGCGTGCCAGTCGACCACCGGCGACTCCAGCACGACCCCGTCGACCAGGCCGGCGAAGCGCGAGCGGAGCAGGGTCTGCAGCACGACGGCGCCGCCCATCGACCAGCCCATCAGGACGACGCTCTGGGCGTCCTGCGCGGTGAGCCAGCGGAGGACGGAGTCGACGTCCTCCCACTCGGTGCTGCCGAGGCCGTAGCGGCCGTCGACGCTCGGCGGGGCGACGCCGTCGTTCCGCCACGAGGCGAGCACCACCGAGTACCCGGCGGCGCGGAACACCGGGACGGCGCGGATCGTCTCGGCACGCGTGACGCCACGGCCGTGCACCAGGACCGCCCAGGGCGCTGCCGGATCGTCGGCGCGGACGACCCACGCGGGAGCCGGGCCGTTCGGGGTGGGGATGTCGACGTCCTCGACGGGCACGTCGAGTTCGCCGGGGGTCAGGTAGAACCAGCCGCCCCAGCGACCGCGACGTGCGGCGGTCGGGTCGCCGGCGTCGATCGCGATGATGCGGCGCGTGACGGTGGTGTCGGTCGTGCCGAGGACCTCGCCGACGCGCATGTGGCCGGTGCCGCCGCCGAACCAGAGCGAGTAGCGGCCCTGCAGCTCGGTGTCGGCCGTGCGCTCGATCGTGACGGTCTTCCGGACGGGGTCGACGGCGTGGATCGGGACGCGCTCGTTGCGCTTGCGGTCGGGGGTGACCACGGCGCGGGCGACGGCGGCGACGAAGCCACCGATGACGGCCGTCCCCACCGCGGCAGCTGCCAGACCGGCGCCGAGTGCGATGAACCCGGCCGATCGAGCGGTCTCCTGGACGACGTCCTCGGCGGGTCGCGCGGATCGGGACATGGCCCGGAGCCTAGTCTGCATGTGTGTCCGAAACCCGAGAGCCCGACGCCTTCGCGCGGCTCCGCGCGTTCGTGTCCGGCGGCAGCGGCCGTACCGAGACCACCGTCACCGAGATCCCCTCGCCGACCCGGATCGCACCGTTCTCGATCGCCCTGGCGGCGGACGTGTCCGGCACCGCGCACGGGGTGGAGTCGGACCTGGGCACCGGACGGTTCATCGCCCTGTACGACCCGGAAGAACCCGAGGGCTGGGGCGGCGCGTTCCGTGTCGTCTCGTTCGCGCAGGCGCCGCTCGAGCCGGAGATCGGCGTCGACGAGTTCGTCGCCGACGTCACCTGGAGCTGGCTCGTCGACGCGCTCGAGTCGCACGGTGCGACGTACGACCACGCCTCTGGCACGGCCACCAAGATCATCTCGCGCGGGTACGGCGACCTCGCCGCACAGGGCGACGGCGCTCAGCTGGAACTCCGCGCGTCGTGGACACCACGCGGCGACGACCTTACCGCACACGTCCGGGCCTGGCAGGACATCGTCGCCATGCTCGCCGGTCTGCCGCCGGCATCGGACGGCGTGACCCTGCTGGCCCCGAGGAGGCTCGCCAAGTGACCGACCCCGCTCCCCAGGACGCCGCTGGATCGACCGGCCCGGCTGCGCCCGCAGCCACGGCTGCCGGTTCGACTGCTCCGGCTGCCGCTGCTGGCTCGGCCGCTCCGGCCGCCGCCAGCCCCGCCTTCGAGGCATCGCACGACGCCGTCAAGGTGATCGACACGCGCGAGGACTACCTCGAGGCGGTCGCCGCCATCGCCGCCGGCCACGGCCCCGTCGCGGTCGACGCCGAGCGCGCCAGCGGCTACCGCTACTCGCAGCGCGCGTACCTGATCCAGGTGTTCCGCCGTGGTGCCGGTGCGTTCCTGTTCGACCCGATCCCGATCGGCGACTTCTCGGAGCTGCAGGCCGCCATCGTCGACGAGGAGTGGCTGTTCCACGCCGCCTCGCAGGACCTGCCGTGCCTGCAGGAGGTCGGCCTCGTCCCGACGCGCATCTTCGACACTGAACTCGGCGCCCGCATCGCCGGGTTCCCCCGTGTCGGCCTCGGCGCCGTCGTCGAGCAGCTGCTCGGCATCACCCTGGCGAAGGCGCACTCGGCCGCCGACTGGTCGACCCGTCCCCTGCCGCAGTCGTGGCTCGTCTACGCGTCGCTCGACGTCGAGCTGCTGCCCGACCTCCGCGACGCCCTCGCCGAGAAGCTCGACGAGGCCGGCAAGACCCGGATCGCCCAGGAGGAGTTCGACGCTGTCCTGCACCGCGCGCCGAAGCCCGCCCGTGCCGAGCCCTGGCGTCGGCTGTCCGGCATGCACGCGCTCCGTGGTGCTCGAGCACTGGCGATCGCCCGGTCGCTCTGGCTCGCCCGTGACGAGTACGCCCGACAGGCGGACATCGCCCCCGGACGCACGATCCCCGACTCGGCGATCATCGCCGCCGCGGCCGCCGCACCCGAGTCCCGCGCCGAACTCGGTGCGCTGAAGACCTTCACGGGCCGCGCCAGCCGTTCCGCGCTCGACCGCTGGTGGGCCGCCGTCGAGGAAGGCCGCACCACCGAGGACCTCCCCCGTCTCCGCGGTGCCGGCGAGGCCACCCTGCCCCCGCCCCGCGCCTGGGCGGACCGCAACCCGGCCGCCGACCGCCGGTACAAGGCCGCGCGCGCCGCGGTCACGAAGCGTGCCGAGGAGCTCGACATCCCGCTCGAGAACCTGCTCACGCCGGAGACGCTCCGGCTCGTGTCGTGGGCCCCGCCGTCGCCTGTGTCGACCGAGCTGGTCGGCGCCGCCCTCGCCGAGCACGACGCCCGCCCGTGGCAGGTCGAGGAACTCGCGTCGATCATCGCGTCGGCCTTTGTGGCTGCTGCACAGCGGCCCGCGGCGACGGACGACGACGAGTCGTAGGAACTGCCCAACCGGCATGCGGCCGCCCAGGCTGGGGGCATAGCGTCGGGAGGGTCGCCGGGCGAGGCCCGGCCAGGCCGGAGCGACCTGCGTTCCGGCCCGATCGATGAGGATCTGGGAGGCCCGGATTGCCAAAGGCATCAGACGTCGTGTTCGTGGACGGCGTTCGCACACCGTTCGGACGAGCCGGCGAGAAGGGGGTGTTCTGGAAGACCCGGTCCGACGACCTCGCGGTGCACGCGATGCGCGGACTGCTCGACCGGAACGCCTTCGACACCGCAGCCGTGGACGACGTCGCCGTCGCGGCGACCACGCAGCAGGGTGACCAGGGGCTGACGCTCGGCCGAACGGTCGGCATGCTCGCGGGTCTGCCGAAGTCGGTGCCCGGCTACGCGATCGACCGCATGTGCGCCGGCGCCATGACGAGCGTCACGACGCTCGCGGGTGCCATCGCCTTCGGCGCCGCCGACATCGCGATCGCCGGTGGTGTCGAGCACATGGGCCGGCACCCGATGGGCTTCAACGCCGACCCGAACCCCCGCTTCGTCGCGGAGCGCATGGTCTCGAGCGACGCCCTCGTCATGGGCGCCACCGCCGAGCGCCTGCACGACCGCTTCCCCGCGATCACGAAGGACCGCACGGACGCCTACGCCGTCCAGTCCCAGCAGCGCTACGCCGCCGCCTGGGCGAACGGCAAGCTCCAGCCGGACGTGATCCCGGTCGAGGTCAACAAGGGCGACGGCTGGGACGTCGTCAGCACCGACGAGCCGCCGCGGCCGGGGACGACCCTGGAGGCGCTGGCCGCGTTGAAGACGCCGTTCCGGCCCCACGGACGGGTCACCGCCGGCAACGCCGCCGGTCTGAACGACGGCGCCACCATGAGCCTGCTCGCGTCCGAGGACGGCGCGAAGCAGCACGGACTGTCGACGAAGATGCGCATGGTCTCGTTCGCCTTCGCCGGCGTCGAGCCCGAGGTCATGGGCGTCGGCCCGGTCCCCGCGACCGACAAGGCCCTGGCGAAGGCCGGCCTGTCGATCGACGACATCGGCCTGTTCGAGATCAACGAGGCGTTCGCCGTCCAGGTGCTCGCGTTCCTCGACAACTACGGCATCGCCCAGGACTCCCCGAACGTGAACGCCTGGGGCGGCGCGATCGCCGTGGGCCACCCGCTCGCGTCGAGTGGCGTCCGGCTGATGAACCAGCTCGCCGCGCAGTTCGCCGAGCGACCGGACGTCAAGTACGGCATCACCACGATGTGCATCGGGCTCGGCCAGGGCGGCACCGTCATCTGGGAGAACCCGAACCACAGCAAGTCGGCCGAGCGTTCGGCTCGGAAGGGGGCGTGACCATGACCATCGTCGACAACGACCGACTGGCCGAACTCAGCGAGGACGAGGTCGTCACGCACTCGTTCGTCAAGCACGTCACGATGCCCTCGGGTGGCACGCTGGCGCTCATCACGCTCGACAACGGCAAGGACTACAAGCGGCCGAACACCCTCGGGCCCCGCACGCTCCGTGAGCTCGCCGGCGTGCTCGACACCCTGAAGACCGAGGCCGCCGCCGGCACGATCCAGGGCGTCGCCATCACCGGCAAGGAGTACTGCTTCGCCGCCGGGGCCGACCTGTCCCAGGCAGCCGCGGTCCCGTCGCGCGAGGCCGCCCACGACCTGGCCGCCCTCGGGCACGCCACGCTCAAGAAGTTCGCCGACCTCGGGGTGCCGTCGTTCGCGTTCGTGAACACCCTGGCGCTCGGCGGTGGGCTCGAGATCGCCCTGCACTGCACCTACCGGGCGTTCTCGTCCGCGGCGCAGGGCATCGGGCTTCCCGAGGTGTTCCTCGGCATCATCCCCGGCTGGGGCGGCGCGACGCTGCTCCCCCGCCTGATCGGCCCGGAGCGCGCGCTCCGCGTCATCGTCGAGAACCCGCTCAAGAACAACCGCCTGATGGACGGCCCGGCCGCGGTCGAGATCGGCATCGGTGACGTGCTCGTCCCGTCCGTCACGTTCCTGCCCTCCGCCGTGGCGTGGGCGGACGGCGTCATCACCGGAACGACCAAGGTGGTGCGGAAGAACGCGCCGGGCATGCTCGAGAAGGCCGCATGGGGCACCGTCGTCAAGGTCGCTCGCGGACAGGTCGCGTCGAAGATCGGCACCGTGCCGAAGTCGCCGTTCCGGGCGCTCGACCTCGTCGCCGCCGCCAAGTCGGGTTCGCTCGACGAACGCTTCGCCGACGAGGACGAGGCCCTCGCCGACCTCATCTCGGGCGACCAGTTCGCCGCGTCGATGTACGCCTTCGACCTCGTGCAGAAGCGTGCGAAGAAGCCCGTCGGCGCTCCCGAGGGCGTCGACGCGAAGAAGATCACGAAGGTCGGCGTCCTCGGCGCCGGGCTGATGGCGTCGCAGTTCGCGCTGCTGTTCGCCCGACGCCTGGGCGTCCCCGTCGTCATCACCGACGTCGACCAGTCCCGTGTGGACGCCGGCGTCGAGCGGATCCGCGGCGAGGTCGCAAAGCTGCTCGACAAGGGCCGGATCTCCCCCGACGACGCGAACCGCATCACCGCACTCGTCAGCGGGTCGGTGTCCTACGACGCCTTCGCCGATGCCGACTGGGTGATCGAGGCCGTCTTCGAGGAGATGACCGTCAAGCAGGAGGTCCTCCGGAAGATCGAGCAGGTCATCGCACCGGACGCCATCCTCGCCACGAACACGTCGTCGCTCTCCGTCGACGAGATGGCGTCGGTGCTCACCAACCCGGAGCGACTCGTCGGCTTCCACTTCTTCAACCCGGTCGCGGTCATGCCGCTGCTCGAGGTGGTGCGCGCGGCGAAGACCTCGGACGAGGCCCTCGTCACCGCACTCGCCGTCGCGAAGACCCTGAAGAAGACCGCGATCATCACCGCGGACCAGCCGGGCTTCGTCGTCAACCGGGTGCTCGCCCGGGTGCTCGGCGAGGCGATGCGCGGCGTGGAAGAGGGCACCTCGTTCGACACCGTCGCCCAGGGTGCCGCACCACTCGGCCTGCCGATGTCACCGTTCGAGCTGCTCGAGCTCGTCGGGCTGCCGGTCGGCGCGCACGTGCTCGACTCGCACCACGCGGCCTGGCCCGAGCGCTTCTACCCCGGTGACGGCCTGAAGAAGATCGCCGAGCACGGGACGATCCTGACCCGCGACAAGAAGGGCAACGCGACCGGGTACGACCCCGCCGCCGTGAAGCTCGTCGCGCCGTCCAAGAAGGACGCGAAGCCCGTCGACGCCGCCGAGATGCAGCGCCGGTTCGAGGACGCCCTGGCCGACGAGCTGCACCGCATGCTCGAGGACCGGGTCGTCGAGCACGTCGAGGAGATCGACCTCGGGCTCATCCTCGGTGCGGGTTACCCGTTCCAGGCCGGTGGGATCAGCCCGTACCTCGACCGTTCCGGCGCGTCCGAGCGAGTGTTCGGCGGCACGTTCCACGAGCCGCGGATCGTCGGCCCCGCTTCCCGCTAGAGCCCAGTACGCAAAACACCGGTGTTCGCGCACCGAACACCCGCAGAACGCGGTGTGGAGCGCGAACACCGGTGTTTTGCTGAACAGACCGGACCGGACCTGAACGGACCGGACCGCGCGGTCAGCGGTCGGACGCCGCGGACTCGCGGGACCGCGCGGGCTTCGCCTGCGGCAGCTTCGTCCCGACGACCTGGTCGATGACGTCACGGGCGATGGCCTGCGCCGTCAGCCCCGCGTCGGCGAGGATCTGCGACCGGGTCGCGTGGTCGATGAACGCGTCGGGCAGCCCGAGCTCGTTCACCCCGGTGTCGACCCCGGCAGCGCGCAGGTCCTGCCGCAGCCGGGTCCCGACGCCGCCGACCCGCACGCCGTCCTCGATGGTGATCACGAGTCGGTGCGTCCGCGACAGCTCGATCAGCGACGTCGGGATCGGCACCACCCAGCGCGGGTCCACGACGGTGACGCCGATACCCTGCGCCTCGAGCAGCGCCGCGGCCTCGAGTGCCACCGGCACCATCGACCCGACGGCGACGAAGAGCACGTCCTCGACGTCGTCCGCGGCGGCGTGCAGGACGTCCACACCATCGGCGAGACGACGGATCGCGGGGATGTCCGGTCCGACCTGCCCCTTCGACCACCGCAGCACGGTGGGGGCGTCGTCGACGGCGATCGCCTCGCGGAACTCCTCGCGCAGCGTCGGGGCATCGCGGGGCGCGGCGATCCGGATCCCCGGCACGACCTGCAGCAGCGCGAGGTCCCACATGCCGTGGTGCGAGGGGCCGTCCGGGCCGGTGATGCCGGCACGGTCGAGCACGAACGTCACGCCGGCCCGGTGCAGGGCGACGTCCATCAGCACCTGGTCGAACGCACGGTTCAGGAAGGTCGCGTAGAGCGCCACGACCGGGTGGAGACCGCCGTAGGCGAGGCCCGCGGCGGTCGTCACGGCGTGCTGCTCGGCGATGCCGACGTCGTAGACCCGGTCGGGGTGCTGCTCCTGGAACAGGTGGAGCCCCGTCGGCCGGAGCATCGCCGCCGTGATGGCGACGATCCGAGGATCGGAGGCGCCGGCATCGGCCAGGGAAGACGCGAACACCGACGTCCACGACGGCCCCGATGCGGCGTCGAGCGACTCCCCGGTCTCCGGGTCGATGTGCCCGACGGCGTGGAACTGGTCGGCCTGGTCGCGCAGGGCGGGCTCGAAGCCGTGGCCCTTCTCCGTGATCGCGTGCACGATCACGGGAGCGCCGTACTCCTTGGCCTGCCGGAGCGCTGCCTCCATCGCCTGCTGGTCGTGGCCGTTCACCGGGCCGATGTACTTGATGTCGAGGTTCGAGTACAGCGCTTCGTTGTTCGTCAGCCGCGACAGGAAGCCGTGCAGGCCCCCGCGCATGCCTCGGTACACCGCGCGACCCGGAGCGCCGAACCGGGCCGCCACAGCCTGCGTGCCCTCGTACAGGGCCCGGTACTCGCGGCGGGTGCGCACGGAGCTCAGGAACCGCGCCATGCCACCGATCGTCGGGGCGTACGAGCGGCCGTTGTCGTTGACGACGATGACCAGGCGCCGATCGTTGTCGTCGGAGATGTTGTTGAGCGCCTCCCACGTCATGCCGCCGGTGAGCGCACCGTCCCCCACGACCGCGACGACGGTGCGGTCGGTCTGCCCGGTCTGCCCGAACGCGCGGGAGATGCCGTCGGCCCACGACAGCGACGACGACGCGTGCGAGGACTCGACGATGTCGTGCTCGGACTCGCTCCGCTGCGGGTAGCCGGCGATGCCGCCGCGTTCGCGCAGCTTCGAGAAGTCCTGGCGCCCGGTGACGAGCTTGTGCACGTACGACTGGTGCCCGGTGTCGAAGACGAACGGGTCGTTCGGCGAGTCGAACACGCGGTGCATCGCGAGCGTCAGCTCCACGACGCCCAGGTTCGGCCCGAGGTGCCCACCGGTCTTCGCGACCTCGGCGACCAGGAAGCGCCGGATCTCGGCGGCGAGGTCGGTCATCTGCGCGTCGGAGAGACGCTTCAGGTCGCGCGGTGACGTGATGCTGGCGAGCAGGCTCACGGGCGCTCCTTTCGTGGGTACCAAGCCATCACCCTATTCCCGCTACCAGGTGACGGACTGGAGGCCCGTGGCGGTGTCGCCACGGGCCTCCGGTCCGATCTGTGGTCGCGTCAGCGACCCGTGCGTACGACGCTCCTATCGTTCAGCGGACTCAGACGAGCGAGCGGAGCACGTACTGCAGGATGCCGCCGTTGCGGTAGTAGTCGGCCTCGCCGGGGGTGTCGATGCGGACGACCGCGTCGAACTCGATCGGCTGCTTGCCGGCCGGCGAGTGCTCGCTCGGCGTCGCGGTGACGTGCACCGTCTTCGGGGTGCGGCCCTCGTTCAGCTCGGTCAGCCCGGAGATCGACACGACCTCGGTGCCGTCGAGCCCGAGGGACTCGACCGTCTCGCCCGCCGGGAACTGCAGCGGGACGACGCCCATGCCGATGAGGTTCGAGCGGTGGATCCGCTCGAAGCTCTCGGTGATGACCGCACGGACACCGAGCAGGTTCGTGCCCTTGGCCGCCCAGTCACGGGACGAGCCGGAGCCGTACTCCTTGCCACCGAAGATGACGAGCGGGATGCCCTGCTCCTGGTAGTGCTGCGAGGCGTCGTAGATGAACGACTGCGCACCGTCCGGCGTCGTGAAGTCACGGGTGTAGCCGCCCTCCACGCCGTCGAGCAGCTGGTTGCGCAGACGGATGTTCGCGAACGTGCCGCGGATCATGACCTCGTGGTTGCCGCGACGCGAGCCGTAGGAGTTGAAGTCCTTGCGGTCGACGCCGTGCTCGGCGAGGTACTGGCCGGCGGGGCTGTCGGCCTTGATCGAACCGGCCGGCGAGATGTGGTCGGTCGTGACCGAGTCGCCGAGCTTCGCGAGCACCCGGGCGCCGGAGATGTCCGACACCGCGTCGGGCTGCATCGTCATGCCCTCGAAGTACGGGGGCTTCCGGACGTAGGTCGACTCCTGGTCCCACTCGAAGGTGTCGCCGGTCGGGGTCGGCAGGTTCTTCCAGCGGTCGTCGCCCTCGAACACGGAGCCGTACTCGTGGGTGAACATCTCGGTGTCGATCGACTCGTCGATGACCTGCTGCACCTCGGCCGCGTCGGGCCAGATGTCGGTCAGGTAGACGTCGTTGCCGTCCTGGTCGGTGCCGAGGGCGTCCTTGTCGAAGTCGAAGTGCATCGACCCGGCGAGGGCGTAGGCGATGACCAGCGGCGGGGACGCCAGGTAGTTCATCTTGACGTCGGGGTTGATCCGGCCCTCGAAGTTGCGGTTGCCCGAGAGCACCGCGGTGACGGCGAGGTCGTTGTCCTGCACGGCCTGCGAGATCTCCTCGGGCAGCGGACCCGAGTTGCCGATGCACGTAGTGCAGCCGTAGCCGACCGTGTAGAAGCCGAGCTGCTCGAGGTAGGTGGTGAGACCGGCCTTCTCGTAGTAGTCGGTGACGACCTTCGACCCGGGTGCGAGGGTGGTCTTCACCCAGGGCTTCGCGGTGAGGCCCTTCTTCGCGGCGTTCCGGGCGAGGATGCCGGCGGCCATCATGACCGACGGGTTCGACGTGTTCGTGCACGAGGTGATCGCGGCGATCGCGACAGCACCGTGGTCGATCGTGAACGGATCGGCCCCGTCCATCGCGACCTTCGTCGGCGCCGAGGCGGTCGACGGTGCGCTCGACACGTGCACGTGCTCGTGCAGCGCCGTGTCCTCGTTGGTCGAACCGGCGGCGATCGGGTCGGAGGCCGGGAACGTCTCCTCGACCGCGTCGTCGAGGTCGGTCTGCTCGGACGGCGTCGTGTAGTTGTTCAGGTCGAGCTCGAACTGGCTCTTCGCGTTCGTGAGCTCGATGCGGTCCTGCGGACGCTTCGGGCCCGAGATGGACGGCACGACCGTGGAGAGGTCGAGCTCCATGTACTCGGAGTAGTTCGGCTCCACCGAGGCGTCGTGCCACAGGCCCTGGGCCTTGGAGTACGCCTCGACCAGCGCGATCTGCGCCTCGTCGCGACCGGTCAGCCGCAGGTAGTCCAGCGTGACGTCGTCGACCGGGAAGATCGCCGCCGTCGAACCGAACTCGGGCGACATGTTGCCGATGGTGGCGCGGTTGGCGAGCGGGACGGCGCCGACGCCCTCGCCGTAGAACTCGACGAACTTGCCGACGACGCCGTGCTTGCGGAGCTCCTGCGTGATGGTGAGCACCACGTCGGTCGCGGTCACGCCGGCCGGGATCTCACCGGAGAGCTTGAAGCCGACGACCTTCGGGATGAGCATCGACACGGGCTGGCCGAGCATCGCGGCCTCGGCCTCGATGCCGCCGACGCCCCAGCCGAGCACGCCGAGGCCGTTCACCATCGTGGTGTGCGAGTCGGTGCCGACCAGGGTGTCCGGGTACGCGTAGGTCTCGCCGTCGAAGTCACGCGTGTAGGTGACCTTCGCCAGGTACTCGATGTTCACCTGGTGGACGATGCCGGTGCCCGGCGGGACGACCTTGAAGTCCTCGAACGCGGTCTGGCCCCAGCGGAGGAACTGGTAGCGCTCACCGTTCCGCTCGTACTCCAGGTCCGTGTTGCGCTGCAGGGCGTCCGTGCTGCCGAACAGGTCGGCGATGACGGAGTGGTCGATGACCATCTCGGCCGGGGACAGCGGGTTGATCTTGTTCGGGTCGCCGCCGATGTCCGCCATGGCCTCGCGCATGGTGGCGAGGTCGACGATGCACGGCACACCGGTGAAGTCCTGCATGACGACGCGCGCCGGCGAGAACTGGATCTCGGTGTCGGGCTCCGCGTCGGGCCGCCAGGAGCCGAGCGCCCGGATCTGTCCTTCGGTGACGTTCTTGCCGTCCTCGGTGCGGAGGAGGTTCTCGAGCAGCACCTTCAGGCTGTAGGGCAACTTCTCGTGCCCGGGAACCGAGTCGATCCGGTGGATCGCGTAGTCGACACCCCCAACCGACAGTGTGTCCTTCGAGCCGAAGCTATTGACTGCAGCCACCGTGCCGCCTCCCTACTGATCGGTTTGCCCTCATCCTCGCGGGCCGTGGACCGTCCCACCAGCAAGGCAAACCTAATCCCGAGAACGCGTGCGCGCCCTGCGAGAACTATCTTGATGTCGAGAGAACTCTACACCGGGGCGACGTCGTCGCGTCGGACGAACACGGTGCGGACCAGCAGCCACGTCACCCAGAGCACCGCCGCGTACAGCGGCACGCCGAGGATGAGCTTCAGCCCGGCGAGCAGTTCGACCTGCGCCGTCAGGTACAGCGGGACCTCCACCGCGAGCCGGACCGCGAACAGCCCGACCCAGATCCAGGTGGCGACCGTCAGCACGCGGCGCTTCACCGGGTCGGCGCGCCAGTCGACGTGCGAGCCGTCCTCGTTCGCCGGCAGCAGGAAGCCGACGACGAGCCCGATGAGCGGCCAGCGGATCGCCAGCGTGATGAGCAGCCCGACGAGCCAGACGGCGTTGATGACGATCCCGGGGATGAAGTTGCTCTCCGCACGGCCGGTGATGAGCGCGAGGCCGGCCGAGACCGCGACGCCGAGGATGCCCGCGAACGACATCGTCACCGACTGCCGCTGCAGCAGCCGGAGCACCACGAACACCAGGCCGACCGCCACCGGGATCACGACGCTCGGCACGAGCTCCTTCGTGATCGCGTAGACGACCAGGAACGCGAACCCGGGCAGCACCGACTCGGCGAGGCCGCGCACCCCGCCGACCGCGCCGAGCAGCGCCCTGCCGGACGGAGCCTCACCGGGCGCGACGCGGGCGATGCCGGCGTTCTGCACGGCGTCGCGGAACTGCGCGGAGAAGGACGGTGCGACCGACGGCTCGGCCGCGGGTGCAGCGGGGTCGGAGCCAGCCGTCTCGGGTCGTGGGGTGTCGTCGTGGTCCGGCACCGTGCCTCCAGGCGGGGTTGGTCGTCAGTCGGTCAGATCGCGGTCTGCGTCGACTTGGGCATGTGCAGCGGGATGAGGTCGCGCGGCGGCATCGGCGTCGTGCCGCGCACGACGACGACGCTGCGGAACAGCTCCTCGATCTCGCTGGCGTCGTCGGGCTGCTCGGCGGCCTTGCCGGCGATCACGCCGCGCAGGAACCAGCGCGGGCCGTCGACGCCGACGAAGCGGGCCGGACGGGAGCCGGCGGTGCCGCCGTCGCCGTCCACGGCGACCGGGACGGACGCGCGGAGCTCGGGGCCGAACGGGCCGTCGACCTCGGTCACGACTCCGCCCTGGCGCTCGATCTGCTCGGCGATCTGGGCGCGGATCTCGTGCCACAGGCCGGTGGACCGGGGCGCCGCGAACGGCTGGACCTGCAGCGTGGACTCGTCGTAGTCGAGCCCGACCGCGACGACGCGCTGCGAGCCCTCCTCGACCTCGAGGCGCAGGTGCAGGCCCTCGCGCGGGAGCACCTTCACCCCGCCCAGGTCGACGTAGGGGCGGACCAGGTTCGCCTCGGTCTCGTCGTGGGGGCCGTTCTCGGCCCGGTCCTCCGGAGCGGACTTGTCCGTCGGGGCGACCGCGTCGACCTCGTCGAGGTCCGCGTCGGCATCCGTCGCGATGTCGACCTCGGGGGACGTGTCCGCGACCTCGATGTCGTCGGTGACGGCGTCCGCCACCTCGACCTCGTCCCGCTTGCGTCGGCCGAACTTCATGCGCGCGTTCCTTCCTGAGCGTCTGCGGCGGCACCGGTCACGGCGTCGCTCCGGTCACCGTAGCCCGACGAGCCGAACCCGCCCTGTCCGCGGACGCTGTCCGGCAGGTCGTCGACCCGGGTGTAGGTCACCTGCGGCACCGGCATCACGATCAACTGGGCGATGCGGTCGCCGGCGTGCACCTCGTACGGTTCCGTCTGGTCGGTGTTGAGCAGGGCGACCTTGATCTCCCCGCGGTAGCCGGAGTCGACGGTGCCGGGGCTGTTCACGATCGTGATGCCGTGCTTCGCCGCCAGGCCGCTCCGCGGGACCACGAACGCGGCGTAGCCCTCGGGCAGCGCGATGCGCAGCCCCGTGGCGGCCAGGTGTCGTTCCCCCGGCTGCAGTACGAAGGCCTCGGTGGAGACGAGATCGGCACCCGCGTCGCCGGGGTGGGCGTGGCCGGGAGCGTGCTCCCCGGTCCAGAGGACGTCGACTGGTTCGGTCACGTGACGAGGGTAGTGCAGCCGTGACCGTTCCGTGACCTCGCTCGCTCGTGATCGAATGGACCCGTGACCCTGTACCGCGAACGACTCTGGGCCCCGCCCGCCCTGTACCTGGCGACGGCGCTCGTCATCCCCGCCACCCTGCTCGTCTTCCTCCCCATCAGCGTCCTGGCTGGCGTCCTCGTGGCGATCGGGATGGAGCTCGGGGTCCTGGTCCTCCTGTGGGCACTCGCACCCACCATCGAGGTCACCGACACCGAGTTCCGCGCGGGCAAGGCACACCTCCCCCGCACGCTCGTCGGCACAACCGAGGCGTTCGAGGGCGCAGCGGCCACCGAGCAGCGCGGGCCGGCACTCGACGCCCGCGCGTGGACGCTCTTCCGCGGCTACGTCCGGGGGGTCGTCAAGGTCGAGGTGCGCGACGACGCGGACCCCACGCCCTACTGGCTGGTCAGCGTCCGGCACCCGGGCAAGGTCGTCGAGGCGCTGCGGTCCTGACGGACCACGCTCCACGGCCTGGAGGCGCGGCTCGGCCCCGCCTCGCAGCACACGACGAAGGCCCCGCATCCCTGGAGGATGCGGGGCCTTCGCTGATCGTTGCGTCGAGGACGACGCGGCTGTGTTCGCTAGAGCGACGCGCACTCCGCGCAGACCGGTCCGAGCTTCGACTCGTGGTCGAGCTGGGAGCGGTGCTTCACGAGGAAGCACTCGACGCAGGTGAACTCGTCGACCTGCGGGGGCAGCACCACGACGTCGAGGTCGACGTCGCTGAGGTCCTGCCCGGCGAGTTCGAAACTGCCGGGGTTGTCGGAATCATCGTCGACGACCCCCGACATCTTGTCGGGAACGCGCTCCTTGAGGGCCTCGATCGACTCCGAGTCGGAGTTGTCGTCGGTCTTCCGGGGGGCGTCGTAATCGGTGGCCATGCCCATCCATTTCTCGTATCGAGAGGTCGTCGCCGGGTGATCGGCGGCGACAGTTTGCACCACGCCCCGCCAGAGCGCAAACCGAGTGCTGCGGCGGGTCGTGCTGGCGGTGCAACCCACGACCGGAACCGGACATTCCCGACACCCGTTGCCGGAGGGCCGCGTGCCCGGGATCGGCCACGCGGATGTCCGCGGCACGCCCGTGCGCCTCCCCGGAAACCGCCCGTCGTCCCTGCATACTCACGGGGTACGACAGCAGGACCGTACGCGACGCTGGGAAGGCGGAACCATGCAAGACGTGAGAGTCATCGGAGTCGAGTCCGGCGCACTCCTCCTGGCGACCGACGGCGGCACCGAGTTCCGGTTGCCCGTCACGTCGTCGCTGGCAGGCCAGGTGCGCCAGGCGAACCCCGACGCCGGTCCGCAGAAGCGGGTCTCCCCCAAGGACGTCCAGGCACGCATCCGTGGCGGCGCAGACGCCGCCGACGTGGCCGCCGCGCTCGACGTCGACGTCGAGTACGTCCGTCGCTTCGAGGGGCCGGTCCTCGCCGAGCGCGCCTTCATCCTCGACGCCTCGCACCGTGTGCCGGTCACCCCGGTCGACGACGAGTCCCCCGACACCTTCGGCCCCGCGATCACCGCGAAGCTCGAAGCCGGCGAGGCCACCGCGATCACCTGGGGCTCGTGGAAGCACCCGGAGAGCGGGTGGCAGGTCCGCGTCCGCTACACCGCGGGCGAGGTCGAGCACGACGCCCAGTGGCACTTCGACCCGAAGACCTCGACCCTCGCGCCGGACAACGGTGACGCTCACCGGCTCTCGCACACCGACGACGAGGGCATCGCCCCGCGCCTGCGTGCGGTCGAGTTCGAGCAGCAGGACGACGACGGCACCCGCTTCGACTCCGGCGCCTTCCGCGTCGACGAGCCGGAGCAGCCGGCCGCCGAGCCCGAGCCGTCCCAGCACGCGCCGCTCCGTGCACCGCTGCCCCGCATCGGCCAGGCCGCCGTGGAAGAGCGTGCTCCCGGCAACGAGACCGCGGACCTGCTCGAGGCGCTCCGCCGTCGCCGCGGTGAACGCGAAGCAGCGTCCTTCGGCGAACAGCGCGACGAGCCCGCCCGCGGGACCTCCATCAGCGTCGTCGACATCCCGCTGCAGGGCTTCGAGGACGGCGGCGCGCACGACACCGCACCGCAGTCCTCCGACGTCCGTCCGGCCTCGGCGCCGGAGTCCGAGAGCCGTGGCGAACGCAAGAAGCGCAACCGTCGCTCGATGCCGAGCTGGGACGAGATCGTCTTCGGCACCCGTCCGGACGACGACCCCGCCTGATCAGCACGTGCACCGACCGTCGGCGCCGACGTCCTAGTGGGCGAACTCGCCGGCGAGTCGGAGCGGCACGATCGTCTCCTCGTCGGTCATCGCGCCGTGCTGGCCGATCATGCGCTTCGGTGTCTCGTCCTCGCGCAGGGCACGGTCGTCGTTGAACGCCCACGAGCCGCGCGCCACGACGAGCACGTCGCCGATGCGCGGCAGCACCTCGTCGGACACCCGCCCGAACCACCCGGCCTCGATCGCCTCGGCACGGCTGGCGACGTACGCCTTCTTGCCGTAGCGGGCCCGGAACGCGCCGACGAGGGCGCGCACGTCGGTGCCCGGTGCGACGGTGAGCTGGCGGCAGCGCGGGTCACCCGCGACGCCGACGACGTCGGTGAGCAGCAGCGGGTCGATGGCGATGTTCGCGTGGTCCGGCACGTCGAGCACACCGTGGTCCGCCGTCACCAGGACCCCCACGCCGTCGGCGCTGCGGGCGTCGAGGCGGGCGAGTTCGCCGTCGAGCAGCTCGAGGGCCGCCGTCCACCGGTCGGACTGCCAGCCGTACTTGTGCCCGATCGAGTCGAGCTCCGGCACGTACAGGTAGACGAGCGAGCGGCCGCCGGTGGTCTCGGCCAGTGCGGCGTCGACGCGCTGGGCAATCGTGTCCGCCGACACGTACCGGGCGCCGCCGAGCACGTTCGCGGTCATCCCGGACGAGCGGTACCGGTCCGGCCCGACGACGACGGGATCGAGTCCGAGCTCCGCGGCCCGGGTGAACAGGGTCCGGGTCAGGAACCAGTCCGCAGGGACCTCGGTGTCCCAGCCGCCCAGCAGGTTCATCACGGCACCGGTGTCCGGGTTCCAGCCGCTGTACCCGACGACGCCGTGGGTGCCGGGCGACCGGCCGGTGGTCAGGGTGCTCAGGGCGGCCGCGGTCGTCGTCGGGAACCCGCTCCGGAGCTTCTTCGCGGTGCCGGTGCCCTTCGCGCCGGTCAGCCAGCGGGCGTGCCCGGCGCGCGCCGCCAGCGCGGCGGAACCGAGGCCGTCGACCAGCACGACGATCGCCGAGCGGGCGGGGCGGAGGGTGATCCGGGCCTCCAGGCCGTCGTTCCGCAACCACGCGTCGTCCGCAGCGCCGAGCGCCACGAGGCAACTCGGGAAGACGTCGGCGAGGTTCGCGACGGCGTCGGGGGCCGTCGGTACGCTTGTTCCCATCCCACGAGTCTCCCAGACGACTCCGGTTCTCCAGAAAGGTGCCATGGCACGCACGGACGTAGTCGGCCTGCCCGACGGTGAGCGCATCGAGGACGTCGACGTCTCCGAGGAGATGCAGGGCTCCTTCCTCGAGTACGCGTACTCCGTCATCTACTCGCGGGCACTGCCCGACGCCCGCGACGGCCTGAAGCCGGTGCAGCGTCGCATCCTGTACCAGATGGCCGAGATGGGGCTGCGACCCGACCGCGGACACGTCAAGAGCGCCCGCGTCACGGGCGAGGTGATGGGCAAGCTGCACCCGCACGGCGACGGCGCGATCTACGACGCGCTGGTCCGCATGGCCCAGCCGTTCACGATGCGCGTGCCGCTCGTCGACGGCCACGGCAACTTCGGCTCCCTCGACGACGGCCCCGCTGCCGCCCGGTACACCGAGGCACGGCTCGCCGAACCGTCGATGGCGATGACCGAGGGCCTGGGCGAGGACGTCGTCGACTTCGTCCCGAACTACGACAACCAGATCATGCAGCCGGGCGTGCTGCCGGCGGCGTTCCCGAACCTGCTCGTCAACGGCGCCTCCGGCATCGCGGTCGGCATGGCGACGAACATGGCGCCGCACAACCTCGGCGAGGTCGTCGAGGCCGCGAAGCACCTGCTCATGAACCCGCAGGCCACCCTCGAAGAGCTCATGGAGTTCGTGCCCGGCCCCGACCTGCCGTCCGGCGGCACGATCGTCGGGCTCTCCGGGGTCCGCGACGCCTACGCCACCGGCCGTGGTTCGTTCCGCACCCGCGCGAAGGTGAGCGTCGAGAACCTCACCCCGCGCAAGGTCGGGCTCGTCGTCACCGAGCTGCCCTACCTGGTCGGCCCCGAGCGTGTGATCGAGAAGATCAAGGACGGCGTCCAGTCCAAGAAGCTCGTCGGCATCTCCGACGTCAACGACCTGACCGACCGCAACCACGGGCTCCGGCTCGTCATCGGCATCAAGAGCGGCTTCAACCCCACCGCCGTGCTCGAGCAGCTCTACAAGCACACCCCGCTCGAGGACGGCTTCGGCATCAACAACGTCGCGCTGGTCGGCGGGTCACCGCGCACCCTCGGGCTCCGCGAGCTGCTCGACGTCTACGTGCAGCACCGGCTCGACGTCGTCACCCGCCGGTCGCAGTACCGGCTGGCACGACGCAAGGAACGGCTGCACCTGGTCGAGGGCCTGCTCATCGCGATCCTCGACATCGACGAGGTCATCCAGGTCATCCGCACCTCCGACGACTCCGAGGCAGCGCGCAACCGCCTGCGCGACGTCTTCGACCTGTCCGAGGTACAGGCCGAGTACATCCTCGAGCTGCGCCTGCGCCGTCTGACGAAGTTCTCGCGGATGGAGCTCGAGGCCGAGCGCGACCAGCTGCTCGCCGACATCGCCGCCCTCGAGGAACTGCTGGCGTCCGACGAACGGCTCCGCGCGCAGGTCGCCCTCGAGCTGACCGAGGTGTCCGACAAGTTCGCGACCCCGCGCCGCACGCTGCTCACCGAGGCCGACGCCCCGGTGAAGGGCGGTCGGAAGGCCGCGGTCGACCCGGAGTCCCTGCAGATCGCCGACTCCCCCTGCCGCGTGCTGCTCTCGACCACCGGACGGCTCATCCGCGTCGACATCCCGACGTCGGAGCTCGGCATCGTCCGCGTGCCGAAGCGCTCGAAGCACGACGCCGTCCGCTCCGCCGTGGTGAGCACGGTGCGGGGGCAGATCGGCGCGATCACCTCGACCGGGCGGGTCCTCCGGCTCTCCCCCGTCGACGTCCCCGCCGTGCCACCCGCCGCGGTCCGGCTCGACGCCGGCGTCCGGGTCACCGACTTCCTGGCGCTCACCAAGGGCGAGACGGTCGTGGCGATCGTCGACCTGTCCGGTGCGTCTTCGGACTCGCTGGCGATCGGCACCGCGCACGGCGTCGTGAAGCGCGTCGTGCCGGGTGCATGGCCCGACAAGCCGGAGTTCGTCGCGATCGGCCTGAAGCCCGGCGACCACGTGGTCGGCGCGGCGCAGGCGCCCGAGTCCGACGACCTGGTGTTCATCAGCTCGAACGCGCAACTGCTGCGGTTCCCGGCGTCCGTCGTCCGGGCGCAGGGGCTGCCCGCCGGTGGTGTCGCCGGCATGGCCCTGGCCGACGGCGCCTCGGTGATCTGGTTCGGTTCGGTCGCACGCTCCGACGATGCCGTGGTCGCCACGGTGTCCACCACCTCGACAGCACTGCCCGGCACCGACGCCGGTCGCGCCAAGGTCTCCGCGCTGTCGGAGTTCCCGGCGAAGGGCCGTGCCACCCAGGGTGTCCGGGCGCACGCGTTCCTGAAGGGCGAGGACGGGCTCACGGTGGGATGGGCGGGCATCGCGCCGCCACACGCCGTCGGCACGGACGGCGCCGCACGGACCCTGCCCGACTGGCTGTCGAAGCGTGACGGGTCGGGCGCCCCGCTCGAGGCGGTCATCGGCTCGATCGGTGGCAGCGCTGCGACGCTCGACGGCACCGCCGGCGAGGCGTAGGCGGGCGCCGGCGTCCGCCTCCGGTGTCGCTGACACGGCGCCGTTTCGCGCCTGGCGACACCTCACGGTCTGCGAGCCCCGTGAGGTGTCGCCCAGCGCGTGAGAACGCAGGGCGCACGGCCCGGAGGCGCGGGGCGGCGCCGCCACGGGCCTCCCGTCCGCCATCGCCGTGTCGCGGACGCGGCGCGGTTTCGCGCTGAGCGACACCTCACGGGCCGCGGGCCGCGTGGACTGTCGCCCAGCGCGTGAGCACACCAGGCCGCTGCGCGGCCCGGGGGTGAAGGCGCTACGCGTCGATGCGGTCGCGGTCCAGGCCCTCGCCGGCCAGGATGAACTCCTTGCGAGGCGCCACGTCGTTGCCCATGAGCAGCTCGAACACCTTCGCTGCACCCTCGGCATGGGTCACGTTCACCCGGCGCAGGGTGCGGTGCGCGCGGTCCATCGTGGTCTCCGCCAGCTGGTCGGCGTCCATCTCGCCGAGGCCCTTGTACCGCTGGATCGGCTCCTGGTACTTCTTGCCCGTCTTCTCGAGCTTCTTCAGCACCGTCTGGAGCTCCTGTTCGGAGTACGTGTAGAGCGTGTCGTTCGGCTTGCCGCGGTTCACCACGACGACCCGGTGCAGCGGCGGCACGGCGGCGAAGACCCGGCCCTGCTCGATCATCGGCCGCATGTACCGGAAGAACAGCGTCAGCAGCAGCGTGCGGATGTGGGCACCGTCGACGTCGGCGTCGGACATGATGATGATCTTGCCGTAGCGGGCCTGGTCGATGTCGAACGTGCGGCCCGAACCGGCGCCGATGACCTGGATGATCGACGCGCACTCGACGTTCGAGAGCATGTCCGACACGGACGCCTTCTGCACGTTGAGGATCTTGCCGCGGATCGGCAGCAGCGCCTGGTACTCACTGTTGCGGGCGAGCTTCGCGGTGCCCAGCGCCGAGTCACCCTCGACGATGAAGAGCTCCGTGCCCTCGGTCTCCTGCGAGCGGCAGTCGGCGAGCTTCGTCGGCAGCGAGGAGTTCTCGAGCGCGTTCTTACGGCGCTGCGTCTCCTTGTGGGCCCGCGCCGAGATGCGGGTCTTCATCTCGGACACGACCTTCTCGAGCAGGGCCGCCGACTGTGCCTTCTCGGTGCGCTGCGTCGAGGTGAGGATCTCGGTGAGGCGCTTCGACACGACCTGGTCGACGATCTTCCGGACCGCCGGGGTGCCGAGGATCTCCTTCGTCTGCCCCTCGAACTGCGGCTCGGGCAACCGCACGGTCAGCACGGCGGTCATACCGGCGAGGACGTCGTCCTTGTCGAGCTTGTCCTGCCCGACCTTGAGCTTGCGCGCGTTCGCCTCGACCTGGGCACGGACGGCCTTGACGACGCCCGACTCGAACCCGGCCTGGTGCGTGCCGCCCTTCGGCGTCGCGATGATGTTGACGAAGCTGCGGAACACGGTCTCGTAACCACTGCCCCAGCGGAGCGCCAGGTCGACCTCGCACTCGCGCTCGACCGAGGTGGAGACCATGTGGCCCTTGTCGTCCAGCATCGGCACCGTCTCGGTGAAGGTGCCGGTCCCCTGCACGCGCCAGACGTCGGTGAGGGGGCTGTCGACGGCGAGGTGCTCGACGAACTCGCCGATCCCGCCCTCGTACCGGAAGCGCTCGACCACCGGCCCGGCGGCCACGGTGGTGCCCGTCGCCTCGGCCCGGGCGGCAGCGGCGTCGATCGACGCCGCGCGCTCGTCGGTGATGGTGATGCCGAGCCCGGGCACGAGGAACGCGGTCTGCCGTGCACGGGTGACCAGGTCGTCGGTGCTGAACCGAGCGTCGGCGGTGAAGATCTGACGGTCCGCCCAGTAGCGGATCCGGGAGCCGGTGACGCCCTTCTTGACCTTGCCCACCACACGCAGCTCGCTGCCCGAGGTGAAGGGCGCGAACGGAGCGTCCGGGCCGATGCCCTTGCTGTCGTCGAAGATGCCCGGCTCGCCGCGGTGGAACGACATGGCGTAGGTCTTGCCGCCCCGGTCGACCTCGACGTCGAGGCGCTCAGACAGCGCGTTCACGACCGAGGCGCCGACGCCGTGCAGGCCACCCGAGGCCGCGTACGACCCCGAGCCGAACTTGCCGCCGGCGTGCAGCTTGGTGAACACGACCTCGACCCCGGTCAGGCCCGTCTTCGGTTCGACGTCGACTGGGATGCCCCGGGCGGTGTCGCGGACCTCGACCGAGCCGTCGGCGTGCAGCACGACACCGATCTCGTCACCGTGCCCCGCGAGGGCTTCGTCGACCGAGTTGTCGATGATCTCCCACAGGCAGTGCATGAGGCCCCGGGAGTCCGTCGAGCCGATGTACATGCCCGGCCGCTTCCGGACCGCCTCGAGCCCTTCGAGGACGGAGAGATGGCGTGCGGAGTAGTCGGAGCTCACCGTCGGAGTTTACCGAGCGGCACCGACAGCACCGTGTGGACACTCGCACTGGGGCCAAGCGATCCGCGCTGAGCGAAACAGGGCCCGACAATGCGTCGCTCTCAGGCATCACGTGTTGAAATGGTGCAACCACCCGGCACCACCTGCGATCCGTGAGGAGCACAGCAATGACCCAGACCGTGCAGGACCCCTCCATCGACGAAGTCAGCAACCACCAGCTGACCGCCGCCGACCGTTGCGACAGCTGCGGGGCGCAGGCCTACATCCGAGCCACCATGTCGAGCGGCGAGCTCTACTTCTGCGCCCACCACGGCGCCGAGTTCAAGGACAAGCTCGCGGCGACCGCCATCGAGTGGCACGACGAGAGCAGCCGACTCTACGAGTCGAAGTAGTCGCGACCGACACACGGACAGGAGGCGCGGTGCCAGCTGGCACCGCGCCTCCTTTCTGTCTGCAGTCCGTCCTAGAACTCGCGGTTCAGCGCCCAGGCGGCGCCCCGGTAGCTGTTCGGTCCCCACACACCGTCGATGGGGCCGCTGTAGCGGCCGTGGGCAGCCGCCCAACGCTGCAGTGCTGCGATGGTCAGGGGGTGCTCAGTTCCGTAGAAGTTCCCTGACTGGTAGTACCCGCCGACCGCGAGGCGCTTCGCGACGAAGAACCAAGCGGGCGAAGTCATACGACCATCGATGTCACCCGAGTACCCGGCCCTGCTGGCCAGGCACTGCAGCCGCTTGTAGAAGATCGGCCCCGGGACGCCGTCGGACTCGGTCGTGGTCGTCGGCACCGAACTGCAGGCGGAGCTGATCCGCGTCGTCGCGGCCTCAGCCGGAGCCGTCTGGGCGACCGTGCCGGCAGTGGTCAGGGTCACGATGAGTCCACCGACCAGGGCGAGGACGAGTTTGTTGTGGTGCATGGGAGCCTCCTTTGTCGACCTCCAACATGTCAGATGTTGAATCCGGGTGGACGCTCTTGGCAACTGTTGCCATCCGTGCGCATGCAGAAGGCCGGGCCCCCTCGGGACCCGGCCTTCTGCTTCGTGCATCAGGCGATGCGCTTGAACGCCTTGTCGACGTAACGGTCGACCGTGGCGCGCGCTTCACGTGCGTAGCGGTCGATGGTCGCCGTCTGCTCCGCGCCCGGCGCGTACTCGCGGCCCAGCCGTGCGGTGGCCGCGGCGAGGACACCGTCGGTCAGCTGCGGGTTGAGCGGCAGGATCGGGCCCTGCGTGTGCGTGCCGAACGACGTGCCGACGATCGCACCCTCGACCGGGGCCCCCGCCTGGTTGCCACCACCGGACACGACGTCGGCGAACGGGCTGACCCCGGCCGCGAGCTCGATCGTGGTGGCGTGGTCCTCGAAGCCGGCGAGACGCTTCGGTGCTCCGGGGAGCAGCGGGTACCGGGTCTCGAGGACGAAGTAGTTCACGCGCCGCTCGGCACCGCGGACGGCACGGGCGTCGAACACACCGAACCCGGCGACCGGCGCACCCTCGGTCGGCACGACCTCGTTCGTCGCCAGGTCGAACCCACCGCCGACCGCGATGACCGGTACACCATCGTTCGCGAACGCACGGAGCGCGCCGCCGATGCGGGTGACGTCGTCGCCCAGGGAACGCATCGCGCTGAGCGGTCCGTTGCCGATCACGACGACGTCCGCCGTGGTCGGGAGCTCGTCACCGGGCGCGTACTCGACGACCTGTGTCTCGATGCGCGCGGCGGCCGCACGGCGGGCCAGGGCCGCGACGTTGCCACGGTCGCCCGAGACGCCCATCTGCCGGGGGTAGACGTGCAGGATGGTCAGCCGGTCGGCCGTCATGCGGTCTTCTCCATGTCCGGGTGGCCCAGGGCCTTGCGGGCGATCATCATGATCTCGTAGTTGACGATGAAGTTCTTCGTCCCGCGGGTCGTCGAGCCGAGCTGCTCCATGTGCTTGATGGCTGCTTCGACGTCGGGCTCGACCCAGCCGATGCGGACACCGGCGTGCTCGAGCGCGATCGCGATCTGCCACGCCTTGTCACCGGAGACGACGTCCACGTGGTCGAGCTTCGAGAAGTCGATGTCGTAGATCCAGGAGATGTCGGGCGTGCCCTCGTCGATCGCCATGAGGACCTGTTCGGGCTGGTCCGGTAGGGCGTCGAGGTTGAGCTGCAGGCTCGCGGCGTTCTTGAACATCGTGAACTCGGCGGACTCGCCCGCGATCGGCAGACGCTCTCCGCGGCCGTACGCGGGCTTCATCGTGCCGAAGGCCTTGGTCACGGCGTCGGCACGGAACTGCGCGCCGAGGGCCGCACTGGCCGTCGCGGTGGCCGCAGCGGCGTCGACCGCGTAGTGCAGGCCGCGGGCGGGCAGGCGGACCGGGATCTCGACACCGTCGAAGCGGATCGTCGCGCCGTCGCCCGTCTGGGCCACGACCTCGGCGTCGGCGGTGTGCTGAGCACGGTCACCGGCGTCGAACGAATCGGCGTTCTGCAGACCGTTCGGTGCCGCGGCGATGACCTCGTCGCTCGCACCGAACCGCAGGACGCGCTGCCCGGGGGTGCCGGAGTAGCCGTCGAGGAACTGGTCGTCGTGGTTCGTGATGACGTTCGCCGTCGACAGCGCGGCGGTGTCGAGCATCATCGTCGCCACCCGCTCGGTCTCGAAGAACCGGTACAGCTGGTCGACCTGCACGTTGAGCATCGTCACCGTCGAGGGCGACAGGATGCCGGCGAGCTCGACCGCGAAGGCCTCGTCGACCTCGAGGATGCCGATGTCCGCCTTGAGCCGGCCGGTCAGTGAGACCTCGGACAGCAGGGCCGATGCGATGCCCTGCGGCAGGTTCGCGCCGGACGGGTTCGTGAAGACCCGCAGCCCGTGCGCCCGGACGATGTCGGAGATCATGTGCGTCGTCGTCGACTTGCCGTTCGAGCCGAGCACGAAGACGACGCCGTTCGGGAACTGCTTCGTCACGTGCTGCAGGAAGTCCGGCACGAGCTTCAGGACGATGTACCCGGGGTAGGCGGACCCGCCGCCCCTCGCACGGGCGAGGGCACGGAGGATCCGCCCGATCAGGATCGGGATGAAGAAGCGCATGCCGGCTTACTCGAGGTAGTCGCGCAGCGACTGCGACCGCGACGGGTGGCGGAGCTTCGCCATCGTCTTGGACTCGATCTGACGGATGCGCTCGCGCGTCACGCCGAACGTGTCACCGATCTGGTCGAGGGTCTTCGGCTGGCCGTCACCGAGGCCGAAGCGCATGCGGATGACGCCCGCCTCGCGCTCGGACAGGGAGTCGAGCAGGCTCTCGAGCTGCTTCTGCAGCATCGTGAAGCCCACCGCGTCGGCCGGCACGACCGCCTCGGTGTCCTCGATGAGGTCACCGAACTCCGAGTCGCCGTCCTCGCCCAGGGGCGTGTGCAGCGAGATCGGCTCGCGGCCGTACTTCTGGACCTCGACGACCTTCTCCGGGGTCATGTCGAGCTCGCGCGCGAGCTCTTCCGGAGTGGGTTCGCGACCGAGGTCCTGCAGCATTTGCCGCTGCACGCGGGCGAGCTTGTTGATGACCTCGACCATGTGCACCGGGATGCGGATGGTGCGGGCCTGGTCGGCCATGGCACGGGTGATGGCCTGACGGATCCACCACGTCGCGTAGGTCGAGAACTTGAAGCCCTTGGTGTAGTCGAACTTCTCGACCGCACGGATCAGGCCCAGGTTGCCCTCCTGGATGAGGTCCAGGAACTGCATGCCACGACCGGTGTAGCGCTTCGCGAGCGAGACGACCAGGCGGAGGTTCGCGCCGAGCAGGTGCGACTTCGCACGCTGACCGTCACGGGCGACCCAGCGCAGTTCACGCTCGGCGGGCTTCGAGAGCCCCGTCGCGTGCTGCAGCTTGTCCTCGGCGAACAGGCCGGCCTCGATGCGCATCGCGAGCTCGACCTCCTGCTCGGCGTTGAGCAGGGCGACCTTGCCGATCTGCTTCAGGTAGTCCTTCACCGGGTCGGCGGTGGCACCCGTGATGGTCGTCGAGTAGACCGGCGCCTCGTCGTCGTCGGTCTGCGAGATGACGAGCGCACCGGCGGCGACCGCGGCAGCGGCGTCCGGCTTGGCCGTCTTGTCGTCGGTGTCGTCGGCCTCGTCGGTCGGCTCCTCGACGGGCTCGTCGGAGGCGATCGCCTCGTCGACGGCGTCGGTCTTCTTCGCCTTGGGCGCCGCCTTCTTGGCGGGCGCCTTCTTGGCGGGGGCCTTCGTGGCGCGCTTCTTCGGCGCTGCGGTGCCCTCGGTGTCCGTGGCGTCCTCTGCCACAGCGCCCTCGGGCTCGGTGTCCTTCGTGGGATCGATCGTCGTGCTCCGGGCAGCCATGCGATCACCTCTCTCGTCGTGCCACGTTCGTGGGGTCGTGGCCTCCCTCGCCGCCCAGGTCCCGCGCCGCAGTCCCCCGCGTCGTACGAGTCCTACCGTTCCGGGCAGCACTAGGACCCATGTCAAGTCCCCCGAGTTCACCGGCGCACCGAAGTGCTCCGACAGACAGGGGTCCCGAACGGGTCCGTAATCATTATTGCACGTGCCGCTTCCGCAGGCGTGCAACGAGTGCAACCCAGAGTGGCCCGACGCGTATTCCCTCTTCCGAGTGCAGCACGCGGCGGGTCCGACGGCGGGCGTGCAGGAGCATCCCGACGCCGAAACCGACCACGACGTACTGCACCGTGAGGGCGATCCGGAAGTTCTCCCAGGCGAACACCGTGGTGCCGGTCGCCCGTGCCGCCGCGTCGAGGACGACACCGATCAGGTACATCATCACGAAGGCCGCCAGGAACCCGCCGACGTTCACCACGCCGTTCGCCGAGCCGAGCGAGCCGACCGGGTTGAAGGTCCGGGCGAAGTCGAAGCCGATCAGGGAACCGGGCCCACCGATCCCCATCGCGACGACGAGCAGCACGAGCAACCACGTCGGCGGGTGCCCGGGCCAGAGCAGGATCGCCGTCCAGAGCACCGCGAGCAGGACGACCACGCCGAGCACCAGGTTGGACCGGCGCATCGGGAACCGCGCGCAGAGCACGCCGAGCACCGGGCCGGCGACGAACCCGACGACCACGATGATCGTGAGGAACCCCGCCGCCTCACCCGGGGAGTACCCGAGCCCCCTGAGCATCGGGACACCCCACAGCAGCGAGAACACCGTGCCCGACGACTGCGTGACGTAGTGCGACCAGAACCCGAGCTGCGTGCCCGGGCGGCGGAGCGCGTGCCCGAACGTGCTGAACGCGGCACCCCACGAGTGCGGCAGCGGGATCGTGTCCGTCCGCACCGGCACGGGACCGTTCCGCACGAAGACCGCGGCGAGCACGAGACCGACGGCACTGGCCGCGGCCGCGACGCCGAACGCCGGGGTCCAGCCCACCGTGTGCAGGAGCACCGCGAACGGGAACGCCGACAGGATCTGGCCGATCTGCCCGAGGTTGCCGGTCCACTGCGAGATCTGCGGCAGGATCCGGCCGCTGAACCACATCGGCACCAGGCGGATCACCGAGATGAAGGTCATCGCGTCACCGGCGCCGACGAGCACCCGCCCCGCGATGGCCGGTCCGATCGACGGGGACACCGCGACGATCGCCTGTCCGACGACCAGCAGCGCGGCGCCGAGGAGCACCAGTCGGCGGGGGCCGACGCGGTCGAGGGCGATCCCCACCGGGATCTGCAGCCCCGCGTAGACGGCGATCTGCACGACGGCGAGGGTCGACAGGACGGCGGCGGAAACGGCGAACCGGTCCTGCGCATCGACCCCGGAGACCCCGAGCGAGGACCGCTGCACCACGGCGAGGACGTACGCGAGGACCGCGACACCCCAGATCAGGAAGGCACGACGGGAGTTCACCGGACCAGGCTACCGACGCGTCCCCGCGTCGATACGCGACGAGCGTCGTCGAGGTGCGTCACGTCGTGCGGGCGACCGGAGGACGGCCTGGAGGCGCGGTGCGGGGCCGCCACGGGCCTCCAGGCCGTCCTGTCGGGACGCCCGGATCCCGCGACGGTCAGTCGGTCGCGTCGCCCTGGGTGCGCCGGTCGGCCAGGAAGCGCTCGAGCTCGGCCGCGATCGCGTCCGCGGTCGGCACCTCGCCGTCGACGCCGGTCAGCGGCGATGCAACGGGGTTGCCCTCCATGTACGTGTCGTGCCGCTCCTCGAGCACGGAGACCAGGCGCTGCAGCTCGGGGTTGCCGGCCACCTGCTCCTCGACGCGGGTCAGGAACTCGCGACCGGACTCGCGCAGGGCGTCGGTCGGGAAGATGAGCCCGGTCGCGGCCGCGATGCCGGACAGCGCGGCGACGGCGGCGTCGGGGAACTCGGTGTCGGACAGGTAGTGGGGCACGAGCAGCACGAGCCCCGTGACCTGCGCGCCCGTCTCGGCGAGGCGGTGCTCGACCAGGTGCAGGACGTTCGCCGGCGCCTGGGTCTCGGGCTTCCAGACGCTCATCTGCTCGACGAGGTCGGCCCGGGTGCCGGAGACGGTGAGGCTGATCGGACGGGTGTGCGGGACCGGCATCGGGATGGACTGCACCCACGTGGTGTCGGCCACCTGCAGGTCGGCGGCGAGCCCGGTGACGGCCCGGACGAAGCGGTTCCACTGGAAGTCCGGCTCGTAGCCCGACAGGAACAGGAACGGCTGGCCGATCTCGTCGCGCACCAGGTGCAGGGCCAGACGGGGCGGCTCGACGGCGCTGATGTGGTCGTGCTCGAAGGTGATGACCGGGCGACGGGCCCGCCAGTCGAGCAGCACGTCCGGGTCGAACTCGGCGACGAGCTCGGTGTCGAGGTCCTCGAGGATCGAGTTCGTCACCTGCGCGACGGCCGATCCGGCATCGGCGAAACCGGTCAGCCCGGCGATCAGGTGCAACCCTGCTGGCACGGTCGGGGCGTCCGCGTCGAACGTGTAGAGCTCCTCGGGGTGGTTCACCGTCCCCATGCTAGGCGGGGCCTCCGACGTCCCCGGTGCGCGACGACCACGCCGACAGCGAACAGGCCCTCGGTAGGGTTGGAGCATGGTCCGACCGACGCTCTCCACCACCAGTTCACCCCCCGAGACCACCACCGCCGACGTGCTCGTCGTCGGGGTCCGCCCGGGCTCGTCCGGCGAGGCCGACAGCACCGCCGTGCTCGCTCCCACCGCCCTGGGCGCGCTCGACGCCCTCGCCGGCCTCGACCTCGCCGCGATCGGGGTGACCGGCGCGAAGGACCAGCTCGTCCGCCTGCCCGCCACCGGCGTCGGTGCGAAGTCGGTCGCGCTGATCGGGCTCGGCTCCGCCACGGGTGCCGCGGCGATCCGCGCGGCCGCCGGCAGTGCCGTGCGACAGCTCCCCCGCGTCGACTCGATCACGCTCGCCCTGCCCACCGACTCGGCCGAGCTCGTCGACGCCGCCCTCGAGGGCGCGGCGCTCGGCGCGTACGCCTTCACCCGGCACAAGGGCACCGGCACCAAGGCCCCGGCCCGCGGTGACCAGCGCATCGAGGTCGTCGCGCCCGCCGACGTCGCAGCCGACGCCGCCGTGCGCCCCGCGATCGTCGCCGACGCCGCGTCGCTCGTGCGCGACCTCGTGAACACCGCCGCGGGCGACCTCGGGCCGCAGGACGTCGCCGACGTCGCGACCGGGTTCGCCTCGGACCTGCCGCTCACCGTCGAGGTCCTCGACGAGCAGGCGCTCGAGGAGCAGGGCTTCGGCGGCATCCTCGGCGTCGGCCGCGGTTCGGCCCGTCCCCCGCGACTGGTCGTCGTCCGGTACGCACCCGAGTCCGCCACGAAGCACCTCGCCCTCGTGGGCAAGGGCATCACCTTCGACTCGGGCGGCCTCTCGCTCAAGCCCGCGGCGTCCATGCTCGGCATGAAGACCGACATGACCGGTGCCGCCACGGTGCTCGCGGCGACCGTCGCCGCCGCCCGGCTGGGACTCGACGTGCGCGTGACCGCGTGGCTCGCCCTCGCCGAGAACATGCCCTCCGGCACCGCGACCCGCCCGGGCGACGTCCTGACGCTGAAGAACGGCACCACGGTCGAGGTCACGAACACCGACGCCGAGGGCCGCCTGGTGCTGGGCGACGGGATGGCCGCCGCGTCGCTCGAGCAGCCCGACGCGCTCGTCGACGTCGCCACGCTGACCGGCGCCCAGGTCGTCGCGCTCGGTGATCGCACCACCGGCCTGATGGGCAGCGACGACCTCGTCGCGAAGGTCCGTGCCGTCGCCGAGGGCGTCTCGGAGCCGATCTGGCCGATGCCGCTGCCCGAGGAGCTCGAGGCCCGGCTGTCCAGCGACGTCGCCGACATCGTCAACGCCACGGTCGGCAACCCGGCCGGCGGCATGCTGCTCGCGGGCAAGTTCCTCGAGCGCTTCGCCGGCGAGGGTGTCCCCTGGGCGCACCTCGACATCGCGGGTCCGTCGGAGAACAAGGGCGGCGGGTACGCCTGGTTGGGCAAGGGTGCGACGGGCGTGATGGTCCGGACGCTCATCGCTCTCGCAGAAGACCTCCAGTCCGAGTAGTAGGTTTGGTACCGGTGGGAACGGCGCACCGACGCGCCTCCCACCGGTACTGCACGGGACGGGACCGGAACCACGCGGTCCGACCGTCGGACGCCGCCCTCCGCGGTGTCCACGTAGGGCCCGATCGGCCCGACACGCACGAGGGAGTTGCACCAGGTGACGGAACAGACTTACGACGTCGTTGTCCTCGGTGGCGGGAGTGGTGGGTACGCCGCTGCGCTCCGGGCCGCCGAACTCGGCATGAGCGTCGCGCTCATCGAGGGCGACAAGCTCGGAGGGACGTGCCTGCACCGCGGCTGCATCCCGACCAAGGCGCTGCTGCACGCCGCCGAGATCGCCGACGGCACGCGTGACGCCGAGAAGTACGGCGTGATCGCGGAGTTCGCCGGTGTCGACGTGCCCAAGGTGATCGACTACCAGCAGGGCGTCATCAACTCCAAGTACAAGGGCCTGCAGGGCCTGATCAAGGCCCGCGGCATCACCGTGGTCGAGGGCTGGGGGCGTCTGACCTCGCAGAACACCGTGCAGGTCGGCGACCAGACCGTCACCGGCAAGAACATCGTGCTCGCGACCGGCTCCTACTCGAAGTCCCTGCCCGGGCTCGAGATCGGCGGCCGCGTGATCACCTCCGAGACCGCACTCCGCATGGACTACGTCCCGAACAAGGTCGTCATCCTGGGCGGCGGCGTCATCGGCGTCGAGTTCGCCAGCGTCTGGAAGTCCTTCGGCGCCGAGGTCACCATCGTCGAGGGCCTGCCGCACCTGGTCCCCGCCGAGGACGAGTCGATGTCGAAGCAGCTCGAGCGTGCGTTCCGCAAGCGCGGCATCGAGTTCTCGCTCGGTGTCCGGTTCCAGGGCGTCGAGCAGCACGAGAACGGCGTCGTCGTCACGCTGGAGGACGGCAAGACCTTCGACGGTGACGTCCTGCTCGTCGCCGTCGGCCGTGGCCCCGTCACGCAGAACGTCGGCTACGACGAGGTCGGCGTGGCGATGGACCGCGGGTTCGTCACCACGAACGAGCGTCTCGCCACGAACATCCCGAACGTCTACGCCGTCGGCGACATCGTCCCCGGCCTGCAGCTCGCGCACCGCGGCTTCCAGCAGGGCATCTTCGTCGCCGAGGAGATCGCCGGCCTCAACCCGGTGGTCATCGAGGACAAGAACATCCCGAAGATCACCTACTCCGACCCCGAGGTCGCGTCGGTCGGGCTCTCGCAGGCCAAGGCCGAAGAGCAGTACGGCGCCGACAAGGTCGACTCGTACGAGTACAACCTGGCCGGCAACGGCAAGAGCCACATCATCGGGACCTCCGGTTCCGTCAAGGTCGTGCGCGTCGTGGACGGCCCCGTCGTCGGGGTCAGCATGATCGGTGCCCGCGTCGGCGAGCTCATCGGCGAAGCCCAGCTCGCCGTGAACTGGGAGGCCTACCCGGAGGACATCGCTCCCCTGGTGCACGGTCACCCGACCCAGAACGAAGCCCTCGGCGAGGCGTTCCTGCACCTCGCGGGCAAGCCGCTGCACGCGCTGTGACCGGCACCGGTCACCGCACTGTGACAATGACACCAACAACCACTGCAATCCCCCGCGAAGAGGAGTCCACCCGATGAGCGAATCCGTCAACCTCCCGGCGCTCGGCGAGAGCGTCACCGAGGGCACGGTGACCCGATGGCTGAAGAACGTCGGTGACCGGGTCGAGGTCGACGAGCCGCTGCTCGAGGTCTCGACCGACAAGGTCGACACCGAGATCCCGTCGCCGATCGCCGGCGTCGTCGAGGAGATCCTGGTGCAGGAGGACGAGACCGTCGAGGTCGGCACCGCCCTCGTGAAGATCGGTGACGGCTCCGGCTCGTCCGACGGCGGTTCGGACTCGTCCGACTCCGGCGCCGACGACGCGAACGCCGCCGCTGCCGACGCCGAGGAGCCCGAGGCCGCTCCGAGCACGGAGCAGGAGGCCGAGACCCCCGCCCCCGAGCCCACCGAGCCCGAGCCCGCCCCCGCCGGTCAGACGCAGCCTGCCGCCCCGCAGGCACCGTCCGCCCCGCCCGCAGCAGCGCCGGTCCCGGCCGCCGCTCCGGTCCCGCCGCCCGCAGCCGCACCGCCGGCAGCCGTGCCGGCCCAGGCCGCTCCGGCAGCCGCACCGGCTCCGGCGTCCGCGCCGAGTGCCACGGCCGCCGCCGCGGTGCCGAACCCCACGCAGGACGGCGCAGCCTCCGGCTACGTCACCCCGCTGGTGCGCAAGCTCGCGAACGAGCAGGGCGTCGACCTGTCCACGGTCACGGGCTCCGGTGTCGGGGGGCGCATCCGCAAGGAGGACGTCCTCGCCGCCGCCGCGAAGGCCCCGGCCGCCTCGGCTGCAGCAGCACCCGCCGCCGCTTCCGGCCCGTTCGTCGCCGAGGTCTCGCCACTGCGCGGAACCCGCGAGAAGATGACCCGCCTGCGCAAGGTCGTCGCCGAGCGTGCCGTGCAGTCGATGACCTCGACCGCACAGCTCACGAGCGTCGTCGAGGTCGACGTCACGAAGGTGGCGCAGTTCCGCGATGCCCACAAGGCGGAGTTCCTCGAGAAGACCGGCTCGAAGCTCTCCTTCATGCCGTTCTTCGCCCTCGCGGCGTCCGAGGCGCTGAAGGCCCACCCGAAGATCAACTCCACGGTCGAGGGTGACGAGATCGTCTACCCGGAGACCGAGAACGTCTCGATCGCGGTGGACACCGAGCGCGGGCTGCTGACCCCGGTCATCAAGGACGCGGCCTCGCTGGACCTGGCGCAGTTCTCGAAGTCCATCGCGGACCTCGCCGAGCGCACCCGGAACAACCAGCTGAAGCCCGACGAGCTGGCCGGCGGCACGTTCACGCTGACCAACACCGGTTCGCGTGGCGCGCTGTTCGACACCCCCGTGGTGTTCCTGCCGCAGTCGGCGATCCTCGGCACCGGCATCGTCACGAAGCGCCCGGCGGTCGTGAAGGTCGACGGCCAGGAGGCCATCGCCATCCGCTCGTTCGTCTACCTGGCGCTGTCGTACGACCACCGGATCATCGACGGTGCGGACGCCTCGCGGTACCTCGTCGCGGTGAAGAACCGTCTCGAAGAGGGCAACTTCGCCCCGAACCTCGGGTACTGATCACCAGCAGCACGGCCGACGGCCCCGGTTCCCCTCGTGGGAGCCGGGGCCGTTCCCGTTCCCGGTCGGGTTCGGCGTCACCCGCTGCCGAGCAGGGTCAGGGCGGCGACCACCGACCCGACGGTGACGACGAGCCCCACGAGGACACGGCGGAGCGGGAGTCGTCGTCCGGCTCCGAGTGGGACGCCGTGCTCGACCACGTCCCGCAGGCGATCGAGCAGTCCGTCCTGCCCGTCCGGTGTCGGCGGTTCGGCGAACACGAGATCGCTCGGCACGGGGGTCCACCGGAACGGGCGGGGCGCGGCGGCGGCACGGACGACGTCGAGTGCTGCTCGTGCGCTCGGCCCGTCACCGTCTAGGGCGTCCTGCAGCGCTCCGAGCACCTGGGCCTGGGCGGGGTCGGCCGGGTCGACGCGGTCCCACACGCTCCGGGCTGCGAGCACGAGGGTCCGGGTCGCATCCCCCGGGTGCGCGGTGTGCGTCGGGGTCGCCGCGTTGGTCGGGCTGATCGGGTTCGTCTCGTTGAGTGAGTTGGTCGGGTTCGTCGCGTTCGTCGGGCGGTCGCAGAGCACGACGGCACCGGAGTCGTCCACCAGCACGTCGTCGATGCCGGCGGCACCGAGCAGGACCGCGCCGTCGTGCACCGCCACCAGGAGCTCCAGGAGCGGGACCGTCAGGGTCACCGCGACGCCGGTGGTCGGGGTGCCGAGCCGGTTGAGCGCCGGCACGAGCGGCGTGCCCGTGGGCCGGTCGAGGTCGACGACGAGACGCCCCGTCGGCGTCCGACCGACCGCGGCCACCGGGACGAGGTGGCGCTCGGCGGCCGCGGAGCGGTCGGCGACCCACACGAGCACGTCGCGCTCGTCGTGCCCGTCGTGCCCGGCGTGCCCGTCGTGCTCCTCGTGCTCGTCGCGCTCGTTGCCGGTCGCGATCCAGCGATCCGGGTGGTGGTCGGTGCTCGTCTCCATGGTGACCAGCGTGGCGGTGGCGCGGCGGGCCTCCAGGCTCTCCCGCACCATCTGTGGACAAGACGTGTTCGCGCACAGCCGGACACGCGACGGTCTCCCCCGGCGCACGGAGGCCGTATCCTGTTCGCATGGCACGCAGCTCTTCCACAGACAAGAAGGCGAAGGAGCCGGGGCGTCTCAAGCAGATGTTCCAGGTCTTCCAGATGACCCGAAAGGCCGACCCGTCGTCGGTCTGGTGGTTCGCCCTCGCCTTCGTCGGTCCGGTCGTCCTCGGTGTCCTGCTGGCGCTGCTCCTGCCGGGGCAGAACTGGCTCGCGATCGTCCTGTGGATCGTCGCCGGTGTGCTGCTCGGTGTGCTGCTCTTCCTCATCGTGCTCGGTCGTCTGGCCGAACGTGCCGCGTACTCGCAGATCGAAGGCCAGCCCGGCGCCGTCGGTGCCGTGCTGTCGAACTCGCTCCGTCGCCAGTGGCGCTCGAGCGAGATGCCGGTCGCGGTGCACGGTCGCTCGCAGGCAGCGGTCTACCGCGCCGTGGGTCGCCCGGGTGTCGTCCTGATCACCGAGGGCCAGCGCGGCAACCTCAACCGCCAGGTCGACGAGGAGCGCCGCAAGGTCCAGCGCATCGTCCCGAACGTCGCCGTGCACGTGCTGCACGTGGGTGACGGTACCGGTGAGAGCCTGACGCTGCACAAGCTGCCCCGCGCCATGAACAAGCTCAAGAAGTCGCTCAACCGCAACGAGGTCCTGGCGGTCGCGAACCGTCTCGACTCGCTGACGCAGAGCCCCGCGGCCTCGATCCCGAAGGGCATGGACCCGATGCGGGCCCGCGCCGGACGGCCGCGCTGACCGAAGCCCCACACGACATGAGGACGCCCCCGACCACCTGGTCGGGGGCGTTCTCGTGCGTGCGGGGTGCAAGCGGGGTGCGTGCCTCGCTCGAAGCCGGTCTTGCACGGTGCGAGGTTCCGTACTCGGTGCGGGAAGCGCAGGCGGGCACCGAGTACGGAACCTCGCACCACACAGCCCGGCTCAGCGCCGGACGAGCACCGTCCCGGCGATGCGATCGTGTGCGCCCCGGCTGTCGCGGTCGATGATGAGCGCCGGGACCACCAGGCAGAGCAGCACCGTCCGGAGGATCGGCCGCCACACCCCGACGTAGCCCCCGCGCATCGGGACGACCCGCAGTCCGACGCAGATGTGGCCGAACGACCCGGACAGCAGGCAGATGAACACGATCTGCAGCACGGCGAAGATGGCGATCTGCACCCACGAGTGCGCGATGTCGCCCGAACCGTTCACCGGCGACCACACGCCGGTGACGTAGGCGACCAGGTCGGCCAGCGCGCCGTCGATCAGCAGCGCCACGACCCGCCGGCCGATCCGCCCGACACTCCGGGGTCCGGACTCCGGCAGACCGAGGTCCTTGCCCGGCCACCCGTCCGGGTGCTCGGAGGGCGCGGACGGACTGGGAGTGCTGCGGGCCATGGTCCCCAGCGTAGGCGACGGCCCGGGCGTAACACGCCCGAAACAAACCAGTCATGTCCGGGAAACCCCGTGTCAATAGCCTCGTCGGAGGTGCCTTGACCGGTGCCTCCGACATCACCCAACCCATTGGAGATCGGCCCCATGTTCAGCGATTCCTCCGAGGTCCTGGCCTTCATCAAGGACACCGACGTCAAGTTCCTCGACATCCGCTTCACGGACCTGCCCGGTGTGCAGCAGCACTTCAACATCCCGGCATCCACCGTCGACGAGGACTTCTTCTCGGTCGGCCAGCTGTTCGACGGCTCCTCGATCCGTGGGTTCGCGTCGATCCACGAGTCCGACATGCAGCTGATCCCCGATGTCACCACGGCGTACGTCGACCAGTTCCGCGCCGAGCGCACGCTCATCATGATCTTCGACATCTACAACCCGCGGAACGGCGAGATCTACGGCCGTGACCCGCGCCAGGTGGCGAAGAAGGCCGAGAAGTACCTCGCGTCGACGGGCATCGCGGACACCGCGTTCTTCGCCCCCGAGGCCGAGTTCTACATCTTCGACGACGTCCGCTACTCGGTCACGCAGAACGAGTCCTTCTACGCGGTCGACTCCGAAGAGGGCGCCTGGAACACCGGTCGCGACGAAGAGGGCGGCAACCTCGCCAACAAGACCCCGTACAAGGGCGGCTACTTCCCCGTGTCGCCGGTCGACAAGACCGCCGACCTGCGCGACGACATCACCCTCAAGCTGATCGACGCCGGCTTCGAGCTCGAGCGCTCGCACCACGAGGTGGGCACGGGCGGCCAGCAGGAGATCAACTACAAGTTCGACACGATGGTCCACGCCGCGGACGACATCCTGAAGTTCAAGTACATCGTCAAGAACACCGCTGACCAGTGGGGCAAGGTCGCCACGTTCATGCCGAAGCCGCTCTTCGGCGACAACGGCTCGGGCATGCACACCCACCAGTCGCTCTGGTCGGACGGCAAGCCGCTCTTCTACGACGAGAACGGCTACGGCGGGCTGTCGGACCTCGCCCGCTGGTACATCGGCGGCATCCTGAAGCACGCCTCGGCGCTGCTCGCCTTCACCAACCCGTCGATCAACTCGTACCACCGACTGGTCAAGGGCTTCGAGGCACCGGTCAACCTGGTCTACTCGGCTGGCAACCGCTCGGCGGCGATCCGCATCCCGATCACGGGCACCAACCCGAAGGCCAAGCGCATCGAGTTCCGCGCGCCCGACGCCTCCGGCAACCCGTACCTGGCCTTCGCCGCACAGCTGATGGCGGGCCTCGACGGCATCCAGAACCGCATCGAGCCGCACGAGCCGGTCGACAAGGACCTCTACGAGCTCCCGCCGGAAGAGGCGAAGGGCATCCCCCAGGTCCCCGGCTCCCTCGACGAGGCGCTCGACGCGCTCGAGGCGGACCACGAGTTCCTCACGAAGGGCAACGTCTTCACCGAGGACCTCATCCAGACCTGGATCGACTACAAGCGTGAGAACGAGATCCTCCCGCTGGCCCAGCGCCCGCACCCGTTCGAGTACGAGCTGTACTTCGGCGTCTGAGTTCCGCTGACACCACACGAAGGGCCCCGCACCGTCAGGTGCGGGGCCCTTCGTCGTGCCGGCCACGTTTCGGGCTGGGCGACACCTCACGGGCTGCGCCGCCCGTGAGGTGTCGCCCAGCGCGAGAGAACGCGGCCACCGTCTGCTCGGGGTGCTGACGCGACCGCCTGGAGGCCCGGTGCCGGTCCGGCGGGCGGGCGCCGGGCCTCCAGGCGGTCGCGACGCACGTTCCTTCCCATCGCAGCTGGACTGGAAAGCGGAATCGGGCGTACCTGGTCAGAACTTCCGACCCGGTACGCCCGGTTCGACCCGGTACGCCCGGAACGACCAGGTACGCCCCATTCGACCACGTACGCCCGATTCGACCAGGAACGCCCGATTCGACCAGGTACGGCCCCGGGCGCACGGGAACGGGGCCCGCGCCGCCCGGCACGGACCCCGTCTCGCGAACGGTGACTAGCGGCTCGTGGCCAACGCGTCGTTCGTCCCCGCTGCGACGCTCACGGGTGCACCCGTGACCGGCGTGGGACGTCCCAGGGAACGGACGGTCCACCCCGCTTTCACCCAGTCGGAGACCGGGAGGCAGTTGCGCGCGTCGATGACGACGCGGCGCCCGACGAGGTCACCGAGGGCGACCGGGTCGGCGGTGATGATGTCGTCCCACTCGGTGAGTACGAGGACGACGTCGGCGCCCTCGATCGCGTCCGTCATCGAGGCGGCGTAGCTCAGCGTCGGGAACGAGCGCTTCGCGGGCTCCATCGCCTCGGGGTCCCAGAGCGTCACCTGCGCGCCGCGGAGGTGCAGCGCAGCGGCGACGTTCAGCGCCGGGGAGTCCCGGACGTCGTCGGTCAGGGGTTTGAACGCGGCACCGATGACGGCAACGCGACGGTTGAGCACCGATCCCCCGGCCGAGTCGATCGCCATGTCGATGACCCGCTGGCGCTGCCCCATGTTGATCTCGTCGACCTGCTGCATGAGGCCGACGACCTGGCCCGCGCCGATCTCGTTCGCGCGGTACATGAGCGCCCGGATGTCCTTCGGCAGGCAGCCGCCGCCGAAGCCGAGGCCGGCGTTCAGGAACTTCCGGCCGATGCGGGCGTCGTGGCCGAGGGCGTCGGCCAGCGTGGAGACGTCGGCACCGGTGATCGCGCACATCTCGGAGATCGCGTTGATGAACGAGATCTTCGTGGCGAGGAACGCGTTGGCGCTCACCTTGACGAGCTCCGCGGTGGCGAGGTCGGTGGTGATGACCGGCGTGCCCTCGCTGATCGGTGCCGCGTAGACCTCGCGGATCACGGCGTCGGCGGCCTCGGAGGCTCCGCCCCAGACCAGACGGTCCGGGTGCAGCGTGTCCTCGACGGCCTTGCCCTCGCGCAGGAACTCGGGGTTCCAGATGAGCTCCGCGTCGATGCCGGCGGGGGTGAACTCGCGGACGATGCCGCGGAGTCGCGATGCCGTGCCCACCGGGACCGTCGACTTGCCGACGATGAGGCCCGGGTGGGTGAGGTTCTCGGCGACACCACGGGTGGCGCTCTCCACGTAGGCAAGGTTCGCGGCGTGCGATCCGGCCTTCTGCGGTGTGCCGACGCAGACGAAGTGGACGTCCGCAGCGGCCACGGCCGAGGCGATGTCGGAGGTGAAGCGGAGCTTGCCGCTGGCGACGTGCTTCGTGATGAGCTCGGGCAGCCCGGGCTCGAAGAACGGGACCTCACCGGCGGACAGCGCGGCGAGCTTCGACGGGTCGATGTCGACGCCGATGGTCTCGAAGCCCATCTCGGCCATGGCGGCCGCGTGGGTGGCACCGAGGTAGCCGGTGCCGATGACGCTGATGACGGGTGCGGGACGGGTGTCGGCCGATGCGGTCGACTTCTTGGACTCGCTCATTGCGTGACCTCCTGCAGGTCGTAGTCGATGTCGTTGCGCTTGATGCCCTCGGCGAAGGCCTTGAGGGAATCGGCGCGGGAGTTGAGACGCCAGTCGTTCGTGGTGCGCTTGCCGTCGATGATGGTGGTCGCGGTCTCGCTGAAGTACGCGAAGCCGACGATGTCCTTGTTCGCGGGGTCCGCCAGCGCATCGAAGAGCGAGTTGATCCACTGCGTCTTCTGCGGGTTCGCGACACTCGTGCCGGTCTCGGTCGCCCCGATCTCGTTGAGCATGATGCCCTTGCCCGGCGCGATCTGCCGGAGCTGCGCGAGCGTCGCTCCGAAGGTCGTGGCGAACGTCGGCTGCTCGGTGGCGTCACGGTAATAGCCGCTCATGCCGACCCAGTCCACGTAGTCCGCACCCGGGTAGTACTGCTGCATGTACTCGAGCGTCTGGTACTTCGTGTTGCCGAGCTTGTCGATGCGGCTCGGGGACCAGTCCCAGATGACGTACTTGTTCGCGCCGTTCGCCTGGAAGACGTCGTGCACGTGCTTCCACATCTTCTTGTAGGAGCCGACGGGGTTCTTCTGGGCGTCACCCTCGGACCAGTTGTACCAGGAGCCGTTCATCTCGTGGTCGAGACGGATGACCATCGGCTGCCCGTTGGCCGCAAGCGCCTTGGCGTACTTCGTCAGGTAGGCGTCGAACGACCCACCGGAGATGTCGTCGTTCGTGTACCCGGGGACGTACTTCTGGTCGTTGCCGGCCTGCGCCGGCACCGTCTCCCACGTCATGAGGGGGACGCGGCCGTTGGCCCAGGAGCGCTGCACCGCGGTGGCGTTGAACTCCTGGTCGAAGCCCTGGAAGAAGCCGGTCATGTTCGACGCGGTGCCGACCTGACGGGAGACCTCGTCGTACTCGGCCCAGTTGAACGGGGACTGCGCGGTGTACAGGCCGTACCAGCGCGACTGCTGGCTGAGGATCTCGGCCTTCGTCGGCGTGACGACCGGGGTGGCACCCGGGTCGGTCGAGGGGCCGGGGTTCGGCTTCGACCCACCGCCGTTGCCCGAACCCGAACCCGAACCGCTGCCCGACCCGTTGTCCGACGAACCCGAACCGGACCCGCCGGCGGAACCGGCACCGGACCCGCCGGAACCCGAGCCACCGCTGCCGGAGCCCGCGGCGTTGACGTTGGACGAGCCTCCCGAGCTCTTCGCGGCACCGAGCTGGGACTGCAGCGACGCGATCTGCGCCTTGAGTTCCGAGATCTGGTCGCCGCGCGACCCGGCCTGGGCCGTGCGGGAGTCGAGCTTGCCCTCGAGCGACCAGATGCGCTCCTGGGCGGCGTCGAGCTGCGTCTGCAGCTCGGCGGCGGACACCTTCTTGGCCTTCGGCGCCTCGACGCCGAGCGCCTGGTGCACGGCGGTCGAGACGGGGCCGGTGGGCGAGATCCACACCGACCAGGTGATGAGGCCGAGCGCTAGCACGATGGCCGTCGTGCCGATGGCCGTCCGGCGGGCGTGCTTGCTGGACTGCGCCCACCAAGCACTCGAGGAACGGATGATGTCAGACAATGAGGAACGCCTCCAGGGCGAAGATCGCGATGCCGATCACGTACGGGATCGCTGCGTACGGGTTGTACCGGCGGGCTCGGGCGGGGGCCGGCGCGGCTGCTCGCTGGGCCTCCTGCTGCGCGACCGCGGCTGCGGCCTCGCGGCGGGTGGCGAGGACGGTGGTGGTGGAGTTGGTCGCCGCGTCGGCGCCGAAGAGCTCGTCGAACGCGCGGTCGACGGCCACCTGGTCGACGGTGTCGAGCTGAGCGGACGACCCCGAACCCACCGAGCCTGCGTCCGCGCCGTTCATCCGGGCACGTTCGGCGTCGATCGGGCTGACCGGGATCTGCGCCGTGGCGGACAGCGGCTGGACGGCGTCCGACGGGTCCTCCTGCATCGGACCACCGGCGTAGGCGCCGGCTCGGGTCCCCCAGCCGGACGCGTGCGCCAGACGGAAGAAGCCGATGAGCCGGATCGGCATCAGGAAGAACGTCGACACGATGATGAACATCGGCAGGCGGAAGAAGTCGCTCGGCTTCTCGGACAGGTGTCGCATCTGGCGGATCGCCATGCTCAGCACGCTCGAGATCACCATGAGCGCCGCGACGTAGACGAAGCCGGTCGAGAAGCCGTACTGCGACAGGATGCCCTGGTACAGGTTCTCGCCCTGACCGGTGAAGGCGCGGTAGATCCAGCCCGCGATCACGCCGAAGAGCATGAACGGCAGGATGATGTCGGTGATGAAGAACGCCGCCAGGATCGGGGCGTGGCCGAGCATCCACGGCAGCATCCGCAGCGTGTTGTACTGCGAGCCGCGGGCCCAGCGCAGCTGCTGCTTGAACAGCTTCTTCACCTGCAGCGGGGCGTCCGTGTAGACCAGCGAGGTGTACTGGTAGACGGTCCGGTACCCCTCCTTGAGCGTGAGGTTCGTCAGCGTCCGGTCGTCGGAGACCTCGAGGAACACGCCCATGAACTTCTCGTGCATGAACCGGTCCATCACCCGTATGAGGATGCTCCGGCGGAACGCGATGGTGCGCCCGGGCAGGCAGCCGATCTGCCCGAGGACACTCTGTGCCGGCATCGAGTAGAGCGCCCGCGAGTTCTCGAGCCAGTCGGCCCAGCGGGTGATCCAGCTGCGCTCCGGCTCGAGGATGCGCTGCCGGGTCGTGACGCCACCGACGGACTCGTCGGCGAACGGCCGGAGGAGTTCCTCGAGCGCGCCGGGGGTCCAGACGGTGTCGGAGTCGACCAGCACGGTGATGTCGCCGTTGGACATCTCGGTGCCGACCTTGACGGCGTTGCGCTTGCCCGGGATGGGCGTGTGGGTCCAGCGGACGAGTGGGGCGAACTCGTCGCAGACCTCTTCGAGCGCCTCGTTGCGAGCACCGTTGATGACGACGATGATCTCGCCGGGCTGCTGCTCGACCATGCGGCCGATGACGTCGCGGAACAGGTCGAGCGGTTCGTCCACGACGGGGACGACGACGCTGGTGGTACCGACGAAGGTGCCGGTGAAGGGGCGGTAGCGGGCGGAGATGACGACCTTGAGCAACCAGAGCAACCAGATCACCGCGGAGTACACGGCGAACAGGTAGAACTCGGGGTGCCCTTCGACCATCTGCCTGATCTGCAGAATGAAGGTGAACACTGATCCCTGCTTCAACGTTCGAGGTGGAGATTCCGCTTCATCGGGGAATCAGGGCCGGTTCGGGTGATGCCATTGATGCAGAACCTGAACGCGCGCGCAACGCGGCCCCCGTCCGGGGGCGTTACGGGCGCGTTACGGGGTACACACTGGTCCCCCTCTCGGCCGGTCGGAGCGGTCCCCCGTCGTGCTGACAGCACTCCTGCGGACCGCGCGACCGCGGAGGCTCACCTCGATGGGCGACAGGTGCGGTCTGGAGGCACGGGTCGGGTGCGGTGGAAAGCCCTGGTCAGCAGGTGGTCTCGTGGCGTGTCGGGGGGCACCGGAAATGGTCCCCTGGCGGTCCGGTGGGAGTTCGGTCACGACGCGGTAACGAGATGGACTCTGTTTCGAACAGGGGTACGAACGGGGTGCCGTCGGGGGACGCCCCTCGACACGGGGAATTAACCTTCGACGGCGGCTCAGGTCGGGCCCGTCCGGAGACGTCCGGGCGTGTCGCGGGCGACGCAGCGTCCCGTCGCAGGCGACGCGGCGTCCTGTCGCGGGCGGGTCAGGCGCCGTAGAACTCGCGCTCGAACACCTGTCGGGCGCGCCGCGTGACGCCGAGGTAGTCGTCCTCGAGGCGGCTCGCGGAGCCCGGCGGGTACTCCATCAGACGGGCGACACCCTCGAGCTGGACGCGGTCGACGGGCAGGACGTCGGTGGTCTTCCCCGACCACAGCACGAGGGCACTCCGGGTGCGCGATGCGAAGCGCCAGGCGGCCCCGAGCCGCTCGCCGTCCTCGGCGCCGACGAGTCCGGCGTCGACCGCGGCGTCGAGCGCCTCGAGCGTCGACGTGGTGCGGAGCGACGGGATCTCGAGCGCGTGCTGCAGCTGCAGGAGCTGCACGAACCACTCGACGTCGCTGAGCGATCCCCGGCCGAGCTTGAGGTGCCGGGCCGGGTCGGCGCCGCGGGGCAGCCGCTCCGACTCCACGCGGGCCTTGATGCGGCGGACCTCGCGCACCTGGTGGTCGTCGATCCGCTCGGGGTACCGGGTGCGGTCGGCGAGGTGCTCGAAGTCACGCAGGAGTTGCGCGTCGCCGACGGCCCCGCGGGCGCGGAGGAGCGCCTGCGCCTCCCACGTGAGCGACCAGCGGGCGTAGTAGGCGCCGTAGGACTCGAGTGTCCGCACGACGGGACCGTTCTTGCCCTCGGGGCGCAGGTCGATGTCGAGGTCGAGCGGGTGGATCGTGTCCTCGGTCAGGCGGTTGAGCTCGCGCACGATGGTCTGGGCGGTCCGGGAAGCGACCTCGGGGGCCAGCTCGGGTGCGCGGTACACGTACAGCACGTCGGCGTCCGAGCCGAAGCCGAGCTCCCGCCCGCCGTACCGGCCCATCGCGATGATCCCGAACTCGAAGCCCTCGGGGGCGTCACGGCGCGCGAGCGCGAGGGCACCGGCAAGGGTGGCCTCGGTGACGTCGCTCAGGGCCGGGCCGAGGCCGTCGACGTCGAGCGAGCCGAGCACGGCGGCCATGCCGAGCCGCAGGGTCTCCCGACGTCGGGTCGACCGGAGCAGCGCCGCGGAGCCGTCGACGTCGTTGCCGTGCCGGGCGGTGGTCGCGGTCATCTCGGCGAGCAGGGCGTCGATCGGCCGCGGACGCAGCAGGGCCTCGGGTTCGTCGAGCCAGGCGACCGCCTCGGGGAACCGCTCGAGCAGCCCGGACAGGAACGCCGACTCGGACAGCACCGTGGTGAGCGAGTGCGCGGCACCGGACGAGTCGCGCAGCATGCGGAGGAACCAGCTCGACTCCCCCAGGCCGTCGCTCAGCCGCCGGAAGGCCAGCAGCGCACGATCCGGTGCCGGCCCCTCGGCCATCCAGCGCAGGAGCACCGGGAGCAGGTTCCGCTGGATCGCAGCACGCCGGCTCGTGCCCTGCGTCAGGGCGCGGATGTGGCCGACGGCTCCGGCGGGGTCGACGAAACCGACGCCCGCGAGCCGGTCGACGACCTGGTCGTTGGTCAGGACGATCTCGTCCTCGGTCGAGGCCACGGCGGACAGCAGCGGCCGGTAGAACAGGCGCTCGTGCAGCCCGCGGACCTCGAGCTTCACGGCACGCCAGCGGGCCTCGAGCGCCGGGGCCGACGCGGCGACACCGCTCGACCGGGCGAGCACCCGTAGTTCCTCTTCGTCGGAGGGCATCAGGTGCGTCCGCTGCAGGCGCCGGAGCTGGATGCGGTGCTCGAGCACCCGGAGCAGGGCGTAGTCCGGCCCGAACCGAGCGGCCTCGGCACGGCCGACGTACCCGGCGTCGGTCAGGGCGTCCATCGCCTCGAGCGTCGACCGGACCCGCACGGACGGGTCGTCGCGGCCGTGCACGAGCTGCAGCAGCTGCACGGTGAACTCGACGTCCCGCAGGCCGCCGGGGCCGAGCTTGAGCTGCCGGTCGACGTCGGCGTCGGGGATGTGCTCGGTCACCCGCTCGCGCATCCGTTGCACCGACTCGACGAAGCCCGGCCGGGTGGAGGAGTTCCACACGAACGACGCGACGGCCTCGGCGTACCGGGCACCGAGGTCGGCGGACCCGGCGATCGGCCGGGCCTTGAGCAGCGCCTGGAACTCCCACCCCTTCGCCCAGCGCTCGTAGTACGCCACGTGCGAGTCGAGGGTGCGCACGAGCGCGCCGTCCTTGCCCTCGGGCCGGAGGTTCGCGTCGACCTCCCACAGGGCGGGCTCGGCGGCGAGGTCGGTGATCGCGTGCATGGCGGCGATCGCGATGCGGGTCGAGACCAGCACGGCCCGGTCGGTGAGGACGTCGTCGGTGGGCTCGGTGACGAAGATGACGTCGACGTCGCTGACGTAGTTGAGCTCGCGCGCACCGGCCTTGCCCATCGCGATCACGGCGAGCGGCGTGGCCGCGACGTCGGCCGCGGGGAACGGCACCTCGCGCCGCGCGATGTCGACCGCCGCGTCGAGGGTGGCTCCCGCCAGGTCGGCGAGTCCGGCAGCCACGGCCGGGAACGCGTCCGTCGGCACGGGGTGCAGCACGTCGAACAGGGCGATCTGGGCCAGGTGCCGGCGGTAGCGCACGCGCAGGCGCATCCGGGCGTCCTCACCCGTGGTGCCGTCGACGGCCTCGGTCAGCGACGCCGTGTACCGCTCCTGCGACCACGGTTCGCCGACCGGTTCGAGCAGCAGGGCGAGCTCCGCAGGACGTCGGTGCAGGAACTCCCCGAGACCGATCGAGGCGCCGAGCAGGCGGACCAGGCGCTCGGTCGCCGCGTCGTCCGTCAGGACGGGGCGGAGCTCGTCCGGCGCGCGCTCGAGCAGCCGCTCGAGCATCCGCAGGGCGCCGTCCGGATCAGCGGTGCCGCCCCAGAGCGCGGCAGACCCGGCGACCGGCAGCGGCACGTCGGGGCCGAACCGGGCCTCCAGGTCGGCAGCCCGCTCGAGGCTCTCCGACAGCTCCGCGAACCCCAGACGGGCCAGCTCCGAACGTGACGTCGTCGTCCGACCGGTCATGTGGAACGTGCTCCCGAGGGGTCAGGGCGCTCGGCTCTAGAGCGCGCCGAGGTTGGTGTCGAGCTCGAACGGGGTGACCTGGTCGCGGTATCGCTTCCACTCCTGCCGCTTGTTGAGCAGCACGAAGTTGAACACCTGCTCGCCGAGGGTCTCGGCCACCAGCTCGGAGTCCTCCATGAGGCTCAGGGCGTGGTCGAGGCTCGCGGGCAACTGGCTGTAGCCCAGGGCCCGGCGCTCCGAGTCGCTGAGGCTCCAGACGTTGTCCTCGGCCTCGGCGGGGAGCTCGTACTCTTCCTCGATGCCCTTGAGGCCGGCGGCGAGCAGCAGCGAGTACGCCAGGTACGGGTTCGCCGCCGAGTCGATGCCGCGGTACTCGATGCGCGAGGACTGGCCCTTGTTCGGCTTGTAGAGCGGCACGCGCACCAGGGCCGAGCGGTTGTTGTGGCCCCAGGTCACGAAGGACGGGGCCTCGTCGCCGCCCCAGAGCCGCTTGTACGAGTTGACGAACTGGTTCGTCACCGCGGTGATCTCCGGCGCGTGCTTGAGCACGCCGGCGATGAAGTGCTTGGCCGTCTGCGACAGCTGGTACTGGCCACCGGCCTCGTAGAAGGCGTTCTGGTCGCCCTCGAACAGCGACACGTGGGTGTGCATGCCGGAACCGGGCTGGCCGGAGATCGGCTTCGGCATGAACGTCGCGTAGACGCCCTGCTCGATCGCGACTTCCTTCACCACGGTGCGGAACGTCATGATGTTGTCCGCCATCGTCAGCGCGTCGGCGTAGCGGAGGTCGATCTCGTTCTGCCCGGGGCCGGCCTCGTGGTGCGAGAACTCGACCGAGATGCCGAGGTCCTCGAGCATCCGGACCGACCGGCGACGGAAGTCGTGCGCGCTGCCGCCGGGGACGTTGTCGAAGTAGCCGGCCTGGTCGACGGGCTGCGGGCCGCCGTCCTTCCACTCGCGGCTCTTCAGCAGGTAGAACTCGATCTCGGGGTGCGTGTAGAACGTGAACCCGCGGTCGCTCGCCCGCGCCAGGGTGCGCTTCAGCACGTTGCGGGGGTCGGCCACGGCGGGCTGCCCGTCCGGCGTCGTGATGTCGCAGAACATCCGCGCGGTGGGGTCGATCTCGCCGCGCCACGGCAGGATCTGGAAGGTCGAGGGGTCCGGGTGCGCCAGGACGTCGGCCTCGTACGAACGGGTGAGGCCCTCGATCGCGGAGCCGTCGAACCCGATGCCCTCGGCGAACGCGCCCTCGACCTCGGCCGGGGCGATCGCCACCGACTTCAGCGTCCCGATGACGTCCGTGAACCAGAGTCGGATGAACTTGATGCCGCGCTCCTCGATGGTGCGGAGCACGAAGTCCGTCTGCTTGTCCATGCACGACCTTTCCGTGTATCGGGTGGCCGCTGGCGGGCCTCGTCCCAGGCTAGTGGTCCGGCGGTGTGCGCGGGGCGTCACCGGGGCGCCGCCCGCGGTGCTCAGCGGTCCTCGGCGTCCCACTTCTCGTTGTTCGCGGCGATGCGGTCGAGCGCGTGCTGCGCCTCTTCTCGCGTCGCGAACGGACCGATCCGGTCACGCTGCGGGGACTGCGGGCCCTGCTCGACCTGGCCGGTCTTGTCGTTGAACCACCACTGGGACTCGATGCGGTCTTCGCTCATGCCGCCCACCGTACCCACGCAACCGTCTGGAGGCCCGGTGCCGGTCCGGCGGACCGGCACCGGGCCTCCAGGCAGTCACGCCCACCGGCGTCGGGCCGCACCGTGGGGCGGTTGCGTTCGGCGCGTCGCGCCGCGGCTAGAGTGGTCCGCATGCCCCGGGACGAACACGGACACCTGACCGCCGGCCGCATCTCCCCGCACCGCGCCGTCCCGAAGGACATCGAGCGTCCGGAGTACGTCGGGAAGGTCGAGCCCCACGAGCACGGTCTCGGTGACACCTACACACCGGACGAGGTCGAGCGCATCCGCGTCGCCGGACGCATCGCGTCGCAGGCCATCGACGCCGTCGGCGAGGCCATCCGCCCCGGTGTGACCACCGACGAGCTGGACCGGATCGGGCACGAGTTCGTCGTCGCACACGGCGCCTACCCCTCCACGCTCGGGTACCGCGGCTACCCGAAGTCGCTCTGCTCGAGCCTCAACGAGGTCATCTGCCACGGCATCCCCGACGACACCGTCCTGCAGGAGGGCGACCTCGTCAACATCGACATCACCGCCTACAAGGACGGCATGCACGGCGACACGAACCGCACGTTCGTCGTCGGGCAGGCAGCACCCGAGGTGTCGGACCTGGTGACACGCACCGAAGAGGCACTGCGTCGCGGCATCAGGGCCGTCGCCCCGGGCCGGCAGGTCAACGTGATCGGTCGTGCCATCGAGGCGTACGCGAAGCGCTTCGGCTACGGCGTCGTCCGCGACTACACCGGACACGGCGTCGGTCGTGCCTTCCACTCCGGCCTGATCATCCCCCACTACGACGCACCGCAGTACGACACGGTGATCGAACCCGGCATGGTGTTCACCATCGAACCCATGCTCACGCTCGGCGGCATCGAGGCCGACATCTGGTCCGACGACTGGACGGTCTCGACCCGTGACAAGTCGTGGACCGCGCAGTTCGAGCACACCCTCGTCGTCACCGAACGCGGCGCGGAGCTCCTCACCGTCTCCTGACCGGACACCTCCGGCAGGCAACCGAAAGGCACGACAACCTCATGACCTCCCTCGCAGTCGGCGTCGACATCGGTGGTACGGGCATCAAGGGCGCGATCGTCGACGTCGCGTCCGGCGCCCTCACCACGGACCGCATCAAGAAGGCCACGCCCGAGGGCGGGAAGCCCCAGGACATCACGGCGGTGGTCAAGGAGATCATCGGCGAGCTCGCCCCCGGTGACGACGTCCCCGTCGGCGTCTGCTTCCCGGCGATCGTGCGGGACGGCAAGACGATGTCCGCCGCGAACGTGTCGAAGAAGTGGATCGGCTTCGAGGCCGAGGCACTGTTCGAGAAGGAACTCGGCCGCTCCATCCACTTCGTCAACGACGCCGACGCCGCCGGGTTCGCCGAGCAGCAGTTCGGCGCGGCCAAGGGCAAGGACGGGCTGGTCATCGTGACGACGCTCGGCACCGGCATCGGCACCGCGCTCATCAACGACGGCGTGCTCATCGTCAACTCGGAGCTCGGGCACCTGGAGATCGAGGGGCACGATGCCGAGTCGCGCGCCTCGTTCGCCGCCAAGGAGCGCGACGACCTGTCGTGGAAGCACTGGGCGAAGCGCCTGCAGAAGTACTACTCGACGCTCGAGGCCCTGCTCTCCCCCGAGCTCTTCGTCGTCGGCGGCGGGGTCTCGAAGCAGTACGAGGAGTTCCTCCCGCTGCTCGATCTGCAGGCCGACATCATCCCCGCGACGCTCCGCAACAACGCCGGCATCATCGGCGCCGCGACCCTGGCGGCGCGCAGCGTCTAGTCCTCGTTGCGGGCGTGCCTGGTCGCGGGCGCTGGTGGCGGGCGTCCCTGATCGCGGGCGTGCCTGCTAGCGGCTGTACCTGGTCGAATCGGGCGTACCTGGTCGGAACTCCCGACCAGGTACGCCCGTTCTCATCAGGTACGCGTGTCGGTGCGGCTCCCCTCGCATCGGGCACCGCGGAGCCGGGTAGACTCGCTCCAGCGAATGGGTCGGTGAGACGGTCGCGTCGCTCCCCCGGGAGCGCCGAGGAACGTCCGGGCTCCACAGAGCAGGGCGGTGGGTAACACCCACCCGGAGCAATCCGCGAGACAGTGCCACAGAAAGCAGACCGCCGGCGGAGACGTCGGTAAGGGTGAAACGGTGGTGTAAGAGACCACCAGGGGTCCGGGTGACCGGATCCGCTCGGTAAACCTCGCCCGGAGCAAGGTCAGACAGAGGACGTTGAGGCTGCTCGCCGAGTCCTCGGGTAGACCGCTGGAGGCCGACGGCAACGTCGGTCCGAGAGAGATGGCCGTCACCGCCGTGCAAGCGGCGGGACAGAACCCGGCGTACGGCCGGCCCATTCGCCCCCTTCTCCGTGCCGCGTTGGCCCGCGCAGGCGGTCACGACTCCCCGCTCGGGTCTGCCGAGTGGTCACCAACGGTCGGCCGGCAGGACCGCAGCCGACGGTTCGTGACCTCTCGGCGGCACGCCCCCGACGCGTTGCGACCAGCGCACGACGGTCAGGAGGCGCGGTGCTGCGCCGCCACGGGCCTCCCGTCAGGCGGCGCGCGCACCGCGCGCGGTTACGACTCCCCGCTCAGGTCCGCCGAGTGGTCACCAACCGTCGGCCGGCGGGACCGCAGCCGACAGTTCGTGACCTCTCGGCGGCACGCACCCGACGCGTTGCGACCAGCCCACGACGGGCCGGAGGCGCAGTGCTGCGCCGCCACGGGCCTCCCGTCAGGCGCCGCGCGCGGTCACGACTCCCCGCTCAGGTCCGCCGAGCGGTCACCAACGGTCGGCCGGCGGGACCGCAGCCGACGGTTCGTGACCTCTCGGCGGCACGCCCCCGACGCGTTGCGACCAGCGCACGACGGTCAGGAGGCGCGGTGCCAGCTGGCACCGCGCCTCCGCCACGGACGTCGCTCGCGACTACAGCCCGGACTCGGCCGTCCGCACCAGGATCGCGTCGCTGTCGGGGCACAGCACCACGTCGTCGGGCGCAGCCCGGCGGATGGTCTGCAGGTCGGAGTTGTTGAGCGCCACGCCCGAGGCCGTCGACACGCCACCCTGCAGCAGCGAGGCGCCGAAGCCGTAGCGCGCCCGCTGCCGGTCGTACAGGGCCAGCAGCTCCGCCGGCACCTTCGCAGCGACGTCGGCGCGGGCCTGCTCGGCCGACTCGCGGTCGGCCGTGAGCCGGGCGATCTCCGCGTCGCGCTCGGCGACCAGACCAGCGCGGGCGGCCTCGACGTCGGCGAGCTTCGCCTCGATGTCGCCGACCCGGGCGCGGAGCCCGTCGAGGTTCTCCATGATCTCGAGCTCGGCGGTCTCGAGGCCGCCGATGCGCCGCTGCAGCGAGTCGAGCTCACTCTGCAGTCCGGCGGCGTCCTTCGCGTTCGCGACGTTCTGCAGCATCGTGGTGTCGCGTTCGACACGGGCCTGTGCCACAGCGGTGTCGGACTCCAGGCGGGCGAGGTCGCGCTCGGCGTCCTCGACCTCGCCGGTGGCGGCGACGAGTTCGCTCCGGAGCGCCGCGGCCTGCTTGCTCAGCTCGGTCAGCTGGTCGCCCTTCTGCAACGACGTGATGCGGTGCGCGATGCGGGTGACGTCGTTGTCGAGACGCTGGACGTCGAGGAGGATGACCTGGTCCTCGGGTGCTGCCTTCATGGTCAGGCTCCTTCTGTGGGGGTGGTGGGTTCGGCGGCCGGCAGGACGGCGAAGTCCCACGGGTCGGTGCGGAGGTCGCTCACGGTGACGCGGACCCCGGCCCGGGTGCGCAGCTGCTCGGCGGCGACGTCGAGCCAGAGCCACTCGGTGGCCCAGTGCGAGGTGTCGATGAGCGCAGGTCCGCCGCCGAGCAGCGCCTGTTCGCGGAACTCCGAGGCCGGGTGGTGCCGCAGGTCGCTCGTGATGTAGACGTCGGCGTCGAGCACGGCGGGGTGGCCGAGCAGCGAGTCCCCCGCACCCGCGCAGAGCGCCACGGTGCGGACGGGCTGGTCGAAGTCACCGGAGACGCGGACCCCGGTGGCCGTGGGCGGCAGCAGGTCGACGAGCTTCCGGGCGAGGGCGCCGAGGGTCGTCCCCTCGGGCAGCACCCCGACTCGGCCGATGCCCGTGTCGGGGTCGGCTCCGGCGTCGAGCGGTCGCTGCTCGGTGAGACCGAGTCGGTCGGCGAGGACGGCCGAGGTGCCGGTCGTCACGACGTCGGCGTTGGTGTGCGCCGCGAGCAGGGCGCTGCCGCCACGCACCAGGGTTGCGAGGACGCTGCCCTTGTAGGTCGACTCGGCGATCGTCGTCACCCCGCGCAGCAGCAGCGGGTGGTGCGTGAGCAGGAGCCCGGCACCGAGTTCGACGGCTTCACGGGCGGTGGCCGGCACCGCGTCGACGGCGAGGTGCACGTGCTCGACGGTGGCGTTCGGGTCGCCTGCGACGAGCCCGACGGAGTCCCACGACTCGGCACCGGCGGCGGGCCACAGGTCCTCGATCACGGCCTGGAGTTCGCGGAGCGTCGGCATCCCGTCAGTGTACCGAGGCGACCGCCCCGGACGGGGCAGCCGGTCCGTGTGGGGTGATCCGGGCCTCCAGGCAGTGCAGCCGACGGCAGTGCAGCCGACGGCGTCGTGGCCGCAAGCCGTCAGCGACGACCGAGCAGGCCGAGCAGCCGGTCGACGAGTCGCGACCACCAGCCGGCCGGGGCCGGCGCTGCCGCCGTGGCGGTGTCGGCTTCCGCTGCCTGCGCGACGGGGGCCGGGACCACGGGTGCGGCGACGGCGTCCGGCAGGACGACCGGCGTGCTGGCGGTGACGCCCTGGTGCGCGGTGAGCGCGGCGGCGAAGGCCGCGCGGTCGATGACCGTCGGCCCGGTGGCGGGCAGGACGAGCGGGGTGGGTCGCGTGGCCGCGGACACCGGGGACACGGCCGGGAGGCCCAGCACCGGTCGGACGGGTTCGTCGCGTTCCGGGGTGACGAGTTCCACCACCGGTGCGGCTTCCGGTGCGGGTGCCTGCTCTGCTGCGGGGACGCTCCGTGCTGCGCGGGTCGGCACGGGGGCCGCCCGGGTGACGAGCGCCACGGGAGCGGTCGCTGCGCGGCGGGCTGCGGCGCGGTCGCGGCGGTCCGCCTCGGCGGCGGCATCGGTCAGCAGGTCGGCGAAGACGGTGTGGGCGAAGGCGCGGGCGGCCGTCACCTCGGGGTCCTCCGAGCCGGCGACGGTGGCCTCCCACGCGGCGAGGCGAGCGAGGTCCTCGTCACGGCGGCGGACCTCGTCCTCGAGCAGGACGATGCGCTCGATGCTGCTGCGGCCGGTGGACGACGAGACCTCAACCGCGAGGTCCTCGATGCGCAGGGCCAGACGCTCCGGCGGCTCCGGGAACGACGGGGCGCAGACCGCGGCGTGGCGGGCGCGGTCGCGGCGGAACGCAGGGGCGGCGGGTGCCGACGGGGTGGTCTCATCGGCCGGGGTCGTCTCGTCAGCCGGGGCCGGGGTGGCGACGTGCGCCGCAGCGGTCGTCGGGTCGACGGCCGCTTCGTCGGCGGTCGAGGTGCTGATAGCGGGGTGTCCGGGGCGCTGCACGGGGCCGGTGACGGGCGGGACGACGAGGTCCGGCACGTACGGGGCGCGGGTCGCCGGTGCGTCGCGGAGCCACTCCTCGAGCTCGCGGCCGAACGGGTCCACGAGCGGGGTGCGTGCGCCGGACTGGGTCTCCATGCTCGAAGGATAAATATCGCGCGGGCCGAAATGCGGGACATCCGCGGAGTGTCGCTGCGCCGCCTGCCATATCGGAGCGGAGTTGAGCGGCGTGTCGCGTGCCGTGGTCACCGGGCTGGGCGGAGGCCGTCCTCGAACGCCCGCAGCAGTTCCCGTCCAGCCGACCACGCACCGACACCACTGGCGACGTTCACGTGCCCGAGGGCACCGACACGGACGACGTCCGCTCCCATGACGTCGGCGAACACGACGCCCCGGTCCGCGCTGCAGTACGGGTCGTCGTCGCTCACGACGAGGCGCGTCGGGACCTGCTGGGCCGGGGGCACCGGGCGCGGTGCCACGAAGCCCGAGGCCTCGGCCGGGAACGCGGCACCGAGCGGGTCGGGCGGGGCAACGAGGAAGGCACCGGCGACGAGCGCGGGAGCGTCCGCCGTGGTGGCGAGCCAGTCGGCGACGGCCAGGACGCCGAGGCTGTGGGCGATGAGGACCGGGGGCTCCGTGCACGAGGCCACGGCCGCGGAGATCGCGGCGCGCCAGTCGTCGGGCTCCGGGTCGCTCCACGAGGTGGGGGCGATGCGGACGGCGGCGCGCTGAGGGTGACGGTCGTGCTGGTCGTGCTCGTCCTGCTGCTCCCGCTCCCAGACGGACTGCCAGTGGTCCGGGCCCGAGTTCCAGATGCCGGGGACGATCACCCACGGTCGCGGTCTGCTCACCCGGGCAGCGTAGCGAACCGGCGAGGCCCCGATCCGGAGTGTGACGCGCGTCAGGGCTGCAGGACAGCGCCTCGGGGCTGCTGCAGCGTGTCGCGCGGGTACTGCCCGAAGCGCGACGCGTACGCCGCCGAGAACCGGCCGAGGTGCGCGAAGCCCCAGCGCAACGCCACGCTCGCCACCGTCAGGTCGCCCGCCGACGCACGCCGGAGTTCCTCGTGCACGCGGTCCAGGCGGATCCCCCGCAGCAACGCGTTCGGGGCCGTTCCGACCTGCCGCTGGAACGCCTGCTGCAACCCCCGGACGCTCAGGCCGACGTGCTGGGCAACGTCGGTGGTGGTCACGGGCGTGTGGGCGAAGGCGTGCATGAACTCCACGGCCTCGCGGACGCGACCCGTGGCTCCCTGTGGCAGCGCGACGTCGGGGGCGATGGACTCGTGCGGGAACGTGTCGAGGAACGCCAGCGCGGTCTCACGAACGGTCTCGGCGAGGGCCAGCGCGGTGAGTGGTGCCGGGCCGAGCACGATCGCTGCGGCTCGTTGCACCCGGGCGTTCCAGGCGCGGAGGTCCTCCGGCCGGGGCGCGGCGGTGTGGTCGAACACGAGGGGGCCGGGCCGGGTGCCGTGCACCTCGGCGGCGACGCGCTCCAGGTACGTGCGGTCGAACTGCACGAGGCTCTGGCGGATCTCCTGCAGGTCGAAGGCGAAGGGGCGCCGTGTCGGGAACACCCGGGGTGTCCCCGGTGCGAAGTCGACCTCCTGGCGACCGACGTCGACGCGGCCACCGCCGTCCGAGGTCCACATCACGACGTACTCGTCGGGGACCTCGACCTCGCCCTGCATCCGCCCGTCGAACCGGGTGGAGCGGAACGTCATCGATCCGTCGCCCACGACCTGGAACCGGTACGCGAACGGACGATCGGTCCGGGACGCCGAGAACCCCGTGCTCTCGTAGGCCTCTTCGTACAGTTGCACGGCCGCGTCGAGTCCAGCGCCGGACGTCTCGAACCGGATCCGGGGATCAGGCTCGACAGTCATCGCGCGAATCGTGACACGGTGTCCGGGAAACGCGACAATCCGCGATCCGTCATTGCGGTTTACGGCCCACGGAGTGCGCTGGGCGGACGACCGGTGCGGCTCCGTCGATGCGTGACGGCCGTGCTCCCGCTCAGTGCCGGGAGCGCAGCACCGTCCAGCGGTTCCGATCGGCCACGCGTTCGTACCGCAGGTCGTCGACGACCATCCGGACGAGGGCGAGCCCGCGACCACCCTCGGCGAAGTCGTCGGGCAGCACGGCAGCGTCGGGATCCACCGTCGCTGCGACCCCGTCGTCGGACAGCAACGCCTGGAAGCGCTCGTCGCCGATCTCGAGCCGGAGCTCGCACGAGACGCCGTCCGGCCGGGCGCCGTGCTCGATGACGTTCGAGGTGAGTTCGACCAGGGCGAGCTCGAGGGCCATCCGGTCTTCGGCGGCGACGGACGGCTCGTGCTGCCACACGCCCGCGAGGAAGTCGTGCACGGCGGACACGTCGTCCGGAGGGCACGCCAGTGCGAGCATGTGCTCGGCGACGGGGGCGGTCATCACCAGTCGGTCACCGCGGCGTCCCCGTCGGGGTACGTCCGCAGGATCTTGTCGATGTTCGAGAGCTTGAGCACCATCTGGACCTGTTCCGACGGCGCCGCGATGCGGAGGTCGCCGCCGGCCTGCCGCGCGGTCTTGAGGCTGCCGACCAGGGCACCGAGGCCGGAGGAGTCCATGAACTCGACCCCGGAGAGCTCGACCACGAGCCGCGAACGCCCGTTGCCGACGATCTGGGCGACGGTCTCGCGGAACGTGGGCGCGGAGACCATGTTGAGCCGGCCGCTGCACTCCAGGACGGCGGTGTCGGTCTCCGCCTCGTGTACGACGATGTCCATCTCGGTGGGTCTCCTCAGATCGGTGCGCCTTGCAACCAGCAACCTACCGGCTCAGACCGTCAGTTGTGGGACCGGTTTCGCCGCGCCGCCGTCACCTGGACCACCACGGCCGCGGCCATCAGCGCTGCCATCACCGCGCCCATCGCCAGTGCCGTGCCGCCGAGGGCTCCGGCGAGCGGGGTGCCGAGACCGCCGATGCCGAAGGTCAGCCCGCCCTGCAGGGCGGCCGCGGTCCCCGGGTGCGCCGCGCCGACGTGCTGGGTGCGGGTCATCGCCGCCGGCAGGACGAACCCCCACGCGGCCGTCACGACCGCGAGGGCGCACCACACCGGCACGGGCCCGAGTCCGAGGAGCGCCGACACGAGCACGGCCGTGGCCCCGACCGTCCCGACGACCAGGCCCAGGGTCAGCAGGGCGTCTTCGGTGAACCGTCCGACGAGCCGACCGAACAGCAGCGTCGTGACGATCATCATCGACGCGTTCGTGGCGAAGACGAGCGTGTACAGCCCCTCGGAGAACCCGAACTCCGACTGGAACACGAACGAGCTCGTCGCGATGTACGCGAAGAACCCCACCGTCGACAGCACCCCGCTCAGCACGTAGGCCCGGAACCGCGGGATCGCCAGGAGCTCGCGGATGCGCCGCCCGTTGGCCGCGAACCCGACGCCACCGCGACGCTCCGGCGGCAGGGTCTCGCGGAACCGCAGCACCACGGCCACGAAGAACACGGCACCGAGCACGGCCAGCACGACGAACATGAGCCGCCACGTGCCGACCGTCAGCACCGCTCCCCCGGCCAGCGGGGCCACCACGGGGCCGATCGCATTGATGGCCGCGAGTGTGCCGAAGACCTTCGCCATCCGGGTGCCGCTCGTCACGTCGGACACCATCGCCCGACCGGCCACGGCGCCCGCGGCACCGGCGAGTCCCTGGGCGACGCGGGCCACCACCAGCGTCACGACGTCGGGCGCGAGCGCGCAGCCGACCGACGCCAGGGCGAACAGGGCGGTCCCGACGACGAGCATCGGCCGACGTCCGATCCCGTCACTCACCGGTCCGACGAGCAGCTGGCCGACCGCGAAGGCCACGAGGAACGCCGTGAGCGACAGCTGCACCGCGCCCGGCGTGGTGTCGAGGTCACGCGCGATGGCCGGGAGTGCGGGGATGTACATGTCCGTCGCGAACGGCGAGACCCCGACGATGAGCGCCAGCGGCACGATCGGGGGCAGCACGGTCGTCGTCGGTCCCAGGCTGCGCTCCGTCGTCACCTCGGACACGCTACGCGTCCCCGAATCGATTCGACAGGCACTTCGAGAGCAGCAACGGTCGGGTCGAGGTGCTGGACGCGACCGTTGCTGCGCACGGAACGCGGGCCTTGCGACGTGCGCGCGGACGGACGGGAGGCCCGGTGCGGGCCCGCCACGGGCCTCCCGTCCGGTGCCGCGAGCGGTCACGACACCCCGCTCACGTCCGCCGAGCGGTCGCGTTCCGTCGCCCGGCGACGGCGCAGCCGACGCTTCGTGACCACTCGGCCGGGGCCACCCGACGTGTCCTGACCTCTCGGGCGGAGCGGCGGCGCGAGGCGCGCGCGGTCACGACACCCCGCTCACGTCCGCCGAGCGGTCGCGTTCCGTCGCCCGGCGACGGCGCAGCCGACGCTTCGTGACCCCTCGGCCGGGGCAACCCGACGTGTCCTGACCACTCGGGCGGAGCGGCGGCGCGAAGCGCGCGCGGTCACGACACCCCGCTCACGTCCGCCGAGCGGTCGCGTTCCGTCGCCCGGCGACGGCGCAGCCGACGCTTCGTGACCACTGGGCGGAGCGGCCCGGGACGTGCGCGCGGACGGACGGCAGGCCCGGTGCCAGCTGGCACCGGGCCTCCTGTCCGTCGGTCGGGGGCGTCAGCCCGTGTTCTGCAGGCCGGCCGCGATCCCGTTGACGGTGAGCAGCAGGAGCCGGTGGTCGGCGTCCGTCGGGTCCGTGCTGCCGGACGTGCGGATGGCGCGCAGCGCGCGGAGCTGCAGGTGCGACAGCGCGTCGACGTACGGGCTGCGGAGGCGCACGGCGCGGGCCAGGACGGGCCGGTCCTCGAGCACGTCGCTGCCGCCGGAGACGCGGAGCACCCAGTCGCGGGTGCGGACCATCTCGTCGAGCACCTTCGCGGCGAGGTCGTCGCGGTCGGCGAGCTCGAGGTACCGGCGGGCGATGTGCTCGTCGGTCTTCGCGAGCGACATCTCGACGTTCTTGATCATCGCGGCGAACAGCGGCCACTCGGCGTATGCGGCGCGGAGCACGTCGACGTCGCCGACGGCCTCGAGCGCGGAGCCGAGCCCGTACCAGCCGGCGAGGTTGATGCGCGCCTGCGTCCACGAGAACACCCACGGGATGGCGCGGAGGTCCTCCAGCGACTCCACCGACAGGCCACGACGGGCCGGGCGGGAGCCGAGGGGCAGCAGGCCGATCTCCTCCATCGGGGTGACCCGGGCGAACCAGGGCGCGAAGCCGTCGGCCTTGACCAGGTCGTAGAAGGCGACGCGCGAGACGTCGTCGAGCTGCTGGGCGAGGTCGGCGAACCGGGCGGCCGCGGCCGCGGTGCGCGCCTCGTTCGACGGCGACGACGCGAACAGCGTCGCCGAGGCCATCTGCTCGAGGTGGCGGGCGGCGATGTCCTGGTCGCCGTACTGGGCGAAGATGACCTCACCCTGCTCGGTGAGCTTCAGGCGGCCGTCGATCGACCCCGGCGGCTGCGCGAGGACGGCCTCGTTGGCGGGACCGCCACCGCGGCCGAGCGAACCGCCCCGGCCGTGGAACAGGGTCAGCTCGATGTCGTTGTCGCGGGCCCAGTCGGCGATGCGGGCCTGCGCGTCGTACAGCGCCAGGTTCGCGGACACCGGGCCGACGTCCTTCGACGAGTCCGAGTAGCCGAGCATGACCTCGAGCCGACGGCCGGTCGCGGCGAGGCGTCGCTGGAACGCCTCGGTGCGGACGGCCTCGTCGAGGATGTCGACGCTGGCGTGCAGGTCGGCGAAGGTCTCGAACAGCGGGATGACGTCGAGCACCGGCGCGGCCTCGGCGGACCCGAGCGCGGCGACCGCGAGTTCGTGCACGTTCGCCAGGTCCGCCGGGGACTGCGTGAAGGACACGATGTACCGGTTCGCCGCGCGGACGCCGTAGCGGGACTGCAGCCCGGCGATCGTGCGGAACACGGCGAGGACCTCTTCGGTGGTCTCGCTCAGTTCGCCACCGGCGCGGATCTCGGTCAGGGCGGTGCGGTGCACCTGCGAGTGCTGGCGGACCTCGAGCTCGGCCAGGTGGAACCCGAAGGTCTCGACCTGCCAGATCAGGTTCTGCAGCTCGCCGTTCGCCGGGCGGATCGCACCGGCGGCGACGAGCGACGCCTGGATGGTGCGGAGGTCGGCCAGCAGCGACTCGGGGCCGTCGTAGGCCAGCGGCGTGGTGCCGGTCCGGGTGGCGTCGATGCGCGCGGCGACGAACAGGAGCGCACGACGGTGGGTCTCGTTCGGTGCGCGGACGCCGATGCGCTCGGCGATGCCCGGGTCGAGGGACTCCTGCGCGGCGACGAGGGCGGTGAGGCCGGCGTCGGCGGGGGTGTCGCTCGCGTCGAGGGTCAGGGCACTGCCGATGCGGGTGGTCGCGCGGGCGAGGCCGAGCAGGATGTGCTCCGCCGCGATCTCGGCGGCCTGGCGGGTGACGTCGGCCGTCACGTGCGGGTTGCCGTCGCGGTCGCCGCCGATCCAGGTGCCGAACCGCACGAACGCGGGCGCGATCACGGGAGCGCGGCCGGCGTCGTCGCCCTGCAGCCGGTCGTCGAGCAGGCGGTAGACCTGCGGGACGATCTCGAACAGGGTCTGGTCGAACACGCTCATCGCGGTGCGGACCTCGTCGAGCGGGGTCGGCCGGGTGGTGCGGAGCGGGGAGGTGCGCAGGAGGGTCGTGATCTCCTCGAGCAGGCGGCGCTCGTTCTCGGCGCGGGCCGTCGCGTTGCGGGCGCGGTCACGCTCGTCGATGAGGTCCGTGATGCGGCGGACACCCGTGGTGACGGCGCGGCGGCGGGCCTCGGTCGGGTGGGCCGTCAGCACCGGGTGGAACCGCAGGGTGCGGAGGCGCTCGGCGGCCTCGGCCTCGCCGACCTCGGCGACGAGCTCGGCGTAGGTGGCGGGGAACGAGTCCCCGGCGACGCCGCCGTCGTCGCCGCGCTGGCGGAGGACCCGCACGCGGTGGTGCTCCTCGGCCAGGTTGGTGAGGTGGAAGTAGGTGGTGAACGCCTGTGCCACGGCCTCGGCGCGTTCGGCCGACATGCCGGAGACGATCGCCTGGGCACGCGCTGCACCCTCGGCGTGGTCGCCTTCGTAGGCGTCGATCACGGCGGCGCGCAACGACTCCACGTCGTGGAGCAGTTCGTCGCCCCCGTTCTCCCGCAGCACCCGGCCGAGGAGGTTGCCGAGGTACCGCACGTCGGCGCGCAGGTCACTGTCGACCGCACCGCTGACGTCGTCCCGCGCGCGCTCGTGGCGTGCAGATCCGTCGATCGCCGTCATGGAGTCCTTTCCGGGTCGTCCGGGAGGCTGGTCCCGGGTCCCAGCAGCGTATCGGCACCCGGGGGCGCATGACGTCGACCGTCCGGACGGACGCGGGGCCGGGCGGGAGTGCGCAGCCGCTGCGCGGGCAGGCGGGTTCGGGCGGGCTGGCCTGGGTACTGCCGCCGCCGGTCAGGCGGGCACGGACGCGCTGCCCGGCTCCCGACGGAACGGAGCACGGCGGGCATCGAGGCCGGCGAGCAGCCCGCGGTTCAGCTCGTAGGCCAGCTCGACCTCGGCGATCACCCGCTCCTGCTCGTCGGCCGTCCAGGGCGCGGCGTCGAGCTGGGCCCGGTAGGTGTGCTCGAAGTCGCTCGGGTCGGCGACCTGGTCGAAGATGTAGAAGAGGACACCGTTCGTGTCGAACCCGAACCGCTCGGCCAGCACCTGTCCGATCACGTGCCCGCCGGACACGTCGCCGAGGTACCGCGTGTAGTGGTGTGCCACGAAGCCGCCGGGCCACTCGGCCGCGACCTCGTTGAGGCGTCGCACGTACGCGGTCGTCGCGGGCAGCGGGCACACCAGCTCGGACCAGTCCGGGCCGATCAGGTACTCGAGGTCGGCACGGATCGCCGGCATCCGGGTGAGCTGCGCGGTGACGAACGGCGCCGCCACGGGGTGGTCGGCCATGCGTTCCGCCGCCCGCTCGAGCGCGTCGTACACGAAGGCGTACTGTCCGAGCAGGTCCGCGTAGTCGGCGACGTCGCAGTCGCCGCCGAGCAGGTCCTGCATGAAGCCGCTCGTGGCCGAGGCACCGTGCGAGCGCCGCGTGCGACGCCGCAGCAGCTCGGAGAACGGGATGACGGTCGAGTCCATGAGGTAAGGCTAACCTTAGTGATGCGCGCGTCAAGCAGGGATCACCCAGGTGGCGCCGAACCCGCGAGAGGAAGCTCCCCCACGATGAGCTCGAAACCCAAACGCCCCCAGCACGTCTTCGTCGTCGACCGCACCGAACGGCTCTCGCCCCACATGGTGCGCGTGCACCTGGGCGGCTCGGCCTTCGAGGACTTCGTCGCCCAGGCCGACCCCGACCGACTCGGCTCGACCGACAAGTACGTCAAGCTCCTGCTCGCCAAGCCGTCGCTCGGACTCGTGCCGCCGTACGACCTCGAGGCCCTGCGCGAGACCCTGCCGAAGCACGACCGCCCCGCCCGCCGCACCTACACGGTGCGTGCGGTCGACCACACCACGCGGACCATCGCGATCGACTTCGTCGTGCACGGCGACGAGGGCCTCGCCGGTCCCTGGGCAGCGTCCGCGCAGCCGGGCGATCGGCTCGCCCTGTCCGGGCCCGGTGGTGGCTACGCGCCCACCACGGACCCGGCGGTCACGCACGTGCTGCTCGGTGACGACAGCGCCCTGCCCGCGATCGGCGCAGCACTCGAGTCGATGCCCGACTCCGCCACCGGGGTCGCCCTGGTCGAGGTGGCCGGGCCCGCTGACGAGCAGGACCTCCGGCACCCGGCGGGGGTCGACCTGCGGTGGCTGCACCGGGACGCCACCGGCGCCCAGCCGGGCACGCTCCTGCTGGAGACGGCCCGCGGGCTGCCGCGTGCCTCCCGGCCGGTCCAGGTCTTCGCGCACGGCGAGCGGACCGCGATGAAGGCGATCCGTCGGCTGCTGCAGGACGACTGGGGGCTGGAGAAGCGCGAGATGTCGTTGTCGGCGTACTGGGCGCTCGGTCGCGGTGAGGACGAGTTCCAGGAGGAGAAGCGCGAGCCCGTCGGGGTGATCTTCACCGACTGACGGCGGCCTGCGTGCCCGTTCTTTCCCATGGCGGGCGCGATGGCTGGTGGGAACGGGCGTACCTGGTCGGAAGAACGGACCAGGTACGCCCGTTCTCGGTCGGCACGCCCGTTCTCGGTCGGTACGCCGGCGGCCGGGCGCCCGGTACCCGCAGGTACGCCCGATCCTTCCCAGAACGGGCGCGATGGCTGGTGGAAACGGGCGTACCCGGTCGGAAGAACGCACCAGGTACGCCCGATTCGACCAGGTACGCCCGATCTCGGTCGGCATGCCCGTTCTCGGTCTGGACGGCCGGCGGCCGGGCGCCCGGTTCCCGCAGGTACGCCCGTTCCTTCCCAGAACGGGCGCGATGGCTGGTGGAAACGGGCGTACCTGGTCGGAAGAACGCACCAGGTACGCCCGATTCGACCAGGGACGCCCGGTACGCCCAGCGCGCAGCGGCCGGGAGGCCCGGGGCACGTCGGTGGGTCGGGCTAGCGTTCCGCGCATGGTCACCTCGTCGTGCTGCGTGCCGGGTTGCGCGGGCGTGCTCGCGGACGGTCTCGCGGGCGTCCCCCTGTGCGGTGCGCACGTCGCGTTCGTCGCCGACCTCGCGGCCGAACACCCCGGCATCGAGGACACCCTGCCCGGCCCGTGCCCGGCGTGCGGTTCGCGGATCGGGGTGCGCTACCCCTCGGGGATGGTGTGCGCCCGGTGCGAGTGGCGCTGGGGAGAGGTGCCGGACGGCGACCTCGCTCCCCCTCGGGTCGACGTCGTCTACTACCTGCGGATGCGCGACGACTTCGGCGACCGCATCAAGATCGGCACGACGATGAACCCCCGGCAACGGCTCGCGGCGATCCCGCACCAGGACCTGCTGGCGTTCGAGCGCGGTGACCGGACCCTCGAACGCCGACGGCACGCCACGTTCGCCGCCAGCCGGTACCCGGGTACCGAGTGGTTCCGGGTGACGCCGGAGCTCCTGGCCCACGTGGACGCCGTCGCCGCCGGGGTCGACGACCCGTGGGACCTGCACGCCCGGTGGACGAGCGAGGCGCTCGCACTCCGGGGATGAGCCGCGACCGAGCCGTCGGGGCGCCTGCTCAGGCGGCCTGCAGCATGCGGTCGGCGGTGCGGAGCGAGAGCGCCATGATCGTCAGCGCCGGGTTCGCGATGACCGCGCTCGGGAACACCGAGTTGTCGGCGATCCACAGGTTCGGGACGTCCCAGGAGCGGCCGTCCTGGTCGACGACGGAGGTCTCGCGGTCCGTGCCCATCCGCGCGGTGCCGATGGTGTGCGCCGTGCGTTCGAGCACCCGGACGTCCTGGCCACCGGCTGCCTCGACGATGGTCGTCATCGTGCGGACCGCGTGGCGGCGGATCGCCTCTTCGTTCGAGCCCGGGGTGAACGAGACCCGGGCACGCGGGACACCGTGCTCGTCGAGTTCGTCGGTCAGCTCGAGCCGGTTGTCGTCGTACGGCAGGCACTCGGCGTTGATGCCGACGCCGGCCGAGAACGGGTAGTCCTGCAGCGCCCGGACGAGCTCGGCACCGCGGAGTCCGCCACCCCGGACCAGCGAGGTCGCGAAGGTCTGTGGCTGCACGCCCAGGCTCTGGATGAGGTAGCCGCCCGCGAAGTCGGCGTCCGCCGGTCGGACGAAGTCCTCGGTGATGATCGACGACGGGTACCCGCGGTACGAGCGCATCGACTCGTCGAACCGCGCCCACACCTGGGTTGCTCCGTGCGCGGTGAAGTTCCGGCCGACCTGTCCGCTGCCGTTCGCGACACCGGTGTGCAGCAGCAGCCGCGGCGTCTCGACACCGCCCGCGGCGAGGACGAGGGTCCGGCAGCGCTGGCGGTGCTCGCGCCCGTCGGCGGTGTACAGGACGGCCTCGACCCGTCCCGCCGCGTCGAGCTCGATGCCGTGCACGAAGGACTCCGGACGGATCTCGGCACCGAACGCCACGGCGGCGGGCAGGTAGGTCGTGTCCATCGACACCTTCGAGCCGTTGCGGCAGCCCTGGTGGCAGGAGCCGCAGGACACGCAGGCCTGGCGCAGCCCGTGGTGCTCCTGGTGCCGGTCCTCGGTGGTCAGGCCGACCGGGGCATCGGTCGCGGTGATCCCGGCCGCCGCGGTACCGCGCATCATCATGTCCGACGAGGCGTTCCGGCCCGGCGGGCGCATCCGGTAGCGACGGGACGGGTCCCACGGGTAGTGCTCGGGGCCGGCGACACCGACGTCGTGCTCGACCTGCTCGATCCAGCCGGTGAGCTCGGCGTGGCTGATCGGCCAGTCCTGCCCCGCGCCGCTCTCGGTCCGCAGTCGCAGGTCGTGCTCGCTCGGCCGCGGGGTGAACGCGCCCCAGTGCAGCGTCGAGCCACCGACGCCCGTGCCGCTGTTGTTGGGGCCGAAGGCCGTGGGGGCTCCGCCGCCGCTCAGCCGCTCGTCCATCCAGTTGATGTCACCGGGGGCGGCGACCTCGTCCGGCACGTGGTCGCCCGGCTCGGTGTTGCGGCCGGCTTCGAGCGCGACGACCGTCAGGCCACGGCGGGCCAGCGACGCGAGGAGCGGTGCTCCCCCGGCCCCGGTGCCGACCACGACAACGTCGACGACGTCGTCCGTGCCGTACGTGCGTTGTCCGTCGAGTCTCATCGTGTAGCTCCGGTCGTCGGTGCGGTGTCCATCGCGGTGGCGGTGGCGGTGCCGGGGTCGGCGGGGGCCTCGGGTTCCCAGGCCTCGCGCTGGCCCGCCGCGAGCAGCTGGAAGCCCTGCTTGCGGACGCCGTCGCCGCCGTTCGCGTAGCCGTCGAAGTCGATGGCGGCCATGGTGGCGGGGTGTGCAAGCCAGTGCTTCACGAGGTCGACGCTGGCGTCCTCGAACCACGCGCGCAGCTGTTCGGCGTCGAGATCGCCGTCGGCGCGGTACCGCCCGGCAGCCACGGACTCGAGGGCCTGGTCGAGCACACCGTCGCGGGCGGGCGCGGCGAGGACGTCGAGCGCGGCGCGGTAGGCCTCGGCGTCCACCGGCAGGCTGTCCGGCCGCCAGCCGTCGCCGAGCCCTGCGGCCAGCTGCGCATCGACCCGCAGTGCCAGGTCGACCTGGTCGGTGCCGGGCTGCGGGACGACGATCCGCGCGACGGCACGCAGCGTGCCCAACTGCGTCGGCGTCAGCGCGTGGGGTGCAGCCGACGGGTCGTCGGGCAGGGCGCGCTCGGCGAGCAGGCCTCGGGTCCGGGCGCTGACCCGCGGCGAGGCGATCACGCGGGCGTGCTCCACGGGGACGACCGGCGACCCCGTGACCCGGCGCTGCCAGAAGTCGCGGATGCGCTCGGCCACGGCCTCGGGCTGTTCCCAGGGCAGCAGGTGGGCGGCGCCGTCGACGACGTGGAGCTCGCTGTTCGGCCAGTGCGGCAGGGTCAGGCGACGCTGGGCGTCGGCATCGAGGTCGCCGTCCTCGGCACCGGCGAGCACCAGGGCGGGCACCGGGTTCGGTGCGGCGTCCGACCAGTCCTCGCGGCTGCCGCGGGACAGCCAGTCCGTCCAGGCCGCGGGGTCGGTCCGCTCGACGTCCTGCACCGCCGCACTGTGCCGCGCGGGCGCCAGGGGTGCCGCGGTGTTGGCGGCGACGAACTCCTCGGCGTCCTCGGCGCCGATCGGGCCACCGGCAGCCCACGAGAGCATCGTCCAACGGCGGTCGTCGTCCATCGGCTCGGGAGCGAGGGGGGACGCGGCGAGGAGCACCACGGCTCGCAGCCCGAACAGGCCGTTCGCGCCGGAGATCGTGCGGTCGGCCACCACCGTGGCGACCTTGCCGCCCATCGAGTGCCCGAGGAGCATCCACTCCGTCGAGCCGCTCGCCCCGATCGCGCGCTCCACCAGGACGGCCATCTCCTCGACGGTGGTGCCGGACGACGCCGGGCTGCGACCGAAGCCGGGCAGGTCGATGCCGATCAGGTCGAGGTCGCCGAGGAGCTCAGCGCGCAGCAGCGCGAACTCCTCGGAACTCGCGCCGAGGGCGTGGAGACAGAAGACGGTGGTCACCCTGTATACCTACCCGTCGCTCGCGACCGCTCCCAGCCGGGCCGTACCCCGTGCCGCCGCGCCTGTACCCCGATCGGCGGCGTCACCGGGCGTAGGCGTCGACGAACAGCGCGCCCCGGAGCTCGCGCAGGGTGTCCGCGAGCCGCTCGACGGTCCGGCCGGAGATTCCCGAGACCTGCAGGTCGTACGGGCCGAGCGCCGGCAGCCGCCCGGTGCGGATGCGGACGACCTCCCACCCCACGGCACGGATCGCTCGGTCCTTCCTGCGGTCGGTCTCCTGCCGCGGGCCGACGTGCTCGAGCCCGTGCCGACCGGTGGAGTCGTACTCGATGGCGACGCGGAGCTCGGGCAGGATGATGTCCGGCCAGGCCTCGACGTGGTCGAAGAACGGCCGGTCGAGTCGGATGGCGGAGTGGTCGTAGGTGAACGCGAACCGCTCGGACAGCATGCCCCGGAGTTCGGCTTCGACCGCCGAGGCCGTCGCCGGGGCGCAGACGCTCGTGAACGATTCACCCGACGGCAGCCGCGGGGTCTTCGGGCAGATCGTGCGGGGAGCGGACTGGGCGGTCCGACGGGGTGCACCACCGGCCGACCCGGCCGAGCCTGCCGACCCGGCCGACCCGGCGACGGGCCGACGAGAGCGGGCACGGCTCGACGCGACGGCTCCGGCCGGGACCCCGCGCACCGGAGCCGCCGGCAGGGTCTGTCGTCCGGCGCTCCGGACGACCCGCTGCGGCACGGGCACCGTCTGGGGCCAGTCCGACGGCAGCACCGGCCACCGCTGGGGGTGGGCCTGCACCGCGCACTCGGGGCACCACACGGAGCGACGGCGCTCACGGCCGGGACGGGACCGCTGTTCGGACGGGGTCGCGACGAAGACGTGCCCGACGTCGCACTCCCAGGTGAGCAGGACCTCGGCCGCCGGGGGGACCTGGGTCAGGACGACGCCGTGGTTCCAGTCGGGGTGGTACTGCCGGATGAGCACCGGGTACGGCGCCCAGTCGGCGCGGAACTGTCCGACGGCGTACGGCACCGCTTCGCCGCGCGACCACTGTCGGCGGCGCCACCACGCATCGACGGGTTCGGCCACCCCACCACGCTAGGAACGACCACCGACACCCGCTGCACCACGCAACGAGCAGCGCGAGCGACACCCGCCACGGCACCGCACCGCACGTCGGCTCAGGAGGCCAGCGCGTGCTTCACGTAGGCGACCAGGGCGTTCGCGTGCCCGTGCCCGAGGCCGTGCTCGGACTTGAGCCACCCGACGACCTCCATGTGCTGGTGGCCGTCGAGCCGGTCCGCGACCAGGTCGAGCCACTCCTGCACCGGGCGCCCGTAGGTCGCCTCGATGCTCGGGAAGTACGACGCCGGACCCTTCACCTTGGTGCCGTCCGCCGGGGGCACCGGGGCGGTCACACGATGCGCTGTCATGGCGCAACGGTAGCGCTCCGTCCGCCGTCACGGAACGTCACGCGGGGCAGGCGTTCTGTGACGCCGCGTTGCGCCGGATGGCCGGGTGTTGCGTCGCGTGGCGGGGTGTTGCGCGAGGCGTTGTCGGCGCCGCTCGGGCCTCCTACGGTCGCGACATGACCGACACCACCAGGGCCCCGCAGCGGGAGGCGACCAGCGTCGACGACGCGGGCCGGACGCCCGAGCCGAGCCGCGCCTCCAGGCCGGAGACCGCGACCATCGACGCGGCCGGACACGCCGCACTCGACCGCCCCGTCGTGCCGCTGCGCCACCCGCTGCGGTGGATCGCCGCGGCCCTCGTGCTCGTGGTGCTGCTGAACTTCGTCGAGACGCTGTTCACCAACGAGCAGTGGGGCTGGCCCGCCGTCGGCAAGTGGCTGTTCAGCCCCGCCGTCCTGACCGGACTGCAGCTGACGCTGACGGCGACGGCGCTGAGCGCGGTGATCAGCTTCGCCGGCGGTGTGGTCGTCGCGATCGCACGGCTGTCGCAGAACCCGGTGCTGTCCGGGCTCGCGTGGGGGTACGTCTGGCTGTTCCGGTCGGTGCCGCTCATCCTGGTGCTCGTCTTCCTGTACAACCTCGGGTCGCTGTACCCGACCATCGGCATCGGGATCCCCTTCGGGCCGCAGTTCCAGGTGCCGACCGCCAACGTGCTCGGCGACCTGGCGATCGGTGTGATCGGGCTGAGCCTCAGCGAGATCGCCTACGCGTCGGAGATCGTCCGCGCCGGCGTGCTCGCCGTCGACCACGGCCAGCACGAGGCCGCGCAGGCGCTCGGGCTCCCCCGTCGCCGGCAGTTCGTGCGGGTGATCCTGCCGCAGGCGCTGCGGTCGATCGTCCCGGCGTTCGTCAACCAGGTCGTCGGACTGCTGAAGGCCTCGTCGCTGCTGTTCTACGTCTCGCTGCTCGACCTGTTCGGCGTGGTGCAGAACCTGTCGAGCACCTACCCGACGGACATCATCCCGCTGCTCGTCGTCGCCACGATCTGGTACCTCGTGCTCACCAGCGCGGTGTCGGTCGTGCAGTACTACGTCGAGCGCTGGACGGCCCGCGGCTCCGTCCGGGCGCTGCCGCCGACACCGTGGCAGCGGGTGCGGAGCGTGCTGCGGGGCGGCGGCACCGGACGTGGTCGGGGACGGCCTGGAGGCGCGGGTCGCCGCACACAGGCAGCCGTCGCCGAGCGCGCGGTCGCGTCCGGGGCTGCTTCCACCACCGACGAGAGGAGCATCTGATGAGCGCCGCCATCGCGATCCACGGGGCCGTCAAGGCGTTCGGCGACACGGTCGTCGTCGACGGCGTCGACCTGTCGCTGCCGTCCGGCAGCGTGACCGTCGTCCTCGGCCCCTCCGGTTCCGGCAAGTCCACGCTGCTCCGGGCGATCAACCACCTCGAGCCGCTCGACCGCGGGGTCGTCACCGTCGGCGGCGAGCCCATCGGCGTCCGACTCCGGACTGGGCGCGACGGGGTCCCCCGCTGGAAGGAGCTTCCCGAGCGGCACATCCTGCGGCAGCGGTCGCGGATCGGCTTCGTGTTCCAGCACTTCAACCTGTTCCCGCACCTGACCGCGCTCGAGAACGTGGCCGAGGGGCCGATCGCCGCCGGAGTCCCCCGTGCCGTGGCCCGCGCCCGCGCGGCGGCCCTGCTCGAGCGCGTCGGACTCGGCGACCGTGGCGACACCCGGCCGCGGCAGCTCTCCGGCGGGCAGCAGCAGCGCGTGGCCATCGCGCGGGCGCTGGCACTCGAGCCGTCGGTGGTCCTGCTCGACGAGCCGACCTCGGCGCTCGACCCGGAGCTCGTCGGCGAGGTGCTCGGGGTCATCCGGGGGTTGGCGGACACGGGCACCACGCTCGTCATCGTCACGCACGAGATCGCCTTCGCCCGCGAGGTCGCCGACCACGTCGTGTTCCTCGACCACGGGCGGGTCGTCGAGCAGGGGCCGCCGGCCCAGGTGCTCGACCACCCGCAGCACACCCGCACGCGCGACTTCCTGTCCCGCGTCCGCTGACCCCTGACCCGATCCCTGATCCTCGCACGCACCCCAAGGAGAACCATGTCCACGATCACCCCCGCCCGCTGGCGCAACCGCGCCGGCTTCCTCGTCCTCGCAGCCGGCGTCGTCGTCGCCCTCGCCGGGTGCTCCGCGGGCGCTTCCGCCGACACGAGCGGCGCACCCGACGGCTCCGTCACCATCGGCGCCGCCTCGAACGGTGCCGCGAAGGAGACGACCCTCGAGGTCACCGAGGACACGAAGCTGCACGACGCGCTCCCTGCCGCCGTCCGGAAGTCCGGCAAGTTGACGATCGGCGTGGGTGCTCTGCCCGCCGGGTTCCCGCCGCTCGCCTTCACCGGCGACGACCAGAAGACCATCACCGGCTCGGAGCCCGACCTCGGACGGCTCGTCGCCGCGAAGCTCGGGCTGCGCGCTGACGTGCAGAACGCCACGTGGGACAACCTGTTCGTCGGCATCGACAGCGGCAAGTACGACGCCGGCTTCTCGAACGTCACGGTCACCGAGCAGCGCAAGGAGAAGTACGACTTCGCCTCGTACCGGCAGGACAACCTGGCGTTCCAGGTGCTGGCGTCGAGCTCGCTGCGCTTCGACGGCGACCCGTCCGTGCTCGCCGGGAAGACCCTGTCCGTCAGTTCCGGCACGAACCAGGAGAACATCCTGCTCGAGTGGCAGAAGGAGCTCCGGTCCAAGGGCAAGGACTTCACGATCAAGTACTACCCGGACGGCAACGCGGTCAGGCTCGCACTCGACTCGGGCAAGATCGACGCCTACTTCGGTCCGAACCCGACGATCGCCTACCAGAACACGCAGAGCAAGAGCACCGCGAAGCCGACGAAGACCGCGGGCACGTACTCCGGCGCCGGCTCCTCGTTGCAGGGGCTCATCGCCGCGACGACGAAGCGGGACAGCGGCATCGCGAAGCCCGTCGCGGCGGCGATCAACGAGCTCATCGAGGACGGCACCTACGCGAAGTGGCTCGCGGCCTACAACCTGTCGAACGAGGCCGTGAAGACGTCCGAGGTGAACCCCGATGGTCTGCCGCTCGACAACAGCTGAGGCCGCGCGCCCCGGTTCGGCGCATCGGGGCCTGGTGCTGATGCCTGGTGCTCGTGCTTGGTGCTGATGCAGAGCGACACCGTCGAGGTCGTACGACCTCGGTGGTGTCGCTCGTTGCGTGCGCGGGCTTTCGCGGACGAGCAGGAACGACGATGTCGACGTCGTACGACTGCGACGATGTCGCTCGGGACGCACCACTCGAGCTGTGCTCGCCCCGGAACACGGGACGGGTCCGCGACGCCACCACGGTGCGGACGGGAGGCCCGTGGCGGCCTGGCACCGTGCCTCCAGGCCGTACCGTGCCCGGTTCCGCACCCCGTGCCCGGTTCCGCACCCCGTGCCCGGCCCGCACCGTGCGCTGCGCGCACGAACGACTCCGTCGCTGTCGGACGACAGCGACGGAGTCGTTCCGCGTCGGTCAGCGCGCGGCGGCCGCCGGCTCCCGCAGGTCGGCGCGCGCCGCCCACTCCGCGGCGAGCAGCTCGTAGGAGCGCACCCGGGCGTCGTGGTCGTGCGCGATCGTCGTGACGAGCAACTCGTCCGCTCCCGTGACCCGTCGGAGCGTCTCGAGCCGTTCCGCGACGTGTGCCGGGTCGCCGACGAATCTCGTCGCGAGCCGGTCCGCCACCGACGCGGCGGCATCGTCCGGCAGCCGCGCCGCTCGAGCCTCGTCCGGGGTGGGGTACTCGATCGCCCCGACGCCGGAGCGGATCGAGTGCACCCACTGGGCGTACCCGGTCCCGAGCTGGTCCGCCTCGGCCGCGGTCGGCGCCACGAGCACGTCGGCCGACACGATGGCGTGCGGCGCGTCGAGCACGCCCGGGCAGAACGCGTCGCGGTAGGCCTGCACCGACGCCAGGACCGTGCCGGGCGACGTGTGGTAGTTCGCGCCGTACGGCAGGCCGAGCGCGCCGGCGATCCGGGCACTCTCGCCGCCGGTGGAGCCGTGGATCCACAGCTCGACGGCTGCGCCCGCGGACGGCGGGGCCTCGATCACCGCGCCGTCCCGCGACCACGTGCCCGCGAACAGGCCGCGGATCAGGTCGAGTTCGTCCGCGAACCGGTCGACGTCGCCCGGCACCCGGCCGAGCAGCTCCCCCTGCAGGGCGAACCGGCTGCCCGGCGCGATGCGGAACTCGAACGGCGCGGGGACGAGCAGGCCGTCGACGACCTGGTCGGTCCGCGGGGCGAGCGACGGCGGCTTCGGGGTGCCGGGTGCTGGTGCTCCTGAGCGGCCGAGCCCGAGGTCGATGCGCGGCCCGTACAGCGCGGCGAGCGTGCCGAAGGTCTCGGCGATCTGCAGCCCGCGGACGTTGCCGACCAGGGTCGCGGCGCTGCCGACCCGGATGGTCGAGGTGGCGGCGGCGACCGCACCGATGACGATCGTCGGTGCGCTGCCGGCGACCCCGGGGTTCAGGTGGTGCTCGGCCAGCCAGTACCGGGCGTACCCGGCACGTTCGGCACGCTGCGCGAGGTCGACCGTGTTCGCCAGGGCCTCGGCGGGGGTCGACCCGCTGCTCACCGGCACGAGGTCGAGGACGGAGAGCGGGACCGGGCTCATGCGAGCACCCGCTGCCGGTCGAGGACCCGTCCGGGCAGGTCGAGCGTCTGGCGGAGCGTGGCGCCCTCGTCGTACGACTGCCGGTACACGCCGCGCTCCTGCAGCAGCGGGACGACCCGGTCGACGAACTCGTCGAGCCCGTACGGGTTGGTGTGCGGCACGACGACGAACCCGTCGGTGGCGCGCTCCTGCACGTACCGGTCGATCTCGGCGGCGATGTGTGCGGGCGTCCCGACGAAGCCGCCGCGGGTCGAAACCCGGATGACCAGGTCACGGATCGACAGGTGTTCGGCCGCGGCGAGGTCCCGCCAGGACTGCACCAGGGCGGGGACGTCGCGGGTGTGACGGACGCGGCCACGGGTGATGTCGGCGCCCTCCAGGTCCGGCTCGATCGAGGGCAACGGCCCGTCGACGTCGTACGACGACAGGTCACGGTTCCACACCTGTTCGAGGAACGCGATCGCCGTCGCCGGGCTGACCTGGGCGCGGCGGATCGCCCGGGAACGTTCCTCGGCCTCGTCCGCCGTTTCGCCGAGCACGAAGGTCGCGCCGGGCAGGATCAGCAGCTCGTCCTTCGACCGTCCGACCCGTTCGAGTCGCTCGGTCACGTCGCCGTAGAAGCTCCGTGCGTCGTCGAACTCGGTGTGCAGCGAGAAGATCACCTCGGCGTGCCCGGCGGCGAGGTCGCGACCCTCGTCGGAGTCACCCGCCTGCACGATCACCGGGTGCCGCTGGGGGCTGCGCGGCACCGGGAACGTGCCGGTCACGTCGAACTGCGGGCCGTGGTGGTCGACGTCGTGGATGCGGGAGCGATCGGCGAAGGCCCCGGCGGCCAGGGTCCCGGCGGCGCCCGACCCGTTCGCCACGATCGCGTCCGACTCCCACGAGTCCCAGAGTTCGCGCGACAGCTCCACGAACTCGGCGGCTCGCGTGTACCGGTCGGCGTGGTCGAGGAATCCCCCACGGCGGAAGTTCGCACCGTGGAACGCGTCCGAGCTCGTCACGACGTTCCAGCCGGCGCGGCCGTCGGTCAGGTGGTCGAGGGTGGCGAGCTGCTTCGCCAGCTCCACCGGCTCGTTGAACGTGGTCTGCAGGGTGCCGACCAGGCCGATGTGCTCGGTGACGCCGGCGAGGGCGGCGAGGATCGCGAGCGTGTTCGGACGCCCGACGACGTCGAGGTCGTGAATGCGGCCCTTCTGCTCGCGGAGCCGTAGCCCCTCGGCGAGGAACAGGAAGTCGAAGAACCCACGCTCGGCGTTCCGGGCGAAGTGCTCGAACGACGAGAACGCGATCTGGCTCTCGGCGCGGTCGTCGCTCCAGACGGTGGTGTTGTTGACGCCCGGGAAGTGGGCGGCGAGGTGGACCAGACGCTTGGCGCTCATGCTGAGACCCCCGAGGAGACGGAACCGACACCGGCACCGGTGACGGCAGGACGCGCGTACCGACTGACCGCCGGCGCGATGCCGAGCCGCGTGCGCAGGTCGGCGGTGGGACGGGACGCCACGTCGGCGCGGAGCCCCGCGGTGACGAGCGCCGGGACGAGCTGCCTGGCGATGGCGGTCGAGTCGATCGGAATGCGCAGCGGACGGAGCCGGACGCCGGCGTACCCGAGGGCCCGCAGGTCCCCGATCCGTGCCACGAGGTCCGGCACCGTCGTCGCGAGGACGGACGTGTCCGACCCGGAGCCGGCGGCGTACCGGGTACCGGCTGCCGCGTCGAGTGCGGCGAGCTCGTCGGCGGCGGCTGCCGGCGACGACCCGATGAGCACCGCGAGGTCCGCGAGGACCGGACGACGGAGGTCGGACCCGGCCGTCTGCTCGGCGTCACGGACGAGTGCCAACGCGTCCTGCGCCTCCAGGCCGTCGAACCCGGGCGTGACCAGCGCGACGTCCGCGGCGTCCACGGCCAGCGCTGCCGCGTCGGCGCGGTGTGCCAGCGCGAACACCGGCGGCCGTCCCTGCGGCGACCGCGGCACGATCGACGCGCCGTGCACCGAGACGAACGAACCGGAGAACGCCGCGTTGTGGATGCGGTCGCGGTCGATGAAGCGGCCGGTCGTGACGTCGCGGATGATCGCGTCGTCGTCCCAGCTGTCCCAGAGGCGGGAGACGACCTCGGCGACCTCGCGGGCCTCGTCGAACAGCGTGGCCGCGTCGTCGCCGCCGGGTCGGCGGCCGAACAGCGCGGCCTCGCGGGTCGTCGGGCTCACCTGGATCCGCCACCCGGCTCGCCCCAGTGAGACGTGGTCGAGGGTCTGGAGGCCCGTGGCGACGTGGAACGGTTCGGTGTGCGTCACCGAGACGGTCGGCACCAGACCGATCGCGCGGGTCGCGGGGGCGACCGCGCTCGCGACGAGGAGCGCGTCGAGGCGGCCGACGACGGTCGACGTGTCGAGGTCGCCGTCGGGGTCGGTGGGGCCGGCGGTGAAGGAGTCCTCGAGGGTGACGGCGTCGACTCCGAGCCGGTCCTGCTCGACGACGACGTCGCGCCAGTGCCGGAGGCTCGTGAGCCGGTGCGCTGCCGAGCCGGCGGCGCGCCAGGCGGCGGGATGCCAGCCGGCGCCCTGCAGCGCGGTGACGAGGGTGATGCGGTCGGGCACGGTCATGGGGCGACGCTAGGACGGTTCGGCCGGGCGGCGAAGCGGTGTTGCGGAACGTGACCGACGGTGTCGCCGTGTGACGCGCGGCGGGCGGGCGGCGCGAGGCGTCGCGGGCGGCGCGAGGCGTCGCTCGGTGCGAGGTTGTCCACTCGGTGCGTCGGAACAGACCGGGCACGGAGTGGACAACCTCGCACCAGACGGGCCGGGGACGGGGCCGGGGCGCACCTCGCACCGTGCGAGGATCGCCGGATGGTCTCGTCGTTCCTGACCCACGCTGAAGTGGTGGTCGACCCCGCGGTCCCGATCGAGTCGTGGGGGCTGTCGCCCGAGGGCCGCGTCCGGGCCGCCGCCGCACACCGGCTCGCCTGGACACCGGGCTCCCGGCGGATCGTCTCGAGCACCGAGCGCAAGGCCGTCGAGACCGCCGACCTGCTCGCCAGCGCCGTCGGACTGCCGGTCGAGCACGAACCACTGCTGGGCGAGATCGACCGGAGCGCGACCGGCTACCTGCCGCCGTCCGAGTTCGAGGCCGTCGTCGACGCGTTCTTCGCCCGACCCGAGCAGTCGGTCCGCGGCTGGGAGCGGGCGATCGACGCCCAGGAGCGCATCGTCGCGGCCGTCCGCCGGCACTGCGCCACCGGCGACCTCACGATCGTGTCGCACGGTGCGGTCGGCGCGCTGCTCCTGGCCCACCTGCGCGGCGTCCCGATCACGCGCGCCCTCGACCAGCCCGGCATGGGCAGCGTCTTCCGCTTCGACGCGCCCGCCTGGCGGGCGACCAGCGGCTGGAGACGCGTCCCCGCGACCTGACGGGAGGCGCGGGGCGGGGCCGCCACGGGCCTCCCGTCCGCCGCCTGCGCGGCCCGACCGCGCCGCTCGTCAGACCACGCGGGTCGCGCCCGTCACCGGGCCGGGGGCGGCGTCCTCGTCGTCGGCGTCGTGCAGGGTCCGCTCGGCCTGCCCGAGCAGGTGGTGCACGGCGAGACCGATCGAGCGGGCACCGACGACCGCGACGAGCACGCTCAGCAGCGCCAGCAACGCGGCGGTGGGGATCCAGGCGGACGGCAGCGCGAGTGCCCGGAACCACTCCACTGCGGCGGTGGCGACCGCGGCGGCCGGGAACACGAACGACCAGAACCCGAGCGAGAACGCCAGGCGGACGTACCGCGGCAGCAGGGCCAGCTGCACGAGGACCATCAGGACGCCGAGGCCCGCGATGGCCTGCACGGGCAGGGTGACAGCGCCGTCGGTGAGGGCGAACACCGACAGGGTGGCGACCGCCGGCGGCGCGACCAGGATCGCCATCGTCGGCACGAGCGGCCCCGGCAGCGCCGGTCGGAACGCCAGCCGGATGAGCAGCAGGCCGGTCATGACGCCCCAGAAGAACACGCCGACGCCGAGGGCCGGCCAGGAGAGCCAGCCGACGCCGACCTCGTGTGTGGCGACCGAGGCGACCAGCGCCGCGGCGACGGTCGGCAGCAGGTAGCCGCCGTGCACGGACTCCAGGGCGAGTCGGCCCTCGAACCAGGTGCTCAGCAGCCAGGCGGCGAAGCCGGCCGCGGTGGCCACGGCGGCGAGCACCACGACCTGCCCGGCGACGGGGGCGAACCGCGCGAGGTCGACGCCGAGCAGCATCGCGGTCGCGGGCACGAGCGCGGCGATCGGCCCCTGCGCCGGGTGGCGGAGCTGGTCGACGAGCCGTTCGCTGACGCGTGCGCCCCGGACGGCGTGCGCACCGAGCAGCCACACCCACGCGACGGCCGCGATCGCCCAGAACACCTGCGGCACCACGGTGGGCAGGTGCAGCACGGGGGCGGCGTACGACCACGTCTCGGCGAAGCCGGCGAGGCCGAACGGGACGGCGAGGGTGTTGAGCGGGATGCGGGAGGTGGGTCGTGGCATGGCTCCCCCATTCTCGTGGACGGGTCGGCTGCGTCGGTGCGCGCCCGGCGGCCGCGCGTGCTCCGCGGTCAGGCTGCGGGTAGTTGCTCGCCCGCCTCGATCGCCACGTCGAGCCGGTTCTCGGCGGGCGGCAGCGGGCAGGTCGCGTGCGGGGTGTACGCGCACGGCAGGTTCGTCGACCGGTTGAAGTCGATGCGGGTTGCACCGTCGGCATCCGGTGCGGCGATGTCGAGACTCCGGTTCGCCGCATACGTCGTGACTCCGCTCGTGCGGTCGGTGAACAGCACGTGCAGGCCGCCGGCGTGCCCGTTGAACGCCAGGAGCGACCGCGGCCCGTCGAGGTCGAACGTCAGGACGCCGGGGGCCTCGTACACGTGCAGCAGGCCGTCGACGACGCTGCCCACGGTGACCTCGCGCGGGGTGTCGAACGGCTCGAAGTGCGCGTCCACGACGAAGTGCTCAGCGGGGGCGTACGCCGGGGTGCCGTGGTAGCCGACGCGGGTCGGGTTCGACGGGTGTCGCGGGCGCAGCAGGTCGCTGCCGCCTCGCCGGGCGACCTCGATCACCACGGTCTCCTCGCCGTCGCGCCACACCACGTTCGTGCTCGAGCGCTCGGGCAGCGGGCCGAACCGGTGCGTCCCGGTGACCTGCTGCCCGTCGACCTCGATCGTCTCGTCCTCGGCCAGTGCGACCACCGGGCCGTCCTCGTCCGTCGACCAGCTGCCCGGTGCGTCCTCGAAGCGTTCCGGCGTGGCGGTGAGCCAACGGATGCTGGTGATCGCGAGGAACCCGTGCTCGCTCGCTCGGGCCTGCTCGTGGTCGTCGTGCCACGTCGTCCACGACTCGGCGAAGGTCGGTGCGGTCGTGGTGGTCGGGGTCGTGGCGTTCGCCGGGGTCGTCGTGCTCATGGGTCGACCGTACGACGCGTGGCCCGGCGGCGCGACGATCGTGTCGCCGTACGTCGGCGGGGGTCGTGCGGGCGGGCGGTGGCCGGCGCGCGCGGGCCGTTGTGTGCGCGGGGGCGGGCGGTGGGCTGGTCGACGAGGAACGACACCGTCGACGTCGTACGACATCGATCCTGTCGTTCGCACGCGCCTGCAACTGTCCGCGCACGCAACAGGCGACCGAGTCGGTGTCGTACGACATCGACCCCGTCGTTCGGCGTCCGCACGAAGCCGTGGTCGCGGAACGTAACGGGCCGGACCCCTCGTGGCAGAGTGGCACTGCAGCGCACCGCGAAGCCTCGCGCGCGGCCCCCGACTCCCGACAGTCCGCACCCATCGAGAGGAAGGCAGCGCATGCCCTTCGAGAACACCGACCGCATCCAGGCCACCACCGCCGGATCGCTCCCCCGCACCCCGGAGCTCATCGCCGCGAACGCCGCACGGCCCGTGGCCGCCGACGGCTTCACGCTCGAGACCACCGACGAGGTCCGGGCCCTGACGAGCGCGGCCGTCGACGACGTCGTCGCCCGGCAGACCGCGCTCGGCATCACGCAGCCCGGCGACGGCGAGTTCGGCAAGGCGATGTCGAACAGCGTCGACTACGGCGCCTGGTGGGGCTACTCGTTCCAGCGCGTCAGCGGCCTGAGCCTGACCGACGAGAACATCTTCTCGCAGCAGCCGGTCCGGTCCACGCCGGGGAACATCCGGCTCACGAGCTTCCCGGACCGCCGCGACTGGACGATCTTCCACGACGCCTACACCGACCCCGAGTCGGGCATCGGCACCGGCAAGAACGCCACCGCGTTCCCGACCACCACCGGCCCGATCACCTACACCGGCCACGAGGCCGCGGCCACCGACGCCGCGAACCTCAAGCACGCGGTCGAGGCCGCCGGCGCGGACAACGGCTTCATCACGGCGCTCTCCCCCGGTTCCGCCGCCCGCATCGCGAACGAGTACTACGCGACGGAGGAAGAACACATCTGGGCATGGGCCGACGCCCTGCGCGAGGAGTACACGACGATCCTCGACGCCGGCCTCGTGCTGCAGATCGACGACCCCTCGATCGCCGAGAACTGGGACCAGATCAACCCCGAGCCGAGCATCGAGGACTACCGCGCCTTCACCCGCGTCCGTGTCGAGGCGCTCAACCACGCGCTGCGGGGCCTCGACACCAGCCGCGTGCGCTTCCACCTGTGCTGGGGTTCCTGGCACGGCCCGCACACCACCGACATCGAGCTCCGCCACATCGTCGACCTGATGCTCGACATCGACGCCGGCGCGTACTCGTTCGAGGCCGCGAACGCCCGCCACGAGCACGAGTGGACCGTCTGGCAGGACGTCACCCTGCCCGAGGGCAAGGTCATCGTCCCCGGTGTCGTCGGCCACGCCACGAACGTCGTCGAGCACCCCGATCTCGTCGCGCAGCGCATCGAGCGGTTCGCGTCGGTGGTCGGGCGTGAGCGCGTCATCGCCGGCACGGACTGCGGCCTCGGCGGCCGCGTGCACCCGCAGATCGCCGCGGCGAAGCTCGAGTCCCTCGGCGAGGGTGCCCGGCGCGCGAGCGCGAAGCTCTTCTAGCCGTCCGTTCCTTCCCAGAACGGCTGCGATACCTGGCGAGATCGGGCGTACCTGCCAAGAAGAACACGGCAGGTACGCCCGGTTCCGCTGGGCACGCCCGGTTCCGCCAGGTACGCCCGGTTCCGGCAGGTACGCCCGTTTCCGCAGGTACGCCCGGTTCGGGGAGGTGCGCCCGGCTGTGCACGCACGCACGGGCGGACGGGAGGCACGGTGCGGGCTGGCACCGTGCCTCCAGGCCGTCAGCGGCGCCGGCGCAGGGCGACGGCCGCGACCGCGACGAGCGCTCCGGCCCACAGCACGGGGCGCGTGACGCGCCGTCGCTTCGCGACCCAGCCGCCGTTCGTCGCGTTCGCGGCGTCGGCGGGGGCGTAGAGGTTCCCGTCGGTCGGGGCGCCCTTGCCACGGAGCGCGAACGTCTCCACCATGGGCTTCGTGATCTTGTGGAACAGGCCCGGGAACACGTACTGCAGCGGCACGAGCGACGCCTGGATCCGTCCGACGAAGCGGTAGCGCCTGGGGTGCGTGGCGGCCTGCACGACGGCACGGCCGGCCCGCTCGACCGAGACGGTGGGCGGCAGCGGGTGCGAGGTCTTGCCGGTGTAGTTGGCACCGTTCTGGTAGATCGGGGTGTCGATCGTGGACGGCAGCAGTGCGGTGAACCTGATGCCGGTGCCCGCGAACTCGTCGCCGAGCACGTCGACCAGGCCGAGGGCCGCGTGCTTGCTCGTGACGTACGCCGACTGGTACGGCGCCGAGAGCAGCGACTGGATCGAGCCGACGAGCACGTAGGTGCCCTTCCCGCGCTGCTTCCAGTGCGGCAGCAGGTGCGTGACGGCGTTGAGGTGCCCGTACAGGTTCGTGTCGACGACGCGCTTGAACGCCTCGGTGGGGGTCTGCTCGAACAGGCCGTAGACGAACAGGGCCGCGTTGCCGACGAAGACGTCGATGCGACCGAAGCGGGTCGTCACCGTGCCGATGAGGTCCTTGACCTGGTGCTCGTCGGCGACGTCCGTCGGGATCGCGGTCGCCTCGGCGCCGAGCTTCCGGCACTCGGCGGCTGCGGCCTCGAGCGAGTCGTGCCCGCGTGCGGCGAGCACGAGCGTGGCGCCCTGCCGGGCGAACTCGTGTGCGGCGGCCCTCCCGATGCCGCTCGATGCTCCGGTGATGACGACGATCTTCCCGCGGTACCGATGTCCCATGTGTCCTTGGTACCCGGCCGTGGTCCGTTCCCGCACAGCCGGGTCGTACCCCTGCACGCGGTGCGAAGATGGAGCATGCGCAAGGACGACCTGACCGTCGACGAAGCCGCGGTCATCGCCGAGCACGCCCGCTCCGGTGTCCTCGACGTCGACGACCCCGAGGTGCGGAAGGTCGTCGAGCAGGCGAACCGGGTGCTGGTCCGTGCACAGATGTGGGGCGAGGAGCGGAGCCCGAAGCTGCGGCGTCGCCGACGGCTCATCGCGGTCGGCGCCCTCGTGATGGTGCTCGTCTGGGTCGCGGGCCTGCTCGTGCCGCTGGCGATGCGCTTCGGCTGACGGGTCCGTCGGCGCCGGCTGCGGTCTGCGCGGGGCGGATCAACCACGGTGCGGCCCTGGCCTGACTCGTCCGGATGGTGCATGATCCGACGACCACACCACCATCGCGCTGCAGGGAGCACGACATGGACCAGCACATCGATCGACGGCGCTTCATGACGCTCGGACTCGCCGGAGCCGCGACGACGGCCCTCGGCGCGACGGCGATCGGCGCGGACGGGTCGGCGCAGGCAGCGACCCCGTCGGCTGCCGCCCCGGTGCTGCTCGCCGCCGACGAGTTCGACGGCCCGGCCGGCAGCGCGCCGAACCCGGGGATCTGGCGGTACGACCTGGGTGCCGGCGGGTGGGGCAACGCCGAGCTGCAGACCTACACGGACTCGCGGCGGAACGCGGCGCTCGACGGGGCCGGCAACCTCGTGATCACCGCACACCGCGAGGCCGACGGCTCGTACTCGTCGGCCCGACTGAAGTCCGAGAGCACCTACACCGCGCAGTACGGCCGCATCGAGGCGCGGATCCGGATCCCCCGCGGTCAGGGCATCTGGCCGGCGTTCTGGATGCTCGGCGCGGACATCGGGCAGGTCGGGTGGCCGGCGTGCGGGGAGATCGACGTCATGGAGAACGTCGGGTACGAGCCGGGGATCGTGCACGGCACGGTGCACGGGCCCGGGTACTCCGGCGCGCAGGGCATCTCGGCGGCGTACACGGCTCCGTCCGGAGCAGCCTTCGCCGACGACTTCCACGTGTACGGGGTCGACTGGCGCCCCGGCTCGATCACCTGGACGGTCGACGGTGTCGCGTACCGGACGGTCACCCGGGCCGACGTCGGCTCGGCGACGTGGGTGTTCGACAAGCCGTTCTTCGTGATCCTCAACGTCGCGGTCGGCGGGAACTGGCCGGGTTCGCCCGACGCCTCGACGCGGTTCCCGCAGCAGATGACGATCGACTGGTTGCGGGTCCACCAGAACGCCTAGCCGGGCCCGCGCAGCCGACCCGGTCGGTCCCGCGCTGCCCGCTCAGGGACGGCGGTTCGCCCGGGCGACGAGCCACAGGTAGGTGCTGTGCCCGACCAGGGCGAGTCCGAAGAACACCGCGGCGACCGCGTACACCCGGTCGAGCTTGCCCTGCCCGATCACGAGCATCACGACGCAGAACGCGACGGCGATCGCGAGGACACCGACCTGCACGGTCGACCAGATCCGTCGGAAGCGCGGCATGCCCGTCTCGTTCACGCCACCCATTCTGCCCGATGCCGTCAGTGCTTCTCCGGGTCGTGGCCCCAGTTCATGAGCGAGTACCGCCAGGGGGTGTCGTGCACGTCGCCGTCGGGACGCTGTTCCGAGTGCCGGGCGACGTAGCCGACGACCTTCCGCATGTGCGCCAGGTCGTCGTCGGTGCGGTCGGCCTTGTGCTTCTCGAGGATGCGGATGATGTGCCGACCGCTCTCGTGGCCGGTCGACTCGCCGCCGCCGGACGGCTTCTGCCCGACGGACTTCGACTCGTCGGTCTCGAGCCACTTCCGCAGCTCGGTGGCGGTCATGTTCACCGCGTCGTCGAAGTCGGCCCGGGTCTGCTCGTCGTCGTGCTCGCTCATGCCGTCGAGACAACCCGACGGTGCTGGACGACTGCGCAGGGCGGATGCGCCTCCGACCGTGCCCAGCCCCTCGCGCGTTTCCTGACCCTGCGAACCCCGCACCCGAACAGGAAGAGGCATGACATGCGCGCAGTCGTGTGGCACGGCATCGGCGACATCCGGCTCGACGAGGTCCCGGAGCCGACGATCCAGGACCCGGAGGACGCGATCGTCCGGATCACCCGCAGTGCGATCTGCGGTACCGACCTGCACTTCGTCCGCGGCACGATGGCGCCGATGGTCGAGGGCACCATCCTCGGTCACGAGGCCGTCGGCGTCGTCACCGAGGTCGGGGACGCGGTGCGCGGCTTCAGCCCCGGCGACCGCGTCGTCATCAACTCCACGGTGTCCTGCGGTGCCTGCCGGTACTGCCGGATGGGCAAGACCGCCCAGTGCGACCGCTCGAACAGCAACGGACCGCAGGCGGGCACCGCGTTCTTCGGCGGCCCGGCCTCGACCGGACCGGTGGACGGCATGCAGGCGGAGTACGTCCGCGTCCCGTGGGCCCGCAACACCATGCACCCGCTCCCGGACACCGTCTCCGACGAGCAGGCGATCCTGCTGTCCGACATCTTCCCCACGGGGTGGTTCGGCGCGGAGCTCGCGGGAGTCACGCGCGGTGACGTCGTGGTGGTGTTCGGCGCCGGGATCGTCGGACAGTTCGCGGCGGCCTCGGCGTACAAGCAGGGTGCGGCCCGCGTCATCGTCGTCGACGGCGAGGAGACCCGGCTCGCTGCCGCGCTCGCCCAGCACTGCGAGGTCGTCGACTACAACGCCGAGGACCCGGTCGAGACGATCATGTCGCTGACCGACGGCATCGGCGCGGACTGCGTGATCGACGCAGTCGGCGTGGACGCCGAACGCCCGAAGCGCGGCCCGGCGGCGGTCGACCAGGACCAGGCGGCGGCGTTCGACGCCGAGGTCGCCGCGGTCGCACCCGATGCCGCGCCCGACGGCTTCGGTGCGCAGCAGCAGTGGAAGCCCGGTGACGGCCCCTCGCAGGTGGCTCGCTGGGCGGTGGCGAGCGTGGCGAAGTACGGCCGCATCGGGATCATCGGGGTGTACGGACCGACGGCCGAGCACTACCCGATCGGCGAGGCGATGCTCAAGAACCTGACCGTGCGGATGGGGAACTGCGACCACCACTCCGTCACCCCACCGCTGATCGACATGGTGGCCGCCGGACAGTTCGACCCGACGGCCCTGATCACCGAGCACGAGCCGATCACCGACGCGATCGCTGCCTACCAGGCGTTCGACCGACGCGAACCCGGCTGGATCAAGGTCGAGCTCGGCACCTCCTGAACCGAACGCGACGCACCAGAACGCGACGCACCGGAACGCGACGCACCGGAACGCGCTGCGCCGGACCGCGCTGCACCGGACCGCGACGGCATCGGGTGGGAATGGAACGGCCCCGCCCGGTGTCGAACTCTCCACCGACTACGAAGGAGCCCACCATGAGCCTCGACCTCCACAAGAGCACCGGCACCGGAACCGTCACCGACGAGCGCACCTGCCTGCCGAAGCCCGTCCTGCCCAGCCTGCACGACGAGCGCACCCCGTCCTTCGGCCGCTGGCTCGGACAGATCAACCACACCGACTGACCCACCAGCGGGAGCGAGGGCGGCCACGGCCCGGGCCCTCGCCGCGCACTGCTACCGTGCACCCATGTCCTGGGGCCGGCGGTACTACGCGCTGCAAGCCGTCGGCGGAGCGGCCTGGTGGATCGCCGTCGCGACGCTGCCGTGGATCCGCACGGCGACGCTCGGCTCGCTCGACCCGGTGCTCGTCGCGGTGTTCGACGTCCCGCTGTTCGTCGTCGGCTAGGCGCTCGCCGCCGCCGGGGTCCGAGCCGCCGCGGTGGTCACGACGGTGTGGACCGCCCTGGTGCTCGTCGCCCTGAGCGTCTGGGCCACCGTCATCGGCGAGGCGGGCTGGGGCGTGCTCGTCATGCTGGCCGCCACGGTGGGTTCGACGGTCGCCCTCGCCCTCGTCCTGCTCGGACGGGTCCCGACGGAGTGGGTGACGAGCGGCCCGCTGCGGATCCGGACGGCTGATGCCGCGGCCCCGCGTTCCCGGCACGTCACCGCGACCGTGCTGCAGATCGTCGTCTTCTGGGGCCTGTTCCTCGGGGTGTTCCCCCTGGTCATCGCGTTCGCCGAGCACCGCTGGGGCCTGCACCCGCAGCTGCCGACACCCTACGTCACCGCCCTCACCGTCGTCGGTGTGGTCGTGCTCCTGCTGGCCAGCGCGCTCGGCATCGCGTCGGCAGCGGCGATGTCGACGAAGGGCGAGGGCACACCGCTGCCCTCGGCCACCGCGAACCGCCTGGTGGTCGCCGGGCCGTACCGGTCGGTGCGCAACCCGATGGCACTGGCCGGCATCACCCAGGGCGTCGCCGTCGGCCTGCTGCTGTCGTCGTGGCTGGTCGTCGTCTACGCGATCGCCGGTTCCGTGGTCTGGAACTGCATCGTCCGCCCGCTCGAGGAATCGGACCTGGCGGAACGGTTCGGCGACGACTTCCGCCGCTACGCCGAGCAGGTCCGGTGCTGGGTGCCGCGGTGGCCGGTGCCGGCGCGCGTGGGTTCGGTGCCGCTCAGCTCGTCGCGCCGCTGATGTTGACCAGCCACGACACCCCGTGGCGATCGGTCAGCATGCCGAAGGTGTCGCCCCAGGGCGCGGTGGTGAGTGGTTCGACGATCGTCGCGCCCTGGGCGAGGCCGTTCCACCACCGCGTCAGCAGTTCGTGGTCGTCGCCGCTGAGCGAGAGCGAGATGCTGCTCTCCGCCGGTGTCGGCATGCCGGACGGCGCGTCCGAGGCCATCAGGAGCAGGCCCTGGTCGCCGTCGAGCTGCCCGTGCATCACCTTGTCGGCGTCGGCGGGGTCCTGGCTCATGCCGGCTTCACCGAACGTGCCGATGGTGAGCGTGCCGCCGAAGACCGAGTGGTAGAACTCGAGCGCTTCGCGGGCGCCGCTCCGGAACCCGAGGTAGGGGTTGAGGCGAACGGTCATGACGGTCTCCCTCGTCCTGCGCGGGCGCCGTCGCCCGCGTCGTGATCATGCTGGCAGAGTGCGCGTCCCCGCGGACGGAGACGCCGTCGTCTTCGTCCGGCGCCGCCAGGTCGTCGAGACGCCTCCACATTCGGCGGCGTCTCGACGGCGGGGCGGCGTCACAGCAGCACGCCGGCGTCTTCGAAGCAGCACCAACGCCGGACGGGAGGCACGTGGCGGCGCCGCCACGCGCCTCCAGTCCGTCAGGCGGTGGGGTCCACCACCGGCGGCCGCGCGGACGGGGCGAGCTCGCGGATCCGCTTGGCGGGGACGCCGGCGTAGACGCCGTGCGCCGCCAGGCGGCCGACGACCACGGCGCCGGCGGCGACCACGACATCGTGCTCGATGTGGGCGCCGGGCAGGATCGTGGCGCGGCCACCGATCCAGACGTGCTCCTCGACGACCACCGGGCGGCCGGTCGCGACGTCGCTCCAGCGGCCCTCGGCGTCGATCTCGTGGTGGCTCGTCATGATGAGCACCTGCATCCCGATCGCGGTGTTCGCACCGATCGTCACGGGGGCGACGGCCTCGACGGTCACGTTCCGGTTGCAGAAGACGCCCCGGCCGATCGTGAGGTGCTTCGGGTCGCCCGTCAGCGAGAACCCGGTGCCCACACCGGACTCGGCGTGTGCACCGGCGGCACGGAGCAGCAGCCGACGGACGATCCGGGGCAGCAGCGGGGATCCGAGCAGTGCGGTGAAGACGAAGTGCTCACCGGCGTAGGAGGCGTCCTCGACGAGCCGGCGGCCGAACGTCGACGGATCGGTCGTCGGCGGGACGACCGCGGTCGGGACGGGTGGTGCTGCTGAGCCGGCCATGGGGTCTCCAGTCGTCGTGGCTGCGTGTCCGTGCAGCGCAAACGTAGGGCGACGATCGTCGGCGATCGGCCGGACGGCGGGCGGTTGCGGGATTCTTGCGGGCCCGCGCGGCAGCTCGTCTACGCGCGGGCGCCGTCGCGCGCGGTGGACGCCGTCTGCCGGGGCAGCTCGCCGAACTCCTCGCGGTAGCTCCCCGCGAACCGGCCGAGGTGGGCGAACCCGGTGGCCCGGGCGATCTCGGCGATGCTCCGCCCGTCGCCCGACTCGAGCTGTTCGCGGGCGAGCAGCAGCCGGATGCGGCGCAGGTACATGGTCGGGGTGATGCCGTGGTGCCGCTGGAACGCCGCCTGCACGCCGCGCACGCTCAGGCCGGCGGCCTCGGCGACGTCGTCGACGGTGATCGGCTCGGTGGCGTGCTCGAGCAGGAAGGTCTCGGCACGGGCGAAGCGGGCGGTGGAGGCCATCGCCGGCTCGTGCTGCCCGACCGGCCAGTGCGGGATCGCGGTGAGCAGACCACCGGCGGCGAACCGGGCGAGCTCCCGCTCGCGTTCGATCGGCACGGCGTCCGGTCCGGCCAGCACCTCTTGCGCGACGGACCGCACCATGAGCCACCAGGCAGCGAGCGGCGCGCCCTCGGGGACGTGCCGCGGACGGAACTCGATGGGACCGGGTGCCCAGTCGCCGCGCTCGGCCGCGACCTGCTCGACGATCGAACGGTCGATGCGCAGGACGTCCTTGTTGCAGGCGATCCAGCGGAAGCGCTGGGGCCCCTGACGGAAGAGCGTCGGGCGGCCGATCTTCACGGTGTTCTCGTCGAGCTGGGCGACCCCGGACTTCATCCAGAAGATCATCATCGCGTCGCCCGGCTCGATCGTGCCGCTCAGGACCCCGGTGCACCGGGTCGACTCGAGCGACAGCAGTGCCGTGCCGCGCACGCGCTCCTCGAACACGAACTCGGCGTCCGTCGGTTCGACCGACAGCCCGTGGGTGATGTGCGTCCGGGCCATCGCCTCGGCCGCGACCGACGGCTCGGCGGTCTGGATCTCCCGCTGCAGGCGGTGCATGGTCTCGGGCACGTAATGATCCTGACGACAAGTCGGCGTCGGCGCAACGAGCGACGCGCCGTGTTCCTGTACGACGGCCAGCCGACGGCCTGTTGGCTGTGCAGATGGAGGCCCGGACATGAAGCAGATCCAGTACGACCGCTCGACGATCCTGACGAGCGACGACGTGGCCGACGCCGTGATCGAGTACGCCGCAGCACTGGCCGGCGGCAACCGGGCGGACACCGTCGCGATCCCCGCCGTGGCCGCCGACGGCACCATGACGACGACCAAGGTGCTCATCGGTCCGTCGAGCCAGCTCGTCGTCGAGGACGCCGAAGAGGACGAGCTCGAGCGCGAGGACACCGTGTTCGTGGCACGGCTGCGCGCCGCCGCGCTGGCGTTCGAGCACGACGAGGTGATCCACGCGGACACCCGGTCGGACCTGACCGAGGGGCCAGTGGCGTAGGGAGCGCCTGCGGAGCGTCCGCTCAGCGCCCGAAGTCCGGCGGCGACGCGTTGGTGTCGACGGCGAGCACGGCCTCGGTGCGCCGACCGAGCTCGAGCAGGAACGCCTCGCCCTCGGGTTCGAGGTCGTCGTCCGGAGCCGGCTCGAGGGCGACCGGGATCGCCGGGGCCAGGAGCACCTCGATCGTGCTCGCCACCCCGAAGTCGTCGGCCGTCGGGATCGACACGACGTCGCTCAGCCGACTCTGGTGCAGTGCTGCGGCGTACCGGATCACCGCATCGGCGATCGTGTCGCTCGTCAGGACACGGACGGTACCCGCGTAGTTCACGTACTTCAACGTTGCTCCCTGGTGAAGAGGAGCATCCGTCGCGGTGACGGTTCCCTGATCCGCTGCCACGGTAGGCCGCCGTCGTGCCGGGTACACATCTTCGAGCGCGGAACGGGGTACGCCGTGACCCTGGACGGGCGTTCAGTGGCGCCCGCCCAGCATCGGGGACGTCCAGGGAAACCGAGCACAGGGAGAGACATGACCGAGCAGCAGCAGCCCCCGGGGAGCGACCAGGAGCTCACGCCGAAGGCCGACCACGGCGAGGAGTCGTACCGCGGCTCCGGCAAGCTCACCGGCAAGCGTGCCGTCATCACCGGCGGGGACAGCGGCATCGGGAAGGCCGTCGCGATCGCCTTCGCGCGCGAGGGTGCTGACGTCCTCATCAGCTACCTGCCGGAGGAAGAGGACGACGCCCAGGACACGAAGCGCTGGATCGAGGAAGCCGGTCGGAAGGCCGTGCTGTTCCCGGGCGACGTGAGCGACCCCGCGTACTGCCGATCGGTCATCGACCAGGCGGTCTCGGAGCTCGGCGGGCTCGACGTCCTCGTGAACAACGCCGCATACCAGATGACCCACGAGACGATCGAGGAGATCAGCGACGAGGAGTGGGACCACACCCTCGCGACGAACCTCAGCGCCTACTTCCACCTCGTCAAGGCCGCGCTGCCGCACCTCGGCCCGGGGTCGTCGATCATCGGCTCGAGCTCGGTGAACTCCGACAACCCGAAGCCGAACCTGGCGCCCTACGACGTCACCAAGGCCGGCGTCGCGAACCTGTCCGCCGCGCTCGCGCAGCTGCTCGGCGATCGCGGCATCCGCGTGAACAGCGTCGCACCCGGTCCGATCTGGACGCCGCTGATCCCGTCGACGATGCCGCCGGAGCAGGTCGAGCAGTTCGGCAAGCAGTCGCCGCTCGGCCGTCCCGGCCAGCCGGCCGAGCTCGCACCCGTCTACGTGCTGCTCGCCAGCGACGACGGCAGCTACGTCTCGGGCGCGCGGGTCGCCGTCACCGGCGGCACCCCGATCCTGTGACGGGACGCCGGTCCGGCAACGGGACCAGGTGACGGACGGGAAGCCCGGGGCACGACGTGCGCCGGGCCTCCCGTCCGTCGTCGGGGGACGCTCCTGGCTGGGTCGCCGCTCACCACGCTCGGCCTACGTTCAGGGCCATGTCCACGCGAGCGAAGACCGTCACGGCGCTGTTCGGCGCCGCCACCGTAGCCCTCCTGCTCACCGCCTGCGACCCCGGCGGAGCGCAGAACATCAACCCCGTCGGCAAGGTCCCCGGTTCCGAGGAGAAGTCCCAATCGGCCCAGTGCGACGTGGCCGCCAGCGCCGCCGTCGACATGATCGACAAGGCCGTCGGGTCGCACGACACGACCGAGTTCGCGAACATCCAGAAGGGTGACGGCGGCTGGTACCTCGGTGCCGCGATCGTCCCGGCGGACAGCAACGACTCGAACGACGACGAGGTCACCATCTGGGCGACCACCGCCGACCCGACGGCCGACGACTTCGACGGCCCGCTGTACGCCGTGAACGACGTCGCCAAGCAGGCGGTCGCCGACGAGACCACCACCACCTCGGACGCGCCGACGCCGTTCGCCGACGACTCGAAGGCCGCCCAGCAGGTCGAGAGCTGTGTCGTCGAGGCGTCCGACCGCTAGTCGTCGGACACCGTGCGGTGGCCGATCAGTCCTTCGGCTGGTCGGCCACGTCCACGTCCACGTGGTAGTCATCGCCGCCGTCGGTGCTGATCGTCGACACCGAGTCGTAGACCACGTCGTAGCCCGCCGTGTTCACGTCGCAGTGCACCTCTGCGCCGTCCTCGATCGCGATGTCGTCCGCACCGCAGTCGACCTCGGGCGTCGCATCCGAGACGTCGGCCAACGCGTCGACGACGACGCGTTCGAAGGCGTCCGGTGTGACGGTCCGTGACGCCGACGACGATGCCGTGCACCCGCTGAGCGTCACCGCCAGGGCGATCGTCGCGATGAGCGTCGTGAGTGCGGTGATGGCGCGCTGGTGCTGCATGGTGTCCCCCGTGGTCCCCTGGCCGCTGCTCGCCCCGAGATCGGGGACCGGCGGTTCCTCGACGATAGCGGGAAGGTGCGAGGACGTCTGCCACGAGTTCGGGTCAGGAGCAGACGTCCTCGCGCTACGACGCCGTCGGGTTCGACGCGGTGGTCATGACGAGGCCAGCCCGGGAACAGGGTGTCGGGCACCCGCCGGTAGGGTCCGGCGGGGTAGCTTCCCGAGACTGTACGACGACCACGGCTCAGACGTGTACGGAATCCGCCGGAACCGGACAGTCTCGTCCGTCCGCCGCCTTCGCCCGGGCTGGGCGTCCGCCCGGGGAGTCGTGAAGGCCCGCTCAGCAGCAAGGCGGTTCACTAGACGATCGTCTTCTGAACGCCTACGGTTCCCAGCACCCGTCCCGCTCCCGAACCGTGAGAGACCGCATGCGCAGCCCCCGCAAGACCACCGTGCTCGAGACCGGCCGCTGACGTGGCAGCGGCGAAGGCGACCGTCCTGCTCGTGAGCGACTTCCCCCTGTCGGCGATGCGTGGTGAGCGCGCCGCGCTGGTCGAGCAGGCGAAGGCCTTCGCCGAGTCCGGTCACGTCGTCTGGGTGGCGACGCCGCGGTCGAGCGAGACCGCGGAGCTGCGGAGGCACGGCGTCCGCCTGTTCGAGGTCGAACCGTCGATCAGCGCCCCGGAGAGCGACCTGCCGGTGGTCCGCAACTCGGTCAGTGTCCGCCGGTGCCTCGGCACGCTGATGCTCGAGGAACGGATCGACCTCGTCGTCACCCACTCGGACTTCGGCCTCGCCGCGGCGGCGCTGACCACGGCGCGCTCCCTCGAGCTGCCGACGATCCACACCGTGCACGGTTCGGCGCCGGTCCGGGGCCGGACCGCGGCGGCGATGGCGCCCCTCGCACGGCACGCGCACCGTGTGGTGACCGGCATCCGGCCCACACGGCACCGCTTCACCGGGCACCCCATGGACGACGCGCGCCGCAACATGGCCGTGGCCGTCTGCGGGGCGGCCGACGTCGTCGTCACCCCGACGACACGACAGGCACGTGCGCTGCGCGAGGCCGGCGTCGGCCCGGTCCACGTCGTGCCCAACGCCCTCGGCCGCCGGCCGGTCGAACCGCCGCCGGCGCCGGAACTCGGCCCGCTCCGGCTCGTCTGGGCGTCGCGGTTCACGCCGGACAAGCGCCTCGACGTCCTCCTCAACGCGATCCGGCTGGTGGAGATCCGACTCGGGGCACACGCGGTGCGGGTCGACGTCGCCGGCGGGACCGTCCCCCCGACCCGCACGCCGGTGTCGGTCCGTGTCCACGGCCGCCTGTCGTCGCAGGCTGTACACGACCTGCTGCTCTGCGGGCACGCGGCGGTGGTCTGCTCGCTCGAGCACGACGGCCAGCCGATGACCGCACTCGAGGCGTTCCGGGACCACCGTCCGGTCATCGTGTCCGACATCCGCCTGGCGAGCGAGTTCGGCTCCGCCGCCGTCCTGACCGACGACGAGACCGCGTTCGGGCTCGCCACGACGATCATCGAGCTGGCCTCGGACCGGACGCTGCTGCGGCCGCACACCGCCGCCGCGATCGAGCACGCACGGCTGGCGACGCCGGAACGGCACACCGATCAGGTCCTCCGGCTGGTCGCCGGCAGCTGCCGGCCCTGAGTGACGGCTCCCCCGCGAGCGCGCGCCGCCCTGGGCGCACCACGCGACGGACGGGAGGCACGGTGCGGGCCCGCCCCGTGCCTCCAGTCCGCAGGCGGTCGAGCAAGGAGAACGCCCCGATGAGGAGGGGGGATCTCATCGGGACGTTCCGTTCGTGGGGCCGCGTCAGGCGGCGAGGCGCGCAGCGAGCGCGGTGGCGCGGGACCGGAGGTCCGCGAAGGTGGCCTCGTACGCGTCCGGCGTACCGACGCGCGAGGGGTTCGGCAGCGACCAGTGCAGGCTGTCGCCGTCGTCGATCGACTCGTGCGCACGGTCGCAGACCGTGACGACCAGGTCGCCGTCGGCGACGAGGTCGCGGAAGGCACGCGGGACGTGGCGGCCGAGGTCCAGGCCGTGGCGTTCCCCGACGGCGACCGCCCCGGGGGCGATGGCGGCCGCGGGACGCGTCCCGCCCGACAGCGAGCCGATCTCGCTGACCTGCGCCCAGACGCCCGCGGCCAGCGGGGAGCGCGCGGAGTTGCCGGTGCAGACGAACAGCACGCGGGACACCGGGCCGGGCACCGCTGCCGAACCGTGCGGGACACCGCTCGGCTCGAGGTGCAGGTAGCTGCGTCGCCCGTCGCCGTCGGAACGGCGTCGCGTGACCAGAGCGGCCTGCTCGAGGACGCGCAGGTGGTGCGCCAGGAGCGGCCCGGAGATCCCGAGGGCGGCCCGCACCTCGCTCGGGCTGGCGTCGGACGCGGCGAGCAGGTCGACGATCGCCAGGCGGGCGACGTCGCCGAGGGCCGCGTGCTGCGCCGCACGCTGCTCGAGGTCCTGCCGCCGAGTGTTCATCGGTTCAATGTTGACTGAACCATCTGCCGTCGTCAAGATGAGCGGGTGACGACGAACCCCGAGCCCCTGCGGTCGTCCGCGGGATCGGTGTTCCTGGTGTTCCTGCGGCTCGGGCTGACCTCGTTCGGCGGGCCGGTCGCACACCTCGGGTACTTCCGCGAGGCCTTCGTGGTGCGTCGCCGCTGGCTGCGGGACGACGCCTACGCCGACCTCGTCGCACTGTGCCAGTTCCTGCCCGGACCGGCGTCGAGCCAGGTCGGGATGGCACTCGGGCTGCAGCGCGCCGGACTGCTCGGACTCCTCGCCGCGTGGTGCGGCTTCACCCTGCCGTCCGCGGTGCTGCTCGTCGCGTTCGCCCTGCTCGTGTCCGGCACGCCCGACCTGGCCGGCGCCGGGTGGCTGCTCGGGCTGCAGGCGGCCGCTGCCGCGGTGGTGGCGCAGGCGGTGCTCGGCATGGCGCGCACACTCACACCGGACCGCCGTCGGGCGACCATCGCGGCCGCCGCCGCGATCGTGGTGCTGCTCGTCCCCGGCCCGGGGCCGCAGGTCGCGGTCATGGCCGCGTGCGGCGTGGTCGGCGTGCTGTGGCTCGGTCGGGTGGTCGGACCGGTCGAACCGGTCGAGGAGGTCGCAGGCACCGAGGTCGCCGTGCGGCTCCCCCGCTGGGTCGCCGTGTCGGCGCTCGTCGCGTTCGCCGCCCTGCTCGTCGCGGCACCCGTCGCTGCGAGCGGCACCGGGGCCGTGCGCCTGTTCGGGGTCTTCGCGCAGGCGGGCTCGCTCGTCTTCGGCGGCGGCCACGTCGTCCTGCCGTTGCTCGAGTCGCAGACCGTGGCCACCCACCTGGTCGACCACGCGGACTTCCTGGCCGGGTACGGCGCCGCACAGGCGGTGCCCGGGCCGCTGTTCACCTTCGCCGCCTACCTCGGCGCCGTCGCCGACGGGAGTCCGAGCGGGCTCGTCGGCGCCGCGGTGGCACTCGTCGCGATCTTCCTGCCGGCGGCACTCCTGGTCGTCGGCGCACTGCCGTTCTGGCACGTGCTCCGCGCCCTGCCGTGGGCTCGGCGCGTGCTGGCCGGTGTGAACGCGGGCGTCGTCGGGCTCCTCGCCGCGGCGCTCTGGGACCCGGTCATCACCGAGGGGGTCCGCTCGGCACCCGCACTGGCGCTCGCCGTGGCTGCCTTCATCGCCCTCACCCGCTGGTCCGCTCCCCCGTGGGCGGTCGTCCTCGGAGCCGGCCTGCTCGGCGCCGTCGTCCTCTGATCGGAGCACCCCGCATGCCCACCGTCCTGTTCGTCTGCGTCCACAACGCCGGTCGTTCCCAGATGGCCGCCGGCTTCCTGCAGCACCTGGCCGCTGGCCGCGTCGACGTCCGGAGCGCCGGCTCCGAACCGGCCGAGCAGCTCAACCCCGTGGTCGTCGCGGCGATGCTCGAGGAGGGCATCGACATCCGGAGCGAGCAGCCGGCCCTGCTCAGCACCGATGCCGTCCGCGCTGCCGACGTCGTCATCACCATGGGGTGCGGGGACGCCTGCCCGGTGTTCCCGGGCAAACACTACGAGGACTGGGAGCTGACCGACCCCGCGGGGCTCGACCTCGACGCCGTCCGGCCGATCCGCGACGACGTTCGCGCGCGGGTGCAGGACCTCATCGCCCGGACCGCTCCCTGACGCGGTCGAGCAGGCGGTCGACGAGCTGCTCGCGCCACGGGACCGACGACCAGACGTGGTCCGCACCCTCGACCGCGGTGAACGTCGCCCCGCTGAGCAGTTCGCCGTAGCGCCGGCCGTACTCGACCGGGACGATCTCGTCGGCGGTGCCGTGCAGCACGTCGACCGGCCCGTCGTACCCGCGGGCCTGGGCGTAGACGTCGAGTCCGTCCCGGACCTCGTCGACGAACCCGCGCCCGAGGGCGGTCCCACCGAAGTCGAACCAGCCGCGGTCACGGACGGGTGCGAGCGGCTGCCCCTGGATGGCGTCGTGCACGGCGATGTCGTCGACCACGACCCCGGCCGGTGACCACAGGGTCAGGCTCCGCACCAGGTCGGGGACCCGGGCCGCCGCCATCGCCGACTCGACGGCGCCCAGGCTGTGGGCGACGACGTCGATCGGTGCCCCCTGGTCGGCCGAGAACGCCCGGATCATCGTGACGACCTGCTCGACCTCGTCGCCGATCGAGATGTCCGCGAACCGTCCGTCGCTCGTGCCGTGCCCGAGACGGTCGTAGGAGCGGACCGTCAGACCGGTGTCGGTCAGGACGGTCGCGGCCTGCACGAAGAGCTGGCGCGGGCCGATCGACGAGTCACCGAACCCGTGCACGAACAGCACCGCGCCGCCGGCAGCCGCGGGCGCCGATGCCGACGCCGACGCCGGGCGGTACTCCCACCCCCGGAGCGCCCCGCCCCGGTGCTCGAGCCGGATGCTCGTCAGGGCACGCTCCAGCGGACGTTCCGCGGTCATGCTCAGTTGCTCCGGTCGGCGAACCCGGCCGGCAGGTCGGCGGGCGCAGTGTCGACGACGGTCTCGTCGTCCTGGCCGACGAACTCGAACAGGGTGATGTGGGCGAACTCGGGGACGACGTAGATCGGGTAGGTGGGGCCGGCGTCGCGGTACTCGCGCATCCGGTCCAGGTGGTCGTTCTGGAACAGCACGGTCTTGCTGCCGTCCTCCTCGACCCAGTGCGGGAAGAAGATCGTGCCGTGCAGCACGCGCTCCCCCGGCACCACGGTCACGACGACGCTCGTGCCGGTCGGCTCGTTCCACGACACCTTGTAGACGCCGGCGGTGAGCACAACGAGGTCGACCTGCTGGTCCTTAACCCAGCGCCCGCCGACCATGCCGGAGTGGATGCGGTAGTCGATGGTGGTGGCGTTCTTGACGTACATCTCGTACTGCCAGCCATTGGCGTACGTGTAGATGAACCGGTGTCCGACGATGCCGGAGAGGTCCTGCGACGGGACGGGCTGTGCGACTGAGGTGGTGATCGTCATGCTCTCATCCTGCGCCAAACATAGTTTTGTTGCAAACCTTTTTCGAGAACCTAAGCTGAGGACATGGGCAGCGAGCACGACACCGCAGGACTCCGGGACATCGCCCGGCGACTCAGCGACCAGGTCGGCCCGTTCCGCCGCACCCTGCTGAACGCATCACGCCGTGACGGTGCGCTGCCGGAGCTGCCCGATGCCCAGATCGAGGTCCTGCGACGACTCGACGAGGCCGGATGGCTCACGCCGACGGCGCTCGGCCGGTCCCTCGGCCTCGCCCGCTCCACGGTCAGCAACCTCGTGACCGCGATGGAACGCGGCGGGCTCGTCCACCGGCGGCTCGCCACCGGCGACGGCCGCAGCACCGAGATCGCCCTGACCGAGCTCGCGTCCGAGCGGCTCCGGGTCTACGACGCCTCGGCCGAGCACGTCCTGGTCGGCGCGCTCGAACGCCTGGGCCCGGACGGGGTCGACGCGCTGCGCGCCGCGCTGCCCGTACTCGCCGAGCTCCGTCTGGCCATCGACGAGCCCGGAGCGTAGGGATCGGCTGACAGTGCGCGTGAGCCGTCGCACAGGTCCGGGCCGTCGATCACCAGCGGGAGCGGGTCACCCTGGCAGCGCGTGCACAGGCCACCCTGGAGGCGCGCACCGCGACTGAGAAGCCGGTCACGGTCGCAGCGCGTGGCGGCTCCACGGCGCGCGTCGGCTTCCAGGGTCCGGTTCCATCGTTCTGCCGTGCAGACGACATCACTTCTCCCCATCATCGCCAAGGCGTGTGCGGTGGCAGCTCCGGTCGCCATCGCCGTGTCGCTCGTGGCCGGTCCGGCCGTGGCGGCACCCCTCCACACCTCCACCTCCGACACCACCGCGACCGCCGCACGCCACAGGGTGGCCCCTGCTGCGCGGACCACCTCGGGCGGCACGGCGGTGTCTCGGCTCGACCGTCGTGCCGAGCAGCGCAACGAGGCCACGGTCCGGCACCTGTTCCGGTGCGCGTTCCGGTCCCCCGGGTCCGCGCAGGCCCGTGCGGCTGCCCGGACCGCCGTCGCGACCGGTGCCGTCGCCCACGGTGCGACGAGCGCCTCGGGTCCGTCCGCGTTGCTCGCCGAGTTCACCGCGGACCGCTCCCGGGTACCCGGCGCCCACGCCGTGATCAAGCACGTCGCCGGGGACGCGGACCTGGTCGCGGTGCACTGGCAGATCACCGCGAAGCCGACGGACGAACGCACCGGTGACGCCGCCGTCGACCTGTTCCGCATGCGCGACGGACGCATCAGCGAGTGGTGGGCACTCCGCCAGACGGTGCCGACGGGGACCCCGGCCAGCGGCAACACGAACAGCATGTTCAGCGACCTGTACCCGGCCGCGAAGCGTGACCGTCACCTGACCGAACAGCAGGAGGAGCACAACCGGGTGCTCGCCGTGACCGCGTACGACCGACTGTTCCGCGACCACGACGTGTCCGTGCTGGACGAGGAGTTCGACCCGGCGTACCTGCAGCACAACTCGGTCGCGGCGAACGGCACGGCCGCGCTCAAGCAGTTCTTCGCCGGCAGCGCCGCGCAGAGCCTGCCGAAGCAGGAGTCCGTCATCTCGCTTGCCGACGGCGACCTGGTGTGGACGTTCTCGAAGCCGGTCGGGGCGAAGGCCGACGCACCGTTCGGCGCGGCCGACCTGTTCCGGGTCGACGGCAACCTGATCCGCGAGCACTGGGACGTCGTCCCGCGGAACTGAGACTCGGCCGACGGAGCCGCGCGTCTCAGGACGCGCGGCTCCGTCGCGCCCGCTCCTTGATCGCGGTGATCACGGCAGTCTTCGCGTCGGCGTAGGCGTTCATGTCGTCCCAGCTCCGCTCGAGCAGCTCCCGCTTCGTCCGTTCGTACAGCGCCCGGTCACCGGCGTCGGCGCGCAGGTGGTCTCGGAGGAGCAGGTACTCGTCGACCGCCGCCGCGCCCCGCTCGTAGACGTGCACGTGGACGTCACGGGCCGGCGTCCGGACCAGGCGGTGGCCGGGCTCGCGGACACGGAGCTCGTACCCGATCGCGAGGAGCTGGTCGAGGTAGGTGGCCTCGGCGGTGACGTCCGGGACGGCGACCACGATGTCGACGATCGGTTTCGCGGCCAGGCCGGGGACGGCCGTGGAGCCGATGTGCTCGACGACCGGAGCGTCCGTGCCGGAGCCGGGGAGGGCCTCCAGGATGTGTCGCCGGTGGTCCGCGAAGACCGCAGCCCACCCGCTGTCGGCGGGGTGCAGGGGCACGGTGACCGGTTCCGGGCCGCCGATGATCTCGACGGTCGTGACGTCCGGGCGGGGGTGGACTTCGTCGTGGTGCACCCGGACATGATCGCAGCCGGCGGTCGCGGTCGCGGTGGCTTTCGCGGTCGCGGTCCGGCCGCGGTCGCGTCAGAGCTTCGCGGGGAACGCCGATCCGCGACCGATGACGGTGAGGAGCGCCGCGACCGCCCCGAACACGATCATCACGACGGCGAGCACCAGCCCGTCGAAGGCCGACAGCAGGGCGGCGCCGAACAGGCCGGCCGCGAAGATCGCGATGTTGAACGCGACCGGCAGGAACGCGCTCGCGACGTCGGAGTCCTCGCCGCCGGCGGTCGTCAGGGCGGCCTGCAGCTGCGTCGACGAACCGCCGAAGCCGATCCCCCACAGGCCCGAGGCCACCAGGACCGCGACCGGTGACGTGTGGCCGACGAGCAGCACCACGCCGGCCAGGACGAACAGGCCGACGCTGCCGTGCAGCAGGGGTCGGGGTGGCGGTCGAGCAGGGCGCCGGTCACGACGACGCCGAGGATCGCGGCGATCCCGTAGACGAGCAGCACCAGCCCGGCGCTCAGGTCGGTGCCGGTCGCCCGCAGGTACGGCGAGATGTACGTGTAGATCGTGTTGTGCGCCACCATCCACGTCGCGATCACGGCGAGGATGACCGCGATGCCGCGGATCCGGAACACCTTCACGACGGACAGCTTCGCGGCGCTCGTCTGCCCCGGGGCATCCGGCACGAACAGCGCGATCAGCGCCAGGACCACCACGCCGACCAGGCTCAGCCCGATGAACGACGACCGCCAGCCCAGGGCGTCGCCGATGAAGGACCCGAGCGGGGTGCCCAGCGCGAACCCCACCGGCGCGCCGGTCGAGACGATCGCGAGCGACACCCCGGCGGAGCGGGCCGGGCTGATCCGCCGGGCGTAGGTGGCGAACATGCCCCAGATCGTCCCCGACATCGCGCCGGCGACGAACCGGGTGACCAGCGCGACCGCGACGTTCGGCGCGAACGCGGTCAGGGTGTTCGCGACGAGCAGCACGGCGATGGCGGCCACGATGAGCGGCTTGCGGCGGAACCCGCGGGTCAGGGCGATCGCCGGGACCGTGGCGATGACCGTGCCCATGGCGTACGCGCTGACGAACAGGCCGACCGTGCCCTCGGTCGTGCCCATCCCGTCGGCGATCGCGGGCAACAGCCCGGCCGGCATCGTCTCCATGGCGACCAGGAGGAACCCGATCGCGGCGAGCAGGGCGAGCGGGAACCAGGGCAGTCGGCCGTCGGTCGCCCGGTCGGTCGTGGGGAGGTCGGAGGTCGTCGTGGTCACGGACCGACGGTAGGGGCATCGTCCCGCAGACAGGGAGGTTCTGCAGGACCCCGTTTCGCCGGAGCCTCACTGGGCGGGTGGTGGTGGGGCTTCGATGGTGGTGTCCACGAACGAAGGGAACACCATGACCGGAACCAGCACCTTCCTCATCACCGGCACGAGCCGCGGGATGGGCACCGACTTCGCCCGGGCTGCCCTCGACGCCGGGCACCGGGTCGTGGCGACCGGACGCGACCCAGAGCGGGTCCGCGCCGTCCTCGGCGACCACGAGCACCTGCTCGCCGTCGCGCTCGACGTGACCGACCCGGAATCGGTCCGGGCCGCCGTCGACGCCGCGACCGACCGGTTCGGCGGCGTCGACGTCCTGGTGAACAACGCCGGGAGCTTCCAGGCCGGGTACTTCGAGGAGATCTCGGCCGTGCAGTTCCGTGCGCAGATGGAGACGAACTTCTTCGGAGCGCTCGCCGTGACGCGCGCCGTGCTCCCGGTCATGCGACGGCAGCGCTCCGGGCACGTCATCAGCATCAGCTCCACCGCGGGCATCGTCGCCGGCGCCGGTGGGAGCGCCTACTCGGCGTCGAAGTTCGCGCTCGAGGGCTGGATGGAGGCCCTGCACGACGAGGTGGCACCCTTCGGCATCCACACCACCGTGGTCGAGCCCGGCTTCTTCCGCACCGACCTGCTGGCCGAGGGCGACTCGACCTTCTGGGGTGACGTCGCGATCGACGACTACGCTCCGCTCTCGGCCGGGTCGAAGGAGTTCTTCCGCGGCATGCGGGGCAACCAGTCCGGCGACCCCGCGAAGCTCGCGCAGGTGCTGCTGACGCTGATCGCGATGCCCGAGCCGCCGCTGCGGTTCGCCGCCGGCACGGACAGCGTGGCGGGGATCGTGCAGAAGGGACAGCAGCTCGTCGAGCAGGCGCAGGCGTTCCCCGAGCTGTCGACGACGCTCGACCTGGATGCGTGACACCTGCCCCTTGCTAACCCCGGCTACGGGTATTAGCCTTTCAGTTACTACCCGTAGCCAAAGGAGCCACGACATGCTCGAACACCTCGACACCGAGGGCGGCACGATCGCCTACGACCTCTCCGGAACAGGCCCGCTCGTGGTCCTCGCCCACGGCATGGGCGACAGCCGACACGCCTACCGTTTCGTCGTGCCGGAGCTCGTCGCGGCCGGCTACCGGGTGGCGAACGTCGACCTCCGCGGCTGCGGCGACTCGAGTACCGGGTGGGCCGGCTACGAGCGCGCCGACATCGCACGCGACCTCGTCGCCGTGGCCCGCCACCTCGGCGGCCCGGCCGTGGTCGTCGGGCAGTCCATCAGCGGCGGTGCGGCGACGATCGCCGCGGCGACCGCCCCGGACCTGGTCGCGGGCATCGTCGAACTGGCGCCGTTCACGCGCAAGCAGTCCGTCGACCTGGGCGGACTGCTGCGCAACCGCCGGCACCGCGCCGGCACCGTCCAGCTCGCGCGGGTCATGACGAGCGGCAGCCTGCCCGGCTGGCTCGCGTACCTCGACATCGCGGTGCCCACCAAGCCCGCCGACTGGGCGACGGAACGCAGCCGGATCGAGACGACCCTGCGGCTGCCGGAACGGATGGCGGTCCTCCGCGCCATGACCCGCACGTCGCCCGCCGACGCCGGCGAGCAGCTGGGTGCCGTCCGGTGCCCCGTGCTGGTCGTCGAGGGCAGTGCCGATCCGGACTGGGCCGAGCCCCGCGCCGAGGGCGAGCGGATCCTCGCCGACCTGCCGGACGGCCTCGGCGAACTCGCCGTGATCGACGGCGCCGGTCACTACCCCCACACCGAGACGCCGGCGGCGCTCCTCGCCCTGCTGCTGCCGTTCCTCGCCCGCACGCTGCCCGTCGCAGGTCCCGTTGCCTAGGGCGGGGCTCGACCCGGCGACCGTCACCGAGGCCGCGGCGACGCTGGCCGACGAGATCGGCCTCGCCCAGCTGAGCATGAGCGTCGTCGCCGATCGCCTCGGGGTGAAGGCACCGTCGCTGTACAAGCACGTCGACGGACTCGGCGACCTCACCCGCAGGATCGCGATCCTCGGCGCGAACGAGCTCGGTGACGCGCTCCGCGACGCCATGCAGGGGCGCAGCGGTCGGAGTGCGCTCGAGGCGGCGGTGCAGACCGTGCGCCGGAGCGTCCAGGAGCACCCGGCGCGGTACCAGGCAGCCGTCAGCGTCCGGCCGACCGGTGCTGATGACCCCCTGGCGGTCGCTCTCGGCCGCACCCTGGCGTCCTTCGCCGCGGCGCTCCGCGACTACCCGCTCGACCCGGACGACGAGATCCACGCGCTCCGGGTGCTCCGCAGCGTCCTGCACGGGTTCGCCACGATCGAGGCGTCCGGTGGGTTCCAGATGGACACGGACGTCGATGCGAGTGCCGCGTGGATGGTCGACTTCCTGGATCGTGGCTTCCGTGCCGCGACGACACGGTGACCGCATCCACGGCGGCGCGCCCGTCGAGGCCCGTCGGGCACGACCCGCTCCGTGGCGGCCTGCGGTTCCTGGCGGAGCTCGTCGCGTGGGTGGGCGTCCCCTGGGCACTGTGGCCCCACTCGCCGGTGCTCGCGATCGCCGCCGTCCTGGTCCTCGTCGTGCCGCCGGCGGTGCTCGGGACCCCTGGTGACCGACCCGGCGGTGACCCGCCGGTCGCGGCACCGGGAGCGGTCACGATCGCGTCGGTCCTCGCGCACCTCGTGGGGGCGGTCGCTGCGGCCTGGTTCCTGTGGCCGACGGCGGTCGCGATCGTCGTCACCGTCCTGTGCGTCGCCGTCGTCGTCTCGGAACAGCCGCGGTGGCGCGCACTGGTCGGACACGGGCGCTGAGTCGTTCGTAGGCTGACGCCATGGCAGCAGCAGACGAGACCGGTCCGTTCTGGCACGGCACCGTGGCGGCCCTGCGACCCGGGGAGTTCCTCTCCCCCGGTTTCCGCTCGAACTACCGCCCCGACGTCGTGATGAACCACGTGTACTTCACGGCGACCCACGACGGAGCCGGGCTCGCGGCCGAACTCGCGGCCGAGCTCGTGCCCGGCGACCGTGAGCCGCGCGTGTACCGTGTCGAGCCGACCGGTCCCTTCGAGGACGACCCGAACGTGACCGACAAGAAGTTCCCCGGCAACCCGACCCGGTCGTACCGCAGTGCCCTCCCGCTCCGCGTGGTCGGCGAGGAGACCGGGTGGACACGGCTCACCCCGGAGGCGTTGCGCCGGTGGCGGGAACGGCTCGTCGCGCTCCCGCCCGAGGAACGCGGCGAGATCGTCAACTGACCGACGTCAGGCCGCGATGAGGTTCGGGGCGAACCGGCACCAGTAGTCCGTGATCGGCCCGTCGGACTCGCGGATGCCGACCCCGAAAGACTCGCCGCCCACGACCCACGACCCGAGCACCGGGTGGTTGTGCCCGTTCGACCCCGGGAAGTCCGGGAGCTCGTGGTACTGCTGCCACACCCGTTCGGCCCCGGTACCGGGGCGCCGGTACTCGCGACCGTTCGTCGTGACCGAACCGTCGGCTCGGTGCACCGCGATGCCGTCGCCCTCGCGCCCGAACACGGGCTTCACGACGAAGTCGCGCATGCCGTTCGGACCGTCCGCGAAGGCCGGCAGCAGGTTCGGGTGGCCCGGGAACAAGCGCCAGAGCGCGACGAGCAGCAGCTTGTTCGACAGGAACATCTTCCACGCCGGCTCGTACCAGCGGCCGAGCCGCCCGCGGTCGCTGACCAGGAAGGCGCCGAACTCCTCGTCGCCCTGCGCCCGGTCGTCTCCGGAGACGAGGTCCTCCCACGGGTACAGCTTGAAGAGGTTGCGGATCACCGGGTACTGGGTCCCCGGCTCGTCCCCGGGCAGCGTGAACACGCTCCGCGACGAACCGGCCGGCTCCTGGTCGCCGACGAACTGGCGGGCCGTCGCGTGCCAGCCGATGTCCTTCATCTCGATGCCGGTGTGCTCCCACCCGGCCTCCCCCGCCAGGTCGCGCATGTAGGCCACGGTGTCCCAGTCCTCGCCCGCTGTGTCGAGGTCGGAGTGCGCCACGAACAGTCGCCCACCGTCCTCGGCGCGCAGGGACTCGTGCAGCAGTGTCCGCCAGCGCGCCACCATCGCCTCGTGGATGCCGTTCCACTGGTCGGTCTCGGCGGAGAGTTCGCCGGTGGCGAGCCGGTCCTGCATCCAGTGCCACTGCGTGACCGATGCCTCGATCAACCCGGTCGGGGTGTCCCCGTTGTACTCGAGCATCTTGGCGGGTGAACCGTCTCCGGCGTAGGCCAGGTCGAACCGCGCGTACAGGTCGGGCTCATCGTGCTCGAGCGACCAGGCGGCGAGGTCGAACCCTGCTCGCGTCAGGCCCAGCGTGCCGAGGGCACCGGTGGCGAGGTACCGCGCGGCTTCGAGGCACATCCGGTGCAGTTCCTCGGTCTGTCGCTCGAGCGCCTCGACCTCCGGCAGCGTGAAGACGTACGCGGCGGTGTCGTTCCAGTACTCGACGGGCGTGCCGTCGTCGCGGACCGACCGCGAGTAGATCAACCCGGTCTGCTGGATCCGGCGCCGCCAGTCCGGACGCTCGGGGAACTCGATGCGCTCCATCAGCCGCCGAACCCACCGTGTCCGCCGGCTCCGCCGAAGCCGCCCTTGGTGACGGAGCTCCCACGGGACGAGACGCCGGCCTTCGCGGTCTTCCCGGCGGGCAGGGCGCTCGTGCCGCCGGAAACCGCGTCCCCCACGCCGGGGACCCTCGTGGCACGGTTGGCGAAGAGCGGCAGGAAGTACCAGCCGGCGTGCCCGCCGTGGTTGTTGCAGTCGTCGTCCGGCAGACGCTTCTCGGTCGCGTTGTCGCGGCAGATCTTCGCGTAGTCGCTGTCGACGCCGGCTCCCTCGCCGCACCCGGTCAACGACGCTGCCAGGGCTGCGACCACCCCGATGGAGACGACACGGGAAGCACGGCGACGAACACTCACGAAGGGGAACAGTACCGCTCACCACGAGCTGATGTCCGCGTCGGCACGTCGGCCAGCGCAGACGATCGTCTGGCGAACCGGTAGCGTGTGCGGTGGCGGCACCCGCCGCACACCGTCCACGAGAGGGTCGACCATGTCGCGGAGCACCGATCGGGTCCGGGCGGCACCGATCGCCCTCGCCGTCGGGGTCGCGGCGCTCGCGGTCGCCCTCGCGCTGCCCGCGCCGGCCGCGCCGGGACCCGAGGCGCTCGGGGTGGGGGCATCCGGCGCGCTCGGCACCGCACTCGGCGCGCCGCCCGCAGCGAACAGCACGCACCGGTTCGCGATCAGGTCTCCACGGACGGTCGGCACGGACCGTGTGGTGCACGTCCGGTTCGCCGGCTCGGGGAGGCCCGGCGCCGTCGTGGTCGTCCACTACGCCGCCCCGGAGAGCCAGGTCGCGACCGTCCACGTCGCGGAGGTCGAGCCGGGCAGCAGCGCCGTCGGCCCGACCGGCCGGTTCGCCTTCACCGCGGCGTTGCCCGAGCTGCCCCGCGACGCCGACCGAGCGTCGTGGAGCGCCCTGCTGATCGACCCCGCGTCACTGGCCGTCATCGGCCGCGTCGAGGGCGTCCACCTCGTCGAGCAGACGGAACGCTGACGCCCTGCTCCGTGGCCCCGCTCGATGAGAGGGTGCGCAGGGTGCTGGCCGCCGCACCATCCTGCGGTTACGTTCGCTAGACGAACGTCTGGCCAGCAGTCAGCGGCGAGACCTGACCACGAGGAGCCCCCGTGTCGACACCCCACCGCACCCCGTCATCCCGACCCGTGTCCATCGCACTCGGGGCCGCGCTGCTCCTGGCCCTCGGCCTCGCAGGCTGTTCCACGGCCGGGTCCGCGACACCCTCGCCCTCCCCGTCCCCCGCCGCGCAGGGCGACGCACCCGCGACGACCGGCTCGTCACCCTCGGTCGACGTGACCGTCGCCGCGACGTCGCTCGGCAAGGTCGTCGTCGACGGCAAGGGCATGACCGCCTACTACTTCGACGCCGACGTCAAGGACTCCGGCACGAGCACCTGCACCGGTGGATGCGCGACCGCGTGGCCCGCGATCGAAGCGACCACGACGACGCCGAAGGCGTCCGGCATCACCGGCAGGGTCGGCACCATCAAGGGCGTCGACGGCGGACGGCAGATCACCATCGACGGTCGGCCGATCTACACCTTCGTCGGGGACAAGAAGGCCGGCGACGTGACGGGTCAGGGCGACAAGGGCGTCTGGTACGTCGTGAACCCGGACGGGACCGAGCAGAAGAAGTAGACCGGAGGCCCCGGCGGGACGGCAGACATGCCGGGCCCGCCGGGGTCAGTTCTCGGCCAGGCCCGGGTCCCCACCCACCCGCACGGGCTCCACCCGCTCGAGCAGCGCATGCACGCCGGGCAGTCCGAGCCCGGTGAACAGCGCCGCCCACAGGTCACGGAGCTGCCCCTCGGTGTCCCGCGTCAGCCGCACGCTCGTCCGGGCCCACATCACCCCGAAGGTGGACGTCAGCACCAGGTCCGCCGCACGTGCCCACTCGGGATCGGTGTCCGGGCCGACACCTCCACTCGAAGCCGACAGGTGGCGACGGACGTAGTCATCCCAGGTGAAGACCCGCGGGATCACCTCCCCCGCACCACGGAGTTCGTGACTCAGCCGGATGGCCCCTGCCGCCACCGAACACCGCATCGCGTCCGAACAGGCGGACGTCAGCATGACGAGCAGGTGCTCGAGCCCCGCGGGCTGCGTGATCCGCGAGTCGATCGCCGCCCAACGCTCCTGCTGCCGCTCGATGACCGCGAAGGCGAGCTCGTGCTTGGACGAGAACACGTGGTAGCCGATCGCCGACTTCGGCCGGTCCATCGCGGCGGCCACCCGCGCGAACGAGGTCCCCGCGTAGCCGTGGCTCGCGAACTCGGACGCCGCGGCCTCGATGATCTGCTCGCGGGTCTTGGTCTTCGCCTGCTGCCGCTGGTTCATCGCACTCCTCGGTCGGACCTTGGTTCATCATACGAACGTCTGACCAGGCATGGGCAGTGGTCACACCGGGGGCGATGCCTCTGATCTCCTCAGGTTCACTATTTCGCTAGACGATCGTCTGACGCGTTGTTAGCGTTCACGCACACCGAGCCGCCCGGCCGCACCGCCACGAACCGAGGAGTCCCATGCGTTCCACCCCGTCCACCCACCGCACCCCGTCGGTCCGCCGACTGACCGTGCTCGCGACCTGCGTCACCCTCGGCGGTGCGCTCGCCGCAGGCGTCCTGGTCCCCGCGCAGGCCGGAGCCGCCACGATCTCCCACACGACGCACACCGCGCACACCTCGGCCCAGCCTGCGGCCGTGGCGTTCACCGCCAAGACCTACGGCGGACCCGACCGGAAGAGCTTCACCGGCATCACCTTCGCCGGGACCGGCAAGCCCGACACCCTGGTCATCGTCTACTACGACGCTCCGGGCAAGCCCCGCGGCCTGTTCGACAAGCACATCGCCGAGGTCACGTCGGGGGACGACTTCGTCAGCGCCAGCGGCCACTACCGCTTCACCGCGACGTTCCCGGACCTGCCGCGCGGGACGACGACGCTGCACTGGCACGCCCGGCTCGCCGACCCGGACACCCTGTCGGTGATCGGACGCGTCAACGGCACCCGCACGCTCGGCTGACCCGTGACCAGCCACGCGCACCCGGCGCTCGTCCGCGCCCTGGCCGTCGCCGTGTCCCTGGCGGCCGTCGTCGGGGCCACCCTCACCTGGGCTCCTTCCGCCTCGGCCACCACGAGCGACCCCGACCGGGTCGCAGCGCCGATCATCGCCGGCACCGAGGTCGGGGTCCCCGGCGGCACCTGCACGGTCGGTGCCGTGCTGGCCGCGAAGGGGTTCCGCAGCCAGTTCACGCAGTACCAGCGGGCGACCCGGTGGGTCGTGCTCGCGAGGCACTGCGCGCCGCTGCAGGCACCCGTGCAGCTCGACGGTGCGACCGTCGGCAGCGTGGTCTGGCAGTCCGCGGAGTCGGACCTCGAACTCGCGGTCGTCCCGCCCCTGGCGTGCACCCGGGCCCGGGCGGCGACCGGGTCGTGCGACCCGTCCGTCGCGACCTGGACGCCTCGGGCATCGGGTCGCGTGTTCAACCGGGTCGGCGGGGTCCTGGCACGTCCCGCCGTGACCGGCATCGGCCAACCGGATGCCGCTCCCTTCTGCACCAGCGGGGCGTCGAGCGGGCTGCTGTGTTCCTGGACCTCCACACGTGTGCCGGCAGCAAGCCGTCCCGGCGCGCAGCACCTCGCCGCCGCGCGCGCCGAGGCCGGTGTCGGCGCCGGCATCGAGCCGGGCGACGCCGGCGGACCGGTGATCAGCACCACGAACCGGCTGTACGGGATCATCTCGGGCAGCACGACGACGAGCACGACAGGCTCGACGGTGCTGCTCTACACGCCCGTCCAGCAGGTGCTGACCGAGCTGTTCCGGTACCGGCTGGCCCCGGCGTCCTGAGGCGCGGGCCGCCGGGTGGGCGACTGAGCGCTGCCTCATGACCCGGACACACCCCGGCCACCTCGCCGCCACACCGCCGACGACCCTCGCCGCGATCCTGCGGGGAGCCGGACGTCACCACGTCCGGCTCCCCACGACCCCAGGGTCCTGATCAGATCGAGGTTGCCCCGTGTCCCCGCGCCGCCACTCCCCACTCACCCGCTCCCCACGCCTCCACTCCCCGCGCACCACCCGCGTCGCCGCGACCGCCCTCGCCGGCCTGGCCGTCGTCGCCTCCGCCGCGTTCTCCGTCACCGCCGCCCACGCCGACGACACCCTGCAGCCGGCGTTCACCGCCGCCGACCACCCGATCACCGACGTCCCCGGGCTGGTCAACGGCCGTGAGCTCGCCGCAGTCCACGGCCGGTCCGGTCAGACCGTGAACGCCCCGCGGCTGATCCGCTCCGAGTCACTCGACAAGATCACCGCGGCCGGGGCCACGACCCTGGCCGACGAGTACCACGTCGACCTCGTCGTCGACCTGCGCACGCCGTCCCAGATCGCCGCGAAGCCGGACGTCGCGATCCCGGGTGCACGACACGTCGACATCTCGATGTTCGGCGCGGACGGCGACTACAGCGATGACACCGCGATGTACCACGACCTGGTCGACAAGGGCCGGGTCGACCAGGCGACACCCGGGTCGATGATCACCGCGTACCGCCGGGTGCTCCGGATCCTCGCCACGCACACCAGCGGCACGGTCCTGATCCACTGCTCCCACGGCATGGACCGCACCGGCACCGTCGTGGACCTGCTCGACCGGGTGCTCGGCGTCGACAGCGCGGACATCCTGCACGACTACCTGCTCTCGAACACGCAGCTCGGGGTGACCTGGGCCGCACCGCAGCTGCTGCAGGGCACCTTCGAGCAGGACATCGCGACCGAGTACGGCGGCATGGACTCGTACCTGAGCGACACGATCGGCGTGACGAAGCACGAGGCCGCCGCCCTGCGCGAGCGCTTCCTCGTGTCGAACGACCCCACCGCGTCCTCCATCACGGTCGCGGGCGTGCGCGTCCACCTGCCCGCCGCTGCCTCGTCGCACGGCGCGACGGTCACGGCCCCGGTCCGGACGCTGCGCGCTGCGGACGTCCACGTGCACACCACGAACCCGAACGCGGTCACGAGCGTGCACGTCTCCGGGCGGACCGCGCACATCACCGTGACGGCCCAGGACGGCACCACGACCAAGGGATACCGCCTGACGGTGCGGCACCCGGCGACGAAGCGCTAGTTCGGCACCGCCGCCGACCGCCCGCGCGCCGCGCCGGCGGTCGGCGTGACCAACTGTTCACCGCCACCGTCGCCCGGTCCGAGCGTCCCTCCGGCTACCGTGACACTCGTGCAGTCCTCCAGACAACGGCGCCCGCGGTGACCGGACACCCCGCCGTCCCGACCATCCACGACGTCGCCGCCCTGGCCGGTGTGTCGAAGTCGGTCGTCTCCCGAGCCCTCGCCGGTGCGTACGGCGTGGCTCCGTCGACGACCGAGCGGGTCAAGCGCGCCGCCATCGACCTCGGCTACGTGGCGAACGCGAACGCCCGCGGCATGTCGGCACACCGCACGCACACGCTCGGGGTGTTCGTCCGCGATGCCTCCACCCCCTTCTACGGGCACCTGCTGACCGCGTTCCAGCTGCAGGCCGCGGCGCGCGGGTACCGCGTCGTCACCGCCACCGGTGCGGGGTCGTTCCCGGTCAGCGAGGAACGCCGAGCGCTCGAGACCCTGGTCTCCCTGCGCGTCGAGGGGCTCATCGTCTGCAGCGGCGCCCTGCCGATCGCCGACGTCCTGCCGTTCGCCCGGCGCATCCCGACCGTGGTCTCCGGGCGCCCCGAGACGAACGATGCGGTGAGCAGCGCGTACTGCGACGAGCGCCGCGGCGGACGCGGGCTCGCCGACCACGTCGCCGATCTCGGACACCGCCGCGTCGCCGTGCTGACGGTCACACCGGCCGGGTCGCTGACGCAGTCGGCACGCACCGACGCGATGGTGCGCCGACTCCGTGCGCGCGGCGCCGAGGTGCTCCGGATCCGCTCCGAGGACCACGGAGCGGACCCCGAGGACCTCGACTCGTTCGTCGAGCAGGTCCTGCGGGCCGGCGGCGTCACCGCGATCATGGCACCGAGCGACCGCTGGGCCGTCGGTGTGCTCGAGTCGATGCGCCGTCGCGGCCTCCGTGCGCCGGACGACCTGTCGGTCACGGGCTACGACGGGGTCGCCCCACTCGCCACCGAGCTGCTCGGCATCACCTCGTGGCGACAGCCACTCGGCCTGATCGGCCGCCTGTCCGTCGACGACGTGGTCGACCAGATCGACGGCCGGTCGACGGGCGTGACCCACAACGCGGTCGACGGCACCCTGGTACCGGGCCGGACCGCCGCCCGGGTCTGAGCGCCGAGCGGAGCGGAGCGACGAGCACGACCGACACGGCCCCGCCGACATCCATCGTTCACCGTCCCGTCACGGACCGACGGGTGAGATCCGGACCCGTCCGGTCGATCATGGGGAACGTTCCCGATTATCGGGAACGTTCCCCATCCCCGACCACGGACGGACCCATGCCCCAGAACGTCACCGCCAAGCTGCCGCGCGACCCGAGCGACCCGTACCGCCACGGCATCTACCTGCGCCCGGACGCCCGCACCTGCCGAGCCGTCACGGTCGTCACCGACCAGCTCCGCGCGCAGTACGGCCTGCTGTCGGCCGGCGCCTTCCCGCCGCACGCCACGCTCGTCGGCAGCCAGCCGTTCGGCAGCCACGAGGACCAGGTCGTCGCGGCCGTCTCGGCGCTGCTCGACGGCCGACCGGGGTTCGACGTGCACAACGCCGGCATCCGAGAACAGGGCATCGGGTTCGTCTACGACGTCGCGACCCGACCGGACGGCTCGCACAACGACGACTTCGTCCGGCTCGCCGCCGACATCGAGGCCGTGGTCGCCCCGTTCCGGCAGCCGATGCAGGTCCCGCTGGCGAACGACTACGACCCGGAGCAGTACCGCGCGCACCTCTCGCTCGCCTCGCACGACCTGTACGGCCGACCGGACCTGCACGACGAGGTCGGCGCGTTCATCCGCGAGCTCGACGTCGACGTCCCGACCGGGTTCCGCGGCGACACCGTCGTGCTCTACCGCACCGCGAGCCCGGACTGGTCCGGTCGCTGGTGGCAGACGATGACCTGGGAGCACGTCCACACCTGGAAGCTCGCCTGACCGTGGCCGCGACCCTCCGCGACGTCGCCGAGCGGTGTGCCATCTCGCGATCGCTCGTGTCACTCGCCCTGCGGGGCGACGACGGTGTGTCCCGGCCACGTCGGGAACTCGCGGTGCGGACGGCGGACGAGCTGGGCCTCCCGGTCGGTTCGCTCGCCCGGCGACGCGCGCAGGGCGCGCCGCTCGTCCTCGGGGTGGTCGTCACCGAAGCCGCGAACCCGTTCCACGACGAAGCACTCCGGAGCGCACGCGCGACCGCGCAGACCCTCGGGTTCGCGCTCCGGGTCGTGGACGGGTTCCGTGACCCTGCCCGGTTGGCCGACGGCCTGGAGGCCCTGCACACCTCCCGCGGATCGGCCGACGGTGTGCTCGGGGTCGCGGTCCTGAGCAGTCGGCTCGCCCCGGCGCGGCTCGCGGCGGTCGCGCGCGACCTGCCGGTCGCGGTCCTCGGATCGAGCGGGTCGGCGCTCGCCGGTCTCGGACTCGACACCGTGCGTGCCGACGAGGAGTCGGGCGTGCGGGCACTGGTGCTCCACCTCGCCGCCCTCGGGCACCGACGCACGTGCTTCGTGGCGGAGTCCGGCCACCCGTCGACGACCCGTCGTGCCGTCGCGCACGCCGCGGTCACCGGGCAGCTCGGCGCACCGGGCGAGCACCGCGTCGACGACGTCGAGGCCCTGGCGGCGGACCCGGCACGGATCGCGCGGCACCTCGGTGACGGGGTCACGGCGTTCGTCGCGACGAACGACGCGACCGCGGCGCGGCTCGTGGCGATCGCCGACGGCGCGGGGCTCGCGCTCCCCCGGATGGCGGCGGTGACCGGGTTCGACGGCACCGGTCTCGGCGAACGGCTCGACCTGACGAGTGTCGACCAGCCGCGCGTCCGGATGGGCGCGCGGGCGGTCGAGCTCGTGGTCGAGCGGCTCCGGGGTCGCCGCGGCGACCGGCACGAGGTGCTCCCGACACGCCTGCTGCCGCGTGGGTCCACCGCGCGGGCGGTCGCCGGGCACCCGCTCGGCTGACCGCTCGCGACGCCCGCGCCGGGTCGGTCCGCGGCCGGCGGTCGGGCCGGCGGGCCGACTGGCGGCCCGGTCGGCGGCTCAGTCGGCGGCGGTCGTGGCCGACAGCTCCTGCACCCGGCGCACCAGCTCGGCGTGCGATCCTCCGGCGCCGGCGGCGACGTAGTCGTCCGCCAGGTGTGCACGGTCGACGACGTCGCCCCCACGGAAGCCCCGGAACCACCCGCCGGCGCGCTCGAGCACCAGCGCTCCGGCGGCGACGTCCCACGGGTGCGTGGCGAAGCCCATCGTCACGTCCGACCACCCGGCGGCGACGTGCACCAGGTTGAGGGCACCGCTGCCGAGGCTGTGGTGGTGGCGGTACCGGAGCGTCAGGTCCCGGAGCAGGTCGAACGCCGCGGCCTCGCCGAGCAGGTCGAGGTCCTGCTGCACCGGGAAGCTCGTCAGGACCGTCGCTGCGTCATCCGGCCCCGACGACGAGTGCATCGGGGCGCCGTCGAGCCAGGCGCCGTCGTCGTCCGCCGCGAACACGTGGTCCGCGACCGGGTCGAAAACCACCCCGGCAACGACCTCGCCGTCGACCTCGGCCGCGATCGAGATGCACCAGTACGCGAGTCCGCGGGCGAAGTTCGCGGTGCCGTCGATCGGGTCCACGATCCACCGCACCACGGGGTCATCGGTGCTGCCGGTGTCCCCGGTGCCGTCGGTGTCCCCGGTGGTGCCGGTACTGCCGGTGGTGCCGGTTTCCTCGCCGAGGACGACGGAGCCGGGCACGGCTGCGGTGAGCACCGCCGTGATCGCCTCTTCCGCCGCGCGGTCGTGCAGGGTCACCACGTCGTGCGCGTCGCGCTTCGTGCTGATCGTCATCGGGGCGCGAAACACGGCGAGCAGGTCGGGCGCGACGGTGCGCGCGGCCTCCTCGGCGATCGCCCGGAGTGTCTGGGGAGCAGGAACGGTTCGCATGGTCCTCGGTTCTACGACGTCGAGGCTCCTGGACGGCGAACCACGCCGGTCGACGGACCGAACCCGAGGTGAACGCGCGGCGTGCGGCGGTGCACGTCGGCGCCCGATCGGCGGAGGGGTTGAACGCGGCGTGAACGGGTGACGGCGGGTGGTCGACGTGCCTTGACCGGTCTTCGACCCCCGCCGCACAGTGGAGTCGTTCCCGGTTAGGGAACGTTCCCTACTCGGAGGAGTCCGCCCCATGACGGTCCCCGTCAGGTCCGGCCTGGTCGCCGGTCCCCCGCGTACCGCAGGGTCGCCGCGGTCGCCGCAGTCGCGGCGTCCGACCAGGACGACCCGGACGACGCGGTCCTCGTTGCGCTCGGACCGCCGACTCGGTCTGGTGCTCCTCGCCCCGGCGCTGCTCGCGTTCGCGGTCTTCGTCTTCTACCCGCTCGGCCGCGTCCTGGTCCTCAGCACCCAGGGCACCGACATCTTCGGTCAGCCGGCGGGCTCGGTGGGGCTGCAGAACTACGTCCGCACGTTCACCGACCCCGCGTTCGGACGGACGATGCTGACCACCGCGGTCTTCTGCGTCGGCGTGGTCGTCGGCCGGATCGTGTTCGGTCTGCTCGTGGTGATCCCCCTGACCGTGAAGCTCCGCGGCCTGCCGGTCTTCCGCGCACTCCTGACGGCGCCCATGGTCGTGTCCGTGTCAGCGGGGTCCGTGGCGTTCGCGGCGATGCTCGCACCCGGCAACGGGCTGCTGAACACGGTGATCACCCAGTTCGGCGGCGCGCCCGTCCCGTTCCTGACGAGCACGCAGTGGGCCCTGGCGAGCGTCATCGTCGTGACGATCTGGGGGTCGCTCGGGTTCACCGTGCTGCTCCTGCTCGGAGCGTTCGGCGCCATCGACCAGGACGTCATCGAGGCGGCGCACCTGGACGGTGCCGGGCCCGTGCGGACACTCTGGTCGATCTCCCTGCCGCTCGTCACGCCGACGCTCTTCTTCGTCGTCGTGACCGGCACGGTCGAGGCACTCACGACCTTCGGGCAGATCCAGATCCTCACCGGCGGCGGTCCGGCCGACTCGTCGAAGACCCTCGTCTACGCGATCTACCAGCAGGCGTTCGGGTCCGGCAGCGCGAACTTCGGCCTCGCCGCCGCGCTCGGGGTCGTCCTGTTCCTGCTGGTCCTCGGGCTGTCGCTGGTGCAGTTCGGCGTGCTCGAGAAGCGGGTGAACTACTGATGCGCCCCGTCACCGCACGCCGGCTCCGGAGCCTCTTCGTCTACGCCTGGCTCGTCATCGCGGTCGTCGTCGTCTGCTTCCCGCTCTACTACGTGTTCGAGGGCGCGCTCACCCCGACCCGGTACCTGGACCAGGGCCTCGCCGGTCTCGTGCCGATCCACCTGACACTCGACAACATCGTCCGGGCCACGCAGGTCGTCCCGCTCGGGCAGCAGTTCCTGAACAGCGTCGTCGTCACCCTCGCCCAGACGGTGCTGCAGGTCGTCATCGGCATCATCACCGCCTACGCCCTGGTGTTCTGTCGGCTCCGGGGCACCCGCGCCCTGTTCCTCGTCCTGCTCGCCAGCATGATGATCCCCGGCGAGACAACGCTGATCGCGAACTACCTGACCGTCTCGTCGTGGCACCTCATCGACACGCTCCTGGTCGTCTTCCTGCCGTTCGTGGCTTCGGCGCTGACGATCTTCCTGTTCCGCCAGGCGTTCCTGAGCTTCCCGGACGAGCTGCGCGAAGCCGCGGTGCTCGACGGTGCCGGACACTTCCGGTTCGTCCGGTCCATGCTCCTGCCGCTCACCCGCCCGACGCTCGTCTCGGTCACCCTTGTGAGTGCGACGGCCGCCTGGAACGGGTTCTTCTGGCCGCTCCTCGTCACCAACTCGCCGGAGCACCGCACCGTGCAGGTCGGCATCGCCCAGCTGTCCGACGCCGAGGCCGCCGACATCGGCGTGGTCCTCGCCGGCGCCGCCATGGTGACCCTCCCCGTCCTGGTCCTCGTGCTCGTCGCCCAGCGGTTCCTCGCCGGTGGCCTCACCGCCGGCGCGCTCAAGTGACGACACGTTCGCTCCCCTCCCCGACCCCCGCCCGCCCCACACCCGAAGGACGCACCATGCCCGCACGTCGTTCCACCGCCCTCACCGCACTCGCCACCGGGGCCGTCGCGGTCCTCGCCCTGACCGGGTGCTCCACGTCGAGCTCCGCATCGGACAGCTCCGGCCCCGTCACCGTCGACTTCTGGCACGCCATGTCCGGGCCGCCCGCGACCGAGCTCGACGCGCTCGTCGCCCGCTTCAACAAGGAGAACGACCAGCACATCACCGTCAAGTCGTCGTTCCAGGGGGACTACGCGGCCGTCCAGACGAAGTACACGGCGGCGGTGCAGTCCGGCTCGACGCCGGACCTGCTCATGATGAACGACGTGTCGACCGGCTTCATGATCGACTCCGGCCAGACGGTGTCCCCCGCGACGGTCAGTGGATCGAAGTCGGGTACCGACACGATCGCGCCGGCCGCCGCGACCTACTACAGCGACGGCAAGCAACTCGCGGCGATGCCGTTCTCGGTCTCGATGCCCGTGCTCTACCTGAACAAGGCGCTCGTCGCGAAGGCCGGCCTCGACGCCACGAAACCGCCGAAGACGCTGGCGCAGGTCGCGACCTGGGCCGAGAAGATCCACGCCGCGACCGGTGGCTACGGCATGAGCATGAACATGGGCGATTCGTGGATGCTCGAGGAGCTCACCGCCTCGGGCGGTCAGGCGTTCTGCACGCCGGAGAACGGGCGGAAGGGCAAGCCGGTCACCGGCGTCTCGCTCACCTCGGACACCCAGGTGCAGTTCATGACCACGCGGCAGAAGCTCTACCAGGACGGCGCCGCCCTGAACCCCGGTACGGACTCGACCGTGCAGAACTCGGCGTTCTCGAGCGACAAGGTCGGGATGCTGCTGACCTCCTCCGGCGCCTACACGACGGTCGACCCGGACGGCTCGAAGTCCGTCGTCGCCCGGTTCCCCACCACGTCGGCCTCCGACGACGCCGGGCAGGTCATCGGCGGCAACGCGCTGTGGATCTCCGGCAAGGGCCACTCGTCCGCCGAGCAGCAGGCGTCGTACACGTTCGCCAAGTGGCTCCAGACGCCGGACGTGCAGGCCGAGTGGGCGAAGGCGACCGGCTACGTCGCGATGAACACCGACGCCCAGGACACCACCGTGGGCAAGCGCTCCCTGTCCGACCCGAACATCGCCACGATGTACCAGCAGCTCGCCGACGACCCCACGAGCGTCGCCGCTGCCGGCTGCATCACCGGCGCGTTCCCGACGGTGCGCGCCACCGTCATCGGCGCCTTCAACCGGATCGTCGAGGGTGCCGACGTCGAATCGACCATGCAGGACGCCGAACAGCAGGCCGGCAAGCAGATCGAGTCCTACAACGAGGCCGCTGGCAAGTGACCGACTCCGGGTGCACGCCCCGTCGAGGCTGACCAAGGGTTCATGGAGCGCGACCGCCGTTCGCCATACGGTTGTCTGACGAAGCGGGCGGGGAGCCCGCACGACGATCGGAGCCCTGTGGTGTCTGCTGCGAACGGCCGGCCCGGCTACGGGGCTCCGGAACCCCTGCGCATCGTGTTCTCGTTCCCACGGGGCCGGGGACACCTCGCGCCGATGCTGCCGCTCGCCCGCGCGGCCAGCGCTGCCGGACACCGGACCGCACTGAGCGGCGCACGCGAGGCGGTCCTCGAACAGACCGGGTTCTCGCACCGGCAGCCGCGGGACGTGGAACTGCCGGCGAGCAGGCCGGGCACCGGCACCCTGACCCCGATCGATGCGAGTGCGGTGCTCACCCGCGTCCCCCAGGTCTTCCTGGGGGACGCGGCCGCCGGGGCCGTCGTCGACGTCGGACGGCTGGTCACTCGGTGGTCGGCTGACCTCGTGGTCTGCGGGGAGTTCGACTTCGGTGCCATGACCGCCGCCGAACGTGCCGGGGTGCCGTGCGTGGTGGTCCTGGCCTTCGCCTCGGCCGGTGGGACCTGGCGCGACGCGGTGCGGGAGCCGCTCGAGGCGCTCCGCCGACGCGCGGGACTCGGGCCCGACCCGCAGCAGGAGATGCTCGGCGGCGCACTCACCGTCGTCCCGTTCCCGGCGTCGATGCGATCCGGGCACGAGCTGCGTGGCCCGGTGATCCGGATGCGGCCGGACACCTGGTCGTCACACTCGTCGGATGCCGCGGCGTGGTTGGCCGCCGGCGACGAACCCCGCGTCTACGTCACGCTCGGCACCGAGTTCAACACGAAGTCCGGCGACCTGTTCGCCCGGCTCATCGACGCGCTCGCGGCCCTGCCGGCGCGGATCCTCGTGACCACCGGACCCTGGGTCGACCCGACGACCTTCCCGGTGCCGGAGGGCCCGGGAGCGATCCGGATCGAGCAGTACGTCCCGCAGGACACGGTGCTCGGGCTCGTGGACCTCGTGGTGAACCACGGCGGATCCGGATCGGTGACCGGAGCGCTCGCGCACGGCGTGCCCCTGCTGGTCCTGCCGCTCGGCGCCGACCAGCTGCCGAACGGCAGCTGCGTCGAGACCCTGGGCGCCGGACTCGTCCTCGACGCCGCGGCGGCGACCGCAGAGGACATCCGCGCCACCGCGTCGCGACTCCTGACCGAGCCCGAGTTCCGCTCCGCGGCCGGACGGATCCAGACCGAGATCGTGACAGGCGAACCCCCGGCCGTCGTCCTGGCCGCCGTCGAGCGCCTGGTCGGCTGGACGCCCGCCCCGCGGTGACGAGCCTGCTCGAACATCGTCCGCCACACCCGATTCTGCACGGCGACGTCCGCCGACGAGCTGATCTCAAGCGGCCCGTCAGGGGCAGGACGAGCCGCGAGGGAGCCCACCTCCTCGCGGCTGCCACTCGGTCCAGCTGCCGACGGGTCGGTTCAGAGTCGCGTCAACAGGGCTTCAGCGTTGCCGTGCGCGATCTTCCGCTTGTCGGCCGGGCTGAGGGGTGCGTTCTCGATGAAGCTCGTGTGCGTTGCGGAGTCGCCGAACGGGTAGTCGACGGCGAACAGGATCCGGTCGATGCCGAACACCTCGAGCGCGCACAGGAGCGGCGGAACCGTCGTGTAGGCGGAGATGGTGATGTGGAGGTGATCGCGTACCTGTTCCGCGACGGTCCCGGTCAGTCCCTTGATACGCGGGGTGAGCCACTCGTCCGCGCGCGCGAGGGAGAACGGCAGGTTCTCGCCCATGTGGCCCACGACCATCTGCAGGTCCGGGAACCGCTCGAAGACCAGGTTCGAGACCATCCGGAGGATGTGCATACCGTTCTCCGCGTGCCATCCCCATCCACCCGTGGAGAGCATGGTCGCGACATACGGGTCGAGGCCCGAATAGTAGGCCTTGAAGACCTCGATGGGCGGGAAGCCGGGGTGGAGGTAGATCGGGACGCCGAGACGTTCGACTTCGGCGAGGATCGGCCGCATGGAGGGGTCGTCGAGGAAGACGCCGTTGGTCTGCCCGTGGATCATCGTGCCGACGGCACCCTGCTCTTCGACGGCGCGACGGAGCTCCGCGACGGCAGCCTTCGGGTCGGAGATCGGGAGGGTGGCGAAGAACTTGAACCGATCAGGGTGGTTGTCGACCACCTTCGCCATGGTGTTGTTGAGGCGCCGGGAGAGCTCGGTCGACTGGTGTGGGGGCAGGACCTGCACGAACTGTGCGACGGAGGAGAGCACCTGGACGTCGATGCCAGCGGAGTCCATTCGCTGGATGCGGGCTTCGCCGCCGTCGGTCAGGTCGTTGAGGCCGTCGAGGTACGGCTGATCCATCATTGCGTGACCGTCGGCGCCGGCGGCGTCGAAGATCTCAGCGGGCATCATGTGTTCTTCGAGTCCGATGAACTTCATGGTCGGGTTCCTTCGTGGTGCGGTGGTGCAGTTGCGCCCGTTCTGGGCGCGGAGAGGACCGGGCTCGGTGGCCCGGTACGGCGGTCCGTGAAGCAGTGACCGGTCATTGTCGACGCAAGAGCGTCGAGTCAGGGGTGGTTCATCGGCGGATCGTGACCCGGTGAGGCACCAGCGTCAGCAATCGATGTTCGAGGGTCCGCCGACTCGGCGGACCACGGCGACGATCTCGACGGCCGCCAGGCGCGCTCCGGCTTCGTCGTGCGCTTCGATGCTGTCGACGAGCCGATCATGGAGCGCAGCATGCTCATCAGCGATTCGATCGTCGGCCTCGAGCCCCCCGACGACCTCACTGACGGCTGCTCCGAGATGTTCATGGAGATCTGCGAGAAGTCCATTACCGCTGATCCGGGCAACCTCTCGGTGGAATCGTCTGTCCGCAGCGGCGATGCGTTCCATGTCAACCCGCTCACCAGTCGCTACGGCCAGGAGTGCGCGAAGCGTGGCGATGTCCTCCGGGACAGCACGTCGGGCGGCGAGGGCCGCAGCGTGTTCCTCGAGGACCGCGCGGAGTTCCATCACCTCGTCCGGCGTTGACGTCGCAGAACGCCGGGAGATGGCCGACCGCAGCTCGCTGGTCGCGATCACGTAGGTTCCATCCCCCACCCTCGCCTCGAGGAGACCGGTGTGGACGAGTCCACGAAGCGCCTCGCGTACGGTGTTCCGGCTCACACCCAGCTGCTCGACGAGGTCGTGCTCCGCAGGGACGCGTGTCCCAACCGGCCACACACCATCGGTGATGGATGCACGGAGTCGATCAGCGGCCTGTTCCGCAAGCGTTCCGGATCGTGGGAGCCGGCTGAGTGGCGACATGAGTCCTCCAAATGTCCAACAATTGGTAGGTTACGCCCCGTCGCTTGCCCAGCAAGGTTGCTGAACGGACCCGAAGCGCGGAGTCAGATCGCGATCAGGACCGCCACCGGCGCGGACCGAGACCGCCGCAGGGCCCCCGGTCGCCGTCCTCACCACCGTCGAGTATCTGGCGGGCCATGCGTCGAGCATGCCCAGACGGGCGGAGGTCAAAGGACCCAACGGCCCACCTGCCAGGCGACCCCACCACGGCGCGTACCTTCAGCGCACCAGGCAGATCGTGCGGAAGTCGACGTCCGGACCGGGCCGCGTGTACGACGAGCCGCTCTCGAGCCAGTCGGCGGTCGGCGCGATCTGGTCGGGGACCATGTCCTCTTCCGACCGCGCGTCGATCCCCTCGGACGCCCAGTACTCCCGGACTCCGTCCACGTCGCGGTTCGCACCCTCGATCACGGTGTGGTCCTCGGGCAGGAGCTCGTTGCCCTGCTCGTCGGTGTACTCCCCCGGGTCGTACCAGTACATCCACCGCACGCCCTGGTGGGCGTTCGACAGCTGGCACTCCTCGCTGTACGCACCACCGGCTCGCTCGCCATCGCGGTAGGCGGACTTCCGGTCGCCGCCGAGGATCCGCACCGTGCGGTCCCCGATCCGCTCGAGCGTGGCCCGGGCGTCACCGTCGGCGAAGTGCCGCTCGGCGGCGGTCGCCGGCTGCGCCCACTGCCGGGCGTCGGCGGCCATGCTCCGCACCTGTGACGTCAGGACCAGGCCGTTCCACGGCACGGCGATGACCAGCACGACGATCGCCGCGACGACGGCGACCAGTGAGTGGCGCGGTTCACGCCGACGAGCCCGGACCTGCACGACGAGCACCACCACGGGGATCCCCACGGCGAGCACGGCGCCGATGACCAGCCGCGTCAGCACGCCCCCTGCTCCGAGCCGGTCGTCCATCGACCCGAAGTCGCGCGCCAGGTACGCCCCGATCTGGACCGCCCAGCTCACGACGAGCAGCACCGGCAGCACGAGCGCGATGGCGATCGCATTCCCTCGCCCCGTCGTCGGGCCCGTCCCCTGGTCACGCCAGTCCTGCTGTTCCGTGCCCATGCCGGCCCCCGCCCCCGTGGTGTCGGGACCATCCTGCCAGCAGAACGCGCCCCGGGCCCGCGGGCGACGCCGCCGCCCCACCCCCGAAGCGGTGGTGCCCCAGCGGCCCCTGTTGCTGCCAGGATGACCGACGTGACCACGACCACGCCCCGCGCCGATCCCGACGCCGCTGCCGACGGCTTCGAAGGCGGCTGGTTCCGCATCGACGACGACCTGGTGCACCTGGACGACGTGGTGTGGCGACCCGCCACGGACGCGGACGACACAGCGACCACCCCCGGCCCTGCCGCCGTCATCGTCGGTGGCGAGCCGCGCGAGCACGTCGGATCGACGCTGCCGTTGGCGCAGCTGGCGGAGATCGACGTGGCACGTCAACGCACCGTGCGGAAGCTCTGGCTCAGCCCGATCACCATCGTGGTGTGCCTGCTCGTCGTGACCGCGCTCGAGGTCTCGGGGCTGCCGTGGCGGACGGACCTCGGTCGGCAGCTCCTGGTCGGAGTCGGCACGGCCCTGCCGGTCGACGCGCTCTGCACCGCGATCTGGTGGCGGATCACGCGTGATCCCTCGGGCGCCGTCGTCCGCAAGATGGGCGGACACCGGACCCGCCAGCAGTACGACCAGCAGCGCGCCGTCCTCGAACGCTGACCGCGCCGCGAGCGCGCCCCGACCCCTCAGCGAACCGGCGCCGACACCACCGCTCCGCCCGCTGCGGGCGACGGCTCCGACGACGGCCGCACCCCTCGCCCGGGCCGCAGCACCGCGTCCACCCGCTCACGGTCGAGCTCGCCCTGCCACCGCGCCACCACGAGCGTCGCGACGCAGTTGCCGAGCAGGTTGACGCTCACCCGCATCGCGTCCATGATCCGGTCGGCACCGAGCAGCAGCGCGACGCCTGCGACCGGGAACAGCCCGAGGCTCGTCGCCGTCGCGGACAGCGCCAGGAACGACGAGCCCGGCACCCCGGCCATGCCCTTCGACGTCAGCAGCAGCACCCCGAGTGCGGCGACCTGCTGCTCGAGCGTCAGCGGCACCCCGAACGCCTGGGTCAGGAACAGCAGCGAGATCGACAGGTAGATCGCCGCCCCGTCGAGGTTGAACGAGTAGCCCGTCGGCACGACGAGTCCGGCGACGCTCCGTGAGACGCCGACCTCGGTGAGCCGGGTGATCATCCGCGGCAGCACGGCCTCGGTCGACGCGGTACCCAGAGCCAGCCCGAACTCGGCGCGGGTGTGCCACACGAACCGCCAGATCGGCACCCCGGACAGCAGCCGCCCGCCCACGAGCAGCGCCACGATGAACACCGCCGCTGCGCCGTAGCAGGCAGCGATCAGCAGCCCGTACGACCCCAGGGTGTCGATGCCGTACTGCCCGACCACGTACGCCATCGCCCCGAACGCACCGAGCGGCGACAGACGCATCACCCAGCCCAGGATGCGGTAGACGACCTCGAGGCACAGGTCGAGGCCCCGCACGAGCGGCCGCGCACGGTCACTGCCGATCGCGGCGATCGCCGCGCCGACGAACACCGCGAAGACGAGCACCTGCAGGATGTCGTTCGTCGCGAACGCGTTCACGACGCTCGACGGGATGAGGTCGAGGATGAAGGTCCCCGCGTCCGGAGCTGTGCCGCCGGCGGTCTTCGCCGCCACGGCGGAGGCGTCGAGCGACGACGGGTCGATCCGCAGGCCGGCCCCGGGGCGCACGAGGTTGCCGACCAGCAGGCCGAACACGAGCGCGCACGACGACGCGAGCAGGAAGTAGACCATCGCCTTGCCGGCGATCCGTCCCACGGAGCGCAGGTCGCCGACGTGCACGATGCCCGTCACCACGACGATGAACGCGAGCGGCGCGATCACCATCTCGATCAGCCGGATGAACCCCTGCCCGACGACGTTCAGCACCGGTGCCGCCGCGGGGAAGCAGACCCCGACGGCGATGCCGAGGGCCACCCCGATCGCGATCTGCACGAACAGCGAGTGGTACCAGCGGGCGGGGGCACGATCCGTGGTGGTGATGTCCATGCATCCACCTCACCGCGGGCGTGTTTCGACGACGTTGCGAGTCTGTTCCCACCTGCCGCGCCGCACGCCCACCGAAACAGGGCCGCACGCCCACCGAACAGGGCCGCACGCCCACCGGAACAGGGCCGCACGCCCACCGGAACAGGGCCACTCGCCCACCGGAACAGGGGCCGCCGTCCGGGTCAGCTGCCGCCGACGACCGTCAGGGTCGGGCGGTGCCGAGCACCGGACTCGTCCTGGCTCGTCAGCACGCTCCACGACCGGACGACTCCGGCCGCCGGACCGACCAGGGTGTGGTCGATCGGCATCGCCAGCCGCGGATCGAGCCACGTCGGCCACGTACCGAGCCCCGCGCCGTGCACGGTCGACGCGGCGTCCCGGCACGAACCGAGACCCCCACCGTCGAAGCTGTCGACCGATCCGTTGAAGTCCCCCGACACGACCACGTCAGCGCCGCGGCCGCACTGCTCGCCGATCCACCGCAGATCGGTCCGCCAGCCCGCCAGTCCCCGCCCGATCGGTTGCGGCGCGTGCACAGCGACGATCGTCGGGATCGACGGCCCGGACACCGTCATCGTCTTCACCGGATCGACGCCGGGCGACATCGAGGCGCCGAACGCGCGATCGGCCCCGACGAGCACCGCCACCTGCGTGCCGGCACCACCCATGAACAGCCGCACCGGCCGACCGTGCTGCCCCATCCACCGAGCCACCGCGGTGGCGACCCGTCGGTCGCCCGCGTCGGGGAGCACGACGACGTCCGCCCGTGCGGTCAGTGCCGCGCGGGCGATGCCCTGCGCGCCGACGAGTCCTCCGTTGGTGTTCCACTCGAACACCCGGAGTGCACCCCGGGCACCGTCGACCGGCCGCACGTCCCATCCCCGCACGCCGAGCACCGCTGTGTTCGCCACGGCGACGACGAGCAGGACCGCCCCGAGCGACGCAGCGACCAGCCGCACGGCTCGCGTGCGTCGCAGGACGATGGCGACGAGCACCAGGGCGAGACCGGCAGCGACCAGTCCTGCGGTCACGAGGGACCGGGCCGGCAGCACGGCGGCGAGCACCGGAGCCCGCCCCACGCCGAGCCACGGAGCGGCGACGAAGGTGGCACCGACCAGCAGGGTCGCAACCACCACGGTGGTCGAGACAGCAGCCGCACGACGAGACACCCCTGGATCCTCGCGCACGGCCACCCGCGGCTGCCGGTGAACAGAGACCGCCCGCTGAGGATCCTGCTGGGCCACAGCAGTGGCAGCAACGTGGGGCGCCTGCCCACGCCGTGCGCCGGCCGACACGGGACTGGAGGCCCGGTGCCAGCTGGCACCGGGCCTCCAGTCCGTCACCGCGCACGTCGCGGGCCGCACGCGCGACCGCGGGCAGCTAGCTGCCGTTCGCCTCGACCACGCGCCACACGAGCATGCCGACCGTCACGAGGGTGCCGAGCACCGAGACGATCGCCGCGACGACACCGGGCCGACGCCGAACAGGGCCGTCGCCCCGATCTGGCCGCGCCAGTAGCCGTTGCCCGAACTCGCCCCCGCGGGTGTGGTCATGCTGCGACCCTAGCGCCGACGTGCCGATGCTCGAGGACTCTCACCCACTCCCAGTCCGTGCCGCGCCACGCGCCTGCTCGCCGCGCCTACGCTCCGAACGTCCGGCCATCCCCGACGGAAGCGGCCTCCGTGTCCTCGTACCTGCTCTGCGCCCCGCCCGTCTACGGCCACCTCGCGCCCCTCGTCGACGTGGGGCGCGACCTCGCCGAGCGCGGCCACGAGATCACCGTGCTGACGGGGTCCAAGTACCGCGACCTCGTCGTCGGCGCCGGGCTCCGCTTCGTGGCCCTGCCGGCCGACGCCGACTTCGACGACGCCGAGCTGCAGGACCGGCTCGCCGACGCCACGGCGGCGCGCGGGGTGGCGGTCGTCCGCGAGGGCATCATCGCGATGTTCGTGCGGCCGATCCTGTCCCAGTACCGCGCGCTGGCGGCCCTGCTGGCAGCGAGTCGGTTCGACGCGGTGCTCGGCGAGGCGACGTTCACCGGCCTCGCCCCGTACCTCGCGCTGCCGCCGGGCGACCGCCTGCCCGTGCTCGGGATCGCGACCACCCCGGTGACGCTCACCAGCGTCGACGCCGCACCTTTCGGCACCGCGCTCTCGCCGGGTCGCGGGCCGCTGGCGCGCGCACGCAACCGACTGCTCACGGCGGCGATCCACCCCGTCCTCACCCGGCCGCTGCAGCAGGCCGTCGACGTCGTGCTCGCCGAGGTGGGGGCGCCGCCGTCGCAGACCGGGACCTTCGACTTCGCCTACCGTTGCTTCGACACCCTGTTCCAGCTGAGCGTCGCGGAGCTCGAGTACCCGCGCCGCGAGCTCCCCGACTCGGTCCGGTTCGTCGGTCCGGTCGTGACCCGCGCGGCACCGACGCCCGCGGCCGACCTGCCCGCGTGGTGGGACGACCTGGACACCGACACCCCGGTGGTGCTCGTGACCCAGGGCACGATCGACACCGTCGACCTCGGCCGGCTCATCGCGCCGACGCTCCGCGCGCTGGTGGACGAGGACGTCCTCGTCGTCGCCACCACCGGTGGCCGCCCGGTCGACCAGGTCGAACGCGCGCTCGGCACGGGGCTGCCCGTGAACGCCCGGGTGGCGACCTTCCTGCCCTACGACCAGCTCCTGCCGCGGTGCAGCGTCGTCGTCACGAACGGCGGGTTCGGCGGGGTGCAGCGTGCCCTCGCGCACGGCGTGCCGCTCGTGGTCGCCGGGTCGACCGAGGACAAGCCGGAGGTCGCCGCCCGGGTCGCGTGGGCCGGGTGCGGGCGGAACCTGCGCTCCGGGACGCCGCGGCCGGCGGCGATCCGTCAGGCGGTCCGCGAGGTCCTCGCCTCGCCGACCCACCGCGCCCGCAGCCGTCAGGTCGCGGCGTCGATCGCCACCCTGCCCGACCCCGTGGACGTCATCGAGGCCGGGCTGGCGGCGGCCGTCGCCGCCGCCGCGGACGGCTCACAGCGACGCTGATCCCGCCTGCCGGCCCACGCTGTGCGGTCGAGTGGAGACGGACGGGAGGCACGGTGCCAGCTGACACCGGGCCTCCCGTCCGTCTCATCCCGCGTCGTCGTGCCGGGTGCCGGTCAGCGGTGTCGGTGTCGTTGCGGACGCCGTCCGGATCCGGAGCGGCACGGTGCCGGCGACGTACCGGTCGTCGCCCGCCTCGAGCGGGCGGCCGTCCGCGGTGCTGGACCGGCGCACCTGCAGGAGCGCCGCTCCGGGCCGGACCCCGAGGAGCGCGGCGTCGGCGTCGTCCGCCAGCAGCGCGTCCACGGTGGTGACGGCGGCACCGACCCGGATGCCGAACCGGTCCTCCAGGGTCGCCGACACCGACGTCTGCCCGCCCGGGATCGTCCGGATGACGGCGGCGACCCACGGCGCGTAGGCGGTGCGCTCGAGCATGACGTCGACACCGTCGAGGGAGCGCACCCGCACGACGTGCAGGACGGGCTCGTCGTGCGCAGCGCGGAAGAGGCGCCGCTCACGCACGGTGGCCGGCCGTTCCTCGACCGCCACGACCCGACCGCCGGGCTCGTGCCCACGCGCCCTGGCCAGCTGACCGAAGGACTCGAGCGCGCCGGCGTCGTGGCCGAGCGACGTGGTGCGGACGCGCCAGCGGGACCCGGCCCGTGCCGTCAGGACCCGGCGGTCGCGGAGCAGCCCGAGTGCGTTCCGCACGGTGCCACGGGCGACGGCGTAGTCGGCCGCCAGGTCGTGCTCGGCCGGCAGGACGCCGGTGTCGTCGAACTCACCGCGGAGCACCCGGTCGGCGAGGTCCTCGGCGAGGTCCCGGAACAGTCGTCGCACCCGCTGATCCTCCTCTGCCCCGCGACGAGCTGTCCACGTGCGAGGCAGCGTCGGTGCTGAAGATCCCGGAAGGACGGCACCGAACAGTCGGGCACCCGGACACCTCCGTCCCGTTTCCACCGGACGCGTTCACCCGCCTGCCACGACCAGGCCAGACCCGGTTCAGCGCACCTGGTTGTCATGCTGACGGGCGTTCTCCCACCGGGCGCCCGCACTCCCCACGATCAGGAAGACCCCCGATGAGCACGAGGAAGCCCGAACACGGCGCACCCGACGTCAACCTGGACGCCGCACCACCGCTGACCCCGGACGCCGCCTACACCGCCGCGGTCCGACCCGGAGTCAGTCGACGGACCGTCCTGATCGGCGGCGCGGCCGCGATCATGGCCGGCGTCGCCGCCGGCTCCGCCTTCGGACCGGGCGCGACCGACCGCGCCAGCGCCGCGACCGCTCGTGCCGTCCCCACCGGCACGATCGCCGACGTGAAGCACGTCGTCGTGCTCATGCAGGAGAACCGGTCCTTCGACCACTACTACGGCACGATGCCCGGGGTCCGCGGGTTCTCGGACAAGCAGGCGCTCGAGCTGCCGACCGGACACGACGTCTTCCACCAGCCGGCGGCGGCCCGCACCGACGGTGGCGCGATGCTGCCGTTCCGGCTCGACACCACCCGGTTCAACGCGCAGAACGCCGACGGCCTCGACCACTCCTGGGGCGGTGGGCACACCGCGTGGAACGGCGGTGCCTGGAACCGGTGGGTCGACGCGAAGAGCGCCCAGACGATGGGCTACTTCACGAGCGAGGACATCCCCTACCAGCGCGCACTCGCCGGCGCCTTCACGGTCTGCGACGACTACCACTGCTCGCTCAACGGGCCCACGACGCCGAACCGCCTGTACCAGTGGTCCGGCACCATCGACCCCCGCGGCGCGCAGGGCGGACCGGCGACCGACAACCCGGCGGACTACGAACCGGTGTTCGCCTGGACCACCTACGCCGAACGACTGCAGGCGGCCGGCGTCACCTGGAAGACCTACGCCAACGACGAGGTCGGCGACAGCGCAGCCGACCCGTACGTCGGCGACTACGGCGACAACCCGCTCTGGCTGTTCGAGCAGTACCACCGTGCGCTCGCGTCCTCCGACCCCGCCCAGCAGGAGCTCGCCGCGCGTGCCGGGCTGCACGACGGGTGGAAGCCGAACTCGGGCAAGGGCCTCGACGTCACCCACCTGCTCAGCCAGTTCGGGCAGGACTGCGCGACCAACAGCCTGCCCACCGTGTCGTACGTCATCGCCCCCTACGGCTGGAGCGAGCACCCGGCGGCCAGCCCGGACTACGGCGCCCACTACACGAACGCCGTCGTGCAGGCGCTCTTCAGCAACCCGGACACCTGGGCCTCGACCGTCCTGCTCGTCAACTACGACGAGAACGACGGGTACTTCGACCACGTCGTCCCCCCGTTCGCCGAACCCGGCACCCCCGACGAGTACGTCGACGGGCTGCCCATCGGCATGGGTGCCCGCGTGCCGATGACCGTGGTGTCGCCGTGGAGCCGTGGCGGGTGGGTCAACTCGCAGGTGGCGGACCACACGTCCGTGATCCAGTTCCTCGAGCACGTCACGGGGGTCCGCGAGCCGAACATCTCCGACTGGCGACGGTCCGTCTCCGGAGACCTGACGAGCTGCTTCGACTTCACCGCGCCGGACCCGAGCATCCCCGGCCCAGACGTCGTCCCCGGCATCGAGCAGACCCGGGCGCTGGTCGCGGCCGCCGACGCCGACCAGGCGAAGCCACCCATCGAGGAACCGGCGATCGGTGCGCAGACCCTGCCCGTCCAGGAGCCCGGCACCGTCCGGCACCGGAGCCTGCCCTACCGGCAGCACGCCGACGCGACCGTCGACCACCGCACCGGCCGGGTCACCGTGACGCTCGCGAACGACGGCCGTCAGGGGGTCAACTTCCTGGTCTACCCGAACACCGCGATGCCGTTCGCCGCCCACCCGAAGACCGTCCCCGTCGGCGCCACCGCCGACTGGGCCTGGGACACCACGACGACCGCCGGTGCCTACGACGTCAGCGTCTACGGACCCGACCGGTTCCTCCGGCGCTTCGCCGGCACCGTCGCTGTCGGTGGTCGGGCGACCGGCGGCGTGCCGCACGTCTCGGTCGTCCGGGACCCGCGCGGTCGGCGCACCCTGCAGCTCCTGCTCGAGAACACCGGCAGGGCCGAGCTCCGCTTCGTGCTCGTGGCCAACGACTTCGTCGAGCACCGCGAGACCGCACACGTCCGCGGCTCCGGGCACAAGACGATGCACTGGCCGCTCGACGAGTGGGGGTACTACGACGTGGTCGTCACCGCGGACGGTGTGCCCGGGTTCCGGTACCGCTTCGCCGGACGCGCGGAGCGCTGACGCGGGCCGACCCGCGTGGGTCGGCAGGGGCGGTCAGGCCGCGTCCACGACGAACAGGAGGCCCGGTGCCAGCTGGCACCGGGCCTCCCGTCTCGTCTCGTGAACGTCTCACGTCCGTCCCGCGTGCCGTCCCGCGTGCCGTCTCACGCGTCGGCGGCGGACCCGGCGGGTGCCACCGGTGCGACCGGTGTCGCGGCGTCAGCGGCGTCGGCGTCGGCGTCGGCGTCGGCGTCGGCGTCGGCGTCGGCTCGCGCAGCCTGCCGGGCCAGCGCCGCGTCCAGGAAGCGTTCGACGAACGGCAACGCCACCACGATCGCACCGACGACGGCCGCGACGGGGACGATCACCGTCCAGCCGCGCAGGATCGAGTAGATGGTGGCACCGAGGACGACCCACACCACGACCGTGAGCGGGCGCACCGGACCGGCGTCGGCGAGCAGGTTGACCGCGTCGACGGCCGCGGACAGCCCTCGCCGTCCGAGCAGTGTCAGCATGACCCCGATGACGATGAACCCCGTCGCCCGGACGGTGCCGACCCACGCGACGTCGCTCGCCGGATCCGCCAGCACACGCTGGATGAACACCACCGCCGACAGGACCCCGACGGCGAACAGGGTGACGATCACGAGGACGGTCAGGAGACGGGCAGAGCGGCGCACGAGGACTCAGCATAGGGACCCGTCGGGGGCGCCCGTCGCAGCGACCCGTCGCAGCGGGTCGACTCGCTAGGCGACGACCACCTGCGCGTTGACCAGGATGTCGTGCAGGTCGGGACGGAGCGCATCCTGCGAGGTCGTCCGGACCTTCACGATGAGCGCCGCTCCGGGCTTCGCGAAGGCGCGCGCGACCGTCGCCGACCAGGACCCGTCCGTGTTGTGCCCGGCGATCGACAGGAACTGCGCCGTGCCGCCCGTGATCGTCGGCAGGAGCTGCTCCTCGAGCCGGTCGGCCGGCAGCCCCGCAGCCGTGAACAGCTGCTCGGTGGCGGCACGGTCCCCGATCGTCGGGTCGAGGTCGGTCAGCCGCTGCTGCGTGATCGTCGCCACGGAGCCGTCGGCGTTCGTGTACTCCCGCGACCCGGTCGTCGGGTCCTCGCCGGTCTGCTCCCAGCCGTCGAGCGCCGAGACCTGGAGCCCGAACGCGGGCAGCGTGCTCGCCGAGAGCGCGTCGCCGTCCTCGAACGTGAGGTCCTTCGTGGCCGAGTCAACGGTGGCCGGCGCGGTCGGCGTCTCCGTCGGTGCCTGGGTCGGCGCTTGTGTCGGTGCCGACGACCGCGGTGTGGCCCGCTCCACTCCCGGTGCCGTGGTGCCGGTCCCGGCGCAGCCGGAGAGTGCGAGCACGACGATCACGGTCGCCGTCCCCGCGGTGGTGATCCTGGATGTGATGGACATGTGGTTCCCCCTCGGATCCCGCCGTGCGCCCCGTGCACCGGTGGGTCCGCCTGGAGCCTACGGGTCCCGGCGGCGGCGCGCCGCCCGGGTCACACGTCCGGGGTCTGTCCAGACGCGCCGAGCGATCTCCTGAGCACGACGAAGTGCAGCCCCGCGACGCGAGCGACGTGTGCCGGGAACGGTCGGGTCTCCCCCGTCGCGATGAACCCGCTTCGCTCGTACACGCGTCGCAGTCCCTCGTGCACGCTGAGCACCTCGAGCTCGACGGACTCGCATGCCATGGCTTCCTCGGCGTACGCGATCGCCGCGGTCCGGAGCCGCCGGGAGATGCCTCGGGACTGCCACGCCGGGTCCACAGCGAGCATGCCGAGGTGCGCCGTCGCCCGGTCGGAGGCCCGCAGGTGACAGGTCGCGACGATGGTGGCGTCGTGAACCGCGACGAGCACCACCGACCGCGGGGCACGGATCATCGCACGCACCTGGTCCGGGGTCGTCCGCTCCCCGGTCACCAGCTCGGCGTCGCTCACCCAGCCCTGTTGGTTGGCGTACGCACGGACGACGACCGCAGCCACGCACGCCGCGTCCGTCTCGGACGCCGACCGGATCTCGAGCAGGGGTTCGTCTGTCACGACCGCACGCTCTCACGCAGCACCCAGGCATCTCGCCGAGCTCTGCGCACGCTCATGCTTCGGGCGCCTGCGTCGGGCCGATTACGAGTCGTCGCCTGCGTTCCGAGCACGCTTCCGTTCCTGCGCACGGGTGTAGGACACCGAGCCGATCTGCACGGCGGCGAGGATGATCCAGATGACCGCCATCTGCGTGTGGAACCGGTACGGTTCGACGACGGCGAGGACGAGCCAGACCAGGGCGATGACCGCCCACACCCAGACGAGCCACGGCAGGGGCTTGCCGATCAGCCGTTCGAGCAGACTGCGTCGCTGCATCTGGGTCATGGCGCTGACGCTACCGGACGCCAGGGTGATCGCCGAGGACCGCTACCGTGATCCAATCACGCGTCGAACAGCCTCACGCCGGTGGGCGATCGCCCTCATCGCTCTGAACGCTGTTGCACTCGTGACCTGTGTCGTAGCCCCTCCCGGGGTGACGGTCACCCGTCACGCCTCACCCGGCGGGTCGCTGCGACACTGCGGAGCAAATCAACGCTGGGCCGCAGGCCGCACGACGATCTCGTTCACGTCGACGGCGGGTCGCTCGGCCACCGCGTAGGAAACAGCGCGGGCGATCGCGTCAGCGGAGATCGACTCGGCACGGTAGACGACCATCGCGGCGGCGGCGGAGGCGTCGGTGATCGTTGCGGCGAGCTCGGACTCGGTCACTCCTGGCGACACGGTGGTCACACGGATCCCGCGCGGTGACTCCTGACGCAGCCCCTCGGTGATCGCCCGTGCTGCGAACTTCGTGCCGCAGTAGACAGCAGCCGTGGGCGAGACGTCGTAGACGCCGACGGATGCGATCGTCACGACGTGGCCGGTGCCCTGCGCGAGCATGGTGGGCAGGGTCGCCGTGATGCTGTGGAGGAGGCCGCGGACGTTGACGTCGATCATCCTGTCCCACTCGTCGACGAGGCCTGCGGCGAGGGGTGACAGCGGCATCACGCCGGCGTTCGCGACGAGCACGTCGATCCGCCCGAAGCGTGCCCGGGCAGCAACCGCGAACTCCTGCACCGAGGCGAGGGCGGTGACGTCGAGCGGCACTGCCATCGCCGTACCGCCCGCCCCCTCGATCTCGGTGACGAGCTCGTCGAGCCGGTCGGTGCGCCGGGCCCCGAGCACGACGGGGTGGCCGGCCGCGGCGAGGCGGATCGCCGTCGCGCGACCGATGCCACTCGAGGCGCCCGTCACGAGGACGACCTTCCGTCGGTGCAGCACCATGCCGGCGTGGTGCAGGACGTCGTCCCTGAAGTCGCCGTCCGCGGTGAAGCCGGTGTCGTCTCGGTAGTCGATGTGGTCTCCGTCGACCTCGTAGGTGCCCACGTAGGCCGCCTCACGGTCACCTCGGGCCTCCACGTAGCGGCCGTCGGGCCGCAGCTCGTGGCGGATGCGACCATCGGCGGTGGCCCAGAGGCCGAGGTAGGGGTGAACGGGGTGGGGTGGGGTGCGCTGCTGGTGTCCATGCGCTCAGCCTCGACGCCGTGCAGCCCCCGACCATCGCCCTGTCGTGCCGGGGTGCAGCAGGACCAGGGAGGCGGAGCTCCTGCCACCTACCCTGGTCCCGTGCCCGTGCCCGTGCCCGCCGACGACCTCACCCTCGCCGGGTACCTGCGCGCCGTCCGCGGGCGCCTCGCCCCGGAGTCGCTCGTGTCCGCCGGGTTCCCGGGCTTCGCCGCGAGGAACTCGCGGTGCTGGGCGGCCTCAGCGTCGACTACTACACGCGCCTCGAGCAAGGGCGAGAGGTGAGCCCCGGCGCCGCTGTGCTCGAGGGCATCGCCGACGGGCTCGAGCTCGAGGGCGACGAGCGCGACCACCTGTTCGCGTTGGCAGGGCTGGTTGCTTCGCCACGACGCCCCCGCGTGGCGACGTCGGTGACGCCGGCACTCGGGAAGCTGCTCGACTCGTGGTCGACACACCCCGCGTGCGTGATCGACCCCGCGCACGAGGTCCTCGCCGCGAACGCCCTGGCCCGTGCGGTGTACGCACCCTTCGGACGGTTCGACAACCTCGTGCGGATGACCTTCCTCGACCCGACGGCGCGGCACTTCCACGCCGACTGGGCCCGCGCCGCAGACGCAACCGTCGCGAGCCTGCGGGCGGCGACCGCGGAGTTCGGGAGCGACCCGCGCCTCCTCCGTCTCATCGCGGAAGTGAACGACGCCAGCCCGGAGTTCGCCGAACGGTGGAGCACGCAACGGGTACGGCGCAAGACGACCACCGCGAAGCAGTTCGCGCACGCGGAGGTCGGGCGGCTGGAGTTCGACGCACACACCTTCGCCGTCGAGGGGTCACCCGGCCTGCAGCTCGTCGTCTACGGCTGCGAGGCCGGCTCTGCAACGGCGCGCGCGCTCATCCTGCTGTCCATGGGCACGGCGAGCACATCGACGATCAGCGAGGCGGCCGCGACCTCGAAGCCGGATGGCCGTGGCGCCTCAGCGGCTGACGGCTTGCTGGCCGGTCCCGGTGGAGGACCGGCCACGCGCTGAACCCGGGTCTTCTCGGTGGGCCCTGCCGGGATCGAACCGACGACATCCACGGTGTAAACGTGGCGCTCTACCAGCTGAGCTAAAGGCCCTCACCACGATCCTAGGGCGTCAGCGCTCGATCGTCGTCGAACCGAGCGGGCACGTCACGACGCCCCGCACCGGGGTCGGTCGCAGCGGATCACGAGTCCTTGCACGTCCTCGTCCCGGTCCTCCGACACGCCACCCGACAGCACGATGGGGGTGTCGTCGGCGCTGAGGCCGATCGCCAGCGTGCTGGTGCCCGACCGTTCGTCCTGCACCGGCGGGAACCGGGCGATCGTCGTCTGCTCGGAGTTGGTGCACCGCGCGTCACGGCACGAGAGCAGTCCCAGAGTGCCGCGTTCCTCGTCACGGACCGCGACGAGTGGCCGCCCCGATCGGTCGATGACGAACGCCGGAAGGAGGCTCGTCGGCCCCTTCGGCGTGATGTCCGTGTGCGACGAAGACGAGCACGACGCATCCGCGCAGAACGTCAGCCGTTGGGTCGAGACACCGTTCGACCGCGCGAGCACGACCGGGTTCCCGTCGCCGCCGATCGCCACCCGCGCGTCGTACGCCTCGTCCCACTCCCGGACCGGCTCCCCCGGCGGGATCGCGTGCGACAGGTCGCGGACGACGGGCTGACCACCATCCGGGCTGAACGACACCAGCCGAAGGGCGGTGAAGGTCGGCGAACGAGCGTCGGTCTCCGACACCAGCGAGACCACCGCGGTGCCGTCCGGCGCGACGGCGACGTCCACGCCCTGGTGGTCCAGCGGCGGGATCCACGGCAGCGCCACCTGCCGAACCGTGTGTTCGACGCAGGACACGTCCTCGCAGAACACGGCGACCAGGTGCGAGCGTCCTTCCGGTTCACCGCCGCGGGCGATCCCGACCACGACCGGCCGGTCGCCGGAACTCGCGACTGCGACGTCGGTCATCCAGTAGCTGACGCGGTCCCGGTCGGTCTCAACGATGTCGACGGCGGCGACCGTGGTGCGACGCCCTTCGGGGCGATCGACGGCCGGTGCCTCGTCGGCGGAGTCGCGCTTCTCCGCCCGTCTCCCCGCGGGCCAGGCGGCACCGTCCGACTTCGGCGCCGCATCGAGTTGGTCCGGCCGGGAGTGCACGACTTCGAGCTCGTACTGCTGCGCTTCCTCGCCGTCGAACCGCACCTTCCACTGGGCGATGAGCAGCCCGCCGTCACCCGCGCTGCCGACCGCGGATCCGAGTGTCCGGCTGGGCATCTCCATGGCCCCGTCACAGAACGCCTGTCGACACATCCGAAGGCTGCTCGGAGGCGTGTACGGCGCACTCACGACAGCGGTCTGCCCCGTGACGTCGGCGACGTCTCCACCGGAGATGGCGCGCGCAGCGACCGACGCGGCGTCGTACTGCACGGCGCCGAGCGGGTTGCTCGAGACGACCACCGCGAACACCACCGCCGGCACGAGCAACGCCGCTGCTCCAATGAGGCCGGGACTCGCCCGTCGTTCCCCGGCCGCCGAGTCCGCCACAAGCGGTGACCGAAGTCGACCGCCTTCGTTCCGCGTTGCGGCGCCGCGCACCGCGATCGCGACGACGAGCAGCACCAATCCGGTCACGGCGACACAGCACCAGGCCACGACCACGCTGCTCCGGAGCGCGGACGGCGGCAACAGGCGCAGCAGCAGCAGGACGCCGACCCCGAGCACCGTCATCAGTGTCGCTCCCCCGACGAGCGCTCGACGCGGCGTCGCCGTCGCCTCGTGCCCACCACGGACGACGACCCGACCAGCTCCCCAGGCACGACGGAAGGCCGATCGACGGGGCACACCGGCCACGAGCAACGCCCAGCCGAGCAGCAGGGGCGCCACGATGACGGCACCGAGCACCAGCAGCACGACGATCACGACGGCGCCCCATCCACCTGCCCGCCACGACACAGCGGTGGCTGTCCCCGCCGCCAACGCCACCAACGCGACGAGAGCGGCGTCGACGACGAGCCACCGGTGGTGGACCGACCACCGCCAGGCGTCGCGCGGCCCCGCCACCGCGTCGTCTGCGACCGCGAGCATGACCACGGTGGTTGCGGTCACCCCGAAACCAAGCCCGAGCGCCGCGATGACCGTGCCCACGGCGAGCAGGGCCACGGGTACCCCGGCCCCGTCGAGCGCCACGAACGCACCGTTCACCAGGGCGACTCGACCACCCCGGATGCCGAGCAGCAGCACCACCCCGGCCAGCACCAGCCCGGCAGCGAACGGCACGACGAAGGCGAGCACCGCGCGGCCCCCGCTCCACGCGATCGACGGCACGGGTGGCGGACCGTACTGCCGCCGCACCGCGGTCTCGGTCGGTCCCGCGCTGGCGACACCCGTCCCCGGTCGTGCACCATCCATCTGCTCGTCCCCCTCCGACAGCATCCGCCCATGCTGTCAGGTTCGCCGCCGGACGTCCAGAAGGTGACATTTCAGCCGCGTGCCCGCGCGGTGGCGGGAGTGGCTGACCCGAATGGTTTAGCCCGAGGCTTACTTTCGACGATATGAAGCTCTACGCTTAACCCATGCAGTCCGAGCCCGTGATCGCCGTGATCGTCGACCTGGTCGACTCCCGCACGCTCGAGGACCGCTCCGCAGCCCAGCAGGACGTCGAGCACGCCTTCGACAGTACCGCGGACGTCACCGCGCTCGATCCCCTCCGCGCCACGGTCGGCGACGAGTTCCAGGTCATCTACAGCACGCTCACCGACGCCCTCGTGGCGACGACGGCCGCGACCCTCGCACTCCCCCCGACCGTGCAGATCCGCCTCGGCCTCGGCCGAGGACAGGTCCGGACGATCGGCACCGGCGGCGCCGGCCCGCTGCAGGACGGCCCGGGCTGGTGGTCGGCGCGGGACGCCATCAACGAGACCCACCGGCGCGAGGACGGCCGGACCGCGTTCCTGCGGTCCTGGTACCACGACGCCGACGACCGCCACGGAACGACGGAGCGACTCGTGAACGCCTACTTCCTCAGCCGCGACCACGTCGTCTCGCGACTCGCACCCCGCGCCCGCCGGATCGCACTCGGTCTGGTGCAGGGCCGGACGCAGGCACAGATCGCCGCGGACGAGGGGATCACCCCGTCGGCGGTGTCCCAGTCCGTGCAGAAGTCGGGCGTCGCCGCCCTGGTCGAGGGCCTGCGTGTCCTCGGGGACGGGGGCCGCTGATGCTCGCCGGAGTCCTCCTGACCCTCGTCGGGCTCGCCGACGTCGTCCGCGCACGGACCGGGACCGACGCCGCACCACGGCGCGTGCTGACCTCCACGGTGATCGTCCTGCTCTGGGCCGCCGTGACGGCTGTGGCGGTGCTCGGCCTCGGCCTCGCCGTCTGGTCGGTGCTGGTCGCGGTCGTCCTCGCGGCCCTGTGGGTCGCGACGACGATCCCGGTGCGGTCCGGCGGTGCACCCGGCGGTCGCGATCGGGCACTCCCCTGGCTCCGACGCTCCGGGTCCTGGCCGGCCGTCCTGCTCGCGGTCGCCGTCGCCGTGCTGCTGCTCTGGGCGCCGACTGTCGACCCCTCGGGCTTCGTGGTCGACTGGCACCGTGACGCCGGCCCGGCGTTCGTCGGAGCGGTGCCGCTCGCGGCGCTCGTCGCCGGCATCGGGTCCGCACTGTTCCTGGTCGACTCGGCCAACGTGGTCGTCGCCCAGGCGCTGCCCCCGGGGCTGTCGCCCGACGCACGGCTCGGTGCAGTGGCGGCCGAACCGACCCGCCGGAAGCGCTTCGACCGGCGCCGCACCACCCGGGCAACCGGGGCAGACACGGACACGGACACGGACACGGACACGGACGGCACGGTCACCCTCAAGGGCGGACGCATGATCGGCCCGATCGAGCGTCTGCTCTTGGCCGGGTTCTCGTTGGCCGGCGCCTTCCCCGTCGTGGCGGCGCTGATCGCCGCGAAGGGGATCGTCCGCTTCCCCGAGATCCGCCGCGAGACGACCGGGTACCAGGCCGAGTACTTCCTGATCGGCAGCCTGGTGAGCTGGGCGATGGCGTTCGCCGCCGCCGGCATGTGCTGGTTGCTGGCACTGGGCTGACGAACAGCCCCGCCCCCGATCACCGCAGGTACGCTCTCCCCGTGAACGGTGTCGGAGTCGGTGTCCTCGACGAAGCCGGGCGGCTCCGCCTGCTCGGTGCGGGTGTGACGGGCGCGGCCTTCGCCGTCGTCCTGGTCATGCTGGTCCTGTCCTCGTGGACCGAGGCGACCACCGCCGTCCTGGTCTCGGTCGGCATCCCGACCGCTGTGGCGGGTGCCGCGATCGCCGTCGTCCTGCAGCGCCGCGCCTGGCGCGCCGAGGGCGGCTACGAACGGTCGATCGTCGTGCGCGAGTGGATCGCCGACGGCCAGGTGCCCGACGGTGTACCGGCGGACCAGTGGATCCCGCTCGTGCAGGCCCAGGCCGACCGTGAGGGCGCCGGCTGGGGCAAGGTCGTCCTCGGCGTCCTGTGGATCGCGATGACGTGGTCGATGCGCGACCAGCACGGCACGCTCATCACGACGATGCTCATCCTGCTGTGGAGCGCGATGGCCCTGTGGGCAGCCGTCTGGGTCATCCCCCGCGCCCGGGCGGCGCGAGCGCTCCTGCGCCGCGGCGTCACCACGATCGGCTGAACCCCGCGCGGCTGAACCCCGCTCGGCTGAACGCTCGGCTGAACCCCGCCCGTGCCCCTCTGACTACGCTCGGACCCATGCAGAGTCGCACCCTCGGCCGCACCGGCCGCTCCGTCTCCCCCATCGGTCTCGGCACCTGGCAGTTCGGCGGTGACTGGGGTCCCGTCTCCGAAGCCGACGCGAACGCCGTCATGGACGCCTCCGTCGAGTCGGGCGTCACCCTGTTCGACACCGCCGACGTCTACGGCGACGGCCGGAGCGAGCAGCTCATCGGCGCGTGGCGTGCCGCGAACCCCGACGTGCCGCTGACGATCACCACGAAGATGGGTCGTCGCGCCGACCAGGTCCCCGAGAACTACGTCGCCGCGAACTTCCGCGAGTGGGTGGACCGCTCGCGGAAGAACCTCGGGCAGGACACCCTCGACCTCGTGCAGCTGCACTGCCCGCCGACCCCGGTCTACGAGGACGACGCTGTCTACGACGCCCTCGACGCGCTCGTCGCCGACGGCTCGGTCGCCGCCTACGGCGTCAGCGTCGAGACCGCCGACCAGGCCCTCACCGCGATCGCCCGGCCCGGCGTCGCGAGCGTCCAGATCATCCTCAATGCGTTCCGCCTCAAGCCGCTCGACCGCGTGCTGCCGGCCGCCCTGGAGGCAGGGGTCGGCATCCTGGCGCGCGTCCCGTTGGCCTCGGGGCTGCTCTCGGGCAAGTACACGACCGACACGTCGTTCGCCGAGGGCGACCACCGCAACTACAACCGCCACGGCGAGGCCTTCGACCAGGGCGAGACCTTCAGCGGCGTCGACTACGACGACGGCGTGCGCGCCGCGCAGACCTTCGCGGCGTCCCTGCCGGACGCCGTCTCGGTCCCGCAGGCTGCGCTGGCGTGGATCATCGCGCAGGACGGCGTCACCGCGGCGATCCCCGGCGCACGCAACCCGGAGCAGGCGCGCTCGAACGCCGCCGCCGGCGACCTGCCGCCGATCGAGGGGCTGGACGCCACCGTGCACGACCTGTACGACACGTGGTTCCGCGCGAGCGTCCACGACCGCTGGTGAGACGCCGGAGCGTCGCGGTCGCGGTGGCCGCACTCCTGCTGCTGTCCGGGTGCGCCGCATCCGGACCGGCCACCGCCCGCGACGCTCCGCCCTGGCCACGGCCGACCGACCTGTCGGCCCGCGCCGAGTCCGCCGGGCTCCGGAACGTCTGGGGCGAACGGCTGGCCGAGCACGTGCACACGCACCTGACGATCCTGGACGGCGACGAACCGGTGACCGTCCCGGCGAACGTCGGGCACTCGGACAGCCGGAAGTTCGCCGCGGAGATCCACACGCACGACACCTCGGGCATCGTGCACGTCGAGTCCCCGACGGAGCAGACGTTCACGCTCGGGCAGTTCTTCGACGAGTGGGGCGTCTCGCTCGGCCCGGAGCACGTCGGTGGCCTGCGCGGCGAACTGACGGTGTGGGTCGACGGGCACCGGAGGATCGGCAACCCGCGCTCGATCGAGCTCACGGACCTGCGCCAGATCGTCCTCGTCGTCACGACCGTCGGCGAGGTCCCGCACCTGCCGGCGCCCTTCGACTGGCCGCCGCAGTACGACTAGCGCCGGAACCGGCTCGGCTCAGGCCTCCTTCGCCGCGACCCACGACAGGTCGAGGTCCCACTGCGCGACCGACCCGGCCGGCAGCTGCCACACGTACTCGTTCTTGAGCTTCTTGCCGTCCTCGCGGAACGGCCCCGTCCGGTACGGGTAGAACGCCACCGTCGGCAGCGTGCCGGGCGGCGCCGTGCGGATCGCGTTCGAGAAGTCCTTGTTCAGCCGGCGCAGCTCGGCGATCACGTCACCCCGGGCGGCATCCGCGTCGAACCCGCCAGCACCCGAGGCGAGCTGGAACGCGATGTGCAGCTGCCGGTCACCGCGGTCGTCCTCGTAGCTGATCAGCCGGTGGTTCTCGACGGCCTCGAGCAGTTCCGGGTCGCCGTACACGACGTCCCGCACCACGTCGGGTGCGACGACGGCGCCGTTGTAGTCGACGGACAGGTCGGACCGGCCGTAGTGGAACAGCAGCGGCAGGTCGAGCTCGGCCTCGGCGGCGAGCGCCGCGTGTCCGGTCGCCCGCAGCACGGACCGCAGCTCCTTCATCCGCACCACGTGTCCGCGGTCGTGGATGTTGTAGCGGATGCGTGGGCTGATGTTCTCGGAGCGGGCGATCGTGACGACGAGTTCGCCGAGGTCGTTCGTCTCGATCAGGTATCCGAACGGGTTGAACTGGAACACCATCGGCAGCACCCCGTACTCGCCCTGCTTGGTGAGGGCGGCGGAGAGTTCCGGTGAGGCGGCGATCGCCCGGCGCAGCTGCACGCTGAACGGGGTCTCGATGCCGAGGTTGATCTCGAGGTCGCTCGCCCCGTAGGAGCCGAGCACGGCCTGCGCGTACTGCTCGATGTGGGCGCGCATGTTCTCGCTGATGCCCTCGCCCCCGAACGCGGCGACGATCGTGTACTGGCTCCAGTCGAGCCGGTCGTCCTCGAACAGGGCCTTCAGGAACGGTGGGTAGCTGCAGATGATGTAGGTGAAGTCGGTGCCGAACTCGCGCATCGTCTGCACGATCTTGTCGCGGTCCGGGCCGATCGACTTGATCATGGAGGACTCGGTGAGCGAGGCGGTCACGTTCATCCCGGTGGCCCAGGCCCCGAGCGAGAAGGCGTTGAGCACGAACGGCTGCTTCGACAGGTCCTTGGCGGTGCGGGAGAACCCGAGCTGCAGCAGCTGTCGGGTGGCCTGGCGTTCGTCGGGGCCTCGCACCCAGCTGGTCGGGGTGCCGCTCGACCCGCTGGACTCGTCGACGACGACGCCGCGTCGGGGCAGGCGTCCGTCGATGCAGCGCTCGGGGATGCTCCAGCGCTTGACGTAGGAGTCCTTGTCCATCTCGGGCAGTCCCGAGATCGCCGCGGCGATCCCGCCACGGGTGTCGAGCCTGGAGGCCCGTCCGGACTCCGCCAGGAACGCCCGGTACGCGGGGACCCGCTTCGCGGCCCGTTCCGCGGTCCGCCAGGCGCGCCAGCGTCCGAGGGTCCAGCGGAGTGGCTCGATGCCCGGCGTGAGCAGGAGCTTGTGGGTGCCGACGCGGGGCATGAACAGTGCGACGAAGGTCTCGACCACCCACACCACCGAGAACACCGCTGCGCGCTTCACCGGGTCCCCCCGACGGTCATCGCTGCGGCGGGTCGGCGGTGTGCCAGGGGTGGTGGGTCGCTGTGTCCGAACCGGAACAGCATCCAGGCCATCCGCCCGTCGGACTCGTCGACGCCCGCGCGTTCGACGAACGCGGCGTGTGACCGCGGGTTGGTGATCACGGTCCCGAAGGGGTGCATGGCGATGCCGCGCGCGGAGAACTCGAGCCAGATGCGCATGAAGACCCGTCCGGCCTCGACGTACTCGGCCGGGGTGCTGAACGGTCCCTCGAGCCAGGCGAGCTGTCGGACGCCCCGCATGGTGGACAGGTACACCCTGCGGAAGACCCCGCCGATGCCCGGGGCCTGCCAGAGTCCGCGGTGCTCCATGGCGAACCGGAGCACCGGGCCGGGCATGAGCATCGTCTCGGCGGACAGCCCGTCGCCGGTGGCCGCTGCCTGTCGCTTCGAGAACCGCAGCCAGTGCAGGATCTCGTCGTGCACGGCGTCGTGCTGCAGGTCGTCGAACAGGGTCTCCTGGTTGACGCGCACGATCTCGTCGACGGTGGCCCGGTCGTCGGTGGTGCGGAAGCGTTGTCCGGCCGCCGATGCGATGGCGGACGCGGCCTCGATCGCGGTGGTGTCGACGAGCGTTGCGTCGTAGGGCCTGCGTGAGGTGCGCCGTGCGAGGAAGCCGGCCAGGGCCTCCCGGTCGTCCGTGGTGACCACGTGCGGACGCAACGTCACCGTGCCCAGCCGGTGCAGGTGGTCGTCCGCACCGGCGTCGAGCCGACCGAAGTCCATCTCGGCGTGGTCGAGCCGTTCCTGCACGGTGAACCCGTGCGCTCGTGCCACCACGTCGAGCCCGGCCAGGAACACCCCGGCGCAGACGTGCCCGAACGGGATGCCGAACGACTCCGCCGGCAACCCCCGTCGCAGGTCGTAGAACACGGTCGCGGTGCGGTCGTCCTCGACGCGCACGACGATCGGTTGCGAGTTGTGCGGCGACGGGTAGTGCCGCGCGTCCTCGATGATGCCCGTCCACGGTGATGCCATCGTTCCCCCTCGGTGGTCCCTGGCGACGATCATACGAACCCCCTCGGCGCCCCATGCCCCTCGGGGAATGCGCTGTGGAGAACTCGTGCGTAGCCTGCTCCTCGTGATGACCATCCGCACCGGCACCGACCTCGCCGCGGTCGAGGACGTCGTCGACGCCGTGACGGCGCACGGCGAGCGGTACCTGGACCGGGTGTTCACCCTGCGGGAACGCACCGACACCGGCGACGACCCGGAGCGCCTCGCTGCCCGGTTCGCGGGCAAGGAGGCCGTCGTGAAGCTGCTCCGGCCGGCTCCGGACCAGGCGATCCCGCTGCGGGACGTCGCCGTCGTGCTCGATGCCGGCGGGGCCCCCACGGTCGAGCTGTCCGGGGCGGCCGCGGCGCTGGCGGAGTCGATCGGGTGCGGCCCGATCGCGGTCTCGTTGGCACACGAACGGGGGCTCGCGGTGGCGACGGCGGTGGCCCTCTCGGAGCGCTGACCCGGCGCTCCGGACAGGGGTGCGGTTTCCCGCACCGGCACGGCGGTTTCCCGAGGGCCGTTCCTCTTTACGGTTGCAGTCATGGAACAGGACCCGAACCCCTCCAGCACCACCGCGACGATCGCCGACCCGGCCACCGACCGGGCCGTCCGTCGCGCCCTCGCCGAGCACGGCCGGCTGACGGTCGACGCGTGGGACGTCGCGTCGATCGCCGACCTCTACGCCCTCGGCCTGACCTCGCACGCCACCGTCAACGTGATGCTCGCGGTGGAGTCGGACCTCGACGTCGAGTTCCCCGACTCCGTGCTGAACCGGTCCACCTTCGCGAGCGTCGAGTCGATCAGCGCGGCCGCGGAGCTCGCGTCGTGACCCTGGCCCTGCCCGCTCCGTCGGTCATCGACCGCTTCGCCGAGCGTGCGAGCGCGGTGGCCGAGGTCGCCGCACAGTTCGCCGACGAGGTCGACCGCGACGCCCGACCCCCGCGCGAGGCCATCGCCGCGATGCGGGAGTACGGCCTGCTCGCGGCAGCGGTGCCGACCGAGCACGGTGGCGAGGGTGCCTCCGTGGCCGAGCTCTCCGCGATCGCGACCGAACTCGGCCGGGCCTGTGCCGCGACCGGCATGGTGTTCGCGATGCACCAGGGCCAGGTCATGGCGCTCTGGCGGCACGGCGGCGACGGTGCCGGCGTACTCGAGACCATCGAGGCCGTCCGTGGGGGTGCGCTCGTCGCGTCGGCCACCACCGAGCGCGGCGTCGGCGGTGACGCGCGGCGGTCCACGTGTTCCATCGAGCCGACCGACGACGGCCGGATCCGCCTGCGCAAGGACGCGCCGGTGATCTCGTACGCCACCGAGGCCGACGCGGTGTTCGTCACCGCCCGACGCGACCCGGACGCCCCGGCGTCGGACCAGCGACTGCTCATCTGCCGCACCGACACGATGGTCCTGTCGCAGACGTCCACCTGGGACACCATGGGGCTCCGCGGTACGTGCAGCAACGGGTGGATCCTCGACACCGAGACGACGATCGACCGCGTGTTCCGCGACGACTACGCCACGATCTCCGCCCAGACCGTCCTGCCGGTGTCGCACGTGCTCTGGGCCTCGGTCTGGCTCGGCATCGCGGTCTCGTCCGCCGAACGTGCCCGCAGCGCCGTCCGCAAGCAGGCCCGCGCCGCCGTCGGGACGACCCCGCCCGGTGCGCTGCGGCTGGCCGAGCTCCTGGTCGACCTGCAGGCCCTGGCCGACTCGGTGCGCCACGCCGCCGAACGGTTCGACGCCGCCGCCGACGACCCGGACGTGCTGGCCTCGAGCGCGTACGCCCTCGCCGCGAACGCCCTGAAGATCGGTGCGTCCGAGCGCGTCACCGACATCGTCACGAAGGCGCTGCGCATCGTCGGGATCGCGGGTTACGCCGCCTCGGGTCCGATGAGCATCGCCCGACACCTCCGAGACGCCCACGGGGCCGCCGTCATGGTGAGCAACGACCGTCTCCTCAAGAACGACGCCGACCTGGCCATCATGACGGGAGTGATCCTGTGACCATCACGGACACCACCACGCACACCACCGACACCAGCACCGCGGACACCGCCGCTGCGCTCGACGCCGCCCGCGCCGCCCTCCGCGCCCGCCTGCTCACCGACGGCGTCCTCCTCGACCTCGGCACGCCCGGCCTCTACGGCCGCACCGGGGTCTTCGAGCGCGTGTACGCCGCGGTCGACGCCGCAGCGGTGCGCAGCCAGCAGCACCTCGGCGCCGAGGTCCTGCGCTTCCCGCCGGTCGAGCCGCTCGCGTCGTTCGAGCGCACCGACTACATCGCGTCGTTCCCGGACCTCGCCGCGTCGATCTCCGGGTTCACCGGCGACGACCGCACCCACCGCGCACTGCTCGCCGCCCGCGAGCGCGGTGAGCGCTGGGAGGGGTTCCTCGAGCCGGCCGACCTCATGCTCACCCCCGCGGTCTGCCACCCGGTCTACGGCCTGATCGGCGACACCGTGCCCCGGCAGGGTCGGTTCTTCGACGTCCTCGGCGACTCCTTCCGCCGGGAGCCCTCGCTCGACCCGATGCGCCTGCAGGCCTTCCACATGCACGAGTTCGTGCACGTCGGCACCCCCGCGTCCGCGGCGGCCCACCGGGACGGCAGCATCCCGGTGATGCGCGCGCTGCTCGAGTCGTTCGGGCTCGAGGTCGACGTCGTCCCCGCCAATGACCCCTTCTTCGGCCGCGTCGGGCAGATGCTCGCCCGCAACCAGGTCGAGCAGGCGCTCAAGTTCGAGTTCGTGACGAAGGTCTACGGCCCCGACCACGACGCCACCGCGATCAGCTCCGCGAACCTGCACGAGGACCACTTCGGCACCTCGTTCGGCCTCCGCACCGAGGACGGACAGGTCGCGCACAGCGCCTGCATCGCGTTCGGCCTGGAGCGCATCACCATCGCCCTGTTCGCCGCCCACGGCACGGACCTCGGCGCCTGGCCGGCGTCCGCCCGCGCGGCCCTCGCCCTGTGACCACGCTCCACGGCTGGTCCGGATCGCCGGCGATCCGCGCCGCGGTCCAGCTCCCCGCCGCCGCGCGCGCCGGCGTCGTCATCTGCCCGCCGCTCGGGCAGGAGGGCGTCATCGCGTACCGCACGCTCCGTCTGCTGGCCGACCGCCTGGAGGCCCGTGGCATCGCCTCGGTGCGCTACGACCCGTCCGGACGTGGTGACGGCGCCCCCGACACCACACCGGACGCGCAGGTCCGGTCCGCGCGCCACGCCGCCGCCGTGCTCCGCACGACGGGGGTGCAGCACGTCGCCTTCGTCGGGCTGGCCTCGGCCGCCCTCGTCGCGGCGAACGCGGCCGCGGACACCGACGGCCTCGTCGTCTGGGACGCCCCGGCATCGGGCAAGGGCTGGCTCCGTCGGCAGCGCGCCCTCGCGACCATCACCATCGGTGCCGACCGCGTGGTCGACGGCGTCGAGAGCCTCATCGGGTTCGACGTCGAGCCGGACGAGGCCGCCGCGCTCTCGGACCTCGCCTTCGCCCCGCGCACCGGGCCCACCGTCGCGCTCGTCCGTCCGGGTGCCCGGCCACCCAAGCCCCTCGGCGGTGTCGACGTGACCGAGGTCACCGGCAGCGCCGAGCTCCTCGACGGCACGAGCATCCACGCCCGCATCCCCGGAGCCGCCGTCGACACCGTCGTCGCCCGGCTCGACACCTGGGCACCCGAGACGGCGGTGCCCGTCCGCGCGCCCGTCCTCGACGAGGTCCTCGACGTCGACGGCCGCGTGTCGGAGCGGATCGTCCACCTCGGCGATCAGGGGCTGTTCGGGATCGAGACCGTCTCGTCCGCCCAGCACCACGACGCCCCCGTCGTCGTGCTCCACAGCGGCGGCGCCGAGCACCGCGTGGGCGCCACCGACTACCAGGTCGAACTCGCCCGCGCCCTCGCCCGCGACGGCGCCCGGGTCGTCCGGGTCGACCGCCGTGCCACCGGCGAGAGCACCGGCGTGCACGAGGACGAGCGGAGCTTCCTGTTCGCGCAGGAGTGGGTCGAGGACCAGTCCGCCGTCGTCACCGCACTCGCCACACCCTCGGACCGGCTCGTGCTCGTCGGCATGTGTGCCGGCGCCTGGGTCGCGGGCCGCGCCGTCGAGGAGGCCCCGCGCCTGGTCGTCGAGATCAGCCCGAACGACTACCGTCGCGTCCCGGCCGAGCCCGGCTCGTACGCCGACGGGGTCCGGGCGATCGACGCCCCGTCGCCCGCCCGGATGTGGGTGCGCGAGCGGTACAACCGGTTCGTGCCGAAGGCCGTCCGCGACCGGATCGCCCGTCGTGACCGGATGGGCGGGGTCGTCGGCCACGTCCGCCCGCTCGTCGAGCACGGCACCGACGTCGTCGTGATCGTCGCTCCCGAGGACGCAGCCCTGTTCGACCGGCTCGGCGGGCAGAAGGCCGTCCGACGCTGGCCCGGCGACGACCGTCGCGGCTCGGTGTCCGTCGTCCGCGTCGAGGACGGCGACCACGCGCTGTTCTCCCCGGCGATGCGCGAGGCCGTCGTCGCCGAGGTGCGCTCCCGCGTCGCGGCGACGTTCCCCGTCCACACCTGACGCGGCCCGACCGGCTCAGCGGAGGCCGAGCTCCCGCGCGACGGCGTCGGGACGCTCGACGTGTGCGAAGTGCCCGCAGTCGTCGAGCAACACCGTCCGGACCTGCGGCACGAGCACCCGCAGCGCCTCGAGGTCCGAGACGCGGGCGAACACGTCGTCGCGCCCGGCGATCGCCGTCACCGGGCAGGTGACGGCGCGCCACCGGTCGACGTCGTACGCCGCCGCCGACCGTGCCGCCTCGGTGAACTGCTCCGGCCGGAGTTCCTCGACGAAGGCCTCGAGCACGCTCGGGTCCAGGCGTCGCACGCGCGTGAACACCGGCGCCGCGACGAGCGGCAACAGACCGACCCGGGCGATCCCCCGGAGCAGCGGACGAGCGACGCCCCCGGTCACCGTGAGGCCCGCACGCAGCAGGGTGAACGCCGGCAGGGTGCCGAGCGCCCGCACCGGGTGTCGAGCCGCACCGGCCGTCGCGACCGTGGTGCCGGACACCAGGGCGAGCGACCGCACCCGCTCGGGCGCCACCACCGCGAGGTGCAACCCGACGAACGCGCCCATGGAGTGCCCGACCACGTCGACCGCGCCGAGACCCAGCGCGCCGAGGACCGCCGACACGGCACCCGTGACGGCGTCGAGCCCGAGCGGACCGTCCGGAGCCGGCGAGGACCCCCAGCCGGGCAGGTCGACGAGCACCAGGCCGCGGTCGCCGACGCCCTGTGCGGCGTGCAGCAAGGGTGTCCACGTCGACCAGGAGCCGGCGACGCCGTGCAGCAGCAGGAGCGGGTCCGGGCCGGCGCGGTGGTGCACCACGACGGGCCGGGTCGGGGCCTCCACGACCGTGCGGATCAGCCCCCAGGTGCCGGGCGTGACGCGCACCGGGTACGGGGCGTACGCATCAGCGGTGACCCCGTGACCACGTGGGTCGGTGTCGATGGCGTGCACCGGGCCTCCTGTCCGACCGTCGACGCGGACGCGTCCGTCAGGAGGGATTCGGAACGCTAGCCGACGGGGACGGGTGCCGAGCAGGCGGCGAGCCGGTCGAGGGCAGCCTTGTACTCGGCGACGTCGCGCTGCAGGCCGGGCTCGGTGATGATCGAGGCCTTGATCCGACCCTGCACGTCGATGACGAAGGTCGCGCGGGTGGCGAAGCCCTTGTGCTCGAGGAACACGCCGTACTCCTTCGAGACCGCGCCGTGCGGCCAGAAGTCGGCGAGCAGCTCGAAGTCGTAGCCGTTCGTCTCGGCGAACGACCGCAGCGTCGCCTTCGAGTCGACCGAGATGCCGAGGAGCTCGATGCGCTGGTCCTGGAACATCGTGATGTTGTCCTGCAGGGTGCAGAGCTCGTTCGTGCACCCGGACGAGAACGCCAGCGGGAAGAAGACGAGTGCGACCGGGCGGTTGCCGCGGAAGTCGCTGAGTCGGACGTGCTCACCGAACTGGTTCGGGAGCTCGAAGTCCGGCGCGAGTGAGCCGATCTCCAGTGCCATCGCTACGTGTGCTTCTTCCTCGGGCGAGGGGTGTGCCCGTCGGGTCCGTGCGCCGCAGATCGCGTGTGCACGATCGGCCATGCTACGCCGACGACACGCGAATGCAAGCACCCGTCCACCTGCACGTCACCATCAGCATCAGCGTCGGTCCTGGGGCCTAGAGTGGACGGGGCCCCAGCCGGTCGCGACCCGACCACCGGAGCCACCATGTCCACCACCACGAGAACGAACGAGGTCAAGGGTGACGGTGAACGACCAGGACCCGTACAGCGCCGGGGCGAACGACCAGGATCCGCAGGAGACCGCCGAATGGCGTGAGTCCCTCGACGGGCTGGTCCAGACCCACGGACACCAGCGCGGTCGCGAGATCATGCTGAGCCTGCTCAAGCGGTCCAAGGAACTGCACCTCGGTGTGCCGATGGTCCCGACGACGGACTACGTGAACACCATCGCGCCGGAGAACGAGCCGGAGTTCCCCGGCGACGAAGAGCTGGAGCGCCGGTACCGCCGCTGGATCCGCTGGAACGCGGCCATCACGGTGCACCGTGCACAGCGTCCCGGCATCGGGGTCGGCGGGCACATCTCGACGTACGCGTCCAGCGCTGCGATGTACGAGGTCGGCTACAACCACTTCTTCCGCGCGCAGGACCACCCCTCCGGTGGCGACCAGGTCTTCTTCCAGGGCCACGCCTCCCCCGGCATGTACGCCCGCGCGTACATGGAAGGGCGCCTCTCCGAGGACCAGCTCGACGGGTTCCGGCAGGAGAAGTCGCACGCCGGCGGCGGCCTGTCGTCCTACCCGCACCCGCGCCTCATGCCGCACTTCTGGCAGTTCCCGACCGTGTCGATGGGCATCGGCCCGATCAACGCGATCTACCAGGCGCAGCAGGCCAAGTACCTGTCGAACCGCGGCATCAAGGACGCCATGGACCAGCAGGTCTGGGCGTTCCTGGGCGACGGCGAGATGGACGAGGTCGAGTCCCGCGGGCAGCTCCAGGTCGCCGCGAACGACGGCCTCGACAACCTGAACTTCGTCATCAACTGCAACCTGCAGCGACTCGACGGTCCGGTCCGTGGCAACGGCAAGATCATCCAGGAGCTCGAAGCGTTCTTCCGCGGTGCGGGCTGGAACGTCATCAAGGTCGTCTGGGGCCGCGAGTGGGACGACCTGCTCGCCCGTGACACCGAGGGCGCGCTCCTCAACCTGATGAACCAGACGCCGGACGGCGACTACCAGACGTACAAGGCCGAGAACGGTGCCTACGTGCGCGAGAACTTCTTCGGGCGCGACCCGAAGGCGCTCGAGCTCGTCAAGGACTACACCGACGACCAGATCTGGAACCTCAAGCGCGGTGGCCACGACTACCGCAAGGTCTACGCCGCGTTCAAGGCCGCGACCGAGCACAAGGGCCAGCCGACCGTCATCCTGGCGAAGACGGTCAAGGGCTACGGCCTCGGCCCGAGCTTCGAGGGCCGCAACGCGACCCACCAGATGAAGAAGCTCACGCTCGACAACCTCAAGCAGTTCCGCGACGAGATGCGCATCCCGATCTCCGACGCGCAGCTGGAGGAGAACCCCTACACGCCGCCGTACTACCACCCGGGCAACGACGACGAGGCGATCCAGTACATGCACGAGCGTCGTCGCGCGCTCGGTGGCTACGTGCCGGAACGTCGTACGAAGTACACGCAGTTCACGCTGCCGGACGACTCGAAGTACCAGGTCGTCAAGAAGGGCTCCGGCAAGCAGGAGGTCGCCACCACCATGGCGTTCGCGCGCCTGCTGAAGGACCTGCTGCGCTCGCCCGACTTCGGCGACCGCGTGGTCCCGATCATCCCGGACGAAGCACGCACCTTCGGCATGGACGCCTACTTCCCGTCGGCGAAGATCTACAACCCGAACGGCCAGCACTACACGTCGGTCGACCGCGAGCTCCTGTTGGCCTACAAGGAGAGCCCGCAGGGCCAGATCATCCACGTCGGCATCAACGAGGCGGGTGCCCTCGCGGCGTTCACCGCGGTCGGTACCTCGTACTCGACGCAGGGCGAGCCGCTCATCCCGGTCTACGTCTTCTACTCGATGTTCGGGTTCCAGCGCACCGGCGACGCCATCTGGGCCGCCGGCGACCAGATGACCCGTGGCTTCATGATCGGCGCCACCGCCGGCCGCACCACGCTGACGGGCGAAGGCCTGCAGCACGCGGACGGCCACTCGCCGCTCCTCGCCACGACGAACCCGGCAGTCGTCTCGTACGATCCGGCGTACGGCTACGAGATCGGCCACATCGTCAAGGCCGGCCTCGACCGCATGTACGGCACGAACGAGGACGGCTCGCCGAAGCACGCCGACCCGAACGTCATGTACTACCTGACGGTCTACAACGAGCCGCTGGTGCAGCCGGCCGAGCCCGAGGGCGTCGACGTCGAGGGCATCCTCAAGGGGATGTACCTGCTCAAGGCGAGCGAGCACGACGGCCCGAAGGCCCAGCTGCTCGCGTCCGGTGTCGCCGTGCCGTGGATCCTCGAGGCGCAGCAGCTCCTCGCCGAGGACTGGGGCGTGTCGGCCGACGTCTGGAGCGTCACGAGCTGGGGTGAGCTGTACCGCGACGGTGTGGCCGCCGAGCAGCAGGCGTTCCTCAACCCGAACGAACCGGCCCGCACGCCGTTCGTCACCGAGCGTCTGCTCGGCACCGAGGGCCCGGTCGTCGCCGTGAGCGACTTCATGCACCTGGTGCAGGAGCAGATCCGCCCGTTCGTGCCGACCGACTACGCCACGCTCGGCGCCGACGGCTTCGGCTTCTCGGACACCCGTCCGGCCGCTCGCCGCTTCTTCCACATCGACGGCCCCTCGGTCGTCGTGCGGACGCTGCAGCAGCTCGCCCGCCAGGGCAAGGTCGACGGCGCGCTCGTCCAGCAGGCGATCGACAAGTACCGCCTGCACGACGTGACCGCCGGCACCACCGGCAGCGCGGGCGGCGAGAGCTGATCAACCCGTGACGACGGTCCGCCCGGACCACGAGAGCCAGGAGAGCGCGCGCGAGCGTGCGCTCTCCTGGCTCCGTCAGGTGTCCGGAGAACTCTCCACCGCCACGATCAAGCGACTCGAGGACACGCTCCCCTGGTACAGCGAGATGCCGCCGGGGCGCCGCTCCGCCGTGGGCCTCGTCGCCCAGGCCGGCATCACCTCGTTCATCAGCTGGCTCGAGGGCACCGCGTCGACGCCGTGGATCGCCGCGGCCGACGTCTTCGGGTCCGCCCCGCGGGAACTCCTGCGCTCGGTGAGCCTGCAGCAGACCCTGCAGCTCATCCGCGTCGTGGTGACCGTGGTCGAGGAACGCGCCGCCGACGACGAGATGCTGCAGGAGGCGATCCTCAAGTACTCCCGCGACATCGCGTTCGCCGCCGCCGACGTCTACGCCCGCGCGGCCGAGGCCCGTGGCCTGTGGGATGCCCGGCTCGAAGCGCTCGTGGTCGACTCGATCCTCTCCGGCGAGTACGACGACGAACTGCCCTCCCGCATCGCCGCCCTCGGGTGGCACGGCCACGGCGAGGTCGCGGTGCTCGTCGGTACCGCACCGAAGCAGCTCGAGGTCGACCAGGTCCGGCGCACCGCACGGCACATGGACGCCGACGTGCTGGTCGGGGTCCAGGGATCGCGGCTCGTCGTGGTGATCGGCCGCGCAACCCCGCGCGACGACGTCCCCGAGGGCGAGGAGCCTGTCTCCTTCACGACCATCGCGCAGGCCCTCGAACCCCTGTTCGGCGAGGGTCACCTGGTGCTCGGCAACGAGGTCCCCGGGGTCGTCGACGCCTCGACGAGCGCGAAGGCCGCCCTCGCCGGGTTCGCCGTCGCGCGTGCCTGGCGTGGCGTGCCCCGCCCGGCCCTGGCCGACGACCTGCTGCCCGAGCGGGCCCTGGCTGGCGACCCCCTCGCCCGGTCGGCCCTGGTGCAGCGCATCTACGTCCCGCTCAAGGACCAGTCCACCGAGCTCCTGCAGACGCTCTGGTGCTACCTGGACACCGGGCGTTCGCTCGAGGCCACGGCGCGCGAGCTCTTCGTGCACCCGAACACCGTGCGCTACCGCCTGCGCCGGGTCGCCGACATCATCGGCTGGGACGCCACGCACGCCCGTGACGCCCTGATCGTGCAGTCGGCGCTCATCCTCGGCGCGATGTCCGAGTCCGCGACCGGACGCCGCCGCATCACCCCACGGCGGTAGAGAACCAACAATGTCCCGCGGGGATTCGTGTGGGAAGTCCACACGGGCCCCGCGGGACGAGAACGCGAGGATTGTCCGGTGATCGTCGTCGTCGCGCCCGGACAGGGCTCCCAGACCCCCGGCTTCCTCGCCCCCTGGCTCGAGGACGCCACCGTTCGTGAACGAGTCGGGCAGTGGTCGGAGTCGATCGGCGTCGACCTCGCCGAGCACGGCACGAACTCCGACGCGGACACCATCAAGGACACCGCGCTCGCACAGCCCCTCATCGTCGCCGCCGGTCTGGTGACCGCCGACGCACTGCTCGCCGAGGGCCGTCGCGCCCTGGTGGGCGGGGTCGCCGGACACTCGGTGGGCGAGTTCACCGCCGCCGCGGTCGCCGGGATCCTCGAGCCGACCGACGCCGTCGCCCTGGTCGCCGAACGCGGCCGGGCCATGGCCGACGCCGCCGCGCTCGAGCCGACCTCGATGGCCGCCGTCCTCGGTGGCGACGCGGACGCCGTGGCCGCAGCCCTCGCCGAGCACGGCCTGGTGCCCGCGAACCACAACGGTGGCGGCCAGACCGTCGTCGCCGGTGCGGCCGACGCGATCGCGGCCCTCGCCGCCGACCCGCCCGCCAAGGCCCGCGTGATCCCGCTCGCCGTGGCCGGTGCGTTCCACACCCGGTACATGGCCCCCGCCGTAGAGCGGGTCGCCCCGGTCGCGGCCGCCGCCACGGTGCAGGACCCGACCCTGCCGATCTGGACGAACGCCGACGGCTCCCGGGTCGACGACGGCCGCCGCTTCGTCGACCTGATGGTCCAGCAGATCGCGAACCCCGTGCACTGGGACGCGGTCATGGAGTCCTTCTCCACCGCCGGCGTGACCGGCATCATCGAGCTCGCACCCGCCGGTGCCCTCGTCGGCCTGGCGAAGCGCGGCCTCCGCGGCACGCCGACCGTCGCCATCAAGACCCCCGACGACCTGCCTGCAGCGATCGACCTGCTGCAGCGCGCGGGCCAGGAAGCAGACGCAACCGCATGACCGACCCGACCACCCCGACGGACGCCCCCACGGGCCTCCCGACCGGATCCGCGCGCCCGCTGCTCCAGCAGCGCCGCGGCCACGAGTTCACCCGGATCCTGGCGTTCGGCGCCGCCCGCGGCGAGAACGTCGTGCCGAACGACGACCTCGTCGGCCCGATCGACTCGTCCGACGAGTGGATCCGGCAGCGCACCGGCATCATCACCCGCAAGCGCGCGGGCAAGGACGTCGAGGCCGTCGACCTCGCCGAGGCCGCCGCGCGCGAGGCCATCGAGAAGGCCGGCATCGAGCCGTCCCAGATCGGCGTCGTGCTCGTGAGCACCGTCACGCACACCGTCGCCACCCCGTCGATGGCGTCGCTGCTCGCCGAGCGCATCGGGGCCACCCCGGCGGCCGCGTACGACATCAGCGCCGCCTGCGCCGGGTACGCCTACGGCATCGCCCAGGCCGACTCGTTCATCAAGTCCGGACTCGCCGACCACGTGCTGGTCGTCGGCGCCGAGAAGCTCAGCGACGTCGTCGACCCGACCGACCGCTCGATCTCGTTCCTGCTCGGGGACGGTGCCGGCGCCGCCGTGATCGGCCCGAGCGACTTCCCGGGCATCGCCCCCACCATCTGGGGTTCCGACGGCTCGAAGTGGGACGCCATCGGCATGACCGCGACCTACAACGAGTGGGAGGCCGGCGCACCGCGTCCGACCATGCGCCAGGCCGGGCAGACGGTGTTCCGCTGGGCCGTCTGGGAGATGGTCAAGGTCGCCCGCCAGGCGCTCGAGACCGCTGGAGTCCGCCCCGAGGACCTCGCCGCCTTCGTGCCGCACCAGGCGAACATCCGCATCATCGACGAGTTCGCCAAGCAGCTCGGCCTGCCCGAGACGGTGACGATCGCCCGCGACATCACCACCACCGGCAACACCTCCGCCGCGAGCATCCCGCTCGCCACGCACCGCCTGCTCGAGGAGCACCCGGACCTGTCGGGCGGCCTCGCCCTGCAGATCGGCTTCGGCGCCGGACTCGTCTTCGGTGCGCAGGTGGTCGTCCTCCCCTGATCCCCGCCCGGTCGCGCAGCCGCGCGCCCGGTCCCCATCCCGACGAGCCTCCGCGCACCCGGACCCCGCGTGCCCTAGGCTGGTCAACGGTCAAACGACACCCCCCTTCAAGGAGAACACTCATGGCCCTGTCCAACGAAGAAGTCCTCGCCGGTCTGGCCGAGCTGATCAACGACGAGACCGGTATCGCCACCGACACCGTCGCCGCCGACAAGTCCTTCACGGACGACCTCGACATCGACTCCATCTCGATGATGACCATCGTGGTGAACGCCGAGGAGAAGTTCGACGTGAAGATCCCGGACGAAGAGGTCAAGAACCTCAAGACCGTGGGCAACGCGGTCGACTACATCGTCAAGGCCCAGGCCTGACACGAGCTTCCTGAGCGCCGCGGCCCGCGGACCCCTGCGGGCCACGGCGCTCATCTTGTTCACCCCAACGAAAGAACACGTCGTCCCATGACCAAGAAGACCGTCGTCGTCACCGGGATCGGTGCGATCTCACCCCTCGCCGCGACCGCCCCGGACACCTGGGACGCGCTGCTCGCCGGCAAGTCCGGCATCACCCGCATCGAGGACCCCCGCTACGCCGAGCTCGAGCTCCCCGTCGAGTTCGCCGGCCAGGCGCGCCGGTTCCTCACCGACCAGCTCACCCGCCCCGAGTCGAAGCGCCTCGACCCCTCGTCGCAGCTGTCGCTCGTCGCGGCGCGCGAGGCCTGGGCCGACGCCGGCATCGACGACGAGTCGGTCGTCCCCGAGCGCCTGATCGTCGACTGGGCGACCGGCATCGGTGGCGTCAACACGCTGCTCGACGCCTGGGACACCCTGCGCGAGAAGGGCCCGCGTCGCGTCCTGCCGATGACGGTCCCCATGCTCATGGCGAACGGCCCCGCCGCCGCCATCGAGATGGAGTTCGGCGCCCGCGGCGGCGCCCGCACCTACCTGTCGGCCTGCGCGTCCTCGACCGAGTCGCTGGCCGAGGCGTACCGGCACATCGCCGACGGCGACGCCGACATCGTCATCACGGGTGGCGCCGAGGCCGCGCTGCACCCGCTCCCGCTGGCCGCGTTCGCCGCGATGCAGGCCCTGTCGCGCCGCAACGACTCCCCCGAGACCGCCTCGCGTCCGTACGACGTCACGCGTGACGGCTTCGTGCTCGGTGACGGCGCAGCAGCGCTCATCCTCGAGTCGAAGGAGCACGCGGAAGCCCGCGGTGCGACGATCTACGCCGAGGTCGCCGGCTCCGGCATCACCTCCGATGCCTTCCACATCACTGCGCCGGACCCCGAGGGCAGCGCCGCCGCCCGTGCGGTCCTGCAGGCCCTCGAGCACGCCGACGCGAGCATCGAGGACGTCGTGCACGTCAACGCGCACGCCACCTCGACCCCCGTCGGTGACGTCGCCGAGTACCACGCGATGCGTCGGGTCTTCGGCGACCACCTGGACGACGTCGTGGTGTCCGCCACCAAGGCGTCCACGGGGCACCTGCTCGGTGGTGCCGGTGCGATCGAGGCGGTCTTCACCGTCCTCGCACTGCACAACCGCGTCGCCCCGCCGACGATCAACCTGCACGACCAGGACCCGGAGATCGTCATGGATGTCGCCCGCGAGCCGCGTGCGCTGCCCGAGGGCGACCTGCTCGCGGTCAGCAACTCGTTCGGCTTCGGCGGCCACAACGCCGTGGTCGCGTTCCGCAGCGTCTGATCCGTCACACCCTCTGCCAGGAGGCCCGTCCCGCGTCGTCGGGGCGGGCTTCCGTCGTTCCGGTGCCGGTTCGGAGTCCCGCCAAAACGCCGTCGTGTCGCTGAGGCGCCCCGGGAACGACGAGACGCCGCCGTGTTCGGCGGCGTCTCGAGTCTTCGGCGGTGTCAGGACAACACGCCGGCGTGTTGCGCACCCGACGCCGACATCCGGCCCACCCGAGACGCCGGCGTGTTGCGAGTCGGGTCAGCCGACGCGGTGCAGCCAGACGACCGGGTTGCCCTCGGCCGCGTGGCGGAAGGGCTCGAGCTCGTCGTCCCAGGCCTGCCCGAGGGCGAGTCGGAGCTCACGGTGCAGTTCGAGGGCATTGCTGCCCGCGACCTCCATCGCGTAGCGCACCCGGTCCTCGGGGATGACCATGTTGCCCGTGACGTCGGTCTGGGCGTAGAACACACCGAGGTCGGGCGTGTGCATCCAGCGGCCGCCGTCCGAGGCGCTCGTCGGCTCCTCGGTGACCTCGTACCGCAGGTGCTCCCACCCGCGCAGGGCCGACGCGATCGCGGCACCGGCGCCCACCGCACCGGTCCACGTGTACTCGGTCCGGCGCGCACCGTCCTGTGCGGGCTGGTCGAGCCACGAGAAGTTCACGGCGCGGTTCATCGCGCGACCTGCTGCCCATTCGACGTGCGGGCAGAGCGCGCGGGGTGAGGAGTGCACGTAGAGCACTCCTGTCGTCGTTCCGTTCACGGTTCCTCCGATACGTCAGGTGCGACTTCCCCATCGACCTGGTGCGGAGGATCCTGACCCGAGGGGCCACGGAACCATCGGTATGCGATTGTGATGTCCCGACGGGACACGCCCATTATGCAGCGCCACGCCTGGGAACGGCAAGGACCCGACCGGATCAGTGCAGAACGGCACAGTTCGCGTCGACCGGGTGCCGCTCCCCCGCCGTGATCGGCACCGGGACGCGGTTGTCCTCCGGTGGGATCGGGCAGGCGTACTGGTACGAGAACGCGCACGGCGGCAGTACCAGCCGGTTCCAGTCGAGCTCGATCGTGGCCTCGGCGCCGGGGTCGTCGAGGTACAGGAACCGACCCATCGAGTAGGTGCTGCCCGGGTCGTCCTCGGGCAGGGCGCTCGTGGCGTCCTGCACGATGAGCTGCAGCCGGGCGGCTCCGCGGTGGGCAGCCGACCGGACGGCGACGAAGCGCACCGCGGCACCACCCACGACGGTCTCGACGTGTCCGGCGACCGGCAGGGCGTCGCCGGCGGCGTCACGGACGCTGCCACGGGCCTCCAGGGCGTCCCCGACCAGCGGGACGTACGTGCCGGACGTCACCCAGTCGCCAGACCAGGCGAAGCGGGCGATCTGGGCGAAGCGGGCGATCGCCTCGGACGACGGGTCCCAGACGCGCAGGGTGTCGCCACTGACGGTGCCGGCGAAGCCGTCCGGCAGCGCGACGGTCGACGGCACGACGGCGGTGTCCCCGGCCACCAGGACCGTGCCGTCGACCGGGACGCCGTCGACGACGACGCCGTCGGATGCCTCGGCCGTCACGGTGAGTCCGCCGACGGCCGGGGCCCACGTCCCGGGGACCGGCCAGACCGGCTGCGGGTGGTCGACGTGCTGGGCGTTCACCAGGGCGAGCGGCCCACGGGCACTGCGCGCCCAGCGGTCACGATCGTGGACGTGCTCGGCGAAGGCGGCGACGAGCGCGTCGTCGGCAGCGCCGGTGCCGCTCGTCACGCCTGCTCCTGGCGGGGGTAGATGACCTTCTGCACGATGATGATGACCGACGCCGCGACGGGCAGCGCCACGAGCGCGCCGAGCACGCCGCCGATCGTGCCGCCCGCGACCGCCGCGATGACCACGAGGGCGCCGGGCACCTGGACCGCCCGCGACATGATGCGCGGGGAGATCAGGTAGGCCTCGACCTGCATGTAGACCAGGTAGTAGATGCCCGAGAACAGGGCGGTGGCCGGCGACGCGAAGAAGCAGAGCAGCGAGATCACGATGGCGGCGGCCAGCGTGCCGACCAGCGGGATCAGCGAGCCGAGGAACGCGATGAACGCGAGCAGCACGGGCAGCGGTGCACCGATGATGAGCAGGAAGATGAAGCTCAGGATGCCGTTGATGAGCGCCTGCGACACCTGCCCGACGACGTACCGGCCGACCGCCTGCGTGATCTGCTCGCTCACGTCGATGAAGTTCTGGCGACGCGACGCCGGGACGAACCGGTAGGCCGCGCGCTTCATGCCCCGCATCGACGCGAGGAAGTAGAGCATCAGGATGATGACGATGAGCGCCCCGGTGACCCCGGACAGGATCCCGCTGCCGACCGCCAGGATCCCGCCGCCGACGCTGAGCAGGTTGCCCGGCTTCTCGACGAAGGACTGCAGCGACTGCAGCGCGTGGTCGATGTCGAACGACCCGGCGAACTGCTTCGACAGGTCCTGCACCCACGGCTGCTGCGAGATGTCCTGCACGATCTCGGGGAAGTTCTGGACCAGGTTCGAGGTCTGCTCCACCAGGATCGGGACGACGGCGAAGACGATGCCGGCGAAGGCCCCGAGGACGACCACCACGACGATCGTGATCGCGGACCAGCGCGGGATGATCCGCTCGAGGAACGACACGAGGGGGTCGATGCCGAGCGCCAGGAACAGCGCGACCCCGATGTAGACCAGGACCGTGCTCAGCTCGTTGATGATCGACCCGGCGAGCAGCGCGACGAGCACCCCGATGGCGCCCATGAACCCGATGCGGAAGGCGTTCACGCGCACGCCGGTACCGCCACGGGTCACCTCGAAGGTGACGTTCGGTGTCGGTGCGTGGTCGTCCTGCGACGTGTCGCGCTTCCTTGGCATGTGCACGTAGGGCGGGCGGGACTCGAACCCGCGGATCGTTCGGTTATGAGCCGACTGCCTTGACCAGCTTGGCTACCGCCCCTCGCCGGAGACCCTCAGGCCACCGGCTCACCACGATACAGCGACTCGAACGTCGACAGCGTGCGGTTGATGTCGTGTGCCTCGATCATGGCCAGGCTGCGTTCCCGCATCGCCACGTACTCCGACTCGGGCGCGGTGAGCACCGTCGTGAGCTTCGCCGCCAGGTCGTCCACGTCGCCCGGGGTGAACAGGTACCCGTTGCCGTCGATCAGGTGCGGCAGCGCCATCGAGTCGGCGGCGACGACGGGCAGGCCCGAGGCCATCCCCTCGAGCGACGAGATGCTCTGCAGTTCCGCCGTGGACGGCATCGCGAACACCGTCGCGTTGGTCAGGGCCTCCTGCTTGCGCTCGTCGGAGACGAAGCCCAGGAACCGCACGCGGTCCTCGAGCCCGAGCTCCTTCGCCAGCGCGGTGAGCTTCGGGATCATCTCGCCGTCGCCGACGATCGTCAGCGTCGCGGACAGTTCGGCGGGCAGCAGCGCCACCGCGCGGACCAGCACGTCGAGGTTCTTCTCGGGCGCCACACGACCCACGAACACGATGTCGTTGTTGACCGGGCGTCCCTCGCGCGCCACGTACCGGGACGCGTCGATGCCGCACGAGATCGCGAGGACCTGCTGTCCGGCGATCGCCTTCCGCAGGTAGTCGGCGGCCAGGTTCGTCGGTGTGGTGATGGTGTCGGCCAGTCGGTAGGTCTTGGCGGCGTCGCTCCACGCGATCTTCAGCGCGAGGGGCAGCGTCCACTTGCCGAACGGCGTGTACTCGAGCAGGTTCTCGGGCATGAAGTGGTTCGTCGCGATGACCCGGATGCCGCGGTCGTTCGCCTCGTGCACGATGCCGCGACCGATGACCACGTGCGACTGGATGTGCAGCACGTCGGGCTTGACCGCGTCGAGGATCGGACCGGTCCACTTCCGGACGCTCCACGGCCACACGAAGCGCAGCCACGGGTGCAGCGGCCACTTGTACGACTTCAGCCGGTGCACGACGAGCGTGACGCCGTGGTGCTCCTCGTCGAAGGTGCCGTACTGGCGGCTCGAAGCCGGGGCCACGACGTGCACCTCGTGCCCGCGCTCGGCGAGACCGACGGCGAGCTGCTCGGCGAAGGTGGCGGCGCCGTTGACGTCGGGGGCGAAGGTGTCCGCTGCGATCAGCACGCGCAACGGTCGGTGACCGCCCGTCGCACCCGTCGGTCCGGCGGTGGCGGTGGTGGCGTCTCCTGACACGGCTGAGTTCGTCCTCTCGTGGGCGATGGCTGGTCGGCAGTGACGCTATCGCACCAGGATCGACGGTCGCGTCAGCCGCGCGGATGAGGGCGGCGACCACCGGGCGCGCGGCATCAGGCCCGGGTCTGCGGGTGGTGCTTGGCGAGCAGGAACACCCCGGTGATGGCGATGCCCGCGGCGACCACGAACCCCGCCACCGCGAACCACGGCGCCCCCGAGGCCTCGCCGAGCACGATGACGCCGATGCCGACCGCGACGATCGGGTCGATCACCGTCAGCCCCGCGATCACGAGGTCGGCCGATCCGCTCGAGTACGCGTTCTGCACGAAGTACCCGCCGAGCGACGCCGCCACGATCACGCCGGCGATGGCGAGCACGGTCAGCCAGTCGAAGGTGCCGTTCACGAACCGGTTGAGGACGACCTTGGCCAGTGTCGCCACGAACCCGTAGAGCACCCCGGCCCCGACGATGTAGTAGAGCGCACTGCGGTGCTTGGCCACCAGCCGGAACGACACCAGCACGAGCACCAGCACGACGGCCAGGATCACCAGCACGGTGACGAGCTGCTGGCGGGTGATCGCGCTCTCGTGGCCGACGAACGCCGCGATGCCGACGAAGATGCCGACGCCGATGATGCACGTCCACACGGCCCGTCGCGCACGACGACCGAGCGGGACGCCCGACGACCGCGACGAGAACCACGTCGTGATGACCAGGGCGACGGCGCCCAGCGGCTGCACGACGATCAGGGGGGCGAACGTGATGCTGATGAGCTGGAGCACCACCGCGATGCCGAGCATGAGCGTGCCGAGCACCCAGTAGCCGCTCGAGACGAGCCCGACGACGTGCCGGACGCTCAGCCCCTTCGACTGCCGACCGAGACGTGCCTCGACCCGCTGCACCCCGCGGCTCTGGAACTGCGCCCCGAGCGACAGGAAGACCGCGCCGATCAGGGCCACCGGGATCATCAGCGCCTGGAACGGCGTGAGGTTGCTCACGGCGTCCGGCAGCTGGAGGTCCGTCGTCACGCGTCGAGGCTACCGTCCCCCGCCGGATAACCTGGGTGAATGGCCGTTCTCCCGATCCGCATCACCGGCGAACCCGTCCTGCACGAGCGTGCAGCCGAGGTCACCGCGTTCGATGACGACCTCCGCACCCTCGTCGCCGACATGCTCGAGACCATGGACCTGGCCCCCGGCGTCGGCCTGGCCGGACCGCAGGTGGGCGTCGGCAAGCGCCTGTTCGTGTACTCCTACACCGATGACGACGACGTCCTGCACCGGGGCGCCGCCGTCAACCCGGTCCTGTGGATCACGCCCCCGGTCCCCGAGTCCGTCGAGGAGCTCGACGAGGACGAGGAGTCCGAGGGCTGCCTCTCGATCCCGGGCGAGCGGTTCCCACTCCGCCGCTCCGAGAGCGCCCTGCTGCGGGCCTTCGACGAGCACGGCACCCCGTTCGAGGTCGAGGCGCACGGCTGGCTGGCCCGGATCTTCCAGCACGAGTACGACCACCTGGACGGCTGGCTCTACGCCGACCGCCTGGTGCACCCCTACGGCAAGCAGGTCGCCAAGGCGATCCGCAAGAGCAGCTGGGGCGGACCCGGCCAGTCCTGGTTGCCGGGACGCGACCACCCCGAGGGCTGACGCCCGTCCTGCCGCCGTCGGCCCGTCGCCGGTGCGGCGTTCGGTCTGGAGGCCCGGCTCAGCCCCGGTAGGCCGCCAGTGCGTCCCGCAGGTGGTCGGTCTCCGGGTGTCCGGGGCAGTACCGCAGGAGGCCTGCGGCCACGTGCGCACCGCGCTCGTCGGCGACCGCCGACGTCCACGGGTCCGAGCCGCGCACCGCGCAGGCGCTCGCGAGCTCGACCAGGGTCGCGTCGCCACGCGCCGCCGTCACCGCGGCCTGCTGCTGACTCGACGGCACCGAGCCGGTCAGGCGCTTCGCCGAGCAGTCGGCACGCTCGGCATCCCACACCGCCGAGTAGGTCGTGTAGGTCTCGCTGTCCGATCCGCCGCGGTCGCAGACGAACGCGAAGACCACCGGCGACGCGCCCGAGCCCAGCCCGGTGTCCGAGCTCGTCGGGTCCTCGGAGGCATCGGTGTCCGGGCCGACGCTGCTGCAGCCGGTGAGCACCGCCGTCGCGGCGACGACCACGCCCAGGAGCGCGAGTCGAGGCGAACGGGAACGGGAACGGTGCACCTGTGAACGCTAACAGCATCGACCGGGCACGAGCCGCGCGAACGCTGCGGATCCGGTGCGCAGGTGCAGTTCGGCAGCGGGAACGCAAAAGGTCCCCATCCGGAAGGATGAGGACCTGTCGCTCCCCGAGTTGGACTCGAACCAACAACCTGCCGGTTAACAGCCGGCTGCTCTGCCAATTGAGCTATCGAGGATCACTGTCCGCTGGCGAATGACGTGCGAACAACGGGTAACAGCATAGCAGGACCCTGGCGCCCTCCACCGCATCGGACACGCCGCCCGGGCGCGCCGCGCGGCGGAGCCCCCGGGTCAGTACCCGGCGACCGGGTCGACGACGCCGACGAAGCCCTCGCCGTCGCCCCCGAGGAACGCCGTGGCGTTCAATCGGACGCGCTCGGCCAGCAGGGGCGCGACCATGTCCGGGGTGTCGGCCTGGTGCGGGGTGATGACGGCTCCGGGCTCGGACCACAGCGGGTGCCCGTCGGGCAGCGGTTCGGGGTCGGTGACGTCGAGGCCGGCCGCGGCGATCTCCCCGGCGCGCAGCGCGGCGACCAGGGCGTCGGTGTCGACGAGTCCACCGCGCGCGATGTTCACGAGCCGGGCGGAGGGCTTCATGATCCGGAACTGCCGCTCGCCGAAGAGCTTCGCGGTGCCCGAGGTCATCGCCGCCGCGATCATCACGACGTCGGCGTCGGGCAGGACCTGGTCGAGCTCGTCGGTGGTGACGGTCCGCGCGGCTCCCGGGACGGGGTCGGGCGAGCGGCGCACGACGGTGACGTCGACGTCGAACGGCGCGAGCAGCCGGAGGTACTCGAGCGCGATCCCGCCGGCACCGATCACGACGACGTTCCGCCCGTACAGCGAGACCCCCTCGGGCTCGGTCGCCCACGACGACGCACGAGCGCGCTTCTGCAGGACCCGGAGCGTGCCGAGGGTCAACGCCAGCGCGTGCTCGGCGACCGGCTCCGCGTAGGCACCCTTGGCCGAGGTGAACAGCACGCGGTCGCCGTGCTCTTGGATCAGGTGTGCGAAGGCGTCGACACCGGCGAACGGCAGCTGCACCCAGCCCACCCCGGGTGCGGACGACAGGGCGTCGGCGAGACCGGACGGGTCGCGGGGGTCGAGCCAGACGACCCCGCGGGTGTCGGCGTCGAGCGGCGCGACGGTGCCCCCGGCGTCGGTCACGGCGTCCACGTGCAGGTCCGTCGGCTCCGGAAGCACGGCGACGGGCCCGGGCTGCGGGGCCTCGATCGGCAGCGGTGCACCCGACGTGGGGACGACGGCGCGGTGACCCCGTGGGCCCTGGTTCGTGGTGCTCACGCGTTCTCCTGACGGTCGGTGCGCGGGCCAGTGCCGGCGGCGAGCGGACGGCGCGGCGCCGACGAACGGCGAGACGTGCTCGGTGCCGGACGACGCTTCACCCCGCGGGCCGCGGTCGAGGCGAGGGTCTTCACGTACGGGTCGACGGGGTTGTCGAGGACCTCGTCGAAGGTGCCGAGCCCGACGAGCCGGGCATCGGCCATCACGGCGACGCGGTCGGCGAGGGCGCGGGCCTCGCGCAGGTCGCTGGACACGACGACGGCCGAGAACTGCCGGCCGCGCTGCAGCGTCGCCAGGGCCTCGAGCACGGACTGCCGCACGAGCACGTCGACGCCGCGTGCCGGTTCGTCCGCGACCAGCAACTGGGGTTCGAGCACGAGCGCCTTCGCCAGGGCGACACGCTGGCGCTGCCCGCTCGAGAGCTCCCACGTGTTCAGGCGCATCGCCCCGAGCGGCAGGTGCACCGCGTCGAGCAGCCGGGCCACGATGAGCCCGGCCTCGCGCCGGTCGAACCGGCGGTCGCGTGCGTAGATCGGTTCGGCGACGGCCTCGCCCACGGTCAGGTCCGGGCTGAGCCGGTCGGCGCCGTCCTGCGGCAGGTAGCCGATCCGGCCGCTCAGCCGTTCGAGCTTGCGCGACGACGGGCGGAGGCCCCGGGTCTTCTGGCCGAGCACGGTCAACTCGCCGCCGACGATGTGCCGACGGAGGGCCCCCTCGCCCTCGCCGTGGGATCCGAGCTGGCCGGCGATGGCGGCGGCGAAGGTCGACTTGCCCGAGCCCGACTCACCGAGCAGGGCGAGGATCTCCCCCTGCCGGACCGTCAGGCTCACGCCGTCTACGGCCCGGATGGACTCGCCCCCGCGTCCGCCCCGGTACTCGATCGACACGTCGTCCGCGACGACCGCCGGTCCGTTGACCGCGATCATGGGTCCCCTTCCACGCCGCCCCCTGGCGGCGGTTCGCGACGGACCGCCCTGGCAGGTCCGTCGTGCGTACAGCAGTGGAGCCGACCACCCTGGAGGCCCGGCGTGCGTCGACGACGCTGGCCGGGCCTCCAGGGTGGGTCACGTCGTGTCAGGACCCGGCGTGCTCCAGTCGCTCCAGCGTACGCCGTCGCTCCGCCTGCTCCGCTGGGTCCGGCACCGGCAACGACGCGAGGAGCCGCTGCGTGTAGGGGTGCTGCGGCGCGCCGAGGACCTGCGCCGTCGTGCCCGTCTCGACCAGGTCACCGCGGTACAGCACCGCGATCCGGTCGGACAGCGCGCCGACGACCGCGAGGTCGTGGCTGATGAACAGCGAGGCGAAGCCGAGGTCCTGCTGGAGCTCGAGGAAGAGCTCGAGCACGCGCGCCTGCACGGACACGTCGAGCGCGCTCGTCGGCTCGTCGGCGATGAGCAGCTTCGGCCGGAGCGCGAGCGACCGGGCGAGCGACGCGCGCTGGCGCTGCCCACCGGAGAGCTCGTGCGGGTAGCGGTCGCCGTACGCGGCCGGCAGCTGCACGGCCTCGAGCAGCTCGTCCACCCGCTTGCGCGCGGCACGCGGACTCGAGACCTCCCGGTGCACGACCAGCGGCTCGGCGACGCACTCGGCGATCGTCAGCAGCGGGTTGAACGAGGTCGCCGGGTCCTGGAACACGAACCCGATGTCCTTCCGCAGGTGCTTGAAGTCGCGTTCGCGGTACCCGAGCATCTCGGCGCCGAGGACCTTGAGCGAGCCGCCGGTGACCTTCGTCAGGCCCGCCATGGCCCGGCCGATGGTGGTCTTGCCGGAGCCGGACTCCCCCACCAGGCCGAGGACCTCGCCCGGACGGATCGCCAGGTCGACACCCTTGACCGCCTTGAACGCCGGCGAGCCGAGCCGCCCGGGGTACTCGATCTCGAGCCCCTTCGCCTCGACCAGCGGGGTGACGTCCTCGGCGATCGCGGCGCGCCGGGCCACCCCGGTGGACGCCTCGAGCCGGGCCACCCCGGTGGACGCCTCGAGCCGGGGCACCGCCGCGAGCAGCCGCTTGGTGTAGTCGGCCTGCGGCGTCGCGAACAGCGCCGACGCCGTGGCCTCTTCGACGATCTCGCCCTGGTACATCACGGCGACGCGGTCGGCCAGGTCCGCGACCACGCCCATGTTGTGCGTGATGACGACGATCGCGGTGCCGAACTCGTCACGGCAGCGACGCAGCAGGTCGAGGATCTCGGCCTGCACCGTCACGTCGAGCGCCGTAGTCGGTTCGTCCGCGATGATGACCCTCGGCTCGAGGGCCAGTGCGCTCGCGATGACCACGCGCTGCTTCTGCCCGCCGGAGAACTGGTGCGGGTAGTGGTCGACGCGGGTCTCGGGGTCGGGGATGCCGACGCGACCGAGGTAGTCGATGGCCTTCGCCCGAGCTTCCTTCTTCGACACGCCGCCGTGGGCGCGGAGTCCCTCGGCGATCTGCCACCCGACGGTGAAGACCGGGTTGAGGGCGGTCGACGGTTCCTGGAACACCATCGCCCCGGCGGTTCCGCGCAGGCTGCGGAGCTTCTGCGCGCCGACGCTCACCACGTCGGTGCCGTCGAGCAGCACCGCGCCGCCGAGCGTCGCCGTCTCCGGCATGAGCCGCAGCATGCTGCGCGCCGTGACGGACTTGCCGGAGCCGGACTCGCCGACCAGGGCGAGCACCTCGCCGGGGCGGACGTCGAGGCTGACGCCCTTGACCGCGTCGACGGCGCCGCCGTCGGTCGCGAACGTGACGGTCAGGTCGTCCACGACGACGACGGGTTCGGTGGTGGTGTCGCCCGGTTGCAGGCGGGTGGTCGGGGTCATGCGCCCGTCCCTTCCGTGTCGTTCCCGGCGGTGCGCGGTGCCTCGGGGTCGCGCCTGTCGCGCGTGGACACGAGCTGCTTCAGGCGTCGGCGTGCACGCAGGCGGGGGTCGGAGATGTCGTTCAGGCTCTCGCCGATGAAGGTCACGCCGAGCACGAGCACCACGATCGCGACACCCGGGTAGACACCGGTCCACCAGACACCGCTCGCGACGTCGGAGAGCGCGCGGCTCAGGTCGTAGCCCCACTCGGCGCCCGACGTCGGGCCGATGCCGAACCCGAGGAAGCCGAGGCCGGCCAGGGTCAGGATCGCGTCGCTCGCGTTGAGCGTCAGGATGAGCGGCAGGGAACGGGTCGAGTTCCGCAGGACGTGCCGCGTCATGATGCGCCACGGGTTCGTGCCCATCACGCGCGCCGACTCGACGAACGCGTCGTTCTTCAGCCGGACGGCCTCGGCCCGGACCACGCGGAAGTACTGCGGCACGTACACGACGGTGATCGAGATCGCCGCCGCGATGATGCCGCCCGAGTAGCTCGAGTTGCCGCCGGAGATGACGATGGACACGATGATCGCGAGCAGCAGCGACGGGAACGCGTAGATGGCGTCGGCCACGACCACCAGGACGCGGTCGAGCCAGCCGCCCAGGTACCCGGAGACCATGCCGAGCAGGACGCCCACGATGATCGAGACGATCACGGCGACGATGACGACGAGCACGGCCGTGCGGGCGCCGTAGAGCACGCGGCTGAACACGTCGAAGCCGCCGACCGTGGTTCCCCAGATGTGCTCGGCACTCGGTTCGCCGGTGCGCGGGAAGCTCTGCCCGTCCGCGCCCTGCAGCTGACCGAAGCCGTACGGGGCGAGGAGCGGTGCGAAGACCGCGACGAGCAGGTAGAGGGCGCAGATGACCACGCCGACGATGAGCATGGCGCGCTGCCAGCCGGTGCTCCGGCGGAGCTGGACCACCACGGGCAGCCGCTTCCAGAGCGGCTCGTGGCGGTCGACGAGGGTGGTGTCGACCATCGTCAGAACCTCACTCTCGGGTCGATCAGGGCGGCGACCACGTCGACGATGAAGTTGGTCACCGCGACGATCACCGCCAGCATCGCGACGATGCCCTGCACCGCGACGAAGTCACGGGCCGACAGGTACTGGTTGAGCTCGAAGCCCAGGCCGCGCCACCCGAAGGTCGTCTCGGTGAGCACCGAGCCACCCAGGAGCATCGCGATCTGCAGCCCCATCACGGTGATGATCGGCACGAGGGCCGGACGGAACGCGTGGGTGCGGACGAGCCGCGACTCGCGCACGCCGCGGGACCGGGCGGCGTCGACGTACTCCGAGCCGAGCGACCCGATCATGTTCGCGCGCACCAGGCGCAGGAAGATGCCCGCCGTCAGCAGACCGAGCGTCAGCGCCGGCAGGACGGCGTGCTGCAGCACGTCGCCGATGACCGCGGCGTTGCCGGTGCGGAGCGCGTCGATGATGTAGACGCCGCTCGCGCCCGGGATGCCGTCGAGGATGAGCGACACCCGGGTCGAGGCACGGTCGCCGAGGGGCAGCCAGCCGAGCCACACCGAGAAGACGAGCTTGAGCAGCAGACCACCGAAGAACACCGGCGTGGCGTAGGTCAGGATCGCGAGCGCACGGAGCAGCACGTCCGGCCACTTGTCGCGCGTGTACGCGGCGAGCATGCCGAGCGGGATGCCGAGCACGAGCGCGACGATGAGCGCGTAGAAGACGAGCTCCGCGGTCGCGCCGCCGTACGTGACGATGATGTCGGTGATCGGACGGTTGTCCGTCGACGAGGTGCCGAAGTCACCGCGCAGGATGTTGCCGAGGTACTCGAAGTACTGCACGAGAACCGGCCGGTCGTACCCGGCGGCGTGCAGGCGTTCCTGCAGCTGGCTCGGCGTGAGACGACCGCCGACCGATGCGGTGATCGGGTTCCCGATGACGCGCATCAGGAAGAACACGAGCGTCACCAGGATGAAGACGGTCGGGATGATGAGGAGGAACCTGACGAGGATGTACCGGCCGAGTCCGCCGCCACTGTTCTTGGCACTGCGTTGTGCCTGTGGCTTGGTGGGATCGGTGCCGTTCACGTCCTGCGTCGCCTCGGGAGTGCTGAGGGTCACGGGGTGTGTGCCTTTCGTCGCCGTTGCACAGGCACGCGGGCGTTCCTCGTGGGAACGCCCGCGGCCTGCACGTGGGGCTTGGTGCTACTTGCTCAGGGTGGCGTACCGGAACTTGAACGAGGCGTCGAGGGTCAGGCCCTTGACGTCCTTGCCTGCGACCGCGACGGACTTGCCCTGCAGCAGCGGCAGCGTCGAGATCTGGGTGGCTTCGCGCTCCTGGGCCTGCTCGATCAGGGCAGCACGCTTGTCCGTGTCGGACTCGGCCTGCTCCTTCGCGATGAGGTCCTGGATCTCCGGGTCGTCGTAGTGGTTCTGGACGAAGTTCTCCTTGGTGAAGAACGGCGACAGGTAGTTGTCGGCGTCGGAGAAGTCCGGGAACCAGCCGAGCTGGTACACGGGGTAGGCGTCCTTGGTGCGCTCCTGCGCGTAGGTCGTGTAGACCGTCGACTGGATGTTGACAGTGAACAGACCGGAGTCCTCGAGCTGCTGCTTGAGCAGCGCGTACTCGTCGTCCGAGGCCGAACCGTAGTGGTCGGGCGCGTACTGGATGTCGAGCTGCACCTTGCCCGTGACACCGGCGTCCGACAGCGTCTTCTTGGCCTTCGCCACGTCCGCGCCGCCGTCGCCGTCGCCGTACATCTCCTTGAACGGCTGGACCGCGCCGGTCAGGCCGTCCGGGACCATCGAGTAGAGCGGGGTGAAGGTGTCGTTGTAGACCTCCTTCGCGAGCTGGGCACGGTCGACCACGTCGGCGGCAGCCTGACGCACGGCCAGGGCCTTCGCCTCGTCGGCGTCGTCCTGCCCGGTGCCGAACGGCTGGGTCTTGAAGTTGAAGACCACGTAGCGGATCTCGCCACCGGGGCCGTCGGTGACCTTGAGGGAGTCGTCCTTGCGCAAGTCCGAGATGTCGGTCGGCGTCAGGGAGCGGTACGCCACGTCGACGTCGCCCTTCTGCACGGCGAGCTTGAGGTCGGTCTCCTTGGTGTAGTAGCTGGCGGTGACCTCGCCGGTCTTCGCCTTGCCGAGCAGGCCGTCGTACTTCGGGTTGGTCTTGTACTGGATCGTGTCGTTCTCCTTGTAGGAGCTGATCTGGTACTGCCCGGCGAAGGCCTTGCCCTTGACGATGTCGTCGGCGCTGGTGAGCTTCGTCGCGCTGAAGACGTCCTCGTCGACGATCGGACCCGCGGGGCTCGAGAGCACCTGCGGCCAGGTCTGGTCGGCGTGGTCCAGGTTGAACACCACGGTGGTGTCGTCCGGGGTGTCGATGCTCTTGAGGTTGGCCAGCAGCGACTGCGGACCGTTCTCGTTGTTGATCTTCAGCTCGCGGTCGAACGAGAACTTCACGTCGCTCGAAGTGAGCTTGTTGCCGTTCGCGAACTCTAGCCCGTCCTTGAGGGTGACCTCGTAGGTGGTCGGGTTCGTGAACTCCGCCTTCGTGGCGATGTCCGGCTCGACGTCCGGGCTCCCCACTGGAGTGTTCATCAGGAACGGGAACACCTGGTTCTGCACGGCGAAGGAGCCGTTGTCGTAGGAACCGGCCGGGTCGAGGGACGTGATCTTGTCCGTCGTCCCGATGCTCAGGCCGTTCAGTTCGGTGTCACTCACGCTGCTGCTCGCGCAGCCGGTCAGCACCAGCGCCGTCGCTGCTGCACCGGCGCCGAGCGCGATGCCGCGCTTGCCCCACTTGGTCACGGATGCCATGTCCGCTGCCTCTCTGGTCATGATTGCAAGAGTCCTGAGCCGGAGGGTGGAACGTCTGTGTGCCCGGCCAGGAACGCTCATTGGTATCACCCTGTCACGGAACAGAACGAACCGGGGGCGATTTGTTTACACCGCTGTAATGCACGGGCCCGCCGCGTGATGCATGATTCCGCCGGAGTCGAGCGGCGCGTCACGCACAAAAGTTGCGTGGTGCAACCTGGGGCGTCTGGCGCTCGTTCTCGGCCGTTCCCGCCACTTCCCACCCCGAGCGGTCACGTTCCGTCGTCCGAACCCCGGCGGCCGCCGCTTCGCGACCACTCGACGCCCGACACGCGGCACGTCCTGACCACTCACGCACCCGAGGTCACACCAGCTGCCGCTCGCATCGCCACCGCGCGACGGTTCGCGCGACCTCTGCGAGACGCACGCGGCGCGTCGTGCGACTCCGCACACCCCGGCCGGGAGGCCCGCGCCGCGTCCGCCCCACCCCTCGCCCCTGCCGACTGGTCACGACTCCCCGCCCGACCCACCCCGAGCGGTCACGTCCCGTCGTCCGAACCCCGGCCAACCGACGCTTCGCGACCACTCGACGCCCCACACGCGGCACGTCCCGACCACTCACGCCATCGCCGAGAGAACCGCCTGCCGCTCGCAGCCCCACCGTGCGACGGTTCGCGCGACCTCGGGGGGGGCGCCGGCGGCGCGTCGTGCGACTTCACCCCCGGCCGGGAGGCCCGCCCCGCGCCCCGCCCCGCCCCGCCCCGCCCCTCATCCCCGCCGACCGGTCACGACTCCCCGCCCGCCCCACCCCCAGCGGTCACGTCCCGTCGGCCGGACCCCGGCCAACCGACGCTTCGCAACCACTCGACGCCCCACACGCGGCACGTCCCGACCACTCACGCCGTCGCGGACAGAACCAACCGCCGCCGCAGCCCCACCGCGCGACAGTTGCGCGACCTCGGCGAGACGCACGCGGCGCGTCGTGCGACCCCGCGCCCACCAACAGCGCGGGAAGAGCCCTAGGACGCCTCGGCGTCAGCGCGCAACCGCATCCGCTGCCCGTCGATGTCGACGAGCTGCCGCTGGATCTCGGCGCGACGCTCGGCCTGCTCGTGCGGGTCAGCGCGCTGCAGCTGTCCGAGCAACGAGGCCTTGCGGGCGAGCAGGTCGCGCTCGACCAGGGCCACGACGATGCTCCGGCAGTAGGCCGCCAGGTCCTCGGCGTTGCGCGCGGGGATCGGTGCGAGGGCGAGTTCGTGCGTCAGGGTGCGGAGGGGCGCCGGCACGTCGGCGAGCAGCCGGTCGAGCCAGTCCCCCGCGCCGATGACTTCGACGTTGGCGACCACGGCGTCCCGCACGGCGGCGAGCATCGGCGTCGAGAACGTGGCCGACGCGGCGAGCCCGAGCATCGGTGCCCCGACGGACGTGGGCTGCTGCACCATCGCCATCACGGCGTCGCGCTCCATGCGGCTGATCGGGTCGTTCGGCAGCGAACGGATCCCGGCGACGGGCTCGTCGGGGGTGTCGGCCCCGTCGGTGCCGGTTCCGGCACGGCCGTCGCGCCCCGAGCCCGCGGACCGTTCGTCCTGGGCAGCGGACCCCGCACGACGCCGGGCGGTCTCGACCGACCGACGGACCTCGGGGATCTCCATCCCCAGCCAGCCGGCGAGTTCGCGCACGTAGCCCTGTGTCAGTGAGCGGTCGCGGATACCGGCGAGCACGGGCGCAGCAGCGCGCAGGGCACCGACGCGCCCCTCGACGGTCTCGAGGTCGTGGCCGTCCAGGGTGCGGCGGATCATGAACTCGAACATCGGGCGCTTGTTCGTGACCAATCGGCGGATCGCGTCGTCACCGCGGGCGAGCCGGAGGTCGCACGGGTCGAGCCCACCGGGCGCCACGGCGACGTAGGTCTGCGCGGCGAAGCGCTGTTCTTCCGCGAAGGCACGCGAGGCTGCGCGCTGCCCGGCCTCGTCGGGGTCGAACGTGAACACGACCTCGCCGTTGGCGTTCGGGTCGGCGCCGGCCAGGTCACCGAGCATCGGCCGAAGCACCTTGATGTGGTCGACGCCGAACGACGTGCCACAGGTGGCGACGGCCGTCGTGATGCCCGCGACGTGACACGCCATCACGTCGGTGTAGCCCTCGACGATGACGACCTGCTTCTGCTTCGAGATGTCGCGGCGTGCCAGATCGAGCCCGTAGAGCACCTGGCTCTTGTGGTAGATCGGGGTCTCGGGCGTGTTGAGGTACTTGGGACCCTTGTCGTCCTCGAGCAGGCGGCGCGCCCCGAAGCCGATGGTCGCCCCGGTGACGTCGCGGATGGGCCACATCAGGCGCCCGCGGAACCGGTCGTACGGCGAGCGGTCACCCTGGCTGACGAGGCCGGCGGACACGAGTTCCTCCATCGTGAAGCCGCGCCCGCGCAGGTGGTCCTTGAGCATGTCGTAGGACTTCGGGGCGAACCCGACGCCGAAGTGCTGGGCGGCCGAGGGGTCGAACCCGCGCTCCCCCAGGAACCGGCGGGCGGGGTCGGCGGCAGCGGTGGTGAGCTGCCCCGTGAAGTACTCGAGCGCGGCTTCGTTCGCGGCGATCAGCCGGGCACGGGTGTTGTAGTCGGTGCGCGGCCCGTCGCCCTCTTCGTAGTGCAGGGTGAAGCCGATCTTCGCGGCCATGCGCTCGACGGCCTCGGCGAAGGTGGTGTGGTCCTGCGCCATGATGAAGCTGAAGACGTCGCCGTCCTCACCGCAGCCGAAGCAGTGGTAGCGGCCGACCTGGGGCCGGACGTGGAACGACGGGGAGCGTTCGTCGTGGAAGGGGCAGAGGCCCTTCATCGACCCGACGCCCGCATGCTTCAGCGTGACGTAGTCGCCCACGACGTCGGCGATGTTGACACGCGAGCGGACCTCGTCGATGTCGTTCCGCGCGATCCTGCCAGCCACCCCTCGATCCTAGTTCGTGGGACCGACGTCGGCGGACCGGTCAGACGGCGATGTGGACCGGTTCACGGTCACCCACCACCAGACGTCGGTGCCACGCGAGTGCACCCTGGTCGGTCAGGCTCGCGACCTGGTCGACGACGGCGCGCAGTCGGCCGGCGTCGTCACCCGCGGCGTGCCAGTCAGCGGCGAAGCCGGGCTCCAGGTCGGACGCCCCCGTCGCCGCCAGCGCGTCGAGCAGTTCGGTGAGCACGCGGCGCTGGTCCTCGTACACGGGCTGACGGTCGCCCTGGGTCATCACGAAGGCCGCGACGATGCCCTTGAGCACCGCGATCTCACCGATGATCTCGGGCGGGGTGACGACCGACGCGGCGAACCGCACGAGCGACCCCGAGGCGTAGGACTCACGGGTGGCCGTCGTCGCGGTGCGCGCGAAGCGTCCGATCAGCTGCGACGTCAGGTTCTTCAGGCGTGCGGCGTCACGGCGGGAGCCGTCGTACGCGGTCATCCAGAGCGGCAACTCGCGCAGGCGGTCGAACGCCTCGAGCAGCTCGTCGCGGCTCAGGTCGTCGCCGACCCAGGCGTGCATGGCGCTGACGATGTCGTTCTCGCCGACACGGTCGCCCAGGGCCGCGACGTCGATGAACCCGGCGACGACGGCGTCCTCGAAGTCGTGCACCGAGTACGCGATGTCGTCGGCGAGGTCCATGACCTGCGCCTCGATGCAGCGCTGACGGCGCGGGGCGCCGGCGCGGAGCCACTCGAAGGCGTCGTGGTCGTCGTCGTAGAAGCCGAACTTGGTGCGCCCGGAAGACGACTCCGAGACCCCCTGCGCCGCCGGCCACGGGTACTTGCAGCTGGCGTCCAACGACGCGCGGGTCAGGTTGAGCCCGTACGGACGGTCGACGTCGGAGCCCGGCCGGACGCCGTAGACCTTCGGCTCGAGCCGCGTCAGCAGCCGGAGGGTCTGCGCGTTGCCCTCGAAGCCGCCGATCCCGGTGGCCCAGGCGTTCACGGCGGTCTCGCCGTTGTGCCCGAACGGCGGGTGCCCGATGTCGTGCGCCAGGCACGCGGTGTCGACCACGTCGGGGTCGAGCCCGAGCGAGTCGGCGAGCTCGCGGCCGACCTGCGCGACCTCGAGCGAGTGGGTCAGCCGGTTGCGGGCGAAGTCGAGCCCCGCCGTCGGGCTGAGCACCTGGGTCTTGGCGGCCAGACGCCGGAGGGCGCTGGAGTGCAGCAGTCGGGCGCGGTCACGGGCGAAGTCCGAGCGGCGGTTGCCGTGTTCTTCGGGGAGCCAGCGCTCCGCGTCGGCCGGGCCGTACGAGGCGGTGGCGCTCATCCGCCGCTGTGGTGCAGCTCGGCGGCGGCCAGGACCTTGCGGAACTCGGAGTCGACGTCGCGGCTCTCGAGCCAGCGGTCGGGCAGGGCGGTGCGCTTCGGGTGCCCGGCACGACCGCGCGGCCCCTCGGCGTCGGCACCCGGGTACGGCGCGTCGTGGTCGAGCTGGCCGAGGAAGTCGTCGATCTCCTGCAGGCTCGACGCCATCGCCAGGCCGGCCCGGACGTCGCTGCCGATCGGGTACCCCTTGAAGTACCAGGCCACGTGCTTGCGGATGTCGCGGCAGGCGTGCTCTTCGTCGCCGAAGAACTCGACGAGCAGCTCGGCGTGCCGGCGGAACCCGTCGGCGACCTCGCCCAGGGACGGCATGTACCGCAGCCCCTCGCCGCGGAACGCCGCGGCCAGGTCGCCGAACAGCCACGGGCGGCCGAGGCAGCCACGCCCGACGACCACGCCGTCGGCGCCGGTCTCGTCGATCATCCGGAGCGCGTCCGCGGCCGACCAGATGTCGCCGTTGCCGAGGATCGGGATGTCGGTGACGGTCTCCTTCAGCGTGGCGATCGCGGACCAGTCGGCGTGCCCGGAGTAGTGCTCGTTCGCGGTGCGGGCGTGCAGCGACACCGCGGCGACACCGGCGTCGCGCGCGATGCGTGCGGCGTCGAGGTAGGTCAGGTGGTCCTCGTCGATGCCCTTGCGCATCTTCACCGTGACGGGGACGTCGCCCGCGGCGCGCACGGTCTTCGTGACGAGCTCCTGGAAGAGGTCGAGCTTCCAGGGCAGCGCCGCGCCGCCGCCCTTCCGCGTCACCTTGGGAACGGGGCAGCCGAAGTTGAGGTCGATGTGGTCGGCACGGTCCTCACCGACGAGGATCGTCGCCGCCTCGGCCACGGTGTTCGGCTCGACGCCGTACAGCTGGATCGACCGCGGGGTCTCGGACTCGTGGTGTTGGATGAGCTGCATCGACACGGGCGTCCGTTCGACGAGCGCGCGCGAGGTGATCATCTCGCACACGTACAGGCCGGCGCCGTACTCGCGGCAGAGCCGGCGGTAGGCCATGTTCGTGATGCCCGCCATCGGCGCGAGCACGACCGGCACGTCGACCTCGATGGGGCCGATGCGCAGGGGCTTCGCCGGACGGGTCGCCGTCCCGGGTGCGTCAGTGATCGTCATACGTCTCCCATTCTCCCACGTCGGTGCGCGCCGGTAGCGTTCTCCACATGACGACCGACGCCAGCACCCGGTTCGACGCCGACGCCCAGGCCCGTGGCCTGCCGGTCGAAGTGGTCGAGCGCCCGGCCGCGAACTCCCTGCACGAGGCCGCCGGACTGCTCGGCATCGAGCCCGGCGACATCGTCAAGACCCTGGTGGTGAAGCGCCACGACGGCGGGTTCCTGCTCGCCCTGGTGCCCGGCGGCCGCAGCATCGCCTGGAAGAAGCTCCGCACGGTCGTCGGCGTCAACAAGCTCTCGATGCCCGACGCCACCACGGCGCTCGAAGCGTCCGGCTACGAGCGCGGCACCATCACGCCGATCGGTGCCACGGGCGACCTGCCGGTGTACGCCGACGAACGCATCGTCGGCCGCCGGGTCGCCCTGGGCGCCGGCCGGCACGGTGCGAGCGCCTTCGTCGACGCCGACGCGCTCGTCGCCGCCTACGGCGCGACCGTCGCCGACATCACCGACGAGGAACCGCAGCGCGACTGACGCAGCCGTCAGTCCGGCACCTCGGACCAGTCGCCCTCGGCCCCGGCGAACGAGCCGGCGTCGATCAGGCAGGCGTCGCCCTCGCAGACCGGCGCACCGCCGGGCGTGACGAGCGTCAGCAACGCGGGACGGGCCTCCAGACCGGGGACGCCGGAACCACCGAACGCGCCCGGCAGCCCCGTGAGCGCGTCCGGTACGGACGGCACCGACGTCTCGGCCTGGAGGCGCACCGCGCCCTGGTCGCTGATGGTCATGTCCGTCATCGGGTCACCGCCACGTCCGCGCTCGCGTCGTCCGCCGCGCGCTCGGCCGCCGAGGCGACCTCCTCCGGCGTGGTCTCGCGGAGCGCGACCACCTGGCGGAGCACCTGCTCGAACGCCGTCGGGTCCTGGGCGCCGGAGACGCCGTACTTGCCGTCGATCACGAAGAAGGGCACGCCGTTGATCCCGTACGCCTGCGCCTGGGCCTGGTCGGCGCGGACCGCGGCGAGCTGGGCGTCGTCGCGCAGGGTGCTGAGGACCTCGTCGCGGTCGAGGCCGATCTCCGCAGCCAGATCGGCGAGGGAGGACTCCTGTCCGACGTGTTCGCCGCGCTCGAAGTAGGCGGTGAACAGACGCTCGACCATCTCGAGCTGCTTGCCGTGCTGCTTGGCGAGGTGGATGACCTGGTGGGCCTTCACGGTGTTGGTGTGGTGCATGGCCTCGAAGTCGTAGTCGAGACCGACGCCAGCGGCGATGGCGGTGACCTGGTCGAGCATCTGCTGCGCCTGGTCGACGGGCATGCCCTTGTGGCCCGAGAGGAACTCGGCTTCGGTGCCCTCGAAGTCGACGGGGGTGTCCGGGCTGAGATCGAAGGAGTGGTACTCGACCTCGACGGGGCGGCCCTCGCTCGAGGCGCCGAAGGCGGCGACGCCGGCCTCGAACTTGCGCTTGCCGATGTAGCACCAGGGGCAGGCGATGTCCGACCAGACATCGACCTTCACGGAGTCGTTCATGCTGACCCCAACGCGTTCCTGCGGCGCGCATTCCCGTCGCTGGCAGCAAAACACCGGTGTTCGCAGGTCGAACACCCTGCTGCGGGTGTGCAACACACGAACACCGGTGTCTGGCGGAGCCGCGGAACCCCTACGCGCCGAGCAACCGCTGCGCCAGGTACCCCTGCAGCTGGTCGAGCGAGACGCGCTCCTGGCCCATGGTGTCGCGCTCGCGCACCGTGACGGCCTTGTCCTCGAGCGTGTCGAAGTCGACCGTGATGCAGAACGGCGTGCCGATCTCGTCGTGGCGACGGTAGCGACGGCCGATGGCACCGGCGTCGTCGAAGTCCACGTTCCAGTTCTTGCGCAGGTCGTCGGCCAGGCCGCGGGCGACGGGCGAGAGCTGCTCGTTGCGCGACAGCGGCAGGACGGCGGCCTTCACCGGGGCCAGGCGCGGGTCGAGGCGCAGGACCGTGCGCTTGTCGACGCCGCCCTTCGCGTTCGGGGCCTCGTCCTCGTGGTACGAGTCGAGCAGGAACGCCATGAGTGCACGGGTCAGCCCGAACGACGGCTCGATGACGTACGGCACGTACTTCTCGTTGGCGGCCTGGTCGAAGAACCGGAGGTCCTGGCCGGACGCCTCGATGTGGTTGTTCAGGTCGAAGTCGGTGCGGTTCGCGACGCCCATCAGCTCGCCCCACTCCGAGCCGGTGAAGCCGAAGCGGTACTCGATGTCGGCGGTGGCGTCGGAGTAGTGCGCCCGCTCGCCGTCCGGCACGTCGAAGCGGCGCAGGTTCTCCGGGTCGATGCCGAGGTCGGTGTAGAACGCGACCGAGTCGGCGATCCACTGCTCGTAGTGCTCCTCGGCCGAGGCCGGCGGCACGAAGTACTCGATCTCCATCTGCTCGAACTCGCGCGTGCGGAAGATGAAGTTGCCGGGCGTGATCTCGTTGCGGAACGCCTTCCCGACCTGACCGATGCCGAACGGGGGCTTCATGCGGCTCGTCGTGACGACCTGCGCGAAGTCGACGAAGATGCCCTGCGCCGTCTCGGGGCGCAGGAAGTTCAGGCCCTCTTCCGACTCGACCGGGCCGAGGTAGGTCTTGAGCATCCCGGAGAACTCGCGGGGCTCGGTCCACTCGCCGCGGGTGCCGCAGTTCGGGCAGGCGATCTCGGCCATGCCGCCCTCGGGGGCGCGGCCCTTCTTCGCCTCGAACGCCTCGAGCAGGTGGTCCTCGCGGAACCGGTGGTGGCAGTGCAGGCACTCCACCAGCGGATCGGTGAAGGTCGCGACGTGCCCGGAGGCCTCCCACACCTTGCGGGGCAGGATCACCGCGGAGTCGAGTCCGACCATGTCCCCGCGGCCCCGGACGAACCGCTGCCACCACTGGCGCTTGATGTTCTCCTTGAGCTCCACACCGAGGGGCCCGTAGTCCCATGCGGAGCGGGAGCCTCCGTAGATCTCACCCGACTGGAAGACGAAGCCGCGGCGCTTGGCCAGGGCGATGACGCTGTCGAGACGGGAGGGCTGTGCCAAAGGGTGCTCCAGAGGTCGCCGAGCTGGGTGCTCGGTGCGGAAACGGTCCGGGCAAGACTACCGGCGATCCTGGCCCGGGAGGCCCGCCACGGGTCCGCCCTCCATGCTCACCTCGCCGACGTGCCCGGCCCCACCCCGCCGAGCGCGGCCACGACGTCGGTCACGTCGGACTCGTCGTTCCACAGGTGGAACGCGATGCGCAGTCGCCCGGCACGCCCCGAGGCGGTGACGCCTGCGGCGGTGAGGGCCCGGAGGGCCGCCCCGTCGGCGTCCGCGAACGTCACGATCGCCTGCCCGCCGCCCTGCCGGGGCGACCCGAGGGCGTCGCACAGCCGATCCGTGAGACCGGTGGCGTGCCTCCAGACCGCCCGCTGGTCGAGCCCGACCGCGTGTTCGAGGGCGGCCACGGCACCGGGCCACGCCTGCCAGGCCGGCGAGACGTCGAAGCGACGCGCGTCGTCGGCCAGGTGCATGGCGGGGCCGTAGCAGGAGGACCAGACGTCCGCGCCCGCGTACCAGCCGGCCTGCACCGGGCGGAGCCGGCCGAGGGCGGTGTCGGAGAGCGTCATGAAGGCGACGCCGCGCGGAGCGCAGAGCCACTTGTAGGTGTGCGTGAGCGTCACGTCGAACGGTGCGGCGTCGACGGGCAGCACGCCGGCGGCCTGCGTGAGGTCGCAGAGGGTCAGGGCGCCGACGCGTCGGGCGGCGGCCACGACCGGGTCGGGGTCGGTGACCACGCCGGTCGCGGACTGCACCGCGGACCACGCGACCAGGGCGGTGTCGGGCCCGACGGACGCCGCGAGCCGCTCGAGCGGGACGCTCCGGACCCGGACGCCGCGGTGCGCCTGGGCGAGGAACGGGAAGACGACCGAGCTGAAGTCGCCGTCGGGGACGACCACCTCGGCGCCGTCCGGCAGCGCGTCGGCGACGACCGCGGCCATCACCGAGGTCTGCGATCCCGTCGCCACGCGCTCCACCGGGACGCCGACCAGCGCGGCGAAGAGCGCACGTCCCTGCTCGACCAGCGCGCCGTACCGGGCGGGCGACGTCTCGGCCCGGGACCACGCGTCGAGGTCGGCGCGCTGGGCGGCGAGGGTGCCGCGGGTCGGCAGGCCCGCGGTGCACGCCGCCAGGTAGCCGCGGCCGGCGGGGAAGGAGTCCATGCGGACAGCGTCCTCGTTCCCGTCCCATCACGCCAGAGCCGGTTCGTTGTGCCACCGATAACATCGGGTGATGGACGAGATCGATCCCCAGTTGCTCCGGGTCCTCCGCGCCGTGGCCGACGGCGGGTCGATCACCCGCGCTGCCGCCGCACTCGGGTCGAGCCAGCCGGCCGTCAGCCAGCTGCTGGCCCGGGCCGAACAGCGCCTCGGCCACGCGCTGGTCCTGCGGGGCGGACGGGGCGCGACCCTCACGCATGCGGGGCAGGTGCTCGCCGACCACGCCCTGCACGTCCAGGCCGCGCTGACCGCGGCGCGCGAGGACCTCGACGCCGTCGGCGGACTCGGCCGTGGCCGGGTGCGACTCGCCGGGTTCCCGAGCGCGTCCTCCGCCCTCGTGCCCGCGGTGCTCGCCCGGCTCGCCGCGACGGCGCCCGGCGTGACGACCTCGTACGTCGAGGTGGAGCCGCCCGAGGCACTCGACCTGCTGCGCGGCGGCGAGGTCGACGTCGCCCTGACCTTCACCTACGTCGGCGACGAGGTCGGGACCACACCGGACCCGGGCCTCGTCACCCGGGCCCTGGGGCGCGACCCGCTCGCGCTGGTGACGCCGGTCGAGCCAGGAGGCGCTGCGCGACTCCGGCCCGCCGGCTCCACCGTCGTGGACCTCGCGTCCCACCACGACGCCCGGTGGATCGGGGGCTGCCCGCGTTGCCGTGGGCACCTGCTCGCGTCGTGCGCGAGCGCGGGGTTCACGCCGGACATCGTGCTGGAGACGGACAACGCGGCCGCCGTGGTGGGGCTCGTCGCCGCCGGGCTCGGGGTGGCGCTGCTCCCCCGGCTGGCACTCGCGACGACGGTCATCCCCGCCGGTGTCGCGATCGACCCCGTGGACGACGAGCTCGCCCGGCGTGTCGAGGTCGTCGTCGCCCGTGGTGCCGACCGTGTGCCGAGCGTCCGTGCGGCGCTCGACGCGGTGCGCTCCGCCGCCCACCTGCTCGAGGGGCCGCTGCCGGGCTGAGCGGCCGGGCTTCGGGGCTTGGGCTCGGGCTTGGGCTTGGGCTTGGGCTTGGGCTTGGGCTTGGGCTTGGGCTCTGGCTAGGCCGTCGGGGTGTCGACCGCGCCGCCGTAGCGTCGGTCGCGGCTGGCGTACTCCTCGATCGCACCCCACAGGTCGGTGCGACGGAAGTCCGGCCAGAGCCGGTCGAGGAACACCATCTCGGCGTAGGCGGACTGCCACAGCAGGAAGTTGCTGGTGCGCTGCTCCCCCGAGCTCCGGAGGAACAGGTCGACGTCGGGCATCTCGGGCACGTACAGCCGCTTGGCGAGTGCCTTCTCGGTGACCTGGCTCGGCTTCAGGCGTCCGGCGGCGACGTCCTCGGCCATGCCCCGCACGGCGTCGACGATCTCGTTCCGGCCGCCGTAGTTCACGCACATCGTCAGCGTGAGGACGTCGTTGCCCGCCGTCATCCGCTCGGCGGTCTCGAGCTCGTCGATCACGCTCCGCCACAGCCTCGGACGGCGGCCGGCCCACCGCACCTTGACGCCCCACTGGTGCAGCTGGTCGCGGCGACGGCGGATGACGTCGCGGTTGAAGCCCATCAGGAACCGGACCTCTTCCGGGGAGCGCTTCCAGTTCTCCGTCGAGAACGCGTACGCCGACACGTGCCGGACGCCGATCTGGATCGCACCGGCGACGACGTCGAGGAGCGAGGCCTCGCCCGCCTTGTGCCCCTCGATCCGCGTCAGGCCGCGGCCGTTCGCCCACCGGCCGTTGCCGTCCATGACGATGGCCACGTGCTCCGGCACGAACCGGGCCGGGATCGCCGGGGGCGTCTCGCCGGTCCAGTCGATCGGGCGGAACGGTTCGACGTCGTCGGGGCGGCGGGGGCTCATGCGGTGGGGGCTCCTTCGACAGCGGGATCAGGGTCGGGCTCGGGTACGGCGGGTGCCGGGGTCGAGGCCACCGCGCGCGCCGTCGCCTCGGGTCCGCCGTGGGTCTGCGGCACCGGCATCGGGTGTTCGGAGCGGTCGACGTGCGGCAGGGACCGGAGCGATCGTTCCAGGTGCCACTGGGCGTAGGCCGCGACCACGCCGGAGGCCCGCGAACGCGTCCGCTCATCGGTGGCGTCGACCGTCGCCCAGTCTCCGGCGAGCAGGGAGCCGAGCACCCCGAGCGTCGCCGGGTCGAGCCGCGGGGTCCCCGGTGGTGCCGCACGGTCGGCGACGACACCCCCGAGCTGCACCACGAACGCCGAGTGCGGGCCGGGCTCCCCCGTCACCGCACAGTCGCTGAACGAGGGCGCCCACCCCGCGATGCTCATCGCGCGGAGCAGGTACGAGTCGAGGGTCGCGCTGGACTGGTGCTCACCCCGCGACAACGAGCGGAGCGCCCCGACGAGCAACAGGTACTGCTGCAGCCCGGCGTCGGCCTCGCTCAGTCGGTCGGCGGTCTCGACCATGGCGCTGGCCGCGGTGTACGCGCCGTAGTCGGCGACGATCTGGGCCCCGTACGCGCCGAGCGACTCCGCCTGGGTGACGATGTCGAGCGACCGGCCCTCGTAGAACTGGGCGTCGACGACCATGAACGGCTCGAGGCGGCTGCCGAACTTCGACGCGGTCCGCCGCACGCCCTTGGCCACGGCGCGGATCTTGCCGTGCTGCCGCGAGAGCATCGTGACGATGCGGTCGGCTTCACCGAGCTTGTGGGTGCGCAACACGACGCACTCGTCCCGGTACAGCGGCATGCCCCCAGTATCCCCCGCCCCGCCGACAGCCGCGTGTGCTGCGGGCCGGGGCCCGGGGGTACCGAGCGGAATCGGGCGTACCTGGTCGGAAGAATCGACCAGGTACGCCCGATTCGACCTGCCATCGCGCGTGACGGGGGGAAAGACCGGGCACAGACGGGAGGCGCGGCGCGGGACGGACCCGCACCGCGCCTCCAGGGCTGGTCGCGTCTCAGGCCGAGACGAGCTCCGGTGCGCCGGCCGCGGCACCCGCACGCACCGCGCGGTTCACCGCGGACACGATCGCCTTGAGCGACGCCGTCGAGATGTCGGCGTCGATGCCGACGCCCCACAGACGCACGCCGTCGACGTCGAGCTCGACGTAGGACGCGGCCTTCGCGTCACCGGAGGCGCTCATCGTGTGCTCCGAGTAGTCGTACAGCGTGACCTGGACGCCCTGCTCGGCGAGCACCTTCAGGAACGCGTCGATGGGACCGGTGCCGACGGCCTCGGCCGTGACCGCGCCCTCGTCGACCCGGAGTGCCACGGACAGCGAGGTCGTGCCCTCGAAGTCACTCGACGTCGCCGTCTTGGTGAGCTCGTACCGGCCCCACTTCTCGTCGTCGATCGACGCGGGCAGGTACTCGTCCTGGAACACGTCCCAGATGCGCTGCGACGAGAACTCGCCACCCTCGGTGTCGGTGTGCCGCTGCACGACGCCGGAGAACTCGATCTGCAGCTTGCGGGGCAGGTCGAGGGCGTGGTCGGTCTTGAGCAGGTACGCCACACCGCCCTTGCCGGACTGCGAGTTGACGCGGATGACGGCCTCGTACGACCGGCCGATGTCCTTCGGGTCGACGGGCAGGTACGGCACCGCCCATTCGATCTCGTCGATGTCCTTGCCCGCGGCGGCGGCCTTGGCCTTCATCGCCTCGAAGCCCTTGTTGATGGCGTCCTGGTGCGAGCCGCTGAACGCCGTGTACACGAGGTCGCCCGCCCACGGCTGGCGCTCGGGCACCGGCAGCTGGTTGCAGTACTCGACCGTCCGCTTCACCTGGTCGATGTCGGCGAACGAGATCTCCGGGTCGATGCCCTGCGTGAACAGGTTCATCCCGAGGGCGACCAGGTCGACGTTGCCGGTGCGCTCACCGTTGCCGAACAGGCAGCCCTCGATGCGGTCGGCGCCGGCCATGTAGCCGAGCTCGGCGGCCGCGACCGCGGTACCCCGGTCGTTGTGCGGGTGCAGCGACAGGATGACGTCCTCGCGGTGGGCGAGGCGGCGGGACATCCACTCGATCGAGTCGGCGTAGACGTTCGGCGTGGCCATCTCGACGGTGGCGGGCAGGTTGATGATGACCTTGCGCTCGGGCGTCGGCTCGAAGACCTCGAGGACGGCGTTGCAGATCTCCAGTGCGACCTCGAGTTCGGTGCCCGTGTAGGACTCCGGCGAGTACTCGTAGTAGATCGTCGTATCGTGCTGCAGCGTCGCCTCGGCGGCCTTGCAGAGCTTTGCGCCGGTGACCGCGATGTCCACCACGCCCTGCACGTCGGTGCGGAAGACGACCTCGCGCTGCACGATGCTCGTGGAGTTGTACAGGTGGACGATGGCCTGCTTCGCGCCGTCGATCGCCTCGTAGGTGCGCTGGATGAGGTGCTCGCGCGCCTGGGTCAGCACCTGGATGGTGACGTCGTCGGGGATCGCGCCCTCGTCGATCAGCGACCGGACGAAGTCGAAGTCGGTCTGCGAGGCGCTCGGGAACCCGACCTCGATCTCCTTGTAGCCCATCCGGACGAGGAGGTCGAACATCGCCCGCTTGCGCTCGGCGTCCATCGGGTCGATGAGGGCCTGGTTGCCGTCACGCAGGTCGACGGCGCACCAGCGCGGCGCCTTGTCGATGCGCTTCGTGGGCCAGGTGCGGTCCGGCAGGTCGACGCTGATCTGCTCGTGGAACGGGACGTACTTGTGGATCGGCATCCCGGAGGGCTGCTGGGTGTTCTGCATCGTTCTTCGCTTTCGTCGCGTGTTCGTGAGCTGTTGTGGTGCGGCCACGACGGACTCCGCGACGAGGTGGGCCGGAGTGTCAGGCCTCGTCGCGGCAGCGAAGGAGGAGGAGTGCCGAGTACATCGGGACCCACGGTAGCACCGGTGTACCAGGCTGGCGCAAGCGTGTGACGCGGGACCGCCCGGGGCCGTCGAACGGGGCGCCGAGTGGGTGCCGGGTGGGTGCCGGGGAGGTGCCGGGTGAGGTGCCGAGTGGTCGAGACCTGCCGCTCGCCGGTCGCCGAGCGGTCACGATCTGTCGCCCGGGCCGCGTCCGGACGACGGTTCGTGACACCTCGGCGGACGTGAGCGGCGTGGTGGGGCCGGCCAGGGCACGTCGGCGCGACCACACGACGACACGGGAGGCCCGGTGCCAGCTGACACCGGGCCTCCCGTTCGTCGTGTGGTGCGACCAGGGCGACGGGTCAGTCGACCGCGAGCGCCTCGGTCGGCGGAACGCGCATCGCGCGCCGCACCGGGGCGATGGTGGCGACGACCGCCAGGACCAGCGCGCCGATCACCACGATGCCGATGGTCAGCGGCGGCAGCACCGGTGCCACGGGCGTCCCGAGCGAGCCGAGCAGCGTCTGCCCGCCGACCCAGCCGTACAGCGTGCCGAGTGCGAGCCCCGAGACGACGGCCGCGACGACCATCTGCACGGCCTCGGTCACGATCATCCGTCGGACCTGCGCGCCGGTCAGGCCGAGCACCCGCAGCAGCCCGAGTTCGCGTCGACGCTGGAGCACCCCGAGCGCCAGCGCGTTCACGACCCCGACGGCGGCGATCACGGCGGAGAACCCGACGATCACGCTGACGACGGCGTTGATCTGCACGAAGAGGTCCCGCTGCGCCTCGATCATCCCGGGGGTGGCGCTCCCCGCGCTCATGGCGCGCATCTCGGTCTCGAGCACGTGCTGCATGATGCCGAGTGCCACCGCGAAGGTGACGAGCAGGGTGACACCGATGACGAGCCCGATGGTCGCCCGCGAGGACCGCCCCGGCGCCCGCATCGCGTTCCGTCCGGCGAGCAGGACGACTGGGTCGTGCGAGCCGATGCGGCCGATGAGCTGCAGCACGGGCGGCATCACGATCGTCGCCCCCACGGCGACCCCCGCGAAGGACACGAACCCACCGAGCGCCGCCGGCAGGACCGCGACCGGGGACAGCGAGCTCACCGCGAGCCCGAGCAGCATCAGCACCGCGCCGCCGGCCATGAGCACGATCGCCCAGACCTTGCGGGCCGTACCGGACCGGACGTCGTCGTGGCTCGGCTCGACAGACGACGACAGGGCTTCGAGCGGTGTGACGGTGAGCACGCGGCGCGACCCGGCAGCGAAGGCACCCCAGGTGGCGAGGACGACGGCCACGACCGGCAGGACCAGCTCCCACGGGACGTACGTGTACTCGGCGTCGGGCAGGACCCCGTTGCCCCGCAGGACGACCACGAACAGGGCCGAGAGCGCGGTGCCCACGACGGCGCCGACGACCCCGCCGAGCACGCCGACGACCAGGCCGGTGCGGGTGATCCGCGCCCGGAGGGTCGCACCGGTCGCTCCGACGAGCCGTTGCAACGCGATGATCCGGGTCTGCCCGGCGATCAGGGTGGCGCAGGTGTTCGCGGTGACGATCGCGCCGACGTAGAGCGCGATGCCGAGGAACAGCCACCCGACCACCGACAGGATCGCCTTGATCGGTCCGAGGTCGGCGACCCCGGCGGCTCGGAGCGCCTCGGTCACGATCCCCGGTGCGATGACCAGGGCGGAACCGAACGTGGTGCCGAGGGCGGCGACCAGGACGGTGGGGGCGAAGGATCGGATGCCGTTCACGCTGCTGCCTCCATCCCGAGCATCGTCGTGGAGATCGCGCCGGCGTCCATCGCGGGGCGGTCGGCGACGATCCGGCCGTCGGCCAGGAACAGGATCCGGTCGGCGTTCGCGGCCGCCACCGGGTCGTGCGTGACCATGACGACGCTCTGGCCCCATTCCTGGACGGCGCCGCGGAGGATCGCGAGCACGTCGCGCCCGGTGCGGGAGTCGAGCGCGCCGGTCGGTTCGTCGGCGACGACCACCGCCGGCCGCGAAGCGAGCGCCCGTGCGATGGCGACGCGCTGCTGCTGCCCGCCGGAGAGCTGGTGCGGCCGGTGCGTCAGCCGGTTGCCGAGCCCGAGCATCTCGACCAGCCGGTCGATCCAGGCGGTCTCCTCGTGCGAGGGCTTGTGCCCGCCGAGCAGGAACGGCAGGCGGATGTTCTCGCTGACGTCGAGCGTCGGGACGAGGTTGAACGACTGGAACACGAAGCCCAGCCGACGACGACGCAGCTCGGTGAGGTCCTTGTCGCCCAGGGCCGTGATGTCGACGCCGTCGATCTGGATCCGGCCGGCGGACACGGCATCGAGGCCGGCCGCGACGTGCATGAGGGTCGACTTGCCGGACCCGGACGGGCCCATCACCGCGGTGAACTCCCCCGCGCCGATGTCGACGCTGACGTCGTCGAGCGCGGTCACACGTCGGGCGTCGTCGCCGTAGTGCTTGGACACGTGGTCGAGGCGGATGATCGGGGCGTGGCTCGTGGTCATGCATCCACGATGGCGGTCAGGGGTCCCGTCCCGCGTCGCCCGCTCGGCTCCTGTGGATCGTCCGCTCGGCTCGGTTGCCTGTGGAGGGGTCATCCCCGCGGATGACCCGGCATCAGTCGGCCTTGGTGACGAGCCCGTGTTCGTGGGCGAAGACGACGAGGCGCACCCGGTCCCGGAGCTCGAGCTTCGTCAGGACCCGCGAGATGTGCGTCTTCACGGTCGCCTCGCTGACGTACTCGTGCTGGGCGATCTCGCTGTTGCTGAACCCCCGGGCGGCCAGGTCGAAGATCTCGCGCTCACGCGGCGTGAGGTCGGCGAACGCCGCGGGGACGGCGGCAGCGCGTCCGACCGAGTCGTCGTACCGCCGCAGGAGCTCCCGCGTGGCCGACGCGGCGAACACCGCGGTGCCGGCGTGCACGGTCCGGACCGCCGCGAGCAGGAACTCGGGGTCGGCGTCCTTGAGCACGAAGCCGCTCGCACCGGCGCGGATGGCCTTGGCGGCGGCCTCGTCGAAGTCGAACGTGGTCAGCACGAGCACCTTCGCACCGTCGGTGCCGGACTGCTCGACGATGTGGCCGGTCGCCGTGATGCCGTCCATCACGGGCATCCGGACGTCCATCAGCACCACGTCGGGACGGGTCCGTCGGACGAGTTCGACCCCCTCGGCACCGTCGCCCGCCTCGCCGACGAACCGCAGGTCGGGCTGTGAGTCGATGAGCATCCGGATGCCGGTGCGGAACAGCGCCTGGTCGTCGACGAGGGCAACACGGATCGAGTGCTCGTCGGTCGGGATCGTGGTCATCGGGCGGTGCGCTCCTGCTCGGTCGGGGTGATCCGGCCGCGGGGCATCTGCCCGCTGGCCGGGACGGTCGGCATCCGGACGGCGACCGCGAAGTCGTCCCCTCGGGCCCCGGCGGTCATGGTGCCGCCGGTCATGACGGCGCGCTCGCGCATGCCGACCAGGCCGTGGCCCGTACCGGGGCCGCGGACCCCGTCGTCCGCGCGTCGGTTCACGACGGCGATCTCGACCGTGTCCGGCCGGTAGGTCAGGGCGGCACGCACCGGGCTGCCGGGCTCACCGTGCTTGTACGCGTTCGTCAGGCTCTCCTGCACGATCCGGTAGACGGCGAGCTGCGTGGTGGTGGGCAGCCCGGCGGGGTCGCCCTCGCGTTCCACCCGTACGTCGAGCCCGAGCTGCCGCATCTCGTCGACGAGCCGGTCGATGTCGTCGATCTCGGGCGTCGGCGCAGTCCCCTGCTCGTGCCGGAGCGCGCCGAGGAGCTCGCGCACGTCGCCGAGGGCTCGACGGGCCGTGGCCGAGATGGTGCTGAGGGCCTGGTCGGCCACCGCGGGGTCGGCCTTCAGGGCGTACCGGGCACCGTCGGACTGCGCGATGACGACCGCGAGCGAGTGCGCGACGATGTCGTGCATGTCGCGGGCGATCCGCACGCGCTCCTGCTCGACCGCGACGGCCCGGTCGGCCCGCGCGGCGTCACGCTCGGCCAGCAGCTGGGCCTCGCGACTCATGCTCGCCGAGCGACGGGTGCGGATCACCAGTCCGGCGAGCCACGGCAGCAGCAGCAGGAGCAGGACGACGGCGAAGAACGACAGGGTGACCTGCAGCGACTCCGGCAACGACGTCGAGGTGGTCTCGTAGGTGAGGCGGTTCCGGTAGTCGTCGAAGCCCATGTACGCCGCCGCCGCAACGGACCCGAGGATCGCCGACACGAGCCCGGCGAGCCGCACACGGCGGCTGCCGTACGCACTCGTCGTGTACATGACGCCGGCGATGAACGCGTTCGACACGTCCGGAACCTGCAGGGTGACCATCTCGAAGACCGCGAACACCCACGCCACGGCCAGGGCGAGCCCGGGTGACAGACGCCGGATCGCCAGGGCGCCGGTCATCCCGACGACGGTGACCACGGACAGCGGCCCGTCGAGCCCGCGCCCGCTGGCGACCAGCACGAGGCCGCCGAGCAGCACGGCGATCAGCAGGTCGGTGATGACCTGCGCGCGCAGCATGGGACGGAACACCCGTCCACGGTACGGCGGGTCGCTCGTCCCCGCGTCCCTCGCCCGGATGACCCGGGGTGCGAGCGGCCGACGGTCAGAAGCCGAGGCGTCCGAGCTGCTTCGGGTCACGCTGCCACTCCTTGGCCACCTTCACGCGGATGTTCAGGTAGACGTGCCGGCCGCCGAGCAGCGACTCGATCTCGACGCGGGCCCGGGAACCGACGTCCTTCAGGCGCTCGCCCTTGTGTCCGATGACGATCGCCTTCTGGCTGTCCCGCTCGACGAACAGGTTCGCGAAGATGCGCAGGGGGCCGTCGGCGTCGTCGTCGGCGTCGGGCTCGACGATGTCCTCGATGACCACGGCGAGCGAGTGCGGCAGCTCGTCACGGACACCCTCGAGCGCAGCCTCGCGGATGAGCTCGCCGATGCGCTCCTCGTCGGTCTCCTCGGTCACCGCGCTCGAGTCGTACAGCTGCGGCGACTCGGGGAGCAGGGCGGTGATCACGCCGAGCAGGTCTTCGAGCTGCATGCCCCTGGTGCCCGAGGTCGGCACCACGGCATCCCAGTCGCGGAGCTTCGAGACGGCCAGCAGCTGCTCACCGACGCGGTCCTTGGAGGTGCTGTCGATCTTCGTGACGATCGCGATCTTCTTGGCGCGAGGGTACTGGTCGAGCGTGTCGTTGATGAACCGGTCGCCGGGACCGACGGGCTCGTTCGCCGGCACGCAGAACCCGATCACGTCGACGTCGCCGAGCGTGGACTGCACGAGGTCGTTGAGCCGTTCGCCGAGCAGGGTGCGCGGACGGTGCACGCCCGGGGTGTCGACGATGATCACCTGGCCGTCGGGCCGGTGCACGATCCCCCGGATGGCGCGCCTGGTGGTCTGCGGCTTCGACGAGGTGATGGCGACCTTCTCGCCCACCAGGGCGTTGGTCAGCGTCGACTTGCCGACGTTCGGACGGCCGACGAACGAGACGAAGCCCGCGCGGTAGGGCTTCTCCGAGCCGGCCTGGGTGGTGTCGGGGTCGGTCATGCGTGCGTGGTTCCCGTCGTGGTGGGTTCGGCGTCGTCGAAGGCGTCCTCGACGTCGGCCAGGGCGTGGGTGCGCTCGGCGAGCACGGTGATGAGGTGGCGGCGCTTGCCCTCCACCCGGTCGGCGGTCAGGACGACCCCGGACACGGTGACGGTGTCGCCGGAGACGGCGAGGTGTCCGAGCTCCTTGGTGAGCAGGCCACCGGCGGTGTCGACGTCGTCGTCGTCGAGCTCGATGCCGAACAGGTCGCCGAGTTCGTCGATCGGCAGTCGGGCGGAGATCCGCCAGATGCCCGGTTCGACCTCGGTCCGGTCGACGACGGCGCGGTCGTACTCGTCGGAGATGTCGCCGACGAGCTCTTCGATGAGGTCCTCCATGGTCACGAGCCCGGCGACACCGCCGTACTCGTCGACCACCAGCACCAGGTGGTTCTTGGCGACCTGCATGTGCCGCAGGGTGTCGTCGGCGTGCTTCGACTCCGGCACGAACTCGGCGGGCCGCAGCAGGCGGCTGACCCGCTCACTGCGGGACGCCGGCCGTTCGTACAGCGACCGCGCGACGTCGCGCAAGTAGAGCACACCCCGCACGTCGTCGCTGTCCTTGCCCGTCACCGGCATCCGGGACACCCCGGCGGCCAGGAACTGCTCCATGGCCGCGGCCAGCGTCTCCGCACCGTCGACGGTGAGCATGTCCGTGCGTGGCACCATGACCTCGCGCACCAGGGTGTCGCTGAACTCGAACACCGAGTGGATGAGCTCACGGTCCTCGTCCTCGAGCACGTTGCTCTCGGTGGCCTCGTCGACGAGCGAGAGCAGCTGCTCCTCGCTCGACACGGTGGAGGCGCTCCGGCCGCGGCCAGGGGTGACGCGGTCGCCGATCCGGACGAGCAGCCCGGCCAGCGGACCGAGCACGATGCGGACCCCACGGACGATGCCGCCGGTCGCACCGATCAGCCGCTCGGCGTGGGCGCGTCCGACGCTGCGCGGGCTCGACCCGACCAGCACGAACGACACCGCGGTCATGATCGCGGCGGAGACGACGAGGGCGATCCACCAGCTGTCGAAGGCGCGCACGAGGGCGATCGTCACGAGCACCGCAGCGGCGGTCTCGGCGAGGACCCGGAAGAAGTTCAGCGCGTTGACGTGCGCCCCGACGTCGTCAGCGATCGCCTCGATGGCGCGGCGGCGCTTGTTGCCCCTGGCGATCTCCTCGAGGTCGGCACGGGAGACCACCGAGAGCGCGGCATCGCTCGCGGCGAGGAGCCCGCCGAGCACGACGAGCCCCAGCGCCACCGCGAGGAGTCCGGCGACGACGACCACCGGCTACCGCCCTCGGTGCTGGGCGGCGAAGGCGGTCAGGATCTCGCCCTGGATGCCGAACATCTCGGCCTTCTCGTCGGGCTCGGCGTGGTCGAAGCCGAGCAGGTGCAGGATGCCGTGGCAGGTGAGCAGCAGCATCTCGTCGGTGCTCGAGTGCCCGGCGGTCTTCGCCTGCTCCTCGGCCACCTGCGGGCAGAGCACGATGTCGCCCAGCAGCCCGGCCGGCGTGGGGTCGTCCTCGGTGCCGGGGCGCAGTTCGTCCATCGGGAAGCTCAGGACGTCCGTCGGTCCGGGCTCGTCCATCCACCGGACGTGCAGCTGCTCCATCGCACCCTCGTCGACCAGCACGATCGCGAGCTCGGCATCGGCGTGGACGTGCATCGCGTCCAGGGCGAACGCGGCGAGCCGCTGGATCGCGGCCTCGTCCACCTCGACGCCGGACTCGTTGTTGAGCTCGATGCTCACCGGGTGCCTCCTCGGGCGTCGTGCTGGGGGTACGGGGGTCGTGCGCGGTCCTGCGGCGGGCGCCCACGGCGTTCGGCGCGGTTCGCTCCGTCGGGGTTGCCGACCGGGGCGGTGCCGCGGCCACCGGGGCGCTGCCCGGCCTGCTCGGCGAGGCGCTCCTCGTCGTAGACCGTGTACGCGTCGACGATCCGGCCGACGAGGGTGTGGCGGACCACGTCCTCGCTGCCGAGACGGGCGAAGTGGATGTCCTCGACCTGGTCGAGGATGCGCGTCACGAGCCGGAGACCGGAGACGTTGCCCGGCAGGTCGACCTGGGTGATGTCACCCGTGATGACCATCTTCGAACCGAACCCGAGCCGGGTCAGGAACATCTTCATCTGCTCGGGCGTGGTGTTCTGCGCCTCGTCGAGCACCACGAAGGAGTCGTTGAGGGTCCGGCCACGCATGTACGCCAGCGGGGCGACCTCGACGGTGCCGGCCGCCAGGAGCTTCGGGACCAGCTCCGGGTCCATCATCTCGTTGAGGGCGTCGTACAGCGGGCGCAGGTACGGGTCGATCTTGTCGGTGAGCGTGCCCGGCAGGAAGCCGAGCCGCTCGCCGGCCTCGACCGCGGGACGGGTGAGGATGATCCGGTTGACCTCGCGCCGCTGCAGCGCCTGCACGGCCTTGGCCATCGCCAGGTACGTCTTGCCGGTACCGGCCGGACCGATGCCGAACGTGATGGTGTGCTCGTCGATGGCGTCGACGTAGGCACGCTGCCCGTCGGTCTTCGGACGGACGGACTTGCCGCGGCTCGACACGATCGGGGTGCCGAAGGTGTCGGACGGCTTGCGGTCGTCGTCGAGGATGCGTGCGGACATCGGGATGTCGGCCGGGCCGATCTCCTGCCCGCGCCTGACCATGCCGACGAGCTCGTCGACGAGCGCCTTCGCGCGTGCGACGTCGCGCTCGGGCCCGGTCAGCGTGACCTCGTTGCCACGGACGACGACCCGGACGCCCGGGTACTGGCGCTCGACCGTCTTGAGCAGACGGTCCTGGGGACCGAGCAGCTGCACCATGGCGATGCCGTCGACCTGGAGCGAGACCGAGACGGACTCGTCGTCGGCGGCGGTGGGCTGTACTGGTTCGTTAACCGGCAAGGGTGCCTTCCTGCAGTTCACCTGCGAGTACGTGCGCGTGCACGTGGAACACGGTCTGACCGGCGGCTTCGCCGGTGTTGAAGACGAGTCGGAACTGGCCGTCGGCGCGCTCGTCGGCGATGCGCTGGGCGGTGGCGACCACGTGGGCCAGCAGGTCGGGGTCGCCCGCTGCGAGTTCGCCGACGTTCGCGTACTGCTCGGTCTTGGGGACGACGAGCACGTGGACGGGAGCCTTCGGGGCGATGTCCTCGATCGCGATCACACGGTCGTCCTCGGCGACGATGGTCGCCGGGATCTCGCGCGCGATGATCTTGGAGAAGACGCTGGGCGTGCTGCTGCTCATGGCTCCATCGTAGGACGCGCCCGACGGCGCGGTCCGGCTCACCAGCGACCCAGTCGCGCCTGCAGGACAGCGAGTGCCGCCGGTCCGGCGGTGGACGTGCGGAGCACGCTGTCGCCGAGTCGGACCCGTACGGCGCCCGCGGCCTCGAGCCGGTCGAGCTCCGCGCCGTCGATGCCTCCTTCGGGGCCGACGACGAGGGCGATGTCCTCGGCGTCCGTCGGGGGCTCCCAGGTGGCGAGCCGCACGGTCGCGGTCGGGTCGAGCAGGACGAGGGTGGTCCCGTCCCCGAGCGCGGACACGAGCTGTCCGGTCGTCACCAGCGGCGCGACGACGGGCACGCGCGGACGGATCGCCTGCTTCGCGGCCTCGTGCGCGATCGCGGCCCATCGGGCACGGCCCTTCTCGACCTTCGCGCCGTCCCACCGGGAGACGCTGCGCGCGGCCGACCACGGCACCACCCGGTCGACGCCGATCTCGGTCGCCGCCTGCACGGCCATCTCGTCGCGACCGCCCTTGGCCAGGGCCTGCACGAGCGTCAGCGACGGGCGCGGTGCATCCTGGTGCTCGACGGTCTCGACCGCGAGCTCCAGGGTGTCCTTGCCGAGTGCCGTCACCGGACCGGAAACCACGGTGCCCCGGCCGTCGGCGATCCGCAGGACCTCGCCGACCCGGACGCGCGCGACGGAGACCGCGTGCCGGCCCTCGGCGCCGTCGAGCGACACCGGGTCACCGACGGCGACGCCGTCCAGCGAGTCGACGAGGTACAGCGACGCCATCAGTGGTTGAAGAACCGGTCGCGGAGCTTGCCGAACATGCCCTGCTGGAACCGGGCGAGCTGCGGGGCGGTGGTCTTGTGCGACTTCGCGAGCTGCTCGACCAGCTGCCGTTCCTTGTGGGACAGCTTGGTCGGCGTGACGACCTGCACGCCGACCCGCAGGTCACCGCGGCCGTTCCCGCGCAGCTTCGTGATGCCGCGGTCCTTGATGACGAGCACGTCGGCACTCTGCACACCGGGACGGATCTCGAGCTCGACCGGACCGTCGAGGCCGTCGATCGTGGTGGTCGTGCCGAGGACGGCGTCGGTCATGCCGACCTCGAGCGTCGCGAGCAGGTCGTCGCCGTCACGGCTGAAGACGTCGTCGTGGCGCACGCGGATCTCGAGGTACAGGTCGCCGGACGGGCCGCCGGCCGGACCGACCTCGCCCTGGCCGGGCATCTGCAGGCGGAGTCCGGAGTCGACGCCGGCGGGGACGTCCACCGGCACGGTGCGACGCGCGCGGACGCGGCCCTGACCCTGGCAGGTCGGGCAGGGGCTCGGGATGACGGTGCCGTACCCGCGGCACGTGCCGCACGGGGCGCTCGTCACCACGTTGCCCAGGAGCGAACGGACCTGCCGCTGGATGTGCCCGGAGCCGCCGCAGATGTCGCACGTGCGCGGGCTGGTGCCCGGTGCGCAGCAGGAGCCGTGGCAGGTCTCGCACAGCACCGCCGTGTCGACCTCGACGTCCTTGTGGGTGCCGAAGACGACCTCGTCGAGGTCGACCTCGATGCGGAGCAGGGCGTCCTGGCCGCGCTCGGCACGGCTACGCGGGCCCGACCCACGGCCGCCGCCACCGCCGCCACCGAAGAAGGCGTCGAAGATGTCGCTGAAGCCACCGGCGCCACCACCGAAGGGGCTGTCGGCCTGGGGCCCGGCGTCGTACCGGCGCCGCTGCTCGGGATCGCTCAGCACGTCGTACGCGTGCGTCACGTCCTTGAAGCGCTCGGCGGCGTCGGGTGCCGGGTTCACGTCCGGGTGGAGCTCACGCGCCAGGCGGCGGTAGGCCTTCTTGATGTCGGCATCGGAGGCGTCTCGCTGGACGCCGAGGACGTCGTAGTGGTCTGCCACGTATCCCTCAGTCGGTTGGGTTCGGTCGGTTGGTCAGTGTTCGCCCAGGAGCTTGGACAGGTAGCGGGCGACGGCGCGGACGGCCGCCATGTTCGTGCCGTAGTCCATGCGGGTCGGTCCGAGGACGCCCAGGCGGGCCACCTCGCCACCGGCCAGGTAGCCGCCGGCGACGATGCTCGTGGCGTCGAGCCCGTACTCGGCGTTCTCGACGCCGATGCTGGCCGCCACCGCGATGTCGTCCACCTGCATCTCCCCGAACAACCGGAGCAGGGTGACTTGTTCCTCGATCGCTTCGAGCACCGGGAAGAGCCCGCCGGAGAAGTCCTGCTCGCTCTTCGCCAGGTTGGCCGCACCGGCCATCAGCAGGCGGTCCTGCCGGTTCGCCGCGACCTGCTCGATGAGCGTGGCGACGACGACCCCGCCGAGCGTCTGGGCGTCGGGGCGGAGCTGCTGCGGCACGGCTCGGAGCGCGGTCGGGACGTCCTGCAGCAGGAGCCCCACCGTCGCGCCGTTCACCACGGTGCGGAGTTCACCCAGCGAGTCTTCGTCGAGCGGGACGTCGGTCTCGACCACGCGCTGTTCGACGCGGGCGGTGTCGGTGATGAGCACCACCATCAACCGGGCGTCACCGAGCCGGACGAGCTCGACGTGCTGCACCCGGGCGCGCACCATCGAGGGGTACTGCACCAGGGCGACCTGGTTGGTGAGCTGGCTGAGCAGCCGGACGGTGCGCCCGAGGACCTCGTCGAGGTCGTTCGGGGCGCCGAGGAAGGTCTCGATGGCGTGGCGCTGCGCGCTGGAGAGCGGACGGGCACCCGCCAGGTGGTCCACGAAGACGCGGTACCCCTTGTCGGTCGGCACCCGGCCGGACGAGGTGTGCGGCGCGGCGATCAGCTGCTCGTCCTCGAGCAGGGCCATGTCGTTGCGGATCGTCGCGGCGCTGACCCCGAAGGCGTGCCGCTCGACGATGGTCTTCGACCCGACGGGCTCACGCGACGCCACGTAGTCGCGCACGATGGCCTTGAGGACCTCGAGGCTGCGTTCACTGACCACGAGCGCCTCCTTTCCCGATCGACCTGGCACTCGGACGTGTCGACTGCTGATCCTACGCCCGACGGCTGACGGCCCGGGACTTCCGGGCGGTCGGCCGATACGCTTCCGCCATGACCTACGGACAGCAGCCCGACGGCCCCGGACCCGAGCAGCCCGGCGGACCGCAGTACCCCGGCGGACCGCAGTACCCCGCCGGCTACACCCCGCCCCGGCCGATGAGCCCGGAGGACCAGCGCCTGTGGGCCACGCTGACGCACATCGGCGGCATCTTCTTCAACTTCATCGCACCGTTGGTCGCCTACCTGGTCCTCCGCGACCGCGGCGGCTTCGTCCGCGAGCACACCCGCGTCGCGCTGAACTTCCACATCACGATGGGCATCGCCTACGTGGTCGGTTCGCTCACGTCGGTGTTCGGCGTCGGGGTCCTGATCGTGCTGGCAGCGGGCATCGTGTCGCTGATCTTCAGCATCATGGCCGCGATCGCCGCGAACCAGGGCCAGTTCTACCGCTACCCGCTCTCGATCGAGTTCATCAAGCAGTAAGCGGCAAGCACTGCGCAGCGGGCAGTGAGCCGGCCCCTCAGTCGAGCAGCTCCCGCACCACCGCGTCGGCGAGCAGGCGACCCTGCAGGGTCAGGTCGATCTGTCCCCGCACCGCGGCCGACCCGTCCACGAGTCCGCGTGCGATGAGGCCGGCGACCCGGCCACGGGCCTCCTGGCGGATCTCGCTCGTCGCGAGCTCCCCGCGGACCCGCGCCGCCAGCAGCAGGCGCTCGACGTACCGCGTCTCGTCGTCGATGGTCTCGCGGCCGGCGGCCGGCGACTCCCCCGACAGCACCCGGTTCGCGTACGCGGCCGGGTGCTTGACGTTCCACCAGCGCGTGCCGGCGACGGCGGAGTGTGCGCCGGGGCCGACGCCCCACCAGTCGTGGCCCTTCCAGTAGGACAGGTTGTGGCGACTCGCGTGCTCGTCGCCGCGCGCCCAGTTCGACACCTCGTACCAGGAGTAGCCGGCGTCGCCGAGCACCTGGTCGGCGAGCTCGTACATGTCGGCGGCCAGGTCGTCGTCGGGGGCTGGGAGCTCGCCGCGGGCGACCATGCGGCCCATCGCGGTGCCGTCCTCGACGATGAGCGAGTACGCCGACACGTGGTCGGGCTCGCAGGCGATCGCGGCGTCGAGCGAGGTCCGCCAGTCGGCGAGGGACTCCCCCGGCGTCGAGTAGATGAGGTCGAGCGAGACGTCGAGCCCCTGCTGCTTCGCGAGGTCGACGACGACGGGGACCCGGAGCGGGTCGTGCGTGCGGTCGAGCGTGGCGAGCACGTGCGGCACGGCGGACTGCATGCCGTAGCTGATCCGGTTGAAGCCGCCGGCCCGCAGCGTCTCGAGCGACGCCGCGTCGACGGAGTCCGGGTTCGCCTCGGTGGTGACCTCCGCCCCGGGCAGGATGCCCCAGGTGTCGTCGATCGCACGGAGGATCATCGCCAGGTCGGACGCCGGGAGCATGGTCGGGGTGCCGCCACCGAAGAAGACGGTCGACACCGGCCGCCGCGGCACACCGGAGCGGTCGAGCACGGTCGCGGCCCACTCGATCTCGCGCACGGCGTGCCCGGCGTAGTCGTCGCGACGGACGCCGCGGAGCTCCGACGCCGTGTAGGTGTTGAAGTCGCAGTAGCCACAGCGCACGCGGCAGAACGGCACGTGCACGTACACGCCGAAGGGCACGTCACCGGCGGTGGGACCAGCCCCCGGCCCGGCAGCGGAGCCCGCTGCCGCCCACGGGGTGATCAGGCCGTCTGCTGGTGCTGGATCGGCGATCGGGAGAGCACTCGGCATGGGCTCCATTCTCCGTCATGATGGAGCCATGGAGCACCATCCCGTCCCCACCACGGTCCTGTGGGACATCGACGGCACCCTCGTGATGAACGCGTCGTCCCCGGGCAACCTCTACCACCTCGCCCTCGAGCGGGCGGTGGGCCGCGACCTCACCCTGCGGGTCGGGCACCAGCACGGCCGGACCGACGCCGGGCTCATCGCCGAGCACGTGCACGCCCACGCGTTCGAGGACACCCTGATCCCCACGGTCAGCCGGCACCTGCACGACCTGACCGCCGAACGGCACGCCTCCGGCGACCACCGCAGCCCCGTCCCCGGGGCGAAGGCACTCCTGACCCGCTTCGCCGAACTCGGGTGGCGCAACGGCCTGCTCACCGGCAACTCCGAGTACCGCGCCCGGGTGAAGCTCACCGGCGCCGGGTTCGACGCCGACGTCTTCGACTGGGAGCACTCGTACTTCGGCGACACCGAGGTCGAGCGGGCCGGGGTCACCCTGCGCGCCGCCGCCGCACTGGTGGGCACCCGGGCGGTCATCGTCGGCGACACCCCGCGCGACGGTGAGGCCGCGGACGCCGCGGGCATCCCCTTCCTGGCCGTGGCGACGGGTGTCTACGACGTGGACGCGTTGCGGCACACGAACGCCGTGACGGTCGCACGCGACTGCCAGCAGGACGCCGCCCTCATCGAGGATGCGATCGCCGCACTCCCGCCGCTCCGCTGAGGAGCGGCAGCGGGCGCAGGCGCGGGCGCAGTCGCGAGACCGCGAGCGCGACCGCGTGACCGCGAGACCGCGACCAGACGCCTAGTCGCCCCGCAGCGCCGCCAGGTACTTCTCCGCCATGACCTTCTGCTGCCGCCGCACGAACGGCGCGACGAAGCGCCACTTCCGGCTCGCCGGCTGCGAGAACTGCCGGACCTGCAGCCACACCGAGCCGTCCGGGGTGCGCTCGACGACGAACGACTCCTCGCCGGAGAGCGGGTGCCCCTCGAGCGTGCCGTAGGCGAACCCCTTGCGGTCGTGCTCGTCGATGATCGACACGACGCGCACCGGTGCCAGCACGGTCTGCCCGAACGCGTGGATCGTCAGCGTCGCACTGGTGCCCGCCGTCAGCAGCGGGGTGCCGTCGGGCGCGAACTTCTCGACCCGGGGCGTGCCGATGGACGCCGGCGCGATCGGCACACCGTCGTCGTCGAAGGTGACCGGGTTGTACCGGACCTCGTCGTCGTCGGGCTGCTCCTCGACGCGCACACGGACCCCGCTGCGCTCCTGGATCTGCCACGTGAGCGCCTGCACCACGGCGGTCTCGAACCGCTGGTCGCCGTGTCCGATCCGCGCGCGCGACTCGGCCGGCGTGAAGCCGTCCGGCGGGTAGGTCATGAGGTCCGACGCCTGGGTCGCCCCCACCGCGCCGTACGTCAGGGCGGTCCGGTAGCTCCCGCGGATGCTCATGCCGCCATGTTACTTGGGCGGGCCGCCCCGGATCGAACCGATCCACGCTCACCTCCGTCGGATCGGCCCGCCCGCCGTGCACCCCGAACTGGAGGCCCGACAACCGCCCGCCCCGGGGCTATCGTCAGCAGGTGCCCCGCCCCACCCCCGTCCGTCCGCGGTCCGTCAACCGCCGGACCGCCGTCCTCGCCGCGCTCGCGATCGTCGCGTTCGGCGTGGCGGCGACCGCCCGGGTGCTGGTGGACGTGACCACGTCGGCCGCGGCGTCACCCGCCCGGTACGCCACCGTCGCGCTCGCTCCCGAGGCGTGGAACGGCTTCGACACCGCGAACGTCATCGCCGCCGTCGGGGCGAGCTGCGCCGGCGCCGGGGTGCTGCTGTTCGGTGCAGCACTGGTGTCGGCGGTGCGGCGTCAGCGCGGCCGTCGGCTGCCGCTGGTCCTCGCGGTCGTGACGCTCGCGATGGTCGTCGGCGCCGTGGTCGCCGGGGTGGCCTCCGGCGAGCAGACCGACTTCGACGCGGCTGCCCACTGGGCCATCCTGCGGACCGCACTGGCGGGACTGGCCGCTGCGAGCCTCCCGGCCCTCTGCCTGGCCGCCCTGCGGGCGCGCGCCCGCCGGACCGGCTGACCCGCGCCGAGCTTTCGCGCTCACCGACAGATCTCGGCGGTCGCAGTGCGTGAGCTGTCGCTCAGCGCGAAACGCGCCGCGCGCTACGCGCTACTTCTTCTTCTCTTCGACGTCGCCGGAGAGCGCCGCGATGAAGGCTTCCTGCGGGACCTCGACCCGACCGATGGTCTTCATGCGCTTCTTGCCCTCCTTCTGCTTCTCGAGGAGCTTGCGCTTGCGGGTGATGTCACCGCCGTAGCACTTCGCCAGGACGTCCTTGCGCATCGCGCGGATGCTCTCGCGGGCGATGATGCGGGCGCCGATGGCAGCCTGGATCGGCACCTCGAACTGCTGGCGCGGGATGAGCTTGCGCAGCCGCTCGGTCATGAGCGTGCCGTAGGCGTACGCCTTGTCACGGTGCACGATCGCGCTGAAGGCGTCGACCTGGTCGCCCTGCAGCAGGATGTCGACCTTGACGAGGTCGGCGGCCTGGTCGCCGGTGGGCTCGTAGTCGAGCGACGCGTAGCCCTGGGTCTTGCTCTTCAGCTGGTCGAAGAAGTCGAAGACGATCTCGCCGAGGGGCATCTCGTAGCGGATCTCGACGCGGTCCTCGCCGAGGTACTCCATGCCGAGCAGGGAGCCGCGGCGCTGCTGGCACAGTTCCATGATCGCGCCGACGTAGTCCTTCGGGGCCAGGATCGCGGCGCGGACCATCGGCTCGCGGACCTCGACGATGCGCCCGGTCGGGAACTCCGAGGGGTTCGTGACCTCGGTCACGGCGTTGTCCTCGGTCGTGACCTCGTAGATCACGCTCGGGGCCGTGGTGATGAGGTCGAGACCGAACTCGCGGGACAGCCGCTCGGTGATGATCTCGAGGTGCAGCAGCCCGAGGAACCCGCAGCGGAACCCGAAGCCGAGCGCCACCGAGGTCTCCGGCTCGTAGACCAGTGCGGCATCGGAGAGCTTGAGCTTGTCGAGCGCTTCGCGGAGCACCGGGTAGTCGCTGCCGTCGATCGGGTACAGGCCCGAGAACACCATCGGCTTCGGGTCCGTGTAGCCGGGCAGCGCCTGCGTCGCGGGCTTCTGTGCGCTCGTGACGGTGTCGCCGACCTTGGACTGGCGGACGTCCTTCACACCGGTGATCAGGTAGCCGACCTCGCCGACGGACAGCCCCTTCGTGGGCTTCGGCTCCGGGCTCGAGACCCCGATCTCCAGGATCTCGTGCGTCGACTTCGTCGACATCATCTGGACCTTCTCGCGGGGCGAGATGGTGCCGTCGATCATGCGGACGTAGGTGACGACGCCGCGGTAGCTGTCGTAGACCGAGTCGAAGATCATCGCGCGGGGCGCTGCCTCGGCGTCGCCGACGGGGGCCGGCACGCGACGGACGACCAGGTCGAGGAGCTCCGGCACCCCGACACCGGTCTTGCCGGACACCCGGAGGACGTCCTCGGGCTTGCCACCGATGAGCTGCGCGAGCTCGGCCGCGTACTTGTCCGGTTCGGCCGCCGGGAGGTCGATCTTGTTGAGGACGGGGATGATCTCGAGGTCGTTCTCGAGCGCCAGGTACAGGTTCGCGAGCGTCTGCGCCTCGATGCCCTGGGCGGCGTCGACGAGCAGGATCGCGCCCTCGCACGCGGCCAGGGAGCGCGAGACCTCGTACGAGAAGTCGACGTGCCCGGGGGTGTCGATCATGTTCAGCGCGAAGGTCTCACCGTCGAGTTCCCACGGCATGCGCACGGCCTGCGACTTGATCGTGATGCCGCGCTCGCGCTCGATGTCCATGCGGTCGAGGTACTGCGCACGCATCGCACGGTCCTCGACGATGCCGGTGATCGACAGCATGCGGTCGGCCAGCGTCGACTTGCCGTGGTCGATGTGCGCGATGATGCAGAAGTTGCGGATCGCGTCGGCCGGGGTCGCTGCGGGCTCCAGCGGAGCGGATGCTTGTGGGCTCACGGTTCCTCAGGTGGGTCGGACGGTCGCAACAGTCTCCCACGCTTCACCCGCCCTGGAGGCACGGCGCGCGTCCGCCACGTGCGTGACGGACGCGGGGCGCGCCTCCGAAGCGGTGATGCGGTCGTCGAGGCGGGCGTCGGCCGCCGGTCAGACGGTCGCGTGCGCCGGAGCCGGCAGCGCGCCCAGGCCACGTCGGAGATCGTCCGCGGTGGCTGCGAGGCACACGCGGATCCACCCTTCGCCGGTGCGTCCGAAGGCGCTGCCCGGCGCGACGGCGACCCGCTCACGCTGCAGGAACCCGAGCGCCCACTCGGCGATGTCCCCGTCGGACGCGTGCGACATGTCGATCCACAGGTAGAACGCCCCGCGCGGGTCGAGGTACCGGATGCCGGCGGCGTCGAGCGTCTCCTTCGCGACCTCGAGGTTCGCGCGGTAGTGCTCCCGAGCGTCGCGCACCGCGGAGTGGTCCCCCACGATCGCCGCGAGGGCCGCGTACTGGTCGGGTTCGGCGACGCAGCTGATCATGGCCTCCTGCGTGGTCCGCATCGTCGCGCCGAGTCCCTTCGGCGTGACGAGGTAGCCCACGCGCACGCCGGTCATCGCGTACGTCTTGCTCAGCGAGAACGCCGAGAACACGCGGTCGTCCTCGTCGAGCGCCGCCAGGCTGACGTGCCGGGTGCCGTAGGTGAAGTACTCGTAGACCTCGTCGCTGATCACCCAGAGGTCGTGCCGCTTCGCGAAGGCCAGGAGCGCACGCAGGGTCTCCTCGCCGAAGACCGAGCCGAGCGGGTTCGACGGCGAGTTGACGATGAGCACCCGCGTGCGTTCGGTGACGCTCGCCTCGAGGGCCTGCAGATCGGGTTCGAACCCGTGCTGCGGCTCCAGCCGGTACGGCACGGGGGTCGCCCCGATGATGTGGGCGTTCATCGTGAAGGTCGTGTAGCCGGGGTCCGGCACGAGCACCTCGTCGCCCGGGCTCAGGGTCAGCGTCATCGCCTGGAAGAGCGCCTGGGTCGCACCGATCGTCATCCAGATCTGCTCGAGGTCGGCCTCGATCCGGTTCTCACGGCGGAGCTTGTCGCGGACGGCTTCGCGGAGCGGCGCGATCCCGCCGTTCGGCGTGTACCCGGTGCGGTCCTCGGTCCAGGCGCGACGGGCCGCCTCGCCGATGTGCGGCGCCACCGGGACGTCCGGCTCGCCGATCACGAGCATCGTGACGTCCGTGCCGCTCGACTGCAGCAGGGCCGCCTGCTCGAAGACCCTCCGGATGCCGGAGGCGGGCACGGTGTCGATGCGCGGTGCGAGGGAGGGCATGTCCGTCACGGTATCCGGTGCGTGTTGCCGTGGGGTTTCGGCGCGGTCGGCCGCGGGCTTGTGCCGATGCGGCGGTGTTTCGTGCTTTGGTGGCAGCCCGCTTGCCTGGTAGTGTTGGTGGCTGGCTTCCGCGTTCCCCGCCCACGGGTGGAACGCGATGCGACCAAGGGCCCCTCTACCCTGCGGTCGCGCCCACCCGTACGAGACGAGCAGGAGCAATTCATGGCGAACATCAAGTCGCAGATCAAGCGCATCAAGACCAACCTCAAGGCCACCGAGCGCAACAAGGCCTACAAGTCGGAGCTCAAGACGCACATCCGTCGTGCCAACGACGCCGTCGCCGCCGGTGACAAGGACAAGGCCGTTGCCGCCCTGGCCCTCGCGTCGAAGAAGCTCGACAAGGCCGTGAGCAAGGGTGTCATCCACAAGAACCAGGCCGCGAACCGCAAGTCGGCCATCGCGAAGAAGGTCTCGTCGCTCTGACGTCCTGACCCTTCTGGTCAGAAGGCCCCGCACCGTTGGTGCGGGGCCTTCGTCGTGTGTGGGGGCGGGCGGCGTGCGTGCGGCGTGGGGTGCGTTTGGTTCGCTTCGTGAGCAGAAAGGGTCGGGTCGTGATGGAACACCCGACCATTTCTGCTCACGAAGCGCCGGCCGACCGGCGCGCGAGAAGGCCGGGAGGCCCGACTCGCCTCAGCGGGGCTCGCCGCGTCGGGCGATGGTGCGGACCATGACCTCGAGCGCGTAGTGCGCGTCGCGCGAGCCACCCTTCACCGCGGTGTCCGCCTCGGCGATGCTGATGATCGCGTTCGCCAGCCCGGACTCGCTCCAGCCGGCGACGTCACGCTGCGCGCGCTGCACCTGCCACGGCGCCATGCCGAGCGCCGAGGCCGCCTGCCCGCTCGGCCCCCGGAAGGCGCTGACCTTCGCCATCGTGCGGATCTTGCTCGCGAACGCGGCGACGATCGGCACCGGTGCCTCGCCGGTGGCCAGGGCGTGCCGCAGCTCGACGATCGCCGGTGCCGACCGACCCGCGAGTGCGATGTCGGCGACCTTGAACGCGTTCGTCTCGACGCGACCGCCGTAGTACTTGTCGACGACCTTGTCGGTGATCTCCTCGGCCTCGTCCGCCAGGAGCTGTCGGCACGCGGCGGCGAGTTCGGCGAGGTCGTCGGCGAACGCGGTCACCAGGGTCCGGACGGCGGAGGGTGCGATCCGGCGTCGTGCTGCGCGGAACTCGGCGTTCACGAAGTCGATGCGGTCGGTCTCGCGCTTGAGCTCGTCGCACAGCACTTCGACCCCGCCGCCGACACCGCTGCGGATCGTGTCGAGGAGCTTCTTGCCGCGCACGCCACCCCCGTGCCGGAGCACCAGGGTGACGTCGTCGGCGGGGGCCTGCAGGTACGAGATCGTCTCGGTGATGAAGGCGTCGGTGCACTTCTCGACGTTCGTGACCTGCACGAGTCGCGGCTCGCCGAACAGCGATGGGCTGGCGAGGGTCGCGAGGAGCCCGGGGGCGTACTGGTCGGCTTCGAGGTCGTGTACCTCGAGCGCGGGGTCCTCGCCCTGCAGCAGGTCCTTCAGCACACCGCGGGCGCGGTCGGCGAGGAACGCCTCGGGCCCGGTGATGAGCACGACGGGTGCCGGACGGATCCCCGACCAGGGCACCTGGTCGATCTTCGCTGCGGCGCGCGCGGGCTTCTTGGCGGCCATGTGGTCCTTCCGGTGGTGCCGGCCCGGACGGTGCCGGGTCGAGTGGTGCACCGACGATCCTACGGGCGGCCGCCGACGACGAGCGCTCCGTCCACACCCGCACCTCGTCGCTGCCGGAGCGGGCGAGCACCACGGTCCCGCGTTCGTCGGTGCGGAGCGGCAGCGTGTCAGCAGCCTCGAGCATGCCGAGCGCGGACGGCGTCGGATGCCCGTAGGTGTTGTCCGCACCGACCCCGATGAGTCCGACCCGCGCGGCGAGCCCTCGGTAGAGCTGCGGGTCCTGGTCCGCGGAGCCGTGGTGCGCCACCTTCACCACGTCGATCGGCCCTGCCGGCAGACCACCGGCGTTGCGCAGCCGACGTTGCGACGACTCCCCCAGGTCGCCGAGGAAGACCCCGGTCAGGCATGCCGGACAGGAGTCTCCGTCCGCCGGCCCCGTGACCAGCACGATGCTCGCGTCGTTGCCGGCGGCACGGTCCCCGCCCGGCGGCCACACCACGCGCCAGGCGAGCGGCCCGAGGGTGCCGGACACGCGGTCGTCCGCCGTCCGGACGTCGACACCGGCACGCCGGAGGTCGTCGACCACCCGCTCGTCCGACGCACGGCCCACGGGTCCGACCAGGGCGGTCTCGACCGTGTCCGCCACGGCGGGCACCGCGCCGACGTGGTCGCGGTCGAAGTGCGTCAGGACGAGCAGGTCGATCCGGGTGACCCCGAGCAGGTCCAGGCAGGCCCGGAGCCGTTCCTCGTCGTCGCCGGTGTCCACCAGCGCGACGGCGTCGTCGCCACGGAGCAGCACGGCGTCCCCCTGCCCGACGTCACACGCGGCGACCGACCAGTCGCCCGGCACCGAGCCCCGGACGACGAGCACCGGGACGGTGACGGCTGCGACACCGACCACGACCACCACCCCTGCTGCGAGCAGCAACCGGGAGCCGAGCCGCCCCCGGACCAGCACGGCGACCGCGATGCAGCCGCACACCAGCACCGCGGCGGCTACACCGAGCACCCCGGCCGGCCAGGGTGCCGAGGCGTAGGGCAGGGCCGCCGCACCGTGCGCGATGCCCCCGACTGCGGCGGCCGGGACCCACGCGACGGCCGCGAGTCCCTGCGCGCCGACCGGCCACACCGGAGCGAGGCCACACGCGGCGAGCCCGATCACCGTGACGACCGGCGCGAACGGCTCCGCCAGCAGGTTCGCGGGCACCGCGTAGGTCGGGAGCGCCGCCGACAGCGGGATCGTCACCGGCCAGCAGGCCACCTGCGCGGCGACCGGGATCGCGAGTGCGGCGGCGACCGGCGGCCACACACGACGTGCCAGGAGCTCGGTGAGCGGCGGGCCGAGCACCACGATCCCGCTCGTGGCGAGCACGGACAGGGCGAACGCGAACGACCGCGCGAACCACGGGTCGACCACGAGCATGCCGACCGCGGCGAGGGCGATGAGCGGGACGCCCCGCACCGGTCGACCGGCCAGGTGCACGACGAGCACCACGATCGCCATCACCGTGGCCCGGACGATCGACGGGTCGGGGCGCACGAGCACGACGAACACCAGGAGCACGCCGACTGCCGCCGCGGCCCGGGGGCCTCTCGGCAGACCACAGGCTCGACCGAGGACCACGACGAGCCCGACCACCACCGCGCAGTTCGCCCCGGACACCGCCGTCAGGTGCGTCAGCGCCGAGGTTTCCATCGCCGCCTCGGTCGTCGGGTCGAGGCCGGAGCGGTCCCCGATCGCGAGCCCGCGCAGCAGCGCCGCTCCGGGCTGCGGCAGGTCGGCCGTGGCCCGTACGAAGGCCTGCCGCGCGGTGTCGGTGGCACCGAGGAGCCCGTCGGGCGGCACCGATGACGGCGTCCCGCGCAGGAACGCGACGAACGCGGTCGCGGAACCGGGTTCGTCCGGCTGCAGGGTGGCGGTCACGGTGACCCGGGCACCGGCTGCCAGCACGGCGCCCGGTGCGTCGCCGTGCTGATCGGGGACGAGCCGGACCGGCACCCGGAGCCCGTCGAGGTCGTCCGCCCGCACCAGCGTCGCGGTGACGGAGCGGTCCCCCGGCACGAGGTCGCGGGTCAGCACGGCCTCGACCTCCACGTGCCCCGCTCCCGGGCCGGCGACGAGTGCACGGAGCGGTTCCGGGGCCCGCCGGGAATCCCCCACGGAGACCGACACCGCGAGCAGCGTCGTCAGGGCCCCCGCGACGAGCAGCAGCCCGGCGACGGCCGGCACCACCCCGGCGCCCCGACGCCACCGGAGCACGCTGCCGCTGGCGCCGGTCAGGAGCGCCGCGGCCCCACCGACCACGGGTGCCACGTCGGGCACGCCGACGAGCAGGGCGGTCGTGATCCAGGCGACGGCCACCGGCACCGCGACCCGCAGGTCGATCGCACTCGGAGCGAGCTGCACCGTCGCCCCTCAGACCCGCACACGATCGCGGAGCTCGGCGAACCGCACGTCGCCGATGCCGCTGACGTCGAGCAGGTCCTCCACCGCGGTGAACCGGCCGTGCTCGTCCCGCCAGGCGATGATCCGCCCGGCCAGCCCGGGTCCGATCCCGGGCAGGGTCTCGAGCGCGGTCTGGTCGGCGGTGTTCAGGTCGACGACGGCGGACTCCTCGCCCCCGGTGCCCGCCGAGCCACCGCCGCTCCCGGCCCCGGCCCCGGCGGCGGCAGTCGGCCCGGCGGCAGCACCGTCTGCCATCGGTCCGAGCGCCTCGGGCACCTCCTGCTGCCCGACTCGCGGCACGTACAACCGCTCGCCGTCCGTCAGCACCCTGGCCAGGTTCAGGCGGTCGAGGTCGGCGTCGTCCGTGGCCCCACCGGCACGTTCGAGCGCGTCACCCACCCGGCTCGATGCCGGCAACTCGACCACACCGCTCCGCCGCACCGCCCCGAGCACGTGCACCACGACGCGCCCCGCACCCGTGGCCGCGCCGACGCCCGGAGCAGACGAAGCCCCGAAACCGGCGCCAGCACCAGCACCAGCACCAGCACCAGCACCAGCAGAGGCTGACGGCGACGGCCGGACCGAAGCCTGCCCCGCATCGGCCGTCGGCGCCCCACGCACGACGACCCCACCCGTTCCCCCGGCATCCTCGCCACCACCCGACACCAGCGCCCCGACGAGGACCACCACGACGGCGACCACCACCACGACCGCCGCCAGCACCACGGCTGCCCGCGGTGACAATGCGAGACGGGACCACCAGGGTCCGGGAGACGACGGCGACGACATGCCCCGAACGCTACGGAGCCCGGCCGATCGGCCGGACTCCGGAGGTCACACCCGTGGAGGGGTGCCGCGAACGCCCCTGCTGTGAGGGACGACGCCAGCGACGGTCGCTACCCCTTGATGGCGATGTTCACGAGCTTCGGCGCCCGGACGATCACCTTCACGATCTCGCGGTCACCGATGTACCGCTGCACGTTCGCCGACGACCGTGCGAGCTGCTCGAGCTCGTCCGCCTCGATCGACTTCGACACCTCGAACGAGTCACGCACCTTGCCGTTGACCTGCACGACGGCCGTCAGGGTCTCCTGCACGAGCAGCGTCGGGTCGGCCTTCCGCCAGCCGTACGTGGCGACGGTGGCCTCGTAGCCCAGCTTCTCCCACATCTCCTCGCCGGTGTACGGCGCGAAGACGCTCAGCCCGAGCGCGATGGTCTCGACGGCCTCGCGCACGGCGGGGTCACCGGCGCCGGGGCCGCTGTCGATCGCCTTGCGGGTGACGTTGACCAGGTCCATCAGTCGCGCGATCACGACGTTGAACTTGAACGACTCCATCATCCCGGGGGCGTCGGCGAGGAACCGGTGCGTGACCTGGCGGAGAGCCCGGTCGCCGTCGGCCCAGACGACGTCGCGTGCGGACGTGACGTCGAGCGCCAGGCGGTACGCCCGCGCCAGGAACCGAGCCGAGGCGGACGGCGAGACGTCCTCCCAGTTGATGTCGTCCTCGGGCGGGCCGGCGAAGCCCATGACCAGGCGGATGGCGTCGACGCCGTTCGCGTCGAGCTCGTCACCGAGCGAGACGCCGCCCTTCGACTTCGACATCTTCGACCCACCGGACAGCACCATGCCCTGGTTGAGCAGTGCCGAGAACGGCTCGGTGAAGTCGAGGTACCCGAGGTCGAACAGCACCTTCGTGACGAAGCGGGCGTAGAGCAGGTGCAGGATCGCGTGCTCGATGCCGCCGATGTACTGGTCGACGGGAGCCCAGCGGCGCGCGGCTGCCGGGTCGAACGCCTGGGTGTCGTCGTTCGCCGACAGGAACCGCAGGAAGTACCACGACGAGTCGACGAAGGTGTCCATCGTGTCGGTGTCGCGGAGCGCCGGGGTGCCGTCGACGGGGTTCGGGACGTTCACCCAGTCGGTCGCGCCACCGAGCGGGGACGTGCCCTTCGGCTTGAGGTCGAGCCCCTCGGTGTCGGGCAGCACGATCGGCAGCTGGTCCTCGGGCACCGGGTGCTCGGTGCCGTCGGCGCCGTGGATGATCGGGATCGGGGTGCCCCAGAAGCGCTGGCGCGAGATGAGCCAGTCGCGCAGGCGGTAGGTCTTGGCGGCACGGCCGGTCCCGCGTTCCTCGAGCAGCGCGATCGCCGCGGTGATGGCGTGCTGCTTCGACATGCCGTCGAGCGGCCCGGAGTTGATCATCCGGCCCTGGCCGGTCAGCGCTTCGCCGGTGGCGACCGGGTCGAGGGTCGGCACGTCGAAGTCGTCGAGCGTCGCGCCCTCGGGGATGACCGGGATCGCCCCGGTGACGGCAGCGTTCGTGTCGACGACCACCTTGACGGGCAGGTCGAACGCCCGGGCGAAGTCGAGGTCGCGCTGGTCGTGCGCGGGCACGGCCATCACGGCGCCGTGGCCGTAGTCGGCGAGCACGTAGTCGGCGGCCCAGATGGGCAGGCGCTCCCCCGTGAGCGGGTGGATCGCGGACCGGCCGAGCGGCACGCCGGTCTTCGGGCGGTCGGCGTTCTGCCGGTCGATCTCGGACGTCTTCTGCGTTGCCGTCAGGTAGGCGTCGAAGTCGTCACGGACGGAGGACGGCACCGACGGGTCGGCGACCAGCGAGGCAGCCAGGTCGGAGTCCGGCGCGACGACCAGGAACGTCGCCCCGTGGATCGTGTCCGGACGGGTGGTGAAGACCGTGACGGGCTCGTCGCGGCCCTCGATCACGAAGTCGACGTCGGCACCGACCGAGCGGCCGATCCAGTTGCGCTGCTGCGCGATGACCTTCGCCGGCCACCGCCCCTCGAGCTGGTTCAGGTCGTCGAGCAGCCGGTCGGCGTACTCGGTGATCTTGAAGTACCACTGCGTGAGCTTCTTCTTCACGACGACGGCGCCGGAGCGGTCCGAGGTGCCGTCGGGCAGGACCTGCTCGTTCGCGAGCACGGTCTGGTCCACCGGGTCCCAGTTGACCCAGCTGTCCTTGCGGTACGCCAGGCCCTTCTCGTACATCTTCAGGAACAGCCACTGGTTCCACTTGTAGTACTCGGGGTCCGAGGTGTGGATCTCGGTGGTCCAGTCGAACGACGGCGCGTAGCGCTTGAAGGACGCCTTCTGCTGCTCGATGTTCGCGTAGGTCCAGTCCTTCGGGTCCACCCCGCGCTTGATCGCCGCGTTCTCGGCGGGCAGCCCGAACGAGTCCCAGCCGATCGGGTGCAGCACGTTGAAGCCCTGCTGACGCCAGTAGCGCGCGACGAAGTCCCCGAGGGCCCAGTTCTCGGCGTGCCCCATGTGCAGGTCGCCGGACGGGTACGGGAACATCTCGAGGATGTACTTGCGCGGACGGGTGTCGTCGAGGTCGGTGGTGAAGAGCCCGAGCTCTTCCCAGCGGGGCTGCCACTTCTCCTGGATACGACGGAAGTCGTAGGCGTTCGGGTCCTCGGCGTGCTGCTCGGTGGTCACGGTCGTCAACGATACAAGCCGGGAGGCCCGTCCCGCGTCCGCCTGTCGGCTCACCCGGCGAGCAGGCGTCCGTCCCGCATCCGCAGGGTGCGGTCGACCAGGTCCGGCGCCACCGGGACGTGCGAGACGATGACGACCGTCCGGCCCGCTGCGCGGGCCGTGGTGACGAGGTCACGCAGCACCGTGTCGCCGAGGTCCGGGTCGACGTCGGCGGTCGGTTCGTCGAGCACCAGCACCGGGAACGCGTGCAGCAGTGCGCGGGCGAGCGCGAGCCGGTGCGCCTGGCCGCCGGACACGAGCACGCCGCGTTCCCCGACCGAGGCGTCCAGCCCGCCCCGCCGGACGACCCAGTCCCCCAGGCCGACCCGGTCGAGCACGGCGAGCAGTTCGTCGTCGGTCGCGGTCTCACGGGCGAAGAGCAGGTTCTGCCGCACCGACTGGTCGAACACGAACGGGTCCTGTTCGATCAGGCCGACCCGGGCCCGCACCGCGTCGGGGTGCATCGCCTTCGCCTCGACGCCGTCGAGCGTGTAGGAGCCCTCGTGCTCCACGAACCGGACGAGCGCGTCGACCAGGGTCGACTTGCCGGCGCCGCTCGGCCCCTCGAGCACGACGACCTCGCCGGGGGTGAGCGTGAACGAGACCCCGTCGACCGCGGGCTCGGCAGCCCCCGGCCAGCGGACCGTGAGGTCGTGGACGGCGAGTGTGACCGGCCCCTCGACCACGAGCGACGCCGGGTCGGCGTCCTCGTCGGGCTCGGGGACGATGCCGACGGGAACCTCGGCGGGCACGACCTGCTCGACCCGATCGGCCGCAGCACGCACCCGGCGGAGCGTCAGGACGGCGAGCGGGACGGTCCCGACGACCTCGAAGAGCGCGAGCGGCACGAAGACCGCCAGTGCCCAGAGCGGACCGTGGAGCGCACCGGACACCACGGCGGGGGCACCGACGGCGAGGATACCGATCACGGCACCGCCACCGACCAGGCCGACGAGTGCACCGACGAGCGACTCGACCGTGCCACGGCGCCGGACGGCCCGGGTGACGCCGGCGTCGAGCCGGGCGATGTGCGCGAGCCGCTCGTCGAGGGTGCCGTACGCGGCGAAGACGTCGAGCGTCCGGACGGTGTCGAGCACGAGGTCCGCGACGCGACCGCGGTCGGCGGCGGTCTCGCGGTCCGAGCGCTCGGCGATCGAGCGGGTGACGATCGTGCCGACCAGGGCCGCGACCGCCAGCGCGAGGACGAGCACGAGCGCCGCCGGCACCGACACGAGCGCCACGGCGACGACCGACAGCACCGCGACGACCCCGGCGGAGACGAGCGGGCCGACGACGCGGATCGGCAGGTCCTGCAGCCGGTCGGTGTCGGTCACCAGGCGCGTCATGAGGTCGCCGCGTCCGGTCCGGCCGAGTCCGGCGGGCGCGATCGACGCCAGCCGTCGGTACATCTCCGTCCGCACCACGGCCAGTTGCCGGAAGGACGCGTCGTGCCCGGCGAGCCGGTCGACGTAGCGCAGCACCGCACGCCCCAGCGCGAAGGCACGCACGCCGACCATCACGAGCGTCAGGTACAGGATCGGCGGGTGCTCGGCGGCACGGGTGATCAGGTAGCCGCTCGCGGCGAGGAGCGCGACGGCGCAGAGCGCGCTGAGCGCTCCGGCGGCGACCGCCTTCGCCCAACCCGACCCGTGCGGCATCGCGAGCCGCAGGACGGAGCCGCCACGGGCCTCCCGGCTCATGCGCGCACCCCCCTGCGGACCGTCACGGACCCGCCCGCGCGGACGTCCACGCGGACGTCCGCCGCGGCGACGACCGCGGGTCGGTGGCTGGCGACCACGACGACGGCGCCGTCGGCCGCCAGCCCTCGGGCTGCCGCGATGACGCGTTCCTCGGCCTCGGCGTCCAGCGCTGACGTCGGCTCGTCGAGCAGCACGAGGGGCGTGGCGGCGCGGCGTGCGCGGTACAGCGCGCGGGCGACGGCGACACGCTGTGCCTGGCCGCCGGACAGTCCGCTGCCTCCGGCGCCGACCGGGAGGCCCGGGTCGAGTCCCAGCCCCGCGTCGCCCAGGGCGGTGCGCACGTCGGCGTCGGCGGGGGTCGCGCTGAGCGCGACGTTCTCGGCGATCGTCCCGCGGACGAGACGCGGGCGCTGGTCGGCCCACGTGGTGCGCTCGGCGACCGACGCGCCGGCCGGGCCGGGCACGGTGACGGCACCGTCGTGCGGCAGGACACCGCGGAGTGCGGCGATGATGCTCGACTTGCCGGAACCGCTCGGGCCGGCCAGCACGACGACGGTGCCGGGCTCGGCGTGCAGATCGAACGGTCCGATCACGACGTCGGGTCGGCGGACGGTGAGCCCGCGGACGTCGAGCCCCCGGACGTCCACGGCGGTGGCGGGTGCTGCGGTGTCCGTGTCGGTCCCGCTGCTGCCGGTCGCGGACGACGATGCGGTCTCGTCGTCGGCCAGCACGTCGAGCACCGCGGCCGAGGCCTCGACGCCGTCCTGGGCGGCGTGGAAGTCGGCGCCGACCTGGCGGATGGGGGCGAAGGCCTCCGGGGCCAGGACGAGCACGAACATCGCGGCCCCGAGGCCGAGCGAGCCGTCGACCAGGCGGATGCCGATCGAGACGGCGACCAGCGCGACGGACAGGCTCGCGGCGAGCTCGAGCGCGAAGCCGCTCACGAACGACAGCCGGAGCACGCCGATCGTGCCGCGGCGGTACTCGTCGGTGACCGCCCCGATGCGACCGACCTGGCGCCGCGCACGGCCGAAGACCTTGAGCGTGGCGAGCCCCTCGACGGCTTCGGTGAAGGCGCCACCGAGCTTCGCGAGGGCGTCCGACTGCTTCCGCTGCAACGACTGCGTCGCCAGGCCGATCAGGATCATGAAGACCGGGATCACCGGCAGGGCGAGGAGGATGATCAGCCCGCTCGTCAGGTCGCCCAGGCCGATCGCGACCAGGAGCATCGGCGTCGCGATCGCGGTGAGCGCGAGCTGCGGCAGGTACCGGCCGAAGTAGGCGTCGAGTGCGTCGAGCCCGGGACCGAGCGTGGTGGCGAAGCCGGCGCTCGACCGGCCGGCGAGCCACGACGGACCGCGCTCGGCGGCGCGGGCGAGCACCGTCGTGCGCATCTCGCTCTTCACCTTCGCCGCAGCGCGTGCCGCCAGGTCGTCGGTCGCCCACGCGGCCACCGCACGCAGGACGAACGCCCCGCCGAGCAGCGCGAGCGCCTGCCCGAACGCCGCGGGGACCGTGCCGTCGCCGACGGCGTCGACCCCGACGGTGACGGCCGCGGCGATCCCCCACGCGATCGCGATGGTCGCGAGCGTGCGGAGGACACCGGTGCCGGCGGCGGCGACGATGAAACCGCGTGCCGTCCGGGACAACCGCAGGAGTCGGGGGTCGAGGGGCTTCATCGTCGTCCGCCTAGTGCGCGGCCGCGGTGACGTGGGCGCGGGAGACGCGCTTGCGGAACACCCAGTAGGTCCAGGCCTGGTACGCGAAGACCAGGGGCACGAAGATCAGCGCGACCCAGCTCATCACGGTCAGCGTGTACGACCCGGACGAGGCGTTGTACACGTTCAGGCTGTTCGCGACGTCGTTCGAGGCCGGCATGACGTCGGGGAAGATCGCCGTGAACATCGCGAGCACGATAGCGGCGATGGTGACCGCCATCAGCGTGAAGGCGCGCCCCTCCTTGCCCCAGGCGTTGCAGAGCACGGCGAGCACCAGGGCCAGGGCGGCGACCACGGAGAGCACCAGCGAGGCCGGGGTGGCCCGGACGAAGGCCATCGACACCAGGAACGCGGCGCCGACGACGATCGTGACGATGCCGGCCCGGGTCGCCAGGCGCTTGGCGCGGACGCGGATGTCGCCCTCGGTCTTCAGCGCGACGAAGACGACCCCGTGGGTGAAGAACACCAGCAGCGTCGCGGCACCGGTCAGCAGCGCGAACGGGTTGAGCAGGTCGAAGATCGTGCCGGTGTAGTTGTGCCCGGCGTCCATCGGGATGCCACGGACCACGTTGCCGAACGCGACGCCCCACAGGAACGACGGCACGGCACTGCCGACGATGATCATCAGGTCGAAGCGGCGCTTCCACTCGAGGTGCTTGTTCTGGTGCCGGTACTCGAACGACACCCCTCGCAGGATGAGGGCAGCGAGGATGAGCAGCAGCGCCAGGTAGAAGCCGGAGAACATCGTGGCGTACCACTCCGGGAACGCCGCGAACAGGCACGCCCCGGCGACGATGACCCAGGTCTCGTTGAGGTCCCACACCGGGCCGATGGTGTTGATCAGGACCCGACGGTCGGTGTCGTCCTTGCCGAGGAACGGCAGGGACATGCCGACACCGAAGTCGAATCCGTCGAGGACGAAGTAGCCGACGAAGAAGACGCCGACGATCGCGAACCAGAGAACGGGGAGATCCATCAGGCAGCGTCCATATCTAGTAGACCGTCACTTCGTGCTTGACCTCGCCGGTCTCCTCGTCGACCTCGTCCGGGTCGGCGGGCCCCTCTTGCGCGACCTTCTTGATGAGCTTGAACTCGACGACGGCCAGCGAGCCGTAGATCAGGGTGAAGACCAGCAGCGAGATGAGGACCTCGAGTCCGGTCACGTTCGGCGACACACCGTCCTTCGTCTGGAGCAGCCCGAACACGAGCCACGGCTGGCGACCCATCTCGGTGAAGACCCAACCGACGATCATCGCGGCCATCGGCAGCGGCACCGTCCAGGTGGCGATGCGCCACACCCAGCGCTGCGTCGGGAACCGGCCCTTGCGGGTCAGCCACAGGCCGACCAGCGAGACCATGACCGCGCCGACGCCGAGGGCGATCATCCAGCGGAACGACCAGTAGGTGACCCAGATGATCGGCTTGTAGTCGCCGGGGCCGTACACCTGCGTGTACTGCGCCTGCAGGTCGTTGATGCCCTCGACCGTGCCGTTGAACGTGTGCGTCGACAGGAACGACAACAGGTACGGCACCCGGATCGAGAACAGCTCGTGCACGCCGTCCGGGGTGCCGAGCGTGAAGATCGAGAACGAGGCGTCCTTGCCGGTCGCGGTGTTGTACAGCGCCTCGGCCGCCGCCATCTTCATCGGCTGCGTGTCGACCATCGTCAGTCCGAGCTGGTCGCCGGTCAGGACGGTCAGCGCGCCGGCCGCGAGCATGGTCCACATGCCGAACTTGAGCGCCGGCATCATCGTCTCGAGGTTCTGGTTGCGCGCCAGGTGGTAGGCCGCGACCGAGATGATGACCGCCGCGGCGACCATGAAGCAGGCGAAGAGCGTGTGCGGGAACGCGGCCAGGGCGACCTTGTTGCCGAGCACCGCCCAGATGTCGGTGAGTTCCGCACGGCCCTTGGCCTCGTTCATCGCGAAGCCGACCGGGTGCTGCATGAACGCGTTCGCGGCGATGATGAAGTACGCCGACATGATCGTGCCGGCGCTGACGCACCAGATGCTCGCCAGGTGCAGCCCCTTGGGCAGGCGGTCCCAGCCGAAGATCCAGATGCCGATGAACGCCGCCTCGAAGAAGAACGCCAGGATCCCCTCGAGCGCGAGCGGTGCGCCGAAGACGTCACCGACGAAGCGCGAGTAGTTCGACCAGTTCATGCCGAACTGGAACTCCTGGACGATGCCCGTCACGACACCCATCGCGAAGTTGATCAGGAAGATCCGCCCGAAGAACCGCGTCAGCTGCAGGTAGTGCGCGCGGCCGGTCCGGTACCAGGCGGTCTGGAACACGGCCACCACGGCTGCCATGCCGATCGTCAGCGGGACGAAGAGGAAGTGGTAGATGGTCGTCAGACCGAACTGCCACCGCGACAGGAGGAGCGGATCGAGGAGGTCGTTCATGCGGCGATTCCGAGACGGGTGGCCGCGCGCTGTTCGTGCACGTCAGTTGCTTCCTGTGGAACGGATACATCAGGTGTCACAGCCCTTGGGACACCCCAACGCTATCGCGCCACACCCCGGTTCGACAACTTGTAGAACCTCCCCGTGCACAAACGTGCACAGCCTCTGCACGGCACAACCGTGCGGCACGGATGTTCGCGCTGCCCCGTGCGCGAACGACGACAGGCGCCGGGTAGATACCCGACGCCTGTCGCTTTTCTTTCGTGGAGCTGTGGCTACAGCAGACCCTCGGCCTTGAGCCAGTCCTCGGCGATGGTGGACGCCTTCTCCTTGTCGGCCGTGCTCTTGGTGTTGAGCTCGATCAGGGCCTCGGTCGTGAGCTTCTCGTTGACCGAGTCGATCGCGTCCGCAGCCTTCTCGTTGACCTTCTTCGAGACGACCGGCACGACGTTCTGCGGCAGGATCAGGTTCTCCGGGTCCTTCAGCGTGACGAAGCCGTTCGCCTTGATGCTCGGGTCGGCCGTGTAGATGTCGGCCAGCTGGACGGTGTCGTCCTTGAGCGCCTTGACGGTCAGGGCGCCGCCGCCGTCCTCGATCGCCTTGAAGTCGACGTCGACGCCGTAGACCGACTTGAGCCCCTTCGGGCCGTACGGCCGCGTCTGGTTCTCGGAGTTGGCGCCCACGGTGAGCTTCTCGTCGACGTTCTTCAGGTCGGCCAGGCTCGTGACGTCGTTGTCCTCGGAGAACTTCTTCGTGACGGTGTAGCTGTCCTGGTCGGTGGCGTCGGCCTCGTCGAGGACCCGGAGGCCCTTCGGCAGGGCCTTGTCGAGCCCGTCGTCGATCTGGTCGGCGGTCTTCGCGTCCGAGCCCTTGTCGAAGTACTGCAGCAGGTTGCCGCTGTACTCGGGCATGACGTCGATGGCGCCCTTCTCGAGCTGCGGGATGTAGACCTCACGCTGCCCGATGTTGAAGTTGCGCTTCACGTCGAAGCCGTCCTTCTCGAGGACCTGGGCGTAGAGCTCGGCGATGATCTCGTTCGAGTAGTACTGCTGCGAGCCGACGACGATCGTCTTCGAGTCGGACGAGTCGCTGGAGCCGCTGTCGAGCGGGTCGCTCGGCGCGCAGCCGGCGAGGGCGGCGACGACGCCCACCGCCATCGCGGCGGCGACACCGGCGCGGATCTTGGGTGCTGTGATCACGAGGGATTTCCTTCCGGGAGTGGATTGCGGGCTCGCTCACGCGACCCCTGACGCTGTCGAGCCGACGGGTCCGCGGTGCCCTTCGGCACCGCCGCCCGCTGCAGCACGGCGAACACGATCTCGAACGCGATCGCGAGGGCGATCACGAGGATGGAGGCACCGAGCATCTCGGCGTAGTCCTGGGTCTTCAGGCCGAGGAAGAAGTACCCGCCGAGACCACCGGCCCCGACGTACGCGGCGAGCGTGGCCGTCGCGACGACCTGCAGCACCGCGGCACGGATGCCACCGATCAGGAGCGGGAGCCCGAGCGGGATCTCGACCTTCCACAGGATCTGCCAGCCGGTCATGCCCTGGGCCTTCGCGGCGTCGACGACCCCCGGGTCGACGGACTCGATGCCGGAGTACGCCCCGGCGAGCACCGACGGGATCGCCAGGATGACGAGGGCGAGCAAGGGAGCCTGCAGCCCGATGCCGAGCAGCAGCCCGAACAGCGAGAGCACGCCGAGTGTCGGGAGTGCCCGCACCCCGCCGGACACCGCGATCGAGAAGCCACGAGCACGGCGCGTGTGGCCGATCGCGTACCCGACCGGCACGGCGATGACGGCGGCGATGAGCACCGCGAGCAGGGTGATCCAGACGTGCTCCCAGAGGCGCTGGGGGATGCCGTTGTAGCCGCCGTAGTTCGTGGGGTCGAACACCCATGCGAAGGCCTGTCCGATGATCACGAGGAGACCTCCGCTGCTTGCAGGACCCGGCGGGCCTGTCGCCGTGACACCGAGTTCGTCCGGGTCCACGGCATGACCAGGCGCCCGAGCAGCACGAGGAGGCCGTCGAGGGCGAAGGCGAGCACGAGCACCATCACGATGCCGGAGAGGATCTCCTCGTAGATCCCGCGCCCCAGGCCGTCGGTGAACAGGAGGCCGAGACTCGGGATGCCGAGGACCGCGCCGACCGTGGTCAGCGAGATCGTGGAGACCGAGACCACCCGGAGCCCGGCCAGCAGGACGGGACCGGCGAGCGGGAGCTCCACACGGAAGAACCGCTGCGCCGGTGAGTAGCCCATCGCGGTCGATGCGGACTTGGTCTCGGAGTCGACCGAGGTCAGCCCGTCGACCGTGGACCGGACCATCAGTGCGAGGCCGTACAGCGTCAGGCCGATGACGACGTTGATCGGGCTCTGCAGGCCGGTGCCGATGATGCTCGGCAGCGCGACGAACAGGGCGAGCGACGGGATGGCGTAGAGCAGACCGGCGAGGGTCACGATGCTGCTGCCCACTCCCGACGCGAAGCGCGACCCACCGGGGCGCTGCAGCCGGACCACCAGCCACCCGATCGGGATCGACAGCAGGAACGCGACGATGATCGGCGGGATCGCGATCGCGAGGTGGGAGAGGGTGTTGTCCCAGATCGTGTCGAGGTTCGCCAGCACCCACTTCACCGGGTGCCCCCACCCTGCGCCGGAGCACCCGGTGCGTCGTGCGACGCTCCGGCCTCTGCTGCTCGGGCGTCGGACTGCGGCACGGCCTCGGCGGCGTCGACGACCCCGACGGGGCCCGTCAGCACGCCGGCCGCGCGGCCTTCACCGTCGACGACGATCGGACCGGTCGGGGTCTGCTCGACGCGGAGCGCGCGGCGCCCGCGGCCGGCGCCGATGAACGTGGCGACGAAGTCGTCGGCGGGTGCGGCGAGGATCTCGGCCGGCGTCCCCTGCTGGGCGATCTCCCCGCCCTTCTTGAGGATGACGACCTGGTCGCCGAGCTTGAACGCCTCGTCGATGTCGTGCGTCACGAACACGACGGTCTTGCCGAGTTCGCGCTGCAGGCGGATGAGCTCGTCCTGCAGGTCGTTGCGCACCAGGGGGTCGACAGCACCGAACGGCTCGTCCATGAGCAGGATGTTCGGGTCGACGGCCAGCCCGCGGGCCACACCGACGCGCTGCTGCTGGCCGCCGGACAGCTGCGACGGGTAGCGGTCGGCGAAGGCACGGTCGAGTCCGACGGTGTCCATGAGCTCGAGGGCGCGCTTGCGTGCGTCGGCCTTGGAGACGCCGGTCAGCAGCGGGACGGTCGCGATGTTGTCGACGACCTTGCGGTGCGGCAGCAGTCCGGAGTTCTGCATGACGTACCCGATGTGGCGACGGAGCTCGACGGGGTTGATCCCGGCGACGTCCGAGCCGTCGATCTCGACGGTGCCGGAGGTGGGGTCGACCATGCGGTTGATCATGCGGAGCAGCGTGGTCTTGCCACAGCCGCTGGATCCGACGAAGACGGTGGTGGTCCGGGACGGGATGACCAGATCGAAGTGCTCGACCGCAGTCGTGCCGTCCGGGTAGGTCTTGCGCACCGAGCGGAACTCGATCATGGGGTGCCCTTCTGTTCGGAGGTAGCCCGACTCCGGATGAGAGTACCCGGGGGTGCCGACATCGGTTCGCTGTGACGATCCGTGACGGCCCCGCGGCGGTGCACCGGTCGGTGGGGATGCCGACGGGCACGACGGGATCGGCGGGGACGACGACGCCCGCGCCTTGGTGTTCGGAGGCGCGGGCGGATCGGATCGGTCACCGGCGTGTCGCGCCGGCTGAGTGGGTGGTCAGGACGGCGCGATCACCGATTCCAGGTGCGCACGGTTCATCCGGCGGTACTCCTCGATCAGCTCCGTGTCGGGGTGCTCGCGGTCGCGGTGCGCCCGCGCCAGCACCGCGTGACCGGACTCGGCGAGGACGACCCAGGCGCGGGTGATGTGCTCGTCGTCCGGCAGGCCGAAGCGGTCGCGCATGATCTGGCCCACGGTCGCTCCGAGTGCGCCCATGCGGTCCTCGGCGTCACCGGTGCCGGTGTCCGCCGGGTCACCGAAGCGGATGGCCCGGAAGCCGGGTTCGGTGCGGTACATCTCGGCGGTCATGTCGATGAGCGCGTCGTTCGCGTCCTGCCAGGTCTCGGCACCGCTGGCGTCGAGGGCCTCGACGAAGCGGGAGGCGAGCCGCTGGGTGCAGCGGATCGCGAGTGCCTCGACCACGGCGATGCGGTCCGGGAAGTACCGGTAGACGGTGCCGATCGACGCCCCCGCGCGCTCGGCGACCATGGCGGTCGTGAGCCGTTCGAACCCGATCTCGTCGATCACCGCGGCTGCGGCGTCGAGGAGGCCGGCGAGGCGCGCCGAACTGCGGGCTTGGACCGGCTCGTTCCTGAGCAGTGATGATCCCCCCGGCAGAGCGTTCGTTACCTCGGTGACGAGCACGTGTTCTCCTCTTGCGCTCCAGCGCGGTTGGTTGGTGTGACGGGGACAACTTTCGCAGAACGCGCCTGGAACATGGCTGCGACTCACCAGTTCCGCCCAGCGCGCGGTTTCGTCAGCCGTACATGGGATGATGGCGCCATGCCCGACCCGACGTCCCACGAGCCGTCGTTGGCCGAGCCGCTCCTGCACCGCGCGGCCCGCATCGAGGACGCCGTCCAGGAGTTCCGCGAGCACCGTGCACGCCGTCGCGGACTGGTGCCGACGGTGGTCCCGTACACCGGCTACGGCGCGCCCGGTTGGGTGCGCATCCTGTGCCGTGTGCTGCTGACGCGCCGCGGTCTCGCTTCCGACGTCTCCTACGCGGGGGTCCGCGGCTGGAAGAGCTTCACGAGCGTGGCCGTCGACCACGCCGAGGTCACCGTCACCGCCGGCGGTGTCTCCCACGTGGTGAAGACCGACCGTGGCGGCGTCGTCGACACCATCGTCCCGATCGACCTCGAGCCCGGCTGGCGCACGGTGCGGCTGTCGGCAGGCGGCGGGCGCGACGTCGAGGCCGACGTGTTCGTCGTGCACCCGGACACCCGCTTCGGGCTGCTGTCCGACATCGACGACACCGTCATGGTGACCTCGCTCCCCCGCCCCATGCTCGCCGCCTGGAACTCGTTCGTGCTGACCGAGCACGCCCGCCGCCCGGTGCCGGGCATGTCCGTGCTGTACGAGCGGATCCTCGCGCAGCACCCCGGTTCCCCGACGGTCTACCTGTCGACCGGGGCGTGGAACGTCGCCCCGACGCTGCAGCGCTTCCTGTCGCGCAACATGTACCCGTCCGGCACGCTCCTGCTCACCGACTGGGGTCCCACCCACGACCGGTTCTTCCGAAGCGGCCAGCTGCACAAGCAGGAGAACCTGCGGCGGCTCGCCAAGGACTTCCCGGACATCCGCTGGCTCCTGGTCGGCGACGACGGACAGCACGACGAGAGCCTCTACGGGGACTTCTCGCGGGAACACCCGGACAACGTCGCGGGCGTCGCCATCCGGCAGCTGTCCACGAGCGAAGCGGTGCTGGCCGGTGGTCGCTCGCGGGCGCAGGAACGCTCCCGTGACTCGTCGGCGCCCTGGGTGTACGCACCGGACGGCGCCGGCCTGTGGAGCGAGCTCGCGCGGGTCGGCATCATCGAGTCCGACGGTTCCGACCCGGCCTGAGCGACCCTTCATCACGATCTCGGCCCGGAGCCCCCGTCGCCGACCGCGGCGCTCGGGCATCGGGTGTTCGATCGGTCCATGAGCACCGAGCCGGCCGCACCGCCCGAAGCCGCACCACACCCAGCCGCACCGCACCCAGCCGCGCCGCACCCAGCGCCGAACACGCCGCCGAACCGCATCGAGGACCACGCCCTGATCGGCGGCACCGGCACCGCTGCCCTGGTCGGCCGCGACGGGACCATCGACTGGGCGTGCCTGCCGCGCTTCGACAGCTCGTCCACCTTCGCCTCGCTGCTCGGCACCGAGGACCACGGGCACTGGACACTCCGACCCGTCGACGACGACGCCACCGCCGAGTGGCGGTACCACGGCGACACCCTGGTGCTCTCGACCGTGTGGACCACCCGTGCCGGCGTGGTCGAGGTCACCGAGTTCATGCCCGTCGGCGCGCACCGCCCCTCGATCGTCCGCCGGGTACGCGGGCTCCGCGGCACCGTCGAGCTCCGGCAGACGCTCCGGATCCGCTTCGACTACTCGCGCGCCCTGCCCTGGATCCGGCAGATCGGGGACGACGACGAACCGGCGCTGCTCGCGACGGCGGGCCCCGGCTCGGTGATCGTCCGGGGGCCGCGGTTCCGCGCCGACGACCACCGGCACACCGCCGTCACGACGATCCACGACGGCGACGTGCTCGACACGGTGCTCACCTGGTACCCGTCGCACCGCGAGCCGCCGGAGCCGCTCGACGTCGACGCGGCCCTCGCCCACACCGTCTCGTGGTGGACGGCGTGGACCGCCCCGGCGCAGACCACCGGTCGGTACGCCGACGCCGCACGACGGTCGCTGGTGTTCCTCCGCGCGATGACCCACGGTGAGACCGGTGGCGTCGTCGCGGCCGCGACCACGGGCCTGCCGGAGGACCCCGGCGGCGAACGCAACTGGGACTACCGCTACGTGTGGCTGCGCGACGCCTCCCTCGCGCTCGCGTCGCTCATCGCCCACGGCTACCGCGACGAGGCGACGCACTGGCGCGGCTGGCTGCTGCGCGCGATCGCGGGCGACCCCGCCGACGTGCAGATCATGTACGGCATCGCCGGCGAACGCGAGCTGCCCGAACGGGAGCTGCCCGAACTGCCGGGGTACCTCGGGTCGACTCCCGTGCGCGTCGGCAACGGCGCCTCGACGCAGTACCAGGGCGACGTCTTCGGCGAGGTGCTCGCGGCACTGCACGACGCGCGCGAGCTCGGGGTCGAGGAGAACGCCGACTCCTGGGCGCTGCAACGGGCACTGCTCGGCTACGTCGAGGAGCACTGGCAGGAGCCGGACAACGGCATCTGGGAGATGCGCGGCCCGCGGCGCAGCTTCACGCACTCGCGGGTGATGATCTGGGCCGCGTTCGACCGCGGGGTCGCCGCAGTCGAGGAGTTCGGCCTCGAGGGCCCCGTCGACCGCTGGCGCACCCTGCGCGACACCGTCCGCGCCGAGATCGAGGAGCACGGCTGGAACGCCGAGCGCGGTTCGTTCCGCCAGCACTACGACACCGACGAGGTCGACGCGAGCCTGCTCGTCCTGCCGCAGGTCGGGTTCTGCCGCGCCGACGACCCCCGGATGACGGGCACCGTCCGCGCCATCGAGGAGGACCTGCGCGTCGGGGACGAGGGCCTCGTGCTCCGCTACCGCACGACGGCCGGCTTCGACGGGCTGTCCGGCGCCGAGCACCCGTTCCTGGCGTGCTCGTTCTGGCTGGTGGAGCAGTACGCGGCCTCGGGACGGGTCGAGGACGCCGAGCGCCTGATGGACGTGCTCGTCGGGTACGCGAACGACGTCGGCATGCTCTCCGAGGAGATCGACGTCGCCACCGGACACCACATCGGCAACACCCCGCAGGTGCTGTCGCACCTGACGCTCGTGTCGGCAGCGGACGCCATCGAGCGTGCACGTGGCGCGGCCGTCGGGCACCGCACGCGGTTGCCCGTCCACGACGGCGGCACGCGGTCGTGGACCGGCGAGGGTGAGCGCGCCGGCTCCCCCGCCTGACGTCCGGCTCAGCCCCCGGGAGACGCCGTCGTCTTCGCGCGACACCTCGAAGCCGCCGAGACGCCGCAGGATCCGGCGGCGTCTCGAAGACACGACGGCGTCTTGCGGTGCCCTGATGGTGACTCCACGACGGACGGGAGGCCCGGTGCCAGCTGGCACCGGGCCTCCCGTCCGTCAGGGCGTCCGTTCAGGACGTCGGCAGCGCGTCCGTCAGGACGACGACTCCCAGTCCGCCGGGCCGCGCGAACCGGCGCGGTACTCCTCGAGCGGGACCTCGTCGGCCTTCCAGGCGGCGACGACCGGCTCCACGATCTCCCAGCAGCGCTCGGCCACGTCGCCGCGGATGGAGAGCAGCGGGTCGTCGTGGAAGATGCCGTTCAGGACCTCGCCGTACGGGGTGAGCTCGCCGTCGCTGAACGACGACGACAGGGTGACCTGTCCCATCTCGAACGGGTTGCCACCGCCGTTGGCCGACACCGACAGCTCGATCTCGTCCGGGTTCAGGACGATGCGCAGCGTGTCGGTCTTCGGGCGACCGCTCAGACCGGAGGGGAGGCGCGTGACCGGCTTGAACGTGATCAGCACCTCCTTGCGGCTGGCGCCGAGGGCCTTGCCGGAGCGCAGCGTGAAGGGGACGCCTGCCCAGCGGGCGGTGTCCACCTCGACCGAGATCTCGGCGAGGGTCTCCGTCTGGCGCGACGGGTCGACGCCGTCCTCTTCCTGGTACGACGGCAGTTCCTTGCCGTCGATGGTGCCGGCGGTGTAGACCGCGCGGCGCGAGGCGATCTTCGCGTCGTCGCCCTTGAGGCGGGTGGAGCGCAGGACCCGGGCGAGCGACGAGCGGAACTCGACCGCGTCGATCGCGGCCGGGGCGTCCATCGTGACCAGGCCGAGGATCTGCAGCAGGTGCGACTGGATCATGTCGACCATCGCACCGGCCTCGTCGTAGTACTGGGCGCGGTTCTCGAGACCGAGGGTCTCGTCGTAGAAGATGTCGACCTTCTCGATGTTCTCGGCGTTCCAGATGGGCTCGAACAGGCGGTTCGCGAAGCGCAGACCGATGATGTTCAGCACCGTGGTGCGGCCGAGGAAGTGGTCGGTGCGGTGCACGCGGTCCTCGGGGACGAGCTTGAGCACCGTCTCGTTGAGGGCCTGGGCGCTGGCGACGTCGGTGCCGAAGGGCTTCTCGAAGGCCAGGGTCGTGCCCTCGGGGAGCTCGACGTGCTCGAGCGCCTCGCAGATGTCGGAGGCGATCTGCGGCGGGAGGGCGAAGTACAGGATCGGCTCGGAGTCGGCCGCGGCCAGGAGCGCCTCGAGGTGCTTCGGGTCGGTGGGGTCGCCCTGGATGAACTGCGTCGACTCGATGGTCGCGTCGACCTCCGGCCCCTTGACGTCCTGCGACGCGAAGGACTGCGTGACGATGTCCTTCCACTTCTCGGGGCTGCGCTCGCTGCGGCCCGTGCCGATCAGCTGCACGGGAACGGCACGGCCGCTCTGCAGGAACGTGCCGAGGCCCGGCAGGAGCAGGCGGGAGGCGAGGTCGCCCGTTGCGCCGAAGATGATGAGGGTGCGCTTGTCGGTCACCTGAGGTGACTCCTTTCGCTGTGGTGGGAGGTCCGCTCCAGTCAAGTCGCGGGCGGGCCCGTTTGTTCCGGATCGGGACCGGAGTTCGTCTCCTGGACGCACTTCGGGCGGCACCGTTCTGGTGCCGCCCGAAGTGTCAGGTGCGCTGCAGCGCCGGGTCAGTGCCCGAAGTTGCCGCGGTAGTACTCGTAGACCCAGCCGACCAGGGTGATCGCCACGAGGACGAGCCCGATCGGGACGATCCACAGGCCGGCGGCCACGCCGAGGAAGCAGACGGCGACCGCGGCGGCCAGCAGGATGGGCCACCACGACCACGGGCTGAAGTGCCCGAGCTCGGCGTCGCCGTCCTCGATGTTGGCGTCGGGACGGTCCTCGGGCAGGACCCCGCCCTGGGACGACATGACCTTGCCAAGGTAGAAGGCGATGAACGCCGACATCAGGCCGGTCAGGCCGATCGCCACGGTGCCCACCCACTCGGGCTCGCCGTAGTAGATCAGCGCCCAGATGGTGTAGGCGGCGTCCGCCAGGATGAAGAACCCGAAGAGGATCCAGAACAGGTTGGTGTTCGCGCGCATGGCGTTACTTCACCTCGCCCTTCGCGGCGTCGTAGGTCGGGGCATCGGGGGCGTCCTTCGCGGGACCCACACCGATCGGCACACCGGCCTCGGGGTGGTTCAGGTCGAAGGCCGGGGACTCCGAACGGATACGCGGGATCGACGTGAAGTTGTGGCGCGGCGGCGGGCAGGAGGTCGCCCACTCGAGCGAGCGGCCGTAGCCCCACGGGTCGTTCACGGCGACCTTCGGTGCGTTCCGGGCGGTCACGTAGACGTTGAAGATGAACGGCAGGAACGAGATCGCGAGGATCATCGAGCCGATCGTCGACAGCTGGTTCATCCAGGTGAAGCCGTCGTTCGGCAGGTACGTCGCGTACCGACGCGGCATGCCGATGACGCCCAGCCAGTGCTGGATGAGGAACGTCGTGTGGAACCCGATGAACAGGAGCCAGAAGTGGATCTTGCCGAGACGCTCGTTGAGCATCTTGCCGGTCCACTTCGGCCACCAGAAGTAGAAGCCGGAGAACATCGCGAAGACGACGGTGCCGAAGACCACGTAGTGGAAGTGCGCCACGACGAAGTACGAGTCGGACACGTGGAAGTCGAGCGGCGGCGACGCCAGGATCACGCCGGTGAGACCACCGAAGGTGAACGTGATGAGGAAGCCGAGGGCCCAGAGGAGCGGGGTCTCGAACGTGACCGAACCGCGCCACATGGTGCCGACCCAGTTGAAGATCTTCACGCCGGTCGGGACCGCGATGAGCATCGTCATGAGCGAGAACCACGGGAGCAGGACGCCACCGGTGACGTACATGTGGTGCGCCCACACCGTGACCGAGAGGGCCGCGATGGAGATCGTCGCGTAGACCAGGGTCTTGTACCCGAAGATCGGCTTGCGGCTGAACACCGGGAAGACCTCGGAGACGATGCCGAAGAACGGCAGCGCGATGATGTAGACCTCGGGGTGCCCGAAGAACCAGAACAGGTGCTGCCAGAGCAGAGCCCCGCCGTTGGCCGGGTTGAAGATCTGTGCGTCGAACACGCGGTCGAGCCCGAGGCCGAAGAGCGCCGTCGCGAGGACCGGGAAGGCCATCAGGACGAGGAGCGCCGTCACGAGGGTGTTCCACGTGAAGATCGACATGCGGAACATGGTCAGACCCGGGGCACGCATCGTGATGATCGTGGTGATGAAGTTCACCGCGCCGAGGATCGTCGAGAAGCCGGTCATGCCGAGCCCGAAGACCCAGAGTGTGCCGCCGAGCCCTGGTGTGAACGTCGTGTCACTCAGTGGCGCGTAGGCGAACCACCCGAACGAGGCAGCGCCCTGCGGGGTGAGGAAGCCGCCGACCGCGATGAGCGAGCCGAACAGGTAGAGCCAGAAGGCGAAGCCGTTGAGTCGCGGGAAGGCGACGTCCGGCGCGCCGATCTGGAGCGGCATGATCGCGTTCGCGAAGCCCGAGAACAGCGGCGTCGCGAACATCAGCAGCATGATCGTGCCGTGCATCGTGAACAGCTGGTTGTACTGCTCCTTCGTCGCGACCACGTGCAGGCCGGGTTCGAAGAGCTGGGCACGGATCACGAGCGCCATCACACCTGCGAGCAGGAAGAAGATGAACGACGCGATCAGGTACATGTACCCGATGGTCTTGTGGTCGGTGGAGGTGATCCACCGAACGACGATGTTGCCCTTCCGACCCACCTTCGACGCCTGGAAGTCCGGCGACGAGGTCTGGGTCGGTTGGCCGACGAGTGACGTTGTCATCTGACGAGCCCCTACTTGTTCTCGCTGGACGCCTCGACCGGCGCCTTGTTGTTCGGTTCGTTGGTGTTGGTGTTGTACTCGTCACCGAGCAGACCGACCTTGCCCTGGTCCTTCAGGGTGTCGAGGTAGTCCTGGTACTGCGCCGGCGTGACGACCTTCACCTGGAAGAGCATCAGCGAGTGGTACTCACCGCAGAGCTCCGCGCACTTGCCCTGGTACGTGCCGAGCTTCTCCGGGATGAAGTACTCCCAGTTGGTCTTGCCCGGGAGCATGTCCTTCTTGTAGAGGAAGTCGATGACCCAGAAGGAGTGGTCGACGTCGCGCGAGGAGAGCTCGATCGCGACCTTCTTGCCCTTCGGCAGGTAGAGGGTCGGCAGCTGCGACTCGTCGATCGCCCCGTTGGCGTTCTCTTCTTCCTGGGCCTGGATGCCCTGGTAGTAGACGCTCTCTTCGGGGTTGTCCTTGTTGATGTAGTTGAAGTCCCACGCCCAGCGCTTGCCGTACACGTGCACGGTGGCGTCGGGGTCGGCGAAGGGCTTCTCGATCGCGGCCTGGTCCTTCGCGGTGAAGGCGAAGAAGCCCAGCACCAGGATCAGCGGCACGATCGTGTAGAAGATCTCGAGCGGCATGTTGTACCGCATCTGCACGGGCAGGCCGGTCTGGCCCTTCCGGCGGCGGTAGACGATCGCTGCCCAGATGATCAGGCCCCACACGATGAGACCGACGGCGAGCAGAACGACCCAGCTGGTGGTCCACAGGCCGACGATGCGGCTCGTGTGGTTGGTGACGTTCTTCGTCTCCTCCGTGCCGGGGAGCCATCCGTTCATCTGCTGCTGCGTGCAGCCAGCCAGTGCGATGACCAGACCGACGGCCACCGGGACGGCCGCCCAACGTATACGGCGATTCGAACGCACTGTTACCTCTCGCAAAAGACGTGAGCTTCAGGAGGTCAGCCCGTCGAGTCCGACGGCGAGCCGCACGAAGGCGGCGCATGGCTGGCTCCCAGCTTGATTGGAACACTCCTAGCTTACTCGCAGCTCGGTACCGCTCGCGCACACACGACACGGTTCTGGCCTCGATCCGCACGTCGGCGGGCACCATTTCGCCCGGTCACGCCGCGCCCCGGCGCGCCACGTCCGGCCACACGAACGCGAGCGGGGAGCGACCGTTCCGGTCGCTCCCCGCTCGCGTGTCGGATCGCTGGTGATCAGTGGAAGCTGTCACCACAGGCGCAGCTGCCCTGCGCGTTCGGGTTGTCGATCGTGAAGCCCTGCTTCTGGATCGTGTCCTCGAAGTCGATCGTCGCGCCGTCGAGGTACGGGACGCTCATCTTGTCGACGACGACCTCGACCCCGTCGAACTCGGCGGTGACGTCACCGTCGAGCAGACGCTCGTCGAAGTACAGCTGGTAGATCAGGCCCGAGCAGCCACCGGGCTGGACGGCGAGGCGCAGGCGCAGGTCGTCGCGGCCCTCCTGCTCGAGCAGGCTCGCCACCTTGCCGGCAGCGGCGTCGCTCAGGAGGACGCCGTGCGACTGCGTTTCGGTCGCCGGTGCTTCGGTGATGGTGTCGCTCATCGCGCGTCTCCCTCCGGGCGGTGCTGGTCACCGCGCCTGGCGTCGATTGTAAGCACCCTCAGCTGCGCGTCGCGAGCCTGGCGAGCAGGATCGTCTCCGACGCGATGGCACGGTGCAGGACACCGAGGTGCTGTGACTCGTTCGGGCTGTGCGCACGGGTGTCCGGGTCCTCGACGCCGGTGACCAGGATCTGCGCGTCCGGGAACTCCGCGGCGAGGTCGGACACGAACGGGATCGACCCGCCGATTCCCTGCTCGACCGCCTCGGCGCCCCACCCCTCGCGCATCGCCGTGCGGGCCTCCTGGACGGCCCAGCCAGCGGTGTCGACGAGGAACCCGTCGCCGCTGTCCGGCTCGGTGATCTCCATCCGTGCACCGAACGGGACGTGCTCGCGCAGGTGGCGCTCGACGGCCGCGGACGCCTGCCGGGCGTCCTGGCCGGGGGCGACGCGGACCGACACCCGTGCCGAGACCGTGGGCAGCAGGGTGTTCGAGGCGTTCGCGACGCTCGGCACGTCCATGCCGGTCACCGTGATCGACGGCTGGAACCACATGCGGGACAGCACGGCGCCGGTGCCGATCGGGCGCACACCGGACACGAGCGCGGCGTCGACGGCGAGTTCGTCCTCGGTGCGCTCCGGCACGTCGGCCTCGTACGAGGTCAGCCCGTCGACGGCGACCGAGCCGTCGGCGTCGTGCAGCGAGGCGAGCAGCCGCACCATCGGGATCATCGCGTCCGGGGCCGCTCCCCCGAACATGCCGCTGTGGCTGGCGTGCTCGAGCGTGGTCAGGGTGAGCTTGAAGGTGACGTTGCCGCGCAGGGAGACCGTGATCGACGGCACCTCGGTCGACCAGTTGTCGCTGTCCGCCACGACGATGACGTCGGCGGCGAGGTGCTCCTTCTGCTCGCGCAGGAACGTGCGGAACGAGCGGGAGCCGAACTCCTCCTCGCCCTCGACGAACAGCACGATCCCCAGGTCGAGGTCGTCGCCGAACTGGGCGTGCACCGCGCGGAGCGACGCGATGTGCGTCATCACGCCGGCCTTGTCGTCCGAGGCGCCGCGGCCGTACAGGCGGTCACCGCGCAGGGTCGGCTCGAACGGCGGCGTCTCCCACAGGGCCTCGTCGCCCTGCGGCTGCACGTCGTGGTGGGCGTAGAGCATCACCGTCGGCTTGCCGTTCCGCGCCGGGCGCACCGCGAGCACCGCGGGCTGGCCGAGCTCGGTCTCGGCGTCGGCCTCGGCGACGTCGGCCGTCGAGCCGGACACCGCCGACCGCACGATCCGGACGTCGTCCGCGCCGAACACCCCGGTGGACCGGGCGAGGTCCGCGACGGCCTCGGCACTCGCGCGCACGTTCGCCGGGTCGAAGGCCGACCAGGACACCGACGGCAGGCGCACCAGCGCGGACAGGTCGGCGATCGTCGTGGGCAGTGCCCCCTGCACGTGTTCGCGCAGGGCGTCGAGGAGCGCGGGGTCGGTCGCGGGGCTGTGCTGTTCGCTGTCGGTCATGCCCGGTAATCTAGAGGAGATCCCGCACGCACACCGCCGTTAGGAACGCACCGTGGCGAAGGCAGCCCCCAAGACCAACACGACCGTCAACCCGACCGAGGCCGAGCTCCTCGAGCAGGGCAAGGGCCGCCCCACGCCGTCCCGCCGCGAGCGAGAGGCAGCGAACCGCCGCCCCCTCGTCGGCAACACGCCGGTCGACAAGAAGGCTGCGCGCGCACGTCTCAACTCGGAGCGCGAGCGTGCCCGGGTCGGCATGGCCAACGGCGAGGAGCGCTACCTGCCGGCGAAGGACCGCGGTGAGCAGCGACGCTTCGTCCGCGACTGGATCGACGCCCGCTGGAACGTCGGCGAGGTCATGATGCCCGTGCTCGTGCTGTTCCTGATCGTCGGGTTCGCGGCCGCGCAGACCGTGATCGCGTCCTACTCGCTCCTGCTGGTGTGGGCGTTCGTGGCGCTGTTCATCATCGACTGCGTGGTGCTGTGGCTGTCGCTCCGCCGCAAGCTCACCGCCAAGTTCGGCGAGCTCCAGCGCGGCACGTTCCTCTACATCCTCACGCGGGCGTGGCAGCTGCGCTTCCTGCGGCTGCCGAAGCCCCAGGTCCGGCGTGGGCAGTACCCCACCCTCTAGCCACACGCACACGACGAAGCGCCGCCCGGCCTGCCGGGCGGCGCTTCGTCGTTCCCGCTCCCCCATTCCTGCTCACGAAGCGGCCGTGAGCGCACCCACACGACGGACCGGAGGCCCGTGGCGGTGTCGCCACGGGCCTCCGGTCCGTCAGGTGGTCGCGTCTACCGCGCGGCGCGACGCAGCCGCCGTCGGCGCAGCCGGTTGATGCGCGCGGCCCAGGTCGGTCCCTCGTAGAGGAACGCCGTGTAGCCCTGCACGAGCGTGGCCCCGGCGTCGATGCGATCCTGCACGTCCTGCTCGGTGGTCACACCACCGACGGCGATGACGCAGAAGTCGGCGGGCACCGCGGCGCGGACGCGACGCAGGACCTCGAGCGAGCGGGCGGCGACCGGCGCACCGGAGAGGCCCCCGGCACCCATCGCCTCGACGTCGGACGGATCGGCCGTCAGGCCCTCACGGGAGATCGTCGTGTTGTTGGCGATCACCCCGGACAGTCCGAGCTCGACCGCGAGGCCCGCGATCGCGTCGATCTGCTCGTCGGTCAGGTCCGGTGCGATCTTGACGAGCACCGGCGTCCGGCCGGCGGCGTCACGCACCGCGGACAGCAGCGGTCGGAGCTGGTCCAGTTCCTGCAGCCCGCGCAGGCCGGGCGTGTTCGGCGAGCTGACGTTGACCGCCAGGTAGTCCGCGAACGTCGCGAGCCGACGGGTGGACTCGAGGTAGTCGTCGATGGCGTCCTCGACGGAGACGACCCGGCTCTTGCCGATGTTCACGCCGATGACCGGTCGGCCGGGGTTGCGGCGGGCGCGCTCGAGGCGTCGGGCGGCCGCAGCGGCGCCGTGGTTGTTGAAGCCCATGCGGTTGATCAGGGCGCGGTCGCCGATCAGCCGGAACAGGCGCGGGCGCTCGTTGCCGGGCTGCGGCTTGGCGGTGATGGTGCCGACCTCGACGTGGCCGAAGCCGAGCAGGCCGAGACCGGCGATGCCGCGGGCGTCCTTGTCGAACCCGGCGGCCAGGCCGAAGCGCGACGGGAAGTGGATGCCCATCGTGGTGACGCCGTCGGCCGCCGCGGGACGGCAGTACCGCTCGACGACGCCGCTCAGGAACGGCACGCGGGGCAGCCCCGCGATGACGGCGAACGCCAGGTGGTGGGCGCGCTCCGGGTCCATGTTCGCGAACACGGAACGGAACACGACGCGGTAGCCACCGCGCACGATCCGTTCGGCGATGCCGCTCACGCGCGCGTGCCGGACGGTGCGGACGACCCGGCGGCCGTGTCGGACGCCCCGTGGTGGTCGCGGCGGAGCTGGCCGATGGCGTCCTCGAAGTCCTCGAGCGAGTCGAACGCCTGGTAGACGCTCGCGAACCGCAGGTAGGCGACCTCGTCGAGCTCACGAAGGGGCGCGAGGATCGCGAGGCCGATGTCGTTCGCGTCGATCTGGCTGGATCCGGAGGACCGGACGGTCTCCTCGACGCGCTGCGCGAGCACGGCCAGGTCACCGTCGGTGACCGGGCGCCCCTGGCACGCCTTGCGCACGCCGGAGACGATCTTGTCGCGGCTGAACGGCTCGGTGACACCGTTGCGCTTCACGACGTTGAGCGATGCGGTCTCGGTGGTCGAGAACCGTCGACCGCAGTTGGGGCACTGACGACGGCGGCGGATGGAGGTTCCGTCGTCGCTCGTCCGTGAGTCGACGACGCGGGAGTCCGGGTGGCGGCAGAAGGGGCAGAACATGTCGTTCCCCAGGCTATCGGTTCGTGCGCTCCGTCACGGCGGCCCCGTGCGCGGGGAGCTGCTCCTCGGTGGACAGCGCGACGATGTGCGGCGCGACCTCGGCCAGGGCCTCGGGCGTGTACCGCACGATCTGCTGGGGCCGCAGGAACGTCGACGCTGACAGCCCGGACCCGAACCGGGCCTGGCCGCCGGTCGGCAGCACGTGGTTCGACCCGGCCAGGTAGTCCCCCAGGCTCACCGGCGTGCTCGGCCCGACGAACACCGCACCGGCGGCGTCGATGTCGGCCAGCACCGCGTCGTCGTTGACCGTCTGGATCTCGAGGTGCTCCGGCCCGTACGCGTTGCTCACGGTCGCCGCGTCGGTCAGGGAGTCCACCAGGACGATCGCGGACTGCGGTCCGTCCAGGGCGGCCTGGAGGCGCGCAGCCGTCCCGAGCACCGCCGTGCGTTCCGGGATGGCGGCCTCGACCGCGTCGGCGAACGCCGCGGACGTCGTCACCAGCACACTGCCGGCCTGCTCGTCGTGCTCGGCCTGGCTGATGAGGTCGGCGGCCACGAACCCGGCGTCGGCGGTGTCGTCCGCGATCACGAGGATCTCGGTCGCCCCGGCCTCGGAGTCGATGCCCACCACCCCGCGCACCAGACGCTTGGCCGCGGCGACGTAGTTGTTGCCCGGACCGGTGACCAGGTCGACCGGCTCGAGGTCGATCTCGGCGACGCCGTACGTCAGCGCGCCGACGGCTCCGGCACCGCCCATCGCGTAGACCTCGTCGACGCCGAGCAGCCCCGCCGCCGCGAGGATCGTCGGGTGCACCGCGCCGCCGTGGTCGCGCTGCGGCGGCGACACGAGGGCGATCGAGGGCACGCCCGCGACCTGGGCCGCGACGACGTTCATCACGACGCTGGACGGGTAGACGGCCTTGCCACCGGGCACGTAGAGCCCCACGCGGCGCATCGGCTGCCAGCGCTGGTGGACCTCGGCGCCGTCGGCCAGGGTCGTCACGGACGGGGCGGGGATCTGCGCGGCACTCGCGGCCCGGACCCGGCGGATGGCCTCGTCGAGGGCTGCTCGGACCTCGGGGGTGAGCCCCGCCACGGCGGCGGTGATCTCGGCAGCGGGGACCCGGACGTTCGCGGGGGCCCCGCCGTCGAAGCGCTCGGCCTGGTCGTGCAGGGCCGCGGCGCCACGGTGCCGGACGTCCTCGATCAACTCGCGCGCGGCGTCGACCGCGTGCGACACGTCACCCGCGGCACGGGGCATGAGTCGGAGGAGTTCGGCACGGGCGGGGAGGCCGCCGCGGAGGTCGATTCGCTGCATCATGAGGCCTCCAGCGTACCGGCGGCGTGCTGCACGACGGCGTCGACCACGGGCCGGTGGCGGACCGTCTGGTCGGCGTCCCACGCGTCGAGCAGGTGCAGCGTGGCGATCCGGAACGCCAGGGCACGGACGAGCAGCTGCGGCCACTCGGGGACGCCGGTGCCGAGCACGCCGAGCCGACCGACGGCGACCCCGTGCCAGCACACGGCGTCGACCGCGGCGATCGCGGCGCCGAGGCCCGCCGGGCGCCAGTACGGTGCCCAGTCGAACACCGTGGGCGGCTCCCCCGGCGTGAAGAGCACGTTGCCGAGCAGGTCGCCGTGGACGAGCTGCGACGGGGACGTCACCGGCCGGAACGTCGCGGCCAGGCGGTCCAGCGTCGGGTCGTCGGGAAGGGCTGCTCCGCCCCAGGCCGTGCGGTCCGCCCGGCTCCAGGGCTCGTCGCGGTCGTCGAGGAAGTCCGGGCGTGGCAGACGGGCGATCGCCCGGTGGAACGCTGCGCCCGCGGCGATCACGTCGTCCACGCGAGTCGGGTCGGTCCGACCGTCGACCCACCGCCAGGCCTCCCAACCGTCGTCGCCGGTGCTGACGCCGGTGCCGGCCCCAGCGCCGGCGGCGTCGCCGGCGCTGGGGCTGGCGTCCACGACCCAGTCCCCGGACGCGGCGGCGACCGGGCGCGGCGTCCGGAACCCGGCCGTGTGGACGAGCCGCGCCAGCGTGGCGGACCGCCACCGGGCCTCCAGGCGGTCACCGGACGGGCGGAGGACGACGTCCCCGGCGCGCCACGTGAGTCCGCGCCCGCCGGCGAGGCGCTCGAGCAGCCGGTCGTGCACGCCGAACGCCCGCAGGACGTGCGGTGCGGGCTGCCCGTCGGTCACGCGGTCCGCAGGATCTTCACCATCGGCCGACCCTTGGCGACCTCGTCGACGAGCTTGTCGAGGTACCGGATCTGCAGCATGAGCGGGTCGTCGAGCTCCTCGATCCGCACCCCGCAGATCACCCCGGTGATGAGCGGGGCGTTCGGGTTGAGGTGCGCGCTGGCGAAGAAGTCCTCGAACGTGGTCCGGTCGGCCAGGTGCTGCGCGAGCGCCAGGTCGTCGAAGCCGGTCAACCACTCGATGACGGTGTCGAGCTCCGCCTTCGTGTGGCCCTTCCGCTCCACCTTCGCCAGGTAGTGCCCGTAGACGTCCGCGACGGGCGTCCCGAAGATCCGGTGACCGGCCATGGTCGACGCTCCTACACCAGGCAGCGGGGTCCGAGCAGGCTCTTCAGCTCGCCGAACAGGTCGGGGGTCAGGTTCACCGGGAACGGCAGCTCGAAGGTGCGCGCGACGTCGTCCTTGAGCAGCTTCAGCCGGACCTCGGTGTCACCCTGGTGGCGGCCGAGCACGGCGGCGAGTTCCGTCACCGTGGTCGTCGTGGCCTGTCGTTCCGGCAGCGACAGGGTGAGCGGGCCGGAGCCCATCGCGTCACCGACGTTCGGCTGGAACATGCTCACCGCGTGCAGGGCCTTGCCGTCGTCGCGGACGTTGACTCGGCCGCGCAGGACGACGATCGAGTCGGGCACCAGGGACGGGCCGAACTCCTGGTAGGTCTTGCCCAGGAACATCACGCCGATCTGGCCGCCGAAGTCCTCGATGTCGACGATGCCGTACGGGTTGCCGCTCGTCTTCGCCACCCGGTGCTGCACGCTCGTCAGCAGGCCGGCGACGGTGACCGTCTCGCCCTCGATCGAGTCGTCGGCGGTCAGCAGGTCGGCGATGGTGATCGACTGGTGCTTCGCGAGCTCGATCTCGAGCCCGGCGAGCGGGTGGTCGGACACGTAGAGCCCGAGCATGTCCCGCTCGAACGCGAGCTTGTCGCGCTTGGACCACTCCGGACGGTCCGGCACCTGCGACACCGCGGCGCTCGGGGCGTCCTCCGCTGCCTCGGCGAAGAGCGAGTCGAAGTCGAACCCGACGTTGCCGTGGGCCTCGTCGCGCTTGACCTTCACCGCACCTTCGACCGCGCCCTCGTGGATCTCCACCAGGGCACGCCGGGTGTCGCCGAACTCGTCGAAGGCACCGGCCTTGATGAGCGACTCGACCGTGCGCTTGTTCGCCGACGAGATCGGGATCTTGCGCAGGAAGTCGTGGAACGACTCGAAGGCGCCCTTCTCGGTCCGGGCCTTGACGATGTCGTCGACGACGTTGAACCCGACGTTGCGGATGGCACCCATGCCGAACCGGATGTCGTCGCCGACGGCGGCGAAGAAGCCGATCGACTCGTTGACGTCCGGCGGCATCACCTTGATGCCCATCCGGCGGCACTCGTTCAGGTAGAGCGCGAGCTTGTCGCGGGCGTCGCCGACGCTCGTCAGCAGCGCCGCCATGTACTCGGCCGGGTAGTGCGCCTTGAGGTACGCGGTCCAGAAGGACACCACACCGTAGGCCGCCGAGTGCGCCTTGTTGAACGCGTAGTCGGAGAAGGGCAGCAGGATGTCCCACAGCGTCTTGATCGCCGCGTCGGAGTACCCGTTGTCCTTCATGCCCTGCTGGAAGCCCGCGTACTGCTTGTCGAGCTCGGACTTCTTCTTCTTGCCCATCGCGCGGCGGAGGATGTCCGCCTGGCCGAGGGAGAACCCCGCGACCTTCTGCGCGATGGCCATGACCTGCTCCTGGTAGATGATCAGGCCGTAGGTCGTGCCGATGATGTCCTTGAGGGGCTCTTCGAGCTCCGGGTGGATCGGCGTGATCGGCTGCTCGCCGTTCTTGCGGAGCGCGTAGTTCGTGTGCGAGTTCGCACCCATGGGCCCCGGGCGGTACAGGGCGATGAGCGCGGAGATGTCCTCGAAGTTGTCGGGCTTCATCAGCCGCAGCAGGCCACGCATCGGCCCACCGTCGAGCTGGAACACGCCGAGGGTGTCGCCGCGCTGCAGGAGCGCGTACGCCTCGGGGTCTTCGAGACCCATGTTCTCGAGGTCGAGCTCGGTCCCGCGGTTCGTCTTGATGTTGTCGAGGGCGTCACTGATGATCGTGAGGTTGCGGAGCCCCAGGAAGTCCATCTTGATCAGGCCGAGCGACTCCGCTGCCGGGTAGTCGAACTGCGTGACGATCTGGCCGTCCTGCTCCCGCTTCATGATCGGGATGATGTCGATGAGCGGGTCGCTCGACATGATGACGCCGGCCGCGTGCACGCCCCACTGGCGCTTCAGCCCCTCGAGCCCGAGTGCGGTGTCGAAGACGGTCTTCGCCTCGGGGTCGGTCTCGACCACGGTGCGGACGTCGACGGCTTCCTTGTAGCGCGGGTGGTCCTTGTCGAAGATCCCGGTGAGCGGGATGTCCTTGCCCATCACGGGCGGCGGCATCGCCTTCGTGAGCTTCTCGCCCATGCCGAACGGGAAACCGAGGACGCGCGAGGAGTCCTTGAGCGCCTGCTTCGCCTTGATCGTGCCGTACGTGACGATCTGCGCGACGCGCTCCGACCCGTACTTCTCGGTGACGTACTTGATCGCCTCACCGCGGCGCCGGTCGTCGAAGTCGACGTCGAAGTCGGGCATCGAGACGCGGTCCGGGTTGAGGAACCGCTCGAAGATCAGGCCGTGCCGGATGGGGTCGAGGTCGGTGATGCGCATCGCGTACGCGACCATCGAGCCGGCACCGGAGCCACGCCCCGGGCCGACGCGGATGCCGTTGTTCTTGGACCAGTTGATGAAGTCCGCGACCACCAGGAAGTAGCCGGGGAAGCCCATCTGGTTGATGATGCCGACCTCGTAGTCGGCGCGGTCCTGGACCTCTTTCGAGATGCCGTCCGGGTACCGGTAGTCCAGCCCCTTCGCGACCTCTTTCTCGAACCAGGAGTGCTCGGTCTCGCCCTCGGGCACCGGGAACTTCGGCATGTAGTTGGCCGAGGTGTCGAACTCGACGTTGCAGCGTTCTGCGATGAGCAGCGTGTTGTCGCAGGCCTCGAGGTTGTCGCGGAAGACGTGCCGCATCTGCGCCGGGGTCTTCAGGTAGAACTCGTCGGCGTCGAACTTGAAGCGGTTCGGGTCGTTCAGGGTCGAGCCGGACTGCACGCAGAGCAGTGCCGCGTGCGACTTGGCGTCGTGGGCGTGCGTGTAGTGCAGGTCGTTCGTGCCGACCAGCGGGATGTCGAGGTCCTTCGCCAGGCGGATCAGGTCGCTCATGATCCGGCGTTCGATCTCGAGGCCGTGGTCCATGACCTCGGCGAAGTAGTTCTCCTTGCCGAAGATGTCGCGGTAGTCGGCGGCCGCCTGCACTGCTTCGTCGTACTGGCCGAGACGCAGGCGCGTCTGGATCTCCCCCGAGGGGCAGCCCGTGGTGGCGATGATGCCCTCGTGGTACTCCTGCAGGAGCTCGATGTCCATGCGGGGCTTGAAGTAGTACCCCTCGAGCGACGCCTTGGACGACAGCCGGAACAGGTTGTGCATGCCCGTCGTGTTCTCGGCGAACATCGTCATGTGCGTGTACGAACCGGCGCCGGACACGTCGTCGCCACCACCGTCACCCCAGCGCACACGGGTCTTGTCCGAGCGGTGCGTGCGCGGCGTGATGTACGCCTCGGTCCCGATGATCGGTTTGACGCCACCGGCCTTTGCGGCCTTCCAGAACTCGAAGGCACCGAACATGTTGCCGTGGTCGGTCACCGCCACGGCGGGCATCCCCTGCGCGGCGGTCTCCGCCACGAGGTCGGAGAGCCTGGCGGCACCGTCGAGCATCGAGTACTCGCTGTGCACGTGCAGGTGGACGAAGGAGTCGGAATCCGACACGGAACCTCCGGTTCGTACGGTGTGCTGCGGGGTGGGAACAGCCTAACCGCGGCCGCCCACATTCCCGCGCGCGTCGGGGCGGTCTGGAGGCGCGTTGCGGGGCCGCACTGTGCCTCCAGGCCGGCAGCGGGTCGCGACACGCGCGGGGCGCGGCGCCGAGCGGTCAGGACACGCCGCCCGCGAGCCGCGGCGGGCGGGGAAAGTGTCGCCTGGCGGCCTCTCAGCCGACAGTTCGTGACCTCTCGGCGAGTGCGGCCGGGCGCGTCGTCGGGCGCGTCGGGGCGCGTCGGCCTGGAGGCGCGTGGCGAGGCCGAACCGCGCCTCCAGGCCGGCAGCAGGTCGCGGCACGCGCGGGGCGCGCCGCCGAGCGGTCAGGACACGCCGCACGCGGGCCGCCGCGGGTACAGAACCCGTCGCCCGGCGGCCTCCCAGCCGACAGTTCGTGACCCCTCAGCGAGAGAGGCCGGGCGCGTCGGCCTGGAGGCGCGTGGCGGGGCCGAACCGCGCCTCCAGGCCGACAGCAGGTCGCGGCACGCGCGGGGCGCGCCGCCCAGCGGCCGGGACACGCCGCCCGCGAGCCGCGGCGGGTGCGGAAAGCGTCGCCTGGCGGCCTCCCCGCCGACAGTTCGTGACCCCTCGGCGCAAACGGCGGGCCGCTTCGGACTGGAGGCGCGGGGCGTGGCCGCACCGTGCCTCCAGACCGGCAGCGGGTCGGGACGCGCGCGGGGCGCGCCGCCGAGCGGTCAGGACATGCCGCACGCGAGCCGCGGCGGGCGCGGAAAGTGTCGCCTGGCTGCCTCCCAACCGACAGTTCGTGACCCCTCGGCGCGAGAGGCCGGGCGCCGGCCTCGGGTCGCGACACGCGCGGGGCGCGGCGCCGAGCGGGCGAGACACACCGCACGCGGGCCGCGGCAGGTACGGGAACCCGTCGCCCGGCGGCGCCCCAGCCGACAGTTCGTGACCACTCGGCGCAAACGGCCGGGCGCGTCAGAGCGACGCGCTCCGGATCTGCTCCAGCGCGGCCTGCAGGTCGTCCGGGTACTGCGCCTCGAACGACACCCACTCGCCCGTGCGGGGGTGGTCGAAGCCCAGCCGGACGGCGTCGAGCCACTGGCGGGTCAGCCCGAGCTCGGCCGCCAGCACCGGGTCGGCGCCGTACATCGTGTCCCCGACGAGCGGGTGGCGTGTCGCCGCCATGTGCACCCGGATCTGGTGGGTGCGCCCGGTCTCCAGGTGCACCTCGAGCAGGGTGGCGGCGCGGAAGGCCTCGAGCGTCTCGTAGTGGGTGACGCTCGGCTTGCCCTCGGACGTGACCGCGAACTTCCAGTCACTCGACGGGTGCCGGCCGATCGGAGCATCGATCGTGCCCGACGTGGGGTCGGGGTGGCCCTGCGCGAGCGCGTGGTAGACCTTCTCGACCGTGCGCTCCTTGAACGCCCGCTTCAGGTGCGTGTACGCCAGCTCGGTCTTCGCGACCACCATCAGGCCCGAGGTCCCGACGTCGAGGCGGTGCACGATCCCGGCACGTTCGGCGGCACCGGACGTCGCGATCGTGAAGCCGGCGGCGGCGAGGCCCCCGGGCACGGTCGGCCCGTCCCACCCCGGCGAGGGGTGCGCAGCGACGCCGACGGGCTTGTCCACGACGACGATGTCCTCGTCGTCGTGCACGATCGTCATGCCCGGCACGGCCGCCGGAACGATGCGCGGCGGCTCCTTCGGGGTCCACTCGATCTCGAGCCAGGAGTCCGCATGGAGCCGGTCCGACTTGTCGACGGGAACCCCGTCGACGCGGACGCCCCCGGCGGCGACGACGTCGGCCGCGAACGACCGGCTGAAGCCGAGGAGCTTCGCGATGGCGGCGTCGACGCGCTCACCGGCGAGCCCGTCGGGCACGGGAAGAGAACGCGATTCGCTCACGTGGCGTCGTGGCCCAGCGTGTCGCGACGGTCGCGTTCCTCCGGCCTGGAGGCGCGGGTCGGCTCGTCGAGCGCCGCATCAGCCGACGAGAACGCGGCCCCACCGTCGAGCGGCTGAGCCGCGTCGACCGGCTGCGCCGCGTCGAGCTGCGCCTGGCGCTTGGCCGAGAGCGTGCGGGTGCCGTCGAGGTTCACCCCGAGGATCACCAGCAGCACGAAGACCACCATGCTGATGCAGATGAAGGAGTCGGCGACGTTGTAGATCGCCGGCATCATCCACGGCGTCGAGATGAAGTCGACGACGTGACCACGGCCGAAGCCGGGCTCACGGAAGAGCCGGTCGAGCAGGTTGCCCAGCGCGCCGCCGAGCAGCATGCCGAGCACGATGGCCCACCACATCGACCGGATGCGACGCGAGTACACGATGATCGCGACGACGACCGCGGCCGAGATGACCGAGAACACCCAGGTCATGTTCACCGCGAACGAGAACGCGGCCCCCGGGTTCCGGACGTACAGGAACTGCAACGCCCCGCCGAGGACCGGGACGGGGGTGCCGTACGGCAGGTTCGCGACGACCAGCGTCTTGGCGACCTGGTCGAACGCCACCACCACGACAGCGGCGAAGGCCAGTGCCGCGATTGCGCGGACACTGACCTTCGCTCGTGATGCTGGTCGCGACAACGTCAGTTGCCGAAGCCCTGCGCCGACGCCGGCGCCGGGGTGAGACCGGACTGCTCGCCCGAGTCGAGCTCGGAGAGCTGCCCCTGGATGTAGCTCTTGAGCTGCGCACGGTAGTCGCGCTCGAAGGTCCGGAGCTCGTCGATCTTGCCCTCGAGCTGGCGCTGCTCCTGCTCGAGCACCGCGACACGCTGACGGTTCGTGTTCTCGGTGTCGGCGATGATCTGACGCTGCTTCGCCTCGGCCTCGGAGACCAGGCGAGCGGCCTGGGCCGTGCCCTCGGCGATGAGCGCGTCGCGCTTCTCGATGCCCTCGCGGACGTGCTCCTCGTGGAGACGACGCGCCAGGGTCAGGAGGTTCGTGGTGCCCTCGGTGTCCTCGTCGGCGGGGACCGTGGTGGTCGGTGCCGCCGCGGCGACCGGAGCGGGCTCCGGTGCTGCCTCGACCGGGGCCGGGGTGGGCTCCGACTCGGCTGCGGGAGCGGGCTGCTCGGCCTGCGCCGACTGCGGGGCCGATTCGGCCGCCTGCAGGCGCTGGCGGAGCTCGTCGTTCTCCGCGGTCAGGCGACGGAGCTCGACCACGACCTCGTCGAGGAAGTCGTCGACCTCGTCCTGGTCGTAGCCCTCGCGGAACTTCGTCGGCTGGAACCGCTTGTTGACTACGTCTTCCGGCGTCAAAGCCATTGCCGTCACCTCAATAGAACTGCTGAACGTGTGGAACCGCGTGCGGTGCGACCGAATGTACCAGTCGTACCGTGCGGTGCGGATGCGCCGCCGGAGCGGGCATCGATCCCGACCACCGTACACCGACGATGGGGAGGAACCGTGCCGCGCGCCTGGCGTGGCGCGTGTCGCGGACGGGAGTCCGCTCAGATACCGCGTGCCAGGGCGGCGACCACGAACCGGGCGATGATGACGACGAGCATCACGATCGTCCAGCCGAAGTCGAGCGCCACCGGCCCCAGGCGGAGCGGCGGGAGGACCCGTCGCACCGCTCGGATGGGCGGATCCGTGATCGTGTAGACGAACTCGGACACCACGAGCATGCCCCCGCGCGGACGCCAGGAACGGTTGAAGCTCTGCACGAGGTCGAGCGCGAAACGCCCCCACATCACGAAGAAGTACAGGAGCAACGCGAGGGAGATGATCCCTAGGATCACGGACACGATGGGGCTCGCTCGTCTCGGGCGAGCGTCGTCAGACGACGCTCAGGGGCGGGTGTGCCGGGTACGGCTCAGGACTGGGCGAAGAAGTTCGCCTCGATGTCGGACTCTACCTCAGCAGGCTCACCGCTCACTGCGACGTGCGCCGGCGACAGGAGGAAGACCTTGTTCGTGACGCGCTCGATCTTGCCGAACAGACCGAGCGACAGCCCGGAGGCGAAGTCGATCATGCGTCGAGCGTCACCCTCGGTCATCTGCGAGAGGTTGATGATGACGGGGATGCCGTCGCGGAAGCTCTCGGCGATGGACTGGGCGTCCTTGTACTCGCGCGGGTGGACGGTGAGGATCTCGTTCATTTCCTGGACCGGGGTCGCCTTCTGTGCGGTCGTGTGCGAGCGGCGGAGCGGAGTGACCTGGGCGCCGCGCTGGTGGGTGTGCGTCTTGGTGGGAGCCGGGACGGCTGCGGGAGCGGCGGCGGGGGCTGCTGCCGCCGCGGGGGTCTCCTGCGGCTCGGCGGGCGCCGGAGCAGCCGCTGCGGCCTGGCGTGCAGGGGCTGCCTGCTGGCGCGCGGGCTCGGCCTGCTGCTCGTCCTCGTAGTCGAGTTCCTCATCGGCGAGGCCGAGGTAGACCATCGTCTTCTTCAGCGGGTTGGCCATGGTTCCTCCGGGGTTCGTGCTCGTGGTGCCCTGCAACGAGGCTAGGGTGCGGGCGGCCGGTTTCCCGTGATTGCGGTGCCGATCCGCAGGTGTGTCGCGCCCTCGAGGATCGCCTCGGCGTAGTCCCCGCTCATGCCGGCCGAGATGTCGGTCGCGGCGGGCTCGAGCGCCACGACCCGCTCGGAGATCGAGCGGAGTCGGGCGAAGGCGGCTCGGGGCTCATCGTCCAGGGGCGCGACCGCCATGACACCACGCAGTCTGATCGTCCCGGTGGCCAGCACGCGCGACACCATGGCCTCGACGTCGTCCGGCTGCACCCCGCCACGGCCGGGGTCGTCGGTGAGGTTCACCTGCACGAACCCGTCGATGACCCGGGGTTCCGGCTCGGCCTCGGTCGGGGCGAACGCGTCGACGACGGACCCACGGTCGAGCGACTGCACCACGTGGGCGTACCGCCGGGCCTGCCGGGCCTTCTTCGACTGCAGCTGCCCGACGAAGTGCCAGGTCAGGCCGAGGTCCGCCAGCTCGGCGGCCTTCGCCTGCGCCTCCTGGTGGCGGTTCTCCCCCACGTCCGTCACGCCGAGTGCGGCGAGCTCGCGGACGAGCGACGCCGGGTGGTACTTCGTGACGACGACGAGCGTCAGCTCGTCGGGCGAGCGCCCTGCGGCGCGCGCCGCGTCGGCGATGCCGCTCCTGACGGACGCGAGACGCGCCTCCGGTCCGTCGTCGGGTGACGAGGCGGACGGGAGGCGCGTGTCGGCTACCAAGGGTGGGTTACTTCAGGAAGTCGGGGACGTCGAGCTCGTCGTCGTCGTCGAACGCCGGGTCGGCGGCGCGCTGCACCGGCGGCTGGTGCTCCTGCGAGGCCCAGGACGGGCTCGACGTGGTCGAGTCCTCGATCGCGCCGGTCGAGGCGGCGACGGGCGCCGCTGCACTCGACTCCGGGTCGACGTAGCTCGAGCGGCGTTCCTTCTGCTGCTGCGCCGGCTCGCCGCCGTCGAAGCCCGCGGCGATGACGGTCACGCGGACCTCGTCACCCAGGGTGTCGTCGATGACCGCACCGAAGATGATGTTCGCCTCGGGGTGCACGGCTTCCTGCACCAGACGCGCGGCGTCGTTGATCTCGAAGATGCCGAGGTTCGAGCCACCCTGGATCGACAGCAGCACGCCGTGCGCACCGTCGATCGAGGCCTCGAGCAGCGGCGACGCGACGGCGAGCTCGGCCGCCTTGATCGCACGGTCGGCACCGCGGGACGAGCCGATGCCCATGAGTGCGGAACCCGCACCCTGCATGACGCTCTTGACGTCGGCGAAGTCGAGGTTGATCAGACCCGGGGTGGTGATGAGGTCGGTGATGCCCTGCACACCGGCGAGGAGCACCTGGTCGGCCGTGGCGAAGGCCTCGACCATGGAGATGCCACGGTCGCTGATCTCGAGCAGGCGGTCGTTCGGGACGACGATGAGCGTGTCGACCTCGTCCTTGAGGCCCGCGACGCCGTTCTCGGCCTGCGACTGGCGACGCTTGCCCTCGAAGCTGAAGGGCTTCGTGACGACGCCGATGGTCAGTGCACCGATGGACTTCGCGATGCGTGCGACGACCGGTGCGCCACCGGTGCCGGTGCCGCCGCCCTCGCCCGCGGTGACGAACACCATGTCGGCGCCGGCCAGGGCCTCTTCGATCTCCTCGGCGTGGTCCTCGGCGGCACGACGGCCGACCTCGGGGTCCGCGCCGGCACCGAGGCCGCGGGTGATCTCGCGGCCGACGTCGAGCTTGACGTCGGCGTCGCTGAGCAGCAGGGCCTGGGCGTCGGTGTTGATCGCGATGAACTCGACGCCACGGAGACCGAGCTCGATCATGCGGTTGACGGCGTTGACGCCGCCGCCGCCGACACCGACGACCTTGATGACGGCGAGGTAGTTGTGGTTCGTGGTCACGTCAGTCAGGCCTCCGGTCGAACCCTCAACCTCTACTTGAAGTTCAGGGGCAATGCTGGTAGATGTGGTGCTGGCTTCGACGCTACGGGTGCGTTCGGCGCAGTGTCGCCCCGCCACGCCGCGTGTCGCCGATCAGGTCCGGCAATTCAGTCCTTGGCGCGGATCACGCCGTTGTCCGGTGCCGAGACGTCGTACTCGACGACGACGCCGGGGTTCCGCGCCGCGTGGTCCTTGACCAGCGCGGCGAGCAGTTCGGCCTTCGCCACCGAGTCGTCCGGGCTCCCCCACACGACGGTCGAGCCGTCCTTGAGGGTCAGGGTGACGTCGTCGGCCGTCGACCCGGCGACGCGCGTCACCTGGGTACGGACGGTCGACGGCAGTGCCAGCACGACCTCGGTCATGGTGCGGAAGCTCGCGGAACCGAGGCGCGCCCGACCGATGTCAGCGAGCGGCATCGTGGCGGGACGCTTCGGCGACGACTGCACGACGATGCCCGCGGGGTCGACGAGGTCGAACGTGCTGCCGGACTGCACCGCGACCACCGGCGTGCGCTCGGTCACCGTGACGACGAGCGTGTGCGGCGGAGCCTCCTCGGTCACGTAGCTCTCGATGAGCGGGAAGCCGGCGACGTCCCGCTTGATCGCGTCGAAGTCGAGCCGGGCCAGGGGCGTGCCGATCTGGTCGGACAGCGCCTGGCGCAGCGCGGACTCGTCGACGCGGTCGGTGCCCTTGATCTCGATCGTGCGGAGCGCCATCAGCGGTGAGAACACCGCGACGAGGATCGAGACCCCGAGCACGAGGACGACGCTCGCCGCCGTGATCCACGCGGCGCGACGGTGCCGGCTGCGCCGGGTGAACCGGCGGACCTCGGCACGCTCGAGCAACCGGCGTCGACGCTTCGCGATGCGTGCCTCACGCGCGGTCTCGGCAGCGCGCACCCGCGCCCCGATGGGCGCCTCGGCGTGCTGGTCGGTCCGGGAGGCACCGGTCGCGTCGAGCACGTCGGTCACGGTCGCGTCGTGGTCGGCTCCACCGCTCGTGGCGGCTCGGCGTTCCGCGTCGCGGCGGTCGGCCTCCGGGTCCCGGTGGTCCTCGTTCGGCGTGTACTCGCGCAGGCGGTCCGCCACGGTGGAGAGTCCGGCGCCGAAGCGGCGCCCGGCCGCACCGGCGAAGGCGCCGACGCGGTCCCGCTGGGGACCGGAGGTGTCGGCGTCGGGCTGGACCGCGGGGGTGGGGTCGACCGTCTCGTCGACCGGGGGTTCCGGGGCGGACGCGGGGCGGGCCTCCCGGTCGTCGGCGACGCGTCCGCGGAACGGGAGCCGCGGCTTCGAGGGACCACGACGCTGCCGGGGCGCTTCCGCGGCCTCGGCCGGGGCGTCCCTGCGGGCGTCCCCCTCGTCGAACCCCTCGGGGCGCTTCACCGGGCCGACGCTCCGTCGGTGCCCAGGGCGCCGAGCACCTGCGGGATGATCCGGTACACGTCGCCGCAGCTGAGCGTCATGATGATGTCGCCGTCACGGGCGACCGCGGCCGCGCGTGCCGCCGCCTCGTCCCAATCGGGCAGGAACTCGACGCGCGACTGGTCGGCGAAACGCTCCTGCACCAGGGCCCCGGTCACGCCGGGCTCCGGGTCCTCGCGGGCGCCGTAGACGTCGAGCACGACCGTGTGGTCGGCGAGCTCCTCGTACACCTTGGCGAAGTCGCCGGCCATCAGGCGGGTGCGCGAGTACAGGTGCGGCTGGTGGATCGCGATGATGCGGCCGTCACCGACGACGTTGCGGGCGGCCTTGAGCGCCGCGGCGACCTCGGTCGGGTGGTGGGCGTAGTCGTCGTAGACCGAGACCCCGCGCTCGACGCCGTGCAGCTCGAAGCGGCGCTGGGTGCCGCCGAACGCCTCGAGCCCGCGGATCGCGTCGGCCGGGGCGACGCCGAGACCGGTCAGGACCGCGAAGGCGCCGACGGCGTTGATCGCGTTGTGTCGGCCGGGCACGCGGAGGGTCAGGTGGTACGCCTCGCCACCGGCGCGGAAGTCGACCTCGACGCCGGCCGACTCGGTGATGCCCTCGATGCGGACGTCCGCGTCGACGGCCTCGCCGAACGTGACGATCTCGGGGGCGTCGGCGCGCTGGCGGATGCCGGCCGTGACCGTCTTCGCACCGGCGTCGTCGCTCGAGATGACGACGCGCTCGCTCGCCTTCGCGGCGAACTCGACGAAGGCCTCGGTGAAGGCCTCCTCGCTGCCGTAGTGGTCCAGGTGGTCGGCGTCGACGTTGGTGACCAGGGCCACGGCGACGTCGTAGAGCAGGAACGAGCCGTCGGACTCGTCGGCCTCGACCACGAACAGGTCGCTGGATCCCGGGGCCGAACTCGTGCCGAGGGACTGGATGACGCCGCCGTTGACGAAGCTCGGGTCGAGGCCGAGCTCGACCATCGCCGTGACGATCATGCCGGTCGAGGTGGTCTTGCCGTGCGCACCGGCGACCGCGACGAGGCGGTGCTCGGCGATCAGGGCGGCGAGGGCCTGCGAGCGGTGGAGCACCGGCAGACCGCGGCGCTGCGCCTCGAGGAGCTCGGGGTTGTCGGGCCAGAGGGCGCTCGTGACGACGATGGTGTCGGCCTGGCCGACGTTCGCCGCGTCGTGACCGATGTGCACGGTCGCACCGAGGTCGCGCATCGTGCCGGTCGTCTCCGTCTCGCGGGAGTCGCTGCCCGTCACGCGGTGCCCGGCGGCGAGGAACATCCGGGCGATCCCGCTCATGCCCGCGCCGCCGATGCCGACGAAGTGCACCGTGCCCAGGTCGTCCGGGATCGGCTGGGTCAGGTCCGGCTTGATGGTCATCGTTCCTCCGTGGTGCTGGGGGCCTGCTTCGCGGCGTCGAGGACCAGGTCGGTCATCCGGTCGGCGCCGTCGCGGTGGCCGACGCTGCCCGCCCGCACGGTCATGTCCGCGATGCGGGAGCGGTCCTGCAGGATGCTCAGCAGCTGGAACGTCACCCAGTCCTGGTCGAATTCCCCGTCGGCCACCAGGACCGCTCCCCCGGCGTCGACGACGTCCTTCGCGTTGTGGCGCTGCTCGCCGTTGCCCACCGGGTACGGCACGAGCACGCTCGGCAGCCCGACCGCGGTCAGCTCGCACACCATGCCGGCACCCGAACGCGACACGACGAAGTCGCTCGCCGCGTACGCCAGGTCCATCCGGTCGCAGTAGGGCAGCACGTGGTAGCCCTCGAGGTCGCTCGGGCCGATGTCCGACGCGGCACCCACGACGTGCAGGACCTGCCAGCCGGCGCCCACGATCGTGGCGGCGGACTTGTTGATCGTCCAGTTGATGCTCCGCGCACCCGAGGAGCCACCGGTCACGAGCAGCACGGGCCGCTCCGGGTCGAGCCCGAACTCGGCGAGCCCCTCGGCCCGGACGGCACGGCGGTCGAGCGACTCGATCTCGCGACGGAGCGGCATGCCGACGACGCGGCCGTGGCGCAGGCGGGTGTTCGAGAAGGTCAGGCCGACGTGCTCGGTGAGGAAGGCGGCGAGGCGGTTCGCGAGTCCGGGCTTGGCGTTCTGCTCGTGCACGACGATCGGGGTGCCGGTGCGGCGCGCGGCGATGTACGCCGGAGCGGCCGCGTAGCCACCGACGCCGAGGACCACCTCGATGTCGTGGTCGCGGATGATCTGCTCGGTCCGCTTGACCGCCGCCGCGAAGCGCTGCGGGAAGCGCAGGGCCGCGCCGTTCAGCTTCCGGGGGAACGGCAGGCGCGGGATCGTCAGCAGCTCGTAGCCGCGCATCGGGACGAGGCGGGCTTCCAGGCCCTCGGCGGTGCCCAGCACGAGCACCTCGGCGCCGGGCTCCCGCTCGGTCAGCCGGTCGGCGACGGCGAGCAGGGGGTTGACGTGGCCGGCGGTGCCGCCGCCGGCGAAGAGGTACTTGCTCACCGCAGTGATCCGTTCGTGGAGGTCCGGCCGAGTGGGGCGCTCGTCAGGCCGGGGTCGTTCTTGCCGGGCAGGTCGCGGGCGAAGGAGAGCACGACGCCGATCGCCACCAGGGTCATGATGAGGGCCGAACCACCGGCCGAGATGAGTGGCAGGGGCACACCGAGCACGGGCAGCAGGCCGAGCACGACGGCGATGTTGATGAGCGCCTGGCCGATGATCCACGCGAGGATGCCACCGGTGACCGTCTTCACGAAGGGGTCGCGGGACTGCCGGATGATCTTGATCATGCCGACGGCGAGCACCACGAACAGGCTGAGCACCACGACGGCGCCGATCAGGCCGAGCTCCTCGCCGATGATCGCGAAGATGTAGTCGTTGTCCGCCTCGGGCAGCCACGACCACTTCGCCTTCGAGTTGCCGAGGCCGACGCCGAACACGCCGCCGGACGCGAGCGCCCACATCCCGTGCACGGGCTGCCAGCAGATGTCCTGGTACTGGCTGGTGTCGGTGCACCCGGACAGCCAGGCGCTGATGCGGGTCGAGCGCGAGGCCGAGGCCATCGTCACGAAGGGCAGCATCACGGCGAACGCACCGAGGCCGACGAGCAGGTGCCGGGCGCGGACGCCGCCGATGTACAGCGCGCCGAACACCAGGATGAGCATGACCATCGCGGTGCCCTGGTCACCGCCGAGGACGACGAGCCCGAGCGAGAGCATCGAGGCGATCCCGATCGGGATGAACACCTCTTTCCAGTCGTCGAGCTTGTCCCGCTTGACGTAGATGATGGCGCCGATGCCGAGCACCAGGCCGAGCTTCACGACCTCGGACGGCTGCGCGGTGAACGACCCGAGCTCGATCCAGTTCCGGTTGCCCTGGATGTCGATGCCGAGCGGGGTGAACACGAGCAGCTGCAGCACGAGCGCCGCACCGAGCAGCCGCATCGCCCACTTCCGCCAGATCCGGGTCGGGACCCGGCTGGCGATGAGCATGAGCGGCACGCCGAGCACGGCGTACAGGCCCTGGCGGGACGCCGCCCCGAAGAAGTCGTGGGTCGCCGCGTACTCCTCGACGCTCGACGAGGACAGCACCATCACGACGCCGAAGACGACGAGGAACAGCGTGACGCCGAGGATCGTGTAGAAGGTGCTGGACTCCGCGACGAAGACGTTCTTGACGGCGACGATCGCGCCGTTGGTCCGTCGTGGGGTCGACGCGGTCCGGCCGTTACGGCTGTTCGGAAGATCCGTCGGTGTCGTCGCCATCGACTTCTCCTCCCAGGTGCTCGTTGACCGCGGCCGCGAAACGCTGCCCCCGGTCGGCGTAGGAGCCGAACTGGTCGAACGACGCCGCCGCCGGGGCGAGGAGGACGGTGTCGCCCGGCCTCGCGACCGATGCGGCATGCCGGACCGCCTCGCGCATGACCTGATCAGTGTCCGTCGTCTCCACCTGGAGCACCGGGACCGTGGACGCGTGTCGCGCGAATGCCTCGAGGACCGGGGTCCGGTCGGTGCCGATCACCACGACGGCGCGGACGCCGGGGCCGAAGCGCTCGACCAGACCGTCGACGTCGACGCCCTTGAACAGGCCACCGACGATCCACACGACGGTGTCGAACGACGCGAGCGACGCGGTGGCGGCGTGCGGGTTCGTGGCCTTGGAGTCGTCGACCCAGGTGATGCCGTCCGCCTGGGCCACGAGCTCGGTGCGGTGGTGGTCGGCGCGGAACGCCCGGACGGCCGACTGGATGGCGCTCGGCTGGACGGTGCCGGCACGGGCCAGTGCAGCGGCGGCCAGGACGTTCATGGTCATGTGCGGGCTGGCGAGCCCGGCGGCCTCGAGGTCGGCGATGGTCGACAGCTCGAGCGCACTGTTGCGACGGTCCTCGTTGAAGGCCCGGTCGCACAGGACGTCCTCGACGATGCCGACGTCGCCGGGAGCGGGGACGCCGGGGGTGAAGCCGACCGCACGGCAGCCCTCCACCACGTCGGCCTCCTGCACCATCCGCCGGGTGGCGTCGTCCGAGGTGTTGTAGACACACGCCATCACGGTGCGCTCGTAGACCTTGGCCTTCGCCGCGCGGTAGGCCTCGGCGGAGCCGTGCCACTCCAGGTGGTCGTCGGCGATGTTCAGGCAGGCGCTCGCGAGCGGCACCACGGCACCGTCGCCGGACGACGCCGCGTAGTGCAGCTGGTGGCTCGAGAGCTCGACGACGAGCACGTCGTAGCCGGCCGGGTCGCGGACGACGTCGAGCACCGGCACGCCGATGTTCCCGCACGCGACGGCACGCAGGCCGCCGGCCTCGTACATCGCGGTCGTGAGCTGTGTCGTCGTGGTCTTGCCGTTCGTGCCCGTGATCGTGATCCAGGGGGCGGCGACCGGGCCGCGGACGACCTTGTCGCGCACGCGCCAGGCGAGCTCGATGTCGCCCCAGACGGTGCTGTTCGTCACCGACCACCGCACGGTGGCGTTGTGCGGGGGCAGTCCCGGCGACACGATGACGACGTCGGGTGCCTGCTGCACGAGCGCGTCCGGCACGGTGTCGAGCGGCGTCTGCAGGAACCGGGCACCGATCACGTCGAGCAGCTCGACGCTGTCGGCGGGGGCGTCGGAGGAGTAGACCGTCACCTCGCTGCCGAGCTCCACGAGTGTGTCGGCGACCGAGAACCCGGTGGCTCCGAGGCCGAGGACGGCGACGTTCAGCCCCTTCCACCCCTCGGAGTACCAGCTGTCGAGGGACTGGAGGCGGGACGGCGAGGACACCGGGTCAACCAACGCGTGCGATCCATTCGAGGTAGAAGAGTCCGACCCCCGCCGCGACGAAGAGCCCGGCGATGATCCAGAAGCGGACGACGACGGTCACCTCGGCCCACCCCTTCAGTTCGAAGTGGTGGTGCAGCGGACTCATCAGGAAGATGCGCTTGCCGTGGGTGATCTTGAAGTAGGCCCGCTGCAGGATGACGGAGCCGGTGACGATGAAGAACAGGCCACCGATGAGGATGAGCAGCAGCTCGGTGCGGCTGAGGATCGCGAGGCCGGCCAGGGCGCCGCCGAGGCCGAGCGAACCGGTGTCACCGAGGAAGATCTGCGCCGGCGAGGTGTTGTACCAGAGGAACCCGATGAGCCCACCGCAGACCGCGGCCGCGACCACGGCGAGGTCGAGCGGGTTCGACACGGTGTAGCAGGCGTGTGCGGTGTTCGAGTCGAGGCGGGCGCCGCCGCAGATCTGGTTCGACTGCCAGAAACCGATGATGACGTACGAGCCGATCGCCAGGATGCTCGACCCGGTGGCCAGGCCGTCGAGCCCGTCGGCCACGTTCACGCCGTTCGACGTCGACACCGTCAGCAGGACGATCCAGGCGAGGAACAGCACGGTGCCGATGACGGTGCCGAGCGCCATGAAGTCGAGCCACGGCACGTCGCGGATCGCCGAGATCATCGTCGATGCCGGCGGCTTGCCGTTCGACGTCGGCACGACCAGGGCGATCGTGGCGAAGATGACGCCGACGATGACCTGACCGAGGATCTTGGCCCAGCCGCCGAGCCCGAGGCTCCGCTGACGCCGCACCTTGAGGAAGTCGTCGATGAAGCCGACGAACCCGAGCCCGACCATCAGGAACAGCACGAGCAGGCCGGACAGCGTGATCGAGTCACGCCCGATCAGGTGGCCGACGAAGTACCCGATCACCGCACCGATGATCAGGACGATGCCGCCCATGGTGGCGGTCCCGCGCTTGGTGTGGTGGGACTGCGGACCGTCGTCACGGATGAACTGCCCCCACCCGAGACGGTGGAAGAGCTTGATGAAGAACGGGGTGAGCAGCAACGTGAACACCAGCGACGTGGCGCCGGCGACGAGGAGCGCGATCATTCGGTGACACCTCCGAGGCGGTCGCCGAGGAATCGCAGTTCGGCAGACTTCGAGGACTTGACGAGGACGACGTCGCCGGGGCGGAGCATCTCCTGCATGGCACGGACGGCGTCGTCGACGTCCTCGATGTACACGGACTCGCCGTCCCACGATCCCTCGAGGGTGGCGGCCTGGTGGATGGGCATCGCGCCGCGGCCGACGACCACGAGCTGTCCGATGCCGAGGCGGACGACGAGCCGACCGATGCGGTCGTGCTCCTCGACGGAGAACTCACCGAGCTCGGCCATCTCACCGAGCACGGCGACGGTCCGCTCCCCCGGGCGCACGATCTGCGCCAGGGTCCGCAGCGCTGCCGCGGTGGAGTCGGGCGACGCGTTGTACGCGTCGTTGATGACGGTGACGCCCTCGGGGCCGCCCTGGAGCAGCTCCATGCGCCAGCGCTCGGCGCGCGTCATCGACGCGAGCGCCGCGGCGCCGTCGGCGAGCGGGACGCCCCACAGGTGGGCGACCGTGAGCGCGGCAGACGCGTTCATCGCGTGGTGCTCACCCAGGATCGCGAGGCGCACGTCGACGTGATCCGGGCCTCCAGGCTGTCCTGGAGGCGCGTCGAGGGTGAAGCGGGTGCCGCTGCGGTCCGTCTCGATGCCGGTGATGCGGTAGTCGGCCTCCGCCGACGTGCCGAAGCCGACCACGCGCGCGGCCGTCAGGTCGCGCATCGACGCGACGCGGTCGTCGTCGACGTTGAGCAGGGCCGTGGCGGTCTCGGGCAGGTCGGTGACCATCTCGGACTTCGCGCGCTGCGTCGCCTCGATGCCGCCGAACTCGCCGGCGTGCGCGAGGCCCACCTTGAGGACGACGCCGAGGTCGGGCTCGGCGATCGACACGAGCTTGGCGATGTGGCCGACGCCGCTCGCGCCCATCTCGACCACCAGGTACCGAGTGTCGTAGGTGATGCGGAGCATCGAGATCGGTGCGCCGACGTGGTTGTTGAACGAGCCCTCGGGCGCGACGGTCGCGCCGTGCTGCTCGAGGATCGTGCGGAGCATGTTCTTCGTGCTCGTCTTGCCGTTCGAGCCGGTGATGCCGACGACCCGCAGGGGTGCCGGACGACCGTCGGCGTCGACGCGGTCCGCGGTGCTCATCCGGACGCGCGTGACGACCTCGTGCGCGAGCGCGGCGAGGGCCTCGTACCCGTCGGTGACGACGATCTGCGGCGCGGTCGTGTCCACGCGCTCGGGCGTGATCACCAGGGCGGCACCGGCGTCGACGGCCGAAGCCACGAAGCGTCGGCCGTCGGTGACCTCACCGGGCAGGGCGAAGAAGACACTGCCGGGGCGGACCAGGCGCGAGTCGGTCTCGACCGAGCCCTCGACGACCAGGTCGCCGGGCTCGGCGACGTCGGTCGCCTGCGCGCCGCCGATCAGCTCGCCGCCGACCGCGGTGGCGATCTCGGCGAGGGTCATGGCGATCATCGGACGTCCTCCGCCGGACCGGAGTTCGGTTCCCAGCCGGCCTCGCGCAGGGCCGCGCGGGCCTCGTCACGGGCGGAGTAGGGGGTGCGGACGCCCTGGATGTCGCGGTAGTCCTGGTGACCCGGGCCGGCCCAGAGGATCGAGTCGCCCTCGCCGACCAGGCTCACCGCCGTGCGGATCGCCGCCTCGGGCGGGCTGACCTCGTGGATCTCGTGGTCCGGGTAGGCGGCACGTGCTGCGTCGACCAGGGTCTTCCGGATCGACGCGGCGTCCTCGAAGCGCGGGTGGTGGTCGGTGACGACCAGGATGTCGCTGCCGGCCGCGGCCACGCGGGCCATGTCGCCGCGCTTCGTGGTGTCGCGGTCGCCGTCGGCGCCGAACAGCATGAGGACCTTGCCGGAGGTGAACTGCCGGACCGCGGCGAGGGTGTTCTCGAACGCGTCGGCGCTGTGGCCGAAGTCGACGTAGACGCTCGGGCCGTGCTCGCCGGAGACGCGCTCGGTGCGGCCGGGCAGGTAGCACTCGATTGCGGAGACGCGGTGCGGCTCGCCGTCGCGCTCGCTCGCGTCGTCCTCGTCCGGGTAGCGGCGGTGGCCCGACTCGAGCGCGTGCGCGATGGCACCGAGCTCGAACCCGCCCTCGACGAGCATCACGATCGCGAGTGCCGCGTTCGCCGCCATGTGCCAGCCGATCAGCGGCACACGGGTCGTCAGCTCGCGACCCTCGGGGCCGGTCAGGCGGAACTCGGTGTAGGCGGCGTGCGCCTCGACGATGTCGACGTGCCACTCGGCCTCGACGTCGGGGTGCACCGTGATCGTGGTCACGGGGATGCGGGAGTCCTGCACCACGCGGTGGCCCCAGTCGGTGTCCAGCGAGACGACGCCGCGACGGGCGTGCTCGGGCTGGAACAGCGGGAGCTTCGCCTGGTAGTACTCCTCCATGTCGGCGTAGTCGTCGAGGTGGTCGTGCGACAGGTTCGTGAAGGCTGCGACGTCGAAGACGATGCCGTCGACGCGGTGCCGGCTGAGGGCCTGCGCGCTGACCTCGACGGCGACCGCACGGACCTCGCTCTCACGCATGCGGGCGAGGAGCGCGTGCATCTCGCTGGCCTCGGGCGTGGTCAGGCGGCTCGTCACGCTGAGCGAACCGATGTGGCGCTCCGCGGTCGAGCTCAGGCCGGTGACCAGGCCGAGCTGCTTGAGGATGCCCTCGAGGATGTACGACGTGCTCGTCTTGCCGTTCGTGCCGGTGACGGCGAACAGCTGCGGCAGGTCGGTGGCCTCGTCGGGGTGGGTGCGGTAGACCCACGCCGCGACGTCGCCGAGGGCGGCGCGGGGGTCGTCGACGACGAGCACCGGCAGCCCGGACGGCTCGACCAGTGCGACGCCGTCCTGGTCGGTCAGGACGGCGACGGCGCCGCGCTCGGCGGCCTCCGTCGCGAACTGTGCGCCGTGCCGGTTGGCACCGTGCACGCCGACGAACAGGTCACCCGGCTGCACCTCGGTGGCGCTCAGGGTGACACCGGTGATCTCGATGCTGTCGACCGAGCCGACGACTCGCAGACCGAACGCGTTGGCGAGTTCGGAGACGGCCCTCGGGGTCGGGTGTTCGGGTCGGAGGACCGGGGGGATCCGTGCGGACAAGTGTTCCTTCTTCCTCACCACGTGGACGGGTAGAGCTTCGCCTCGGACGCGGAGGGGGCTACTCGGTACTTCTCGAGCACCTGGGACATGAGTGTGCGGAACGCCGGAGCCGCTCCGCTGGACCACTTGTTGGTCTGCGGCTTCGTGAACGTCACCGTGACAACATACTGGGGGTCTTCGGCGGGTGCCATTCCGGCCACCGACGTGATGCGCTGACCGCCGTAGCCCTGCGACCCCTCGGCCACCTCGGCGGTCCCCGTCTTCGCGGCGATGTTGTAGCCGGAGATCGGCTTCATCCCCACCAGCGTGCCACCCGTGACGACGCTCTGCAGCATGCCGGTGACCTGCGTGGCGGCGGCTGCGGAGACGACCCGCTGCTTCTGCACGTCGGGCGCGTCGATCGTCTTGCCGTCCGCCGTGGTGCAGCCCTTGACGAAGTGCAGCGGGATCCGGACACCATCGTTCGCGATGGTCTGGAACACGCTCGCGACCTGCACCGCCGTGGTCGAGATGCCCTGGCCGAACATCGAGTTGATGTTCGTCTGCTGGTCCCAGTTCGGGGTGGTGCCGTAGTCCATCGAGGGCTGGCCCGGGTAGTCGATGGCCGTCTCCGGCTCGAACAGCCCGAACTTCTTCATGTAGTCGAAGCGCTGCTGCGATGTCAGCCGTGCGCCGAGCTCGGTGATGCCGACGTTCGACGAGTTCTGCAGGATGCCGGTCAGCGTGAGGTTCTCGGTGGCGTGGAACTCGGAGTCGTGGATCGTGCCGCCCCAGGGGAACGTGCGCGAGTACGGCACGACGGCCTGGTCGGTGGGGCTCGACTTGCCCTGGTCGAGCAGCGCGGCGGCGATGGCGGCCTTGATCGTGGAGCCCGGCTCGTACGACGCGGTCAGGGCGCGGGAACCGAAGGCGCCCTTGTCGGTCGTGGCGTCGACGTCGTTCGGGTCCACCGTCGGGTAGTCGGCGACCGCCAGCAGCTCACCCGTCTTGACGCTCGTGACCGTCGCCGTCGCGGACTCCGCCTGCAGGGTCTTGGCGGCGGACGCGATGGTCTGCATCGCCATGTACTGCAGGTCGCTGTCGATGGTCGTTTCTAGTGTGCCGCCGTCCTTGGCCTTCTTCGTGGTCACGGTGCTGCCCGGGAGCTGCACGCCATCCTCGCCACGCTCGTACGTCTCGGAGCCGTTCGTGCCCGCCAGGCACTGGTTGTAGGAGTACTCCAGGCCGGCCTGGGCGCCGTCCGTGCCCATGAAGCCGGTGAGGTTGCCCGTCGTCGCACCCGTCGGGTACACCCGCGCCGCCTGTGGCTCCGGGTACAGCCAGGGGATGCCGAGCGCGCGCACGGCCTCGTAGTGCTGCACGTCCAGGCCCTTGACCAGGTACGCGAAGTCGGACTTCGGGTTCGCGGCGATGTTCTTCCGCATGGTCGCGACGTCACCGCCGGACGCCTTCGCCAGCGCACTCAGGGCGGTGCCGACACTGACGTCCTTGATGCGGGTGCCGCCGAGCTTGCCCTTGAAGCCCTTCACCAGGCGCGGCGAGGTCGTGATGTTGTACCGGGTGACGCTGTCGGCGAGTTCGGTGCCGTTGCGGTCCACGATCGACCCGCGCGTGCCGTAGATCGTCACGGGGATGCTGCGCTTCTGCGCCGACGCCTTGTTCAGCTCCGACGCCTGGACGACCTGGATGTCGACGAGCCGCACCACGAACGCCCCGACGAGGGCGATCACGGCGAGCATCACGATGCTGTAGCGCAGGCGTCGGTTGCGGATCGTCTTCGTCACGCGGTACGGTCCTTCCCGGGCGGTGCTGAGGGTGCGGCGGACCCGCCGGTCACCGGGTGGAGGGCGCCTGGAGCGGGTTCGAGTCGGACTCTACGGACGACTTCGCCGTCCCCTGGTCCGACGCGCTGGCGCCGCTCGTCTTCTCAGACGTGGCGGTGCCGTCCGCGGATCCTGTGGCGCCCGCCGTGTCCTTCGTGCTCGACGTGCCCGTCGTGCCGGTCTCCTTGCTGGTGGAGGTGTCCCCCGGCTTCGTGGCCAGCGGCACGTCGCTCAGCAGTGAGTTCGGCACCTGGTTCTCGGTGGACGCCGTGGCCTCGTCGGGCTTCGCCGGGGTCGGCGTGCCGTACACCCGACCGGTCTTCGGGTCGAGGTACACCGGCGTCGAGTTGGCGATCATGCCGAGCGACTGGGCGTTGCGGGCCAGGTTCTGCGGCGAGTCGAGGACCCGGAGCTGCTCGGACAGCGACTGCTGCGTGCGGGACAGGTTCGTCTGCTCGGTCGACAGCGAGTTGAGCGTGTAGGCGCCCTGGCTGAGCACCATGCTGATGCCGAGCTGGGCCAGCAGCAGGATCCCGAGCGCGGCGACGGCCACCACGGCGTACCCGATGCGGGGGCGTGCCCGGCGCTGGGCCGCGGTCGGGGTGACCTCGACCAGCTCGGGGCGGCGCTGACGGTCGGGGCGCGGGGCCCGCGACGGGACGACCGCAGGGTCGACGAGTGCGAGGTTCGTGCTCATGTCAGTTCCGGATCCGCTCGGCCGCGCGCAGGCGCACGGGGGTTGCTCGGGGGTTGGCGGCGCGTTCGGCCTCGTCGGCCAGCTCGGCGCCCTTGACGATCAGGGAGAAGGTGGGGGCGTGCTCGGGCAGCTCCACCGGTAGGCCGGCGGGGGCGCTCGACTTCGTGCGCTCCACCAGTGCCCGCTTGACGATGCGGTCCTCGAGGGACTGGTACGACTCGACGACGATCCGACCGCCGACCGCGATGGCGTCGAGCGCCGCCGGGATCGCCCGCTCGAGCACGCTGAGTTCGGCGTTGACCTCGATGCGGAGCGCCTGGAAGACGCGCTTGGCCGGGTGCCCCTGGCGCTGGATGGCGACCGGGGTCGCGTCGTGCAGCACCTGGACCAGGTCGCCGGACATCTCGAACGGCTTCGTCGCCCGCCGCTCGACGATCGCTCGGGCGTAGCGGCCGGCGAGCTTCTCCTCGCCGTAGCGCTGGAAGATGCGGCGGAGTTCGCCCTCGTCGTAGGTGGCCAGGACGTCGGCGGCGGTCTGCCCCTCGGTCCGGTCCATCCGCATGTCGAGCGGGGCGTCCTGGCTGTACGCGAACCCGCGCTCGGCCCGGTCGAGCTGCAGCGAGCTCACGCCGAGGTCGAAGAGCACGCCGTCGACCTTCGTGAAGCCCTCGCCCTCGATCGCGTCGACGATGCCGTCGTACACGGTGTGCACGAGCCGGACGCGGTCACCGAAGCGGGCCAGGCGCTCCCCCGCGATGCCGAGTGCGTCGGTGTCCCGGTCGAGCCCGATGAGCGTGAGCTCCGGGAACCGCTCGAGCAGACCCTCGGAGTGGCCGCCCATGCCGAGCGTGGCGTCGACGACGACCTTGCCCGGGCCCTCGAGCGTCGGCGTGAACAGGTCGACGATGCGCTGGAGCATCACCGGCGTGTGCGGGAAGCGTGGCGTCTCGTTGTCGTTGTCGGCCATGTGCAGCCCCTCGTCTCCTGGGCCGTGGGTCCGGATCCCCATCCATGCGACCTGACACCGGGGAAGTGGCGTCAGGGCTTCACGGCTGGGAGTCCCGATCCGCGGATCAGAAGATCCCCGGGATCACCTCCTCGTCGTTGTCGGCGAATGCCTCTTCGGCTTCGGCGTAGTAGGCCTCCCACGCGGGGGTGGACCAGATCTCGGCACGGTCACCGCTGCCGATGACCGTGAGGTCCCGCTCGAGCCCCGCGTACTCGCGGAGGTTCTGCGGGATCGTCACGCGGTTCTGCTTGTCGGGCTGTTCGGCGCTGGCCCCCGAGAGGAACAGACGCATGTAGTCCCTGGTGCGCTTCGACGTCATCGGGGCGGTCCGGATGCGCTCGTGGAGTTCCTCGAACGTCCGGGCACTGAAGACCACGACGCAGCGTTCCTGGCCGCGGGTCATCACGAGCCCGCCGGACAGTTCGTCCCGGAACTTGGCGGGGAGGATCACGCGACCCTTCTCGTCGAGCTTCGGGGCATGAGTACCGAGCAGCACGTCGGGCCTCCCCTCCGCTCCACCGGACCGTTGCGAGCCCCACTTTACTCCACTCCCCTCCCCAAGCCCAGGATTCCGCTCCCATTTCAGCCCTCGACACCCCTACTGGGGGCACGCAGACCGGAATGGACCAGGCAGCGACGACCTCCAAGGCCCGGAATCATGCGGTTCGACAGCACCGGAGATGACGTGGAGGAAAGTGGAGGACTTTCGCAGCCGGTGGAGCACCCCGGGGCGCGCCGCGGGTTCAGGGGCGGCTCCGCCACGCCCGGCTTCCGGTCAGCGCACGGTCACGACGTGCCGCCGCCGCGACACCGAGTGGTCGCGAACCGTCGCCCGCGCTGGCCCCAGCCGACAGTTCCCGCACCTTCGGCGACCCGCACGCGGCATGTCGTGACCACTCGCGCACGCACGCACGCGGCGACGGTCCACCCCGGCCTGGAGGCCCACCCCACCCTCGCCACGTTGCCCACGCGGGCGCATGGTCGGCCCCACCACGCCCGGCTTCCGGTCAGCGCGCGGTCACGACGTGCCGCCGCCACGACACCGAGTGGTCACGAACCGTCGCTCGCGCGGGACCCAGCCGACAGTTCCCGCGCCATCGGCAACCCGCACGCGGCGTGTCGTGACCACTCGCGCGGCACGATCCCACCCCCGGAAACACGAAACGGGGCCGACCCGAAGGCCGACCCCGTGGAGGAGTGTGGAGGGAGTCCTGCTGACTCCTGTCAGCTACTGACTCTGGTCGTTTACTAGCTCTGGTCGTTGCGCTTGTCCCAGCGCTCGTTCATCCGGTCCATGAAGGATCCACCGCCACCGCCACCGCCGGACGGACGCGCAGACCCACCGGACGCGGGCTTGCCCGGCCGAGCGGGCTTCGCCTTCGGGGCACGCATGCCCGGGCGCAGCGCGAACAGGACACCGGCGAGCATCACGACGAAGCCGAGGATGCCCAGCAGCGGCGCCTTGATGACGAGGCCGACGATGACGATGGCGACCCCGGCGAGTGCGCCGAGGACCCCGAGCGTGATGGCTGTGTACGTCGGACGACCCTGTCGACGTGTGACACGAGCCACGAAATCGGAATCGTTCTGGTAGAGGCTGCGCTCCATCTCTTCGAGAAGGCGCTGCTCCTGTTCCGAGAGCGGCATCTTGGTTCCCTCTGTTCCTGGGATCGACGCGGGGTTGAAAAACGCGGGTTGAGTGGACCGATTCTATGCCTCGACCACTCCACTAGGGTAGGGATCGTGGCTGAGAGTACGCGATTAGTGGACCTCGTATCGGCGCGTATCGACCGGGCACTCGACGAGCAGCGTGAACGGCTCCTCGCGATCAGCCCCGACCTCGCGCCGTTCGACCGGTACGCACGAGACCTGTTGTCCGGCGGCAAGCGCTTCCGGGCACTGTTCTGCTACTGGGGATGGCAGTCGGTGGCGGGCCGTTCGGGCTCGTTCGACCCGCTGGCCGAAGGGTCCCGGCAGACCACGGCCGAGGCGGTCGTCACGGTCGCCGCCGCGCTCGAGGTCTTCCACGCCGCCGCCCTGGTGCACGACGACATCATGGACCGCTCGGACACCCGCCGCGGGCGTCCGGCCGCGCACCGCCGCTTCGAGTCCCTGCACGAGGAGTCCGGCTTCGTCGGCGACCGCGGGCAGTACGGCACGAACTCCGCGCTGCTCCTCGGCGACCTGCTGCTCTCGCTGAGCGACTCGGTCTTCGACGAGGGCCTCGCGCTCCTCGACCCGGTGCGGGCCCGCATCGTCCGCCAGGAGTTCCACGCGATGCGCCTCGACGTCACGGCGGGGCAGTACCTCGACGTGCACGAGGAGACCGCCTGGCCGGTCATCGACGAGTCCGAGCACCTGCTCCGCGCCCAGCGCGTCATCGTCTTCAAGTCGGCGAAGTACTCGATCGAGGCCCCGCTGGTCATCGGTGCCCTCGTGGCCGGCGCGAGCGACTCCCAGCTCGAGGGCCTCCGCGCCTTCGGGCTCCCCCTCGGCGTGGCGTACCAGCTCCGCGACGACATGCTCGGGGTCTTCGGCGATCCCGAGGTCACCGGCAAGCCGGCCGGCGACGACCTACGAGAGGGCAAGCGCACCGTCCTCATCGCCTCGGCGCGCAAGACGCTGGCGAACGGCCCGCGGCAGCTCCTGGACGAGCTCCTCGGAGACCCCGACCTCGACGAGGAGCAGGTGCAGATGCTCCGCGCGACCCTCACCGAGTCGGGCGCCGTGGCCGCCGTGGAGCGGTCGATCGAGCGGCACGTCCAGCGTGCCAAGGCGGCGCTCGACGCCTCGCCGCTGACGCCGTCGGCGCGCGAGCAGCTCGCGTCGCTGGCCGACACGGTCAGCCGCCGGTCGTCCTAGGCGCGAGGCCAGGACAGAAGGGAGGCCCGTGGCGACACCGCCACGGGCCTCCTGTCCGTCCGGATGGCGTCTAGAGCAGCGACTGGGCGACGCGACGCACCTCGGCCTTGCGGCCGGCGCGGAGCGCCGCGATCGGCGTGGTGCCCATCGCGTCGTCGACGGTGAGCATCCAGCGCACCGCCTCGTCGTCGGTGAAGCCGTTGTCGCCGAGCACGATCAGCGTGCCGCGGAGCTCGGGCATCGGCTCCCCGTCCTCGAGGAACTCGACCGGCACGCGCAGCACACCGCCGACGCGGGCTGCCAGCAGGGTCTTCTGCTCGAAGAGTCGGTGGATCCGTCCGGGGCTCGTGCTGAACATGTCCACCAGCTCGGGGACGGTCAGCCAGCGTTCGGAGAGGGACAGGTCGTCTGCGGGTGCGGCACTCACACGCCCATGGTGCCAGAGTGACCGCCGGAGTGAATCCGCCTCGTTCGTCACATTCGTCACATCCACCCCATCTGACTCTCTGGTTGACTTGGGAATCAGGCCATGCCAGCGTTGTGGCACCTGTGAGTGCGCGCACGCGTGCGCACGGCTCAGTCGAGATCAGGAGAAACCCGTGGACCACGCTGCAGACGAAGTCGCCCGGCGCGCACGATCCGCCCGGTTCGCCACCATGCCCATCGTCCTCGCGGGCACGATCGCGGTGACCGCCGGCCTGACCGGCCCGATCGCGCACGCCGAGCCGCGGCACGACGACGCCGACGCGAACCACAAGCGCCACGTCGACCAGGACCGCGCCGTGACCGACCGCCCCGTGTTCGGCACCGCCGTCGCCCGGCCGACGCAGACCGTCGTGCGGACGGTCGCCGCCACCACGAAGGCCCCCACGAACTACACCGTCCACCACGGCGACACGGTCTCGGGCATCGCCGCCCGCTTCGGCCTGTCGGCGCAGGAGATCCTCGTGCGCAACGGCCTCGGCTGGAACACGATCATCCACCCCGGGCAGACGCTCCACCTGGCATCGACGCCCGCCGTCACCACCGCATCGGTGCGGACCTCCGGGTCGACCGGCGGCTCCGGCTCGGACACCTCGAGCTACCACGTGAAGCAGGGCGACACCGTCTCCGGCATCGCGTCCCGCGTCGGCGTGTCGACCACTGCGCTCCTCAGCGCGAACAAGCTGTCGCAGCGCAGCGTCATCTACCCCGGGCAGACGCTCCGGGTGCCGCACGGAACGTCATCGACGCCGTCGGCGTCCACCGCCTCGGCTCCGTCGACGAAGACGAGCGTGAAGATCAGCGCCGGAGACACCGTGGCCTCGATCGCCGCCGCGCACCACGTCTCCGTCAAGTCGCTCCTGTCGGCGAACGGGTTGTCGTACACGAGCACGATCTACGCCGGCAAGACGCTCGTGATCCCGTCGTCGAACGCCACCGCCGCGCCCGCGGTCTCCGCGAGTGCGGCGGTCAGCGGTGCCGTCGGCCTGAGCGCCGAGCAGCGCCAGAACGCCGCGACCATCGTGGCCGTCGGTCGATCGCTGGGCGTCCCGGACCGGGGCATCGTCGTGGCCCTCGCCGCCGCGATGCAGGAGTCGAGCCTCCGGAACCTGCCGCACGGCGACCGCGACTCGGTCGGCCTGTTCCAGCAGCGTCCGAGCCAGGGTTGGGGCAGCGCGCTGAAGCTGCAGGACCCGGCGCACGCCACCGCGCTGTTCTTCGGCGGGCGACACAACCCGAACGCCGGCAAGACCCGCGGCCTGCTCGACGTGCCCGGTTGGTCCTCGATGAGCATCACCGACGCGGCCCAGGCCGTGCAGCTCTCCGCCTACCCGAAGGCCTACGCCACCTGGGCGAGCGCCGCCCAGGGCTGGCTGGCGACGCTCTGAGCCTCATCCGGAAGATCGAGATTGGGTCACGGGCGGTGCGCCGGTGCGTCCGAGTGCGGTTCCGATTCGTAGAATGCCGCCGATGACCACCAACGCCGCCACGGATCCGATGATCGGTCGCATGATCGATCAGCGGTACCGCGTCCGCTCCCGCATCGCGCGCGGGGGCATGGCGACCGTCTACCTCGCGACCGACGTGCGCCTCGAGCGACGCGTCGCGATCAAGACCATGCACGGGCACCTGGCCGACGACCAGGCCTTCCGTGAGCGCTTCATCCAGGAGGCCCGATCGGCGGCCCGGCTGTCGCACCCGAACCTGGTGGGCGTGTACGACCAGGGCGCCGAGGGCGAGATCGCCTACATCGTCATGGAGTACATCCCCGGCATCACGCTGCGGGACCTGCTGCAGGAGCACCACGCCCTGACGCCCGAGCAGGCGACCGACATCCTGCGCGCCGTGCTGGCCGGCCTCGCCTCGGCCCACCGCGCCGGGATCGTGCACCGCGACCTGAAGCCCGAGAACGTCCTGCTCGCCGACGACGGCCGCATCAAGCTCGGCGACTTCGGCCTGGCCCGGGCCACGACCGCGAACACGGCGACCGGCGCGGCCCTGCTCGGCACGATCGCCTACCTGTCCCCCGAGCTCGTGACCCGCGGCGCCGCCGACTCGCGCAGCGACATCTACGCGCTCGGCATCATGCTCTACGAGATGCTCACCGGCGAGCAGCCCTACAAGGGCGAGCAGCCGATGCAGATCGCTTACCAGCACGCCAACGACTCCGTGCCGGCACCGAGCGCCGCCGTGTCCGGGGTGCCGCCGGAGCTCGACGAGCTGGTCGCCTGGTCGACCGCACGCGACCCCGAGGACCGCCCACGCGACGCCCGCGAGATGCTCGACCACATGGCGGGCAACCAGCAGCGTGCGACCGGCCAGTACCGCACCGCCGTGCTCCGGCCCGAGAACGGCACCGCGATCCTGCCCTCCGGTGGTGCCGGCACGCTCGGCGCCGCAGCGGCCGCAGCGGCCGCAGGAGCCGCAGGAGCCGCAGCTGCGGACGAGACCGCCATCATCGACCGTTCCGGCGACCGCGACACCGGCGACCGCGGTCGAGCACCCGCCCGTGCACGCGGCAACGCCCCGGGCCCCCGTCGCACCGGGGCCCAGCCGGGCGTGCTCTCCCCCGCCGGACAGCGCCTCGCCGACCAGTCGGCGAAGCGTCGGAAGCGCGGCTGGATCCTGCTGTCCGTGGTCGTCGTGCTCGCGCTGATCGGAGCCGGCTTCGGCTGGTACTTCGGCCCGGGGCCGGGTGGCAACGTGCGGATCCCGGAAGTCACGGGCAAGTCGGTCTCGCAGGCCCGGCAGCTGCTCGAAGCACAGGGCCTGCAGGCGGCGTCGAAGACCGGGACACGGTTCGACGCCGTCGTCGCGAAGGGGCAGGTCTCCACGACGAAGCCGGCCCCGAAGCGCGAGGTGCAGAAGGGCACGGCGGTGCAGATCGTCGTGTCGAACGGCCCCCGGATGATCCCGCTGCCGGCGATCGTCGGGCAGCCGCTCTCCACCGTGACGGCCGCACTCGACGACGACTTCGAGCTGCAGGACGACCGGTACGAGTTCTCCGCCGACGCCCCGAAGGACACCGTGGTCGCGGCGACCGGTCGCGCGTCCGGCGGCAAGCCGCTCGACCTCACGACGGTGAAGGCCTACGGCGAGACCGGGCAGGTCACGCTGACCGTCTCGCTCGGCCCCGTGCCCGATGTGGTCGGCAAGACGGTCGACGAGGCCGCCGCCGCACTCGACGACGTCGGACTGCTCCTCGGCGCCCGGACCGAGGAGTACAGCGAGACCGTGCCAGCCGGTCAGATCGTCTCCGCCGCCGTGCAGGGTTCCCCCGCCGTGCGCGGGTCGGCCGTGGACGTCGTCGTGTCGAAGGGTCCGACGCCGATCACCGTGCCCGAGGACGGCGTCGTCGGGGCGACGATCAACGAGGCGACGAAGACCCTCGAGGACCTCGGCCTCAAGGTCTCCGTGCCCGACTGCACGAACATCCTCTGCGGCTTCTACGACTGGAAGTCGAAGCTGCCGGTCACCGGCACCGACCCGGGGGCCGGCGCCACCGTCTACCGCGGCGACACGGTCACCCTGTCCTACGACCAGTAGGGGCAGACACCGTCGCGAAAGCGACAGTGTGCCGCCTCCGTTCGGCAGCACACTGTCGCTTTCGCGAGCAGCAGATGCTGACGCTCCGCATCCTCGGCCGTCGACGCGACCCCGGGACGGACGGGAGGCCCGTGGCGGCGCCGTCACGGGCCTCCCGTCCGACACACGAAAGCGACAGAACCCCGCGAACATGCCGCGGGGTTCCGTCGCTTTGGCGAGACGGTTCCTGCGTTACGAGCGGTCGGGCTGGTGCGCGCCGAGTTCCTCGGCCACCAGGAAGGCGAGCTCGAGGGACTGCATGTGGTTCAGGCGCGGGTCGCACAGCGACTCGTAGCGCGTGGCGAGGGTGGCCTCGTCGATGTGCTCCGAGCCGCCGAGGCACTCGGTGACGTCGTCACCGGTGAGCTCGACGTGCATGCCACCCGGGTACGTGCCGACCTGGCGGTGCGCCTCGAAGAAGCCGAGGACCTCGTCCACGACGTCGTCGAACCGGCGGGTCTTGTAGCCCGTCGGCGTGGTCAGGCCGTTGCCGTGCATCGGGTCGGTGACCCACAGCGGGTTGGCGTCCATGCCCTTGATCGCCTCGAGCAGCTTGGGCAGCTCGTCGCGGATCTTGCCCGCACCCATCCGCGTGATGAAGGTCAGGCGACCCGGCTCACGGTTCGGGTCGAGCTTGTCGACGAGCGCCTTCATGTCGTCGACGCTCGTCGTCGGGCCGAGCTTCACGCCGATCGGGTTGCGCACCCGCGACAGGAAGTCCACGTGGGCGCCGTCGAGGTCGCGCGTGCGCTCACCGATCCAGATGAAGTGACCGGACGTGTCGTACGCCAGGCCGGAGCGCGAGTCGATGCGGGTCATCGGGCGCTCGTAGTCCATCAGCAGCCCCTCGTGCGAGGCGTAGAACTCGACGTGCTTGAGCGCCTCGAAGTCGGCGCCGCAGGCGTCCATGAAGCGGATCGCGCGGTCGATCTCCTTCGCGAGGTGCTCGTAGCGGGCGTTCGCGGGGTTCGAGGCGAAGCCCTTGTTCCACGAGTGCACCTGGCGCAGGTCGGCGAAGCCCCCCTGCGTGAAGGCACGGACGAGGTTCAGCGTCGAAGCAGCGGTGTGGTACCCCTGCACCAGGCGGCGCGGGTCGGCCGTCCGGCTCTCCGGCGTGAAGTCGTAGCCGTTCACGATGTCGCCGCGGTAGGCGGGCAGCGTGACGTCGCCACGGGTCTCGAAGTCGCTCGAGCGGGGCTTTGCGAACTGCCCGGCCATGCGCCCCATCTTGATGACGGGCATCGAGGCGCCGTAGGTCAGCACGACGGCCATCTGCAGGATCGTCTTGACCCGGTCGCGGATGGAGTCGGCGGTGGCACCGGCGAAGGTCTCGGCGCAGTCACCGCCCTGCAGCAGGAAGGCCTTGCCCTGAGCGGCGGCGGCGAGCCGCTCGCGCAGCTTGTCGACCTCGCCCGCGAACACGAGCGGCGGGAGCGTGGCGATCTCGGCCGAAGCGGCCTCGGCAGCGGCGGCGTCCGGCCAGGTCGGCTGCTGCTTGATCGGGAGCGTCCGCCAATAGTCGAGCCCCTCGATGACGTCCGGATCCTGCAGGGCGACGAAGTCGGTCGACTCGAACAAGGGCGTTACCTCGGTGTTCTGTGCGGGCGGCCCGACGACGCGCTACCGGCACCGGGCCGCGCGTCGTCGATGGGCGTCCTGGCGGGGTGCCGGGACCATCAGAGCCTAACGTGCAGGCGTCGACTTCCGTTCCCGCATGACGGCCTCGCGCGCGGAGCTCGCTCGCTCCTTCACGCTGGTGGCGTAGACGTCCACGTACTCCTGTCGGCTCAGGCCGGCGAGCTCGTGCATGACCTCGTCCGTGACGCTGCGCAGGATGAAGCGGTCGGTCTCGAACCCCTGGAACCGCGAGAAGTCGAGCGGCTTGCCGAACACGACCCCGACGCGCTTGATCTTCGGGAAGCGCTGACCGATCTGCTGCACCTCGCGCGTGCCGACCATGGCGACGGGGACGACGAGCACGCGCCCCTCGAGGATCATCCGGGCGATGCCGGTGCGGCCGCGGTAGAGCTTGCCGTCGGGGCTGCGGGTGCCCTCGGGGTAGATGCCGAGCTGCTCACCGCGTGCCAGGACCTGCAGGCCGGTGCGCAGCGATGCCTCGGACGCCTTGCCGCCGGAGCGGTCGATCGGCAACTGGCCGATGGCGTTGAAGAACGTCTTCGTCGCCCAGCCCTTCAACCCGCGGCCGGTGAAGTAGTCGCTCTTCGCCAGGAACGAGAGTCGGCGGTCGAGCACCGCCGGCAGGATCACCGAGTCGATGAACGAGATGTGGTTCGACGCGAAGATGACCGGGCCCTTGGCGGGCACGTGCTCACGCCCGACCACCCACGGCCGGAACAGGGTGAGGATGAGCGGGCCGAGCACGAAGTTCTTCAGCAGCCAGTAGGTCATCGACGACTCCAGGTGGTGAGAAGGTGGTGGCCCGGGTGGGTGGCCCGACCCTACGCCGTGCGGGCGTGGATACGGGCGAGGTCGGCGGCACCGACGACGCCGGCGTCGTTGACGAGTTCGGCGATCACGAAGTCCGGCTCCGGGTGGTACCCGCGGGCCGGCAGGTTGTTGAGGTACGCCTGCTTGATCGGGTCGAGCAGCCGGTCCCCCGCGCTGGCGACGCCGCCGCCGAACACGAAGAGCTGCGGGTCGAGCACCGCGGACAGCGACGCGCACGCCTCGCCGAGGTGTCGACCGAGCCGACGGAGGGCCGCGAGGGCACCCGGGTCGTCGGCCAGGATCAGGTCGCCGACGATCTTGCCGTCGAGCTGGCCGCCGTTGTCGGCGCGGGCGTCGGCCAGCGCCGAACCGATGCCACCGGCGTCGGCGACGTCGTTCGCCATGCGCTGCAGGGCACGACCCGAGCCGTACTGCTCGATGCAGCCGCGGGCACCGCAGCCGCAGGGCAGCCCGTTCGGGACGATGCGCAGGTGGCCGATCTCGCCGCCGGTGCCGAAGCCCCCGCGGAACAGACGGTCCTCGGTCACGATGGCGCCGCCGACGCCCGTGCCGATGGTGAGCATCGTCATGTCGGACACGAGCCGACCGGCGCCGAACCGGAACTCGGCCCAGCCGGCGGCGTTCGCGTCGTTGTCCACCGTGATGTGCAGGTCGCCGAGGCGCTGCTGCAGCTTCTGCCGGAGCGGTTCGTTCCGCCACCGGATGTTCGGCGTGTAGTAGACGATCGACTGCGAGGCGTCGATGAACCCGGGGGCGGCGACCCCCACGGCGCCGACCTGGTGGAGCGAGCTGAGTCGCTCGACCATCGAGACGACGTCGTCGAGCATGGCGTTCGGGTCCGCAGCGTTGGTGGCCACGCGGTCCTCGGCGACGATCTCGCCCAGTTCCGTCACGACCGCACCCGCGATCTTGGTGCCCCCGATGTCGATTCCGATGGCGTGCACGAGCAACGAGCCTACCGGTTCGCCGCGAAGTCACGGAACGCCCGGCGACGCGTCCTATGCTGGCGGTGTCGCCTCGGTGTTGAGGCGCACTCGAGTCGAACCGGCAGACAAGGGAGTCACCGTGAACGATCAGCGTCCTGCACGCAGCAGCGCCTCCACCGACACGTCCACCGCTGGCAGCGCCGCCACCGGGACCACACCGTCGGCCGGCAGGCACGCCACACCCCCCGGCGCCGGCGCCGGTGCCGGCGCCGGTCCGGCCACCGCGGCCGCACCGGCCGCACCGGCCACCCCGGCCGCACCGACCGCCCCGGCCCAGGACCACCCGGTGTCCGCGGCCCACGGCGGTCCCGTCGCCCCGGACCACGGCTCGGCGGCACGGCTGCTCGGCGACCGTGTCCGCCTGACGCCCGACCGTCCGATCCTGGCCCAGCGCCACGGTGACACCTGGACGACCTTCACCGCGGCGGAGACGCTCGCCCGGGTGCGCGGCATCGCCAAGGGCTTCGTCGCCGCTGGGCTCGAACCGGGCGCGCACGTCGCGATCCTGTCGCGGACGCGGCTCGAGTGGACCCTGGTCGACTTCGCCCTGTGGACAGCCGGCCTCGTGTCCGTGCCCGTGTACGAGACGAGCTCTCCCGACCAGGTGCGCTGGATCCTGTCCGACTCCGAGTCGGTCGCGATCGTCGTCGAGCAGGAGGAGCACGCGCGCCGCGTCGCCTCCATCGCACCCGACCTGCCCTCCCTGGGCCAGCACTGGACGATCGACGGCGGCGGCCTCGACGACCTGACCCGGCTCGGCGAGGACGTCACCGACGACAAACTCGACGCCCGGACCGCGAACGTGCACGGCCACGACGACGCCACGATCATCTACACCTCGGGCAGCACCGGCCGACCGAAGGGCTGCGTCCTGCGGCACGACAACTTCACCGCCACGGTCGAGGGCGCGAGCGAGGCGATGCCCGAGGTCGTCGCCGACGGCGCCTCGACCCTGCTGTTCATCCCGCTCGCCCACGTCTTCGCCCGGTTCATCGCCGCGATGTCGGTGTCCGCCGGCGTCCTCGTCGGCCACGAGCCGGACACCAAGGACCTGATGCGCGCGGTGTCGACCTTCAAGCCGACGTTCCTGCTCGCGGTCCCCCGGGTATTCGAGAAGATCTACAACTCAGCGGAGCAGAAGGCCGACCTCGGTGGCAAGGGCAGAATCTTCCGCGCGGCCGCCGACACCGCGGTCGCCCACTCCGAGGCCCTCGCAGCCGGCAGGGTGCCGTTCCTGCTCGGCCTGAAGTTCAAGCTGTTCGACCGGCTCGTGTACGCCAAGCTCCGCGACGCCCTCGGCGGCCGGGTCGGGTACGCCGTCAGCGGGTCGGCACCCCTCTCCCCGCGGCTCTCGCACTTCTTCCGCTCGATCGGGGTGCTCATCCTCGAGGGCTACGGCCTGACCGAGACCACGGCACCCGCCACGGTCAACCGCGCCCTCGAACTCCGCATCGGGACCGTCGGCCGCGCGCTGCCCGGCATCGAGGTCCGGATCGCCGACGACGGCGAGATCCTGATCCGCGGCGTCGACGTCTTCGACCGGTACTGGCGGAACGACGAGGCGACCGAGCACGCCTTCGCCGACGGCTGGTTCCGGACCGGTGACCTCGGCCGGCTCGACGCCGACGGGGTCCTCACGGTCACCGGACGCGCCAAGGAGCTCATCGTCACCGCGAGCGGCAAGAACGTCGCCCCGGCACCGCTCGAGGACGGCATCCGCGAGCACCCGCTCATCGGCCAGGTCGTGGTCGTCGGCGAGGGCAAGCCGTTCGTCGCCGCGCTCGTGACGCTCGACCGCGAGATGCTGCCCGGCTGGTGCGAGTCCCGCGGGATCGCCCCGGCGCTGAGCGGGCACGAGGCCGCGTACGACGAGCGCGTGCTCTCCGCCGTCCAGGAGGCCATCGACGCCGCCAACGGCCGGGTCTCCCGCGCCGAGTCGGTCCGGTCGTTCACGATCCTCGACACGGACCTGACGGAGGCCTCCGGGCACCTCACGCCGAAGCTGACGATCAAGCGGTCGGTCATCCTGAAGGACTTCGCCGCCGACATCGACCACATCTACTCCGGGTCGAAGGTGCAGACGACGGCGACCCCGGTGATCGAGGGTCGGCGGCGCAACCGCGCGTAGCGCCCGTCGGGCGCACCGGGTCGTTTCGGGCGTACCGGGTCGTTTCTTCCGACCAGGAACGCCCGATTCCGCTAGGTGGGCGCAAGTCGGAGACGCGACCGCCTGGAGGCCCGGTGCCGGTCCGCCGGACTGGCGCCGGGCCTCCAGGCGGTTACCGCGCGGTCGGCTGGCAGCTTTCGGGCGTACCGGGTCGTTTCGGGCGTACCGGGTCGTTTCTTCCGACCAGCTACGCCCGAATCGCCAGGTACACGCGGAGCCGACCCGTGACCGACGAGCAGCGGGCGTGCCGGGTCCATTCGGGCGTACCGGGTCGTCCCGGGCGTACCGGGTCGATTCGGGCGTACCGGGCCGATTCGGGCGTACCGGGTCGGTTCATTCGACCAGGTACGCCCGAATCCGCCAGGTACGCGCGGGTGTGCACGCAACAGCCTGGAGGCCCGGATCACGTCCGTCGGACGTGATCCGGGCCTCCAGGCCGTACAGCGGGCGCCGGGGCGCCTGCGGGGCTCAGGCCTCCTGCGACTGCTCCGTCGCGGGGGCGTCGAGGACGGCGGTCGAACCGGTCGTGACGGTGGTCTCGGCTGGTCGACGGTTGGTGCGGGTGCGGTGCGAGCTGAGCTCGTCGTTCTGACTGGTCATGCGGGAGTCCTGGGGGGATGGGATGGTCGTCGGTGGGAGGCCGACAGCAGCACGGTACCCCCTCGTCAGGACAAAGCGACAATCCCCCGTGGGGGTGTCACACCACTGTTCACAGCCGGCGAACGCGGGCCTGTGCGAGCACTCAGTGGAACCAGTCCTGCGCGCGGATGTCGCGCAGCGCCTGACGGCGGATCTCGGGGTCGAGCGTCATCACGTAGACGGTCCCGTCAAGGTGGTCGCACTCGTGCTGGAGCGCCTCGGCCATCAGGCCCGTGCCCTCGAGGACGACCTCGTCGCCGTCGACGTCGACACCCCGCACCTTCGCGTACGGGGAGCGACGCGTCGGGTAGCCGAGCCCCGGGACGGAGAGGCACCCTTCTTCCATGAGCTCAGGCTCCCCGGACACCTCGACGATCTCGGGGTTGAGGACGTAGCCGACCTCGCCGTCCACGTTGTACGAGAACGCACGGAGTCCGACGCCGATCTGGGGCGCGGCCACTCCGGCACGTCCGGGTTCCTTGACGGTGTCGATGAGGTCCTGCACGAGGTCACGGACCCCGGCGCTCCCGAGCAGTTCGGGGCGGATCGGGTCGGCCGGCGAGCGGAGGACGGGGTCGCCGAACAGGCGGATGGGACGAACGGTCAATTTACTGCAGCACCACCAGGAGGTCGCCGGCGTCCACCTGCTGGGTCACCGGGATCGCGAGTCGGCCGACGGTGCCCGACACGGGCGCCGTGATGGCCGCTTCCATCTTCATCGCCTCGATGCTCGCCACCGGCGTACCGGCCTCGACGACGTCACCGACGGCGACCTTGAGCGTCACCACGCCGGAGAACGGCGCGGCCACGTGCTTGGGGTCGGACGCGTCGGCCTTCTCGGCCGCCTTCGTCTCGACCTCGACCGAACGGTCGCGGACGGCGACCGGGCGGAGCTGCCCGTTCATCGTCGCCATGACCGTGCGGATGCCCTTGGCGTCCACCTCGCCGATCGCCTCGAGCCCGACGAACAGGTCGACGCCCTTGCCGAGCGGGACGCTGTGCTCCTGTCCGGGGCGCAACCCGTACAGGTAGTCGACGGTCGGCACGACGGACAGGTCGCCGTACTGCTCCCGCACGCGCTGGAACTGCTGCGTCGGCTGCGGGAAGAGCAGGCGGTTGAGGGCCTGCTGGCGCGCGGGTCCGGGGGTCTCGAGGTGCGCACGCTCGTCCGCGGGCACGGGGGTGATCTCGAGTCGGACCTCGCGACCGGCCAGGACCTTGGAGCGGAACGGCTCGGGCCAGCCGCCGGGCAGGTCGCCCAGCTCGCCGGCCATGAACCCGACCACGGAGTCCGGGATGTCGTACTTGTCGGGGTTCTGCTCGAAGTCGACCGGGTCGGCACCGACCGCGGCGAGCTGCAGGGCGAGGTCGCCGACGACCTTCGACGACGGCGTGACCTTGGTCGGGCGCCCGAGGATCCGGTTCGCCTCGGCGTACCAGTCCTCGACCTGCTCGAACCGGTCGCCGAGCCCGAGGGCGATCGCCTGCTGCCGGAGGTTCGACAGCTGACCGCCGGGGATCTCGTGCTTGTAGACACGCCCGGTCGGACCGGCGAGCCCGGACTCGAACGGGGCGTACACGCGACGGACCGACTCCCAGTACGGCTCGAGGTCACCGACGGCGTCGAGGGACAGACCGGTGTCGCGCTCGGTGTGGGCCAGTGCGGCGACCAGGGCGGACATGCTCGGCTGGCTGGTCGTGCCGGCCATGGGTGCTGCGGCCACGTCGACGGCGTCGGCCCCGGCGCGCGAGGCGGCGAGCAGGGTCGCGAGCTGGCCGCCGGCGGTGTCGTGGGTGTGCACGTGCACGGGCTGGTCGAAGCGCTCACGCAGGGCGGTGACGAGCTTCTCGGCGGCACCGGCACGGAGGAGCCCCGCCATGTCCTTGATGCCGATGACGTGCGCGCCGGCCTCGACCATCTGCTCCGCGAGGCGGAGGTAGTAGTCGAGCGTGTAGAGGTCCTCGGCGGGGTCGAGGAGGTCGGCGGTGTAGCAGAGCGCCGCCTCGGCGACGGCCGTGCCGGTCGCGAGCACGGCCTCCAGGGCTGGACGCAGCTGGCTGACGTCGTTCAGCGCGTCGAACACGCGGAAGACGTCGACGCCGGACCGAGCCGCCTCGTCGACGAAGGCGTCGGTCACCTCGGTCGGGTAGGGCGTGTACCCGACGGTGTTGCGGCCGCGCAGCAGCATCTGGATCGGGATGTTCGGCATCGCTTCGCGCAGCGAGGACAGGCGCTCCCAGGGGTCTTCACCGAGGAACCGGAGTGCGACGTCGTACGTGGCACCACCCCAGGCCTCGACGCTGAGCAGCTGCGGGGTGAGCCGCGCCACGTGCGGTGCGACGGCGACGAGGTCCTTCGTGCGGACCCGGGTGGCGAGGAGCGACTGGTGGGCGTCCCGCATCGTCGTCTCGGTCACGGCGAGGGCCGTCTGGGCGCGCAGTGCCTTCGACCACTCGGCCGGACCCATCGCCAGCAGGCGGTCGCGCTGCCCCTCGGGCACCGGGGACGTCAGGTCGGTGGCCGGGAGCTTGTCGGCCGGGTCGGTGACGAGCGGCGACCGCTCACCGTTCGGCTTGTTCACCGTGACGTCGGCGAGCCAGGTGAGCACCTTCGTGCCGCGGTCCTTCGAGACGTGGCCGCCGAAGAGCTGCGGGCGTTCCTCGATGAACTTCGTCGAGACGTCGCCGCGGGCGAAGTCCGGGTCCTCGAGTACGGCCTGCAGGAACGGGATGTTCGTGCTGACGCCGCGGATGCGGAACTCGGCGAGGGCGCGCTTGGCCCGGGACACCGCCGCCGGGAAGTCCCGGCCGCGGCACGTCATCTTCGCGAGCATCGAGTCGAAGTGCGGGCTGATCTGTGCGCCGGTGGCGACCGTGCCGCCGTCGAGCCGGACGCCGGCACCGCCGGGGCTGCGGTAGGTGCTGATCCGGCCGGTGTCCGGACGGAAGCCCTGCGTCGGGTCCTCGGTCGTGATGCGGGTCTGCAGCGCGGCACCGTGCACGGCGACGGTGTCCTGGGACAGGCCGAGGTCGGCAAGGGTCTCCCCCGCCGCGATGCGCATCTGCGACTGCACCAGGTCGACGTCGGTGACCTCTTCGGTGACCGTGTGCTCGACCTGGATGCGCGGGTTCATCTCGATGAAGACGTGCTGCCCCTCGCGCTCGCCCTCGGTGTCGAGCAGGAACTCCACGGTGCCGGCGTTGACGTACCCGATCGACCGGGCGAAGGCCACGGCGTCGCGGTGCAGCGCCTGCGCGATCGCGGGGTCGAGGTTCGGCGCCGGCGCGATCTCGACGACCTTCTGGTTGCGCCGCTGCACCGAGCAGTCCCGCTCGAACAGGTGGATCGTGCCCGCATCGGTGCCGGTCGCGTCGGCGAGGATCTGCACCTCGATGTGGCGCGGACGGATGACGGCCTGCTCGAGGAACATCGTCGGGTCGCCGAAGGCACTGTCGGCCTCGCGCATCGCTGCTTCGAGGGCGTCGCGCAACTCGGGCTTCGTCTCCACCCGGCGCATGCCACGGCCACCACCACCGGCGACGGCCTTGGCGAAGACCGGGAACCCGATCGCGTCGGCGCCGGCGATCAGTTCGTCGATGTCGCGGCTCGCCGGGGTGCTCGCGAGGACCGGGACCCCCGCCGCGATCGCGTGCTCCTTCGCGGTGACCTTGTTGCCGGCCATCTCGAGCACGTGCTCGCCCGGACCGATGAAGGTGATGCCGTTCGCGGCTGCTGCCGCGGCGAGCTCGGGGTTCTCGGACAGGAACCCGTACCCCGGGTAGATCGCGTCGGCCCCCGACTCGCGGGCGACGCGGATGATCTCGGAGACGTCCAGGTACGCCCGGACGGGGTGGCCCCGCTCCCCGATCAGGTAGGCCTCGTCGGCCTTGAGGCGGTGCAGGGAGTTCCGGTCTTCGTACGGGTAGACGGCCACCGTACGGGCCCCCAACTCGTAGGCGGCACGGAACGCGCGGATGGCGATCTCGCCACGGTTCGCAACGAGGATCTTCGTGAACACGACGTCCCTTTCAGCCCGGGTTGAGGTGAGACAACCCTAGTGGCGGTAACGTTGCTCAACGTGCATGTACTCAGCGTGAGCTCCCTCAAGGGTGGTGTCGGCAAGACGACGGTGACGCTCGGCCTGACCTCGGCCGCGTTCGCCAAGGGACTGCGCACGCTGGTGGTGGATCTGGACCCGCAGTCCGACGTCTCCACGGGCCTCGACATCAACCTCGCCGGCCACCTCAACGTCGCCGACGTCCTCGAGAACCCGAAGGAGAAGATCGTCCGTCAGGCGATCGCCCCCTCGGGCTGGACGAAGGGGTCGCAGGGCAAGATCGACGTCATGGTCGGATCGCCCTCGGCCATCAACTTCGACGGGCCGCACCCGTCGATCCGCGACATCTGGAAGCTCGAAGAGGCCCTGGCCAACGTCGAGCAGGACTACGAACTCGTCCTCATCGACTGCGCGCCGTCACTGAACGCCCTCACGCGTACCGCGTGGGCCGCGTCCGACCGCGTCACCGTCGTCACCGAGCCCGGCCTGTTCTCCGTCGCCGCCGCCGACCGTGCGCTGCGCGCCATCGAGGAGATCCGCCGCGGACTCTCCCCGCGCCTGCAGCCGCTCGGCATCATCGTGAACCGTGCCCGGGTGCAGTCGCTCGAGCACCAGTTCCGCATCAAGGAGCTCCGGGACATGTTCGGCCCGCTCGTACTCTCCCCGCAGCTGCCGGAGCGCACGTCGCTGCAGCAGGCGCAGGGTGCCGCGAAGCCGCTGCACGTCTGGCCCGGCGAGTCCGCGCAGGAGATGGCGAAGAACTTCGACCAGCTGCTCGAGCGCATCATGCGCACCGGCAAGATCGGTCCGTACGCCGAGGGTGGCGCCGCGTAGGTCGGTGCTCTGCGGTTGCGGTCGCGGTCGCGGTCGCGGGACATGCCGCTCACGTCCGCCGAACGGTCACCACCTGTCGGCCGACAGCGTCGCAGCCGACGGTTCGTGACCACTCGACGACACGCACACGACGGTTCGTGACCACGCGCGGACTGCCGGGAGGCCCGCCCCGACTCCGGCAGACACGCCCGGCCCCGGCCCGCCGCGCGGTCACAACACACCGCTCACGTCCGCCGAGCGGTCAACAACTGTCGCCCGGCAGCGTCGCAGCCGACAGTTCGTGACCACTCGGCGAGGCACACACGACGGTTCGCGACCACTCGGCGCGGCACACACGACGGCTCGTGACAACGTGGAGACTCCGGGAGGCCCACCCCGGCTCCGGCAGACACGCCCGGCCTCGGCTCGCCGCGCGGTCACAACACACCGCTTACGTCCGCCGAGCGGTCACCAACTGTCGCCCGGCAGCGTCGCAGCCGACAGTTCGTGACCACTCGGCGAGGCACACACGACGGTGCGCGACCACGCGCAGACCGCCGGGAGGCCCATCCCGGCTCCGGCAGACACGCCCGGCCCCGGCTCGCCGCGCGGTCACAACACACCGCTCTTGTCCCCCGAGCGGTCAACAACTGTCAGTTGGGAGCGCCGCAAGCGACGGTTCGTGACCACTCGGCGACGCGCACACGGCGATTCGCGACCGTTGGACCCGAACCCGAACCCGGGCCCGAACCCGGGCCCGAACCCGGGCCCGAACGCGAACGGTCAGGAAGCGCGGGAAGCGCGACGAGCGGCGAGCTCGTCCGAGGGGTCGGCCGCGGCGGTGGCGTCGAGCTCGACCAGGGAGCTCTCGACCTCGCGCAGGACTTTGCCGACCGCGATGCCGAAGACACCCTGGCCGCGGGACACGAGGTCGATGACCTCGTCGTCGGAGGTGCACAGGTACACCGAGGCGCCGTCGGACATCAGCGTGGTCTGCGCCAGGTCGGAGACGCCGGACTCACGGAGCTGGTTGACCGCGGTGCGGATCTGCTGCAGCGAGATGCCGGTGTCGAGGAGGCGCTTCACGAGCTTGAGCACGAGGATGTCGCGGAACCCGTACAGGCGCTGCGACCCGGAGCCGGCGGCCCCGCGGATCGTCGGCTGCACGAGTTCGGTGCGGGCCCAGTAGTCGAGCTGTCGGTACGAGATGCCGGCTGCCCGTGCGGCGACGGTGCCGCGGTAGCCGTTCTGCTCGTCGTGCTCGGGCAGACCATCGGTGAAGAGCAGCCCGAGGTCGTACCGGGTCACATCAGACTCGGTGCCAGGGGTGTCGTTCCCACTCATGAGCTTGCCTTCCACGACGATCGAGCTCCCACCCGAAGCTTCAACGACGGGTTGAGAGTTGTTCCGAGGTCCACGGTAGCGACTCCGACCGCTCCCGCGCGGGACATCCGACCCGGCGCGTCCGGCGTGTCGAGGATACGCCTCGGCCACTGACACACAAGCCCTGTCGGAGCACCGGACGGCGTCATGCGTCAAGACGACCGATGGCCTGGCGGATGAGGTTCGACCGGATGATCTCGAGGTGCCCGGCGATCTCACGCGCGAGTTCGGTGGCCTTGGCCCGCGAGGTGGCGTCGCCCCGGCGGGAGACCGGCATGAGGGCGGACTCGATGAGACCGACCTCGCGCTCGGCGGTGCTGCGCAGCGTGCGGAGGTGTCGCGGTTCGATACCCGTGCGCTGCAGTTCGACCAGGGCCTTCAGCACGGAGACGCCGTCGTCGCCGTAGGTGTCGGTGGCTGGGAGCAGCGAAGCCGAGACCGCGTCGGCGAGGAGCATCGGGGAGGCTCCGGCTGCCCGGACCGTCTCGTCGCGGGTGTACCGACGCTCACGTCCGAGGATCGACGGCTTCGGCGCGTCGCCTCCGCCGGGCAACACGGGTTCGCGCCCGGCATCGAGGTCGGCGAGGTACTCCTTGATGACCTTGAGCGGCAGGTAGTGGTCGCGCTGCAGTCCGAGGATCACCCGGAGCCGCTCGAGGTCGGCAGCGGAGAACTTGCGGTACCCACTGGCCGTGCGGATCGGGGTGACGAGCTCGCGCTCTTCGAGGAACCGCAGCTTGGAGCTCGACAGGTCCGGGAACTCGGGCTTGAGGCGAGCGAGGACCTGCCCGATGGTGAGCAGGTCCGGTGCCGCGGACCCCGCCCGGGCCGCAGCGGACCGTGCGGCCACTACGCGTTCGCCAGGCGCGCCAGGTCGACCCGAGATGCGTAGAACGTCAGGCGGAACTTGCCGACCTGGACCTCGGCCCCGTCGGTGAGCAGCGCTTCGTCGATGCGGACACCGTCGAAGTACGTGCCGTTCAGGGAACCGTTGTCCTTGACGCTGAAGCTCGTGCCGTGGCGCAGGAACTGCGCGTGCTTGCGCGACACGGTGACGTCGTCGAGGAAGATGTCGGCGTCGGGGTGCCGACCGGCCGTCGTGACGTCGGAGTCGAGGAGGAACCGCGCACCCACGTTGGGGCCACGACGGACCACGAGCAACGCCGAGCCGGAGGGCAGGGCGTTGACGGCTTCACGTTCTTCGGTCGAGACACCGGACTCGGCGGTGAGCGCCGCGCCCATGTCCATGCTGAAGGTCAGCGTGGTGTCGACCAGCCGCTGCTCCGGGGTCTTCTGACCGCCCGGCTGCGGGACCACTGGATCTGGCATCGGTGGACCTCCTCCTCTTGGCCCACCAGCGTATCGGAAACGAAGGCCCGAGCGGCAGCCCCGATCTGGGACTGTGGAGGGACTTCCGCGATCCGCGAACGCACGAGCCGCGTCAGCGACCCGTGGAACCCGAAGTCATCGACTCGTGCGACCCGTCGTCACCGGCCCCGCGCGAGCAACCAGAGCAGGTACGGCGCCCCCACGACGCCCGTCACGACCCCCACCGGCAGCGCGTTGCCGGGGATCACGAACTGGGCGAGCAGGTCGCTGCCGAGCGTGACCGCGGCACCGACGGCTGCGGCCGGCGCGAGTGCGACCCGTCCACCGCCGACCAGGCGTCTGGCGATCGGCGCGGCCATCAGCGCCACGAACGAGACCGGCCCGGCCGTGGCGACGGCTGCGGCGGTCAGGCACACGGCGGTGAGGAGCAGGAGCACCTTCGCCCGGTCCGGCCGGAGTCCGAGCGCGGCGGCGACCTCGTCCCCGAGGCTCAGCACCTGGAGGCGTGCGGACTGCAGCAGTGCGGGCACGCCGAGCACGACGAACGCGATGGCGAGCACCCCGACCAGGTCGCGGTCGACGGCGTTCAGGCTGCCCGAGAGCCAGAGCAGCGCGGTGCCGGCCTGGGTGACGGTGCCGCTCGTGAGCATCCAGCCGGTGATGCTCAGGCAGATCGCCGCGACACCGATGCCGACGAGGACGACCCGGTTGCCGGTGATCCCCCGTCGCCAGGCGAGCCCGGCGATGACGATCGAGACCACCACCGCGCCGACGAGCACGACCGTGAAGAGCGTTCCACCGCTGGCACCGAACAGCACGATGGCGGTGAGTCCGGCGGCACTGGCCCCCGAGGTGATCCCGATGACGTCGGGACTCGCGATCGGGTTCCGCACGACGCTCTGCACGATCGCGCCCGCGATGCCGAGACTGGCGCCGACGAGGACGGCACCGAGCACCCGCGGCCCGCGGAGCTGCCCGATGACGAAGTCCGAGATCCGGTCCCCCTGGCCGAACAGGGAGGCGAGCACCTGGCCCGGGGTGAGCGGGATCGAACCGGCGCCGAGCCCGACCAGGACGAGCACCACGACGACCACGACCACGGCGACGAGCACCGCGACCTCACGACGAAGCCCCGAGCGCGGCCCGACGGAACCGAACAGCCGCCTCACAGTCCCCGCACCACCCTCGACCGCACGAGCGCGATGAACACCGGCGCCCCGATGAGCGCCGTGACGATGCCGACCTGCAGCTCCCCCGGGTACGCCACGACGCGACCGATGACGTCGGCGACGAGCAGCAGTGCGGGGGCGACGATCGCCGACAGCAGGATGGTCCAGCGGTGGTCGGGGCCGCTCAGCCGGCGGACGGCGTGCGGCACGGCGAGCCCGACGAAGGCGATCGGCCCGGCGGCGGCCACCGCGGACCCGGCCAGCAGCACCGCGACCAGACCGCCGACGGCGCGGACGAGCACGACCCGCTGCCCGAGCGACGCCGCGAGTTCGTCCCCGAGCGCGAGGGTGTTGAACGACCGACCGAGGCCGAACGCGATCGCCAGCCCGACGAGCACCGGCGCCGTGATGATCCCCGCCGTGCCGAGGTCCTTGCCGGCGAGGGCACCGACCTGCCAGAACCGCAGCTGGTCGAGCAGGCTCTGGTCGGTCACGAGCACCGCGGTGGTGACCGACGACAGCGCTGCGGCGACCACGGCTCCGGCGAGGGCGAGTCCGACGGGTGAGAGGCCGCGACGGGCGACGGTCGCGATCCCGTACACGAGCAGTGCGGCGAGGGCTGCCCCGACGAACGCGAACGGCAGGTAGGCCGCCGTGCCGCTCACGCCGAAGAGCGCGATCCCGGCCACCACGGCCAGGGTCGCTCCGGAGTTGATGCCGAGGACGCTCGGGTCGGCGAGCGGGTTGCGCGTCACGCCCTGCATGACCGCCCCGGCCACCCCGAGCGCGGCCCCGGCGAGCAGTCCGACGACGGTGCGGGGCACGCGGTTGCCGAGCACGATGAGCCCGACCTCGTCGCTCCGACCGGGGTGCATCACCGTGTCGAGGACGGTGCCGAGCGGGATCGGCCGCGAGCCGTACGCGATCGAGAGCGCACACGCCACGGCGAGGACGACGACCGCCAGCACGGTCGCACCGACGAGTCGGGGGACGGAGCTGGGAGCCGGGGGCGTGGACGTTGACGGAGGCATGGAAGTAAGGCCACCCTAACGCCGGAGCCCCACTCGGCGTCCCCCGAGCAAGCCCGGAGCATGCGCAGGGTTCGTTCATAGGCTCGTCATGGGGAAGCGCTCTGTACTGGTCTCCATCGACGCCCGACCGGGCCGTCGAGGGACGACCGGAGAGCACCGATGAACGAGACCCCGAACCCCGCAGCCGCCGACCACGACGAGAACGGCACCCCCGCCGCGCAGCAGCAGGCTCCCGGGATGCACTGGGAGGCGCCGCACGCCGACCCGGCCTCCCTGCGCCCGGCGTACGCGTTCGACGGCTCCGGTCCCTACCTCTACGGCCCCGACGGCTCCGGCCCCTACGCCTACACGCCGGACGGCCGCGGCCCCTACCTGATCGGCAGCCCGGCCCTCGCCGGCGCGAACCACGCCTGGGCGTACTCGGCGGCGACCGCGAACCACCCCGGTACGACGAAGCGACCGCGTCGGCTCGGGCTGGTGATCGGCTCCGGCATCGCCGCGCTCGCCATCGTCGGTGCGGCCGGTGGAACCGCCCTCGGCCTGTCCTCGCAGGGGACGACCACGACGTCGAGCCAGTCGCAGGGCACCTCCACGCTGCCCGGCACCGGATCCGGCACCGACGGCACCGGCGGCACGGGCAGCAGCGACGGCACGAACGGCTTCACGGTGCCCGGCGACGGCACCGGGAGCGGCAGCGACACCGGCACCGGCACGACCCAGTCCCCCGCCACGGCGGCGACGGCCGCCGACAAGAAGGGCGTCGTGACCATCAACACCGTCCTGAACTACGACGAGTCGTCGCAGGCGGCCGGCACCGGCATGGTCCTGACCTCCGACGGCACGATCCTGACGAACAACCACGTGATCCAGGGTGCGACGAGCATCACCGTCACCGACGAGACCACCGGCAAGGAGTACAAGGCCGACGTGGTCGGGGCGGACGCCACCAACGACGTCGCCGTGCTGAAGCTCGAGAACGCCTCCGGGCTGTCCACGGTCACGCTCGACGACGACGGCGAGCCGAGCACCGGCGACACCGTCAAGGACGTCGGGAACGCCGAGGGCACCGGCAACCTCGTCGCCGCCGAGGGCACCGTCACCGCGACCGACCAGGACATCCAGGTGCAGAGCGAGTCCGGCACCGGCACCGAGTCCCTGACCGGGCTGATCGAGATCTCGGCGGACATCGTCTCCGGTGACTCCGGCGGACCGGTGCTGGACAGCGAGGGCGAGGTCGTCGGCATGGCCACGGCAGCGTCCTCGGGCACGGCCGACGTCACCGGCTACGCCATCCCGATCACCACCGCGAAGACGATCGCCGAGAAGATCCTCGCCGGGGAGTCGTCGAGCACGATCACCATCGGGCTGCCCGCGTTCCTCGGGGTCCAGGTCAGCAACACCACCGGCACCACGGGCGGCGTCACCGTCGCCGGCACGGTCGAGGGCTCCGGCGCCGCGAGCGCCGGCCTGACCGCCGGGGACACGATCACGAGCGTCGACGGCACCGCCGTGACGAGCTCGGACCAGCTGACCAAGGTCGTCCAGTCGCACTCGGTGGGCGACAAGGTGAGTGTCCGCTACACCGACAGCACCGGCGCCGCGAAGACGGTCACGATCACCCTGGCCGCCGGCCCCGCCGCGTAGCGGGAGAACCCAGGCGCGCTCAGCCCAGCAGCGCCCGCACCACCGACCGGTAGACGTTGGCCGGGGAGTCCGTCCGGAAGGCGGTCTCCCCGGCCTTCGTCGTGCCCACCCGCGCGAAACCGTGTCCCTCGGCCCGCACGATCGTGATCGGCTTCGGCTTGCCCGGTCGACGCAGGTACGAGACGGTCCACGGCGCAGCCCAGAACCGCACGAGGCGCGGGTCCGCCTCGACGAGGGCCTCCGGCAGGTCCGGTGCGTCCGGACCGCCGGCCAGCTTGCGGCCGAGCAGGTGCCCTGGGAGCGACCCCGTGCGGAACGGGAAGGTCCACGTCGGACCGATGCCGAGCCTCCCGGCCATCAGCGCGACGGCCCGGTCCGGCGTGACGGACGCGACCACGGCGCCCGCCGCGTCGGTCCCGTCGACGACGGTCTGCGACCAGGCCTGGAGGCGCGACTCGCCACCGTCGGGCAGGTGCTGTTCCAGCGTGACCGGCTGGGCATCGCCCTGCCAGGGTTCGAGCAGGGTCTGGGTCGACTCCGGCAGCGTGCCGAGCCGGCCGACGAGGCCCGCCTCGATGAGTTCGCGGCCCGCCGCGGTGCGGAGGAGCGTGGGGTTCCACCGGCGTCCGGCGAGGCTCTGCAGGGTGCCGATCGCGTCCGTGCTGAGCCGGGGACCCTCGAGCGGTGTCGTCGGGGCGGGGGCCGGCAGGGGTTCGAGGTCGCGCTCGGGGCGGACCGGGACCGTCTCGGTGGCGCGGACGCTCTCGAGGACGGCGAGCACGAGGTCGTCGGTCTCGAGCAGCCGGGCGAGCGGGCGTTCGATCGTCAGGTCGACGCGGTGCCGGCCGGTGACGAAGAGCAGGTGGGTGCCGGCGACGTCGCCGTGTTCGTCGGGCCGGACGTACTCGACCAGCCGGGCCGGGGCGCCGGCGGTCGTCCACGGGTCGCAGCCGACGAGCAGCAGGCCCTCGACCGAGCCGGGCAGCCGCGCGAGCAGGCCGGTGTTCTCGTCGCCGATCGCGCGGTCGCTGGGTCGGGATCGGACGGTGAGGACGACGTCGTCGCCGGTGACGCGCAGGTCCGCCTGGGCTGTGTCCTCGCGGCGCCAGGAGTCCGGGCGGCGGAGGGTGAGGCGGGCGGTGCGGTCCTCGGTGCCGAGCGGGACGGGGACTGCCATGGGATGAGCGTATGTCGGGAGCGGGGCGCGGGGGCGTGCGGCTCGCCGGGGTGGCTCGGGCGGGCTCGCACCGTGCGAGGTGCTGGGCGAGTGGTGCGGGGTTCCGTCCTCCGTGCGACCCACGAGTGGTCGCACGGAGGACGGAACCTCGCACCAGACGCGCCGAGCGCGTCAGCGCCGCGCAGGCCGCGCGGGCGGGGGCGGCGGGACGGGCTTCGCGGCGACGACGTCGGCGAGCCGGACCTCGACCGGGCCGCGGCGGGTCGCGATCGTCACGGCGGCGGGCGTCCGGGCGACCAGGTCGCCGAGGGCGTCCTGCGCACCCTCCCCGTGGTGCGCCCGGACCACCAGGCGGTCCCCGATCACGGCGTCGTGCAGCACCCCGAGCGCACGGGCCCGGGCGATCGCCGCCTGTTCGTCCGCATGCACCGCCCCAGGGTACGGGCCGCCTAGAGTGTCGGCATGGAGAAGGCCCGGGTCGACAGCTGGATCTGGGCCGTCCGGATCACCAAGACCCGGTCGGCCGCAACTGCCGCGTGCAAGGCCGGGCACGTCCGGGTGAACGGGGAGCGCGCGAAGCCGGCGCAGCCGATCGGCCCCGGTGACGAGGTACGGGTGCGCCAGAACGGCTTCGACCGCATCGTCGTGGTGACCGGCATCATCCTGAAGCGGACGAGCGCCCCCGAGGCCGCGAAGCACTTCGAGGACAAGACCCCGCCGCGGCTGTCGAAGGAAGAGGCCGGGTTCGTCCCGATGCGCGACCGCGGGGCCGGACGGCCGAGCAAGCGGGAGCGCCGCGACCTCGAGAAGCTCCGCGGCTACTGAGTCAGCGGGTCAGACGAAGCGCACGGTCTGCTGCAGGCGGTCGCGGATCTCGAACACGTCGACGGAACCGGCCGGCGACCAGACGCCGCCCAGCACCTGGGCGAGCGCACTGCGACGGACGACGAGCGCGGTGGGCTTCTTCGGGGAGCCCACGAGCTGCACGTCCTCGGTGACGGCGGCGTCCGGCACGACGAGCAGCCGCCCGGAGAACCGAACCCGGGTCTGCTTCTGCACGGCGCGGGCGGCGCGGACGAGTTCCTTGACGGGTCGCTCCCCCGGTGCGAGCGTCTCGCCGACGATCTCGCCGTGCTCGACGCGGACCGGAGCGCCCCAGTCGATGGACTCGACGGCCCAGAGTCCGCTCGGGGTCAGGACGGCGTGGTCGAGCTTGCCCTCGGCCCCGGCGTCGAGGTCGTGCCACACCGTGACGCCGATCCCCATGTCGGAGACGATCAGGGCGGTCGCCTCTTCGGCCAGGGCCTCGGCGAGCAGCCGTCGGATGTGCCGGGGTGCGGAGCGGATGAGCGTGGGGTCGTAGGGGTCCTCGACGGGGTCGCCGAGGCCGACCCACTCGCGCTCGGCCTGCAGGAAGACCTCGCGCGACCGACCACCGGGGTGTCCGTGGGACCGCGCCCGTGGGCGGGTGTCGCGACGCGCTGCCGGGGGTGCGTAGGCGTCACGACCGGTGTCGCCCCGGCCGGTCGAGCCGGCAGCACCGAACGAAGCCGACGCCCGGGACCCGATGTCGTACGCACGCCGGGCTTCCGGCGTGCCGATGCGCTCCCATGCGAGCTGGACCTGGCGGAAGCGCTGGGCGTCGCCGCCGAGGTCGGGGTGCGTCTCGCGGGCCGCCCGCCGGTAGGCGCGGCGGAGCGCGTCGTCGTCAGCCGTCGCGGGGACGCCGAGGACTTCGTAGGGGGTGGCGTCGGCCGGGCTGTCCGTCATGGCCCTGCGACATTACCGGAGGCAGTGTCGGAGTCCGCCGCATCGTTGCTGGGTACGGTCTGGGCCCACGCCGCCGGTTCCGCACCGACGCGCCAGCGGCGGGGCGGCCGTGCCGGTGGGGAGAGGGCCGGTGCAGTCTCGGACCGCCGGCACACGGTCCGCAGGTGGTCGCGTCAGACCACCGCGGTCACGACCGGCGCTCCGAGGAACGCCGCGTACCGCGCGGCCGCAGCATCGAGTGCACGGACGGACGACGCGTCGAGGGTGCCGAAGGGTGCGACGGTGACGAGGTGCTCGGCCCGGCGCTCGGTGCGCTTCCAGGTGCCGACGACGCGACCCCGGACGACGGCCATCGGCAGGAACACGCCGTTGGCCCCGGGGACGACCCGGTCGGCGTGGGCGGGGTCGAGCTGCGCGGACCGGTCGGCGTACCCGAGCAGGTACTCGTCGAAGCCGGGGAGCAGGTGCCCGGTGGGGACGCGCCCGGCTGCCGGCCGGTCGGCGAGGGCGAGGCGCCCGTCGCCGAGCTCCTCGACCGCGTCCCCCGCCGCGGCCCGGGCCCGGCGGAGGTCACCGAGCGGCAGCTTCGTCCAGCTCGCGGCGTCGGCCTCGGTCGCGGGGCCACGGCCACGCAGGTACCCGAGCAGGACCCGGCGGAGGGCTTCGTCGCGGTCCGGCGGGTCAGCGGTGGCCGGTGCCCACTCGTCGAGCAGCACGAGCCCCTGCCCGACGCGGGCGGTGGGACCCCAGGCGACGAGGCGTTCCTGCGCGAGCTGCAGGACCAGGTGGTAGCCGCGACCTCCGGCCGGGTCGATGCCGGCAGCGCGGTACGCCGCGAACAGGTTGTCCCGGACCAGCGCACGGCCGCCCTCGAGGGCCGCGATCGTCGCCTCACGGGCCCGACCGAGCAGGGCGTCGTCGATGCCGAGCTCGGCGCCGCGTCGGGCGATCGTGCGGAGGGTCCGCTCGGCGGTGAGCGAGAGCAGCAGGCGCAGGTCGTCGGGGCGCAGGGCGTGCAGGGTGCCGCGCATCGGCCACGAGCGGACGAGTTCCCCGCGGTCGAAGGCACCGCGGACGTCGTCCCGCGTCGATCCGGGAGCGCGGACCCCGATGGCCCAGAGCACCTGGCCGAGGTCCTGCCCCTGCACCGCCAGCATCCGCTCGACGACCTCGGTGGGGCGCAGCCCGGGCGCCGCGATGCCCTGCGCCGCGAACCGCGCCGTCCGGAGCCGCGCGGGGCTGGTGGTCACGCGACGGCGGCGGTGACGGCGTCGGCGTGCTGCTCCAGGTAGGCGACGTCGGCGCGGTACAGGTCGGCGTGGCCGTGCTGCAGGTCGCTGACGAACTTCGGGTTGCCGGCGGCGGCCTCGTGCTCGATCGTCGTGACGAGCGCGACGAGGGACGCGATCATCGTCTCGGCCAGGACGCTCCGGGAGCGGTCGTCGAGGGCGTAGGCGCGGCAGAACTCGGCGGCCCGTGCGAGCCGCTCGTCGAGGTCGGGGGCGGTCGATCCCTCGACGGCGCCGGTGGTGAACGGCGCGAACCGGTAGACGGCACTCGCGACGTCCCAGACTCGGGGCCCGGGGTGCGCGGTGTCGAAGTCGATCAGGCCGACGGCGGCGATGCCGTCGTAGACGCAGTTGTACGGGGCGAAGTCGCCGTGCACGATCGTCTCGACCGGAGCACGGTCGGCCTGCGACCAGAGGTCGTCGGTGGCGCTGCGCGGGAAGCTGGCGGCGGCGTCGTGGAACTGGCGGAGCAGGCGGGCGCTGGTGACGAGGGCTGCCTCACTGGCGATGTCCTCGGTCCAGGGGTACTCCCCCGCGACGCCCGGGACGAACGAGACCGTCTCGAGGGTGTCACCGAGGGCGATGGGTTCGGGGGCTGCGACGAACCCCTGCTCGTGCAGGTGGGCGAGCAGCCGGTGCACCGTGGGGGTCCACGGCCCGGCGGGGCGGTGGACTCGGTCGTCGGCCCTGGTGATGCGCTCCAAGGGGAACCTCCTGCGTGTTGCGTCTCCGTTGACGTGAGGGCCAGCGTACCGGCAGCGACCGACGGCCGCTCCGCGACCATCCGGAACACGGCGGTCCGAGTGGCGGCTACAGCTGGTCGCGCAACCAGGACGGCCCGTGGACGACCGCGCCGAGGGCCTCGACGCGGTCGCGGAGCTCGCGGTCGGCCGTCACGACGACGACCGGCCCGTCGCCGGCCTGCACCGCGGCCCGCGCGGACTCGACGATCGCGTCGTCGCCGGAGGCCGGAGCACGGACGACGTCGACAGCGCCCGTGGCGGCGACGTCCGCAGCGGCCCGGGCCTCCCCCTCGAGCACCACGGTCCACCGCGGCCACCACCGGGCGAACGGCAGGTCCAGCAACGATGCGGACACCCCGCCCGCGGCGAGCGCCGACACCTGGGCGAGCAGGCGTGACGCGGCGCCGGCTCGGTCCTTCCACCAGCCGTCGGGCACGCTGCCGACGACGTTCGCCGCGTCGACGACGACGTGCGGTGTGGTCGCGACGGTGGCGCGGAGCGCCGGCCACGACCTGCCGAAGCCGGGGTGCAGGGGCAGGTCGTCGACCTGGTCGATCGGGATCCACGACAGGGCGAGGCTCTCGCGGTCGGCGATGACGGGTTCGAAGGGTCGGGAGGCGCGCCCCACGACGGTCGTGTAGGTCCAGAACCCCAGGTCGAGCAGTGCCGTGTGGCGCAGGGCGATCGCGTCGTCGGGCACACCGGCTTCCTCGGCGGATTCGCGGAGGGCGGCGGTCACGGCTGCTTCGCCCTGGTGCCGTGCGCCGCCGGGGATGCCCCAGGTGCCGCCGTGGTGGCTCCACTCGACGCGGTGCTGCAGGAGCACGCGGCCGGCGCCGTCGTCGACGAGCAGGCCGGCGGCGCCGAAGCGTCCCCACGCCTTGGTGCCGTCGGGGCCGACCGCCCAGGCGTCGCCGGGGTCGCGGGGGCCGGGTGGGGGCCCGGGGGGCGTTGCATCTGGCACGGTCCAACCCTGGCACACGGTGCCCGGAGCAGGCCTCGAAGTGGTCACCGGGCGTCGTGTACGGTGTCGCTCGAGACACGGGGTGCCGCATCCAGCGGCTGAGATCACACCCGTCGAACCTGCTCGAGCTCGTACTCGCGAAGGGATCGTCCATGGAAACCGTTGCGCCCTCCCCTGCCTGGGCCCACCGAACCGCCGAACTGCTCGAGGCCGTGCGTGCCCGGGCCCCGCTGGTGCAGTGCATCACGAACACCGTCGTGCAGAACGTCACGGCGAACGTGCTGCTCGCGCTCGGGGCCTCGCCCGCGATGGTCGACGTGGCGACCGAGGCGGGGCCGTTCGCCCGCGTCGCGGATGCCCTGCTGGTGAACACCGGCACCCCGCACGCCGAACCGCGGGTCGCCGCGCTCGAGGCCGTGCACGCGGCCCGTGACGCGGGCACCCCGTGGGTCCTGGACCCGGTGGCCGTCGGTTCGCTGCCGGTGCGGACCGCCCTGGCGCGTGACCTGCTCGCGCTGCGCCCGACGGTGCTGCGGGGCAACGCGTCCGAGGTGCTCGCCCTGCTCGGCGACTCGGCCGGTGGCCGCGGGGTCGACAGCACCATGGGCACGGAGGACGCCCGGGTCGCGTCCGTCGCTGCTGCGGACGGGAGGCTCGTGGCTGCGGTGGCCGTGTCGGGTGCGGTCGATCTGCTGGTCGCGCCCGGCATCGGTGTGGTCCGGGTCGCGAACGGGACCGACCTGCTGACGCGGATCACCGGTGGCGGGTGCGCGCTGGGCGCGGTCGTCGCCGCCTTCACGTCGGTCGCGCCGGAGGACGCGGGGGCCGCTGCCGTCGCCGCCACCGCGGTGCACACGATCGCCGCCGAGCTCGCGGCACGGGAGGCCGGCGGACCGGGGACCTTCCAGCCGCTGTTCCTCGACCGGCTGGCGTCGCTGACCCCGGAGGACGTCGTCCGCGAGGCCCGGATCACCCTCGAGGCCGCTCCTGCGCTCGACGCCCGGGCGGTGTCGGCGTGAGCGGGCTGCAGTCTGCGGGGTTCGGCGTCTACCTGGTGACCGACGGTGCCCTGGCCGACCGGCACGGCATCGGGGTGCTCGGGGTCGTCCGCGCCGCCGTGCACGCCGGGGTCCGGATCGTGCAGGTGCGGGACAAGGACGCCTCGGCGCGTGACCTGCTCGCCCTGACCGCCGCGGTCGCCGACGCCGTCGGGGACCGCGCGAGGGTGGTGGTCGACGACCGGCTCGACGTCGTCCTCGCCGCACGGCACGCGGGACACCGGGTCGCGGGCGTGCACCTCGGCCAGTCCGACGTCCCCGTCACGGCCGCCCGTGCCCTGCTCGGAGCGGACGCCCACGTGGGCCTCACGGCGAACACGTTCGCGCACCTGGCTGCCGTCGAACGACTCCCCCGCGGCACCGTGGACCTGCTCGGCGTCGGGGTCGTGCACCCCACGGCGACGAAGGCCGACCACCCGCCGGCCCTCGGCCACGACGGGTTCGCCCGGTTGGCCGCCGCCACCGACCTGCCGTGCGTGGCGATCGGTGGGGTGACCCTCGACGACGTCGTGCCGCTCCGGGCAGCCGGTGCCGCGGGCGTCGCGATCGTGTCGGGCATCTGCGCCGCGGCCGACCCCGGGTCCGCCGCGGCGGCGTACGTGGCCGCGTGGGGCCCTGGACCCGGCCACGCGGCGGAGGCGGGGCGGCCCGCAGAAGGTGCACCGGTCCTCCCGGCCTCCACGCACCACGGGGCGGACGCATGAGCGTCCCACGGGTGCTGAGCATCGCCGGGACCGACCCGACGGGCGGGGCCGGGATGCAGGCGGACCTCAAGGCGATCGCCGCGCACGACGGGTACGGGATGGGGGTCGTGACGGCGCTCGTCGCGCAGAACACGCACGGGGTGCGGTCGGTGCACGTGCCGGACGTCGGGTTCCTGCGGGAGCAGCTCGTCGCGGTGTCGGACGACGTCGTGGTCGACGCGGTGAAGATCGGGATGCTCGGCACCGCCGACGTCGTGCGGGTCGTGACGGACTGGCTGCGGGAGCACCGGCCGGCGGTGGTCGTCGTCGACCCGGTGATGGTGGCGACGAGCGGGGACCGGCTGCTCGACGAGGACGCGGCGTCGGCCATGGGGGCGCTGTTCGCGCTCGCCGACCTGGTGACGCCGAACCGGGCCGAGCTCGTGGTGCTGGCGGAGCTGGCGGAGTCTGGTGCGGCTGGTTCCGGTTCGTCTGCATCGACGTCGGCTTCGTCGCTGGATGCCGCGCGTGCGGTGGCGGCGCGGTGGGACGTCCTGGTGCTGGCGAAGGGCGGCCACGACGAGGGTCCGACCTCCGACGACGTGCTCGTGGCACCGGACGGCACCGTGCGGGTGTTCACCGGCCCCAGGGTCGCGACGACGAACACGCACGGCACCGGGTGCTCGCTGTCCAGTGCGATCGCGACGCTCGCCGCACGGCACGGCGACTGGGAGCTCGCGGTCGGGGCGGCGAAGGAGTGGCTGTCGGCGGCGCTCCGCGGGGCCGATGCGCTGTCGGTCGGGAGCGGCAACGGCCCGGTCGACCACGGGGCGCAGGCGCGGGCAGCCCTGCCGGCGCTGTCGTACACGGACGTGTGGTGGGCGGATGCGGCATCGATGCTGCAGGAGACGATCGACTGCGCGTTCCTGGTGGCGCTCCGGGACGGGACGCTCGAGCCGGAGGTGTTCGCGGGCTACCTGGCGCAGGACGTCCACTACCTGCGGGCGTACGAGCGGCACCTGGCGGCGCTCGGGGTCGGTGCACCAGGTGCCGGTTCGGATGCGGGTGCTGCCGCTGCTGCTGCGTTCTGGGCGGCTGCTGCGCAGGGGTGTGCCGACGAGGCCCGCGACCTGCACCACCGTCGGCTGGCCGGCTCACACGCCGACGATCCCGTGCACCCCACGTGCGCCGGGTACCTCGCACACCTGCAGCAGGCTGCCGACTCCGGCTCCGCGGCGGTGCTCGCCGCCGCGGTGCTGCCCTGCTTCCGGGTCTACGCCTGGGTCGGGTCGCAGCTCGGGGTCGCTCCGGACGGGCACGCCTTCGCCGACTGGATCACGGCGTACGGGGACCCGGGGTTCGCGGCGTCGAGTGCCGAGGCGACCCGGCTCGTCGAGGAGCTGGCCCGTGCCGCGACTCCCGACGAGCGAGGGCGGATGGCGCGGGCGTTCCGGCGTTCGACGGAGTGGGAGCTCGCGTTCTTCCGGATGCCGACGGAGGCACGCGACCGGGGCGAGCGGGCAACCGGGGCTAGCGGGCGACCGGCGGCAGCCGCACCAGTTCGACGGACAGCTCGGCGCCGGTGACCGTGCCGCGCATCCACGTGTGGTCGGGCTGGCGACGGCGGTCGGTCGGCGAACCGGGGTTCAGCAGGCGCATCCCCGACGGTGCCACGGTGTCCCACGGGATGTGCGAGTGACCGAAGACGAGCACGTCGGTGTCCGGGTACTCGGCGTCCATCCGCCGTTCCCGACCGGTCGACGCCCCGGTCTCGTGCACCAGGGCGAAGCGCAGGTCCTCGACGCCGAACCGGGCGACGAGCGGCAGCCGGTCGTCGAACTCCGGACCGTCGTTGTTGCCCCGCACGCCCTCGAAGCGGCGGGACCGCGCCTGCACGGCGTCGAGGGTCGCCAGGTCGACCCAGTCCCCCGCGTGCACCACGAGGTCGGCCGCGTCGACGTCGGCCCACAGCCCGGGCGGCAGGTCCCTCGCGCGCTTCGGCAGGTGCGTGTCGGACAGCAGGACGAACGACGTCGTCACGACTCGGTGGGTGCCGGCATCGGGAGCCCGGCCTCGTCCGAAGCGCCGAGGCGCTCCAGCAGCCCGGCGAGCAACGCGATGTCGTCGTCCGACCAGTCCGCGAGCCGTTCGTCGAGCGCGTCCCGGTGCAGCTGCACCGACCGCTCGAGCGCCGCACGGCCGGCGTCGGTCGCCTCGAGCGGCTTCGCGTTGCCGCTACCGCCGTCGGTCGTGCGCACCAGCCCGGTCGCGAGGAGCCCGGACAGTTGCCGCGAGATCGTCGAACGGTTCAGCCGCAGGTAGCGGGCGATGTCGATGGCCATGCAGCCCGGGTGCTGGACGACGAAGTCGACGAGGGACTGGTCGACGACGCTCAACACCTGGTCCGAGCCGCGGGCTCGGATGCTCGCCCGACGGGTGATGCGGGCGAGTTCGGTGTACGCCCGGCTGATGTCGCTGTTCCGGACCCTCGAACTCGGGTGGTCCATGGTGGCTCCAGCCTGTCTGTGCCGGCGCCTGCCGGCGGTCTCCTGGTCCGGTCACACTACCGGCGGGTCCGTGTGGAGTGGGGTCAGCGACCGGCCGCGGCAGCCTGCAGTGCGGGGATGTCCAACTTGACCATCTGCATCATGGCCTCGAACACGCGGGCGTTGGCCTCCGGGTCGCCCGATCCGCTCATCAGCTCCCCCAGCATCGACGGGGTCACCTGCCACGCCAGACCCCAGCGGTCGGTCAACCACCCGCACGCCGTCGGGCTCCCGCCGTCGGCGAGCAGGGCGTCCCACAGCCGGTCGAGCTCGTCCTGCGTGTCCACGTCGATCTGGAACGAGACCGCGTCGGTGTGCGGGTGCCCGGGGCCGCCGTTCATCGCGCGGTACGGGGCGCCGAGCAACGTGAACTCGACGACGAGGGCACGGCCGTCGGGCATCCGGCTGACGCTGTCGACGCGGCTGTCGGGGAACAGTCCGACGTAGTACTCGGCGGCCTGTTCGGCCTGGTCGTCGTACCAGAGGAACGGGGTGATGGTGGGCACGGGAGCCCCTTTGTTCGGTGCTCAGTCCGCGGCGCTGCGACTGAGCAGGTCGGCTTTCTCGGGGTGTTCGTCGAACCACTTGCCGACGAACCAGCACATCGGCAGGATGCGCTTCGTGGTCGACGACTCGACGTCGGCGACGGCGTACTCGACGAGTTGCGCCGCGTAGCCGTGGCCGCGGTGCTTCGGGATGGTATAGGTGTGCGGGAAGGCGACAGCGTCACCGTTCACCCGGTAGTCGAGCACGCTCACGAGCTCGCCGTCGACGTACATCGCGTAGCGGTCCTGGTCGGTCTCGTCGCGGAACTCGTGGTCCATGCCCGCCATCATGCTCCCGGCGGGGCGATCGTGCCGCCCGGGGAATGCACGACGGCGGGCAGCGTTGCAGGGACACCATGACAACCATCGGAATCATCGGCGCCGGCAACATCGGATCCCAGCTCGCACGACTCGCGGTACGGAACGGCCACCAGGTCGTCATCGCGAACTCCCGCGGCCCGGAGACCCTGACCGACCTGGTCACGGAACTCGGCGACGGCGCACGCGCAGCGACCCGTGACGAGGCAGCCGCAGCGGGTGAGATCGTCGTCGTGACGGTGCCGCTCGCCGCGATCGAGACGATCCCCGTCGAGCCCCTCGTCGGCAAGGTCGTCATCGACACGAACAACTACTACTGGGAGCGCGACGGCCACATCGCCGCCCTCGACGACCAGTCCACGACCACCGCCGAGCTGCTGCAGGACCACCTGCCCGGCGCCCGTGTCGTGAAGGCGTTCAACCACATCGGCGCCGACGACCTGACCGGCCACGCGACGCCGGCCGGCACCCCGGACCGTCGTGCCCTCGTCATCGCCGGCGACGACGACTCCGCCAAGCAGACCGTCGCCGAGTTCATCGACGCGTTCGGCTTCGACGTTGTCGACGCCGGGCCGCTCGCCGAGGGCTGGCGCATCCAGCGGGACACCCCCGGCTACGGCCCGCGGATGACCGCCGCCGAGCTGCGCGACGCCCTGGCCGCCGCGAAGCGCTAGTCCTCGGCTCCGCGCAGCCCGCCGCCGTTTCGCCGCCGTTTCGCGCTGAGCGACACCTCACGGGCGCCGCAGCCCGTGACCTGTCGCTCAGCGCGAAACGAACCGGCGCGAAACACGCCGGCGCGAAAAGCCCGCTCAGGCCCGGTCGAAGATCGTCGTCATGTTGGCGATGTCGTCCTCGGTCGGCGTCCACGTGGTGCCGGCCTCGACGTTCTGGGTGATCTGCTCCGGCTTCGTCGCCCCCGCGATGACGCTCGACAGCCCCGGCTGCGCCAGGAGCCACGCGAACGTCGCCTGCAGCATCGTCACGCCCCGGTCGTCGCAGAACCGCTGGTAGTCGTCGAGCACGTCCCACGGGGCGTCCTCGAGCACCTGCGGCTTCGAGGTCGTCAGCCGCCCGTCGGCCGGGCCGCCCGCCTTCGTGTACTTGCCGGTGAGCAGCCCGTTGTACAGCGGGAAGAACGGCAGGAACCCGAGCGCGTACGCCCGCACCGCCGGCAAGACCTCGGCCTCGGCATCCCGGGCGAGCGGGCTGTACTCGTTCTGCGCGGACACGAACGCGGTGGTGCCCGCGATCGACGCCGTGAGCTCGGCCTCGGCGATCTGCCACCCCGCGAAGTTCGAGTGGCCGACGTAGCGGATCTTGCCCTCGCGGACCAGGTCGTCGAGGACCGACAGGGTCTCCTCGATCGGCGTCACGTCGTCCGGCCGGTGCATCTGGTAGAGGTCGATCCAGTCCGTGCCGAGGCGGCGCAACGACGACTCGACCGCGAGCCGCACGTACCGGCGGGACCCGCGGACGCCCCAGTCCGGCCCGTTCGCGCCCTGCATGTCCATGCCGAACTTCGTGGCGAGGACGATCTCGTCACGGCGGCCGCGGATCGAGCGTCCGAGCATCTCCTCGGACTTGCCCGGCACGCCGCCGTAGATGTCGGCGGTGTCGAAGAGCGTCACCCCGGCGTCCAGGGCCGCAGCGACGACGGCGTCGGTGCCCTCCTGCGTCTCGGACGCGGTTCCCCGCCGCCCGAAGTTGTTGCAGCCGAGGCCGACGGTGGAGACGACGAGCCCCGAGGGGCCCAGGGGACGGTGTTCGATTCCGGTCATCACCCGAACGTACCGGCGACCCCGAACTGGGGCTGCGATCCACACAGCGGTTGCCGCTACAACTGAGCATGGATCAGTCGACGGAAGGAGCGCCGCAGTGGCAGCGCATCGCATGCCCGAATCGGACCGGCCCCGTCGGCCCGTCCCGGCCTGGGTGACCGCGCCGCCCGTCGACGAGGTCGCGCCCGAGCGGGTCGCCGCGGCCGGTCACGTGAACGCCTCCGGCCGGGAGGCCCGCCCCACCCCCGCCTCGTCACGCGCCGCCCACGCGGCGCCGGTCCCACCGACCACGGTCGCCCCCGCCGGGACCGTGCCCGCCGCGCACGCACCGACCGCCGAGCCCGCGTCGATCGCCGCCCTGGTCGAGGCCGACGCCCCCGTGCCGGACTTCCCGCCGCAGCAAGAGCTGCTGCCCCCGGCCCCGACGTCGCCGAACGTGCACACCGTGCCGTTCGAGACCCCCGCGGTGCCGCCGTCGTCGGTCGTCCCCGCGTCCGGGCTCGTGGTGCCGGTCTCACCGGTCGCCGCCGCACCCACCTCGGCGGACGCCGCACCGCTCGTCCCACCGCTCACCACCCCGTCGCCGGAGGCCGCCCCGGCACCGCCGACCGCCGCACCCGCGGTGCCCGTCGCCGGACAGCCCCGGTTCTCGGTGCCCGGCCTCGAACACGTGGTCGTCGAGGGCACCGAACCCGAGCCCGTCGGCCCGATCGGCTACCGGACGCCCCGACGCTTCGCGCACCAGCAGGCCGCCGCGCGGTCGGCCGCACCCGCACCAGCACCCGCACGGTCGTTCGACGCCGTCCTGCACGCGGCACCGGCCGCCGCCGCTCCCGGCAGCCCCGCCGTCGCGACCCCGAACGTCGACGCGACCACGGCCGTGGTCGCACCCACCCCGGTGCCGCAGGGTGCTGGCGGGGGCGGGGCGGGCCTCCCGACCGAACTGCTCGACCAGCCCGTGGCCGCGGCCGCCGTGCCGGAGCCACGCCGTGCACTCGGCGCGACCGCCGGTGCGGTGCTCGGTGCCGTCGCCGGGATCGCGACGATCGGTCTGGCGGCCTGGTGGTTCACCGCTCCCGCGACCGTGCACGGTGTCGGTGTGGCGCTCGGACTGCTCGCGCTGGTGCTCTCGATCGTGACGCTGCGCGACCGGACGGCCACGTGGCAGCGGCCGGTCGCGCTGCTCGGCGCCGTGCTCGGTGGTGTCGGCACGGTCGTGCTGCTGTGGGCCGTCGCGGCGGCGCTGCTGCCGCTCGCGGGGGTGACGCTGCCGGACGTCACCGGCACCGGCACGACCCCGACGCTCGCTCCATAGCGCCGCGCGGCCCGCGAGCGCTCAGACGCCGGCGTCTCGGAGGGACGCCGCGTCGACGTCGAGACGCCCCCGAAAGTCGAGGCGTCTCGGCGGCTCGGCGGCGGCGGGACAACACGACGGCGTCTCGGCGCCGATGCGCGCGCTCAGACGGCGCGGACGACCCCGCGGGACAGGATCGCGTTCGTCAGCGCGTCGATCGGCTCCCGCTGCACCGTCGGGTTGGCGATGAGGACGTAGTCCACCGCCGGCAGGTCCGGCAACCCGAGCCGCTGCGACACCTTCACCAGGTCGGCCGGGATCAGCGAGTGCGGGAACACCGCAACGCCGATGCCCGCGCGCACCGCGGCGAGCATGCCGTTGACGTCGCGGGTGTTGCAGGTGATCCGCCAGGTGCGGCCGGCGGCCTCGAGGGCGTCGATCGCCATCTGCCGGCTGATGCTCGGCGCCTGGTATGCGATGAGCGGGACGGGTTCGCCGGGTTCCAGGGCGATGCCGTCCTGCGCCATCCACACCATCTGGTCGGTGGCGACCCGGGTTCCCTCGGCGGACTCCCCCGCCGTCTGCTTGATGAACACCAGGTCGAGCTGGCCGGCGTGCACCCGGCGGAGCAGCGGTGACGACTGGTTCACCGTGAGCTCGAGGTTCACCTGCGGGTGCAGTCGTCGGAAGTCCCGCAGGATCCGCGGCAGCTGCGTGATGGCGAGGTCGTCCGCCGCCCCGAACCGCAGCCGTCCGCGGGTGGCTGCGCCCGAGAAGTAGGCGTCGGCGGTGGCGTGCGCGGCGAGGATCGTCCGCGCGAACCCGGCCATCGCGTCCCCGTTGTCGGTCAGGGCGACGCCGCGGGTGTCCCGGGCGACCAGGGTGCGCGCCACCGCGGTCTCCAGGCGCCGGACGTGCTGCGACACCGTGGGCTGGCTGATGCCGAGCCGGGTGCCGGCCTGCGTGAAGCTGCCGGTCTCCGCCACGGCCAGGAACGTCTGCAACAGGACCGGATCGAGCACGGGGCACCTCGTTCGTTCGCGCGGCCGTTCGAGCGCTCATTCGAGCGGTCATTCGCGCGGTCATTCGACATCGCAATGGAGTGATAGCCACCATAGGGGTATCGAATGGGCCGGTGCCACGTAGTTTCGTTGGGGTACCAGATCCACACCGACGTCCGGAGAACCCCGCACCGTGAGCGCGTCACCGACGACCCTCCCCCCGCCCACCGAACCGCTCCCGATCCAGGCCACGCGACCGCCGTGGCGCCACACGCTCATCGCCCTGTCCGTGCCGAACTTCCGGCTGTTCACGGCGACGAACCTGGTGGCGATGACCGCCGGCTGGATGCAGCGCATCGCCCAGGACTGGCTCGTGCTGCAGCTCACCGGGTCGGTCGCGCAGGTCGGCATCACGGTCGCCTGTCAGTTCGCACCGATGCTGCTGTTCGGGCTGCTCGGCGGCGTCCTGGTCGACCGGTTCTCGAAGCGCGCGCTCATGATGATCACGCAGGGAGCCTTCGCGGTGCTGTCCGCGCTGCTCGCCGTCCTGACGCTGGCCGGCGTCGTCGAGGCGTGGCACATCTGGGTGATCGCGTTCCTGGTCGGCATGGTCACCGTGATCGACAATCCGGCACGGCAGGTGTTCGTCACCGAGATCGTCGGGCACAAGCACCTGCGGAACGCCATCAGCGTGAACTCGTCGGTGTTCCAGCTGGGCGGCATGATCGGTCCGGCGCTGTCCGGGGCCCTGCTCGTCGCGGTCGGCGCGGGGTGGTCGTTCGGTGTGAACGCGATCGCCTGCGTCGCCGTCGTCGTGACGCTCGGGTTCCTGAAGGTCTCCGAACTGCACCGCACACCCCCGGCGCCCCGCGGCAAGGGGCAGCTCGTGGAGGGCCTCCGCTACGCCGTGCACAAGCCGACGATCATCGTGCCGGTGATCCTCGTCGCGTTCTTCTCGGTGTTCGCACTGACGATGCCCGTGCTGCTCTCCGCCTTCGCGTCACAGGTGTACGACGTCGGTGCCGGCGGTTACGGGGTCTTCAACTCCGCCGTGGCGATCGGTGCCCTGGTCGGCGCGCTGCTGTCCACCCGCCGGGCAGTCGTCCGGCTCCGCACCATCGTCGGCGGGGGGTTCTGGACGGGCGTGCTGCTCGTCGTCTCGGGGTCGATCCCGGCGATCGCACCGTTCACCGTCGCGCTCGTGGCGGTGGGGATGTCGCAGCTGCTGTTCCAGACCGCGTCGAACTCGCTCGTGCAGCTGTCGTCGAACGTGGCGATCCGCGGCCGGGTGATGTCGCTCTACGTCCTGGTGCTGCTCGGTGGGCAGGCGATCGGCGGGCCCCTGATGGGACAGATCGTCGACCACTACGGCGCGCACGTGGGGATGATGGTCGCCGGTGGCGTGCCGGCAGCAGCCGCCGCGGTGATCGCGCTCGTGCTCGCCCGCCGGGGCGGCCTGCACCTGGCGGTGCGCATGCGCCACCACCTGCCGGTGCCGGCGATCGTCGCCCACTAGCGGGGGCCCTGGCGGTGACCACCCGCCGGCCTGGAGGCCCGTGGCGGCCCCGCCCCGCGCCTCCCGTCCGCCCGTCGGTCGCGTCGGGCAGTCCGCAAAACACCGGTGTTCACGCTCGACGCCGCGGGATCCCGCGGTGCGTTGTGTGAACACCGGTGTCTTGCGAGGGGCAGTGCCTCAGTAGGCGACGCCGAACCGCGTCTGGTGGTGCGCCGGGGTGACGATCTCGTCGACGAACGCGATCGCGTAGTCGGCGCCGGAGATGTCCGAGTTGCCCTCGGCGTCGGCGAGCAGGACCTCGTCCGAGGCGCGGTAGGTGCCGCGACGCTCGCCCGGGTTGTAGCCGCCGAAGGCCGCGGCGGGGCTCACGTAGAACCAGTCGACCTGGGTGTCCGAGGCGCGCAGGGCGTCGAGGATCTGCGCGTGGCTCTTCGCCTCGCCCTTGAAGGCATCCGGGAAGCCGTCGGTGTCGAAGAGGCGGGGGCCGTCCTCGGACACGCGCATCGAACCGGCACCGCCGACGATGCCGAGACGCGCACCCGCTGCGGCGGCGGCGTCGACGAAGTGCTGGAACTTGTCCTTCAGCTCGCTGCCGTCCGCCTGCACGGCGTGGAGCGAGACGACGACGACGTCGGCACCCTTCGTGACCTCGGACACGAAGTCGGCGTCGAACGCGTCACCCTGCGCCAGGGTGAGGCCCTCGGCCGGCTCGAGCTTGCTCGTGTCGCGGGCGACCGCGGTGACGGTGATGCCGCGGGAGAGTGCCTCGTGGGTGATGGCGGAGCCGGCGTAGCCGGTGCCTCCGAAGACGACGATGTTGGTCATGGTGTTCCCTTCGTGGACGTGCTGGGCGTCAGTGACGTTGACAGTCACCGTACAAGAGTTACTCTCTTTGAGTAAGTAGGCACCTGGCGGTGCGTTACGGAGGACACGATGTCAGCACTCGAGTACAGCCCCTACGCGGCGGACTGCCCCAGTCGGCAGCTGCTCGACCGCATCGGCGACCGGTGGAGCGTGCTGACGATCGGCGCCCTCGCCGACGGTCCCGCACGGTACTCGGCGGTGGCGGCCCGGGTGCAGGGGGTCTCGCAGAAGATGCTCACCCAGACGCTGCGGGCCCTCGAACGCGACGGCATGGTGACGCGGACGGTGTTCCCCGAGATCCCGCCGCACGTGGAGTACGAACTGACCGAGCTCGGCCGGTCGCTGCGCACGGTGCTCGTGCCGCTGGAGGACTGGGCCACCTCGCACATGCCCGACGTCGCCGAGGCGCGCGAGGGGTACGACGCGCGCTAACTGCGACATGCATTGAACCGGGGCGCGCCGGCTTGGGACCTCTACGTCCGCTTCTTGCCCTTGTCGGACCTTTCCTTGCGCTCCTTCGGCTTCGAAGGCTTCCGTGGTCGATCATTCTTCACAAGCTCTAATGTTGCTGTTATACGTAGCATTTTGAATGCGCGGAGCACCCGCCAGAAAGTGATTTGCGAGAAGAACGGCAGCTGAATTTCTCCCTCCGACGGCTCCTGTCGAGAAACGACAACATACCGCACCACGATATTGGGGGTTTCGAGGAAGGAGGATATGTCCACAATCGGTGGCTCACTGCGGTCGGCAGCGGCGGCTTGGAGCCTGCCCGCGGCAGATTCTTCGGAGAGCAACAATTGCGCCGAGTTAAGGCCCTGATTGAACAAATGACTTAGATCTGAGGACCTTGTCGAGACCTTCACATGGTAGAGATTCACAGACCCATTCTCGATTCGAAGAAGGTCCGCGGGCTCCAATGCCGTTCGTCCCGGCCCAGCGATGTTCGTCATATCCAGATTGATGGTGCTTAAGCCATCTGCCACCCTCGAGTTGTATTCAGACTCTCGCGCATCATTGAAGGCTGGGAGTGAGCTAACTCGGATCGCCGTCCTTATCGCAGCGCGCATTTCATCGACAAATGTTTGACGGGCGGCGTACCAACTGCCGTCATGAAGAATGTACACGCTACCATTTGTGGACGTGTTCTCAACATTCAGACAGCGATAGAGCGCGTAGGACTTCCGGACACTACCATTCCCATCCGTCACCATGACCCGGATTCGACGGAGGTCCTCTGGACCTAGAGTCTTTACCTCGCCGGCTACCAGATGGGTCGTCAGGTCTGAGATGTTCAGCTCACCGTGGAGATCATTTGACCCTACTCCGGAGTATCTGAAGTACGCCTCCTCATTGTATTCCGTGACTTCAGGTAGCATCAGGAATGGAGCCGGGTTCTCCTTGAACAGATCAATGCCCTCGTCAAGCAGAGAAATCAGTCCTGGATCTCTCACCGGCTGCAAATTCTCGATATCCGGGAAGCTTGCGCGGTAATCGGTGCTCTCGTAAAGTTCAAGCAGCTTCATACAAAGACCGACGAGCCCCTCTGAACGAACAGACGTTCCTATGCGGAGATTTGTCGCACCCGTGACATGACGAACAAGATGTTCATACTCGGTTTTAGCTTTGCCGGTAATGCTCTTCATGACGGAACTATCCGAGTCGAAGTCAAAGAACGTGATAGCGGAGTCAGCCCCGGTCTGAGTTCGCTGCCTACGCCCGGCACCGGGCTCGCTAGTGTCGGTGCTCTTGAGTTTATCTGGATCGACGGCATTAAGGCTTACCTTCAATCCAAAGTCATACTCATACGAGTCGTCTCGCAGTTGTGCAGCGGTCTGCCCGAAAGTGAGCGCGAAAGTGCGTCCGGCACAAGGCAGAAATAGGATCGCCCCGAGATTTGCCGACTTCTGAGGATCCGGGAGACCGAAGTACCCCTGCCACCAAGGCGTGGAAGTATGGACTCCCGCCGTCCAAAGTTCGCTTTTGGGCGGAATCGCGTCCGCATTGGAGACGAGCGCCAGCCCATGCTTCTCATTCAACGAATTCTCGGACGAGTGGCCCGGCTTCAAAAGGTAGATCGACATGCTTCGTGCTGGCAACGCAGTTCCATTCGTTCGGGTTCGAGCCAGTATGTCGAGCTTTCTTCACGCGTCGCGCCCCCCGAACGGGGTCCATTTCGGCTAGCTAAGCGGTTCCGCCCCACACCCACATTCGGAATCCCCGACGGCGACGAGTGGTTGCCTGGGGACATGCGATCGATCGTCTACACGAAGCCCGGTGCCAGCAGCGTCCTCGAACTCGTCGAGCGGGAGATCCCGGAGCCCGGAGCCGGTGAGGTCCGCGTCCGCGTCGTCGTCTCCGGCGTCAACCCGACGGACTGGAAGGCCCGCGCCGGCGGGACCTACGGCGACGGGCTGCCGTTCCCCGAGATCACGCCGAACCAGGACGGCGCAGGAGTCGTCGACGCCGTCGGTGCCGGAGTCGACGGACTGGCCGTCGGCGACCGTGTCTGGCTGTTCATGGCGGCCGCCTCGCGGCCGACCGGCACCGCGCAGGAGTACACGGTCGTGCCCGAGTCGCGCGTGGTCCCGCTGCCCGACGGCGTCTCGTTCGACGTCGGCGCCTCGCTCGGCGTCCCTGCGATGACCGCGCACCGAGCGCTCACCACCCACGAGGACGGCCCCGCACGCCTGGGCCCCGGCGCCCTGGACGGCTTCACCGTGCTCGTCGCCGGCGGTGCCGGTGCCGTGGGGCACGCCGCGATCCAGCTCGCCCGCTGGGCCGGCGCGACCGTCATCACGACGATCAGCTCGGACGCGAAGGCAGCACTGGCGACTGCGGCCGGCGCCCACCACGTCGTGAACTACCGCGACGAGGACGCCGCCGAGCGCATCCGGTCGATCGCGCCGGACGGTGTCGACATCGTCGTCGAGGTGTCGATCCCACAGAACGCCGCGCTGGTCGCCGACGTGCTGGCGAACCACGGCGTCGTGTCGATCTACGCGAACAACGGCGGCGACGAGGCGAGCCTGCCGATCCGCCCGAACATGAGCGTGAACGCCCGCTACCAGTTCCTGCTGCTCTACACGATCGGCGACGAGGCACTGTCCGCGGCGGCCGAGGACCTCACCGAGGCGCTGCACGACGGTGTGCTTCCGGTCGGCGAGGACGCCGGTCTCCCGCTCACCCGGTTCGCGCTCGAGCAGACCGCCCAGGCGCACGACGCCGTCGAGCAGGACACGGTCGGCAAGGTGCTCATCGACGTGACCGAGTCGCGGTAGCCCCGACACCGGCTCCGGCTCGGGCGCGGGCTCGGCTCGGGCTCGCAGACGACGAACGGCTCCCACGCATGCGTGGGAGCCGTTCGTCGTGGACGATGCGGGAGGGGTCAGCGACCCAGACGCGCGGCGATGGCTGCGGTGACCCGGAGCCGGGCTGCAACGCGCTCGCGTTCGATGTTGGCGGCGATGACGTCGAGGTCTTCGTAGTCGGCGTCGGTGGTGGTGTCGTTCCAGTTCGGCGAAGAGATCCGGGCACGCCCGAACGACGGCGGAGCAGGGTTCACGGTCGTCATGGGGGCATCGTACGTCGAGCGTCCGACAGAGCGTGTGAGCATCACGGGCCTTTCCTTGGATTGCGGTCGCGCTCGGGGAACGAGTAGGTCAGCGAGAACGCGACGGCCATGAACGACGCCATCATCGCGATGTTCTTGGCGTCGAGTTCGGTGAAGGCGTCGGGGACCGGGGAGTCGACGGTGAGCATGCCGAACGAGTACTGGTCGGACCGGATCACCACCGAGACGTACGAGGTGTACCGCGGTTCGAAGCCCGGCAGGTCCTGGTCGACGTCCACGTCGGCCGAGCGGTCACCGACGATCCGGGGTGATCCCCCGACCAGCACCCACTCGAGGTTGCGGTCGCCGTAGGGCGTGCCCGCTCGGAAGACCCCGGCGGTGTCGCCGGCGCCACCGTGACCGATCGGCTCGAGCGCCCGCAGATCGGTGGACAGCTGGTACACGTTGGCGCGGACGTCGGGCACCTTCGGCAGCAGGTAGAACGCCAGGGCCACGGCGACGCGGTCGGCGACGACCGAGAGTTCGCCGTGGCGATCGGACCGGGGCAGCTCGGTGAACCGGACGAGCCGGGTGGCGATCTGGCCGAACGCGTACCGGACCGCCGTCGACTGCTCGAGCTCGGCCGCGGTGGCGTTGTCCTCGGCCACGGACCGTGCGGCGTCGCTGCGCCGGGTCCGGACGACCTGCACGGTCACGGCGCCCACGAGCACGACGAGCCCGAACGCGACGAGCGACAGTCGGACCGCCGGCGTGACGAACAGGTTCGGCAGCTGGAACGCCGCGGTGGGCGCAGCAGCCACCACGATCGGCCACACGACCGTACCGACCCGTCCTGAACGCTGGTTCCCCATGACCACGACGCTAGGTCACGCCACCGACGCGGACGGAGTTGTCCACAGGCGGGTTCTCCACAGGATCCATCGGCCTCCACCGGCCCGTCGCACGCAGCTGGTAAGCAGGACCCATGACCGACGTCAGCACGCCCGTTCCCGGATCCAGAGCCCTCGTCCTCGGTGGCGGAGGTGTCGCCGGCATCGCGTGGGAAGTCGGTGTCCTCGTCGCACTGCAGGAAGCCGGCGTCGACCTCGACGCCGCCGACCTCGTGGTCGGCACCAGCGCCGGCAGCGTCGTCGGCGCGTTCGTCCGGAACGGTGCCGTCCAGCAGGCCTACGACCAGCAGCACACCCCTGCGCCCACCACCTACGAAGAGCCGGCGCCCATCGACGTCGAAGCCGTGCAGCAGCACATCGGCGCAGCACTGCAGGGTGCGACCGGCGAGCAGGACGCCCGCGCTCGACTCGGCCAGGCCGCCCAGCAGGTCGTCGGCGGGCAGAGCGACGACGAGCGCACGGCGACCTTCGGCGAGACGCTCCCGTCCACCGAGTGGCCGGAGAAGCCGCTCGCCGTCACCGCGGTCGACGCCACCGACGGCACCTTCCGCCTGCTGACGGCGGCCGACGGTGTGCCGCTCCCCCGTGCGGTCGCGGCCAGCTGCTCGGTGCCCTTCGTCTGGACACCGGTTGCCGTCGGCGGCCGCCCGTACGTCGACGGTGGCGTCCGCTCGGGCACCAACGCCGACGCGGCCGCCGGGTACGAGCGGGTGCTCGTCATCGCCTGCGGCCCCGAGGGGCCGTCACCGTGCGGGCCCTGGCTCGACGTCGCCGTCGAGGCGCTGCGCGCCGGCGGCTCGTCGGTCGAGGTCGTCGTGGCGGACAGCGCGTCCCAGCAGGCCTTCGGCACGAACTCGCTCTCGCTCGCCACGCAGGCGCCGTCGGCCGAGGCCGGTCACGCCCAGGGCACCGCGGTCGCCGAGCAGGTCGCTGCCTTCTGGGCCGAGGACCTGGCGAGCGTGCACGCATGAGCACCCCGTTCTCCGACCTCGACCAGTACATCGCGCTCCCCCGCGTCGACGGCATCGACATCAGCCCCGACGGCACCCGCGTCGCGCTGACGGTCAGTGCGCTCGACCCGGACGCCACCGGGTACCGCCGATCGATCTGGCAGGTGCCCGCGACGCCGACCCCCGACACCGCCGCGCGCCCGGTCCGCCTGACACGCTCCGCCAAGGGCGAGGGCGGCATCGCCTTCACCCGCACCGGTGACCTGCTCTTCGTCTCCGCCCGGCCCGACGCCGACGCCACCGACCTCGAGGCAGCCCAGCTCTGGGTGCTGCCCGCGACCGGCGGCGAGGCCCGTCCGCTCACCCGCCTGGCCGGGGGCGTCGGTGGCGTCCTGGCCACCGCGGCATCGTCGGACCTCGTCGCGCTGACCGCCGACCTGCTGCCGGGGGCCGGCTCCGACCCGGCGACCGTGCTCGAAGCCGACGCGGAGCTCCGGAAGACCCGGAAGGACAAGCACGTCCGCGCGATCCTGCACGAGACCTACCCGGTCCGGTACTGGGACCACGACCTCGGCCCGGCACAGACGCACGTCCTGACCCTCGACACGGCGGGCATCGACACCGACAGCGACGGCGACGCCGCCGGCGTGAGCGCCGAACCCGTCCCGCCCGTCGACCGCACACCGGCCCCCGGCCGTTCGCTCGACCACGTCAGCGGAGCGCTCACGCCCGACGGCTCGGTCCTGTTGGCATCCGTCGGTGTCCGGGAGGCCCGTGGGGACCGCTCGACGCTCGTCACCATCGACCTGTCTAGCGGCCACCGCACAGTGCTGTTCGACGACGTCGACGTCGACCACGAGATGCCGGCGCTGAGCCACGACGGCCGGACGATCGCCTGGGTCCGCACCGTCCGCTCCACCCCGGCCGGCGCGAACCAGCAGGAGGTCTGGGTCGCCGGCATCGACGGCTCCGACGCCCGCCGCGTCGCGACCGACTGGGACCGCTGGCCGAGCGAGCTCGTGTTCGAACATGGTGACCGCGCGCTCCTGGCGGTCGCCGACCAGGACGGCCGCGCGCCGGTCTTCCGCATCCCCCTCGACGGCGGAGCCGTCGAGCAGCTGACGCACGACGACTGGGCGTACTCGAGCCTGCGCGTGGCGGCGGCGACGGGCGTGGTCGTGGCGCTCCGGGCCTCCTGGGCGGCCCCGCTGCACCCGGTGCGGATCGCGACGGACGGCACGGTGACCCCGTTGGGGACGCCGGCGTCCCTGCCGGACCTGCCCGCGCACCTGGAAGAGGTCGAGACGACCGCCGCCGACGGCGCCCGCGTGCGCGGCTGGCTCGTCGTGCCCGAGGGCGACGGGCCGCACCCGCTCGTCCTGTGGATCCACGGCGGACCGCTCAACTCGTGGAACCAGTGGTCCTGGCGTTGGAACCCGATGCTGCTCGCAGCCCGGGGCTACGCCGTGCTGCTGCCAGACCCCGCGCTCTCGACCGGTTACGGACTCGACTTCGTGAACCGCGGCTGGAACGCCTGGGGGCAGGCGCCGTACACCGACCTGATGGCGATCACCGACGTGGTCGAGGCGCGGGCGGACATCGACGCAACCCGGACCGCAGCGATGGGCGGGTCGTTCGGCGGGTACATGGCGAACTGGGTCGCCGGGCACACCGACCGGTTCCGCGCGATCGTCACCCACGCGAGCCTGTGGGCGCTCGACCAGTTCAACGGCACGACGGACTCGTCGCAGTACTGGTCGTCGATCTTCGACGCCGACGGGATCGCGGCGAACGACCCGCACCGGTTCGTGGCCGAGATCACGTCGCCGATGCTCGTGATCCACGGCGACAAGGACTACCGGGTGCCGATCGGCGAGGGGCTGCGGCTCTGGTCCGAGCTCGCGGAGCACCACGCGGCACCGGACGGCTCGATGCCGCACCGGTTCCTGTACTTCCCGGACGAGAACCACTGGGTCCTCGCTCCGCAGCACGCCGTGGTCTGGTACGAGACGGTGTTCGCGTTCCTCGGGCAGCACGTGCTCGACCAGGAGTGGGAGCGGCCGGCCCTGCTCGGGTAGCGCTCGCGCCCGGCGAGCGGGCGTGAGCCGGGCGGGCCGCTAGACGAACGCGGCCTGCCCGGTGATCGCCCGGCCGACGATCAGGGTGTTGACCTCGCGCGTGCCCTCGTACGAGTAGATCGCCTCGGCATCGGCGAAGAACCGGGCAACGCCCTTGTCGAGCACGATGCCGTTGCCGCCCTGCACCTCGCGGCACCAGGCGACGGTCTCCCGCATCTTCGCGGTCGCGAACGCCTTGGCCATCGCGGAGTGCTCGTCGCCACCGACCCCGGCGTCCTGCATGGCCGAGGCCTGCGTGCACAGTGCGATCGAGGCCGTGATGTTCGACAGCGACTTGACGAGCAGGTCCTGCACGAGCTGGTGCGCAGCGATCGGCTTGCCGAACTGGATCCGCTCGCGGGCGTAGGCCAGCGCAGCCTCGTACGCCCCGACCGCGATGCCGACGGCCTGCCAGGCGACCTCGGTGCGGGTCAGCCGGAGCACCTCGGCGGTCGAGCGGAACGAGGTGGCGTTCTGCAGCCGACGCGATTCGGGCACCCGGACGTCCTGCATGACGATGTCGGCGTTCTGCACGCCGCGCAGGGCGATCTTGTCCTCGATCTTGGTCGCGGTGAAGCCCGCGGTGTCGGTGGTGACGAGGAAGCCCTTGACCTGACCGTCGGCGACGTCCTTCGCCCAGATCACGACGACGTCGGCGAAGGTGGCGTTGCCGATCCAGCGCTTCTCGCCGTCGAGCACCCACTCGTCGCCCTCGCGCCGGGCGGTGGTGCGGAGACCCTTCGCCGAGTCGCTGCCCGAGTACGGCTCGGTGAGCCCGAACGCCCCGACGATCTCGCCCGTGGCCATCCGGGGCAGCCACTCGCGCTGCTGTTCGTCGCTGCCGGCGACCGCGATCGAGTTCATCGCCAGGCCGGACTGCACGCCGATGAAGGTGGCGACGCTCGCGTCCACGCGTCCGAGTTCGAGGGCCGCCCAGCCGCGGTACACGGCGGAGTTCTCGAACTGCCGCACGAGCGGGACGCCGGGCCCGTACATGCCGAGCTCGGCGAGGGGCGCGATCACCTGCATCGGGAACTCGGCGCGCGCCCAGTTCGCGTCGGCGATGGGCGCGACCTCGCTCTCGAGGTACTGCCGGAGGTGCCCGAGCGACGCGCGCTCCTGCTCGGTGAGCTGTTGCTGGAAGCCGTAGAAGTCCGATTCGAGCAGGGGCGTCGCGGGCATCGTCGTTGACATGGGAACCACGATGCATCATTCTCGGAAACGTTGCAAGAGAGGATCGCGTGTACACATCGGATTCAGCGCTGCGCGCCTTCCGGGAGGCCCGTCACACCTTCATCGCCGGCTCACGGATCGACATGGGGGCGTTGGCTGCCGCACTCGGCGTCGACCGCACGTCGCTGTTCCGGTGGGTCGGCAACCGTGACCGGTTGCTGTCCGAGATCCTGTGGTCCCTCGCAGTCCCGACCCTCGACGGGGCGACCCATGCCGCCGACGAGATCGGGGCGACCGGAGCAGCCCGGCTCGTCGTCGTGCTCGACCGGTTCACCGCCGACCTGATCGACGCCCCGTACTTCCGGGCGTTCCTGACCCGCGAACCCGCTCGGGCGATGCGTCTGCTCACCACCTCGGACAGCGACGTGCAGAGCCGGTTCGTCGCCCGGGTGACCGCACTCATCGAGCAGCAGGAGTCGTCCGGTACGTTCGATCCGGCACCGTTGTCGGCTGAGGAGCTCGCACGGCTGCTCGTCCGGATCTCAGAGTCGTTCACCTACGCCGAGTTCATCTCCGGTGAGACCCCTGATCCCGACCGGGCACGTGCGGCGTTCGAGTACGTCCTGCGGCCCGACGCGGTGCACGCCACACCCGCACCACCGATCGGAGACCGATGACCATCGACGAGTACCCGTTCCGCCGGACCTACCCCACCAGGTGGAACGACAACGACATGTTCGGGCACGTCAACAACACGATCTACTACTCGGCGATGGACAACGCGTCGACGTACTGGTTCCGCGAGGTCGCCGGGCTCGACCCGTTCTCGTCGGAGTGGATCGCCGTGCTGGTGTCGTCGAGCTGCCGGTTCGTCGAGTCCGCCGTCTGGCCGGACGTCATCGAGGTCGGGATGCGCTCGAAGCACCTCGGCAACACGAGCCTGTCGTGGGAGTTCGGCCTGTTCCGGCAGTCCGACGGCGCCCTGCTCGCCACGGGTGAGTTCGTGCACGTCATCATCGACCGCGAGGGTGCCCGCCGTCCGATCCCGCTGCCCGCCGAACTCCGCGAGCTCGTGACCGGCTCGATGGTCGTGCAGTAGCCCGCCGTCGCCGACTGACCGGCCGCGCGGCGCACGTCCCGCCCGGACCCCCGCGCACGTCCCGCCCGGAGCCCCGCGCACAACGAAAGTGCTCCAGAACCGCGCATTCGCATGGTTCGGGAGCACTTTGGTTGCACCGATCGGATCGGCACCGGGGCCCGGCCGAGGGCGCAGACTGCTCAGGACTTGAGGGCTGCGAGCTCGAGGTTGATGTCGTCGGGGTCCTGCACGGACAGGATCACCATGCCGGCGTCGCCGAGGTCGGTGACCTCGCCGTGCTCGACACCCGCGGCATCGAGTCGGGCGGCCGCCTCGTGCAGCTCGTCGACCGAACCCACGACGAAGCTCACGTGGTCGAGGCCGACGGTGTCCGGGTCGAACGTCTGCCCTGCGGGAGCGACCGGACGGAGCCCGAACACCTGGTCACCGAGCCGGAACACCGATCCGCCGTAGAAACGCTCGCGATCCTCGCGGACACCCGGCTCGTCGACCTGGTCGCTGAAGTCGATCGCCGGATCCGTGCCGAGCAGCAGCTGGTAGAAGGCCTTGCTCCGGTGGATGTCGGTCACGGTGACACGGACGTGGGCCAGGGCGGTCGGGCGTGCGAACGGCTCGGTCATGGTGGAGCTCCTCAGGGTTGCGCGCCGTGGTTGCGACGCGCACCCGAGGCAACGCTCGGTCCCTCCGAAGCACCCGAGGCCGTGCGGCGACCGGACAGCCCCGGACACGACGTTCCGCACGCCGCACAACCGAAGTGCCCCCGAACCACGCGATCGCGTGGTTCGGGGGCACTTCGGTTGTGCAAGCGGCGCTGGACCCGAACGCCAGCGCCGCAGTCCGGGGTCAGATTAGGTCGTCGGTCAGGTGGTTCGGCGTGCCGAAGCGGTGCGCCGTGATGGACACCGCCTGCTCGCGGACAAACGGCAGGATCTCGAGCCGCCCGGCCTCGGTCACCGGGCCGCCGTACACCGCGACGTCCGGACGACCACCGACGGCCGAGTACAGCGCCGAGGTGTCCCCACCGATGAGCCGCACCCGGGTCGACGGCCCTGAGGCGACCGAACTGGCGAAGGCCTCGTCGGACACCGTCTGCGACAGGGAGCGGACGATCGGCAGCGAACGGATCGCCGCGGCGACGGACGACGGCAGCGTCGCGGCCGTGGAGACCTCGATCGTCGTGCCGGCACGGAGCGCAGCGGCGACGACGCGGACGAGCTCGACCACCGAGGCGTCGGGGTCCGTGTCCGAGCCGGCACCCGCGGCCAGGCGCACCTGCACCGCCGGGAACGGCAGGTACCGGGCGATGTTCCGCTCGGCGGAGAGCGCCGACACGTCGGTCGCGGTGCCGAACAGCGTCGCCCACGCCTGCTCGTCGGACGCGAGCGAACGGTCCAGCACCGGCGAGGACACCTCGGCCGCCCGGACGAACGCCGAGACCGGACCCGACACGGCGACACCGGACGCAGCGACCGCCGGTGCGGGCGTCCACGACCCGAGCCCGAGCAGGTAGTTCAGCCCACCGGCCTTCGTGCCGGCACCCACGGCCGACTTCTTCCACCCGCCGAACGGCTGACGCCGGACGATGGCACCCGTGATGCCGCGGTTGACGTAGAGGTTGCCTGCCTGGATCCGCGACAGCCACGTGCCGATCTCACCCGGGTCGAGCGAGTGCAGGCCCGAGGTCAGGCCGTAGTCGACCTCGTTCACGATGTCGATCGCCTCGTCGAGGGAGTCGGCGGTCATCATGCCGAGGATCGGGCCGAAGTACTCGGTGCGGTGGAACTCCGAACCACGGCGCACGCCCTGTCGGACACCCGGGCTCCAGAGCTTGCCGGTCTCGTCGAGCTGCTTCGGCTCGACGGCCCAGGACTCCCCCGCGCCGAGCTTCGTCAGCCCGTCGAGCAGCTTGCCTGAGGCCGGCTCGATGACCGGGCCCATCTGGGTAGCGGCGTCGGTCGGGTACCCCACGGTGAGCGAGGACACCGCGTCGAGCAGCTGGTTGCGGAAGCGCTTCGACTTGGCGACCGAGCCGACCATGACCACGAGGGACGCGGCCGAGCACTTCTGGCCGGCGTGCCCGAACGCGGACGCGACGACGTCCTTCACGGCGAGGTCGAGGTCGGACGACGGCGTGACGATCACGGCGTTCTTGCCCGAGGTCTCGGCGAGCAGCGGCAGGTCGGGGCGGAACGAACGGAACAGCTCGGCCGTCTCGTAGGCACCGGTGAGGATGACCTGGTCGACCATCGGTGACGCGATGAGCTGCTGCCCGAGGTCCTTCTCCGACACCTGCAGGAACGCGAGCACGTCGGCCGGAGCCCCGTGGGCGTCGAGCGCGGTCTCGATGATCGAGGCGAGCACGGCCCCGGAGCGCTCGGCGGGCGGCGCGGGCTTCAGCACGACCGCAGACCCGGCCGCCAGCGCAGCGAGGGTCGATCCGGCGGGGATCGCGACCGGGAAGTTCCACGGCGGCGCGACCAGGGTCAGCGCCGCGGGCGTGAAGGTCGCACCGTCGACGTCGTCGAGCGAGGACGCCAGGGTGCCGTAGAAGTGCGCGAAGTCGATCGCCTCGGACACCTCGGGGTCGGCTTGGTCGATGGTCTTGCCGGTCTCGGACGCCATGACCTCGATGAGGGCGGCGCGGTTCGCCTCGAGTGCGTCGCCGACGGCGTGCAGCACGGCGCCACGTGCACCACCGGACCAGGTCCCCCAGACCGCACCCGCGGCCTTGGCGCGACCGAGCGCGGTGTCGAGCGCCGTGGCGGAGTCGACCCGGGCCTCCTGGACGGCACGGACGCCGAGCGTCGACGAGGCGACGCGTGCGGTGATGGCGTCGCCCCAGGCGCGGACGGCGCCGACCGAGGGGTCGCTGTCCGGGGTGTTCTCGAAGTGACCGGGACCGGGGCGGCCGACGGCGGCGTAGCGGTCGGCAACACGGTGTGATGCCGGTGCTGCGAGCCCCTCGGGCGTCGCGAGCGGCACGAGGGACGCGCGGAAGCGCTCCTCTTCGCGGGCGAACAGCGGCGGCGAGGACACCAGCGAGAAGACCGCGGACATGAAGTTGTCCTGCGACGCGCCCTCCTCCAGACGGCGGATCAGGTAGGCGATCGCGACGTCGAACTCGCCCGGGTGGACGACCGGCGTGTAGAGCAGCAGCGAACCGACGGTGTTCTTCACGGCCGACGCCTGCCCCTGCGCCATGCCGAGCAGCATCTCGAACTCGATGCCGTCCCGCACGCCGCGTTCGCCGGCGAGCAGCCAGGCGTGCGCGACGTCGAACAGGTTGTGCCCGGCGACACCGACGCGGACGTTCTCGACGCGCGATGGGGTGAGCGCCCAGTCGAGCACACGCTTGTAGTTGGTGTCCGAGTCCTGCTTGGTGTGCCAGGTGGCGAGCGGCCAGCCGTGCACCGAGGCCTCGACCTGCTCCATCGGCAGGTTCGCGCCCTTGACCAGACGGACCTTGATGCCCGCGCCACCACGAGCGCGGCGGGCGGCGGACCACTCCTGCAGCTCCTGCATCGCGGCGAGCGCGTCGGGCAGGTACGCCTGCAGCACGATGCCGGCTTCGAGGCCGAGGAACTCGGGCTCGTCGAGGAGCTTCGTGAAGACCGCGATGGTGAGGTCGAGGTCCTTGTACTCCTCCATGTCGAGGTTGATGAACTTGGCCGGGCTGGCGGCTGCGGCGCGCTGGAAGAGCGGTCGGAGCTGCTCGACGATGTCGTCCACCGCGTGGTCGAACGCCCACGGCGAGTGCGGGTGCACCGTCGAGGACACCTTGATGGACACGTAGTCGACGTCGTCGCGGGCCAGGAGCTTGTGCGTGCCCTCGAGACGGCGGGCGGCTTCGCGCTCGCCCAGCACGGCCTCGCCGAGCAGGTTGACGTTGAGGCGGACGCCGTCGCGCTTGATGCCGGCGATGGCCGGGCCGAGCTTGGAGTCGGTGGCGTCGACGATGAGGTGGCCGACCATGTTGCGGAGGACCCGACGGGCGATGGGGACGACGACGTTCGGCAGCACCGGGGCCATGCCGCCGCCGAGCCGGACGAGTCCGCGGAGCGCGGCCGGCAGGAACCCGGGGGCGTCCGGGGCGATCTGGCGGAGCTTGCGGGCGGCGACTGCGAGGTCCTCCGGTCGCACGACCCCGTCGACGAACCCGACGGCGAAGTCGAGGCCGGCGGGGTCGGCGAGCACGCCGGCGAGCTGCTTCGCGGAGCCGTCGACCGGGTACGACTCGGCCTCGGCGAGCCACTGTCGGACGAGCGCGACGGACTGGTCCGCCAGGGCGTCGTGGTCGATGGCGGAGTCCTCGTGCAGCGTCGTCATGGGTTCAGTGTGGAGGTCCGGGATGCGGTAGCGGAAGTGAGCGTTCCTGATGGATACCGTTCAGTTGCGCTACCGTTCCGGTCGTGACCCGGCTAGCGTCGGACCATGCTCGACGTCCGCCGTCTCGTGCTCCTCCGTGAGCTGTCCATCCGCGGCACGATCGCGGCCGTCGCCGAGGCGGTGAACTTCACTCCGTCGGCGGTCTCGCAGCAGCTGAGTGCCCTGGAGCGGGAGGCCGGCGTGCAGCTCCTCCGCAAGGCCGGTCGACGACTCCAGCTCACCCCGCAGGCCGAGGTGCTGGTGGCCGCGGCGGGCCAGGTGCTCGACGTCCTCGAGCACGCGCAGTCCCAGGTGGAGGAGACCCTGTCGTCCGTGCAGGGCCGGGTGCGGGTCGCCGTGTTCCAGTCGGCGGCCCTCGCCCTGATGCCGAGCGCCCTGCACGAGATGGCCACGGAACACCCCGACGTCCGGGTCGAGATGGTGCAGCGCGAACCGGAGACCGCGCTGAACGAGACGTGGGCTCGCGACTTCGACATGGTCATCGCCGAGCAGTACCCAGCCCATGCCGCTCCGCACCTGCCCGGGCTCGACCGGTCCGACCTGACGACGGACGCGGTCCGGCTGGCCTTGCCCCCGCGCGACACGGCGCTGCGCCCGGTGTCGTCACTCGAGGACGCCCGCACCATGCCCTGGGTGATGGAGCCCCGCGGGACCGCGTCGCGGCACTTCGCCGAGCAGGTCTGCCGGCGCTGGGGTTTCGAGCCCGACGTCCGGTACGAGACGCCGACCTGCAGACGCAGATCCGCCTGGTCGAGTCGGGCAACGCCGTCAGCCTGATGCCCGACCTGATGTGGACCGGTCGGACGACGACCTGCCGGCTGCTCGAGCTGCCCGAGCGGCCGCGGCGGACGATCTTCACGGTGGTCCGCGCCGCTGGCGCATCGTCGCCAGCCGTGCGCGCACTCCGCTCCGCGCTCGAACGCGCCGCGTCCGTCGTCGGAGCGTGACAGGGCGGTCTGGAGGCGCGGCGCGGGTCCGGCACGACGGCTGCGGACCTCCGTGCCATCGTGATCGTTCCGTGATCGAGCGATCGTCAGGACTGGTCAGCGGGCGACATTCCCTGAGGAGAGGACGCTGATCCGGCGTCCCACCCAGGCATCCGAGGGGGATCCCGTGAACCAGTCCTGCAAGTACACCTTCCGCCGCAGCGCGGCGATCGGAGCGGCGATCGCGATCGTCACCGCTTCATCGGCGTTCGGCATCGGGGCGAGCGCCGCCTCCGCAGCGACCGACGAGACGGCTGCACCGAGTAGCACCGCGACGTCGGCTCCGCAGGACGCGACCACCGCGACCACCGCGACCGCCGCAGCCGACACCACGGCGGCTGACACCGGCACCGACACCGCTCCCGACACCGCGCAGGCCACACCGGACGGCGAGACCGCCGACCCGGCACCGGCGCCGGCACCGGCACCGGCACCGGCCGACGAGACGGCGACGCCGGACACCACCCCGGCCGCGACCACGCCGCCCGCCGCGAGCACCGCGCCGACGACCCCCGCCGCCGCCGAACAGCCCGCCCCCGAGGCATCGACGCCCGTCACCTGGGCGGAACCGTCGACCGAGGACGCGCCGATCGTCCTCACCGCGACCGCCGGTCAGCCGTTCTCGCACACCTTCACCGCCCAGGGCGGTGACGGCCCGCTGGAGTACCTGTTCAACCCGCTGAACTTCTACCCGAACAACGACGTCAACGGCTGGTCCTGGAACGAGCAGACCGGCGTCCTGAGCGCCACCCCGAAGAGCACCTTCGACGGGCCCGCACTGTTCGCGGTCACCGCGACCGACCTGCACCGGAGCGCCGTGCAGTACGTCCAGGTCGACATCGAACCCGGCGCCCCGGTGGGTGTCACGTTCGGCGTCGACAGCTCGGACTCCGACGTCAGTTGGCAGGTCGACGCCGACGGGACGATCCGGGAGTACGCGCCGGGTGGCACCGGTGAGACCGTGGTGTCGGAGGTCCCCGCCACCGTCGGCTCCTCGATGACCCTCGCGGGCCTGGCCGTCGATGCGCTGGGCAACCGCACCACCCCGGGCGACGAGTACCCGCGCTCGACCGTCACGAGCACCACCGCGTCCGACGGCGTGGTCTGGGACCCGAAGTGGTCGGCGAACACGGTGACGTTCTCGGAGCCGGGCACCCGCACGCTGACGGTGTCCGAGGGCGGCGTCTCGACCTCGTTCACGGTCCGCGTCTCCGAGGCCCCCGCTGCCGTCGCCGGCATCACCATCGGGGTGCTCCCCGCGGACGGGACGTCCGGCGACCGGTGGGGCGTCGAGGGCGACGTGATCACCTACTACCCGGCGGACCGCGACCCGCAGCAGGTCGACGCGATCCCGGCCCGACAGGGTGACCGGGTGCAGATCCGCGCCCTGGCCGTGGACGCCGACGGACAGCCGGTCGGTGACCACACCGACCTCACCTTCACGAGCGACGTGGCCAGTGACCGCATCGAGTACGACCCCGAGGCTGCGGCCACGTGGGTGACCTTCGAGCACGCCTCGCCGCACACGATCACCGTCGCGTCCGGAGACGTGACGAGCACCATCCGCTTCGAGGTGCAGCCGACGGCGACGACCACGGTCACGACCACCCGCACGCCGACCGCGTCGGGCACCCTCGCGTACACCGGTGCCGACGAGTCCGGCCCGCTCGCGTGGGCCCTCGGTCTCCTGGCATCGGGCGCCGGCCTGCTGGTGTGGCGCCTGCGTCGCCGACTCGGCTGAGGCACGTCACAGCGACCGTCTGACGGACCGGAGGCGCGGGGCAGGACCGCCCCGCGCCTCTGGTCCGTCTTTGCGCGATTCTGTGAAAAACCCCAGATGAGAGCCGGTAGTACCGAGATGAAACCGTGATCTCCGGTAGGGGTCGGAACGGGTCCGCGAACCGTAACGTCAGCACAGAGGAGCGCGCGGGCACCGCTTGCCCACCACCAGACTCCCGAGGGGGAACCATGCACCAGTCCACCAAGCCGCCCGTCCGTCGCGCGGCGACGATCGGCATCGTCGTCGCGGCGACCGCCATCGGCGCGGTCGTCGGCGTCGGCGCGCCCGCGACGGCGGCGACGCCGACGGGGACGACGACACCGACGAGCACCGCGGCGACCTCCACGGCCGCCAAGACGCCGAGCGCCGGCCTGACGCCCGGCGCCGGCCCCGCCGCGAAGGCCACGGACAGCGCCACCCCGGCGGCAGCACCGGGTGACGGCAGCGACCTCGCGTTCACCGAGCCGTCGACCCAGGCGGCCCCGATCGCCCTCACCGCGACGGTCGGCACGCCGTTCAGCCACACGTTCACCACCACGGGCGGCAACGGCACCGTCGCGTACGCCATCCAGGACGCCCCGTCGGCGGACTACACGGTGAACGTCGAGACCGGCGTGCTGAGCGGCACGCCGACGTCCGCCGGCACGTTCGACTTCGAGGTCGTGGCCCTCAGCGGCTCGACACAGGTGACCGAGTACGTCCGCCTGACCGTCGCGCCGTCGCCGGTCGTCTTCACCGAGCCGTCGACGAAGGCGAAGCCGCTCGCCCTCACCGCCACCGCCGGCGCGACCTTCACGCACACGTTCCGCACCACGGGCGGCAGGGGGTCGCTGGCGTACGCGATCCAGGACGCACCCTCCTCCGACCTGACCGTCAACGTCGAGACCGGGGTGCTCACCAGCACGGTGACCACCGCTGGCACGTACGACTTCGAGGTCGTCGCCCTCCGTGGCACCGCGACCGCCACGGAGTACGTGCGCCTGACCGTCCTGCCGGCCGCACCCATCGGGGTCCGCGCGATCGTCGACACCGGCACACCCGGAGCGACGGTCTGGTCAGTCGCACCCGGTGGCGTCATCAGCGCGTTCTCCGGCGGGGGCGAGCCCCTCGGCACCGTCGCGTCGGTGCCCGTCCAGCAGGGCGGTTCGCTGGTGGTGTCCGGCCTCGCCGTCGACCGGTTCGGCAACCCGACCGCGCCGGCTTCCGTGAGCACCGGGTTCGGCACGACGGTGACGAGCTCGGTGGCGTCGGACAAGGTCGTCACCGATCCCCGGGGCGACGCCTCGAAGGTGACGTTCCCGCACGCCTCGGACCACCGTCTCACCGTCGCCCAGGGTGGCGCCTCGACCACGTTCGTCGTCGCCGTCCGTCCCGTCGCCACCGCCGCGGTCGCGACCACGACGAGCGGCACCGGCGGCACGCTCGCCTACACCGGCGCCGACGAGACCACGCCGTTGGCGTGGGCCCTGGGCCTGCTCGCCGCCGGCGGCCTGCTGGTCCTCCGCCTGCGTCGTCGTCGCGCCTGAGACGCGACCGACGAACGGACGGGAGGCCCGGTGCCAGCTGGCACCGGGCCTCCCGTCCGTTCGCGGTCGCGCCGGTCCCGGCGCAGGTCGTGACCAATCCGTGACCGAAGGATCGTCAGGTCTGCTCCCCACGGGACATTCCCTGAGTAGAGGACGCTGATCCGGCGTCCCGACCTGGTATCCGAGGGGGATCCCCGTGAAGCAGTCCTGCACATCCACGTTCCGACGCAGCGCCGCGGTCGGCGCAGCCGTCGCGATCGTCGCCGCGTCGTCCGCGTTCGGCATCGGCGCCACCGCCGCCGTCGCCGACACCGCCACGTCCAGCACCACCGAGGTGACACCGACGGCACAGCCAGGGGGCACGACCGACCCGGCAGCGCCGGTCGCCTCCCCCGCTCCCGACGCTCCGGACGGGGCCGCCGTCCCCGGCACGCCGGCAGCGGACCCGTCTCCGACGCCGAGCCCGGATCCCGCAGGGCCGGTCGACCCGATCCCCACGCACACGCCCACGCCGACACCGGCTCCCGCGGCACCGGCCGGAACGGAGTCGACCACGGCGGCCTCGGTTCCGGTCACCTGGTCCGAGTCGTCGAGCCCCGAGGACCGGATCGTCCTGCACGCGACGGCCGGCGAACCGTTCTCGCACACGTTCGTCGCGAACGGCGGCGACCGCCCACTCGAGTACCTGTTCAACCCGCACACCACGCCGCCCGGTCTGCACTGGGACGAGAAGACGGGCGTCCTCAGCGGAACCCTCACCAACCCGGCGGACTCGTTCGACATCGACGTCGCCGCCACCGACCAGTACCAGAGCGCGACCCAGTACGTCCGGGTCGAGATCCAGCCGGGCGCGGCCGCGCACATCGGCGCCCAGGTGTACTCGAACGCCGAGGGGCGCAATCCCTCCTGGTCCGTCGCGGGCGGCCCGGACGGCGGCATCGCCCCGATCGGCGGCGGCGGTCTGATCGACGCGGTGCCGGTCGGACGCGGTGGGTCGCTCTGGGTCAGCGCCGTCGTCACCGACCGGATCGGGACCCCGCTCAACGGCACGGAGATGCCGTCAGAGTCGACCCTGACCAGTGACGACCCCGACGATGTCCTTCGCTACGACGACGAATCCAACACCTGGAAGGCGACCTTCGACGGCACCGGTCCGCGACAGCTCACCCTGCGCTCCGAGGGGCTCTCGCTGTCGATCCCGGTCGACGTCGCCGACACCCCGCTCACGTTCACGGAGCAGTCCTCCTCCGATGCCCCGCTCGACCTGACGGCGACGTCGGGCACGCCGTTCAGCCACCGCTTCTCGGTGCAGGGCGCGACCGGCCCGGTCGAGTACTCGCTCGCCGGCTCCGACGGCGGCGACGTCATCGGTGACGGGGACTTCTTCCGCTCCGAGTTCTCGATCGACCCCGCCACGGGCGTCCTGTCCGGCACGCCGCGCCCCGCGACGCAGTACGACTTCGAGGTGATCGCACGCAGTGGTTCCGAGACCGCGACGGCGCACGTCACCCTGACGGTCGAGCCCGGCGCCCCGGTCGGAGTCCTGGCGTCGGTCTACCACGGCGCTGAGGGCCCGGAGTGGGAGGTCGCACCCGACGGATCGGTCACCGAGTACACGATCGACGCTGCGGGTTCGGTGCAGACGAAGTCGGTCGACAGCGTGCCGGCGGACCAGGGCATCCCGCTGTTCGTGAAGGCCGTCGCCGTCGACGCCAACGGCAACCGCACGACGACCCCGGGCAGCCCGCACCCCGTCGTGAAGAGCGACGTGTCCACTGACCGGATCACCTGGGTCGCCGAGGCGGAGTCCAACCAGGTCGACTTCCCGCACGCGTCGATCCACACGCTGACCGTGTCCAACGGAGGGGTCACGACCTCGTTCCGGGTCGATGTCCGAGCGCACGCCGACGCCGCCGGGTCCTCGACGACCCGTACGGCGTCCGGCACGCTCGCCTACACCGGTGCCGACGAGTCCGGTCCCCTGGCGTGGGCGCTCGGCCTGCTCGCCGCCGGCGGTGGCCTGCTGGTGCACCGTCTGCGCCGTCGACGCGCCTGACACGCGATCCGATGCGGACGGGAGGCGCGGTGCGGGTCCGCACCGCGCCTCCCGTCCGCGAATCGTGCGGGAACCCCCAACCCGGGTCACATTCCGATCAAGCCCGTCGCGCACGTGCGCATATAACCCCTACGATCCGATCATGCCGAGGATTCTCGGCGAACTCTTACGTTCCGGCACCCGACCGGACTCAAACCCTGGGGGACGAAGTGCGCCGCAGCACCTCCACCGTCCGACGCGCCTGCGCCGTCGGCACCACCGTCGCGCTGATCGGTCTCACGACCGGTCTGGGCGTCATGACCGCGACCGCAGCGACCGCTGCCGAGTCGAACCCGGCCGTCAGCGCTCCTGCGACGGCCGCCACCGACGGCACCACGCCGAGCGACACCGCCACGGACGGCACGGGCACGCCCGCGACCGGCTCCGAGGCGGACGGCAGCACGCCTCCCGCCGGCGACACCACCGGTGACGACGCCCCCGCGGGCGACGACGCCGACGTGACCGGCCCGGACACCGAGCCGACCGACGCCGGCACCCCCGGCACCGGCTCGACGGCTCCGGCCGGCACCCCCGCCGCCCCGGCAGCGACCACGCCGACGAAGCCCGCGGCGACCGAACCGTCCGTGCGCGCCGCCGCCGAACAGTCGGTGACCATCTCCGGTGACCTGACGGTCGGTTCAGAACTCGTCGCAAAGCAGGCCGGGTTCACCTCCGGCAGCAAGATCTCCTACCTGTGGACCGACGAGGCCGGCGCCACGCTGTCCGAGGCGGCCACCTACACGATCGAGCCGGCCCTGGCGGGGCAGCAGATCACGGTCACGCTCGAGGGCGCGGCCGTGGGCGAGGTCGCGACGACGACCACCGAGACCGCCGTCGCACCGGTGTTCGTCGACGAGGCCGGCCAGCCGCTCTCCGAAGATGACAGCGACCCGACCATCGAGGCGACGGCGGGCGAGCCGTTCTCGTACACGTTCCGTGCGCTGAGCACCCCGGCGCCGAAGCTGTCGGCCTCGTCGTTCGACGACGAGGGCGACGAGCAGTCCACCCTGCCGAAGGGGATCGACTTCGACGCGGAGACCGGTGTGCTCTCGGGCACCCTGACCGACACCGACGAGTACTTCGAGGTCCTGGTTACCGCGACGACGACGACCCCCAGCGGCACCGTCACGAGCGAGCAGTACGTCAGCATCGACGTCCAGGCCGGCGCCCCAGTGGGCATCGAGGTCCTCACGCTCACCGAGGACGCGCTCCTCGACGGCACCTCGACCACCGCGTGGATCATCAAGCCGAACGGCGACGTCTACCAGGGCGACCTGCTCAGCGACGACGAGCCCGTCAAGGGTGGCAAGGTGACGGTCGAGCAGGGCGGCACGCTCCTGGTCTCGGGCACGCAGGTGGACCGCTTCGGCAACGAGCTCTTCCCGGAGTTCGACGAGGAGACGGGTGAGCCGACGTTCTTCACCCCGACCGTCACCTCGGACGTCGCGACCGACGTCATCGGGCCGTACTCCGACATGGCCGATGTCGGGCTCGTGTCCGTCACGTTCCCGCACGCCTCGACGCACACCCTGACCGTCTCCGGTGCCGCGGTGCCGAGCACGGTCTTCGCGGTGGACGTGCAGCCGACGATCGCCCCGGCCGCCGTCATCAAGCCGATCGTCCCCGCGGCGGTCGCCACGCACCACACCGGCTCCGGTCGGCTCGCCTACACCGGAACCGATGCGACGGGTGCCCTCCCCTGGGCGCTCGGCCTGCTCGTCGCCGGTGCCGGTCTGATCGGCGCCCGCACCCTGCGCCGTCGCCGCGCTCAGCGCTGACGGTCCCCGTCGTCTCCCGTCCGTCGCGCGCCCGCGTGACGGACGGGAGGCCCGGCTCGGCCCCGCCTGTCCCCGCACGGGGCGGCGGGGCCGTTTCCGTCCCACCGTCGGTAGCGTGGGCACCATGCCCACGCTGCTGCACATCGACTCCTCGGCCGACCTCACCCACTCCCGCTCGCGCGCACTGACCGCGGCCTTCGCCGACGCCTGGCGCGCCCGCGGCCCGGAGTACACGGTCGTCCGGCGGGACCTGCACGTCGATCAGCTCCCCCACCTGGAGAGCTCGGCGCTGCACTGGGCCGCCGCCGACCGTACCGCCGAGGAGACCGTCGCGCCCGAGGCCGAGGCCCTGCGCCAGGAGGTCATCGACGAGCTCCTCGCCGCCGACGTCGTCGTGGTGGGTGCGCCGCTGTACAACTACACCGTGCCGTCGACCCTGAAGGCCTGGATCGACCGCATCCACGTGCCCGGCATCCTGACCGGCGGCGTGCAGCCCCTGGCCGGACGACCCGTCGTCACCGTGGTGAGCCGCGGTGCGACCTACGACGCCGGCACCCCGACGGAGGGCTGGGACCACGGCTCCCCCGTCCTGCACATCGTGCTCGGCACCGCGCTCGGCATGAAGCTGTACCCGATCACCGTCAGCGCGACCCTGGCCGACCGGCTGCCGGACCTCGCACCGCTGGCCGACCACGCCGCCGCGGAGTTCGCCGACGCGAAGACGACGATCGAGCGCCTCGCGACCACGCTCGGCTGAGGTCAGGCGGGCCGGATCTCGCCGGCCCGCCCGAGCAGCTCCGCGTGGAGGGTCGTCTGCGTCAGCGCGCTCGCGAGCAGGAACCCGGACATCGACTCGATCCCGCCGCTGAAGGGTACCCGGGCCGCGACCTCGAACAGCGTCGGACGGTCCAGCGCATCGAGGGCCGCGGCGACGTGACGCGAGCGCTCCTCCCGGTGCCGGGCCAGGGTCTCGGCGCGGGTGACGACGTCACGGAACCGGTACTCGTGCCCCGGGCAGACCTCGAGCTCGGCGTACGGGTCGAGCCGCTCGAGCGACGCCAAGTAGTCCCCGAGCGGGTTCGTGCCGGTCCGGCCGCCGAGCCCGACACCGGAGTTGATCCGCGGCAGCACGTGGTCGCCGGAGAAGAGCAGCCCGTCGGCCTCGTCGAGGAAGCACACGTGCCCGGTCGTGTGGCCCGGGGTCCAGAGCGTCCGGATCGTCCGACCGGGGACCGGCAGCAGGTCGCCGTCCTCGAGCAGCACGTCGGCGTACGGCGCCTCGATCCGGCCCATCCCGATCCGGCGTCCGCTGCCCCACGCCTCGACGACCCCGGCCCGCAGGTGTTCGGGCAGCCCCCACGTCGCGATGTCCGCGTCGTTCCGCTCGGCGTCGGCGCGTTCCCGTTCGAGCGCACGGACCTCGAGGCCGTGCATCGCCACGCGGGCACCCGTCGCCCGGCGGATGGCAGCCGCGGCCCCCAGGTGGTCGGCGTGCAGGTGCGTCACGGCGACGAGCGACACGTCGTCCAGGGAACGGCCGATCCCGGCGAGCCCGTCCCGCAGCTCGGCGAGTCCGCCGTCGGCCGACCACCCGGGGTCGATCACCGCGAGCGAGCCGTCCGACCCCTCGACGACGTACACGAGGGTCGCGTCGGGCACCCCGAACCGGAACGGTACCGCGAGGGTCCAGATGCCCGGCCGGACCTGCTCGACGGGTGGCAGGACGCCGTCGTGGAGCGCTGCGGCCTGCACGGGGCTGATCGGTTCCGGGGCCGGCGCTGCCGGCGGGGGCACGGTCGTCACGCCGGCCACCCTACCGACGCGTGTCTGGCCCTCGACGGCCCTGCTCCCGACGGATGGTGAGCAGAAATGGTCGGGTGCGGGCCGTGGACCCGACCATTTCTGCTCACCGAACGCACGTGCCGGGCGGAGCACGGGCCTCCAGGCAGACAGTCGCGCCGACGCGCGCGAGTAGACAGGACCCATGGAGATCGCACCGATGCTCGCCAAGGCAGTCGCCACCGTCCCCGACCCGGACAGCACGAAGGGCGGGCTGCGGTACGAACCGAAGTGGGACGGCTTCCGGGGCATCGTGACCATCGACGGTGACGACGTCGAGATCGGCAGCCGCGGCGCCAAGCCGCTCACCCGGTACTTCCCCGAGCTCGTCGAGGCGTTCCGCGCGCAGTTCGGCGGCCGCGACCACCCGGTCGTTCTGGACGGCGAGGTGATCCTGCGTTCCGGCGAGCCCGGTGCCGAGCGCCTCGACTGGGAGGCCCTGTCGCAGCGCATCCACCCGGCGGCCTCGCGGATCGCCAAGCTCAGCGTCGACACCCCGGCGCAGTTCGTGGCCTTCGACCTGCTGGCCGTCGACGGGCAGGAGCTCCTCGACCTGCCCTTCGACGAGCGCCGTGAGCGCCTGGAACAGCTCGGTGACGCGATGACCGACCCGCTCTTCGTCACGCGCACCACGCTCGACGTCGAGCAGGCGCGCGAGTGGCTCACCACCTTCGAGGGCGCCGGGCTCGACGGCGTCGTCGCAAAGCCCCGCGCGCGGCCGTACGAGCCGAACAAGCGCTCGATGCTCAAGATCAAGCACCACCGCACCGCCGACGTCGTCGCCATCGGCTACCGCGTGCACAAGAGCGGCTCCGGCGTCGGGTCGCTGCTGGTCGGCCTGTACGACGCGGACGGCGAGCTCCGCCAGGTCGGCGGTGTCTCCGCCTTCTCCGACAAGCGGCGGGCCGCGTTGATCGACGAGCTCGAGCCCGTCGTGCTCCGCGATGCGGACGGGAGGCCCGTCACCGGTGACGGGGAACGGTCGCGGTTCTCTTCGGGTCGCGACACGTCGTTCGTCCGGCTGGCGCCGGAGCTGGTGCTCGAGGTCCGGTACGACCAGATGGAGGGCGACCGGTTCCGGCACACCGTGCAGTTCGAGCGGTGGCGGCCCGACCGTGACGCGACGTCGTGCGGGTTCGAGCAGCTCGAGGTGCCGAGTGCGTACGACCTGAGCGACGTGCTGTCCTGACGCGGAACGCACTGCGGTGTCCATTTGTCGCTGTTCTGTCACGTTCGGGGAAAAGTAGTTAGCCGAACTAGCGAAGCCGTGCCAGGATGATCTCAGCAGCACGAGGCGTCCAGTCCGGATGCCCTGATCGGAGCGGATCGACATGAGCACCAGCACGCTTGTCCGCCACCCTCGGCGGAGCCCCTTCACAGAAGTCCGAGAGGCACGGCGCCAGCGCGTCCTGCAGCTCAGCGCGGTCATCAGCGCCATCGCCGGCGTGACCGCCACAGCGCTCGCCCTCGTCACTATCGGACTCGGCTCGTGATCGTCGACGGCATCACCGACGTGCACCGCGGCACCTGGTCGCGGCTCACCCGCCTGCACACCGCCAGCATCGGGCTGCCGACGCACACCACGCGCGTCGAGGACCCGGACCGTCAGCGGGACGTCTCCTCCGCAGCCTGAGGCTCGGTTCGGTTCGACCCGGCTCGGCCCGGTTGCTCGGCCGCCCGGCCGCTCGGCCTCAGCTCGGCTTCTTCGCCCGTGAGGGCTGCACGCGCGGTGGCTCCCCGGGCATCTTCGGGAAGTCCGGCGGGAACGGCAGCTCACCCTCGCCGTTCGCCAGGTCCCGCTCCCACCACTCGAGCAGCGGTGCAATGCTGCCCGGCTGCTCCCCCATCGACTCCCACGGGTCGCCGGTGGTGCGCAGCCGCTCCGGCACCGTCCGGATCGTGAAGGTGGTCGGGTCAGCGGTTCGCAGTTCCTCCCACGCGATCGGCGTGGACACCGAGGCGTGTGCCAGGGCCCGGGGGCTGTAGGCACCGGCCATCGTGCGGTCGCGGTTCGCCTGGTTGAAGTCGACGAAGATCCGCTGCCCCCGCTCCTCCTTCCACCACGCCGTCGTGACCCGGTCGGGCATCCGTCGTTCGAGTTCGCGCGCCGCGGCGATCACCGCGTGCCGCACCTCGAGGAACTCGTGCTCGGGGTGGATCGGCGCGAACACGTGCAGGCCGCGGTTGCCGCTCGTCTTGATCCAGGTCGTCAGGCCGACCTCGTCGAGGACCTTCCGCAGCTCCTCGGCCACCGGCACCGTGTCACCGAAGTCCGTGCCGGGCTGCGGGTCGAGGTCGATGCGGAGCTGGTCCGGGTGGTCGCTGTCCTCGGCACGAGAGGCCCACGGGTGGAACACCACCGTGTTCATCTGGGCGGCCCACACCGCCACGGCCGGCTCGTCGATCACGAGCTGCGGGTGCGACCGGGCACTCGGGTAGGTCACCGTGACCGAGCGGACGTAGTCGGGCGCCCCCTTCGGCGGGTTCTTCGAGAAGAACTGCTCGCCGTCGACACCGCCCGGGAACCGCTGCAGCGAGAGCGGCCGGTCGCCGTTCGCCCGGAGGAAGGCATCGCCCACCGTCACGAGGTACTCCGCCAGGTCGAGCTTCGTGATGCCCGCCTCGGGCCAGAGCACCCGCGAGGGACTGCTGATCCGGACCTCGCGGTCACCGTCGGGCCCGGGCACCCGCACCGTCGTCGCTTCGCTCGCCATGCAGCGGACCGTACACGCGTGCCGGCTGCCCGCCCGCAGCCGGGGGTGCGCCGCCGAGCTCCCGCAAGACACCGGTGTTCCCTGGTCGAACACGCGCACGCCGGTGTTCAGCGCGCGAACACCGGTGTCTTGCGGGCACGGCAAGATGGGCGGGTGAACGCGTACCTCGGCATCGACCTCGCGTGGGGGCTCGGCTCCGAGCGCAAGGCCGCGAACGAGACCGGGCTGGTCGCGATGGACCACGACGGCACGATCACCGACGCCGGGTGGGCCCGCGGGGTCGACGCCGTCACGGACTGGATCGCCGAGCACCTCGGGCCACGATCCCTGATCGCCGTGGACGCCTCGCTCGTCGTGACGAACCCCACGGGCATCCGCGAGTCCGAGCGGCAGGTCGGGCAGCGCTACGGCCGGTGGAAGGTCGCGGCGAACCCGACGAACCAGGCATCGGCGGCGAGCGCCGGCTCAGCGCTGCTCGACCGGCTGACCGCGCTGGGCGTGGGGTACGTCTCCGACACGGACTCGATGCGCCGACGCACCGGTCCGGTGATGTTCGAGTGCTACCCCTACACGACGCTGGTCGGGGTCGAGGAGCTCGGCTACGACGTGGAACGACCCCGGTACAAGCGGCTCGACCTCCGGATCCCCGCCGCCGAGGCACGTGCCCGTCGCGCCGAGGCCTTCGACGAGCTGGTCCGGCGGCTGCGCGAGACCCCGCTCGACCCGCCGCTGCTGCTCGACTCCCATCCGCTGACGCGGCGGCTCGCCGATCCGTCGGTGCTGCACGGTCCGACGCACAAGCACCGCGAGGACCTGCTCGACGGGGCCCTGTGCGCGTGGACGGCGGCGTTCTGGGAGCGACACGGCGACCAGCGCGTGCAGATCCTGGGAGGTGATCGGGGCCTCCCATCCGACCCGCTGGACGAGGCGGGCCGCCGGCCCGTCGTGGTGGCGCCCGCGCGCCCGTCGCAGCGGAGGCCGCGCGGCTAGGGTTGAGCGGTGAGCGCGACGACCGAACCCCTGCACATCGGGCTGGTGTCGCTGCACACCTCCCCCGGAGACGAACCCGGTTCGGGCGAGGTCGGCGGCATGAACGTCGTCGTCCGGCACCAGGCCGAGGCGCTGGCCGACCTGGGCCACCACGTGGACATCATCACGCGCCGGTCCGCCCCGACGCAGCCGGACTCGGTGTCGCTCGTGCCGGGCGTGTGCCTGCGGTTCCTGTCCGCGGGGCCGGCCGAGCCGGTGCCGAAGGGTGAGCACGACGCGTTCATCGAACCGTTCCGTCACGAGCTGCAGCAGCTCGGGCCGTTCGACGTCCTGCACTCGCACCACTGGTTCTCCGGCGCCGCCGCACTGCCCGTCGCCCGCGAGCGCGGCATCCCCCACGTGCAGTCGTTCCACTCCATCGCCGCCGACCCGGCCACGCCGCTGTCCGAGGGCGAACGCCCCGAGTCCGCGGGCCGCATCGCCGGCGAGGAACTGCTGGCCCGTGATTCGGACGCCGTCGTCGTGGTGTCCGAGGCCGAGGCGTCGACCGTGCGCACCCGGCTCGGTGGCGACGACGCCCGCATCTGGATCGTGCCGCCGGGGGTCGACGGGTCCGTCTTCCGGCCCGCGGCGGTCGGAGCGCGCCGCGCCGCCACCCCCTACGTGGTCGCGGCGGCGCGCGTGCAGCCGCTCAAGGGCCTGGACCTGGCGATCGAGGCGATCGCGGACATCAGCCTGGAGGCCCGCCCCACCCTGGTCATCGCGGGCGACGTCTCGAGTGAGGCGGGCGACTACGTGGACGAACTGCGTCGGCTCGCCGACGCGCGGGGCATCGCCGACCACGTCACCTTCGTCGGGCCGCAGTCGCGTGCCGACCTGGCGTTCCTGTTCCGTGGCGCGGCAGCCGTGCTCGTGCCGTCCCACTCCGAGACGTACGGGCTCGTCGCGCTCGAGGGCTCCGCTTCCGGGGTGCCGGTCGTGGCCGCGGCTGCCGGGGGCCTGCGTGAGGCCGTGGTGGACGGGGAGACGGGCGTCGTGCTCGAATCTCGCGACCCCCAGGCGTGGGCGGACGAGATCGAGCGGATCCTGACGGATGCGCCGTACGCCGCCGGGCTCGCCGCTGCGGGCCGGGAGCACGCGGAGCGCCTGAGCTGGGAGCGGTCGGCTGCGGGGCTCGAGGACGTCTACCGTCGGGTGCTCGGGCGATCGTGAGCGGGACGGGCGGTCGGTTCGCCGCGTTCTGGGCGGCGCTCGACGCCGTGCCCGTCGAGTCGGACGCCGAGGCGCTCTACGACGTCGGATCGGCCGAGGGACGGCTGCGGCGCGCGAACCTGACGCGGTACCTGGAGCAGTCCGGGGCGGGGGCCGACACGTTGCTCGTGGCCGAGGCCCCGGGGTGGCGCGGCATGACGAACACGGGTGTGCCGTTCACGAGCATGCGCGAGCTCGCGCCCGGGTACGCGGTGCCACCGGAGCCGACGGCACCGTGGGAGGCCTCGTCCCGCGTCGTGCACGCCGCGTTGGAGGGCTGGCGCGGTGCGCTCCCGGTCGCGTGGGCGATCTTCCCGCACCACCCCTTCGTGGCACCGGACCGGCTGACGAACCGGACGCCACGGCCCGCCGAGGTCCGCTCGGGCGCACCCGTCGCGCTCGCGCTGCTGGAGGCCCTCGGCGGTGCGGACCGGGTCCGGGTGGTCGCGGTCGGTCGGAAGGCGCAGGGAGCGCTCGCCCTGGCCGGCATCGAGGCGATCGCCGTGCGGCACCCGGCGCAGGGCGGCGCGAAGCAGTTCACCGAGCAGCTGCGGGCGCTGGACCGCTAGCCAGCTGTTCGATCGCGCGGGCGTCCCGGTCGCGCCCTGGTCGCGTCCCGCTCAGGCGGAGCGGACCTCGACGCCCTTGCCCGCGAGCCGTTCTACGACGTGGGCGGGCAGTGGTGCGGCGGCGTACACGGTCCGGAGCTCCGGCAGGTCGAGCAGGTCGTCCCAGTTCTGCGGGTCGAAGCGGTCGTCCGAGCCGTCCCAGCCGGGGTGGACGTCCCGCAGCACCTCGAGGTCGGAGTCCACGGTGATCTCGATGACGAGCGACAGGTGCGACGGCAGCAGGTCGAGGTCGTCGTAGTACTCGCGCGCCCGGTCGTCCTGCCCGTCGACGTCGAGGTCCTCGTCGGTCTCGTCCTCGGCGTCCGGGTCGTAGGGGTCGAGGACGTCCAGGTCGTAGCAGAGGACGTCGAGCACCAGGAGCTTCGCGTTGAAGTCCGCGAACTCGATGGGCTCCTCGGTGGTGTTCGACTGCTGGTCCATGGCCGGAGCGTATCCGTCACCGAGCGACCGTGTTGCGATCGCGAGAAACCTTCCTGTGGGACTGGACAGAAAGGCGTCTCGCGCGCAAGGGTGACGCATGGCCACCACCAAGACGGACCGCCCACAGCAGGAGCAGCACGAGCTCCGCCGGGTCATCGGTCCCAAGCTCCTGCTGCTCTTCATCGTCGGCGACATCCTCGGCACGGGTGTCTACGCGCTCACCGGCCAGGTCGCGGCCGAGGTCGGCGGGGCAGCGTGGCTCCCCTTCCTCATCGCGTTCGCGGTCGCGCTGCTCACGGCGTTCTCGTACCTCGAACTCGTGACGAAGTACCCGCAGACCGCCGGTGCCGCCCTCTACGTGCACAAGGCGTTCGGCATCCACTTCGTCACCTTCATCGTGACGTTCATCGTGATGTGTTCCGGGATCACGTCGGCGTCGACGGCATCGCGGGCGTTCGCGGCGAACCTCGGCGCCGGGTTCGGCATCGAGCTGCCGAACGGCGTGGTGATGCTCATCGCGATGGGCTTCATGCTCGCGGTGATGTTCATCAACTTCCGCGGGGTGAGCGAGAGCGTCAAGACGAACGTCGTGCTGACGCTGGTCGAGCTGTCCGGTCTCGTCATGGTGATCCTGATCGGGTTCTGGGCGATCGCGGGCGGCAACGCGGACTTCTCGCGGGTCGTGATGTTCGAGACGCCGGAGGACAAGTCCCTGCTGCTGTCGATCAGCACCGCGACGTCGCTGGCGTTCTTCGCGATGGTCGGGTTCGAGGACTCGGTCAACATGGCCGAGGAGACGAAGGACCCCTCGCGCATCTTCCCGAAGATCATGCTCACCGGCCTCGGCATCACCGCCGTGATCTACGTGCTCGTGTCGATCTGCGCCGTGGCCGTCGTGCCGATCGGTGAGCTGGCCGGCAACGAGACCCCGCTCGTCACCGTCGTGCAGACCGCCGCGCCGGACTTCCCGATCGCCGACCTGCTGCCCTTCATCTCGATGTTCGCCGTCGCCAACACGGCCCTGATCAACATGATGATGGCATCGCGCCTGCTCTACGGCATGAGCAAGCAGGGCGTGCTGCCGGGCTTCCTGTCCCGCATCTCCCCCGCCCGTCGCACCCCGTCGACCGCGATCGTCTTCACCACGCTCATCTCGCTGCTGCTGATCGGGTGGGTCTCGCTCGACCCGGACTCCCCCATCGTCGTCGTCCTTGGTGGCACCACCTCGCTGTTGCTGCTGACGGTGTTCGCCGTCGTCAACGTGACCGTGCTCGTGCTGCGCCGCGACAAGGTCGACCACAAGCACTTCCGAGCCGGCGTCATCATCCCCGTCATCGGCATCGTCACGTGCCTGTGGCTCGTCATGCCGTTCTCGTCCGGTCGTGACCCGCAGCAGTACCAGATCGCCGGCGCACTGCTGGCCCTGGGCGTGCTGCTCTGGGTCCTGACCTGGTTCACGCACGGACGGAAGCAGGCCGAGAAGGCCCCGACCGGACTCGTGACGGAGCCGACGAAGGTGCAGCGCCCGCCGCACGACCACCGCGACGTCTGATGGACGCGACGAGCGTCATCTGGACCGTCGTCGTCGTGGTGATCGCCGCACTGTCCCTGTCCGCCGGAGGCTGGCGCCTTCGTCGGGGTCGACGGGATGACCGACGCGACCGCTGACCGCCGCGCACGAATGACCCGTGACGACGGCGAACCCAGAACCGCGGAGCGCGGAGCGTGCGATCACGGCGGGCCGCCGCACGCTTCCCAGGAGGCGCCCGTACGCTCGTGCTGCTCTTCCCGCTCCGCCCGCCCAGCACCCGCCCAGCCCCTCGAGAGGTCCCGTCATGCGCCGTGTCGGCATCACCCTCGCCTCGGTGTTCGGCGCCGGGATCGTGGCGGTCGGCATCGGTGTGGTCGTCCTCGTCGTGATCGCGGTCAACTCGCTCGCCGGCATCGCGAAGTCGAGCGCCGCCACCCCGACTCCCGCGTGCCCGGCCGTCGCCTCGAAGACGATCGGCGGGATGGTCGTGCCCGCCGGACCCGTCGGCGGCTTCTGCCAGGACCGCCTGGTGAACGCCGCGCACGTGATCGAAGCCGCCCAGGCGCTCGGCATCGGCCCGCACACGCAGGCCGTCGGGGTGATGACCGCGATCGGCGAGTCGAGCCTGGTGAACCTGGACCACGGCGACGCCGCGGGCCCGGACAGCCGCGGCCTGTTCCAGCAGCGCGACAACGGCGCCTGGGGCACGTACGAGCAGCGGATGGACCCGTACACGGCCGCGTCGATGTTCTACGCGAAGCTGGTGAAGGTGCCCGGCTGGAAGACGATGAGCCCGACGCAGATGGCGCACGCGGTGCAGATCAACTCGGACCCGGACCACTACGCGAAGTCGTGGCCGCAGGCGAAGGCGATCGTCGAGGAGCTCACCGGCCAGGACGTGCCGGACGCCGCTCCCCAGGGCTGACCACTCACGAGGCCACCGGCTGCGTGTCCTCGTCGAACTCGACGATCGCGGCTCCGCCGGAGTGCACGACGACCTGGGCGCGGAGCCGGATCGAGTGCTCGTCGAGGGCGCACGCACAGGCGTCGACCCACTCCCAGTCCACCGGGTAGAGCCGGTCGGCGTCAGGGCGCTCCCACACGAGCACGACGTCGACGGCGCCGAGCTGCGCCACGATGTCCGCGATCAGGGCCGCGAAGTCGTCGACGTGTTCGTCCGGGGAGTACGGCAGGTCGGCGATCGGCAACAGGAACGGGATCGACATCCCACGGTCGTCGAGGAACAGCACCCAGCACTGCCGGCGCAGCGGTCGTTCGACGACGGCTTCGACGAGTCGGACGACGTCGTCGTCGGTGCGGACGGGTTCACGGATCAGGCGGTCGAGCATCTCGGTGTCAGGCATGGCTCCAGCGTGTCGGTCCGACCGCCGCCGCCGAGGCGCGCGTCGGCTTCTGTGGAGAGACGCCTGACACTCCCCCACCTGTGGAGGAAGAAGCGCCTAGATGCCGTGCGTGACCGAACTGTCGACGAGCAAGAGCGAGGCGAAGAACACCGCGACGATCGCCGCCATGCCGACGAGCACCACCGGCCAGGTCAGCCGACGTCGCACGAGCCGCAGCACGCAGACCGCGATCGTCGCGACCAGGACGGCCGCCACGATGATCGGCCCCACGACGACGACCGAGTCACCAAGGGTCTCGTTGCACGTGTTGCCCGGCGCCCCGCACGACACGAAGGCGAGCGACATCAGCCGGATCCCCCACCCCGCTGCCAACGCGCCGACCGTCAGCACGACGAGCAGGGCGGTGGAGGCGACCACGTCCGCGACGCGGCTGCGACCGGCCAGGGGGTGGCGGGCCTCCCGACCGAAGCGTGACGGGCCGGACCCGAGCGGATCCGGATCCGCGCCGGGGGCCGGACCGCTCTGCCGCGCGGGCGCGCCCATCAGGAGCGCCGGCCGCGCGTCGACCAGAGGGCGAGCGCGATGAGGACGGGCTGACCGAACAGGCGGACGAAGCGCTTCTCGTCGCTGTCCAGACCGAAGGCGTCGCGACGGTTCACCCACTGCGACAGGTTGCCGGGGAAGATGACCGTGAAGAACAGGGCCGCGACCGAGCCGACGAAGCGGCGGGCCGGCTTCGGAGCGAGCACCAGGGCCGAGCCGAGCGTGATCTCCGCGACCCCCGACGCGAGCACCGTCGTGTCGTCGTCCAGGGGGACGAAGTCGGGCACCTGCGCCGTGAACTCCTTGCGCGCGAAGGTCAGGTGACTGGTGCCCGCGACGACGAGGGCCAGGCCGAGCAGGACGCGGAAGAAGGAACGCATGCCTCCATGGTGCCCGTTCCCGCGATCGGGTGCCCGCGCTGCGCGACCTGGACGTGCTCGAAGCGAGGTTCACTCGCTAACATGCGGTCCATGGGAGCAGTTGCTCGTGACCACGAACCGCCGGCAGCCCCGGCGACCTTCGCGGTGCTGCTCGGACCGGTCGCGTTCTACCTCGGCATCATCGTGCCCGCGCAGTCCACCGTGCGGCACGTGCTGCTCGGTGCGGTGTTCGGGCTCGTGTGCGTGCTGTGCGGCTGGCGGGCGATCCGGATCGCCGGGCGTCGCCGCGCGGTGCAGGTGTGGTCGTGGATCGGCATCGTGATCGGGACCGCCGGGCTCGTCATGCTCGTCTGGCAGGTGCTCGTGATCGTGACCGGGGGCGCGTTCCCGCCGCCGTTCTGGTCGCCCTACGCCAACCGCTGACGCGGTGCGGCCGGGAGGCCCGGGGCGGTCCCGCCCCGCCGCGCACGACTCCGGTCGGTCCGGGTTAGGGCCGCCCCGCCTGACGACGCCGGGTCACCAGCCGAGCGTGCCGGGCGCGCCCTTGAACGGTCCGACGATGTCCGCAGTGATCCAGCCGCCGTAGAAGTCGCCGTCCTGCGCCTGGACCCGTTCGCCGCCGACCTCGCACGAGTCCATCGCCGACGGGTAGATCGCGACGCGCTCCCGCAGCGACTCGTAGCCGGGCACGGGCGTCGGGTAGTTCCAGGCGGCACGGCTCGCGACCGTCCCGTCGCCGCCGACGACGTCGAAGTAGCGCGCGAGGCCCTTGAACTCGCACATGCTCGAACCGGACGCCTTCACCAGCGCGCCCTCGGCCAGGTCGGCCATGGGCAGGTAGTAGACCGGCGGGTGCGAGGTCTCGAGCACGCGGACGACGTCGGTCGTGTCGGCGACGACCGTGCCGCCCAGGCGGACGACGACGCGGGCAGTGACCCGCTCGACGGCGGGTGGGCGGGGGTAGTCCCAGACGGATTCCTGGCCGGGGCCGGGCTCGGTCCTCTTCGGGTGGCGCATGCTCCAGGTCTACGCCCGGTGCCTGCGGTGCAGCCGCGTGCGGCGGGGGCGCGTGCGGGCGGGTCGGGCCGTTCTTTCGCGCTGAGCGACAGCTCACGGGCTCGGCGGCGCGAGAAGTGTCGTCCAGCGCGAAATCCCGACCCCCGCCCCCGCCCCGGCCCCGCCGCCCGAACGCCCGCACCCCGCCCGTGCGCACGACCGCCTCCGGGTGCACCATGGGCGGGTGACGACGACGACACGCACCCTGTTCCGACGGAAGCCCATCGACACGATCGATGACGAGGCCGGGGGCGAGGGCGGCCTGAAACGGCACCTCGGTCTGTGGCAGCTCACCGCGATCGGCATCGGCGGCATCATCGGTGCCGGCATCTTCACCCTCGCCGGCACCGTCGCGAACGGCGTCGCCGGACCCGCGGTGCTGATCAGCTTCCTGGTCGCCGGGGTCGCGAGCGCCGCCGCTGCCCTGTCGTACGCAGAGTTCGCGGGGCTCATCCCGAAGGCCGGCAGCGCGTACACGTACGGCTACGCGGTGCTCGGCGAGATCGTCGGGTGGTTCATCGGCTGGGACCTGCTGCTCGAGTACACGGCGATCGTGGCGGTGGTCGCGATCGGCATCTCCGGCTACGTGGGGTTCCTGGTCGGCCAGTTCGGCATCGACCTGCCCGCGTGGATGCTCGGCGCCCCGGGCACCGGTGACGGCCACGTGATCGACGTCTTCGCGATCGCGCTGTGCCTGCTCACCGCGTTCGTGCTGACGCGCGGCATCCGCAGCGCCGCCCGGTTCGAGTTCGTCGCCGTCGGCATCAAGGTGGCGCTCGTCGTGCTCATCGTCGTGCTCGGCGTGTTCCACATCAACAGTGCGAACTACTCCCCGTACTTCCCGTTCGGCTTCGGCGGCGTGATGACCGGTGCCGCGACCGTGTTCTTCGCCGTGTTCGGCTACGACGCCATGTCCACCGCGGCCGAGGAGTCCACCGACGCCCGCAAGCACATGCCGAAGGCGATCCTGCTGTCCCTCGGCATCTCGATGGTGCTGTACGTCCTGGCGACCCTCGTGCTCACCGGGATGCAGAAGTACACCGACATCGACCCGGCGTCGGGCTTCTCGTCGGCGTTCGCGTCCGTCGGCCTCGGCGGTGTCGCCAACGTCATCGCGATCGGTGCCATCGTCGGCATCGTCACGGTTCTGGTGACGTTCATGCTCGGTGCCTCGCGCGTCTGGTTCTCGATGAGCCGCGACGGTCTGATGCCGAAGTGGTTCGCGAAGACCGACCCGAAGCGGCACGTGCCGACACGGGTGACCTGGATCCTCGGCATCGCGTCGGCGATCCTGGCCGGGGTGCTGCCGATCGGTGTGGTCGCCGAGCTCACGAACATCGGCATCCTGCTCGCGTTCGTCGTGGTGTGCTCGGCCGTGGTGGTGCTGCGCTACCGGCAGCCCGACCTGGACCGCCAGTTCCGGCTGCCGTTCATGCCCGTCATCCCGATCATCGGCGTCATCGCGTCGCTGTGGCTCGTCACGTTCCTGCAGTGGGAGACGTGGGTTCGGTTCGCGATCTGGTTCGCGATCGGGCTCGGTGTGTACTTCGGGTACTCACGACGCCACAGCAAGTTGGCAACGGGCGAGGTGACCGGCGGCAAGCCCCTGCGCGACTGAGCACCGACGCCCGGGAGGCCCTGACGCGTGCTCGCTCGTGAACGCAATTCATGTCGCGCACACGCTCTCTCGCTGCTCTCGGCACGCCGCTCGTCGTCGGCACGGGGGTCGCCGCATGACCCCCGAACTGGGGTCCACCCATCTGTCTACCAACTGGCAACCTGATCAAGGGTCACGAATGACGTGACTCCTGAGGGGAGCACCAATGGCCGACGTCGACGACGTCCATCCATCCGTCAATCTCGAACCACCACCCGCGGGAGCCAGCCGCCGCCAGGTCCTGATGTTCGCTGTGGCGAGCGCACTCGCCGGGAGCAGCGTGCTCACGGCAGACCGTGCCTTCGGTGCGACGCCGGACAACCTGGCAAACCTGGACAAGTCGAAGCCGGAAGGCGCTCCGTCCTCGCGAGCTGCCGCCGTGGCCGGTGCGTGGGGCGGCTACCAGAACGGCCAGATCCCGACCTCCGTGCTCGAAGCAGTGCCGGCCTCGAACGGCCAGCCGTTCCTCCGGCCGGACGCCGCCCTCGCCTGGCGAGACCTGGACGCAGCCTTCACCAGGCAGTTCGGCACCGCACTCGTGATCACCGAGGCCTACCGTGACCTCGCCCGCCAGGAGAAGCTCTACCAGGAGTACCAGGCCGGCACCGGCCCCCTCGCAGCGCCTCCGGGTACGTCGATCCACGGGTGGGCCCTGGCTTGCGACTTCGGCAGTTCCGTGGACAAGTACGACACACCCCAGAAGATCTGGATGGACGCGAACGCGCCGACCTACGGGTGGCAGCCCACCGGGAACGGCTTCAGCTCACGTGAAGCCTGGCACTTCGAGTACGACGGCTCATACCAGGCAGAAGAACCCACACCGCCGCCAGGAACAGAACAGGACGCATCAGACATGAAGCTCATCACCAACAACGGACGCACCTGGCTCATCGGCGAGATGACCGGCATCGAGATCAACAGCGAGTTCTTCACCGAGCTCAAGTCGACCTACAACCTGTCCGGTTCGCTCGGCAACCTCCGCGCGGCCCTGGTCGCGCAGTACGGCGAGCCCGTCGCGATCCAGAGCGCCACCAACGTCGAGGGGCTGCTCGCGGTCGCTCGCAGGAACCGCGCGGTCCTCGTCAGCGAGATCAACTAGCACCGATCGGAAGGAAGGCCCCCGTCGACGATCGACGGGGGCCTTCCTCGTCGTCGGGTGAACGACATAGGCGCACCGGGCTGACGACGAGCCGCCCCTCAGCGCCGCAACGTCTCCCGCGGGTACTCCCCGAACCGGCTCGCGTACACCGAGGCGAACCGCCCCATGTGCGCGAAGCCCCACCGCCGGGCGACGTCCGCCACCGAGGTCGCCTGCGGGTCGAGGATCCGCAGTTCCTCGTGCACCCGTCCGAGCCGGACCTCGCGCAGGTACGTCATCGGCGAGCGCTCGAACGCCCGCTGGAACGACTCCTGGATCCCGCGGATGCTCAGCCCGGCCGCCTGCGCGATGTCGGCGACGGTGAGCGGTTGGTGGGCGTGCGCCTGGATGAACTCGACGGCGGCCCGGAGTCGTCCGTCGCTGCGGGTGCCGTAGCCCGCGGGGAACCGCTCGGCCTGCAGCGGGTACATGCGGAACAGGGCGCGGGCGACGTCACGCTGCGCCTCGTGCCAGGCGAGGGACTCGTCGCCCTCCTCGCGCAGCGCACGGAGCGCGCCGGACACGGCGGTCCGCCACTGGCCCAGAGCTGCGGAGCCAGGCGTCGTCGTGGTGTCGAACGCCATGGTGCCGTCGACCAGGTGGTCCTCGGCGGCGACGTCGAGCACCAGGTCACGGCGCAGGTGCACCAGGCGCTGGTCCCAGTCCTGGTACTCCATCTCGAACCGGCGCTCGACGGGGAACAGCGTCGGGACGCCGGGCTGCATGCGGACCTCGTCACGGCCGACGTCGACGCGGGCCTCGCCGCGCTCGAGCCACTGCACGACGACCTCACCCTCGGTGGCGACGTCACCCCGCAGGTACCCGTGCATCTGGGAACGGCGGACACTCAGCCGTTCGTCACCGACACCGACGTACTTGAACCAGTAGTCCTGGTCGAGGGCTCGGGAGTACCAGGCCTTGCCCGCGTACATGCCGGCGAGCGAGCTGATGGCCTCGTCGGTGTCCTGACCGGCCACGGCGACGAGTGAACGCGGCGAGGTGGGGCGTGCAGCAGGATCGGAACCCGGAGCGGGCGCCTGCGACTCGGTCGTGTCGGTCATCGGAACACCTCTCTCTCCTGGAGCAGAGCGGTGTGGTCACCTCCGGGTGGTCCCCGGCCTGCCCTCTCACGCTAGGGAGCAGCGGGTGGACGTACAACCGGGTTGCGCTCTGCGGCCTAACGGCCGGTCCAGCGAACCCAGCCGTGCACCTGAGCGGCCGCACTCTCGAAGGACGAGTGCCCGCCGGTCAACGAGTGGTCCGGGGAATCGACGGTGTACGTGTCGGTCCGGGTGATGTCGCACACGACCTCGGCGTCGATCCACCCGTTCCAGTGGTCGGCTGAGTCGCGTACCCACCGCAGTCGGTCCGGCATGAGGTTCCAATCGATTCCGTGGACCGCTGTCGTCGCGCTCCGCGTTGGACGGTAGTCCTGCCAGATGTCCGTCGCACAGGGTGGCGGCGGGGATCGTCGGTGGCGACTGGCACGATAGTCCCGTGCCTGCTGCCCCGATGATCGACGCCGTCGACGTCATCCGCTTCGTCGGGCCGCAGACCTTCGGCCGCGCACGCGACGTCGTCCGCGCCGGCCTGGTCGACGACGCCACCTGGCACGACGACGACGGCACGGTCACCGCGGTCGTGTCCGGCACCGCCGACGACCCGTACGAACTCCGCGTCGACACCACCCCCGCGCGCGGCGACTTCGTCCGCCCGGTCCGCAGCACCTGCAGCTGCCCGCTCGGCGGCGACTGCAAGCACGTCGCGGCCGCGCTCCTCACCATCAACGCCCGCGCCCTCGCCGCGAACGCCGGCCCACGCCCGGAAACGCCGGCTCCGCCGCCCTCGGACTGGAGGCACGACCTCGCCCGCCTCGCCGGCGACGACGAGCGGGCGCCCACCCCGCAGGGCACCCGGATGGGGCTGCAGTTCGAGTTGCGTGACGCGGTCCCCGCCAAGCTCGCCTCGCGAGCCCGTGCCGCCGGCCGCGCCCTGCCCGCGCCGTCCCGCGGCGTTCGGCTCGGGGTCCGGCCGGTGACCCGCAGCGACGCCGGCAACTGGGTGCGCGGGCAGCTGACCTGGGGCACGCTCCCCTACTCGCAGAACCGGCTCGGCGTCGGTGCCGAGCAGCACGCCTGGTTCCTGCAGCTCGCCGCCCTGCACCGCGCCGGGCAGCTCGCGGGCCTGCCCGGTGAGAGCGACTGGCTGCACCTCGACGACTTCCGGAGCCCCCTGCTCTGGCCGCTCCTGCAGCAGGCCGCGGCGCTCGGCATCGCATTCGTCACCGGCAAGCGCGAGGGCGGTGCGGTCCTCGGCACGCAGGCCCAGGTGCTGCTCGACGTCGCCCGGCACGACGACGCCGTGGTGATCGGCGCGAGTGCCGTGCTCGACGGCCGGCCCGTGGTACCCGGAGCAGCGCGGATGATCGGCGACCACGGCGTCTACGTGTTCCGCGAGAGCCCCGAGTTCACGGTCGCCGTCGCCCCGACCCCGGCGCCGGTGCCCGAGGACCAGCGCCGCATGCTCGTCGAGGGCACCCGGATCACCGTGCCGACCGCCGAGGTCGACGAGTTCCTGGCCGACTGGTCACCCCGGTTGCGCGGCGCCCTCGGCCTGGTCAGCTCCGACGGCTCGGTGGAGCTGCCGGAGCGCACCCCGCCCGAGCTCGTGCTCACCGCGACCTTCGAGCCGGCCCGCGCCCCGCGCACCGACGACCGCGTGCACCTGCACTGGCGCTGGCACGTCGACGGGCGGAAGGACCCGGTGTCCCTGCACGGCCCGCTCCCCGACCTGTCCGGGCTCCGTGCCGCCGACGATCCGGCCGGCACCGACGTTCCTGCCAGTACCGATGACGCCTCCGTGGCGGACCCGGCCCCGGCGGTGGAGCCGGCCACGGCGACGACGCTTGCCGAGGACGCGACACAGGCCGGGCCTCCCGTCCGCCCTGCCGGACCCGGTGGCGGGCTGGACTGGTTCCAGGACGGCACCATCGACGGGGCCGACGTCGCGGTGTTCGCGAACGAGTTCCTGCCCGAGCTGCCGTCGCTCGGCATCCGCACGGTCGTGCAGGGTGAGCGCCTCGACTACGAGCGGTTGAGCGGGCGGCCGCACATCCGTGTCACGACGATGCCGTCGGACAAGCACGACTGGTTCGACCTCGGCATCATCGTCAGCGTCAACGGCAAGCAGATCCCCTTCACGCCGCTGCTCACCGCGCTCGCGGGTCGGCAGCGACGGCTCAAGCTCGTCGACAACTCGTACCTGTCGCTGGCCGACCCCGCGTTCGATCGGCTCAAGGAACTCATCGACGAGGCCCGCGACCTGGACGAGTGGGAGCCCGACCAGCCGATCGCCGTCACGCCCCTGCACGCCGGGCTGTGGTCGGAGTTCGACCTGCTGGCCGACGAGACCTCGCACGACGAGCGGTGGCAGGCGATCGCCTCGGGGCTGCTCGGGGCGACTCCCCCGGGTGACGTCCCCGCGCCGGACACCGTGCACGCCGACCTGCGGCCGTACCAGCACGCCGGGTACGCGTGGCTGTCGTTCCTGGTGACGTACGGCATCGGCGGGGTGCTCGCCGACGACATGGGGCTCGGCAAGACGCTGCAGGTGCTCGCGATGGTCGCTGCCCGTCGTGCCGCGGAGCCCGACGCGCCGCCGTTCCTGGTCGTCGCACCGACCTCGGTCGTCGGCAACTGGGCCTCCGAGGCCGCCAAGTTCGTGCCGTCGCTGCGGGTCGCGACGGTGACCTCGACGTCGCTGAAGGACCCGGCGCTCGTCGCGCGCACCGCCGCTGCGTCGGACGTCGTCGTCACCTCGTACGCGCTGCTGCGGCTCGACGCCCGCGCCTGGACCGACCTGCCGTGGTCGGCGCTGGTGCTCGACGAGGCCCAGTTCGTGAAGAACCCGCAGTCCCAGACCCACCGTGTGGCCTCGGAGCTGCAGGCACCGGTGAAGTTCGCGATCACCGGCACACCGCTCGAGAACGGCCTGACCGACCTGTGGGCACTGTTCCACATCGTCGCGCCCGGGCTGCTGTCCACCTGGACCCGGTTCGGCGACGACTACGTGAAGCCCCTCGCCTCGCCCGAGCTCCGCGGTGAGGCCCGGCAGGAACTCACCGGGCGGCTGCGCCGACGGATCCGGCCGCTCATGCTCCGCCGCACCAAGGAAGCCGTCGCGGCCGACCTGCCCCCGAAGCAGGAACAGGTCGTCCGGGTCACGCTCGACCCCGCGCACCGGGAGCTGTACGAGCGCACCCTGAACCGGGAGCGCCTGAAGGTCCTCGACCTGATCGACGACCTGTCGAAGAACCGGATGATCGTGTTCCGGTCGCTGACGCTGCTGCGGATGCTCGCGCTGTCGCCGGCGCTGGTGTCGTCCGGGTCGGCGTCAGCGGACTCGGACGTCACGTCGGGATCGACCCCGATCCCCTCCGCCAAGCTCGACCTGCTGCTCGACGAACTCGAACAGCTCGCGGCAGAGGGCCGTCGCGCCCTGGTGTTCAGCCAGTTCACCTCGTTCCTGCGGATGGTGTCCGACGCCCTCGACGCCCGCGGCATCGGCTACGAGTACCTCGACGGCTCCACCCGCAAGCGCCCGGAGGTCATCGAGCGCTTCCGGCAGGGCACCGCCCCGGCGTTCCTCATCTCGTTGAAGGCCGGCGGGTTCGGGCTCACCCTGACCGAGGCGGACACCGTGTTCGTGCTCGACCCGTGGTGGAACCCCGCCGCCGAGTCCCAGGCCGTCGACCGCACGCACCGCATCGGGCAGACCCGGTCGGTCAGCGTCCAACGGTTCATCGCCGAGGACACCATCGAGGAGAAGGTCCTCGCCCTCGCCGCCCGCAAGGCCGAGCTGTTCGCCACGATGATCGACGACGACGCCCTGTTCGCCGACGACCTGACCGCCGACGACATCCGCTCCCTGCTGACCTGAGCCGCTGCGCACACAGCCGCACCACCGTTCCGCCCCGCACCACCGTTCCGCCCCGCACCACCTGGAGTCCCACCGCATGACGTCCCGCCGACGCCGCAGCCGCATCACCCTGACCTCTGTCCTCGTCGTCCTGGCCCTCGCCGTCGGCGGGTACGCGCTCGATGCGTCCGGCGTCCTCGGGCCGGACGCCGACGCGGCGGGCACGACCGGGGCGGGCGGTCCCACGGCCGGGGAGACGACCACCATCGGACCGCAGCAGGCGTCGTCGGGGGCGACCCCCGCCTCCAGTCCGACCGTCAGCCGCGGAGCCGACGCCGACACGGTCCGCGCACGCACCCAGCTCGCCGACCTGCCCGTCAAGGGCAAGGCCGCCGGCACCGGCTACGACCGCACCGGCGACTTCGGCAGCGCCTGGCTCGACGTCGACCACAACGGGTGCGACACCCGGAACGACGTCCTCGCCCGCGACCTCGCCGGCATCACCCGCGAGGGCCACTGCAAGGTCCTCACGGGCACCCTCGTCTCGCCGTACACCGGCGCGACGGTGGACTTCGTGCGCGGCAACACGACGTCGACGCTCGTGCAGATCGACCACGTCGTCGCGCTCGAGAACGCCTGGCGCACCGGCGCCCAGCGGCTCACCGAAGCCGAACGGCAGGCGCTGGCGAACGACCCGGTGAACCTGTTCGCCGTCGACGGCCGGTCCAACTCGCAGAAGGGCTCCGGCGACGCGGCGACCTGGCTGCCCGCCAACAAGGCGTTCCGCTGCACCTACGTCGAGCACCAGGTCACGGTGAAGGCGAAGTACCGCCTGTGGGTGGCTCCGGGTGAGCGGGACGCGATGGTGCGGGTGCTGGACGCCTGCTGACGTCGGGCGGTCCGGCGCCGCTGGGTGTCGGCTCGGAGGCCCGGCGCACCTCCGCCCCGCGTGGCAGGCTGCGGGCATGGCTGAGCAACTCACGGTCCCACAGGCATTCGCGCTCCTGCAGGTCGAGCCCGACGGACGCCATGCTCTCGATGGTTCGACGCTCGACACGGGTCTCGCGGGGGCCGTCCTCGCCGACCTCGCGCTGCGCGGTGCGGTCTCGCTGCAGGACGGACTCGTCGCCGTCGTGAACGGCGCCGCAACGGGCGACCCCGTGCTCGACGGCGTGGTCGGCTCCATCGCGGCAGCCGGTGCACCGCGCAAGGCGAAGTGGTGGGTGAGCCGACTCGGCAAGCGCCAGCTGCGCGACGACGTGTTCGCCGGACTCGTCGAGCGCGGCGTCATCAGCGTCGAGCAGGGCAAGGTGCTCGGCCTCTTCCCCACCACGAAGCACCCGGAGCGGGACGGAGCCCCGGAGGCGCTGCTGCGATCCGGCATCGCGGACGTGCTGGCCGGCCGCGCAGGACCCACGCCGTTCTCCGCCGCGGTCATCGGCCTGCTCGACGCGACGAACACCCTGCGCAAGCAGTTCGGCGCCGTCGACAAGGACCTGGTCAAGGAGATCACCTCGGGCACCTGGGCGAGCCCGGCGGTGAAGGCGGTACTCGAGGAGATCGAGGCCGCGACGATGGTCGTGATCATGGCGGCGACCATGGCAACGACGACCTCGATCGTCACGAGCTGAGGCAGGCAGCGCGATGGTGCGAGTGCTGGACACCTGCTGACTGGGTCGTTAAACGACAGGTGTAGTGTAGGTATCTCGATGCAGATGCATCGATCGGACTCGCTGCCCCACCGCGGACCCCGAGCCCTTCACCGTCGAAGACCTCAGGAGGCCTCCCCCATGCCCGAAACCAGCACCGTCACCACCCGCTTCGCCGACCGCGTCGTCCTCATCACCGGCGGCGGCTCCGGCCTCGGTCGCGCGACCGCCGTCCGCCTGGCCGCCGAGGGCGCTGCACTCTCCCTCGTCGACGTCTCCGAGCAGGGACTCGAGGCGACGAAGACCGCCGTGCTCGAATCCACCCCGGACGCGCAGGTCCTGACGACCGTCGCCGATGTGTCCGACGAGGCCCAGGTCGACGCCTACGTCACCGCCACGACCGAGCGCTTCGGCCGCATCGATGGCTTCTTCAACAACGCCGGCATCGAGGGCAAGCAGAACCCCACCGAGTCCTTCACCGCCGCCGAGTTCGACCGCGTCGTGTCGATCAACCTGCGCGGCGTGTTCCTCGGGCTCGAGAAGGTGCTCAAGGTCATGCGCGAGCAGGGCTCCGGCATGGTCGTGAACACCGCGAGCGTCGGCGGCATCCGCGGCATCGGCAACCAGTCCGGGTACGCGGCAGCCAAGCACGGCGTCGTCGGCCTCACCCGCAACTCGGCTGTCGAGTACGGCCGCTACGGCATCCGCATCAACGCCATCGCCCCCGGAGCCATCTGGACGCCCATGGTCGAGAACTCGATGAAGCAGCTCGACGCGGAGAACCCGCGCAAGGCCGCCGAGGAGTTCATCCAGGTCAACCCGACGAAGCGCTACGGCGAGGCCCCCGAGATCGCCGCCGTCGTCGCCTTCCTGCTGTCCGACGACGCGTCCTACGTCAACGCGACGGTCGTCCCGATCGACGGTGGGCAGTCGGCCGCGTACTGAGTCCGGCACCTCCGACGCCCGGCCCACGTCCGCGTGCGCCGGGCATCGGCCTGGAGGCGCGGCTCGGCCCCGCCGTGTCCGCCGACCGTGACAGCATGGTTGGCGTGAGTACCGAAGACACGAACGGATCAGCCTTCGGCCGAGGCGTCGACAAGGCCCCGCCGACCGCCGCTGCCGAACTCCGACGGAGGATGGCAGCCTCGCCCGCGGGCTTCCTGCGCAGCGCGGCGTGGGTCCCCTGGAAGGCGGCGGGTACCCCGGAGGCCGGCAGCGTCGCCCACGTCATGATCCGGGACAAGCCGTTCGTGCCCGTCTTCACCGACCCGGACGAACTCGCCGCCGGCCTGCCCGACGCCGAGGGGCGTCCGGTGCCGATGTCCGAGCTCGTGTCGGCCCTGCCCGAGGAGTTCGGCATCGTGGTCGACCCCACGAGTGCGGCCGAGGCGAACTTCCTGCACAGTGACGTCCTCGCCGAGATGCGGGCGCAGATGCAGGGTGGCGTGCCGACCAGCGACGGCTGACCCGCTCCGTCTCACCGTCCGCTCCGGGCGAGTGCGGAGCATTTTCGCTGGGTGACGGTTATGGTTCGCGATCCTCGGGATTCGTGAACCGAAACCGACAGGCGGGTGTCAGGAACCCGACGCCGCCCCGATCACCGCGAGCGTCAGTGCGAGAGCGATCGCTACCGCTGCAGCCGTCCCGAGTGCGACGAGCCACCCGAGCGGCCGCTTCCGACGGACCTTCGCTGCGAGGACCCCGCCTCCCGTGCACACGACGATGAGGACGATCGCCTCGACCACTGCGGTCTGGACCCCCATCGATCGGTTGCACACGCGCGTCGAGGACTCCCAGTCGCACCCGTACTGCGACATCGTCCCGAGGACCCAGCCGAACAGCACCGCGAAGCCGCTGAGCATCGCGATGACCACGAACAGGGCGATGGTGACGACGAGGTCGACCGTCCACGCCGCGTTCGGCTTCGGTGCCCCGACCGGGTCCGGCGCTGGTCTTCCGGCCGGCAGCGGTCCTTGCGCTCCTGCAGACATCGTCCCCCACTCCTCTGGCCCCCTCGGCCGCCTGCAGCCTAGGGGACTCGGCGTCGCCTCGGTCAGCGAGCCGGTTCGACGAGCTCGATGAAGCGGGACAACAGGGACAAGCCCGCGATCGACGGGGGCAGTCCGGTGGTCAGCGCCGGTGAGTGCACGAGGTACGCCGCCCACTTCGCCCGCGAGATCGCCACGTTCAACCGGTTCGGCATGAGCAGGAAGTCGAGGCCGCGTGGGATGTCCGCCGCACTCGACGCTGCCAGGGACACGATCGACACGACGGCCTCTCGACCCTGGAACAGGTCGACCGTGCCGACCTGGGTGCCGGTGAAGCCCGCGCGGTCGAGCTCCTGCCGGATCAGTGCGCCCTGTGCGTTGTACGGCGCCACCACGATGACGTCCTCGTCGGTCAGGGCTCGGGTGTCGGAACCGTCGGTCCAGGTGCGGCCGACGACGTCACCGACGAGTGCGACGACCCGGGCGGCCTCCTCAGCAGAGGACGTCGTGTTGCCCGCGTGCACGACCGGCACGGGGTGCACACCCGCGTCGATGCCGTCGAGGTGCCTCCCGGAGACCATCGAGGCGAGCTGCCCGTCGTAGGACAGGGCCGAGACGGATTCGGTCAGCGCGGGCTCCATGCGGCGGGTGCGAGCAAGGAAGTACCCGAACTCAGGCGGCAGGACGTGTTGTCCGTCAGCGAGCCAGCCGAGCGCGGACTCGTCGACGGGCTCGGGGTGCGAGCCCTGCGACACCTGGGGCAACTGCTGGGGGTCCCCGAGCAGCAGGAGCCGGGTCGCGCCGACCGACGACGCGATGGTCGGTGCGAGGGAGAACTGCCCGGCCTCGTCGACCACGAGCAGGTCGAGGGAACGGCGCTCGATCGTGGACTCGTTCGCGAACGTCCACGCCGTGCCACCGACGACACCACCGGTGCCCGAGGCCTCGCACGAAGACAGGAACGCGGCGACCGCGGCACCGTTCTTCACGCGGGTCCAGGCTGCGGCGTCGAGCTCGTCCTCGGTCGCGCCGGACTTCGGCACCTTCACGACCCGGTCCGCGGGGACGCCAGCGTTCACGACCGAGGTCAGGAAGTTCTCCGAGGTCGCGTGGGACTGGCCGACGACCCCGACGCGCCAGCCGTACTCACGGACGAGTCGGGCGACGACGTTCGAGCCGACGTAGGTCTTGCCCGTGCCGGGAGGACCCTGGATGGCCAGGTACGACCGGTCGAGGTCGAGCAGGGTCGAGACGACGGCTGACACCGTGTCGTCGCCCTGCACCGGGACGATCGGGCCACGAGGGGGCACCCGGCGCAGCAGGTCGAGCGCGGGGTCGGGCAGCATCTCGGGCAACTCGTCGAGCACGGCCTGACCCCACCACGCGATCGCCTCGGGCTGCGGCTTCGCTCGGGGCGGCGCCGACGGGGCGAGGGCCACGGGGAACTCGTGGTGTGGCTCGCCGCCGACGGGCAGGCCCTCTTTCACGAGGACCTCGACGGCATCGCCGTTGTCCCGGACGTCCACGATCACGGCGCGCGACGAAGCGCCCTTCGACCCGGGGCCCGGGGAGACGACCGATGGCGGAAGTGGGTCGTCGTAGACCAGGTGGGGCGTGCCTCCAGGCCGGAGCCGCGAACCGGGCGCGAGCGTCCCCGACAACCGGAGTTCCCGCGACTGCGACCGGGCACGCGGCAGCGTGTCCCAGTCGCGCTCGACGGACGCCCGCTCCACGACCAGGACGTCACGCGTGTCGGCCCAGTCGTCGAGCGGGTTCCGCAGGCGGTCGAAGTGGTCCTGCCAGAAGGTCTTGGCCTCGCGGCGGTGGTAGTCGATCGCGGCCGCGGCGAGCGCCAACGCGGTCTGGTCAGGGGTGCGGTCGAGGGCGTCGACGTCCTCGAGCTGCGCGGCCAGCGCGACGGACACCGGGTTGGGCTCGCGCTCGACGGGGATCGGTGGGACCTCGAGCTCGAGCGCCGGGTCGGCCGCATCGGGGTCGGCGGTGCGCAGCGAGCGGAGCCAGTCGCGCAGGCGCAGGGTGGAGCGGCAGTCGTAGGCGTTGTAGTCGGCGACCTGGTCGAGCATCCGCTGCCCTTCGGCGGCGTCGCCGTTCCGGAGCTCGTCGATCGCGTCGACGTAGGCGGTGATGCTGTCCGCGGCGTTCGTGACGTCGCTCTCGCGCAGGTCCGCTCCCATGTACAGCGGTTCGAGCTTCTTGATGGAGTAGCTGTGGCTGCCGACGACCAGGGCCTTGCGGACGATCGGGTACAGGTCGACCAGGACCCCGGCTCGCAGCAGGTCGTCGACGGTGTCCTCACCCACGCCGTGCCGGGCGGCGAGTGACAGCAGGTGCGTTCGCTCGTAGGCCGCGTAGTGGTAGACGTGCATGCCCGGGTACTGCTGCCGCCGGGCCTCGATGAACGCGAGGAACTGCTCCAGCGCAACTCGTTCGTCGCGGATGGTGTGCGCCCAGAACGCGGTGAACTCGGCGCGGTCGTCGACCAGGCCGAACAGGTAGTCGAGTCCCCAGTGCACGCCGTCCTCGGTGTGCAGCGGGTCGCCCTCGAAGTCGAAGAAGACGTCGCCCTGGTCGGGTGCCGGGATCGCGTCGAGCGCGCGGCCGTCGAGCACCTCGAAGCGCGGCTTGACGGGTTGCTCCGGTCCGTCGGCGCCCTTCCGTCGGGCGTCTTCCGACTCGATCTGGAGGCTCGCCTGACGCACCAGCCGATCCTGCGTCGCGCGGGACAAGCCCGGCACTGCCCGGGTTCGGACCGCCAGGTCGTCGATCGTCCGCACCTCGTGCTTGATCAGCTTCGCCCGTTGGTCGAGACGCATGCCCGCGACGAGGACGAGGTCGCGGTGCTCCGCGACCTGTGTCGAGCAGACGTCGCATCGGCCACAGCTCGAGTAGCGCGGGTCGCCCCACCGCAGCGGTTCGTCTGCCGCGATGCGCTCGGCGATGACCCGCTGCAGTTCGGCGCGCTGCGTGCGGTACACCGGCGCGATGTCGGCGAGGTCGTGCGTGGTCGTCGTCCGGTCGCCGAGCACCAGGTGCACCTGCTCACCGGTGGGGATGCCGTGCGCCTGCATCTGCTCGGCGTAGGCGGCGAGCTGCAGCAGGGCGCTGATCTTGGCGTGCCGGGCGAGCTTGGTGTCGTAGACCTCGTACTCGCCGCGGTCGTTGCCGATGATGAAGTCCGCGAACCCGATGAACCCGGGCTCGTCGGCCGTCGGCGCTGCGTGGAACGTCGGCTGGTACAGCACGTCGGCACCGTCGGCGAAGGCCTGTCGTGCTTCGGCTGCGGCGCGTGCGTAGTCCGGTGGGGCGGGGCGGTCGAACTCGACGACCTCGCGGGTCTGCTTGAGGATGTCGAGGTAGTCGAGCTCGTGCTGGTCCCCCAGCCGAGCGGTGCGCTCGAGCATGTCGTCGTGCACGTCCGGCAGGGCATCCCCGCGACCGAGCCTGGCGTCGAGCCGGCGCAGGAACGCCCACTCGCAGGCCGACCACGTGCTCAGGTCACTCGGGCTGAGCAGCACGTGCCCGTCGACGCCGATCTGCATGCGTTCCCCCTTGCTCTCCGGTGCGCTGAAAGCCTAGGGGCGGCGTCAGACAACGAGACGGGTTCCTCGAATTCGCTCTTGACATACTAGATTCCGCAGGTGATACGTTGAAGCTCGACCAGAAAGGGGATGGTTCATGTCGAACCTCGTGCTCAACGGAGCGCTCTATTCACAATCGGCGATCACCGACAGAGTCGAATCGATGCGTGATCGACTCGCTCTCAAACAGGACCGAGTCGTTGTGCTCGTGCTCATCGCGATCGCACTGTTGCTCGCGGTCGGCCTCATCACCGCGTGGTGGATCACCTGCCAGAACAAGGGAATGTACCCGGCAATGGACATGCCGTCCTTCAGCGCTGGCGGCACATGGAAGGTGTACTGCCGAAAGTGAACATGCACGAGGAGCCCGTGAATCCTGTCCTGGAGGTGATCGGAGTCGACAAGTCGTACAGCGGGCGCCCTGCACTGGTCGACTTCTCGATGGCCATCGTCCCCGGAAGCATTCACGGGCTCCTCGGCTCGAACGGTTCCGGGAAGAGTACAGCCTTGCATGTGATCACGGGCATCATCGACCCGGACCGCGGATCAGTCCTTCACCATGGCGTGACGGTCAGCCAAGCCGTCGCTCGGATGCGGTTCGGTTTCGCACCTGACGATCTCCCGCTTCCTCAGTCTTTGACGGGCCGCGAGTACCTGCGCCTGCATGATTCACTCCGTCGCCGCGATGACTCGTCCCGAGCGATGTCCCTCGCACGTGTCCTCCAGGTACGAAACGCACTCTCAAAGCCGATTTCCTCGTACTCCCACGGCATGAAGCGAAAGCTTCAATTGGTGTGTGCGCTCGCGCACAGTCCCTCGCTCCTCATCCTCGACGAACCGTTCAGGGGGTTGGACCCGGACACAGCGCAAGTCCTCCAAGAATGCCTCTCCTTGTTCACCGCGGCAGGCGGAGCGGTTCTCATGGCGACGCATGACTTGTTGCGCGCCGAGAAGCATTGTGAGGCCATAACCATGCTGCACAACGGAGCAATTGTTGCTTCGGGTCGCACCCGGGAGATCGTTTCCAGCCATGGCTCGGTCGGCCAGTGCTTCTCCGCGCGGATCAGTAGCGCTTCGTCGATGGCTACCCGCGCCGACCGGCTCCGTGCCCTGTTCACCCCCGACGAAAAGGAAATTCATGAAGACCGCTAGCGTGACGTTCATCGGGCTCGTGCTCGGCATCGCTATCACTTTCCTTGCGATCGCTGCCACGATCGCCACCTCAGCCGTCAGTGGGACACCCGCTGAGATTCCGTTCGTGTTCTCGGCCACAGTCGGTACGGAGAACGGGCTGCCATCGGTGGAGTTCACGCCGAACGGGTTGGGGCTTCTCGTGACGGTCGTTCTCATCACGGTCGGGTACGCCGCCCTGCGCCTTCGCGCTCGCCCCCACCAGTGAGTCAGACCATCACGGTCGCGCGCGCCACCGCGTTGGTCTGGATGTCAGAACTCGCTGGAGCCTTCAACGTCTCACGTCTGCGAGTCCTCCTCTGCGCTGCGTTCACCGTCGCAGGCATCCTTGCACTCGGACTTGCCCTCGGGTTGACGACAGTCTCGACGTTGAGCGGCCAAGTGCCGGCACCGATCGCAGCGTTCATAGTGGAGACCGCGGCGAGTGGTGCTTTGCTGAGCGCGGCGCTGGTGACGGTCGTCCTCGCGCTCACTGCCCCAGCGGGCTCGGCACTCGACCACCTTCTGTGCCTCCTACCGGTGACGAACAGCGCTCGAGCAATCGGCAGATCGCTTCCACTGACCGTGCTCACCACGATCGGCTCGACGGCGCTGTGCGTCCCGGCGATGCTCGTAGCAGGACGTGTTCTCGACCTCAGCGAGGCGACGCGATACGTGGTCGCGCTTCTCGCGGGCGTCGCTCTCGTTGAAGCGCTCGCCCAAGGCCTGCTGCACGCAGTAGGGAGCTTGATGCAGTCTTGGCTCCGAACACCCTTCGCCGTCTCGTCGACGATCAGTGGCGCAGTGACGATCGGTGCTGCGCTCGTCGCTTTCGGCCCCGGCGTCATCGGGCCCTCGGGTTTGGCTACCGATGACGCGCCCGCATTGTCCCTCCCAAGGCTGATCAGCGATGTCGCGACCAGCCGGAGGCCTGATCTGGCGTGGCTGGTCTTCGTGAGCTACTTCGTCGTGACGATTGTGTTCGTCTGGGCAGTCAGCAAGATCTCGACTTCGAAGGCGGTCCCGTCCGCGTTCGCGCTTCTCCCTGCCGATCGGATACTCCGTGGACCGCAGGGGCCTTTGCTCTCTCAGCTCCTGGTGATGATTCGTGCGCCGCAGACTTCCCTCGCGATTGCGGGCGCAATATGCTTGTTGGCGACAACGGCGTGGGCGCTCCCGCCGAGCGTTCCAGCAGAGGTACGCGACGGCTTGGCCATGGCGGTTCCTTCGGCGGGATGTGCTCTCGTCCTCTTCGGCCCGGGGCGCGTCCTGCCATGGGCTTGGACCGGCACCGCGCTCGGTCGTCGCCGTACGTGGTGGTTCGCGCCCGTTGCAGTGGCGCACGTCGTCGCCGCTGCCCTTGCCTGGACAGGCTTGAGCGGCGCAGCCCTCCTCCTGGGCGTCGTCCAATTCGACGAGCTCCCGGGGATGGTCTTCCGTGCGACGCTGCTCTTCCTGTCAGCGGCACTCGCTGGCGCCCTCGTCCCGTGGAGCGACACGCAGCCCATGTCAGGCAGCGTCGGCCTGATGCTGACGACCGTGCTGTACCTGGGATGCAGCTCCCTCATCTCCTATCTGGATCAGCTCGCTGGACCATTGAAGGTGCTCGGAAGTATGTGCTGTATCTGCCTGCTGGTAGCAGGGTCGGTGACCACGTGCGTCCGACTGACCTCGTCCCGATGATCTCCCGACTGCTGCCGCCGTGCTGTAGTCCGGAGGGCCCTGCCGTTCGATGTGAAGAGTTCGCACTGTCGCTCCGGACCGACACGAACGCGAGGCGTCGCGCAGCGATCGACCACGGATTCATCGCTGGAGGCGAGAGCCGATGGAGAACGGCCTTCACTGCGGGAGCGCTTGTGGATTCTGGCGATGCGAAGAGATTCTCGGTGTACGTGCGCCTCGTCCTGGCAGTCGTCGGTTCTGCGGCACTTCCTTTGACGGTGACGACCGCACTCGCAATGGCGACGCTTCTCGGCAGCGGAGCGACGTACGGACCGTTGCTGGCGGTGCTCGCGTTTCTCGTCTCAAATCTCTGCCATGAACTCGGTCATCTCCTCGCCATTGGCCTGCTGTCGGCGCAACGGTCGCACGTCCATGTCGTCGCGAGGCTCGGTTCGCCCACGTTGTGCGCAACTCATTGCCACCTCTCCGCGAGGCTTTCGTCGCGGTGAGCGGGCCGCTCCTGGTTGCGTCGTGTTGCGCCGCCGCGATGATCTTCGCGACCCACGTCATCGAGGTGGTCGTTCTCGCCTCGATCGGGGTAGGTCACCTTGGCACCCTGCTTTTCCCGGTCGGGGACGGCGCCAATCTGCGCGACGCCGTCAGGTCTGCCCGCTCGTCAAAGGTCCCCGAGCGCCGAGAACAGCCCAGCCGACAGTGAACCCTCGCCAACCGCCGGACATGAGCGCTCTCAGCGGGCCGGCAAACAGTCCGGCCTCCGCGATCAGTCGGCCAAGGGTACGAACCGCGGCCCGTCGTACCCGTCACGTGTCACGTGTGCCGTGAAGTCGGCGAGCGTGCGAACCCAGTGCCCCCGCTCGCCGTACAGCGCCTGGTACACGACCACGGGCTCCTCGGTTTCCACGTCACGAGCGACGAGCAGCACCTCGTAATCGTTGCCCTTGAAGTGCCGGTAGCGGCCCGCGGTCACGTCGTCAGTCACCCGACCGAGGGTACGGCCCGAGCGGTGGGACCATGACCGCGCGTTCTGCTTGACTGAGCAGCATGGGGAACGAGCACCACGGGGGAACGACATGACCACATTGAGCACGCGCGAGCGGGACCGTCGCGCACAGCGTGTCTTCTTCGTCGTCATGGCGGTCGTCATGGCGGGGGTGGACGTCTGGCTGCACTTCCACGCCGGCGTCATCCGCCCCTCGGCCTTCTGGGTCCCCACGGTCGTCGGACTCGTGTACGGCGCCGTGGTGTGGCCGCTCGGCCTGCGTCAGGAGTCGAGGTGGTGGCCGAATCTGGTCGCGGCGGGATTCCTCGGTGGCTTCCTCGTCCTCATCGCGACGAAGACGTTCTCGCCGTACGCCTGGTTCCTCGCGGTCGTGATCGGGACGTTGCTGTTCCAGGCCGCCCTCCCGCCGAAACGACCCGCGGCGCGGGTCGCCGCCAGGCTCCCCCTGACCGAGGTGCGACCATGGACCGGCTCGGGAGTCAGGGCCACGGCCGTCGTGCGCCCCTTCGGCAAGGGTCGGACGAAGCCGGCCGTCGCCCTCACCACGCAGGACGGGGCCACCGCGTTCCTGGTGATGGAGCTCGCCTCGTTCTTCGACGGTGAAGCGGCGATCGCAGAATCGGCGAACGGTGAACAGCTGACGTTCCTCACCAGGAAGGGCGTCGCTGCGAAGTCGTCCATCCTCGACGACGCGACGCCGGGGATGGCCGACGGCACGCTGTTCCTGCACTCGGCGAAGGACGAGTCGCGGCCTTCCGCCGTCTTCAGCGACGACGACGCCGCCGCGTTCGAGCAGTGGGTCCGCACGCTCCCCGAGGACTGAGCCCCCGCCGAGCCCGGCGCGACGTGCACAGCTCGGCGTCACATCCGGTCACGTTCGACAGCAGTTCGTCGGTTGCGCGTACCGTCGCCGTGTGACCGTCGGAACCGCAGTGGCCGTGCTCGTGGGGGTCCTCGCGCTCGCGACGGTCCTCGGTCTCCTGCTCCGCCACCGGACCGGTCGAGCCCGGTCGGCGGGCAGCGCCGCGTCGACGAGGCAGAACGGAGACGGCCTCGCGCTCGACACCGATTACGGCACCGCCGCCACGTTCGTCCAGTTCTCCACGCCGACTTGTGCGCGGTGCCCGGCCACCCGGCGTCAGCTCGCCTCTGTCGCAGACCAACACGAGGGCGTTCGACGCATCGAGATCGACCTCGCCGAGCACCCCGAACTTGCTCGCCGCTTCGACGTGATGCAGACGCCGACGGTCCTGCTGCTCGACGCCGACCGCGCGGTCCACACCCGCTTCGGAGGCCTACCCCGCCCACCCGAGCTCGCCGCAGCCCTCGACGCCGTCCTGACCGCAGGCAGCACGGACACCACACGCAGCACAGGCACCACACGCAGCACAGGCACCTCAGGCACCACCGGCACCCAGGAGTCCCGATGACCACCACCACCGACACCGAACGCGGCGTCGACCCGCGCTCCCCCCGCTTCGGCGCCGCCATCACCACGGGGCTCCTCGCCGCGACGATCGTCCTCACGCTGATCCCCGAGACGTGGGTCGCCGGCATCGTGCTGCTCGCGGTCATCGTCGTGCTGTTCGCCGTCGGAGGCATAGCCGGCATCCGCCGCCACCCCTACGGCGCACTCTTCCGACGGGTCGTCCGCCCACGCCTTGCCCCGCCCGCCGAACTCGAGGCCCCGGAACCCCCGACCTTCGCTCAGCAGGTCGGCCTGTTCGTGACCGCGGTCGCCCTGCTCCTCGCACTGCTCGGCGTGCCGTACGCCGCCCCGATCGGAGCCGCGGTCGCCCTGGTCGCCGCGTTCCTCAACGCCGTCTTCGACGTCTGCATCGGCTGCCTGCTCTACGTGTGGCTGGTCCGGGCGGGCGTCTTCCGTCCGCGACGCGGCGTCGCCTGACGGCGTCCAGCCTGGAGGCCCGCCTCGCCTCCGCCCCGCCGCCCGCGCCGCCCGCGCCGCGAATTCGGTCGCGCCCACCGCCCTGCGAACAACCAAAATCTCCTCGCGCCGCGCGATTCCACGGTTCGAGGTGACTTTGGTCTTGTGGCGGCGAAGGCTTCCCCACGACAAGTCGTTCACGATCGCCCTGCCGTCTGGGCCGGCATCACCGTCGGGCGATCCGCTCGTAGGGTGGGGGCATGGGGGAACTCGAACTGACAGCACGGCGCGCCTGGCGACGGACGACCTTACTCGCGCTGATCGGAGCCGTCGTGGGCGCCGTCATCGGCTGGCAGCTGGCGACGACCGAGTCGGGCGCCGTCGCAGTCCTCACCGTCGTCGGCTTCGGCGCGTCCGTCGGTGGCCTGGCCGGCACCTTCTCGATCCTCGCAACGACGATCGGGATGTCGACCGCGATGCAGGCCACGACGGCGGGACTCTCCCCTGCCGGCAAGCGCATGGTGACGCAAGCGATCAAGACCGGCAGTCCGATCCAACCGCGCGAGTCCGACCTCGCCCTCCGAGCACGCGAGCACGCACGACTGCTCTCCACCTACCAGCCGCTCGCCCTCGCCCAGTTCCTGCTGCTCTACATCGGCATCGCCGGCATCCAGTTCCCGAGGCTCGCGGACGACGACGTCTTCGGCTCGGCGTTCGCCCGGTTCCTCTGCGCGGCACTGCTCATCACCGCACTGATGATGACGCCGATCCTGCTGCGAGCGGTACGTCGACCGCGACGATACCTGCAGGCGTCGACCGTCGTGGCATCCCCGACCCCGCAGGCCTGACGAGCACGACCGCCCGCACCACCCGCACCACCCACACCACGTAACACGCAATTTACTTTCAGCACTGGCGCTCGCTAACGAAAGACGCTTTCATGGCGGGATGACGATCACCGAGCGGTCCGAACGCGCCGACGCCTTCGCCCTCGTCCGCACCCAGTCGGCGAGCATGCCGTCGAGCATGCGCGCCATCGCCGACGCCGTCCTCGACGACCCGGCAGCCGCGGCCTCCACGAACGCCGCCGACCTCGCCAGCCGCGCCGGGGTGTCCCCCGCCACCGTCTCCCGATTCGCCCAGCACCTGGGTTTCGCGAACTTCGCCGCCCTGCAGCGCAGCATGACCCGGGCCGTCGAACGCGGGATCCACGAACGTGAGTCCACCGAGATCCACGCCGGGGTCGCGGTCGACGACGACGTCGCCACCGTCATCGCGAAGGTCACCGAGGACGTCCGCGCGGTGATGGCCGACACCCGCGCCGCACTCGACCCGCACGCGCTCGAAGCAGCGGCAGCAGCCGTGAGCGACGCCCGCCGAGTCGTCCTGTACGGCGTGGGAGCGAGCGGCATCGTCGCCCGCGACCTGCACCTCAAGCTCGAACGCATCGGCATCGTGAGCTCCATCGCCGACGACCCGCACAACGCCCTGACCCTGGCGAGCGTGATCGACGAGCGCGACGTCCTGGTGCTCGTCAGCCACTCGGGCTCCACCGTCGAGACCCTCGAGGTCGCCCACGCCGCCCGAGCCCAGCACGCCACGATCATCGCGATCACCGGCCACGCCTCCGCCCCGCTCGCCACCACCGCCGACCACGTCCTGCTCGGTGTCGCCGGTGCCGAGAGTGCCCTGCGCCCCGCGGCCATGGGCAGCCGGATGAGCCAGCTCGCCATCGTCGACACCCTGTTCATCGTCGTCGCGCAGCGCACCGACGAGCGCTCCCAGCCACTCCTCGCCCGCAGCCGCGACGCCGTCCGCACCCACCACCGGAACTGAGCACCACCATGAACCAGACGCACGAAACCCACGACGCCCTCCGCGACGAACTCGCCGCCCTCACCACCGAGGCGACCGACCACTCGCTGGACGACATCGACACGATCTCCACACTGGAAGCTGCCCAGCGCATGAACGCCGGCGACCGCAGCGTGCCTGCGGCACTGGAGCCGTGCCTCCCGGCCATCGCCCTGGCGGCAGACTCGATCGCCGCAGCCTTCGCGCGTGGTGGCCGACTCGTCTACGTCGGCGCCGGCACGCCGGGCCGGCTCGGCGTCCTCGACGCCAGCGAGTGCCCGCCCACCTTCGGTACAGACCCGAGCCAGGTGGTCGGCGTGATCGCCGGCGGCGACCCCGCTCTGACCACCGCGGTGGAGGGCGCGGAGGACGACGAAGCAGCCGCCGTCCGCGACCTCGACGCGCTCGGCCTGACGGCCGACGACGTGGTCGTCGGGATCAGTGCGTCCGGCAGGACGCCCTACGTCATCGCGGCCATCCTGGAGGCCCGGCGCCGCTCCGCCCTGTCGGTCTCCGTCGCGTGCAACCCCGCCTCGGCCGCGGGGCGGGAGGCCGACATCGCCATCGACGTCGTCGTCGGCCCCGAGTTCATCGCCGGGTCGACCCGCCTGAAGGCGGGCACCGCGCAGAAGCTCGTCCTGAACATGCTCACCACGCTCGCGATGGTGCGCAGCCACAAGACGTACGGCAACCGCATGGTCGACGTGCGGGCGACGAACGCGAAGCTCGTCGCGCGGGCGTTCTCGCTCGTGCAGGACGTCACCGGCGCTCCCCCCGCCGAGGTCCAGGCGGCGCTCGATGCCTCGGACGGCGAGGTGAAGACCGCCATCGCCGTGATCCTGACCGGCGCCTCCGCTGCCGATGCCCGCGAGCGCCTCGATGCTGCTGCCGGCTCGTTGCGCGCCGTGCTGTAGACCCCGTTTCCCCGTTCGTTTCCTTTCCCCCGAGGAGCACGCCATGCCCGATGCCCAGCAACTCGCCCAGCAGATCCTCGACGCCGTCGGCGGTTCCGCGAACATCGCCGACGTCGAGAACTGCATGACCCGCCTGCGGATCGAGGTCGTGTCCGACTCCTCCGTCGCGCTCGAGGACCTCAAGGCCACCGACGGCGTCATGGCCGCCATCGCGGCCGGCTCGAACCTGCAGATCGTGCTCGGCCCGGGTCTCGTCGACCGCGTGGCCGACGGCCTGGAGGCCCTGCGCGCGGCCGCCCCGCCGGCGACGGTTGGTGAGCCTGGTGCGTCGCCTGAGGAGCTCGCGGCTCGCGGAGCGTCCATCAAGGCGACCGCGCGGTCCCGTTCCGACGGCCGCACCATGCGCGCGATCCGGAAGATCTCCGCGATCTTCATCCCGCTCATCCCCGCGCTGATCGCCTGCGGGCTCATCGCCGGGATCAACGGCATCCTGACGAACCTGGGGTGGGTGCCCGGCGTGACGCCGTTCCTCGGTGTGCTCTCGTCCGGTTTCCTGTCACTGCTCGCCGTGTTCGTCGGGATGAACGCCGCGAAGGAGTTCGGCGGCACGCCCATCCTCGGCGCCGCGGTCGGCGGCATCATCGTCGCGGCCGGCGTCGCGAACGTCACGGTGTTCGGCGAGACCCTGGCTCCCGGACAGGGCGGTGTGCTCGGTGCTCTGGCCGGCGGCATCCTCGCCGCGTACGTCGAGCGCTTCATGCGCCGGGTCACGCCGGACGTCATCGCGCTCATCGTCGTGCCGACCGTCACCGTGCTCGTCGCCGGGTCGATCACCCTCGGCGTGCTCATGTCCGTCGCCGGTGTCGTCTCGGTCGCGATCGGGACCGCGGCGACCTGGCTGCTCGCGAACGGTGGGGCCTTCGCCGGCTTCGTGCTCGGAGGCCTCTTCCTGCCGCTCGTCATGACCGGGATGCACCAGGGGCTCATCCCGATCCACACCACCCTGATCGACCAGACCGGGTGGACCGTGCTGCTGCCCGTCCTGGCGATGGGTGGCGCCGGGCAGATCGGTGCGTGCATCGCGCTGTGGGTGCGGTTCCGGTCGAACGCCTCGCTCGTGCGGACCATTCGGGGTGCGCTGCCGGCCGGGTTCCTCGGTGTCGGCGAGCCCCTGATCTACGGCGTGACGCTCCCCCTGGGTCGGCCGTTCATCACCGCATGCATCGGTGGGGCCTTCGGCAGCGGGGTCGTCGGGCTGTTCGACCAGCTCGGGCACTCCGTCGGGGCGATCGCAATCGGGGCCTCGGACCTGTCGCTCATCCCGCTGCTGAACGGGTCGTCCGGCTACGGGTGGGCGTTGCTCGGGTACGGGTCGGGACTCGTCGTGGCGTACGTCGTGGGGTTCGTGGCGACGTTGTTGTTCGGGGTGTCCGCGTCGGTGCGGGCTGACCTCGAGGCGCAGTCGTCTGCGCCGTCCGGCGACCCCGTCGCTCCGGATGCGCCGCTGGACGTGTCGGTCACGCCGGTCGGAGCGACCGCGGCCGACTTGCGCTGATCGCCCGTTCCTCCACATCGCGATCCACCGCCGATCGGTTCACAGACCATCGCTCCGATCCTCACACGAACGGTCGTCAGGCGAGGGTCGGTGCATGGACACCTGGGAAGCAGACGACGCTCGTCGGCGGCACATGGCTCGCTTCGGTCGACGAGACACCGCGCCTGAACCCGCGCTGCGTCGTGAGCTGCACCGCCGAGGACGACGGTTCTTCGTCGACCGGCCAGTGAGCAGTCGGTGCCGCGTTCGACCCGACCTCGTGTTCCCACGTGCACGGATCGCTGTCTTCGTCGACGGGTGCTTCTGGCACTTCTGCGAGGAGCACGCCCAGTTGCCGAAGGCGAACGCCGAGCTGTGGCGTCGGAAGTTGCTCGCCAATCGTCAGCGGGACGCACAGAACCACGCGATCTTGGTGTCGGAAGGCTGGCGGGTGTTCCGGTTCTGGGAGCACGAACGTCCCGAGGATGCAGCCGCCTCCGTCGAGCACGCCCTGGATCAATGGAGTGCAATCGCTCGTACCGCGCCGAGCTTCTCAGGCAGGATGGAACGCATGATCGAGGTCGTCGCCGGCGTACTCACTCGGCCTGACGGTCGCGTACTCACATGTCGAAGGGCACCTGGTCGACCAGCGGCGGGCCAATGGGAGTTTCCCGGAGGGAAGGTCGAGCCAGGAGAGCCCGCTGCGGAAGCCCTGCGACGCGAGCTCCGCGAAGAGCTCGGTCTGGACGTCGTCGTTGGCGAACCGATCGACCGCTCCATCACGCGTGTTGGCAACGTCGACATCGACCTCGCCACCTACCGAGTCGCCTGGACCGTGGACGGACCGACGTCGAGCACGGACCACGACGAGTTGCGCTGGGTGCTCCCCGTCGAACTCGGCTCGCTCGGTTGGGCCAAGCCAGATCTGCCCACAGTGAAGATTCTGAGCAGCGCCGCGGCTACGGCCTGACCTCCCGGAAGTCACCGCTCGAGATCGGCCACCACACGGTGATCCTGATCGAGGTGCACAGCTCCAACATCGAGGGTTGGGGCTCGGAAGGCAGGAGGACCGCCGGGGTCACCGCCAGACCGTGACGTCTCGCGACCGCCGCGTAGTCGAGCGCCTGCCCGATCGCGGTTCGGACGTACGCCCGCGCGGTCGACTTCTTCGCCTCGACGACCTGGCCGATCGTCGGGACGTAGAGATCGGGCACGATCGTCACACCGTCGTCCGTGAGACGCAGCACCTGCACGTCCTCACCCCGAGCGAGGAGCCATTCGCCGAAGCGGGTCTGCAGCTCGAACTCACGACGGGAGACGGATCGCATCGACTCGCCTTCGTCGACCCGCCGCACCTGGTACTCGCTGAAGTCGAGCGGTTGCCAGGCGGACGTGGCTGAAGAGGCACCGATCGCTGACGCGCGGCCGGAAGGGTCGCCGGCCTCGTCGACGAGGGCAGGCAAGAGCGACGTGTCCGCGTCGACGGCAACGAGGTTGAACACCAGTCCGTCCCGCTCAGGAGACGAGCCGGTCCCGGGGAAGCGCTCCCAGTTGTAGGGAGGATCAGCGAGCGCGAAGCTCCCGACGTAGGTCACGGTCCCCTGACCCCGGAACACGCGGATGGGGCGACCGATTGCCTCGGAATCCGCCAGCGCCTTGTTGTTGCCGGTCAGCGTCTGGTCGCCGTTCTGTCCTTGCCCGCTGTAGCGGAACAGGCCGTCACCGCGGAGGCCCTCGTGCACGCCGTAGCCATGTTCCCCGCCGCCGTCGTTCGTGAAGACGAGCATCTCGTTCGTCTTCACGACACGCGTGATGCCGTCCTGCCAGCTGCCACCGCCGAGACGGCTGTGCAGCTCGCGCCGTCCAATGCTCGTGCCGATCGGGATGTCCCAGACCATTTCCATTCCCCTCGTTATGGAAACGCTAGGCGACGACCGACGAGCTGCTCGAACGCTGAGCAGCCCCCAGAACGGGGAGCTCCCTTGACAGTTGCTCACGAGAGAGGATGTTGCAGTACCGGAGGGTTCGAGGGGGACGCCGGTGTGATCAGGACACTCCTCGGGGAGCACCACCATGACCATCGCCGGAACCTCTGCAGGGGCAGAAGCTCGACGACTCCGCAGCCGCGCCGACGAACACCGGCGGCAGGCGGACGAAGCTGAACAGCAGGCGGGACGCTACGAGACCACCGAGGGCACCGAGGCCGAGACCGCTCAACACCCATGAGTTGATGAGCGAGGCCGAGCGGGAGCGCCGGGAACTCGAGCGGCGGCAGTCGTCCGTGGGTATGACACGGGCGCGCGACGGGCTCTGGGTGGCGACGCACGCTTACTGACGATGACAACTTCGGCACATCTAGTGCTGCCGCTGATTCTCCTTCCTCACAACACACCTCGACTCGCTCAACATGAGCACCAAACAAGGAACAGAGATGCCTTTCGCTCTAGACGACATGTTGGTCGTCGGTGTCGCCTCGAGCGCACTGTTCGACCTGTCCGATTCGGACAAGATCTTCCGCGAGTACGGGGAGGACGAGTACCGGAAGCACCAGGAAGAGCACCTCGACGACACACTTCTCCCGGGCGTCGCATTCCCGTTCATCCGCCGCTTGCTGTCTCTCAACGACCTGCGCCCGGACGGTGGGCAGTTGGTCGAAGTGATCATCCTCTCCCGGAACGACCCGGAGACGGGACTACGAGTGATGCGGTCACTCGAAGCGCACGACCTCGCAATCTCGCGGGCGATCTTCATGCAGGGCCGGTCGTCGCACGAATACATGGAGGCGCTCAACATGTCGTTGTTCCTCTCCGCCAATGACGACGACGTCCGAGCTGCGATCGACCGCGGCCTGCCTGCCGGTCGCGTTGTCGGCACGCCGGCAGAGGATCCGACCGGCACTGACTTACGCATCGCGTTCGACTTCGACGGTGTGCTGACGGACGACTCCTCCGAGCGCATCATGCAAGCCTCCGATCTCGCGGCCTTCCATGAGAACGAGGCCTCTCACACCGACGAAGCGATGCCGGAGGGGTTGATGGCACGGTTCTTGCGCGGGATCAATCGCATCCAGGACATCGAAGAGGATTTGGTTGGGACCGATCCGACCTACAACCGTCGCGTTCACGTCGCGATCGTGACCGCGAGGAATGCGCCGGCACACGAACGAGTCGTTCGGACTCTGCAGGGTTGGGGCCTCCGGGTGAACGATGCGTTCTTCCTCGGCGGTGTCGAGAAGGCGCGCATCCTGCGAGTCCTCCGTCCGCACATCTTCTTCGACGACCAAGTGGATCACCTGCGCGGGGCGGCCAACGAAGTACCGAGTGTTCACGTCCCTTTCGGGATCGTCAACGCGGCGAAGGGGACGCCACCCAACGTCGCGGCTGACACGGAAGAGCCGGTGAACCGCGAGCCGCAGGACCAGCCAGACGATCTCGCCAGCTAGTCTCGATCTCGCTCCGACCTGGCCTCCGTGCCAGCCGCACCTCAAGGGGAACCGCATCATGGCGATGTCCATCCACGATCTGCTCGACGTCTACGCGACCATCGCTCCGGACAAGCGCACCAAGGGCCGCCTCTTCGAACGGTTGACTCGTGCGTACCTGACAACCGACCCGAAGTGGACGGCGCGCTTCGACGAGGTGTGGCTCTGGCAAGACTGGCCTGACCGAAACGGGAAGACCGACACCGGCATCGATCTCGTTGCACGGGAGCGTCATGGTGGCGGGTTGTGCGCGATCCAGTGCAAGTTCCACGACGCGGGCAACACGGTTCAGAAGGGCGACCTCGACTCGTTCTTCACCGCGTCGGGAAAGGCGGCGTTCTCTTCCCGCCTGATCGTAGCCACCGCCCCGCTCGGGAAGAACGCGCTCGAAGCGCTCGTCGATCAGCAGCTGCCCACCGCGCAGATCCCGATTGAAGAGTTTGAACACTCCGGTATCGACTGGTCCGAGTACTCCTTCGACCACCCCGATTCGTTAGCAGCTCCGCAACAGAAGATGCTCCGCCAGCATCAGGTGGAGGCACTGAACGCCGTGCGGGCCGGGTTTGCCGAGTCGGCGCGGGGCAAGCTGATCATGGCCTGCGGAACAGGCAAGACTTTCACAAGCCTCCGGATTGCGGAGGATGTCGCCGGGCGCGGAGGGAACGTCTTGTTCCTCGTTCCCTCAATCGCTTTGTTGTCGCAGACCTTGCGGGAATGGTCCCAAGAACGCGCCATGCCGCTTCGCGCCTTTGCGGTCTGCTCCGACAGCAAGGTCGGGCGTGTGTCGGAGGACTTCACCGTTGCTGACCTTGCATACCCGGCAACAACCAACACCAAACAGCTCCTCACAGAGGTCGCAAAGAGTACAGCGCCCGACGGATTGACCGTCTTCTTCTCGACGTACCAATCAATTGACGTGATCGCGAAAGCCCAAGCAGAGGGTCTCGCCGACTTCGACCTCGTGATCTGCGACGAGGCACACCGCACCGCTGGATTCATCCGGCAAGGCGCGGAAGAATCGGCGTTTCTCCGCGTGCACTCGGACGAGTCGATCCAGACGCAGGCGCGGCTCTACATGACCGCGACGCCGAAGATCTACGCCGAATCCGCCCGCAGCCAGGCGGATGAAAACGCGGCTGCGCTGTACTCGATGGACGACGAAGCCGTGTTCGGCCCCGTGTTCCACCGGCTCGGGTTCGGGGAAGCCGTCGAACGGGACCTCCTCACCGACTACAGGGTGCTGGTCCTCACCATCGACGAGGACTCCATCGGATCCGCATTCCAGGAAACGTTCGCCGCCGACGGGGAACTGAACATCCCCGACGCTGCCCGCATCGTGGGATCTACAACGGCCTCGCCAAGCGGGGCGTGCAGGGCATCGACACCACCGCCCCGAACGCGCACAAGCCGCTCCGCCGGGCGGTCGCGTTCTCCCGCTCCATCGCCGACTCGAAAACCGTCCGCGGATACCTCAACGGCTACGACGGCGTCGACGGCGTCCGCGCGGACAGCCTCGCCGGAGCCCGCATCGACCGGAACGCCGACGGCGACGAGCAGACGTTCCGCCTCGAAGCGGACCACGTTGACGGCGGGATGAACATCCTCGAACGCAACCAGAAGCTCGACTGGTTGAAAGCCGACACGGCAGGTGAGAACGTCTGCCGCATCCTCACCAACGCACGCTGTCTCTCCGAAGGCGTCGACGTGCCCAGCTTGGACGCGGTCATCTTCCTCAACTCTCGCGACAGCCCCGTCGACGTCGTCCAGTCCGTCGGCCGCGTCATGCGCAAAGCCCCTGGTAAGGACTACGGCTACATCGTCCTCCCTATCGCAGTACCAGCGGGACAGTCACCCGAGCAAGCGCTCAACGACAACACCAAGTTCAAGGTCGTCTGGGACGTCCTCCGCGCACTCCGTGCGCACGACGAACGCTTCGAAGCGAAGATCGAACAAATCGATCTAAACGGCCGCACTGACACCGGTCCCGTCATCGCGACCAACTACACCGACGCCGACCTCCCCGAGCCCGCACCGGGCACGGCGACACCGGAGACGTCGCAGATCCCGCTCGACATGAGCGTCCTCGGCGCGGACTGGCAGAACGCCATTTACGCCCGCATCGTCGACAAGGTCGGCGAACGGGACTACTGGGAAAACTGGGCCAAAGACGTCGCCGACATCGCTGGCCGGCAGATCGCGCGGATAACCAGCCTCGTCGACGGCTCCAACGAAAGTCTCCGCACCGAATTCACCCGTTTCGTCAAGGGGCTGCAGGACAACCTCAACCCTGGCGTCACCGAGCCGCAGGCGATCGAGATGCTCTCCCAGCACCTCATCACCAAGCCCGTCTTCGACGCCCTCTTCGCCGGCCACGCCTTCAGCGACCACAACCCGGTCTCGCAAGTCATGCAACGCATGGTCGATGCCCTGGAGGAGCAGAACCTCACCACCGAAACCAGCGACCTCGCCGGCTTCTACGCCGGCGTGCAACGCACCGTCGCCGGAATCACCGACGCCGCCGGCCGGCAGACGATCATCAAGCGGCTGTACGAGAAGTTCTTCACGGGCGCCTTCCGGGGAACGTCCGAACGGCTCGGCATCGTCTACACACCCAACGAGATCGTCGACTTCATCCTCCGAAGCGCCGACCGACTCTCCCGCGAACACTTCGGCGCCGGCCTCACCGACCACGGCGTCCACGTCCTCGACCCGTTCACCGGCACCGGCACCTTCATCGTCCGCCTCCTTCAATCCGGCCTCATCACCCCGGCCGACCTGGCACACAAGTACCGGCACGAGCTCCACGCGAACGAGATCGTGCTGCTCGCGTACTACGTCGCCGCCGTGAACATCGAAGCCACCTACAACGGCCTCCAGGACGGTGAATACGTGCCGTTCCCCGGCGTGGTCCTCACCGACACATTCCAGACCGCCGAGGACGACGACACCTACGACGATCAAGGCGTGTTCGGCGACAACAACGAACGCGTCAAGCAACAGAACGCCCTCGACATCCGCGTCGTCGTCGGCAACCCGCCCTACTCATCCGGGCAAGACTCCGCCAACGACAATAACCAGAACCTCAAGTACCCCTACCTCGACAAGCGCATCGCCAACACCTACGCAGCACGATCGACAGGGCAGAACAAGAACAGCCTCTACGACTCCTACATCCGAGCCATACGGTGGGCCTCCGACCGAATCAAGGACCACGGCATCGTCGCCTACGTCACCAACGGCGGCTTCCTCGACGGCAACACCGCCGCCGGCCTCCGCCTCGCCCTCCAAGACGAATACACCGAGCTTTACATCCTCAACCTCCGCGGCAACACCCGCACCTCCGGCGACCAAGCACTCAGAGAGGGCGGCCAGACCTTCGGCCCTGGAAGCCGCGCCACGATCGTCATCTCGCTCCTGGTGAAGAATCCGGACCGACCGTCGTCCGGCACCATCCACTATCGGGACATCGGGGACTACCTCACCCGAGACGACAAGCTCGGCCTCCTCGACCAGTACCGCGACTCCTACGGCGTGCCATGGCAGCAGATCACCCCGAACGAGCACGGCGACTGGATCAACCAACGCAACGACGCCTTCGAGACCTTCACCGCTATCGGAGACCGCAAGACCCCCGAGTCCGCGATCTTCCGAGCGTTCTCACGTGGCCTCGAAACTGGCCGCGACGCATGGGTCTACAACTCGTCCGAGCCAGCCCTCCGCGGCAATGTCTCGCGCATGATCGACGCGTACAACGCCGAATTCGACCGCTGGGCAACAGCCGGCAGCCCACAACCCATCGAGGGCTTCATTGACACCAACCCGGAACGCATCAGCTGGGCACGCAGCCTCCGCAACGCCTTCAAGAAGAACCAACGGCTCGCGTACTCCAGTGACGCGACGGCTGTCGGCATGTACCGGCCCTTCAACAAGCAACGCGTCTACTTCGCTCCTCTCATGAACCACGAACGTGGTCAACAACCCAAGTTCTTCCCGAATGACGAGCAGAACTACGGCTTTTACATGACAGGAGCTGGAGCCCTGAAGCCGTTTGCCGTGCTCGCGACCTCGTTCGTCCCAGATCTCAACTTCTGGGGGTCAGAAGGCGGTCAGTTCTTCCCACGGTACGTGTACGATGTCGAGCCGCAGGGAGGCACGTTCGCAATGTTCGACGGACCACAGCGGCGCGACAACATCACCGACACCGCCCTCGCCCGGTATCAAAAGCTGTACGGCGCGGGGGTGACAGCCGACGACGTATTCTTCGCCGTCTACGGACTGCTGCACTCCGAGGACTACCGGCGCGATTTTGACGCCGACCTGAAAAAGATGCTCCCGCGCATCCCGGAGCTCACCGATCCCGCCGACTTCCGTACATTTGCAGATGCCGGACGGGCGCTGTCCGAGCTGCACATCGGGTACGAGGCCGCGCCGCTGTATCCGATGACGTTCAGCAGCCCGGTGCCTGCTGACCTCAGGGTGACGAAGATGAAGTACGGCGGCAAACCAGGCAACCTCGACCGGACGCAGATCACCGTCGCGCCGGGCCTGACGATCACCGGCATCCCGGCGGAGGCGCATGACTACAAGCTCGGCTCTCGATCGGCACTCGACTGGATCCTCGAGCGGTACCAGGTCAAGACCGACAAAGCGTCCGGCATCGTCAACGATCCCAACGACTGGGGAGCTGAACATGGCAACTCGGCTTACATCGTCGAGCTGGTCCAACGCATCGTGACGGTCAGCGTCGAAACGGTTCGCATCGTCGCGGCGCTTCCCGCTCTGGACTACCGCAGCGGACCGGACCTGTAGTGGACCGAGTCACGGCCGACATCGTTCACGATGTCGGCCGTGGCCGCTCGCACGGAACCCGCCTGCAACGCGAGCACTCAATTGAAAGAAGCCAAGTCGGGACTCGACTCCGATTCGATTAAAATCGACCGGACTGCGCGTGACTGTCGGACCGTTCGTCAACTCCGCGGAGGAGTATTCGCTGCCCGTTCCGGCGTACATGAGCCACCCCTCCCCCAACCCGAACCTCCGGCAGTACGCCGCCATCCGGTACAGATCAGCGTTCGGGTACTGCCCGTGCTTCTCGACCTTGTACTTCACGTCGATGCACGCCCGCACCTCCCCGTCGACGAGCCACACGAGGTCCGGCGCGATCTTCACCGTCCCCTCCACGTCGAGCGTCGACTGGTACTGCGACACGAGCACTCCTCCGTACGGCTTGAACGCCTCGCGCAGAGCAGCCGAGACGAAGTCCTCGAAAACCGACCACATGTCGACGAGGAATCCCGACGCGACGACTGACCCGGCGCGCTGTTCGACCGACGACGCAGACAACACTAGCGATGCCAGGGCCAGCGCCGACGCGTACCGCGCGTTCCGTCGATTCGGCCGGACGACCGGCACCGGCGCCCCGACAGGGATCACCGACGCTCCATCGAGCACCCGCACGATCCGCCGCAGCGCCCCGAGCACATCGGCCGGCACACCCGGCAGTCGCAACAACCGCGTCGCTGCGGTCAGCAGTACCTGGTTCTCGGCGATGTCCTCGACGTAGTCGTCGAACGACACCTCGACCGGCAGCGGCTGCCCGCCCCGCCGTGTCAGCTGGTCTCCGATCCGCCACCGACCACGCACGAGCGGCAGCGCATCCTCGCGCGTGACGTACCCGCGAAGCGGTCCTCCGGTCAACGCCCGCGAGGCCTGCCGCACGAACGCGTGCGCCAACGCCGGCACGAGGTCATCGTCTTCCTCGAACCGGAAGTCGTCCTCGGTCCAGACCGCACTGCCGGCACGGGCGCACCCCAGCATCGCGAACAGCCGCCGCACCGGCGTCTTCGGCTTCAGCCACACCGTGTGCCCGGCGATCCGCACGACGCCGACTTTCCGGACACCACTCACGCGGTACTCGTCAGCGCCGAGCGTCGGCGCGACCGTTGCGATGTTCGCTGACGCAAGACCAACCGCCACCGCGCGCGGCAGCCGGTGCACCACCGGCTGGTCTGCTTCCCGAAGCTCAATCGTCGACGGAAGCACCTTCGGCCCCGTCCGCAGCGTCGCGCGTCGCCCGACGACGCAGCGTTGCCAGGCCGTACCGCGCCTCCAGGTCGACACCTTCGCCGTAGTGGTGCTCCGCCAGGAGCGGCAGGATCTCGTACCGCCACACGTCGTGCAGACCGGTTCCGGCGAGATCGCGCATCAGGAACGACGGCCCGACCTTCGCATTGTGGTCCTCGATCTGCGCATTGAGTCGCGTCAGCAGGTCGGCGCGATCGTCCTGGACGACGTATTCCGCACGACCGTGCGTGAACCCGCACCCCTCGTTCTGGGCTGCTGTCTGCGCCGCAACCGGCCCCTACGATTCGGAGGAGGTAGAGCAGGCAGGCTCACGGGGGTACCTCAGTACGAGACCCCTGCGTCCGCGGCTCGTGAGCGCGCGAAAGCAGGACCATGACTGACAACTCCACTGCGGAAGTCACCCTCGAAGCGGAAGTACCCGCGGACGAGGCAGCAGTCGACATCGCGCGGGCTGTCAGCGGTCGCCGCGCGATCGCGCGCAAGTACGTGAAGTGGGTGCGGAGCCGCAATCCCGAGGCCACGCCTGCAGAAGTGATCCAGCTGCTCGAACGGCACTACACGACGTCGATCACGACTGCCGGTGCAGCGATCTCAGTCGGGTCGATCGCTGCGGACATCGCGATCGCGATGATCCCCGGTGTCGGTCCCGCTGCCGCCGGCGCGAAGAGCATCGGTGCCCAGGCTGCGAAGCGGACCGGTAAGGAGGCCGCGAAGCTCGCCGCGAAGAACCTCGCGAAGAGTGCCGCAAAGACTGGCGCCCAGGGTGCGGTCGCGAAGCTCCTGCCTGCTGGCGACCAGCAGTTGCAGTTCGAGATCACCGCGGTCTTCGGGCTCGCAGTCGCGGACATCCACGGTATGGATCTCGACAAGGACCAGGCACAAGCTCTCGTGTACGGGCTCACGAATGAACGCGTCGCACAACAGCAGATCGCCGCCATGGCGAGCGACGTGGCGTCGATCTCATCGGACAGCGTGGTCACCACCGGCCAACGGATCGCGTCGGGGCGAGAGGACTGGTCCCACTGGGCGAGCACGCTTTCCGATGCGCTCCCCGGCGGTGCTGCGCAGAGCCTGATCCGAACGATCCAGACGGGCGAACTCGATCCGGTCCGCGAGAACCTGACCGGCAAGCAGCGAGCCACGATCGAGTACGGCGTCGGAGCCGTCACCGGAGGCGTCGCGCGGTTCGTGTTCGGACGGGACGTCGTCAAGTCCTCGAGGACGGCGTTCCCGGAGGCACCGGAGTCCTTTCCTGATCACCTCACTGCGCCGCTGAAGTCAGATGGCACGGATGGCGAGAGTGAAAGTCGGGCCTTCGCAGCGCTGGAAGAGGCAGCGAAGTCCACCGGTACCTGGGTCAGCGACGCCGCCGGAGCTGTCGGCGGTGGTGTGGCCAACGCGGCGGGAAGCATCTCCAAGGCGTTCCGCAGTGTCGACCTCGACGGCGACGGAGTCCCTGACGAACCGCAGGCGCTGACTTCGGTGAAGAACCTCGGCGGTTCCGTCGTCGGGGCTGCCGATGCAGTCGGCGGTCGCGTCGCCGGACTGTTCAAGAGGAAGAACAAGGAGTGAGCGGCTCACCGACCGCGGGTGCAGGAGCGTCAGCGCGGCGCGAGCACGAGCGACGCAAGGCGAGGGACGAAGCAGCCTTGAGAGATCGGTGGGGTCGTCTCGGGAACGTCGCGGTCGCCCTCAGCGATGAGCGCCAGAGCACCGCGGCCTGGAGATCCGGAGCGGTTGGGGAGGAAACCGTGGGAGCTCGTCTCGATCGCTTGGCGTCCGAATCGACGCGCGTCCTCCACGATCGCCGCGTGCCCAGATCGCGCGCGAACATCGACCACCTCGTTGTCACCCCAGCTGGGGTGTGGGTGATCGACTCGAAGCGGTACCAAGGCAGGCGTCCGTCGCTGCAAGTGGAAGGTGGGCTGTTCCGGCCACGCGTCGAGCACTTGACTGTCTGCGGGCGCAAGAAGTCCACCCTGGTCGCAGGGGTTCAGCGACAGTTGGAGCTCGTCCGTGCCACGGTCAGCGCACCCGTGTTCGGCGCCCTCTGTTTCGTTGACGCAGATTGGCCGCTCTTCGGCGGGAGCTTCACTGTGGATGGCATCCACGTGCTGTGGCCGCGAAAGCTCGAAGCGCTCCTTCGCAAGTCAGCCGGTTCGACTCCTGTCGAAGCGACGGCTCAACTGCTCGAGCGACGATTCACGCCGGCCTGACCTTTCTCAGCTGCTGCTCTGAAGCGCAGCGCAAACGCGATCAGGCGTCGCGGGGTCCTTGAACGCGACGAAGTACCTCCGCCCGTCCCGCATCACGATCTGCACAGTGTCGGTCCCACCCACCGAGTACAGCCGGCCACGAGAGCTTCGAGCCGAGCCCTTGATGCCCCACCCGCCGTAGTCTGCGTACGCATCGACCTGGACGACCGCAACATCGACGATGTCGCAACGGAGCAGTCGTGACCTCCAGAACGGCGCGACGCCGACCGTCACCAACTGCGGCCAACACCGCACGAACACCGCAGCGCGCGAAGCGAGCACCATCACCGAAATAAGGGACACGAGCACCACGGCGAGGACTATCAGCGATGCGCTGTCGACCCCCTTCACCGCGGCCCCGGCGAGGGCCATCACGCCGATCGGCGCGAAGATCAGCAGCGTCCCGACGGCGACTCCAGGGTCCACTGGGCTCCGGTACACGACCTCGCTTCGATGAGTCGTCCGAGAAGCCATGAAGGGCACCGTCCTCACTACTGATCCAGCACCGGCGGCGAGGGGCAAGATACCTCTCGACTGGCCTGTCGGTGGTACTCAACGGTAATACTTCGGTACGCTCCTCTGCACCACCAGATCACAAGGGGGATCTCCATGAGCAACGAAGCTCTCGCCGCATGGTTCGGCGTCGCCATCACACTCGCCATCTCGGTCTACAGTCTCGTCCTCGCGCGGCGCGCCGATCGGACGGCTCGCGCCGATCGCGACGAGCGCGAGGCAGCTCGCGTCAGCGCATGGGTGTCGTTCGTGTTCTCCAACCAGGACCCTGAGGACCGTACGCATTGGAACAACGTGCTCGTCGTCCGGAACGCCTCGGACGCCGCGATCCACAACGTCCGGGCGAAGGCGGTCATGAACGGATCCGAAGAGGTCGAGTTCAGCGCGAAGGTCTGCCCGCCCGGCGAGTCGTACTCGGAGTGGATCCACCCGAAGGACCGGCCCCACAAGGCGCGGGCTTGGGCGCTCCTCTCGAGCTGCTCCGAACTCGTCCGCAGCGATCACGGTATGCGGCCGTTCACCGTCGCCGAGAAGTGGACCCTCGTTTCGATGTCCTTCACGGACGCGCTCGGCAAGCGGTGGGAGTACGAAGCCGGACGCGGCGTGCGTCCCGTGTGAGCGCGCTCTTGGCGGTCGCTGCCGGAGTTGAAGGCCGCGGACTCGCTCTGGGCCCGACATCCGGAGCGTCCTGACCCGCACCTACCAGCTGAGCACGAACCGCCCCCGCGTCCCCCCAGCCTCCAACCGCTCATGCGCCTCCACAGCCCGCGCAGCCGGCAGCACCTCGGCGACCCGCGGCGTCAACGTCCCACTCTCCACCGCGTGCCGCAGCTGCTCGAGCTTGTCGAACGACCGGTACTCCGAGAACACCATGATCTGCACGAACTCGATCCCCCGAGCCCCGTTGCCCTGCCACCCCCGCACGTCGAAGAAGACTGCCCCGTCGCGAACGGCGTCCACGACCTCGTCGCGCTGCACGGCAGCATCGGCGAGCGCATCGGCCCCGTCCGGCACGAGCGCACGGACAGCGGAGGCGAAGGAAGCTCCTCGCGGCACCACGTGGTCCGGCCCGAGCGACCGGACGAGTGCTTCGTCCGCCGGAGCAGCATCCGCGATCACCGTCAGCCCGGCGGCCTTCGCCAGCTGCACCACGTAGTTCCCGAGCAGCCCAGCGGCCCCGGTCACGGCGAGCGTCTGCCCCGGTGCGAGCGAGGCGTGCGACAGGATCTGCAACGCCGTCAGCCCGTTCATGGGCACGGTCGCCGCGGCCTCGATCGATGTCCCACGAGGAATCCGAGTGAACGACCCCACCGGCGCGACGAGCTCCTGCACGTAGGCGCCACCGTGGGCGCTGAGCGGCAGCGCCATCGCCATGACCTCGTCGCCGACCTGCCATCCGGTGACATCGGGCCCGACCTCGTCGATGACGCCGGCGGCGTCCATCCCCGGCACGTACGGCGGCGAGGCCTGCGAGCTGTCCCGCTGCCCGGCACGCACCCCCGTGTCGGTCGGGTTCACGGCGAACGCCTGCACCCGGATCCGCACGGATCCCGCACCGGCGTGCGGCTCCGGCACCTCGTGGACGGCGAGGGCCTCGGGCCCTCCGAACTGTTCGACTCCGACGACCTGCATCCTCCCGGTCTACGCGCACGTTGCTTGACGCAACCTGACGCGACCAGGGGCCGGACGATTCAGTAGCCGATGAGCAAGACCGCGGCGAATGGAAGGCGCAGGCGGCGGGATGCGTAGATCGCGGACAACTGATCTCTGGTCTTCGCAAACGCCTCAGTCATCAGGACGCGGCCGCTGGACTGGTACCGGTACTCGATCGGCATCATCAGGACGAAGTAGTTTGCATCGAGAAGCAGAGAGGTCCTGATGATGTCGCGGTAAGCAGCGTTGCTCATGGCACCTCGCCCCGCCTCGACTTCGACCGCGATACCGAGCTCATCGTGAAACGCGTCAATCTCGTACTTCACTTCGGGTCGACCGTTGTCTCCGAAGAGCACGGGTCGCTCAATCCGTTGACCTCGGGATTTCCCCGACTCGACCTTGAAGCCGAGCTCCTCCATCGCAGGACGCAAGACCTCGAGAACGGCGTCACTCGTCAATTTGGTGACGCTCTCGCTCGATACCTCGGTCGTATCGAGCGTCGAGCGGTTTCGCTCGACGCTCTCGACAAGTCCGAGCGCCCATTCCTCGGGTCTGGCGTTCCGGGGGAAGTAAGTCCACATGGGGTACGGCACACCTCGATTATGCATGCAACTGCGATGCGAATGAGATCCGGTGAAGCGGAGCGATCGGCATCTGCTGGTTCCTGCAACGAAGTCAGCCGTGGCCGTCGACGCCTTGGCCAGTTTCGATACAGCTGCAGACACGAGATGGCCAAGGTCAAGACAAAGCGCTCACATCGCACCATCCCCCGATCGGACGATGCCGACACCACCGCCCCGGTCGATCCCCCACGGCGCCCCGGCGGCGAAGCTGGACCCATGCCCGAGTCCCCCGCCATCGAGGTCCAGCACCTCGGCAAGCAGTACGCCACCGGCAAACGCGCCGTGGACGACGTCTCCTTCACGATCGAACGGGGCGAGACCTTCGCGCTCCTCGGCCCCAACGGTGCCGGCAAGTCCACGACGGTCGAGATCCTCGAGGGGTACCGCTCCCGCACCGCCGGAGAGGTCCGCGTCCTCGGTCACGACCCGGCACGGACGAGCCGCAGCCACAACGCACGCATCGGCATCGTCCTGCAGACCAGCGCGGAGTCCCCGAACGTCACCGTCGCCGAGCAGCTGAACCACTTCGCGACGCTCTACCCGAAGCACCGCAGCGTCGAGGAGCTCCTGACCGCGACGGGGCTCGAGACGCAGCGCAACACCCGCATCAGCCGCTTGTCGGGTGGCCAGCGCCGCCGCGTCGATGTCGCCCTCGGCATCATCGGCCGCCCGGAGGTCCTGTTCCTCGACGAACCGACCACGGGCTTCGACCCGGAGGCCCGCCGGCAGTTCTGGGATCTCCTGCGCCGGGTGCAGCACGAGGGCACGACGATCCTGCTCACCACGCACTACCTCGACGAAGCCGCCCAGCTCGCCGACCGGGCCGCGGTCATCGCCGACGGGAAGCTCCTCGACCTCGCACCCATCGACGAGATCGGCGGCGCCGAGGCCCGCACGCCCCGGGTCCGCTGGCGTGACGACGACGGCGGACACCACGACGAGCGCACGACCGACCCGACGGCGCTGATCCGCAGCAGCACCTCGCCCATGCACGACCTCGAAGTCATCCGTCCGTCCCTCGAGGACGTCTACCTCGACATGGTGGGCCAGAAGTGAAGACAGCGACGAGCCGCATCTCGTACGAGATCCGCACCTACTTCCGCGCCCCCGACGCGGTCTTCTTCACGTTCCTGTTCCCGATCATCATGCTGGCGCTGTTCTCGGTGGCGTTCTCCGGTGCCGCCGACATCCAGGCCGGCCCCGACGTCAGCGTCGACTACGCCACCTACTACCTGCCCGGCCTGGTGGCGACGGGCATCCTGCTCTCCGGCACGCAGTCGCTCGGCGTCGACATCGCCGGCGAGCGCAGCGACGGCACGTTGAAGCGCCTCGGCGGCACACCGCTGCCCGTCCTGTCGTACTTCGTCGGCAAGATCGGCATGGTCCTCGTCACCACGCTCGTGCAGACGGCCCTGCTGCTGGCGATCGCGAGCCTGGTGTTCGGCGTCGACCTGCCGACCGACGCGAGCAACTGGGGTGTCTTCGCCGGGGTGATGGTCCTCGGCATCGCCACCAGCTGCGTCCTCGGCATCGCGGTCTCGGCGCTCCCCCGCGAGGGCCGGCGCGCCACCGCCACCATCGTCCCGATCGTCCTGGTGCTGCAGTTCATCTCTGGCGTCGACCTGCCCTTCACGCAGCTCCCCACCTGGTTGCAGGACGTCGCCTCCGTCTTCCCCCTGCGCTGGATGGCGTCCGGCATGCGGTCCGTCTTCCTGCCCGGTGCGTTCGAGTCGGGTGAGCCGGGAGGCGCGTGGCACCTCGCCCTCGGAGCCCTCGTGTTGGCAGCGTGGCTGGTCCTGGGCACGGTGACCTGCCTGCTGACGTTCCGGTGGAACCGCAAGGACGCCTGATGGCGCCCCGCTGGTGGGATGCTGGGCACATGAGCGGTGAGACGTGGATGCGCAACCAGTGGTTGCACGTCTTCTTCGCGGCCACGATGCTCCTCACCGCCGTGATCACCGTGTTCGGGTGGTCCCCGTTGTCGATCCGCTGGCCCGCCTACACCGCGGTCGTGGTGCTCGTCGTCGCCTACGCCGTGTTCGGCCACCGCGGCTACGACAGCCCCCGTGCCGCCGCGGCCTTCCTGCCGCTGGTCCTCGTCGCCGCCCTGGTGCTGCCCGCCATCGTGCCGAGCACCGCGTTCGTGCAGTGCATCGCGTTCCCGCTCGTCTGGGTGCAGTCCGAACGGGTCCGCACCGCCGTCCTGCTCTCGGTCGCGGTCGGCGTCGCGAGCGGCATCGGCCTGCAGGTCTCCGGCGGCCAGGACGCCCTCGTCAGCACCGCGCTCATCGAGGGCATCAGCGTCATCGGTGCCTGCGCGATGGGGGTGTGGATCTCGAGCGTCGCCGGCCTGTCCGAGGAGCGCCGCCAGCTCCTCGACGAACTCCGCGCCACCCAGCAGTCCCTCGCCGATGCGCACCGCAGCGCGGGCGTCGCGAGCGAACGGGAGCGCCTGGCCCGCGAGATCCACGACACCGTCGCGCAGAACCTCGCCGGCATCGTCATGCTCACCGAACGTGCCCGCAAGGACCTGGCGAACGACCGCGGTGCCGCGCTCGACGAACGACTGGCGGTCCTCGAAGAGTCCGCGCGTGCCGCCCTCGAGGATTCCTGCGCCCTCATCGCCGCCGGGGTCGCCGGTGCCACGAGCGGCAGCCTGGCCGGGGCCCTGCACCGTCTGGCGGAGCGCTACACCCGCGAGACCGGCACGCCCGTCGCCGTCGACGCGACCGACGGCCCGCTCGACCGCGACGCCCAGGTCGTGCTGCTCCGGGTCGTCCAGGAGTCCCTCGCGAACATCCGTGCGCACGCCGACGCCGGCTCCGTCCGCATCGTCCTGCAGCACGCGCCCGAACGGGTCGGCGTCCGCGTGACCGACGACGGCGTCGGGTTCGACACCGGCGTCCCGACAGCCGGGCACGGTCTCCGGGGCCTCCACGAACGGTTGGCGCTCTCCGGCGGTGCCTGCACGATCACGAGCAGCCCTGGCGGCGGCACCGTCGTCGACGCGAGCCTGCCCACCGGACCCGAGCCGAGCCTCCCGGCCGTCGATCGTCACCCCGTGGCGGAGGTGACCCGGTGATCCGCGTCGTGGTCGCAGACGACCACCCGATCGTCCGGTCGGGCATCGTGGCCCTGCTGCAGGACGCCGACGACGTCGAGGTCGTCGGCCAGGCCAGTGACGGCCGCGCCGCGGTGACCGTGGCACTGGCCGAACGCCCCGACGTCGTGCTCATGGACCTCCGGATGCCCGTGCTCGACGGCGATGCGGCGACGGCGCAGATCCTCGCCGCCGACCCCGGCGTCCGCGTCCTGATCCTGACCACGTACGAGTCCGACGACCAGATCCTCGCGGCCATCGAGGCCGGCGCCACCGGCTACCTGCTCAAGGCCGCCCCGGAGTCCGAGATCCTCGCCGGCGTCCGGGCGACCGCACGGGGCGAGACCGCACTCGCGCCCTCCGCGGCCGCAGCGCTCGTCCGCCGAGCGACAGGCGCGCTCCCCGCCGCCGCCGGCCCGTCGCTGACCCCGCGTGAGCTCGACGTCCTGCGCCTCGTCGCCCAGGGCAACAGCAACCCGGCGATCGGCCGCGCGCTGTTCCTCAGCGAGGCCACGGTGAAGACGCACCTCGGCCACGTCTTCGAGAAGCTCGGCGTGAACGACCGCACCCGTGCGGTGACCCGGGCGATGGAGCTCCAGCTCCTCCCCTGATCAGCGCTGCTGCCGGGCGCCGTCGGTGAGACCAACGAACGCGTTCACTCCCTCGACAGCACCCCGAACGACCACCGCGGTGCGCTCCGGACGCAGGGTGATCGTTCCGTCACCGCTCTCCCTCGTCAGCGCACCAACACCCGGTACGAACAGCCCGTGGACTCCCTTCCCGGCCTGGTGGCTCCAGCCGTTCACGGACCGCCACCGAGGTTCCGTCCAGGCACGCCGGAACCACGCGACGTCGCTCGGGCAGGGGCCGGAACGGTCCTCGTACTGCGCCGTCGTGATCGTGACCGGCTCACCGGAGCCGACCGATTCGACGGGGTCGACGTCGAGCCACCGGAGCAGGTGTGCCACGAGGGATCCTGGACGAACGACACCGAGCGACTCCGAACCGTCCTCGTGGCCGGCACGCACGACGCACTTCTGGCCCTGCATCCAGCACGCCCAGCGCAGTGGCGGAGCGTCGCTCGCGGGGTCACTCGACTCGACGACGAGGAGCGCATCGTGATCGACCACCGGGCCGACGAGTTCGTGGCCCTTGTCGGTGAGGCCACCGAAACGCCCGACGAACCCGAGCTCTCGCGCGGCGACCCCGGTCCCCGAGCGTCGCGCCGCTGCCGGCACCATGCCGCGCTCCCGGAATCGCACCAGCTGGTCGAGCACTCCGACGGGAGTGCGCCACGGAAGGGTCGCACCCGGGCCGGCGGCTGCGGCGAGCGCGCGGTTCCCGGTCGACGGCTCGTCGAGGGGACGGCGCCACCGCGAGTCGAGCAGCCCGTCGACGACCGCGGCGGCTCCAGGCCAGTCACGGGCCGAGCACTCGACCGCCACCCGGACCCGGACATCGCGGAGGATCCGGAGCTCACGGATGACGACGTCGTCCGGTTCGGGCAGGGCGACGAGGACCCGGTCGTCCGTGGATTCGAGGACCAGGGCGTCCGGTCGGTCCCGGAGTCGCCGGACGACCTCCGCCGTCGGATCACCGGAGAAGGACCGCACGTCGATGGACACCGCGTGGTCGTCGCGCTCAAGCCGGATGCCCGGTTCGACCGGACGGGCCGTCCACCCTTCCGGCACCTCGAACACGAGACCGTCGACGATGGCCAGTGCATCCCAGCGGACGTCAGGCCAGGGGTCCCACGGCACGTGCCGGGTCATCGGCGAGCCGCCCGTCGCGACCACCGCGGTGTCGCCCACCGAGCCCCGCCGAACAGCAACCACATCCCGAGCACGCCGCACAGCACGAACGCCACCATCAGGACGAGGGCGAGCACCACAGGCCCGTTGAAGCAGAACGCCGCGACGCCCTCGCAGGCGAGCGCCAGCCCGAGCCAGAACAAGCCGAAGGGCATCGCCGGCGTGCTGCGTCGCATCCACGACCGCCAGAGTCCGGCGTACGCCAGTCCGCCGAGGACGACGAACACCCCGCCGATCGCGATCAGCCAGATCGGTGCACTCACGCTCGACTCCCCCGGTTCTCCGCAACTCCCCTGCTCTGATCCTACGGCGCTGTGCACGAGCGGGGATCCCGTCCTGCGGCGCTCCTGACGGTTCTGGTTCACGATCCCCGAGGATCCCGAACCGGAACCGTCACCGCGCGGACACGAACCCGCGTGCCCCGCGCCGTGGACGCGACCACCGACGAAACGGGAGGCACGGTGCCTGCCCGCACCGTGCCTCCCGTCCGCTCCGGCGCGCGCCCTGCCATCGCGACGCGCGCCCGCTCAGGCCCCCGCGTCCGCCTCCTGCAACCGGACGCGGAGCACCCGCGCTGTGGGGGTCGATCCGCCGTTCGCGACCTCGAGCGAGCCCGAAGCGGCGTCCCACGCCAAGGACCACGACCCGAGTGCCGTCGGGAACAGCGGCTCGACGACCACCGCCTGCCCGGCGCACGCCGGCAGCGGCAACGACACCGACGCCGGCGCACCGGGTAGCGACCACACCGACAGGTACAGGTCGCCCGAGGCGGTGTGCAGACCGAGCGCGACCCACGGGTCCTCCCAGGCGGGCAGCCCGAGGGGCCAGACCGGGACGGACCCCTCGACGACGTCGAGGACCTGCCGGTGTGCCGCGATGGCGTCACCGACCACCGCCCGCTGCGACGACGTCATCTCGTTGAGGTACCCGGACAGGTACATCCGCCCGAGCACCCCGTTCACGAGCGACAGCGTGAACAGCTCCGGGTCCATCGTCGGCGCCGGGTACGCCCAGTTCCCCGCCTGCTCGGGCAGCATCGCGGCGGGAGCGGCGGCGGCGATCGTGGCGGACAACACCGGGTCCTGCTGGTCCGACGTCGACTGCATGTGCAGGCGGGACAACACGGCCCAGTCGGCGCGCATCGCTCCCGAGGCGCAGTTCTCGATGAGCAGTGCCGGGTACCGCTCCTGCACCGCGTCGAGCCAGTCGAGCAGCGCCCGCTGGTGGTCGAGCATCCCGGCGAACGGCCCGGTCATCGTGTTGTTGTCCATCTTGAAGAACGTCACCCCGAGCTCCCCGACGAGCCGGTCGACCACCGCGTCGAGGTGCGCGCGGGCCTCCGGCGAGCGCAGGTCGAGCAGGTGCCGCCCGTGCTCCGCGACCCGGACCCCGTGGTGCTCGACGAACGCGGACGGCGGCAGGGTCGAAGCCAGCGGCGAGTGGATGCCGATGACCTCGGGTTCGAGCCAGAGGCCGGCCTGCATGCCGCGCGCACGGATGTGGTCGATGACGGTGCCGAGCCCCGTCGGGAACCGCGACGCCGCTTCCTCCCACGCTCCGACGGTGTCCCACCAGTGCCCCCTCGGCGTACCAGCCGGCGTCGATGCAGAACAGGTCCGCTCCGGCGTCGGCTGCCGCGTCGATGAGCGGCAGGAGCTTCTCGGTGGTCGGGTCGCCCATGAGGGTGTTCATGTAGTCGTTGAACACCAGGGGCAGGGCACGGTCGGCCTCCCGCACGTGCCGGAACGCCCGACGCTGCCGGGTGAGCACCCCGAAGGCGTCGTCGATCGACGCGGCGATGCCGACGGACACCGGCACCGAGGTGAACGGCTGCTCGGGTGTGACGACGGTGGTCCACTGGTGTTCCTGGTCGGTGGGGCCGCTCAGCAGCAGGTACGCGTGCCGCCGGGTCTCCCCGAGCTCGTACAGCCACGGCCCGTTGTGCTCGACCTGCCAGACGAGCGCGTACGGAAGCGACACAGCGTCCTCCCCCCGCAGCACCCCGATCGGCAGCGCTTCACCGGTCGACCACGAGCCGCGGTTCTGCACGACGGCGCGGCTGCGGGGCGGGTGGTGCTGGGCCTCCCGGTCGATCGCTGCGAGCCCGATGTCACGTAGCGGATCGGTCCGCCAACGGCTCTCCGCTGCCCAGTCGTTGTCGGCGTGCACGAGGGCGAGCTCGTCGACGGTGGCGCCCGAGTCGGCCAGGAACGCCCCGGTCGCGAACGACGAGACGAAGTCGACGACGTGCTCGCCGTGCTCGGCGGACACCTCGGTCCACGTCTGGAACACGGGCACGCCGTCGCGCGCCCGGAACACCGACTCGGCCTGGAGGCCCGTGGCCGCGTCCGCCTGCACGATCCGGAACCACAGGTCGGTCCCGTCGTCGTGCACGTGGTGCGACACGGGGCGCAGTCGCGCCCCGATCGTGGAGTCCACGTGCCGGAACCCGCCCGGGAACCGCCCGTGCCCGATCGTCGTCAGCTCCACGAGTGGCTGCGGGTCGTCCGGCCCGTCGGCGAGCGCTCTGCCCCCGGTCACGAACGACACCAGGGCGACAGGCTGATCGGGGTGGACCCGGAACCGTGCCACGAACCCGTCGGTGACCCAGTCGACGAACGTCGGCCCGTTGCTCATCGCGCCCCGACCGGTGCGGGCTCGCTCGACACCCAGTCCCCGACCGTGTGGTCGTAGCAGGTGGTGTTGTCGATCTTCGTCCGGTCGAGCGGCGGCCCCGCGGTGATCCGGCGCTCGGTGCGCTCCGGGTCGGGGGCGGCCTCGGCGAGCAGCCGGGTGTAGTCGTGGTGCGGGTCGAGGATGACGGCGTCCGACGGACCCCGCTCGACGACCCGGCCGCGGTAGAGCACGAGGATCTCGTCGGAGAAGTGCCGCGCGGTCGCCAGGTCGTGCGTGATGTAGAGCACGGCGAGCTCGTCCTCGCGCTGCAGCCGGCCGAGCAGGTTGAGCACGCTCAGGCGGATCGAGACGTCGAGCATCGACACGGGTTCGTCGGCGATGAGCACCTGGGCGCCGGGGGCGAGTGCACGGGCGATGGCGACGCGCTGCCGCTGTCCGCCGGAGAGCTCGTGCGGCCGCCGCGACGCGAAGTCCTCGTCGAGGTTCACCCGGCCGAGCAGTTCCCGTACCTTGTCGGCGGTCTCGTCGGCGCCGCGGGCCCGGTGGTGCAGCTGCAGCGGCCGGGCGATGTGGTGCTCGATCGAGTGGAACGGGTTGAGCGAGGCGAACGGGTCCTGGAACACCATCTGCACGTGCCGCCGGTACATGCTGCCCTCGACGGGGGTGCCGTCCTCGAGCCGCACGTCGATCGAGCCACGCGTTCTGGTCTCGAGCTTGGCGAGCATCCGCGCGATGGTGGACTTGCCCGAGCCGGACTCCCCCACGAGCGCGACGGTCCGGCCGGGCAGCAGGTCGAACGACACGTCGTCGACGGCCCGCAGCGTGGTGCGCTTCAGGCCCTTGCGGCTGTGGAAGTCCTTGCCGAGGTGGCTGACGGTCACACTGGTCATCGGTCCGTCTCCTGTGCTGCCTGGACCACGACGGCCCGGGTGTCGGTCTCGGGTTCGGCGCCGTCCTCGACCCCGGTGCGGATGAATGCGCCGCGGGCTCCGGACAGGCTCGGGAACGACTGCAGCAGCTTCCGCGTGTACGGGTGCTGCGGGTCGTGCTGGATCACGCTGGCGCGATCGCACTCGACGACCTCGCCGCGGAGCATGATCGCGATCCGGTCGCTGATCTCGAGCAGCAGCGGCAGGTCGTGGGTGATGAACACGACGGCGAACCCGAGCTCGTCGCGCAGTCGGACGATCTCGCGCAGGATCTCCCGCTGCACCACGACGTCGAGCGCGGTGGTCGGTTCGTCCATGATCATGATCTGCGGTTCGAGCAGCATCGCCATCGCGATCATCACGCGCTGCCGCATGCCGCCCGACAGTTCGTGCGGGTACGCGGTGATGCGGGACGGGTCGACGCCGACGCGGCGCAGGGCGTCCTCGGCGATGGCCCGTCGTTCCTTGCGGGGCAGGCCCTTGCGGTGTTCGACCAGGGCGTCGTCGAGCTGGGCGCGGATCGTGGTGACCGGGTTGAGCGCGTTCATCGCCCCCTGGAACACCATCGACAGCTTCGACCACCGCACGGCCCGGAGCTGCTCGTGCGGCAGGCCGAGCAGGTCGACGTCGGTGCCGTCGCGGTCGTGGAACGTGATGCTGCCCGACGTGACCTTCGCCGGCGGCCGGTGCAGCCGGGTGATGGCGTACGCCAGGGTCGTCTTGCCGCAGCCCGACTCCCCCGCGAGTCCGAGGATCTCGCCGGGCGCCAGGGTGAGCGAGACGTCCTTGACGGCGTGCACGGGGTGCTCGGTCTCGTAGACGACGTCGAGGTGGTCGATGGTCAGCACGGCCGGTCGGCGGCCGTCGCCGGTGGCGTCGGAGGTGACCGGTCGTGCGGTGTCGGTGGCGCTCATCGGGCGACCCCCTTCGTGTCGTGACCGGCGGTGGCGACGCGGGTCGGGCCTCCCGAGCGGGCCGCTCGCTTCGCACGACGGTCGCGCCGTCGCTGCGCACGCACGTTCGCGAGTCGCGGGTTGATGACCTCGTCGATCGAGAAGTTCACCAGGGACAGGCCCATGCCGAGCAGGGCGATGAGCAGGCCCGGCGGCACGAACCACCACCAGGCGCCGTTCGCCAGCGCGAAGCCGTTCTGGGCGTAGAAGAGCATCGTGCCGAGCGTCGAGGAGTTCGACGCCCCGAGCCCGAGGAACGACAGCCCCGCCTCCCCGAGGATCGCAGCGATCACCGCGAACACGAACTGCGACGCGAGCACCGGCAGCAGGTTCGGCAGGATCTCGACGGCGATGACCCGCCAGGGCCGTTCGCCGGCGACCCGGGCGGCGGACACGTAATCGCGGTTGCGGATCGACATCGTCTGCGCCCGCAGCACCCGGGCGGACCCGGCCCACGACGTGATCGCCAGGACGACCGCGATGGTCCAGAGCCCGCGGGCCTCACGCGGCACCAGGCCGGAGATGACGATGACGAGCGGCAGGCCGGGGATGACGAGGAACACGTTCGAGAACAGCGAGAACGCCTCGTCCATGATCCCGCCCAGGTATGCACCGAGGATGCCGAAGAACGCGGACAGCACCGTGGCGAGGACGCCGACGATGAGCCCGATCTGCAGGCTGCCCCGGGTGGCGAAGGCGAGCTGCGCCAGGACGTCCTGACCGGTCTGGGTGGTGCCGAGGACGTTCGAGCCGCTCGGTCCCTGCAGCCCGGTGTCGCGGATGGTGGTCGGGTCGCCGACGAGCAGTGGTCCGATCACCCCGAACAGCGTGACGCCGGCGACGAGCGCGATGCCCGTGACGAGCCACGGGGTGAGGGTCGGGAGGAACCTGCGGATGCCGCCCTTCGACGCGCGCCGGGTGGCGATCGACGTGGTGCTGTCGGCCTCCTCGGTCAGCGCGCCGATGGTGGGCTCGGTCTCCTGCTGGATGTTGGTCATGGTCGTCTCCTCCCCTAGCTCCGGGCCCGCGTGCGCGGGTCGATCAGTCCGTACAGCAAGTCGACGACGAGGTTCGCGCCGAGGACCGCCAGGGTGATGAACAGGAAGATGCCCTGCATGAGCGCGTAGTCGTTGTTCGTCACGGCGGACAGCAGCTTCGACCCGATGCCCGGGTACGAGAACACCTGCTCGGTGACGACGGAGCCGGACACGATGAACCCGAGGGAGATCGCGAACCCGGCGACGGACGGCAGCACGGCGTTCCGGGCGGCGTAGTTCCGCAGGATCTTGCCGTCGGACAGGCCCTTCGCCTGCGCGGTGGTGATGTAGTCCTCGGACAGCGTCGACACCATCATGTTGCGCATGCCGAGCAACCAGCCGCCGAGCGACGCGAGCACGATCGTCACCGCCGGCAGCACCCCGTACTGCACCGCCGAGACGATGAAGTCCCAGTTGAACCCGGGCGTCAGGATGACGTCGTAGCCGCCCTGCGCCGGGAACAGGTGGAGCCCGGTGGCGAAGAAGTACACCAGGATCAGCGCGAGCCAGAAGTACGGCACCGCGGCGAGCAGGGTGGTGGCCGGCACGAACGAGTCGAGCCAGGTGCCGGGCCGCCACCCGACGAAGGCCCCGAGGCCGACGCCGATGATCGCGGCCACGATGGTGGCGATCCCGACCAGGGCGATGGTCCACGGCAGCGAACTGCCGATCACCTCGGTGACGGGTGCCGGGAAGTAACTGACGGACACGCCGAGGTCACCGCGGAACACGTTGACCAGGTAGTGGCCGTACTGGGAGATGAGCGGCTCCGAGGAATCGCCACCGAGGAGCAGCTCGTACGCCTCCCGGGTCGCCGGGGTCACCTGCCCGCCGCGCTGCTGGAGCTTGGCGAGCAGGATGTCCACCGGGTTGCCGGGCAGGAGCCTGGGGATGATGAAGTTCAGCGTCAGGGCCGCCCACAGTGCGACGACGTAGAAGCCGATCTTGCGCAGGAAGTAGGTCATCGTCGAGTGCCCCTCGGTCGCGATCCCATCGGTGTCAGCCCTTCGCCGGCTTGAGCGCCTTGAAGATCTCGGCGTTGTCCGGGCTCGCCCAGACCGCCGGGAACGCGTACAGGTCGTCCTTCGTCGGCCAGCCGGTGAACTTCGCCGCGTGGAACTCACTCGTCGTGCCGCCCGTCATCACGGGGATGTAGGGCAGGTCCTCGACGATGTGCTCCTGAATCGTGTCGAGCTCGGGCTGGGTCGCCGCGGTGTCCTCGGGGTTGATCGTGGCGAGCTTCGCGATGGCCTTGTCGACGTCGGGGTTGCTGTACCGCGAGATGTTCATCGGGGCCGCTTCACCGACCTTCGCGGTGTTGGCCGTCGTGAAGTAGTTGTTGTACAGGTAGTACGGGTTCGCCGTCGGGCCCTGGCCGAGCGAGTCGATCGCGAGCTCGAAGTTGCCCTTGGTCTTCTTGTCGGTCCACTCGTTCCACGACGACTGCTGCGCCTTGAGCTCGATGCCCGCGGCCTTGAGCTGCTGCGTCATCGTGTCGATCGCGGTGATGTAGTCGGTCCACCCGGTGACGACCTCGACCGTCAGGGACAGCTTCTTGCCGTCCTTGGCGTAGATGCCGTCGGAGCCCTTCTTCCACCCGGCGTCCTCGAGGGTCGAGGCGGCCGCGTCGGTGTCGGCGGTCTCCGGCATCACGGCCGGCTCGATGTCCTTCGAGATGGTGTCCTTCTGCGTCGTGGTGAGCGCGAAGGTCGGCGAGATCTCGCTCGCGGTGTTCTCGAACGCCAGCGAGTTGAGCTGCTTGCGGTTGATGGCGTCGGCGATCGCGTGGCGGACCGCCGGGTCGGTCTGCGGGCCGGCGCACCCCAGGTCGGTGTTCGAGCAGGTCAGCAGGGCCATCTGGTTCTGGCCGACGGTGATGCCGTCGTAGCCGTTGTAGTTGGCGGGGATGTCGTCCATGTTCGGCACCGGGCCGGTCTGCCAGTCGATCGACCCCTGCTTCAGTGCGTCGGCGCCGGCGGTGTTGCCGGAGAGCGACAGGTAGCGGATGGTCTTCACGGCCGGGGCGCCGTCCCAGTACTTCTTGTTCGCCTCGAGGGTGAACGCCTGCGCCTTGAAGGTGCCGAGCGTGTACGGGCCGGTGCCGACGGGCTCACGCACGACGTCGGTGGTCGGGTCGATGTCCTTCCACAGGTGCTCGGGCACGATCCAGGTCTTGCCGAGCAGGTTCGGGCCGAGCACGAACGACGGCTTGTCGAACGAGACGACCACCTTGTCGTCGCCGTCGGCCTTCGCGGTGCCGTCGTAGCCGATCGAGTTCAGGGCCTTCTGCTTCTTGAGCATGTCGAGCGTGAACACGACGTCCTTCGAGGTGAAGGGCTCGCCGTCGCTCCAGGTGGCCCCGTCGCGCAGCGTGATGGTGAGCTGCGTGCCGTCGTCGTTCCACTCGTAGGACTTGCCGAGCAGCGGCTTCGGGTCCTTCGTGTTGACGTTGGTGATGAAGAAGAGCGACTCGTAGATCGTGCCGACGCCGCCGATGTTGGACGGCGACCACGGGTTGAAGTTGATCTGGTAGTCGCCGGACTGGCCGGTGTACGCCACCAGGGTCGAGGCAGCGGCGTCGTTCGTGCTGGCGGTGCCGCTGGAGCTGCAGCCGCTGAGCGCGAGGCCGGCTGCGAGGAGAACGGCGCCGCCGATGGCGAGCCGTGAACGGGTTGGGTTGAACATCGTTGTCCTCTCGGTCTGCGTCGTCGCAGGGTCCACGTTGTGAGCGTGATTGTTACACGCGTAAACTAAGGCGGTCAAGGGGTCGGGTCACGGCCCCGTAACGATGAGGAGACGCAATGGAGCGGACCACCCTGGACGGCACGTGGACCCTCGAGGCGGTGACCGGGCCCGAGCAGTCGGCGGAGCACCGCGAACCGGTCGAGGCGCAGGTCCCCGGCTGCGTGCACACCGACCTGCTGCGGGCCGGCCGGATCCCCGACCCGTTCGACGGCGACGGCGAGGCCGCCACCCAGTGGATCGGCGACACCGTCTGGCGCTACCGCCGCACGTTCGAGTGGACCGCGCCGGACGAGACCCGCCACGACCTCGTCGCCGAGGGCCTCGACACCCTCGCCACGATCGAGCTCAACGGCATCGTCGTCGCGACCACCGCCAACCAGCACCGCTCGTACCGGTTCCCCGTCGGGCACCTGCTCCGACCGGGCACGAACGAGCTCGTCGTCACGTTCGACGCGCCCGTCCCCGCAGCCGAGCGTCTGTCCGCACTGCACGGCGGCGAGCTGCCCCACGTCAACCACCACCCCTACAACGCGCTGCGCAAGAACGCGTCGAACTTCGGGTGGGACTGGGGCGTCGACGTCGCCACGAGCGGCGTCTGGAAGTCGATCGGCATCGAGTCCTGGAGCGGCGTCCGCATCGCGGCCGTCCGCCCGCTCGTCGACCTCGACGGCACCACCGGGGTGCTGACGTCCCACGTCGACGTCGAGCACGCCGGCTCCACCGGCTCCTTCTCGCAGGCGATCGGCAGCGCGCCCGTCGCGTCCGCGGACGGTTCCGCGGGCAGCGGCCCGGAGGCCCGGATCACCCTGGCCCCGCACCCCGCGTCCGCAGGGCACCCGGGCTCCGACACCGCCGGCCGGGTGGTCGGCGCGCGCCCCGTCGTCGACGGCGCGGCGACCGTCCGCCTCGAGGTCCCCGACGTCGCCGTCTGGTGGCCCCGCGGCGAGGGCGACCAGCCGCTGTACGACGTCCGGGTCGAGGTCGGCGACGACCTGTGGACCGGCCGCGTGGGCTTCCGCACCGTCACGCTCGACACCGCTGCCGACGCCGGCGGGGCACCGTTCCTGCTCCGCGTCAACGGCCGTCCGGTCATGGTGCGCGGGGCGAACTGGATCCCCGACCACGCCTACCTGACCGAGATGACACCCGAGCGGTACGCGGACCGGATCCAGGACGCGATCGACGCGAACATGAACCTGCTCCGCATCTGGGGCGGCGGCATCTACGAGTCCGACGACCTGTACGACCGGTGCGACGAGCTCGGCGTCCTGGTGTGGCAGGACTTCCTGTTCGCCTGTGCCGCCTACGCCGAGGAGCCCTGGCTCGCCGACGAGGTCGAGCCCGAGGTCCGCGAGGCCGTCACCCGCCTCAGCCCGCACCCGTCGCTCGTGGTGTGGAACGGCAACAACGAGAACCTCGTCGCCTACGCCGAGTGGGGCTGGCGGCCGTCGCTCGTCGGCCGGACCTGGGGCAACGGCTACTACCGTTCCCTGCTGCCGTCGGTCGTCGCCGAGCTGGACCCGACCCGGCCGTACACGCCGGGCAGCCCGTTCTCGTTCGACGAGTACCTGACGCCGAACGACCAGCGGAACGGAAGCGTGCACATCTGGGACGTCTGGAACCGCCTCGACTACCGCGCCTACGCCGACTGGGAGCCGCGGTTCGTCGCCGAGTTCGGGTTCCAGGGCCCGCCGGCGTGGTCGACCCTGACCGCGGTGGTGCACGACGAGCCCCTCGACCCGGACGGCCACGAGATGCTCGTGCACCAGAAGGCCGACCAGGGCAACCGGAAGCTCGCCGACGGCATGCGCGGGCACCTGCCGTCGCCGACGAGCATCGAGGACTGGCACTTCGCCGCGCAGCTCAACCAGGCGCACGCGATCCGCTTCGGCATGGAGTGGTTCCGCTCCCGCACGCCCGACAACACCGGCATGGTCGTCTGGCAGCTCAACGACGACTGGCCCGTGGTGTCCTGGGCCCTCGTCGACCACGCCGGCATCCGGAAGCCCGTCTGGTACGCCGTCCGGCAGGCCTACCAGCCCGTGCTGCTCACCGTGCAGCCGTCGTCCGGCGGCCAGGGTGGGCTCGACGTCGTCCTCGTCAACGCGTCCGGGGCGTCGGTTGCCGACGAGGTCACGGTCTCCCGCGTCGCCTTCGACGGCACCGTGCTCGAGTCGTCGTTGTTCACGCTCGCGGCCGACCCCGCCGATGCCGCCCGGGTGCAGCTGCCGTCGTCGCTCGCGGTACCGGGCGACCCCGGTTCCGAGGTCCTCGTCGTCACGGGAGCCGGCACCCGCACGGTGCACGACTTCGCCGAGGTCGTCGACCAGGCACTCGAGCCCTCGCCCCTGTCCACGGTCGTGTCGGCGACGGACGACGGCGCGACGGTCACCGTGACGGCGACGGCGTACGCGCGCGACGTCTCGCTGTTCCCCGACCGCGTGGATGCGGCCGCCCGCGTCGACGACGGGTTGGTGTCCCTGCTCCCCGGCGAGTCGGTGACCTTCACGGTGACGGGAGCGCCGGGCATCGCTGCACAGGAGCTCGACCACCCGCTCGTCCTCCGACACGCGGGTTCGCTCCTGCCCTGACCGGGGCGTCGCGCTGACGGTTCCGGTTCACGATCCCCCGGGTTCGCGAACCGGAACCGTCGGTCGAACGTGCTCAGTCGAGCGCGCGGAGCTCCAGCACGATCGCGGTCGCGGGGGCGAGCAGCGGGAGCCGTGCGCCGACGTCCTCGAGCACGGCGCCGGTCAGTTCCAGGTGCCCGCGCACGAGCCACTCCGGCGGCACCATGTCGAGCCCGTGCGGCACGGCGAGCCCGGCCACCGGGGCGAGCCGGTAGCGCCGCGACCGGTCGAGTCCGCGCACCCGGAGCGGCACCGGCAACGACCTCGGCCCCGTCTCCGTCCGCGCCACCCGCACCAGCGCCCGCGAACGGTCGGTGGCCACGACCGACGTCGCCACCGTCCCCGGGTCCCCGAGGTCCAGGTGCCGCAGCCGCCCGGAGTGCAGCAGCCCGCGCTCCCGTCGGTACAGCGCCGTCCAGGCCCGGAGCCGGTCGAGCTCCTCGGGTGACAGCTTGGTGATGTCGGTCTCGATGCCGGCCGAGCCGAACAGCGACACCGCCATCCGGAAGTCCAGGTCGAGGTGCCGGCCCGTGGTGTGCGAGACCTCCGGCCCGACGTGCGAACCGATCAGCTCGAGCGGGAGCAGCGCCTCGGTCCAGCGCTGGATCGGCAGTCGCTCGAAGGCGTCGTTCGAGTCCGACGGCCACACCCGGTCGGTCCGCTCGAGTACGCCGAGGTCGATCCGGGCACCGCCGCTCGCGCACGCCTCGATCTCGAGCCACGGGTGCCGCGCACGCAGCTCGTCCATCAGCGCGTACACGCCGCGGGTGTGCGCGTCGATGCCGGCGCGACCCGCGTGCACCGCGTGCACGATGTCCCGGTTCTGGTCCCACTTCACGAAGTCGACGTGGTGCGCACCGATCACGCGGGACATGCTCTCGAGCACGTGGTGCCGGGCCAGCGGGTTCGCCATGTCGAGCACGTACTGGTTCCGCCACGTGCGGACGTCGTCCTCGGGACGCTGCAGCATCCACTCGGGGTGGGCCTCCGCCAGCTCGGACACCGGGCTGACCATCTCGGGCTCGAACCACAGCCCGAACTCCATGCCGAGCGCACGCACCCGGTCGACGAGCGGTGCCAGCCCGTCCGGCCACACCGTCGGGTCGACGCGCCAGTCCCCGAGCGAGGTCGAGTCCGACCGCCGGCCGAGGAACCACCCGTCGTCGAGCACGAACCGCTCGACGCCGATGTCCGCCGCCGTCTCCGCCAGTGCCACCAGGGGTTCGAGCTCCTGCCGGTAGTAGACGGCCTCCCACGTGTTCAGCACCACGGGCCGGGGTCGTCGCGGGTGCCCCGGGCGACTGCGCAACGAGTCGTGCAGGCGGTCGGACAGCCCGTCGATCCCGGTGTCGCTCCACACGAACACGGCGTCGGGGGCGGTGAACGACTCCCCCTCGCCGAGCACGACCTCGCCGGCGCGCAGCAGTTCCCCGGCACCGAGCAGCGGTCGCGCCTCGGCGAGCTGGTCGTACCGGTACACCGAGTCGGCGCTCCAGGCCAGGTGCACCGCCCACAGCTCGCCCTCGGCATCCGAGAACCCGGGCGTCCCGAGCACGAGCAACGTCGGCGAGTCGTGGCCGGTCCGCCCGCGACGGCTCTCGCGCGCGTGGCTCCCGGCGGTCGCGGCCCGGCGCTGCGGGGTGCGCTCACGGGTCCACCGTCCGCCCAGGTCGAGCACCTCGGTGATCCGCTCCCCCACCGGCAGCGTCGCCTCGAGCGCCTGCACGTGCACGGGTTCGGCGTGCGTGTTCGTCACCGTGTGCCGCACCCGCAGCACCCCGGCGGTGTCGAGCGCGAACTCGCTCCGGAGCGCCACCGAGTCCGACTTGGCGGTCACGACGATCCGCTGTTCGTCCGCGACGGAGACGACCGCCGTGGCGACGTCGCGCCACCGCGGCACGAGCGGCAGCCCGTCCACGTGCCCCGCGATCCCCGGTCGACCCTCCCACCCGTCGCGCTCGGTCGGCAGCACCGTGAGGGGCCACCGCGCGTCGAGCGCACTCGGTCCGAGCGGCCGGCCGAGTGCGAGCAGCAGGTCGGCCGTGTCGTCCGGCGCGACGGGCCCGACGTCCCGACCCCAGTGCAGCACCTCGGGCAGCCCGTCCGCCGCGGAGGCCAGCACCAGCGACACCCCGGCTGATCGCAGCACGTGCACCCGTCGATCGCCTGCACCGACGGCTGTCGACTCGCGCTCCACGACGGTCACGAGACCCGCTCCTCGCGCAGCACGCGGACGCGTCCGGCCGGCACGACGGTGTCCGGCCCGTGGCCGGACCCGTCGAGCAGGTCCGTCCCGGACGCGACGACCGTGACGTCGTCAGCACGGTGGTTGACGAGGAACAGGAAGGCGGAACCGTCGTCGCCGACGCGACGCACCGCCTCCAGGCCGGGAGGCCCGGTGACCGTCCGCAGGATCCCCCGCTCCGCGATCACCCCGTCCACGAGCCGTTGGATGCTGTCGTCCGCGAGCATCGCGGACACGTACCAGGCGCCGCCGCCGACGGCGCGGCGCGTGACGGCGGGCCGGCCCGCGAGCGGGCCGTCGGTGTACCGGAGCACGGACTCGGCGTCCTCGAGCACGACCGCTTCGGCCCAGTCGGTGACGACCTCGCCGTCGTCGAGGGTCCAGCGTTCGTCGCGCTGCAGCGGGGTGAACTCCTCGCTCCAGGCGCCGAGCACCTGGCGGAACGCTCCCGGGTAGCCCCCGGTGCGGATGCGCGCGGTCTCGTCGGCGACGCCGGACAGGTACGTGACGATCAGGGTGGCGCCGCGGTCCACCACGGCGGACAACCGCGCGGCGGTCGCATCGTCGACGATGAGCATCATCGGCACGACGACCACGTCGTAGCCGTCCAGGTCGGCGTCGGCGGGGACCACGTCCGTCAGCACCTGCCGGTCGTGGAACGCGCGGTGCCAGGCGCGGAGCTCCCGGCCGTAGCGCAGGCCCCGGTGCGGCTTGAGCCCCGACTGCACGGCCCACCCGGAGGCCTCGTCCACGACGATCGCGACCCGGGCCGGCTCGACTCGGGTGCCCTGCACGGGTGCGAGGTCCTGCAGCGCCCGGCCGAGGGCGAGCACCTCGCGCCAGATGCGTGTGCGGGTGCCGGCGTGCGGGAGCATCGCCGAGTGGAACTGCTCCGCGCCCGCGGTGGAGGCCCGCCACTGGAAGAACAGCGCCCCGTCCGACCCGTGCGCGACGTGCGCCAGGGCGTTCCGGACGAGCTCGGCCGGTTCCTTGGCGCGGTTGCGCTGCTGCCAGCTCGGGCCACCCGTCGAGTGCTCCATGAGCAGCCAGGGACGGCGGTCCGCCGACATCCCGCGCATCCGGTCACCGGCCAGCGCGAGGTCCTGCTCGCGGCGGGCGTCATCGACGAGCGTGTAGTGGTCGTTCGCGACGATCGCCACGTGCTTGGCCCAGCCGGCGTAGTCGACGACCTGCGACCCGGCACCCACCATGAAGTTCGTCGTGACCGGCACGTCCGAGTGCTGCTCGATGACGGCTTTCTCAGCGTCGTACTGGCGGAGCAGCGCGTCGGACGAGTACCGCTCGAAGTCCAGCGCGAGCCCGGGGTTCGGCGCTCCGCCCACACCGCGCGGCGGCGAGACATCGTCGAACGAGCTGTAGGTGTGCCCCCAGAAGGCCGCGCCCCACGCGTCGTTCGCGGCCTCGACGTCGCCGTACTTCGCGACGAGCCAGTGCCGGAAGTCCGCTGCCGACTCCTCGCAGTAGCACCGGCCGTTGCCGCCGCCGAGCTCGTTGCTCACGTGCCAGAGCCGCACCGCCGGATGTCGGCCGTACCGCTCGGCCAGCGCGTCGACCATGCGGAGCGCGTGCTCCCGGAACAGCTCGGAGGCCGGGCACCACCCGAGTCGCCCACCCGGTCGTTCCCGCCGCTCCGTCGCGTCCACGGGCAGGATCTCCGGGTGTGCGGTCAGCAGCCAGTTCGGCGGGGCAGCGGTCGGCGTCGCGAGGTCCACCGCGATGCCGTGCTCGTGCAGCAGCGCGAGCACGTCGTCGAGCCACTCCCACGTGAAGTCCCCCGGCGACCGCTCGAGCAGTGTCCACGAGAACACCCCGACGGTGACCAGGTTCACCCCGGCCTCGCGCATCAGTCGGACGTCCTCGAGCCAGGTCTCCCGGGGCCACTGCTCGGGGCTGTAGTCGCCGCCGAACGACAGGCCGTCGGTCGGCCAGGGGACGGTGGGGGCAGCGGTCACGGCATCTCCTTCGATGGTGTGGACCGCTCAAGCCTCCCGTCTGCGTCCGCGTTTGTCAACGTGTGTAACTAACGCGTCGAAACCTCTACCGGCTCTCTCGGCCGATCACTCCCCCAGCAGCCGACGGATGGCGAGCACCGCCCCGGCTCGTGCCCACTCCGAGAACTCGAACGGCTGTACCTCCACCGTGACCGGCTCGGTGTACGGCGCCAGGGCGGCCCGCATCGCGTCGTCGACGGTCGCCCGCGCCAGGTCGTACACGGGCAGCCCGTCGCCCGTCAGCACGATCGCTGCGGGGTCGGCGATGTGCACCGCGGTGGCGAGCAGGACCCCGAGGGCGCGGCCCGCATCCTCGAACGCAGCGAGGGCTGCCTCGTCGCCGTCCCGGGCGAGCTCGACCACCTGGTCGTAGGTCTTCCCCTCGTGGCCGGCGTTCCGCACGATGACCGGGCTGGGCAGGTAGCTCGAGGCACACCCGGCGTGACCGAGGCCACAGTCTGGACCGCCTCCGAGGACGGGAAGGTGGCCGATCCGCCCCAGCCGCCCGTGCTCCCCGGTGGAGACCTGCCCGTTCGCGATGAGCCCGAGGCCCAGTCCCTCGCCGACCGTCACGAGCACCATTGACCCGCGGCCGGCACCCGCACCGAACCAGTGCTCCTTCGCCGTGAGCGCGTGGACGTCGTTCGCCGTGAAGGTGGCGATGCCCGTCCGTTCCTCGAGCATCCGGGCGAACGGCACCTCGTGCCACCCGAGGAACACCGACGCCGCGACGACGGACTCCCCCGCGCGGACCATGACGTCGCCGGGCAGCGAGACGCCGATCGCGCAGATGGCCGGGTGCGCAGCACGGAGTCGGCCGAGCACCGCCGTGATCTGCTCCGCGAGCGACTCGGCGGCGGTGTCGTCGATGCCTTCTTCGTGCAGGGCGAGGACCCGTCCACCCAGGTCCGTGACCGCGGCGTACAGGCGGTCCTTCGTGAGCTTGATGCCGAGGAACTCCCACTGCCCGCTGCTCACCTGCAGGAGCTCCGACGGCCGGCCGGTGGCGCCGCGCACATCAGTGCCGACCTCGACCACCAGCCGCTGTGACACGAGGATGCGCATCGCCCGCGTGAGGCTCGCCCGTGAGAGCCCGAGTGACCGAGCGATCTCGGCGCGGGAGAGCACCCCGTGGATGAGGATCTCCCGCAGAGCCAGTCGGGAGCCGTCGGGCAGGGCCGGCCAGGCTTCGGTCATCGTTCCTCCGTCGTCGGCTGATCCTACGGCCTGACCGGTCCCCGTCGAAAAGGACCCAGAACGGGCCGTGAACGCAGAAAACCCCTGACCACGAATGGTCAGGGGTTCCCTGGTTCTTCTACGTTAAGTCCGGCGGCGTCCTACTCTCCCACAAGGTCCCCCTTGCAGTACCATCGGCGCTGAGAGGCTTAGCTTCCGGGTTCGGAATGTGACCGGGCGTTTCCCTCTCGCTATGACCACCGGAACACTTTCGACCAGATCATGCATTTGGTCTCAAAGCTGTCCCAGCTGCTATCTTCCGTGAAGAAGACAGAGCGGTGTATTCAGTTTCGATTCCCGATCGTCTGTCGGGAACCACAAAGTGGACGCGAGCCCGTGCAACAAGTGCACGGAAATCAGTGTGTTATCAAGTCTTCGGCTTATTAGTACCGGTCAGCTCCACGGGTCGTTAGTCCCCGCTTCCACATCCGGCCTATCAACCCAGTAGTCTGCTGGGAGCCTCTCACACTCAAGGTGCATGGAAATCTCATCTCGAAGACGGCTTCCCGCTTAGATGCTTTCAGCGGTTATCCGGTCCGAACGTAGCTAATCAGCGGTGCCCTTGGCAGAACAACTGACACACCAGAGGTTCGTCCATCCCGGTCCTCTCGTACTAGGGATAGATCTTCTCAAATTTCCAACGCGCGCAGCGGATAGGGACCGAACTGTCTCACGACGTTCTAAACCCAGCTCGCGTACCGCTTTAATGGGCGAACAGCCCAACCCTTGGGACCTACTCCAGCCCCAGGATGCGACGAGCCGACATCGAGGTGCCAAACCATGCCGTCGATATGGACTCTTGGGCAAGATCAGCCTGTTATCCCCGAGGTACCTTTTATCCGTTGAGCGACAGCGCTTCCACAAGCCACTGCCGGATCACTAGTCCCGACTTTCGTCCCTGCTCGACCTGTCAGTCTCACAGTCAAGCTCCCTTGTGCACTTACACTCGCCACCTGATTGCCAACCAGGTTGAGGGAACCTTTGGGCGCCTCCGTTACTCTTTGGGAGGCAACCGCCCCAGTTAAACTACCCATCAGGCACTGTCCATGAACCCGATCAGGGTCCTACGTTAGACATCCAAAGTGACCAGAGTGGTATTTCAACAATGACTCCACGAACACTAGCGTGCCCGCTTCACAGTCTCCCACCTATCCTACACAAGCCACTCCGAACACCAATACCAAACTGTAGTAAAGGTCACGGGGTCTTTCCGTCCTGCTGCGCGTAACGAGCATCTTTACTCGTAGTGCAATTTCGCCGAGTTCGCGGTTGAGACAGCTGGGAAGTCGTTACGCCATTCGTGCAGGTCGGAACTTACCCGACAAGGAATTTCGCTACCTTAGGATGGTTATAGTTACCACCGCCGTTTACTGGGGCTTAAATTCAGAGCTTCGCCCAAAGGCTAACCCTTCCTCTTAACCTTCCAGCACCGGGCAGGCGTCAGTCCGTATACATCGTCTTGCGACTTCGCACGGACCTGTGTTTTTAGTAAACAGTCGCTTCCCACTGGTCTCTGCGGCCTTCAACGCTCACGGAGTAAATCCGGTCACGTGTCCGGCCCCCCTTCTCCCGAAGTTACGGGGGCATTTTGCCGAGTTCCTTAACCACGATTCTCTCGATCTCCTTGGTATTCTCTACCTGACCACCTGAGTCGGTTTCGGGTACGGGCGGCTGCAACCTCGCGTCGATGCTTTTCTCGGCAGCATAGGATCACTGATTTGCCCTTACGGGTACGCGTCGGATCTCAGGCACACAGACGACGGATTTGCCTATCGTCAGCCCTACATCCTTACACCAGGTTCACCTTACGGATACCATCGCCTGGCTCAGCTACCTTCCTGCGTCACACCTGTTCATACGCTAACCGCACCAGCATGGGGTCGAGCGTTAGACCGGCCACCATCACCCCGAAGGGATCCGGTTGTACCGGGTTAGGACTCTTAGCACCACTGGATTAGCTTGGGCGGTTGTTCGCCGGTACGGGAATATCAACCCGTTGTCCATCGACTACGCCTGTCGGCCTCGCCTTAGGTCCCGACTTACCCAGGGCGGATTAACCTGGCCCTGGAACCCTTGGTCTTTCGGAGGACGGGTTTCTCACCCGTCTTTCGCTACTCATGCCTGCATTCTCACTCGTGTAGCGTCCACGGCTGGATCACTCCGCCGCTTCACTCGCCACACGACGCTCTCCTACCACTCCGCACGACTGAACCACGAAGGCTTGTCTATAGTGCGAAATCTACAACTTCGGTGGTGTGCTTGAGCCCCGTTACATTGTCGGCGCGGAATCACTTGACCAGTGAGCTATTACGCACTCTTTCAAGGGTGGCTGCTTCTAAGCCAACCTCCTGGTTGTCTGTGCAACTCCACATCCTTTCCCACTTAGCACACGCTTAGGGACCTTAGTTGGTAGTCTGGGTTGTTTCCCTCTCGACGATGAAGCTTATCCCCCACCGTCTCACTGCTGCGCTCTCACTCACCGGCATTCGGAGTTTGGCTGACGTCAGTAACCTGTTGAGGCCCATCGGCCATCCAGTAGCTCTACCTCCGGCGAGAAACACGCAACGCTGCACCTAAATGCATTTCGGAGAGAACCAGCTATCACGAAGTTTGATTGGCCTTTCACCCCTATCCACAGCTCATCCCCTCCATTTTCAACTGAAGTGGGTTCGGTCCTCCACGACGTCTTACCGTCGCTTCAACCTGGCCATGGATAGATCACTTCGCTTCGGGTCTAGAACATGCGACTCAAACGCCCTATTCAGACTCGCTTTCGCTACGGCTGCCCCTCACGGGTTAACCTCGCCACATATCACTAACTCGCAGGCTCATTCTTCAAAAGGCACGCCGTCACCCCTACTAAGGAGGCTCCGACGGTTTGTAAGCAAACGGTTTCAGGTACTATTTCACTCCCCTCCCGGGGTACTTTTCACCTTTCCCTCACGGTACTTGTCCGCTATCGGTCATCTGGGAGTATTTAGGCTTATCAGGTGGTCCTGACAGATTCACACGGGATTTCTCGGGCCCCGTGCTACTTGGGATACACATCCGGCCATAACACCATTTCGTCTACGGGGCTGGCACCCACTACGGCCCGGCTTTCAAACCGGTTCGACTATGATGCGCTGTAACCGTCCCAGTCCGGCAGAACTGAGTGACGTGTCCCACAACCCCGACCATGCAACGCCCGCCGGCTATCACACATGATCGGTTTAGCCTCATCCGCTTTCGCTCGCCACTACTCACGGAATCACATGTTGTTTTCTCTTCCTGTGGGTACTGAGATGTTTCACTTCCCCACGTTCCCTCTACCCGCCCTATATATTCAGGCGGGAGTCACCAGGTCGCAAAACGCCTGGCGGGGTTTCCCCATTCGGAAATCCTCGGATCGATGCTCGATTATCAGCTCCCCGAGGCTTATCGCAGATTTCTACGTCCTTCATCGGCTCCAGATGCCAAGGCATCCACCGTTTGCTCTTAGAAACTTGACCACAAAGATTAAAATTGCGATCCAACGTCACCAATCAACAACCCGAGGGCTGATCATGGATGACGCGAATCAAAGATGCTCGCGTCCACTGTGTAGTTCTCAACATACGATCGGCACCAGCACTCCCCCACCACAACGGTAGGTTCACCCTGGCCCGACGAAGGACCCGTAGGCCCAACCCCCACCACCACTCACGTGACGACAGGAAGCCTGGTCCCTCAGGACCCAACAACGTGCACCAGCCAGTCGCTCCACCCCGACCCGTCCCAACCCTGCAAGCAGAGCGTACTGAGGTCGGAAGCATCACTCCCAACTGCACTGTCAATGTTCCACCCATGAGCTACCCGTCGGACACGTTCGGTCCGAATCAGGCGCCTGGACCATGCGTGCCCCGATAAGGGACAACACGAGGCCAGATGCTCCTTAGAAAGGAGGTGATCCAGCCGCACCTTCCGGTACGGCTACCTTGTTACGACTTAGTCCTAATCACCGATCCCACCTTCGACGGCTCCTTCCACAAGGGTTAGGCCACCGGCTTCGGGTGTTACCGACTTTCATGACTTGACGGGCGGTGTGTACAAGGCCCGGGAACGTATTCACCGCAGCGTTGCTGATCTGCGATTACTAGCGACTCCGACTTCATGAGGTCGAGTTGCAGACCTCAATCCGAACTGAGACCGGCTTTTTGGGATTCGCTCCACCTTACGGTATCGCAGCCCTTTGTACCGGCCATTGTAGCATGCGTGAAGCCCAAGACATAAGGGGCATGATGATTTGACGTCATCCCCACCTTCCTCCGAGTTGACCCCGGCAGTCTCCTATGAGTCCCCGGCATAACCCGCTGGCAACATAGAACGAGGGTTGCGCTCGTTGCGGGACTTAACCCAACATCTCACGACACGAGCTGACGACAACCATGCACCACCTGTACACCGACCACAAGGGGGCGACCATCTCTGGCCGTTTCCGGTGTATGTCAAGCCTTGGTAAGGTTCTTCGCGTTGCATCGAATTAATCCGCATGCTCCGCCGCTTGTGCGGGCCCCCGTCAATTCCTTTGAGTTTTAGCCTTGCGGCCGTACTCCCCAGGCGGGGCGCTTAATGCGTTAGCTACGACACAGAAACCGTGGAAAGGTCCCTACATCTAGCGCCCAACGTTTACGGCATGGACTACCAGGGTATCTAATCCTGTTCGCTCCCCATGCTTTCGCTCCTCAGCGTCAGTTACGGCCCAGAGATCTGCCTTCGCCATCGGTGTTCCTCCTGATATCTGCGCATTCCACCGCTACACCAGGAATTCCAATCTCCCCTACCGCACTCTAGTCTGCCCGTACCCACTGCAAGCCCGAGGTTGAGCCTCGGGATTTCACAGCAGACGCGACAAACCGCCTACGAGCTCTTTACGCCCAATAATTCCGGACAACGCTTGCACCCTACGTATTACCGCGGCTGCTGGCACGTAGTTAGCCGGTGCTTTTTCTGCAGGTACCGTCACTTTCGCTTCTTCCCTACTAAAAGAGGTTTACAACCCGAAGGCCGTCATCCCTCACGCGGCGTTGCTGCATCAGGCTTTCGCCCATTGTGCAATATTCCCCACTGCTGCCTCCCGTAGGAGTCTGGGCCGTGTCTCAGTCCCAGTGTGGCCGGTCACCCTCTCAGGCCGGCTACCCGTCGTCGCCTTGGTGAGCCATTACCTCACCAACAAGCTGATAGGCCGCGAGTCCATCCCCAACCAAAAAATCTTTCCACCACCAGACCATGCGGCCAGTGATCATATCCAGTATTAGACGTCGTTTCCAACGCTTATCCCAGAGTCAGGGGCAGGTTACTCACGTGTTACTCACCCGTTCGCCACTAATCCACCCAGCAAGCTGGGCATCATCGTTCGACTTGCATGTGTTAAGCACGCCGCCAGCGTTCGTCCTGAGCCAGGATCAAACTCTCCGTAAAAAATTACAGACCCAACACCCGAAGGCATCAGACCGAGTTGATTCTGACTGTTGACTGTCTACTGACAATCTTCAATCCAAAAGGAATTGCTTCATGACCCAGTCAGCAATCCGACCAGGCACGAGGTCAATCAATAAATTGGCATTGACAATGTGCACGCTGTTGAGTTCTCAAGGACCAGACGCACTCCCCGCTCGACCCATCACAGGTTCCGCCAGAGAGGCATTCGTCTTGTTCCACCGTCAGACACGTCGAATCACTTCGACTTCTTCGGGGGGATGTTGCCTGAGCGGGACCCCGTCCGGACTGCGCATCCAGGGCTTGCACCCTGTGACCGTCTCGGCCGTTCCGTTCTCCGCCTCAGCGGCAACGAGTGATTACTTTACACACGCCCCGGGGGCCCTGCCAACCGTCGTCCCTCCCGGGCGTGTCGCAGTCGGGTGAACGGCACGTGTCCCCCGGGTTTCCGGGGATCGACGGGGTGAGCGCGACCCCGGGAACGGCGGAAGGCACGGTGCGAACCCGCACCGTGCCTCCCGAACGAACCGGACCGACCTACTCGGCCGCTGCCAACTGCCCGCACGCCCCGTCGATCTCCTTGCCGCGGGTGTCGCGCAGGGTCGTCGGGATGCCGGCGGCGTTGAGTCGGCGGACGAACTCGTCCTGCACGTGCACCTCGGACGAGGTCCACACGGAGCCCGGCGTCGGGTTGAGCGGGATCGGGTTGACGTGCACCCAGCCCTTGCCGCGCTTGTTGAGCTTCTCGGCGAGCAGGTCGGCTCGCCAGGCGTGGTCGTTCATGTCCTTGATGAGTGCGTACTCGATCGAGACACGACGGCCCGTCTTCACGTAGTAGTTGTGGGCGGCGTCGATCGCCTCGTCGGCCTTCCAGCGCGAGTTCACCGGGATGAGCTCGTCGCGGAGCTCGTCGTCGGGTGCGTGCAGGGACAGCGCGAAGGTGAGCGGGATCCCTTCGTCCGCGAGCTTGATCATCGCCGGCACCAGGCCGACGGTCGACACCGTGATGCCGCGGGCACTCATGCCGAGACCGTTCGGCTGCGGTGCGACCATCAACCGCACGGCGTCCATCACCCGCTTGTAGTTCGCGAGCGGCTCCCCCATGCCCATGAACACGATGTTCGTCACGCGTTCGGCGTCGACGCGGTCGTGGCCGCCCTTGCGCGGATCGCCCCCGAGCTCACCGGCGGCGATCGCGGCGTTGGCCCGGACGATCTGCTCGATGATCTCGGCGGTGGACATGTTGCGGGTCAGCCCCGCCTGGCCGGTGGCGCAGAACGGGCAGTTCATGCCGCACCCGGCCTGGGACGAGACGCACAGGGTGATGCGGCCCGGGTAGCGCATGAGGACCGACTCGACCAGGGCGCCGTCGTGCAGCTTCCAGAGGAACTTGATCGTGTCGCCGTTGTCAGTCGCCAGCCGCCGGGTCTCGGTGAGGAGCGGCGGCAGCATCCCGGCGACGAGCTGCTCCCGCTGGGCGGTGGGCAGGTCGGTCATCTTGGCCGGGTCGGACGTGTAGTGCTGGAAGTAGTGGGTCGCGAGCTGCTTGGCGCGGAACCCGGGCAGGCCGAGTTCCTTCACGCGGGCCTCGCGTTCCTCGGCCGTCAGGTCGGCCAGGTGCACGGGCGGCTTGCCACGCTTCGGGGACGCGAACTGCAGCAGCGGGCGACCGTCGGTGTCGGTGGCCTGCTTCCAGCCCTCGGTGCGCGGGCGCACCTGCGGACGAGCAGACTGCTGCTGTTCGAACGGGGTGCGGGTGTCGGAAGCCATCACTCCAGGATACGGGAGGCCCGTGATCGGTGGGGACGCCCCGTCCGGGTGGTCCTGCTGGTCACCACCACGGCCGCACCACGGCTGGTCGGGTCAGCTGCCGGCGGGCAGGACGCGCGCGAAGTGGTGCGCCGCCGAGTACATCGGGACGATGTCGACGACCTCGCCCGGGTGCGGTGCCTGCAGGACCAGCCCCTGGCCGAGGTACAGGCCGACGTGGTCCTCGTCGTCGTACACGACGAGGTCGCCCGGCAGTGCCTCGGACTCGGGGATCGTGGTGGCGACGGCGTCCTGCGTCGGCACGTAGTGCACGAGCTCGATCCCCACCGCCTGGTAGGCGACCATCGTGAGCCCGGAGCAGTCGATGCCCTCGTGGCTCGCGCCGCCCTCGACGTACGGGTCCCCCATGTACTGCAGGGCGGTCTGCACGATCGTGGCCCGGTCGCCCCCGGCCGAGAGTGCGGCGGACAACGCGGACTGTGCCTGCGCGGTCGTCACCCCGAAGCGGAGGTCGAGCGTCGGGTAGGACACGATCGTCGTCGTGGTGGTCATGCCGTCGGTGGAGACCACGGGGACCTGGACGTCGTGCGCCACCGTGAAGGTCTGGGCGTCCTGCGCCGTGGTCGTGCCGGAACGGGTGTCCGCGGGCAGGGTGTCGGCGTTCGCGGGCAGGGCGAGCGTCAGGCTCGAGGTCACCGCGATCGCGGGGGCGAGCAGGATGGCCGCGCGCTTCGCGTTGGCGGAACGGCGGATGTGCCGCGGGTCGACGGCGCGCTCGGCACGCAGGGTGGCGGTCCGGCTCAGCACCGCGCTGCCGGCCGACGACGCGACGGGGGCGGGACGCGGCTGCATCCGCACGGTCCGGGCCGGCTTCGGGTGCTCGACGAAGGTGGAGCGGGCGGCCGCGGGGCCGAGGGCCGAGCGGCGACCACGGGGACGGGACTGCTGCGTGTCCGGCGTCAGCGGCGCGGGGTCGACCGCGGGGTGCGTGTGCGTTCGCGCGGGCTGACGGTCGTCGGCTGCTGCAGGCAGGGTGTGGCGTCCCATGGGTCCTTCCGGGTCGGGACCACTCGGCGGTCCGGAAAGTAACGTATTGGTCACGACGGTGCCCGCGGCTGGGCAGCGCCGGAGTGTTCCTGCGGCTGGTCACAGGAACGAGCACCGCTCGCAGGCCACTCCGACGGCGCGCACGGGCGTTCCGGAGCGGGCCCGCGGCGGTGGACCCGGGTTCAGACCGGCGTGACCCGCATGACTGCGGCGATCCGGGCCTCCCGGTCGGCCGCCAGGCGGTCGAGGCGAGCCGACAGTGCGACAACCGAGGCGTCCACCGGGCTGTCCCCCGAGATGTCCCCCGGGATCGGGACCCCGGCGCGGACCGCGAGTGGCAGCACGCCCGCCCAGACGGTGTGGTCCTCACCGTCCGCCGGGTCCTCGCCGACACCGTGGGCTCGGACCTTGACGCTCGCGCGGTCGAGGGGCAGCTGGAGGACCTGGGTGGCGCGGACCTCCTTCGCGGTCATCTCGCGCACCTCGGCCCGGCGACCCGGCATGAGGTGGTCGGCCACCTGCCAGAGGGCTTCGGTGCGCAGGTCGGTCGGCACCACGGTGGCGCGGCCGGCGACCATCGCGCTGCGGTAGTTCGCCGAGCTGTCGTTGGTGGAGCGTGCGAAGACGAGACCGTCCAGGTGGGTGATGGTGGCGGCGACCGGGACGCCCTCGGCCCCGGCGTCGAGGAACAGCCCACCACCGGTCGAGCCGTGCAGCAGCAGGACGGGGCCGTCGCCGAGGTCCCCGACGGCGCAGAGGAACGGCAGGACGACGGGCTGGCCACCGCGGACGATGCCGACGTGGGCGACGTGGGCCTCGGCGAGGATCGCGTGCAGGACGGCGGGGTCGTCGGACTGGCGGTCGCGCAGGCGGCGGACGCGGAGCGAAGGGCCGTCGGTGGGCGGTTCCGGTTCGGGGCTCGAGGTGGGCATGTCGTCACGCTAGGGTCACCAGTGGTCCGGTGTCTGGACCAGATCGGGGCGATCACGATGGACCAGTCGAGCAAGGTGTCCGGTGTGGTGGCACGGGTGCGCGGGATGGTGCACGACGGCACCCTGCGTGAAGGCGATCCACTGCCGTCGACGCGGGCGCTGGCGGCGGAGCTCGGGGTGGCCCGGGGCACCGTCGTCGCGGCGTACGAGCAGCTCGACGGCGAGGGGTACCTGCGGACGCGGCACGGTGCCCTCGCGCGGGTCGCGGCGGACCTGCACGGTCGGACCACGGGTGCGCCGTCGGCCGTCGGCACGGACACCTCCGGTTCCGGCTCCGACGCGGTCGGCGTCGCGGCCGCCTCGCCGTCCGCTCCGCTCATCGACTGCCGTCCCGGCATTCCCGCCGTCACCGCCATCCCGCAACGGGACTGGCGGGCAGCCTGGCGCGCAGCGGCATCGGCCGCGCTCCGGAACGCGATCGCGGACCCGCTCGGCTCCCCCGACCTGCGGGCACAGGTCGTCGCCCAGCTCGGCCTGACCCGCGGGTTCACGGCGACGGTCGACCGGGTGCTCGTGACCGCAGGGACCTCGGAAGCGCTGTCGCTCGTCACCGAGGCGCTTCGGGGGCTGCTGGGTCGCGCTCCCGTCGTCGCCGTCGAGGACCCCGGCTACCGCACCGGACACCGTGCGGTCACGAGCGCTGGTGGATCCCTGGTGGGCGTCCCGGTCGGCGAGGACGGCCTCGACCTCGACGCGCTCGAGGCCGCCGGACCGGTCGACGCCGTCCTGGTCAGCCCGACGCACCAGTACCCGCTCGGGTCGGTGATGCCCGTCGCCCGGCGCCGGCGGCTGCTCACCTGGGCCGCCACCACCGGCACCGTGGTGGTGGAGGACGACTACGACTCCGAGTTCCGGCACCGTGGCGCTCCCGTGCCCGCGCTGGCCGCGCTCGACGCCGAGGGCGTGGTGCTGCACGTCGGCGGCTTCTCGAAGACGCTCGACCCCCGGCTGCGCTGCGCGTACGTCGTGCTGCCGACGGTCGCGGCGACGGGTTCCCCGGTGACGGAGGCGGTGTTCGCCACCCGTCGAGCTCGTGGTGCGGTCGTCGCCGAACCGGTGCAGGCCGCGCTCGTGCACCTGCTGCGGACGGGTGCGCTGCGGCGGCACCTGGGTCGGGTGCGTCGCGACTACACGCACCGCCGGGCCCGGATCGCGGCTCGGCTCGGCGACGTCGCCGGCCTGGAGGCCCGTGCCCTGAACGGCGGACTGCACGCGGTGGTCACGTGGTCGGGTCCGACCACGGGGGCGCAGATCGCGCGTCGGCTGGCGGACGCCGGGGTGCTCGTCGCGACGCTCGAGGAGTACGGGCTCGCGCCGGGCAGCACGCCGCCGGGCATCGTGTTCGGCTACGGCGCCGTGACGATGCCGGAGCTCGACCGCGCGCTCGACGCGCTCGTGACCGCGGTCACGGGACCCTGATCCGGGTCGTCAGCCGCCGTACTGGGCGGTGCCCACGACGTTCGACCCGGCACCCCGGCACGCGGTGATCAGGGTCCGCCCGACGAGTTCCCATTCGGGAGTCATCTCGAGCGCCGGCCCGGACTTCGGTGCGGGGTGCGCGTCGAGGTACTCGTGCGCGTAGTCGATCGCGTCGTCGAGCTCCTCGTCGGTGCTCGACAGGTGCTCGTAGCCGAAGCGTTCCGCCGCGATCAGTGCCTGGTACTGCGCCTCGGAGAGATCGCCCTGGCTTCGCCCGACAGTCGCGTTCAGCGAGATCGTCGTCAGCGCAGTGATCTGGCCGCAGATCGCCGCAGCACTCCGGTCTTCCTCCATCGGGTCCGTCGCACCGCCCGCGGGCTGGGCGTCCGAGGTCTCCGAGGTCGGCGTCGGGCTCGACGTCGGCCGCGCCGCTGCGTCGGCGTCGGCGTCGGCCGAGCAGCCGGCGAGCGAGCCGGACACGAGGACCGCGCTCACGACGACCAGGGGCAGTGCGGACCGGAAGGAGACCATGGACGTCATCGTGACAGCACCCTCGTGCTGCTCGCGTCGTCGTGTCCCGATCGAGACCTCGTCGAGACCGGATCGTGAGCTTGCGTCAGCGGGACTCGGCGGTGCCGTTCTTCCGGGCGTTCACCAGGTCGGCCAGGGACGGCTCACCGGCGTCGCCGGGCAGTGCGTGTCCGCGGCGGGCGGCCTTGCGGACCTGTCGGTAGGTGGTGACGTGCAGGGGGTCCACACCGTCGGCGGACTCGTAGTTCGACGGGGCAGTGGTGGTGGGTGATTCGGTCATCGCGACGGACGGTACGCGTGCCGGGAGCCGCCGAACCACGTGCTGCGTTCCGCGGCCAAACAGGGTCCGAACAGGTGGAGCAGCCCTGGTGCGATGCCGGATTGTTCGCATAGAATGCGAACATGTTGATCACCCTCGACCCGCGGGCGCGAGCGACCCTGGCGGAACAGGTCGCCACCCAGATCCGGCACGCGATCGCCCGCGGCGAGCTGCGGAACGGCGAACGGCTGCCCGCTGCGCGGGACCTCGCCGTCTCGGTCGACGTCAACATGCACACCGTCCTGCGCGCCTACGCGCTGCTGCAGGAGGACGGACTGATCGAGTTGCGGCGCGGCCGCGGCGCGACGGTCCTGCGATCGGGCAACGCCTCGTTCGACCGGTTGCGCACGCTCGTCGACGAGCTGCGCGACCAGGCGGACACCCTGGGTGTCTCGCTCGACGACCTGTTCACGATGATCAAGGGGGCACGATGACGACTCGACCGATGACCACGGGCACACGGCTGGCCGTGACGGCACCAGGGCTCCTGGTCGCGGTGGGACTGGTGCTCACCGCGGTCCTCGCGGCGTCCACCATGCCCGCGCGGATCGCGATCCACTTCCGGACGGACGGCACCGCGGACGGTTGGGGGTCACCGTGGACGGCTTTCTGGGTCACCCTGGCGGTGGCACTGGTGGCCGTCGTCCTCGCGTTCTCCGCGCTGCGCTGGCGCGACAGGCGGACAGCAGCCACGGTCCTGCTCGTCGCGAACCTGCTGGCCGGGACCCTCGGCTCGGCCTGGGTCGTGCTCGCGTGGACGAACACGGCCGGCGACGGCACCCTGTCCCCCTGGTGGACGGTCCCGTTCCTGCTCGTCGCCGTGGTGGTCGCCGCCGTCCCCGTGCTCGCACTGTTCCGGGTCGCTGCACACGTGCCGGCCCACGAGGTCGCTCCCCTGGCGGTCGGGCCCGACACCCGCGTCGCCTGGCGCGCACGCGTCGGCAGCCGGTGGTTCGCGGTGATCGGGGCGGTCGTCGTGGTCCTCGGCGTCGGCACCGCCGTCTGGACGGCATCGGCCGGGGTGACGACGGCGGTCGTCTCCGGACTGGCGATGGTGATCGCGGGGATCGCCGTGCTGGTGCTGGCGCGGGTGGAACTCACCGTCGACCGTCGCGGCATGCGGCTCACGTCCACATGGACGAGGATCCCCCTCATGCGCGTCCCGCTGGAGCGCATCGAGTCGTGCGGGTGGGAGCAGGTGACCCCGGGCCAGTGGGGCGGCTGGGGCTACCGGATCTCGGGCCGCGGCGTCGCCTACGTCGTGCGGTCCGGGCCGGGGCTGGTCGCGCGGCTCCGCGGCGGGCAGGCGCGGATGGTGACCGTGCCCGACGCTGCGGGCGGTGCCGCAGCCCTGGGCGCGCTGCTCGCCGGGCGCGAGACGGCCTGACGGGGCCGCACCGGGCCTCCAGGGCGGTGCGGCGGGTTCGGCGGCGGGCGTGAGACGGGTCAGAGGCTCGTCATACCGCCGTCGACGCGGAACTCCGCGCCGGTGGCGTAGGACGACTCCGCGCTGGCCAGGTAGACCATGATGCCGGTGACGTCGTCGGGGGTGCCGGGGCGGCCGAGGGGTGTGCGGGCGACGATCGCGGCTCGGGCCTCGGGGTCACCGGAGATCGCCGACACGAGGCCGGTCTCGGTGTAGCCCGGCACGACCGTGTTCACCCGGATGCCGTCCCGTGCGTAGGCCATCGCGGCCGCCCGGACGAGTGCGTGGATGCCGCCCTTGGTCGAGGAGTACGCCGCGAAGTCGGCGCCCTCGCCGTTCAGGCCGGTCGGCGACCCCGTGGCGATGACCGACCCGCCGGTGCCGCTCGCGAGCATCACCCGGACGGCGTGCTTGATCGTCAGGAACGTGCCGGTGAGGTTGACCGCGACCGTGCGGTCCCAGGTCTCCAGCGACAGGTCGGCGACCTTCGCGTCGTGACCGAACAGCTGCACACCGGCGTTCGCGACCACCACGTCGGGGCTCGCACCACGGTCGGCCAGTCCGGCGAACCCCGCGGCCACGCTCGTCTCGTCGGCGATGTCCATCGTGAGGCCGGTCGCGGTCGGGCCGGCTGCGGCGGCGGCACCGGCGGCCGCATCGGCGTCGCGGTCGGCGTAGACGACGGTGGCCCCCTCGGCTACGAAGCGGTCGGCGATCGCGCGGCCGATGCCGGACCCCGCTCCCGTGACGAGTGCGGTCCGGCCGTCGAGTCGTGCGGTCATGTGGGACTCCGTCCTCGGAGCAGCGCTGCTCCGTCACACCCATCATTGCCCAACCGGTTGACCGGTGCTAGGCATGCACCATGACTGCGACGTCGAACGACGAGATCGTGTCCGTCGGGCCCTGGCGTCTGGCCCTGCGCGGAGCCGAACTCGCCGACGTCACGTTCCGGGGCACGCTCGTCCTGCGCGCCGTCCGGTTCGTCGTCCGCGACCACGACTGGCGCACCGCCGACGACACCGTGCTGACACGCACGGCGGACGGTGAGGATGGGCGCATCCGCATCGAGACCAGCGCACGGTACGACGGCGTCGAGGTCGTCCGCACCGTCCTCGAGGTCACGGTCGACGACGACACCCTTCGGGTCGCCGCGGTCGGGACGGTCACACGGGCCTTCCGCCGCAACCGCATCGGGCTCGTCGTCCTGCACCCGCCGACCCTGGCCGGGCAGCCGCTGACGGTGCGGCACCCGTCCGGTGGCGTCACCGCGACGGCGTTCCCGTTCTGGATCGCGCCGCACCAGCCGGCCGTCGACGTCGCCGGGCTCGACTGGGCTGCGGGTCCGGTCGCGCTGTCGCTCGACCTGACCGGCGACGTGTTCGAGACCGAGGACCAGCGGAACTGGACCGACGCCTCGTTCAAGACGTACTCGACGCCCCTCGCCGAGCCGTTCCCGGTCGCGAGCACGCCGGGGACGACGGTCCGGCAGGGGCTCACCCTGCGTGCGACGGCGGGCGGTCCAGCAGGTGGTCCGGGCACCCGGTCGCCAGGCACGGCCTCCCCCGCCCCGGACCTGGCGGCGCTCGACGGGCCCGCTCCCGGTGCCGTGGTCACGCCGCCGCCGACGCTCCAGCTGCTCGCGGGTTCGGCACCGGTCGCTGCGCGCCCGGACGACGCCGACCTGCTCCGCGGGTTCCCGATCCTGGTCGAGCCGACCCTCGGCGCCCCGAACGTCGAGGCGGTGCTCGCGTCGGCCCGCCGGGACGCGGGTGGCGCTCCCCTGGACGTCCGGTTCGTCACCGACGACCCGGTGCTGCTGCGCGCGGCGATCGACGCGGTGCTCGAGGGCGGGCCGGTGGCGCGCGTCGGGGCGTTCGACCCGGTGTCGCACGTGACGACGCCGGCGCTGCAGCGGGCACTGCGCGAAGCGGTGGCAGCGGTCGGCGCGCTGGAGGTCGTCGCCGGTACCCGGGCCCACTTCACCGAGCTGAACCGCTCGATCGCGGTGTTCTCGGGTTGGGACGGCCCCCTGACCTGCAGCGTGACGCCGCAGATGCACGACCGGTCGCCCGAACAGGTGACCGAGTCGATCCGGATGCAGCGCTGGGTGGTGAGCAGCGCCTCCAGGCTGGCCGCCGGCAGGGCGCTGCACGTCGGACCGGTGACGCTGCGGCCACGGTGGAACGCGGTGGCGACGGCGCCGACCCGGGTCGTGGCGGACGCGACCGTGGAGCACGGCTACGGCCCGGAGACCGTTCCGGACGCGACGGACCCGGCGCAGCACACGTCGGCCGCCGCGCGGTGGTTCGCCGACGCGGTGCGGGCGCTGACCGTGCCGGGCGTGGCCTCGATCACGCTGGCCGAGGCGTGGGGGCCGCGGGGGTTCGTGGCCGCCGACGGCACGGGGAACGCCCCGCCGGAAGGGGGTCGGCGGGGCGTTCCGGTCCGGGCGCGCTGACGGGTCGGCGCGGTGGTCGGCGGCGGTCCGGCTCAGCGCCGGACGGCGTCGATCTTGAGCATCTTCGCGATGACCGAGTCGAGCTCGCTGTCGTCGAAGACCTGCTTCCAGTCCTCCTTGATGAGCTTCTCGCGGCCGTAGCCCATCGCGATGTGGCAGGCGTCGGAGAACGGGTTCGAGCCGCGCAGGCCGTTGGTCAGCGCGATCCACGTGTGGCCGTAGAGCATGGCGCGGGCGGCCTCACGGGGCACGCCGACACCGGTGACCGTTTCTTCGAGGGCGTCGTTGAGGAAGTCGCCGATCATGCAGGCGATCGTCTCGACCAGGGTCGGCTCGAGCACGGCCAGCTGCTTCACCGTGACCCAGTGCACCTGGATGACCGGGGCGTACATCGTGGTGATGACGGCCTCGGCGACGGCCTTGGCACGGTCGCCCTCGTCGCCGAGCGACTCCGAGGCGTCGAAGGCCGCGATGACCTCCTGCGGGGCGGCGATGCCACCGAAGGTGTCGTCCCACTCGGCCTTGGTGGTGCGCTCGAGGAACACCGACGGGTGGCACGGGTGCGCCACGGCGTAGTGGATGTCCTCGCGCTTGGCGAGGAGACCCGCGTAGGCGGCGGCCGGGTCGAGCGTCAGGATGCTGGCGCCCGACTTCATGACGGGGACGAGCTGCTCGGAGATGGTGCCGAGCAGGACGTCCGGGACGGCGAGGATGACGACGTCGGCGGCCTTCGCGGCGTCGAGGCTGTCGGTGATCTCGCGGCCGAGGGCCTGGATGCGCTCCTGGCCGGCGGGCGAGGCCTCGCTGTAGAGGGTGGTGTACTCACTCTTCGCGAAGTTGTTCGAGACGCGGGTGCCCATCTTGCCGCCGGCACCGATCACGGCGACGGTGACGTCGGCCGTGCCGGATCCGGCAGCGACGGTGTGGGGGGTGGTGACGGTGTCGGTCATGATTCCTTGCTCCTGATGTACTCGATGGTGTGTTCGGTCCACGCCGCTTCGATGCGGGTGGTGGTCTGTGCGGGGGTCTCCCCCGGCAGCGGTTCGGCGCCCGCGTGCTCGTCCTGCCACGGCAGCCAGAACTCGATGACGCGGTTGATCCCCCGGGTGTCGGGCTCGAGCGCGGCGCGGACGGCGTCGTGGTCGAGGACCCCGCTGCCGATCGGGACGCCGGTGTACTGGAAACCGACCCAGCCCGGTGAGCGGGTGAAGGCGGAGTCCTTGACGTGCCAGTTGACGACGTGCGGGGCGGTCATCGCCACGACGTCCCCCGGGTGTTCGAGCCGGGCGACGGTGTTCGCCGGGTCGAGGCAGATGCCGAAGTTGTCGGAGCCGATCGCCTGGACGACCGCGACGAGGTCGGCGGTGGCGACGACCTCGTAGGTCTCCAGCGCGAGGGTCACGCCCGCGCGCTCGTAGGCGGGGAGCGTCTGCCGCAGGCGTCGTTCGGTCTCGGCCGCGTCGGGCTGGTCGTCGCCGCTCGTCCACATGCTCCGCACGAGCGTTGCGCCGAGCTGCTGCGCGACGTGCAGGTACCGGGCGAGGTGCTTCGGCCGGGTGCCTCGGGTACCGACCTCGAGCGTGAGACCGAGGTCGGTGGCCAGGGACCGGATCGAGGCCAGGCGCTCGTCGGTCGCGGTGTCGAGCGGCAGGTGGTCGCAGATCTGGAACAGGTCGACGCCGTCGTGTGACGCGCCGTCGCGCAGGGCGTCGTCGAGGGACATCGGCGACGGGACGCGGTCGGACATGCGCCAGAAGTAGGCGTAGGTGGAGAGGCCGAGCAGGGAGGTCATGCCGGTGCTCCGTCCTGCGTCGCGGCCAGCGCCTCGGCTTCGTCGAGGATCGTGCGGATCGCCTCGGGGTCGTGGGCGAAGCGGCCGAGGAACAGGCCGCCGATGCGTCCGGCACCGCGGGTCAGCAGGCCCGGACCGGCACTGCCGCCGTAGATCGCGACGGAGCCGGCGAGCTCCGGCCGGGTCGCCAGGTGCTGCTCGATGCCGGCCAGGACCGCGACGATGTGCTCGTCGGGCGCCGGCTGCGGGGCGCCGATCGCCCACACCGGCTCGTACGCGGCGATGAGCGGTCCGGCGATGCCGTCGGCGGTCGCGGTCGCCAGGAACCGGTCGAGCTGCGCGGTGACCTCGGCGATCGCGGCCGCGGGGTCGCCGTCGGCAGCGCGCTCGGTCTCGCCGATGCAGACCAGGGGCCGCAGGTGGTTGCGGTACGCCGCGTGCACCTTGCCGGCGATCTCGTCGTCCGTCTCGTGGAACAGGGAGCGGCGCTCGGCGTGTGCGATCTCGACGAGGTCGACCCCGATCTCACGGAGTTCGGCGCCGGAGACCTCGCCGGTGAAGGCACCCTCGTCGGCCCAGGCGAGGTCCTGGGCACCGAGCAGCACCGGAGCGCCTGACCCGGTCAGGATCGCCCGGACGGGGACGAGCGACGGGAACGTCGGCACCACGAAGAGCTCGACCGCGCCGGACCGCACCGCCGGGTGGCTCCGGGCGATGTCGGCCACGGCGGCCGCCCACTCGAGCGTCCGGGCATGGCTGAAGTACATCTTGAGCGACACCCCGATCGTCACCGGGGCGGCCGCCGTGGTCGCGGGCATCAGGCGTCGGTCCCGACCGGGGTGGAGCCGTCGTAGGCACAGATCGCGTTGACCTTCTCGGCGCTCGCGCTCGTCCGGTCGAAGGTGTAGCCGAGCCACTCCTTCGCCATCCGGCGCGCGACCTCGACCCCGACGACGCGCTGGCCCATGCAGAGCACCTGGGCGTCGTTCGACAGGATCGAGCGCTCCACCGAGAACGAGTCGTGCGCGGTCACGGCGCGGATGCCGAAGACCTTGTTCGCCGCGATCGCGACGCCGAGGCCGGTGCCGCAGATCAGGATCGCGCGGTCGGCCTCGCCGTTCGCCACCAGACGGGCGGCGTCGACGGCGACGTGCGGGTAGGCGGTGTGGCCGTCGGCGTCCACGCCCACGTCGACGACGGAGGCCACGCGGGGGTCCTTCGCCAGGTCGGCCTTGATGACCTCCTTGTAGTCGAAGCCGGCGTCGTCCGAACCGACGACGATGCGGAACTGCTGCTCACTCATGCGGGTGTGCCTTTCGTGGTGGGGGTCAGGCGGGGACGGCGATGGTCGTCAGGACAGCGGCGGTGATGAGCGCGAACGAGATCGCGCCGGCGTCCGGGGTGCCGACGGCGTCCTCGCCGTGGGTGCGGGCGCGGCCCATCCGGGGCAACAGGTCGGCCGTGGCGTCCGCCGCGGTCTGTGCTGCGGCCGAGGCGGCCGACCAGGCGTCGACGAGTTCGTCGCCGGCGTCGACCCGGGCGGTGAAGACCTGGTCGAACGGCACGAGCGCGTCGACCATCGTCTTGTCGCCGGGGACGGCTCCGAAGGCCAGGACGGCTTCGGCGGCGGCGTGCACCGCGCTCTGGACGGTGGCGGGTGTCGGACGGGACTCGTCCCCGAGGACGCGACCCAGGGCCTCCAGGGCAGCACCCCAGATCGCACCGGACGTCCCACCGGCCTTGTCGGACCACGCGTCGCCGGCGATCGCGAGGACCGAACCGGCGCCAGCGCCACGGGCGGCGGCGTCCTGTGCCGCACGGTCGGCGGCGGTGGAGCCGCGCTGCATGCCGATGCCGTGGTCGCCGTCCCCGGCGACGGCGTCGATGCGGCCGAGCTCGTCGGCGTGGTCGTCGATGGTGGCGCGGATCGCGGTGATCGCGCTCGCGATGCGGGCAGCCGAGGCCTGGGACTCCTCGGTGCCGGGCGTCACGGGCACGACCACGCCGGCTTCGAGCACCTCGACCGGCACGGGCTGCTGCGGGACGGCGCCGCCCTTGCGGTAGGCGGGGGCGTCGGCGGGGGCTGCCCAGAGCTGCTCGAGTTCGTCGTCGAGCCAGAACAGGGTGAGCGAGACGCCCGCCATGTCGAAGCTCGTGACGAGTTCGCCGACCTCGGGCTCGACGACGACGATGCCGGCGTCGGTGAGCTTCCGCTGGACGGCGCCGAAGACGACGAAGAGTTCCTCGTACTTCACCGAGCCGAGGCCGTTGAGGATCGGGACGACGCGGGGGCCGGCGGGTGCTGTTGCGGTGTCTGGTGCCGTGCCGTGTGTTGTGGTGCCGGTGCCGGTGTCGTCGGGTCGCTCGGTGAGGAGCTTGTCAACGAGCAGGTCGGCCAGGCCGTCCGCGGTGGGGACGTCGGCCTCGGCGATGCCGCGTTCGCCGTGGATGCCCATGCCGATGGCCATGCGCCCCTCGGGGACGGTGAAGAGCGGCTCGTCGGCGCCGGGCAGGGAGCACCCCGAGAACGCGACCCCGAAGCTGCGGGTGCGGTCGTTGGCCCTGGTCGCGATCGCGGTGACCGCGTCGAGGTCGTCGCCGCGCTCAGCGGCCGCGCCGGCCACCTTGAACACGCAGAGGTCCCCCGCGATGCCGCGGCGCTTGTGTGCCTGGTCGGCGGGCGCGGACGCGACGTCGTCGGTCACGCGGACCGTGCGGACGTCGATGCCCTGTGCCTCGAGTGCCCGTGCCGCCGCGTCGAAGTTGAGGACGTCACCCGCGTAGTTGCCGTAGCTCAGCAGCACGCCGCCGCCGTGCTCGGACGCCCTCGCGACCGCGGTGACCTGCTGGGCACTCGGGCTGGCGAACAGGTTGCCCATCGCGGCACCGGCCGCCAGGCCGTGCCCGACGAGGCCACCGAAGGCCGGGTAGTGGCCGGAGCCACCGCCGACGACCAGCGCGACGGTGCCCTCGGGGCTGGTGGTGGAGCGGGCGACGCCGCCGTGCACCCTGCGGACCCGGGCGCGGTTGGCGGCGACGAAGCCGTCCACCATCTCGTCGGCGAAGTCCGCCGGGTCGTTGAACAGGCGGGTCATGCGCCGGCCTCCTTCGCGATGGCGGTCGGTCCGTCCGTGGCGGCGACCGCGGTGTCGGCTGCGGACGCCGCGGCGGCCGCTTCGTTGCGCTTCGTGTTCCGGCCGAGCACGAACATGAGCACGCTCGACAGCACCATGAAGAACCCGACGATGAACATCGGCACCTGGTACCCGCCGGTCCACTCGCTGACCGCACCCGTGATGTACGGGGCGGCGAACCCACCGAGGTTGCCGACGGTGTTGATGAGGGCGACCCCCGCGGCTGCGGCGGCACCGGTCAGGAACTGCGTCGGGACCGTCCAGAAGTTCGGCAGGGCCGCGAAGATCGCACACGCGGTGATCGCGATGACCGCGACGGTGGCGGCCGGGCTGTTCATGTAGAGCGCGACCGGGATGCTCAGGCCACCGACCAGGGCCGGGACGGCGATGTGCCAGACCCGGACGCCACGACGGAAGGCGTCACGCGACCAGAAGTACAGGACCACCGCGGCGGGCACGTACGGGATGGCCGTGATGAGGCCCTTCTGGAACAGGTCGAACGTGGTGCCGAACTGCTCCTGGAAGCCGTCGATGATCGTCGGCAGGAAGAAGCTGAGCGCGTAGAGGCCGTAGATGAAGCCGAAGTACACCGCGGCGAGCATCCAGACGCGGCCGGAGCCGAAGGCCGCACGCAGGCCGCCCTTGCCGTGACCGTCTCCGCCGCCCTTCGCGGCACTCTCGGCGGCGAGCGTCGTCTCCAGCCAGATCTTCTCGTCCTCGTCGAGCCACTTCGCCTGCGACGGCTTGTCCTTGAGGACGAAGAGGCACAGGACGCCGACGATGATCGCCGGGATCGAGACGCAGAGGAACATGAAGCGCCATCCGGCCAGGCCGCCGAGGATCCCCTCGTGGGTCATCAGCCAGCCGGCGAGCGGGGAACCGATGACGCTCGTGAGCGGCTGCGCCAGGTAGAACAGCGCGAGCATCTTGCCGCGGTGACGGGCCGGGACCCAGGTCGACAGGAACAGGATCGCGCCGGGGAAGAAGCCGGCCTCGGCGATGCCGAGCAGGAAGCGCAGGCCGACGAGCTGCGGGTAGTTCTGCACCCACGTGAAGAGCAGGGACACGATGCCCCACGTGATCATGATGCGGGCCAGCCAGATCCGGGCGCCGAACTTGTGCAGCGCCAGGTTGGACGGCACCTCGAGCACGAGGTAACCGATGAAGAACACACCGGACGCGAAGCCGAACTGGGCGGCGGTCAGGCCGAGGTCGGCCTCCATGCCGTTGGGGGCGGCGAAGGAGATCGCGGTGCGGTCGAGGAAGTTGATGAAGAACATCAGTGCCACGAACGGCACGATGCGGATCGCGATCTTGCGGATGGCCGTCTTCTCGACGACCGAGGTGGGGATGCCTCGCGTGGCGGGGATGTCCACGATGACTCCTGCTCGGTGGGGTTGGTACGACTCCCGTCCTGGCGGCTGCGCCGGGACGCTCCGTGCTGCTGCGCGGATCGAGAGCGGGCGCATCGGTGCGCCTGATCCAGTGTGCGTCGCGGTCGGCCGACTTGTCAACCGGTTGACCATTCCACGCGCTCCGCGCTGCTTGTTGCACGGTGTCGGTCGCCTCGGCGCCGCTCCGCACGCAACCGGTTGACCGACCGGTACGCTCACTGCATGCCCGCGTTCAGCCCGGACGACCCCCTCAACATCCGACTCGAACTCGAGTCCGTGCCCGTCGGGTCCCCCGCCTCGGTGGTCGCCCGACAGCTCGTCTCGCTGCTCACCGCCGGCGAGCTGGCCCCCGGCTCACGGCTACCCTCGGAGCGGATCCTGTCCGAGCGGCTCGGCGTCGGACGCTCGGCCGTCCGTGAGGCCCTCGCCGCCCTCGAGATCCTGGGCATCGTGCAGATCCGCCCCGGCTCGGGCACCTACCTGCGCGGAGGCACCTCGGACCTGCTCCCGACGACCCTGTCGTGGGGCCTCATGCTCGCGTCGAACCGCACCCGCGAGCTGCTCGAGATCCGGTCCTCGCTGGAGCGCACGGCCGCGATCCTCGCCGCGCAGCGCGCCACCGATGAGCAGATCACCGAGCTCGGCGAGTACCTGGTCCGGCAGGAGGCGACGCTCGACGACCCGCAGGCCTTCATCGACGCCGACGTCCGGTTCCACGTCCTGCTGGCGCGGGCGTCGGGCAACGACGTGCTCGCCGACCTGCTGCAGAGCCTGCGCTCGATGCTGAGCGTCTGGGTCGCGCGGCGCGTGCAGACCCGGCAGGCGACCGAGGCCGCGTTCCACGAGCACCGCGCGGTCTTCGAGGCCTTGCGCGTCCGCGACGTGTCCGCCGTGCAGCGCGCGATGGACGCGCACATGGCCACGGCGAGCGCACGCATCGAGCACGCCGAGCCGCTGCCCGCCGACGAGTAGGGGGTGCTCGCTTCGCCCGCTTCGTGAGCAGGAATGGTCGGGTCCGTCGAGCCGACCCGACACCTTCTGCTCACGATCGGGGCGGACGGGAGGCCCGGGTCGCGCCCGCCTCGCACGGTGCGGTGTTGCCGGGTCGGCAACACCGCTTGGGTCCGGCCCGGCACGTGCGCTGGAGTAGGTGCATGCACACCCATGACGACGGCTCCGCCGCCGGATCTGCCACCGATGTCACCGATGTCACCGCCGCACCGTCCGCCCGGGAGTGGTGGGAGGGCCGCTACGCCGAGCGCGACGGCATCTGGTCCGGCCGGGTGAACGCCGTGCTCGCCTCGGTGACGTGGGGGCTGCCGGTGGGGCGGGCGCTCGACCTCGGCTGCGGCGAGGGCGGCGACGTGGTGTGGCTCGCCGAGCAGGGCTGGGACGTGACGGGCATCGACCTGTCCGTGACGGCGCTCCAGCGTGGTTCGCGGGCTGCCGTCGCCGCCGGGGTCCAGGAGCGGACGGCGTTCGTCGCCGCTGACCTCGGCCGGTGGGACACCGCCGCGCGGTTCGACCTGGTGACCGCGTCGTTCCTGCAGTCGTGGCCGGTGGAGATCCCCCGAGCCGACATCCTGCGTCGGGCCGCCGGCTTCGTCGACGTCGGTGGGCACCTGCTCGTCACCGCACACGCCGCTCCCCCGCACGATGACCTGCCGCCGGAGCTGCGGGAGTACCGGTTCCCCGCGCCGGCCGACGACCTCGCCGCCCTGCAGCTCGACGACCGGTGGGACGTCCTGGTCGCCGAGGTCCGGCCGCGCACCGCGACGACACCGGAGGGTGATCCGCACGAGGTGCTCGACAGCGTCGTGCTCGCCCGGCTGACGCGCGGGTAGCGTCGGTGGCGTGAGCACCGACGACGGCATCCGCGCACTCGTCGTGGACGGCGTCGAGGTCGCCGTCGAACGCAGCGGCGCCGGCACGATCGCCACGTCGTCCCCTCGGCCGTACCTGCACCCGGTCCGGACCCTCGGCGGCACCGTGGTCAGCGCGCACCACCCCGGCGACCACGACTGGCACTGTGGCGTCGGCGTCGCGATCCCGGACGTCGACGGCGTGAACTGCTGGGGTGGCCGAACCTACGTCGCGGGGCTCGGCTACGTGTGGCGTGACGACCACGGTTCGGTCGAGCTGGTGCACGCGGAGCAGCACGACACGATGTCCGCCGAGGCACTCGTCTGGCGGGCCCCGGACCGCGCGGTGGTCCTGCGCGAGGACCGCACCCTCGGCTGGCGCGCGGTCACCAGCGGGTGGGAGCTGTCCTGGTCGTCGACGTTCCGCACCCCGGGTGACACCCCGGTGCACCTCGGGGGCCCGGGCAGCAACGGCCGGACCGGAGCCGGCTACGGCGGCTTCTTCTGGCGGTTCCCCGAGTGCACGGGGGTCGCCGTCCGGACCGCCGACGCCGAGGGCGAGACCGCCGTGCACGGCTCGGTCACACCCTGGATCACCTGGTCGGCGGTGTTCGACGGCGGTCCGGCGACGATCCGGATCGAGGCCGTCGACCACCACGACCCCTGGTTCGTCCGCGCCGAGGAGTACCCCGCGATCGGCTCGGCCCTGGCGTGGGACACCCCCGCCGTCGTGCAGCCCGGCGAACCGCTGGTCCGCTCGTTCCGCGCGACGATCACCGATGGCGCTAGGCTCGCTGGATGAGCACCGGGGACTGGGAGTCACGCGTCGCGGCGCTGTGGGACGACGAGACGATCGACGACCAGCAGCGGATCGAGCGGATGCGCGACCTCGCCGCCGACGCTCCGCACGCAGCGCTCGGCGCGTTCGAGCTCGGCGGCGCCTTCGACTCGGGCGGCCACGAGGCCGAGGCCGACGTGCAGTACGCCGCCGCGACCGCAGCCGGTCTGGGCAGAGTCGACCCGGACCGCGCAGCCAGGATGGTCGTCCAGCACGCCTCGACGCTGCGGAACCTCGGCCGGATCGACGAGGCCATCGCGATGCTCCGCGACGCGCCGGAGCACCCCGCCACCGGGGCGGCACCGCGGGTGTTCCTCGCGCTCGCACTGCACAGCGCGGGACGCTCCGCCGAGGCCCTGCGCGTCGCGATCGAAGCCGTCGAGCCGACGCTCCCCCGGTACCACCGGTCCGTCCGGGCCTACGCTGCGGCCCTCACCGAGGACTGACGCGCCTCAGGCGATCGCGACCACACCCCGTGCGAGCAGTGCACGGGCCCGACCGGCGTCGGCAGCCGGTGGCCGACCGTGCAGCGCGCGGTAGTCGCGCGAGAAGTGCGAGGCGCTCCGGTACCCGACCGCCACAGCAGCCTGGGCGGCGGTGTCACCGAGCACGATCATCCGCCGCCGTGCCTCCCCGAGCCGCAGCCGCCGCAGGTACTGCACCGGGCTCATCCCGGTGACCTGCCGGAAGCGCGCGAACAGCGTCGACTCGCTCGTCCGGACCGCTGCAGCCAGGACCGCCACCGACCACGGGTCCGCCAGCCGTTCTGTGAGCAGGGCGGTTGCCGCGGCGACGACGTCGCCGTCCCGGTTGCCGATCGCGGCCAGGATGCGCGGTGCCTGGTCCGTCTGCAGCAGGCGGAGCACCACCTCGCGGGTGACGAGCGGGGCGAGGACGGCCATGTCCTCCGGAGCATCGAGCAGTCCGACGAGTCGGGCGAACGCGTCCGCCAGGGCCGGGGTCCAGCTGCCGAGTCGTGCCGGCGGCGCCTCGTCCTGGTGCGGGCGGGACATCGCCGTCGCGACCTCGGCCACCACCGCGGGGTCGAGCTGCCAGACGACCGCGACGAACCCCGCGGGTGGTTCGACCTCGACCACCCCGGCGATCACGGGCAGGTCGACGGGCGTGATGATGAAGCGTTCCCGACCCCAGAGCTGGTCGTCATCCCCCACTATCGAGCGCTTCCGTCCGGCGAGCACCACCGACACCGACGGCGTGTAGCGCTGGTACCCGAGGTCGGTCGGACGGTCGACCCGGGCCAGGCGGAGGCCGAGCCGTCCGGCGCGTTCCGTGTCGTCGAGGTGGGCGAGGACGCTCTGCAGCGCACGGTCCAGCCGGTCCGAGGTGACGTCGTCCATGTGCCCATTCTGTCGAGGCATCCGACGCGAGTGGTGCCCGTGCGGGATCCGGCAAGCACTCCGGAGTCCTGGGCAATCACCGCCGGGTCCGTCGGACCGAGCATCGGAGCATGCAGACCAACGAAGCACTCCTCGACTCCCTGACCACCGACGACCGACTGGTCGGCCGCACCGCGCTGGTGACCGGCGCCTCGAGCGGCATCGGTGAAGCCGTCGCCCGTGTCCTCGCCGCATCCGGCGCCACCGTCGCGGTCGCCGGCCGCGACGCGGAGCGCACGCAGGCCGTGGTGGACACCATCACCGCGTCCGGAGGCACCGCCGTGGCCGTGATCGGCGACCTGAACACCCACCCCGACGCGGTCCGTGACCTCGCCGCCCGCGCAACCGAGGCCCTCGGCGGCCGGGTCGACGTGCTCGTCAACAACGCCGGCGTCTACCCGGTCGGCCCCACCGCGCTGCTCGCCGACGAGGACGCCGAAGCCCTCTGGGCCACGAACGTCCGCGCGCCGCACGTGCTGGTCGGAGCGCTGGCTCCCGCGATGGTCGAACGCGGCTCGGGCGTCGTCGTGAACGTCGGCTCGTGGATGTCCCGCGTCGGTGTCCCGTTCACGGCGCTCTACCCGGCGACGAAGGCCGCGGTCGAGCAGCTGACCCGCGCCTGGGCAGCCGAGTTCGGACCGCACGGCGTCCGGGTGTCGACCGTGTCGCCCGGGGCCACCGTGACACCGGGCAACGCGGACTCGCACGACGTCCTCGCGCAGATGACGGCGGGCACCCCCGCCGGAGCACCCGTCCGCCCCGTCGACGTCGCCTTCGCCGTGCGCTGGGTGGCCTCCGACGAGGCGACCTTCGTGCACGGCGCCACGATCGACGTGGACGGCGGCCTGGCCGCGACCCGCCTCGGCTGAGCGCGCGCCGCACGAACGGGCGGAACACCCGGGTCGGCACACGGACGCGCCCCGGCATTTCGCCCGCTCGGCAGCACCAACCGACGCGCACGAACCCCCACCACCACGAACGGGCGGAACGCCCGGGTCGACACACGGACGCATCCCGGCATTCCGCCCGCTCGGCAGTGCCAATCGACGCGCACGAACCCCCACCACCACGAACGGGCGGAACACCCGGGTCGGCACACGGAGGCACCCCGGCATTCCGCCCGCTCGGCAGCACCAACCGACGCGCGAACCCCCACCACCACGAACGGGCGGAACACCCGGGTCGGCACACGGACGCACCCGGGCATTTCGCCCGCTCGGCGGGAGTCGGTCAGCCGGGCATCGGATCCGCGAGTGGTCACGACGCACCGCTGGCAGGTGGTCGAGCGGTCACGGACCGTCGCGCGGGAGCGCGCCAGGCGACGGATCGTGACCGCTCGGCGGACGGCGTGGGCGCGGCGGTGGGCGCGACCACCACGCGGTCGGGAGGCGCGGTGCGGGCTGGCACCGGGCCTCCCGTCAGGCGGTGTGGTCGCCGACCACCCGTGGGACCGGCAGCGAGTCGCTGGTCGTGCGCAGGGACTCCTGGCGGATCTCGAGCTGCGAGACGGCGAGCGCCGCCAGGTCGCGGAGGTTCGCGAGGTCGTCCTCGGTGGCCTGCCGCGGGCGGGTGTCGAGCACGGCGAGGGTCCCGATCGGTGCGCCGTCGTGCTTGACGAGCGGGACGCTGACGTAGAAGCGGATGCCGAGCGGGCCGGTGACCAGGGGGCTGTTCCGCATCTCGGGGTGCGCGGAGCCGTCCGGGATCACGACGGGGACGGGGACCGGGGCGAAGCCGTTGCGGAAGCTGATGCTGCGGGCCGCCTCGTCGACGCCCTCGGCGATGTACGACTGGGACCACTCGCGGTCCTCGTCGAGGACCTCGACCAGGGCGATCGGAGCGTCGAAGAGCCGGGCCGCCATCGCCGTGGTGCGCTGCAGCGACTCGTCGGGCAGGGTGTCGAGGGTCGCCGGGCGGTCCGTCTCGGGGCGCATCGGTACCGGAGCCGTCTCGTCGGTCGGCTCGACCACGTGATCGCTCGTGGCGGTCTCCGCGATCACGACGTCGCGGAGCATCGTGACCAGCTCGGCGCCGAGCGGGCGGGCCGCGGGGTCCTGCGCGGTCATGGCACGGAGCAGGTGCTTCCAGTGCTCGGGCAGGGGCTCGGGGACCACGGGGTCGCGGGACAGCCGGGCGACGGCTGACTCGACGAGGGAGCCCGGGAACTCGCGACGGCGGGTGAAGCACTGCAGCAGCACGAGGCCGAGCGAGTAGACGTCGCTCGGCGGGCCGACCTCGCCGCCGCGCGCCTGCTCGGGGCTGAGGTACGCGGCGGTGCCGGTGGTCACGCCGTCGGCGGTCAGGCGTTCGACGCCGGCGGCGAGCGCGATGCCGAAGTCGGTCAGGCGCGCGCGGGCCCGGTCGGAGCCGTTGCCGTAGTCGACGAGCAGGATGTTCGACGGCTTGATGTCGCGGTGCACGACGCCGTGGGCGTGGATGTAGTCGAGGGCCTCGGCCATGTCGTAGCCGATCTCGGCGATGTGCCGCGAGGCGAGCGGGCCGACGGCCAGGCGCTCCTCGAGGTCCTGCCCGACGACGAGCGACATCACGATGTAGCGCTGCTGCGTGCCGTCCTGCCCGGTGACGACACCGGCGTCGAGCAGGCTGACGAGGTTGTGGTGCTCGAGCGACGCCAGCACGCCGAGTTCGGCCTCTTGCCGAGCGATGTCGACGATGCCCGCGTGGAAAAGCTTGATCGCGACCGGGCGGTGCAGGCTCTCGTCCACACCCCGGTAGACGACGGACATGCCGCCCTGGCCGATCGCTTGCTCCACGCGGTACCGACCGTCGAGCAGCGGCGCGCTCGCGTCGTGTTCTTCCGTCGGGATCATCCAACCCTCGTTCTCGGCTCCGGCACCAACGATGCATCTTCGCATCCCGACGGGTATCTCGTTGACGGGCGACGTTTCGCGGCTGAACGGGGCCGTGCGGCGGCGCGGCCGTGCGGCGGCGCGGCCGTGCGGCTTGCAAGACACCGGTGTTCGCGGGTCGAACACGCGCAGACCGCGGTTCAGCCTGCGAACACCGGTGTTTTGCGCACCCACGCCGTCAGCGACGCGTCGCGACCGTGCTCACGCGGAGGTCCTCGAAGGTGCTGGTGAAGCCGGAGCCTCCGAGCGAGATGAGCCCGACTCGGGGTGCACTGCCGAGGTCCGCCGTCCAGGTCCCGCCCCGGACGAAGTGCCGCCCGTCCAGGCTGGTGTACGCCGTGTACCGGTCCTCGCCCCGGAACTCGCGGTGGACGATCCGGAGCGTGGTGGTGTCCCCGACCGGACCGACGACCATGTTGCCGTAGCTCGGCGCCCCGGCCGGTTGCCCGGACACCTGCTTGCCGAACTCGGTCTGGCGCGTGTTGAAGATCGAGTTCGAGGTGAGCCGGACGTAGTTGCCGTCGTCACCCCAGACGATCAGGCCGCCCTGCACGTAGTTCAGCCCGTCGCCGGTGGCCGGGGTGTCCACCCCGACCGTGGTCTGGAGCACGTAGTCCCCACGGGGCGCCGGTTCGGACAACACCGACGCGAGCGGCGTCGCCGGCGGGTGGATGTCGGCGTCCTGCGTCTGCCAGCGGAACGTGCCGTCGGCGACGGTCCAGGTGGACGGGTCGGGCGCACGCGTCCACGTGAGCGCGGCGGGCAGCGCTCCGGGCTCCTCCCCGGGCAGCGCGGCACCGTCGAAGGAGGTCGACAGCCCGCGGATCGTCCGACCCGGCACGTCGAGCGGGGCGATGGATGCCCGGTACGTCGGCCGTTGCCCGGGCTGCGCGACCGGCCCCGGCTGCACCGTGTCGGACGGCCCGGCACCACCGCGGACGACCGGCCAGCCGCCCTGCCAGTCGAGCGGGTCGATCAGCGCCGGCCGCTTCGTGTAGGTCGGCTGCCCCGCGTAGTACGGGTCGGTGCGGTCGGCCGCGTGGTAGATGACCCAGTCCTGGCCGGCGAAGTCGGTGACCACGGTGTTGTGACCGGTACCGACCCACCGGTTGCCGTTCTGCGCGAGCAGGGGCGTGCCGCCGACCCGGGTGCTCGTGATCGCCACACCGTCGCGGTCCGTGAACGGCCCGAGCGGGCTCCGTGACCGGGCGACGAAGACGCCGTAGCCGGTCAGGGCGCCGTTGCAGCAGTTCGTGGCGGAGCCCATGAAGTACCACCAGCCGCCGTGCCGCATCAGGTACGCGCCCTCGTAGCGGTTGTCGATCGCGATCTGCCGCTCGGTCGACGGGTCGGAGCGCAGGCCGTCCGCGCTGAGCCGCCGGACGTTCACGCCGCCGAAGTAGCTGCCGAAGTACAGGTAGGTCGTGCCGCCGTCGGTGATGACCTCGGGGTCGAAGGCCCACCGCGCGCCGTCGCCGTTCGGCGCGGTCTGCGGTGCCACGACCGGTCCGCCGGAGTCCTTCCACGGCCCCGTCGGGCTCGAGCTCGTCGCCACCCCGACCGCGGAGCCGCCGCCGCTCGGCCCCGTCGCCGACGGGGTGTCCGACGCCGCGTAGTACAGGTACCAGGTGCCGGCCCGACCACGGTCTCCGGCGCGGTACACGACGTCCGGCGCCCAGATCCCGTTCGCGTCGCCCACCCAGGCGGGCTTCGTCGGGAACGCGTCGTTCACGTACGTCCAGTGGGTCAGGTCGGTCGACCGGTACGTGGGGACGGCGTGCTGCACGAGTGACCCGTCCGGGTTCTGCTCCGTCGCGGTGAGCGCGTCGGTGGTGCAGTAGAGGTACCAGTTGCGGTCGCGTCCGGCTCCGTGGATCACGGTCGGGTCCGCGCAGCTCGCGGCCGTCTGCCCGTCGGGCAGGCTGAGCGCGACCGGGTTCTGGTGGTTGGGTGCCGTGCGGCCGTGCCGGCTGGCGGCGCTCGACGCCACGGTCGTGGTGGTGGTCGCCCGGATGGTTCCGCCCGGCACCGCGGACGCATCCGCTGGTGCAGCCTGGAGGCCCGTGGTCGCGACGCCGAGGAACGTCACGACGGCGAGGAGTGCGGTGGACGATCGGCGCATGCCTGACCTGCTCTCGTCGTTGAGGGAGGTGCTGTTGGAGGGACTGCGGGTGTCGACGGGCGACGTGCGCGAGCGTACGCTCGGCTCGACGAAGGAGTCATGCCATGCCCGCGAGGTTCGTCTACTGGATCAACGTCTCCGTCGACGGGTTCGTCGAACGGGCCCCCGGCGAGCACGACGGCCTGGACGGACCCGACTGGATCCGGATCGACGAACCGCTGCACCGCGAGTTCAACGCCCGCGCCGCCGCGATGACCCTGTCCGTCGAGGGCCGGGTGGTGCGCGACATGATGGACCCGTTCTGGCCCGACGCCCGGCACGACGAGTCGATGCCGCAGTACCTGCGCGAGTACGGCGAGATCTGGACCGCGCAGCCGAAGGTCCTGGTGTCCCGCACCCGGACCACCGCCGACCACGACACCCGGGTCATCGGTGGCGACGGCGACGCGATCACCGAGCTGGCCGCGATCCGTGCCTCCGGCGACGGCGACATCGGAGTGGGCGGACCGAGCATCGCGAGTCAGCTGCTCGATGCCGCGCTGCTCGACGAGGTCATGCTCTTCACACACCCGTCGGTGCTCGGCGCCGGTCGGCCGCTGTTCGATCCGCCGCGCTCGGGGCACCGCCCGCTCGTGCAGCTCGACCTGCTCGAGCAGCAGCGCTACGACAACGGCGTCACCCTGCACCGGTACGACGTCCGGCGGTCCTGAGCGCTCGGTCAGTCCTCGACGGGCTCTGCGCCGATCACGCGGACGTTCCAGGCGCTGTCGCGGTCGCTGTCGAACCCGTTGAAGGAGATGCTGTCGACGTCGGCACGCCAGGTCCGCCGCAAGTCGATGCGTTGCGCTCCGTCGCCGCAGGGCATCGACTCGGTGATGTCGTTCCGCGACGTGCTCCCGGAGACGACCGTGACGGAACCGCTCATGTGCCCGTCACCGAAGCACGAGAACTCGAGGTGGTCGACCGTTTCCGGGTGCGCGAACGTGATCGTGACGCCACGGTCGATCTCGTCGTCGTTCCCCGTCGCGCTCTGCCCGGCGGATTCCTCGGCGTACATCGCCCCGAGTTCCCGGTCCGAGTGGGTGGCCATCTGGCGCTTCTCCCAGGCGGACAGCGCGGCCTCGTCGACGGGCGGCGACCCGGAGCAGGCGGCGAGCAGCAGCACGCCCGCGATCGCGGGCAGGAGCAGGGCGGGGACGGAACGCACGCTGTGAGCCTAGTGACGCGGTGGACGCGCACCGCGGAACGACGGGAGGCGCGGTGCCGGCTGGCACCGCGCCTCCCGGCCGTGGGGTGGTCGCGTCAGACGTCGCGACGGCGCGCGAGCGTCAGGGCGAGGCCGCCGATGACCAGGACCTCGGCCGCGAGGACGCCGAAACCGCCCCAGCCGTTCAGCTTGACGCCGCCGGTGGCGGCGGCGCTCGCGCCGTCGTACGAGTAGGCGTAGAGCTGGCCACCGGCCGAGTCGGGCAGGAACGACATGATGTCCATCGGCCAGTCGACCTTCATCAGCCCGGCCATCAGGCCCAGGACCACCGGCAGGACCAACAGGATGCCGAGCGTGATCGCGATGCCACCGGCGCTCGAACGGACGAGCAGACCGATGCTGTAAGCGAGGAGCGCCAGCAGGGTCAGGAAGACCGACGAACCGAGGATCGGCATGAAGACCGACGGGTCACCGATCTCCGGCTCGACACCGTTGCCGGCGAGCAGCGGGAGCGAGATGAGGACGCCGATCCAGGTGGCGACCGCGCTGACCACGAACGTCGTGACGGCGAGGACGGTGGCCTTCGCCAGGATCACGCCGGTGCGACGGGGGTCGGCGGTGAAGGTCGAGCGGACCTGGCCCGTGCCGTACTCACCGGTGATGATGAGGACGCCGAGCACGCCGACGACGAGCGACGAGAGCAGGACGCCGACGGTGTTGGCGTTGACGAACGTGCCGTTGGCGACGTCCGTCGGCAGGTCCTGCCCGCCACTGTTCGTGTTCGCACCGACCAGCGCGGCCATGCCGATCGTGACGACGACCAGGATCGCGTAGCACCAGAACGTGGACCGGATGCTCCGCAGCTTGATCCACTCGCTCCGCACCAGGTGCGGGAACGACAGGCGGGTCGAGCCGCTCATCCGGGTCGACGGCGTGGTGGGCGAGGTGGTGGCGCTCATCGGGTGCCCTCCGATCGGTACTCGACGTCGTCGCGGGTGAGGGCCATGTAGGCCTCTTCCAGGCTCGCGCCGGTCGGGGTGAGTTCGTGCAGGGGGACGCCGGCCTGCGCGGCGATGTTGCCGACCGTCGGGGCGTCGGGCCCGACGACGAGGAACGAGCCGTCCTCGCGCTGGGTGACCGCGGCGTTCGGGCCGATCGCGGTGAACAGGGCGTTCGGGTCCGGCGTGCGGACGATGACGCGGCTGACGGCCGCATCGGTGCCGGCAGCGGCGCCACCACCGGCGACGAACTCGGCGATCGGGGCGTCGGCGAGGACCTTGCCCCGGCCGAGCACGACCACGCGGTCGGCGGTCTGTGCCATCTCGCTCATCAGGTGGCTGGAGAGGAACACCGTGCGGCCGTCGGCGGCCATGCGGCGGGCGAGCTGACGCACCCAGAGCACGCCGTCGGGGTCGAGGCCGTTCACGGGCTCGTCGAGGATCAGGGTCTTCGGGTCACCGAGCAGTGCGGCAGCGATTCCCAGGCGCTGCCCCATGCCGAGCGAGAACCCGCCGACGCGCTTCTTCGCGACGGAGTCGAGGCCGGTCATGTCGATGACCTCGTGCACGCGGGACTTCGGGATGCCGTGGGTCGCCGCGAGGGAGAGCAGGTGGTTGTAGGCGCTGCGCCCCGAGTGCACGGCCTTCGCCTCGAGCAGGGCGCCGACCTGCCGGAGCGGGTCGCGGAAGCTCGTGTAGGGCTGGCCGTTCACGGTGGCACTGCCCGACGTGGGCCGGTCGAGCCCCATGATCATGCGCATCGTGGTGGACTTCCCGGCGCCGTTGGGCCCGAGGAAGCCGGTCACACTGCCGGGACGCACGACGAAGGAGACGTCGTCCACGGCGGTCTTCGGACCGTACTGTTTGGTGAGATGGCTGACTTCGATCACGGCCTCGACGCTACGGGAGCGCTCGGCGTCGCCGCGTCCGCCGTTGGGGGGAGATGTGTGCTCCCACAGGGTGACGCGGGGGTGGCGCGGGTGCGGGTGCGGGCGGGTTTTCGCGCTGGGCGACAGTTCACGCGCGCGGCCGGCCGTGAGGTGTCGCTGGACGCGAAGTGATCAGGCGGGGTGGTGCGCCGGGCGTTCGTCGCCAGGGTCGCGAGCGAACGCGAGGCTCTCCTCGATGATCGACAGCACGACCGCGAGTTCCTCGACGTTGCGCGGGCCGTAGACCATGAACTCGGTCCCGTGGTCCTCGTACTGGTGCGGGATCGCCCAGCCGAGCTCGGTCAGTTCGGCTCCCCGTGCGACCGGGAGGCAGAGGTGGACCGAGGTGTCCTCGACGCCGTGCAGGTGCACGGGCTCGAGTCGTCCGTCCGGCGCCAGTGACGTCCACGGGACGACGTGGTCGAGCTGATCGCGCAGGAACAACGCGCGTGACGACGCCGGCGACACCTGGCTGTGCCCCTCTTCGACGCCGGGCAGCGCGACGGCACTCCCGACGAGCGCTCCCCACAGTTCCGGCGTCGCGCGGTCGGTGAGCTGACGCTGGGGACCGGCGTCGGACACGGCGGGCCGTTCGCCGCGGCGGATGGACCTGATCATTACTCGACGATACCGTCTCGGCCGGGCTGCATCGCTGATGTTCGGGCCCTCACGAGGACGGGGAAGCGTCCGCGTCGACCTCGTACGCCTCGAACCGGGCATCGGCGAGGATCGCGTCGACGAGCGACCGCGACCCGGCGACGATCGTCGAGTCCCAGTCGATCTCGGTGGCGAGCACCCACTCGTGCCCCTCGGGCCAGAGCATCTGCGGGGTGTGCCCGAAGCCGACGTACGTGCCCACGCGGGCGTCGTCCGTCCAGGACGGGTCGCTGAGCTGCGGCAGGGACATGGAGAGCAGGGAGCACTCGCGGGCCGGCCACAGGAAGCGCGGACCCGCGAGCGACTCCTGGAGCGCGGCCTGCTCCCGCCGGTGCTGCGCCTGCCCCCGGTCGATGTGCGCCTGCATCTCAACGCGCTCGGCCGCCGTCGGCTCGCCGCTCCCCTGCCACCCGAAGCCCAACGTCGACGTCCCGTTCAGGTCCCCCCATCCGTCCCAGATCGCCCCGACCAGGTCGTCCGGGGTCGACGTCGCCTTGGCGAGGAGCTCGGTGAGCGCGGCGAGTTGCCTCGGCTCGTACCAGCCCTCTTCGGGTGGATGGACGACCCAGCCGTCGTCGAAGGGCAGGTCAGACTCGTCGTCCCGACCGCTGAGCGTCTGCCACGACACGAGCGGGTCGATCGTCCGACGGGTGCGCTCGGCGACGTCGGCCCAGCGCCACTCGGTCGACTCGAGGACCGGGTGCTCGTCGTACTCGTCCACGGTCGTCCGGTCCTCGCGGTCCGCTCGGAGCGGGTGCAGGATCCGGGCGTACGCCTCGAACCCGGTGCCCGCGACGCCGCCGAACGAGGCGAACGAGCCGGCCCGGGCCAGCAACCAGTCGCCGCGCGAGGCGTCCTCGATCAGTTCCACGTGTCGAGCCTAGGACTGACCGGGGCAGCCGTCAGGACGTCGTCCGGACCGCGAAACCGGACAGGTCCGGCACCGGATCGGTCGCCAGCCGGGCGTGCGTCTCCACGTCGAACCGCTCCGAGCCGTACCGGAGCTTCTGCCGTTCGACGCCCTCCGCGCGGAACCCGGCGATCGTGGCGACTCGACACGACGCGGGGTTGTTCGAGCGGTGTCCGAGTTCGAGGCGGAAGAGCCCGGCATCGAAGCCCCAGGTCGACACACTCGTCAACGCACGAGCGGCGAGCCCACGGCCGCGAGCACCGGCCGCCAACCAGTAGTGCGCCCACGCCGTGGCGTGCCGGAACTCGATCGCCGCGAGTCCGACGTTGCCGACCGCGACTCCGTCCTCCACGACCGCCCAGTTCTTCGCCTGCTCGTCGAACCGCAGGGCGCCCCTGATGTGCGCGCGGGCCTGTTCATCGTCGCCGAGCCCGACGTCCGGGAACTGCGTCGCGAGGTCCGGGTCCGACCGGCTGGCGGCGACGAGCGCAGCCGCATCGTCGAGCGACCACGGGCGCAGCACGACGACCATGGGTGATCTCCGTCAGCCGGCAGCGGGCCCGGCCTGCGGGCGGGGTGCTCGGAGGCCGGGGAACTCGTCGTCGCGCCACTCCCCCTCGGCGCGCGTGCCGTTGCTCACCGACTGCTCCTCGCGCTCCCGGAGCTCCACGCGGCGGATCTTGCCCGAGATGGTCTTCGGGAGCTCCGCGAACTCGACGCGGCGGACGCGCGCGTAGGCGGGGAGAGCCGTGCGTGCGTACTCCAGGACCTGCCTGGCGGTGTCGGCCGACGCCTCCCATCCGGTGGCCAACGTGACGTACGCCTTGACGATGTTGAGACGGGCGTCGTCGGGGGCCGGGACGACCGCGCTCTCGGCCACGGCCGGGTGCTCCAGCAGCGCGCTCTCCACCTCGAACGGCGACACCTTGTAGTCCGAGGACTTGAACACGTCGTCCGTGCGGCCGATGAAGGTCAGCTCACCGTCGGCGTCGCGGACGGCGATGTCGCCGGTGTGGAAGAAGCCGTCGCGCATCGACGAGGCCGTGCGGTCGGGATCGCCGAGGTACTCGGCCATCAGGTTGACGGGCCGCTCGGTGAGGTCGAGGCAGACCTCGCCCTCGTCGCCCGGTTCACCGGACACGGGGTCGAGCAGCGTCACGGTCACACCGGGGAGCGGCTTTCCCATCGCGCCGGGCGTCACGGCGGCGCCCGGTGCGTTGCCGATGATCGCCGTCGTCTCGGTCTGCCCGTAGCCGTCGCGGATGGTGAGCCCCCACGCCGCTTCGACCCGACCGATGACCTCGGGGTTGAGCGGCTCGCCGGCCGAGATGAGCTCGCGGAGCGCCCGCGGCTTCACGCCGAGGTCGGACTGCAGCATCATCCGCCACGCGGTCGGCGGCGCGCAGAACGTGTTGACCTCGGCCCGCTCGAGCTGCGCGAGGAGTGCAGCCGGGTCGAAGCGCGCGGTGTTGTGGATGAACACGGTGGCCTCGGCGATCCACGGCGCGAAGAAGCAGCTCCAGGCGTGCTTGCCCCACCCGGGCGAGCTGATGGTCAGGTGCACGTCGCCGGGCCGGACGCCGAGCCAGTACATCGTGCTGAGGTGTCCGACCGGGTACGTCGTCTGGGTGTGCACGACCATCTTCGGCTTCGACGTCGTGCCGGACGTGAAGTAGACCAGGCACGGGTCGGTCGTGCGGGTGACGACGTGGGGACGGACCTCGTCGGCGGGAGCGGGCTCGCCCAGGTCGCTCGGGTACTCCGTCCACCCGTCAGCGGGACCGCCGATCACGATGCGCGTGAAGGACCCGCGGACGTCGTCGTACTTGTGCGTCTCGCTCCGGTTCGTGACGACGTGCGCCACCGAGCCCCGGTCGACACGGTCCTGCAGGTCGGCGGTGTCGAGCATCGTCGAGGTCGGCAGGATGACCGCACCGAGCTTGATCACGGCGAGCATCGTCTCCCAGAGCTCGAGCTGGTTGCCGAGCATGACGAGGACGTGGTCGCCCTGCTGCACGCCGAAGCCGTGCAGGCGCGCGGCGAGCCGATCGGACCGTGCGGCCAGGTCGGCGTAGCTGAGCCGCTGCTCACGACCGTCCTCCTCGACGATCCAGAGCGCGGTGCGGTTGTTGTCGGTCGCGATGACGTCGAACCAGTCGGTCGCCCAGTTGAACGTGTCGCCGACGTCCGGCCAGCGGAACCCGGCGCGTGCCGCTTCCGGAGAGTCCGCGGCGAGGAGCTGGTCGCGGGCGGCACGGTACGCGGCGGTCGGGTTCACATCAGGCACGGACCGATCATGCCGCATCCGTCTCGGCATGCTCACGAAGACCGCCGTCAGCGCCCGGTCGCCCGGCCGCTCCCCCGCACGACCGCACCGAGCACCCGGATCGTCTCGTCGGTGTCGACGTGCAGGTGCGCCCCGATGCCGAGCGCACGTGCGGCCTCGATGTTCTCGGGCACGTCGTCCACGAAGAACACCTCGTCCGGGTCAGCCCCGAGGCGCTCGAGGGTGATCCGGAACGCGTCGGCATCGGGCTTGTTCACACCGATCTCGTGGGAGTAGCAGATCGGGTCGAACACCGCCGAGAACCGGAAGCGCCGCTCCTCTTCCTCTCGAGCACCATCGCCCGAGTTCGACAGGATCGCGAGGCCGATCGTGCCGCGGAGTCCGGCGAGGAAGTCGTACAACGGCTGGTTCAGGGTTCCGCAGTACGCATCCCAGAAGTCGGCCCGCATGACGGCGAGCTGGTCGGCCCCCAGCCCGAGCGCCGTACCGATCGCGCCCCAGTACCGGTCGACGACGCCGGTCCGACGGGAGGCGTCGGGCAGGTCGGCCGCGACGAGGCGAGCGGAGAAGTCGTCCGTCGTCATCCCGAGACGCTCGGCCCACCGCGCTCGGAAGCGTCCGGGCCAGGCGGCGTCGTCGACGAGTTCGAGGACCCCGCCCACGTCGAGCAGCAGCCACCGCACGGCGGGCCCGGCAGCTCCGGCCGTCCCGCCGCTCACAGCGATCCCCGCAGCTGCCGGATCATCTCGACCTCGAGTTCGCTCGGTTCGAGGACGTACGCCTCGGTCGCCCCCGTCGGCTCGTAGCCACGTCGGGCGTAGAAGGCCTGCGCACGGGTGTTCCCCTCGTGCACGTGCAGCCGAAGTGCCGACCCGTGTGCAGCCGCCCACACCTCGATCTCGTCGAGCAGCGCATCGGCGACACCGGCGGTGCGACCCCGGTGCGACGGTGCGACGTAGACGCCGACCAGGAGCGGCCCGACTCGGGGGCCGGGCACGAACACCCCCATCGTCCCGAGCCACCGGCCGTCGGCGTCGATCGCGGCGAGGGTGGTCCCGCCGACGTCGTGCTCACGGCGGCCGCGTCGACGCCAGTCACGCTCCTGCAGCCGCTCCGCGTCGGCGAGCCGCTCCCCGTACGCCTTCGGGGTGTCCCGGAGCATCTCGAGCCGCAGTGCCCGGACGGACTCCCAGTCGTCCTCCGTGGTCGGTCGGATCGTTGTTCCCCGCATGACCCGAGCCTAGGGGCGACAGGCCCGGAGAACTCGTTCCAATCCGTCTGGCGGACGACGCCGAATCACCTGCAACGACCGGGAAACACCCGGAGCGCTCACCAGCCGCACATCGCTGGTTCTCCACCCCACCAAGGGTGTGTTCGGCGCGCACACAGCAACCGCGCCGAGCGCGACAACAGCAAAGGACTGATCACGATGCGTAAGAGCCTCAAGACCTCCCTCACCCTCGCCACGACCGGCGCCCTCGTCCTCGGCGGTGCCGCGTTCGGGATCTCCTCCGCCCAGGCCGCGACCCCGAACGTGCACACGGTGTCCTCGTCGTCGTCGAAGATCCCCGCACCCGTCGCCTCGGTCCCCGAGGTCCTCGGTGGCTCCACCGCCGTGAAGCTCGACTCCGGCTTCACCGACGCCCTCACCGCCCTGAAGCTCACCCCCGGCGTCTCCGGCGATGCGACCCTGGCTGACGGGTCGGTGTCGTTCCCGATCACCGCCGGATCGGTCACCTACTGGTCCCCGGATGGCAACTACCGCCCGTACGTGCAGGGGCTGCTGAACCACGACGACTCGGGGCTGACCCTGAAGGCCGGCGACACCACCGTCACGCTGGAGAACTTCGTCGTGAACCCGGGCTCGTCCAAGCTCTACGGCGACGTCCTCGTCAACGGCAAGGTCGCCGCGGCCAACGCGTTCCTGTTCGAGCTGCACGGCGGCTCCCTCAAGCCCCTCCAGCTCGAGGGCGACAACGCCATCCTCACCGGCACCACCGTCCACATCTCCGAAGACGCCGCCGGCCTGCTGAACAAGACCTTCGGCACCGACGCCGTCAAGCGCGGCCTGCTCGTCGGCACCGCCACCATCACCGCCCAGATCAAGTAACACCCCGCACCACCACAGTCGGCCCGGACCACGCAGCAGCGCGGTCCGGGCCGACTTGCGTTGCGCGCCGAGCGTCGTGCGCCTGGTGGAACCGGGCGTACCTGGCAGAACCGGGCGTACCTGGCAGAACCGGGCGTACCTGGCAGAACCGGGCGTACCTGGCAGAACCGGGCGTGCCTGGTGGAACCGGGCGTACCTGGTGAGTTCTTTCGACCAGGTACGCCCGTTCTTGCGAACCAACGCGCTTGCGATGGGAAAGAACGGGCGCGCAGGCGGACGGGAGGCCCGGTGCCAGCTGGCACCGGGCCTCCCGTCCGTCTCGTCGCGCGCCGGGCCGGCGGCCGCCGTCGTCACGGGCTGGGCGACACCCCACGCGCTCACGTTCGCGAGAACTGTCGCTCAGCGCGAAACACAGCCCAGCCCGCAGGCGGGGGCGGGCGCGGGCGCCGCTGCCGAGACTCGGTTCCGCGGTCACGTTGCGGGCACCGGGAGCTGCCGTCCGTCCGGCAGGGCGAGACTCGGTCGGCCGCGGCCACTCGCGCAACGAGCAACGCCCCGACCGGACCGGTCGGGGCGTTGCTCGTGGTGGTGCCGATCAGCGGATGATCGAGATGTTGTCCGCCTGCGGGCCCTTCTTGCCGGGCCCGATCTCGTACTGCACGTGGTCGTCCTGGGCGAGCGGCGGGGAGCCGGTCGCCGCGACGATGCTGGAGAAGTGCGCGAACAGGTCCTGGGACCCGTCGTCGGGGTGGATGAAGCCGAACCCCTTGCTGTGGTCGAACCACTTGACGGTGCCCGTCGGCATGGCGGTCAGCACGGCGTCAGTGGATGCGCAGCTGCGCGACCATGGGGCACGCGAAGGGGTCGCGGGCGGCGAGACCGACGCGGTTGAGGTACCGGACGACGATCCCGTACGAACGCAGCAGCGTGGTCTCGGTGTAGGGCACGTCCAGGGTGTCGCAGTGGTCACGGACGAGCAGGCGGGCCTGCTTCAGCGCCGGACGCGGCATCGACGGGAACAGGTGGTGCTCGACCTGGTAGTTCAGCCCACCCATCAGGAACGACACCCACCAGCCGCCACGGATGTTGCGCGAGGTGCGCACCTGACGGGAGAAGAAGTCGACCTTCGCGTCGTGCGCGATGGTCGGCATGCCCTTGTGGTTCGGGGCGAACGAAGCACCCATCATCACGCCGAACACGGCCAGCTGCACCCCGAGGAACGCACACGCCATCCCGAACGGCAGGAACCAGAACACGACCGTCAGGTAGATCGCGAAACGCGCCACGAGCAGGGCGCCCTCGATGAGGCGGTGCTTCTTGTCGGCCTTGGTGCCGTTGCCGGTGACGATCGACATCACGGCGTAGCGGTGCAGGTTCAGGCCCTCGAGCGTGAGGAGGGGGAAGAAGAGCCACCCCTGGAAGCGCATGAAGGTCTTCATCGCGCCGCCCTTGACGGCGGCGGCGTCCTCGGGCAGGAACCGGATGCCGTCGGGGGCGATGTCCGGGTCCTTGCCGACGGTGTTGGGGTTGCCGTGGTGGCGGGTGTGCTTGTTCATCCACCACGAGTAGCTCAGGCCCACGAGGAACGTGCCGAGCCAGCGGCCCGCGCGGTCGTTCCACTTCTGGGACTCGAACACCTGACGGTGCGCAGCCTCGTGCGACAGGAACGCGAACTGTGTGAAGAGCACGCCCAGCGCGCCGGCCACGATGAGCTGGAACCACGAGTCTCCGAGGAACGCGAACGCGACCCAGGCGAGGGCGAGGCTGCCGACGAGTGCGCCGAAGAGTGCCCAGTAGAAACCGGTACGACGGCGCAGGAGGCCGTTCTCCTTCACCTGCGCCAGGAGCGCGGAGTAGGTCGAGGTGCCCTTGCGGGCCCCCGTAGCGGGACGAGTGCGGGTGTAACCCGGAGCGAGCGGAGTGGTGGTCATGTGGACCGCCTTCCGGTACGGATCGGTCCTTCAACCGGTTCGAGGGAGTTCACGCGATTGCGCTTGCGGCGACCCTAGGGGCCGAACTTGCGTGTTCACCGTGGTGTCCAGAACACGTTGCGTAGTGCACGAACTCAGCCCGCGTGGCGCTCCGGACCGTCCGCGCACCGACCGGACGATGCACGCAACGTCTGCCCCGGGTACTCCCCGAACCGGCGGAAGTACGTCCCCGAGAACCGCCCGAGGTGCCGGAAGCCCCAGGCCATCGCGGCCTCGCTCACACTGGTCTCGTGCCGGCTGCCGGATTCCAGCACCGCGTGCACCCGGTCGAGCCGCATCCGTAGCAGGAACGTCATCGGTGAGACGCCGTGTTCCCGCATGAAGGCCGTCTGCAGGGTCCGCGGGCTCACACCCACGGCATCGCAGATGTCGGCCAGGCACAACGTCCGCTCGCAGTGTCCTTCGAGGTAGGCCTCGGCGAGCTCGACCGTCGACGGCGTCACAGCACGGCGGAGGACCGCGGGCGTCCGCACCCCGAAGGCTCCGAGCACGGCCTCGACCAGCGCGACCTGCGCACCGGTCCGGGCGCCGGAGGTGAACCCGTCGCGTGTCGCGGTGACGGCCACCTGCTCGACGCACCGGCGGAGGTGTTCGAGGGCCGCGACGGCGGGCTCGGCACCCCGCGTCGGCAGTTCGGACGCTGCTCCCAGCGACGAGCGCACCTGGTCGAGGAGCGACCGGTCGATGCTCACGAGCTGCAGCGTGCCCTTCGGAGCGCGCACCGAGAACTCGCCGGACGTCGGCATCAGGACGGGCGTGCCCGGGCGGGTCTCGAGCACGACGCCGTCCTCGACGGCGATGCGGACACCGCCGGTGCTCGACCACCCGACGACGATGCGGTCGATGGGCTCGAAGACCCCGGAGAAGCCGGAGGTCGCCGATGCCGTGACGAGGCTCACGCAACCGTCCCGTCGGGTCCGGTAGCGGAACCGGAACGGCAGCCGGAAGGCGTCGTCCTCGACGTCGAACCGCACGTCACGGCCGTGCCCGGCCTGGGCGAGCACGCGTGCGGCGAAGGCCCGGTCGGTACCGGATCGTTCGGTGCGGCGTCGCTGCGCGTCGATCCTCGCGGTGACGGTCCGGGCGGCGTCGGTCCCGTGGACCGCGGTCAGCACGGTGCCTCGTCGACGTGCTGTCCGCAGCGGTGTTCGAACCAGGCGCGGGCGTCCTGCAGGCTCGCTCGCCGGTCGTGCTCGTGCAGCGCCGCCATGAGCGTGCAGTCGAAACCGTCCACCGTGCGCTCGATGAAGCCGAGGAGCATGTCCGGGTCCCCCCAGGCGGCCGCGGCGTCGACGACCCGCCAGCACCCGGCGTCGACCGGCTGGACACGGATGTCCGTCGGGTCCGTCGCGGCGAGCGCACGGATCCGATCGGTGTGGACGACCTGCTGCCAGACGGCAGCCTCGGTCATCACGGTCGTGGATCCCTGGCGGTGTCCCATCGCGCCCTCCCTGTCGGTTCGATGTGGCGCACCGATTTCGACGGCGGTGCACGAGACACTTTCAGTATCGACAGGACGATTCCGGTCATGTCAGGGGTTGACTTCGTACCGCGCAAGGTGGATCATCCGCGGCCTCGATCGGAGCCCTGGGAGCGCGCCATCGGCGGGTCCCGTACGGTCGGCACATGAGCGACGGGAGCAGCGCGACCCAGGACGGCCCGCCCCGACTCTCGCGTGCGGTCCGGGATGCGATGCGGTTCGTCCACGAGCAGGCGGCGACCCACATCACCGTCGCCGACGTCGCCGCGGCCGTGCAGCTGTCGCCGCGGAGCCTGCAGAAGCGGTTCCAGGCCGAGATCGGGCAGTCTCCGGGAACCTTCCTGCGCGCCGTGCGCCTCGAGGGGGTCCGTCGTGACCTGCAGGCGGCGTCCGGTGCGCCGGACCGGCGGACCATCGCGGAGATCGCCGAGCGCTGGCAGTTCAGCAACGCGGGCCGGATGGCCGCGGCGTTCCGCGCGGCGTACGGCATCGCGCCGTCGTCGGCGCTGCGCTCCTTCGTGCCTGAGGACGACGAGGACGGCGCACCGAGCCTGTCGGACCGGAGCCAGCGACGCTTCCGCCTGGTGCTCGACTGCGAGGTCGACGTCGACGACGCGAAGGCGGTGCTCGCCGGTGCCCTGCAACGCGCGGGGGCCGGGCCGTGGCGTGATTACCGACCGGATGGGGGCAGCGAGGACCTGATGGCGTTCCTGCTCGGCAACGCGGTGCGGACGGTGGTGCGTGAGACCCCGGGCGTGAGCCTCGTCGCCCTCGATGCGATGCTCCGGGTGCAGGACGAGCAGGGGTCGTACCCGCCCGCAGAGCTGCCGGCCTGGCGCGCCGGCCCACCGCCGAACGTGCCTGCGCCGTCCGGATCGTCCGACACCGACCAGCGCGTAGGATCGAGAGACGGCAGGGAAGGCGCCCATGGATGACGCATTCGAGCGTGCACTCCGTGCGCTCCGGTCGGCAGAGATCGCCGACGACGAACTCAGTCGGCCGTTCGCGCTCGCGCTGCCGATGGGCGGTGTCTCGATCTCGACGTTCGGTGAACTGTGCCCGAGCGAGACCGTGTCCGCGACGGACGAGGTCGCCACCCGCGTCGACGAGATCCAATTCGACCTGTCCGAGGGACCCTGCTGGACCGCACTGGCGAACGATGCCCCGGTCCTGGAGACCGACGTCGTCCGTCGACCGAACGCCGCGTGGCCCGCCTTCAACGAAGCCGTGCGCAGCGAACCCGTCGGGGCGGTCTTCGCGTTCCCGGTCGCGTTCGGACCGTTCCCGCTCGGCGCCGTCGACGTGTACGTGCCGGAGCCCGCGACGATCGAGGACAACACCGTGCGGCAGGCCATGACCCTCGCCTCGGCCGTCAGCCGCCGGGTCCTGCGCCGGGCGCTCCGCTCCATCGCGGACGAGGACGACGCCCTGCTGGATCGGAGCCCGTCGTCGCGGCGCGTGGTGCACCAGGCCACCGGGGTCGTGCTCGCGCAGCTCGACATCAGCCCCGAGGACGCCTACCTGCTGTTGCAGGGCCACGCCTTCGCGCGTCGGACGACGATGCGGCGGGTGGCGGAGGAGATCCTCGACGGCACGGTCCGGTTCGAGAAGCGAGGCGACCTGATCGAGGAGGTCCAGTGACGACGGCAGGCCGAGAAGCCCGGATCCTGGAGACGTTCACGTCGCTCGCCGACACCCTGGTGGACGCCTACGACGTCGTGGAACTGCTGCAGACCCTGGTCGAGACCTGCGCCGACGTGCTCGGCATCGACGCCGCGGGCATCCTCCTGGCGAACGACGACCAGGAGCTCGAGGTCGTGGCCTCCACCTCCGAGGCGACCCGGCTCGTCGAGGTCCTGCAGCTCGACGCCGAGGCCGGCCCCTGCATGACCTCGTTCGCGACCGGACGGGTCGTGACGTGCCCGGACATCGAGGTCGCCCCGGCGGAGTGGGCGATGTTCCGCACGGGTGCGCTCGCGCTCGGGTTCCGGTCCGTGCACGCCGTCCCGCTCCGGCTGGGGAGCAACGTCATCGGCACGCTCAACCTGTTCGGGGCCGGCGTCGGTGCGCTCGCGGAGTCGGACCTGCGCGTCGCCCGCGCCCTGGCGGACGTGGCGACGATCGGCATCCTGCACGAACGTTCCCTGCGCGAGCACGAGGTCGTCCGCGCGCAGCTGCAGCGGACCATCGGGTCACGCGAGGTCATCGAGCAGGCCAAGGGCGTCGTGTCGTACCTGCGCGGTGTCTCCATCGAGGACGCCTTCGCGGTGATCCGTGGGTACGCGCTCGAGCACCACGAGCCGCTCTCCGAGGTCGCCCGCGCGATCGTGCAGCGCCGACTCGTCCCCTGACGACCCCGGCCGGTCCGCCGGGTCCGGTGACCCTCCGCCCGCTACGGTGAGCGGATGGGCAAGGTCACGCTGCAGGACGTCGCCGCGCACGCCGGCGTCTCGATGAAGACCGTGTCCAACGTCGTCCGCGGCTACCAGCACGTCAGCGACCCGATGCGCAGCCGGGTGCAGGCCGCCATCGACGAGCTGGGCTACCGCCCGAACGTCTCGGGCCGGTCCCTGGCGACCGGACGCTCGAACATGCTCGCCTTCGCGTTCCCCGACCTGCGGCGTCCGTACTTCGCCGAACTGGCCCACGTGTTCTCGCGGGTGTGCGCTGACCGCGGCTACCAGCTCCTGCTCGAGGAGACCGGCGGCGACCCCGACGGTGAACGCTCAGCGGTGCGGGGACGCGAGGCCGGTGTGGTCGACGGGGTCGTGATCCACCCGCAGGTGCTCACACCCGAGGCCATCGACCGGATCCGCGGGGACACCGCCGTGGTGTTCCTCGGCGAGGACGTCCGGCCCCCGCACGCCGACCAGGTCGTGATCGACAACGCCGGGGCCGCCACCGAGGCCGTCGCGCACCTGGTGGCGCTCGGCTGCCGCCGCATCGGGTTCTTCGGGCACGAGACCGGCCCGTCGTCGCGCACGTCCGGACTGCGTCTGGACGGCTACCGCGCCGGACTCGTCGCCGCGGGCCTGCCGCTCGACGACGCGTTGCTGGTCCCCCGCGAGGTCGGCGACGCCGCCGGCGCCGAGGTCGCCTTCGGCGCCGCGCTCGACGCCGGACTCCGCGTCGACGGTGTGCTCTGCCGCGACGACCTGGCCGCGCTCGGGGCGCTCCGGGCGATGCGCCTGCGCGGCCTGGACGCCCCCGGCGACGTCGCCGTCGTCGGGTGGGACGCGGTCGGACTCGGGTCGAGCCTGGTGCCGAGCCTGACCTCCGTCGCGCCCGACACGGTTGCCCTCGCCGACACCGCGCTCGACCTGCTGGTCGAGCGGATGGACGGCTCCGACGTGCCCGGCCGGTTGGTCACGGTCGGCCACCGCCTGCTCGTCGGCGAGAGCGCGCCGTACGCGGACGGCACGTCCGACCGGGCGGCGCACCAGCGCGCGTGAACGGCGGACGGGAGGCCCGTGGCGGTGCGGCCACGCGCCTCCCGTCCGCCTTTCCCCCGTCGACTGCCGTCAGCGGCCTGCGGGAGCCGACTCCCCCGGGTGCACGCTGCCGAGCAGCTCGACGACGACGTCCCGCAGGGCGTCGGGCAGCCCGACGGTGCCGAGCTCGACGATGCGGTCCGCACGCGGCAGGTCCTTCGCCACGACCTCCCACGCCTCGAGCTTCTCCGGGTTGCCGGCCTGCGCGCCCTCGAGGACCCACCGCACGGCCTCCCGAGCGTCGACACCGACGATCGGAGCGCCGACCAGCGTGACCGATCCGCCCGACGCCGAGTCGACGGACAGGTCGACCGAGAACCGGTCGGCCGCACGTGCCGACGTCGGCTGCCCGTCGGCCGGCGCGGCGAGGAACGTGACCCGCCAGTCGCGGTGGGCGGGAACGACGTCGAGGGCCCCGGTGGTGGCGTGCACCCGGAACTCGGCGTGCGCTGGGTCCCAGGTCAGGCGGGTCCGGGCGGTGCGGCTGCCCTCGCCCTCGTGGTCCTCGACCAGGGTGAACTCGCCGGGCGCACCCGGCGCGACGAGGACCTCGAACGCCGTCGGGTTGACGGTGGCGTCGAGCTGGTCGGCCGCCGCGAGCGGCAGGATCCCACCGGCGCGCAGCAGGACCGGCACCGTGTCGAGCGTGCGGTGCAGGTCCACGAACCGGTCGCCCGCGTACACCGTGCCGGTGAAGACGTCGGTCCAGGTGCCCGGCGGCAGCCAGGCCCGGGCGACCCCGTGCCGGCTCACCGGGTCGCGCGGCGTCACGATCGGGGCGACGAGCAGCTCCGAACCGAACGCGTAGGTGTTCGGCACCCGGTACGCCTCGTCGCGGCGCGGCTCCAGGTGGTACATCGGCCGGACCAGCGCGGTGCCCTCGGCGGTGCCGTGGTTCATGGTGTGCAGGTACGGCACCAGGCGGTGACGGAAGCGGAGTGCCTCGCCCATCGCGGCGCGGGCCTCAGCGGGGAACACCCACGGCTCCTTGCGGATGAACGGGTTGTTCGCGGAGTGCAGGCGCATGATCGGTGAGAACACCCCGAACTGCACCCAGCGGGTGGCGAGCTCGTCGTCGCGGACGCCGCGGGTGTGGCCGCCGATGTCATGGCTCCACCAGGGGTAGCCGATGTTCGCGGCGGTGGCGGTGAACTCGGGCTGGAACGCCAGGGACGCCCACGACACGACGGCATCGCCGGAGAACCCGACGGCGTACCGGTGGCTGCCGGGGCCGGCGTAGCGCGAGAAGGTCATGCCGTCGACGGGGGCTGCTGTTCCTTCGTCGTCTGGAGCCGTGTCCGCGCCGTCGTCAGGCCTTGCGTCGGCGTCACCCGATGCCGCGTGCCGCGCCGAGTCGAGCAGGTGGAAGTGGTTGAGCAGCCACAGCGGGTCGACCCCGGGCAGCCCGGTCTCACGACCCTGCTGCCAGTCGATCCACCAGAAGTCGACGCCCTGCTCCTCGAGCGGGCGGTGCAGCTGTTCGAAGTAGGCCTGCAGGAACCGCCGGTCGGTCGGGTCGAACGGGATCGGCTGCTCGGTCTCCGGGTCGACGCCCATCGCCCGGGCCACCGCGGGGTAGGCGTCCTCGAACGCCCGGACGCCGTCGGCCGGGTGCAGGTTCAGCGTCGTGCGCATCCCCCGGCGGTGCAGTTCGGCGAGGAACGCCCGCGGGTCCGGGAACAGCGACGGCTCCCACGAGTACCCCGTCCAGCCGTTGCCGAAGCGCGGCGGGACGGAGTCCACCCGGTGCCAGTCCATGTCGATGACGGCGACCGAGAACGGCAGGTGTTCGTCGGCGAAGCGGTCCAGCAGCTCGAGGTACGAGGTGTCGCTGTACGGGTGGTACCGGCTCCACCAGTTGCCGAGTGCCCACCGCGGCATCCGTGACGGCGGCCCGGAGACGGCGTGGTACGTGCGGAGCGCAGCGTCGTAGTCGCGGCCGTACGCGAAGACCGTGACGTCGCGGCGCCCGGGGACCCGCGTGCCGATCCAGCCGTCGTCGGCGAACAGGAACGACTCGCTGTCGTCGAGCGCGGTGATGCCGTCGCGGGCCAGGATCCCCGGTTCGAGCGGCATCCGGCCGTCGACGTCGTCGAGGGTGCGGCCGGTGCCGCCGAGGTCGCGCGGCTCCTGCCCCCAGCGCCAGCGGTTGGCGTCCGGGCCGGTGGTCTCGACGACCAGGCCGCTCGGGCTGAACGGGCGGCCGTCGTAGCGCAGGCGGGCGCGGTCCGTGGTGACGACGACGCCTGCGGCGGTGCCGGTGCCGTCGGCGACGGCCGTCCGCTCCACGGTGAACGCCGGCACGGGCAGGCGGCGGCGCATCGCGAAGGTCGATGCGCGGTCCTCGAACCCGCCGTCGTCGCTCCACTCGATGCGGAAGGCCCCGGCGTCGAGCACGGTGATGCGCCAGTGGTCGCCGGTGACGACGGCTGCGGGGTCGGCGACCGGGTCCGAACCCGGGAACGGACGGATGGTGGGGAGGACCGCCCCGGTGGTGCCGGTGGTGCTGCTGCCGGTGGTGCTGCTGCTCACGTGGTGCCTCTCAGCTCTTGACCGCGCCCTGCGTCACGCCGCTGATGACCCAGCGCTGCGCGAACAGGTAGACGATGATCGTGGGCGCCATCGCCATCAGGTACGAGGCGAAGGCGACGTTGTAGTTGGTGCCGAACTGACTCTGGAAGATGTTCTGCACCACGGGCAGGGTCTGCAACCCCGGATCCGCCGTGATGAGCGACGGCATCATGAAGTCGTTCCACGATGCCAGGAACGCGAAGATGCCGACCGTCGCGTTCATCGGGCCGAGGAGCGGCAGGATGATCCGCCAGAAGATCTGCCACGTGGACGCCCCGTCGATGCGGGCGCTCTCCTCGAGTTCGACCGGGATCGACCGCAGGTACGCCGAGTAGAGCAGCACGCTGAACGACAGTTGGAACATGGCGTGCAGGATCCCGACGCCGATCGGGTTGTCGAGGCCGATCTCGGCGGTCAGCTTGATCTGCGGCAGCGCCACCACCGGGAACGGCAGGAACATCGCCGCGAGCAGGTAGACGAACGAGTACCGGAAGAATCGCTTGTGCCAGTTCCGGACGATCGCGTACGAGGCGAACGAGCTGAGCAGCAGCGTCGCGACGACGGTGAGCGCCGCGACGCCCAGCGACACCGAGAAGGACACCGGGAACCGGGTCAGCTGCCAGGCCTCGGCGAAGGAGCCCGGGTTGAACGGGAACGGCAGCGAGAGCGCGTTGCCGTCGACGGACTGCTCGGTCGTCTTGAACGCCATCGAGAGCGTCACGTACAGCGGGATGAGCACGGTCAGCGACGCGAGGCCGAGGACCACGGTCAGCGTCCAGTTCGTGCCGCCGAGTCGTCGGCGGTGGCCGCGGCCGCGGCCGGAGCGACCGGTGCCGCCGGTGGTCACGGCGCGGGTGTCGGTCGGGGGTCGTGTGTCGATGGTGGTCATGCGAGTCGCAGGTTCCTTCCGCGGGTCGCCGCGAGCTGCAGCACGGAGATGAGGACGGTGATGATGAAGAACACGGTCGCGTTCGCCATCTGGTAGGCGTAGTCGCCGCCGGTGAAGCCGCCGAAGATGGTCATCGCGACGCTGCTCGTCGCGCTGCCGGGGCCGCCGTTGGTCAGACCGACGATCACGTCGTAGGCGCCGAGGTAGCCCTTCACGCCGAGCACGGTGTTGATGACGATGAAGCCGCCGAGCAGCGGGAGCGTGATCGAGCGGAGCTGCTTCCAGCCGGTCGCACCGTCGAGCGCACTGGCCTCGTACAGCTCCTCGGGGATCGACGTCAGGCCCGCCGTGTAGATGAGGAGCGCGCCGGGCACGGTCTGCCAGGCGGACACGATCACGATCGCGAGCCAGGCGAGGTTCGGGTCGCCGAGGATGCTCTGCTCGAGCGGGCCGAAACCGACGCTCGTGGCCAGGGCCGGCACGGTGTTCGAGAACAGGAAGTTGAACACGTAGGCGACGATGATCCCCGAGATCACCATCGGGATGACGAACACCGACCGCAACCCGGCAGCGAACCGGATCCTCTTGGCCAGGGCGATCGCCAGGGACAGCGCGACGACCTGCGTGACGACGACGGTGACGGCCGCGAAGCCGAGCGTGAAGCCGTACGACGCCAGGATCGCCGGGTCGGAGACGAGCGCCCTGTAGTTCTCGACGCCGATGAAGTCCCACTGCCCGAACCCCAGGTAGTCGGTGAAGCTGTAGAAGACGCCGACGCAGGCGGGGGCGACGACGAACGCCGTGAACAGCACGAGGGCCGGCACGAGGAACAGGTAGTACATGCCCTCCGTCCGGTGGAGGGAACCCACACGGCGGTGCGTACGGGACGCCGCGGTCGCCGGTCCGGACGTTGCCGGGTCGGTGTCGCGGGAGAGCGGGGTCTGCATGGTCATGGTGACTCCTGTGTCCTGGTCCGGCTCAGACCGTCGCGGAACGGCCGGCGAGCCGCCGCCAGTCCGAGTCGAGCCGCTGCAGCATCGAGGTGAAGTCCCCGCTCCGGATCGCCGACTGCAGGTAGTTGCCGAGCGGGATCGACGTGGGGATGAAGGTGCCGGCGCCCTGGTAGAACGCCGCGTCGTCGACGTACTGCTGCAGGCCGGCGAGGCGCTCGTCCTGCTGCGGCGGTGCGTCGATGCGGGGCGAGTACGCCAGGTTGTCGCGGTTGTAGGCGTCGATGACGTCGGGCTGCATGAGGAACTCGACGAGCTCCTTCGCCTGCTCCGGGTGCTCGGACGCCGTGGGGATCCAGAGCCCGAGGTCGATGTTGACCCGGGCCTTGCGGTCGGCCGGGTCGTTCGACACCGGCAGGGCGAAGGTGCCGACGGGCAGCTTCTCGTCGATCAGCGCGATCTGCCCGAGCGCCCACGGGCCCTGCAGGTACATCGCGGCCTCGCCCTTGCCGAACGCCAGGTTGCCGTCGGCGTAGGCCCGGGTGGCGTGGTCGCGGTTGAAGAACGACGAGATGGTCTTCGCGCGCTCCATCGGCACCGCGAAGTCCTTCTCGAACGACACCTCGGAGTCTGGGCCGACGTCGGCGCCGAGGGCCTTCATCTTGCGGAAGAACGAGCCGGTGTCGACGAGGCTGCCCACCGAGTAGTCGAACAGGCCCTGCCAGAGCGTCCAGGTGTCCCGGTCGGTGGCGTAGATCGGCGTGATGCCGACCTTCTGCAGCGTCCGGCAGACCTCGACGAACTCGTCCCACGTCGTCGGGACCGGCAGGTCGTGCTCGGCGAAGATCCGCTTGTTGTAGATCACCCCGGCTGCCGCGAGCGAGTACGGCAGCACGCTCGTGCGGTCCTCGAACTTCGCGTACTGGTTCGTCAGGGTGTCGATGTCCGGTCGGACCCGCGCTGCCGACGGCAGGTCGCTGAGGTCGCTGAGTACGCCGCGCGAGATGTACCGGGCGAGCTCGAGGTTGTCGTTGAAGCACCCGACGTCCGCCGGTTCGCCACGCACGAACTGCGGGGCGATGGCCGCCGTGCTGTCGTGCACGACCGACATGCCGGTGTGCTCCCCCTCGAACTGCCGCAGCAGCTTGTCGAAGTACGCGATGACTTCCTGCTTCTGCTCGTAGAAGCGGAGCGTCGTGGCACCACCGGCGGCACGCCCCGGGGTCGCGCACCCGGCGAGCGCCATCGTGCCGAGTGCGATGCCACCGGCCGCGCCCGCGAGGAACCCCCGCCGGCTCACCGCCGCCTGGAGTGTTGCGGTCCTGCTTCCCACCATCGGGTCTCTCCCTCGTTGCGCATCGTCGCGCAGGGTCCTGTTTACAGCGCTGTAAAGCGTACGTCAACGTTGTAATCGCATGTGGCAGTGGGCGGTGCGCCCCACGGACGGGAGGCACGGTGCCAGCCCGCCCCGCGCCTCCCGGCCGCCGTACCACGCGTCCACGGCCGCGAGCCGCCGCCTGGTGCGAGGTTGCGCACTCCGTGCGGCGCCCGCAGCGCCGCACGGAGTGTGGAACCTCGCACGGAGAGCACCCCGCCCTCGGGACGAGCACGGCCGCTGGGACGGACACGGCACGGAGCTGGCAGGATCGTCTGATGGCTCAGGACGAACGGGACATCGCACTCCGGGTGGGGCACGAGGAGCTCCGCATCCGCGGGGTCTACGAGACGATCAGCATCATCAACGACGTGATGGTCGCACTCTGGTTCATCGTCGGCAGCGTCCTCTTCTTCTCCGAGAGCACCACGACGGCCGGCACGTGGCTGTTCCTGATCGGGAGCATCCAGCTGCTCATCCGTCCCGTCATCCGGCTGTCGCGGAGACTCCACCTCGGACGGGTCGGCCGGGGGAACCCCACCGAGTCTGCGCGCGATTTCTGAACCACGACACGCCTGGGCGAACACACAGGATCGCGAGCAGGCACCATGGACTGCATGGCAAGCACCACTCCTCCCCTGCCCGGACCCGTGACCACGACACCGCAGTTGCGGCGGTGGGTGTTCTGGCCCGCCGCCGTCATCGTGCTGGGGTTCGTGGCCTTCACCCTGATCTCCCCCTCCACCGCCGAGGCGCTGTTCCTCGGTCTGCAGGACGGCATCGTCAAGAACTTCAGCTGGTACTACGTCCTGATCGCCGCGTTCTTCGTCGGCTTCTCGCTGTTCGTCGGCTTCAGCCGCTTCGGTGACATCAAGCTCGGCAAGGACCAGGACGAGCCCGAGTTCTCGACCGGTTCGTGGTTCGCACTGCTCTTCGCCGCCGGCATGGGCATCGGCCTCGTCTTCTACGGCGTCTCCGAGCCCCTCAGCCACTTCGTCTCCCCGCGCCCCGGCGTCACCGGCACCGAGAAGGAGCTCGCGCAGCAGGCACTGACCCAGACGTTCCTGCACTGGGGCCTGCACGCGTGGGCGATCTACGTCGTCCTCGGCCTGGCCCTGGCGTACGCGATCCACCGCCGGGGACGCCCGGTGTCGATCCGCTGGGCCCTCGAACCGCTGCTCGGCAACCGCGTGCGCGGCGGCTGGGGCAACCTGATCGACGTGATCGCCCTGGTCGGCACGCTGTTCGGCGTCGCGACCTCGCTCGGCCTCGGGGTCATCCAGATCGGCGCCGGACTCGAGAGCGCCGGCATCGCCGACAGCAGCATCGTCAGCCAGATCGCGATCATCGCGGTGATCACCGCCGTCACGATCGTGTCGCTCGTCACCGGCGTGACCAAGGGCATGAAGATCCTGTCGAACTTCAACCTGCTGCTCGCCGCCGCACTGCTGCTCTTCGTGCTCATCGTCGGCCCCACGCAGTTCCTGCTCCGTGACTTCGTGCAGTCGATCGGCTCCTACCTGCAGAACATCGTCGGCCTGTCGTTCAACGTCACCGCCCAGCAGGGTGCCGAGGGCGAGGCCTGGCAGGGCGCCTGGACCACCTTCTACTGGGGATGGTGGATGTCGTGGGCGCCGTTCGTCGGTGTCTTCATCGCCCGCATCTCCAAGGGCCGCACCGTCCGACAGTTCGTGTTCGGTGTGCTGCTCGTGCCGACCGCACTCACGTTCCTGTGGTTCGCCGTCCTCGGTGGCACGGCGATCCACCGCCAGACCGACGGTTCGGGCGGCCTGATCGGCTCGGACGGCTCGGTCGACATCGAGGGTTCGCTGTTCGCGGTCCTCGGCGACCTGCCCGCCGGCATGGTCCTGACCTACGGCGCGATCCTGCTCATCGGCGTGTTCTTCGTGACCTCGTCGGACTCGGGGTCGCTCGTGATGGCGATGATCGCGTCGGGCGGTGACATCGAGCCGAAGAACTGGCTGCGGGTCTTCTTCGCCGGTGTCGCTGCGCTGCTCGCCGTCGCCCTGCTGCTCAGCGGTGGACTGAACGCGCTGAAGACGGCGGCGATCACGACCGCGTTGCCGTTCAGCATCGTCCTGTTGCTCACCTGTTGGTCGACGATCATCGCCTTCACCCGCGAGCGTCGTGCCTACGACAAGGCCGAGCGCGAGGTCCTGCTCGAGCACGTCGGCGCCTACTACGGCCTCGAGGTCGAGGCGCCGAACGAGCGTCCGGCACGGTCCGGCCTCGGCCGTCCGTGGGCCGCGGTGAAGAACCGCGTGCGCGGTGGCCGCGGAACCACGTCGCCGACGGTGGAGGCCGGCGCGCTCGACGACTTCCCGGTGCGGCCGTCGTCGGTCTCGGCCGACCCGGCGGTCGACCCGAGCCTCGACGCGCGTCCGACGTCGGACGACGGGCCCGCGACGGAGCAGCCCGAACGCTGACGCGGCGCGGCGCGGCAGGTGCCACGCGCCACGCGCCGCGCGCCACCCGCGCCGTGTGGTGCGAGGTTCCGTTCTCGGTGCGACGAACGTGCCCTCGCACCGGAGACGGAACCGCGCACGGGCCGTCGACGCGACCACCTGACGGACGGGAGGCACGGTGCCAGCTGGCACCGTGCCTCCCGTCCGTCAGTGCGTCAGGTGTCGGTCCGTGCGGACGCGACCTCGAGGGTCACGACGACCGCCACCACGGCGAGCGCCGTGACCGGCAGCGACACCGCCGGCACCGCGATCGACGCGAGGACCACGAGCACCAGGGCCACCACGACGGCATTGGCCCGTGCCGACAGCGACGGCCGGATCGCGAGCGCCCAGATCGACAGCACGAACACGGCGACCGGCACCGCGACGGTCGCGGCGACCGAGGCGGACGACAGCTCGACGTGTCCGGCATCGGCGCTGACCGCGACCTCGATGCCGGCCGGCAGGGCACCGGCGGCGGCGAAGACGAAGTAGTGGCCGTAGCCGAACACGAGCGCGGTGGGCAGCGAGCGGATGTGCGCGTGCTGCTCGCGGGAGAAGTAGATCCACCACATGCCGACGGTGATCACCAGCCCGCAACCCGCGAGCGCCAGCAGGGCTCCGAGGTGCTCGGTGTGCGCGACGGCGTCGATCACCGCGCCGGCCGAGGCCACCAGCCCCTCGCCCAGGACGATGAGGGTGAACAGGGAGAACCGCTCGGCCAGGTGCCGGGTGTGCCACGGGGCCGTCCCCGTCGAGGTCTGCGCCCAGATCGGCACGGACAGTTCGGCGAGCACGAGGAACGGTGCCGCGTACCCCCAGACGTCGTCAGGCAGGGCCAGCGAGACCACCCAGAGCAGCTGCACGACCGTGATGCCGACGGCGTGCAGGGTGGCGGTCCGGCGGTGGCGGGTGGAGGACGCAGCGGCGCGGATCCACTGCCCGACCAGGGCCAGCCGCATGACGACGTAGCCGATGATGCCGATCGTGAAGTCGTTCTCGACCATGGCCGCGTGCACCCCGGCGGCGAGGACGAGCACCCCGGCCATCTGCACGAAGGTCATCACGCGGTAGAGCCAGTCGTCGGTGTCGAACGACGTGGCGAACCACGTGAAGTTCATCCAGGCCCACCAGATCGAGAAGAACACCAGCCCGTAGGCCAGGACGGCGGAGGTGACATGTCCCTCGAGCTCGATCTCGTGCAGGTTCGTGGCGGCGAAGCCCACCGCGACGACGAACACCAGGTCGAACAGGAGCTCCAGGGGGCTCGCCGCCCGGTGTCGCTGGTCGGGGTCGCGCGGCACCATCCGGCGGAGTCCGATGGTCGTCATGGGGCCAACGGTAGGGCATCCCCAGAACGCGGACCACTGACGGCGGGACCGGCCCTGCCGATCTGTCCGTGTGCAGGCCCCGCACCACCAGACCAGCCCGTCTCGGCCGTGGACGTCGTGTCCGGCCGAACCCCTCCGACAGGAGTCCCGGTGACCTCACCGCGTCCCGCCGTCCGTCCCAGGTCGTTCCGCCGAGCGGCCGTCAGCGCCACCGCCGGCGCACTGACCGCCGCCACGCTGCTGGCGTTCGCCGTCACCCCGGCGCACGCCGCGACCTCGGACACCCCGCGCTCACCGGCCGATCCGACCGCTGCGGTGGCCGCACCGCAGGAACAGCCTGGAGGCTCGTCCCGCGTCGGTCCGGCCGCGGACGGCGTGCAGGTGGGTTTCGGCTCCTACGCGCCGGCCCCGCCGGACGAGATCACGGACATCGCCGACGTGCGGAAGACGCTGGACCAGCGGCTGTACATCGACCCGTCGAAGGCCGGCGAGCCGGTGCCGACGAACCAGTGGTGGACGGACCTGCTGGTCAGCAAGTACTCCGGCGACATGTGGGCGTACCCGTTCGTCTCGTCGAACAGTGCCGCGGGCACGAAGCTCACGATCCCGACGCGGTGGAACAACGATGGCACGGCGATGCGCCTGGAGTCCCCCGTGACGGTGGGCGGGACGGTGGAGCCGACCCCCGACGCGAGCGACCGCACCCTCGCCGACTTCGAGGACGGCCTGCCCGACGGCTGGACCGCGACCGGTGACGCCTTCACGGCCACCGCCACCGGGACGGCCAGCGGGCAGAGCGCGGTCTCCGGGTGGCTCGGCGGACGCTTCCTGAACTCGTTCAGCGACGAGGACGGCGACGGCGCGACCGGCACGCTCACCTCGCCGGCGTTCACGATCGACCGTTCGACCCTGGCGTTCCTGGTCGGCGGTGGCCGGCACCCCGACCACGAAGCCGTGCAGCTCCTGGTCGACGGCGACGTCGTGGCGAGCAGCACCGGGACGGACAGCGAGCAGCTGCGCTGGGACAGCTGGGACGTCGCCGCCCACCGAGGACAGTCCGCGCAGCTGCGGATCGTCGACGACCTGCGGGCCGGGTGGGCACACGTGCTGGTCGACCAGGTCCTGCTCACCGACGCCCCGGACGGTCTCGCCGACCGCTTCGCGACCACGTTCCGGGCGAAGCAGGCCGACGCGCTCCGCTGGGGCGACTGGAACATCAGCTGGCGGATGCCGCAGGACGGCCCGGGCGGGCAGTACATGGACGTCACGAGCGTGCAGGGTTCGCCGTACGAGTGGTTCGAGTTCCACGGCATGACCCCGCGCCTCACCCTGCAGGACGGTGCCGAGATCACCGACGGAGACGGCGAACCGCTCGACCTGCCGGTGACGACGGACCGGTTCGAGATCCGCCAGGACGCCCACGTCTTCGGCGTGCACGCCCCCGACGGGACGACCTTCACCCGGGTCGGGAACGCGCTGGAGGCCTCATCCGGCACGCCCTACCTGGTGCTCAGCGCGGTACCCGAGCAGGGGCTGTCCCTCGACGACCTGCACCGCACCGCGTTCGCGGTCCCCCGCGACACGACGATGACGTACTCGTACGACCCGGCGGCGGCGAACGTCCGCCAGCAGTGGTCGATCCGCACCGACACGCTGCAGGGCGACAACCACGACACCGTGCAGGGCTGGCTGCAGCACCAGTACGCCGACGCCACCACGAACCTGCGCTTCACCGGCGCCACCTACGAGACCCCGCGCGGCACCATGCGGACCACCGTCGGCCACGACGGCTGGACCCTGGACTACGCGTTCACGGGCATCACGCCGATCGGTGCCACGCCCGAGACGGTCGGCGACGCCCCGTACTCCGAGGAGGTCATGCGCGAGTACCTGCACGAGTACGCCGCGAAGACGACGTACGGCGGAGACACCTACTGGGGCGGCAAGGACGTCCTGCAGCTCGCCGAGTACATGACGATCGCGCGGCAGATCGGTGCCACCGAGGACGCCCGGACGCTGCAGGCCACCCTCGAACGCGCCCTGACCGACTGGTACACGTACACGGACGGCGAAGCAGAGCACTTCTTCGCGATGTACCCGACGTGGAAGGCCCTGATCGGGTTCGCCGACTCGTACGGGTCGGCCCAGTTCAACGACAACCACTTCCACTACGGGTACTTCGCCGTCGCGACGGCCATGCTCGGCCGGGTCGACCACGAGTGGGCCGCGAAGTACCAGGGCATGGCGACGCTCGTCGCGAAGCAGTACGCGAACTGGGACCGCGACGACGCCCGGTTCCCGCACATGCGCACGTTCGGCGTCTGGGAGGGCCGGTCGAACGCCGGCGGTGTGTCGTCACCCGGCGGCAACAACCAGGAGTCGTCGTCCGAGGCGATCCAGTCCGAGGCGGGGCTCTTCCTGCTCGGCTCGGTCCTCGGCGACGAGGAGATGCAGGCCGCCGGTGCGCTGCAGTACGTCACCGAGCGCGCGGCCGTCCGCGACTACTGGCAGAACGTCCGCGGCAACCCCGCCTCGGCGTCGTACGACGGCAACGGCGCGTTCCCGGACGAGTACGAGCACGGGCAGGCGGGGATCCTGTTCGACTCCGGGCAGGCCCACGCGACGTACTTCTCCGGCGACCCCGCCTGGATCTCCGGCATCCAGTGGATGCCGATCGCCCCGTGGTTCGACTACTTCGGCTGGGACCCGGGCTTCTCGAAGGCCCTGATGCGCGAGATGATGGCCGCCCGCCCGGAGTCCATCGGGCAGGCCGGGGTCACGGACGGCAACGCGGCACGCATCCAGATGCTCACGAAGAAGTGGTGGGGCGTCGGCAGCTACGGCGACGTGAAGATCACCCGCGACCGCCCGGCCGCGATCGGTGAGCTGCAGGACGCGATCCGTGCGGTCGAGACGAACCACCCCGGGTACGTCACCCGGCGAACCGCGGCGAACCCCCTGTACGACCCGGCCACCGACACCCTGCTGGTGAGCGTGGACGACGACGGACGGGTGGTGTTCCCCGACCGGTACTGGACCCCGGAGAACCTGCCCGACTCGCTGGTGCCCTCCGAGCTCGACGGTCCCACCGCCGACCGGAAGCCCCAGGACTGGCCGACGCCGTCCCCGCTGATGCCGTTCCTGGTGGACGACTTCCGCGCCGACACCGCGACCATCGACCAGCTGTACGGCGTCGACCTCACCGACCACACCCCGGGCGAGGACACCGAGCACGCCGCGCGGGTGTTCAGCGGCATGGGTGACGCCCTCGGCAACGTCGTGCTCGGGTTCCTCGGGCAGTACGACCCGGACACCTACGCCGACGTGCACGCCGCACTGTGGGCGGCCGACGACCCGGCCGTGACCGGACAGTCGATGGCCGGCCTCGTCTACCACCAGGCGATGTCGAACCGGACCGTCGGCACCGAGGTCACCGACCGGCACACCTCGGACCCGCTCAGCCAGGTGTTCCGCGCACCGGACGGCACGATCAGCTACGTGCTCGACAACCCCGACACCGTGCAGCACACGTACGACGTCTACGAGGGCACCGAGGTGATCGGCCAGATCGCGGTCCCGGCGCAGACGCAGATCACCTCGCACCTGGACGCGCGGCTCACCGAGGTGGTCGTCAGCGCCCAGGGAGCCCCGAAGACGATCGTCCCCGGTGCGACCACGACCTTCACCGCCACCGGCTACGACCAGTACGGCGCCACCGTCGCCCTGGACAACGTCACCTGGTCGACCGACACCGGCACGATCAGCGCCGAGGGCGTCCACCGCGCATCGGAGCGCGCGGAGCAGGCGACGGTCACCGCCACGATCGGCGGCGTGCACGGGTCGTACGCCTTCCGGGTCGCACCGGCACCGGTCCTCACCGGGTTCGACGTCACGCCCGGTTTCGACCGGCTCGTCGTCGGGACGCCACAGCGGTTCCGTGCCGCCGGCCACGACCAGTACGGCGACCCGGCGTCCCTGCCCGCCGACGTCACCTGGTCGTACACCGGTGCCGGAAGCGCCGGGAACGACGGCACCGTGACGACCACTGCCGCGGGCTCCGGGTACGTCGTCGCGACCGGTGGCGGTGTCGAGGGCTCGGCGGTCGTCGCCTCGGTGACGTCGATCCCCGACGCCGCAGCGGGTGCCGACGTCGACGCGAGCTCCTCGGACGGCGGGAACGTCGCCGGGAAGGCCGTCGACGGGGACCGCAGCACCCGGTGGGAGAGCGCGCACGGTGTGGACGAGGTCGACTACACGATCGACCTCGGGCGGCTGACCGACGTCGACACCGTGCGGGTGGACTGGGAGAACGCGGCCGCCGCACGGTACGTGCTGCAGGTCCGGGACACCGCCGACGACCCCTGGCGCGACGTGCGAACCGTCGACAAGACCACCGCCGACGCGGACACGGTGGCCGTGGGCGAGACCGCCCGGTTCGTGCGCCTGCACCTGACCGATCGCCTCACCGGGTACGGGTACTCCATCTGGGAGGTGCACGTGTCCGGCACCCCGGCGGCCTCGACCGTCGACGTCGAGGACGTGCTCGTCGCGCCGCGCACCGCGACCGTCCGCGCCGGTGACACGGTCCGGATGGTGGCCTACGGGTTCGACCACGACGGGTTCGGTGGGCGGCTCGCCGCGGACCGTCCGGAGTGGACCGTCGACGGCGGCGGAAGTGTCGAACCGGACGGTGTCGTCACCGCAGCGGCCGAGGGCGGTGTGACCGCGACGGTCACGGCCACCGTGCCGGGAGCATCCGGGACGGCCACCGTCACGACCCTCGACGAGGCGACCGACGGTGACGACGACGGCGGAACGGCACCCGCCCGCTCTCGCGACGTGGCCGACGGCAAGCCCGTCACCACCTCGTCGGACGAGCGCGGCGACCTGTCCGGCGGCAATGCGGTGGACGGCGACGCCCGGACCCGGTGGGCGAGCGCAGCACGCGACGGTGAGTGGTTGGCGGTCGACCTCGGGCAGGTCGTGCCGATCGACCAGGTGCAGCTCGACTGGGAGGCCGCGTGGGCCGAGGCCTACCGCGTCCAGGTCCGCGACGACGAAGACGCCCCCTGGCGGACCGTCGTGGAAGAAGCCCACGGGACCGGCGGCGAGGTGATCCACCGGTTGGAGGGCGACGACGTCACCGGCCGCTGGGTCCGGGTCGTCGCGGACCGCCGGCACACCGCGTTCGGCGTCTCGCTCTGGGCGCTCCGCGTCACCTCGACGCAGGGCGAACCGACCCCGGACCTGGCACGACGGGCGAGCGTGTCGGCGTCGGCCGACGAGGGCGACGGCGTGCCCGCGCACAACGCCGTGGACGGCGACCCGGGATCGCGCTGGGCGAGCGGACACACCGACGACCAGTGGCTCGCCGTCGACCTCGGCGCGCCGCACAGCCTGCACGGCGCGGTGCTCCGTTGGGAGGACGCCTTCGGACGCTCCTACCGGATCGAGGCGCGGAACGCGGGCGACGACGGGTGGACGACGCTCGCCACCGAGACCGACGGTGACGGCGGGACCGACCGGCACGCCCTGGACGGCTCGTGGCGGTACGTCCGCGTGCACGGTGTCGAACGGGCGACCCCGTACGGCTACTCGCTGTACGACCTCGAGATCCGGTAGCGCTGACGCCCCCGCTGCACGCACACTCGACCGAACAGCCGACAACCGACGGAGACACGATGTCGCAACCGCTCGAATCGCTCATGCACGCCAACCTGTTCGAGGTGTTCGGGGAGCGGGACCCCGAGCGTCGCCGCGCCGCGATCGAGCGGACGTACGCCCCGGACGTCGAGTTCCTGGATCCCGACGAGGTCGTCACCGGCCACGACGCCCTGCACGCCAAGGCGCAGCGCCTGCTCGACGACGCCCCCGGGTTCGTGTTCTCGCCGGCCGGCCCGGTCTACGAGAACCACGGGATGGGGTACCTCGCCTGGTACTTCGGCCCCGAGGGAGCACCGCCCGTCGTGTCCGGCATGGACATCTGCTTCATCGAGGGCGATGTCATCGCGAAGGTCTACACGATCCTGACTGCCTGACCACCACCTCCCGCAGGTCGCTGACGGACTGGAGGCCCGGTGCCAGCTGGCACCGGGCCTCCAGTCCGGCGTGCGGCATGGTCGAGCCACCGGCGCAGTCGTGCTCGCGGTCTGCGTGTGGCGGATCATCCGGGCGGTCCGGTGTGGCCGCATGCCGAGGGACTGATGCCGCTCCGGGAATGTGCGGTGGAACGGCCGTGCGAGGATTCGTCAACCGCAATCCCGAGGGGAACGACCACCATGGCCACAGCTCGCACGCTCCACTGGATCAGCACCGTGCTCCTCGCCGTGGGGTTCCTCGGCGTCGGCGCCCTGATGTACGACGCGTCCTACGGCCCGGAGGGCGGCGGCGCGAACATCGGCCTCGGCCTCGTCCTCATCCCGTGTCTCGGATCAGGCGTCGTCGGGCTCGCACTGGGGGCAGCGGCCTTGGTCGCGACGTGGTGGGACGCCCGGGCCGAGCGCTCGCGTGCCGCGGTCCGGTGACACAGGTGTCCGCCCCGTCCGCTCCGCGGCCGTGGACGCTGATCGCCGTCGTGGTGCTGGTGGGCTGGACGGTCGTGACGGCGCTGCTGTTCCCGGTCGCCGGGGCCGACGAGCACGAGGGGCCCGGCGATCAGGTCTGGCGGACCTCGTCGAGCACGCTCGGCGTGCCGCTCTCACCCGAGTGGGACGTCCTCGTCTGGCTCGCCGCGCTCGCACTGGTGCCGGTCGTCGTCGTCGGTCTCGCGTTCCTGTTCCGCCGCCGACGACCGCACACCGCGCCCGTCAGTCCGTCGCCGGGTGGCCCTGCCCACTGAGGTGTGCGCGGAGCACGTCACGGACACTCGTCCACGACTGCACGCCGTAGCGGTCGTTGTCGACGTGGTGCAGCTGCGCCTGCCCGCTGAACATGCTCACGAAGTACTGCATCCCCTGCCATGCCGGGAACGTCTCGTCGGGGTCCTTCGACAGGCGCCGACCGACGGCGCTCATCGCGGACAGGGTCCCGGTCGTGCCGGCCCACTGCAGCCGGAAGCGCTCCCCCGTCAGCTCGCTCATAGTGCGTGCGACGTCGCGGGCGGTGACCTGGTCGCCCGCCATCTCGATCACCCGCGGAGCATCATCGTCCAGGGCGGCGAGGGCCGTGACCCGGGCGACGTCGTCCTTCGTGGTGAAGTCGAGCACCTGGTCCGCCGACGACCAGAACAGCACGAGCCGTCGGCCAGACAGGATCATCGGGGCCTCGCCGGTCAGCAGGTCGGTGAACATGCCGGTCAGGATCGAGGTCGCCTGCACCGGGGCCGCGTCGAGGTCGGCGGCGAACTCGCGCCGCAGCTCGAAGTTGCGGTTGGTGCCGGGTGCGATCCGCCGGTAGTCGGCCGAGTAGTCGGACGGGATGAACCGCCGGACGCCCGCCGCCACGGTCGCCGCGAGCAGCGCGCGCTGGGCGTCGACGATCACCGGACGTGTCCCGCTCACGGCGGAGACCACGACGTCGGCCCCGCTGACGGCCCGGGTCAGGGCGTCGTGGTCGCCGTACTCGGCGGCGACGACGTCGACACGGGCGTCGTCGCCGAAGCGTTCTGCGGCGGTCCTGCTGCCGGGCCGGGTGAGGACCCGGACCCGCACGTCGTGCTGGGTGAGCTCGCGGACGATGCGGTGCCCGAGGTCGCCGGTGGCGCCGGCGACGAGGATGGTGGTGGTCATGGGCGGGGCCTCACTGCAGTGGTGGTCGACGTGGTCGTCGCGGTGCGCCGTCGGGATCGCTCCGGGACGGCGAGGGGGTGTTGGAACGTGGGGTCTGCCTGGTCCGGTCCGGCGGTGCCGTGCCCGGCGGTGAGCGCGACGCGGGCCAGCAGCCGGCGCAGCGTCGTCTGTTCGTCGTCGTCGAGGTGCCGCATGAGCACGCCCTCGGCGCCGCGCAGGGCGGACCGTGTCCGGGCGAGCAGGGCACGGCCGGCGTCAGTGGGGTGGACCTGCCGCACCCGCCGGTCCGTCGGGGCGGGGCGACGTTCGACGAACCCGCCCGCCTCGAGCGCGTCGACGATGTAGGTCATCTGGGTCTTGTCGATCCCGAGGCGCTGCGCGAGTCCGAGTTGCGACGACGGTTCCTCGGTGGTGGTCGCGACGAGCACCTGGTAGCCACGGGGACCACCCGGCACGTCGGCGACCGCCTCACTGCCCAGCCGAGTGAAGCCCTGGAGCGCCAGCGGCAGCGCCCACCCGAGTTCGGATTCGATGCCCTCGGCACCCCAGTCGATCTCGGGGAGTGCATCGGTCGGCGTCGGATTGTCCATACGGGAGACCGTACCGGAACAAGATCGTCTTGTGCAAAGATCATCTGTGATCAAGACGGACAGCCGCCGAGACGCCGAGCACCGAGGACCCCATGTCGGACACCGCAGCCATCACCCCGTTCACCCTCGACGTCCCCCAGGCGGAGCTCGACGACCTGCGCCGCCGTCTGCTGGCGACCCGCTGGCCCGATGCCGAAACTGTCGAGGACACCTCGCAGGGACCCCGACTCGAGAAGGTCCGCGCCCTCGTCGAACACTGGACGACGGAGTACGACTGGCGCCGGACCGAGGCCCTGCTGAACGGCTGGGGCCAGCACACGACCCGGATCGACGGGCTCGAGGTCCACTTCCTGCACGTCCGGTCCGCCGTCCCCGGTGCCCGTCCGCTCCTGCTCACCCACGGCTGGCCCGGTTCCGTCCTGGAGTTCCGCCACGTGATCGGCCCGCTCACCGACCCGGTGGCGCACGGCGGCGACGCGGCGGACGCGTTCCACGTCGTGATCCCGAGCCTGCCCGGGTTCGGCTTCTCCGGGAAGCCGACGACCACCGGGTGGAACACCGCCCGGACCGCGAGGGCCTGGTCGGTGCTGATGTCCCGGCTCGGGTACACGGACTGGTTTGCCCAGGGCGGTGACCTCGGCGCCACCGTCACCGCGGAGCTCGCAGCCCTGCAGGACGCCGGGGACATCGGACTCGCCGGGATCCACCTCAACATGGCGCTGTTCATGCCGACGGACGACGAGGCCCGGAACGCCTCCCCCGACGAACAGGTCATGCTGCAGGAGAGCGGCCACTACTGGCAGGAGCTGTCGGCCTACTCGCAGCAGATGTCGACCCGCCCACAGACCATCGGGTACTCGTTGGCGGACTCCCCCGTCGGGCTGGCGTCGTGGATCTACGCGATGTTCCAGGACGTCGGCGGCTCGCACGACGAACACGGCGATGCCGAGCGGCTCTTCCCGCTCGACGAGATCCTCGACGACGTCATGCTGTACTGGCTGCCGAACACCGCCGCGTCCGCGGCGCGCATCTACTGGGAGGCGACCCGCACCGGCTGGGCCAGCCCGGGCACCGTCGAGGAGCCACTGACCCTGCCCGTCGGCCTGAGCATCATGCCGGGCGAGTACGTCCGCCGGTCGCGCCGCTGGGCAGCGCGCCGGTACACCGACCTGGTGTTCTTCAACGAGGTCGCGCGCGGCGGGCACTTCGCGATGCTCGAACAGCCGGAGCTACTCGTCGACGACGTCCGTGCGACCTTCCGGAACCTGCGCTGATGCCTTGTGGAGAGCGAGCGGATACCGCTACTCTCCGATAGTGCGAATATCTGAACTTGCCCGAGCGGCGTCCACGCCGGTCACCGCCGTCAAGTACTACCAACGCGAAGGCCTCCTGCCCCCCGGCGAGAAGTCTGCGCCGAACCAGACCGCCTACGACGAGCGGCACGTCGAACGGGTCCGGCTCGTCCGGGCACTCCTGGAGACCGGCGGGCTCTCGGTCGCCGTGACGAAGCAGGTCCTGGCCGTGCTCGACGCCGAGACCGCACCGCTGGCCGAGGTCTTCGCCGTCGCCCAGTACGCCATGACCACCCCGCGCTCCCCCGAGTCCGAGGCGACCCCGGAGGCCCGCGCCCGGATCGAGGAACGGGTGTCGGCCGCCGGCTGGTGCGCGACGTCGGACAACCCGGGACTCGAGACCGCGGCCCGGGCGCTCGACGGGCTGCGCACCATCGGGTTCGACGCTCCGGACGACTACCTCGACGCCTACGTGTCGGCAGCGGCGAGCGCGGCACGGGCCGACGTCGCAGCACTGCAGCACCGCGACGGCCGGACCGCGATGGCGGAGCTGATGGTGATCGGGACCGTCCTCGGCGATCCGCTGTTCGCGGGACTCCGGCGCCTGGCGCAGCAGGACGCCACCCACGACCTGTTCCCCGTCGCCGACACGGACGAGGCCGGCGCATGACCGCTCCGCTGCACGTCGTCCTGGGCGGCAACGGTGTCGTCGGGCGCGAGACACTCCGTGCACTGCGCGAGCACGACGTCGCCGCCGTGTCCGTCGGCCGGCGCCCGTCGACAACAGCAACGGCAGGCAACAACGAGAGCGAGAGCGGCAACGCCCGCACCGACCACGTCATCGCCGACCTGCTCGACCCCACCGCCGTCCGCCGCGCGCTGCACGGCGCCGACGTCGCGTACCTCGTCGCCGGCCTGCCGTACTCGTCGGGGGTCTGGGCGGACCAGTGGCCGAGGATCGTCGACAACACCGTCGGAGCAGCCCTGGCCGAGGGCACTCACCTGGTGTACCTCGACAACGTCTACGCCTACGGCCGCGTGTCCGGGCCGATGACCGAGGCGACCCCGATCAACCCCTCCGGTCGGAAGGGTGCGGTGCGCGCGGCCGCCCTCGAGCAGCTGCGGACCGCGGCCGACCGCGGACTGGCCGTCACCGTCGGGCGGAGCGCCGACTTCACCGGCCCCGGCGCGACGACGAGCGCGTTCAACGGTTTCGTCGTCGACCGGATCGCCGCCGGCAAGCGCCCGACCTGGCTGCTCGACGCCGACCAACCGCACTCCCTCACCGCCACGACCGACATCGGCGACGCACTCGTGACCCTCGGTACCGACGACCGTGCGACGGGCCGGACCTGGCACCTGCCGACCGCTCCGGCGCTGACCGGTCGGCAGTACGTCGAGCTCACCGGGGTCCCCGCCGCCGACACCGCCGTGATGTCGTCGGCCACGCTGCGCTTCGGTGCGCTGTTCACCACGTCCGCCCGGGAGACGCTCGAGCTGCGGTACCAGTACACCGACCCCTACGTCTTCGACTCGTCGGCGTTCGAGCAGACGTTCGGCGTGCACCCGACCCCCACCGCCGACGTCGTGGCCGCCGCCCTGCTGCACGCCCGGAGCGTGGCCCGGTGATCGCCGCCGTCCGTCGAGCGGTCGCGTGGCACCCGGCACTCATGGCCGTCGCCGGCCTGATGGTCGTCTCCACCGCGGTCTGCCTCGTCGGACTCGTCGTGGATCCCCGGACCATCCTCGGGGCACCGGCGTGGATGAAGCCCCTGAAGTTCTCGCTGTCGATCCTGCTCTACGCCGTCACCTGGGCGTGGCTCATCGCCCACCTGCCGAAGTGGCGGACGCTCGCTCGCCGACTCGGCACCGTGGTGGCCGTGGCCCTGGTGGTCGAACAGGTGCTCATCGGGTGGGCCGCCGCGACCGGCACGACGAGTCACTTCAACGTGTCGAACAGCGTGCACGTGGTGGTGTGGGCGGTGATGGCGGTCGCGATCACGACGCTCTACCTCTGCACCTTCGTCACCTCGATCGCACTGTTCTTCCTGCGCCTGCCCACCCCGGCACTGACGGTCGCCGTCCGCGCCGGTGCCGTCATCGCGCTCCTCGGCATCGGGGTCGCGTTCCTGATGACCGGCCCGACCCCCACCCAGCTCACCGCGCCGGACGGGATCGTCGGCGCCCACACGGTGGGGATCGCGGACGGCGGACCCGGGGTTCCGCTGCTCGGGTGGAGCACCGTCGGCGGTGACTACCGGGTCGCCCACTTCGTCGGCATGCACGCCCTGCAGATGCTCCCGCTGGTGGCGCTCCTCGTCGCCGCTGCGGGTCGGCACCTGCCGTGGCTGGCACACCCGACCACGCAGGTCCGGATCGTGGTCGTCGTCGCGGTCACGTGGGCGGCGGGCACCGTGCTCCTCACGGTGCAGGCCGCGGTCGGACAGTCGGTCGTCCACCCCGCCGGCACGGTGGCCGCGGTGGCGTGGTCACTCGTCGTACTGGCTGCGGCCGCGAGTGTGGCCGTCCTGCTCCGCGCCCACACCGCTCCGGTGGTGCGACCGCGCTGACGGATCAGCGGGTCCGGAGCCCTCGGGAGACCAGGTCGGCGGCAGCACGGGCTTCCACCGCCCACCCTGGGCGATCGATCCCGGCCCCAATGCCGTGCAGCAGCATGAGCACCGTCCCGGGGGCGACGTCGGACCGGATCGTCCCGTCACCTGCCGCGCGCGCCATCAGCTCGGCGAGCGTCCGCTCCAGGTCGCCCCCACCCTCGGCCTGCGTGGTGGCGTCGACCACGGCGGCGAGGGTGCGGGCGAGCGCCGCGTGGTCGACCACGTACTCCACGAAACCGCGCAGGAAGTCGTCGAGGCTCTCAGCCGCTGGCCGCGTCGAGTCACGAGCACGCTGGCAGAGGACGTCGACCTCGCCCCGGTAGACCGCCGCCGCCAGCGCTTCACGCGTCGGGAAGTGTCGGTAGAGCGTGCCGACACCAACGCCGGCGCGTCCGGCGAAGTCGTCGAAGCGCAGCTGCTCATCACGCTCGAACGCCGTCCGGGCAGCGGCCACGATCGCGTCGCGGTTCCGACGGGCGTCGGCGCGCATCGGCTTCGCGGCAGGCAGGGGTTCCTCGACCGGCACAGAGACTCCTTGACAAGTGGAAACAATCTCCATATCTTCCAAGTGGAGATCGTCTCCAGACTAGCGGACAGGTGCCTGATGCGGATCCTCATGCTCGGACGGGGCGTCATCGCCACGATCTACGGCCAGGCCTTCCAGCACTCCGGGCACCAGGTCGACCACCTGGTGCGGCCCGGGCGCGCTGCCGAGTACGGCGACAGCGTGCAGACCGACGTCATCGACGGCCGCCGCGGACCCCTGGGTCGGCTGATCAGATCGACGTCGCCGACGCGACTGGTCGAGTCGATCGACACGGGCGACGCGTACGACCTCGTCGTCCTCAGCGTCGGCCACCACCGACTGCAGGAGGCCGTGGCCACCCTGGCGCCCCACATCGGCGACGCCACGGTGCTGGTCCTCGGCAACGTGTGGGACGAACCCCTCGTCGCGGTCGCACCGCTCGCCGCGGACCGGGTGCTGTTCGGGTTCCCGGGCGCCGGCGGCGGGTTCGACGTCGACGGGGTCCTGCACGGTGCAGTCCTCCGTTCGGTCCGGCTCGGGACGACGGGCGCGGCTCCGGACCGGCGGGAGCTGGTGCGGTCGGTGTTCCGCCAGTCGGGGTTCACCGTGCAGGACGAGGACGACATCCGGGGGTGGCTGTGGCTGCACTTCGTGCTCGACGCCGGCATGTTCGCACAGGCCCTGCAGAGCGGTGGCCTGGCGACGATGGTCGGGGATCGGCAGGCGCTCCGCGAGGCGTTCCTGATCGGTCGGGAACTCCTGCCGGTCCTGGAGGCACGGGGCGTCGGCCTCTCCCGACACCGCTCCACGACCCTGCCCGTCCGACGCCCGGGGGTGACGGCCGCCGTGGTGGCCGCGGCCACGGCGCTCGTCCCGATCGCGCGGGCGAGCCTCGCCGCGCACGACGACCCGACCGCCGCGGAACCCCTGGCGGTCCTCGAGGACGTCCGGCGCACCGCCGCCGCCCTGGGCGTCCCGACCCCGCGCCTCGACCGGACGGCGCGACGCGTCTGACGACGGGTGCGGGCGGTGGACGCGACCACCCACGAACTGGAGGCGCGGTGCCAGCTGGCACCGTGCCTCCAGTCCGTCACGGCGAGCGTTCCGGACCCGCCCGTTACGCTGTCCCCGTGTCAGAGCCGCGCCGCAGTCCGGGGAACCAAGCTTCACTGCGTGAAGCCAACCGGGGCCGGGTCGTCAGCGCGGTGAAGCGGCACGGCGGGCTGACGCAGGTCGAGCTCGCCGGGGTGACCGGACTCTCCCCCGCGACCGTCTCGAACATCGTCAAGGAACTCGTCGCGACCGGTGCCCTGCACGCGACGCCGAGCACCTCGAGCGGCCGTCGGGCGCTCCGCGTGACCCTGCCGCACGGCCTCGGGCTGGTCGCCGGGGTGCACGTCTCGCCGCGGCACCTGCGGCTGGCACTGTCGGACCTGAACGGCGCCGTCCTGGCCGAGCGGCACATGCCCCTGGCCCGTGACCACCGCGCCGACGCCGAGCTCGACAAGACCGCGCTGCTCGTGCTGGACATGGTGGAGTCCATCGAGTCGTCGATGGACGAGGTGCTCGCCGTCGGCCTCGCCGTGGCCGCCCCGATCGACGCCCGCACCGGGATGACGGCGCGCGGCGGGATCCTGCGGGGTTGGGACGGCATCGCGCTCGGCCAGTCGCTCGCCCGGCGGATGGACAAGCCCGTGCAGGTCGACAACTCGGCCAACCTCGCCGCCCTGGCGGAACACCGGAGCGGGGCGGCCCGCGGCCGCGACACCGTGGTGACGCTCGACGTCGGCAACGGCATCGGCGCCGGACTCGTGCTGGGCGGGCACCTGTTCCGTGGGCACCACGGCATCGCCGGCGAGTTCGGGCACACCCCCGTCCTGCCCAACGGACCCCTGTGCCGGTGCGGCAACCGCGGGTGCCTCGAGGCGATCGCCGGCGCACCCGCCGTGCTCGAGGGCGTCCGCGACGAGGTCGGCACCCTCAAGCTGGCTGACCTGATCCTGCGCGCGATGGGCGGCGACCAGGTCTGCATGCGCGCCGTGGCCGACGCCGGGCGGGCCATCGGTGCGGCGGCGGTGGGGCTCTGCAACGTCCTCGACCCGGAGCGGGTCGTGGTCACGGGCGAGTTCGCACGGGCCGGGGAACTCCTGCTCGGCCCGATGCGGCACGCCCTCGAGTCGTCGTTGATCGTCGACGTGGACGGCACGCCGGACGTGGTGCAGGGGCAGCTCGGCGAGAAGGCCTCGGTGACCGGCGCCCTGGCCCTGGCGATCGAAGCCGTGGACGTGACGCGCGCACGATAGGCGCGGGCGAGCCGGGGCGCCCCGCGCCCTCCGGATAACGTTTTCGTCACGGCGCGCGGTCCTTGCGTTCAACTCTTGCAGCCAAGAACGCTCGCTGTCACACTCAGGGCACCGCCGATGGGGGCGGTCCACTGTTGGAGGACGTTTCAATGAAGAAATCCACCACACGAGCGATGCTGGGCGTCAGCGCCCTGCTGCTCGCGATCACCACCCTGGCGGGCTGTTCCAACGGCGCGGACGCCGGGACCGGTTCCGGCGGAGGCGGCGGGGACGCGTCGAAGGCCAAGATCGGCCTGCTCCTGCCCGACTCCGTCACCGCCCGCTACGCCAGCGCCGACCGCCCGCTCTTCACCGCCGAGGTGAAGAAGCAGTGCAGCGGCTGCTCGGTCATCTACGCGAACGCCGACGGCGACGCGTCGAAGCAGCTGCAGCAGGCCCAGTCGATGCTCACGCAGGGCGTCAAGGTCCTGGTCCTCGACCCGTTCGACGGCGAGGCCGCAGCATCCATCGTCCAGCAGGCGAAGGCCAAGAAGGTGCCGGTGATCTCCTACGACCGGCTCATCAACAGCCCCGACCTGAGCTACTACATCTCGTTCGACAACGAGAAGGTCGGTGAGCTGCAGGGCCAGGCCCTGGTCGACGCCCTCAAGGCGAAGAAGGTCCCGGAGGGCTCGGGCATCATCATGGTGAACGGGTCCCCCACCGACAACAACGCCTCGCAGTTCAAGAAGGGTGCGCACTCGGTCATCGACGACAGCGGCTACAAGGTGCTCGCCGAGTACGACACACCCGGATGGGACCCCGCCAAGGCGCAGGACTGGGCAGCCGGCCAGATCAGCAAGCTCGGCAAGGACGAGATCACCGGCGTCTACGCGGCGAACGACGACACAGGCGGCGGCGTCATCGCGGCCCTGAAGTCGGCCGGTGTCACCGAGCTCCCGCCCGTCACCGGGCAGGACGCCTCGCTCGCGGGCATCCAGCGGATCCTCGCCGGTGAGCAGTACATGACCGTCTACAAGGCCTTCAAGCCCGAGGCGTCGAAGGCCGCCGACCTGGCGATCCAGTTCGCGAAGGGTGAGACGCCGAAGGGCGACACCACCGTCGACACCGCCGGGGGCGCCAGCGTCCAGTCGACGCTGCTCGACCCGGTCGCCGTCACCACGGACAACGTCCAGTCGACGGTCGTCAAGGACGGCCTGTACGAGGTGTCGAAGATCTGCACCGCGCAGTACAAGGCAGCCTGCGACAGCGCCGGCATCAAGTAGGTCCGACCCCCTCTGCCCGCCCGGTCCGACTGCGGACCGGGCGGGCCTCACCGATCGAGGACGACACCCGTGAGCACGACACCCGTGAGCAACGCGTCACCAGCAGCACACCCCTCCGCCGACCCGGTGATGTCCCTGCGCGGGATCACCAAGCGGTTCGGCGCCGTCCAGGCCCTCAGCGACATCGACTTCGACGTGTACCCGGGCGAGGTGGTCGCCATCGTCGGCGACAACGGCGCCGGCAAGTCGACGTTCGTGAAGATCCTCGCCGGGGTCTACACGCCCGACGGCGGCACGATCACCTTCGGCGGCGACGAGGTCAGCGTCCCGAACCCCGCGGCGGCCCAGACCCTCGGCATCGCCACGGTGTTCCAGGACCTCGCCCTCGCCGACAACCTCGACGTGGTCTCGAACCTGTTCCTCGGGCGCGAGATCGCCCACCCGTTCCTCGACGAAGAGGAGATGGAGCGCCGATCGTGGGAGCTCCTCCAGCAGCTCGCCGCCCGGATCCCGTCGGTACGGATCCCGATCGCGTCGCTGTCCGGTGGGCAGCGGCAGACCGTGGCGATCGCCCGCTCGCTGATCGGCGACCCGCAGGTGGTCGTCCTCGACGAGCCCACCGCCGCACTCGGTGTCGCACAGACCGCCGAGGTCCTGAACCTCGTCGAACGCCTGCGCGAGCGCGGACTCGGCGTCGTCCTCATCAGCCACAACCTCGCGGACGTGCAGGCCGTCGCCGACCGGGTCGCGGTCCTGCGACTCGGCCGCAACAACGGCACCTTCCGCATCGACGACGTCTCCTACGAGGAGATCATCGCGGCCATCACCGGCGCCACCGACAACGCCGTCACCCGTCGCGCCGCCGCCCGCACCGAGCAGGAGACCTCCGCATGAGCAAGACCGACGAGACCCTCACCGCAGCGACCCCGACGCCCTCGGCCGCGGACCTGCAGGACGAGCGGCTCCTGCGTGACGCCGGGCTCGGCGGCGCGGCGAAGGCGTTCGTCCGACGGGTCCGCGGCGGTGACATCGGCTCGCTGCCGGTGGTCGTCGGGCTCATCGTCATCTGGGCGGTGTTCCAGGCGCTCTCCCCCGACTTCCTGTCCCCGGGCAACCTGGTCAACCTCGCCCTGCAGTGCGCCGCGGTCGGCACCATCGCGATCGGCATCGTCCTCGTGCTGCTGCTCGGCGAGATCGACCTGTCCGTCGGCAGCGTCAGCGGACTCTCCGCCGCGATCCTCGGCCAGGGCCTCACGACGCTCGGCTGGCCGCTGTGGCTCGTGCTCACCGTCGCCCTGGCCGTCGGTGCCGCCGCAGGCCTGCTCTACGGCCTGCTGTTCACCCGCTTCGGGGTGCCGAGCTTCGTCATCACCCTCGCCGGTCTGCTCGGGTTCCTCGGGCTGCAGCTGCTCATCCTCGGGCCGAACGGCTCGATCAACCTGCCGTACGACTCGCCGATCGTGCAGTTCGCCTCGGCCTCGTACCTGCCGCCGTGGCTCGCGTACCTGCTCGCCGTCCTGGCCGCCGGCGGGCTCTTCTTCACCGAGGTCCGCCGTGCTGCCCGTCGCCGTCGTGCCGGACTGTCGACCGGAGCGATGTCCCTGACCGTCGTGAAGGCCGTCGCCCTGTTCCTCGGCCTCGCGCTGATGGTCTGGTACCTGTCGCGCGACTTCGGCACCGGCACCTCGTTCGTGTTCTTCGTCGTGCTGGTCGTGCTGATGAACTTCGTGCTGAAGCGCACCCGCTGGGGCCGCTCGGTCTTCGCGGTCGGCGGCAACGTCGAGGCCGCACGGCGCTCCGGCATCCGGGTGAACCGCATCTACATCTCGGTGTTCATGCTGACCTCGCTCTTCGCCACCGTCGGCGGCATCCTCGCCGCCGCCCGCCTGAACTCGGCGAGCCTGTCGTCCGGCGCCGGAGACACGAACCTCAACGCGATCGCCGCAGCCGTCATCGGCGGGACCAGCCTGTTCGGTGGCCGAGGCAGCGCCTGGTCGGCGCTGCTCGGCATCATCGTGATCCAGTCGATCTCGAACGGGCTCACCCTGCTGAGCCTCGACTCGTCGATCCGCTACATGATCACCGGCGCGGTCCTGCTGCTCGCCGTCATCATCGACTCGCTCTCGCGGCGCAGCCGCGCCAGTCACGGCGCGGCCTGAGCGGGGCTCTGGACCCCGCCACACCGACGGACAGGAGGCACGGTGCCAGCTGGCACCGTGCCTCCCGTCCGTCGCGGCGCGCGTCTCGGATCCGGAAGACGCCGTCGTGTTCCCCCGACGCCGCCCCGTGTGCGAGACGCCTCCGAAAACGGAGGCGTCTCGGCGACTGGGCGGCGTCTCGGCGCGCGCTACTTGCTCTTCGAACCCGAGGTCCCCGGCAGGCTGAGGATGTTGTCCGTGCCCTGCGGCACGACGATGAGCGAGCCGTTGTCGCCGGCGCTCTTGAGCGCCTCGATCTCGCGCTGCTTGAGGGCGGCGTCGGAGAGCGGGTGCTCGTTGAGGACCTCGTTGGCGTCGGCCTGACCCTGTGCCTCGGCGACCTGCTGCTGCGCCTGCACCTTCTTGGCGTCCAGGAGCGCGCGCTCCTTCGTGACCTGGATCTGCGCCTGCTGCGCGGTGGCGTAGGCGTCGATGACCGACTTCGGCGGCGTGATCTCCTGCAGGGCGAAGTTGTCGACGTGCACGCCCGAGCCCTTCCACCGCTTCTCGAGCGCCTGGATCATCGCCTTCTCGACGGTGCCGCGCTTGGTGATCAGCTCGATGGTGGTGAAGTCGTTCGGCACCTGGCGCACGACACTGCGCACCGAGTTGCCGATGAACTGCGTCTTGAAGTTCTCCTCGGTCTTGTACGACCGGTAGATGTCGGTGACCGACTTCGCGTCGATGCTGTACTGCAGGTTGAGGCTGACGTTCGACGAGACGCCGTCCTGGTCCTGCACCGTGACGTACGGGCCGGAGCGGACGTTGCCGTTGTTGTCCGAGTCGGAGCCGTTGACCGCGTTGATGTAGGTGACGGTCTGGTTGCGGATGTTGAACGTGTGCAGCGTGGCCCACGGCGCCTTGAAGTGGAACCCGGAGTCCGTGCTCTGCCCGACGATGTTGCCGGAGATGTCGACCTGCACCTTCGACTCACCCGTGTCCTGCGCGTACAGGGTGCTGCCGAGCGTGAGCCCGACGAACAGGACGCCGGCGGCGACCGCGGTCCACGTCGCGATGAGGTTCGGGCGGCGGGTCGGGACGGCGGGGCGTGCCTCGCGACCGGGTGTGGCCGGTCGTGCGGGGGTGGAGTAGGTGCGTGTTCGGAAGAAGAGCGCGACGAGCGCGATGACGAGGAAGACGATGGCGGCGACGAACATGACGATCACTCCTGGATGCTTGTCCGTGCAGTCTGCCGTACCCGGAGGGGTGCGGGGTCCGTGTCGTCTGGTGCGCGTGTCGCCTGGTGCGCGTGTCGTCTGGCGTCCGTGTCGTCTGGTGCGAGGTTGCGCACCTGGTGCGACCCTCGATGCCTCGCACCAGGAGTGCAACCTCGCACCGAGCGTGCATCCATCGACCCCGAGCCGCCCGCCCGGCCACGCGTCGGGGGTCAGACGTCAGTACTCCGCACGACGTGTCGCCTCGGCGAGGTCGCTCGGGTTCACCACCCCGGAACCTCGACCCGCACCGAACTGATCCGGCCGGCACGCGTCTGCGCCGTCACGGCCGGGTCGTAGCTGTCGGCGGTCGCCAGGTAGAGGGTGCGACCGTCCTCGCCGCCGAGCGCACAGTCGATCGCGCAGTCCCCGGGTGCGTCGATGCGGTCCGTCACCTCGCCGCCCTCGACGACCCGCAGGAACTCCCCCGTGTCGACCGAGCAGACCCAGATCGCGCCGTCACGGTCGACGGTGCTGCCGTCCGGGGTCACGCCGCCGGGCAGGGCTGCCCACTCGCGACGTCCGGTCAGTGAGCCGTCGTCCTCGATGTCGAAGGCGGTGAGGCGGCCACCCCACGTCTCGCTGACCACCAGGGTCCGGGTGCCGGGCAGGATGTTGGCGCTGTTCGGGAACACCAGGCCCTCGGCGGCGAGGCGGACCGAGCCGTCAGGGTCGATCACGTAGAGCGGGCCGGGGCGCAGTTCCTCGCCCGCGTACAGGTCGTAGCCGAAGGCACCGATGTAGGTCCGGCCGGTCTGGGCGTCGACGACCAGGTCGTTCACGAGCGACGACTCGATCGTGGACAGGTCGGCGAACACCGAGGTGCTGCCGTCCGGGTCGACGGCGACGACCGTGCGGGACTCCATCGAGCTGACGATCAACCGCCCGTCGGCGAGCCACCCGAGCCCCGACGACTGCCCGTCGACGGTGGCCTCGAGCCGGGGGCCGTCGGTCGAGGACGGGTCGACCGAGAACACCTCGCCGGTGTGCATGTCCGAGTACCAGAGCCGCCCGTCGTGCCAGCGGTTCCCCTCCGGGAAACGGATGCCGGAGATGACGATGTCGGTTGCGGAGTCCAGGGTGATGTGCACGGACCCAGCCTGCCAGCGGGACCGGGACGCTGCCCGGACGGATGCCGTGACGGCGGCCTAGGGTCGTCCCATGCCGGGTCGTCACCTCATGCACCACCTGGGCGTCTTCGCCAGCGACTTCGCCGCGAGCGACGCGTTCTACACCGCCGCCCTCGCGCCCCTCGGCATCGGAGTGGGCTACCGCACGGATGCCGTCGCCGAGTTCTGGCAGCACGGGGACGACACCCCGAGCGTCTCGCTCGAGACCGCCCGGACCCCCGAGGCGACGACGCGCGGACTCCACCTGGCGTTCGAGGCCGGGTCACGGAGCGAGGTCGACGCCTTCCACCGCGAAGCCGTCGCCGCCGGCGGGGTGTCACGGCACGAGCCGCGCTACTGGCCGGAGTACGGCGCGTACACCGCGTTCGTGTCCGACCCGGACGGCAACAACGTCGAGGCCCTGATCAAGGAGACCGGTGTCTGAGCCGGCGGCTGCGGAACGGTCACCGACGGACGAACGGCACGACGCATCTGGCACGATCGACCCATGCCCCTCGACGGAACTCCCCTGCACCGGATCGGCTTCCTGACGATCGGGTCGTTCGACCCCGCACGACCGTCCGAGGGCCACGAGGACACCCTGCGCGTGATCGAGCGCGCCGAGGCCCTGGGCTTCGACAGCGCCTGGCTGCGCCACCGGCACCTGCAGCACGGCATCTCCTCCCCCGTCGCGGTGCTGGCCGCCGCCTCGCAGCGCACCTCGCGCATCGACCTGGGCACCGCCGTCACCCCGATCGGCGCGGAGAACCCGTTCCGCCTCGCGGAGGACCTCAGCACGGTCGACGTCCTGCTCGGCGGCCGCCTGAACCCGGGGTTCTCGGTCGGCACCCCGATGAACTTCGACCTGTACCGCGACGCGATCTACCCCGACACCCTGGAGCACGAGGACCTCGGCAACGACCGGCTCCTGCGCTTCCGTGCCCTGGTGCGCGGTGACCCGGTGACGGCCACCGAGACCGTCGAACGCCGCGGCATCGAAGAGTTCGCGAGCACCGTCCAGCCGCACAGCGCCGGCCTGGCCGAACGGATCTGGTACGGCACCGGCAGCACGAAGTCGGCCGTCTGGGCGGGTGAGAACGGCTTCCACCTGCTCACCTCGAGCGTCACCCGCAGCGAGAACGGCACGGACTTCGCCACGAACCAGCGCGCTCAGATCGACGCCTACCTCGACGTCCACCCCGACCCCGCTGGCGCCCGCGTCTCGCAGGGCCTGGTCGTCATCCCGACCGACACCGCGACCGCCGAGCAAGAGGCCCGCTACCGCGCCTACGTCGACAGCCGCTCGGGTCGCGTCGGCGTGCCGCAGGGCCCCGCCGGGATGCTCTTCGCCGCCGACCTGGTGGGCACGTCGGCCGAGATCGCGGACCGGCTCCGTGCCGACGTCGGCTACCAGGCGGTCACCGAGGTCGCCTTCGCACTCCCGTTCTCGTTCGAGCCCGACGACTACGCCCAGATCATCACGGACATCGCCGAGCGGCTGGGTCCGGAACTCGGCTGGGCGCCGGAGCGCGCGGTCTGAGAACGGCGCCAGAACGGCGGACGGGAGGCACAGTGCCAGCTGGCACTGTGCCTCCCGTCCGCCGTTGACCCGCGCCCAGGGCGCGCTCACGGCGCCAGATCAGTCCTGCTGGTCCGCCTCCACCGCGTCCCGCAGCCGGTCGAGCACGTCCGGCACCGCTGAGCGCACCCGGCTCCAGCTCGGGATGAACGGCTTGTCGTTCGGCCGCGCCGTGAAGGCGCCGCCGGCATCGAGGATCGCCTTGGTGAAGAGCTCCACCGCGGCTTCCTCGGCGTGCTGGTCGAACGTGAGCCCGCTCATCTCGGCTTCGTGCCGGTACACCTCGACGATGTCGAGCGCGTTCCGGTAGTACGTCGCCTTGAGCACGCGGAACGAGTCGGACGTGAGTGGGACGCCCATGGTCGCGAGCTTCCGGAGCAGCGACTGCACGATGTCGTTGCCCATCCGGGCGAGGCCGCCGGTGCCGTCGGCCTCGGCGAGGGGCTGGTGCTTGTGGTCGTACGCGTCGGCGATCTCCACCTGGCACACCTGCCGGGTCGCGTAGTCGCGGTACACCTCGGAGAGCATGCCGATCTCGAGTCCCCAGTCGCCGGGGATCTTCAGGCCGTTCAGCACGTGGGCGCGCATCGCGAACTCGCCGGACAGCGGGTACCGGAAGCTGCTCAGGTACTCCAGGTACTCGGACTCCCCGTAGACCTGGCGGAGCGAGCGGAGCAGCGGCCCGACGAGCAGCCGCGCGGCGCGGCCGTTGATCCGACCGTCGGCGACGCGGGCGTAGTAGCCCTTCGAGAACTCGTAGTCGAACGCGGGGTTCGCGACCGGGTAGAACAGCCGCGCGAGCATGCCCCGCTCGTACGTGGTGATGTCGCAGTCGTGCAGGGCGATGCAGTCCGCTCGCTCCGACGCCAGGGCGTACCCGGTGCAGTACCAGACGTTCCGGCCCTTGCCCGGCTCCCCCGGCGCCAGTCCCGCGCGCTCCAGTTCGGCGTCGAGCTCGCGCAGCCGCGGCCCGTCGTTCCACAGGATGCGGTGCCGCTGCGGCAGCCGCGAGAAGAACTCGCGGGCGTGCTCGAACTGGGAGCGGTCGGCCCGGTCGAGCCCGATCACGATCTCGCTGAGCCAGTCGGCCTCGGCCAGCTCGTCGACGATCCGCGACAGGGCCGGACGCTCGAGCTCGGAGTACAGCGCCGGCAGGATCAGGCTCATCGGGCGTTTCTCGGCGAAGCCCCGCAGGTCCTCCTCGAGGCTCGCGGTGCTGCGGCGACCGAGGTCGTGGAACGTCGTGATGACGCCGTTCTGGTGGAAGTCGCTCATCGGTGGCTCCTGACGGACGGGGTGGTGAACCGGGTGAGGCCCTCGGTCCAGCCTTGCGGGCCGGGGGCGGTCGTGCGGTGGACGCGCTCGGGGCGGTCGTCGGCGAGTGGTCCGGGTGCCGGGCCGTGCCCGCGGACCACGACGGCGAAGTCGACCGCGTCGAGCAACGCGGTGTCGTTCGGGCCGTCACCGAGTCCGATCGTGCGCGGGGTGGTCCCCGTCCGACGCTCGCGGTCGGCGATCAGCGTCCGGACCGCCGCACCCTTGTCGCGGCCCGCCGGCAGCACGTGCCAGAACCGGCCGCCCCGCACCAGGTCGAGGCCGACCGCGGCGAGCGCCGCGCGGAACGCGTCGGCCCGGTCGTCGTCCTCGGCGTGCCAGAGCAGCACCTCGGACGCCTCGCGCTGCTGCGCGCGTCCGGCCGCTTCGAGGTCGAGGCCGGTCCACGCGGCGACGACCGCGTCGGTCACGCCGCCGAAGGTCTCGAACCGCAGATGCAGTGCCCGGCGGACGCGAGCGAGTTCGGCGTGCAGCCGCTCGAGGTCGCCGTCGACCGGTCCGACCAGCACCTCGCCCGCCGATCCGACCACGACCGCGCCGTTCTCCGCCACGAACGCGTGCCCGTCGAGCCCGGTGCGCGCCTGCAGCGCCGTGATCTCGGCACGCGTCTTGCTGCTGCAGAACACCACGGGGACGTCGTCCGCCCGCAGCTGTTCCAGCATCGGCAGGGCCGCGTCGAACGAGTAGTCGTGGTGGTCGAGGAACGTCCCGTCGAGGTCCGTGACGATCATCAGGTCGGGTGTTGGCATCGTGCTCCGCTGGCGGCTGGCTGGGCTGCGGGCGACGATGCCCCGGACCACCCTGCCACGCGCATGCGTCGGTTGGGTGAACAAGCCGGCGTCGGTCGCGCGACGCGACCAGCGGACGGACTGGAGGCACGGTGCCAGCTGGCACCGCGCCTCCAGTCCGTCGTCACGCACGCTCAGAGCCAGTGCCGCCGCTTGAACACCGCCCACAGCACGACCGCCAGCAGGACCATCGCGACGATCGCCGCCGGGTACCCCCACGCCCACCGCAGCTCGGGCATGTGCTCGAAGTTCATGCCGTAGATCGACGCCACCAACGTCGGGGCGAACAGGATCGCCGCCCACGACGAGATCTTCTTCACCTCTTCGCCCTGCTCCATCGACGCCCGAGCCAGCCGCCGGCTCTCCTCCCCCTGTGCCAGGCTCGCGCTGGTCATCCGGCGCATCGCGTCGTTCTGCTCCTGCGTCACCAGGGTCGAGTGCAGCGTGAGGGCGTTCTCGAGCAGCGTCCGGAACGTGTCCACCCGCTCGGTGACGCGGATCGCGTGGTCGAGGACGTTCCGCAGCTGGTTCTGCACCTCGGTGTCCGTGCCGTACTTCTCGGCACCCCGCAGCAACGCGTTGAGCATCCCGGGCAGCGGGCCGATGGCACGCTGGAACCCGATGACCTCGCTGAGCAGCTGGTAGATCCGCCGCGAGGACGCCGGGTCGACGTCGCCGTCGAACAGGTCGTCCTCGATGTCGTCGATGTCGTCCTGCAGCCCGGCGACGACCGGGGCGTAGCTGTCGATGACCTCGTCGAGGACCGCGCAGAGCACCGCCTCGGACCCGCGCCCCAGGGCGTCCGGGTCGGCTTCGAGTCGCTTCCGCACGTCGGCGAGGTTCGGCCGTTCCGCCTGCCGGACGGTGACGACGAAGTCGCGCCCGGTGAACAGGTGCACCTCACCGAACTCGACCGTCTCCTCGTCCTCGTCGTACCAGGCGGGTCGCAGCACCACGAACAGGGTGTCGCCGTACCGCTCGAGCTTCGCCCGCTGGTGCCCCTTGTGCGCGTCCTCGACGGCGAGCGGGTGCAGCCCGAACTCGTCGGCGACGGAGGCCAGTTCGTTGGCGGTCGGTCGGAACAGCCCGATCCAGGCCATCGCGCCCCTCCCGGCGGCGTCGAGCGCTTCGTACGTGCGCCCGAGGTCCGCGGGCGAGTCCGTCCGCGTTCCGTTGACGTAGATGCCGTTGTCGATGAGGGCCACCGGTGTCCTCCTGGTTCCGTGGTGCGTGCGGGCAACCTGCCGAGCATGCCGGACCGCCGACGGCGCGAGCGCTTCCCTGACGGACCCCTCACGCTGCGCGCCGGATTCCTGTCGGAGTCCTGACACGCCCTGGGCGCGACCCCGGGACGGACGGGAGGCACGGTGCCGGCTGGCACCGCGCCTCCAGTCCGTCAGCCGTTGCGTTCAGAACCGCCGGCAGCCGGATCCGCTCGTTGCGTTCAGGGGACGTCCTCGCCGAAGGCGAGCAGCGTCCACGGCTCCAGGTCGTGCATCCCGACGCTGGTCTCCCGCTCGGTACGATCCGGCCGGAACTCCCGCTTGACGTAGTCGACGAGATCATCGCCGTAGATGACCACGTCCGTCTGGTACACCGAGAAGACGGGCGCCCTGCTGCCGACCGGCGCGGCAGGCAGGTAGCGGTGCGAGTACAACGGCACCAGCTGCGGCCACTGCAGCAGGTGCCGCTCGGCCACCTCGAGACGCTGCGACTCATCGCTGGGTCGCTCGCCCCACGACCCGGGCCAGAAGGCGTCGTGACGGACGTCGAACAGGACACCCTCGACCGGCCACCGGATCGCCCGTCGCAGCCGTTCGTCGTTCCGAGCGCGCCAGTCGAACCAGCCGTCCCCGCTCGGCACTGCGAGGGAAAGCAGGGCTCGGTGGTCCGCGCCGAACCGGACGCCGTACCGACGCTCGGCCCGGGCCAGTTCCCGTTCGGACAACCCGCGTTCGATCGCAACGCCGAACGTCCGGAGGAGTTCGACGGTCAGGGCTGCAGACACCCCCGCAGCCTAGGCGGACGGATGCGAGCCCCACGAGCACGTGGCAGACGAGACGGCGTGGATCTGACGGAACCCTCGGCACGGCAGCGAGGATGGCCAGGTGAATCGCACCGATCGGCTCTACGGCCTCGTGGAGGAGTTGCGCGCCGCCTCCCCGCAACCGCGGAGCGCGCGACGTCTCGCGGAGCGGTTCGAGGTGTCGGTCCGGACCATCGAACGGGACATCTCCGCGTTGCAGCAGTCGGGTGTGCCCATCTGGGCGGAGCCCGGCCGGACGGGTGGGTACGTCATCGACGCGTCCGCGACGCTCGGTCCGGCGGGCTTCACGCCGGATGAAGCCCTCGCGGTGCTGATCGGGCTCGGCTCGCTGGGGCGCAGTCCGTTCCGGCACGCGGCGCACACCGCGGCCAGGAAGACGCTCGCGGTGATGCCCGCCGGCGATGCCGCACGAGCCAGCGCGCTGGCCTCCCGGGTGCACTTCCTGGAGGACGACGAGGACACGGTCGTCCCGGCCGAGTTCGCGGCGGCCCTGCGCGCGGATCGAGTCGTGCGACTCCGGTACCGGGACGCCGACGGAGCGGAGTCCGTCCGGGACGTCGAACCGCTGGGGTCGATCGGGAAGGACGGTCAGTGGTACCTGATCGCCTGGTGCCGGATGCGCGACGGGGTGCGGGCGTTCCGGGGCGACCGGATGCTGTCCGTCGAGGTCACCGACGAGCGGCCCGCGCAGCGCGTCCTGCGATCCGAGGACCTCGCGATCCAGTACGGACGACTCCGGCCGGTCCTCGACGAGTAGCTGCGCCGTCGGTTTCCGGAAACACCGACAGGACGGTGTCGCGACGGCCGGAGATGCTGGTCGCTCCGAGTCAGCAGCACCACCGTGAGGAACCCCATGTCGTTCGCATCCGTCCGCATCATCACCGACGACCTCGAAGGCATGGTCGCCTTCTACGAGCGGATCACCCGCCAGCCGGCCGAGCGCCCCGCACCGGTCTTCGCGCAGTTCAGCGGCACGGGTGGGACCCTCGCGATCGCCAGCACCGCCACGGTCGCCATGCTCGGCGGCGCGCTGACGCCCGCGACGAACCGTTCCGTGCTCATCGAGTTCGAGGTCGCCGACGTCGACGGCGAGTTCGCCGGACTGCAGCTCAGCAGCGACGACGTCGTCCTCGAACCGACCACGATGCCGTGGGGCAACCGCTCCGCACTGGTCCGCGACCCGGACGGCAACGTCGTCAACCTGTTCAGCAGGCCCGCCGCCGCCGGCTAGACCGCGTTGCTCAGGCGGCGGCGGCGTTCGCCGACGAGCGGCACTCCTCCGGCGGCCGCCCCGCGACGGACTCCGCCGCGATGTCGCGGAGCCGCGCGAGGCGGTCGTGGGTGGCACCGAGGGCCTCGATCTGGCGTCGGATGCGATCGCTCTCCTCGTCGAAGTGGTCGAGCATCGTCCGCGTCGCGACCCCGGTGTCGAGGAAGGGCAGGATCTCGACGATCCGACGACTCGGCATGCCCGCCGCGTAGAGCATCTGCATGAAGCGCACCCGCGCGACATCGGGCTCGCGGTACTCCCGGTGTCCGCCCGTGGTCCGCTCGGACTCGAGGAGGCCCTGTTCCTCGTAGTACCGCAGCGACCGGACGCTGACGCCGGCCCGTTCTGCGAGTTCACCGATCCGCATCGTTCTGTCCCTCGGGCTTGATTCTCACGTCAACGTCAGGTTCTACCGTAGCGGCATGAACCTCTCTGGAGCCACTGCCCTCGTCACCGGCACGAACCGCGGTATCGGTCGCCACCTCGCCGCGCAGCTGATCGCACGCGGGGCGAAGGTCTACGCCACCGCCCGACGCCCCGAACTGATCGACCTCGAGGGCGTCGAGCGCCTCGCCCTCGACATCACCTCCCCCGCGTCGGTCGCAGCGGCCGCCGCGGTCGCCGCCGACGTCGATCTCCTGGTCAACAACGCCGGGATCGCGACCACGGCGACCCTGCTGGGCGATCTGGACGCAGCGCACGCCGACATGGACACGAACGTCTGGGGCACCCTGTCCGTGATCCGTGCGTTCGCGCCGGTCCTGGCGGCGAACGGCGGTGGGGGCATCGTGAACATCGCCTCGGGTGCCTCGTGGCTCGCGATGCCCGGAGCCTCCGCCTACGCGGTGTCGAAGGCCGCCCTGTGGAACATGGGCAACGCGTTGCGTCACGAGCTGGCCGGCCAAGGAACCACGGTGATGTCCGTGCACCTCGGAGTGGCCGACACCGACATGACCGCGGGGATCTCGATGGCCAAGACCGACCCGGCGGACGTGGCGCGCGCGACCCTGGACGGGGTCGAGCGCGACGACTACGAGGTCGTCGTCGACGAGCAGACCGCGTTGATCAAGCAGATGCTCGCCGGCCGCCCCGAGGAGCTGTACGCCGTGGTGGCGCAGATGCTCGCGTCGTAGGAGCCGGCTTCACGCAGCCTTCGGCACGGCCGCCAGCGTGCGGCCGTGTCGTGCTGCCTGCTCTTCGGCACGGACCCGCAGCTCGTCGGCCAGCTCCGTGAACTGGTCGAGGGCGGGGTTCACCCCGACGAGCGTGAACTCACGCGTCACCACGTCGAGGTCGAGCTGCCAGACGTCCTCCAGGATGCGGCGCATCCAAGCCGTGGCGTGGTCCCAGCCCTCCCTGGGTGTGCCGGCGGAGTAGTTGCCGCCCTGCACCGTCACGAGGACGGCCGGCTTGCCCGCGGTCGCGGGCACGGCGCCGGGTGCCATCCGCGGGTCGGTCAGGACGAGGTCGACGTAGGACTTGAAGTGCTGCGAGACGCCGAAGTTGTAGAGCGGCACGGCGAACAGCAGCGCGTCGGCATCGGCGAGCTCGTCGGTCAGCTCGGCGGCCAGGGCGACCGCGGCGACCTGGGCCGCCGTGCGCTCGAACTCGGGCGTCGCGGAGGCGGCGACGGCGTTCGCCCAGCTGTCGGCGGGCACGGGATCGGTGCCGACGTGACGGCGGGTCACCTCGGAGCCCGCATGCACGGCACTCCACTCGGTCTCGACGATGTCGCCGAGTGCTCGGCTGGTGGAGCCGTCGGTGCGGATGCTGGCGTCCAGGCGGAACAGGGTCATGACACTCCTTCGATCGTTCCCGGGTCGACGACCCGGGCTTCGGTTACGATGGGTAACCCTGCCCGCCGGGTTCCCGTTACCGCAAACGATCCCCTGTTACCCGGCAGTAACCACGGGAGACACCATGCCGGACCAGACCGCGCTGGAGACGTTGCAGGCCCGGCTCCACCAGTCGATGCCCACGATGGCCGAGCTGTGCACGAGCGAGGACCCGGAACTCTTCCGGTCGCTGCTGTCCCGGATGGGCGACAAGTGGACGCTGTTGGTGATCGGGGTGCTCGGCGACGAGCGGCGGCGGTTCACCGAGCTCTCCGAGGTCATCCCCGGCATCTCACGCCGAATGCTGACCGTGACGCTGCGCGCACTCGAGCGCGACGGGCTCGTCTCGCGGACGGTCCACGCCGAGGTGCCGCCCCGCGTCGAGTACGAGCTCACCAACCTCGGACGGTCGCTGCAGTACGTGGCGCTCGCCCTCGCCGACTGGGTACGGGAACACCAGCAGGTGATGGCCGGCAACCGGCAGGTCTTCGACGGCGACGGTGACGCCCGAGATCGATGACGACGGCGGCGCTCGCGCGCGACAGGCGACCGACTACCGGGACGGCCTGGTCGTGAGTTCGGCCACCTCGACGATCGCATCGTCCGGCATCTCGGGGTAGTAGTTCTCACGGAGCTGCTGGCCGAAGCGCCGCATGTCCGTCTCCGGCGGCTGATGCGCCTGTTCTGCCGTGAGGGTGTCGAGCCGGTACCGGTGCACGGCGGTGATCGTGCCAGCCACTGGTTCGGCGGTCGGGTGATCGTCGAAGACGAACGTCGCCGCGCCGACCTGCACAGACTCGTTCCACCGGACGGTGGTGACCTTCTCGCCGCTGATGATCGCTTCGTGGTGCTTCTGGTGGAAGTGGACGGTCCCTGAGGCTGTGTCGGACATGCTCCCAGCTTGCCGCACGTCACGCGCGGTGAGCGCGCCCCGTCCCGCGCTGAGGACTCAGCGATCGAGGAGGACCGGCAACTCGCGATCGGTCTCGGCGACCTGGGTGAGCTTCATGGCGACAGGTCGGAGCGGCCGTGACATCAACACCTTGTTCAGGAGCCCGCGGAGCGCGAGCGCGAGTCGGGACTGCGGGTACGCCAGAGCCTTGAGCCCACGAGGGAGGTCCTGCACATCATCGACCAGCGGGCGCATCCATGTCTCGTAAGCAGTCAGCGCTGCCGCCTGGTCCTTCGTCGCGTCTGCGAGCTCTGCGGCCAGGACGTACCCGGCGGTGAGCGCGAGTGAGGCACCGCCGCCACCCATCGGCGTGACGCACCATCCGGCGTCACCGGCCATCACGACGTGGCCGCGGTGCCAGGTCCGCATCCGGATCTGCTGGAGCTGGTCGATGTAGACGTCCGGGGACGTGTCGAGCGCGTCCAGGACCCGCGGCGCCTCCCACCCGACTCCGTCGTACCTGCGCCGCACCGCCGCGAGTGTCTGCTCACGAGTCAGGCCGATGACGTCGTCCCCGGGAGAGTAGGCGAGGATCGCGCGGGTGGTGCCGTACGGGTCGGGTCGCAGGTGGACTTGGCGTCCGCGAACGGCGTTGTGCCACCGCCAACGGTCGTCATCGCCGTCGGTCCGCGGGATGGTCCCGAACACCATGGTGACGTCGAGGTCACGCTGGTCGACGTCGTCCTCATCGAAGACCATGCCACGAGTCCGGGACCGCACACCCTCGGCGATGACGAACAGGTCCGCGCTCAGGCACTGCCCCTTCGCGGTCGTCACGGTGACTCCCGCAGCGTCGTCGGCGACGTCCGACACGGTGTCCCCGTAGATGAAGGAGACGCCGGCCGGCAGGCTGTCGAGGATCGTCCGAGCGAGGTCGCCGCGCAGGATCTCGAGTTCCGCGGTCGCACCGCCAGCCCCGTCGGAGGGGAGTTCGGCAGTGACGGCCCCGCGCCCGTCGACGAGGACGGTGCCCGTCTCGGTGGTGTTCCGTGCCTTCACGGCGTCGAACAAGCCCATCTTGCGAAGCACGTCGCGCGCGACGCCTCGGACGTCGACGTTCTGTCCGCCGTCACGGAACGCAGCGGCGCGTTCGATGACGGTCACGTCCCATCCGGTCCGTCGGAGCCAGTAGGCGGTCGAGAGGCCAGCAATACTGGCTCCTGAGATGACAGCGGTGCGGTTTGCCATGGTGTTCCTCCGTTGTGAGCTTTACAATAAAGATACTACACAGTAAAGGAATCTGATGGACGACGTGTTCGAGATGGAGTGGAACGCACCCCAGGTCGAGGCGATGGAAGCGCTCCAGACGTGGGCCGTGGCGTTCGCCGAACTCAACCAGCTGATGTCCTCGTGGCTCGACCTGCCGACCACGGATGCGAACGCCCTCGGACAGGTGCTCTGGGCCGACTCGTCCGGGGACCCGCTGTCGCCGGCACGACTCGGGCAGAGGATCGGTATGACCTCCGGCTCCGTGACGGTGCTGCTGAACCGCTTGGAAGCGGCGGGCCTGCTCACACGCAGCCGCGAGCACACCGACCGGCGCCGGGTGACGCTCCGTCCGACACCGGCGGCACGGGAACGCGCGCGGGCGTTCACGGAGCGGTCGACCGCCGAGATCGCTGCCGCCCTGCAACAGGTACCTGCAGCGGAGCTCGAGCACCACGCCGCGTTCATCCGCCGCATGGTCGATGCCGCGTCGGACGCCGCGGACCGGCTCCGCGGATAGACGCCATCGCGGTTGCCCGGCCGACCACCGGGGGTCTCGTTGGCCGATCGGCCACCAGGACAGGGACGCGTCGTGCGAACTGCCTTGTTCACCGGCGCCGTCGTCGTGGCGATGTGCTCACCACTCAGGACGATCGCCGTTCGGTAACGGATCAACCGCCGAACGAGCCTGCCAGCGACTCAGGTTCGCTTCGTCCGGTCACGCTCGGAACGGGCAGACCCGTGGAGTGCGAAGCCGATCGCTCCGACGCTCGCAGCCAGCAACCCCATCGTCGCGATGACCAGCCCTCCGGCCACGAGCCCGACGTACTGGACGCCCGCACCGAGGAGCGCCATCACGAGCCCCGCGACCAGAGCCCCGAGGCCGAACGCAAGGCCGAACACACGAGGCGGAATGCGAGGGAACATGCGTCCATCTAACTCTCGACTCTCCGCGATCCGCGCGCGCTGGCGAAGTGACGTCCGTGCCCGGATGTGGCGGCCACCCCGGTCCGTCGCCGGCTGCGCTCCGGACCTCCTCGACGACGACCGCGGGTCACGCCCGATCACTCGACCTCGGTGCGGTCTCGACTGGAGAACTCGGCGAACTCCTTTCGTTTCGCCGCGAGCGAGCCAGGTTCGAGCTCGCTGCCCTTTTGTGTTGAGGTCTGGGCCGAACAGCCGCAGGATCCCCGGGCCACTCGGCCCGCTGGTCTCGAGTGACACCGCGAACAGCGTCGGTGACGGAGCTCGGGTGGCGATCTGCCAATCGTCCTCGGTCTGCATCCATGCACCTTGCCAACGGACGCCGCTGCCGCCCGAGGCTGAGCGCGCATCACCGTAGCGATCAGCGCATGTCCTCGCCGAACCCGAGCAGCATCCACGGTTCCAGGTCGCTCACTCCCCCGATGCGCATCTGCGACAACGGGTGGGCTCTCGAGGGCGTTCAACGGTGACCGTTCAGCCGAGTGCCGGCGGGAGCGCCCCGATCTGCCCGAGGATGCTGAGCACGTCCGGCTGACCGACCTCGTCGACGATCAGTCCCTCGTCGAAACGGTAGAAGTTGCTCGCGTTCGCGACCACCGTCCTCCCCGTAGCGGGGACACCGAGGAACTCGCCGTCGTGCGTGCCGCGGAGTTCGAAACGTGCTGCGACCGTGTCGCCCTCGACGACGATCCGGTCGATGCTCCACTGGATGTCAGAGAACGCGCCCCGCATGATCGTCAGGATTTGCAGGTACCCCGGCAGCCCGCGCAGCGGCTCGGGCGAGAACGGCGTCAAGAACGCCGCCTCCGGTGCGATGACCGTCTCACCGATGGACGGGTCGGCGCTGTTGATGAAGTCGACGAATCGCAGGAACGAGAGGCGTGTGTCTGTGGTCATGGGCAACTACTTTACATAGCAAGTAGATGCCGTAGAGTCGAAGCATGAGCACGGAACTCGCCCCCCTCCCTGGAATCGACGCCGCGGATGACCGGACCGGGCGAGCGGCGCGTCTGCACGAGTACTTCGCCGCGCTGGTGCGGCACGAGACCGACGTGTGGAACGCGGTCGAGAAGCGGATGCGGGGCGAGGGTGTGCTGAGCCTGGCCCGACTGGAAGTGTTGCGGATCGTCCAGGCGGCCCCATCGGGCGCCCGGGTGCAGGACGTCGCGACCGGCGTCGGGACGTCGATCGCTGCAGCCAGTCGCTTGCTCGACCGGCTCGCCGCCGATGGTTTCCTCGAGCGTTCGACGGACCCGGACGATCGGCGCAGTGTCCGCAGTGTGCTCTCACCCCAGGGGAGAGACGCCTTCGCCCTCGCGGACGAGCGGTTCGACCAAGCGCTGGACGCCGTGCTCTCGGATGCCGATGCCACGGCGATCGCAGACGGCATCGCGGCACTCGAGCGCCTGCAGTCGACGTTGGAGGCAAGGCGATGACGGCGACCATGCGGGCCGTCGTGATCGACGCACCCGGTGGCCCCGACGTGTTGCACCTCCGTGAGCTGCCGATCCCGATCCCAGGCCCGGGCCAGGTGCTGATCCGTGTGGAAGCGTTCGGGCTCAACCGGTCCGAGCTGCACTTCCGCCGCGGCATGGGCCATTTCGGGACCTTCCCACGGGTGCCCGGGATCGAAGCCGTCGGGACCGTGGAGGCAGCCCCAGGTGGAGAGTTCCCCGCCGGTACCCAAGTGGCCGGGCTGATGGGCGGGATGGGTCGCGACTTCGACGGGGGCTACGCCGAGTACACCGTCGTTCCGGCCAGCAGCGTCGTGCCGTTCCGGAGCAGCCTCGACTGGTCCCTGCTCGGCGCCGTCCCCGAGATGCTGCAGACCGCACACGGTTCGCTCACCGTGGGCGTCGGTGCCCGCCGGGGCGACACGATCCTGATCCGCGGTGGCACGTCGTCGATCGGCCTGGCGTGCATCGTGCTGGCGAAGCAGCAGGGCATGACCGTCATTGCCACCACTCGCAACCCGGACCGCACGGAGCGACTGCACACCACTGGTGCGGACCACGTCGTGGTGGACTCGGGCAGGATCGCCGAGACGGTCCGTCGAATCGTGCCGGACGGCGTCAACGGAGCGGTCGAGTTGATCGGCACCGACACGCTGCCCGACACGCTCCGGGCGACAGCCGTCCACGGCACCGTGTCGTTCAGCGGGATGCTCTCCGACGTCTGGACCATCCCCGACTTCTACCCGATGGCGGTGATCCCCAACGGGGTGCGCCTCACCGCGTACTCCGGCGAAGCGAGCGACCTGCCGGCATCGGTGCTGCAGGCGTTCCTCGACACCGTCGCAGCCGGCACCGTGCAGGTCCCGATCGCGAAGGTGTACCCGCTCGAGGGGATCGTGCAGGCCCACCGCGACATGGAGGACGGGACCCGGTCAGGCAAGCTCGTCGTCACCATCCGATGATGGGTACGGGCTCTCCGGAACCCCGCTCTCGGGGTGGAACCCGTTCGTCCTCGACAAGGGCGCCAGCCAGTGCAAGGAAGGAAGGTCTGATGTCTCCTCGCAGCTACAAGATCACCTTGGCCGTCCTCGGCCTGGTCAGTCTCTTGCTCGTGCCGTTCTTGGTGCAGGGCGCCCTGCCGGCGATGTACGGCACGGTCGCACTCGTCGTGGTCGTCGCCTGGCTGCTCTACGGCGTCGTCAGCTCGAAGCTGACCCGACGATCCGGGCACCGCTAGGCAGGTCCCACGCGCGCCGCCGTGCCCGGCAGCACCGTCCGGTCACCCCCAGGTCAAGGGCTGTTCACCCGCTGCCGCTACCTCTGCTTGTCGGACCGCCGCCCGAGGGTCCCGATACCGGAGGACCCATGAACACCCGCACCGCGCTGTCCTGCATCGCCGTCGCTGCCCTCGCCTCGCTGATGCTCGGAGCACCGGCGCACGCCGCCGAGGCCAGCTTCACCAGCAGCAAGCAGCCGTACATCGCCCCCAGCCAGTCGGACATCGACGCCTACTCGCCGGCACCGACGGGCTACGCACCCGTCGCCACGGAGTCGGTCGCCCGCCACGGATCCCGGGGGCTCTCCGCGTACAAGTACGACGCGCTGCTGCACCGTCTCGCCGCGACCGCGCAGGCCGAGAACGGGTTCCTGACGCCGGAGATCGGGAAGGAGTTCTCCGCGAACCTCGATGCCATCACCGCGGCGAACGTCGCGAACGGCTACGGCATGCTCACCGGTCAGGGTGCCGCCCAGCACCAGGGCATCGGAGCGCGAGCCGCGCAGCGCAACAAGCAGCTGTTCGCAGCTGCGGCGAAGACGGGCGGGCGAGTGGTCGCCGAGACGTCGGGTGAGTCTCGCGCCACGGAGTCGGGCGAGAACTTCTTGCGGGGCTTCGGGGCCGCGGGCGTCAAGCTCGAACCGCGGCCTGATCTGCTCTACTTCCACGACGTCGAGAACCCGGACGGCACCGAGAAGGCCGAAGGGTCGCCCGAGCGCCAGCGCGCCCAGGCGTACGAGGACTACGTCGCCGCGCAGACCGGTGACGGCGGCACGATCGCCGCAGCCTTGCAGTACATCGAGGCGAAGCCGCGCTCGGTCGAGGCGGCGCAGGACCTGCTCTCCGGCATCTTCACGCCCGGGTTCATCGCCGCGATCGGCACGGACAAGGCACACACCTGGTACAACACCGCCGATGGTTCCAAGGGCGGCGCGGTAGCGTGTGCGCCCGGTGCCGACACGAAGGCCGATCCCGATGCCTGCGGCGATCCGAAGAAGTCGATCAAGAGCACCGTCGACGCGGCGATGTCGCTGTACAACCTGTACATCATCGCGGCGGACATGCAACAGGAGAACGTCGCTCCGCACGCGTTCGACTTCGCCCAGTACTTCGCTGGCCGGCCGGCGGATGCCGAGTGGTTCGCGTACCTGCTCGACGCCGAGGACTTCTACGAGAAGGGCCCGAGCCTCGCTGGGCACGACGAGACCTACTCGATCGCCGAGCCCCTGCTCGACGACTTCTTCGCCACGATCGACGCCCGCGTCGCTGGTGGTGACGTGGTCGCGACCTTCCGCTTCGCGCACGCCGAGACGATCATCCCGTTCGCAGCGCTGCTGCGTCTGCCGGGTTCCACCGTCGCCGCGCCCGACAACGCTGCTCCGGCATCGGATGCCGACGTCTACGACGACGCCACCAACCCGTGGCGAGGCTCCGAGGTGACGCCGATGGCGGCGAACGTGCAGTGGGACGTCGTGTCGCGAGCGGGCATCGACCCCGCTACCGGAGCGACCTACACGCCGCTCGTGCGCATGCTCTACAACGAGCGGGAGATCGCGTTCGCCTCCGGTTGCCGTGCAGTCGCCGCAGGGTCGCACTGGGTGAAGGAGACCGAGCTCAAGCACTGCCTGACCGGCACGGCGATGACCGAGAGCCCGCTGATCGCTGCAGCCACGCCAGAACCGACCGCGACGCCCACCGCGGAGCCCGCGCCGACCCCGACCGTGACACCGGCGACCCAGGGTGCCGGCACACCGACGACCCCGGCGACGGCGACGGGAACGCTGGCCGCGACCGGAGCGGAGTCGCCTGTCGGACCGGCGTTGCTCGCGACACTGCTCCTGATGGCCGGTGCCGGGACCCTGGTGCTGCGTCGCCGGCGTCGTCACACCGAGTGACACCGACGCGGAGTCGCGGCTTCTCGACATGACCAGCCGGTACCGGCGCCCCGCGTCAGCGGGGTGACGGACGACTGGAGGCACGGCGCCAGCTGGCACCGGGCCTCCAGTCCGTCAGCGGCTCGAGCCCACGGCCGCGCACGACGCGACCACGCCGCTCACCGGAGCGGCGCACGCCGCGAAACGCGCCGACCCCCGGCTGCCCCTTCCTCGGAAGCCGTCCTGGTCGTATGGTTTACAGCGTTGTAAACGGGCCGCCGCAGGGACGGCCCGCTGGTCACGGCCGTTGCACGGCCCGATGGACGACGACGTCCACGAGGAGCACCCACTTGCGCCCCATCTCCTTCCGATCCCGAGGGCTGCGCCGTGCGCTGTCGTCGGGCATCGTCGCTGCGACCGCCCTCGGCATGCTCGGGATCGCCGCGATCCCTGCCGCCGCGGACCCCGCAGCCGACCGCACCGTCGTCTCGGGCCAGGCCCGGTTCGAGGTGCTCTCCCCCACCCTGATCCGCACCGAGTACGCGGGTGACTCGCAGTTCACCGACGGCAGCACCTTCAACGTCATCGGCCGCGACGACTTCGCACCCACGACGTTCACGAAGACCGAGCGGGACGGCTGGCTGACCCTCGACACGGGCGCGATGACCGTCCGGTACAAGGAGGGCTCGGGGGCCTTCACGCAGGACACTCTGCAGACCACAGTGACCACGGCGTCCGGGCAGCGGGTCACCGGCACGCCGTGGGTGTCGACGCCGACCCCCTCGTGCACGATCGGGTCGCTCTGCGAGGCCGAGACGCTCGGGCTCACCGGCCTGTCCCTCGCGACGGACCACGCGGGCTTCACCGGGGCCGGGTTCGCCGCGGGCTTCGAGTCCGTCGGCAACGCGATGACCTTCACGACCACGGCGGCACGTGCCGGCTCGTACGACCTCGCCCTGCGCTACGCGAACTCGCAGGGCGGCGACGGCCAGGTCGCCACCCGCACCCTCAGCGTGAGGGTCGACGGCGGTGCCGCGAAGACGATCCGGCTCGCACCCGGCGCGAACTGGGACGACTGGAAGACCACCGCTGCCACGACGCTCGACCTGACGGCGGGCGAGCACCGCGTGCGCATCGAACGCACCGCGGACGACTCCGGCCGGGTGAACGTCGACAGCCTGGCCCTGGTCCGCACCGGCGCCGCCTACCCGGCACCGTCGACCACGATCACCGGCGAGGACTGCGCGTTCGGCACCGTGTGCCAGGCCGAGGACTCGGCACGCACCGCTCCGGCGACGACCGCCACGAACCACAACGGCTTCGCCGGGGACGGCTTCGTCGCCGGGTTCGAGCGTGCCGGGGCGCAGCTGACGACCCACGTCACCGGGGTGCCGGCCGCGGGCGACTACGCCCTGCAGGTCCGCTACGCCAACGGCTCCGCCGGGGCGCCGACGCTCACCGCGGCCCCGACCGGTCAGCAGTCGACCACTGCGCCGCTCCCGAAGACGAGCGGCTGGGACTACTGGAACACCGCCACCGTGCCGGTGCACCTGGCCGCTGGCACGAACGACGTCGTGATCGGGTGCCCGACCGTGGCGGACAACTGCAACGTGAACTTCGACACCGTCGCCGTGGTCGACACCGCGTCGCCGGTCCTCGCCGCACATGCACCGCTCGGCGGGTACCGACGCGACCTCGACACCGCCAACGGATCGGTGAAGACGAACCCGGGTCTGCTCTACCAGGACGGCTGGTCGCTCCTCGACGACAGCGCCTCGGCGCTGTACGACCAGGCGACCGACACCGTCACCCCCGCCGGCGACCACGGCGGCGAGCGCTACCAGGACGGCTACGTCTTCGGGTACGGCAGCGACTACCGTCACGCCCTGCAGGAGCTCGCCGTCCTGACCGGTCCGACGAAGCTGCTCCCCCGCTGGGCGTACGGCGTCTGGTACTCCGAGTACTACGACCGCTCGCAGGCCGACTACCTGGCGATCGCGAAGCAGATCGACGACGAGGACGTCCCCGTCGACGTCATGGCGATCGACACCGACTACAAGATCGGCAGCCCTACCAACCAGGGCGACAGCAAGTGGAACGGCTGGTCGGTCGACCCGTCCCGGATCCCGGACATGACCAGTCTGCTCGCCGACTGGCACGCCGAGGGCATCCACAACACCCTCAACATCCACCCGTCGATCTCGAGCCAGGACCCGCAGTTCGCGAAGGCCCAGGCCACCGCGAAGGGCAAGCTCACCAAGGGCGACGGCGACCGGTACCTGTTCGACTGGTCCGACCCCGACCAGCTGAAGGCCTACTTCGACCTGCACACCTCGCTGCAGCCGAAGGGCGTCGACATGTGGTGGCTCGACTGGTGCTGCAGCGAGAACTCGAAGTACTCCGCGAACGGCGTCACCCCCGACGCGTTCATCAACCAGCAGTACGCGAAGTACACGGACCAGGCGCTCGGCGGCCGGGGGCTCGCGTTCTCGCGGGCGTACGGCTCGCTGACGGCCGGTGGCTACGGCAACCCGCAGGCGGTCCCGACCGGCCCGTGGGCGGACAAGCGCACGACCGTGCACTTCACCGGCGACACCACGTCGTCGTGGGACATGCTCCTCGCCGAGGTCGGCTACACCCCCGGTGAGTCCGCCGCGACCGGCCTGGCCTCGGTCAGCCACGACATCGGTGGCCACAACGGTGCGCAGTACGGCATCGAGGGCGCCGAGGAGGGCACGACCCAGCTGCCCGAGGACCTCTACGCCCGCTGGGTGCAGCTCGGCACCTTCCAGCCGATCGACCGTCTGCACAGCAACCACAGCGACCGACTGCCGTGGCAGTACCCGGCCGCTGCCGAGGCGTCGGCGAAGCGGTTCCTGAACCTCCGCGAGGCCCTGGTCCCCCTGACCTACACGCTCGCCGCCCAGGCGACCGAGACGGGCACCCCGATCCTGCAGCCGCTCTACCTGCAGTACCCCGAGGCGCAGGAGTCCTACGCCCAGGCCGGCTCGGAGTACCTGTACGGCCCGGACGTGCTCGTCGCCCCGGTCACCACCGCGAACGACGACTCCGGCAAGGCGACCCGCTCCGTCTGGTTCCCGGCCGGCAGCTCGTGGACCGACTGGTTCACCGGTGAGACGCACGCCGGAGGCACCACCGCCGACGTGACGACCGACCTGAACAGCATGCCGGTGTTCGTGAAGAGCGGCGGCATCGTCCCCACCCGCTCGGAGCAGGTCGGGAACGACGCCGCACCGCTCGACGCCGTCACCCTGACGGTGGCGACCGGAGCGAACGGTTCGTTCGACCTGCACGAAGACGCCGGCGAGGACAGCGCTGCGAACGGCGCCGCGAAGTCGAGCGCGATGACCACGGCGACAGCGTCCGCGAAGGCCGCGGCGGGCAGCGCCTCCACCGCCGTCCGCTACACGCAGCAGGCGACCGGCGGCTCGCTCGCCATCGCCCCCGCCGACGGTTCCTTCGCCGGCCAGGTGCGGGACCGCTCGTGGACGGCGACGTTCACGAACGCTGACCGCCCCCGCACCGTCACCATCGACGACCGGGTGATCGCGGACACCGCCTGGACCTACGACGCCACCACGCGCACCATCAGCGTGCCGGTCGACGAACGGTCCGTGACGAAGCGCACGGTCGTCGCCTTCAGCAGCAAGGCCGCGGCGACCCCGGTCCTGCGGGTCGAGTCGCCTCGGGTGGACGCGGGCGACACGCAGACCGTGACCGGCGCCGGGTTCCCGGCGGACACCGACGTGGCTCTGGCGACCGCGCCACGCATCGGTGGTGCCACCGCGCACACCGACGCGAGTGGTGCGTTCTCGACCGACCTGCGGGTGCCGGGCACCGCGTCCGGTCGGGTGACCGTCACCGCGTCGGTCGACGGTGTGGCCCTGGCTCGGGCTGCTTTCACCGTGGTGGCTGCGGCTGCTCCGGTGCCGACCACGTCGCCGGGTGCGGGCACGCCGGGCAGCGGCGCTCCGACGCCGGGTGACAGCGGATCCGGTGCACCGGGCGCGGCAGCGCCGGGCAACGGCGGCGCGGATGCGGGCAGCGCCCCGGGCGGCGCACTGGCCTGGACGGGCGCGAACCTGCTCCCCCTCGGGCTGTTGGCGGCGGCACTGCTCGCGGCCGGTGGACTCGTGTGGACGCTGCGGAGCCGGCGCCGCCGCGCGCGTGCCTGAGCCCGCCTGAGCGGTCACCCGTCACGGGCGGATGACGGACGGGAGGTGGGCCCCACCAGCCGGTACCGGCGCACCGCGCCAGCGGGGTGACGGCCGTGCCTGGAGGGACGTGGCCAGCTGGCACCGGGCCTCCCGTCCGTCCGTGGTCGCGCTGCAGATCCCCAATCGCCGGACCGCGATGCGGCTGCGGCTGCGGCGGCGGGCATCACCCGCTCGCTCGCGTGGGCCGCGTCCGCTCTGCCGTTGATCGACGTCAGGATGGCGACGGAGGAGTCACCTGCGTCTGCGCCTGGAGGAACGCGACCGCTGCAACACTCTCGGGCGAGGAGGGGAACAGTGGCGTGATCGTCAGTCCGTCCGTCCCCGGGACGACGAGGAGCTCCCACTCGAAGTCGAGCCGCCCGAACGGCGGCACGTCCTGGACGAACGTGCCGTTGGTCAGGATCGCCACGTCGTGCCGTTCCCAGAGGTCCGCGAACTCGGCAGAGCGCGTCATCAGCCCCCTGAGCACCTCGCGCATCCGGTCGTCGCCGGGGTCGGCGCTGAGCCGGAAGACGGCGACGATCTGCGCGGCCCGTGCACGCCATTCCTCGACCGGGTACTTCGCGCGGCAGGCCTCGGAGAACACGTACTCGATCCGGTTCTGCCCACGGCTGAGGACGCCGCCGCCGATCGCTTCGCACAGTGCGTTCGACGCGACGATGTCGAGGTTCCGATCGGCGACGAAGACCGGGGTGCCGTCCCAACGGCGCACGAGCCGTCGGAGTTCGTCGCCGCTCGGCTGCCGGCCGCGCGCCGTGGCAGCCGGTGCCGGTGCAGGTTCCGCCACGCTCCTGAGGTACGCCGCGCCGTCGGCGTCCAGTCGCAGGGCGCGTGCCAGGGCCGCGATCACCTGGGCCGAGGGCACGTGCTCCCGGCCCTGCTCCAGCCGCACGTAGTACTCCGTGCTGATGCCGGCGAGCTGCGCGACCTCGGTCCGGCGGAGGCCCTGGACGCGGCGTCGGTTGTCCGCGGGAAGGCCGACATCGGACGGGCTGAGCGCCGCTCGTCGCGCACGGAGGTAGCTGCCGAGCAGCGAGGCGTTGGCCGTCAAGGGGACCCGTGCCGGCAGTGAGATCCGACCATGCGCCGATCCTAAACGGACACCGCTCCGTCCCGCGCTCGCAGCTCGGTCGCTACTGATGACACACTTCCTCGACAAGGAGCTCCCGGTCTGACATGTTAACGGTTGTACGTCAGTATTCGAGAAGGGGCAATTGATGAACAGGATCGGTCAGCGGACTCGGCGAGTTGCTGCGGGCTTCGCCGCAGTAGCCGTGGGCGGGACAGTGTTCCTCGGCGCGATCCCCGCGCATGCGCAGGGCGAGACCGGGAGCCAGGGAGTCGTCGGCGGATGGTCGGAAAGCACCGGAACCGTCGATGGTGCAGAGACCGAGATGACGGTGTTCGCGGTGAACCACCGCGGTGCATCGGAGCGGAAGACGATCAACGGACACCGCTCCGTCCTGCGCTCGCAGCTCGGTCGCCGCTGACGACACGCTTCCTCGACAACGAGCTCCCGGTCTGACATGTTAACGGCTGTACACGAGGACTACAGCAGTGCTCGGCTCGAGCGCGGCAGCAGGATCATCGCTGACTCTGGGACACATCGCAGCGGGTGCGAGCCGACGGCTCGCACCCGCTGCTGCCGTGAGGAGAAGACGTGACGAAGCAACAGATCACAGCAATCGCAGGCCTGCTCCTGCTGGCAATGCTGTTGACGGTCTTGATCGGGGTGTTCGACGCTCGCCGACGTGTCGTTGCCGCGGAGGGCAACGATCTTCGCTCCGGCCAGAGCGCGTGGGTGACCGCGACGATCGACGAACTCATGCGTGCTCGGAGCGCGTTCGAACCGGGGACGAAGGTGTTCGTGGGTCTGGACGGTGACGTCCGCTCCGTCGTGGTCCTGTCCGGACAGTGGACAGACGTCCCACTGCACGACGGCCACGCACTGACCGGGCACCCCGGCGAAGCCCTCGCCGGCGCTGACGTTGCCCTCCGCGGCGATGACATCGCCGTCGAAGGCAAGCCGTACAACGTGGTGGGGCGACTCGGCATCCGGGCCGACAGCCTGCTGTCCGACGATGTGGTCCTCGCTGATCCGACCCGGTTCTCGGCATCACCACAACGACTGCTCCTCGACGGCCCGAGCAGCGCCCACCACTACCGCGCACAGTTCCCCGGCAGGAGCGTCGAGATCATCGACGACGGCACGAACCGCAGGACGAACGTCGACGCCGTGTCGCCCATCCTGGTCGCGCTCGGCTCCCTCGTCGTCGTGCTCATCGCCGTGGTCGCCGGGCTGCAAGCTGGACGATGGGAACTCCGCGCTGCCGCCGTCCGCTTCACCACCGGGATCCGACCGCTGAACTCCCTTCGCAGCGCGGCCGCCAGAGTCGCTGTGATCGGCACCGCCGCCTGTACGACAGCGCTCGCGGGCGCGGCAGTCGTGAGGCAGACCACCATCCTCGACCTCGACGTCACCACCGCAGTCGTCGCGGTCGGAACCGTCGTGCTTGCCGTGTCCGTCGCTTCGTTCTTGCAGGGAACCCGACGATGGAACTGCTGAACGACCTCCGGTCCAACTGGACGATCATCGTCGCCAAGATCGTCCTGCTCGTGCTGCTCGCACTCTGCTGGTACAACGTGGCGTCGTTCACCCAGTCCACCTCGCAGGCCGTGGCCCAGGGCCTGTCCGCTGATGCCGACGTCGACCTCTACACCGTGGTCGACGATCTCGGCCCGGACGCTTTCGAAGCGATCCGGCGAGACCAGCACGCGCTCGACGACGTCGCCTCGTTCGTCGACCGCGTCGATGACGAGCCCGGATTCGACTTCATCTCCTCGTACGACCAGCCCGTGACCGTCCAGGACTTCCGCGGCGACGACCGTTTCGACGTCGGCTACGGGACCGAGTACACGCTCAACGGGAAGTACCAGGACGAGTCCGGACGGAGCGTCCAGGACATCAAGTCAATCCAGCTCAACGAGACCGCGTACGAGTTCGCGGGGCTCTCCGTGCAGGACGGCAAGCCGATCGAGTGGAGCGCTGTCGACTGGGGATCCGGCCGGATCCCGGTGCTGCTCGGCAACGAGTACCGCGGCGTGTACGAGGTTGGAGCGCGATTCACCGGAGCGGTCATCCTGCAGGAGCAGGAGCTCGAGGTCGTCGGTTTCCTCGAGCCGGACAGTGCCATGTACTTCCGCGGTGAGCCCAACCACTACCTCGACGACACCGTCATCGTGCCCTACCCGCCGACACTCGCCGGACTCGACCGAGCAGCGCTCGACCGGGTGGATCCCGAGCTGTTCGGACGCCTGGTGTTCCAGGTGCTCAACGCCGACCTCGCCGTCGATCACAGCCTCGATTTCGGGGACGTCGTCGCGCGTCTCGACGCGATCGGAGACGACACCAGCTTCCGGTCGTACACGTTGCTCGGAGTACCGACCTACCTCGTGCAGCTCTCCCTCGTCCGCCAGCTCATCCAGGACAACCTGGTGCTCGTCACTGCGCTGCTCATCATCCTCACCGCGGGCGTGGGCATCATCACGGCCTTCCTCCACCGGCTCCTGCATCACCGTCGTGCGCCAATGGCGCGGGTGCACCATCTCCTCGGGAGGAGCCCGGACGCGACGAACCGACTGTTCCGCGCAAGCCGCCTGACCGAGTACACCGCCGCGCTCGGGCTGTTCCTCACGTCCAGCGCGCTGCTCCCCAACGACAGTGCGATGGCACGACTCGGCGCCGGCACCGCCCTGCTCCTCTGGTGTGTGGCAGACGGCGCACTCGGTCGACGAGCCGTCCGCATCGAACTGACCACCCAACGCCGAAGAGGTACCCCACGATGATCGTGCTGCGCGACGTCTCCAAGACCATCACCGAGCCCGACGGATCGACCCGAGCACTGTTCGACCGACTCGACTTCGACCTTCGCGAAGACGATCGCTCAGTAGCCATCACCGGGCGCAGCGGGTCGGGCAAGAGCACGCTGCTCCGCATCCTCGCCGGCCTCGACACCGACTTCGGCGGGACCTACGAGCACGACGGGCACGTGCTCGAGTGCACCCCACGCAGGATGGCGGCGCATCGGCTCCGACACATCGGCATCGTCACCCAGGACCACAGCCTCCTCGGCGACCGCAGCGTGCTCGACAATGTCCGGCTCGGCGTTCCCGCTCGCGCTGACTCGGCCGACCGAGCACATGAGGCTCTCGAGGCGGTCGGCATCAGCCACCTCGCTGGCAAGCGCCCGCGACGACTGTCAGGAGGAGAAGCGCAGCGCGTCGTGATCGCTCGAGCCATCGCGAAGCGCCCTGCCGTCGTCCTCGCCGACGAGCCCACCGGCGCACTGGACGAGACGACCGAAGACGACGTGCTCGCCCTCTTCGATCGGCTGCAGCAAGCGGGAACCAAGTTCGTGATCGTCACCCACAGTGAGCGCGTTGCACAGCGATGTGGACGTCGACTGCAGCTACAACACGAGCAGCTCATCGCGCGCGGCACGTGACGGACTGGAGGCACGGTGCCAGCTGGCACCGGGCCTCCAGTCCGTCAGCGGTTGCGCTCCAGATCCCCGATCACGCGTGCGCAGTACGGTCGCGGCTGAAGAACTCGGCGAACATCTCCCGTTTCGCCGCATGCGAATCGGGCTCGAGCTCGAGTCCCTCCACGTTGAGGTCGGTCCCGAACAGTCGCAGGATTCCCGGGCCGTTCGGCCCCGCGGTCTCGAGGGACACCGAGAACAGTGTCGGCAACACCTCGCCAGCGGCGATCCGCCGGGCCTGTGCAAACGCCGCACGGTACGTCGCGTCGGTGACGCGAATCACACTGACCGACCAACTCGTGGCGTCCCAGTCGGGCGCAACCGTCTCGCCCCTCGGAGCATGGAAGAAGTGCACGACGAACGTGTCGCGCTCGCCTTCGCTGCCGTAGTGCCGCTCGTCCACTTCTTCGATCTGCACGAACTCATCTTGTCAGCGTCAGCCGGGGCGTTCGAGGCCGCAGACCAGCCGAAGCATGCACCTTCGCCGGTACCATCTCGGCATGGCTGAAGCAGGTCTGCTCGCAGCGAGCATCGCAGTCCTGGTGGGTACGGTCGCGATCCTCGTGAATCGTGTGCGGACCCCGGCCTGGGTGCGTGACGCGCAGCTCACCTTGAACGCCAGCCCCGTGACCAGCCTGCTGCTACTCCTCTGCGGTGCGCTCCTGGTCGCCCTCGTCCTCGCCTTCGGGATCTTCTTCCTCGCCACCGGGCACAGCGTCATCGGGTGGGGAATGGTCTGTCTCGCTGCGACCGGCATCGGTCACCTCGGGGTGACCGTGTGGATCCGGCGACAGCCGCTCTCGTGAGCAGGTGCGGAGTCAGGCCGTGGTCACTGTGGATGTTTTGCGGGAGACCCCGTGCCGTTCGCGATCTGCGAGGCTCGGGTCATGTCGTGGCCACAGGCTGATCCCCTGGATTCGGATCGTCTCGCCCTGGAACCGCTTGCCGTTGACCACGCAGCCGAGATGCTGACCGCCCTGGCTCCAACAGAGCTCTACCGGTTCACTGGCGGCGAGCCACCAACCCTGGACGAACTGGGCGCACGGTACCGCCGCCAATCCCAGGGCCAGTCTGAGGACGGCACGCGGGTTGGCCGAACTGAATCGTCCGCCCTGCCTGCGGCGGACCCGCGATCGGATTCGGGCAAGCCACCCTCGGACGCAAGGAGGACGGCCTCGAGGCAGACCTCGCCTGGCTGGTCACGTCAGAAGAACAGGGTCGAGGGCTCGCCGTAGAGGCAACATCAACCGTCGTGATGTGGTTGCGTTCGGTCGACGTCCGACACATCCGGGCTCTCATCCATCCCGATCACACCGCCTCGATGCACGTGGTGGGAAGGACCGGGCTCGCGCCCCCGAGCGCTCAGGTCGACGTCGAGGGCCGCTGGGAAGCCTTCTTGCCCACGGCGCTTGCGCCTGCGCGGGCCGCAAGCAGCACTGAGCAGGTAGCCCTACAGTCCGTCGTCGTACCTCGGTCATCCATCGGTGATTTGTACTAGGTATAGACCGCGATCACTTGCTACTGCAACCTGATAAACCCCAGATCAGAAGCCTTTTACGCGAAGTAGCGCCTACTGCATACAAATACTTGCGCTGAACATCACGCCTCACTGATGACTACGCCGCATGCGGATAAAGCCCAACAGAAGCGGAGAAACGCGAGCAAACTGGCTCACACTCGGTCTTGACAAGCTCGTCAGTGCGAATCATGCTGATGATGCTGGCGTAGACCCAGCTACCAACTTCACCCGGAGGAGAGACCATGACCGCGAACTCAGAACCGCAGGGACGCATCCGCATCAGCCTTGCAACCGGAGAACTGGAAGTCGACGGCCACCAAGACTTCGTGTCACAGTACGCTGAGTCTATCGCCGCGCTGCTTTCGCGCCTGATCGAGCAGGGTCCCACGGTCGTGGACACTGTGCCCGCTGCCACCGCCGCCGCCAGTTCAGGCAACTTGACGGGAAACTTCGGGACGACGGCAGGTGGAGCTTCCTCCCCCGTCGACGAGCCTTTCGGTCAAGTACTTCACTCGCTCTCTAGCAAGTCGGGGACTGACCAGATCTTGCTCGCCGGCTACTACCACGCGAAGACCACCCCCGACGGCACCTTCTCCACCAACGAGGCGCACAAGCTCCTGATCGAGCAAGGGGTCAAGCTGTCGAACGCATCTCAGTCGATGAAGAACAACCTCGCCGCGAAGCGCGCCTTCAAGGTTGGCAGCCGATTCAAGGTCGCCAAGGCCGGGTTGGACTACCTGGTCACCCTCGGAGTCTCTGCCGCGTGAGTGCCGCCGACCTCTCAGCCGTCACCGACGGATTCATCAGAAGCGGTGTGCCAACCGAGCTCGTGGATGAACTGATGAACGGGTTCTTCGAGTCAAAGAGGCGTTTTTACCTCGGCGACCACCGTCCCAACGCCGTGGAGGGTGCCCGATTCGCAGAAGCGGCCTTTCGCATACTGCAGTGGGCCACGCAGCCTGGTGGCAAGTACACGCCGGTAGGGAAGACCCTGCCGAAGGTTGACCAGCTCTTACTGACACTTCTCAACGGCTCAGGTGATGCAAGCGTGCGCAAGCACATCCCCCGGGCGCTCCAGATCATCTACACCATCAGAAACGACCGTGATGTGGCGCACCTCGGAGCCGACATTGACCCGAACCTGATGGACGCCACTCTCATCGTCGGCTTGATGAGCTGGGTGCTCGCGGAGTTCATGCGCGTGTATCACTCCGTCGGCCCGGACGAAGCACAGCGCACCATCGACCGACTCGTGACCAGGGAGGTCCCGGCCGTTCAGGAGGTCAACGGATTCCCTCGGGTTCTGCGCGATCTACGCGCAGGGGAGTACTGCTTGGTTCTGCTCTACCGCGCGGGCACGGAAGGCGCTTCCTTCAGCAAGCTTCGCTCATGGGTCAGGCCAGGAATGCGCGCCAACTTACGGCGCACGCTGCACGCCCTCGTGGCAGAAGACAAAGCACATCAAGAAGACGATCTTTTTTCGATCCTCAGACCCGGCGAGCGCTACGTCGAAGAACGTCATCTGCTCCACCCTGCATGAGTTGCCCGACTCATCAGGAGGGGACTACGAGGGTTCGATTCTGAGACGACCGACGAAGCCCCGATAGAACCTCGGTCCTATCGGGGCTTTTCGGTCGGGCTGACAGGATTTGAACCTGCGACCCCTTGACCCCCAGTCAAGTGCGCTACCAAGCTGCGCCACAGCCCGCGAGTTCCGGAGAACTCAGGACCCCGGAGGATCCTCGCCCGCGTCCGACCGGAGCGCGAGCGACCGGTCCAGCATAGCGGACGTCAGACCCCCTCCGTGCCACGGCGAGTCGGAGCAACGCGACCCGAACGACACGCTCAGCCCGGCCGCACCACCTCGCGCCGCGCCGCCAACCACGGCAACCCGAGCCCGACGAGCAACCCGCCGGACCCGTCGGCCGCCAGGTCCCCGATCGTGTCGTCGTACCCGACGAAGATCTTCGAGTCGACGAAGTTGTGCCCGAGCCACTCCCCCATCTCCCAGACCGCCCCGACCGCGAGTCCCGCACACAGCGCGAGCACCGCGACGACCACCCGGCGCTCGGCGTGCGGGGCGGGTACCGCCCGCAGATCGGCACCGATGACGTAGAGCACCGCCGCGAGCAGCCCCGTCAGCACGACGTGCATGAACTTGTCCCACAGGAAGACGGTCGTGTACCACTCGAGCACGCTCGACCACCCGGCGAGGAGCACGAGCACGCACACCGCCACGTCGAAGGCCGGCCGCAGCCCGAGCATCCGCGGCACCACGACGCCGAGCAGCGCCAGCGCCATGACCGGGAACGCCGTCCCGCCCCACCCGACACTCGCCACGACGACGCTCACGAGCGTCAGCGCCCGCACCACGTCGGCCGCCAGGAACCGCGGCCGCAGGAACGTCGGTCCGAGCGTGCGGATCACGACGCCCACCGCACGACCGCGTGCACGGCGGCGTGGTCGGACGGCCACACGCCGCCCGGCCGCCGCACGTCGACCGCGACGCGGTCCACCTGTGCTTCAGACGTCACGAGCACCCCGTCGATCCGCCGGCCACCGACGCGCGGACTCCCGTAGTGCGGGTACGTCCCGTAGGGCTCACCCACCTGCCTGGAGGCCCGCCCCCAGCTGTCCTCGACCCCCGCCTCCGCCAGGGCTCGCCAAGGTGCGGAACCGGCGGGGCTGTTCCAGTCGGCCATGACCACGGCGGGCAGGCCGCGCTGCCGGACGATCCGGCCGAGCAGTTCGGCGGACCGCAGCCGGGCCCACGACGAGGCGACGTCGAGGTGGGTGGCGATCGCCAGGAACCTGACGCCGGTCGCGCGGTCGTCGACGACGGCTCCGACGGCGTGCCGGGGGAAGGACGTGGCCCACGACCGCGAGCCGGAGCGGTGGGGTGTGCGGGAGAGTGCCCAGGTGCGGCGCTCGACGACGTCGAGGCGGGAACGGTCGAGGAACAGGCCGACCTGTTCGCCACCGCCGCGCGTTCCCCGCCCGGCCAGGACGGGCTCCCAACCCGCCCCGAGGCCGGACCTCAGGTCGTCTGCCTGCGTGGGCAGGGCCTCCTGGACGGCGAGGACGGTGGGCGCTTCGGACGTGACGAGCGCGAGCACGGCGTCGCGGCGACGATCCCAGGCGTCCGGGTGGGTCGGCTGTCGCGGCACGCGGCGACGCACGTTCAGCGTCATGCAGTGCACCTCGGGCGACCGGACCGGTCCGATGAGCGGGCGGTCGTCGGGGTGGTGGGGCATGCCTCCCTTCTACGAGACGACACCCGTCGGATTCCCAGGGACCTCTCCGTCTGGCTCGTATGGTGGCTCGATGCGTTCTCGTTCCACCCCTCGCTTCCTGTTCGCGATCGCGGTCTCCGGGCTGCTGCTCGGAGCCGCCGGGTGCACGTCGAGCGGACCGGACACGAGCCGCCCGACCCTGGCGAAGGCCTCGGCCGACACCGTCTCGGTGGCCGACGCCTCGGACGCCGCCGCCCGGTCCGTCCGCGTCAGCAAGGCCCTGTTCGCGAGTGCTCCCGGAGCGGTCGTCGCCCGGGCCGGCGACACCGACGGGATCCGTGGTGCGGCGAAGGCTGCGGCGAGCGCCCACGTCCCGGTGCTGCTGACGGCCGAGAACACGAGCGCTGCCGTCGCCCGCGAGCTCGACCGGCTCGGTGCCGACTGGTACCAGGCCGAGGGCGACGTGTCGGTCGACACGGACGTCGAACAGCGGCAGGCGACGGACGGCGGTGACGCGCCGGAGTCGACCCGGGCCTCCCGGCAGGCGACGGTGGTGGTGGCGGACGCGAGTGCGGACGCTGCCGCCGTGGCGACCGCGAAGGCCGCCGGCGCCCGCGTCGTGACCATGCCGGAGGGCGTGACCGACCCGGCTGCCGCACCCGACGTGGTGACGGCGCTGCACGAGCGGGCGAAGCACCCGACCGTCCTGGTCGGCGCGGCGTTCGACGCGCTGCCGGACCCGGAGTGGACGGTCCGGGCTGCCAAGGGTGGGTTCCAGCTGCGGAACGGCGGCCAGCGGCCGTTCGACGGGCACCGGTACGTCGCGCTGTACGGGGCTCCCGGGGCGCCGGCGCTGGGCGTGCTCGGCGAGCAGGGGCCGAAGCAGACCGTGCAGCGCGCCGAGCAGGTCGCGAAGCCGTACCGGGCCGAGTCCGACGAGCTCGTGACGCCCGCGATGGAGGTCATCGCGACCGTCGCCGCCGGGGACGCCGGAGCCGACGGCGACTACTCGACGGAGCTGCCGGTGTCGACGCTCGAGCCCTACGTCGACGCCGCGCACGAGGCGGACATGCCGGTCATCATCGACCTGCAGCCCGGGCGGTCGGACTTCCTGTCGCAGGCCAAGAAGTACGAGTCGCTGCTGAAGAGGCCGGGCGTGTGGCTGGCGCTCGACCCGGAGTGGCGGCTGACGAAGGACCAGGTGCCCCTGCAGCAGATCGGCAGCGTCTCGGCGTCCGAGGTGAACGAGGTCTCCTCGTGGCTGGCTGCGCTGGTGCAGAAGGAGGGGCTGCCGCCGAAGGCCCTGGTGCTGCACCAGTTCCGGCTGTCGATGATCCAGGACCGCTCCGCACTGCAGACCCACCCGGAGCTCGACATGCTCGTGCACGTCGACGGGCAGGGGTCGCAGCCGGACAAGCAGGCGACGTGGAAGGCACTGCACCAGGGCGCGCCGGAGGGGCTGCACTGGGGCTGGAAGAACTTCTACGACGAGGACACGCCCATGCTGACGCCCGCGCAGACCATGCAGGACGTGCAGCCGACGCCGTCGTTGGTCACGTACCAGTAAGCGCGCCCCGTCGAGTTGTCCACAGATAGGAGGCTCGGGTCGGGTTTCGTCGGTCGGTGCTGACAGCATGGGGGCATGTCTGGTCTTGGTGTCGGGTCCACCGCGTCGTCTTCCGTCTCCCCCTCTGCGGACATCGCCGCCGAGGCGCAGCAGGCGCTCGCTGCGCTCACGGGGCGCCCCGACGCGGTGTTCCACCCCGGCCAGCTCGAGGCGATCTCGGCGCTGGTCGAGCACCGGCAGCGCGCTCTGGTCGTGCAGCGCACCGGGTGGGGCAAGTCCGCGGTGTACTTCCTCGCGACGCTGCTGCTGCGCCGACGCGGGGGCGGCCCGACCGTCCTGGTGTCGCCGCTGCTCGCCCTGATGCGCGACCAGGTCGCCGCTGCCGCGCGGGCCGGTGTCCGTGCGGTGTCGATCAACTCCGCGAACGCCCACGAGTGGGGCGAGACCCAGGCCGCCCTCGCCCGTGACGAGGTCGACGTGCTCCTCGTCTCCCCCGAGCGCCTGAACAACCCGAAGTTCCGCGACGAGCAGATGCCGACCCTGATCGCCCGGATGGGCATGCTCGTGGTCGACGAAGCGCACTGCATCTCGGACTGGGGCCACGACTTCCGGCCGGACTACCGCCGACTGGCCGAGCTCATCCGGTCGCTCCCCCACGGCGTCCCCGTCCTGGCCACCACCGCGACGGCGAACGAGCGCGTGGTCGAGGACGTCGCCGAACAGCTCACCGCCGGTCCGGCCGACCCGGTGTTCACCATCCGCGGGTCCCTGGCTCGCAAGTCCCTGCGCCTCGGCGTCCTGACGCTGCCCGATGCCCGGCAGCGGCTCGGCTGGCTCCTCGCGCACCTCGGCGACCTGCCCGGCAGCGGCATCATCTACACGCTGACCGTCTCGGCGGCCGAGGACATCGCACGGCTGCTGCGCGACAACGGGTACGCCGTCCGTGCCTACACGGGGCGCACCGACACCGACGAGCGCGAACAGCTCGAACAGCAGCTCAAGGGCAACGAGCTGAAGGCCCTGGTCGCCACGAGCGCGCTCGGCATGGGGTTCGACAAGCCCGACCTCGGCTTCGTCGTGCACGTCGGGGCTCCTTCGTCGCCCGTCGCCTACTACCAGCAGATCGGTCGTGCGGGTCGTGCGACCGACAACGCCGACGTCCTGCTCCTGCCCGGGCGTGAGGACCGCGAGATCTGGCAGTACTTCGCCAGCGCCTCGATGCCGACCGAGGCCCGAGCCGCCGCCGTGCTCGGCGCCCTGTCCACCGACACCGCGATGTCGACCGTGGCGCTCGAGGGCCTGGTCGACATCAAGCGTTCCACCCTCGAACTCCTGCTCAAGGTGCTCGACGTCGACGGCGCCGTCCGACGCGTCACCGGCGGCTGGGTGTCGACCGGGCAGCCGTGGGAGTACGACGCACCCCGGTACGAGCGGGTCGCAGCGGCCCGTGCTGCCGAGGCAGCGTCGATGCTCGACTACGAGTCGACCTCGGCCTGCCGCATGCAGCTGCTGCAGCAGGACCTCGACGACCCCTCGGCCGAGCCCTGCGGCCGGTGCGACAACTGCGCCGGGGCGTGGTTCCCGACCGCCGTGTCCGACACCGACTCGTCCGGAGCGGCGGCCGCGCTCGACAAGGTCGGCGTCGAGATCGCCCCGCGTGCCCAGTGGCCCTCGGGGATGTCGTCGCTCGGGGTCTCGGTGCGGGGCAAGATCGGCGCGGACGAGCTCGTGCAGTCCGGCCGTGCGGTGGCCCGTCTGACCGACCTCGGCTGGGGCGGTCCCCTGCGTGCGCTGTTCTCGACGTCCACCCCCGATGCCCCGATCTCGCGCGAGCTCGTCGACGGCTGTGTCCGGGCGCTCAAGGACTGGCCGTGGGAGACCCGGCCGACCGGTGTCGTGGCGATGTCCTCGCGGTCACGGCCCGAGCTCGTGGGGTCCCTCGCCCAGGCGCTGTCCACGATCGGGCGGCTGCAGTTCCTCGGCACGCTCGGCCGCGCTGGCGGGACCCCCCGCGGCGACGGTGCGACGAACAGCGCCTACCGTCTGTCCGGCGTGTGGGACACCTTCGTGGTCGATCCGTCGCTCGCCGCAGCACTGCAGGCGCACGAGGGCCCGGTGCTGCTCGTCGACGACCTGGTCGACAGCCGGTGGACGATGACCGTGGCCGGCCGGGAGCTCCGGCGCGCCGGGGCCTCCGCCGTGCTCCCGTTCGCCCTGGCCACGGTCGCGTAGCCCGGTCGCGCCGCCCCTGCACCTGTTTTGCGACAGTCCACGTGTCGATCGACTCGTGTTCTGTCGTGGTGCCGGTCCGCCCGCGCGAGCGTCGACGCCGAACGACATCACCGACGTCGTACGACACCGACATCGTCGCTCCCGAGCGTGCGCAACAACCCGCGCCCGCAAGAAGCGACACCACCGACGTCGTACGACACCGACATCGTCGCTCGGCGTCGGTACCCGCCCACCGGAGCCCTACCGTCGCGCGGGCTTCGGGAACGTCGCCCGCATGTGGTCGCTCGTCAGCACGTCGCCGATGCCGACCATGAGCACCGAGAACAGGATCTGCTCGATGACCATCCAGAACGGGTAGAGCCCGGGGATCGCCGCGACGATCAGCGTCACGATCGGGAAGATCCGGCTGAACAACCGCAGCCGCTGGTACGCCCAGTAGTACCCGAGCTGCGCCCGCCAGGCGAACACGTAGAGCGTCAGGGTGATGAGCAGCACCACGGTGGACCGGAACCACACCGCCCACGACAGGGACTCCCCCGCGCGGGTCAGCAGCACGGCGACCACGATGGCGGTGAGTCCCACGACGGTCTCGGCGACGAGCAGCCACCGGATCCACCGGAACGAGCGGACGGTGTCGGGGTGTCCGAGCATGTCCTCGCGGATCACGTACCCGGACTGCCGGCCTCCGGCCAACCGGTCGAGCCGCAGACGGCACCACACGCGGTCGGCGAGCACACCGAGTCCGTCGTTCTGCTGCGTCACCAGTACATCGTGCCCCATCCCGGCGGCGGCAGCGGACGCGGCACAGCCACGAGCACCGATGCGGAACGACACTGTCGACGTCGGACGACCACGACAGTGTCGTCCGGCGTCGGTTCAACACAGCACGGCACGGCCCCGGCGTCGGCCAGTGCGCCCCGCTCAGTCCGACGGGACGAGTGCCGCGCCGCCCAGCACGGTGCCGGTGCCGGCGTCGAGCAGGACCAGGGAACGGACCTCGTCGGGCAGTGACCACGGATCGCTGAGCACGACGGTCAGTCCCTGTTCGACCCCCGCGGCCTGGAACAGGTCGTAGGACTCCCCGGCCGGCGTCCATACCGGCTTCGAACCACCGCGCACCGTCCCCGCAGACAGCACGACGTCGACGGGGCCGTCCCCGCCGGTCTCCAGGTGGTCGATCTCCACCGCGAGGGTCTCGTCACTCGTGTTCGCGGCGATCCGGACGTGCCCGGAGGCCGCAGCCCCGATGCCGACGATGTCACCGGACACCGGCGGGACGCGGCGCCACCACGGGTCGATGGGCGAGCCGTCGACCGGACGGACGGGTTCGGGCTCGATCGGTTCCTCGAGGCCGTTGGACGGCGGCAGTCGGACGTCGGGCGACTGCGCCGGCTCGGAGGGCACGGGGTCGGCACGGGTGACCGTGTCGCCGTCGTCGGACGTGTGCGAGATCGTCCAGAGGGACACCGAACCCACGACGACCACACCGACGAGGACGCCCGCCAGGGCGAGCCGACGTCGGTCCGCTGCCCACGGCCCGGTACGCACGCCCCCAATGATGCCGCACGGGCGTGCCGGACCGGCCGCGGGCCTCCAGGCCGAGCGCGAACGCAGAACGCAGAACGCGCCCCGACGGATCGGGGCGCGTTCTGCGTGACGGGTGGGAGGACTCAGCGCTTCCGGCGCTCGCGCACCCGCATGTTGACGTTGATCGGCGTGCCGGAGAATCCCCAGACCTCGCGGAGGCGACGCGTGATGAAGCGTCGGTACTGCGGGTCGAGGAACGCCGACGTGAAGAGCACGAAGGTCGGCGGCTGGCTCGACGCCTGGGTCCCGAACAGGATGCGGGGCTGCTTGCCGCCGCGCACGGGGTGGGGGTGTTCCTGCACGAGCTCGGCGATGAAGGCGTTGACCTTGCCGGTCGGGATGCGGGTGTCCCACGACTCGAGGGCGGTCTCGAGTGCCGGCACGAGCTTCTCGAGGTGACGGCCGGTGCGGGCCGAGATGTTCACGCGCGGGGCCCAGGCGACGTGCGCCAGGTCCTGCTCGATCTCGCGCTCCAGGTAACGGCGTCGCTCGTCGTCGAGCAGGTCCCACTTGTTGTAGGCCAGCACGAGGGCACGGCCGGACTCGAGGACGAGGTCGATGATGCGGAGGTCCTGCACGGACACCGGCTCGGTGACGTCGAGGACGACGACGGCGACCTCGGCCTTCTCGAGCGCGGCGGTGGTGCGGAGCGAGGCGTAGAAGTCGGCGCCCTGCTGCATGTGGACGCGCTTGCGGATGCCGGCGGTGTCGACGAAGCGCCACACCTTGCCGCCGAGCTCGATCTGCTCGTCCACCGGGTCGCGGGTGGTGCCGGCGATGTCGTTCACGACGACCCGCTCTTCACCGGCGGCCTTGTTGAGCAGCGAGCTCTTGCCGACGTTCGGGCGGCCGAGGATGGCCACGCGGCGGGGGCCGCCGACCTCCTGCTTGGCGACGGCCGAGGTGTCGGGCAGCGTCTTGATGATCAGGTCGAGCAGGTCCGCGACGCCGCGGCCGTGCAGGGCCGACACCGGGTGCGGCTCGCCGAGCCCCAGGTTCCAGAGTTCGTAGGCGTCGAGTTCACGGCGCTCGTCGTCGGCCTTGTTCGCGACGACGATGACGGGGCGGTCGGTGCCGCGGAGCATCTTGACGACGTGCTCGTCGGTGGCGGTGATCCCGACCGTGACGTCCACGACGAACAGCACGGCGTCGGCGAGGTCGATCGCGACCTCGGCCTGTGCGGCGACCGAGGCGTTGATGCCCTCGGCGCCGGGCTCCCATCCGCCGGTGTCGACGAGGGTGAAGCGCTTGTCGTTCCAGTCGGCCTTGTAGCTGACACGGTCGCGGGTGACGCCGGGGACGTCCTGCACGACGGCCTCACGACGACCGAGGATGCGGTTCACGAGCGCGGACTTGCCGACGTTCGGGCGGCCGACGATCGCGAGCACCGGGTAGGCGGGCAGGTAGTGGACGCCGTCCTCGCCGACCTGACCGGCCTCGAGCAGGGCGAGGTCTTCGTCCTCGAGGTCGTACTCCTCGAGCCCGGCGCGGAGCGCGGTCGCGCGCTGCTCGGCCTCGGCCTCGTCGAGTCCGGCGAGCCGCTCGCCGAGGGCGTCGTCGTACTGGGGGAAGTCGTCGTTGTCCGGGTTGTCCAGCTGAGCCATCTTGGGTTCCTCGCGAGCGGCCGGGGCCGCGGTGTCGGTGGCCGTTGCCGGCCGGGCCGGGGGTCCGGCCGTGGTGGACCGTCCCGCCGAGGCGGTCCGGTCTGCGTCAGTGCGTGATCGGCCCGCCGAGGCGGTCCGGTCTGCGTCAGTGCGTGGCCGCACGGGCCAGGTCGACGACCGCCTGCACGGTCTGGTCGAAGTCGAGGTCGGTGGAGTCGAGCGTCGTGACGCCGTCGGCGGCGTTCATGAAGTCGACGACCTTCGCGTCCGCCGCGTCGCGACGAGCGAGTGCTGCGGAGGTCTCGGCGGCCGACTGGGTCGTGACCTCTGCCGAGCGTCGGGCCATTCTAACGGACTCGTCGGCCGTCAGCAGGATCCGGACCTCGGCATCGGGTGCGACGACCGTGGTGATGTCCCGGCCCTCGGTGATGATGCCCGGGGCGTCGGTCTTCCGCATCACGTTCCGGAACAGCTGGACCAGGCGCTTCCGGACGTCCGGGAGCTTCGCGATGTGGGCGACCGCGCCGGTGACGTCGGGGGTGCGGATGGCCTCGGTCACGTCGGTCTCCCCCACCTTGACGTAGTAGTCGTCGGGGTCGGTGCCGATGGCGTAGTCGAAGGTGTCCCAGCTCGCCAGGATCGCCGCGGCGTCGTCGAGGTCGACCCGCTGCTGCAGGGCGTGCCACGCGAGTGCACGGTAGGCGGCGCCGGTGTCCTGGTAGCCGTAGCCCAGGGCGCGGGCGGCCGCGCGGGAGACGCTCGACTTGCCGCTGCCGGCGGGGCCGTCGACCGCGATGACGATCTTCGCCACGTAGGCGCCGTCGGCCAGGCCGGACGGCATCGGGGCGCTGGTCGAACCGGGCTCCCCGCCGGGTTCGCCGAGGCCGCCGGCCGGACCACCGAGGGGGCCACCCTCAGCACCGCCGCGTGCCCCGTCGCCAGGAGTCGGGGTCGGCGTCGGCAAGCCGGAGTCGGGCCCGTCGGTCCCACCGGCCGGAGCGCGTCCACTGATCACGCCGGAGTCGTTCGTGTCGTCGTTCAGGCCCATGCTGCTGCGATCCTCCATCCGCGCCCCTCGAGTTCCTCGACGAGTCGCTGTTCCTGCTCGGGCAGCACCGACACCTCGACGATGCCGATCTGTGCGCCCGGTGAGTGCTCGAGGCGCATGTCCTCGAGGTTGATGCCGATCTCCCCGATGAACGTCAGGAGTGCGGCGATCTGCCCGGGGGTGTCGTCGACCAGGACGACCACCTGGGCGAAGCGCTTGGTGGTGCCGTGCTTGCCGGGGAGCCGTTCGACCCCGCGGTTGCCGTCGGCGATCGTCTCGGCGATGGTGCGCGGCGATCCGGCACCGTCCGGGTCGCCGAGCGCGTCGATCACACGGGACAGGTCGTCGCGCAGGTCGGTGAGCACCGGCCGGATGTGCCCGGCGTTCGCCCCGATGATCTGCACCCAGAGCCCCGGGTCGCTCGCGGCGATCCGGGTGACGTCGCGCACGCCGCCGCCGGCCAGGCCGAGCGACCCGTCGGGGGCGTCCCGCAGGCGCGAGGCCATCAGCGTCGACACGAGCTGCGGCGCGTGCGAGACGTACGCGACGGCGAGGTCGTGCGACTCCGGGTCCATCGGCACGACGGTGGCACCGACGTCGAGCGCGAGGTCCTCGACCACCGCGGCACGCTGGTACGTGATGCCGTCGTGCCCGGCGATCACCCACGGACGACCGACGAACAGGTCGGCGCGGGCGGCGGTCGGACCGCTGCGCTCGCGTCCGGCCATCGGGTGCGACCCGATGTAGCGGGAGACGTCGGCCCCGGCCGCCACCAGGGCAGCGAGCGGCCCGGACTTCACGCTGGCGACGTCGGTCACCACGGCGTCGGGGTGGGCGGCGAGCTCGCGCTCCACCACGGTCGCGACGACGTCCGGCGGTACCGCGACGACGACGAGCTCCGGCTGGTCGCCGGCGGCCGGTCGACGCCCGGCGCCGTAGTCCACGGCGAGCGCCAGCGCGGCGGGCGAGACGTCGTCGAGGACGACGTCCACACCCTTCTCGCGCAGGGCCAGACCGATCGAGGCGCCGAGCAACCCGGCACCGACGACCCGGACCGGGCCGCGCAGACGGCGGTCGATGTCGGTCGGGGTCACGTCGGTCACCGGGCAAGCCTACCGATCGAGGCTCGGGCATCGGTCGATGCCCGAGCGTCGGGGTCGATCAGTCCGCCGACTCGTCCTCGTACTCGTCGTCGTCCTGGTCGAGGGCGACGTCGCGGTCGTCACGAGCGGACGGCTTCGCGTCACGGACGGTGCTGAGCAGCTTGCCCACCTCGACCGTGCCGAGCTCGCGCATCTTGCCGGGAGGCAGGCTGCCCAGGTGCAGCGGTCCGAACGACCGGCGGACGAGTTCGAGGACCGGGTGGTCGACGGCCTCGAGCATGCGACGGACGATGCGGTTGCGGCCGGAGTGCAGCGTGATCTCGACGAGCGACTCACCCCGCGAGGACTCGAGCAACCGCACCTTGTCGGCCTTGATCGGACCGTCCTCGAGCTCGACGCCCTCGGTCAGGCGCTGCACCACGGCGGGGTTCACGTTGCCGTGGACCTTCGCGATGTACGTCTTCTGCACGCCGAACGACGGGTGCGCCAGCACGTGTGCCAGGTCGCCGTCGTTCGTCAGGACGAGCAGCCCGGAGGTCTCGGTGTCGAGACGGCCGACGTTGAACAGGCGCTCCTCGTAGCGGTCCACGAACTCCGTCAGGTCGCGGCGGCCGCGCTCGTCCTGCAGGCTCGAGACGACACCGGTCGGCTTGTTCAGCACGATGTAGCGCCGCGACGAGTCGATCTGCACCGGCACGCCGTCGACGCTGATCGCGTCCTTCTCGGGGTCGACGCGACGCCCGAGGGCGTCCACGACCTCGCCGTTGACCGTCACGCGGCCCTCGACGATCAGGTTCTCCGCGACCCGGCGGGATGCCACGCCGGCAGCGGCGATCACCTTCTGCAGGCGCTCACCCTCTGCCTGGAGGCCCAGCTCGGCCCCGGCAGGCGCCGTTCCGTCCGCCGCGTCCCAGTCCTCGATGATCGGCCGCTCGGGCGTGCCCTCGGCCGGGTTGCCCCGGTCGTCGCGCTGCCCGCTCGGCTTCGGCGTGGTGCGGTCGCTGTTGCGCACACTCGTGGTGCCGCCGACGTAGCGGCGGCCGTTGTGCCAGACGCGGCTCTGCTGGACGTCCGGGGTGCGGCGGTCATCACGCGGCGCGGAGCTGCCACGGTCGTCGCGGCCGCGGTACCCACCGCGGTCGTCGCGCGGGGCCGAAGCACCACGGTCGTCACGGCCCCGGTAGCCACCACGGTCGTCCCGCGGGGCGGAGTTTCGGTCGTCACGGCCGCGGTAGCCACCACGGTCGTCGCGCGGGGCCGAGGTGCGGTCGTCACGGCCGCGGTACCCACCGCGGTCGTCACGCGGAGCGGAGTTGCCGCGGTAGCCACCACGGTCGCCGGCACCGGATCGGTCATCGCGACCCCGGTAGCCGCCACGGTCGTCGCGCGGAGCCGAAGCACCACGGTCGTCACGGCCGCGGTACCCACCACGGTCATCGCGCGGAGCCGAAGCCCCACGGTCGTCACGGCCGCGGTACCCACCACGGTCGTCGCGCGGAGCGGAGGTCCCGCGGTCGTCGCGGCCCCGGTAGCCACCACGGTCGTCACGCGGAGCCGAAGCCCCACGGTCGTCACGGCCGCGGTACCCACCGCGGTCGTCACGCGGAGCGGAGTTGCCGCGGTAGCCACCACGGTCGCCGCCACCGGATCGGTCATCGCGACCCCGGTAACCGCCACGGTCGTCACGCGGAGCCGAGTTGCCGCGGTAGCCGCCACGGTCGCCACCGCGGTCGTCGCGCGGCGCGGAAGCCCCACGGTCGTCACGACCCCGGTAGCCACCACGGTCGTCACGCGGAGCGGAGTTGCCGCGGTAGCCACCACGGTCTCCACCACCGGAACGGTCGTCGCGACCCCGGTAGCCACCACGGTCGTCACGCGGAGCCGAGGCCCCGCGGTACCCGCCGCGGTCGCCGCCACGGTCGTCACGCGACGGGTACCCGCCACGGCGGTCGTCGTCACGCGGCGGGCGTGCGCCCCCGCGGTCGTCGCGACCGTACCCGCCGGAGCGGCCACCGGCACTGGAACCGGCCCCGCCGCGTCCGCCGGTCGGGCGGCCGGAGCGATCCGGGCCTCCTGAGCGTCCGTTGCGGTCGTCTCGGTCTCGGGGCGCGCCGCGCCCCCGGTCGTCAAACCCTGCCATCGGGGATCCCTTCGTTCTGCTCGAAGCCGTCCGCACCGTCGTCCAGGAGGGGCGAGATGAGCGGCAGCTCGTCGAGCGAGTTGATGCCGAGCTGCTGCAGGAGCAGGTCGGACGTGACGTAGTTGATGGCGCCGGTCTCGGCGTCGGTGAACGACTCCTCGATGAGGCCGCGTGCCACCAGGGTTCGGACGACGCCGTCGACGTTGACGGCGCGGATCGCAGCGATCTGCGAGCGGGTGATCGGCTGCTTGTAGGCGACGACCGCCAGGGTCTCGAGCGCGGCCTGCGACAGCCGCGAGGGGCGCTCGGCCTCGACGAACTGCTCGACCACGGGGTCCAGGTCGGCGCGGACGTAGAAGCGCCAGCCGCCACCGACCTCGCGGAGCTCGAAGCCGCGGCGGATCGTGCCGTCGACGCCGTCGAAGTCGGCGACCAGGCGGTCGATCGCCTGGCGGACGGCGGGGACGGGCGAACCGACCGCAGCGCCGAGGGCGACGAGCGACTGCGGCTGGTCGGCGATCATCAGGATGGCCTCGAGCTGGCGGTCGATGGGGATGGTCGGGTGGGCCTGCGATGCGGTGCGCTCGTGGATCTCGTGCTCGATCGCGCGGGCGTCGGCCATCTCGTCGGCGCCGCCGGGTTCGGCGCTGGACGTGTCGTGCACGTCATCCGTCATAGTCGGCTCCCAGGTTCGCGAGGCTCTCGTCGGACCAGTCCTCGGCGGTCCACCGCAGTGTCAGCTCCCCGAGCGGCTCGAGCTGCTCGAACGAGATCGACGCGTTCCGGTACAGCTCGAGGATCGCGAGGAAGCGAGCCACCACGATACCCGTCTGGTCGACGCCCGCGACCAGTTCACGGAACGAGACGCCCTCACCATCACGGGTGCGGAGGATCGAGACGACGATCGCGGCCTGTTCGCGGATGCTGATGAGCGGGGCGTGCAGGTGGTCGAGGCCGACGGTCGGGATCTCCCGCGGGGCGAAGGCCAGCGCGGCCAGTGCTGCGAAGTCCTGCACCGACAGGGTCCAGACGAGTTCCGGCGTCCGCGCACGGAACCGCTCCTCGAGCCGGACGCTGCGGACGTGCCGGCGCGACTCGACGCCCCAGCGCTCCCCGAACCAGTCGGCGGCCTGCTTGAACGCCCGGTACTGCAGCAGTCGGGCGAACAGCAGGTCGCGAGCCTCGAGCAGGGCGACGTCCTCGGCGTCCACGAGCTCACCCTGGGGCAACAGCCCGACGATCTTCAGGTCGAGCAGGGTCGCCGCGACGACCAGGAACTCGCTGGCCTCGTCGAGCTCGTCGGCGGACTCGGCCTGCCGGACGTACTGGATGAACTCCCCGGTCACGGCACCGAGCGACACCTCGGTGATGTCGAGCTCGTGCTTCGTGATGAGCGAGAGCAGGAGGTCGAACGGTCCGTCGAAGTTGGCGAGCCGGACCCGGAACCCCGCGTCAGGCGACGGCGCCACGCTGGACGAGCTCTCGTGCGAGCTGCCGGTAGGCGTGGGCGGCAGGGTGGTCCGGCGCGGTCTGCGTGATCGGACGTGCGGACACCGTGGCGTCCGGGAACTTCACGGTGCGGCCGATGACGGTGTCGAGCACGCGGTCGTCAAAGGTGTCGACGACCCGCTCCATGACCTCGCGGGAGTGCAGCGTGCGCGAGTCGTACATGGTCGCCAGGATGCCGTCGAGCTTGAGCGCCGGGTTGAGGCGGTCGCGCACCTTGTCGATCGTCTCGATGAGCAGGGCGACACCGCGGAGCGCGAAGAACTCGCACTCGAGCGGGATGAGCACGCCGTGCGCCGCGGTCAGGGCGTTCACGGTGAGCAGGCCGAGCGACGGCTGGCAGTCGACCAGGATCACGTCGTAGTCGTTCGCGACCTTGCGCAGCACGCTTGCCAGGATCTGCTCGCGGGCGACCTCGTTGACCAGGTGCACCTCGGCCGCGGACAGGTCGATGTTCGCCGGGATGACGTCGAGGCCGGGGGTGTTCGTCGGCTGGATGACCTGGTTCGGGTCCTTCACGGCACCCATCAGCAGGTCGTACACGGTGTGGATGTCGTGGGTCCGGACCCCGAGGCCGGCGGACAGCGCGCCCTGCGGGTCGAAGTCGACGGCCAGGACCTTGCGGCCGTACTCGGCGAGCGCGGCGCCCAGGTTGATGGCCGTCGTGGTCTTGCCCACGCCGCCCTTCTGGTTGCAGAGCGCGATGATGCGGGCGGGTCCGGTGCTGTCGAGCTCCTCGGGCACGGGGAAGTCCCGGACGGGACGCCCCGTCGGACCGTGGGTGGTCGCGCCGGTGGGGTTGGTCGTCGGGTTCGGGCTCACCCCGTCATCGTACCGGCGACCTCGGGCTGGGCCGGGTCGCACCGCCGCGCGAGCGCTGCGCTGCTGGCTGGCAGCCTGGCCACGGTCGCTGCTGCTGCGCTGTTGCTGCTGCTCGTCAGGCAGCGCGCAGGGCGACGCGCATGCTGTCGACCCGCTCGGCGATCACGGGGTCCGTCGACCACCGCTGCTGCAGCCGACCGACGAGCTCGCCGACCTGCTCTCGGTCGAGCCCCGGGTGCAGTGCCAGGCCCACCGTCAGCTCCGGCCCGGCGAACCGGCCGACCGGGTCGCCCGGCGCGAGTTCGACACGGGCGACGCTCGACTCACCCTCGACCGAGGCGGCGAAGGCGCGGGCCACCTCGGGGTCCTCGAAGCACGGGGCCCACGGCAGGTCCTGCCCGAGCGCCCACACCGCCGGACGACGCAGCACGAACTCGGTCGGCGACTTCGGGTCGAGCACGACGAGCTGGGTGTCCTCGCTCGCAGCGGCCATCGCCACACGGCGGGACTCCACCGGCACCGGACGCGCGTCCGGGTCCCACGCGTGCATGGCGTCGACCGAGGTGAACGCCGGCATGACGCTGCGACCGTCCGGACCGGCGACCGTCACGATCGAGAGTTCCTGGGTCTTGTCGACGAGCTTGCCCTCGTCGGTCTCCCCCACGTCGCCGGCCTCGGCGATGAGTGGGATGAGCAGGCGGGCGGTGCGGAGCGACTCGACGATCGCCGCCTGGGAGGCACCCCCGGCGAGCGCACCGATCGCGGCGACCACCGCGGGGTCGGCGAGTCCGTCGTCGTCGGCGAACGCGGTGTCGTGGTGGTCGAACGTGCGGCCTTCCCACGAGAAGCCCGCCGAGTCCGCGGCCCCGCCGGGGGTGTGCGCGTCGTCGGCGTCGGGCCCGGTGCCACGGCCGTTCGAGATGCCCGCCACGGCGTTACTCGGAGGCGATGTCGAGTGCGGCCGGCAGCGTGAACGCCCCGGAGTACAGCGCCTTGCCGATGATCGCGCCCTCGAGCCCGTACGGCACGAGTTCGCGGAGCGCACGGAGGTCGTCGAGCGTGGAGATCCCGCCCGAGGCCACCACGGGCTGGTCGGTCCGGTCGCACACCTGGCGGAGCAGTTGGACGTTCGGCCCCTGCAGCGTGCCGTCCTTGGTGACGTCGGTCACCACGTAGCGGGCACAACCGGCGGCTTCCAGCCGGTCGAGCACCTCCCACAGGTCACCGGCGTCCTCGGTCCAGCCGCGGCTCGAGAGCGTGGTGCCGCGGACGTCCAGCCCGACGGCGATCTGCTCGCCGTACTCACCGATCACACGGGCGGCCCAGTCGGGGTTCTCGAGCGCCGCGGTCCCGAGGTTCACGCGTGCCGCACCGGTCGCCAGTGCCGCTTCGAGCGAGGCGTCGTCACGGATGCCGCCGGACAGCTCGACGGAGACGCCCTCGACCTCGCGGACGGCGTGCGCGATCACCCGGCGGTTGTCGCCACGGCCGAACGCCGCGTCGAGGTCGACGAGGTGGATCCACTCGGCGCCCTGGTCACGCCAGGTCCGGGCAGCGGCGACGGGGTCGCCGTAGCCGGTCTCGCTCCCCGCCTCGCCCTGGGTGAGTCGCACGGCCTGTCCGTCGACGACGTCGACCGCCGGCAGCAGGACGAGGGGCGGGGTGTCGGTGAGGTCGGTCATGGTCCTGTCGGTTTCGTTGCGGTGGAGAAGGGGTTGCGGACGGCCGGGAGGCCCGGTGCGCGTTCGGCACGGCCGTCGCGCCCGGCAATGGCCGGGTTCAGAGCGAACGCACCCAGTTGGAGAGCAGGCGGATGCCCGGCTCGCCGGACTTCTCGGGGTGGAACTGCGTGGCGGTGAGCGGTCCGTTCTCGACCGCGGCGATGAACGGCTGCCCGTGCTCGGCCCACGTCAGACGGGGCGCACGGAACGGCCCGTACGCCTCGAGCGGGAAGTCGGTCACCCCGTAGGAGTGCACGAAGTAGAAGCGTTCGTCGTGCAGCCCGTCGAACAGCACGGAGTCCTCGGGGGCCTGCACGGTGTTCCAGCCCATGTGCGGCAGCACTTCGGCCTGGATCTCCTGCACGGTGCCGGGCCACTGACCGAGCCCTTCGACGTCGGCACCACGCTCGATGCCGCGCGAGAACAGGACCTGCATGCCGACGCAGATGCCGAGCACGGGTCGCCCGCCGGCCAGACGGTGGTCGACGATCTCGCCACCCTGCACGCCCTCGAGCTGGTCGATCACGGCGGCGAACGCCCCGACACCGGGGACGAGCAGGCCGTCGGCCTTGAGCGCCGCCTGCTTGTCGGAGGTCAGGGTGACCTCGGCCCCGGCGCGCTCGAGCGCCTTGGCGGCGGAGTGGACGTTGCCTGACCCGTAGTCGAGGACGACGACGTTCGGCTTGGCGGCGGTCACAGGGCGCCCTTCGTCGAGGGGATGCCGTCGACGCGCGGGTCCAGTTCGACCGCCTTGCGCATGGCTCGGGCGAACGCCTTGAACTCGGCTTCGGCGATGTGGTGGGGGTCGCGGCCCTCGAGCACGCGGACGTGGACGGTGATGCCGGCGTTGAACGTGATCGCCTCGAACACGTGGCGGACCATCGAGCCGGTGAAGTGGCCACCGATGCGGTGGAACTCGAAGCCCGCGGGCTCGCCGGAGTGCACCAGGAACGGGCGCCCGGAGACGTCGACGACGGCCTGGGCCAGCGCTTCGTCGAGCGGCACGAGGGCGTCGCCGTAGCGGCCGATGCCGGAGCGGTCGCCGAGGGCCTGCTTGATCGCCTGTCCGAGCACGATCCCGGTGTCCTCGACCGTGTGGTGCACGTCGATGTCGGTGTCACCCGTGGAGCGCACGCGCAGGTCGATCAGGGAGTGCTTGCTGAACGCGGTCAGCATGTGGTCGAAGAACGGGACGGAGGTCGAGATCGACGAGGTCCCGGTGCCGTCCAGGTCGAGCTCGAGTTCGACACTCGATTCGCTCGTCGAACGGCTGATCGAGGCGGTGCGGGCGGTCATGCCTCAACCCTAACCGGCGGCTGCTCGGCGGCGACCTGCCGCATGGCGTCGAGGAACGCGGTCGTCTCGGCCTCGGTCCCCGCACTCACCCGCAGGTGGTTCGGGATCCCGAGGTCGCGCACGATGACGTCACGCTCGAGCAGCGCTTCGAACGCGGCGTGCGGGTCGGCCACACCACCGAACAGGACGAAGTTCGACCAGGTCTCGTAGGTGCGGTACCCCATGGCCTGGAGCTCGGTGACCATGCGGTCGCGCTGCCCCTTGATGTCATCGACCATCGCCAGCATCTCGGGGGCGTGCCGGAGTGCCGCGATCGCCGCCGCCTGGGTCAGCGCGGACAGGTGGTAGGGCAGCCGGACCAGCCGGACGGCGTCGACGACGGCGGGGTGCGCGGCCATGTACCCGACCCGGGCACCGGCGAACGCGAACGCCTTGCTCATCGTGCGGGAGACCACGAGGCGCTCGCGACCGGGCAGCAGCGTGAGGGCACTCGGAGCGTCGGACGGCATGAACTCGGCGTACGCCTCGTCCACCATCACGATGCCATCCGTCGCGTCGTAGGCGGCCGCGATCGTCTCGATCTCGAGCGGCGTGCCCGTCGGGTTGTTCGGCCCGCACAGAAACACGATGTCCGGCTGGTGCGCACGGATGGCCGCCACGACGGTCTCGGGCGAGATGCGGAACTCGTCGTTCCGCTGGGCCGGGATCCACGTGGTGCCGGTGCCCGACGCGAGGATCGAGTGCATCGAGTAGGTGGGCGGGAACCCGAGCACCGAGCGACCGGGCCCGCCGAACGCCTGGAGGAGCTGCTGCAACACCTCGTTGGACCCGTTCGCCGCCCAGAGCTGCTCGGCGGTCAGGTCGTGCCCGAGGTAGTCGGCGAGTGACTGCCGGAGCTCGGTGAACTCGCGGTCCGGGTACCGGTTGACCGTCAGCAGGGCCTGCCGGATCGACTCGACGATGTCGGCAGCGACGTCGTCCGGAACGGGATGCGTGTTCTCGTTGACGTTGAGCTGCACACGGACGTGCTTCTGCGGGGCGCCGTAGGGGCTCTGCCCGCGCAGGTCGTCTCGGATCGGGAGGTCTTCGAGCGTGAATGCCACCGATCCATCGTAGGCCGCTGTCACCGTGCCACGACCAGCCGTCCGGACGGCGCTGCCCGAGTGACTACTCGCCGTCGGTGTACTTGGTGGGGATGGAGATCTCTTCGCCGGCCTGCAGCGCGGAGCCGTCGAGCGCGTTGAGGCTCACGACGTCCTGCACGAAGTCGCGCGGGTCCGAGTCGGGGGCCGTCTGCTCGGCCAGCTGCCAGAGCGTCTCGCCCGGCTGGATCGTCACGGTCTCGAACTGGGTGCGGGCGCCGCCGGCGGTGGCGTCACCGGCGGAGGCCTGCCCACCGTTCAGCACGCCGAGCGCGACGACGATGAGGAGCGGGAGCGCGGCGAGCGTCGTGAAGACGATGCGGCCGCGACGCGTCAGACGCAGGCGGGTACGCACGGCGGGCGCCGCGGTGCGCTGGATGTCAGCGATGGCGATGGTGCTCATGTCGTTCTTGCCTTCCCGTTCGGTGGAACCGAAGTCGTGTACCGAACATAGTTTCGAATCAGACGACGCACAAGTCCTGGAGGGGATTTCTGCGGGGTTTTCTTGCGACACGCTCGAACAGGTGTTTGTCCGACCCTGGCTGGTCGGATACTGTTTCGATCGACTGGGACAAGCCTGACGGGGACCACCGACATTCCCGCCGCGGCCGGACCGGCACCGACGAAAGCGAGACGACGTGGTGGACGAACTGCGGGGCCAGAAGCCGCTGACGCCGAAGCAGCAGGCGATCTTCGACGCGATCCGTGCGTCGATCGCTTCGCGGGGCTACCCGCCGAGCATGCGCGAGATCGGCGACGCCGCCGGGCTCTCCTCGCTCTCCAGCGTCTCCCACCAGCTCGGCCAGCTCGAGCTCGGGGGCTGGATCCGGCGCGACCCGAACCGTCCGCGTGCGCTCGAGGTCCTGGTCGACGAGCCGTCGTCCGACGTCGGCGGCCCGGACATCGACGCCACCACGCTCGTGCCGCTCGTCGGCCGGATCGCCGCCGGTGTCCCGATCACCGCCGAGCAGCACGTCGACGAGATCATCCCGCTCCCCCGACAGCTCGTCGGCACCGGCGAGCTCTTCATGCTCAAGGTCGTCGGTGAGTCGATGATCGACGCCGCGATCTGCGACGGCGACTGGGTCGTCGTCCGGTCGCAGCAGACCGCCGAGAACGGTGACATCGTCGCGGCCATGCTCGACGAAGAGGCGACGGTCAAGGTCTTCCGCCAGCGCGACGGTCACACGTGGCTGCTGCCGCGCAACTCCGCCTTCGAGCCGATCCTCGGCGACGCGGCCTCGGTCCTCGGCAAGGTCGTCGCGGTCCTCCGCTCCCTCTGACCACGGCCCGCGACCCGCGCTGCACCGACGCGAGACGCCGTCGTCACCGTACGACGCCCCCTGCATGACGAAACGCCGCCGGATTCGGCGGCGTTTCGTGTGTTGCGGGGCGTCTCGGTGAGGCGACGGCGTCCGGCTTACCCGTGACGGGCCTCCAGGCCGCGCGGCAGCGCTCTCCAGCGCCCGCCGGAGCCGAGCGTCAGACCGTCGGGACCGGCGTGACCACGTAGGGCTCGAGCTCGGCGACCTGCCGCTGGAAGACGCGCACCCGCAGGCGCGTGCCGTCCTCGACGTAGTCGACGGACTCGACCGAACCGGTGTCGTGCAGCGACGACACCAGGTCGCCGCGGTCGTACGGCACCACGATCGTCAGGTCGACGTCGGGCTCGGGCAGGCGATCCTCGATGACGCTGAGGAGCTCCGGGATGCCCTCGCCGGTGCGTGCCGACACGAACACCGCGTCCGGCACGAGTCCGATGAGCACGAGGCGCTGCGCGTCGTCGATCAGGTCGGCCTTGTTGAAGACGACGATCTCCGGGATGTCACCCGCACCGACGTCGCCGATGACCTCGCGCACGGTGGACAGCTGCGCCCCGGGGTCGGGGTGCGAGCCGTCGACCACGTGCACGATGACGTCGGCGTCGCCGACCTCTTCGAGGGTGGAGCGGAAGGCCTCGACGAGCTGGTGCGGCAGGTTGCGCACGAAGCCGACGGTGTCGGCGAACGTGTACTCACGACCCTTGGTGCTCTCGGTCCGGCGGACCGTGGCGTCCAGCGTCGCGAACAGCTGGTTCTGCACCAGCACGCCCGCGCTCGTCAGCCGGTTGAGCAGCGAGGACTTGCCGGCGTTGGTGTAGCCCGCGATCGCGACACTGGGGACCTCGTTGCGGTTGCGCTCGGCACGCTTGGCCTCGCGCGCGGGGCGGAACCCGGCGATCTGGCGGCGGAGCTTGGCCATCCGGGTGTGGATGCGTCGGCGGTCCAGCTCGATCTTGGTCTCACCGGGGCCACGCGAACCCATGCCCGCACCGCCGGAGACCTGGCCACCGGCCTGCCGGGACATCGAGTCACCCCAACCACGCAGTCGCGGCAGCAGGTACTCGAGCTGGGCGAGTTCGACCTGCGCCTTGCCCTCGCGGCTCTTGGCGTGCTGGCTGAAGATGTCGAGGATCACGGCCGTGCGGTCGATCACCTTGACCTTCACGACGTCCTCGAGCGCACGGCGCTGCGAGGGAGCGAGCTCGGTGTCCGCGATCACGGTGTCGGCGCCGGTGGCCTTCACGATCATCGCGAGTTCCTCGGCCTTGCCCTTGCCGAGGTAGGTCGAGGCGTCCGGGTGGGGCCGGCGCTGCAGGAGCCCGTCGAGCACGACCGCGCCGGCCGTCTCGGCCAGGGCGGACAGCTCGCGCAGGGAGTTCTCGGCGTCCTGCGCGTCGCCCTGGGGGTACACGCCGATGAGGACGACCTGCTCGAGCCGCAGCTGGCGGTACTCGACCTCGGTGACGTCCTCGAGTTCGGTGGAGAGGCCGGCGACACGGCGCAACGCCGCACGGTCCTCACGGTCGTACTGGTCGCCGTCGCCGGTCCAGCTGCGGTCGTCGACCGACTGCGTCTGGATGGCCTGGGCGGGTGCGAAGATGGACGATGCTGCGCGGTGGTCTGCGTTGCGCAACACCCTCTCGACGACACCGTCTGCGCTGTCGTCGTTGGTCTGGTGGTTCTGCTGATGGGTATCCGTCATCCTGTGCACAGGCTACCTCCGGACGCCCTTCGACACACTCGGTTGCCGGTACGGTTCATCCATGGCGAACGACCACTACTTCTCGGCCACCCCCGAGAGCGAACTCCGGCCGCGCCAGGTGCACGTCACGCTCGCCGGTCAGCCCCTCACCCTGTCGACCGCGGCTGGGGTCTTCAGCCCCGACGGCGTCGACCGAGGCACGAAGGTCCTGCTCGGTTCGGTGCCGGCACCGGCTGCCGACGGTGCCCTGCTCGACATCGGCTGCGGCTGGGGCCCGATCGCGATCACCATGGCCCTGCAGTCCCCCGACGCCCACGTGTGGGGCGTCGACGTCAACGAGCGGGTGCTCGGGCTCGCGCGCGCCAACGCGGCTGCTGCCGGTGCGTCGAACGTCACGATCGCGCTGCCCGACGACGTCCCGGCCGACCTGCGCTTCCGCACGATCTGGTCGAACCCGCCGATCCGTGTCGGCAAGGACGAGCTGCACCAGATCCTGCTGACGTGGCTGCCCCGACTCGAGGTCGGGGGCGACGCCTGGCTCGTCGTGTCGAAGGACCTCGGGGGCGACTCGCTGCAGAAGTGGCTCGTCGGTGCGCTCGGTGAGGGGTTCTCCGTCACCCGCGAGTCGACGGCCAAGGGCTTCCGCATCATCCGGGTTCGCCGCAGCGCGTAGCGCGTAGCGCAGCGCGTAGCGCGAGCGCAGCGCGTAGCGCGAGCGCAGCGCGTAGCGCGAGCGCGCACATCGTGAGCAGAAATGGTCGGGTCGCCGCTGGGCACCCGACCATTTCTGCCCACGAAGCGCAGCGGGGCGAAGCGCGCCCGCGCACCGCGCCGCGCCGCGCCGCGCCCGCGCCCGCGCCCGCGTCAGACCGTCAGGTCGCCCGAGAACACGAGTTCGGCGGGCCCGGACAGCGACACGTGCTCGCCGTCCTCGGTCGCCGTCATCCGCACCGTCAGCAGCCCGCCCGGCACTCGCACGCGCCAGGTGTCCGGCGCCCCCGCACCGACCCAGTAGCGCGTGGCGAGGGCTGCCGCGACGGCCCCGGTGCCGCACGAGAGCGTCTCACCGCTCCCCCGCTCGTGCACCCGCATCGTGATCTCGCCGACGCCGTCCTTGATGAGGGGGTCGCCGGGCAGCACGAACTCGACGTTCGCACCGTGCTCCGGTGCCGGGTCGAGCACCGGCAGGAAGGTCAGGTCGAGGTCGGCCAGTTCGTCCTCGGTCTCGACGGCGACGACCACGTGCGGGTTGCCCACGTCGATGCCGATGCCGGGCCGCGCCCCGTCGAGGTTCTTGGCCCGCACGAGCACGTCGTCGGAACCACCGCCCTCGATGCCCAGGCCCCAGCGGCCGAGGTCGGCGGCGAACCCGTTCGTGGTGCGCTGGATGTCGACCAGCCCCTTGCGGCTGCCGACGGTGAGCGTCTCGCCGGGAGCGAGCTCGACCAGGCCGGACTCGGTCAGGTACCGGGCGAACACGCGGATGCCGTTGCCGCACATCTCCGCGACCGTGCCGTCGGCGTTGTGGTAGTCCATGAACCAGGTCGCCTCGGGCTCGACGGCCACGAGCGCACGCCCCTCGGGGATCGCCTCGGACCGCACCGCCCGGATCACGCCGTCGCCGCCCACGCCGAAGCGTCGGTCTGCGATGGCGCGGATCCGCTCGGGGGTCAGGTCGACGGTGGCGTCGGGGTCGGCGAACAGGACGAAGTCGTTGCCGGTCCCCTGGCCCTTGGTGAAGTGCAGCTCGGTCACGGCACGATCCTACGGGCCAGTTCCGACAGGTCGCCGCGGTCCGCCCCCGTGACGTCGAGCGTCTCGGCCTCGGCGTACCGGCGGAACCACGACACCTGCCGCCGGGCGTACTTCCGGGTCGCGATGCCGGTCGCCTCGACCGCCTGCTCGCGGGTCGACGTGCCGGCGAGCACCTCGAGCGCCTGCGAGTACCCGATGGCGCCCCGCGCGGTCCTGCCCTGCTCGAGTCCCTGCTCGCGGAGCGCCGCGACCTCGTCGACGAGTCCGGCCTCGAACATCCGCGCGGCCCGCTCGTGCAGCGCCGACACGAGCTGCTCGCGGTCACGCCGCAGGTGCAGGATCCGGGACGGTCGCCAGGCGCGGGGCGCGGCCGGGAGGCTCGGGGTCACGACCTCGGATCTACTCGCGATCTCGAGTGCTCGGATCAACCGCCGTGGGTTGCGTGCGTCGATCGTCGCGGCGGCCGACGGGTCGAGGGCGCGGAGTCGCTCGAGCAGGATGCCCGGACCGAGCTCCTCGTGCTCGCGCTCGAGTTGCGCACGGAGCGCGGGGTCGGTACCCGGGAACGCCAGGTCGAACAGCACCGCGGAGACGTAGAGGCCGCTGCCGCCGACGAGGACGGCCACGCCGCCGTCGGCCTGGATCCGGTCGACGTCGGCACGGGCGGCGACCTGGTACGCGGCGACGCTCGCCTCGTCGGTGACGTCGAGCACGTCGAGCTCGTGGTGCGGGATGCCGCGCCGTTCGGCCGGCGGGAGCTTCGCGGTACCGATGTCCATGCCCCGGTACAGCTGCATGGCGTCCGCGTTGATGATCTCCGCGGGGCGGCCGGCAGCACGCAGGCGCTCCGCGATCGCGATGCCGAGGTCGGACTTCCCGGTGCCCGTCGCCCCGACCACCGCGATCAGGTCGGCAGTGGCAGCCGCAGTGGCACCGGCGGGCGGCAGGTCAGCGCCCGACACGGAGCGTGGGCAGCCCGAGCGAGACCGGACGGGGCCCGTCGCCGGCGGCGGCAGCGGGCGTGGGCACGCCGCAGCTCTCGGCCTGCGCGCGGTCCCAGGCGTCACCGGCCCGGGTGCGTCGGATGCGCAGCGGAGCGTCGTCGTCGGCGAGCAGGAAGTGCGGTGCAGCGCGGGTGATGTCCACGGTGACCACGTCGCCCGGGCGCGGGACCTCGGACCCGGAGGGCACGGTGAAGTGCACGAGCCGGGAGTCCTCCGCGCGACCGGAGAGCCGGCGGGTGGCGTCGTCCTTGCGGCCCTCACCGGAGGCGACGAGCACCTCGACACTCCGGCCGACCTGCAGCGCGTTCTCTTCCGCGGTGATGCGTTCCTGCAGGGCGACGAGTCGCTCGTAGCGCTCCTGCACGATGTGCTTCGGCAGCTGGTCGTCCATCGTCGCCGCCGGCGTGCCCGGGCGGATCGAGTACTGGAACGTGAACGCCGAGGCGAACCGCGCCTGCTCGACGACGCGCAGGGTGTCCTCGAAGTCGGCGTCGGTCTCACCGGGGAACCCGACGATGATGTCGGTGGAGATCGCCGCGTTCGGGATCTTCGCGCGGACGCGGTCGAGGATGCCGAGGAACCGCTCGCTGCGGTAGCTCCGGCGCATCGCCTTGAGCACCCGGTCGGAACCCGACTGCAGCGGCATGTGCAGCTGGGGCATCACGTTCGGGGTCTCGGCCATCGCGTCGATGACGTCGTCGGTGAAGGCCGCCGGGTGCGGGCTCGTGAAGCGGACGCGCTCGAGCCCCTCGATGGTGCCGGTGGCCCGCAGCAGCTTGCCGAACGCCTGTCGGTCGCCGAACTCGACCCCGTAGGAGTTCACGTTCTGCCCGAGCAGCGTGACCTCGATCGCGCCGTCATCGACGAGCGCCTGGATCTCGGCCAGGACGTCACCGGGTCGGCGGTCCTTCTCCTTGCCGCGGAGCGAGGGGACGATGCAGAACGTGCAGGTGTTGTTGCAGCCGACCGAGATCGAGACCCAGCCGCTGTGCGTCGAGTCGCGCTTGGTGGGCAGCGTCGACGGGAAGACGTCGAGTGCCTCGAGGATCTCGATCTGCGCCTCGTCGTTGTGCCGTGCGCGTTCGAGCAGGGTCGGCAGGGACCCCATGTTGTGCGTGCCGAAGACGACGTCGACCCACGGCGCCTTCTCGAGGATGACGTTCTTGTCCTTCTGCGCCAGGCACCCGCCGACGGCGATCTGCATGCCGGGGTGCTCGCGCTTGATCCCCGCGAGCTGCCCGAGGTTGCCGTAGAGACGGTTGTCCGCGTTCTCGCGCACCGCGCAGGTGTTGATGACGACGACGTCGGCCTGCGCACCGTCCGCCGCGGTGTAGCCCGCGGCCTGCAACGAGCCGCTCAACCGCTCGGAGTCGTGCACGTTCATCTGGCACCCGTAGGTGCGGACTTCGTAGGTGCGGGGGCGCGCTTCGACGGTGGCCATGGTCGTTCCAGTGTAGGTCGGAGCGACTACTCGAACCGGACGGTCCCGCGGCCGGGTTGCGGTCGCTTTCCGCCACCGTCGAGGGCACGTGCCACAGCGATCCGGACGACGCCGGAGCTGTAGCCCTTGCGCATCAGGAAGCCGGACAGCCGGCGTTCCGCAGTGGCGCGGTCGAGCCCGCGCATCTGCGGCGCCCGCTTGTCGGCGAGTTCCTGCGCACGGAGGAACTCGTCGTCCTCGTCGTCGGCGGCTTCGTCGAGCGCCGTGTCGATCGCCACCTGGTCGATGCCCCGGCGACGGAGCTCCGTCACGACACCCTGTCGACCGAGGCCCTTGCGGGCGTGCAGTCGATCCACCAGGTCGGTGGCGAGGGCGACGTCGTCGAGGAGCCCGACACGGGTCAACCGTTCGATCTCGTACTCGACCACGTCGGGGTCGAGGTCCTGCTGCAGCAGCAGGGTCCGCATCTCGGACTCGCTCACGCCCTTGCGGCCGAGCGCGCGCAGGCTGATCCGTTCGGCATCCGCCCGCTGTTCGTCGAGCGGACGCGGTGCGTCGGCCGGGTCGATCTCCTCGCCGCCGGCGATGGAGAACACCGACGCGGTGGTGGCGTCAGCGGTCTCGGCGTCGTAGCCGTCCTGCTCCGCACGGCTCGAGCGCCCGCTGCCGTCGCCGATCACGGGCGACACCCACGCTGCCGGCCCCCGGGCACCGTGCAGGGGCACCGGCGAATCGGCGTCGAACGATGCGGGGAACTCGTCCGCCCGGCCTTCGTCGGACTCGGGCAGGACCCAGCCGTCGGAGTCGCGCGGTTCGTCCGGTGACACCGGAGGCTCGGGGATGGCGGGCATCACCGGCGTGACAGGAGCGCGACGACGCGACCTCGCACCGAACAGGTCGGTGACCGGTGCGAGGCCGTCGTCGTCGTGGTCGGTGCTCACGCGCCCTTGCGCTCCGCGAGCTTCGGCGCGATCGACTCGACCGGGGCGTCTTCGGCCTTGGCGCCGCCGACGCCGAGCTTGGCGAGGATCTTGCCTTCGATGTCGGCAGCGATCTCGGGGTTCTGGATGAGGAAGGAACGCGAGTTCTCCTTGCCCTGCCCGAGCTGGTCGCCGTCGTAGGTGTACCAGGCACCCGACTTCTTGACGATGCCGTGGTCGACACCGAAGTCGAGCAGCGAGCCTTCGCGCGAGATGCCGACGCCGTACAGGATGTCGAACTCGGCCTGCTTGAAGGGCGGCGCCATCTTGTTCTTGACGACCTTGACGCGTGTGCGGTTGCCGACCGCGTCGGTGCCGCTCTTGAGCGTCTCGATGCGACGGATGTCGAGGCGGACGGACGCGTAGAACTTCAGCGCCTTACCACCCGAGGTGGTCTCGGGCGAACCGAAGAACACCCCGATCTTCTCGCGCAGCTGGTTGATGAAGATCATCGTGGTCTGCGTCTGGTTCAGGCCACCGGCGAGCTTTCGCAGGGCCTGGGACATGAGGCGGGCCTGCAGACCGACGTGCGAGTCGCCCATCTCGCCCTCGATCTCGGCACGGGGCACGAGGGCCGCGACGGAGTCGATGACGATGAGGTCGATGGAGCCGGAGCGGACCAGCATGTCCGCGATCTCGAGCGCCTGCTCGGCGGTGTCGGGCTGCGACACGAGCAGGGCGTCGATGTCGACACCGAGCTTCTTGGCGTACTCGGGGTCGAGCGCGTGCTCGGCGTCGATGAAGGCCGCGATGCCACCGGCGCGCTGGGCGTTGGCGATGGCGTGGATGGTGAGGGTCGTCTTACCCGACGACTCGGGGCCGTAGATCTCGACGATGCGGCCGCGGGGCAGGCCACCGATGCCGAGCGCGACGTCCAGCGCCACCGACCCGGTCTGGATGACGTTGACGGGGGCGCGTTCGTCCGAACCGAGGCGCATGATCGCACCCTTGCCGAACTGCCTGTCGATCTGTGCGAGTGCGGTCTCGAGGGCCTTTTCGCGGTCTGCCGGTGATGGCATGGGGTGCTCCTTCGTGCTCGTGTTCGGCCGCCTGTAGGCTGTCGCGTCCACGCCGGCCGATGGTGCAAGGCCGATGGTTCTGCGACAAGGCTTCGGGCTGTTCCCGATGTCCATCAACCTATGGCGAGCCACCGACATCACTGCCGACGGTCACGCGATCTGTGGATGGAACACCCGGGCGACGCCGCTGTGGAGGAAGCTACCACCGATCGAACACGCGTTCGAGCAACACGCCGAACACAGTTTCGGGTGCTCGGCCCCGCGGAACCGGCTCAGTCCTGGGGTTCGGCCAGGCCCTTGCCGTGCCGACGGTCCATCGGGACGTCCTGCGAGTCGCACAGGGCGTCCCACACCCGGCGGGCGTCGACACCGGCGGCGAGGGCGTCCACGGCGGAGCGACCGCCGAGCCCTTCGAGCACGACGTCACGGGTGACCACGGAACCGTAGGCCTCACCGAACACCTGGTCGACGGCTCGCCAGAACTCACTCACGCGCATCCGACCAGCCTAGGCGCGTGGTCGCGGGCCGGAACGCAGAACGCCCCCGCCGGGAAGGACCGGCGAGGGCGTTCGGTGCGATGCGCTCAGCGCACCGCGAGGTCGTTGTCGAACTCGGCGACGAGGTCGTCCGGGAGCGTGTCGGGGACGGGGGTCAGCCCCTCGACGATCGCGAGGCGGTCGCCCACTTCGCGCATGATGGTCGAGATGGGCGTGTCCAGAGCATCCGCGACGGACGCGAGGATCTCCGAGCTGGCTTCCTTCTGCCCGCGCTCGACCTCACTGAGGTACCCGAGCGCGACACTGGCCTTGGACGCGACCTGACGGAGGGTCCGGCCCTTCTGCAAGCGGAAGTCCCGGAGCACATCGCCGATTTCCTGACGAACGAGAACCATGAGAACTCCTCCTCTCTGTCGTCTCCGCGCCCGCTCGGTCCGGTGGATCGAGTTCGGGTTCAGCAACAATAGCGTTGCCGGTTGCAGCATGTTAGCCAGGCTGGCTGCCGTACTGCTGGAGATTTCGTGAGATGTAACCCAGTGGAAACGGGACCTATTCCCGGCCCCGGACCTCGGACGACATCCGTGCAAGGAGTTCGGAGACGGTGGCGTGCCGGATTGCTCCTCGGTCACCGTCGAGGTGCAGTTCGAAGGCCTCTGCCCCCGCGGCGGAGGCGATCCCGAGGTACACGGTGCCGACGGGCTTGCCGTCCTGCGGATCCGGGCCGGCGACGCCGGTCGTGCTGATCCCCCACGTCGCGGGTTCCCCGTCGACGGACAGCGCGATCCGGACACCGGCGGCCATCTGCCGGGCGACCTCGGGGTGCACGGCGCCCTCGGCCTCGAGCAGCTCTGCCGAGACCCCGAGCACCGAGTGCTTCACGGGCGTCGCGTAGGCCACGACGCCACCGCGGACGACGGCACTCGCGCCCGGCACGTCGACGAGGGTCGCGACCACGAGGCCGCCGGTCAGCGACTCCGCCACGGCGAGGGTCTCGCCCCGCGCCGTCAGTTCGGCGATGAGTCCCGGTGCGACCGGGACGGGAGGCGCGGCCTGCGTCGAGCGCTCGGGTCCGGTCATGCGATCGTGCGGTTGTGCTTCCATGCCTGCCAGAGGTAGTCGATCCCGCTCAGGATCGTTGCCAGGAACGCGGCCGTCATCAGGATGCCGTTGACCCAGTGCGCCCAGTCGCCGACCAGGTTCCACCACGGGAACAGCGCCGCCGTCAGAGCGACGGCCTGCAGCACGGTCTTGATCTTGCCGCCGCGGCTCGCCGGGATCACCCGGTCGGAGAGCACCGCGAACCGGAAGACCGTGATGCCGATCTCGCGCACCATGATCAGCACGGTCACGTACCAGGGCAGCTCGGCCAGGATCGACAGCGCGACGAGCGCACCACCGATGAGCACCTTGTCGGCGATCGGGTCCACGAGCTTGCCGAAGTCCGTGACCAGGTTCTGCCGACGCGCGATGATGCCGTCGGCGCTGTCCGTGACGATCGCCACGACGAAGACGACCGCGGCCCAGATGCGAAGGGGTCCGTCGTTGCCGGCGTCGGCGAGCAGCAGGACGAAGAACAGCGGCGCCATCAAGATGCGCACCACCGTGACGATGTTCGCGACGTTCGCGGTCGACGCCGGGCCGGGGCCCTTGCGCAGCAGCCGCCCGCGCCACGGGAACCGTGCGCCGTGCGTGGTGTTCGTGCTGTCCGAGGCGGTCATCGCCGTCACTCCCTGCCCGTCAGTCCCCACGCGTCCTCATCGGGCTCGTCGTGGACTTCATCGTACCCGCGGGTCATGTCCCCCACGGGGTCTGCTCCGTAGCGGTCACCGTCGCCGGACGGCGTCGGGGCCGGCGCTGCCGGAGCGGCCGCGGCGGGCGGCTCCTCGCCGCGGAGCTTCGCGAGCACCGCGGGCAGCTGGTCGGCGGTCACCAGGACGTCGCGGGCCTTCGAACCCTCGGACGGCCCGACGATGTCGCGCGACTCCATCAGGTCCATCAGACGACCGGCCTTGGCGAAGCCGACGCGGAGCTTCCGCTGCAGCATCGACGTCGAACCGAACTGGGTCGACACGACCTGCTCGACGGCCGCGAGCAGCAGTTCGAGGTCGTCGCCGATGTCGGCGTCGATCTCCTTGCGCTCGACCACGGCCTGGACGTCCTGGCGGTACTCGGGCTGCGCCTGCCGCGTGACGTGCTGGACGACCTCGGCGACCTCGCCCTCCTGCACCCAGGCACCCTGCACGCGGAGCGACTTCGACGAGCCCATCGGCAGGAAGAGCGCGTCGCCCTGACCGATGAGCTTGTCGGCGCCGGGCTGGTCGAGGATGACGCGGGAGTCCGTGACGCTCGTCACCGCGAAGGCGATGCGCGACGGCACGTTCGCCTTGATCAGGCCGGTGATGACGTCGACCGAGGGGCGCTGCGTCGCGAGCACCAGGTGGATGCCGGCGGCACGGGCGAGCTGGGTGATGCGGACGATCGACTCCTCGACGTCACGCGGCGCCACGAGCATGAGGTCGGCGAGCTCGTCGACGACGACGAGCAGGTACGGGTACGGCTTGAGCTTCCGCTCGCTACCCGCCGGCAGGACGATCTCGTTGTTCTCGATCGCCTTGTTGAAGTCGTCGACGTGGCGGAACCCGAACGACGCCAGGTCGTCGTACCGCATGTCCATCTCCTTCACGACCCACTGCAGCGCTTCGGCCGCCTTCTTCGGGTTCGTGATGATGGGTGTGATGAGGTGCGGGACGCCGGCGTAGATGGAGAGTTCGACGCGCTTCGGGTCGACCAGGACCATGCGGACCTCGGACGGCTTCGCGCGCATCAGCAGCGACGTGATCATCGAGTTGATGAACACCGACTTGCCGGAACCGGTGGAGCCGGCGACGAGCAGGTGCGGCATCTTCGCCAGGTTCGCGACGACGAAGCCGCCCTCGACGTCCTTGCCGACGCCGATCGTCATCGGGTGCTTCGACTTGCGGGCGGCGTTCGAGCGCAGCACGTCACCGAGCGAGACGATCTCGCGGTCGGTGTTCGGGATCTCGACACCGATGGCACTCTTGCCCGGGATCGGCGACAGGATGCGGACCTCGTTCGAGGCGACCGCGTACGACAGGTTCTTCGACAGGGCCGTGACGCGCTCGACCTTGACGCCGGGGCCGAGCTCGATCTCGTACCGGGTCACCGTCGGCCCGCGGGAGAACCCGGTGACCTTCGCGTCGACCTTGAACTCGGTGAGCACCCCGGTGATGGCGGCGACGATGTCGTCGTTCGCCTGGCTCCGCGCGACCGAGGGGGTCCCGGAACTCAGCGTCGTGGCGGCGGGCAGTCGGTAGGGCTTCGACGGATCGTCGTCGGAACCGGCGGCGGCCGCACTCAGCTCGGCGGCGGCGTCGATGTCCTCCGGCTCGTCGACGATCTCGGGCTCGGACAGCACCTCGGGCACCGCGGGACGGATGTCGGCCGTCGGCTCCGGCCGCGCGGGGACGTCGGTGCCGAACGCGCGGAGCGCCTGCTCGGCGTCCTGCAGGTCCTGCTCGACGGAGTCGTTGAGGTTGACCGACGCGGGCTCGGCCGGCGTGAGGTCGACGAGCCCGGCGGCGGCACCGGCGTTCGGGCTCACGGCGGGGGCAGCGGGCACGACGGGCGCAGCTGGTGCGACGGCAGCGGCAGCCGGGGCGACCCCGGTGGCCGGCGGCAGCACCGGGCTGTCGTACGCCGGGTCCTCTTCGCGCCCGGACTTGTTCCGGCGCCACCACGGCACGTTGTCGCCACCGGCTTCGGCGTCGGCAGCGGCCTGCTCGTCACCGAACCCGAGGTCGTCGAACAGCTGGAAGTCGGCGTCGCCCTTCTTGCCGCGCTTCGACGTGCGGGCGCGGGCGGCGGGCTCCGCCGCAGCGGCGGCGTCGGCCTCGGGCTCGGCTGCGGGGGCCGGTGCGCCGAACAGGTAGGCGTAGAGCTCGTGCAGGCGTCGCCCGAGCTTGTTCGGCGGCGTCTTGGTGATGATGAAGAGCGACAGCACGAGCAGCACGATCGCCACGGGGACGGCCACCCAGGCGGTCGCGATCGTGACGAGCCAGCCGATGACCACCCAGCCCAGCACCCCACCGGCGGCGGCCAGCGCGGGCATGCCGTCGGCCGCGCTCGGTCGGCCACCGAAGACGTGGCAGAGCGAGGCGATCGACACGATCAGAATGCCCAGGCCGATGCCGATCCGGGTGTTGTCGTGCACCGAGGCCGGGTGCCGGAACAGCCACCCGGCGAACACGATCATGATGACGGGCAGGGCGAACGCCAGGCGGCCGAACAGCCCACCGAACGTGTACGCGTCGAGTGCGACGGAGACGCTGTTCGTCGGGTTGAGCCACTCGACGACCCCGCCGGCGATGGCCAGCAGGAACAGCAGGAACGGGAACCCGTCGCGCCGCTGGTCCTTCTCGAGGGTCTCCTTGCCGAGCAGCCGGAACATCGCGCCGACGCCGTGCGCCATCGCGAGCCAGAAGGTCACGAGCGGGTTCTGCTCGCGGAACACCGGCGTGGGCGCAGCCTGCGGCAGCTTCTTCGTCGTGGCCTGGGTGCGCGACGAACCGCGCGTCCCGTTGCCACGGGACGACGTGGACGCGCGCGAGCGCGTGGTCGACTTGGTGCCTCCGGCCATGGGCAGAACCCTAACGCCCGCTCAGGACAAACGCAGGAAGGCCCGCCGCAGCGTCCGTGACGGACGCTGGACGGGCCTCCAGAGCGGGGACGGACGCTACGCCTCGATGACCACCGGGACGATCATCGGACGACGACGGTGCTTCGTGTTCACCCAGCGACCGACCGTGCGACGGACGACCTGCGCGAAGGCGTGCGAGTCGCGCGTGCCGTTCGCGGCAGCCTCGGAGATCGCCTTGGCGATCTGCGGGCGGACGTCGTCGAACACCGAGTCGTCCTCGGCGAAGCCACGCGACTGGATCTCCGGGCCGATCACGCACTGCCCGGTGGTGAAGTCCACCGCGCAGAAGATCGAGATGAAGCCCTCTTCCGCCAGGACGCGGCGGTCCTTCAGGTCGGCGTCGGTGATCTCGCCGACGGTGGAGCCGTCGACGTAGACGTAGCCGATGTCGAGCTGACCGGCGACCGTCGCGACGCCGTCCTTCAGGTCGACGACGATGCCGTCCTGCCCGAGGATCACGTTGCGCGGCGGGACACCCGTCTGGATCGCCAGGTCGGCGTTCGCGTACAGGTGGCGGTGCTCGCCGTGGACGGGGAGCACGTTGCGCGGCCGCAGGATGTTGTAGCAGTAGAGCAGCTCGCCAGCGGAGGCGTGTCCGGAGACGTGCACCTTCGCGTTGCCCTTGTGCACGACCTTCGCACCGAGCTTGGTCAGCCCGTCGATGACGCGGTACACGGCGTTCTCGTTGCCCGGGATGAGCGACGACGCGAGGATGACGGTGTCGCCCTCGCCGATCTCGATCTGGTGCTCGAGGTTCGCCATGCGGGCCAGGACGGCCATCGGCTCACCCTGCGACCCGGTCGACATGTAGACGATCTGGTCGTCGGGGACGTTCTTCGCCTTCTTCGTGTCGATGAGCACGTTCTCCGGCACCCGCAGGTACCCGAGGTCGGCGGCGATCGTCATGTTGCGGATCATCGAGCGCCCCATGAACGCGACCTTGCGGTTCGCGGCCGCGGCGGCGTCGAGGACCTGCTGCACGCGGTGCACGTGCGACGAGAAGCTCGCCACGACGACCTTCTTGCGGGCGCGCATGATGATGTTCTCGAGCACCGGGCCGATGTCGCGCTCCGGAGCGGTGAAGCCCGGCACGTCGGCGTTCGTGGAGTCCGGCAGGAACAGGTCCACGCCGGCCTCGCCCAGACGGGCGAACGCACGGAGGTCGGTGATGCGGTCGTCCAGCGGGAGCTGGTCCATCTTGAAGTCACCCGTGTGCAGCACACGACCGGCGGGGGTCGTGATCGCGACGGCGAGGGCGTCCGGGATGGAGTGGTTCACGGCGACGAACTCGAGGTGGAACGGGCCGATCTGCTCGGTCTGGTCCTCGGCCACGACGAGCGTGTACGGCTTGATCCGGTGTTCCTTGAGCTTCGCCTCGACCAGCGCGAGGGTCAGCGTGGAGCCGATCAGCGGGATGTCGTCGCGGAGCTTGAGCAGGTACGGGACGGCGCCGATGTGGTCTTCGTGGCCGTGCGTGAGCACGACACCGAGGACGTCGTCGAGGCGGTCACGGATCGGCGAGAAGTCCGGCAGGATCAGGTCGACACCGGGCTGGTGCTCCTCGGGGAACAGCACGCCAGCGTCGACGATGAGCAGCTTGCCCTCGTACTCGTAGACGGTCATGTTGCGACCGATCTCGCCGAGGCCCCCGATGGGGACGACGCGGAGGGTGCCGGCTTCGAGCGGCTGCGGTTCGGAGATCTGTGTGGGCATTCGGTCCTACGGATTCGGGCGACGCGCGTGCTGCGCGCCGCGGTGTTCGCTAGCGGGTGGTGCCTGGCACCTTCGGTAGTGCACCGCCGGCCGCCGCGTTGCGGTCGGGGCGGAAGTTCGAGAAGTCGGCGCCGGGCACGTCGCGCACGGCTTCGAGGGAGGTCTCGATGGCGTACGCCTCGGAGTCCTCGGGGCCGACGAGCGGCAGCCGGACGCGCGGGCTGCCGATGCGGCCGAGCCCGTGCAGGATGTACTTCGCGGCCACGGTACCCGGAACGTGCGTCATCACGGCGCGGACGAGCGGCTCGAGTCGCTTGTGCTCGGCCGTCGCGGTGGCCAGGTCGCCCCGGTTCACGGCGTCGACGATGGTGCGGTACGGCGCGCTCGTGATGTTCGCGGTCACGCCGATCAGGCCGGTGGCGCCGATCGACAGATGCGGGAGCACGTTCGTGTCGTCGCCGGAGAAGTACATGAGGTCGGTGTTGTTCAGCACCCGCGAGACCTCGGCGAAGTCGCCCTTGGCGTCCTTCACGGCGAGGATGTTCGGGTGCTTCGACGCACGCAGGATCGTGTCGTACGTGATCGGGATGCCGGTGCGGCCCGGGATGTCGTACAGGATCACCGGCAGATCGGTGGCGTCCGCGATCATCCGGAAGTGGGTGAGGACACCCGATTGCGTCGGCTTGTTGTAGTACGGCGTGACGATCATCACGCCGTCCGCGCCGGCCTTCTCGCTCTGCTTGTACAGGTGGATCGCGTGCGCGGTCTCGTTCGAGCCACCGCCCGTGATGATCTTCGCGCGGCCGGCGGCGACGGACTTGCCGACCTCGACCAGACGGAGCTTCTCCGGGTCGGTCAGCGTCGACGTCTCGCCGGTCGTGCCGGTGACGACGATGCCGTCGGCGCCGGCGGTGATGCAGTCGTCGATGTGCTGCTCGACGCCGGGCCAGTCGACCTCGCCGTCGGCCGTGAACGGGGTCACGAGGGCGACGAGGACCTGACCGAAGGGATTCTCACGCGGGGACACGGGCACCAGCGTACCGGGGATGCGCGCGAGGACCGCCGTCCGTGTGGACGGTGGACCGCCTGCGGCGCGGCCGGGAGGCCCGGATCACGTCCGTCCCGCCGGTCACGCCCGGCGACACCGGGCACTCAGGCGCGGCGCTGCCACTCCAGGAACCGGTAGCGGGTGCCCGTGCGGGACTCCTGCCAGGGGCCCTCGTCGGCGAGCGTCCAGCCGGCAGCCTCGCCGAGCGTGGGTGCGACGGTGTCGCCGACGACGTCGACGTCGATCAGGGTCTCGGAGACGTGGTCGGCCGCGTCGAGTGCGGCGTCGTACACCTGGCCGCCGCCGATGACCCAGACGGTCTCGTCGGTGTCGAGGGCGGCGTGCAGGTCGTGCACGACCTCGGCGCCGTCGGCCGTCCACGTCGTGTCCCGGGTGAGCACGACGTTGCGGCGACCGGGCAGCGGCCGGAAGCGCTCGGGCAGGGACTCCCAGGTGCGTCGGCCCATCAGCACGGTCGCGTCGCCGGTGACCTGCTTGAAGTGCGCCAGGTCTTCGGGCACGTGCCAGGGCATGCCGCCGTCGGCACCGATGACACCGGTGGTCGAGCGGGCCCAGACCATGCCGATCATCAGACGGCGACCGCGGCCTTGATCGCCGGGTGGTGCTCGTAGCCGACGACGGTGAAGTCCTCGTACTCGTAGTCGTCGATCGAGTCGCGCGGTGCGAGTTCGAGCGTCGGCATCGGGTACGCCGTGCGGGACAGCTGCTCCTCGACCTGTTCGACGTGGTTGTCGTAGATGTGGCAGTCGCCGCCGGTCCAGACGAAGTCGCCGACCTCGAGTCCGGTCTGCGCCGCGATCATGTGGGTCAGCAGCGCGTACGAGGCGATGTTGAACGGGACGCCGAGGAACATGTCGGCGCTCCGCTGGTAGAGCTGGCACGAGAGCTTGCCGTCGTTGACGAAGAACTGGAAGAACGCGTGGCACGGGGCGAGCGCCATGTCCGGCACGTCGGCGACGTTCCACGCCGAGACGATGAGCCGGCGGCTGTCCGGGTTGGTCGTGATCTGGTCGATGACCTGGGCGATCTGGTCGACGTGCTCACCCGAGGGGGTGGGCCATGAGCGCCACTGCACGCCGTACACCGGGCCGAGGTCGCCGTCGGCGTCCGCCCACTCGTTCCAGATCCGGACACCGTGCTCCTGCAGCCAGGTCGCGTTGCCCTCGCCGCGCAGGAACCAGAGGAGCTCGTACGCGACCGACTTGAAGTGCACGCGCTTCGTGCTGACGAGGGGGAACCCCTTCGACAGGTCGTAGCGGAGCTGCGCGCCGAACAGGCTGCGGGTGCCGGTGCCGGTGCGGTCACCCTTCGGCGAGCCCTCGGTCAGGACCCGGCGGAGCAGGTCTTCGTAGGGGGTCGGGACGGAGGCGTCGGGCTGTACGGTCTCGCTGTCGGTCACACACAGAAGCCTACGTCGGTGTGAGTAGCGTTGCGGGCATGCCCGACACGACGGAACAACCGCTCTCGATCCTGGTGGCCGGCTCGTCCGGGTTCATCGGAACGCCCCTCGTCCGCGCCCTGCGCGAGGCGGGGCACCACGTCACCACGCTCGTCCGCCGCGAAGCGCGCACCGCGACCGAGTTCCGCTGGGCGCCGGGGCGGCGTCCGCTCGACCCGGCGATCCTCGACGGCGCCGACGTGGTGATCAACCTGGCCGGTGCGAACATCGGCAAGCTGCCGTGGACGGACGCCTACCGCAGGGAGATCCGCAGCTCGCGCATCGACGCCACCGACACCCTGGTCGAGGCGATGCGGCACGCCGCCACTCCCCCGGCCCTGTTCCTGTCGGGCTCGGCCTCGGGTGTGTACGGCGACCGCCCGGCCGACGTGCTGCAGGACGACGCCGCCCCGGGCACGGGATTCCTCGCCGACGTCTGCACCGCGTGGGAGGCCGCCGCGAACGCCGCTCCCGCCGGGGTCCGCGTCGTCACGCTCCGTACCGGCATCGTCATCGGCAAGGGCGGCGGTGCGCTCGCGCCGCTCGTCCCGCTGACCAAGCTCGGCGTCGGCAGCCGGCTGGGCACCGGTGGCCAGCACTGGCCGTGGATCGCGCTCGAGGACGAGGTGGGCGCGATCGTGCACCTGGCGACCGCGGCCCCGGACGTCTCCGGCCCGGTGAACCTGGCGGGTCCTGAGCCCGTCGTCGCCGACCGCATCACGAAGCACGTCGCCGAGGTCCTGCACCGCCCGTACCTCTTCCGGATCCCCGAGTTCGCCCTGCGCCTGGCGCTGCGGGACGCCGCCGACGACATGCTCCTGTCGAGCCAGCGGATGGTCCCGACGAAGCTGCTCGAGTCCGGCTACACGTTCCGGTACACGCAGGCGGCGGACGCCATCGACGCCGTCTTCTGATCCGCCTCCGGCCCGGGGTCAGCGGTCGGCGGCGCGCGCCAGGGCTGTGCGCATCGCCGATCGTGCACGCTTGCGGTCACCGGCGGCGTCGTAGACCACGCCGAGCCGGTACCAGCCACGCCAGTCGGCGGGGTCCTGCTCGACCGCGTCGCGGTACCGCGGGAACAGCTCGTCGGCGGCGTCGCGGATCGGCCGGCCCGACGCCCGCACCGGGACGACGTCGTCCGGGGTGCCGCCCTCGGCCTCGAGCCGTGCGCCGAGCCGGGTGATGCGGATGCCGAAGCGGAACTCGAGCACGAGCAGGAGCGCCCCGATCGCGGCGACGACGAACAGCGCGACGCCGATGCCGATGCCGATCGGGATCCCGGTGGCGATGAAGGCCACGGCGCGCTGCCCGACGAGCACGATGTACAGGGCGAGCAGCACCGCCATCAGCGCCGCACCCCAGAACGGCGAGCGGATCGTGCGTCCGGCCCGCTCCATCCGACCCATGACGCCTCAGCCGATCCCGAGGACGCTGCCGAGGCCCACGGTGAGGCCCCGCGCCGACACCACGTTCGCCAGCGCCGCACGGATGCCCGCGACGTAGGCGACGTCGTCGTTGGTGTCGTGCCGGATCGTCAGCGTCTCGCCGGGGCCGCTCAGCACCACGTCCTGCACGGCCTTCACCCCGGGGAGCCGGAGCGAGTGGATGGGCACGCTGGCGACCTGCTGGCCGCGGGCGCGCTGGTCGACGTGCGGGGCGTCCACGGGACCGACCTCGCGCCGCGCGTCGGCCATCAGCTCGGCGGTGCGCACCGCGGTGCCCGAGGGCGAGTCGATCTTGCCGGCGTGGTGGGTCTCGACGATCTCGGCGGCGGGGAACCACGGGGCCGCGATCGTCGCCAGGTGCGTGCCGAGCACGGAGCCGATCGAGAAGTTCGGGACCACGAGCACCCCCTGGTCCGGGCGTTCCTGCAGCCCGGTGCGGAGCTTGGCGAGCCGGTCGAGCGACCAGCCGGAGGTGCCGACGAGCACGTTCGCGCCGCTCGAGAGGGCGTTCTCCACGATCGCCGGGCTGAGCGACGGCACCGTCACGTCGACCACCAGGGCCGCGCCGCCGAAGACCGACGGCGGCGCCTCGTGCGCGCCGTCCTTCGACGACAGGCGGGCGACGAGCTCGAACTCCGGGATTTCCTCGACGACGGACGCCACGAGGCCCCCGAGACGACCGGTGGCGCCGACGACGGCGACGGGAGTGACCATGCGGTCCATCCTAGGATCGACGCATGTCAGTCGAGGTCAGGACCGTGCCGGCCGATCTGCCCGAGGTCGACGCGCTGCTCGATGCGTACCTGGACGAGCGCGAGGCGACGTTCCCGAGCGCGCAGGGCACGTACTCGCGGAAGCGCACCCCCGCAGCCGAGTTCACGCCGCCGAACGGGGTGTTCGCCGTGGCGTACCACGACGGCGTCGCGGTCGGCTGTGGCGGCCTCCGTCGGATCGCGGACGAGGTCGACGCGACCGGTGCCGTCGACGTCCGGTTCGAGGTCAAGCACGTCTTCGTGGCGCCGGCCGGGCGCGGCACGGGCGTGGCGACGGCCGTGATGGACCTGCTCGAGCGGGCCGGGGCCGACCTGGGTGCGACGAGCATCGTCCTCGACACGAACGACTCGCTCGTGGCGGCGGGCGCGATGTACCGCGGCCGCGGGTACCAGCGGGTCGAGCCGTTCAACGACAACCCGAACGCCACCGCCTGGTACCGCAAGCCGATCGTCTGAGCCGCCACGGGCCTCCCGTCCGCCCCGCCGCCGCGGACCGGACGGACAGCCGCTAGACGGGCTGGTCGACCGGCAGGCCCGTGCGCAGCTCCACCGGCAGGTGGGCCAGGTCGTTCAGCGTGACGACCTCGGCGGGCTTCGCCGACCGGATCCGGATGATCGTGAGCGCGGTGTGGGCGACGTTCGTGCCCATCCAGCGCCACTCGGGGGCCTGGAACGCCTCACGCACGAACCAGCCGATCACGGCGTTGTGGGTGATCAGCAGGTCGTGCCGGTCCTCGCGCGCCGGGGTGAACCACTCCGACACGGCGTCGCCCATCTGGGCCTGCCCGGCGACGATCTCCTCTTCGGTGATGCCGCCGTACCAGCCCTGGTAGGCGTGCGGCATGTCCGGGGTCGGGCCCGAGGGGATGCAGTCGAACAGCAGGGTCGAGGGCTCGGGCTGGATCGACGGCAGCCGCTGCGACAGGAACGCGGCGGTCTCACTGGGGGCCTCGAGCGGCGAGTGGTACACGCCGTCGAAGGGCACGCCGCCGAGACGGTCCGCGATCAGGGTCGCCTGACGCTTGCCGCGTTCGGAGAGCTTGCCGTCCCGCAGGCCGTGTTCGGCGTCCTGGTGTTCGCCGTGCCGGACGAGGTACAGGTAGTGCGACATGTCCGTGCTCAGCTGCCGATCCCGATGGCCGCGGCGAGTTCGTCCTGCTGCACGGCACCGACGACCGAGGTGATCGTCGGCCGGGTCAGCAGGTCGCGCGCGAGTTCGAGCACGCCGTCGGTCGTGACACCGTCGACACGCTCGAGCGCCGTCGACAGGTCGGTGTACTCGCCGGTGCCGAGCTCGGAACGGCCGAGCCGGGTCATGCGGGCGTCGGAGTCCTCGAGCGAGAGCGTCAGCGCGCCCTCGATCTGGCCCTTGGCTCGTCGGAGCTCGTCGTCGGTGATGCCGTGGTCGACCATCCGGCGGAACTCGGCGTCGACGATGTCGATGACTCCGGCGACGTTGTCCGGCGCGCACCCGGCGTAGACACCGAAGGCGCCGTTGTCCAGGTACGCGGGGGCGAACGACGACACCGCGTAGGCCAGACCGCGGCGCTCGCGGACCTCCTGGAACAGGCGCGAGCTCATGCCGCCACCGAGCACGGCGTTCAGGACGCTGAGCGAGGGACGGCGGTCGTCGCGCAGGTCGAGGCCCTGCGAGCCGCGGAGCATGCTGACCTGCTCGGTCGGGCGGTGCACCACGGACAGCTTCGCCTCGACCGGGTCGGCCACGGTCTCGGGCGTGCGGCGTGGCAGCGGCTCGGCATCGGGGGCGTCGTGGAAGACGCCGGCGACGAGTTCGCAGAACCGGTCGTGGTCGACGGCACCGGCGGCGGTCACGACGATGCCGTTCGGTGCGTAGTGCTCGCGGTAGTGGGCCAGCACCTCGTCGCGCTGGACTGCACGGATGCTGTCCGGGGTCCCGCCGATGGGACGGCCGAGGGGGTGTCCACCGAAGGCCGCGGCGAAGAACGCCTCGCCCGCGACGTCGGCCGGGTCGTCGGCGGCCATCGCGAGTTCTTCGAGGATGACCCCGCGCTCGACGGCGAAGGCGTCTGGTTCGAGCACCGAGCCGGTGACCATGTCACCGATGACGTTCACGGCCATCGGGACGTCGGTGTCCCGGACCCGTGCGTAGTAGCAGGTGTACTCCTTGGCGGTCGCAGCGTTGTGCTCACCGCCGACCGAGTCGAACGCGATGGCGATGTCGAGCGCCGATCGGGTCTCGGTGCCCTTGAAGAGCAGGTGTTCGAGGAAGTGGGTCGACCCGAACTGCCCGTCGCGCTCGTCACGCGAACCGACGCCGACCCAGAACCCGATGCTCGTCGACGCGGCACCCGGCACCGCCTCGGTCAGCACACGGACACCCGAGGGCAGCACGGTGCGACGGACGAAGGCCCCGCCGGACGTCAGGAACGACGTGTCCGGGGCCCCGAGCGGCAGTGGCACTGGCTGGTTCATCGCAGACGAGCCTACTGATCCGTCGATGCCTCCTGCCCAGTTTCCCGGTCTCGGTCGCGTGCCACTCGAAGTGGGGTACAGAAAATGTGGACAGACCGACTCGTCTGTCTGTCCTCCTTGTGCTACTGTTGGCCACGCCGGATCGAAAGCCCCCCTAAGTTCCGATCCGGCGGCTCGGGACATCAGTCCTGCGCGACCACCGAGTCCCCCCCACTCCGGTCGCGGAGCCGATGAGTCCGAGGAGTACACGCTGTGACGGTCGATTCCCCCCAACCGGCCGTCCAGCGTCTCCCCGGCCCGAGCACGAACCTCGCGTCGCCGGACGGGTCGAGCGTCCCCCCGACTCCCCGCTCCGGCGGCGCGAAGGTCCGCGTCCTCGAGACCGCCACGCGGCTCTTCTACGAAGAGGGCATCCACGGCGTCGGCGTCGACCGCCTCATCTCCGAGGCGAGCGTCACGAAGGCGACGTTCTACAAGCACTACGGGTCGAAGGACAACCTGATCCTCGCCTACATCCGCACCCAGCACGAGCGCGTGCAGGAGCGGATGGAGCAGCTGATCGCCGACGCCGGCTCCCCCGACCGGGCCGTCCGTGCGTGGGTCGCCGCACTGGCCGACGACGTCAACGACCCGGCGTTCCGCGGCTGTGCGTTCCTGCACGCCGCCGCCGAGTACCACGACCCGCGCGACCCGGTCCGCCAGGTCGTCGCCGTGCACCGCGACTGGTACACCGAACGACTGGCGACCCTGCTGCAGGAGGCCGGACATCCCCTTCCCGGGGACGGTGCCGACGAGCTCATGCTCGCGCGCGACGGTGCGATGGCCGGCGCGTACGCCGGTGACGCGATCGCCGCCACCGCTGCGCTCAACCGCGTGGTCGACCGGGTGCTCGCGGGCTGACGCCCGGCTGTCGCCGACGCTGTCGCTCCGGCGGGGCGGTCGAGGCGACCGCCATCGGACGGGAGGCCCGTGACGGGCCCGCACCGTGCCTCCAGGCCGTCGCGTGCGAACTCCCACAGCCCCGCGCGCGCACCGAGCGCAGCCCGAGCCGGCGGGTGTTGGCTTGGGGCATGGCCAACGACCCCAACTGGAACCTGCCCGACGTCCCGTCCTTCACCCTGACGAGCCCCGACTTCACCGACGGAGGCGAGCTGCCCACCTCGGCACGCGGCTCCGACGTCGGCGGTGAGGACCGCTCCCCCGCACTCGAGTGGTCGGACGCACCCGAGGGCACGAAGAGCTTCGTCCTGACCGTCTACGACCCCGATGCCCCGACCGGCTCCGGCTTCTGGCACTGGAGCCTGACCGACATCCCGGGCTCGGCGACCTCGCTCCCCGCCGGCGCCGGTACCGATGACGCCCTGCTGCCCGCCGAGGCGCTCCGTCGCCGCAACGAGTTCGGCACGGACACGTTCCTCGGGGCCGCTCCGCCCGCGGGTCACGGTGTGCACCGCTACTTCTTCACGCTGAGCGCCCTCGACGTCCCCGTGCTCGAGGTCCCCGCCGACGCGACCCCCGCGGTCGTGGGCTTCATGCTCCGTGGGCACCTGCTCGGGCGCGCGCAGCTCATGGGCACGCAGGAGACCCCCGCGGCCTGACCGGCACGTGGCACGGCGCGGCGGTCTTTCGCGCACAGCGACAGTTCACGCGGCGCCGTGCCCGTGAGGTGTCGCCGGCCGCGAAAGCACGCGCGGCCAACACGCACACACGCCCCGCAACGGCGAACGGCCGCCGCCCCGGAAGGGACGGCGGCCGTTCGTGCGTCAGGACGCGGAGGAGGATCAGCCCTCGGCCGGGTCCTCGGCGTGGGCGCGGACCGTCTCGGCCGAGGTGGAGTCACCCTCGGTCTCGTCGGCCACGACCGGCGCGAGCGACAGCTTGCCGCGGTCGTCCACCTTGGTGACCTCGACCAGGACCTTCTGGCCGACGCCCAGGACGTCCTCGACGTTCTCGACACGCTTGCCACCGGCGAGCTTGCGCACCTCGGAGACGTGGAGCAGACCGTCACGGCCCGGGAGCAGCGACACGAAGGCGCCGAAGGTGGCGATCTTCACGACGGTGCCGAGGAACTGGTCCCCGATCTCCGGGTTGGTCGGGTTGGCGATCGCGTTGACCTGGGCACGAGCGGCCTCGGCCGACGGACCGTCGACGGCGCCGATGTAGACGGTGCCGTTGTCCTCGATCGAGATGTCGGCACCGGTGGTGTCCTGGATGCCGTTGATCGTCTTGCCCTTCGGGCCGATCAGCTCGCCGATCTTGTCGACGGGGATCTGCACCGAGATGACGCGAGGAGCGGTGTCCGCCATCTCGTCGGGGGCGTCGATGGCCTCGTTCAGCACACCGAGGATGGCCGAGCGGGCCTCCTTGGCCTGCTTGAGCGCCGCGTCGAGCACCGTCGACGGGATGCCGTCGAGCTTGGTGTCGAGCTGGATCGCGGTGACGAACTCCGAGGTACCGGCGACCTTGAAGTCCATGTCGCCGAGGGCGTCTTCCGCGCCGAGGATGTCGGTCAGGGCCGCGTAGCGGGTCTGACCGTCGACGGTGTCGGAGACCAGGCCCATCGCGATGCCGGCGACCGGGGCCTTGAGGGGCACACCGGCGTTGAGCAGCGAGAGGGTCGAGGCGCAGACGGAACCCATCGAGGTCGAGCCGTTGGAGCTGAGCGCTTCGGAGACCTGACGGATGGCGTAGGGGAACTCGTCGCGCGACGGCAGCACCGGCACGAGGGCGCGCTCGGCGAGGAAGCCGTGCCCGATCTCGCGACGCTTCGGCGAACCCACACGGCCGGTCTCACCGGTCGAGTAGGGCGGGAAGTTGTAGTGGTGCAGGTAGCGCTTCTTCGTGACGGGCGACAGCGAGTCGATCTGCTGCTCCATCTTGAGCATGTTCAGCGTGGTGACGCCGAGGATCTGCGTCTCGCCGCGCTGGAAGATCGCCGAACCGTGGACGCGCGGGATCACGGCGACCTCGGCGTCGAGCGGACGGATGTCGGCGAGGCCGCGGCCGTCCATGCGGATCTGCTCGGTCAGGATGCGGCCGCGGACGACCTTCTTCGTGACCGACTTGTAGGCGGCGCTGACCTGCGAGTTGGCGACCTCGGGCAGCGAGCCCGCGGTGACCTGCTCCGCGATGGCGGCCTTGACGCGCGACTTGAGCGCGTCGTCGGCGTCCTGACGCTCGGTCTTGGCAGCGATCTTGTAGACGTCGCCGAGCTCGGAGAGCGCGAGTGCCTCGACAGCCGAGTAGACCTCGGGCGCGTAGGGCGGGAAGACCGGGAAGTCCTGGATCTCCTTGGCCGACTGCGTGGCGAGCTTGGCCTGCGCGTCGACGAGGGACTTGAGGAACGGCTTCGCCGCCTCGAGACCCTGGGCGACGATGGCCTCGTCGGGCTTGGTGGCCCCGCCCTGGATGAGGTCCCAGGCGTGCTCGGTGGCTTCGGCCTCGACCATCATGATCGCGACGTCCTCGTTGCCGGCCTCGTCCGTGACGACACGACCGGCGACGGTCAGGTCGAACACGGCGTCGGCGAGCTGCGAGGCCTTCGGGAACGCGACCCACTGGTCACCGATGAGCGCGAGGCGCACACCGGCGATCGGGCCGGAGAACGGCAGACCGGAGATCTGCGTCGACGCGGACGCGGCGTTGATCGCCAGCGCGTCGTAGAACTCGTCCGGAGCGATGCTCAGGACGGTGATGACGATCTGCACCTCGTTGCGGAGGCCGTCGACGAACGACGGACGCAGCGGCCGGTCGATGAGACGGCACACGAGGATGGCCTCGGTCGACGGGCGGCCTTCACGACGGAAGAACGAACCGGGGATCTTGCCGGCGGCGTAGGAGCGTTCCTCGACGTCGACGGTCAGCGGGAAGAAGTCGAAGCCCTCACGCGGGTGCTTGCCGGCGCTGGTGGCCGAGAGGAGCATCGTTTCCTCGTCCAGGTACGCGGCGACCGCGCCCTGGGCCTGCTGTGCGAGCCGACCGGTCTCGAACCGGACGGTGCGCTTGCCGTACTTGCCGTTGTCGATGACGGCTTCGGCGAACTTGATCTCGGGACCCTCCAAAAGGGCGCCTCCTTGATGTGTTTCCGGCAGGCCATGGCGACGGCACTCGATGGTGCGTGCGCGCCGATCGTTCCGGACGCATGTCTGGCCAGCAGTAGAAGCACTCGGGAAACCGTTCCGGCCCGCGAGCCACCACCGATGACCAGCTCCGTGCCCGGCCTGCGCAGTGTTGTGTGTGACGTCCGGGGAATGAGTCCTCGGACAGGATGGACTTTACCAGTCCTCAGGCTGTCGGCGGCGCGGCTCGCTGGACTCCTGGTGAACATCGGTAGCCTGCCCACATGCGCTTCACCCCCTCGCGGGGCGTGCTCGTCGCGGCCGCCGTGGTCGTCGGCGCGCTCGTCGCCCCGGCCCTGACCGCAGCCCCCGCGAACGCCACCGAGTACCCCACGTGGCAGGACGTCCAGCGCGCCAAGGGCAACGAGACCGCGAAGCGCGCCGAGGTGCAGAAGGTGCAGGCCGCGCTGCAGTCGGCGCAGGACGAAGCAGCCGCGAAGTCACAGGCCGCCCTGGTGGCCTCGTCGAAGGCGGACGCGGCCGAGTCGGAGTTGGCGTCGGCCACCCAGGCCGCCACGAGCCTCCAGGCCCAGGCGCAGCACGCGAGCGAGACGGCGGACCGGGCCCAGCAGCGGGCCGGCCAGTTGGCCGCGAACCTGTACCGCGACGGCAGCACGAACCAGATGACCACCCGCATCGCGACCGCGAAGGACCCGGACCAGCTGCTCTACCAGCTCGGCGCGCTCGACCAGCTGTCGGAGACCTGGTCCGGTGTCATGGACGAGGCGTCCGTCGCGGCCGGCACGGCGTCGTCGCTGCACGAGCAGGCCGAGCGGGCCGAGACGGAACGCGCGACGCGCGCGCAGGCGGCCGAGGAACGCTCGGCCGCGGCGAAGTCGGCGGAACAGGCGGCGGATGCCGCCGTCGAGTCGACGGAACAGCACAGCGACGAGCTGTACGCGCAGCTCGCGTCGCTCAAGGACAGCACCGCGAAGCAGGAGGCCGGGTACGAGCTCGGCCAGCGGGTCGCCGCGCAGAAGGCGGAGCAGCAGCGCAAGCGGGCCGCAGCGGCGGCGGCCGAGGCGGCGGCGAACACGAACGCCGCGAACGCCGGCAGCAGCGCTTCCAGCGGCGGCGCGACCAGCGGCGGCACCGGCTCGTCCTACCCGAGCACCGGGGGCGTCGCCGTGGACCCCGCGGCCGCACAGGCCTACGCACGGAGCGCGCTCGGGTCGTACGGGTGGGGCTCCGACCAGTTCTCGTGCCTGGTGTCGCTCTGGACGCAGGAGTCCGGGTGGCGGGCGAACGCCCTGAACTCCTCGAGCGGCGCCTACGGCATCCCGCAGTCGCTCCCGGCCGAGAAGATGGCGGTCGCCGGAGCCGACTGGCGCACCAACGCGAACACGCAGATCGACTGGGGGCTCGCGTACATCAAGAGCGCCTACGGCTCACCCTGCGGGGCGTGGGGTCACGAGATGAGCGTCAACCCGCACTGGTACTGAGCCAGGGGTCGACCGCGGTCAGTGGCCGAGGCCGCCGAGCAGGCTCGCGAAGTCCGGGGTCGCGGGGAGCGCGTCGGCTTCCTGCGGGGCCCGCCTGGAGGCCCGGATCGCCCAGGCCAGGTCGGCTCCGGCCCGGCGGATGCGACCTTCCAGGGCGGCCGCGTCACCGTCGGTCCCCCAGTCGTCGGTCGCGGCGAAGACCCCGGTGGGCACGATCGCCGCGCGCAGGTACGCGAAGACGGGCCGCAGGGCGTGGTCGATCGCGAGCGAGTGGCGCGAGGTCCCGCCGGTGGCACCGAGCAGGACGGGCATGTCGGCCATCGAGTCCTTGTCGAGCACGTCCAGGAACGACTTCGCCAGTCCGCTGACGCCCGCGGTGAAGATCGGCGTGACGAACACGACGGCGTCGGCCTCGACCACGGCGGCCATCGCTGCGGAGAGCGCCGGGGCAGCGAAGCCGGTGAGCATCGCGTCGGTGATCTCGTGCGCGAGCGGCCGGAGTTCGACGTGCACGACGTGTGCCGGGGTGCCCTCGGCGACGAGCGACGCCACGGCGGCCTCGCCCAGACGGTCGGCGAGCAGGCGGGTGGAGCTGGGCTCGGAGAGTCCGGCGGAGACGACGGCGATGGTGGTCATGATGCTTCCCGACTTTCGATGCGTTTGCATGAACATAGCATCCAACCGGGTCACCGCCACAACCATTCCCGCCGTCGAGCGGCGTGCCGATCGGTCACGACTCCCCGCGCGCTGACAGCGGAGCGGTCATGAAGTGTCGACTGGGACCGCGCTGGCCGACGAATCGTGACCGCGGGACGAGCGCGGGCGACGTGTCGTGACCAGCCGCGTGGCCGACCTCGTGGCCGACCTCGCGACCGGCGTCGTGACCGACCGAGGACGGAGCGCGGTGGGAGCGGTGCCCCGTCGAGCGTCGACCGCCCCGGGAACGACGAACGCCCCGGTCCTCACGAAGAGGTCCGGGGCGTTCGGTCAAGCGTGTGTCGGTCGACTAGCGACGCAGGCCGAGGCGCTCGATGAGCGTGCGGTAGCGGGCGATGTCGACGTCGGAGAGGTAGCCGAGGAGACGGCGACGCTGACCGACCATGAGGAGCAGGCCACGACGCGAGTGGTGGTCGTGCTTGTGCTCCTTGAGGTGCTCGTTCAGGTCGTTGATACGACGCGTCAGAACGGCGACCTGGACCTCGGGGGATCCGGTGTCGCCCGGGTGGGTCGCGTACTCTTCGATGATCTCCTGCTTGACCTGTGCGTCAAGTGCCATGGTGATCCCCTTCCTGTCCGTTGCGCGGTGCCCGTGCCTGATGCACGAGCGCTCTTTGTCCGCGGCCGTTCGACGGCAACCGCACAAGACTACCAGAGTCCTAGGCGGTCCTGGGGTGCAGACGGCGTCGGCGGCGACGCTCCGGCAGCAGACTGCGGACGAGTCCGACCAGCGTCGCGCCGAGCAGCCCGCCGAGGCCGTTCGACAGCACGTCGCGCGGGTCCGCGACGCGGTACGGCAGGTAGGTGGCCTGCGCGAACTCGATGCCCGTGGACAGCGCGACCGCGACGAGCGCACCGAGGATCCACCAGCGCCGGGGCAGCCACAGCGCCGCGAGCACCCCCACCGGCACGAACATGGCGATGTTGGCGAGGAACTCGGTGCGCTCGTACGTGAACCACGCACCGTGCGGCAGCTGCTGCACCCAGGCGATCGCGTGCAGCACGAGCGAGTTCTGGGCCGAGGTGAAGACCTGCGGGGTCAGCGTCATCCGCCAGATCACCCAGGCGTAGCCCGCGGTCAGGGCGAGGAGGAGGAGTCGACGGAACATCCGGACAGTGTGCGGCACGGCCCTGGCCGGTCGCTGGAGCGCTCCTGTCAGGCGGCGGTACGACTCCTGGGGGATCGGGCTCGGCGCTGGTCAGGACTCCCCCGCACCTGCCAGCATGGGTCGCGGGGCGCGATCGGTGCCCGCACCACCGACACCGCACGGGCAGATCAGGAGCACCGCAGCATGCCGGAGCACGAGGCACCCAGCACCCCACGCCGCAGCCGCACCGGCGGCCCGCGGCAGTGGGGGTGGATCGCCGTCGCCGCCGTCGTCGTCGCCGCGGTCGTCACGACGCTCGTGGTCGTCGGCCCGTGGAACGGCGGCCAGCCGGACGGCGACGGCACCCCGAGCGGGCGCACCGTCGCCGAGCGGAAGTCCGCCGCCGGGGCGTTCCCGGGCGGGCTCGCGCGCCAGCCGACCGCCGTGAACCAGGCCAGCATCCGCGAGCGACAGGCACGGGCCGCCGGCGACGCCGCGACCGCCGAGCAGATCGCCGTGATCGCCGACCAGCCGATCGCGACCTGGCTGACGAACACCTCGCAGGCCGAGACCCGCTCGACGATCCGGTCGGTGGTCAGCACGGCGAAGCACCGTGGCGGCACCCCCGTGTTCGTCCTCTACAGCATCCCGGACCGCGACTGCGGCAGCTACTCGAAGGGCGGCACCGCGGACGACGCCTACCTGCCGTGGGTCCGGTCTGCCGTCCGTGCAATGGCGGGTTCGCACGCCGTCGTGCTCGTCGAACCCGACTCGATCGCCCAGATCCAGAACTGCGAGCGACTGCGCGACGAACGCCTGCCCCTGCTGCGGAAAGCCGTCGACGCGCTGACCGGCCACGGGCTCACCGTGTACCTGGACGGCGGCAACGAGAACCGTGTGCCGACCGCCACCATGGCCGACTGGCTGCGGCAGGCCGGCGTCGACGAGGTGCAGGGGTTCTTCACGAACGTGTCGAACTTCTACCGCGTCGACCAGGAGCGCGCGTACGCCGACGAGCTCGCCGACGCGATCGGCGGCGACCCGCACTTCGTCATCGACGTCTCCCGGAACGGGCAGGGGTGGCGGGGAACCTGGTGCAACCCCGAGGGCGCCGGCCTCGGCCAGGAGCCGCACGTCACCGGCGGCAGCACCCGGCTCGACGCCCTGCTCTGGGTGAAGACGCCGGGGCTCAGCGACGGCACCTGCAACGGCGGCCCCGCGGCCGGCCAGTGGTGGGAGTCGTACGCGCTGGCCCTCGTCGAGCACCGCAAGCGCGACTGACCGCCGCCGCCCGACAGCCCGCGCAGGGCCGTGTCGGTGCCCGGTGGTTGCATGTGTGCATGACCGCGACCGACCGCCTCCGCTCCGTCGTCCCGCCCTACCTGCTCCGCGCCGTCGCCCATGCCGATGCGTTCCCGCGGGCAGCCTCGGCGGCACGCACCGCACTGGCCTCGCTCGACGCCGTGCAGGCGCCGAAGCACGAGCACCTGGTCGCGCCGCGCGGCGTCAGCGGCACCGTCGACCGCTCCCCGCAGCGGACGATCACCGACGCGCACGGCACCACGACGCTGCCCGGCACCGTCGTCCGGCGCGAGGGCGACGCCGACTCCGGTGACGCCGCGGTCGACGAGGCGTACGCGGGCCTCGGCGCCACGCACGCCTTCTGGCTCGAGGTGTTCGACCGGGTGTCGATCGACGGCGCGGGGCTCCCCCTCGACGCGACCGTGCACTACGGCCAGGACTACGACAACGCCTACTGGGACGGCAACCGGATGGTGTTCGGCGACGGCGACGACGAGGTGTTCCGCCGCTTCACCGTCGCGCTCGACGTCATCGGCCACGAGCTCGCGCACGGCGTCACGCAGTACACCGCCGACCTGACCTACCAGGGCCAGTCGGGCGCCCTCAACGAGTCGATCAGCGACGTCTTCGGCTCCCTGGTCGCCCAGTACGCGGCGGGGCAGACGGCGGAGCAGGCGAGTTGGCTCATCGGCGAGGGGCTGTTCACCGACGCCGTGCAGGGCGACGCGCTCCGGTCGATGCGAGCCCCCGGCACCGCGTACGACGACCCGGTGCTCGGGAAGGACCCGCAACCGGCGACCATGGCCGGGTTCGTCGACACCACGGACGACGCCGGCGGGGTCCACACGAACTCCGGCATCCCGAACCACGCGTTCTTCCTGGCGGCCACGGCGATCGGCGGCCCCGCGTGGCTGGGCGCCGGTGCGGTCTGGTGGGACGCCCTGACGTCGCCCGAGGTGACCGCCTCGATCGACTTCGCGGGCTTCGCCAACGTCACCGTCGACGTCGCCGGGCGGCGGTTCGGGGACGGCTCCGCCGAGCAGACCGCGGTGCGTCAGGCCTGGCAGCGCGTGGGCGTGCTCGACTGACCGCGCCACCCGGGCGTAGCGTCGAGGGCATGCGCATCGAGGTCCGCCGCTCCGGGGGCTTCGCCGGCACCACACGGCGCTGGCGGGTCGACACCGACACGAGCAGCGACCCCACGGCGTGGTCCGAGGTCGTCGATGCGCTGCAGCGCACCCCGGCGCCGACGGCAGCGCCCGTCCCCGACGACTTCAGCTGGACGATCACCGTCGAGCGCACCACCGTGACGATCCCGGGTCGCCGCCTCGACGGTCCGTGGGCCGACCTGGTCGCGCGTGTGCGCTCCGAGGGCGACCCGACCTGAGCCGGGAGGCCCGTGGCGGGCCCGCGCCGGGCCTCCCGTCCGCCCCGCGGTGACGCCACCACCCACCGATCGTGCGCAGGAACGGTCGCGTGGGACCGCCGGAGCCGACCGTTCCTGCTCACGAAGCGCGCGGCGACGCGCGCACCACCGTCAGTCGACGTCGATGACCGTCAGGCGACGGGTCGGACGCGTCATCGCGACGTACACCGCGGCGGCGGCACGGGCGGCGTCGGCGCCCACGCCGTCCGGGTCGACGAGCAGCACGCCGTCGAACTCCAGGCCCTTGGCGTCCGCACCCGTCAGCACCGTGAGCGAGCCGGCGTTCGGCGAGGCGAGTCCCCGGACGTCCGCCTCGGTGCGGGCGAGCCGCTGCCGGACCGTGTCGACCTGGGACTCGGGGACGATGACGCCGATGGTGCCGGAGCCGATCCGGGCGCGCTCGGCGTCGGCGACCGCCACGACGGTGTCGAGCAGGTCGGCCCGGGCGACGCGGACACGCTCGACCGGGTCGCCGTCGCGCACGGCCTCGTTGCGCGTGACGGTGAGGCCTGCGCTGTCCGCGAAGGCCCCGGCGGCCTCGACGATGGAGCGCGGGGTGCGGTAGTTCACCGTGAGCTGCTCGATGCGGTGGTCGAGCGGCACCTGCGGCGCACGGCCGCGTCGGCGACGCGCGAGCGCTCCGATGACGTCGTCCCAGGTGCGTGCGGCACCCGGCGAGGAACCCTGCGCCATGTCGCCGACGATCGTGAACGAGCGCAGCGGGTTGCGGCGGGCGAGCACGCGCCACTGCATCGGCGAGAGCTCCTGCGCCTCGTCGACGACGATGTGCCCGTAGGTCCACTCGCGGTCGTCGGCGGCGCGCTCGGCGGTGGAGCGGGGGTCGCCGCCCTCGGCGAACGAGCCGGCGACCTGCTCGGCGCTGACGATGCCCTCGACGCCCATGTTCTCGATGGCCTGGCGGGCGTTCTCGATGTCGCGGTTCCGGCTGGCCTTCGCCGCGCGCTTGGCGGCGCCGCCGGTCGGGTCGAACGGGCCGAGCAGTTCGGCGGCCTCGTCGAGCAGGGGGACGTCCTCGACGGTCCAGGCTGCGCCTCGGGCGCGCTGCAGCAGGGCTCGGCGCTCTGGGGTCCAGTCCGGGGTGAGCGAGGCGAGCCAGTTCGGCCGGGCATAGAGGTCCTCGAGGAACTTCTCCGGCGGCAGCGGCAGCCACGCGGTGTTGAGCAGCACGCGGGCGTCGTACGAACTCCGGATGTCCTCGCGCAGGACCTTCTCGTCGGCCTCGTCCACCGTGGTGCCGCGCTCCCGCAGCTGCTCGGCGAGCAGGCGGGTCATCGCGTCGAGGGCGTTCTTGTTGAACGTGACGCGAGCGGCGTTGTGCGGCTTGCCGCGGTCCTGCGCACGCTTCATGGCGTCGGCGACGAGCTGCGGCGGGACGACGAGCCGCTCGCCCTCGACGTCGAGCGTGACCGACTCGGTCGGCACGACCTGGCGCGAGCGCACGGCCCGCCGAAGGAGTGACGCCATCTGCGCTGCGCCCTTCACGGCGGCGACGTCGCGGGAGTCGTGGGTCGTCGCGTGCACGCCCGGGTAGAGCGAGCCGAGCGACGCCATCACGACACCGGTCTCGCCGAGCGACGGGAGCACCTGCTCGATGTACGTCAGGAACGCCGGGGACGGGCCGACCATGAGCACGCCGGAGCCCCGCAGCCGCTCGCGGTACGAGTAGAGCAGGTAGGCGGCCCGATGCAGCGCCACGGCGGTCTTGCCGGTGCCGGGGCCGCCCTGCACGATGAGCACGCCCTCGAGCGGGGAGCGGATGATGCGGTCCTGCTCGCCCTGGATCGTCGCGACGATGTCGGTCATCCGGCCGGTGCGCTCGGCGGTCACCGCGGCGAGCAGCGCCCCCTCGCCCTGCAGGTGGGTGCGCTCGTCGTCGTAGAGCGAGGCGTCGAACACCTCGTCCTCGACGCCGACCACGCGACGACCCTGCAGGGAAAGGTGCCGACGGGACCGCATGCCCATCGGGTGCGCTGCGGTGGCCTGGTAGAAGGCGCTCGCGCCGGGGACGCGCCAGTCGAGCAGCAGCGGCCGGTGCTCGGCGTCGCGCAGCCCCACACGGCCGATGTACCGGAAGGTGTCGTCGGGGTTGTCGGGCTCGGCAACCTCGAGCCGGCCGAAGACCAGACGGTCCCCCACCCGCTCGAGCGTCGCGACGGTGTCCTCGTAGAGCCGGGCGTACGCATCGCGCTCGCTGCGGCTCTGGTGGTTCCCGCCGACCGCCTGTCGGCGGGTCTCGGCGAGGCGCTGCTCGGCCTCGGCGGTCAGCTCGTCGAGACGACGGAAGAGGCCGTCGACGTAGCCGCGTTCACGGTCGATCTCGGTCGGTTCGGACACACGCAACCCTTCGGGAAGAGGGGGAACCAGTGTACTGCCCACCGGGAGCCCCGCTGTCCCCGAAGGGTCGCGTCGGAGTCACATCTCTTCGTGCGTGTCCGGGTCGCCGTCCCACAGACGACCGCGCTCGAGCGCGGAGATCGCCTGCACCTCGTCGTCGGTCAGTTCGAAGCCGAAGACGTCGAGGTTCTCCTTCTGGCGGGCGGCGTCGCCCGACTTCGGCACCGGCACCGCACCGAGCTGGACGTGCCAGCGCAGCACGACCTGGCCGGGGGCCACACCGTGCGCCGCGGCGGCGTCGACGATCGGCTGCTCGGTGAGCAGTTCCGACCGCTTCGCGAGCGGGCTCCAGCTCTCGGTCACGATGCCGAGCTCCTGGTGCACCTTCCGCAATTCCGCCTGGGGGAAGTACGGGTGCAGCTCCACCTGGTTGACGGCCGGGGCGACCCCGGTGGCGTCGACGATGCGGCGGAGGTGCTCCGGCGTGAAGTTCGAGACGCCGATCGAGCGGACCTTGCCGCTGTCGCGGAGGTCGACGAACGCCTTCCAGGTGTCGACGAACTTGTCCACCGACGGGTTCGGCCAGTGGATCAGGTACAGGTCGACGTGGTCGAGCCCCAGGTTGCCGAGGGTCTCGTCGATCGAGCGGTGCGCCTCGTCGTAGCCGTGGTGCCGACCGGGCAGCTTCGACGTGACGACGAGGTCCTCGCGCGCCACCTCGGACTCGCGGACGGCCTTGCCGACGGCGTCCTCGTTGCCGTAGTTCAGCGCCGTGTCGAGCAGCCGGTAGCCGCTCGCGATCGCGGTGCCGACCGCCGCAGCGCCCTCGTCGCCGTTCAGGCCGTAGGTGCCGAGGCCGAGCTCCGGGAACCGGTGGCCGTCGTTCAGCTCGATCGTCGGGGCACCGACCTGCATCAGCGGACCCCGAGCAGGTCGATCACGAAGATGAGGGTCTTGCCGGACAGGAAGTGCCCACCACCGGCGGGACCGTAGGCGAGCTCCGGCGGGACGACGAGCTTGCGGCGGCCGCCGACCTTCATGCCGGGGATGCCCTCCTGCCAGCCGCGCACCAGGGCCGCGAGCGGGAAGTCGATGGGCTCGCCGCGGTTCCAGGAGCTGTCGAACTCCTCGCCGGTCTCGTACTCGACCCCGGCGTAGTGGACCTTGACGGTGGAGCCGGCGGACGCTTCCTCGCCGGAGCCCTCGACGATGTCGGTGATGACGAGCTCGGTGGGGGCGGGGCCCTCGGGGGCGTCGAACTCGGGCTTGCTGTTCAGGTCAGTCATGCCGATCAGTCAACCAGAGCGCGCACCGGGCACGCGCAACGAGCGTCCAGCCCGCAGAATGGTTTCACCGTGACACCATCGACTCCCGCACCGCCGCGCCGCCGCCTGCTCGCCGACCTCACCCCGCTCCGCCGCTCCCCCGCCTTCGCCCGACTCTGGGCCGGCACCGCGATCGCCGGCATCGGCACCCAGATGACCACCGTCGCCGTCGGGCTCGAGGTCTACGAGATCACCCGATCGACCTTCGCCGTGGCCCTGGTGGGTGTCATCGCGCTCGTGCCGATGATCGTCGCCGGCCTGTACGGCGGCATGCTCGCGGACGCCTTCGACCGACGGCTCGTCGCGCTCGTGTCGTCGATCATCGCGTGGGTCGCCGTCGCCCTGATCGCCACGCACGCCTGGCTCGACCTGCACAGCGTCGCACTGCTCTACCTGCTCGCGACGGTCAACGCCGTGGCCGCCACCGTCAGCAACGCCTCCCGCTCGGCCATCGTCCCGCGGCTCGTCGGTACCGACCTGCTGCCCGCGGCGAGCGCCCTGGGCGGGATCGCGTCCGGGTTCCAGGTCACCGTGGGTCCGGCGATCGCCGGCGTGCTCATCGCGAGCGTCGGGTTCGCGCCGACCTACACGATCGACGTCGTGCTGTTCACGTTCGCGTTCCTCGGGGTGTTCACGCTGCCCCGGATGGCCGCCGACCACGACGCACTGCGGCCCGGGCTCGGTTCGCTCATCGAGGGCGCGAAGTTCCTGCGGCGGTCGCGCAACATCACGATGACGTTCGTGCTCGACATCATCGCGATGACCTTCGGGCAGCCGCGTGTGCTGTTCCCCGCGATCGGCGCGCTCGTCATCGGCGGTGGGTCGATCACCGTCGGCACCCTGACCGCCGCGTACGCGATCGGGGCGCTGCTGTCGAGCGTGTTCTCCGGGCCGCTCGGGCACGTCCGACGCCAGGGCGAGGCCGTCGGCTGGGCCATCACGGCGTACGGCGGGGCGATCGCGGCGTTCGGTGTGGTCATCGCGCTGGCGCACGTGCTCGGCGGCCGCTCGGGCGAGGCGTTCGGCGTCGAGATCCTGCCCGCCCTCGGGCTCGCGGCGCTGTTCCTGGCGATGGCCGGCGGCGCGGACAACGTCAGCTCGGTGTTCCGGAACACGATCCTGCAGGCGGCGTCGCCGGACGGCATGCGCGGTCGGCTGCAGGGCATCTTCATCGTCGTGGTCACGGGCGGCCCGCGGCTCGGCGACCTGTACGCCGGCCTGGTCGTCGCGGCCGGCATCGCGTACCCGCCGGTCATCGGCGGCGTGCTCATCATCGGCCTCGTCGCGCTGCTCCTCCGGATGGTCCCGTCGTTCCGCCGCTACGACGCCCTGCACCCGCACGCCAACTGACGGCGGGCGGCGGTCGGGGTCGGGGCCGCAAAACACCGGTGTTCGCGGGTGGAACACCCGCGTTCCGCGGTGCGGAGCGTGAACACCGGTGCCTTGCCGGCGCACCAGCGCGACCAACAGGCGGTCGGGAGGCGCGGGGCGGGCCCGCCACGGGCCTCCAGGACCGCACGTGTCGGGTACCGTACGAGACATGCCGGACAGCGCATCGCGCGACCTCCAGCGGACCGGAGTCCGCGCCGTCGTCCGGCGCACCTACCACTCGGTCATCCGGCACCGCGTCGTCGACGCGGCCGCGTCGCTGACGTTCTTCGCGCTGCTGACGGTGTTCCCGACCGCGCTGGCGGTCGTGTCGGCGCTGTCCATCGTCGACCGCAAGGGCGACAGCCTGACCGACATCGTCGAGGTCCTCGGGTTCATCGTCCGGCCGGAGACCGCCGAGCACCTCGAGGGGCCGCTCCGGCAGCTGCTGACCCTGGACAACCCGTGGCTCGGGTTCACGATCGGCGTCGTGCTGACGCTCTGGTCACTGTCCGGCTACGCGACGGCGTTCGGGCGGGCGATGAACACCGCCTACGAGGTCGAGGAGGGCCGACGGATCTGGAAGTTCCGCAGCATGATGCTCCTCGTCACGCTGCTCGTCATGGTCGGCGGTGCCGTCGCCATCGTCATCCTGCTCGGCACACCGACGATCTCCGAGGCCGTCATCCGACAGCTCGGGTGGGCGCCCTGGATAGACGACGTGTGGAACGTGGTGAAGTGGCCGGTGCTCGCGGCCGACCTCGTCGTGATGGTGGCTGTGCTCTACTACGCGACGCCGAACGTGAAGACCCCGCAGCTGCGGTGGGTGTCGGCCGGTGCCGCGTTCGCGATCGTGACCTGGGCCATCGCCACGGTGGGGTTCGCGCTGTACGTGGAGACCCTCGGTGGCGGGAACCGCGCCTACGGGTGGCTCGGTGGCGCGATCCTGCTGCTCGTGTACCTGTACATCTCGAACTTCGTGCTCGTGGTCGGCGGGGAGCTCGACTCCGAGGTGATCCGGATGCGGCAGCTACTCGCCGGCATCGAGGCGGACGAGTCGATCCGGCTGCCGCTGCGGGACGTCACGCGGAACTTCACGCTCGCGCGCTGGCGGGACCAGGACATCGCGGCCGCGCAGCACGTGCGGGCCGAGGCCGCAAGGGTGGCCGAGGAAGAGGACGCCGAGCTGACCCCGGGCGAGGAGCACCTGCGGGCGATGGCACAGCAGGTGCGGGTGGGCGAGCGGCCGCTGCCCTGACGGGTGCGTGCGGGCGCGCGTGCGTGGGCGCGTGTGCTTATCGGCGCGGACGCCCCGCGTCAGCGCTTGCGCGCCTCGGCGTCCAGCATCTCCTCGGTGATGATCGGGATCGCGCCCGTCGCCAGCTCGATGCCCGACAGCCGTGCCGGGCTGAGCACCCGCATGACCTGGTCCTCCTCCATCAGCCCCGCGGCCACGACGAGCGTCGAGATCGGCGTGGAGGTGGTCAGCGCCGTGTGCGCGATCGACGCAGCCGCCGCGTACCCGATGTACGGCGTGAGCGCGGTGACGACGCCGACGTTCGTGTCGACCTGCGCAGCGAGCTTCGCCTCGTTCGCCTCGATGCCGACGACGCAGTGCTCGCGCAGCGTTGCGCAGCCGCGGGACATCCACTGCAGCGACTGCAGGATCGAGTGGGCGATGATCGGCTCGAAGGCGTTGAGCTGCAGCTGCCCGCTCTCCGCCGCCATCGTCACGGTGGTGTCGGCCCCGGCGACCGCGTAGGCGATCTGGTTCACGACCTCGGGGATCACCGGGTTGACCTTGCCCGGCATGATCGACGAGCCGGCCTGGCGAGCCGGCAGGGTGATCTCACCGAGACCCGCCTGCGGACCGGACGACAGCAGCCGCAGGTCGTTGCAGATCTTCGAGAGCTTCGCGGCGCTGCGCTTCACCGTGCCGGACAGGGTCATGAACGCACCGGCGTCACTCGTCGCCTCGATGAGGTCGGGGGCGGTGACGACGTCGATGCCGCTCGCCTCCTGCAGCTGCCGACGGACTTCGTCGCGGTAGAGCGGGTCCGCGGTGATCCCGGTGCCGATCGCCGTGGCGCCGAGGTTCATCTCGGCGAGCAGCGGCATCACCTTGCGGAGCAGGTCCGCGTCCTCCTGGATCGTGTGCGAGAACCCGGTGAACTCCTGCCCGAGGGTCATCGGCACGGCGTCCTGCAGCTGCGTCCGGCCCACCTTCAGCACGTCGGCGAAGGCGCGGCCCCGTTCGGCGAACGCCGCCGACAGTTCTTCGAGCTGCACGATCAGACGACGGACCCCGAAGATCATCGCGATCTTGATGCTCGTCGGGTACGTGTCGTTCGTCGACTGGCTGCGGTTCACGTGGTCGATCGGGTGCAGGTACCCGTAGTCGCCCCGCTCACGCCCGAGGAGTTCGAGGGCCCGGTTCGCGAGCACCTCGTTCGTGTTCATGTTCGTGCTCGTCCCGGCGCCGCCCTGCACGACGTCGACGACGAACTGCTCGCGGAGCGCCCCGTCGCGGACCTCCTGCGCCGCGCGGTCGATCGCATCGGCGCGCTCCTCGTCGAGGACACCGATCGCCCGGTTCGCCCGCGCCGCCGCCTGCTTCACGGTGACGAGCGCCTCGATGAGGTCCGGGTACACGGCGATCGGGACGGAGGTGATCGGGAAGTTCTCCAGCGCCCGCAACGTGTTGACGCCCCAGTACGCGTCGTTCGGGACCTCCCGTGATCCCAGCGAGTCGCTCTCGGTCCGCGTCGTCGTCGTCACAGGTGCCTCCTCGTTGCCGGTCACACGTCGAGGCTAGTCCCGTCCGTCCGGCCGGTCCGGGAACGCGCCGCGGCTGGTGGGACCGGCGCGTTCCTGCGCGAGCGGGCGAAATGCCGCGGTCGCCTCGGCAACGCACGCCGGCATTCCGCCCGCTCGCCCGGGGCCGGCCTCACTCGCGCTTCGTGAGCAGAAGACGTCGGGTCGCAGACGGCGACCCGACATCTTCTGCTCACCGAACGCGCCGCCCGCGCGAGCGGGCGAAATGCCGCGGTCGCCTCGGCAACGCACGCCGGCATTTCGCCCACTCGTCACGCGACGAACCGGAGGCGCGGCGCCAGGCCGCCACGGGCCTCCCGTCCGACCCGCGGGCACGCCCGGACGCCCTCGCTCGCACTTCGTGAGCAGAAGATGTCGGGTCCCAGACGGCGACCCGACACCTTCTGCTCACCGAGAACGCGCCGCCCGCGCGAGCGGGCGAAATGCCGCGGTCGCCTCGGCAACGCGCGCTGGCATTTCGCCCACTCGCCACGCGACGGCCCGGAGGCGCGGCGCCAGGCCGCCACGGGCCTCCCGTCCGACCCGCGGGCACGCCCGGACGCCCTCGCTCGCACTTCGTGAGCAGAAGATGTCGGGTCCCAGACGGCGACCCGACACCTTCTGCTCACCGAGAACGCGCCGCCCGCGCGAGCGGGCGAAATGCCGCGGTCGCCTCGGCAACGCGCGCTGGCATTTCTCCCACTCGCCACGCGACGGCCCGGAGGCGCGGCGCCAGGCCGCCACGGGCCTCCCGTCCGACCCGCGGGCACGCCCGGACGCGAGCGGGCGAGGTGGCGGGGTTCCTGCGCGCGAAGACGCGGGCATTTCGCCCGCTCGCGCAGCGCACGCAGCGCAGCGCACGCAGCGCACGCAGCGCACGCGCGACGAGGGAGCAGAGGACGCCGGGTCGCGAAGGGCGACCCGGCGTCTTCTGCTCACCCGGTGAGCGGGCCCGTCAGTGGAACTGCGGGACGATGAGGTAGATGCCGTAGAGCACGACGGCGCCGCACACGACGAAGCACGCGATGGCCGCGGCACGGAGCGCACGTGCCGCTGCCGAGGCTCCGGCCGGGTTCGGGAAGCCGGCGGTGGCCGGGCCGATCGTGCCGTCGTCCTTCACGGTGAACTTGCCTTCGCGGGTGTCGGCGGCACTCCAGAGACGGAGGCCGACCGAGTACACGGCGACGACGAAGCACGACGAGACCACGGCGACGAGCGCCACGGTGAGGAATGCAAACCAGTCGATGCCCATCAGCGGTCTCCCCCTTCGAGGAATGCAAAACTGCGTCCGTCAAGCGCGATGCCCATCAGCGACGGCCTCCCTTGCGGGCCGCCATGCGACGGAGCGTGCGCTCGCGGCTCAGTTCGGCACGACGCTGGGCGACCGCATCGGCACGCTTCTTGCGCTGCATGTCACGCAGCTCCTTGCGGGTCAGGACCGCGTTCGCGGCGACGTCGACCTCGATCGCGGAGGCCTGCTCGTGCGGCTTGCGGAGCGACCACAGGTACAGGCCGAGGATGACGACGGCACCGATCACGGCGTCGAGTACCAGCCCGATGACGCCGAGGCGGGCGATGCCCGAGGCGACCGCACCGACCGCGGCAGCCGCGGGCAGGGTGATGAACCAGGCGATGACGATCTTGCCGGCGGTCGACCACTGGATCTTCGAGCCGCGGCGGCCGAGACCGGCACCGATGATGGAGCCCGAGGACACCTGCGTGGTCGACAGCGCGAAGCCGAGGTGGCTGGAGGCGAGGATCGTCGCGGCGGTCGAGGCCTCGGCGGCGAAGCCCTGCGTCGCGCGGATCTCGGTGATGCCCGAGCCGAGGGTGCGGATGATGCGCCAACCACCCGTGTAGGTACCGAGGGCGATCGCGAGGGCACAGGCGACGACGACCCAGAACTGCACGCCCTGGTTCGACGACTGCGCGCCCGAGGCGATGAGGGTCAGCGTGATGACACCCATCGTCTTCTGCGCGTCGTTGGTGCCGTGTGCCAGGGACACCATCGAGCTGGTGAAGACCTGCCCGATGCGGAACCCGCCGCGCTCGTTCGGGAACACCGGACGCTTCGTGATCCGGTACGCGATGCGCGTCGACAGGAACGACACGAGCGCGGCGATCACGGGCGAGGCGAACGCCGGGATGATCACCACCGTCAGCAGCGCGACGTAGTTGACCGACTGGAACCCGGCGCCGACGATCGCGGCACCGATCAGCCCGCCGAACAGTGCGTGCGACGACGATGACGGCAGCCCGCGGAGCCACGTGATCATGTTCCAGACGACTGCCCCGATCAGGCCCGCGAAGATCATCTCCGGGCTGATGGCGACGCCACCGGGCCCCTCGTTGATCAACCCGTGCGAGATCGACGTCGCCACGGCGGTGCTGAGGAACGCACCGACCAGGTTGAGCACCGCAGCGACGGTGACCGCCACCTTGGGCTTCATGGCGCCGGTCGCGATCGGGGTCGCCATCGCGTTGGCGGTGTCGTGAAAACCGTTTGTGAAGTCGAAGAAGAGGGCCAACGCGATGACCAGGACGACTATGAGTGTGATGTCCACCGCGGGCAAGTGTCCCAGGCGTCGGCCCTTCGAGCAAACCTGATCGGCAACCTGTTGTTCACCGCAGCTTCACACTCGTTCAGCTTCGGAACCATGCCGATGGGAGAATGCGTCCATGGACACCGCTGAGCTCCTCATCCTGCTGATCGGATCGCTCGCGGTGACGGGGTTCGCCCGGGCCAAGGGGCTCCCCGCTCCGCTGCTCGTCACGGCGGTCGCCCTGGCTGCCTCGTTCCTGCCCGGGCTGCCGCCGATGGAGATCGACTCCGAGGTCATCCTCACGGTGATCCTGCCGCCGCTGCTCTACTCGGCGGCCCTCGACGTGTCGTGGCAGAGCTTCCGCGGCTCGATCAAGCAGATCCGACGGCTCGGCATCTTCCTGGTGATCGTCACCGCCCTGGTCGTCGGCGGGGTGGCGTACCTGCTCATCCCGGACATGACGCTGCCGGCGGCGATCCTGCTCGGCGCGATCGTCGCCCCACCGGACGCGGTGTCCGCCGCCGCGATCGGCCGGAAGCTCGGACTCCCCCGCCGCGTCATGACCGTGCTGTCCGGCGAGAGCCTGATCAACGACGCGGCCTCGCTGACCCTGGTGCGGGTGTTCACGCTCATCATCGCGGGCACGTCACTGACGATCTGGCAGGACCTCGGCATCTTCGGCCTGGCGATCGGCGTCGGTCTGGTCGTCGGCATCGTGCTCGGCGTCGTCGTGCACTGGATCCGGATGCGCATCAACGACCCCGTGGTCGAGACGATCATGAGCATCCTGCTGCCGTTCGTCGCCTACATCCTCGCCGAGGACCTGTCCGGCTCCGGGGTCATCGCGGTCGTCACGGCCGGCCTGTACATCGGCTACAACTCGCCGAAGGAGGGCTACGCCACCCGCCTGCAGGAGCGCCCGCTCTGGACGAGCATCGACGTCATCCTCGAGGGCTTCGTGTTCGCGCTCATCGGCCTGCAGCTCAACACCGTCGTGCAGGACCTGGTCGAGAGCGAGCGGAGTCTCGGGCAGACCCTCACCGCCGCGGCCGTCGTGCTCGTCGTCGTGATCCTGGTGCGGCCGCTCTTCGTGTTCGAGTCCTACGCGCGCAACCGCATCAACGGGAAGTGGCTCCGGCCACTGCGGATCAAGCTGTCCCGCGGGCACCCCTCGCTTCGGTGGATGCGCGGTTCCGCGGAGCCGAAGCTCAACTGGCGAGAGCTCACCGTCATCTCGTGGACGGGCATGCGCGGTGTGGTGACCCTGGCGGCTGCGGTCTCCGTCGTCGCGAGCCCCACGCAGATCCCGGCGCAGGACACGATCTTCATCATCGCCTTCTTCGTGACCGTCGGCACCCTGCTGCTGCAGGGACTCACCCTGCCGTTCGTCATCCGCGCGCTCAAGGTGCAGGACCCCGCCGAGGGCGAGGAGGACGTGCGCAGCGAGATGCGACTCAACCAGCGCACCACCGAGGCCGCGATCGAGCTGCTCGAGAAGCGGCGCCCCGCATGGGCGAAGCAGTACGGCTCGGAGGCCGTCGACTCGGTGGTTAACCGGCTGAAGGCGCGACTCGAGCGTCAGGCCGAGACGTTCCGTCAGGACGCCGAAGAAGAAGAGGACGAGGGGCGGAACGTCGCACTGCGCCTGCGTGGCTCGCAGATCCAGGACATCCGGCGCGAGCTCCTCGACCGCCGCCGCGAGATCGTGCTCGAGGAGCGGGAGAAGGGGAACCTCGACGAGGAGGTCATGCGCCGCGTGCTCGTGACCCTCGACGCCGAGGAGCTCGCGATGGACTCGGCGCAGGCGTCGCGCAGTCGCTCCTGAGCACCCCGGGCGTATCCTGGCGCTCCGATCGAGAGCAGGAGCAGAGCGCCGAGTGAGCACGCCGCGGAACGACGTCCCCAGGAACGACGACGGACCGGAGCGCCCCGGCGGTTCCCGTCCCACGCCGCCGAAGCCGCGCGGGACCCGGCCCTCCGCGCGTGGGACCAAGCCGCGTCGTGGTGGCAAGGTCGCCGGGCATGCGCGCTCGGGACCCCGGCGACAGGCTCCGGTACCCGCGCCCCAGCAGCACGGCGCCTACCGCCGGTGGTACTCGACCCTGCACCCGTCGCTGCAGCTGATCGGCCTGCAGCTCTGGATGCCGCTGTTCTTCATCGTCGGGTTCTGCCTGTGCTACGTCTTCGCGTTCCACGCCCCGCACCCGCACGACGTCCCGATCGCCCTGATCGGCAGCGACCCGGCGTTCGTGCAGGCGGTGCAGCAGGCGTTGCCCGGCGAGTTCGTGTTCCACACGTACGACTCGCTCGCGCAGGCGAAGCGCGACGTGGTGGGCGGCTCGATGGCGGTCGCGTACGACCCCGCTGCGAACGAGTTCTTCAAGGCGAGCGCGCACCAGTTCCAGGTCGCGAGCCTCGTACCGGCCACCCTCACCGCGGTGCTGACCGGCCTGGGCGTGGCGACCCCGAAGGTCACCGAGCTCGCACCGCTGCCGGCGTGGGACGAGTACGGCACCGTCGCGATGTACGTCATGCTCGCGTGGTGCATCGGCGGCTACATGGTCGCGATGTTCATCGGCATCATGGGCGGCCCGCTCCGGCACCGCACCCGGATGACGGTCATCGTGGTCGGCGGCCTCGTCATCTCGCTCATTACGAACACGCTCGCCGGGCCTGTGCTCGGCGCCATCCACGGGCACTGGATCCAGCTCGTGCTCATCGCCTGGGGCTGGATCGTGGCGATCGGCCTGGCGGTGAACGGCCTGAGCTACTTCGTCGGCCGGTTCATCGCCGCACCCGCGATGATCTGCTTCGTCTTCCTGTCCATGCCGTCGTCCGGCGGCGCCTACCCGAAGTGGTTCATGCCCGAGCCCTTCGCCTGGCTGAACAACGTCGTCGTCGGCTCGAGCATGGTCGACATGATCAAGCACCAGGTCTACGGCGTCGGCCCCGGCCCGGCTCGCGGCCTGATCACGATGGCCTGCTACGCCACGGCCGGCCTGGTGCTGATGTACTTCGGCAAGAAGTGGTGGGAGCGCCGACGGATCCGGGCGATCGTCACCGGCCGGACCACGATGTTCCAGGACGCCAACACCGCCAACCGCGAGTTCCTCGGCGGGCAGCGCGACGCCGAGCTCGAGCGCCACGGCCTGACCTCCACCGAGACCGGCACCCTGAGCGTGCTGCGGGACGACGACTGGGAGGACGACCGCACCGGCGGCGACGTCTTCACCGGCGGTCGCGACGGCCTGGAGCCCGGCGGGACGCCGACCGGTCGCATCGCCGTGCAGCGCCCCGGGGACCGCACCGGCCCGGTGCAGCGGCCTGGGCCCACGCGGGCCGGTACCGGCGCGTCGCGGAGCCTGCGGAGCGACGTGACGGCCGAGCACGTGGGGGGAGGCGCGGGGACCGGACCGCGCACGCGTCCCGTCCCACGCTCCGAGGGCTCCAGGGCGCCGGCTCGGTCCGACACGTCGGACGAGCCGCCGCACGGCCGGCACGCGGACCGGTGAGGCGCCGCTGACGCGTATCCTGATCGGATGAACCCCCGCATCACCTGGCACCGCGTCCTCATCACCGTCGTCGTCGTGTTCCTCGTGCTGACGGTCGGCTTCTACGCCGCGAGCGTCCTGCTCGCGCCCGCCGACGGCCGGGGTACCGCCGGGCTGTTCGTCGGGTGGGCGATGTTCTCGATGATCGGCGCGATCGTCGTCGGCATCATCGACTTCTTCGTGCGGCCCCTGGGCGGCCGGAGCGGCGACGCCGACGTCATGGCCGCCGCCGAGGAAGCGCGCACCGGCAGCACCCGTACCCAGCAGCCGCGCTAGCCGCTAGTCACCCACGCCGACGCCCGTCCCGGTGAACCCGGCGACCGTCGCGTCGTCCTCGGCGAACGTGAACCGCGCGCGGACGCTGCCCCCGGCGAGCACCCCCGGCAGCCAGTAGCGGGCGTCGTCCCACATCGCGTCGTAGGGCACGGTGTCGACGGGGATCCACCGCGGCTCGAGTTCGTCGGAGCCCGTCGGGTCTCCCTGCCAGCGGCGGCAGACGAAGACGTCCGAGACCTGGGACCAGGACGGCCGGTACGGGAACCGGTAGTCCAACGTGCCACGGGCCTCCAGGTCGACCGTGTCGAGCCGCAGGCCGACCTCCTCACGCACCTCGCGCACGGCGGTCTCGACCGCCGACTCGCCGGGCTCGCGCTTGCCGCCGGGGCCGACCAGACGGCCCGTGCCGAGGCCACGGCGCTTCTCCCCCAGCAGCACCTCGGGGCCTGCCTCGCCGTCGCGCAGCAGGTACACGACCACCACCCGGGGATGCTGGGACTTGCTCTCGTCGCGAAGGGTCACGCGTCCAGTGTGACCGATGGAGTGTCGTACGCTTTTCCCATGGCAGGCGTGCTGCGGGGGCACCATGGCTGAGCCCCGCAGGACCGGGCGCAGCCTCGAAGTGCTGCGCGCCGAGGCCGCCGAGGAGATCTCGATGCTCGTCGAGCACCGGAGCCGTCAGGGCGAGGACCCGTGGGAGTTCATGCCGACGCTCCCCACCGTCGACGAGCAGGTCGTGCTGATCCTGCGTGCGGACGCCGTCGACCTGGACGAGGCGATCGGCAAGCGGCACGCGCAGTGGTCGAGCCACCCGGCGTCCGGGCAGGGCACCAGGCTGGGCGAGGAGTACCACCGGCTGCGCCGGATCGCGCTGCAGCACCCCGAGCTGACGCCCGCCGTGTGGAAGCTGCTGGGCGCGCTGCCCGAAGCGGGCTGACGCGCGCGTCGGCGCACGCACACCCCGGCCCCGCGCACGCACGCACCCGCGTGCGGTTGGATGGATGCATGACCGAAATCGTGCTCGCCGTCCTCAACCAGCCCTCCCGCGACGCCGCGCCGCACGACCCCGCGGCCGACGCCTTCACCTGGGCGAAGCCGCTCGAGGAGCACGTCCAGGTGCAGGACCTCGGCGTGACGCGCGGCGACGGCGTGTTCGAGACGATCACGGTGATCGACGGTCGGCCCCAGGCCCTCGAGGCGCACCTCGCCCGCTTCGGCCGCTCCGCCGCGATGCTCGACCTGCCCGCCCCGGACCCGGAGGCCTGGCGCCAGGCCATCGAGGCCGTCTGCGCCCGCCTCGACCCGGTGCGCGAGGCCTTCGCCAAGACCGTCCTGACCCGCGGCGTCGAGGGCACCGACCGCCCGACCGGGTGGGTCTACGCGGCGCCGTCGGGCGACTCCACGGCCGCACGCACCGAGGGCATCTCCGTCGTCGTCCTGGACCGCGGGTACCGGCACGACGTCGAGCGCACCTCGCCGTGGCTGCTGCAGGGCGCGAAGACGCTGTCGTACGGCGTCAACATGGCCGCCCTGCGCGAAGCCGTCCGCCGCGGCGCCGACGACGCCCTGTTCGTCTCGAGCGACGGCTACGTGCTCGAGGGCACGCGCGCCAACCTGATCATGAAGGTCGGCGACCGGCTCGTCACGCCCCGCACCGACATCGGGATCCTGGCCGGCACGACGCAGGCCGACGTGTTCCGCTTCGCCGAGCAGGAGGGCATCGAGACCGCCTACGAGCTCGTCACGCTCGCCGACCTGGCGGCGGCGGACGCGCTCTGGCTCGTGTCGAGCGTGCGGCAGGCTGCGCCGATCCGTTCGGTGAACGGCGACGCGCGGCCGATCGACGCCGAGCTCACGACGCGGATCAACGACTTCCTGCTGGCACGCGAGGTCTGAGCACGCGGCGCCCCCGGCGCGTGTGCCGCGGGCGTTTCGCGCTGAGCGACACGTCACGGGGCGGCGCGCGCGTGAGGTGTCGCGCACGGCGAAATGGGCGTGGGCCCACGACGGACTGGAGGCGCGGTGCCAGCTGGCACCGCGCCTCCAGTTGTGTGTCGTGCTCGCTACCAGCGCGGCGTGGTGACGCCGGCTCCGTCGGCCCACGTGAAGACGGACTTGCCGTCGATCCAGACGCGCGTCGCGCGGCTGGTCGCGTCGAGCGGGTCGCCGTCCCAGAGCACGAGGTCGGCGTCGTAGCCCTCGGCCAGGCGACCGACGCGGTCCCCGAACCCGAGGAACTCGGCCGGGTTGATCGTGAGCGCCTCGAGTGCGGTCTGGGCGGGCAGACCCTCCTTCACGGCGGCGGTCGCCTGGTCGACGAGCATGTTGATCGGCACGACCGGCGCGTCCGTCGTGATGGCGACCCGCACCCCCGCCGCCGCGATGGCGGCGAGGTTCGGGATGCCGCGGTCGCGGAGCTCGACCTTCGAGCGGCTGGTGAACAGCGGGCCGTAGATGACCGGGATGTCCTTGGCGGCCAGCACGTCGGCGATCTTGTGCGCCTCGGTGCCGTGGTTCACGACGAGCCGGTAGCCGAACTCCTCGGACAGGCGGATCGCGGTGGCGATGTCGTCGTGGCGGTGCGTGTGCTGGTCCCAGACGAGCTCGCCGTCGAGCACCCGAACGAGCGTCTCCTTCGTCAGGTCGCGGGCGAACGGCTCGTCCTTCGCGGCGGCGGCGTCACGGGCGGCCCGGTAGTTCTGCGCCTCGACGAAGGCGTCGCGGATGATCTTCGCGACGCCGAGCCGGGTCGAGGGTGTCTGGCCCTTGCCGCCGTAGACGCGCTTCGGGTTCTCGCCGAGGGCGCTCTTCACGCTCACCGAGTCGGAGATGAGCTGCTCGTCGATCGTGCGGCCGCCCCAGGTCTTGATGGCGACGCTCTGACCGCCGATCGGGTTGCCGGAGCCGGGCTTGACGACGATGCTCGTGATGCCGCCGGCGAGCGCGTCCCGGAAGCCCTCGTCGTCGATGTCGATCGCGTCGATCGCCCGGACGCCGGCCATGTTCGGCGCGGTCATCTCGTTCGTGTCGTTGCCGGCCTCGCCGTTGGCCTCCTCGTGGATGCCGACGTGGCCGTGTGCCTCGACGAAGCCGGGGACGAGCCACGAACCCGCGGCGTCGATGACCGTCATCCCCTCGGGCGGGGAGACGTCCGGACCGATCGCGGTGATCCGGCCGTCCTCGACGACGACCGCGCCGCCGTCGAAGGCGGGAGCGGAGACGGGGACGACGTGGGCACCGGTGATCGCGAAGGAGTTGCTCATGGCACCAACGGTACGCGGGGGCGGGCGGCGGCGAGCGGGCGGGGGCGAGCGGGCGGAATACCGATTCCTGGCGTCGAGCGTCCGGGTGGTTCTACCGTCGCGGGATGGCACACCGGATCGACACCTGGCCCACGCACGACTGCACCGAGCGACCGTGGCGGAGCACCGTCCGCGGGTGCCGCGACGACCGGCTGGTGACCACCGTGCAGGTGTCGCTGCCCCCGTCCATCGCGAGGGCTCGGTGGACGCCCGACGACGACACCGTCGCGCTGCTCGACCGGAGCGCCACGGCCCTGCGCACCCTCGACGTCCACCACGGCTCGCGGCTCGCACCGCTCGGGTCGGTGCTCGGCCGGACCGACGCCCTGGCGTCGTCGCGGATCGAGGACGAGTCCGCGTCGATCGACGACCTGGCGCGGGCACTCGTCGGCATCCGCGCGAACGCGGGTGCCACCGCGGTCGTCCGGGTCGGCGGAGCCGTCGAGCACCTGGTGTCCGGAGCGGATTCGGGAACCGTCACCGAGGCCTCCCTGCTCGAGGCACATCGCCTGCTGATGCGCGACGACCCGGTCGACGGACGGTACGCCGGCCGGTACCGCGACGTGCAGAACTGGATCGGCGGCGGCGCCACACCCCGCGACGCCGTCCACGTGCCACCGCCGCCCGAGCTCGTGGCACCGCTGATGGCCGACCTGTTCGCGTTCGTGCACCGCGTGGACCTGCACCCGATCGCCCAGGCCGCGATCGCCCACGCGCAGTTCGAGTCGATCCACCCGTTCACCGACGGCAACGGTCGGATCGGGCGGGCGCTGATCGGGGCCGTGCTCCGGCGACGCGGGGTGACGACCACGGTCACGGCACCGGTGGCCACCGCGCTCGCGGCGGACCGGCGGCGGTACTTCCGGCACCTGGAGCAGTACCGCGACGGCCGGGTCACCGGGTTCGTGGTCGACCTGGCCCTGGCGATCGGGACAGTGTGCGACGAGGCGACGCTGAGCGCCCTGCTGCTCAAGGAGCACGACGCCGACCTGTCGGCAGGCCCCTGCGCCTCGGGTCCGCACGCCGTGGTCGGCCGTGCACTCGCCGACGACCCCGTCCTGACCGAAGCGCACCTGGACACCCTGCTCACCGCCGACGAGGTCGAGCGCGTCACGCACGACCTGGTGCTGGCGGGAGTGCTCCGTCCGGTCACCGGTCGTCGCCGTGACCGCGCGTGGGTCGCACCCGCCGTGGTCGCCGAGCTCGAGGCGTTCGAGCAGCGGGTGCACGCCGCTGTGGGCGGCCGCGAGCGCACGGCGGCCTGACCGGGGGTACGGGCGAATAGGGTGGGACGGTGAGCAACGAGCACACCGCATCCACCCCGCCCAGCGCCGCCAAGCGGCCCGTGACACGGACCCACCACGGCATCGACTTCGTCGACGACTACGAGTGGCTGCGGGACAAGGAATCCCCCGACACCCTGGCGTACCTCGAAGCCGAGAACGCCCACACCGACGCCGCCACCGCGCACCTCGCGCCGCTGCGGGACCGCATCTTCGCCGAGGTGAAGAGCCGCGTGCAGGAGACCGACCTCTCAGTACCGGTCCGCATGGGCGACTGGTGGTACTTCACCCGCACCGCCGAGGGCAGCCAGTACGGCGTGCACTGCCGCGTGCCCGTCGCCGGCCCCGACGACTGGACGCCGCCCGCCGTCGTCGAGGGCGAGTCGACGCTCCCCGGCGAGCAGGTGGTCCTCGACGGCAACGCCCTGGCCGACGGCCACGAGTTCTTCTCCCTCGGCACGTACGACATCAGCGACGACGGCACCCGCCTGGTCTACGGCATCGACGTCGAGGGTGACGAGCGCTACACCCTGCACGTGCGCGACCTGGCCTCGGGGACCGACCTCGGCGACGCCATCCCGAACACCGGGGCCGGCGCCACGTTCGACCCGGCCGGGCGCTACGTGTTCTACCCCACGGTCGACGAGTCCTGGCGTCCGGACAAGATCTGGCGCCACACGGTCGGCACCGCGGCGTCCGAGGACGTCCTGGTGTTCGAGGAGCCCGACGACCGTTACTGGGTCGGTGTCGGTGTCACCCGCTCCTCGCAGTACATCGTCATCGAGCTCGGCTCGAAGATCACCTCCGAGGCGCACGTCCTCGACGCCGCGGACCCGACCGGTGAGTTCCAGGTCGTCTGGCCCCGCCGCGAGGGCGTCGAGTACGAGATCGAGCACGCCATCGTCGGCGGCAGCGACCGGTTCCTGGTGCTGCACAACGACGGCGCCGAGAACTTCGAGCTCGTCGACGTCCCCGCCGACGACCCGACGTCCGAGCGTGACCGCCGCGTCGTCGTGGCGCACCACACCGAGCGCCGCATCGAGTCGGTCGACGCCTTCGCCGGGCACCTCGCCCTGGAGTACCGGTCCGAGGCGCTCCCCCGCGTCGCGATCATCCCGATCGAGGGCGACGGCTACGGCGACGCGCACGAGGTCCCCTTCGACGAAGCACTGTTCTCGGCGGGGCTCGGCGGCAACCCGGAGTGGGAGCAGCCGACGCTCCGCATCGGGTACACGTCGTTCGTGACCCCCTCCGAGGTCAGCGACCTCGACCTGGCCACCGGCGAGGTCACCGTCCTGAAGCGCCAGCCCGTGCTCGGCGGCTACGACCCGGCCGACTACGTGCAGGAGCGCGACTGGGCGACCGCGTCGGACGGCACCCGTGTGCCGATCTCGCTCGTCTGGCGTCGTGACGCCGTCGAGGACGGTACCCCGGCACCGCTGCACCTCTACGGCTACGGCTCGTACGAGCACTCGATCGACCCCGGCTTCAGCGTCATGCGCCTGTCGATGCTCGACCGCGGTGTCGTCTTCGCCGTCGCGCACGTCCGTGGTGGCGGTGAGCTCGGCCGGCACTGGTACGAGAACGGCAAGACCCTGACGAAGAAGAACACGTTCACCGACTTCGTCGCGGTCGCCGAGCACCTGATCGAGTCCGGCCGGACCAGCGCCGACCGGCTCGTGGCCGAGGGCGGCAGCGCGGGCGGACTCTTGATGGGCGCGGTCGCCAACCTCGCACCCGAGCGGTTCGCCGGCATCCTGGCCGCCGTGCCGTTCGTCGACGCGCTGACGAGCATCCTCGACCCGGACCTGCCCCTCACCGTCATCGAGTGGGACGAGTGGGGCGACCCGCTGCACGACGCCGAGGTCTACCGCTACATGAGCGAGTACACCCCGTACGAGAACGTCCGCGACGACGTGCGGTACCCGCAGATCCTCGCCGTGACCTCGATCAACGACACCCGCGTGCTCTACGTCGAGCCCGCGAAGTGGACCGCGAAGCTCCGCGAGGTCGGCGCTCCGGTGCTGCTGAAGACCGAGATGTCCGCCGGCCACGGTGGTGTCAGCGGTCGCTACGCGTCGTGGAAGGAGCGGGCGTTCGAACTCGCCTGGCTGCTCGACGTGCTCGGGCTCGCCGACGAGACGCCCGCCGCCGCGACCACCAACCCGATCGCCGCGGGCTGAGCCGCACCGCGCACTTCGTGAGCAGATGAGGTCGGGTCCGAACGCGGGACCCGACCTCTTCTGCTCACCAAGCGATCAGCGGCGCACCCGGCGCACCCGGCGCACGCGGCGCACGCACCCCGCTCACACGCGGTTGAGCGCGTGCACCGCCTCGTCGTAGGACTCCTCGGCCAGGCGCACCCGGTCCCCCGCGAGCACGCCGTACCCGAACGTGCCCTCACCCCCGCGCTCCGCGATCGCCGCGTTCGCCCGCAGGATGTCGAGGGCGTGCAGGGACCGCACCCGTTCGGTCAGCACGTCGGCCGCGGTGCCGATCCGCTTCCACAGCGCGTGCGGGAACGCGTCGTCGCCGAGCACGTCCATCGCCATCCGGGCGCGCATCGTCTCCTGCCACGCGGCCTCGGTGGTGGTCCGGTCAGCGGCTTCGCGCTCGGCGGCGGTGTCCGAGGTGTCGTCGGCGACGGCGGCCCGGACGAGTTCGCGCACACGCGGCTTCACGTCGGCGCCGACGTCCTGCGCGACCTGCTTCGGTGCGCGGAGCGACCACGCCGTCGGCACCGGGCGCTCGGCAGCGTCGTCGAGGGCGTCGAGCAGCTCGAGGAACGGCTCGCCGTGCAGGAACGCGACGACGTCCCGCACCGCCTGGTCGCGACGTTCCCGGGTCGAGGCGAGGATGCGCTCGCGGGTCATCGCATCGACCAGGTCGTCCTGCGCTGGCGACGACGCCCGCGGCAGCCGGTCGATCAGGTACTCGGCCAGCGCCGCACGCGCGGTGACGCCCGCCAGGCCGTCCGCCGCCTCGGCGGCGCGGTCGACGGCCTCGCCGTCGGGGAACGCCGGGCGGTAGGCGCCTAGGATCGCGGCGATCTCGAGGGTGGTGTCGGCCGCCTGCCGGAGGTCGGCCGTGTCGCCGGAGCGGAGCCGGGCCTCCTGGCCGAGCAGCGCGACGCGCAGCTTGCGCACCCGCTTCGCCAGGATGCGTGCGGTCGTGCCCTTGGCCGGCTTCTCCTCGGTCTGGAGGCGCGGTGCCGGTGCTCCTGCCAGCCCGCGTGCCAGCTTGGACGCGACGGCGGCGGGGCCGGCACCGACGGCCGCGAAGCGCCCGTCGAGGGCCGCGAACAGCTCGTGGGCGATCTGCGGGTCGACGCCGTCGACGGTCTCGACCTCGACCTCACGCCAGGTGCGCGGGGTCTCCGGAGCGTCGTCGTCGAGGCGCTGGGCGGTGACCTGGTCGTCGGCGAGTTCGGCGATCTGGTCGCCGTCCTCGTCGAGCAGTCGGGTGACGGTGCGGGTGGTGGTGATCCGGACGACGGGACGCAGCCCGCGACCGCGACGCTCCGTGAAGAGCGCGGCGAGGACCTCGTCGGGCACCGTGTCGGCGTCGTCGGTCAGGGGGAACTGCTGCTCGTGGCGGACCGTGTCCGACTCCGAGCGCTTGATGTGCCAGCCGGCGTCGGGGCCGCCCGTGCGGCGGCGCACGGTCACCCGCGCGGCCACCAGGTCGTACCGCTCGGTGTCCCAGTAGGTCGCGTCCAGTTCGAACGGCTCCTGGTGCTCGGTGCGGAGGATGCCGCCCGCGCCGAGGAGGTCGGGGAGGGCACCGCCCTCGGGCAGGTCGTAGGTGCGCTCGATCTCGAGGTGCGTGTGGCTCACACGCTCTTGTCTACCAGGCACTGCGAGGTTTCCCCGCACCCGGGGTTAGCCTGCAGGGATGAGCGACACGATCACCCGCGAGCAGTTCACGCCCGAAGCCGGCGGCGTCACGATGTTCACCACCACGTGGTGCGGCTACTGCGCCCGGCTGAAGAACCAGATGTCGAAGGCAGGGGTGCCCTTCACCGAGGTCGACATCGAGCAGACCCCGGGCACCGCCGAACTCGTCGCCGAGGTCAACGGCGGCAACCAGACCGTGCCGACGCTCGTGTTCCCCGACGGCACGACGGCGACGAACCCGTCCCTGGCCGAGGTACAGTCCCGCATCTGAGCGGCGGCCCTCCGCAAAACACCGGTGTTCACGCTCCGAACACGCGCATGACGCGGTTCAGAGTGTGAACACCGGTGTTTTGCTGTCAGAGCCGCGCGCCGGACGCGCCGCGCGCCGGCCCTAGCCGCCGAGCGCCTCGGTCAGCAGCGCAGCCATCGCGTCGAGCTGGATGTCACCGGAGTCGACGACCTCTTCGTCCGAACCGTCGAGCGCGCGGGCGGCCAGGGACGCCTTCGAGTCGATGAGCTCAGCGATCTTGGTGTCGATCGTCTGCGCGGCGATGATGCGCCACGCGGTGACGGGCTCTTCCTGTCCGATGCGGTGCACACGGTCGATCGCCTGGGTCTGTTCGGCGCTCGTCCACGACAGCTCGGCGAGCACGACGTTCGACGACACCTGCAGGTTCAGCCCGACACCGGCGGCGGTCAGCGAGCAGACGATGACGGCGACGTCGGGGTCGTTCACGAACGAGTCGATCTCGGCCGTGCGCTGCGTCGGGGTCTGGTCGCCGCGGATCGTGGCGGTGCGCAGCCCGCGACGGGCGAACACCTCTTCCGCCTGGTCCATCACGTCGAGGTGCTTCGCGAAGAACACGACCTTGCCGACGTTCGAGGCGAGCTGTGCCGCGTAGTCGGCCGCGAGCTGGGCCTTGGCCCGGCCGATGCGGCGGACCATCGAGAACACGTTCTCGCCGGTCGACGAGGCGTCCTGGTCCTCGAGCTCCCAGCGCGCGACCTGGCGGACCAGCTTGTGGTCGATGCCGACGACCGGGTCCTGCCCGGTGCGGGCGTCGAGCGCCTGGTGGTAGCGACGGACGAGCTTCGCGGTGAGCTCGCGCTCGGCGTCGCGGATGGAGCGACCCTCGTCACCGTCGAGCTCGACGGGGATGTCGGCGATCCGGCGGGCGGGGATGTCCGCGGCGACGTCGACCTTGCGGCGTCGGACGATGCCCTGGTCGATGACGGCACGGCGGGCCTCGACGAAGAACCCGGGGTCGGCCGGCGTCAGGCCGATCTCCTCGAGTTCGTTCATGAGCTTCGCGCGCGGCTTCTTGTCGTCGATCCAGCCGAGGTACTCCCAGATGGTGCGGAAGTCCTCGACCGAGTTGATCAGCGGGGTACCGGTCAGCGCCATGAGCAGCGGCGCGGCGGTGCGCTGCCGGATCCGCTCGGCGATCTGCAGCACGAACCGGGCGCGCTGCGAGTCCTTGTTCTTGATGAAGTGCGCCTCGTCGACGACCATCCCCTTGAACCCGAAGTTGCCGAGCCACCCGGCGTGCCGGTCGAGGATCTCGTAGTTCACGATGACGATGTCGGCGAACCCGTCGAGGTCGTTGCCGTCCCCGTGGATCACCGTGGCGCGGTGGTTCGGCACCCAGCGCTCGGCTTCACGCGCCCAGTTCGTCTTGACGACGTTCGGCACGACGACCAGCAGCGGGAACGCGTTCGCGGCATCGGCGGCGAGCAGCGACTGTGCGGTCTTGCCGAGGCCGGGCTCGTCGGCGAGCAGGAACGTGCGGTGCCCCTGCGCCGCTGCGGCGACGAGTTCCGCCTGGTGCTTCATGAGCGTGGTGCCCGAGCGCGAGTGCAGCGTCGTGGGCTCCGGCAGCGGCATCGACGCCGCTCCCCCGCCCGCGCCGTACTCGAACGACTTGAACAGCGGTCCGAACAGTTCCCAGTTCGCCAGACGACGCGGGTGTGCGACGGGCTGGTCGGCGAGGGCGAAGTCCGGCGGCATGAACGGGTTCGCGAGCTGGCGCTGCACGACCGCCTGCGGCACGACGGCCCGCACCGGGGTCTCGACCACCGCGGCGGGCTCGGACGCGATGACGAGGTCCTCCGGCTGCAGTTCCATGCCACCGGCGATCATCATGTCGCGCTTGACCGCACGCGTCGCCTCGGACACCTGGACCTCTTCGGCGAGGAGCTGGATGACGCTGGTGTCCCGCGCCGCCGTCTTCGCCAGGATCGTGGCCACGCCGTCGAGCCGCTTGAGCTGCTCGGCGCGCTGCGCGTCGGTGAGCTCCGTGTCGGCCTTCACCCGCGCGCGCTCTTCGCGCATGAGCAGGGCGACCGCCTGGAACTTCGTCCGGTTCGATGCCTTGAGCGGTCCGCGCTGTGCCGCGGCCTCGACCTCGCGCACAGCGCGGGCGAGGACGGGGATGACGCCGTCGTTGTCCAGCGGCCTGGTGCGACGTGACGCGGTCCGCGTCCCGCCGGCAGCACGCCGGGTGCCTGATCGAGCCAACGCTCCTCCTGTTCCGCCCACACGTCGGGGCGATCCGCCCGTGGGGCGGGAAGTCCTGCACCGGGGCCTGGCGCGGCTCCGGTTCGGCTGCGGGCCACCGTGGCCCACCGCATCGCCGGTCCCCGCATCGGGACGTCCGGTGGACTCCCGCGAGCCGTTCCACACGAGCACCTGCCGGGAGCAGGTTCGGACGGTCCGCGCCGGGATCCGGCGTCGTCACACGCACGTGATGCCCCCTCGGGGCGGTCACGGCCCGGTCCCCGCGTCGATCAAGTGATCGACGGCTGCGTCCGGAATCGACGCGGCACGCGGGAACGCGGTGCGTGCGCGCTCAGTTTACTCCCGGACCACCGACAGAGGCGACCGGCGCGTTGCCCGCGCGCGTCGCGACAGCGGACGGGAGGCCCGTGGCGGGCCCGACCCGCGCCTCCCGTCCGTCCTCCGGTCGCGTCTCAGACCTGCGGTGCGGACCGCGGGCGGGTCGAACCACCGGTCGGGAGGCTCCGGGCCGCGTCCGCCAGGGCGGCCTGCGTCGCGGCGAGGAGCTGCTGGGCGGTCTGGATCCCGTTGGCGGAGCCGGTGGTCGCCTGGCCGCCGGCGTGGGCGAGCAGCTGGGCGCCGATGGCGGGTCCGATGCGGTCCGCCTCGCGCGGGTTGCGCGCGACCCAGTCGCGGGCGATCGCGTCGGCCAGGCGCTCGGCGGCGGCGCCGCGCTCGGCGTCCCCGCGGGACCGGTGCCAGAGCCCGGTGACCACGAGGTGGGCGACGACGGCGCCGACGTCACGGACCGGGAAGCCCCAGCCCGCGGTGTCGATGTCGAGCAGGCCGGAGATGCGCCACGGCTCGTCCTCGTCGACGAACACCTGCTCCAGGTGCAGGTCGCCGTGCACGACCTGCTTGGTCGAGCTCGACCAGCCGATGGAGCGGCGGCCGATGGCGTCGTACAGGCGGTCGATCTCCTCGGCGTCGCGCGGCAGCGCGGCGATGAGCGTGCGACGGTGCCAGTCGGCGTGGTCCATCGCGTCGGCGCGCGCCTGCTGGGTCATCGGGACGGTGGCGACCCGGCCGCTCAGCGCGGCGAGCGACGCCACGAAGCGGGGGTCGTCGGCGATGTCGAGGATGCGGCTGCCGGCGGGCACGCCACGGATGCGCTCGAGCACGAGCAGGCCGTCGCCACGGCTGGACAGCACACGCGGCACGGGCAGACCGGCCGCGACGAACTGCTCGTGCGACTGCACGATCGGTGCGACCCGGTGCGGACGGACGATCTTCAGGAACAGGGTGCGCTCGGGGGCGTCGACGCGCACGACCGCGCGCTTGCCGGGCCGGTACGCCGCCACGGTGAGCACCGGGTCGGTGACGGGCATGCCGAGCGTGGTCAGGAGCTCGGCGACGGCGTCGCGGTAGGTGACCTGCGGCAGCACCGGCAGACCGGGGTCGTTCGGGTACGCCCACACCGACACCGGGTCGCCCGTCGCCGGATCGGTGACGATCGCGCTGTTCTGGTCGTGGGTGCCGCCGGTGTCGACGTAGGTCAGGACCGTGGCGCGCTGGCCGTTGCGGTCCACCGTGTCGACCTCGTAGCCGTACAGGTAGCCGTTGCCCGAGGGCTCGACGGAGTGCGCCCGCGCGGCCACCACGGAGGTCCCGGAGCCGGCGAAGGCCTGCGGGATGACGCGCTCATGGTTGGGCCACACGGCATCAGTCAACCGTGTCGCGCGGGTTTCGTCGCGTTCGTGCACGGCTCGGCGCGCGGCCGGTGGCTACCGTGGTCGATGTGAACCCGGTCGCGCGCCTCCGCAGCTCCAGTCGCACGCCGTTCCTGCAGGTCGTGAAGACCGCCGTCGCGGTGGTCGCCGCCGTGCTCCTCTGCCGCCTGGTCATCCAGGGGCCGTTCCCCACCTTCGCGGCGATCGCTGCCCTGCTCGTGGTGCAGCCGAGCATCAACCAGTCGTTCGTGAAGGGGCTCGAGCGGAGCGCGGGCGTCGTGATCGGCGTCGTGCTGGCCACCGGGTTCCACCTGCTGCTCGGCGACGGCGTGTTCGTCGTGCTGCTCGTCATCGTGCTCGCGATCCTCATCGCCTGGGCGCTCCGGCTCACCCCGACGTCGGCCACCCAGGTGGGGATCAGCGGCATGCTCGTGCTCACCGCCGGGGTCGTGACGCCGAACTACTCCGCCGACCGGATCCTCGAGACCGTGATCGGTGCGATCGTCGCCCTGGTCGTGAACGCGCTCATCGTGCCGCCCGTGCTGCTCGAACCGGCACACCTCGCCGTCGCGCGGCTCGCCCGTGACACCGCGGTGGCGTTCGAGCGGATCGCGATCGGCCTGACCGAAGGGTGGGACCGCGAGCGCTGGGACGAGGCGCTCGTCGCCGCCCGGGCACTGCGGCAGCAGCACGCCAAGGCCGAGGCGTCCCTGGGGTCGGCCCGCGAGTCCCTGACGATGAACCCGCGCGGCGGCCGGCACCGGACGATCCTCGACCGCGACGTGGTGACCACCGACCACCTGCGCGTCCTGGTGACCCGGGTCACCGGGATGACCCGGGCGATCCGCGACAACACCGCCCCGGACCTGCGCGACGACCCGGTGGTGCACGGCATCGCGACCGAGGTGGCACGGATCGGTGCGGACGTCCGCGCGCTCAGTGCGCGGGTCGAATCGACACGACTCGACCCGGTGGACGGGGTCGGCCGGACGGACGCCGCCGCCTTCGGACCGGACGTCGAGCCGTGGGCGGAGGCCTCGGAGCCGGCGCTCACCGCGCCGCTCGAGGTGGTGCGGCCGAACTCCCGGCACTGGGTGCTCATCGGGGCACTGCTCGAGGACATCCGACGGGTGCGGGGCGAGCTGCTCGGCGAGGACGACTAGTCGGTCCGCTTCAGTGCGCTGCGCAGGCCGCTCGGTCCGCTTCAGCGCGCTGCGCAGGCCGCTCGGTCCGCTTCAGCGCGCTGCGCAGGCTGCTTCCGACGCCGTCCGGACGACGTCCGACCAGATCACCGCGGTCGGCACGACGTCGGTCGCGGTCGCACCCGGGATGCCGGCGTCGGCGTACCGGCTGATCTCCGCGACGACGGCCTCGGTGCCGACCTCGCGTGCAGCACGGCTCGCCACGTCCGGCACGGCCGTCCGCAGCTCCGCGACCACGCGGTCGCGCGGAGCGTCCTCCAACTGCGCGAGCGCGCCGATGCCCTTCCACGCGGCGTCCAGTTCGGCGCGCAGGCGCACGATGGCCGGGTGGTCGATCGAGTCGTTCATGATCCCCCAGTGCGGGCGGCGCATCGGGTCGCGCTGTCCGCTGCCGGAGCCTAGCAACGAAGCAAGCGGCGCTCACGTCCCTAGAACGTGGGACAGACCGTTCTGCTTCGTCCTGTGACGAGATTCAGCGAGTCGGACCCGGAGAACGCCCCTCCGCGCCGGTTCGATGCCACGATGGGTCCGAGGAGGTCCACTATGCGGCTGTTGGTGGTCGAGGACGACGACGAGATGCGTGCCCTGATGGAACGCGGACTCGCGGCCGAGGGGTACCGGGTCACGGCCGTAGAGAACGGTGTCGAGGCGCTCATCGCCCTCGGCGAGCAGGCGTTCGACCTTGCGGTCGTGGACGTGATGATGCCCGGCATGTCCGGCTTCGAGCTCGCGCGGCGGATCCGTGAGCGCGAGGACCCTGTGCGGATCCTGCTCGTGACCGCGCGCGACGCCGTCGACGACCGCGTGTTCGGGCTCGACGCCGGCGCGGACGACTACCTCACCAAGCCCTTCGCCTTCGCCGAGCTCACCGCCCGGCTGCGTGCGCTCGGCCGTCGCGAGTCCGCCGGGGCTCCCCGCACGATCGAGGTCGGGGACGTGTCGATCGACTCCGAGGCCCGCCGCATCTCGATCAAGGGGCAGCGCGTCGCCGTGAGCCCCACCGAGTTCGCCCTGCTCCGACTGCTCGCCCGCTCCGCCGGCAGCGTCGTCGACCGCCCGAAGATCCTCGAAGAGGTCTGGGACGGTTCGCAGCACGTCGACCCGAACGTGGTCGAGCAGTACATCTCGTACCTCCGCAAGAAGCTCACCGCGCACGAGGCCACCGTCGCCATCGCCACGGTCCGCGGTCGCGGGTACCGCCTGGATCTGCTCGGGGCGTGAACGGGGCCGACGACGCCCCACGGTCGGACCGCCGACGCGGCGGTCCGATCCGGCCGCTGCGTCTGCTGTCGCTGCGTGCCCGGATCACGATCGGCTCGACGGCGATCGCCGCGATCGTCATCCTGCTGCTCGTCCTCGTGATGCGGTTCCAGGTGGTGAGCGTCGTCGCGAGTGCGACGCGCACGCTGCTCGACGCCGACGCCGACCCCTACGTCGCCACGCTCGAGGTCGACAGCGACCCCGACCTGTCGCCGCCGGGCAACGCGCAGCTCGTCGCCGTCGTGTCCCCGTCCGGCGAGATCGTGCTGTCGACGATGCCCGACCGTGTCGAGCAGGCGCTCGGCAGTCTGCGGTCCACCCCTGCCGGTACCTCGATCATCACCGTCTCCGGCTCGGAGTACCGCGTCGTGGTGGAGCACCCCGTCAACGAGGCCGGCCGCTGGACCGTCGTGGCCGCCCGCAACTCGCAGGCCGAGGCCATCGTCGTCGACGACCTCACGACGACCCTGTCGTTGACCGGCCTGGCGATCCTGCTCGCCTTCGGCGTGGCGTCCTGGGTGCTCGCGACCACCGCGCTGCGCCCGGTGAACCGGATGCGCCGCGAGGCCGAACGGCTCTCCGTCGCCCCGGAGCGTGCCGAACTGCCGGTGGGCCCCGCACAGGACGAGCTGGCGTCCCTGGCGACCACGCTCAACGCCTTCCTCGCCCGGACTCGGCAGGCGACCGAGCGCGAACGCCAGATGGTGTCGGACGCCAGCCACGAGCTCCGGACACCCCTGGCGATCCTGACGACCCAGCTCGACCTCGCCTCGCTCGACGGGAACGACGCCGCCGCCCTCGCCGCCCACATCGAACGCGCCAAGCACAGCGTCGCGCGGTTGTCGCGGCTGGCGAACGACCTGCTCGCGCTGTCGCGGATCGAGGAGTCCGAGCGGCGTGAACAAGACGGCGACCGGCGACCCGAGACCGCGTGGTCGGACCTCGGCGACGAGGTGATGGCCGCGGTCGACCGTGTCCGGCTCATCGCCTCGGCGAAGGACGTCACCGTCGACTTCGACCTCGAGCCGCCCGTCGCCGTCGGCGGTTCCGGCCCGGGCATCGGCGGCGGCACCGTCGAACCGCGGTACCGGATCGACACCGGCGGGATGGCGCAGCTCGTCACGAACATCGCGGGCAACGCCGTGGCCGCACTCCCCCGTGGCGGCGGCATCTTCGTGTCCTGGCGGAGCACCGGCGGCGAAGGCGTCCTGCAGATCACCGACGACGGCCCCGGCGTGCCCGAGTCCTTCATCCCCGTGGCGTTCGACCGCTTCACGCGTCCGGACGAGGCCCGGACGTCCCGCCCGAACCCGGACCCGTCGACCGGTGTCGGCGCCCTGCCCGGCGGCTCCGGGCTGGGACTCGCGATCGTGCGTGCGGTGGCGGAACGGGCGGGAGGCACGGCGTCCCTCCGCAACGTGCCCGCCGGTGGACTCGAGGTCACGATCCGCCTGCCCGAGGTGCGCTGAGCACGACCGCTCACTGGAAGTCCCGCGAGCGGGTGCGGACGGACAGCGACAGGTGCTCGATGCGGTCCGCCACCAGGTTGACGACCCCGTCGGGTGAGCGCTCGAGGATGCCCCGGACGATCACCGCCGGGGACTCCCGCGCCACCCGGCGGAAGCGCCCCCAGACCCCGACACTGCAGATGACGTTGACCAGCCCGGTCTCGTCCTCGACGTTCAGGAACGTGATGCCGGAGGCCGTCGCCGGACGCTGCCGGTGCGTCACGATCCCGCCGACCTCGACCCGTCGTCCGGTCTCGGCGGTCGCGGTGTCCTGCACGCTGAGCACCCGGCGGGCGGCGAGGCGGTCGCGCACGTGCCGGACGGGGTGGTCGTCGGTCGTCATGCCCGTCGACCACATGTCGGCGATGAGCACGTCCCCGCTCGTCATCTGCCCGAACAGCGGCGGCTGCACGAACACCTGCGTGTCCGGCAACTGGTCCGGGCGCTCGGCGGCCGCCTGGGCAGCCGACCACATCGCACCGCGGCGGTCGATGTCGAAGGGGGCGAAGGCATCGGCAGCGGCGAGTGCCTCGAGCTGCGGCGTGGTGAGCCCGACCCGTCGGGCCAGGTCCGACATGTCGCGGAAGGGGCCGTTCGCGTCCCGCTCCGCGACGATCTTCTCGGCGCTCTTCCGGCTGAGGGACGCGACCTCGGCGAGCCCGAGCCGCACGGCGAAGGCACCGTCGCGTCGGTGGCTCGCGGTGTCGTCGGGGAGCGCCTTGTCGAAGGGCAGCACCGGGGGCTGCTCGGTGGCCAGGCACGCGTCGTCACCGGCAGGGGCATCCCCGTCCGGCAGCGGTTCGAGCGTGGCGTCGACCCCGGACCGCAGGATGTCCGGTCGCAGCACGCGGACGCCGTGCCGTCGGGCGTCGGCGACCAGGGTCTGCGGTGAGTAGAACCCCATCGGCTGCGCCCGGAGCAGGGCCGCCAGGAACGCCCCCGGGTAGTGCAGTCGCATCCACGCGCTCGCGTAGACGATGAGGGCGAAGCTGATCGAGTGGCTCTCCGCGAAGCCGAAGTTCGCGAAGGCCTGGATCTTCGCGTAGATGGCGTCGGCGTCCGCACCGTGGATGCCGTTGTCCGCCATCCCCGTGTAGAGCTTGTCGCGCAGCAGGTCGATCTTCTCGTGCCCGCGCTTCGACCCCATCGCTCGTCGCAGCAGGTCGGCGTCGTCACCGGAGCAGTTGCCGACCGCGATCGCCATCTGCATGAGCTGTTCCTGGAACAGCGGGACCCCGAGGGTGCGTTCGAGCACGGGTTCGAGCGCCGGGTGCATGTACGTGATCGGTTCCTCGCCCGTGCGTCGGCGGATGTACGGGTGCACCGCGCCGCCCTGGATCGGCCCGGGTCGGACGAGTGCGACCTCGATCACCAGGTCGTAGAACCGCCGCGGGAGCAGTCGGGGCAGGGTGCCCATCTGCGCGCGGGACTCCACCTGGAACACCCCGATCGTGTCCGCGCGGCACAGCTGGTCGTAGACCCCCTGTTCTTCCTTCGGGATGGAGTGCATCTCCCAGCGCTCCCCGCAGTGCTCTGCCGCCAGGTCGAACGAGTACTGCAGGGCCGCGAGCATGCCGAGCCCGAGCATGTCGAACTTCACGAGCCCCATGTAGGCGCAGTCGTCCTTGTCCCACTGCAGCACGGTGCGGCCGTCCATCCGGGCGTGCTCGATCGGCACGACCTCGCCCACCGGGCGGTCGGTCAGCACCATGCCGCCGGAGTGGATGCCGAGGTGCCGCGGGAACCCGAGGACGTCGCTCGCGAGCCCGACGACCGCCGGCGGGATGTCGTGGTCCTGGCTCTCGGTCACCGAGCCCCCCCGCTCGACCTGCTTCGACCAGGCGTCCTGCTGCCCGGGGCTGTGGCCGAGCGCCTTCGCCATGTCACGCACCGCACCCTTGGGCCGGTAGGTGATGACGTTCGCGACCTGGGCGGCGTTGTGCCGGCCGTACTTGGCGTACACGTACTGGATCACCTCTTCGCGGCGGTCCGAGTCGAAGTCGACGTCGATGTCGGGTTCCTCGTCGCGCATCGCCGACAGGAACCGCTCGAACGGCAATCCGTACCGGATCGAGTCCACCGCGGTGATCTCGAGCAGGTAGCAGACCGCCGAGTTCGCCGCCGAGCCACGCCCCTGGCAGAGGATGCCGCGACCACGGGCGTACTGCACCATGTCCCGCACGATCAGGAAGTACCCCGGGAAGTTCTTCTCCTCGATCACGGACAGCTCACGCTCGATGCGCTCCCGCTTGCGGGGGTCGACGCCGTCGGCGCTGCCGGGGTAGAACCGCCGGGCACCCGTCCACGTGAGCTCGCGGAGCCACGACATCGCGGTGTGTCCGTCCGGGACGTCGAGGTCGGGCAACCCGGGCTGCACGGTCTTCAGCCGGAACCCGAGCTCGTCGGCGAGTTCCACGGTCCGCTCGATCGCGCCGGGGTAGCGCCCGAACCGTCTGGCCATCTCGGCGCCGGAGCGCAGGTGGGCGGTGTCGGCGGCCGGCAGCCAGCCGTCGATCTCGTCGAGGCTGCGACGGGCACGCACCGCCGCGAGTGCGGTCGCCACCGGGAACCGGTCGGGGGTGGCGTAGTGCACGTTGCCGGTGGCGACCAGGGGCAGCGCGTGCTTCGCGGCGAGGGCGGCCAGGGCGTCGTTGCGGGCGCTGTCGAGCGGGTCGCCGTGGTCGAGCAGCTCCACGACGACGTTGCGGCTGCCGAACCGGTCGAGCAGCACCCGGAGCGCGGTCTCGGCGGCGGACTCGCCACCCTGCTCGAGGGCCTGCCGCACGGAGCCCTTCCGGCACCCGGTGAGGACCCGCCAGTGCCCGTCCGCCCGCGCGGCGAGGTCGTCGAGGTCGTACTGCGGGCTGCCCTTCTCGGACCCGGCTGCCAGGTGTGCGCTCGTCACCGCGCCGGCGAGCCGGTGGTAGCCGTCCTGACCGTCGGCGAGCAGGAGCAGGTGCGAGCCCTCGGGGTCGGGCACACCGTTCTGCGGTTCGGTCAGCCCCAGGGACAGCTCGGTGCCGAACACGGTGCCGACCTGCGGGTACGACTCGGCGACCTCGGCCATCCGGGCGGCCCCGTAGAAGCCGTCGTGGTCGGTGAGCGCGAGGGCGTGCAGTCGGAGCCGAGCAGCTTCTTCGAACAGGTGCTCGGGCTGACTGGCGCCGTCGAGGAAGCTGAAGGCCGAGTGCGCGTGCAGTTCGGCGTACGGCACCACGGGCCCGCCGTCGGTGTCGAGCGGTGACGGGACGTACGGCTCGCGCTTCCGCGACCACGCGGGGCTGTCGCCGCCGTCGCCGTCGTGCGCCGTGCCCGGGCTCCGCTTGTCGGACAGCGCGCGCTCGAACTGCGACCACGGGATGGGTGGGTTGCTGTAGCCCATCAGGTCACGCTCCTGTCGGTGTGGTCGGGGTCACGTCGCGATCGCCTCGGCCCACCAGCGGTGGTCCGCCAGCACCAGGTACCAGGCACGCCCCTCGGCGTCGACGAGCTGCAGCCGGTGCAGGCGTCGACCGCCGGACTCCCACCACCGGACGACGAGCGGCCACGGGCCCGCCCAGGCCGTCACGGCCGAGAAGCCGCCGCCCCGGTCGCCCTCGGCACGGAACCGTTCGGGTGCGCCGGACAGCACGCCGCGCTCGTCGACGTCGACGCTCGCACCACCGACGGCGACGACGTCGACCGGTCGGGGGCGCTCGAGCACGGTGGCAGGGGGCGGGCCGGGCAGCTTGCCGGGCCACGGACGGTCGCGGACGGTCGCCAGGGCTCGCTCACCGCCGGCGGGTGCGTCGCCCCACGGCACGAGCACCACGCGCTCGGACAGGGTGCGGCCCCCGCCGATGCGCGGGCTCACCACACCGTCGTGGCCGACCATGCCCTGGATCCGGGCGAGGCCGTGGTGCACGCGCTCGTCCGGGCCGGAGCCCCACAGCCCGCGCTCGTGGTTCGCCATGTCGTCGACGGCGACCGGCTCGAGCACGACCGAGGTGACCGGCGCCTCGAGCCCGCTGGGGTCCACCCCGCCGGCGAGCTGCCACCGCACCCGGTCGACCACGTCGGCGGCGTCGAACCAGCGCGGGTGCGCCCAGGTCCGTTCGAGCAGGATGTCGCGCTCGTCGACGATCCCCACACGGATGGTCGTCGCCACGAGTCCCGCGGCCCGGAGTCGCTCGGCGAAGTCGTCGGCGGAACGCCGGAACGCGAACGCGATCTGGTCGGCGCGGTCCAGCGGGGGTTCGAACGACGCCTCGACCCGGAGTTCCGGCGGGATCTCCCGCGCCGCGATCTCGCGGGGGTCGCGGCCCCCGGCCAACCGGTGCAGGAACGCCCCGGCCACGCCGAAGCGGTCCCGCACCTGTTCGTCGCCGAGTGCCGCGAAGTCGCCGAGCGTGGTGATGCCGAGCCGGTCGAGCACCGTCGTGAGGTCGGGGTCGCCGAGCACACCGAGCGGCAGGTGCGCGAGGAAGTCCGCCGATCCCCCGACGGGCACGAGCCGCACCCGTTCACCGGGGCGCACCGGACGGGCCCGGGCGGCCTGGTCCGCCGCGAACGGGGTGTCGGCCACCCCGGCCCGCACCGCGGGGGCGCCGTGGTCGGCCGCGATGCCGGCAAGGGTCGCCGCCGCCGCGCGCTCACCGCCGTAGTACCGGGCCGGGCCGCGGGCGCGGAGCGCGAGGGTGCCCGGCCGCAGCACCTCGACCCCGGGGACCGCCGCCTCGACCGCACGGATGACGGGCTCGAAGGCGCGGTGGTCGAGGGCGTCGTCGTAGGGCTGCACGAGGAGCTCGGGGCACCGTGCCTGGGCCTCACGCACGCGGAGCCCCCGCACGACACCCTGCTCACGCGCAGACGCGGAGCTCGCGAACACGAGCCCCTTGGCGGTCAGGGCGAGGGGCTGCTCCGGCGGGGTGCCACCGGCCCGAGCCGCCGCGATGACCGGCCAGTCCGGGCACCAGAGCACGATCGTCCGGGTCGGGGGTGGTTCGGGCAGTGCCGCCCCACGCGTGATCGCGTCGGTCCGGACGCGCCCGGAGGCGATCACGACGCCACCGCCACGGGCCGCAGCACGCGGGTGTCCCCGGAGCCCACCGTCGGCACCGGTGTGGCGGCCCGGACCGCACCGTCGGCCGCGGGCAGGAGCAGCTCGGCGGTCGCCGGACGCACCGCGCCGGCACGCCCGGTCGCGGTCACGGTGGCCCGGCGCTCCGTCAGGTGGCCGTGGCCCTGACCGATGCCGCTCCACGTCGAGGACGTGACCCGCAGCGTGACGTCCGCCCCGGGCCAGGAGCCGAGCGCGACGAGTGCGCCACCGCGCTGTCGCAGCCGAGCCGACAGCCGTGCCACGTCGCCCGGCACGACCCGGCCGAGCGGTCGGGTGAGGACGATCTGGGCGACGTCGGCCATCGCCGCCGTCACGGCGAGCCACTGGTCACCGGGATCGGGGACGAGCACGAGCCGTTCGAGGTCGATCCCCGCGGCGGCGGCGGCTTCGATCCCGAAGGACGGCACCCCGACGACCGCACACCACGCCCCGGCAGCCGAGGCCGCCTGCAGCATCGTGATCGCGAGCAGCACCGACTCGGGGACGGCGTAGGTGCCACCGACCCGGATCGCGCCGCCGGGCAGCAGGGGTTCGAGCGCCGGGGCCGTGGGGAGCCCGGCGGTGTCGACCCGCGTGGACTCCATGTCGGCCACCCGGGACCGCAGGGACGTGATGCGGTCGAGCGCAGCCCGGGCATCGCTCAGGTGGTCCGGCCCACGGCGCGCACCGCCACCGCCCGCACCGCTGCCACCGCGTGCAGCACCGCTCCGCCCGCCCCGGTCCGGGGTGGGCGACCGGAGTGCCGCCGCCGTCTGCATGCCCTCATATTCGAACATGTGTTCGATGATGTCAATCGCGTCCGACATCCGTGGACAGTCCCGATCGAACACGTGTTCGGATCAGGGCGTCAGCTCACCAGCTGGCGACCGACCCGACTCCGCCGAGCACCGACCGTGTCTTGGTCTCGACCTCGTCCGCCTCGTCCGCGGGCACCGACGACCAGGTCACCGCTCCCCCGGCTCCGAGGGTCCGGGAACGCACTGCACCCGACTCGTCGAGCACGGTCACGAGGCTACGGATCGCCACCGACAGGTCGACCGCCCCGCTCGCCGAGAAGTACCCGATCGCGCCCGAGTACACCCCGCGCGGCGCCCCCTCGAGCCGGTCCGCGATCGCCGTGGCACTGCTCTTCGGCGCCCCGGTCATCGACCCCGGCGGGAACGCCGCGTGCACCACCTCGGCCCGCGACGTCCCCGGCGGCAGCACCGCCCCGATCGTCGAGACCAGCTGGTGCACGCTGGCGTACGTCTCGACGGCGCACAGCCGCTCGACGTGCACCGACCCCGGCACCGCGGTCCGCAGCAGGTCGTTCCGCAGCAGGTCGACGATCATCACGTTCTCGGCGCGGTCCTTCGGGCTCGCCGCCAGGTCGTCCCGCGCGGCCGCATCCGCCACCGCGCCGGCGAGCCGCCGCCGCGTGCCCTTGATCGGCTCCGCGAGCACCGCTCCGGCCGCGTCGATCCGCAGGAACCGCTCCGGTGACCGGCTCGCCACGCGCAGCGGGCCGAGCCGCAGGAACGCACCGAACGGGACGGGGTCGGACGCCCGCATCCGCAGGTACTCGCCCAGGTGCGGGTCCGTACCGGGGCCGCCACGGGCCTCCTGACCGACCGCGAAGGCGGTGGTGAGGCAGACCTGGAACGCGTTCCCCTCGCGGATCTCCGCGCGGCACACGTCGACCGCCCGCTCGTAGGCGGCACGCGTCACGCGTCCGGTCGCCGTGGACACCCCGGCCGGGAGGCCCGTGGCCGCGTCCACGACGCCGACCGACGTCGCGGGGGTGGGCACCTCCTCGAGCCACGAGCGGTTCCGCGCGCTGGCCGCCGGTTCCGCGTCGGCGACGAGCGCGAGCGCCCAGCCGCCACCGGTGTGGTCGACGACGACGGCTCGGTCGACGAACCGCAGGTCGGCGTCGGCGTGCCCGTCGGCGGTGCGGTCCGGGCCGCCGGACTCGCGGCCGAGCTCGTAGCCGAGGAACCCGACCCAGCCCAGCGCGAACCCGCACCCGACGACCGGCTCGGGCAGGCTGGGCGTGCGTCGGAGCAGGTCAGCCAGCACCGCGAAGGCCGGACGCTCCTCGGATCGGGCGGGCCCGAACCACTCCTGGGCGGGCGGGGCGACCGTCAGGTGCGCGCGACGGTCCTGGTGCCGGAACCGGGCGGCGAACGGCCCGTCCGTCCACGCCAGCACGGACCAGCGGGCCCGGGGCCGAGCCGTGGCGGGAGCACCGTCGGGCAGGCCGGAGTCGAGCCACACCAGGTCCCCGGCGACCTGCGCCGCCAGGGCCGCGAGGTCGGGGACCGGGTCGAGTCGGCGGACCTCGACGCGGACGCCGGGGTCGGGGGTGCTCAGATCGCGGCGATCGTCCATGCGGCGGCGTGCGAGGCACCGGGCGCGAGCACCACGAGGCCGCGGTCCTCGCCGTCGTTGAAGGCGTCCGGGGCGCACGTCATCGGCTCGACGGCGAGACCGGCGCGGTGGTACTCGGGGACCACGTGGTCGGCGGTGTGCACCTGGGCCCAGCCGCACTCCGGCCCGAAGGTCGCACGGACCCCGTGACCGTCCGCCGCCGTGACCGCGATGGTGGCGAGGCCGGCGGCGTCACGGTCGAAGCCGGTGAAGGCGTGGTCGATGAACCGGTCGCCGATCAGCGTGGGCGTGCGCAGGTCGAACTCGTCGTGCACGGGGACCAGGTCCGTCGGGACGAGCCGGTCCGGCGTCACCTCGAGCACCTGGGCGGCGGGGAGCGTCAGGGTCCAGTCGTCGACGGTGCCGGCACCCGCGACGAGGTAGGGGTGCGGGCCGGTCCCCCACGGCGCGTCCTCGGCGCCGGTGTTCGTCCCGGTGATCGTGGTGTGCAGCCCCTCGGCGTCGAGCCGGTACTCCACGGTGACCTCGACGCGGTACGGGTAGCCCTGCTGCGCCTGCACGGTCGTGGCGAGCACCACGCGGTCGTCCGCCTGCTCCTGCACGCGGAAGTCCGTCCACGCGACGAGTCCGTGCAGGGCGTGGTGCCGTGCGGGCTCGGTGAGGGCCAGCTCGTGGTCGACGCCGCCGAAGGAGTACTCGCCGTCGACGATCCGGTTCGGCCACGGGGCCAGGACGGCACCGCGGAAGACCGGGCGGACCTCGTCGGCGTCGAACGGGACGACCAGGTCTCGGCCCTCGTGCCGCAGGGTCCGCAGTGTCGCTCCGACGGTGGCGATGTCGGCCGTGTACCCGGCGGAGGCGATCGTCAGCGGAGACCCGGACAGCGGCGCGTCGTTGCTCATGCGCTCAGCGTATCGGGCCGCCGAGGCCTGACGGGCGCACGAAAAACCCCGCCGTTCCGAGGAACGGCGGGGTTGAGGGTGGATCTGAGGGGACTCGAACCCCTGACCCCCTGCATGCCATGCAGGTGCGCTACCAGCTGCGCCACAGACCCAGATCGTGTTGCTTTCGTACCAACCGGTTCCCCGGAGGCACCATAGAAGCGTACACCATGCGAACGCCGGGCGACGAAATCGAAGCCGTCACCCGGGCGCGTCGCTGATCAGGCGGTGTGGTCCACCGGGAGCTCGAGCGGGATCGTCGGGCAGTCGGCCCAGAGACGCTCGAGTGAGTAGTACTGGCGGTCTTCGTCGTGGAAGACGTGCACGATGATCTCGCCGAAGTCGATGAGGACCCAGCGGCCCTCGGTACGGCCTTCGCGGCGGAGCGTCTTGGCACCGAGCTCGAGGAGGCGTTCTTCGACGGCATCGGCGATGGACTGCACGTTGCGCTCGTTCCGACCGGTTGCGAGCAGGAACACGTCCGTGAGCTGCAACGGCCCGGTCACGTCGAGAGCGACGAGGTCCTCGGCCTGCTTGGCGTCGGCCGCGAGTGCTGCGGCCTGCACGAGTTCCAGTGCGCGAGTGGAGGCGGTCACGGATTCCTTCCGGTCGTCGAACCGACGGACAGCCGGTTCGCTTGATGGGTCACGATCATAAGCCACCCCGCCGACAGCGGCCAGGCCAGGGTCGGCGGGGTGGTGGAGAACGGACGTCGGGGACGGCAGCGGTCAGCCGCCGAACGCGTGGGTGGTGAGCAGTGCGGTGATGATGACACCGGCCGCAGCCAGTCCGACCGCGCCGACCGTGACACCGAGGATCAGCGGCGTGCGCGACTCCTTCGGCTTGGCGGCGGCGAGCACGACCTGGCGGGTCGAGGTGTGGCTGGACACCGCGCGGCTGGCCCGGACCGGGCTGGCGTCGGTGTCGGGCTGCTCGTCCTGCTGCTCGAGCAGGCGGTCGACCTCGGCGCCGTCGATCGGCCGGTGCGACCCCGTCGACGACAGCGATGCCGGAAGGTCGATCGACCCCGTCAGGATCACCTCGCCCGTCGCGTTCAGGGCGCCGGTGGGGTCGGCCAGGGCCGAGTTCGGCAGGATGATCGCGTTCGTGTTCGTCACCGCGACCCGACGGGTGCCGGTCTCGGCGTCGTGCACCTCGGAGTCGTTCGAGTCGTGCGCCTGCTGGGACCAGTGGCCGGCGGGCGGCGCGAAGGCGGTGGTCACCGGCTTCGGCTCGGTCGGACGCTGGAACGCGGCGGGGACCTTCGGAGCCTCGGTGGCGGGCTCGGGCAGCGGCACCTCGTTGGTGTCGTCGTCCTCGGCGTCGAGCGAGAGCGGGAACACCGCGGGGGTCGCTGCGGCGGTGTTCGTCGGGATCGGCACCGGCGTGACGGCGGGCTGCGACCCGGCAGCGGGAGCGGGTGCGTCCTTGGACGGCTCGTCCGCCGGGGCGACGTCGGTCGTCTCGTCCGCAGGGGCGTCGTTCACCGGCGCATCCGACTCGGGGACGTCGGTCGCCGGCGTGTCGGAGTCGGTGACGTCGGCGGGCGGCGACCACGTCGACCGGTGGCGGCGGGGCTCCTCGGCGTGCGCGGCGGCTTCGTCGAGGGGCTCGAGCGCGTCCGGGGAGCCGTCGGCCTCGGTGGCCTGGGCGACCGCGGCCTGGTCGAGGACCGTCGGGGCAGCGGGCTGCTCGTCGTGCGTGGCCTCGGCGTCCGGAGCACTCTGCGGCCCGGCGGTGGGGTCGATCGTGTCCACCGACCCGAGGACGTCCTCGACGGTGCGGTCGGACGACTGGGGCGTGGGGTCCTGCAGCGGGACCGGCTGCACCGCCTGGCGCTCGGCGGCGCGGAGCTGCCGGATCTGCCGACGGGTGAGCCCACCGCTGCCGGGGACGATCTCGGTCGCGGAGGCAGGCGGGAACGGCGGCACACCGGCTGCGGGTGACGACGCCGGGACGGACGAGGCAGACGCCGGAGCGGTCTGCGCCGATGCCGGCGCGGACGACTGGGCGGGGCCACCGGGGGCCGGGGCGACGTGCGACCCGGGACGGCGGGACTCAGGGGTCTCGGCGGCGGGTGCGGCGACGGTCGGGGGCGGCGTCGCGGGCTGCGAACCGGCCGCGGCGGCACGCTCCCGCTCGCGCGCCTGGCGCCGCGACAGGGGCGGCTGCGCGTCGGACGAACTCATGCAACGCTCCGATACAGATGGTGCTTGGAGATGTACTGGACGACACCGTCGGGAACCAAGTACCAGACGGGGAACCCCCGTCGAACCCGGTCACGGCAATCCGTCGAGGATATGGCCAGTGCAGGGACTTCGAGCAAGCTTACGTCCCGCTCGGGCAATCCGGTGAGGCTCAAGGCGTGTCCCGGACGCGTCACGGCCACGAAGTGCGCGAGGTCCCAGAGACCATCATGGTCTTTCCAGTCGACGATCTGCTGAACGGCGTCTGCGCCCGAGATGAAGACGAGCTGGGCATCTGGTCGCTGTTCGTGCAGATCCCGCAGGGTGTCGACGGTGTACGTCGGCCCCGGGCGGTCGATGTCCACGCGGCTGACGGTGAACATCGGGTTCGACGCGGTGGCGATCACGGTCATCAGGTACCGGTGCTCGGCGTCGGTGACGTCGGACTTCATGTACGGCTGTCCGGTGGGGACGAAGACGACCTCGTCGAGGTCGAACGCCCGCGCCACCTCGGACGCCGCGACCAGGTGCCCGTGGTGGATGGGGTCGAACGTGCCACCCATCACGCCGATGCGTGGCCGTCCGGTGGTCTCGAGCATCGAGTGGTCGGTCAGATCTTGGTGTGGCCGAACTCGTCGACACCCGTCTCGTGGTGGCGGGTGGCCTCGAACTTCTGGGAGTGGCGGTAGGCCACGTCACGGAAGCTCCAGGTCACGAAGCCGAGGAAGATGAAGAAGAGGGCGCCGACCATGGGGAACACGAACGCGGGCGCCCCGGAGGCGTGCTCAGCAGCTTCTGCGAGGAGGGTCATCGTTCGTGCTCCGTTCGGTCGGGGAAAGACGCCGTTCAGTCTAGCCGCGGATCTGCCCGGAGCCGCGCACGATCCACTTCGTGCTCGTCAGCTCCGGCAGGCCCATCGGACCGCGCGCGTGCAGCTTCTGCGTCGAGATGCCGACCTCGGCCCCGAAACCGAACTCGCCGCCGTCGGTGAACCGGGTCGACGCGTTCACCATCACGACCGCCGAGTCGACGGTCGCCAGGAACCGTTCGGCGGTGTCGACGTCGTTCGTGACGATCGACTCCGTGTGGTGCGTCGACCACCGTGCGATGTGCGCCATCGCCGCGTCGACGTCCTGCACGACGCGGATCGACAGGTCGAGGTCCATCGACTCGGTCGCCCAGTCGCCGTCGGTGGCGCGGAGCACCCCGGGCACGATCGCCCGCGTGGCGTCGTCGCCGCGCAGCGTCACACCGGACGCCCGCAACCGGTCGGCCAGCACCGGCAGGAGTCGTTCGGCCGCGGCCTCGTGCACCAGGAGGGTCTCGAGGGCGTTGCAGACGCTCGGCCGCTGCACCTTGCTGTTCAGGACGATGTCGACCGCACGCTGCTCCGGCGCGGAGGCGTCGAGGAACACGTGCACGACGCCCGCACCGGTCTCGATGACGGGCACCTGCGACTCGGTGACGACGGTCTGGATGAGTGCGGCGCTCCCCCGCGGGATCAGCACGTCGACCAGGCCACGTGCGCGCATGAGCTCGGTGGCACCGGCGCGGCCGAACTCGTCGATGGTCTGCACCAGGTCGCGGGGCAGGCCGACCGACTCGACCGCGTCCTGGATCCGGGCGACGAGCACGGCGTTCGTGTGCTGGGCCGCCGATCCGCCACGGAGCACGACGGCGTTGCCCGACTTGAGCGCGAGCGAGGCGATGTCGACGGTGACGTTCGGGCGCGCCTCGTAGATGGCCCCGACGACACCGAACGGCACGCGCACCTGGGTGAGCTGGAGTCCGTTCGGCAGCTGCGACCCGCGCACGTGCTCCCCCACGGGGTCGGTCAGCCCGACGACGTGCTCGACCGCGGCGGCGAGGGCCTCGATCCGGCCGGGGTCGAGTCGCAGCCGGTCGAGCAGCCCGGACGAGAGTCCGCCGTCCTCGCCGGCGATGAGGTCGTCGTGGTTCGCGGCGACGATCTCGTCGGTCGCGGCACGCACGGCCGAGGCGATCGCGCCGAGGGCCGCGTCCTTGACGGCGGTCGTCGCGGTCGCGAGCGCCGACGAGGCGGCCCGAGCGGCCACGAGCTTGTCGGTCAGGGTCGGGGCGGGCGCGATCGACGACATGGACCGATTGTAGGTCCGTCCCTCGGTTCGTGACGGGCGTTCCGGACACTCGCCGTGCCTCCGGGCCCGGTCCGCCCGACCACCGGTCACGACACGTCGTCCCCCGCCCGCCGAGCGGTCACAGATCGTCGCTCCGCGCCGACCCTACCGACGGTTCCCGACCACACGACCGCGTCCCGACGGTGAGTCGTGACCGCCTGGAGGCCCGCCAACGGTCGCCGGGACCCACACCGGACCTCCAGGCGGTCGCGTCCACCCCGTCGGTCGGTCACGACACGTCGTCCCGCACCACGCGAGCGGTCACAGATCATCGCTCCGCGACGCCCGCGCCGACGGTTCCCGACCACACGACCGCGCCCCGACGGTGAGTCGTGACCGCCTGGAGGCCCGCCACCGGCCCCCGGGACCCGCACCGGGCCTCCAGGCGGTCGCGTCCACCCCGGCGGCTGGCCGCGTCGACCGGTCACGACACGTCGTCCCCCGCCCGCCGAGCGGTCACAGATCGTCGCTCCGCGACGCCCGCGGCGACGGTTCCCGACCACACCACGGCGTCGCGACGGGGAGTCGTGACCGCCTGGAGGTCCGCCACCGGTCCCCGGGAGCCGCACCGGACCTCCAGGCGGTCGCGTCCACCCCGGCGGCTGGCCGCGTCGACCGGTCACGACACGTCGTCCCCCGCCCGCCGAGCGGTCACAGATCGTCGCTCCGCGCCGACCGTACCGACGGTTCCCGACCACACGACCGCGTCGCGACGGGGAGTCGTGACCGCCTGGAGGCCCGCCACCGGTCCCCGGGACCCGCACCGGACCTCCAGGCGGTCGCGTCCACCCCGTCGGTCGGTCACGACACGTCATCCCGCACCACGCGAGCGGTCGCAGGCCGTCGCTCCGCGCCGACCACACCGACGGTTCCCGACCAGTCGGCACCGGACCGACGGCGAGTCGTGACCGCTCCGGGCGCAACCCGTCTCAGGGACGCGGCGCGGCGTGGAACCAGGTGCCGAGGTGCTCGCCCGCCAACGCACGGTCGACCAGCGCCGTGTCGGTCACGAGCACCGCGGTGCCCGCCTCGGCCGCGAGCCGTGCGGCGGCGACCTTGGTCCCCGCTCCCCCGGTGCCGACGCCGGCGGTGCCGATCGAGCCGAAGGTGACCCCGGCCAGCTCGTCGCCGAACGGCACCTCGTCGATGCGGGTCGCGCCGGGCTGCTCCGGGGGTGCCGTGTAGAGCGCCTCGACGTCGGAGAGCAGCACGAGGGCGTCGGCCCCGAGCATCCGGGCCACCAGGGCCGCGAGCCGGTCGTTGTCGCCGAAGCGGATCTCGTGCGTGGCGACGGTGTCGTTCTCGTTCACGATCGGGAGAACGCGCAGGGCGAGCAAGCGGTCGATGGCGCGCTGGGCGTTCACCCGGTGTGTGGGGTTCTGCAGGTCACCGGCGGTGAGCAGGATCTGCGCCGCGACGACGCCGTGCCGATCGAGTTCCTTCTGGTACCGGAACATCAGGACGTTCTGCCCGGTGGCCGCCGCAGCCTGCTGCGTGGCGAGGTCGTCCGGTCGGCCCTCGAGTCCGAGGAACGGGAAACCGGTCGCGATCGCACCGGACGACACGAGCACGACCTCGGTCCCCCGACCGTAGGCGGCGGCCAGGGCGTCCACCAGGGGGCCGATCTGGCCGGCGGCGTCACCGCTGACCGAGGACGAGCCGACCTTGACCACGATCCGCCGCGCACGCGGGATGTCCTCTCGCCGGGTGACGGGTCCGAGGTCGGTGCGGGCGGTCGTGTCGGTCATGCCGCGGTCAGTCCTTCTGGTCGCTGGTCTCGACCTGCTCGCTGGTGCCGAGCTGGTCGCTGGTCACCACGTCGTCGTCCACCCAGAGCCCGGAGACGCGCTCCTGCTCGAGCTCGGCACGGGCGGCCGCCTTGGCGTCCATCCGCTCGAAGTACTCCTCGCGCCGCTCGTTGCGGGTCGGACGCGAGGTCGCACCGATGCGGGCGTCGGTGCCACGGGCGCTCGTGATGAGCTCCGCGGTCGACGTGAGCGTGGGCTCCCAGTCGAACACCATGCCGCCGTCGCCACCGATGACGACGGTCGAGCCGGCGACGGCTCCGGCCTTGAACAGACCGTCCTCGACGCCGAGCTTCGCGAGCCGGTCGGCCAGGTAGCCGATCGCCTCTTCGTTGGTGAAGTCGGTCTGCTGGACCCAGCGCTCCGGCTTGGCGCCGCGGACGCGGTAGAAGCGGTGCTCCTCGCCGCCCTCGGCGCGCACGGTGAACGGCTTCTCGTTGACCGAGCGGGGGCGGAGCACGATGCGCTCCGGCACGGGCTCGGCCGCACGGGCGGCGCGAGCCTGCTCGACGATGTCGGCCAGGGCGAAGGTCAGCTCACGGAGCCCCTTGCGGGACGCCGTGGAGATCGGGAAGACGCGGTAGCCGCGGCCCTCGAGCTCGGCGGTGACGAACTCGGCGAGCTCCTGCGCCTCGGGCACGTCGATCTTGTTCAGGGCGACGATCTGCGGGCGCTCGAGCAGCGGCACCTGGCCCTCGGGGACCGGGTAGCGCTCGAGCTCGCCGAGGATGACGTCGAGGTCGCTGATCGGGTCGCGGCCCGGGTCGAGCGTGGCGCAGTCGATGACGTGGAGCAGCGCCTCGCACCGCTCGACGTGGCGCAGGAACTCGAGGCCCAGGCCCTTGCCCTCGCTTGCGCCCTCGATCAGACCGGGGACGTCGGCGACGGTGAACCGGGTGTCACCGGACTCGACGACACCGAGGTTCGGGGTGAGGGTCGTGAACGGGTAGTCCGCGATCTTCGGCTTGGCGGCGGAGACGGCGGCGATGAGCGAGGACTTGCCGGCGCTCGGGAACCCGACGAGGGCGACGTCGGCGATGGTCTTCAGCTCGAGGCTGATGTCACCCGCCCACCCCTCGGTGCCGAGCAGCGCGAAGCCGGGGGCCTTGCGCTTCGTGGTGGAGAGCGCCGCGTTGCCGAGGCCGCCCTGTCCACCGGGGGCCACGACGACGCGCATACCGGGCTCGGTGAGGTCGGCGATGACCTCGCCGGACTCGTCGTACACCACGGTGCCGACGGGCATCGGGAGTTCGAGGACCTCGCCGCTGACACCGCTGCGGTGGTCGCCCATGCCGGGCTGCCCGTTCTTCGACGAGCGGTGCGGGGAACGGTGGTAGCCGAGCAGCGTCGTCACCTGCGGGTCGGCCACGAGCACGATGTCGCCGCCGTCACCGCCGTTGCCGCCGTCGGGCCCGGCGAGGGGCTTGAACTTCTCACGGCGGACCGACACGCAGCCGTTGCCGCCGTGCCCCGCGCTGAGGTGCAGGGTCACGCGGTCGACGAAGGTCGCCATGGGTCCACTCCTGGTGTTTCGTTGTGCCGACGGGATCGTCGGCGGGAAAAGCGAAGGAGGGGCGGGCACTCGGCCCGCCCCTCCAGCTGCAGTCGTTCGAACGACTACGCGTTGACGATGTTGATGACCTTGCGGCCACCCTTGGTGCCGAACTCGACCGAACCGGACGAGAGGGCGAACAGCGTGTCGTCGCCACCGCGGCCGACGTTGGCGCCCGGGTGGAAGTGGGTACCGCGCTGGCGGACGATGATCTCGCCGGCGTTGACGACCTCGCCACCGAAGCGCTTCACGCCGAGGCGCTGTGCGTTCGAGTCACGACCGTTGCGAGTGGAACTCGCACCCTTCTTGTGTGCCATGAGATGACTCCCTTACGCGATCTTGGTGATCTTGACGCGGGTCAGCTCAGCGCGGAAACCCTGGCGCTTCTTGTACCCGGTCTTGTTCTTGAACTTCTGGATGATGACCTTGGGACCACGGAGGTCGTCGAGCACCTCGGCGGTGACGGTCACGTTCGCGAGCTCGGAAGCCGCCGACGTGATCTTGTCACCGTCCACGAGGAGCACGGGGGCGAGGTCGATGTTGCCCTTGTCGTCCGCCTTGGCACGGTCGATGGTCAGGATGGTGCCGACCTCGACCTTCTCCTGACGGCCGCCGGCGCGCACTACTGCGTAAACCACGTGGAAATCCTTACGTAACTCTGCTTGAGGGAAGTCTCGGGTGCCCACTTCTGCACGAGCGGCTCCCGGGAAGGCCGGGCCCGATCGGCGACGCAGGCAGAACGGCCCGCTGACACCAGGGACCGAGAATACTCGATCACCCTGGGTCCGGTCAAACGGCGACACCCGTACGATTGCACGGTGACCGTGTTGATCGACCCACCGACGTGGCCCGCCCACGACACACTGTGGTCGCACCTCGTCAGTGATGAATCCTACGCGGAACTCCACGCGTTCGCTGCGCGGGCCGGTGTGCCGCGCCGTGCGTTCGACCACGACCACTACGACGTCCCGCTCGCGCGGTACGACGAACTGGTGGCCGCGGGCGCCTCGGCGGTGACCGGTCGCGAGCTCGTGCTGCGGTTGATCCGCAGTGGGCTGCGCGTGGCGCAGCGGGACAAGCGCAGCCGCTGACAGCGCGTCAGGGCGGCCGGGAGGCCCGGTTCGGGTCCGCCCCGCGCGGCACCTCCCACGGCGCGTCGCCGGCTCGCAGGGCCGCAGGGCCGCGCGAACGGTGCGAGGTTCCGTACTCCGTGCGACGCGGAGACGGGCGCACCGAGTACGGAACCTCGCACGGGTCGGCGGGGGCCTCGCACCGTGCGAGGGGCCGCGGGCGGGCTCAGCGGGGCGCTGGACCGCCCCAGGGGTTCGCCGGGGGCTGCTGCTGCGGGGGCTGCTGGATCGTCGACGGCGGCACCGCGTCGGCGGGTCGGACGGTGCCCGGCATGCCCGGGGTCGTCGACGGGCCTCGTCCGCGGCGCGGTCGACCGAGCCAGAGCCAGGCCGCCGTGGCGGTCGCCAGGAGCATCACCGTGAACGGCAGACCGTTCTGCAGCGGCCGCGTGACCACGTCGATGACGAGCTGGGAAGCGCCGGCGGTGGTCGCTCCGAGCGACCCGGTGAAGACCCCCACGAGCATCAGGGCCACCGTGCCAGCGGCGCCGGCGAGGACCACGCGGAGCAGGAGCCTCGGCAGCGGACTGCGACGGTCGATCGGCGTCAGGAACGCCAGGGCCAGGAACGCGCCGACGTAGTACGGGAACGGCGCCACGAAGACCCCGGTCGTGAAGCTGCCGAGCAGGCTCGTGCCGGCGCCGTAGTGCCGGAACGGACTGACCACGAGCGAGGTGCCGAGCAGCCCGAAGAGCCCGGACACGAACTCGACGAGCACCAGCGCCACCACGGCGATGAGCGCGCCGGCCGTGTTCGTCACCGAGGCCCCGGGCGCGAAGGCCCGACGCGGGTCTGCCGGGGCACGGGGCGGCCGCGGCGGGGCGTACGGCGCACCGGCACCGGGCTGACGCCCGTACTGCGGCACACCGCCCTGCTGCGGCGGCACGGGGCCACCGGGCTGCTGGGCACCCGGGCCGGGCGGTGCGGGCTGGGACCAGCCCGCACCGTAGTACCCACGCTGCTGCTGCGGGTCGCCCGGGCTCGTCACGTCAGTTCCCCAGGATCACTGTGCCGTCGGAGCCGTCGGCGTCGTCGGTCGGCTCCTCCGTCGGCGTGGCTGGAGCGCTGATGCTCGGCGACGAGACGCGGCGGGAACGCGAGCGCCCCTGTCCGGGCTGCTTCGGCTCCGGGAGCGCCTGGAGCACCGAGTCGAGCAGGGACTCGGCGTCCGGGGCGACCGCGCGCGGCTCGCGCTTGGGCGCCGCGGCGATCGGGATGTCCAGGATCGCGACGGTGTTGTCGGTCGGGGTCACGGTGGCGCTCGAGCTCACGCGACGACGGGCCGGGGCCTTCGCCTTCGGTGCGGCAGCGGGCTCCGTGACGGCCGGAGCAGCGGCCTTCGGCGCGCGCGCCTCGGACTCGACGACCACGGCGGGCTCGGCGGTGGCCGAGGACTCAGGTGCGTCCGACTGCTCGGCGACCTCGGCCTGCGCGGCAGCCTGCTGGTCGCCGGTCTGCTGGTCGCTGTTCTGCTGGTCTCCCCCGCGGCTTCCACGGCCACGACGACGACGCTTCGAGCCGGTCGGCTGTTCGCCACCCGTGCTGTCCGTGCCGATCGACGCGTCGGCCGACGACGGTGCCGTGGTCTCCGTCGCGGTCACGGCAGCCGCCGCTGCCTCTTGCTCGTCGTGCGACAGGGTCGAGGCGGCGATCCGCGACAGCGCGTTCTTCACGTCGTCCGTGATCTGGTGCGCCTGGCTGGACGCGCCGTGCGACGGCCCCGACGACCCCGACGAACCGGAGTTCCCGTTGCCGTTGCCGCCGTTCCCGCCGTTGCCGGACCGGCCGTTCTCGTTGCCGTTCCCGCCACGGCCCTTGCGGCGACCCTTGCTCGGGCCCGGGTCGGCGTTGTTGTCGTTGATCTTGGCGTTGACCTCGTCGAGGGACTCGCGCAGACCGACACCGATCTTCTTGCGGGTCATCTGCACGAGGCCGAGCGAGGTGATCTCGGCGACCTGGTGCTTCGTCCGGTCGCGGCTCAGGCACTCCACCAGGCGGCGGAGCACGAGGTCGCGGTTCTCCTCGAGCACCATGTCGATGAAGTCGACGACGATGATGCCACCGATGTCCCGCAGGCGGAGCTGCCGGACGATCTCCTCGGCGGCCTCGAGGTTGTTCTTCGTGACCGTCTCCTCGAGGTTGCCGCCGGACCCGACGAACTTGCCCGTGTTGACGTCGACGACCGTCATGGCCTCGGTGCGGTCGATGACGAGCGAACCACCGGAGGGCAGCCAGACCTTGCGGTCGAGCGCCTTGTCGATCTGCTCGTTGAGGCGGAACTCCTCGAAGGAGTCGGGGCCCTCGTACCGGACGACGCGGTCCTTGAGGTCCGGGGCGACGGCCGACAGGTACTCGTCGATGGTGCCGCCGGCGGCCTCGCCGTCGATGATCAGCTTCGTGAAGTCCTCGTTGAAGACGTCGCGGACGATCTTGATGAGCAGGTCGGGCTCGGAGTGCAGCATCACCGGGGCGTGGCCACCGGCGACCTTCTTCTGGATGGCCTCCCACTGGCTGGTCAGGCGCTGCACGTCGCGGGTGAGCTGCTCCTCGGTCGCACCCTCGGCAGCGGTGCGCACGATGACGCCCGCGTGCTCCGGCAGGACCTCCTTCAGGATCTTCTTCAGTCGGGCACGCTCGGTGTCCGGCAGCTTGCGCGAGATCCCGTTCATCGAGCCGTTCGGCACGTAGACCAGGTAGCGACCCGGCAGCGAGATCTGGCTGGTGAGGCGGGCACCCTTGTGGCCGACCGGGTCCTTCGTGACCTGCACGAGGACCTTGTCGCCCGGCTTGAGCGCTGCTTCGATGCGGCGACCGTGGTTGCCGGTCTCGACGGAGTTCCAGTCGACCTCACCGGCGTAGAGCACGGCGTTCCGGCCACGACCGATGTCGACGAACGCCGCCTCCATCGAGGGCAGGACGTTCTGCACCTTGCCGAGGTAGACGTTGCCGATGAGCGACACGTTCTCGGACTTGGTGATGTAGTGCTCGGCGAGGATGCCGTCCTCGAGCACGCCGATCTCGATCGTCGACGAGCTGGAGCGGACGATCATCTGGCGGTCGACGCTCTCGCGGCGGGCGAGGAACTCGTCTTCGCTGACCACCTGACGGCGGCGTCCGGCATCGCGGCCGTCACGACGGCGCTGCTTCTTCGCCTCGAGCCGGGTCGAGCCCTTGATGCGCTGCGGCTCGGTGATGAGCTCCGGCTCGCGGCGGCGCGGCTCCTGGTGGTCGCGCGGCTCGCGGGCCTCGCGGTCGGCGCTCGAACCACGGCGACGCGAGCGACGGCGCGAGCCGCCCTGGTCGTCGCGGTCGTCACGGTCGCGATCGCGGTCGAACCGGTCCTCGCGGTCGTAGCGGTCGTCCTCGTCACGGTCACGGTCACGATCGCGGTCGCGCTCGAACCGGGGCGCGCGCTGCGGCAGCTCCGGCAGCACCGGCGCGTGGAAGATCAGGCTGAGCGTGCTCGTGGCCTTCGGCACGAACGGCTCGTCGGCGGGTGCTGCGTCGTCGCTCGCCTCGGCCTTCGGTGCGGCATCGGCCGGACGGGAGGCGCGGTCCGCGTCCGCCCCGTCGGTCGCGGTCGCCGACTGGTCGCCCGTCACGACCGGCAGGTCACCGGTCAGCGTGCTCACGTCGTGCGGCTCGGCACCGCTGTCGGCGACGGCCTCGACCGCGACGGAGACCGCCCCGGTGTCGGTCGGCTCGACGGGCGACGCCGGCGAGGCCGGGGAGTCGGGCGAGTCCGGCGAATCGGGAGAGTCCGGCGAACCGGCCGACGCGACGCTGGCCGCGGGACGGGCGTCAGCGCCGCCCGTCAGCGCGAGGGTCTCGTCGGCGTGGGGTGCCTGCTCGGCGCTCCCACGGGCCTCCTGGCCGGACGACCGGGCGCGGCGACCGCCGAACAGGCGGCTCCGGCGCTTCGGCGCGTTCTCGTCGTTGGTCGTGTTGTCGTTGTTCTGCTCCACCATGGACTGGTGCACTCCTCGGCCCCACTCGCACCCTTTCGGGTGGCGGGAATTCTGTGTCGTGGCGGGCGGCGTCGACGCCCCCGCGCTCGCTGTCTCGTGATCGGTCCGCGTCAACTTCTCGTTGCGTCCGCGCCCGTTCCGGTCCGGGCACCCGGCCCGGTCCGGCTCGGCGTCGGAGTGACGCTGCCCGACCACAGTGCGCTCTCACCGCACCTGATCGTCCGGGTTCGGCCCGGTGGGGCGTCACTCGGAAAGCTCTCTTCGGTGTGCGGTTGGCCGCACGACCTCCAGGCATTATCGCATGCCGCACCCGGAAAGCACCGGAACCCGCATGCGATGATGACCGCGTGACCGCGTCTGCCCCTGCCCCCCGTCGTCCGATCGCGATGGCGGTCTTCTTGCTCGTCACCGGGATCGTCGGCCTGTTCGGCTCGTTCCGGCTCGTCCTCGACGAGTTCACGAAGTACCAGAACCCGAAGGCCGTCCTGAGCTGTGACGTGAACCCGTTCATCAACTGCTCCGACGTGATGGCCAGCTGGCAGGGGCACCTGTTCGGGTTCCCGAACCCGTTGCTCGGCGTCATGGGGTTCGTCGCCCCGATCGCCGTCGCGGTGCTGCTGCTCGCCGGGTTCCGGAACGGTTCGCGCTGGTTCTGGATCGTCTTCAACGCCGGTGTCTTCCTGGCATGGGTCTTCGTGACCTGGCTGTTCACGCAGACCGTCTTCGTCATCGGTGCCCTGTGCCCGTGGTGCATGCTCGTCTGGTCGATGACCATCCCGATGTTCTGGGTGTTCACCATCTGGAACACGGCGCAGGGTCGCTTCGGCGCCGGGGCGCAGCGCGTCGGGCGGTCGCTCCTGCCCTTCAGCTGGGCGTTTGCGCTGGCGAACTACCTGGTCATCATCGTCACGATCATCATCAAGTTCCCCGCGGTGCTCACCAGCTTCTGAGCCGTCCCCGCTGCCCCTACGCTCGGGATCGATGAGCGAGCACGAGAGCAGCAGGGCGCGCCGGGACGTCGCACGGGAACGCGCGCGAGCGACACGGGCGGCGGAGCAGTCTCGACGCCGGCGCCTCCGCACACTCGGCATCAGCGGGATCGTCGTCGGGAGCCTCGCGGTGGTCGCGGTCGTCGTCCTGGTGATCGCGAACTCCGTGCAGCCCGCCGGGCCGGGTCCGCGGAACGCGGCGAGCGACGGCGTCCTGCTCACCGGGGTGGCCGGCAGGATCCTGCCCGTCGAGACGCGGGCGGTGCCCGACGGCGGGACCCCGACGCCGACCGAGCAGGACGGCTCCAGGACCGCGATCACGATCTACGCGGACTACATGTGCCCGTACTGCAACCAGTTCGAGACGGCCCAGATGCCCCGGATCCGACAGTGGGTCGAGGACGGCACCGCGACCCTCGAGCTGCATCCACTCGGGCTGCTCGACCGCGTGTCGCTCGGGTCGCGGTACTCCACCCGGTCGGCTGCGGCTGCCGCTTGTGTGGCGGACCACGACCCGGACGCGTTCCTGGCGTTCAACAGCTCGCTCTACGAACACCAGCCCTCGGAGAGCACGCGCGGACTCACGAACGACGAGCTGGCGTCCCTCGCGCGCCAGGCCGGGGCGGCGGATCCGGCCGTGGCGCCGTGCATCACCCGGCAGGACTTCGCCGGGTGGGTCGCCGACGCCACGAACCGGGCGATGAGCGACCCGGTGCCGAACTCGTCGCTCGACGGGATCACGAGCACGCCGACGATCATCGTCGACGGCGAGCAGTACAACGCGGACGGCGCGGCGTCCCTCGCCGACGTCGACGCGTTCGCGGCCTTCGTCCGGAAGCACGGCAGGGCGTCCTAGCCTTCCCCGCTCACGACGAACGGCCCCCGCTCCCGGATGGGAGCGAGGGCCGTCGGTCGTTCGGGGAGTGCTACTTCGCCGCGGCGTCGATCGCGGTGATGACGGTGCTCAGGTCGTCCAGGCGCTTGCCGTCGACGACGATCGTCGGCGTGCCGAAGCCCTGCGTGCCCGCGAGCGCCTCGTTCGTGGTGACGGCCTGCGTGGACTTCGTCACCCAGCCCTTGAACTGCTCGGACGACAGGCACTCGGACAGGTCCGAACCGGTCGCGCCGCCCGCCTTGACGAGCTTCGCGATCTCGGAGTTCGTCAGGCCCTTGGTGCCCTCGGCCGGCTGGTTCTCGAAGAACTGCGTCTGCACGTCGAGGAACTTGTCCGGCGCGTAGTTCGCCACGCACATGGCGGCGTTCGCGGCACGGCTGGCGTAGCGGGAGCCCGCGTAGCTGCGGTCGAGGATCGACACCGGCTGGATCGCCAGGGTCGCGTCGCCCGACTTCACCTTGTCGAGGATCTGGTCGGAGTAGGCCGCCTCGAACTGCTTGCAGACCGGGCAGGCCCAGTCGACGTACTCGGTGACCGTCACGGCGCCGTCGCTGTTCGCCGTCGGGGCCGGCGAGGCCGAACCCGTCGCGGAGACGGCCGGCGTGGTCACCGGGGTGACCTTGCCGTCCTGGCCGGTGAACTGGATCGCGCCGGTGGCCATGTTCTTCGGCCCCGCTGCGGACACCACGGGGGCGTTGTTCACGTTCACCACGACGATCGCGATGATCGCGGCGATCGCCACGATGCCCAGGCCGATGCCGCCCTGCAGGAACCACTTGTTGCGGCGCTTGCGGCGCTTCTCGGCGTCGGCGCGCTGGCGTGCGACCTCGCGGGCGTGCTGACGCCGCTCGTTCTTGGTGGGTCGGTCGTTGTTCGTCACGTCGTCCCCGTCGCTCAGGCGAACCAGAGCGCGAGCTCGCGCGCGGCCGACTCGGGGCTGTCCGAACCGTGGACCAGGTTCTGCTGCACCTTGAGGCCCCAGTCGCGGCCGAGGTCACCACGGATGGTGCCGGGCGCGGCGGAGGTCGGGTCGGTGGTGCCGGCGAGCGAGCGGAAGCCCGCGATCGCACCGTTGCCGGCGACGCGCACGGCGACGACGGGACCGGACTGCATGAACTCGACGAGCGGCTCGAAGAACGGCTTGCCCTGGTGCTCCTCGTAGTGCGCGTCGAGCAGGTCGCGCGGTGCGGTGAGCATCTTCAGGTCGACGAGCTCGTAGCCCTTCGCCTCGATCCGGCGGAGGATCTCACCGGTCAGCTGGCGGGCGACGCCGTCGGGCTTGACGAGGACGAGGGTCTCTTCGAAGTCGGACACGCAGTACTCCCTGTGTTCGGGGTCGAATGTGGTGGTCAGTCCTCGCCCATGGCCGCTCGGCGCGCGGCGTTCTGACGGTCCAGTTGACCGCCCTTGACGAAGCAGAAGACCCACAGCGCCAGGAACACCACGGCGACCGCGAACATGAACGGTTCGATGAACCCGGTGGCGAGGATGGCCGCCTGCAGCAGCCACCCGAACCATACACCGGCCCGGTTGCCCGTCAGACGTGAGGCAGCTGCGAGGACGATGATCGCGCCGATGCCGCCACCGAAGGCCGCGGCGGGCGGCAGCGTGCCCTTGCCGAAGACGACGAGCATGGGGAAGAAGAACATGATCGCCTCGAGCACCAGCGTGATCGAGAGCAGGCTCTCCTGCGCCCCGCGCTCGCGGCGCGGCTTCCGGGTGCGCGGTGCGCGGCCCGGCCGGGAGGCCCGTGGTGCGTCCGTCACTTCGCCTCGCCCTCGCGGTGCACGAGGTCCATGACCGCGCCCACCATCACGATGGAGCCCGCGACGAGCACGAGGGCGTCCTCGGCATCCGCCTCGTCGGCCAGGCTGCGCGCTTCCTGCAGTGCGGAGGCCAGGGACGGCTCGACGACGACGCGGTCCTCGCCGACCTCGTCGACGACGACACGGGCGAACTCGTCCGCGTCGAGCGCCCGCTCCCCCGGCGGCTGCGTCACGACGAACGTCGCGACGGTGTCCTTGAGCGCGCGGACGAACCCGCGGGCGTCCTTGTCGCCGAGGATCCCGACGACGCCGACGACGTGCTCGGACGGGAACGCCACCGGCAGCGCCTCGGCCAGGGCCTTCGCACCGTGCGGGTTGTGCGCGGCGTCGACGACGACGGTCGGGTCGGTCACGATGGGCTGCAGGCGACCGGGGCTGGTCGTGCCGGCGATGCCCTCGGACAGGACGTCCTCGTCGAGGGCCTGGGCCCCGCGGCCGAGGAACGACTCGACCGCCGCGATCGCCACGGCGGCGTTCTCGGCCTGGTGCCGGCCGAACAGCGGCAGGAACAGGTCGTCGTAGCGGCCGGCGATGCCCTGCACGGTGATGAGCTGTCCGCCCACGGCCGGGGTGACGTCGACGACGCTGAACCCGGTGCCCTCGACGGCCAGGGTGGACTCGGTGAGCTCGGCGGCGCGCTCGAGTTCGGCGAGGGCCTCGGGGACCTGTCGGCTCGACACCACGGCGGACGACGGCTTGACGATGCCCGACTTGGTGCGGGCGATCTCGGCCACGGTGGCACCGAGCTGCTTCGCGTGGTCGATGGCGATCGGCGTGAACACCGACACCTGGCTCTGCACGACGTTGGTGGAGTCCCACTCGCCGCCCATCCCGACCTCGATCACGGCGACGTCCACCGGTGCCTCGGCGAAGCACGCCAGGGCGAGCACGGTGAGCGCCTCGAAGAAGGTCAGCGGGAGTTCACCCTTGTCGGCGAGCTCGCGGTCGGTGATCTCGAGCACCGGGGCGATGTCGTCCCAGTTCTCGACGAACCGGTCCGCCGCGATCGGCTGGCCGTCGACCACGATGCGTTCCCGGATCGACACCAGGTGCGGGCTCGTCATCAGACCGGTGCGCAGACCGTGTGCCCGGACGATGCTCTCGATGGTGCGCGCGGTCGACGTCTTGCCGTTCGTGCCCGTCACGTGGATCACCGGGTACGCCAGGTGCGGGTCGCCGAGCAGCTCGACGGCGCGGCGGGTGGCCGTCAGCCGGCGCTCGGGGGCCTGTTCGCCGATGCGGGCGTACAGGGCGGCCTCGACGCGGCGGACCTCGTCGTCGTCGCCGCCGTAGGGCACGGCGTCGGCTGGAGCGTCTCCGGAGGGGCCGACCGGGATCCGGATGCCGTCCTCGTCGCGACCGTCGAACTCGTCGTGTCCGACGAACTCCTCGTTCGCCTCGTGTCCGTCGTACTGGTCGTCGTCACTCATGCGCGTGCTACCTCCACGGATACCTTCGCACCGTCACCGACGTCGGTGGTGGTGTCGTCCGCCCCGAGGGGCTCGATCTCGACGCTCGTCGCCAGGGTCTCCCCCGCGATGAGCTCCTGGTGCGTACGGACCGCGCCGTCGGCCGTGTCGTCCACCCGGAGGGTCAGGGTGATGCGATCGCTGACGTCGAGGTCGGCGTCGCGGCGGGCCTGCTGGACGGCGCGGACGACGTCGCGGGCCAGCCCTTCGGCCTCGAGCTCGGGCGTGGTCACGGTGTCGAGCACGACGAAGCCGCCCTCGTCGAGGAACGCCACGGCCACCGAGGCGTCAGCCACGGTGAGGTCGAGCGAGTACTCGCCCTCGATCAGGTCGACGCCGCCGACGGTCACGCCGGAGTCGGTCGCGGTCCAGTCGCCCTTCTTGGCGGCCGGGATCACCTGCTGCACCTGCTTGCCGATGCGGGGGCCGGCGACGCGGGCGTTCACGGTGAGCTTCCGCTCGATGCCGTACTGCGCCAGCGACTCCTCGGCCTGGGCTTCGAGCACCACGCGCTTGACGTTGAGCTCGTCGCGCAGGATGTCGGCGAACGGTTCGACCGCGGCCGGGTCCGGTACCACCAGGGTCAGGGTGGCCAGGGGCAGGCGGACGCGCTTGCCGGTGGCCTTGCGGAGCGCCAGGCCCTTCGAGGCGACGTCGCGCACACGGTCCATCGCGTCGACGAGGGCGTCGTCGGCGGGGAACTCCTCGGGGTCGGGGAAGTCCGTCAGGTGGACGCTGCGCCCGCCGGTCAGGCCCTTCCAGATCTCCTCGGTGACGAGCGGCGCGAGCGGGGCGGCGACCCGGGTCAGGGTCTCGAGCACGGTGTACAGCGTGTCGAACGCCGCACGGGTCTCGGCTCCGGCGTCCGCGTCGGCCCCGGTCCAGAACTTGTCGCGCGAGCGGCGGACGTACCAGTTCGTCAGCACGTCGGCGAAGTCGCGGACGGCCTGGGCCGCGAGCGGGGTGTCGAGGGCGTCGAGGTGCGTCCGGACGTCGGTGACGAGGACCCGGGTCTTCGCGAGCAGGTACCGGTCGAGCACGTCGGTCGAGTCGGTCCGGCGCTGGGCCCGGTAGCCGTCGGGACCCGAGGCGTTCGCGTACAGGGTGAAGAAGTAGTACGTCGACCACAGCGGCAGCATGAACTCGCGGACGCCCTGGCGGATGCCTTCTTCGGTGACGACGAGGTTGCCGCCGCGGATCACCGACGAGGACATCAGGAACCAGCGCATGGCGTCGGCGCCGTCGCGGTCGAAGACCTCGGAGACGTCCGGGTAGTTCCGGAGCGACTTCGACATCTTCTGGCCGTCCGAGCCGAGGACGATGCCGTGGCTGATGACGTTCTGGAACGCCGGCCGGTCGAACAGCGCGGTGGAGAGCACGTGCATGACGTAGAACCAGCCGCGCGTCTGCCCGATGTACTCGACGATGAAGTCGGCCGGGCTGTGCGACTCGAACCATTCGCGGTTCTCGAACGGGTAGTGCACCTGGGCGTACGGCATCGACCCGGAATCGAACCACACGTCGAACACGTCGGTGATCCGGCGCATCGTCGAGTTACCCGTGGGGTCGTCGGGGTTCGGCCGCGTCAGGTCGTCGATGAACGGCCGGTGCAGGTCCACTTCACCCTCGGCGTTCACCGGCAGGCGACCGAAGTCGCGCTCGATGTCGGCGAGCGAGCCGTACACGTCGGTGCGCGGGTACTCGGGGTCGTCGGACTGCCACACCGGGATCGGCGTGCCGAAGTAGCGGTTGCGCGAGACCGACCAGTCGATGGCGTTGCCCACCCACTTGCCGAACTGGCCGTCCTTGACGTTGTCCGGCACCCAGTTGATGTCCTGGTTGAGCTGACCCATGCGGTCGCGGAGCTCGGTGACGCGGACGAACCACGACGAGACGGCCTTGTAGATGAGGGGCTTCCGGCAGCGCCAGCAGTGCGGGTAGCTGTGCTCGTAGGACGCCTGGCGGAGCAGTCGCCCGGCGTCGCGGACGGCCTTCGTCAGCGGCTTGTTCGCGTCCGACCAGAGCATGCCGGCGACCTCGCCGAACTGCGACGTGAAGACGCCGCCCTCGTCGAGGGACAGCACCACGGGGATGCCGGCGGCGGCGCAGACCTCTTGGTCGTCGGCACCGTACGCCGGGGCCTGGTGCACGATGCCGGTGCCCTCACCGGTCTCGACGTACTCGGCGACCAGTACTCGCCAAGCGTTCTCGTACCCTTCCTGGTCGGCCAGGTGGTCGAACAGACGCTCGTACTCGACGCCGTCGAGCTCGGCGCCCGTCAGCGTGCGCGCGACGGCGGCGCGCGCCTCGTCACCCGAGGCGTAGCCGAGCTCCTTCGCGTGCGCGGCCACGGTGTCCGAAGCCAGCAGGTAGGAGACGGAACCGGCGTCGGCACCGTCAGCCGCGCCTCCAGGCCCTGCCGGCACGACCGCGTACGCGATCTCCGGACCGACGGCCAGGGCGGCGTTCGTCGGGAGGGTCCAGGGGGTCGTCGTCCAGGCGAGTGCCCGCACGCCGGTGACCTCGAGCGCGTCCGCGCGCGAGCCGTGCAGCGGGAACGAGACGGTGACGGACTGGTCCTGGCGCATCTTGTAGACGTCGTCGTCCATGCGCAGCTCGTGGTTGGACAGCGGTGTCTGGTCGTTCCAGCAGTACGGCAGGACCCGGAAGCCCTCGTACGCCAGACCCTTGTCCCAGAGCTGCTTCCACGCCCAGAGCACGCTCTCCATGAAGGTGACGTCGAGGGTCTTGTAGTCGTCCTCGAAGTCGACCCAGCGCGCCTGGCGGGTGACGTACTCCTGCCACTCGTCGGTGTACTGCAGCACGGACTTCTTGGCGGCGGCGTTGAAGACGTCGATGCCCATGGCGTCGATCTCGTGCTTCTCGGTGATGCCGAGCTGGCGCATCGCCTCGAGCTCCGCGGGCAGGCCGTGGGTGTCCCAGCCGAAGCGGCGGTGCACCTGCTTGCCGCGCATGGTCTGGTAGCGCGGGAAGACGTCCTTGGCGTACCCGGTCAGCAGGTGCCCGTAGTGCGGCAGGCCGTTTGCGAACGGCGGGCCGTCGTAGAAGGTCCACTCCGGGCAGCCCTGTCGCGCGTCGATGGACGCCTGGAACGTGTCGTCGCGCTTCCAGAAGGCGAGGATGCCCCGCTCGACGGCGGGGAAGCTCGGCGAGGGGACGACGCCATCGGCATCGGCGTTCAACGGGTACGGCACCGGGACTCCTTGTGGGTTCGCTCGATCTCCACGAGGACGAAAGCAGGTTCCGCGGTACCACCTCGTTTGCCGCCCAACGTGCGCTGTGCGACCACTCTGTGTCGGGGGTGGTGACGGTCCCGAACCCGCCCGGTTCTACTGACGAAGGCGCTGGTGCGCTCCGCGTTCTTCCGGAAGCTCCCCGGTGATGGCCGGATCGACGCTCTTGGAACACGACTTTACCGGACGGGAGCATGCTTGAGTGATGCCCGCAGAAGAACGTCCCGAGTCGCTCGTCACCGTCCTGATCGCGTTCGGGGCGAACCTGCTCGTCGCGATCGCGAAGACGATCGCCTCGCTCGTCTCGGGTTCGGCCTCGATGGTGGCCGAGGCGGCGCACTCCTGGGCGGACACCGGCAACGAGGTGTTCCTGCTCGTCGCGGAACGACGGGGCGGCAAGAAGCGGGACACCGCGCACCCGCTCGGGTACGGACGCGAGACGTACATCTGGTCGATGTTCGCCGCGTTCGGCCTGTTCACGGCCGGTGCGATCGTGTCGATCTACCACGGCATCTCGGAGTTCGGGGACACCGGGCCGGCCGAGGACGTGGTGCTCAACTACGTCGTGCTCGGGGTCGCGTTCCTGCTCGAGGGCACGAGCTTCCTGCAGGCGTACCGGCAGGCGCACGGTGCGGCGACCAAGCGCAAGGTCCCGGTGCTGCGGCACGTGCTGCAGTCGTCGAACCCGACGCTCCGTGCGGTGTTCGCCGAGGACGCGGCGGCGCTGATCGGCCTGGTCGTCGCGTTCCTCGGGGTGTTCCTGCACCAGGTCACCGGGCTGGCGGTGTTCGACGCGCTCGGCTCCATCGCGATCGGTGTGCTGCTCGGGATCGTCGCGATCGTCCTGATCGACCGCAACCGCCGGTTCCTGCTCGGTCAGAGCACGTCCCCCGAACTCGAGAACGCGGTGCTCGTCGAGCTGCTGGGCCGGTCGCAGGTCGAGCGGGTCACCTACCTGCACCTGGAGTTCGTGGGGCCGTCGCGGGTGTACCTCGTCGCGGCCGTCGACCTGACGGGCAACGAGACCGAGGAGCACGTGGCGGTGCGGTTGCGCGACGTGGAGAAGTCGCTCGAGGACAGCCCGTACATCGAGGAGGCCGTCCTCACCCTGAGCTACCCGGGCGACGAGTCGCTGGTGCCGACCGACGGCGACGTGCCCGAGGTGGTCCGGGACGGCACGGCTCCGGACGTCGCGTCCGGTGGGGCGGGGACCCTGCGCACGGAGTGAGCGTCAGCGGGTGTGCGGGCGTGCGGGCGGGTGTCGGGCTGGTGTCGCAGGACGCCGGCGTGTCCGTCCGACGCCGCCACGAGCTCGAGACGCCGCCGAATCCGGCGGCGTCTCGCCGTCGAGGCGGCGTCCCGCGAAGACGCCGGCGTGTTCTGTGAGCGACCGACCGGCGGACGGGAGGCGCGGTGCCAGACCGCCACGAGCCTCCAGACCGACGGTCGGTCACGACCACCGCCCCGGGCACGACCGCAGGACGGCGGCGTCAGCGGGCGTCGAGGCCCGCGACCACCGGGGTGAGCGCCGCCGCGACGTACTCGACGAGCGCACGGCGGCCGACCCCGTCGGTGACCCACACCCCGAACGCCGCGGCGGCGGCACCGAGCATCGCGCCGGACACCGTCTGCGGCCAGAGCGAGCGCGGCTGCTCCCCCGTGCGGCCCGCGACGAAGGCGGCGACGGCCTCGTGCTGCGCCGTCACCCGGACCGCGACGCCCGCCACCAGCTCGGGCCCGATGCCCATCACCTCGGCCTGCGCGACGGCCCACGGCACCCGCTCGGGGTCGTGGGCCCGGGCTGCGGCGAGGAGCGCTTGCTCGACGGCCCGGACGACGCTCGGCTCGGTCGACGCGGCGAGGTACCCGGGCAGCCCGGCGACGGCGGCGTCGAGTTCGAGCCACATCACGTCGGCCTTCGCCGGGAAGTAGTTGAAGAACGTCGCGCGGCTGACCCCGGCGCGGGCGGCGATCTGGTCGACCGTGGTGCGTCCGTACCCCTGCTCGAGGAAGAGCTCGGCGGCGGCGTCCGCGAGCACCTCGGCGCTCGAGCGTCGGGGGCGGCCACCGCGGCGGATCGGTTCGTCCATGGGCCCCAGTAAACCGCTAGACTCGGTCAGCCATGATCTTGGACTCAGTACAGAAAACCCTCACCGCCGTCGCGGGCGCCTCGGCGGTCCTGCTCGTCCTGGCTGCCTGCAGCGGACCGGGCACGAGCACCGGGAGCAGCACCCCGGTCGCGGGCGGCACGCTCACCTACGCCTCCGGCGACGCCGAACCGACCTGCCTCGACCCGCACGTCGGCGGCAACTACCCGCAGGCGCTCCTGGCGACGCAGTACATCGAGGAGCTCGTCGGGCTCGAGGACGGCAAGCCCACGCCGGAACTCGCGACGAAGTGGACCACGAGCGATGACGGGAAGACCCTGGCGTTCACCCTGCGCGACGACGTCTCCTTCACCGACGGCACCCCGTTCGACGCCGCCGCGGTCGTGGCGAACATCGAGCACGTGCAGGACCCGGCCACCGCCTCGAGCACCGGCTACCTGGCGCTGCAGTCCATCACGAAGGCGACCGCCACCGACGAGCACACCGTCACGCTGACGCTGAGCCGGCCGGACAGCGCGCTGCTCGAGTCCTTCTCGCAGCCCTGGGTGGGCATGGAGTCCCCGAGGGCACTCGAGCGCGAGCAGGCGACGAACTGCGAGTCCCCCGTCGGCACCGGCCCGTTCCGGGTCACCGGCTGGAAGCACGGCGACCGCGTCACCCTGACGAAGAACACCGACTACTGGGGCGCGACGAAGCCGCGCCTGTCCGGCATCACGTGGCGGTTCCTGCCGGACTCGACCTCGCGCTACGCCGCGCTGCAGTCCGGCCAGGTCGACGTGATCGACAACGCCCAGCCCGACCAGCTCAAGGCCGCGTCGGCGAAGGGCGCGGTCCGCGACCTCGACGCCCCGCGCCCTGGTGCCTCGAACCGGCTCGAGCTGAACTCCGGGCACGGGGTGTTCCGCGACGAGGCGGTGCGCCAGGCCTTCATCGCGGGCGCCGAGATCGACCCCGGCCTGCAGTCGCTGTTCCTCGGCACGGCGAAGCGCTCGTACTCGGTGCTCTCGAGCGCCGAGCCGCTCGCGTACTCGGAGAAGAGCCGGTTCGACTACTCCCCCACCAAGGCGAAGCAGCTCCTCGACGACGCCGGGTGGAAGGTCGGGTCGGACGGTATCCGCGAGAAGGACGGCCAGCAGCTCACCGTGACGTTCCCCGTCTCGACGAACCAGTCGGTGCCGGCCGAGCGCAGCTTGTTCCAGCAGATCCAGGCGTCCGAGAAGGCCGTCGGGTTCAAGGTCGTGCTCGACGAACTCGACCTGTCCAGCTGGTACGCCGCCCTCGCCGCGAACGAGTACGACGTCGTCAGCGCCCCGTACACGAAGGTCGGCCCCGACGTCCTGCGCATCCTGTACGACAGCGCGAGCATCGAACCGGCACCGTCCGGCTACTTCGCGAACCTCGCCCAGCTCGACGACCCCGCGCTCGACCGGCTGCTCGAGCAGGCCGCCCGCACCTCGGACGCCGACGAGCGCGCCGACCTGTACGAGCAGGCCCAGAAGGCGATCCTGGCGAGCGACACCGTGCTCCCCCTGTACGACCAGCAGAACCACTTCCTGGTGCGCTCGGCCGTGCACGGCATCCGGACCACCCCGGTCTCGACGCCCTGGTTCAGCACCGCCTGGATCGACCGCTGACGCGGATGCGATGGGTCTGGTGGGCCGTTCGGCGGCTCGCCGGGGGCATCGGCGTGCTCTGGGCCGTCGCGACGATCGTCTTCGTCGCGATCCGGCTCATCCCCGGTGACCCGGCGCTCGCGATCCTCGGCGGACCGGGCTCGCAGGCCTCGGCCGAGGCCGTCGCCCAGGTCCGCCACGAGTACGGCCTCGACCAGCCGGTCCTGGTGCAGTACGCGGTGTTCCTCGGACGCCTGGCGACCGGGCAGCTCGGGGACTCGTACGCCTTCCGCACCCCGGTCGCGACGCTCCTCGCCCAGCAGCTGCCCGTCACGCTGACGCTCGCGGTCGCCGGTCTCGTCGTCGCCTGGGTGCTGGCGATCGTCGCCGCCTGGGCCTCGACGCAGCGCGGCCGGATCGCCGCCGGGCTCACCAGCGCCCTGAGCGTCACCGCGAGCGTGATGCCGCACTTCTGGCTCGGCAGCGTGCTCATCGTGGTGTTCGCCACCTCCCTGGGATGGGTGCCGGCGGTCAGTGACGGCACCGCGCGCGGGTGGGTGCTCCCGGTGCTGACCGTGGCCGTGCCGGTCGCCGGGTACCTGGCCGAGACCGTGCGGGACGGCGTGGTCGACGCGCAGCGTTCGGCCTTCGCACTCGCCGCCCGGGGCCGGGGCGAGACCCGCCTCGGACTGTTCGGGCGGCACCTGCTCCGGCACGCCGCCCTGCCCGGGATCGCGCTGTCCGCGTGGGCCTTCGGGTCGCTCGTCTCCGGAGCCGTGGTCGTCGAGTCCGTGTTCGCCCTGCCCGGCATCGGCCGAGCCCTGGTCACCGCCGTCACCCAGCGGGACATGCCGCTCGTCGCCGGCATCGCGATGGTGTCGGCGGCCGCGTACGTCGTCGTGCTGGCCGTGGCCGACCTGGTCGAGCGTGCCGTCGACCCGCGCAGCACCGCACGGAACGCGGCCCTGCGCCCCGGTGGCGCGCGACGCCGTGGACCCGGCCGTCCGGCGGGCGCGCGGTGAGCGGGATCGCCGACCCGGGCCTCCAGACCGGAGTGCCCGGCCACCAGACCGCCGCCGGCACCGAGCGCGTCCGTGGGGGGACGCTCGGCGCCGGCGGCATCGCCGCGGGGGTGATCGTCCTGGTCGCCGTCGTGGCAGCGGCGTGGCCCGCCCTGCTCGGCGGCGGGGATCCGCTCGCGGTGCACCCCGCAGACGCCCTGGCTGCGCCCAGCGGCGCGCACCCGTTCGGCACTGACGAGTCCGGACGCGACGTCCTGGCACGGGTGGTCGCGGGGACCCGGGCATCGCTCGTCGTCGGCGTCGCCGCGACCCTGATCGGCGGCGGCGTGGGCGTCCTGCTCGGCGTCGTCGCCGGACTCGGTGCCGGGGCCGGACGACCCGGACGCCTGCTCGACGCCGTCATCGGCCGCGTCACCGAGGTCGCGTTCGCCCTGCCGCTGCTGCTCGTCGCCCTGGTCGTCATCGCCGTGACCGGTCCGGGTCCGGTGCCGGCGGTGCTCGCGGTCGGGTTCGCGACCGCTCCCGGCTACGCCCGGATCGTGCGCGGCCTGGTCCGGGCCGCCCGGAGTTCGCAGGTGGTCGAGACGGCGGTGCTGCTCGGCCGCTCCCCCGCCCGCACCGTGGTCCGGCACGTGCTGCCGACGGCGCTCTGGCCCGTCGTCGCCGTCGCCACGCTCGGGGTCGGGCAGGCGGTCGTGTGGGCCTCGGCGCTGAGCTACCTCGGGGTCGGCACGCCCCCGCCCGCGCCGGAGTGGGGCGCGATGCTCGCCGACGGTCGCACGTACCTGCAGACCGCGCCGTGGATGAGCACCTTCCCCGGACTCGCGATCGTGGTGCTCGCGACCGCCGTCACCGTGCTCGGCCGCGCGATCCGACGGACCGGGGCCGCGCGGTGAGCGCCGTCCTCGACGTCCGCGGGCTCACCGTCGCCATCGGCGGAACCCCGATCGTGCACGGTGTCGACCTGCGCGTCGACGCCGGCGAGTGCGTCGCCCTGGTCGGGGCGTCCGGTTCCGGCAAGACCGTCACCGCCCGAGCCGTGCTCGGCCTGTCCGCGCCCGGCGCCGCCGTGCACGCCGACGTGTTCGCGGTCGACGGCGTCGACGTCGGCGGGTACACGGACCGGCGGTGGCGCCGGCTGCGGGGATCACGGGTCGGCTACGTCGGACAGGAGGCCCTGGGCGCGTTGGACCCGCTGCGCCCCGTCGGGCGCGAGGTCGCCGACAGCCTCCGCCTGCACACCGAGATGCGTGCGGCCGAGCGCGTGGACGCCGTGCGCGACGCCCTGGCCGCGGTGGGCCTCGACCCGGACATCGCGACCGGCGGCCGGCTCGCCGGAACACTGTCGGGTGGGATGCGACAGCGGGCCCTCATCGCCGCGGCGACCGTCGGGTCCCCCGCGCTGCTGGTCGCCGACGAACCGACGACGGCGCTCGACGCCGGGGTCGCCGTCACCGTGATGGAACAGCTGCGGGCGGCGCAGACCCGGGGTGCCGGACTGCTCGTCATCACGCACGACCTGGGGCTCGTCGCGGGGTGGGCCGACCGGGTCGCCGTCGTGCACGAGGGCCGGATCGTCGAGCACGGCGCGGTCGCCGAGGTCTTCGCGGCCCCGACGCACCCCGCGACCCGGGCGCTGGTGCGCGCGGCCGGTGCTGCCGCATCGCCCGCTGCTGCGTCGCCCGCTGCCGTTCGGTGCGAGGTTCCGGATGCCGTGCGAGGCGTCGAGGCTCGCACGGGAGCCGGATCCTCGCACGGTTCGGAGCCGACCTCGCACGGTGCGAGGGGGGTGCTCGCGGCGCAGGGGCTCTCGCGGGAGTACGACGGGGTGCTCGCGGTGGACGACGTGTCGTTCGGGCTCGTGCGCGGCCGGGTGCTCGGGGTGATCGGCGCCTCGGGCTCGGGCAAGACGACGCTCGCGCGGATGATCCTCGGGCTCGAGACGCCCGACGCCGGCACGGTCACGCTCGACGACGACCCCTGGGTCCCGCTGCCCGAGCGCGAGCGACGCCCCCGACGGCACCGGGTCGCGGCCGTCGTGCAGGACCCCGGCGCGACGTTCGACGAACGGTGGAACGTCGAGCGCGTCCTCGCCGACGCGTTCTCGCGCGGTGACGAACGGCGGGCACGCGGTGTGCTCGGCGAACGGGTCGACGCGGCACTGCGGCAGGTCGACCTCGACCCCGTGCTGCGGTCCCGCTCCCCCCGCACCCTGTCCGGCGGGCAACGACAGCGGCTCGCGATCGCCCGTGCGCTGGCGACCGACCCCGAGGTGATCGTGCTCGACGAACCGGTGACCGCCCTCGACGCCACGGTGCAGGACGCCGTGCTGCGGCTGCTCGAACGGCTCCGCGACGAGACCGGGGTGGCGATGGTGTTCGTGTCGCACGACCTGCGGGCGGTCCGGCGGATGGCGGACGACGTGCTCGTGGTGCACCGCGGCGCGGTCGTCGAGCACGGCCCCGTCGCCGAGGTCTTCGCCCGCCCGGCGCACCCCGTGACCGCGCGGCTGCTGCACGCCGCGGAGCGGCTGGCAGCGGGCCCCGCCGCGGGGACCGCAGCCGGCCTCACGGGCTGAGCGACACTCCACGCGCGCTCGCACCCGTGGACTGTCGCTGTGCGCGTGACGTCACCGACGGCCCTGGAACGGCCAGGAGGCCCGGGGCGCGTTCCGAGGCGGAACGTGCACCGGGCCTCCTGGCCGTGTTGCCGCGGGGCGGCCCCGTGGTCAGGAACCGGAGGGTTCCTTCTGCGCTGCGTCGGCCGAGATGATCGGGATCTCGCTCGTCGAGAAGTCCTTCGCCCAGTCGGACTGCGCGAGCTCCGACGTCGGGTCGTTGTAGTCCTCGATGACGCCGGCGATCTCGTCCTCGGAGCCGACCGTCGGGCCGGAGCCCATGAGCGGGCTCGCGGCGGTCTCCTTGGTGAAGTACACCGCGACGAGGCCGATCACGGCGGCGAGCATCAGGTAGAACGCGGGGATGTCCTCGGCCCAGCCGTACCCGGCGTCCTTCGCGGCGTTGATGAGCGCGGCGGTCGCGAGCGGGGTGGTCCCGCCGAAGAGCGACACCGACACGTTGAACGCGATCGCCAGGGCGCCGTAGCGGATGATCGTCGGGAACAGCGCGGGCAGCGTCGACGGCATGGTCGAGGTGAACGTGACCAGCACGACGCCGAGGATCAGCAGGCCGGCGAAGACGCCGACACCGGTGCCGGTCTGGACCAGCTTGAGGGCCGGCCAGGACAGCAGGATGAAGCCGATGCAGCCGGCGGCGAGCACCGGACGGCGCCCGAACCTGTCGGACAGTCGGCCGCCGAAGGTGATGACGACCATCATGAGCAGCATCACGATGACGATGAGGATGAGGCCGAACGTCGCGTTCTGGCCGAGGTTCTGCTCGAGGTAGGTCGGCATGTACGACAGCAGCATGTAGTCGGTCACGTTGAAGACCAGGACCAGGCCGATGCAGATGATGAGCGAGCGCCAGTTCTCGGCGAAGAGCTTGAGGAACGGGGTCTTCTGGCCCTCGCGCTCGGCGGCCTGCTCCTGCTGCTTCTGGAACGCCGGGGTCTCCTCGAGCTTGAGGCGCAGGTAGAGGCCGATCAGGCCGAGGGGGCCCGCGACGATGAACGGGATGCGCCAGCCCCAGCTGAGCAGGGCGTCCTCGGACAGGCCGAACTGCAGGCCGGTGACGATCGAGGCACCGAGCACGTAGCCGGCGAGGGTGCCGAACTCGAGCCACGAGCCCATGAAGCCACGACGCTTGTCGGGCGAGTACTCGGCGATGAAGGTCGCGGCGCCGCCGTACTCACCACCAGTCGAGAAGCCCTGCACGAAGCGGGCGACGAGCAGCAGGACCGGGGCCCAGAAGCCGATCGTGTCGTACGACGGGATCAGGCCGATCATGAGCGTGCCGGCGGCCATCAGGATCATCGTCAGCGCGAGGACCTTCTGGCGGCCGATCTTGTCGCCGATCGGGCCGAACACGGCACCGCCGATCGGGCGCACGATGAACGCGGCGGCGAAGAAGCCGAACGTGGCGACGATGTTCGCGGCCGGGTCGCCCTGCGGCAGGAACACCTGCGAGATGGTGACCGTCAGGTACGCGAAGATGCCGAAGTCGAACCACTCCATGGCGTTGCCGAGCGCGGCAGCCGCGACGGCACGCTTGAGCAGCGACTCCTCGACGACGGTGACGTCGTCCTTCGTCAGATCGCGACGAGCGCGCTTCGCGGCGCCCTTCGTGCGCAACGGCCGATCGCCGTGCGGGTGGGGTGCGTTGTTCGGTGCCAAGTCGTTCCTCCGGGGTGCGGTGCTTCCTTCGGGCGTCCGGCGGACGGCGACGTTGCAGCTCCTGCGAACCCTGCGCTCGCCGGACAAACCCAGGAAGACTAGCAGGCTCCGGGCGTGTCTGACAGTTCGGTGTGCTAAACGCTGATCGGTGATGGCCGCGTCCGACCGGTCGTCCGGCTGCACGCGCGTGCGCGGCCGCTACGATTGGGGCACCGCGCGTCAGGCGCGGAACACTCAGGCACCTCATCACGGACTCGGTGCCGCACACACGTACGGAAGGCACACCCATGACCAAGCCCATGCCCGAGAAGCCGAGCGTCGACGGACTGGAGCAGGTCTGGGGGCCCGTCTGGGAACAGGACGGCACCTACCGCTTCGACCGCGACGCCGCCGGTCACCGCGACGCCGTCTGGTCGATCGACACCCCGCCGCCCACCGCCTCCGGCTCGCTGCACATCGGGCACGTGTTCTCGTACACGCACACCGACCTCAAGGCCCGGTTCGAGCGCATGCGCGGCAAGCACGTCTTCTACCCGATGGGCTGGGACGACAACGGTCTGCCCACCGAGCGCCGTGTGCAGAACTACTACGGCGTCCGCTGCGACCCGACCCTGCCGTACGACCCCGAGTTCACGCCGCCGTTCGAGGGCGGGGACGGCAAGTCCTCGAAGGCCGCCGACCAGCTGCCGGTGTCGCGCCGCAACTTCATCGAGCTGTGCGAGCGCCTGACGGTGCAGGACGAGCAGCAGTTCGAGGAGCTCTTCCGCACGCTCGGCCTGTCGGTCGACTGGACCCAGTCGTACCGCACCATCGACGACACCTCGCGGGCCAGCGCCCAGCGCGCGTTCCTGCGCAACCTCGAGCGCGGCGAGGCCTACCAGGCCGACGCCCCGACCCTGTGGGACGTCACGTTCCGCACCGCGGTCGCGCAGGCCGAGCTCGAGGACAAGGAGATGCCCGGCGCGTACCACGGCATCGCCTTCCACCGCACCGACGGCGGCGACGACGTCGTCATCCAGACCACCCGCCCCGAGCTCCTGCCCGCATGCGTCGCCCTGGTGGCCCACCCGGACGACGAGCGGTTCCAGGACCTCTTCGGCACCACGGTCCGCTCCCCCCTGTTCGACGTCGAGGTCCCGGTGCTCGCACACCACCTGGCGCAGAAGGACAAGGGCGCCGGCATCGCGATGGTCTGCACCTTCGGTGACACCACCGACGTCGTGTGGTGGCGCGAGCTGCAGCTGCCGAACCGCGCGATCATCGGCTTCGACGGCCGCGTGCGTTCCGACGAGCCCGCCTGGATCGAGTCGGCGACGGGCCGGGAGCTCTACGCCGAGATGGCCGGCAAGACCGTGTTCTCGGCGAAGAAGGTCGTCGTCGACGCCCTGACCGAGTCCGGCGAGCTGATCGGCGACGTCAAGACCATCCAGCACCCGGTGAAGTTCTTCGAGAAGGGCGACAAGCCCCTCGAGATCGTGTCGACCCGCCAGTGGTACATCGTCAACGGTGCGCGCGACGAGCAGCTGAAGAGCACGCTCCGCCAGCGCGGCGAGGAGATCGCGTTCCACCCGGACTTCATGCGCGTCCGCTACGACAACTGGGTCGGTGGCCTGTCCGGCGACTGGCTCATCTCGCGCCAGCGCTTCTTCGGCGTGCCGCTGCCCGTCTGGTACCCGCTCGACACCGACGGCAACCCGGTGTTCGACCAGCCGATCGTGCCGACCGAGGCGCAGCTGCCCGTCGACCCGGCCTCCGAGCCCGCCCCCGGCTTCACCGAGGACCAGCGCGGCGTGCCCGGCGGGTTCCAGGGCGAACTCGACGTCATGGACACCTGGGCCACCTCGTCGCTGACCCCGCAGCTCGCGGGCAAGTGGGAGACCGACCCGGCGCTCTACGACCTGGTGTACCCGTACGACGTCCGCCCGCAGGCGCAGGACATCATCCGCACCTGGCTGTTCACGACCGTGCTCCGCAGCCAGCTCGAAGCCGACATGGTGCCGTGGAAGCACGCCTCCATCTCCGGCTTCATCGTCGACCCCGACCGCAAGAAGATGTCGAAGTCGAAGGGCAACGTCGTCACGCCGCTGTCGATCCTCGAGCAGCACGGCGCCGACGCGGTCCGCTACTGGGCGGCCTCGTCCAAGCTCGGCACCGACGCGGCGTTCGACCCGCAGAACCCGAAGCAGATCAAGGTCGGCCGTCGTCTGGCGATCAAGGTGCTCAACGCGGCGAAGTTCGTCTACGGCTTCCCGCTGCCCGAGGGCGCCACGAGCGTCACCGAGGCCCTCGACGTCGACATGCTCGCCGAACTCGGTGCCGTCGTCGAGCAGGCCACCGCGGCGTTCGACGGGTTCGACCACGCCCGTGCCCTCGAGATCACCGAGCGCTTCTTCTGGACGTTCTGCGACGACTACCTCGAGCTCGTGAAGGAGCGTGCGTACGGCACCGCGTCCGACGCGACGCACGAGACGCAGGCGAGCGCGGTCCTGGCGCTGCGCGGCGCGATCGACGTGCTGCTCCGACTGCTGGCACCGTTCCTCCCGTACGCGACGGAAGAAGTGTGGGCCTGGACCCACGACACCAGCGTGCACCGGGCCTCCTGGCCGACCGCGGCCGACCTGCCGACCGACGCGGCCCCCACCGGGCTGCTCGCGGCCGTCGGGCAGGCGCTCATCGGGATCCGCGGGGCGAAGACGGCGGCGAAGGCCTCGCAGAAGACGCCCGTGACGCGTGCCGTCGTCGCGGCGCCCGCCGAGACGCGGGTGCTCATCGAGCGCGCGGCGGTCGACCTGGCGGCCGTCGGCCGCATCGAGAACCTGTCGTTCGTCGACGGCGACGAGCTCGCCGTCACCGAGATCGAGCTCGCGGAGCAGCAGGCGTAACGTCGGCTCTCCGGGCCGGGTCGCGTCGGCGATTCGGCCCGTCAACCACCGGATCGGAGGCACGGATGCAGTTGGGCACACGCTGGAACGTGGGTGGGGAGCCGCCTGCGCGACTGCCCGAGACGATGGTCGTCGCCGTGCGCGGGGTCGAGGACGAGCTCGCGGCGGAGTCCGTCGACACGGCGACGTGGGGCTGGACCCTGACCTTCCTGGAGGGCAAGCCGATCGTCGAGCTCGACGACGGCACCTCGATCCACCTCGACGCGCTCGGGCACGCCCAGGTGACGAACCCCGACGACGCGGGCGAAGAGGACTAGCGCGCGGCGTGGCGCGCGGCGCGCGCTGCGCGGTTCGCTTGGAGTGCAGAAATGGTCGGGTCCCCGGTGGGGACCCGACCATTCCTACTCACGATGCGGGCGCCCCCGCCGGGGAGCGCCCGCGTGATCGCCGAGGGATCAGGACTCGGCGAGCCAGGTGCCGAGGACCTCGTTCACCTCGGCGGTGTGCGTGGTGAGCAGGCCGTGCGGGGCGCCCTCGATCTCGACGTACTTCGCCGCGGGCAGTGCCTGGGTGAAGCGTCGGCCGGTGGCGTCGATGGGCAGGATGTTGTCCGACGTGCCGTGCACGATCAGGGCGGGGACGGTGACCTTCGGGATGTCCTGGCGGAAGTCGGTCGGCCAGGTCAGGGGTGCGGCCGCCGACGCGATCGAGCCCGAGCCGGCCGCGATGTTCCAGGCGTTGCGGACCTGCTCCTCGGAGATGCGGGTGCCGAGGTTCTCCGACAGGTTGAAGAAGTCCTGGTAGAAGTTCGTGAAGTAGGCGTAGCGGTCCTTCGCCACGTCGGCGGCGATGCCCTCGAAGAACGACATCGGGCCGGCGCCGTCGGGGTTGTCGTCGGTGATGGCGAGGAACGGCTCGAGCGAGGCGAGGAACGCGACCTTCGCGATCCGGTCCTCACCGTGGCGGCCGATGTAGCGGGCGATCTCACCGGTGCCCATCGAGAAGCCGACGAGGATCACGTCGCGCAGGTCGAGGGTCTCGAGGACCGTGTGCAGGTCGTCGGCGAAGGTGTCGTAGTCGTAGCCGGTGGACGGCTGCGAGGACTGGCCGAAGCCGCGGCGGTCGTACGTGATGACGCGGTAGCCGGCCTCGAGGAGCATCGGGACCTGCCCCTCCCACGAGTTGCCGTCGAGGGGGAAGCCGTGGATCAGCACGATCGGCTGCCCCTGGCCCTTGTCCTCGTAGTGGAGTTCGATGTCGACGCTGTTCTCGGTTCCGACGGTGATGGCACCCATGATCGTTCCTTCCCTGAGTATCGCGGAGAACGATCGTTCTCCGCCGATGTGGATTACAGTAGAGAACGCCCGTTCCCGGCGCAAGTCGAGAACGGTGAACACTCAGGGAACGGGGTACACACATGGCCACCAGCACCGTCGAGCCGGACGTCCGAGCACACATCGTCGAGGTCGCGGACCAGCTGTTCTACACGCGAGGGATCCAGTCCGTGGGGATGGACGAGATCCGCACGGGCGCAGGGGTCTCCCTCAAGAAGCTGTACGCGGCGTTCCCCGGCAAGGAGCAGCTCATCGCCGCGGTGCTCGCCGGCCGCCACGACATGTGGGAGCAGGGTGTGCACGGCGCGGTCGAGGCTGCGGCCAGCCCGCGCGACAAGCTCCTGGCGGTCTACGACTTCCTCGAGTCGTGGTTCGGCGACGACACGTTCCGCGGCTGTGGGTTCATCAACGCGTTCGGCGAGCTCGGCGCGACCTCGCCCGCGGTCGCCGAGATCGCGCGCGAGCACAAGGACTCGTTCCAGCAGTTCGTGCAGCGACTCACCGCCGAGGTCGTCGCCGACCCCGATAACGCCGAGGAACTCGCTGCACAGCTCGCACTGCTCGCCGAGGGCGCGCAGACCACCGCGGCCATCGCGGGCACCACGGCTCCCGCCGCGCACGCGCGCCGTGCCGCGGTGACCCTGATCGACGCCGCGATGCGCTGACACGCGACGCGGGGCGGTCGGGAGGCCCGTGGCGGCGCCGCCACGGGCCTCCCGTCCGTCCGCTGGTCGCGCCGGGCGCGGGTGCGCTCGCCGGGCCGTTCCGGGCGTACCTGGTCGTTCCGGGCGCGGGTGCGCTCGCCGGGCCGTTCCGGGCGTACCTGGTCGTTCCGGGCGTACCGGGTCGGTTCTTTCGACCAGGTACGCCCGATTCCGCTTCCCAGTCCGGGTGTCATGGGAAGGAACGGACTCCAGCACCCGTGCATAGGGTGGGCAGATGGCAACCCCGTTCGACGTCCCGAGCACCCTCCCCTACGCCCTGCCGCCCTTCGGCGACGTGCGACTCGAGCACTACCGACCGGCGTTCGAGGCCGGCATGGCCGAGCAGCGCGCCGAGGTCGAGGCCATCGCCACCGACCCGCACGCCCCGACGGTCGAGAACACCCTGGTCGCACTCGAGCGATCCGGGCAGCTGCTGACCCGCGTCAGCCACGTGTTCTTCACGCTGTCGTCGGCAGACTCGACCCCGGAGCTGCACGACCTCGAGGCCGAGGTCTCCCCGCTCCTCGCCGCCCACCGCGACGCGATCACGCTCGACTCTCGCCTGTACGCCCGCGTGCAGGAGGTGCGGGGCGGTGCCGAGGCCGCCGGGCTGACCGGTGAGGCGCTGCGACTGGTCGAGCGGACCCACGCCGAGATGACCTTGGCGGGCGCCGGCCTCGACGACGCGGGAAAGGAGCGCCTGACCGCGATCAACCAGGAGCTCTCGACCCTCACGACGACCTTCGAGCGGAACCTGCTCGAGGACACCAACGACTCCGCCGTCCACGTGACGAACGAGGACGAGCTCGAGGGGCTCGACGACGGGGCGAAGTCCGCCGCGGCCGCCGCTGCTGCCGACCGGGGCCTGGACGGCTGGCTCATCACGCTGCCGCTCTACACCGGACACCCGTGGCTGTCGTCACTGGCGAACCGTGACCTGCGCGAGCGGATCATGCGCGCCTCGCTCGCCCGCGGTCGTCGCGGCAACGAGTACGACAACCGCGACGTGCTGCTCCGCATCGTCCGGCTCCGCGCCGAGCGCGCCGAGCTGCTCGGGTTCCCGAACCACGCCGCCGTGGTCACCGCCGACGAGACGGCGAAGACCCCCGAGGCCGTCGACGGGCTGCTGTCCTCGCTCGTCGGCGCCGCGGCACGGAACGCCGACGACGAGCGCGCGGTCCGGTCGCGCACGGTCGGGTTCGACATCGAGTCGTGGGACTGGGCGTACGCCACCGAGATCCTGCGAGGCGAGCAGTTCGCCGCGGACAGCACCGCACTCCGCCCGTACTTCGAGGCCGACCGGGTCCTGCACGACGGGGTCTTCCACGCCGCCGGCGCCCTGTACGGTCTGACCTTCACCGAGCGCCCGGACCTGCACGGCTACAACGACGAGGTCCGGGTCTTCGAGGTCACCGGCGACGACGGCGAGCCGGTGGGGCTGTACCTGCTCGACCTCTACACGCGTGACGGCAAGCGTGGCGGTGCGTGGATGAACCCGGTCGTCGAGCAGTCCGAGCTGCTCGGCACCCTGCCCGTCGTGGTCAACAACCTCAACGTCGCGAAGCCGTCCGCCGGCTCCCCCACCCTGCTCATCCAGGACGAGGTCGAGACGCTCTTCCACGAGTTCGGCCACGCCCTGCACGGTCTCATCGCCCGCACCACCTACCCGCGGTTCTCCGGCACGAACGTCGAGCGGGACTTCGTCGAGTTCCCGAGCCAGGTGAACGAGATGTGGCTGTCGTGGCCGTCCGTGCTGGCGAACTACGCGAAGCACCACGAGACCGGAGCACCCCTGCCGCCCGAGCTCGTCCTGGGGCTCAGCGAGTCCGAGGGGTTCAACGAGGGCTTCGGCACCACCGAGTACCTCGCCGCCGCACTGCTCGACCAGGCGTGGCACCGGCTCTCGGCAGCCGACGCCGCAGCGGTGACGTCCGTCGAGGACTTCGAGCGTTCGGCGTTGGAGTCCGCCGGCATCGCCGTCGAGGCCGTGCCGCCGCGCTACTCGTCGACGTACTTCGCGCACACGTTCTCGGGCGGGTACGACGCCGGGTACTACGGGTACATCTGGTCCGAGGTGCTCGACGCCGACACCGTGGAGTGGTTCCGCGACAACGGCGGGCTGGACCGTGCGGCTGGTCGACGCTTCGCGGAACGCCTGCTCGGGGTCGGCGGGGCGAAGGACCCGCTCGAGGCGTACCGGGACTTCCGCGGCCGCGACGCCGAGGTCGGCCCGCTGCTGCGGCGCCGCGGGCTGGAGTAGGCGCGGCGGCGCGGGCACCGTACGCACAACCAAAGTCACCCCGAACCGCGCAACCGCGTTGTTCGGGGTGACTTTGGTTGTGCGCAGCGCTCCCGCGCCGGACGGCACGGCACGGCACGGCACGGCACCGCACGAACGACGAAGGCCCGCACCGATCACGGTGCGGGCCTTCGTGCTGAAGACGACGAAGCGGACTACGCCGATTTCTCGACGCGCTTCGCCCGGGGCCGCGGCACGATCGTCGGTGCCGCGTTCTCGAGCACGGACTCGCGGGTGATCACCACGCGGGCGACGTCGTCGTCGGACGGGACGTCGAACATCACCGGGCCGAGGACCTCTTCGAGGATCGCCCGGAGCCCGCGGGCGCCGGTCTGGCGCAGCACCGCGAGGTCTGCGATGGCCTCGAGCGCACCCTGGTCGAACTCGAGCTCGACGCCGTCGATCTGGAACATCCGCTGGTACTGCTTCACCAGCGCGTTCTTCGGCTCGGTCAGGATCTGCATGAGCGCCGCCTGGTCGAGCTGCGACACCGTGGTGACGACGGGCAGACGACCGATGAACTCGGGGATCAGACCGAACTTGTGCAGGTCTTCCGGCAGCACCTCGGAGTACAGGTCCTGGTGGTCGGTCGCGCTGTGCAGGGGTGCCCCGAAGCCGATCCCGCGCTTGCCGACGCGCGAGGACACGATGTCCTCGAGCCCGGCGAACGCACCCGCCACGATGAACAGTACGTTCGTCGTGTCGATCTGGATGAACTCCTGGTGCGGGTGCTTGCGGCCGCCCTGCGGCGGGACCGAGGCGACCGTGCCCTCGAGGATCTTGAGCAGCGCCTGCTGCACGCCTTCGCCCGAGACGTCGCGCGTGATCGACGGGTTCTCGGCCTTGCGGGCGATCTTGTCGACCTCGTCGATGTAGATGATGCCGGTCTCGGCGCGCTTCACGTCGTAGTCGGCGGCCTGGATGAGCTTGAGGAGGATGTTCTCGACGTCCTCGCCGACGTAGCCGGCCTCGGTCAGGGCGGTGGCGTCCGCGACGGCGAACGGCACGTTGAGACGCTTGGCCAGCGTCTGCGCCAGGTACGTCTTGCCGCAGCCGGTCGGACCGATGAGCAGGATGTTCGACTTGGCGATCTCGATGTCGTCGCGGTCTTCGGCGGCGGTGATCTGCCCCTGCGCCCGGATGCGCTTGTAGTGGTTGTAGACGGCCACGGCGAGGGCGCGCTTCGCCGGGTCCTGCCCGATGACGTACTCCTGCAGGAAGTCGAAGATCTCCCGCGGCTTGGGCAGTTCGAAGTCCCCGCTCGAGGTGTCCTCGCCGGCTTCGGCCAGACGTTCCTCGATGATCTCGTTGCAGAGCTCGACGCACTCGTCGCAGATGTAGACGCCCGGTCCGGCGATGAGCTGCTGGACCTGCTTCTGGCTCTTGCCGCAGAACGAGCACTTGAGGAGATCGCCGCTCTCTCCGATGCGTGCCATTCCCGTGCCTCCCTGATTGGACATGCCGGCCGCGCTGTCGCACCACCGCTGGTGCACCGCTGCTGGTGGGCACCTCGTCGTGGACACGAGCCTAACCGCAACCGGTGACACCGACCGCGATGCCCCTCCGGAATCCGCCCGCGCGTTCGCCCAGGGCGTGCGAGCCTGCTACGGTGATCCGGACTTCTCTACATCTTGTAGAACAGCAGGTGCAGAACCACCCCGGAAGGAACCCCATGCAGAAGCGTCTCGCCGCCGGCGGCGCCGTCACCCTCGGTGTCGCAGCCGTCATCGTCCTCGGCAGCGCCACGGCGGCCAGCGCACACGTGTCCGCCACGGCCACGTCGACCGCAGCGAACTCGTACACCACGGCGACCTTCTCGGTCCCGCACGGCTGCGACGGCTCGCCCACGACGAAGATCCAGTTCCAGGTGCCGGAGTCCGTCATCGAGGTCACGCCCACCGTGAACCCGAACTGGACGATCACGAAGGCGACCGAGCCCTACACCGACCCGTCGGCCTCGGCATCGGCCGAGGACCACGCCGAGACGGCCGCCGAGCGCGTCACCAGCGTCACGTACACCGCGAAGACCCCCCTGCCCGCCGACGAGCGCGACACCTTCGCGCTCTCGTTCTCGCTGCCGGACGGCAAGGCCGGTGACCTGGTCGAGTTCCCCGCGATCCAGACCTGCGAGAAGGGCAGCGTCGAGTGGAACCAGGAGCAGAAGGCCGGCGAAGCCGAGCCCGAGCACCCGGCCCCCTCGATCACGCTGACCGCCGCCGAGGCGACGGACGACGACGGTGACCCCATCGCCGCGACCCCGTCGGCCGAGGCCGCCGGCACGACCGCGTCGAGCGACCCCGACCTGGTCGGCCGCTTCCTCGGCCTCGGCGGCCTGGTGCTCGGCGCCGTCGCCCTGGTCGTCGCCGTCGCCGGCACGCGTCGTCGGAGCTCCGCCAAGTGACACAGCGCGGCTCGCGTCGGCCCCGGCCTCGGTCCTCTGCCTGGAGGCTCGTGGCCGGGACCGCTGCGGCCGTCGCGATCGCCGGTGGCGCGGTCCTCGGGCTCGCCGGTCCGGCCAGCGCGCACAACTACCTGATCTCGTCCGACCCGGAGGTCGGCGGCACCCTGACCGAGCTGCCGAAGACGTTCGACATCACGACGAACGACAAGCTGCTCGACATCGGCGACTCGGGGTCGGGCTTCGCGTTCCGCATCGTCGGCCCCGACGGCAGGTACTACGAGGACGGCTGCGTCGACGTCGAGGGGCCGTCGATGACCACGACCGCCGCACTCGGCGACTCGGGCAAGTACACCGTCGAGTGGCAGATCGTCTCCGCCGACGGGCACACCGTCTCCGACGAGTACCCCTTCACCTGGAAGGCGCCGTCGGGCTTCACCCCGGCCTCGGGTGCTGCGAAGCCCCCTACCTGCGCCACCGCTGGTGACGACGACGCCGGCTCGGACACCACCACCGGCACCGCCTCGGGATCGAGCGACTCGGCGGCGTCCGACGCGATCTGGATCGGTGCCGGTGGCGTCGTGCTGGTCGGCGTGGTCGTCGCGGTGCTGCTGCTCCTGCGCCGCAAGCCGGTGCCGGCATCCGACGACACCGAGGACTGACCACCGCGCAACGACGAAGGCCCCGCACCGATCGGTGCGGGGCCTTCGTCGTTCCTGCTGGTGCTACTTGACGAGCGCCGGCAGGTTCTTGCGGCTGGTGAGGACCTGGTCGATCAGGCCGTACTCCACGGCTTCCTGCGCGGACATGATCTTGTCGCGCTCGATGTCGTGGTTGATCTCCTCCGGCGTCTTGTTGGAGTGCTTCGACAGCGTCTCCTCGAGCCAGGTACGCATGCGGAGGATCTCCGCCGCCTGGATCTCGATGTCCGACGCCTGACCGCCACCCTGCTGGGTCGCGGGCTGGTGGATCAGCACACGGGCGTTCGGCAGCGCGAGGCGCTTGCCGGGGGTGCCACCGGCGAGCAGCACCGACGCGGCCGAGGCAGCCTGACCGAGGCAGACCGTCTGGATCTGCGGACGGATGTACTGCATCGTGTCGTAGATCGCCGTCATCGCGGTGAACGAGCCACCGGGCGAGTTGATGTACATCACGATGTCGCGGTCGGGGTCCATCGACTCGAGCACGAGCAGCTGGGCCATGACGTCGTCAGCCGACGCGTCGTCGACCTGCACGCCGAGGAACACGATGCGGTCCTCGAACAGCTTGGCGTACGGGTCCTGGCGCTTGTAGCCGTAGGCCGTGCGCTCTTCGAAGCTCGGCAGGATGTACCGATTGGACGGAGCCGGGACGTTCTGCGCGCCACCGAGCATGGGGAGATGCATTCTCGTTTCCTTTTCTTCGGTGGTGATCAGGACTGGGCGTCGGGCTCGGCTGCGCTGGTGGGCGTCTCGCCGTCGCCGACGGTGCCACCACCGCCGATGACCTCGGCACTCGAGGCGCGGAGGTGGTCGACGAAGCCGTACTCGAGCGCTTCCTGCGCCGTGAACCAGTTGTCGCGGTCGTTGTCCTTGAGGATCTGCTCGACCGACTTGCCGGTCTGCTCGGCCGTGAGCTCCGCCATGCGCTGCTTCATGTCGAGGATGACCTTGGCCTGCGTCTGGATGTCGGCAGCGGTGCCGCCGAAGCCACCGGACGGCTGGTGGAGCAGCACGCGCGCGTTCGGCGTGATGTAGCGCTTGCCGGGCGTGCCGGAGGACAGCAGGAACTGTCCCATCGACGCGGCGAGGCCGATGCCCACGGTGACGATGTCGTTCGGGACGAACTGCATCGTGTCGTAGATCGCCATGCCGGCGGTGATCGAACCACCGGGCGAGTTGATGTAGAGGTAGATGTCCTTCTCAGGGTCCTCGGCGGCGAGCAGCAGCAGCTTGGCTGCGATCTCGTTCGAGTTGTCGTCGCGGACCTCGGAGCCGAGCCACACGATCCGGTCTCTCAGAAGGCGGTCAAAAACACTGGGGTTCAGTGTTGCTTCGGCCATGGAAAAGCTCCCGTTCAGTTGTCGCTTGTTGTCGAACTTATCGGGTGCAACGCACCAGTTCTCGTCTGTTCGCCGACAGCAATGCGGTGGTGCGGAAAACACGAGACGGGAGGCACGGTGCCAGCTGGCACCGTGCCTCCCGTCTTGCATGCTGGTGGCGTCGAGATCGTTACTCGGCGTCCCCTGCCGGCTCCTGCGCGACGCCCGCCGTGAAGGCGGACAGGTCGACTGCGTCGCCGTTGGTGTCCTTGACGGTCACCTTGGACAGGACGGTCGCGACCGCCTTCGAACGGGCGACCTCGCCGACCATGCCGGGGATCTGGCCGTTCTGGTCGATGACCTTGATGAACTCGGCCGGCTCCATGCCGTACTGCGCGGCGGCCTGGATGAGGTACTGGGTCAGTTCCTCCTGCGAGACCTGGATCTCTTCCTTCTCGGCGATCGCGTCGAGGAGGATCTGCGAGCGGAAGGCGGTCTCGCTGGACTCGGAGACCTCCTTGCGGTGCTCCTCGTCCTCGAGGCGGTTCTCCTGCTCGAGGTGACGGTGCACCTCGTCGGCGATGAGCTGCTCCGAGATCGGGATGTTGACGTCCTCGGTGAGCTTCTCGACGAGCTTGTCGCGAGCCGCGGCGCCCTGACCGAAGGTCTTGGACTTCGCGATCTGCTCCTTGAGGTCAGCCTTGAGCTCGTCGATGGTGTCGAACTGGCTGGCGATCTGGGCGAACTCGTCGTCGGCCTCGGGGAGCTCGCGCTCCTTGACGGCGGTGACGGTGACGGCGATCTGAGCGGTCTCGCCCTCGCGGTCGCCACCGACGAGCTTCGACTCGAAGGTCGTCGACTCACCTGCGGTCAGGGACTCGAGCGCCTCGTCGATGCCCTCGAGCAGGTCGCCGGAGCCGATCTCGTAGGAGACGCCGGTGGCCGAGTCGACCTCGTCGTCGCCGATGCTGGCGGTGAGGTCGATCTGCGCGAAGTCGCCGGTCTTCGCCGGACGGTCGACCGTCACGAGCGTGCCGAAGCGGGTGCGGAGGTTCTGCAGTTCCTCTTCGATCTCGTCGTCGGACACCTCGACGGCGTCGACGGTGAGCTCGTACGAGGAGTAGTCCGGCAGGTCGAACTCGGGGCGGACGTCGACCTCGAAGGTGAGGACGAGGTCGCCGGTGAAGTCCGCGACGTTCGGCAGTTCGGCGACGTCGGCCTCGGCACGGCCGAGGATGCGCAGCTCCTGCTCTTCGACCGCCTGGCGGTAGAAGTTGTCGATGGCGTCACCGACGGCGTGGTTCAGGACCTCGCCGCGGCCGACGCGCTGGTCGACGATCGCCGGCGGGACCTTGCCCTTGCGGAAGCCGGGGATGTTGATCTGCTCGGCGATGTGCTTGTAGGCGTGGTCGATGCTCGGCTTGAGATCGTCCGGCGTCACGTTCACGGTGAGCTTGACGCGGGTGTCGCTCACCTTGTCGACGGTGCTGGTGGCCAAGGGATGTTCTCCTGTTGGTTGACGTTCGTGTGGTCGGTGGTGCTCGGAGGACCTGGTCGGGGCGACAGGATTTGAACCTGCGACCTCCCGCTCCCAAAGCGGGCGCTCTACCAAGCTGAGCTACGCCCCGTTGCTTCGTGCCAGGGATCAGCCGCGCACGCTGAGGGGCGCATGCGACCCCGGTGAGTCTAGCGGTCCGACGGCGCGCTGTTCCCGGGGGTTGCTCAGTCGTCCTCCGCGGCGCGTCGCAGACCCCGCCGCCACCGGATCCCGACGGCCACCTGGACCCCGAGGGCGGCCACCGCGAGCAACAGTCCGACGACGATCCGCCAGACGTGCAGCAGTGCGTGCGCGGGCTGCGACTGCGGGTCGCCGAACAGGTCGGGGCGCAGGGACAGGACCGCGGCGGCGAGGACCACCAGCGCGTACGAGACCACCCGCGACCAGCGGATGGTGCGCTCCGCACCGGCGTCCGGCTTCGGGATGACGCGCGTCGGCATGTCGGTGCTCGTTCGTCCGCTACGATGGTCGGGCTGCGCCTGGTGCGCAGGCGCGGGGATGTAGCTCAATGGTAGAGCCCCAGTCTTCCAAACTGGCTACGCGGGTTCGATTCCCGTCATCCCCTCCACAACCTTTCCGTCAGGGGTCGGCGAATTCCTGGGTGATCTGCGAGGTACCCGCCGTCCTTCGGGAACAGCGACGTCGCCCACGTCACCGAGCCGATCGGCACTCGTGCCGTGATCACACCCCGGCGCTATCGGCGCCGAGACCCGCGGACGAGGGCTATCGAGGGCCGACTCTGAGCCATACTCTCGTTCGCGTGAACAAGCACCTCTCCTTCGCCGTCATGGCGCTCGCGGCAGTCAGCATCGTCGCGAGCACGGCAGCACTGCCGGCGGGCGCGGCGTCCGCTGCCCCTACCCGGACCACCGCGACCGGCGAACCGACGCCCACGGCGACCGCGAAGAAGTCGAAGCGAATCAAGAAGGCCGAGAAGTGGGTCCTCGCTGAACTGCCCGATGCGCCGATCTGGGAGGGCCTGACGGTCAACGGGGTCAAGGTCAGCAAGCGTGTGATCTGCGTAGACCGCACGTGGGCTCCGGGCGGAGGACCGGACGACAAGGGCGGCAACGCCGGGTACGTCGTCGTCAAGTTCCCCAAGAAGAAGAGCGGCAAGGTGAAGCTCGGCGACCCGCAAGACGGGTTCTGCGCCGACTACGCGCCCCCTGCTCCGGCGGCCAAGGTCCACGTTCCGAAGAAGCTCGAGAAGAAGAAGGGCCTGCTGGTCAGCACCAAGTTCGGAGACGAGTGGCCGCTGACGGTGCCCTACGCGGTCGTGCGCTGCAAGAACATCACCGCGGGCGGCATGGATCTGAACGTCGTGACACTCAAGGCTCCCGACGGCACCCGCTACGCGGTCAACGGCACCGCACAGGACCACACGTCGTACCCGGAAATCGACCCCATCTGGGCACCGAATCCTGAGGTCGACGGGTTGAGGATCGACATCTCGCCCGTGCTCGACGCGGGCCTGAAGCTCTGCAAGTAGCACGGGACCGATCCGTCTGCACGGTGTGACTCCGGCGACGGATGCCCACCAGTCGATCGCCTTAGAGCGCTCCGAGCGGCGCTTCTCCGACTTCCTGCCGCAGCATCCGGTACTGCTGCTCCCAACCAGGAGTGCCGCGTCCAGCGACGTGCAGCGCGGTCCGGACGGCTCCGAGCGCACGGTCGAGTGCACCGGACTCGTCGTCCGCGTCGACACCGATCGAGAAGGTGAGCGTGCCGCTCGACAGGTCAGCGGTCAGGTCCTGGTCGTGGACGTCGTCGAGGTCGAAGAGTGCGTCCGCGATGGTGTCGAAGTCCGCTGCGAGGGCTGCGCGCGGATCGTCCGCTGCCCCGAGTTGCGCCACGCAATCGAGCCGCACGAGGTAGTTCGTCATCACGTTCTCCTGTCCTCACAGCCCGTTCGCGCGAGCCGATACTTCAGATGCACAACGTACCAGGGGTTCGACGGCGTCAAGTGGACCGTGTGCAGGTGTTCGCCGCACGGGCAGTACGCCTTGTAGTACTTCCTCCCCTTCGCGAAGCGCCATCCCCGCGCCTCTGCCCCGCGCATGACCAGTTCGATGTCCTTCTTGGGATGTCGTGGTCGTTCGACCATCGCCACCTCCCCTCCACACCTTCGACGGTAGGGAGCAGGACCGCGACACCGGGGCCCGCCGTCGATGACTGTGGGGAGGTATCGCGATCGACGGACCTGTGGAGGAGTGATGGTCGGTGGCACGCGCGTCAGGGGTCGGCGAACTCCAGGGTGATCTCCGGGGAGTCGCCGAGATCCACCCGGGCACGCTTCCGCTCCGCCGCACGCAACGGCACGAGGTACCCGCCGTCCTTCGGGAACAGCGACGTCGTCCACGTCACCGAGCCGATCGTCACGCGCGCCGGGATCACACCCCACCCGTAGGTGAGCACCGGCGCGAGGTCAGCGATGACCTCGGCGGCGTCCGGCGGCACGACGGCGAAGAAGAACGGTGACGGGCCGCGCCACTCGATCACCTTGCCGCGGAACTCGAGTTCCATGCGGCGATCGTACGGCCGCGGACCTCGCACGGTGCGAGGGGCGCCGAACTCCGTGCGAGGTTCCGCACTCGGTGCGACGGGCGCGGGCTCGCACCGAGTGCGCAACCTCGTACCAGGCGAACCCGGGGCCCCGCGCTCGCACCACGCCGCGGGACCCGGAGGACCGACGCGTCAGCGGTACGACGCGGCCAGTCCGTACAGCACCTTCGTGAAGGAGGAGACGTAGGCGGACTCGTCGCCTCCGGGCAGGTTGTACGTCATGAAGACGCCGTACCCGTCGGCCTTCGTGCGCTGTGCGAGCGACACCGCGGTGGCCTGCGGGGTGTTCTGGATGTCGACCGCGGCGGCGGACAGCTTCGACTTCGGCAGGCCCGGGATCATCGGCGCCGCGTAGGTGCCGTAGTACGGGTTCCAGGCGTAGTCGAGCTTGCCGCCGATCGACGGGCTCGCGGTCTTCAGGGCGTCGGACGACGGGCCGATGTCGTAGAACGAGATGATCTTGCCCGGCATGTCCGCCCGCAGGGCACTGATGAGCCAGCCGATGGACTGCTGGTTCGGCTGCGGGGTGCCGTTCACGCCGTAGTCGGAGTACTCGTCGTCCAGGTCGACGCCGTCGAGTCCGTACTTCTTGACCGTCGCCGAGACCTGCGCCGCGAAGTCCCGCGCCGCGGCCTTCGTCGGGAAGTTCGCGAGGCCGGCGCCCTGGTGGTTGCCGAGCACCGAGAGCGTGACCTTGATGCCCTTGGCCTGCAACGGGCGGATCTGCGTGGCGGCCTGGTCGAGGGTCCGCTGCACGTTCTCGTTGTTGTACAGGACCGCCTTGCCGTCCTCGTAGTTGATGTTCGCGGCGAAGATGATCGCCACGTCGAACGCGTTCGCGCCGTTCGCCAGCGTGTACCGACCGACGTTGGCGAGCTCGTCGTTGTTCACCTCGACGTAGGCGATGCTCGTCGGCCCCGACTTGGTGGGCACAGCGTGGTGACCGTGACCGTGCCCACCGCCGTGGGACGCACCGTGCCCGTGCCCGTGGCTGGACCCGGACGAGGAGGGCGCCGCGGATGCTGCGGCGGGCACCAGTGGTGCCGCGAGCATGGCGACCAGTGCGGTCGCGATGCTGAACTTCGTGGACTGCTTCATGTGGTTCCTCCTTGGGTGGGACGGTCGGTCAGTCGGTCGGTCAGTTGCGCGGGAACCGGAAGGTGCGGACCTCGTAGGCGTCGACGGCGAACGAGGACGCGGCCGCTTCGGACGACGCCCCGGCGTCACCGAGCGGTTCCTCGAGCAGGGTCACCTCGACGGCAGCGCCGAAGGTCGCCTCGTCGGCCGAGACCGCGATGCCTCCGCTCCCCCGCTGCCCGGACGGCTCGTAGACGCGCACGACCAGGTCGCCCGACCGGTCGTCGGCGAGCTTGACACTCGACAGCACGACGTCGCCCGACACCCGCACCAGCGGCTCGAAGCCGTGCGCGCCCGTGATGGTCCGCGCGCTCGCGTTCATCCGCACGCCGGCCGACGTGGCTCCGAGCTGGTCGGTGCCGATGACGATGCCGTACCGGTGCGTCTGCACGCCCTGGTCGGTCTCGGGGTCCGGGAACCGCGGTGCCCGCAGCAGCGACAGCCGCACGGTGGTGGTGACGTGCCCGTCGACGGCGTCGCGCGTGGTGTCGAAGCCGTGGATCGAGTCGTTCACGAGCGCGACACCGAAGCCGGGCTCGGCCACCAGCACGTAGCGGTGCATCGAGGTCTCGAACTTCGCGGCCTCCCACGAGGTGTTCGTGTGCGTCACCCGCTTCTGCGCGCCGAACTGCGTCTCGGCGACGGTGTGCTCGGCGCGGACGTCGAGCGGGAACGCCACCTTGAGGAACTTCTCGGTCTCGTGCCAGTCGGTCACCTGGTCGAACTCCAGGGTGCGGGATCCCGGCGCCAGGACGATCTCCTGCGTCACCGTCGAGTCACCGAACGCCCGGGACACGACGACCCGTGCGACCCCGGACTCGTCGACCGACGCGGTCAGCCCGGTGGTCGACACGAGGTCCTCGACGCGGTTGCGGTAGTACCGGTCGACGTCCCACGCGTCCCACATGTTCGGGAAGTCCTGGTGCAGCTGCAGCAGGTTCGCCGCCTGGCCGGCCGCGATCGCCTCGCGTCCGCTCGCCAGGTCGACGGCGCTCGTCACGAGCCCCTGCGCGTCGACGACGACCCGCACCAGGTCGTTCGCCAGCACGTACCCGCCGTCCCGCTCGGTCAGGGACACGTCGGTCACCGCCGCCACGTCGGTCGCCACGACGGCGCCCTGCGCGGGTGCACCGGCCTGGAGGAACGGGGCCGGGTTCACGACGACGGCCGCGTCCCCGGTGCCGGCGAGCGCCGAGAGCGCCTGGTCGATGATCGTGGTCAGCGCTGCGGCCGTCTCGGCGTACCGCTCGACCGCTTCGCGGTGCACCCACGCGATCGAGGTGCCCGGCAGGATGTCGTGGAACTGCTGGAGCAGGACCTGCTGCCACAGGGCGTCGAGCTCGTCGTACGGGTAGGCGAAGTCGGTGCGGGCGGCGGCGGTCGCGGCCCAGAGCTCGGCTTCGATGAGCAGCTGCTCGCACCGGCGGTTGCCCTGCTTCGTGCCGTGCTGCGACGTGAGTGTGGCCCGGTGCAGCTCGAGGTACAGCTCCCCCACCCACACGGGCGGATCGGTCAGTTCGGACTTCGCCCGGTCGAAGAACGTGTCCGGGTGCTCCCAGCGGACCTTCGCGCTGCCCTCGAGGTCCGCCAACCGTGCGGCGGTGCCGGTCATCTCGCGGGTGGTGCCACCGCCGCCGTCGCCCCAGCCGACCGGGGCGATCGAGCCGGTCGCGAGTCGGTTCTCGCGGAACTGGCGGGAGGCCTTCGCGACCTCGCTGCCGGACAACCTCGAGTTGTAGGTGTCCATCGACGGGAAGTGCGAGAACACCCGCGAGCCGTCGATGCCCTCCCACAGGAACGTGTGGTGCGGGAACTTGTTGACCTGGTTCCACGAGATCTTCTGCGTGAAGAACCACTCGAAGCCCGCACGGCGCATGAGCTGCGGCAGCGCCGGCGAGTACCCGAAGCTGTCCGGCAGCCAGACGCCCTTGGGTCGGATGCCGAACTCGCGCTCGAAGAACCGCTGGCCCTGCGAGAACTGCCGGACGATGCTCTCGCCGGTCGGCATCACGGTGTCGGACTCGACCCACATGCCGCCGATCGGCAGGAACCGGCCGGCCTCGACGGCGGCCTTGACCCGGGCGTAGACCTCGGGGCGGTGCTCCTTGATCCACGCGTACTGCTGCGCGCTCGACATGCCGTACAGGAAGTCGTCGGTCTGGTCGATGAGCTCGGTCATGGTCGATGTGGTGCGGGCGACCTTGCGGATGGTCTCGCGCACGGGCCAGAGCCAGGCGGAGTCGATGTGGGCGTGCCCGACGGCCGAGATCGTGTGCGCCGAGGCCTCGGCAGGAGCGGCCAGCACCTCCGCGAGCGCCGCACGGGCGTCTCCGGCGGTCTCCGGAATGTGCTGCAGGTCGAGTGCGTCGAGGGCGTCGTCGAGGGCCTGCAGGATCCGCATGCGCCGGGGTCCGGCGGGCAGTTCGGCCTGCAGTTCGAGCAGGACGTCGATGTCGAGGGCGAGTTCGTGCACCTCGGACTCGAAGACGGCGAGCTCCATCCGGCGGGTGGCGTAGAGGCGCTTCGAGGACGAGGTCTGCACGTCGCCCTCCTGCGTCGGCAGGAAGGGGTGGTAGTCGAGCAGGACGGGGTTCGACGCGGCCTCGACGAACAGTTCGACGGTCTCGCCGCCTTCGGCCCGTTCGGTGACCAGGACCCACTGGTTGCGCGGGTTGATCGACTTCACGGGGGTGCCGTCGGCCAGGTAGACGAGTCCCTCGCACTGGAACCCGGGCATGTTCTTGTCGAAGCCGAGGTCGATCACGGCCTCCACCCGGCGTCCGGTCCACTCGGTCGGCACGGTCCCGGTCAACCGGAACCACGTCGTGCCCCAGGCCGCACCCCACGGCGTGCCGACCTCGTAGGGCTCGAACGTGAGCGCGAGCCCCTCGGTCGGCGGGACCGGCTCCCCCGGCAGCTCGTGCCAGGCGGCCTGGAGGGCCGTCGTGGTCGCGTGCACCGCGGGGGTGATCCGCTCGTCGAGCACCCGTCGGGCGCGTCCGGTGGTGAGGGGGATGTCGTCGTGCATGGGGCCTTCCGGGGTCAGGGCGTGGTCGCCGGGTGGGCGACGCGGACGGTGGTGGTGTCGAGGTCGGAGGGCACGTCGACGCAGCGGTCGATGCCGCGGGCGGCCAGCAGCGCGGTGTCCGACAGCCGGGAGCGCAGGACGACCTGCGGGCCGCGGCCGTCCGGTGCGGCCTCGGCCAGGGCGAGCCAGGCGGCGGCGAACCGACCGCCGGGGGCGCAGTCGGCGCGGGTGCCGTGCCGGTCGGTGCCGTCGGACAGCACGTCGTCGAGGACCAGCGCGGTGGCCGACGGTGCGGCGCGGGCGTCGCGGGTGTGCTCGGCGCGGGCGAGGGCGGCGAACGCCTCGCCGGCGGGCTTCAGTCGTCCGTCGTTCGTGAACAGCCCGAGGTCGTACTCGAGCTCCGGGAAGTCCGCGAGCGACCGGGCGACGTCGTGCGAGCACCACCACGTCACCCCGAGCACCTGCTGCGCGTCGAGGACGTGCCGGATGGTCTGCTCGGTGAAGGCGGCGGCGTCGGCGGGGTCGACGACGTTGGTGGGTGCGCCGACCTCCTGCAGCCAGTTCGGCCGGGCGGGGTCGCGGTTCCAGGCCGCGGCGAGCTGGAGCAGGTACTCCCCGTGCCGCACCGACCCGGCTCCGAGGGCGCCGTGCAGGGCCGCCGAGCCGTTGAACACCCACGAGTGCGTGACCGTGGCGTCACCGTGGTCCGCCGCGTGCTCGGGGCCGAAGGGCTGGGCGTCGTCGTACCAGGCCGCGTCGTACTGCGCGACGGTGACCAGTGGCCCGGGGCGCGACCCGGTGGCGGGCGGGACCGACGAGGCGGGGTCGAGCCGCGCCTCCCGGCCGACCGACACGGACGACGCGGCCGACGCCGACGACCCGTCCGACAGCCCCGCCCGCGCCGCCGCGACCATCGCCGCCGCCCACGCGTGGCCCTGCTCCGCCGTGATCGCGTGCGGTGCGGGGTGCGGCGCGTGTGCGAACTGGTTGACCTCGTTGCCGATGGTGATGCCGAGCAGGTTGGGCTTGTCGGCGACCGCTCCGGCGAGCGCCCGGACGTACGCGGCGGTCGACGCGACCACGTCCGGGTCGGTGAACATGTTGCGGCGGTGCCAGCTGTCCAGCCAGGACGGCACGAAGTCGAAGCTCGACAGGTGCCCCTGCAGGGCGTCCACGTTGACGTCGAGTCCGAACGAGCCGGCGAGGTCGACGACCGTCGCGACGTCGTCGAGGGCCTGCTGCCGGATGAGCGTCCGGTTCGGCTGGACGACCGGCCAGAGCGGGAAGATCCGCACGTGGTCGGCGCCGATCGACGCGATGGCCTCGAGGTCCCTGGCGGTGTCCGACCGCGAGAAGTCGAGCCACGAGTGGAACCAGCCGACCGAGGGCGTGTAGTTGACCCCGAAGCGCATCAGCCCTTCACACCGCCCTCTTCGACGCCCTTGAAGAAGAAGCGCTGCAGGACGGCGAAGATCACGGCGATCGGGATGAAGGCGATCATGGTGCCGGCCGCGATCATCCGCTGGTCGGTGGCGAACGTGCCCTGCAGGTACTGCAACCCGACGGTCAGGGTGAGGTTCTCGGGCGACTGCAGCACGATGAGCGGCCAGAGGAAGTCGTCCCACGCACCGATGAACGAGAAGATCGCGATGACCGCGATGGTCCCCTGCACGGCGGGCAGCGAGATGTAGCGCAGGCGTTGCAGCGCGTTCGCACCGTCCATCACCGCTGCCTGGTCGATCTCCTCGGGGATCTGCCGGAACGCGTTGAACATCAGCAGGACGTTGAGCGCCGCGATCATGCCGGGCAGGGCGACGCCGACCAGGTTGTCGGCGAGGCCGAGGTCCTTCACGGTGACGAACTGCGAGATGATCGTCGCCTCGCCGGGCAGCACGAGGGTGCCGAGGAACAGGCCGAGCACGAGCTTCCGGTGCCGCCACTGCAGACGGGCGAGGGCGAACCCGGCCAGGGTCGCGAACACGATGTTGCCGAGCACGTCGATCGCGGCGACGAGCAGTGAGTTGCCGATGTACCGCCACACCGGGATCGCGGCGGCGACCTTCAGGTAGTTCTCGATGGTCGGTTCGGACGGGATGAACGACGGGTTCGCCGTGTAGATGTCCTCACCGGCGCCCTTGAGCGACGTGGACAGCTGCCACAGGAACGGGCCGATCGTGATGAAGAGCACCACGAGGAGCAGGACGTAGCGGACGACCTTCTCGCGGGTGGACATGACGCCCCAGACCGCGCGGCGCCGCTTGCGTCCGTCGCGTCCGTTCTGCCTGGAGGCCCGTCCCGCGCCCGTCGCGCCGGTCACGTCCGGTGTCGGGCTGGCTGCCCCCTGCGCGCCGCCGATGACGGGTTCGGTCGTGCTGGTCGTGTTCGTCACTTGTCCGCCTTGCTGTTCATCCGGGCGAGGGCGAGCATCGGCACGAGCGTCACGACGAAGAGCAGGAGGCTCAGGGCGGACGCGTAACCGAGGTTGCCGGTGAAGCCGCGGGCGTACTGCTGGATGAGCATGACGAGGGAGTTGTCCTGCCCGCCGGGCCCGCCGGTGCCGTTGGTGAGGATGTAGAGCTCGCTGAACACCCGGAGCGCGGAGACGCACACCAGGATCCCGACGAGCGTCATGGTGCCGCGGACCCCGGGCATCGTGACCGACCAGAAGCGACGGACCGCGCCGGCGCCGTCGAGCGCGGCGGCCTCGTGCAGGTCCTTGCCGACGTTCCCGAGGGCGGCCAGGAAGATGATCATGTAGTAGCCGAGCCCCTTCCACACCGTCAGGCTGATGGCGCTGAGGAGCAGCAGCCAGCGGTCGGTCAGGAACGGGACGCTGCCCTGCACGACGCCGAGGGCCTGCGCCATCTCGTTGATGACGCCGCGGTCATCGAGGATCCACGTCCAGATGAGCCCGACGACCACCGCGGACGCGATGACCGGCGTGTAGAACGCGGTGCGGAAGAACGCGATCCCGGGCAGCTTCTGCTGCACGAGCACCGCGATGAGGAGCGGGAGGACCGTCAGCAGCGGCAGGCACACCGCCATGTAGATGACGCTGTTGAGCAGCGCCTCCCACACCTGCGGGTCAGCGAGCAGGGTCTCGAAGTTCTTGACCCCGACCCACTGGCTGACGCCGCCGAGCGGGCTGGCGTTCGTGAACGACAACCGGACCGTGTTGATCGAGGGCCACAGGCTGAACGCGACGAGCCAGATCAGTGCCGGCAGGACGAGCAACCAGGGCGTGTACCAGCGGTTCGCACGCATGACGATCCTCCCTCTTCCTTCTCCGGGGCCGGATCAGCCGTTGGCCAGCAGGCTGTTCATCTTGGTCTGGGCGGTCTGCAGCGCCTTCTCGGGCGCCACCTGGCCCTTCATCGCGAGGGCGATCTGCTGGTCGAGGAAGTCCGTCATCGCGGAGTTCGCCTCGACCGGGTTGATGACCTTCGCCGTCTTCAGGGCTTCGTTCGCCAGGACCCGGGCCTCGCCGTTCACCGTGCCGTCGTCCTTCGAGAAGTACGGGTCGGACTGCGACGACGTGGTGGACGGGAAGATGTTGACCTCGTGGGCGAACGCCTCCTGGTTCTTCGCGTTCGTCATGAACTCCGCGAAGGCCTCGGCGGTGGCGAGGTGCTTCGACTTGCTCGAGACCGACAGGCCCTGCACGTAGAGCGGCGGGGTGTCGAGTGCGGGGCTGACGGTGACCTTGCCCTTGAGCGACGGGTTGTTCTTCTCGAAGTCGGCGAGCGAGGTGGCCCCACCGGTGGTCCAGGCGACCTTGGCCTGCGTGAACAGGGTGGAGTTGCCGAGGTAGTCGCTGTTCAGCACGTTGGAGGGCATGTAGCCGTCCTGGTACGCGTCCTTGTAGCGGTCGATCAGGTCGGCGGCCCTCGACGAGTCGGCGAAGGTGAACTTCGTGCCGTCGGCGTTGAGCACCTTGACGCCGGCGAGCGTGAAGTCACCGAGGCCGGGCTTCCGGCTCATCAGGTAGTCGGTCGGGCAGTTGTCGTGCATGGTCTTCGCCTGCGTGAACAGCTCGTCGGTGGTCTTCGGCGGGTTCTTCGCGTCGAGGCCGCACTTGGCGAACATCGTCGAGTTCCAGTAGTTCACGTCCGTGTTGAGGTACCAGGGGTACCCGAACGTGCCGTCCACTCCCTTGTACTTGTACGAGTCCAACGCGCCGGCGACGTACGTGCTGGCGAGCTTCGAGTCGTCCTTCGCGACGTCCTGCAGGAACCCGCGCTTCGCGAGCGGCAGGGCGATGTCCGGCGGCAGGTTGATCACGTCGGGCAGGCTGTTCGACGAGGCCTGGCTGAGCACCTTGTCGGCGTACCCGTCCCCGGGCTGGTCCTGCAGCTTGACCTTCGCGTCCGGGTGGGCCTGCTCGAAGTCCTTGATGACCCCGTTGAGGTACCCCGTGTAGGTCGGCGTGAGCGCCCAGGTCTGCAAGGTGATGGTGCCGCTGATCTCGCCGCCGCCGTTGTCGGCCGCGTTCCCGCCGCTCGAGCAGCCGGTCAGGACGAGCGCCGTGGCGGCGGCCGTCGCGAGCAGCGCGGTGGCGCGGCCCCTCGTCATGCGTGTGGTGGTCCTCATGGCGTCTGACTCCCTCGTCATAGCTGAACCGGTTCAGCAGCAGTCACCGAACCCGTGTGTGGCAGCCACTGTGGATGACTAAAGCGCTATAGTCAACCCCGTGGCCACCAAGCGTCGAACGACGATCGCCGACATCGCCGCGCGGGCCGGTGTGTCCATCAGCGCGGTGTCCTTCGCGTTGAACGACCGCCCCGGTGTCTCCGATGAGACCCGTCGCCGCGTGCGCGAGATCGCCCGCGAGCTCGACTGGCAGCCGCACACCGCGGCCCGGGCACTCGGCGGCGCGAAGGCCGGTTCCATCGGGTTCGTGCTGAACCGCCCGGCCCGGACCCTGGGCACGGAGTCGTTCTTCGGCGACCTGATCTCCGGCATCCAGCTCGGGCTCGCCGGCACCCACGTCGGCATGAACCTGCTCGTCGCGCGTGATGCCGAGGAAGAACTCGAGACCTACCGGGACTGGTGGCGCGGACACCGTGTCGACGGCGTGATCGTGATCGACCCCCGTCGCGACGACGCCCGGCTCGCCCTGCTCGCCGACCTCGGCATGCCGACCGTCGTCGTCGGCTCGCACCCCTCCCCCGAAGGCGCCGCCCCCACGGTCTGGATCGACGACTCGGACGCCACCGACACCGTTCTGCGGTACCTGCACGCCCTCGGGCACCGACGCATCGCGCACGTCGCCGGGCGGCCCGAGTTCGAGCACACCGCCATGCGCATGGACCGGCTCCGGGCGTTCGCTGCCGACGAGGGACTCGACGACGCGGTCTCGGTACCGACGGACTACTCGGCCGAGGCCGGCGCGAGCGCCACCCGCACCCTGCTGTCCCGGAGCGTCCGGCCGACCGCGATCGTCTACGACAACGACGTGCTCGCCGTCGCCGGGCTGGGCGTGGCGAGCGAGATGGGCGTCGCGGTGCCCGGCGACGTCTCGATCGTGTCCTTCGACGACTCGGCGATGATCCGGCTCGTCCGGCCGGCGATCACCTCGCTCACCCGCGACACGGTCGAGCTCGGACAGCGTGCGGCGACCCTGTTGCGCGCGCAGATCGACGCCAGCGCCCCGCTCCCGTCCCGCCCGGGCCCCTCGCTCACCCTGAGCGTCCGCGAGTCCACCGGCCGCGCCCCCGCCTGACCCGCTCCGGAGGTCGGCCCCGACGACTCGCTCCCGCTCTCGCCGTCGCTCCCGACGCCGCTCCCGCTGCCGCTTCCGAAGCGCGGCGCGGCTGCCTGCATCTGGCGCGCACACACCGGTCGGCGACGGGACGACGTGGTCTTCTCCGCGCCGTGACGGTTCTGGTTCACGAAACCCGAGGATCGTGAACCAGAACCGTCATCGACGCGGAGCGGAACCTCCTTCCCCCGCCCTCGACGGTCACCGGCGGTTCGTCGGGGGTCGGACCCGCTCGAGGGTTCGGCGCATGGACGACGTCGTGCTGAAGCCGAAGCGGGTCGCGACGTCGGACGGGCGGCCTCCACGGCTGAGCGCGCTCCGGACGGCGAGACTGCGGTACCAGCGGCCGAGCTGCGCGGGCGAGCATCCCGTCGCTGCGACGCACCGGCGCTCGAGGGTGCGCTCCGACATGTCGATGCCGACGAGGAGCTCCCGCACGGATGGTCGACCGGCGGGATCGAACAGGCGGTCGAGGACCCGCGCGAGACTGTTGTCTCCGAGCATCGGGGGCGGGTTGTCGCGGAGCACCGTCGTGACGACGAGTCGGGCGAGGGCCTGCTGCTGCGCGCCGTGCCACCTCCCGCCGTCGAGGTGCCCGACGTGGCGCAGCGCGAGGCCGACGTCGGGCGAGGGCGCACCGGGTGGGCCGGTGCTCGCGAGGGGTGGGAGTGCGAGGACCTCGTCAGCGAGGGGGCCGAGCGTTGCGGTGCCCACGAGGACACCGGTGAGCGCGAAGAGTGCCTCGTGCGGGAACGCGTACGTCTCCGCGGCCTGGGGTGGGCCGGAGCGCTCCGGGGCCGTGCTGATCGTGATCGTCGTGTGCCCTTCGACGAGGGCGGCGGTGCCGGCGTCGACGATCGCGATGTCGTCTCCGCGCCGGATCCACACGGAGCGGGACCGCGTCGCCACCCAGGCGTGGGTGCCCGTCGGTTCGACGTCGAGCGTCCACGCCTGGTCGTCGGACCGGACCTCGGTGCCCGGCCCCACCTGGAGCCCGACGGCGTCGATCAGTGCTCGGAGCGCGTCACCCATCCGACGAGCGTGATCCACGGGCACGATGAGCGGGCGTGGATCGGGCGACCTGTGGAAGAGGGGGGATAACCCCACCCGGGGTGGGGAGAGGGCAGGATGGGGGAACGGCTCCGCGATCGCGAGGCTGGATGCATGACCGACACCGACCGCCTCGACCAGGCGCGAACCGTCCCGCTGGACGACGTCACGCCTTCGCCCGACCAGGCCCAGACCGTCCCGCTGGGCGACTCCGTGCCCCCTGGAGCCACCAAGCCGATGCCCCAGTACCCGCGCCAGCACCACCAGGACCCCCAGGACGCCCCGCAGTCCCCGCCGGCGTCGTGGAGCGCCACCCCGCGGGTCGGGTCCGGCCCGGTCGGTGGTTCCGGTCGCGGGTCCGGTATGACCGCCGGGCAGTTCTACCGCGACGCGTGGAAGCGCCTGCCGCGTGACTTCGGCTACATGGCGCTCACCGCCGTGCTGCTCTGCACGCTGTACTTCGCGTTCCCGACGGCGATCTTCGGTGGCGGGTTCCGAGACCTGTTCAACCCCTTCGTCCTGCTCATGTTCTTCATCGCGCTGTTCGTGGCGCGGTGGCTCGGACAGTTCGAGAAGCTCCGCATGAGCTGGGCCGACCCGAGGCCGATCCGCCCGGTGGACTGGACGCCCCGCTGGCAGCAGAACTGGTGGACCCGCACGGGGTCGGCCGTCGCCAACCCGCACTACTGGCTCTACCTGCTGCACGCCGCGGTCGTGTACCCGCTCGTCGCGGTCGTGACCGTCGGGACCGGTGCACTGCTGCTCGTCGGCCTCGCCTGGCCGATCGTCGTGGGCGGACTGTACTTCGCGAACAACGTCCGGGTCGGCTACTTCCCGGACAGCGTCGGGTTCGTGACCGGCGTCGGCGCCCTCGGGCTGCTGTCGATGGCCGCCTCGGTCGTGCTCTTCCCGCTCTGGGCCCGCGGGTCCGTCCTGGCGCACTACTGGGTCGACTTCGGCCTGCTGGGCGGCTTCCGGGCCGAGCAACTCGAGCAGCGGGTCGCCGGTCTGCAGGCCTCCCGCGCCGGTGCCGTCACCGCCGAGGGGCAGGCACTCCGCCAGATCGAGCGCGACCTGCACGACGGCCCGCAACAGCGGCTGGTGCGACTCCGCATGGACCTGTCCGCCGCCGAGCGCGCCTTCGAGAAGGACCCCGAGAAGGCCAAGCAGCTCATCGGTGAGGCATCCGAGCACGCCCAGGACGCCCTCGACGAACTGCGCGCACTGTCACGCGGCTTCGCTCCGCCGATCCTGCTCGACCGCGGACTCGTCGCGGCGCTCGAGGCACTGGTCGCCCGGACCCCGATCCCGGTGGGCCTGGACGTCCGGCTGCCCGAGGGCTTGGAGCTCGCCACGGAGATCCAGCGCAACGTGTACTTCACGGTGAGCGAGCTCCTGACGAACACCATGAAGCACGCCGGCGCCACCACCGCCGGGGTGTACCTCGGCCTGGTCGTCGACGCCTCGGGCCTCTGGTACCTGACCGTCAGCGTCACCGACGACGGTCGGGGTGGTGCCCGACCGCAGCAGGGCCACGGGATCGAGGGCCTGATCGGCCGCATGCGGGCCCTCGACGGCGACCTGGTCGTCTCGAGCCCCGAGGGCGGCCCGACCGAGGCCACCGCCCGGATCCCCCTCGGTGCCCTGAACGGCGTCCCGACGGCGGCGAACCAGCGGTCGTGACCCCACGGGAGCGTCCGCGCTCCCACTAGGCTGGTCGGCATGACAGACGGCCCGGATGCAGCACGCATCCGGGCCGTCGTCGTCGACGACGCCGTCCTGCTGCGCGAGGGCCTGGCCCGCGTGCTCGACGAGGCCGGCATCGACGTCATCGGGCAGTACTCCGACGCCCGGGCCTTCCTGGCGACCCTGCCCGAGGGCGCACCCGACGTCGTGGTGATGGACGTGCGGATGCCGCCGACCTTCACCGACGAGGGCGTCCGCGCCGCCGTCGAGACCCGCCGGATCGCCCCACGGACGGGCGTGCTCCTGCTCTCCCAGTACGTCGAGGCCACCTACGCCGAGGACGTCCTCGCCGCCGGCGCGACCGGCATCGGCTACCTGCTCAAGGACCGCGTCACCCGGCTCGAGGAGATCGACGACGCCGTCCGCCGCATCGCCGCCGGGGGCACCGTGCTCGACCCCGAGGTCGTCACGCAGCTGATGAGCCGCCGCCGCGACCCGCTCGCAGCCCTGACCCCGCGCGAGCGTGACGTGCTCGGGCTGATGGCCGAGGGCCGCACGAACGCCGCGATCGCCCGTGCCCTGGTGATCGGCACCGGTGCCGTCGAGAAGCACGTGTCGAGCATCTTCGGCAAGCTCGCACTCGAGGACACCGGAGAGGACCACCGCCGTGTCCTCGCCGTCCTCGCCTACCTCGGATGAGCCGAGCCCGAGGATGAGCCGAGCCCGAGGATGAGCCGGATCCCCGCGCCCCTGCTGGCCCTCACCGCGATGGTGTCCGTCCAGCTCGGCGCCGCGATCGCGAAGACCCACTTCGACGACGTCGGCGCGGTCGGGGCCGCCACGCTGCGGCTCGTCATCGGCGCCGTCGTGCTCGCCCTGGTGGTCCGTCCCCGCGCCCGGCACTGGACGCGGGCGCAGTGGCTCGGTGCGGTCGGGCTCGGCCTGGCGCTCGGCGGCATGAACGTCTTCATCTACCTGTCGTTCGCGAGCATCCCGATCGGGGTCGCCGTGACGATCGAGTTCCTCGGGCCGCTCGCCCTGTCGCTCGTGCACACCCGGCGCTGGCGCGATGCACTCTGGGCGGTGCTGGCGCTCGCCGGGGTCGTGCTGCTCGGCGTCGGCCCGACCGCGGTGACCGAGGTGGGTGGGGTCGTCTGGGCGGTCCTGGCCGCCGGGTGCTGGGCGGGCTACATCGTGATGAACCGGCACGTCGGCGCCGCGATCCCCGGCGTCGACGGGCTCGTCGTGTCGATGGTGGTCGCGATGCTCGTGTCGTTGCCGTTCGGACTCCGGTCCGCGGTCGACGGCGTCCTGCGCGAACCGACGCTCCTGATCGTCTTCGGTGCCGTCGCCGTGCTGTCCAGCGTGCTGCCGTACGCCCTCGAGATGCTCGCGCTCCGCCGGATGCCGACGCGGGTGTTCGGCGTGCTGCAGAGCCTCGGCCCGGCGATCGCCGCCCTGGCCGGCCTGGTGGTGCTGGCCGAGGGGCTGTCGGTGCTCGAGACGGTCGCCCTGGCGTGCGTCACCGCCGCGAGCGTCGGCGTGACGCTGTCGGCGCGTCGCCGACGCGGCGGACCGGTGGGGTGAACGAAGAGGAGGCCCGGATCACGTCCGCCGACGGCGGTGCGTGATCCGGTCCTCCTGGAGAAGACCGTCTACTCGTCGCGCAGGAAGTCTGCGTACGTGGGTTCCGACTGCTCGCCCGACAGGAGGGACGGATCGTTGATCCGACGCTCGACGTAGGCGCTGATGACCTCGGGCGGGGTGAGCACGTGGGCGACCCAGGACGGCACCGCTGCGTTCTTCATGGTGCCTCCTTCTGGGACAGGGGTCCGGACCGAATGCCTCGATCAGTGAGTTACTTGCTGACCCCGTGTTCGCTAAACCATCCTCGGGGTGCGGGCGGAAGTCAACGCAGTGCGTTCTGCGGACTCCGGTTCGCGCTGTCCCGGTCGGCACGGAGCGTGCGGTGCTTCACCGCGGAGCGCCACACCCACGCCTCGGCCTGCTGCCCGAACTGCGCCCACTCCACCAGCACGGCGTCGCGGGTCCAGCTCTTCGCGAAGGCCTTCACCCGGACGTGGAAGGTCGGGAACTGGATCCACGCCCAGACCGGCTTCGGGGTGACGGCGTGGCAGACGTCACCGCCGCGGGCATCCTCGGACAGGGAGTACGCGCGCGGACGCTCGACCTCCGGGTGTTCCGGGGGCTGCCACCGGTTCTCGCGACGCCGTCCCACGACGGTATTCGAACGTGTGTTCGAACGACAGTCAAGTCGACCGCGTCGTGTGGACGAGCACCCGGGGCCGCACGGGCGTGTCGTCGGGGCACCGAACGGCGGGGAGCGTGTTCCGCTGGCGGGGTCCCGGGGCATAGGGTGCGGGCATGCAGAGCAGCACGGGGGTACGGGTGGTGTCGGCGGCCGCGGTGGTGGCGGCGCTGGTGTTCGGGGCGGCCGGACTGGTCGGGACGGTCTGGCTGGCGCCGTGGGACCTGCCCCGCGGGTTGCTCCTCGGCGCCACGGTCGTCGCCGGCATCGCCGCAGTCGTCGTGCTCGTCGCCGCGGTGCGCGCCCGGGACCGCCGAGCGCTCACGTTCGCGGTGTCCGTGCTCGCGTTCGCGCTCGTGTCGCTGGTTCCCGGACTGTTGATCGACGTGTTCCTCGTCGTCGCGCAGGCGGCGCTCGTGGCCTTCGGTGTCGTCACCGTCCGGAGTGAACCGGGTGTGCAGCGGGCCTTCGGCTGGATCGTCACGGTGGCGGCCGCGGCGTGGTTCGTCACCGCACTGCTGTCGGAGACCGTGCTCCTCACGGCGCTCCCGCAGGCGTCGCTCGGCGTGGCCATCGCGGTCCCGGGGCTGCTGCAGACCGTCGCCTACCTGGCCGCGGCGGTGCTCGTCGCGGTGCCGCTGCTGCACCCGGTGGGCCGCGGTGTCGGCGTGCTGTGGGCCTCGGCCGAGGTGCGCTGAACCGGACTCCCGCCCGCCTCAGCCTGCGCGGGCCGCCAGGCGCTCGGAGCGTCGGCGTGCCTGCTCCCCGGGGTCCGGCACCGGGGCGGCCTGGATGAGCCGTCGTGTGTACGGGTCCTGGGGCGAGCGCAGGATGGCATCGCACGTCCCGTGTTCGGCGACCCGGCCGCCGTGCAGCACGACGACCCGGTCGCACAGGGTGTCGACCACGGCGAGGTCGTGCGTGACGAACAGGCACGCGAACCCGAGGCGCTCCTGCAGCTCGCGGAACACGTCGAGCACGCGGGCCTGCACCGACACGTCGAGCGCACTCGTCGGCTCGTCGGCGATCAGGAGCGCGGGGTCGAGGGCCACCGCTCGGGCGATCGCGACGCGTTGCCGTTGGCCACCGGAGAGTTCGTGCGGGTAGCGCTCGGCGTAGCCGCCGTCGAGACCGACGTCGGCGAGGAGCCGCTCGACCCGCTCCTCGACCTGCACCGCCGGCAGCCGGAGGATCTGGCGGAGCGGCTCGGCGACGGTCTGCCCGACCGTGTACCGGGGGTTGAGCGACCGGAGCGGGTTCTGGAACACCACGCCGACGTGCTGGCGCATCTGCCGGCGCGCGGCTCGTCGTGCGCCGGCGACGTCGGTGCCGTCGACGACCACCGAGCCCGAGGTGATCGGCGCGAGGCCGACCGCGGCCCGGCCGATGGTGGTCTTGCCGCTGCCGGACTCTCCCACCAGGCCGACGATCTCGCCACGGCCGACGGTGAACGACACGTCGTCGACGGCACGGAAGCGCCCGCGCAGGGCGCCGCCGTACTCGACCACGAGGTGCCGGACGTCCAGCACGGCGGCCGGGGGCTCCGTGGCGGAGCCGAGCCGGGCCTCCTGGCCGGACCCGGTGCCCATCCGCGGGACCGCAGCGAGGAGTTCCCGCGTGTAGTCGGCGGACGGTGCGGCGAAGACCGCCGCTGCGGTGCCGGTCTCGACGACGCGTCCGCGGCGCATCACGACCACGCGGTCGGCGAGGTCCGCGACGACGCCCATGTCGTGGGTGATGAGCAGGATCGCGGTGCCGGTGCGCTCGCGCAGCGCGCGGAGGACGTCGAGCACCTCGGCCTGCACGGTGACGTCGAGGGCGGTCGTCGGCTCGTCCGCGATGAGCAGGTCCGGGTCGGCGGCGAGCGCCATCGCGATCATCACGCGCTGGGCCTGTCCGCCGGAGAGTTCGTGCGGGTACTGGCCCAGGCGGCGTTCGGGTTCGGGGACCTCCACGGCGCGGAGCAGCTCGAGCGAGCGCTCCCGGACGGCGGCGCGGTCGTGCGGGCCGTCGGTGCGTCGGACGGCCTCGGCGAGCTGGAACCCGATGGTGAACACCGGGTTCAGCGCCGCGGACGGGTCCTGGAAGATCATCGACACGCTGCGGCCCCGGACCGACCGGAGGGTGCGCTCGTCGGTGCCGATGACCTCGAGGTCGCCGAGCCGGATGCTCCCCGAGGCGCGCGCACCGTCGGGGGCGATGCCCATCGCGGTCATCGCGGTCATGCTCTTGCCGGAGCCGGACTCCCCCACGACCGCGACGACCTCGCCCCGGGCGACGGTGAACGAGGCGTCGTCGACGGCGCGGACGACCTCGCCGTCGACGTCGAAGGTGACGGTGAGGTGCTCGACGGTCAGGACGTCGGTGGTGCCGCTCATGGGGTCTCCGGGGGGTCGGTGTCGTCGCGGGCGGCCTTGAAGGCTTCCCACTCCTCGAGCATCTTGCGGTGGTAGCCCTGCAGCCACTGCATGTAGTCGCGGCCGTTGAGCAGGCGCTCGCGGACCTCGGCGTCCACGTCGCCCGTGCCGGTGCGGCCGGCACCCTCGACGACGGCGAGCCCGCGGCCGATGATGTCGCGCTGCCGGTCGAGGTACTTCCGTTCACTGGCGAGCCAGGAGCCCCAGACGTCGGCCTCGGCACGGAAGTAGTGACTGCGCTCGCCGGGGACGATGTGGCGCTTCACGAACCCGGAGTCGACGAGCCGCCGGGTGGCCATCGACACCGACCCCGAGCTGGCACCGAGCGCTGCCTGCAGGTCGGACGACGACGAGTGTGGTGCGCGGGTCATCATCAGGTAGCCGAGCACCCGGGCGTCGGTGAGGGGCATGCCCGCGCCGTCGTTGAGCATCAGGGCGAACTCCTCGACGAACGCCTGGCGCTCCGGTCCGAGCAGCCGGTCGTCGGTCACGAGGCCAGCCCGGCGGCCACCTCGGGTCGCTCGTCCGGGATCGACCACGGCTCCTGCGACATGCCGCCACCGCCGCGGATCGCTCGCGCGGTGCCGTCCTCGTCGCGCATGTAGGTGATGTCCTCGTCGACCGAGCCGAAGCGGTTGCCGTGGGTCATCCGCAGGGTGTGGGCGTCGACGACCTCGAGCCGCGTGGGGGTGTCCATCGGTTCGGGGCCGGACGGGTCGACCTCGACGAGCCGGTCACCGATCCGGGCGACGTCGGTGACGCCCCACGGGTTGGCGAAGCGGCCGGTGAACGTGGCGGTGTCGACGTTGTCGGGCACCGGGGTCCCCGGGGCGTCGGCGTCGGCCGCTGCGTCGAGCATGGCGATGACCGCGGTGGCGATGAGCGTGGCGGGTCCGGCGGCGGCACTCGTGAGCACGGACACGACGAGCCCGGACGCCGGGTCGAACATCGACTGGGTGATGTGGCCGGGGAACCCGCCCGAGTGGCCGCGGATCTCCCGTCCGCCGATCCGGTCGACGATGAACCCGGCGCCGTAGCCGCGGGCGGCGGGGTCGTCGGTGGCGCTCCAGGCCTTCCGCTGCGCGAGGCGCTTGGAGTGGTCGTCGAGCAGGGTGCCCTGCCCGATCACGTGCTGCGAGAAGTAGCGGACCAGGTCGGACGCGGTGCCGTGGAACCCGGTGGCGGCGGCCATCGCGCGGGTGTCGACGTGGTCGATGCGCTGCCGGTGCCTGGCGGTGTGGAAGCCGGTGTACCCGACCACGAAGTCGTCGGCGCGTGCGGGGTCCCAGTCGGGGCCGGTGTTCCGCAAGCCCAGGGGTCCGGTGATCGACTCCCGCACGAAGTCGTTGTACGACTGCCCGGACACCGCGGCGATGACCAGGCCGAGCAGGGAGTAGCCGAGGTTCGAGTAGTTGAACGACGAGCCGGTCGGCACCTTCTGGCCCCGGTCGAGCACGAGCGCCAGGAGTTCCTGCTCGTCGGGGAACGGGCGGAGCAGGGACCAGTAGTCGCCGTCGTGCCCGTCGCGGATGACGCCGGCACCCATCTCCATGAGCTCGCGCAGGGTGGCGTCGGCGAGTGGGGAGCCGCCGTCGACCAGTGCCGGGACGTACGTGCCGACGGTGTCGTCGAGCCGGAGCGACCCGCGCTCGGCGAGCTGCAGCAGGGCCGTCGCGGTGAAGGTCTTCGAGTGCGAGGCGATGCGGAACAGGTCGGTGGTGGTCAGGCGGCGCCCGGCCTCGACGTCGGCGTAGCCCCAGGCCTCGTCGAACAGGACCTCGCCGCCGTACCCGACGGCGACCTGTACGCCGGGCACCCGCAGCTGCCACACCTTGTACGACACCCACTCACGGATGTAGGGCAGGGTCTTCCGGTACGCGGAGAGGGTGTCGGTCACGGTGGTCCTTTCGAGAACGGTTCTGCAGCGAGTCTGGCGTGTCGGTCGCGGCGATGTCCGCCGCGACGCGGTCGACGGCCGTCAGCGCCGACGCGGGTCGAGTGCGGCGCGCAGCGTGTCGCCGAGCGCGATGACGGCGAGCACGGTCACGGCGAGGAACGCCGCCGGGGCGATGAGCATGTGCGGGGCCCGGAGGAACTGCGACGTCGCCGCGGACAGCTGCAGCCCCCACGAGATCGCCGGACGCTCCAGCCCGATGCCGAGGTAGGTCAGCGACGACTCGGACACGATGACCCCGCCGACGGTGATGGTGGCGAGCACGAGCAGCGGCGAGATCGACGACGGCAGCACGTACCGGGTGGTGATCCGCCACGTCGACAACCCCATCGTCCGGGCGGCGAGCACGAACTCGGCGCCCCGGACGCTGCGGACGCTCGACCGCACGAGCCGGGCCATCGTCGGCCACCCGAACAGGGCGAGCACGAGCGACACGGTGAGCACCGACCGCTCCCCCACGCTGTTCAGCACGACGACGGCGCCGAGCAGGAACCCGAGGAACACGTCGGTGAGCCGGGCGAGGACGGCGTCCACCCACCCGCCGACCATGCCCGCGACGGTCCCGACGACGACCGCGACCATGCCGGCGAGCAGGGTCGTGAGCACCGCGACGGCGATCGACGACCGGGTGCCCCAGACGACGTTCGCGTACACGTCGCAGCCCTGCAGGTCGAAGCCGAACGGGTGCCCGGCGGTCGGTGACGCCCCGCTCCGGCCGAGGTCGCACACCCGCGGGTCGCCGTGGCCGAACAGGCCGGCGAACAGCTGCGGGAACGCCGCGATGAGCAGGACCACCACGAGCACCGACGCGGGCACCCAGAACCCCGGCGTCCGTGCGGCGGCGAGCAGTGGCCGGCGCCGGACCCCGACGACGGGTTCGACGGTGGCGCCGAGGGCTTCGGTGGTCATCGGGAGGCTCCTGTCCGGACGCGCGGGTCGAGGGCGGCGTGCAGCAGGTCGACGAGCACGCTCGTGACGAGGAACACCAGGATGAGGGCGGTCGAGATGCCGACGACGACGGCACCCTCGTGCGAGCGGATGCCCTGGAACAGCAGGTTCCCGACGCCCGGCAGGTTGAAGATGCCCTCGATGATGACGGTGCCGCCCATCAGGTACCCGAGGTCGGTCGCCAGGTAGGTGGCGGTGGGGATGAGCGAGTTCCGCAGCACGTGCACACCCACGATCCGGCCCGGGGCGAGCCCCTTGGCGCGGGCCGTCCGCACGTAGTCGGCGTCGAGCGTCTCGATCATCGACGTCCGGGTGAGCCGGGACACCGCGGCCAGGCCGAACAGGGCGATCACGAACGCCGGCAGGACGTACGCGGTCGGCCACCCGGCGGTGACGCCCGCGACCGGGAACCAGTGCAGCCGCACCGAGAACACCAGCTGCAGGGCCACACCGAGCACGAACACGGGGACCGCGCCGACGACGATGGTGCCGACGAGCACCGTCTTGTCCAGCACGGTGCCGCGCCTGAGCGCCGAGACGACGCCGAGCCCGATGCCGAGGACGATCTCGAGCGCCCAGGCGCTCAGCGCCAGCGTGATCGTCACGGGCCACCGCGAGGCCATCTGCTCGCCCACGGACTGCCCGTTGAAGTCGGTGCCGAAGTCACCCCGGAACAGGCCGCCGAGGTACTGCACGTACTGCAGCCACAGCGGCTGGTCCAGGTGGTACTCGGCCCGCAGTGCCCGCACGACCGAGTCGGTGAGGGGGCGCTCGCCGCCGAGCGCCTTGATCGGGTCGCCGGGCAGCGCGAACGTCATCGCGTAGATCAGGAAGGTCACCCCGAGGAACACGATGACCAGGCCGCCGAGTCGGCGACCGACGGCGAGCGTCGGACGCATCACGCGTCTCCCGACACGGCCGCCGACACCGGACGGGAGGCGCGGGTCGGGTCCGCCACGTGCGCCGCGCAGGCGAGGATCGCCCCGTACTGCACGCCCACGAGCTTCCCCACCGGGATCGGCTGCGCACCCGTCGACGCGTCCGCCTGCCAGTGCGCGTACCGCTCGGCCAGGCGGTCGCGGAGCCGCCGGAGCGGCGCGGACGCCGTGCCGGCGGCCGTCTCCGCCTCGACGGCACGCAGGAGCATGCCGCCGTAGCGCAGGCGGAAGCAGCGGACGAGGTCCTCGCAGCCGAAGCGCTCCGCGACGGTGGCCGTGCGGTCGGCCGGTTCCCGCTCGGCCCGGCGGCGGTCGGTGTCCGCCATGCCGACGAGCATCGGGACGAACGCCCGGGAGGCCTCGACGAACGGGGACGGGATCGAGAGCATCGGGGACGCCTCGTCGAGGAACGCCTGCAGTTCCGCACCCGAGGCACCGAGCTCGTCCGCGCACCGGCGGAGCAGGTCGGCGTACGACTCGTCGGTCGGGGTCGGGTCGTCGGCGTCGGGGTGGCTCCAGTACGGCAGCTCGGCCACCATGCAGAGGGCGCCGTGGCGCATCGCCCACGCCGCGCTCGACCCGCCGTGGATGTGCTCGCCGGGGTCGACGCCGAGCTCCTCGAGGTAGGCGTACGCCGTCTCGATGCCGTCCATCGCGAACACCGCAGGGGCGAGCTCCCGCAGGTACGGGGACTCCGGCTCCCCGGTGTCGAGCGGCAGCCCGAGTGCGGCCGGCACCGCGTGCAGGGTGTCGACGACGTCGGGCAGGTCCTCGGACAGGTAGTAGTAGACGCCGCCCATCTCGCCGTTGTGCAGGCTCACGAGCAGGTCCGGCTCGGTGTCGTCGATGAGCCGCATGAACGCGAGCGTCTCGGGCAGCACCTGGTCGAAGTACACCGACTTGTAGCTGTTCGGGAACGTCCACTCGACCTGGCTGTCCGGAGCGGGCCGGTAGAAGTGCCGCGAGTAGAAGACCCGGTCGTGCGGGTCGTGGAACCACGCCTCGTTGAGCCGCATGCCGTCCGGGTCGATCGTCGGGACGATGTGCCAGGTGACGTCGAGCCCGGCCACCCGCTCGTCACCGAGGGCCGTCTCGGCGAGGTGCAGCGCCGTCCACGAACCGATCGGCTCGTTCGGGTGCACCCCGCCGACCACGACGGCCGCGTGCGACCCGGTGCCGATGCGGTAGCTGTGCAGGGGTTCGCCGAGGCGGCTCGTGCCGATCCGGGTGACCGTGACCCGGTCCGGGTGCGCCGCGGCGAGCGCGGCGAACCGGGTGTGCAGGTCGTCGACGAGCGGGAAGCCGTCGCGGTCGGGGACGTCGCGGACCAGGTCGAGGACGGTGTGCTGCTCCATGCCCCGCCCTACTTCACGGCGATCTGGGCGATCACGGGGCTGCCCGCCACCGCCGGCAGCTTCGCGATCTTGTCGCTCGTGACGTACGAGTACTTGTCGAAGAAGGTCGGGACGATCGGGAAGTCCTGCAGGACCGCCTCCTGCGTCTTCGTGTAGTACCCGTTCGCCTCGTCCTGGGACCCGGCGGAGTCGGCCTTCGCGAGCAGCGAGTCGACGTCGTCGGACTGGTAGTAGCCGGTGCACGGGGAGCAGCCGCCGGCCGTGGTGAACAGCGCGCGGAGCGTGTTCTGCTGGCTGATGTACAGCGCGCCCCAGTGGCCGAAGTGCGGGCCGGCGACGGTCTTGTCCGTGAGCTCCGAGTAGTAGGACGCCCAGTCGGTGGTGGCCTTCGCCTCGGCGTCGACGCCCAGGTTCTGCCGGATCTGGTTGGCGTACGCCTCGTACAGGGAGTCGAGGCCGGTGCCGCCCGGGTAGACGAGCGTCATGGTGCCGTCGAACCCGCCGGCGCTGGCGAGGAGCTTCTTCGCCGCTGCCGGGTCGAACTCGCAGGCGTCGCCGCAGATGCCCTCCTCGGTGCCGGACATCGACGGTGGGGTCAGCGCGGTGGCGGGGTCGTACAGGCCGCCGTAGATCGCGTCGTTGACCTCGTCACGGTCGATCGACATCGAGATCGCGCGGCGCACGTCGGGGTCGGAGTACCGGTCGTCCCACAGCGGGAACCCGAGGTAGTCGATGCCGGGGGCGTCGAAGGAGTGCAGGCGGTCGCCGAAGTCGGCCTTCGCGCTCGTCATCTTGTCGGTCGGCAGGAACAGCACGTCGGCGTTGCCGGCCAGGACGTCGGTGTACGCGGTGTTCATGTCGGAGTAGCTGCGGAAGGTCACCTCGTCGGTGGCGGGCTTCGTGCCCTCGTAGTCCTTCCAGGCCGTGACGGTGAACTCCTGGTCCGCCTTCCACGCCTTCGTCATCTCGTACGGGCCGTTGCCGATCGGCTTCTTGTCGTACGCCTTCAGGTCGTCGTACGCGGCCTCGGGCATCGGGTAGAACGCCGTCTGGGCCTGGCTGAGCTGCAGGGGGAACTGGCTGTCCGCGTGGGTGAGCGTGACCGTGAAGGTGTCCTTGCCGGTGACCTTGAGTCCCGACATCTCCTTGGTCTTCGGGGTGCCCTTCGCCGGGTTGAGGTCGGTGTACCCGACGATCCCGGCGAGCTGACCGCTGTTCTCCCACGCGTTCGGGCCGTAGGCGACGTGGTTCCACGCCTTCACGTAGCTCTCCGGCGTGACGGCCTCGCCGTTCTGGAACGTCCAGCCGTCCCGCAGCGTGATCGTCCAGGTGGTGGCGTCGTCGCTCTCGACGCTCTTCGCCGCGACGTCGTGCAGGTCACCGTCGGCGTCGGTCTGGGTCAGCGGCGCGAAGACGCTCATCACCTGATCGAAGGCCACGGTCTGCCGGCCCGGGGTCAGGTGGTCGGGCTCGCCGGTCGCGTAGACCAGGCTCGAGGGAGCGTCGTCGTCGGCCGCGCCGCCCGCCGAACAGCCGGTCGCCACCAGTGCCAAGGTTGCCGCCGCGGCCAGCGCGGCGATCGTCCTGCGTCGCATGATCTCTCCTCGATCGGGTGCGGCCGGATCCCTGCCCGGTCGTCGTGGTGGGAAAGCTATGACGGTTCGAATCCCGATCACAAGACTTCTTTCAATGCGCTCTGAGAGTTTTACCGCGCAGAAACACTGACGAAACGACACCCGTCGCGCGACCGGGCCCGTTGTGCCACGCTCGGAACATGCGCCACACACCGCACTTCCTGATGACCGACGTCGACGAGGTCCGACGCCTCATCACCGGGAACCCGTGGGCGACGATCGTGTCCCACACCGAGGCCGGGCTGGTCGCCTCGCACTACCCGGTGCTGCTCGAGGCCCCCGGCCCCGACGACGACCCGGACGCCCTCGTCCTGGTGTCCCACGTCGGCCGTCCCGACGAGGTCGCGCACGAACTCGGACGGCACGAGGTCCTCGTCGTGTTCCAGGGCCCGCACGGCTACGTCTCCCCCGCCTGGTACCCGCCGGAGCAGTTCGTGCCCACCTGGAACCACGTCACCGCCCACGTCTGGGGCACCCCCGAGATCCTGTCCGACGACGAGAACTTCCGGGTGCTCGGCGAACTCGTCGACCACTTCGAGCGGGTCATGCCGTCGCCCGTGTCGTTGCAGATCGACGAGGAGACCGCCCGCCGGATGGCCAAGGGCACCGTCGGCATCCGGATCCGCGTCACCCGGTTCGACGCCCGCGCCAAGCTGTCGCAGAACAAGGCTCCCGAGGTGATCGACCGCATCGTCGCCGGGCTGCGGGGCGACGGCCCCTACGCGTCGCCGGCGCTCGCCGACGAGGTCGAGCGGGTCCGGCCGGTCCCGTCCCCGATGAGCGGCCTGGAGGGACGGTGACGGACATCCTGCTCCGCACCGTCCGGCGGGTGGGCACCTCCGGGGCCCCTGCCGACGTCCGCGTCGTCGACGGGCTGGTCACCGAGATCGCGCCGACCGGCACGCTCGACCCCACGAGCGTCGACACCGACGTGGTCGAGGCCGCCGGCGCCTGGCTCGGCCCGGGGCTCCGCGACCACCACACGCACTTCGACCAGTGGGCTCTCGTCCGCCGCCGTGTCGACGTCACCGGCTGCGACTCCGCCGAGGCGACCGCCGACCTGCTCGCCGCCGTCGCGCGGGCGGGCGTGGCGGACCGCGTCCTGGTCGGACACGGCTACCGCGACGGGATGTGGCCGCGCCCGGCACGACGCGAGCTGCTCGACCGTGCCGCACCGGGCCTCCCGGTCGTCGTGATCAGCGCGGACCTGCACGCGGTGTGGTGCAACGCCCTCGCGCTCGCGCACTTCTCGGCTGCTGTCGGCCGCCCGCTCGAGGCGGGCGAGGACGGGGTCCTGCGCGAGCAGGACGCGTTCGACGTGACCGGTGCGCTGTCGCAGGTGCCGGACGACCTGCTCGACGCCTACGTGGCGGACGCTGCCGAGGCCGCGGCGGCCCGCGGGGTGACGGGCGTGGTCGACCTCGAGATGCGCTTCGGGCTCGACCGCTGGCGCCGCCGGATCCACGCCGGCACCGACGCGATCCGGGTCGCGTCCGGGGTGTACCCGGCCGAGCTCGACGAGGCCGTCGCCCGGGGGCTGCGCACCGGCGACGTGGTCGACGGCACGCGGGGCCTGCTCACGATGGGGCCGTTCAAGGTGGTCACCGACGGGTCGCTCGGCACCCGGACCGCCGCCATGACCGACGGCTCCGGCGTGCTCGCCTGGCCGTTCGAGGAGCTCGTCGCGATCACCCGCCGTGCCGTCGACGCCGGACTCGTCCCCGCGATCCACGCGATCGGCGACCGTGCGAACACCCTGGCGCTCGACGTCTTCGAGACCGTCGGGGCCCGCGGCACGATCGAGCACGCGCAGTTGCTCGTCGACACCGACGTCGACCGGTTCGCCCGGCTCGGGGTCGCCGCGTCCGTGCAGCCCGAACACGCCATGGACGACCGGGACATCGCCGACCGGCACTGGGCCGGGCACACCGACCGGGCCTTCGCCTTCGCGTCGCTCGCTCGGGCCGGAGCGCGCCTGCTGCTCGGGTCGGACGCTCCGGTGGCGCCGCTCGACCCGTGGGTGTCGATGGCGGCGGCCGTCGGGCGGGACCGCGATGGGCGGGACCCGTGGCACCCGGCCGAACGGCTCTCGGCGCTCGTCGCCTGGCAGGGGTCGACCGACGGGCGGGTCGGGGTGTCCGTCGGCGACGTGGCGGACCTGGTGCTCGTCGAGTCCGATCCGCTGGCGGCGCCGTCCGCCGCACTGCGCGGCATGCGGGTGCTCGGGACGGCCGTGGCCGGGCGGTTCACGTACCGGGAGCTGTGACCAAGAGGGCGGGCGGCTGCGTCTGTGCCCCGTGGGCTACTTCTGGTCCTTCGGGCACCAGTAGAGCTTCCGGCCGGCCATGTCGGCCATCCGGATCTCGGTGCCGCACACCCGGCACGGCTCGCCCTGCCGGTGGTAGACCCAGTGACGGTCCTTGCGGGAGCGCAGGGCCTTCTTGTGGTCGGCCTCGGACAGGTCGTCCATCGTCATCATCAGGCCGTCGCGGACGCCGTCGTGGAGCAGCTTCGACCAGTCGGCCCAGAGCGCCTTGGCCTGCTTGACGGTGATCTTCTTGCCCGGCTTGTACGGGTCGATGCGCTGCCGGAACAGCAGCTCGGCGCGGTAGATGTTGCCGATGCCGGCCACGACGGACTGGTCCATGAGCAGCTGCCCGATCGCGACGTTCCGACGGCGGACGTTGTCGACGAAGGTCTTCTCGGCCTTGGGCCCGTCGTCGTTCATCGGGTCGGGGCCGAGCTTGTCGAGCGCGCGCTGCACCTCGGCCGGGGTCTCCACGACGCACGCGGTCGGGCCGCGCAGGTCGGCGACGGTGTCCTCGGTGAGGATCCGCACCCGGACCTGGCCCACCGGGTCCGGCGGGAAGGACTCGATCGGGTCCTCCGCCTTCTCCTGCTCGGCCATCCGGTAGCGGGCGAGCCGCGGTGCGCCGATCGAGCTGAGCGACTCTTCGCGGTCGTCGTCGTCGGACAGCGCCTCGGCGGTGGAGATCACGCCCGCGAAGTCCCACGCCCCGTACAGCCCGAGGTGGACGCGGAGGAACAGGTCGCCCTCGAACTCCAGGAACATCTGCTTCGCCACCGCACGCGCGGCGATCATGCGCTTGCCGTCGAGCTGCGCGGCCCCGGCGGCGAAGCGACCCTGGGGGCTCGACACCTCGCAGCGCTTGCCGACGAAGTGCCGGGTGAACTGGTTGGCGATGCGGTGGACGGAGTGACCCTCGGGCATGACTACCGTTCTACCCGGTACCCCTGACGGGCCGGACTACGCGTCGATCTGGCGGCCGGCGATCAGCCCGGTGGTCTCGTACTCGGCGAGCTGGGCGATGCGGCGGGCGTGGCGCTCCTCGCCGGAGAACGGCTCGGCGATGAACAGGTCGACGAACCGGATCGCCTCGTCCTCGGTGTGCTGGCGTGCGCCGATGGAGATGACGTTGGCGTCGTTGTGCTGACGGGCGAGCAGCGCGGTCGACTCGTTCCACACGAGCGCGGCACGGATGCCCTCGACCTTGTTGGCGGCGATCTGCTCACCGTTGCCGGAACCACCGAAGACGACACCGAGCGCCTGGACGCCGGCGCGCTGGTCCTGCACCACGGCGTGCGCGGCGTTGATGCAGAACGAGGGGTAGTCGTCGAGCGCGTCGTACTCGGTCGGACCGTGGTCCACCACCTCGTGCCCGGCTTCGGTCAGGTGGGTTGCGAGGGTCTTGTTGAACTCGAGGCCGGCGTGGTCCGTTCCGAGGTGGATGCGCATGGAACCGATCATATTCCTGCGGCTCCGGGGCCCGGACCACCACGGACTACGGCGCACGGACCACCACGACGAGGTACCGGGTGGGGTCCTCACCCGAGTTGCGGTAGACGACGTCGGCGGGGTCGCCGAGCTCGATCCGGTCCCCCGCCGCCAGGCGCGTCGGCTCGCCGCCGACGACGACCTCGAGCACGCCGTCGACCACCCAGATGCAGTGCCGCAGGAACGCGTAGGCGGACGCCGGGTAGGCCACCTCGCGGCCGGCCGGGAGGCGCACCTCGGTGACGTCAGCGGGGAACGCCGCGCTCGAGACCGGACGACGGCGGTACCCGGTGTCGGGATCGGTCCAGGAATCGGCGGTCGCGCCTCGTTGCACCCCGCGCGCCTCGTCGGGGTCCGTCACCCTGGGCACCTCGTGCTCCAGGGCATCGTCGAGGAGCTGCGAGATCGTCAGGCCGAAGGCACCGGACAGACGACCGAGGATCGTCGCGGTGGGGCTGGAGACCCCGCGCTCGACGCGGTTGATCATCGCGCGGGAGACGCCGGACTCCTCGGCGAGCTCGGTGAGGCTCCACTTCCGCTCGGTGCGGAGCCGCTGGAGGCGTTCACCGAGCGCCCGCTGCTCGGCGACCGAGGTGTCGTCGGCGCCGGTTGCGGGATCGGGGTGCTCGTCGTCTACGATGTGAGACATGACGACAGCATATGCGACGAACGGGGTCGTGATCCGCGACTGCACCCCGGCCGACCTCGACGTCGTGCACGCCCTGCACGTCGATGCCGTCCTGCACTCCACCGCCATCTGGCAGGAGACCCCACACCCGCGTGCGTACTTCGACGGGTGGCTCGCCGAACGGCAGGGCGGCGGGTACCCGGTGGTCGTCGCCGAGGTCGACGGGGTCGTGGCCGGCTACGCCACGTACTCGCAGTGGCGGCCGCACCAGGGGTACCGGCTGACCGTCGAGCACAGCGTCTACGTGGTCGAGGCGTTCCGCGGCCGGGGCATCGCGACGACCCTGATGGCCGAGTTGGTCGCGCGCGCCACCGCCGAGGGGCGGCACGTCATGATGGCCGGGATCTGCAGCACCAACACCGGGTCGATCGCCCTGCACGAACGCCTGCGGTTCACCACGGTCGCGGTCGTCCCCGAGGTCGGACGCAAGTTCGACCGCTGGCTCGACCTGACGATGATGCGGCTGCCGCTCGTCTGACCGTCGCCGGTCAGTCCGTGCCCGGCATCGGGACGTCCAGGGGCGGTGGCGACGGTCGGAACGGCGGCGCGGTGTCACCGTGCGCGACCGGACGGTGGTCAGCGAACCAGGAGTACGCGACCGCCTCGTCGGCCTCGGCCGGACTCTCGTCGAGGCAGTCGTTGCACCGTGTGTGCCACCCGTCCACGTCGTGCCAACGGTGTGGATGGCCCTTCGCGACCCAGTCCGGCGACCACTTCACGTCGAAGGCGTACACGATCTCAGCGGCGATCCCCCACGCGAGGTTCTTGAGTGCATCGTCGCCGATGTCCTTGTCCCACGAGAGCCAGCCGTTGCGGAGTTCCTCGAAGACGTTGTCCGCGAGCAGCTCGTGGTTCTTGTCGCCCCACTCGTCGCTCGAGGACCGCACGACGACCGCGGGCACGCTCGGGGTCGTCGCCGGCCCGGCATCGCTCGCCCGGTCGTCCCTGGCCTGGTCGGCGCTGTGGGTCCGCGCGTACCGCTCGCCGTCCGTCGTGTTCATCAGCCAGACCGAGTTCGCGAGGTCACCGTCGGACTCGCCGGCCTGGGGTGCGCTGACGTAGCGTTCCCGGACGGTCGCAATCCGGTCAGCGGCGCTCCGCTCGGGTTCGACGAACGCGAGCTCCGAAGCGACGCGGACGAACATCCCGCTCGTCAGGAGCCCCCGACGGAGGCCGATCTCGACGGACCGCAGCGCCATCGCCCGGGCTCGGATGGCGTCGGGTTCGTGATCGGTCCGCACCATGCGGTGCAGCGCGCGGAGGTCGGTCGCACAACCGTTCCGGTTGAACTCCGTCAGCTCGAGGAGCAGCTGTTCCTCGGGCGTCCGGGGTGCCGGCTCGGCGCTCGGTGTCAGGCCATCGTCGTGCCGGACACTGCGTCGCTGGACCCGGGGGTCCTCGGCGTCAGCGGGCGGGATGACGTCGATGTAGGCCTCGTGCCCGGGGAGGGGTTCACGCATCGCGGCGACGGAGCCGTCCGGCATGGAGCGGACTTCCTCTGCGGGGAAGGGGACGTACTCGAGGCCGGCGTCAGACAACGATCTCGTCTCCGTGTTCTTCGATGACGTTGCCGTCCTCATCCCAGATGCCGTCATCCCGTGCGAAGGGGTCCAGACCGGCGGCGATCCGTCGGGCACGCTCGGCTTCGAACAGGGCATCTCCCTTCGGCGTGTCCATGATGTAGCAATCCCAGAACGGGACCTCGACGTCGCCCGGCTCGAGCGTGTAGACAGCAGCTACTCGTTCGACGATCTCGTCAGGCGTGCCCTGCCACTCGTCCCAGCCGGCACGTCCGGGCCCGTCCGGCTCGTACGTGCCGACGGACACGAGTCCCTCGGCGAGGAGACGTCGAAGGTTGTCGAGTACCCATTCGCGCGTCTCCTCGCGGGGACGATGTCGTTCGATCTCGAACGTCGATGCCCAGCCCCAGAGGTTCTCGCCCGTTCCGTTGTAGGTCGTCGCAAGGACGTAGTAGGTCAGTTCGTTCATTCGAATCCCTCTGGTTTTGCGTCATCGGGCAGATCGTGGGCGTCGGCTCCCTTGGGCATGTGTAGCTTGACCGGCTTCGCACCGTTGCTCTGCACTTCGACGACCGGACCACCGGATTTGCTGTCTCGTCGGTACTGGACGCGAGTTCCGTCCGGAAGCACCACTGCGATGCGTTCAGGAGTGGAATCCGCAGCGACCTTTCCCCCACGGCTGAGATCCCGCCAGGCCTGCACGACCTCTTCAGGTGTGTCGACCTCTCGATGAGGAGGGCTGTCACCGAGCCGCCCGCGGGTCCGGATCTCCTTTTCCGCCTGCGCTCCGGTCATCGGCCCGACCACGTCCGTCATGATCCCGGCGCCACCCGCGACCTCGCGGGGCTTACCCGTGAGCGGATCGTGCGTCCAGGCCCACGCGTCCCGGTCGGCCTGCGCCATACGCTGCCGCATGGCATCGGCCGGGGTCTGCCGCTTCGTGTCCCCACTGAGGCCGAACAGGATGCCCAGCAGCCCGAGCGCCGACAGTCCGCCGACGGCGCTGCCGGTACCGGCAGCGGCCCCACCAGCAGCGCCGAGCCACGGCCACGGGAACTGGAAGGGCGTGGACGGGAAGCCCGGAAGCGGCATCGGCGCCACGAGGCTCGCGGTGCGCACGTCGGTCTCATCCCCGGCGAGGCCGGCGGTCGAGTCACCGCCGGTGATGGCCCGGATCTGCGAAGCGAGTCGCCGCTGCCAGTCTCGCCACTGTTCGTTCCAGTCCGAGACCGCTGCCCGGAGCGTCGCGTCCTCGGCAGCGAGGCCGGGGATCTTGTCCCACGACGTGCTCGAGTCCGGCGGCTCGGGCAACGCGGCGTCGTGACGTTCGACCGCGGCGTGGAGCCCGCCGGCGAACGACGCGATCCGCTCGACCAGTGCGGCCCGTCGCATCTGGAGCTCGGCGAAGTCGAAGGACGCCCGATCGACGACTTCGTGCAGGCGCTCGGCGCTCTCAGCGAGCTCGGTCGCGACGGCGGTCGACCGGTGGGTCATGGCGGGCATCGCTGCGCTGACGCCGGCCATCTCGAACACCGCCGGCATGGTGGACCAGGAGTGCTCTCCGTCCGATGCGGCGCTCCGCACATCGCCGGAGGCATGTCGGAGGTCATCGGCGGCGGCCAGTACGGCACCCATGTCGAAACGTATCTCGTCGAGCGACGCCGCCGAGACCACGCCGCTCATCCCTGCACCGCGTGATCGGCGGTGCTCGCCATCTGACCGTCCGCTTCGTCGACGGCGGCGAGCGCGATCGTCCCGACCGCGCTGACCGCCTGGAGGTGCTTGCCGATCCTCGACGCTGTCTCGGTGCGCCCCGACGCGAACGACCGCAGCGCCGCTGCGATCTCCGGCGATCCGCTCGCCGCTTCGGCGAGCGCGTCGAGCGCTCGCGTGACCTCGTCCGCACGTCGGCTCACGCCGGATGCCGCCGTGCGCACGTTCGCCACGGTCCTCGCGGACGCCGCGCGGTCGACGCGGTACGACTCCCCCATGTGGATCCCCATCCCCTGATACTTCACCGGCCGGAAGCGACCGTAGCAGGGACTGGAGGCGCGGTGCCAGCCCGCGCCGCGCCTCCAGTCCGTCAGTCCGTGGTGTCGAAGATCGGACCGACGGTGCGGGACCGCTTCAGCTCGAAGAAGGCGGGGACCTTCGCGACGGCGACGACGCCGTCCCACAGGTCGAGCGCCTCCTGGCCCTTGGGCACCGGGGAGATGACCGGTCCGAAGAACGCGGTGCCCTCGACGGCGATGACCGGCGTGCCGACGTCCTGCCCGACGCGGTCGATGCCGTCCTGGTGGCTGGCGCGCACGGCGGCGTCGACCTCGTCCGTCCAGGCGTACTCGAGCAGGTCGGCGTCCAGGCCGAGCTCGGCGAGCACGGCGGGGACGACCTGCTCCGGGTCGGACTCCTGGCGGTGGTGGATGTGCTCGCCGAGGGCGTCGTACAGCGGCTTCACGACGTCCTGGCCGAGCCGGAGCTTCGCCGCCGTGACGATGCGCGGGTAGACCTGGCCGGCGTGCAGGCGCTCCTTGTAGCTGTCCGGCACGTCCTGGTCCTCGTTGAGGACGAACAGGCTCATCACCTTCCACGTCACGTCGAGGTCGCGGTGCTCGGCGACCTCACCCACCCAGCGGCTCGTCATCCAGGCCCACGGGCAGTTCGGGTCGAACCAGAACTCCACGGCGGTGCGCTCGGTGGTGGGGTCGGTCGGGTTGTCCACAGTCGTCTCGGTCACGATCCGAGCGTACGCGGCGTCGCTAGGCTGGAACCCATCGTCCCGCCGGCGCACGACGCCGTCCGGGGCCCCGTACGCGGACACCGATCGTCCGCGTCCCCAGCGAAGATGGAGCGTTGCGTGCCCGGAGAGAACCTCACCCGAATCGAAGCCCAGGAGCGCGCGGCCGTCGTCGCCGTGCAGACGTACGACGTCGAGCTCGACCTGACCCGCGGCGCCGACAGCTTCGGCAGCACCACGCGGGTCCGCTTCACCGCCACCGCCGGCGCATCGACCTTCATCGACGCCATCACGAAGACCGTGCACTCGATCACGCTGAACGGCACGGCGCTCGACGTCGCCGCGGTGAACGACGGCGTGCGCATCCGGCTCGACGACCTGCAGGAGCAGAACGAGCTCGTGGTCGTCAGCGACGCGCTGTACACGAACACCGGTGAAGGCCTGCACCGCTTCGTCGACCCGGTGGACGACGAGGTGTACCTGTACTCCCAGTTCGAGGTCCCCGACTCGCGCCGCATGTTCGCGGTGTTCGAGCAGCCCGACCTGAAGGCCGAGTTCTCCTTCACCGTGACGGCGCCGTCGCGGTGGCAGGTCGTATCGAACTCCCCCACGCCGGAGCCGCACGTCGACGGCGACGTCGCGACCTGGGCCTTCCCGCCCACCGCGCGCATCTCGAGCTACATCACCGCGCTCGTCGCCGGCCCGTACGAGGTCGTGCGCGACGAGCTGACCAGCCGCGACGGCCGGACGATCCCGCTCGGTGTGTTCGCGCGCAAGTCGCTCGCCTCGTACCTCGACCCCGAGTACGTGTTCGACATCACGAAGAAGGGCTTCGCGTACTTCGAGGAGAAGTTCGACGTCGCCTACCCCTTCGACAAGTACGACCAGCTGTTCGTGCCGGAGTTCAACGCCGGTGCGATGGAGAACGCCGGCGCGGTCACCTTCACCGAGACCTACGTGTTCCGGTCGAAGGTCACCGACGCGATCAAGGAGCGCCGGGTCGTCACGATCCTGCACGAGCTCGCCCACATGTGGTTCGGCGACCTGGTCACCATGAAGTGGTGGAACGACCTGTGGCTCAACGAGTCCTTCGCCGAGTGGGCCTCCACGATCGCCACGGCTGAAGCCACCGAGTGGACCGAGGCCTGGACCACGTTCCAGGCGATGGAGAAGTCCTGGGCCTACCGCCAGGACCAGCTCCCCTCGACGCACCCGATCGTCGCGACGATCAACGACCTCGAAGACGTCCAGGTCAACTTCGACGGCATCACCTACGCGAAGGGCGGCTCGGTCCTCAAGCAGCTCGTCGCCTGGGTCGGCATCGACGCGTTCTTCGCGGGTGTCTCCGCCTACTTCAAGAAGCACCACCACTCGAACACCGAGCTCCGCGACCTGCTCGTCGAGCTCGAGGCGACGAGTGGCCGTGAGCTGACCGAGTGGTCGAAGCTCTGGCTCGAGACCGCGGGCGTCAACACCCTGCGTCCCGAGATCGAGACCGACGAGTCCGGTGTCATCACGTCGTTCACCGTCCTGCAGGAAGCCCCCGCCGACTACCCGACGCTGCGCCCGCACCGTCTGGCGATCGGCGTGTACGCCTTCCGGAACGACGAGTCCGCGCCGTTCGGTGCCGACACGGCCTCGGCCGGCGGCAAGCTCGAGCGGGTCCACCGCGTCGAGATCGACGTCGACGGGGCCCGCACCGAGGTGCCCGAGCTCGTCGGCGTCCAGCGCGGCGACCTCGTGCTGCTGAACGACGACGACCTGGCCTACGCCAAGATCCGTCTCGACGAGCACTCCCGGCGCACCGCGATCGAGCACCTCGCATCGATCGCGAACCCGCTCGCCCGCTCGATCGTCTGGGGTTCCGTGTGGGACGCCACGCGCGACGCCGAATCCCCGGCCAGCGACTACGTCCGCCTCGTGCTGGGCAACATCGCGACCGAGACCGAGTCGACGACCATCCGCACGACGCTCTCGCAGCTGCTGCTCACCGCACGCAACTACGTGGCACCGGGTTCGGTCGAGGCCACGGTCCGCACCGTCGGCGACACGCTCTGGCAGCTCGCGTCCTCGGCCGAGGCCGGCTCGGACGCGCAGTTCCAGTTCGTGAAGTTCTTCGCGCAGATCCCGTCCACGCCCGAGCACGTCGCGACCCTGCAGGGTCTCCGCGACGGATCGGTCACGCTCCAGGGCCTCGAGATCGACACGGACCTGCGCTGGGAGCTGCTCGAGGGCCTCGTGCTCGCGGGTGCTGCGGACAACGCCGAGATCGACGCCGAGCTCGCCGCGGACAAGACCGCGTCGGGCGAGCAGGCCGCGGCCCGCGCCCGGGCCACGATCCCCACGGCCGAGGGCAAGCTGGCGGCGTTCTCGTCGCTGGTCGACTCGTCCGAGCTGCCGAACGCCATCGTGCGCCAGACGACGGTCGGGTTCCAGCACGTGAACAGCCCGGTGCTGCTCGAGGGCCTCGTACCGAAGTACTTCGAGGTGCTCACGCGCATCTGGGCCGAGCGCAGCTACCACATGGCGGACACCATCGTCTCGGGCCTCTACCCGGCGCCGCTCGCCTCGGCCGAGCTCCGTGACGCCGCCGCCGCGTGGCTCGAGGAGCACCCGGAGACGCCGGCGCTGCGCCGCATCGTCTCCGAGAGCCTCGCGGGCACCGAACGCGCGCTCCGGGTCCAGGCCGCCGACGCCTGACCCCTGCTCTGATCCGGCGGGGTCTTGGTGTTCCTCCAGGGACGCCGAGGCCCCGCCGCTTAGCATCGACCGGATATGAACCTGGCTGCAGCAGACACCACCGACGTCCCGAAGTGGGCGTCCAACACCTTCACCCAGTTCGTCGACGCGTGGCACATCCCGATCACGATCGTCATCACGATCCTCGCGGCGATCCTCGTGCGCGTGTTCCTGCGGCGCATGATCAAGCAGGTCGTCGACCGGGTCGTGAACGGTGTCAAAAAGCGCCAGGGCGCTGAGGACACCCAGGCGCTCATCGCCTCACCCGTGCAGACCGCCCGGGTCGTGCAGCGGACCCGGACGCTGGGCAGTGTGCTCGAGAACCTGGCGACGGTCATCGTCGTCGTCATCGCGCTGGCGATCATCATCCCGGTCGCGATCCCGAATGCCGCAGTCGGCATCGTCGGCGGGGCATCGCTCGTCGCAGCGGGTCTCGCCGTCGGCGCCCAGTCGATCGTCAAGGACCTGCTGTCCGGCGTCTTCATGATCCTCGAGGACCAGGCCGGCGTCGGTGACGTCGTCGACACCGGTCAGGCCACGGGCGTCGTCGAGAACGTCGGGCTGCGCGTCATGCAGATCCGCGACGTGAACGGGATCCTGTGGTTCGTGCCGAACGGCCAGATCCTGCGCGTCGGCAACCTGTCGCAGGGCTGGTCGCGCGTGCTCGTCGACATCACCGTGCCCTACGACACCGACATCGACGCCGTGCAGGACGCCCTGCTCAAGGCCGCCGTCACGATGTCGCAGGAGTCCCGCTGGCGACAGCGGATCGTCGAGAAGCCCGAGATCTGGGGGCTGCAGTCGATCACCGACGCCGGCATGGTCTTCCGCCTGGTCGTGAAGACCCGCGCGTCCGAGCTCGACGTCGTCGGCCGGGAGCTCCGCACCCGCCTGAAGCACGCCGTCGACGAACTCGGCATCACCCTGCCCGCGATGGCGATGATCATGCCCGAGGGCTGGGAGAACGCCACCTCGATCAACGGCCTGCGCACCGTCCGGACCCAGCCGACCCCGGCGCCCACGAAGCCCCGGCGGACCAAGCGCAACATCCTCGGGCAGCCGATCCGCACGGACGACCCCGACAGCGGGAAGGACCCCCGATGACCGACCCCACACCCCCGAGCGGCACGGGCGGGCCCGGAGCGCGCGGCTCGCTCGGCATGCCCGGCTCCCCCGGCATGACAGGCTCGGTCGGTGTCCCGGCGCAGCCGATCACCCTGCGCGTCGGCGAGCACGGCGCTTCGGCCACGGGTTCGCTGTACGAGCGGATCGGCGGTGCCCCCACCTTCGACCGGCTCGTCCGGCGCTTCTACGAGGGCGTGCAGCAGGACGAGGTCATCTGGCCGATGTACCCGGCCGACGACCTCGAGGGTGCGATCTGGCGCCTCTCCGCCTTCCTGCAGCAGTACTGGGGCGGCCCGGGCACCTACAGCGAACAGCGCGGGCACCCCCGCCTGCGGATGCGGCACAACCCGTTCCGGATCACCTCCGAGGCCCGGGAACGCTGGCTCCACCACATGCACGACGCGGTCGAGTCGCTCGAGCTCGCACCCCTCGACGAAGCCGAGCTCTGGGGCTACCTCGACCGCGCCGCCCACGCGATGACGAACACCTTCGACTGACGCGCGCCGGCGCGACGCCGGCGCGGTGGACACCGCCCGTGGCGGACGGGAGGCCCGTGGCGGCGCCGCCACGGGCCTCCCGTCCGCCGGTCCCCGCGTTCTCGTGCCCGCGGGACGCCGGCGTCTTCGGACAGCGCGTCTCAGCGCACGTACGAGCCGGAGGTGAGGTCCTCGACCAGGGACGGCCGCGACGGACGCCAGCCGAAGGCCGACCGGGCGTGTGCGCCGGACGCCTCCTGGTGCAGCAGCAGGGCGTCGGCGTAGTCCCGTCCGAGCCGATCCCGGCTCGCGTCGGCGCTCTCGGCGACGACCGGTGCACCGTGGGCCCCGGCCTCGGCGACCTGACGGACGGTCGGGTTGTCCCCGGTCGCGGCGACGATGTACCCGTCGGGCTCGCCGCGGTGCAGCGCGAGGACGTAGAGCTCGCCGAGGTCGTCGACGTGCACCGTCGTCCACCGCTGGGAGCCGTCGCCCACCAGCCGCACCGGCTGCTCGCCGTCGCTGACGAACATCGCCGGGATGCCGGTGCCGCGCCCGTACACGATGCCGGGGGCGACGATGGTGCTCCGCACGTCGCTCGCCCGCAGCAGGGCCTCGTTCGGTCCGCGCCAGGCGGTCAACGCCGGCGGGTCGAGCGGCGACTGCTCGGAGATGTCCGTCGAGTCGCCGAAGGTGAAGATCCCACCGGTGTGCACGAACGGCTTCGGTGTGCCGGCCAGGGCACCGATCGCGGTGCCGATGAAGTCCGGGTCGACGCCGGGCGCCGATGCCGTGTGGACCACACCGTCGCTCTCGTGCAGCAGCCGTTCGACGACGTCGGTGTCGGTGACGTCGCCGACCAGTGCCCGACCACCGGCGTCACGGACGTGCTGGGCCTTCTCGTCGGACCGGACGAGCGCGGTCACCTCGTCGCCGTGGGCCACGAGGGAGCGGAGGACGGAGGAGCCGATGTAGCCGGACGCGCCGGTGAGGAAGACGTGCATGCGGCCAGCCAACCACGGCGGCCGGGCGGCGTCGCCGACGTCGGCGTCGTCGCTAGGAGCTCAGGGTCCAGGCGCGGCGCTTCACGAGCACGTGGCCGCGCGAGGTCGTGAGTCGGCTCCACGGCCCCGTCTCGAACAGGCGGACCGGGTCGTGCCCGAGGAACCCGAGGCTCTCGCCCGCGAAGCCCGCACCGGCGGGCAGGTGTTCGACGCCCGGGACCGGTCGGCCCCAGACCTCGGCACGGATCCGCCGGACGATGGCCTCGCCCGAGTTGGACGGCACCGCGTCGGCGACCTCGGCGATGCCGTCGCGGGTGGCCCGGCGGAGGAGTTCCGGGGAGACGTCCGGCAGCGGGACCCAGCCACCACGGGGCGGGGAGATGGCCGCCCACGTCACGGTGTGCACCTCGTGCGGCAGCTCGACCTCGATCGGGGTGGCCCGCGTCGGGTCGGCACCCTCGGCGTGTTCGGCGTCCTGCGCCTCGGCCAGCAGGCGGAGGCGCTCGAGGAGCGACTGCAGCGGGACCACGGTGTCGATCGACGCGGGCTCGGTGAGCGAGAACGTGCGGAGCCCGAGCACCGTCGGCAGTTCGTCGAGCAGCCCGAGCGGGTAGAGGATCGCCGTGTAGACGGCCAGGACGCCGGAGTCGGCGATGAGCCGGACCGAGCCGTCCTCGATCCGAGCGGCACGTCCGAGGTACGTGCGGAGGTCACCGAGTGAGGCGGCGTCGGGAAGCGTGAACGAGTTGCCCATGTCGTCCCCGATCCTACCGGCCATCGGCGCCGCGCAGCCTGGGCGCGACGACCTGCGACGGCGGCGGGCAGCCGTTCGTAGACTGCACAGCGTGAACGGCGAACCCGACTTCCTGCGGACCCTGCGACTCGAGGACACCGGCGCGAGCACGGGCGAGACGATCCTGACCGGTGCCAGCCACTGGTCCCCGGGCGGACGGGTGTTCGGCGGCCAGGTCCTGGCGCAGTGCATCGTCGCCGCGCAGCGGACGATCGAGGGACGCGACGTCCACTCGATGCACGGCTACTTCCTGCGGCCCGGCGACATCGACGTGCCGATCACCTTCGGCGTCGAGCGCATCCACGACGGCCGGTCGTTCGCGGCCCGTCGTGTGCAGGCCTACCAGCGGGGTGTCCCGATCTTCTCGATGATCGCGTCGTTCCAGGTGCCGGACACCGGCATCGAGCACCAGGACCCGTACCCGGTGGACACCCCGGACCCGGAGTCCCTGCCGTCGGCCGCGTCGATCCTGTCCGCGATCGACCACCCGGTCGCACGCGCCTGGGCCGCGCGGTCCATCGACCTGCGACACGTCGAGGGACCGGTGTTCGTCGACGTGCAGGGCGAGCACGTGCCGCACCAGGCGGTCTGGTTCCGGGTGCAGGGCGACCTGCCGGAGGACCCGGCGCTCCACCGTGCGGTGCTCGGGTACGCGAGCGACCTGTCGATCCTCGAGCCGATCATGCGGCGGCACGGCGTCGCCTGGGGCACCCCGGGGGTCAAGAGCGCGAGCCTCGACCACGCCATGTGGTGGCACCGCGACGGTCGCGCCGACGAGTGGATCCTGTACACGCAGGAGTCCCCGAGCGCACAGGGCGGCCGGGGACTCGCGTTCGGCCGGATGTTCTCCCGTGACGGCAAGCTGCTGGCCACCGTCGCCCAGGAGGGCATGATGCGGGTGCCTACGGCCGGCTGAACTGCACCGGTTCCTCGAGGTAGCGCTCGCACGCGGCCCGCTCGGTGTCGGTCAGCCGACGCGGACGGTTCGTCGCCGCGTCGACCATCACGAGCGCCGTCGTCGCCCGGGTGTACAGGACGGCGGGGTGCTGTCCCGCCGGCGACCAGACCTCGTACGAGACGTCGATGCTCGCACCTCCGAGCCGCCCGATCCACATCTGGATGTCGAGCGGCTGACGGAGGTACGGGATCGACTCCAGGTACTCGAGGCGCTGACCGGCGATCACCGTCATGGTGCCCGAACCGGGCCGACCGTCGATGATCGGCTCGGGCAGGTCGCCGTCCGGGTCCTCACCCGGGTCCGCACCCCAGAACCCCACGATGCGCGCTTCTTCGAGCAGGCGCAGCATCGCGGAGTTGTTGACGTGACCGTAGGCGTCGATGTCGCTCCACCGCATGCGGATGGGAGCGTGCAGTCTCGCCACGAGGGTCAGTCGCGGGTGAGCTTGCGGTACGTCGCGCGCCCGGGCTTCGCGGCATCGGCGCCGAGGCGCTCGATCTTGTTCTCCTCGTAGGCCTCGAAGTTGCCCTCGAACCAGTACCAGTTCGGCGTGCCGTCCTCGTTGAGGCCCTCCCACGCCAGGATGTGCGTGGCGATGCGGTCGAGGAACCACCGGTCGTGGGTGATGACCACGGCACAACCGGGGTACTCGAGCAGGGCGTTCTCGAGGCTGCCGAGCGTCTCGACGTCCAGGTCGTTGGTCGGCTCGTCGAGGAGCAGCAGGTTGCCGCCCTGCTTGAGCGTCAGTGCCAGGTTCAGACGGTTGCGCTCACCACCGGACAGGATGCCGGCGCGCTTCTGCTGGTCCGGGCCCTTGAACCCGAACTGCGACACGTAGGCGCGGGACGGGATCTCCGTCTTGCCGACCTGGATGTAGTCGAGTCCGTCGGACACGACCTCCCACAGGTTCTTGTTCGGGTCGATGCCGCCACGGGTCTGGTCGACGTAGGAGATCTGGACGGTGTCACCGATCTTCAGCGTGCCGCCGTCGAGGGGCTCGAGCCCGACGATCGTCTTGAAGAGCGTGGTCTTGCCGACGCCGTTCGGGCCGATGACGCCGACGATGCCGTTGCGGGGCAGCGTGAACGACAGGTCGCCGATGATGACGCGCTCACCGAACTGCTTGCGCAGGTGCTCGGCGTCGATGACCTGCGAACCCAGACGCGGGCCGACCGGGATCACGATCTCCTCGAAGTCGAGCTTGCGGGTGCGCTCGGCCTCGGTGACCATCTCCTCGTAGCGGGCGAGACGGGCCTTCGACTTCGCCTGACGGCCCTTGGTGTTGCTCCGGACCCAGTCGAGCTCCGAGGACAGGCGCTTCGCGAGCTTGGCGTCCTTCTTGCCCTGGACCTCGAGGCGAGCGCGCTTCTTCTCGAGGTAGGTCGAGTAGTTGCCCTCGTACGGGTACAGGCGGCCGCGGTCGACCTCGGCGATCCACTCGGCGACGTGGTCGAGGAAGTACCGGTCGTGGGTCACGGCGAGGACGGCACCGTGGTACTGCTGCAGGTGCTGCTCGAGCCAGAGCACGCTCTCGGCGTCGAGGTGGTTGGTGGGCTCGTCGAGGAGGAGCAGGTCGGGCTTCTGGAGCAGCAGCTTGCAGAGCGCGACGCGGCGCTTCTCACCACCGGACAGGTGCGTGACGAGTTCGTCCCCCGGGGGGCACTGCAGCGCGGCCATGGCCTGCTCGAGCTGGGAGTCGAGGTCCCACGCGTCAGCGGCGTCGATGTCTTCCTGCAGCGTGCCCATCTCGGCCAGGAGCGCGTCGAAGTCGGCGTCCGGCTCGGCCATGAGCGCCGAGATCTCGTTGAAGCGCGCGAGCTTGCCGTGGATCTCCCCCACGCCTTCCTGCACGTTCTCGAGCACGGTCTTGCTCTCGTCGAGCTCCGGCTCCTGCATGAGGATGCCGACGCTGAAGCCCGGCGTGAGCTTCGCCTCGCCGTTGGACGGCTGGTCGAGACCCGCCATGATCTTCAGGATCGTCGACTTGCCAGCACCGTTCGGTCCGACGACGCCGATCTTGGCGCCGGGGAGGAACGACATCGTGACGTCGTCGAGGATCAGCTTGTCGCCGACCGCCTTGCGGGCGCGGACCATCTGGTAGATGTACTCAGCCATATCTCGATGAGTCTACTGAACCCGGCCCGCTGCCGGAACGCGCACAAGGGGTGTTGCATCGGCACACTTCGACGTACGGTTGCCTCGCCTTCCACCAGAGGCCTCGTCGTCCACACGGAGATCAGGATCAGGGACATGCCCACAACACGAATCCGCCGGCTCGCACTCCCCCTCGTCGGAGCGGTCGCACTCGCGGTCGGTCTCGTCGCACCCACCGGCGCGACGGCATCGGCAGCCACCGTCGCCCCGCACGGCACTCCGCTGGTCGAGTACACCGCCAACATCACCCAGGGCGGGGCCGGCACCGGGTACTCCTCGTACATCAACGTGCACGACGCCTACAACAACGCGTTCTCCGTGGGGATCCAGTCCGACAAGGGGTCCACCGTAAGCAAGGGTGCGCCGCGGTTCATCTGGGAGCGCGTGCAGAACGGCAAGTTCACGTACGGCTACCTCGGCCCGGCGACCCACAACGTGACCCCGGTCGGACTCCGCTTCTACCCGAACAACGTCGGGACCTTCTTCGCGAACGGCCACACGATCGCGGCGGTCGGCCTGAACCTGAAGGGGCGCCTGTTCTTCAACGTCGAGGGGAACGGCCGCCTGAACGGCGACGTCGTCCACTCGTCGATGCGCAACGTGAAGATCACGGTGCGCAACAAGCCCGGCGTGAGCGGCCTGCAGGGCACGTGGAACACGAACTTCTCGTTCCACGGCCTGAAGGCACGCCAGGTCAACTCGCCGGCGGTCCAGGGAGCGACGTTCTGGGTGGACGGCCGTGTGAGTGGCCTGCCGAAGGGCGGCAACTGGGACACGACCGAAGTGGCGGGCATCGGCATGATCACCCAGCGCTGGTGATCGTCGGACACTGATCCGCGCGACGGGCATCACGCGGCCGTGCGTTCGTGCTCCTCGGGTGCGTCCAGGGCGCGCAGGCCGTCGACCTGACCGGCCTCGTCGAGATCGTGGTCGTGTTCTTCGTCCCGATCGACGTGGTCGGGCTCGACGTGATCGACCGACTCCTCGCCGTCCGCCCGGGCCTGGTCGTGCCCAGGAGCCGACCCGGGCTCGTCCGGGGTCGGGCCGCGCACCTCGCCGGTCCGGGGGTCGACGTCCGGGGTGACACCCGGCGTCACCGCCGAGTCCGAGGTGTGTCGAGGCACCTTGACCCAGTTGCTGATGCCCCACGCCAGGTCGTGCCCGATGCCGTCGGCGTCGATCTCGACCGAGGTCCCACCGCGACCGTCGCGTTCCCACGTGCGGATGCGGACCCGGCCGGCGACGACGATCCGGTCGCCCTTCTTCAGGGACTTGAACACGTTCGATGCGAGCGACCGGAACGCGGTGACGGTGTACCAGTTGGTCGCGCCGTTGACCCAGGCGGCGGTTGCCCGGTCCCAACGGCGTGAGGGCGACGCGAGTCGGAGACTCGTGATGGCGATGCCGGTCTCGGTGACGAGGTGCCGGGGCTCGGTGGCGACGATTCCGCAGACGGTGATGATGTCGTTCATGCGTCGATCGTCACGGAGCCCGGGGCTGCGTCAGCGGCCCCGGGCTCGATCTGTGACGTGTGGACCCGATCAGGCGACCTGTGGAGGACGAGTCCCCCGGGCCTCCTGTCCGGACCCGCTCAGTGAGCTCGGAACTCGGGCCGGGCGGCCAACGGTCCGAGCGCGGCGTGGACCGCACCCTTCGCGGAGTCGAGGGACGGGTAGGGCCCGCCCGCCCGTCGGCGTCCGTAGAGCTCGACCTGGAAGCCGTCCGCCGCCCGGTGGATGCTGCCCACCGCGCCGGCCGGACCGATGGCGACCCAGGTTCCCGTGTTGTCCGTCATGTTCGAACCACCTCCTTGTGGCCCTGCCGTCCCGGGGTCAGGACGCCAGGATGTACTGACTGTAGGCCTTCCGGACCTTGTTCACCTTGGGCAGCGCCACTGCGAGGCAGTAACCCTGGCCCGGGTTCTTCGCGAAGAAGTCCTGGTGGTACTCCTCGGCGCGGTGGAACGTCGAGAGCGGCTCGATGGTGGTGACGATGCCGCCGTCCCAGATGTCGGAAGCCCGCTCGATCGCGCGCTCGAACAGCTCGCGCTGCGCGTCGTCGGCCGGGAACATCGCCGAGCGGTACTGCGTGCCGACGTCGGCGCCCTGACGGTTCAGCTGACGGGGGTCGTGCAGCGTGAAGAAGACGTCGAGGATCACGTCGGCGGGGATCACCGACTCGTCGAACGTCACGGCGACCGCCTCGGCGTGCCCCGTCGTGCCGGTGCACACCAGTTCGTAGGAGGGCTCCTCGACGTGTCCGCCGACGTAGCCGGACACCACGTCCTGCACACCATGCAGCGTGCGGTACACGGCGTCGAGACACCAGAAACATCCACCTGCGAGCACGAACGTGGTCATGGCCACTCCCTCTCTCCGGGCCGCAGATGCAGCCGCCTCGTTCCTCCACAACAGTGTGCGCGGAGACCCTGTTCCCCAGATCTGATGGCACCCCTCGGCGTGTCGGTGGTCCGCCGTAGCGTCGGGTTCACACCGACCAGGAGGCCAGCGATGCAGACCATCACCGAACCCGCACTGCGGATCCGCACCGTCCCGCTGGCCCGCGCCCGGGGCGACTACCGGATCCTCGAGGTCCGCGACGACCTGAGCCGGGTCACCCGGGCCAACGGCGAGATCGTCGGGTACGTCGACCGCATCGACGTCGCCGGCGACACCGCGTACCGTGCCCGCCGGTACGTCGCGACCGAGCGCCGGTTCGTCGAGCTGCCGAGCGTGTGGTCGGCCGACGACGCCGTGGACACCCTGCGCTGGTCATGATGTTCCAGATTGGAATCATCTGCGGTGGGATGCGCGGAACGCCGTCCGGCCTCCCCGACGCCTGAACGTTCCGTGGGTATGGTGCGCGCATGGACTGGTGGAACGACCTGACCGACTGGACTTCGTCCGACACGGGTTGGCGGGTGCTCTCGGGCGCTGTGATCCCCTTCGTCGCCATCGTCGTGGCGGGCGTCATCGCGGCGCTCATCGGGCGCAGCGCGACGAAGCGGGTCGTGGCGCTGCAGGAGCGGGAATCGAAGAACGCGGCCGTGGCCGCGATCCTGACGGCTGCGCGCAAGGCAGCTGCGTGGGGATCGCTCGGACACGACGAGCGGGCCTACGCCGACCACCTCGCCGAGGACGCCGACATCCGGCTGCGCCTGCTCCCCGTGCAGGGTGCGCCCCTGGCCGCCAACTGGGCACAGCACGAGATCGCCGACATCAAGAAGAACTCGTCGACGTTCAGCTTCCAGGCCGACCAGTCCCTCGCCGAGTTCCGAGACCGCCTGCTCGACTGGCAGGCGCGACCGAGCCGTGCGCGCAAGCTCTTCAAGGCAGACCTCGAGCGCTGGAAGTTCGAGTCCCCGGACCCCGACGCCGACCTCATCAAGCGACAGCAGGACTGGAACGCCGACCAGGCCGACCCCCCGCGCACGCAGGCGCCGGCAACGGCCCCGGCCGCTCCCGCCGAGCGTCCCACCCCGACGACGACCTCGCTGCGTCCGGCGCAGCGCCCCGCGTCCGCACCCTCGACTCCTCCGGCACCGGCCGCTGCCGCCCCCGGTGCTGCTGCGCCCGGTGCTGCTGCACCAGGTGCTGCCGGCGGGACGACCCCGTCGTTCTCGGTGAACCGCGGTGCGGGCACGAACCCGAACCGCGGCACCACCGACCCGAACGCCACGCGTTCCTTCGGTGACAACACCACCCGCGTGTACGGCGACGACGAGGCTGCACCCCCGGTCCGTCCGACGCTGGGTACCCCGACCTCGCCCTCCCGCTCCCCCCAGGGACGCGGCACGGACGACACCGAGGTCGTGGACGACGACAGCGCAACCCGCGCCTTCGACGACACCGACCGCGCACCGCGGAACGACCGTCCGTCCTCGTCCGACCGCCCCGTCGCGACGCCCACCGCAGCCGACGCTCACGTCAACCGGGCACCCGCGAACGACGTCCCGCCCGCCTCGGCACCCCGGGTCGACACCCCCGGCGCGACGAACACCACGTCCGTCCCGACGCGGCTGAACCAGGCCCCCGCAGAGCCGGCCGACGCGAACGAGACGTCCGAAGCGCCGTACACGCAGCCGATCAGTGCCGCCGAACTCCGGCGCCGTGCCGCGGACGACGACGAGTGACAGCCAGCACGACGAGTAACAGCCAGCACGACGAGTAGTAGCCAGCACGACGAGAACAGGGCCGCCATCCGGAGAGGATGGCGGCCCTGTTCGTCTTCGGCGCCCCCGGCAGGAATCGAACCCGCGGCACGGTGGGTAGAAACCACCTGCTCTATCCACTGAGCTACGGAGGCGAGCAGCGTCGATTGTAGCGGCGAGCGGCCCTCAGACGCTCGATGCACGCCCCGCCGCGTCGCCGCGACAGGGCTCGGCGGTCGCCCAACGGTCGGCCACCGTCTGCTCCCCGTTCCCCTCCACGACACCCGCGCTTCGTAGCGTCCGGAGCATGCGCACCACCGGTTCCGTCCTCGCCGTCGTGCCCGCCCGTGCTGGGTCGAAGGGGCTCCCCGGCAAGAACCTCCGTACGGTCGCGGGTCGTTCGCTGGTCCGTCGAGCGGTCGAATCGGCACGACGTTCCGCGCGCATCGACGAGGTGGTCGTCACGACCGACGGCGACGCCATCGCTGCCGAGTCCGTCGCCGCCGGTGCCGCCGTGGTCCGCCGTCCACCCGAGCTCGCCGGCGACGAGGCGTCCTCGGAGTCCGCGCTGCTGCACGTCCTCGACGCGATCAGCACGCCGCTGCCCGACGTCCTCGTCTTCCTGCAGGCGACCTCGCCGTTCATCGACCCGGCCGACCTCGACGCGGCCGTCGCGCGCGTGGTCGACGGGCACGCCGACGCGGTGTTCGCCGCCGCTCCGTCACACGCGTTCCTGTGGCGGACCGCCCCGGACGGTACCGCGGTGGCGGTGAACCACGACGCTGCGACGAGGCCCCGTCGGCAGGACCGCGAGCCCGAGTACCGCGAGACCGGCGCCTTCTACGTGATGCGGACGGCGGGGTTCCTCGAGAACCGGCACCGGTTCCACGGCCGCGTCGAGCTGGCCGTCGTCGACGGTGCCGGCGCGATCGACATCGACGACGAGGCCGACCTGGCCCTCGCCGAAGCCCTCGCCGAAGCCCCGGCCCCGGCCCCGGCCCCGACAGCCACCACGACCCGAGACCCATCCCCGACGCGGGCCACCCCCGCACCGAACGGAGCACCATGACCGTCACCATCGGTACGTCCACGATCGGCGCGGGCCACCCCGCGTACCTCATCGGCGAGATCGGCCTCAACCACAACGGCGACGTCGACATCGCGAAGCAGCTCATCGACGTCGCCGCCGACGCGGGCCTGCAGGCCGTGAAGTTCCAGAAGCGCACCCCCGCGATCTCCACGCCGGAGCACATGAAGAACACCCCGCGCAGCACCCCGTGGGGCGACATGACCTACCTGGAGTACCGCTACCGCGTCGAGTTCGACCGCGACCAGTACATCGAGATCGGCGACCACGCGACCCTCCGGGGCCTCGACTGGTTCGCGTCGCCGTGGGACGAGCCGTCGGTCGACTTCCTCGAGGACCTCAACGTCGTCGCCTACAAGATCGCCTCGGCGTCCGTCACCGACCTCGGCATGCTCGCCGCCGTCGCCGCGACCGGCAAGCCCGTCATCCTGTCGACCGGCATGTCCACGCTCGAGCAGATCGACGCCGCCGTCGAGACCCTCGGCACCGACCGTCTCGTCCTCATGCACGCGACGTCGACCTACCCGTTGCCGGCCGAGGAGGCGAACCTCCGCATGATCGACACCCTCGCCCACCGGTACGCGGGCGTCCCCGTCGGGTACTCCGGCCACGAGCCCGGCCTGCAGATCTCCATCGCCGCGGTCGCCCTCGGCGCCACGGCCGTCGAGCGCCACATCACGCTCGACCGCACGATGTGGGGCTCCGACCACGCCGCGTCGCTCGAGCCGCACGGCCTGAAGACGCTCGCCCGCGACATCCGCATCATCGAGACCGCTCTCGGCGACGGCGTGAAGAGGATCTTCCCCGGCGAGCAGGCACCGCTCGCGAAGCTGCGGCGCGTCGGCGCGTGAGCGGATGCAGTCCCCATCCGACCGCCGGCGAGCAGGCACCGCTCGCGAAGCTGCGTCGCGTCGGCGCGTGACCGGCCCGGTCGACGGGACACGCGCCCTGGACGGGCCGGGTGACGGTGGTGCGCCGACAGACGGACTGGAGGCGCGCCTCCCGTCCGACGCGTCACCACGCATCCGACGCGTGGTCGGCCTGGTCGACACCGACTCGTTCGCGAAGTGGGGCGCCCACCTGCTGGCGAGCGCCCCGGCGGACTGGGACCTCGAGCTGCGCACCGTGGCGACCCCGCGGTCGGCGAGTCCGAAGCAGCTGCGGTCGGCGTTCCGCGGGCTCGACCGGCGACTCGCCCACCTGCACCGCGAACCACCCGCGCCCAAGGACGTCGACGCCGTCGTCGAGGAGCTCCGACAGGACCCGCCGGACGCCGTCCTGGTGTCGTTGATGGGACCGGTGGCTGAACTCGTGATCGACGAGGTGCACCGGCGGATCCCGCACCGGCCGGTGCTGGTGTCGGGGCTGCCGGGGATCTCGTTCCCGTCGAAGTGGAAGGGCATCTTCTCCCGCGCCCGAGCCGACCTGTTCGTGCTCCACAGCCACCGTGAGGTCCGCGCGTACGAGGAGATGGCGCGCGAGGGCGGCGTCGAGCCGCACTTCGCGCTCGCAACGCTGCCGTTCGCGCGGCGTGCCGGATCGACCGGCAGTGCCGGCGCGACCGATCCTGTCGGCGGTGTCGGTGGGACGGTTCGCGACTCCGTCGTCTTCGCGGCGCAGCCGAGTGTGCCGTCCGAACGGGCCGACCGGGCGCTCGTCGTGCGGTGGTTGGTCGAGACGGCGCGGGCGCACCCGGAGTGGCGCGTCGTCATCAAGACGCGCGCTGCGGCCGGCGAGCACCAGACGCACCGCGAGGAGCACCCCTACCCGGACCTGGTGCCCACGGACGCGCCGCCCAACCTCGTGGTGGAGAGCGGGCCGATGGCCGAACACCTCGACCGGGCGGTGGCACTCGTGACCATCAGCTCGACCGCGGTGCTCGAGGCGGCGGCACGGGGTGTCCCCGCGCTCACGCTGACCGACTTCGGCATCGGGCGGCACCTGATCAACGAGGTGTTCGTGGGGAGCGGCCTCGAGGGTGACGCCGTCGACCTGGTCGATGGACGGTTCGGGGTCGTCCGGCCGGAGTGGATGCGGGACAACTACTTCCACCCGGCCTCAGAGGACGACTGGCAGCACCGGCTCGTGGAGCTCATGGCCCGACGGGACGCCGGGGCCCTGGTGGACCGGGCGCCGGCGCGTCGGAGTCGCGGTGGGGTACTGCGCCGCGCGTGGGAGCGGAAGAACGCCCTCGGCGGGGCAGATCGCAGCCCGCTCGGGCTGGTGGCGCTGGGCATCGGGGCGCCGATCCGGGGCGCGAAGCGTCTGGTGCGACGCGTGCGGGCGATGGTCGATCCGCCGGCACCCGTGGTGGTGGCGGCGCCGACGTCGCAGCGCGCGGGGGCCCGCGCCACTGTGCCTGCGCCGGGGGCCGCCGCTGGCACGGCCGCGGCGCCTGCGGCTGCGACGGCTGCGGCGCCTGCGGCGGCGGCGGCTTCGGCGGCCGCGGCCGCGGCTGCGGCTCGTTCAGAGCGCCTTGGCCACCGCGAGCAGGAGCTGGTCACGGGTCGGGACGCCGGGTGAACGGAAGACCTCGGTGCCGTCGTCCTGCCGCACGATGATCGTGGGCGTGGACCGGATACCGAGGTCTTCCGCGTCGTCGGGGTGCGCCGCCACGTCGCGTTCGGTCACGGTGAGCCCGGGGACGAGCGCCGAGGCCTCGGCCGACACCCGGCGGGCGGCGGCGCACGGCGCACAGAAGGCGGACGTCCAGAGGTCGAGCTGCATGTGGTCCTGCAACGCGGCGGGTGGGGGTTCTACTCCCGGTCGAACTCGCCGCTGCGGTCGCCGCGGTCCTGCAGGTCGTCCACCGGGTCGGACTCCTCCGGCTCGTAGGTGAACTCGACCGAGATCTGGTCGAGGACCTGGCGGGACTTGGTGGCGCGGTAGGTGAAGGCCGTCTGCAGGCCCTCGACGTCGGCGAACACCGTGACCTCGTCGTCCAGCGCGTCGCTCGTGGCGGTGCGGGTGTCGGTCGTGCCGTCGAAGGGGCCGCCGTGGAAGATCGCGGTGTACTCGTCGCCTTCGTGGATGGTGATGTCGCTCATGCCTCCCTTCTACCAGGCGGCGGCTGGTGCAGTCTGTTCGGGCCCGTCGCTGCTCGGCTGCACCGCCGTCGCGCTTCCGTTGCGCTTTGCATAGCATGGCTATATAGTTCAGCTATGGAAACACCGCGTGAGCAGACGATCGAGACCCTCCTCGTCTCCGTCAACCGCCTGATCCGCAGCGCCGTCCAGTCGACGGGCAACACCACGTCCGCCGCGGTCTGGCGCACGCTCGGCATCCTCGAGACCGACGAGCCCCTGCGACTCGGTGAACTGGCCACCGCCTCCCGTGTGGCGCAGCCCACGATGACCCGACTCGTCGCCGGCATGCTCGCCGACGGCCTGGTCAGCCGCAGCGTCGACCCGGACGACTCCCGCGGGCAGCTCATCGAACTCACCGAGGCCGGACGCGAACGACTCGCCTCCTGGCGCTCCACCCTCACCAGCACGGTCGGTCCGTTGTTCGCCGACCTGACCGACGACGACTGGGACGTCCTGCACCACGCGGCGAACCTGATCGCCCAGCGGACCCGGACAACCCCCAACGGAACGGAGATCCCCGCGTGAACGCCCACGCACCCGCCGGCCAGTCCGGCTCCATCCTCAAGCAGTCGTCCGCGGTCTGGGCGATCGCCTTCGCCTGCGTCGTCGCGTTCATGGGCATCGGCCTCGTCGACCCGATCCTCCCGGCGATCGCGGCGTCCCTCAAGGCGACCCCCGCGCAGACCGAACTGCTCTTCACGAGCTACCTCGCCGTCACCGGTGTCGCGATGTTCTTCACCAGCTGGGTCTCCAGCCGCATCGGCGCGAAGCGCACCCTGCTCATCGGACTCGCCCTGATCGTGGTCTTCTCGGTCCTGGCGGCGACGTCGAACAACGTGTGGAGCATCATCGACTTCCGCGCCGGCTGGGGTCTCGGCAACGCGCTCTTCATCTCCACCGCACTCGCGACCATCGTCGGGGCAGCGTCGGGCGGCACCGCCTCGGCGATCATCCTGTACGAGGCAGCGCTCGGTCTCGGCATCGCCGTCGGTCCCCTCGTCGGAGGTCTGCTCGGCTCGGTGAGCTGGCGCGGCCCGTTCTTCGGCGTCACGACCCTGATGGCCGTCGCGTTCATCGCCATCGTCGCCCTGCTGAAGACCGGCAGCCTCGAGAAGCCCACGCCGACGAAGCTCTCCGCCCCCTTCCGTGCCCTGACCCGTCCGGCGCTCGCAGCCCTCGCCGCGACCGCGCTGTTCTACAACATCGGCTTCTTCGTCCTGCTGGCGTACACCCCGTTCCCGCTCGGCTTCGGCGCGCTCGGCATCGGGTTCACGTTCTTCGGCTGGGGTGTCGGTCTCGCTATCACGTCGGTGTGGGTCGCCCCGATGCTCACCGCCCGTTTCCGGAGGACGACGGTGTTGAAGATCGCCCTGCCCCTGCTCTCGCTCGACCTGTTCGCCGCGGCCGTCGTCGTGCGCTCCCAGGTCGGCCTGATCATCTGCGTCGTCATCGGTGGCCTCGTGCTCGGCGTCCTGAACACCGTGCTCACCGAGTGCGTCATGGAGGCCACCGACCTCCCCCGCTCGGTCGCCTCGAGCGCCTACTCCGCCGTCCGGTTCATCGGCGGCGCCATCGCCCCGCCCGTCGCGACCCTGCTCGCCGACGCGTACTCGCCCTCGGCGGCGTACGTCTTCGCGGGTGCGTCCGTCGCGGTCGCCTTCGTCGTGATCCTCTGCACCACGAGGATCCTGCGTCGCGTCGACGACGGTGCCGAGCCGGAGCGTGTCGAGGCCGAGGCCATCACCGCCGGCGACATGGCTTAGCCGCCCGGGGCCCGCGCTCTCATCTCACGCACGCCCCACTTCCCCACTTCCCCTCTTCCCCACGAACGGGCGAAATGCCGGAGTGTCCCCCTCGGGCACGCCGGCATTTCGCTCGTTCGCGCGTCCGCGCGCTCGCGCGGCTTCTCCCCCCTCCCCCCTCCGCCCTCATCCGCGTGAGCGGGCGAAATGCCCGAGTCGCCCTGCGGACGAAGCCGGGCATTTCGCCCGCTCGCGCGGTCGACTCACGGTCGGCCGGAGCGCTGCGGCAGGCGGGGCGGACGTGACTGCCTGGAGGCGCGGGGCGGCCTGACGGGGCAGCCACGGGCCTCCAGGCGGTCGCCTGCAGTGCCCGCGGCTCACCCCGCCGGACGAGCGGGCGAAACATCCGGGTGCGTCCCGAAAGCGACCGCGGCATTTCGCCCGCTCGGCTGGGCGCGGGCGTGCCAAGGCGCGACCGCGGCGCCGCCGTGGGCGAGCGGGCGGAATACCGCGGCCCGTCCGCGGGCGGCCGCGGCATTTCGCCCGCTCGCGGTCACGACGCGCGGCCAGGCGGGATCGGTGCGGCAGGCGGGGTGGAAGGGACCGTCTGGAGGCGCGGGGTGCCCCGCCGGGGTCCCACCGGGCCTCCAGGCGGCCGCCTGCACCGCATGCGGCTCACGTGATCGACGAGCGGGCGGAACATCCGGGTGCGTCCGCAAGACGACCGCGGCATTTCGCCCGCTCGCGGATCGGACGCGCGGGACGGGTGGCCGAGCACCGGCCACCGAGCCCGAGCACGCGCAGGCACGGGCAGGGCGGGCACAGCGGCACGTACGGCAGGCACCTAGGGCGGGAATAGGATCGAGGACATGGCAACCGCGAATGACCGCCTCGTCTGGATCGACTGCGAGATGACCGGCCTCGACCTCGAGGTCGACGAACTCGTCGAGGTGGCCGTGGTCATCACCGACTTCGACCTCGAGCCCGTGCACCCCGGCTTCGACATCGTCATCAAGCCGGACCAGTCCGCGCTCGACAACATGAACGAGTTCGTGACGAACATGCACGTCACCTCGGGGCTCATCGAGGAGATCCCGAACGGCGTGAGCCTGGCGGACGCCGAGTACCAGGTGCTCGAGTACATCCTCCAGCACGTCCCCGCCGAGGGCTCCGCACCCCTGGCCGGCAACACGATCGGCACCGACCGCGCATTCCTGTCGAAGTACATGCCGCGGGTCGACGGGCACCTGCACTACCGCAGCGTCGACGTGTCGAGCATCAAGGAGCTCTGCCGCCGCTGGTTTCCCCGCGTGTACTTCAACGCACCGGAGAAGCACGGTGGGCACCGGGCCCTCGCGGACATCCTCGAGTCGATCCGCGAGCTCGAGTACTACCGCCGCGCCGGCTTCGTCGCCGAGCCCGGCCCGAGCACCGACGACGTGCGCGCCGTGCAGGCCGACGTCGTGGCGAAGTGGGAGTCACGGCTGGCGCAGCCCGCAGCCGAGTAGCGACACGGGTGGTCCGCACCCCGTCCCGCATGTACTACTATTGAGTGGTCGCGCCGGTCCGCCGGTTCGAACATGGTGGATATAGCTCAGTTGGTAGAGCGCCTGGTTGTGGTCTAGGAGGTCGCGGGTTCGAGACCCGTTATTCACCCCAGTCGAGGGAGAGTCCTGTTGCGTGTGACGCAACCGGGGCTCTCCCTCAGTGTTTGTCTGGGCACCTGCGGCGCCGTGCGGCTTCGCCGCGGGTGGTCAGCCGCAGGTGCTCAGCCGCGAGGGCTCAACCGCAGGTGCTCAGCCGCGAGGGGTCAGCGCGGTGTGGGACGATCCCTGCGTGATGGAGATGTCCGCCGACGCGTTCGAGCAACTCGTGACCGACGAACTCGACCTGCTGCCCGACGAGATGGTCGACGGGCTCGACAACGTGGTGTTCGTCGTCGAGGACGAGCCGGAGAACGGCGAAGAGCTGTTCGGCGTGTACGACGGCATCGCGGCCACCGAGCGCGGCCAGTACGGCTTCGGTGAACTGCCCGACCGCATCGTCGTGTTCCGGAAGCAGCACCTGGCCGAGTGCGACACGGTCGAGGAGCTCAAGGACGAGGTACACACCACCCTCGTGCACGAGATCGGCCACTTCTACGGGATCGACGACGAGCGGCTGCACGAGCTCGGCTGGGCGTAGCGTCATCGGGCGCGCCGCGGCGCCCGGCGCCCGGGTTTCGGGCTCAGCGACATTCCTCGGGCCTACGGGCGCGAGAACTGTCGCTCACCGCGAAAACTCACGCCACCCTGGCCCCGCCCCGCGGCCGCCCGCGCCCTCAGAACCGCGTCGGCCCCACCTCGTGGTACTTCTCCCACGCCCCCACCGGCCCCCGCCCGTGCAGCGCGTACTCCCCCACCATCCGCTCCTTGTAGACCGCCGGGTTGTGCGACGCCACCACCCGGGCGTTCCGCCAGTGCCGGTCCAGCGCACGCGTCCGGTCGGCAGCGGACGCCCCGCCGACCTCGAAGAGCTCGGTCGCCGACCGCAGCACCCGCGGCCCGATCTCGACCTGCGCCTGGTACACGGCGTTCTCGGCCGCGTCGAGCACCACGCGGTCGACGCCGACCCCGGGTTCGTTCGTGGCGACGACCGCGTCGAGCAGCCCCGCGGCGGCGACGACGAGTGACCGGGCGGTGAACGCCCCGGCCGACAGCCGCCCGAGCACCGCGAGCACCTGCGGGTCCTCCCCCGGCACGGCCGCGTTGGCGTGGATGTACGTGCGGGTCCGTGGTCGCACGAAGGCCACGGCGTCGTCGGAAACGGCCTGCCCGATCCCGGCGAGGACCGCCAGCAGGTACAGCTGGTAGAAGGCCTGGATGTGCGACAGCGGGGCGTCCCGGTACGCCGACACCACCGAGGGGTCGACCGACACCCCGTCGAACACGGTGGTGCCGGACGCGGTCAACCGCTGCCCGAACCCGTCCCAGTCGTCGATGCTCCTGACGCCCGGCGCGGAGGCGTCGACGGCGAACGTCACGCGCTCGCCGTCACGGTCTGCCGCCAGGTAGATCCAGTCCGCGTAGAGCGTGCCGGTCGAGTAGAACTTCCGCCCGTCGAGGCGGAGGGAACCACCAGACGGCGTCACCGTCGTCGAGATGTCGGCCAGGGTCGTCCCGGTCCGCTCCGAGGTCGCGTTCCCGACGATCGCGCCGCCGACGATCCGGTCGAGCCACTCGTCGCGCGACGCCGAGTGCGGCCGCAGCAGCACCAGTTCGGTGTACCCGAAGTGTCCCCGCCACAGGTGCGCGATGTTCGAGTCCGCCGCCGCCAGGTCCGCCACCAGGTGCGCGAGTTCGACCAGCGTCACGCCGAAGCCGCCGCGGTCCTCCGGCACGCGGAGCCGCCCGAACCCCGCGTCGGCGAGCGCCCGGACCTCGGCGTGCGGCAGCGGCCGGTCGCCGGGAGTGCCGGACGCGAGCTCACGCTCGACCGCGCCGTCGCGGATGGTCGCGAACACGGGCGCGAAGCGGTCGCGCAGGGTCGCCAGACGGTCGGCCGGGAGGCCCGTCACGGCTCCGTCGGTCGTCGTCGCGGCCGTCATGCGGGCACCTCCACCGCACGGGTCGCGTCGTCCGGGTGGGTCGCGTCGTCGGGGTGGGTCGCGGTCGCGCCGGCACCGCCCGTGAACGCTCCGCGCCACCGCCTGGCGGGGTGCGAGTCCGGCAGCTGCGCGTGGCCGAAGAGCTTCTCGCGCAGGGTCCCCTCGCGGTACTCGGACTGCATCAGCCCGCGCTCCTGCAGGGTCGGCGCGATGTGGTCGACAAACTCCTCGTACGAGCCGGGCAGCGTCCAGTTGATGACGTTGACGCCGTCGACGCCCACGCGCTGCCAGTCGGCGAGCTCGTCGGCGATCTGCTCCGGCGTCCCGACGACCCGGGCGCGGAGCTTGGCGGACAGCCGGGCGAGGTCGGCGATGGTCGGTTCGCGGTCCCCGGCGGCCTCGCGGAGCCACTGCAGGTGCGACTGCCCGGCGTGGGTGCGGACCTCGGACAGCGGGGTGTCCGGGTCGAGGGGCTCGCCGGTGTCCGGGTCGAAGCCGAGGTTCGAGTGCACCAGGAACCCGTCGGCGGCCAGGTACTCGTCGATCTCCGCTTCCTTGGCCTTCGCCTCGGCCTCGGTGGAGCCGGTGACGAAGGTCAGGCCGAGGAAGAACGCGATGTCGTCCCGCTGCCGGCCGGCGGCCTCGGCCAGGTCGCGGGTCTCGCGGATGAGCTGTTCGGTGGCGTCCCGGTTCGAGGTCAGGATGAACTGCGCCTCGGCGTTCCGCGCGGCGAAGGCCCGGCCGGCGGGCGACGACCCCGCCTGGAACAGCACCGGGGTCCGCTGTGGTGACGGTGCCGACAGGTGCGGGCCCTGCACGTCGTAGCGCTTGCCGTGGTGGTCGATGCGGTGCACCCTGTCGGGGTCGGCGTAGCCACGGACGGGGTCCTTCAGCACGGCGCCGTCCTCCCACGATCCCTCCCAGAGCTTCGCGCAGACCTCGAGGTACTCCTCGGCCCAGACGTAGCGCTCGTCGTGCTCCTCGAGCCGGTCGGCCCCGAAGTTCCGGGCGGCGCTGTCGAGGGCGCTCGTGACGACGTTCCAGCCGATGCGGCCCCGGCTGATGTGGTCGAGCGTGGAGACCTTGCGGGCGAAGTCGAACGGGTGCGCCTGGATGACGCTCGAGGTGAACGCGAGGCCGAGGTGCTCGGTCGACACGGCGAGCGCGGAGAGCAGCACGGAGGGGTCGTTCGAGGGGATCTGCAGCCCCTCGCGCAGGTTGGTCGAGTAGTCGCCGCGACCGGGGCCGTAGGTCCCGACGACGTCGGCGAAGAACATCGCGTCGAACTTGCCGCGCTCGAGGGTCCTCGCCAGGTCGGTCCACAGCGTCACGTCGTCGAAGTCCGCCTGCCGGGCGTCGGGGTGCCGCCACAGGCCGTGCTGGATGTGCGAGGTCGTGTTCATGACGAAGGCCGCGAAGCGCAGCGGGCGGTTCGGTGCATCGCTCATGCGTCCCATCGTGGTCGGCGGGCACCGCCCGACGACAGCGACGTGACCTCCCGTTACGCGCGGTGTTCCCCGCGGCCCTCGACCCGACCATGCTCCTGAGGCATGCCGAGCCAGACCACCGTCACCGCGCCTCCAGGCCGTCCCGCCGCACCGTCGACCACCGCGACCCGTCGTCGGGTCGCCCTCGCGTCGTTCGTCGGGACGACCGTCGAGTACTACGACTTCTACCTCTACGCGACGGCCTCGGCGCTGGTGTTCGCACCGACGTTCTTCCCGTCCGTGACGCCGGCCGTCGGGGTCATCGCGTCGTTCGCGACCTACGGCGTCGGGTTCGTGGCGCGGCCGCTCGGCGGCGTGATCGCCGGCCACCTGGGTGACCGGATCGGGCGGAAGAAGCTGCTCGTCGCGTCGCTGGTGCTGATGGGCATCGCGTCCACGTTGATCGGGGTGATCCCGTCCGCCGCGACCATCGGGGTCGGCGCCGTCGTGGCGCTCGTGTTCCTGCGGCTGCTGCAGGGCGTCGCGGCCGGTGCGGAGTGGGGCGGCTCGGCGCTGCTGTCCGTCGAGCACGCGCCGGAACGGCACCGGGGGCTGTTCGGGGCGTTCACGCAGATGGGGTCGGCCGGTGGGATGCTCCTGGCGACCGGGGTCTTCACGCTCGTGCGGTCGCTGCTCGGCACCGAGGCGTTCCTGGCCTGGGGCTGGCGGCTGCCGTTCCTGTTCTCGGCGGTGATCGTGGCGGTCGGGCTCGTCATCCGGCTCGGCGTGCAGGACGCCCCGGTGTTCCAGGAGCTGCGCGCCTCGGGCGGGGTCGAACGGTTCCCGGTGTGGCAGGCGATCCGGCAACACCCGCGGTCGATCCTGGTGACGGCGGGTCTGCGCCTCGTGCAGCCGGCGCTGTACTCGATCCTGACGACGTACTCGCTGACCTACCTCGGCAACGTGCGCGGGCCATCGGGCTCGGACGCGGGGCTGCAGGCCGTGCTCGTGATCTCGGCCGTGTCGCTCGTGTCCACGCCGTTCTGGGGGTGGCTGTCGGACCGGGTCGGGCGGCGGGTGCTGACGATCTGGTCGGCGGTGGGCATCGCGGTGCTCATCTGGCCGTTCTTCGCGTTCCTCGACGCCGGTCCGCTCGTGCTGCTGCCGCTCGTGGCGCTGATCGGGATGTGCGTGTTCCACGACAGCATCTACGGGCCGCAGGCGGCGTGGTTCGCGGAGCAGTTCCCGACCGGGCGGCGGTACTCGGGGATGTCGCTCGGGTACCAGATCGGGTCGATCTTCTCGGTGGGGCTGACGCCGCTGCTGGCCGCGGTGTTCGTGCAGCTCGGGGGCGGGTCGCCGTGGATCCTGTGTGGGTACCTCGGGGTGTACGCGGTGCTGACGATCGTGGCGGCGGTGTTCGCGGTGGATCCGCGGGCGGTGGCGCGGCGGGAGCGGCGGGCTGACGTTTCGCGCTGGGCGACAGTTCTCGCCTTCCGGAGGCCGTGAGGTGTCGCTGAGCGCGAAACCTCGATGCTCGCCGCGGGGCGGCGCGGGCCGGCGCCCTACGTCCGCAGGACCACGTCGGCCAGGGCGGCCGGGTCCTCGGCGGCGATGAAGGCCTGTTCCTGCGCGGCCCAGCGGTCCCACTCGCGCGCGAAGACCTCGCCGTCGCGTCCGATCGCCCGGTCCCACCGCACGGCGTCGTCGGCCTCGAGCCACACCCGCAGGGACGCCAGCGGTGCCGACGCCCGGGACAACGCCCCGCACCCCTCGACCACGATCGGCAGGTCGGGGTCCACCGACGCCCAGTCCGTGGGCGCGTCGGCCGCCCAGTCCCAGCGTCGGAACCCGCTCGGCGCTCCGAGGACGTCCGTCACCACGGCATCGGCAGCCGCACGCAGGCCGTCCCACCCCGGGTACAGGTCGTCCAGGTGCACGAGCTGCGCACCGAGCTGCTCTGCGACCTGCGCTCCGAGGGTGGTCTTGCCCGTGCCGGACCGGCCGTCGATGAGCACGACGGCGCGCCGGCCCGTGGCAGCGGCGACACCGGCAGCAGCAGCGGCCAGGCCGGGGGCGAGGTCACCGGCGGTCGTACCCGTCGCGCGCTCGCCGTCCGTCGTGCCGGCTGCCGGCGTCGCGTCAGGCACGCCACGTCCCCACGCTCACCGCGACGGCGATCGACACCACGCCGATGCCGACCAGCACAGCCACCATCGCCCACTCCGGCCCGGCGAACCGCGCGACCCGCGCCCAGGTCCGCCGTCCGGGAGCACCGAACCCCCGTGACTCCATCGCCACCGCCAACGTCGTCGCCCGGCGCAGCGCGAGCACGAGCAGCGCGAACGCCATGGTCGCTCCGCGGCGGAGCCGTCCGGAGTCGGCGAGTCCTCGGGCGCGCCGGGCCATCGCGAGCTGTCGCCAGTCGTCGACGAGCAAGGTCATCATCCGGACGGCGGCGAGCGCTCCGAGCACGAACCGCGCGGGCAGCCGGAGCACCTGCGCGAGCCCGTCGGCCAGGTCGGTCGGGTCGACCCGTACGAAGAGCGCGATGGCCGGCACGCCCACCGCGAGGACCCGGAGTGCCGTCGCCAACGCGAGTGTGAGCGACCCGTCGGTGACGTGCGCGAACCCGAGGTCGAACCACTCCCGACCCGAGGGCCTGCCGTACAGCGCGATGCTCACCGCCGTCAGCGGCACCGCGACGAGCACCGGTGCGAGTCGGAGCAGCAGGGTCCGGACCGGCAGGCGCAGGAGCGGCAGCAGAGCGAGTTCGAGCGCCAGGGCGACGGCGGCGGAGACGACGTCGAGACTGAGCACCAGGCAGACGCCGAGGGCGAGCACACCGATCAGTGACGCGACCGGCTGGACGCCGGGGATGCCGGTCGCGCGGGCCGGCAGCGGTCGTCGCGCCGGGTCCGTTCGGTCGGTTCCGTCCGCCGCATCCGCCGCGTCCGCCGCGTCCGTCCGGTCGTCCGTGTCGGTCCGGTCTGGAGGCCCGGGGCGGCGTCCGGCTGTCGGTCCCGTCTCCAGGGCGGTCGCGACCGACGGCCCCTGGTCGCGCCCAACGGTCCGGGCGCCGTCCGGCCCGAGCACGACCTCGTCGGCGTCGAGTGCCCGGATGAGATCGCGGTCGTGGGTGACCGCCACCACCGCGGAGCCGGCGTCAGCCAGGGCCCCGAGCCGCCCGACGACGGCCTGCCACGTGGCTCGGTCCTGCCCGGAGGTCGGTTCGTCGAGCACGACGACCGGCGGCCGGGCGGCGATGACCGAGGCGATCGCGAGTCGTCGTTGTTCGCCCCCGGACAGGGTGAACGGGTTGGCGTCGGCCAGGTGTGCCAGCCCGAACTCGTCGAGCAGCGCGGTGGCTCGTTCGGCGGCGTCAGGCGCATCGAGTGCTCGGGGGCCGGCCTCGATCTCCTCGCGGACGGAGCGGGCGACGAACTGGTGCTCGGGGTCCTGGAACACCGTGCCGACCCGGGCGGCGAGTTGGCGGCTCGTCCAGGTGTGCGGCGCTGCGCCGAGACCGTCGGCGAGGGTGTCGGTGGCGTCGAGCTCGCCGGCGGCCGGTGCCAGCAGGCCCGCGAGGGTGAGCCCGAGCGTCGACTTGCCGACGCCGTTCGGGCCGGTGACCGCGAGGACCTGCCCTGCCCGGAGCCCGAGGTCGATGCCGTTCCCGACCGACTGCTTCCCCCGGGCCGTGCCGAGCCCCCGGGCTTCGAGCAGCACCGCCGCCTCCTCGCCGAGCTCTCCCTCGCTGGGCTCTCCCTCGCTGCGCTCCCCCTCGCCGAGCGGGCGGAATGCCGCGGTCGCCCCGCCGGACGTCCCGGGCATTTCGCCCGCTCGTCCGCGCGACGTCATCTCACGCGCTCCCTCGTCGAGCGCCCCCTCGCCGCGCTCTCCCTCGCCGAGCGGGCGGAATGCCGCGGTCGCCCCGCCGGACGCTCCGGGCATTTCGCCCGCTCGTCCGAGCGCACGCCGCAGCCGCCGAGCCGAACCACGCGCCGGCTCGGCACCGGGCACCCAGACCCCGGCCGCCGTGAGCGCCTCGCCGTGGTCCGCCAGCACCCGGGCCGGCGGGCCGTCCGCGACCACGCCGCCGCCTGGTTCGAGCAGCACGAGCCGATCGACCAGGTCCAGCCAGGTGCCGATCCGGTGCTCCACCACGAGCAGCGTCGCTCCGGTCTCGTCGAGCAGTGCCCGGACGGCGTCGTGCACCTGCGCCACGCCGTCCGGGTCGAGGTTCGCGCAGGGTTCGTCGAGCACGAGCGCACCCGGCCGCATCGCGAGCACGCCCGCGAGCGCCAACCGCTGCCGCTGCCCACCGGACAGCTGCGCGGTGGAACGGTCGAGCGGCAGGTCGAGGCCGACGACGTCGAGCGCCGTCCGCACCCGGTCCCAGGTCTCGTCGCGCGGGACGCCGGCGTTCTCGCAGCCGAAGGCCACGTCGTCGCCGACGCGGGACATCACGGTGTGTGCCTCGGGGTCCTGCATGACGAGACCGACACGCCCGCGGACCGCGCGGGGGTCGGCCTCGTCGACCAGGAGTGTCCCCTGCACCGAAGCAGCGGTGTCGTCGGTGGCGTCGGGCTCGTCGGGCAGCACGCCGGCGACCGCTCGCAGGAGCGTCGACTTGCCGGCACCGGACGGCCCGACGACGGCGACCCGCTCCCCCGGCTCGACGGTCAGGTCGACGTCACGGACGGCCCAGGCGTCTCGCTCCGGGTACCGCCAGCCCCAGCCACGGAACACGATCCGCGCCCCGCGGACGCCGCCACCTGCGCCGGCGTCGCCGCCGGTGGAAGGGGACGTCGCCGACGGAGCGCGCACGGTCACACCAGGGCGCGGGGCTCGCGGCGGCTGTGCTCACGGCCGGCCGCGAAGGACGACAGCACCCCGGTGCGGGCGAGAGCCCGGACGATCAGCCACGAGCCCGCCCCCGCGATCACGGCACCGGAGATGACCGCACAGATCACGTAGACGACCTTGAAGGCGACGTCGAGCCCCGGGTACCAGAGGACGGTGTCGTTGATGCCGAGCGCGAGTCCGGCCGCGGCACCGGCGAGCACGACGACCGGCAGGCGGTAGACGCGGTACAGGAACAGCGCGAGGACGATCTCGGCGCCGAGGCCCTGGACGAGCCCGGCCTCGAGCGTGAGCCATCCCCACTGGGTGCCGAACAACGCCTCGACCGAGGCGGCGACCATCTCGCCGTAGAGCGCGGCGCCGGGCTTGCGGACGACGATCGCGACGATCGGTCCGGCGAGCAGCCAGACCCCGCCGAACAGGGCCTTCGTGCCGGGGAGCACGAGGTCCATGACGGCGCTGATGGGCTCGTAGCCGAACTCCCAGAGCCGGAAGACGACTCCGAGGGCCACCGCGAGGACACTCGCGACGACGATGTCGACGACCCGCCAACGCAGCGATCGCCGCGGAGCGGTGGTGACGGTTGTGGACGTGCCTGAAGGCATGCTGCTGACTCCTCCCTGCGCCGGCATGATCCGGATCAGGTTCGACGGTCGGAGCGCCGATCGCTCCCTCTCAGCCCGGCGGTCCCGGACTCCCGTGTGTGTGCCAGCAGTCTAGACGCGGTCGCGACCGCGTGACGGACGGGAGGCCCGTGGCGGCGTCGCCACGGGCCTCCCGTTGCGTCAGGTGCTCATTTCTTGAGCGCACGCACCAGCTTGCGGAGGACACGCCCGGCCACCCACACGAAGGGGATGCCGACGACGATCAGCGAGATCGGGTTCGGCTCAAACACGAGGTCCTTGCCCGGGCGGCGGACGTAGGCGCCGACGGGGGCCGACAGGCCGCCGCCACCGCCGCCACCGTTCTCGTCGTCCCCGCCGCCTCCGAAGCCGAACCAGCTGACGGACACGGGGATGAGGGTCTGGTCGCCGACCTCGACGGGTTCTCCGTAGTTCGTGGAGACCCCGAGCGGGCGGACCTGGTCTGCGATCTTCGAGACGATGTTGGCCATGCGCGCGACGCTACTCGTCCGTTCCTCCACAGGCCGCGGGGCGCATCACGCATCCACAGCTGGGCCTTGTCTGCGGACGCGGACGAGCGCCGCCGATATGTTGGCCGCACCCACACCTGGAGGACCGTTTGCACACCTGGCCCGGAAACCCGTACCCGCTCGGGGCGACCTACGACGGGAGCGGCACGAACTTCGCGCTGTTCTCCGAGGTCGCCGAGCGCGTCGAACTCTGTCTGTTCGATTCCGACGGCAACGAAGAATGCGTCCGCCTGCTCGAGGTGGACGCCTACGTCTGGCACGCGTACCTCCCCAACATCGGCCCCGGGCAGCAGTACGGCTTCCGCGTGCACGGCCCGTACGACCCGGACTCCGGCGCGCGCTGCAACCCGTCGAAGCTCCTGCTGGACCCGTACGCCAAGGCGACCAGCGGCGAGATCGACTGGGACCAGTCGCTCTTCTCGTACGCGTTCGGCGACCCGGACTCGACCAACGACGAGGACTCCGCGTCGCACATGATGAAGGGCGTCGTGATCAACCCCTTCTTCGACTGGCAGGGGGACCGTCCGCCGCGCACGCCGTACGGCGAGACCGTCATCTACGAAGCACACGTCAAGGGGCTCACCGAGACCCACCCCGACGTGCCGGAAGAGCAGCGCGGCACCTACGCCGGCGTCGCCCACCCCGCGGTCATCGAACACCTGCAGCGCCTCGGCGTCACCACGCTCGAGCTCATGCCGGTGCACCAGTTCGTGAACGACTCGACCCTGCAGGACAAGGGGCTGTCGAACTACTGGGGCTACAACACCATCGGCTTCTTCGCGCCGCACTCGGCGTACTCGTCGTCGGGCGACCAGGGCCAGCAGGTCCAGGAGTTCAAGACGATGGTGCGCGAGCTGCACCGCGCCGGCATCGAGGTCGTCCTCGACGTCGTCTACAACCACACCGCCGAGGGCAACCACCTCGGCCCGACGCTGTCGTTCCGCGGCATCGACAACGCGGCCTACTACCGCCTGGTCGACGACGACAAGAAGTTCTACATGGACTACACGGGCACGGGGAACTCGCTCAACGTCGGGCACCCGCACTCGCTGCAGCTCATCCTCGACTCGCTCCGCTACTGGGTGACCGAGATGCACGTCGACGGGTTCCGCTTCGACCTCGCCTCGGCGCTGGCCCGCGAGTTCTACGAGGTCGACCGGCTGTCGGCCTTCTTCGAGCTGGTGCAGCAGGACCCGATCGTGTCGCAGGTCAAGCTCATCGCCGAGCCGTGGGACGTCGGCCCCGGTGGCTACCAGGTCGGCAACTTCCCGCCCCAGTGGTCCGAGTGGAACGGCAAGTACCGCGACACCGTCCGTGACTTCTGGCGCGGTGAGTCGTCGACGCTCGGTGAGTTCGCCTCGCGGATCTCCGGCTCGGCCGACCTGTACGAGCACGACGGCCGCACGCCCAAGGCGAGCATCAACTTCATCACCGCGCACGACGGCTTCACGCTGTACGACCTGGTGGCCTACAACGAGAAGCACAACGAGGCCAACGGCGAGGACAACAACGACGGCGAGAGCCACAACCGGTCGTGGAACTCCGGAGCCGAGGGCCCGACCGACGACGAGGCCGTGAACGCCCTGCGGCTCCAGCGTCGCCGGAACTTCCTGGCGACCCTGCTCCTGAGCCAGGGTGTGCCGATGATCGCGCACGGAGACGAGCTCGGCCGGTCGCAGTCCGGCAACAACAACGTCTACGCGCAGGACTCCGAGCTCAGCTGGATCGACTGGGACAGCGCGGACGAGGACCTCATCCAGTTCACCGCCGACGTGGTGAAGCTGCGGCACGACCACCCAACGTTCCGCCGGACCCGGTACTTCAACGGCCGTCCGGTCCGACGTGGCGAGGGCGAGCCGCTGCCCGACGTGGTGTGGCTGACCCCCTCGGGCGACGCCATGGACCCAGAGGACTGGGACTCCGGCTTCGGCAAGAGCGTCGGCATGTACCTGAACGGCGAGGGCATCCGCGGACGCGACGCCCGTGGTGAGCGCGTCACAGACGTCGGCTTCATCACGTACTTCAACGCCCACGACGACGTCGTGACCTTCACGCTCCCACCCGAGGAGTACTCCCCCGGCTGGACCGTCCGGATCGACACCGCCGACCCCGGCGCCCGCGACGAGGTGCTCGACGCGGGTACCCCGCTCGACGTCCCCGCCCGGTCGATGATCGTGCTGCGTGCCGAGCCCGACCACGAGGTCACCAGCACCCCGGTCGACGCCGAGCAGGACGGCGCCCCAGAACCGGACGCCCCGCAGGACGCCGTCACACCGGTGAACCCGGCCGGTTCCACCGCACCGAGCGGAACCGCCCGATGACCGCCGGAACGCCCGGCGCCGCGAACCGCGTCCCCGCATCGACCTACCGGCTGCAGGTCTCGGCCGACTTCGACCTCGATGCCGCACGCGACCTGGTCGACTACGTGCACGACCTCGGCGCCGACTGGCTGTACCTGTCGCCGGTGCTGCAGGCCGAGTCCGGGTCGAACCACGGCTACGACGTGGTCGACCACACGCGGGTCGACACCGACCGTGGCGGCGACCAGGCGATGCGGGCGTTGGCCGAGGCCGCGCACGCCGTCGGCCTCGGGGTCATCGTCGACGTGGTGCCGAACCACGTCGGCGTCGCGACCCCCGAGTCGAACCCGTGGTGGTGGTCCCTGCTCGAACTCGGGCAGGGCTCCCCCGTGGCCTGGGCCTTCGACGTGGACTGGGAAGCCGGCGACGGCAAGCTCCGCGTCCCCGTGCTCGACGACCGGCTGCTCGAGGCGGTCACGCTCGACACGTCCGACGCCGAGCGCCCGGTGCTCCGCGTCGGCGAGACCGCCTACCCGACCGCCCCCGGAACGGTTTACGACGGCGACACCGTCGAGACCGTGCACGACCGCCAGCACTACGCGTTCGTGCACTGGAAGCGCGCCGACCACGACCTGAACTACCGCCGGTTCTTCGCGGTGAACACCCTCGCGGCGATCCGCGTCGAGGAGCCCGAGGTCTTCGCGGCCTCGCACGGGGTCATCGGCGGCTGGTTCCGCGACGGACTCGTCGACGGCCTGCGCATCGACCACCCGGACGGGCTGTACGACCCGGCGGGCTACCTGCAGGACCTGGCGGAGCTGACCGGCGGGGCCTACACCCTCGTCGAGAAGATCCTCGAGCCGGGCGAGCAGCTGCCGAGTTCGTGGCCGGTCGACGGCACCACCGGGTACGACGCCCTCGGGGTGCTCGACCGCGTGTTCGTCGACCCCGCGGGCGAGCAGGCGCTGACCGCGGCGTCGGGCGCCGAACCGACCGACTGGCAGCAGCTCACGCACGACACCCGACGGGGCATCGCGGACGGCATCCTCGGCAGCGAGGTCGAGCGGCTCGCACGCCTGCTCGCACCGAGCGCCGTGACGGAGACGATCACGCACGAGCGGATCGTCGACGCGGTCGCCGAGATCGTGGCCTCGTTCGACGTGTACCGCACGTACCTGCCCGAGGGCGCCCACCATCTCATCACCGCGCTCGAGCGCGCCGTCGAGGCCCGCCCGGACCTCGACGACGTCATCGACCGGATCGCACCGGCACTCGTCGACCCGACGGACGCCGCGGCGGTCCGACTGCAGCAGACCAGCGGCATGGTGATGGCGAAGGGTGTCGAGGACACGGCGTTCTACCGCACCTCGCGCCTGTCGTCCCTGAGCGAGGTCGGCGGCGACCCGAGCGTCTTCGCGGTCTCGGTCGCGGACTTCCACCGGGCCCAGCGCGAACGGCTCGGCAGCTGGCCGCACACCATGACGACGCTCACCACGCACGACACAAAGCGCAGCGAGGACACCCGCGCCCGCATCGCCGTGCTGGCCGAGCTCGGTGACGAGTGGGCCGCCACCCTCGAGCGTCTGCAGTCGCTCGTGCCGTTGCAGGACCGCGTGTTCGCCGACCTGCTCTGGCAGGCGATCGTCGGCGCCCGACCCGCGAGCCGTGAGCGTCTGCACGCGTACGCCGAGAAGGCCTCCCGCGAAGCCGGTGACAGCACCACCTGGACCGAGCCCGACGAGGCGTTCGAGCAGCAGATGCACGCGATCGTCGACGCCGCGTTCGACGACCCGGACGTGGTCGCCGTGCTCGACGCCCTCGACGAGCAGATCGACGCCGCCGGGTGGTCGAACGGTCTCGCCCAGAAGCTCGTCCAGCTCACCGCCCCGGGCGTCCCCGACGTCTACCAGGGCACCGAGTTTTGGGACCGCTCGCTCGTCGACCCCGACAACCGTCGTCCGGTCGACTACGCCGAGCGGCGTCACGTGCTCGCCGAGCTCGACGGCCCGGACGACGACGGCCCCGAGGACCTGCCGACCATCGGCATCGACGGTGCCGCGAAGCTCCTGGTCACGACCCGCGCACTGCGCATCCGTCGGGACCGCCCGGAGCTGTTCACCCGGTACCTGGAGCTCGAGGCCACCGGCAGCGCGGCCGACCACGTCATCGCGTTCGACCGCGGCGGTGCCGTGACGATCGCGACGCGTCTGCCGATCGGCCTCGGCCGCGTCGGCGGTTGGGGCGACACGCTGGTGCACGCCGTCCCCGTCGAGCGCATCGACCTGCTCACCGGCCGACGCGTCCCCGCCGACCGCGGGATCGCGCTGGCCGACCTGCTCACCACCTACCCGGTCGCGCTCCTCGTGCCCGCCGACGCGGTCGGTGCAGCCGGCCACGCCGACGCGGTGACCGCCGTGTCCGACGCGAGCGGTGCCTCCCGGCCCGCCGCCGGCCGCACGCCGGACGCCACCGAGACCGACGCGCAGGCCGAGATCGACATCCTGGAGGGTCACGCATGACCGCACCTGACCGTTACGCCGTCTGGGCGCCCGAGCCGGACCGGGTCCGGCTCGTCGTCGACGACGTCGAGTACCCGCTCACCAAGGGCGACGACGACTGGTGGTCCACCGACGCCGTGATGCCGGTCGTCGGCGCACGGTACGGGTTCCGCATCGGCGACGACGACGCGGTCCGACCGGACCCGCGCAGCCGCTACCAGCCCGAGGGCGTGCACGGCCCGTCCGAGGTCGTCGACCCCGCACGGTTCGCGTGGACCGACGAGTCGTGGACCGGACGCCCGGCCCGCGGCGCCGTGATCTACGAGATGCACGTCGGCACCTACACGCCCGAGGGCACGCTCGACGCTGCCGCCCAGAAGCTGGACCACCTGGTCGAGCTCGGGGTCGAGTTCGTCGAGCTGCTCCCCGTCAACGCCGTCAACGGCGAGTGGAACTGGGGCTACGACGGGGTCGGCTGGTTCTCCGTGCACGCCCCGTACGGCGGCCCGGACGCCTACGACCGATTCGTCGACACCGCGCACGCGCTGGGGCTCGGGGTCATCCAGGACGTCGTCTACAACCACCTCGGTCCGAGCGGCAACTACCTGCCGCTGTACGGCCCGTACCTGCTGGCCGGGCTCGGCAACACCTGGGGTGACTCGGTGAACGTCGAGCACCCCGAGGTCCGCCGGTACGTGCTCGACAACGTGCGCATGTGGTTCCGCGACCACCACGTCGACGGGCTCCGGCTCGACGCCGTGCACGCGATCCGCGACACCACCCGCCCGCACGTGCTGGCCTCGATGGCCGACGAGACCGACGCCTACTCGTCGTTCGTCGGGCGTCCGCTGTCGCTCATCGCGGAGTCCGACCTCAACGACCCGGTGATGTTCCGGCCGCGCGAGGCCGCCGGGTACGGCCTCGCCGGGCAGTGGTCGGACGACTTCCACCACGCCGTGCACGTGGCGCTCACCGGCGAGACGAACGGCTACTACGCCGACTTCGCTCCGCTGTCGGCGTTGGCGAAGGTGCTCGAGGACGGCTTCTTCCACGACGGCACCTGGTCGTCGTTCCGCGGCAAGCGGCACGGCCGGCCGATCGACCGCGGGACCTCCCCCGCGACGGCCCTGGTCGTCGCGAACCAGAACCACGACCAGATCGGCAACCGCGCCGCCGGCGACCGGCTCGCCGCGACGCTCGACGACGAGGGGCTCGTGATCGCCGCGGCCCTGACGCTGCTCGGGCCGTTCACGCCGATGCTGTTCATGGGCGAGGAGTTCGCGGCCTCGACACCGTGGCAGTTCTTCACCTCGCACCCGGAGCCCGAGCTCGGCAAGGCCACCGCCGAGGGGCGCATCGCCGAGTTCGCCGAGCACGGGTGGGACGAGTCAGCGGTGCCGGACCCCCAGGACCCGACGACGTTCACCAACTCCAAGCTCGACTGGGCCGACGTCAGCTCGGAGCGCGGTGCGGCGATCCTGCGTGCCTACCGGGTGCTCATCGCCCTGCGGCGCACCGACCAGGCGTTCGTCGACCACCGCTACGAGGCGAACGCCGTCCGCTTCAGCGAGGACCGGCGTTGGCTGGTGCTCACCCGCGGGCTGCTCGGCCCCGATGTGGCGCCGGTGCACGTCGTGGTGAACTTCGCCGACGACGCAGCCGAGGTCCCGGTGCCCGACGCCGTGGGCGAGGAGCTCTACGGCTTCGGCGCGACCGAGGTGGACGCCGGCGTCGTCCGGTTCCGCGGCCGCGGCGTGGTCGTGCTGCGCTAGCCGACCGCGTGCTGCGCGAGCCAACCGCGAGCCGCAGCTCCGCACGCACGAACGGCGACGAACCCCTGGGTCCGTCGCCGTTCGTGCGTTCGTGTGTCCGCAGCCTCAGCCGGCGTGGTCGGAGACCGCGTGCGCGTTCTTCCGCACCGAGGGCAGCTTGCGGTGGTCCTTGAGCAGGGACCGGGTCTCGCGGATCCGGCGGTCGATGCCCCACTTCGTCACGAGCGCCAGGCTCTCGCGCACGATGTTGCCGCTCATCTTCGAGACGCCGAACTCCCGCTCGGTGAAGGTGATCGGCGTCTCCACGACCCGCAGACCCGCCTCGAGTGCACGCCAGCACAGGTCCACCTGGAAGCAGTACCCCTTCGACGCCACACCGGCGAGGTCGATCCGCTCGAACGCCCGCGACGTGAAGACCCGGAACCCGCCGGTGGCGTCGCGCACCGCGATGCCCAGGGCGAGACGCGTGTACAGGTTGCCACCGCGCGAGAGCAGGAGGCGGTACCAGGGCCAGTTCTCGACCTTGCCGCCCTTGATCCACCGGGAGCCGAGCACCAGGTCGTTCGAGTCCGCGAGCTCGAGCATCCAAGGCAGGTACTCGGGGTGGTGGGAGCCGTCGGCGTCCATCTCGACGAGCTTGGCGTAGCCGTGTTCCAGACCCCACGCGAAACCGGACAGGTACGCCCCGCCCAGGCCGTCCTTGACGGTGCGGTGCATGACGTGCACCCGATCGGTCTCGCGGGCGATGGCGTCCGCGATGTCGCCGGTGCCGTCGGGTGAGTTGTCGTCGACGACGAGCACGTGCACGGAGTCGTCGGTCGCGGCCAACGTGCGCTCGACGATCGGCCGGACGTTCTCGGCTTCGTCGTAGGTCGGGATGATGACCAGGGTCTCGCTCATGGTGCTCCTCGTGCTCGCAGTCGAATGTATCGCTGGCTTGGTGGGTCAATCCGACGAGAGGTCTGCGAACACGATCAGATTGTCCGTGTAGTGCCCGGTGGCGGTGTCGAACGTGCCGTCGCAGGTGATGAGTCGGAGTTGCGGAGTAGGGGTGGGGCCGTAGACGTCGCTCGTCGGGAACGCCGACTTGGCGGCGCGTTCGGAACGGTCCACGGTGAAGGTGCGGGTGCTGCCGTCGGACATCCGGACGTGGACCTCGTCGCCGGCGACCAGTTCGTCGAGTCGGAAGAACACCGCGGCGCTCGTGGGACTGTCGACGTGACCGGCGATGACGGCGGGGCCGACCTCGCCGGGGACGATCCCGTCGCTGAACCAGCCCGCGCTGTCCCAGCCGACGGGCGGGTCGAGTTCTCCGGCAGCGCCGCGGTGCAGGTCCTCGAGCGAGGACCGCACGCCGATGGCCGGGATCGACACGCTGACCGGTGTGGCCGTCGAGCGAGCCTCGGGTGCGGCCGGATCCTGGAACCCGTCGGTGCCGGAACCCGAGGACGAAGAAGACGACTGCGACGTGGACGACTGCGACGGGGACGCTGACGCCGACGACGCGGCACGCTCCCCCGCGCCGCCGCCCACCGTCGACGCGACCGCCACCCCGGCCACGCCCCCGACCACCACGACGGCGGCGACCACGGCACCGATGACCACGCCTCGGCGCCGGACGGCCGAGACGCGCCCGGCGCTCCGACGGCCGCTCACGAGCCGGCTCCGACGTCGCTGGCACAGCCCCCGAGCACGTCGGAGGTCAGCATGGTCGAACCGATGGCCAGCCAGGCGTCTCCGTAGTAGGTCGGTGTGGTCGCCGCCGTCCGGGCGGCCCGCTCGAGGTCGTCGGCAGCCGCACGGGAGGAACCCGCGGCCTGCTCGGCAGCGGCCCGCGCGGTGTAGGCCAGCGCGTTCGTGTCCTGCGTCACCGGGGTGCCACCGAGGTCGAGCTGCGAGGCGAGCCGCGTCGTCCGTCCGAGCGTGGGCGCGAGGGCCGCCGCGAGCTCCCGGTCGGGCGCCGAACACGCCTCGGCGTACCGGAGCGGCGTCCGCATCGCGTCGTACCCGTAGAGCACGCGCCCGTCCCCACCGACGGGCGGCATCGGGTCCACCGATCCGTCGGCGTGGACCTGGGACCAGTCGCTGGGCAGGTCGGAGGCGTCCAGCACGGCGGCCGTCACGGCGCGCGAACCCCGGTTCAGCGCGTTCCAGCGGTCGTCCCCGGTGGCGTCCGCCAGCACCGAGAAGGCCACGGGTGACGCGTACGAGGCGTTGTACCGGTAGGGCTCCTGATCCGCCCACGGTCCGGGCAGCAGGATCGTGCCGAGGTCCGTCCGGGCCGTCTCGTGCTGGAGGATCCCCGCCGCGATGCGCTTCCCCGCGGCGGTGTACCGGTCGTCGTCCCAGGCCTTCCCCGCGAGCACGAGGGCCCGAGCGGCGTCGAGGTCGGCGTCGCTCGCGGACTGCTCGTCGGCGACGCCCCCGTCGGACGTCCACCGCCACGCCAGCAGGTCGTCGTCGGTGAGCAGGTGGTCCCTCGTCCACTCCCAGATCGCGTCGAAGCGCGCACGGTCGTCGTTCGCGTAGGCGATGAGCAGGCCGTACGCCTGCCCCTCGCTGACGGTGTCACCACCCTGATCGGTGCGGACGACACGACCGTCCTCGACGTAGCGGTCCAGGAACGCCGACCGGAGCTGCTGCGGCGAGCGCGCCGCGTCGGGCGCGGTGGTCGAGGTCGGGGTGGCCGTGCCACGAGCGGCGGTCGTGGTGCTCGACGACCAGGGGCGGACCGCGACGATCGCGACCACGATGGCGACGATGACGGCCGCCGCGGCGGCGACCGGTATCCAGGTCCTGCGGGTCATGCTGGCCTGCCTCTCCGGGGATGGTGGGGGGGGTCGAAGAGGAGGCGCGGATCACCTGGGCCGTGCAGCGCACGTGATCCGCGCCTCCAGTCCGGGGCGTCAGCGGAACAGCGAGCGGAGCATCGCGACGGCCGCGTGGAACGCCTCGGTCACCGGACGGTCCGCGGCTGTGCCGCCACCGCCGGTCTGCACCCCGCCGGACGGGGTGGCGGCGGTCGCGGCGGCGTCCGTCACGGGCACGACCGTCAGGTTGCCCTTGCTGTCGTCGAGGACGAACAGGGTCGAGACGGTGTTGCCGGCGAGGTCGACCTTCGCGGTGCCCCGCTGGCCGCTGCCGGAGACGTCGAGCGACCACTTGCCGGCGTCGACCGTCGCGTACTTGGTGGCGGTGCCGAAGGTGGCGTCCTCGGCGATCGGGGTGCCGTCGGAGGTCTGCACGTCGACGCGCTTCGCGGTGGTGGCGGCCTGCACGAGCCGGAGCTTCGCCTTGCCGTCGCCGGGCTGCTGCAGGTCGTCGGTGAACGCGGTCGTCTTCAGCCCGTCGTTCTTGCCGTAGGCGACGACGGTGCTGGCGTCGCCCTTCTGCACGGTGACGTCGGTGGAGATGACCGGGGTGGAACCCGGCGCGTCAGCGGCGCGCATCGACAGGACGTAGGTGCCGACCGGCAGCTTCTCGTACGGGCTGACCTGGCCGTAGGTGACGTCGTCGAGTTCGAAGACGGTCTTCCCCCGGCGAGGCTGGACAGTTCGACGTCGACGCCCTTCGTGTCCGGCGACAGGTGTCCGACGCGGAGCCAGCCCTGGTCGGCGGTCGCGGCGGAAGCGGTCTGGGGGGCGGCGAGCCCGACGGTCGCGGCGACGAGTGTGGCGGCGAGCGCTCCGATGACGACGGTGCGGCGGCGGTTCGTGGTGTGTGCGGTCATGATGGTGCTCCTTCGGGTCGAGGTGCGGTTGGCGTGCGGTCGTCGTGTCGAGGTGTGGCTCGTGGCGTTGTCGTCCGGGCCGCCGGGCGAGCGGGCGGAATGCCGGGGTGAGCGCCGGAGCCCTCCGGGCATTTCGCCCGCTCGTCCAGCGGGCGTTCCGCCCCGACGTGTTCGCGGGGAGCGGTTCCGCGGCCGATCCGGCGAGCGGGCGGAATACCCGGGTGAGCGCCGGAGCCCTCCGGGCATTTCGCCCGCTCGCCCAGCACCAGCTCCAGCTCCAGCCCCGGCGCGGCCGAGCGATCGGGGGTCACGAGGCGCTCGTCGCGGTCGTCGTCGGGTCGGCCGGGGTGTACGTCACCGTGAGCCGTGCTCCCTCACGCTCGACCGAGTCCGGCCGGAACGCCTGGGACATGGCGTCGAAGGTCCGAGCGACCCGTGCTGCCGACGCGTCGTCGCTCGTGTGCAGGACGACGGTGCGGAACGGCTGGCCGGTCTCCCCGGTGCGCGGGGTGAACCGGTCGACCCGCACGTCCTGGTCGGCGAGCACCTGTCCGAGCGCGATCATCGCCCGCGAGTCGACCTGTCCGGCACGGAACTGCGACTTCGTGCCGTCGTCCGCACGCAGGGCCGGGTTCGATGCGAGCTCGGTTCCCAGGGTCTTCCGGACGTCGGTGGCCCGGGTGATCGCCGTCTCGGCGGCGCTGGCTCCCTCGGCATGGATCCGGCGGACCTCGACCTGCTGGTCACCGGTGCCGAAGGTCGCGACGGCCGTGGAGTTCTCGATCGCCTGTCGGACGTCGGTGGACGAGTTGCCGCCGGTGCGCATGGAGTCCGTCGTGATGACGGAGTCCGAGTCCTTCCAGCCGTTCGGGGACTGCCGTTCCACTGCTCCGTCGGTGTCGAGCTTGTAGTACCAGACGACGTTGTTCCGGGCGAAGCCGTCGTCCACGAGGTCGACCCACATGGCGTCGTCGACCAGCAGACGCGAGGACTTCGGCACGTTGTCGCCCACCCACTGCTCGGCCTGCTGCATGGGCAGGTCGAGGTTGCCCAGCAGGAAGCCCCGCAGCTGTGTCCCCCACAGCGGCACCGCGACGACGAGGGCCGCAGCCGCGACGACGGCCCAGGTGATGCCGAGGCCGCGCCGTGCCCTCGGGCCGAACCGGCCCCGGGTGTGGACCCGACCGGCGATCGTCAGGACGGCACGCTCGACGGTGTACGCGACGAGGAGCGCTGCGAACGGGATGAGCATGATGACGTAGGGCACCGGCAGGTACCCGTTCGGCCGGAACATCACCGCGAGCAGGAACACGAGCATCGCGGCGATCGGTCGGACCCGTCGCAGGAACAGCCCGACGACGGCCGCGACCGAGCCGAGCACGATGAACACCGGGTCGAGTGCCCACCACTGCGCGGCCGCCTCGTTCGCCAGGCTGCCCCCGTCGAACACGGATCCGGAAGCGGTCCGCGACCCGAGCTGGTAAGTGACGCCCTCCCACAGGCTGACTCGCCCGTTGCCCGGCACGAGTTCGCCCTTCACCGCGGCGAGCAGCAGGTACCCGCCGCCGATCAGCACGAGCACGGCCCCGGCGACGCTGAGCGTGTACCGGCGGGTGCTCTTGTCGGCGCGACGCACGGCCATCCAGATCAGGAACGGCAGTGCGAGCAGGTAGGTCTCCTTGGACAGCACGGCGATGCCGAGGCAGGCAGCGGCACCGGCGAACCCGGCGAGCTGCTGGCGACGGCTCAGCACGAGGACGAACGCGGCGAGCAGCCAGGGCGTCGCGACGTTGTCGATGTACACGGTGCGGTGGTACTGCAGCGCGAGCGGTGACAGCGCGAAGACGAGTCCGGCCGCGGCCGCCGTGATCCGTCCGGCACCGAGACGTCGGGCCAGGACGAACAGCAGGATGCTCGAGACGGCGGAGAAGAACACCATGGCCTCGCGCCCGGCCTCCACCGCGAAGGGGTACCGCGCGAACGCCCCGGTCAACCCGGTGTACCCGGCGATCTGGATCCATCCGAGCGGCGGGTGGTCGTACCAGTACGTGTAGTGGGTGAGCTCGCCGAGGTTCGTGATCGCCCACGCCTGTGCGGTGTAGGTCCCCTCGTCGTCGATGCGCTGCGGTGTGCCCGACATGTTCCAGGCCTGGACGAGCACGGTCACCGCGACGACGGGCAGCAACCACGTCAGGCTGGCCGCGTGCCGGCGGAACCACGCCCCGATGCCGGCCCGGTGCGCGGTGGTGCCACCACGGATCGGGATGCCCGTGGTGTCGGTGATGCTGGCGGTCATCGGGTGCCTCCCGTGGTGGTGCCGGCGAACGCACGATCGGACGACGCTGCGCCCGCGGACGACGCTGCGCCCGATCCGTCCAGGTCCGAGGCGAAGCCGACCACCTGTCCGGTGCGGTGCTGGCCGGTGTGCTCGGTCTTCTCCCACCCGTTCTGGCCCTTGGCGTGCCGGACGACTGCCCGGACCGCCGCGGCGGCGAGGAACACCTGGTACGGCACCAGGCCGAGCACGAGCCGCACGTAGTCGCGGAACCGGACCTTCTCGCCGTACAGACGACCGAACTCGTTCAGCCCGACGATCTCGACGGCGAGCAGCATGAGCGTCGGCGCCACCGGCACGAACGACACGAGGGCGATCGCCGTCGGCACCTTGACGAACAGGATCATCAGGACGCTCAGCGGGATGAGCAGCCCGGTGGCCGCCTGGATGAACGGCATCGTGAGCATGTAGCGGGCGAAGAACCGCTGCCGGAAGGACGGCAGCTTCTTCCACTCCCCCTTGCCCAGCACCTGCAGGAAGCCCTGGTTCCACCGCGTGCGCTGTTTGAGCAGCGAGGCGAAGGTCGGCGGGGTCTCCTCGCGGGTGACGGCCTCGGGGCTGTAGGCGACGACGACCTTCGCGCCGTCGGCGGAGAGCCGCACGCCGAGTTCGCAGTCCTCGGCGAGGCAGTGGGCATCCCAGCCGTTCGACCACTCCAGGCGGGAGCGGGTCACGAAGACGGTGTTGCCCCCGAGGGGGATGAACTTGGACCCGGCGTGGAAGTGCAGGCGCGAGCGGAACCAGAAGTAGTACTCCAGGACGTTCCGGAGCGACCACCAGCTCGACGTGAAGTTCATCAGCTGAACGCCGCCCTGCACCACGTCGGCGTCGGTCTCCTGGAACCGCGAGTCGACGAGGGAGAGCAGCCGCGGGTAGACCTCGTCCTCGGCGTCGAACACCCCGACGATGTCACCCGTCGCGTGCTGGAGCGCCAGGTTCATCGCCTTCGGCTTGTTCTTCGGCAGGGTGTCGTCCACCACGACCTTGATCAGGGAGGGGTGCCGAGCCGCCGCAGCACGCACGACGGCGTCGGTCTCCGGGTCGTCCTCCCCGACGATCGCGATGATCTCGAAGTCGGGGTGGTCCTGGGTCGCGAGCATGTCGAGCGTCTGCCCCATCACGTCCTGCTCGTGCCGACCGGGCACCAGGAGCGTGAACCGGTGCGTCGCCGGACGCGGGGTCTGGCTGAAGCTGGTGGACTTCAGCGCGTCCCGGGAGCGCCAGGCGTGCAGCATCCACCAGAGGGTGGTCAACGCGATGATCGTGAGCAGCACGGAGAGGGCGATGAGGGTCGAGTAGCCGAGCCACTCGCCCAGCGACCAGGCGGCCTGTGGGAGCTGCCCCGAGCCTCCCGTCGGCACGTCCGTGGTTCCTCGGTTCGGGACGTCCCCCGTCGTCCCGGTGTCGTTGTCGGGCTGGAGCAGCGGCCCTGCGGCCGTCAGCAACACGGCTGAGATGGTCATTCGGGGAACCCCTTCGGACGTGTGTCGGTGGACCGGAAGACGAGGGCCTTGTACGCGGCGAACCGGAACGCGGTGCCGAGGACGAGGCCGACGCCGTTGCCGGCGACGTTGTCGGCGAGGGTGGACGTGAAGCCGAGGACGTAGTGCGAGACGAACAGGCAGGCAGCGGCGATGCCGAGGCCGACGAGGTTCGTGGCAGCGAAGAGCAACCCCTCGCGGACGGTCTCGCGGCGGCCGGTCTGGCGCTGGGCGCGGAAGGTGATGAAGCGGTTGCCGATCCACGCGATCGAGGTCGCCACGATGGCCGACACGATCTTCGCGGCGATGGGACCGTCCGACATGACGGTGGCGCGGAGCAGGTTGTAGACGCCCAGGTCGATGACGAAGCAGACGGCACCGATGGTGCCGAACGACGCGAGTTGCCTCGCGGTGGCGAGCAGGCGCGGGACCGTGCCAGGGCGCACGGTCCGCACCGCACCGGTGTCGGGTGACACCAGAACGGGGGTATGAGTTCGGGTCATGCCCCCGATTCGGGGGACGCGGACGGGTGGGTTGGGCGGGGTACGCGATTTGCCAGGCCCCTGCCAGATGCGCGACACATGCCGTTCATCTTGACGATCCGTCAGCTGCGGTGGTCATGGGGCGGGCACGACGGACGGGAGGCCCGGTGCCAGCTGGCACCGGGCCTCCCGTCCGTCGGTCGGTTGCGTCTACGCGGGGCGCGACGACGGGGACACGTTCTTGGACGCGTCCCGTTCCGGGATGTCGCCGAGTGCCTCGTCGATCGCCGCGAGGGCGTCCGCGTCGAGCTTGACGCCGGCGGCCTTGACGTTGTCGGTGACCTGCTGCGGACGCGAGGCGCCGACGATGGCGCTCGCGACGTTCTCGTTCTGCAGGGTCCACGCGATCGCGAGCTGCGCCAGCGTGAGGCCGGCCTGGTCGGCGACGGGCTGCAGGCGCTGCACGGCTTCGAGGACCTCGTCGCGCATGAACCGCTTGATCATGTCCGCGCCGCCCTTCTCGTCCGTGGCACGCGAGCCCTCGGGCAGGGGCTGACCCGGCTTGTACTTGCCGGTCAGGACGCCCTGCGCGATGGGTGACCAGACGATCTGCGACAGGCCGAGCTGCTTCGAGGCGGGGACGACCTCGCCCTCGATGACACGCCAGAGCATCGAGTACTGCGGCTGGTTCGAGATGAGCTGGAAGCCGAGCTCCTTGGCGAGTGCGGCACCGGCGCGGATCTGCTCGGCGGACCACTCGCTGACGCCGATGTAGAGCGCCTTGCCCTGGCGGACGACGTCGGCGAAGGCCTGCATCGTCTCTTCGAGGGGGGTCTCGTAGTCGTAGCGGTGTGCCTGGTAGAGGTCGACGTAGTCGGTCTGCAGTCGCTCGAGCGAGCCGTTGATCGACTCCATGATGTGCTTGCGGCTGAGGCCGACGTCGTTGTGCCCCTTCGGGCCGGTCGGCCAGTAGACCTTCGTGAAGACCTCGAGGGACTGGCGCCGCTCGCCCTTGAGCGCCTCGCCGAGGACGGTCTCGGCGGCGGTGTTGGCGTACGTGTCCGCGGTGTCGAACGTGGTGATGCCGGCGTCGAGCGCTGCCCGCACGCACTGGGTGGCGACGTCGTTCTCGACCTGCGAGCCGTGCGTCAGCCAGTTGCCGTAGGTGATCTCGGAGATCTTGAGTCCGGAGTTGCCCAGGTACCTGAATTCCATGGTCCCGACGCTACTGGAGTGAGCGCGCACGTGAGGGGTCCCGCGAGTGCCTGTCGGGGCCGGGTGGGCGGGGGCGCGGGGCGGGGCGCGCGAGCGGGCGAAATGCCAGAGTGCCGCCGACGGCACACCCGGACATGTCGCCCGCTCGCCTGCTCGCCTCGGGCGACCCCGGCATCGGCTTCCGTGCAGCGGGTCCGGAACAGCGGGTCCAGAGCTGTCGGCGAGCGGGCCGCGCGAACGGGCGAAACACCGCCGTGCAGTCAGGCAGCCGGCACGGTGTTTCGCCCGCTGGCGGAAGCAACCATCCCTCCACAGCGGTGAAAGCGGGCCAGCCATCCACAAAGGAGGCCCGACTCACGTCCGCAAGACCGGCTCGCCGTCACGCTGTGGAGATGACCGCAAGACGGCGACTCCCGATGGCACTCCGCGACGCTTCGTTCCGAGTACGCGATGCGCTGCACCGAGGCGTTTCGCGTGGCCGACTCGACGCTCGCGATCTCATCCGACCGTTCCACGGCATCCGATCAGCGTTCCCACCGGTGTCCGTGGATGAACGTGCGAGAGCGCTCGCTCCTCGGCTCCGCCCCGATCAGGTGTTCAGCCACGTCACCGCCGCAGCGATCATCGGCGTCCCGCTGCCCAGACGTCTCGAACGCGACCAGCGGTTGCACGTCACGACGATCGGGACCGATCAAGCGCTCCGGGTTCGCGGCACGGTCGGCCACCGGGCTCGGTACGGATCAGTCCGCGCGACGATCGCACGAGGAGTGCCACTGACCACTCCGGCCGACACGTTCGTCGCGCTGGGCTCGATGCTGACGCTCGACGAACTCATCGTCGCGGGCGATGCACTCGTGGGGTGGCTCGGCTGGACGACGCTCGATGAACTCGCGCAGGCCGTCCGACGACGACGTGGCATCCGCGGGATCGTGAAGCTCCGCCTCGCGCTCGATGAGATCCGGAGGGGATCTCGGTCCCCCGGAGAGACCCGGACACGGCTGGCACTCATCCGCCGCGGACTCCCGGAACCGGCGCTCAACCACGATGTCGTCGTCGACGGGCAGTGGATCGCATGTGTGGACCTCGCCTACCCCGATGCCAGGGTCGCGATCGAGTACGAGAGCGATCTGCACCGCACCGATCCAGCCAGCTTCCGAAAGGACCTCACGCGCGGCGAGCATCTGAAGGACGTCGACTGGTGGCTCGTCAGAGCAACAGCAGACGACCTCGATCACGGGGTCGAGCGTTTCGTGCAACGCGTCAGGCGGCTGCTCGAGGTCGGTGCCAGAGGAGCTCACGACACGCGGTTTGCGACACTTGGGTGAACAATGGTTGACGCTTCAACCAAAACGGTGCACACTGTCGTAGTATCAACTCGATGCAGGCGCATGGAACGCGTCGCACCGCAGACTCTCGTTCGGAAGAAGGACCACCATGACGCTCACCGCTGACACCGTTCCCGGCTACAAGACCGGCATCTGGAAGATCGACCCCACCCACTCCGAGGTCACCTTCTCGGTCCGCCACCTCGCCATCAGCAAGGTCAAGGGCAAGTTCGAGACGTTCGACGCCACCGTCGTCACCGCCGAGAACCCGCTCGAGTCGACCGTCGAGGCCAACATCGACGTCGCGTCGATCAACACCGGCCAGGAGCAGCGCGACCAGCACCTCAAGACGAGCGACTTCTTCCTCACCGAAGAGCACCCGCAGCTGACCTTCCGTTCCACGAGCATCGAGGTGAAGGGCGACGACCTGCACATCGCGGGTGACCTGACCCTGCGCGGCGTCACCAAGCCGGTCGTCCTGAAGGCCGAGCTCGGCGGCTTCACCACGGACGGCTACGGCCAGGTCAAGTTCGGCGCCGAGGCGACCACGAAGATCGACCGCACCGAGTTCGGTGTGAACTGGAACGCGGCGCTCGAGGCCGGCGGCTTCACCCTGGGCAACGACGTCACGATCAACCTCGACGTCCAGTTCGTCCTCCAGGCGGCCTGAGCCACCTCTGACGCAATGCCCAACTGAGGGCACCGAGCGTCACTCCCCGAACCCGAGAAGAACGCCCCGACTCCGCACGGAGTCGGGGCGTTCTTCGTTGCCCGCTCGGGTCCCCCGACCACGAGCGGGCGAAATACCCCGGAGCTTCGTCCTGGCTCGTCGGGCATTCCACCCGCTCGCCGATGCCGGGCACCGAAGTCGAGGCCGATCCCAGCAATCACGCCCACATCCACGCCCACGCCAACGCCCACGTCCACGTCCACGCCCACGCCCACGCCCACGCCCACGCCCACGAGCGGGCGAAACACCATGCCGGCCCCCCGTGGCGCGCCTGACATTCGCCCGCTCGCGCAAGGACCCGAGCGCCGGGTGCGAGCGACCCCGGCGGAGATCGGAAGCGCGGCCGAACGGGCGGAATACCCGGGACACGGCGGGGACGAAGTGCGGCATTTCGCCCGCTCGCGCACAGGGGCTCGCGCGCAGGGGCTCGAGCGCAGGGGCTCGCGGAGGGGCACCAAGCGCGAGGCAGACGCAGACGCAGAGGCAGAGCAAGGGCGCCAGCGGGGACGAGCGGACGAGCGACGGCCGAGCGCCGCCCCCGCGTAACGTTGGCACGTACGACAACAGCGAGGGGAATCCACACTCCGGACCCCGAGTTGCACCAAGCGCACACGCCCGCACGACGAACAGGAGCACCACCATGGCCACCGACTGGATCGCGATGCAGGCCCTCGCGGCAGCCGAGTTCGGCCGCCGCGTCGCCGCCGTCACCGACTGGGACGCCCCGACCCCCGACTCCGAGTGGACCACCCGCGACCTCGTCGCCCACGTCGTCGACGAGCAGCGCTGGATCCCGAAGCTCCTGACCGGGTGCGACTACGCCCAGGCCCAGGCCGACCTCGAGCCGATCGGCGACGACCTGGTGGCCGAGTGGCACCGGTTCGCCACCGCGGCCACCGACGCCTGGCGGAACGCCCCGCAGGACACCCCCGTGCACCTCAGCACCGACGTCGTGCCCGCCGCGCAGTACCTCACCGAGCAGACGAGCGACATCACGATCCACACGTGGGACCTCGCCCGGGCGACCGGCACCGAGGAGTCCCTGCCCGACGAGCTCGTCCGCGCCGTGTGGGAGTACTTCGAGCCGCAGATCGAGGACCTGGCCGCGACCGGTCTGTACGCACCCCCGGTCGACGTCACCGAGGACTCCCCGCTCCAGGTCCGCCTGCTCGCGGTCACAGGCCGCGATGCCAGAGTGACGGCATGACCACCGACACGAAACGCCTCGGCAACTCGGGGCTCGAGATCAGCAGCGTCGTCCTCGGCATGATGTCGTACGGCGACCCGGACCGGGGCTCGCACGCCTGGAGCGTCGGCATCGACGAGGCTCGCCCGTTCGTCCGCCGCGCGTTCGAGGCCGGCATCACGACCTTCGACACCGCGAACGTCTACTCGGACGGCAGCAGCGAGGAGATCACCGGCACGCTCCTCGCCGAGCTGGCTCCGCGCGAGGACGTCCAGGTCTTCACGAAGGTCTTCAACCGGATGCGTCCCGGCCGGAACGGCGCCGGGCTGTCCCGCGCGGCGATCATGCACGAGATCGACGCCTCCCTGACCCGGCTCGGCACGGACTACGTCGACCTGTACCAGATCCACCGCTTCGACCCGGTGACGCCGATCGAGGAGACCATGGAGGCCCTCCACGACGTCGTGAAGGCCGGCAAGGCGCGCTACATCGGCGCGAGCAGCATGTGGACGTGGCAGTTCGCCGAGATGCAGCACACCGCCGAGCGCCACGGCTGGACGAAGTTCGTGAGCATGCAGGACCAGTACAACCTGCTCGAACGCGAGGAGGAGCGCGAGATGCTCCCCTTCTGCGAGCACACCGGCGTCGGCGTGATCCCGTGGAGCCCCCTCGCCCGCGGCCGCGTCACCCGCCCCTGGGACGCCTCCGGTTCGGGCTCGCGCGCGCAGACCGACGAGTTCGGCAAGACCCTCTACAAGCAGGACGAGGACGCCAACCGCGCGATCGTCGACGCGGTCGAGGCCATCGCCACGGAGCGGGGCGTCCCGATGGCGCAGGTCGCCCTGGCCTGGGTCGCCGGCAAGCCCGCGGTCTCCGCGCCCATCGTCGGCGCGACGAAGGAGCACCACATCGACGACGCGGTAGCCGCAGCGTCGCTGACGCTCACCGACGACGAGGTCACGCGACTCGAGTCCGCGTACACGCCCCGGGTGCCGTCGGGTTTCTGACGCCCCACGAGCGGACGGGAGGCACGGTGCCAGCTGGCACCGTGCCTCCCGTCCGTCAGGTGGTCGCGGTGACGGCCGTGGTCAGGCGACCGCGCTGCCGTCAGCGCGCTGCAGGCGCGCGATGCGCCGCCGCGCGGCTCGTTCGGACCCGGTCTGGTCGTCGAGCACCGCACCGATCCCGTCGAGCACGAGCTTCGTGGTGCGGACCACCGGCAGCTCCACCGGGCCGACGATCGGCGCACGGAGGCCGAGGAGTGAGCGGTGCCGCGGGTCGAGTGTGGACACCGCTCCCTGGAAGACGGCGCGGTAGCCGGGTCGCAGCAGGCGGGACAGCGGCGGGTCCTTGATGAACCGGACGACGTCTCGGGTGCGCGAGTCGACCAGGAGTTCGCCACGGTCGAGGTACCCGTTCATCTGGGCACGGAGCTCCGCCTCGGAATCGGGCGGGTCGACGATGCGCATGAGCCGTCCGGCCTCGGCCCACTCGCGCACGTAGGCGTCCGCGCCTCCGGGGATCGGGCCGCCCCAGCGCTGGGCGGCGCGGAGGAACGCGTCGGTGAAGGCGAGGTGCACCCAGCGTGCCAGGTCCGGGTCGTTGGCCGCGTAGGGACGGGTGGTGCCGTGCGCGTCGACGTACTGCCCACGGACCCGCTCGTGCAGCCGGAGCACCCAGTCGCTGCCGCTGCGGGCGGTCTGCCGGTCGCCGTACGTGACGGTGGCGATCCACCGGCTGGTGCCCGCCAGGCGACCGAACGGGTCCTCGCGGTACCGGGAGTGGTCGGCGACGCCGGCGAGCGCGCCGGGGTGCAGCGCCTGGACGAGCAGTGCCCGCACGCCGGCGACGATGCCGTGGCTCCCGCCGTGCACCGCCCACGTGGCGGAGCCCGGACCGAAGAAGCCCGCGTCGGTGCCGTGTTCCAGGTCGTCCATCCAGGCTTCCGTGCCGGTCGAACCACCCGTGAACGTCTGGTTGAGGCGGGACCGGAAGACGTCGGAGACAGTGGACATGTCGTCATGTTCCGTCCGTCACCTGGGCGTGGGGGTGCCATCGCGCAAAGTGGCCCTCCCAGCGTGCACGGGGGTGGCCCACTAGGTTGGGTCGGGTGAGCATCGACACGCCTCGTCCCTGGCTTGCCTCGTACGCCCCGGGGGTCCCGCACGACATCGAGGAACAGAGTGGTTCCCTGTACGACCTGGTCGAGCAGTCGGCCCGGAAGTTCCCGAGGCAGGTCGCCCTCGAGTTCTTCAAGCGCACCACGAGCTACGCCGACCTCGAGGAGCAGATCCTCCGCGCGGCGAACGGCCTGCGGAAGCTCGGCGTGGGCGCGGGTGACCGCGTCGCCATCGTCCTGCCGAACTGCCCGCAGCACATCGTGGCGTTCTACGCGGTGCTCCGGCTCGGCGCGATCGTGGTCGAGCACAACCCGCTGTACACGCCGCGGGAACTCCGCCACCAGTTCGAGGACCACGGCGCCAAGGTCGCCATCGCGTGGGACAAGTCCGTCGCGACGCTGCAGGACTTCCCGGCCGACGTGCACCTCGACGCGATCGTCTCGGTCGACATCACCCGGGCCATGCCCCGGAGCACCCGGCTCGCCCTGGCGCTGCCGGTCGCGAAGGCCCGCGAGTCCCGCGCGAAGCTGACGGCGAAGGTGCGCGGCACGGTCAAGTGGGACGACCTCGCCGACACCCGGAAGCTGTCGAAGCGGCACCCGCGACCGGCGACCGACGACGTCGCGCTGATCCAGTACACGTCCGGCACCACCGGGACGCCGAAGGGCGCAGTGCTGAGCCACCGGAACCTGCTGGCGAACGCCGCGCAGGCCCGGGCGTGGGTGCCGCAGATCCGCCGCGGCGACAACGTCGTGTACGCGGTGCTGCCGATGTTCCACGCCTACGGCCTGACGCTCTGCCTGACCTTCGCGATGAGCATGGCCTCGCGGCTCGTGCTCTTCCCCGCGTTCGACCCCGCCCTGGTCCTGACGGCGATCAAGCGCCACCCGCCGACGTTCCTGCCGGCCGTGCCGCCGATCTACGCCCGGCTGCAGCACGCGGCTGACTCGGCGAAGGTGTCGCTGAAGGGCATCGAGATCGGCATCTCGGGCGCCATGCCGCTGTCGCAGGACATCGTCGAACCGTGGGAGGCCCGGACCGACGGCTACCTGGTCGAGGGCTACGGCCTGTCCGAGTGCTCCCCGGTCCTGATGGCCAACCCGGTCTCCCCCGAGCGTCGACTCGGATCGATCGGCCTGCCGCTGTCCTCCACCGAGGCGCGCGTGGTCGACCCCGACGACGACACGAAGGTGCTCGGCATCGACGAGCCCGGCGAACTGCAGGTCCGTGGCCCGCAGGTGTTCCGCGGCTACTGGGGCAAGGCCGAGGCCACCGACGAGGTCTTCACGCCCGACGGCTGGTTCCGCACCGGCGACATCGTGGCCATCGACGCCGACGGGTACGTCCGGATCGTCGACCGCCTCAAGGAACTCATCATCACCGGCGGCTTCAACGTGTCGCCGTCCGAGGTCGAGGACACTCTGCTGAAGCACCCCAGCGTCAAGGAGGTCGCGGTCGTCGGCATCACGCAGGGCGGCAACGAGCAGGTCGTCGCCGCGGTCGTGCCGAAGGACCCCGCGACGTTCGACGGGGCCGCGCTCCGGGCCTGGTCGCGCGAGCACCTGGCGGCGTACAAGGTGCCGCGCCGGGTCGTCGTGGTCGAGGACCTGCCGCGCTCGATGATCGGCAAGGTGCTGCGGCGGAAGGTTCGGGACCAGATCCTGGACGGCTGACCGGCGGCCCCGGGTCGGGCCGGTCCGACTGACGCGGGGGCGCCGCTGCTGGTCAACGGGCGCGCCGCCGCTGGTCAACGGGCCCGCCGCCGCTGGTCAGCGGGCCCGCCGCCCGGGCAGCGTCAGCACGGACAGCCCGGCCACCACCAGCACGATCCCGGCCCATCCGCCGGTCCCCAGGCGCTCCCCCACCACGAGCACCGCCAGCACCGCGGCCACGACGGGCTCGAGCAGGGACAGCAGCGTCGCGACCGACGCGGTCACCGTGCGGAGCCCGAGCGCGTACAGCGAGTGTCCGATGACCGTCGGCACCAGCGCCAGGTACAGGAACACCGGCCAGTTGCCGGCGTCGGTCAGGAACGGCCCGCCCGCCACCACGGCGAGCACGACGAGCGGCACCGCGGCCACCCCGAACACCGCGCCGACGAGCCCGCGTTCGTTCGGTCCGCGGGCGGCCCGTGCGGCCGCCACCCCGACGTCCCCGCCGACACGCATGCTGTCGGACTCCGCTCGGGACGACGGCGATCGGCATCCGGCTCGTCGCGGCGTGCATCCCCCGCGCCACCGCCCACGAGTACAGCGCGTACGTCAGACCGGCGACCAGGGCGCTGCCGACGCCGACCGCGAGTGACCGCCCGCCGCCGTCGTGCTCGGAGCGCGCGAGGGTGACGACGACCATGCCGACCACGCTCACCAGGGTGGCGAGGACCCACCGGCGGGTGACGCGTCTGCGGTCGGCGACCCACTCGACCAGGCCGGCGAAGACGGGCGACGACCCGATGGCCAGGGTCGTGCCGAGCGCGACCCCGGCGTCGGCGAGGGCCGCGTAGAACGCGACCGCGTAGACCACGAGCGATGCGGCCCCGAGCAGTGCCCAGCCGCGGGTCCGGCCCTGCGTGACGGCACGCAGCGTGCCCCGGCCCGCGGTCGCGGCGAGCACGAGGCCGCCGAGCCCGAAGGTGACCGCACCGAACACGAACGCCGGCACACCGGGCGCGAAGTGCGTCGCGGTCCCGGTGGTGCCCCAGACCGCCGCGGCGACCGCGATCGCCGCCAGGCCGCCGACGGGCCTGGAGGCACGCCCCGCGCCCGGTCCGTGACTCACGAGACGTGGACGCTGGGCCGTCGGTTGACCTCGGGTTCCGCTTCGCGCAGGACCTCGCGCGTGACGGGGGCGACGTCACCGGCGCCGGTGAACACGAAGCGCAGGGCGTTGCGGATCGGGCTGCCCTCGTTCCACTCGAAGTAGATGCTCGGCACCACCCCGGCGAGGTCCCGGATGGCGAGGAGCGTCGACGCGATGGTGTTCGGGACGTTGCCGGAGCGGACCTTGAGCACGCGGAACCCGTGGATGACGTGGCCTTCGACCACCAGGTCCTCTTCGAAGTCGGACGAGTCGGCGGGCAGGACCTCGAGGAACATCGTCGGCACGCGGGCCGGGATGCCCGAGTCGCGGCGTTCCTCGCGCCCCTTCGCCCGGTACGCCTCGGCCGTGCCGGCACCGGGCTCGTTCGCGATGATGCAGACCGAACTGAACTGGTCGGCGTCGGCCTCGACGAACTGCCGGGCGGTCGCGTCGAGCTCGATCGACGACGCCCGGAGCTCGAACGATCGCCGCACGCGCGAGATGAGCGACACCACGACGATCGCGATGATGAAGATCGCCGCGATCCGCACGCCGTCGGGCCGCTCGATGACGTTGGCGACCGTGGTGTAGACGAACACGACCGAGATCACGCCGAACGCGATGGTGCGCTTGCGCTGCTGCTTGCGGCGCGCGGACAGCGTCACCGCGACCGCTGCGCTCGTGATGAGCACCAGCACGCCGGTGGCGTAGGCGCCACCCTGGGCGTCGACGTCGGCCTGGAAGATGATCGTGATGACGAACGCGATGAGCGTGAAGATGATCACGAGGGGACGCACCGCACGCGCCCACTGCGGTGCCATGCCGTAGCGGGGCAGGAACCGCGGCACCAGGTTGAGGAGCCCCGCCATCGCGCTCGCACCGGCGAACCACAGGATGGCGACGGTCGAGAAGTCGTAGATCGACCCGAACACCCCGCCCATGTACTCGTGCGCCAGGTACGCCAGGGCGCGTCCGTTCGCACCGCCGCCCGGCTGGAACTCGCGCTGCGGGATGAGGAACGTCGTCACGATCGACGACGTGATGAGGAACGAGCTCATGATGAGCGCCGCGACGGTCAGCAGTCGCTTGGTGCCGCGGATCCGGCCCTCGGGTCGATCGCTGGTGTCGTCGCTGGCGTCACCGCGGACCTGCGGCATCACCGCGACGCCGGTCTCGAAGCCGGAGAGCCCGAGCGCGAGCTTCGGGAACACGATCAGGGCGATGCCGACCATCACGAGCGGGTTGCTGTGCTGTGCCGTCAGCCCGGACCACCAGTCGCTCGCCACCATCGGGTTCTCGAACACGTGCCAGAGGGCGACGATGATGACGACGGCGTTCAGGGCGAGGAACACCGCGACGAGCCCGACCGCGATGCCGATGGCCTCCTTGAACCCGCGCAGGAACACGATGCCGAGCAGGAGCAGCAGCGCCAGGGTGAGCGGCACCGGGATCTCGGTGAACCAGTGCGGCGTGTACGGGTTCTCGGCGATGTGCGCCGTGGCGTCGGCCGCCGACAGGGTCATCGTGATCATGAAGTCGGTCACGGCGAACCCGAGCAACACCAGCACGAGGAGCTTGCCCGCCCACCACGGCAGGAGCTTCTCGAGCATCATGATCGACCCGGCGCCCCGGAAGCTGTCGTGGGCGATCCGGCGGTAGACCGGCAGCGCCCCGAACAGCGTGACGAGCACGAGGACGATCGTCGCGATCGGCGACAGCAGCCCCGCGGCGAGCGCGGCGATGGCGGGCTGGTACCCGAGGGTGGAGAAGTAGTCGACGCCGGTCAGGCACATGACCCGCCACCACGGGTGGGTCTTCTCGACCTCGACCTGGTGCGGGCCCTGGTGCGAGGCGCCCTGGTCGGCCCCGTGCAGCATCCACCGGCGCAGGCGGGTGCTGCGGTCGAGGGGCTGCTCGGTGGCGTCGCGCTGGGCGGCCCGCTCGGCGTCTGTCGCGGTCACGTGGTTGATGCTAAGCCGTCCGGGTGACCCCCGTGCACACCTGGACAGCCCGGTGCACGGGGCGGTCCGACTAGCGCCGTGTGCGGGACAGGGCCGCCACGATCCCCGCCACGACCAGCAGCACACCGGCGGCGATGCAGGCGGCCAACAGCAGGGTCGTGGTGTCCACTGAGAACATCGGCAGCGCACTCACGGCCATCGCTCCGGCGAACACCAGGAGCAGCACGCCCCAGAGGATCGTGCCGAAGCGTGCACCACCGCGTCGGGGCCGGCAGGCGGGCCCGTCCGGGGCCACCGGGGAGGCCACCGGTGCAGCCGCCGCGTCGTTCGTGGCACCGTCGTTCGTCGTGTTGTCGTTCGTCGGGTTGTCGTTGGTCGTGCTGTCCGTCGTCATCGTCCCGTTCCTCACTCGCCGACCGTGATCGCCCGCGGCACCTCGACGCCACCGCCGAGGATCCACAGGTGCACCGTCGTCGTCTCGTCCGCGTCGGCCGTGCGTGCCGCACGGTTCTCGAGCGTGGTGGTCCGGAGCACCCCACCGGTGCCGTCGTCGTCGCCCCCGCCGGTGTCGATCCCGTAGCCGACACCGCTCACCTCGACCCGCACCGGCAGGTCGGTCGGCAGCAGCACCTCGGCTCCGCCGGCGCCCAGCCAGAGGCTCACGTCACCCCCGACCGCCGACGCCTCGAGTCCGCGGAGGTCCAGCGTCGGACCGCCCGCCAGCATCGCGAAGTCCCGTTCGGTCCCGGAGGCGGCGCGTTCGACCTGCCACGTGGTGCCGCCGATCAGCGAGACCCGGGTGCCGGCGGGCAGGACCCCGGTGACCACGAGGGCCACCGCGGCGACCGTCGAGAACAGTCCGAGCACGTCGTCGTCACGGCCGCGGATCCCCGCGACGATCGTGGCGATCGCCAGCACCGCGAGCGCCGCGGCGATCCCGAGGACCGGGACGGACCACCCGGCCTGCTGCGCCCAGAACGCGACCCCGGCTCCGACGACGAGTGCGAGTCCGAGGGACACGGCGACGTACGCCGCCCCGGGGCGTCGCTCGGCCCGCTCCGCCCGCCGTTCGGCCGTCCGCTCGCGTTCGGCGCGCAGCCGCTCCTCGTGCTGCCGTCGCCGGTCCTCGGGGCTCACCGGTGCACCCCACTGCCAGGAGGCCCGACCCGCGTCCGACGCTCCGGTCGCCTCCGCGGTCCACGCGTTCCGGGCCGGGCGCGGCTCCTCGGGGCTGGTCCAGAAGTCGCCCCGCGGTGCGGCGGCCGGGTCGGTGCCGGTGCCGGTGCCCGCTGTCCGATCACCGTCCACCCCGCGTCGGGCCAGGACCACGATGAGCCACACGATCCCGCCGACGAGCACGATGCTCCACGCGGTGGCCAGGGTCGCCTCGAGCCAGCCGGGCATCCCCCAGGCGTCCGGGACCCCCTGCCACCAGAGACCCCGGGCCGCGGGCACGAACGTCAGTGCCACGAGCGCGCCGATCGCGATGAGCGCCGGGTCGAGGACCCCGCGGATCATCCGTTCGACGTGGATGCGTCCGGCGGTGTCGGGCAGCAGCGCCCAACCGACGGCGTAGGCAAGGAAGACCGGTCCGCCCAGCAGCGCGACGACGATCGTCACGCCGCGGACCACGAGCGGGTCGAGCCCGGTGCGGCGGGCGACGGCACCGCACACGCCGGCGAGCCAGCGGTCGTCGGTGCGCGCGATGCCGAGGCCGCGGACCGAGTCGAAGAACCGGGTCGTCGAGTCGGCGCTGCCGGCGGCGGTGCCGGGAGCGGAGTCGTGCTGGTGATCGGTCATGGCCACCAGCATCCCGGCAGTGCTGCGCCGACACCATCGGGGTTCCCCCTGACCGGTCCCTGATCCCGGCCCCGGACCCTGCAGGGACCGCCGTCCGGGTGCCAGGATTGCCCCATGGCCACCGCGACGATGACGCGCCCGACCCCCAGGGTCGTCGGCGGGGTCTGCAGCGGGTTCGCGGCGCACACCGGGCTGCCGGTCGGGGCCGTCCGGCTCGCCACCGCGGTCCTGGTGGTCTGCGGCGGCGCCGGGCTGCTGCTCTACGCCTGGCTCTGGGCGACCGTGCCGAGCGCAGCCGCCGGGGCAGCCGCCGGAAGCGCGCCGCTCAAGTCCGTGCTGACCCCTGCCACCGACGTCGACCAGGACGAGCCCACCGCGTCTGCCCGGCATGCCCCGGTCGTCGAGATCCTGCTCGGCGTGGCCCTGCTCGCGGCCGCCGGCGCCGTCGTCGCGGCACGGATGGGCGCGGCGGTCCCCCTCGAGGTCGTCGTGCCCGGCGTCGTGGTCGTCACCGGCACCGCACTCGCCTGGCGGCAGTTCGACGCGCTCCGCAACGTCCGCACCGCCGGGTCCTCCGCCCTGGTCGTCCGCGCGCTCGGAGCCCTGGTGCTCGTCGTGCTCGGCATCCTGCTGTTCTTCACGACGAGCAGCCGCCCCAACGTCTGGACCGTGCTCACCGCCGCGGTCGCCGTCCTGGTCGGGGTCGCCGTCGTGGTCGCCCCGTGGGTGGTGCGGCTCGTCCGCGACCTCGCCGAGGAACGCGCTGCCCGCGTCCGCGACCTCGAGCGGGCCGAGTTCGCGGCGCACCTGCACGACTCGGTGCTGCAGACCCTCGCCCTCATCCAGCAGAAGGCCGAGCCGGGTTCGGACGCGGCGCGGTTGGCGCGGGCGCAGGAGCGCGAGCTGCGGTCCTGGCTCTTCACCGAGCAGGCGGAACCGGCGCGCGACCTCGGCACGCAGCTGCGGGACGCTGCCGTGGACATCGAGGCCGAGTACCCCGCCCGCATCGAGGTCATCGCGGTCGGACCCGCCCGCAGCGACCTGCCGGACGGGCTCGTCGCCGCCGCCCGCGAGGCGATGCTCAACGCCGCCCGGCACGCCGGTGGGACCGTGAGCGTGTACGCCGAGACCGCCGGTGAGCGGGTCGAGCTCAGCATCCGCGACCGCGGCCCGGGCTTCGACGTCGACGCGGTGCCCGAGGGCCGGTACGGCGTCCGCGAGTCGATCATCGGCCGGATGCAGCGCCTCGGCGGCCACGCGACCATCGCGCCGGGGCCGGGCCGCACCGGCACCGAGGTCCGGCTGACCCTGCCGCTCGCACCCGCGGCCCAGGACGAGGAGCACGCATGACCGAGCCCGCCCCGTTGACGGTCGCGATCGTCGACGACCACTCCATCTTCCGAGCCGGCGTGCGCGCCGGGCTGCCACCGGGCCTCCAGGTCGTGGGTGAGGCGGCGACCGTCGACGAAGCCGTGACGCTCGTCGCGGCCACGCGCCCGCGCGTCGTCCTGCTCGACGTGCACCTGCCGGGCGGCGCCGGCGGCGGCGGTGCCGAGGTCATCACGCGGTCCGCACCGGGGAACCCGGACACCCGGTTCCTCGCGTTGAGCGTGTCGGACGCCGCCGACGACGTGGTGCGGGTCATCCGGGCCGGCGCCCGCGGGTACATCACGAAGAGCTCGTCGAGTGCCGAGGTCGCCGAGGCCGTGGCCCGCGTGGCGGACGGTGACGCGGTCTTCTCGCCGCGCCTGGCCGGCTTCGTGCTCGACGCCTTCGGAGCGGTCAGCGGCGAGACGGCGCAGCACGACGCCGAGCTGGACCGCCTGTCCGCCCGCGAGCAGGAGGTCATGCGGCTCATCGCGCGCGGGTACGCCTACAAGGAGGTCGCGACGGAGCTGTTCATCTCGGTGAAGACCGTCGAGACACACGTGTCGAAGGTCCTGCGGAAGCTCCAGCTGTCGAACCGGCACGAGCTGACCGCGTGGGCGCTGCAGCGCAAGCTGCTCTGAGCGTCCACGCCGGCCGGACCGGCCTCACTTCGCGCTGATGCGGGTGTACTTGTTCACCGCCCACGGGACGAAGACCACGAGCATCACGGCGATGCCGATCAGCACCGTCAGCACGGGGTGCTGCATCGTCCAGATGTCCGGCACCGGCGCGGACCCGACGTTGCCGAACAGCTCCCGCGCGGCCTGCACGAGCGACGACACCGGGTTCCACTCCGCGAACACGCGCAGCACCAGCGGCAGGGTGTCGCTCGGCACGAACGCGTTCGAGATGAACGTCAGCGGGAACAGGATCATGAACGAGGCGTTGTTGATGACCTCGGGCGTCTTGACGCTCATGCCGAGCAGCGCCATGACCCAGCTGAATGCGTAGCTGAACAGCAGCAGCAGGGCGATGCCTGCCAGGAACTCGAGCGGCGACGAGTTCACCCGCCACCCGACCGCCAGGCCGGTGAGCATCATGATCGCCATCGAGATCGAGTTGAGGACGAGGTCGGAGTTGGTGCGCCCGACCAGTACCGCGGACGCCGACATCGGCAGCGTCCGGAACCGGTCGATCAGCCCTTCCTTCAGGTCCTGCGCCATCGCCGATCCGGAGAACGTCGCACCGAACACCACGGTCTGCGCGAAGATCCCCGCCATCAGGAACTGCGTGTAGTCGGTCCCCTGGACCTGGATGGCGCCGCCGTACACCTGGCTGAACAGCAGCACGAACATGATCGGCTGCAGCACGGCGAACACGAGCATGTCCGGGGACCGCTTGAGCTTGATGAGGTTCCGTTTGGTGACGGTCCAGCCGTCCTCGACCCAGACGGCGAGCGGCGAGGTGACGACGACGGGCAGCTGCCGGCCCGGCGCGAGGGACGTGGTGGTCATCGTGCCGTCTCCTTCTGCTTGCTGGCCGCGGGTTCGTCGGCGTCGTCGTCCGTCGCGGCGTGCCCGGTCAGGCGGAGGAAGACGTCGTCGAGGGTCGGGCGTCGCATGCCGGCGTCGTGGAGTTCGATGCCGGCCGCGCCCAGGTCGGCGAGCACGCGCTGCAGGGCTGCCGGACCGGCCTCCACCGCGATCGCACGGGTGCGGCCGTCGCCCGAGGTCTCGACCTCGCCGACCCCGTAGCGGCGGAGCACCGTGGTCGCCGCGTCGCCGTCGGTCTCGTCGACCAGGGTGACGACCACCCGGTGGCCGCCGACCTGCGCCTTGAGCTGGTCCGCGGTGCCCTCGGCGATGACCGCCCCGTCGTCGATGACCGCGATGTCGTCGGCGAGCCGGTCGGCTTCCTCCAGGTACTGGGTGGTGAGGAGCACCGTCGCCCCCTCGGCCACGAGGTCCTCGATGATGCCCCAGAGCGCCAGGCGGCTGCGGGGGTCGAGTCCCGTCGTCGGCTCGTCGAGGAACAGCACGCGCGGGTTCATCACCAGCGCCCCGGCGAGGTCGATGCGTCGCCGCATGCCGCCGGAGAAGCCCTTCACCGGACGGTCGCCAGCCTCGGACAGGTCGAAGACGTCGATGAGCTCCCGGGCACGATCGCGCGCTGTCCTGCGGCCCAGGTGGTAGAGCCGCCCGATCATCTCGAGGTTCTCGAACCCGGTCAGGTTCTCGTCGACCGCCGCGTACTGCCCGGACACCCCGATGGACCGCCGGGTGGCCTGCGGGTCGGCGATCACGTCGATGCCGTCGATCGTCGCGGTCCCCGAGTCGGGCGTGATGAGGGTGGTGAGCACCTTCACCACCGTGGTCTTGCCCGCGCCGTTCGGCCCGAGCAGCGCCTTCACGGTGCCCTGCGGCACCGACAGGTCGAGTCCGGCCAGCGCGTGCACCGGCCCGGACTTCGACCTGTAGGTCTTGGTCAGCCCGGAGGCTTCGATGATGGCCATGTCGCTCCTTCGTCGGACACGGTGGGTACCCGGGGGTCCGGTGGAGCGACGGACGTCACTCAGACGTCGAAGTCACCACCACCGAAGTCGCTGAAGCCACCGCCGAAGTCGGATCCGCTGTCGCCCCAGCCCGCATTGTCGAAGCCGCCGCCGTCGGATGCGCCGCCGTCGGACGCCCCGGCATCGCCGGATTCAGCACCAGTGTCCTCCGAACCACCGTCACCCGCAGCGTCGGTACCGCCATCGAACGAACCGGGGTCGGGCAGGAACGCGCTCATGATCGCCGAACCGATGACGTAGCCGGCCACCGTCCCGAGGATCGAGGCGCCGATCATGCTGCCGAACGACGGGCCCCCGCGCTGGCCGCCGAAGCGTCCGCCGCCACCGCCGACGCCGCCGAGCGAGCGCTCCATGAAGCCCGGCTGGCGGATCTCGGAGCGGGTCGCCGACTGGGCGAGCGAGCGCGGGTCGTCGCCACGGGGCGCCTCACCGGGAGGCGCGGTCCGGGTGAACTCGTCGTAGACCATGCGGCGCTGCTCGTCGGTCAGCTTTGCGAAGGCCTCGGCGTGGACCTCCTCGATGCGCTCCGGCGGGGCCGTGCGGAGCAAGTAGCGGTAGCGCTCGACCGCACGTTCGTCGTCGGTCGTCGCGCCCTGCTGCTGCGTCGGTGCACCGCCCCACTGCGGGACGCCGTACTGGCCGCCCTGCGGTGCGGACGGTGCCGGCTGCTGGTAGGACTGCTGGCCGTACCGGTAGCCCTGCTGCTGCGGCGGCTGCCCCCACTGGTTCTGCTGTGCGTCCGCGGATCGGTCACGCTCCGGACGTCCGAGCAGGCGGTCGAGGAATCCCATGGTCGATGCTCCTTCGGGTGCACGGCGGGTCCGGTCGGACCCGTCGTGGACTGCAACACTACGAACCCCCGGCGTCCGATGACTGAGCGCCCGCTCAGAGTCGGCCGGGAGGCGCGTGCCGGGCTGGCACCGTGCCTCCAGTCCGCACCGTGCGCCGCAGCTCACCCCGCGGCGAGCGCCGCCGTCCACACCGCGTGCAGCTCGTCCGCGGCCCCCGGGTGCGCCACGAGGAACGGCTCCCCCACGGGCGGGAAGCCCTCCACGGGGCCGGACGGCGTCAGCACGACGCCCCCGGCCTCGTGCACGAGCAGCACCGCGGCGCCGTGGTCGACCGGGTTGAACGCCGAGACGCAGCCGCCGATCCCGCGCCCCGCCGCGACCTGGGCGATCGTCAACGTGCCCGATCCCTGGACCCGGAGCGTGCACGACCGGTCGGCCAGGGCGTCGAGGAACGCCCCGAACCCCGGCCACGGGCGGTGTCCGTCGAGCTCGGTGCCGACGACGGCGCCGGCGAGCGGCCGGGGTGTGTCGTCGAGTCGGAGCTGGCGGTCGCGCAGGGTGGCGCCGCGGCCGCGTCGGGCCTCGAGCACCTCGCCGCGCCAGGGGTCCGCGACGACGCCGACGAGCGGGCGGCCGCCACGGGTCAGGCAGAGCGACATCGACGTCCAGGGCACGCCGTTCGCCAGGTTGGTGGTGCCGTCGACGGGGTCCAGGAACCAGCGGTGCCGATCGCCGGGGGCCTCGCCGTACTCCTCGCCGGTGAACCCGTGCGTCGGGAACACCATCCGCACGCGGGAGCGGACGTGCTGCTCCACCAGGCGGTCGACGTCGGTGACCAGGTCGGCGGGGTTCGCCTTGGTGTGGACCTCGCTGACCGGGTGTTCGCGCGTGTACGCGATGACCTCGTGGGCGATGCGGTGGGCCAGGGCCTGGGCGCGCGAGGCGACCTCGGTCTCGGTGGGCTCGCGGTCGCGCTCGGGCCAGCCGTCGCGCTCGGCCGCCGACAGGGCTGCCCCGATGGACCCGACGTCGTTCGTGGTGATCGAGTCGACACCGAGCCGGGCTGCCCAGATGGCGGGCTCGACGTCGTCGATGGTCCAGACGGCGACGCGCAGGCCCAGGGCGTGTGCGACCTCGACGGTGCGCGGGGTGAGGAACGCGACGTCGAGGTTGAGCGTCGACGGCTCGAGCGCCTCGAGGTCCGCGGCGACGGGCGGATCGAGCGACTCCCACGCCAGCCAGACGTCGGCGTCGGGCAGCACGGAGCGGACGGCCGCCATCGCCGCCGGTGCCCCGCACCAGGCCACCGCGGTGGAGCCGGTGAAGCCCGCGACGGTGCGGGCGGCGACCAGGGCGTCCTCGGCGTCGGTCAGGTCGACGAGCAGGGTCGACCGGCAGCCGTCGAGCCGTTCGAGCGCACCGTCGAGCCGCGGGATCCGGTCGAGGCCGTTGCCGAGCCGGGCGACGTCGCACCAGTCGACGTCGGACACCCGGCGGGCATCGCCCCACATCCGGCCGAGGGTCTCGTCGTGCAGCAGGACGGCGACGCCGTCGGCGGTGCGACGGACGTCGACCTCGATCACCTCGGCGCCGAGCGCCTCGGCGACCGCGATGGCGGGCAGCGTGTTCTCGCGCCGGACGCGCGGCGCACCGCGGTGGGCGACGAGGCGTGGCGGACGCACGCCGGGCCTGGCGTCCGCGCTGGTCGAGACCACACGATCGACCGCAGGCGCAGCCGCAGCCGAAGCCGTGGACGTCGAAGCCCCCGCGCTCATCGGGCGACCTCGAGCAGCACGCCGTCGCGGTGGACGAGCACCTCGCCCAGGCGCACCCCGGTCTCGGTGCCGACCGCCGGCGGCGGCCCGGTGACGTAGGCGCGGAGCTCCGCGCCGTCGGTGCTGAGCACGACCTCGGCGAAGTGCCCGCGCATGAGCACCCGCGCGACCGTCGCACGGATCGGCGAGTCGTCGGTGAGCACGACCTGCTCGGGGCGGACCAGCACCGTGTCGGCCGCCGTCGGGCCGACCGAGGTGCCGGCGAGGAACCGGCCGGTGACGACGCTCGTCGACCCGATGAACGACGCGACGAAGCTCGTGGCGGGGCGGGCGTAGAGCTCGGTCGGTGTCGCGATCTGCTCGATGCGGCCGTCGTGCATGACGGCGATCCGGTCGGAGATACTGAGCGCTTCGTCCTGGTCGTGCGTGACGATCACGGTCGTGATGCCGAGTCGCTGCTGGATGCGGCGGATCTCGTCGCGGACGCTCACGCGGAGCTTCGCGTCGAGGTTCGACAGCGGCTCGTCGAGGAGCAGGACGTCCGGCTCCTGCACGATGGCGCGGGCCAGGGCGACGCGCTGCTGCTCGCCGCCCGAGATCGCGGTCGGCTTCGAGCCGGCGTGGTGGCTCAGGCCGACGAGCTCGAGCGCGTCGCGCACCCGCTCGGCGACCCGCTGCTTCGGCACCCGTCGGGTCCGCAGCGGGAACGCGACGTTCTGCGTCACCGTCATGTGCGGCCAGAGCGCGTAGTTCTGGAACACCATCGCGCTCGGCCGGCGCTCCGGGCCGAGCGACGTGACGTCGCGGTCCCCCATGGTCACGACGCCGCCGTCGGCGGGCAGGAACCCCGCCACCATGCGGAGCGTCGTGGTCTTGCCGCAGCCGGACGGGCCGAGGAGCGAGACGAGCTCGCCCTTCGCGACGTCGAGGTCGATGCCGGCGACGACGTCGCGTCCGCCGAGCGTCTTGCGCAGTCCGCGGATGGTGAGTCCGCCGGAGCGGGTCCGGTCCGCCGTGCTGCCGTCGGCCTGGAGGCCCGGTGCGCGTTCTGCGACGAGCGCCTTGTCCGTCATCTGGTCGCCTTTCGTGCTGGTGTGGGTCATCGGATCTGGAAGCCGTCCGCCAGGCGGCCGCCCATGATGTGCTTCCGGGCGAGCAGCAGCAGGACCACGGACGGGATGCTCAACGCGATCGCGAACACCGCCGAGACCTGGCGCGGGGAGTTCAGGACGAGCGAGTACATCGCCGTCGGCATCGTCATGTACGTCGGGGCGCCGACCAGGTACGTGCCCTGCGCCTCGTCGAAGGACGCCAGGAACGACATCACCATCGCGACGAGGATCCCGGGCCAGGCGATCGGGAACGTCACCTTCCAGAAGGTGCGCCAGCGGCTCGCCCCGGCATCGCGGGCGGCTTCCTCGAGGGACCGCGGCACTGCCGAGAAGGCTGCGGCGGGCAACCACGTCATGAACACGACGCAGCCCAGGACGTGGACGATCAGGATGCCGGTGACCGTGTTCATGAGGTTCAGCGCGGTGAACATCGCCGACATCGTGACGAAGAGGCCCATCTTCGGGAACGCGTTCGTGGCGAACAGTCCGACGAGCACGAGCCGCCGCCCCGGGAACTCGATGCGGCTGATCGCCCACGCGGCGGGCAGGCAGACCACCGCGGCGATGAGGACCGTGAGCGGGGCGAGGACGAGCGAGTTCTGCACCGCGACGGCCAGGCTGCGGTCCTCGAACACGGTGCCCCACCATTGCAGGGTCCAGCCGTCGGGCAGCAGGTTCGGGTAGGTCCACGTCGTGGCGAAGGCACGGGCGGCCAGCCAGACGAGCGGCCCGAGGATGAACACGGCCAGCACGATCGCGGTCGCCCAGACGAGGGCGTTGCCGGTCAGACGCTTGATCACTGCTGCTCCTGCTGCTTCTTGTCGAGCTCGCCCGCGTTCGAGCGGACCGTCGAGCGGAGGTAGAAGATGCTCGCGGCCGCGGCGAACGCGAACACGATGAACGCCATCGCCGTCGACTGCTGTGGACGGTTGTAGGCCTGGAAGTACTTCGAGATGTCGACGCCGAGCATCGTCGGGGCGTTCGGACCGGTGAAGTACGGCACGGTGAACGAACCGAGGACCCCGATCACGGTGAACGTCGTCGCGATGACGAGCGGGGTCGCGGCCATCGGCAGGAGCACCTGCCAGACGACGCGCCAGGTGCTCGCCCCGGCGTCCTTCGCGGCCTCGACCAGGGCGTCCGGTGTGCCCTGCAGCGCCCCGGCGATCATGAGCACCGCGAACGGCAGGCTGGTCCAGACGCTGCCGAACACCACGGCGACGAGGGTGTAGCCCCACACCGGGACGTCGAGGCCGAACTGGGCACCGAGGCTCCGGAGGAACCCCTGCGCGTCGGTGAACGTCAGGATGGACCAGCTCGCGATGACCACCGGCACGAAGATCGGTACCACGGCCAGGACACTGAGGGTCTTGCCGAGGAAGCCTCCGCGGAGTCGCAGGATCACCGCGACGACGACGGCGAGCCCCACGGTCAGGCCGGTCGACAGTGCGGTGACGCCGAGCGTCGCGACCAGGTCACGCAGGAACGTGGCGTTGCCGAGCAGGGTGGCGTAGACCGCGAACGAGAAACCGCGCACGGTGTCGCCGCCGATGTCGGCGAGCGCCTGGTTCAGGCCACCGGTGAACCCGAGGCTGAACAGGGCGGCGTTCACCACCGGGACGCCGACGAACAGGACGACGACCAGCACCGGGGCGGCGACGAGGGCGAGGCCCTGCCACCGCCGGCGGCGGGCCAGCCGCTCCTGCGCCGTGCGCCCGATGGCGGGGTGCGCCGGGCCCTGGGCGTGGGGCGGGACGGGCGGGAGGCCCGTGGCGGAGTCGCCACGGGCCTCCCGGCCGGTTGCCGGGCCGTCCTGGACGGTCTGGGTCACTGCGGGACCTTCGCGTCCCACGCCGCGTTCATGTCCGCGGCGAAGTCGCTCTGGAACCCGAGGCGGAGCTGCGAGGGGTTCGCGTCGGCGAACTGCTCGGCGACCGACGCCGGCAGGCTGTCGAGCGGGATCACCGGGTAGCCGGAGACGGCGCTCGCGACGAGCTGCTGCCCCTTCGCGCTGAGCACGAAGTCGGCGAGCTTCTCGGCCGCCGCCTTCTTGGCCTTCGGCTCGGTCTTGGGGATGCCGAGGAAGCTCGCGCTGCCGGTGAACGACGGGTCGTCGATCTGCACGGCCTTGACGGTCTTCGGGATGATGCCGGTCTTCTGCGAGGTGATGAACTGGTCGCTCCAGACCGGGGCCATCGCGATCTGGCCACTGCCGAGCAGCTGCACGACCTGGTCGTTGCCGTTCGGGTAGACGCCCTTCTGGTACGTCGACGGGCCGAGGTCCTTCAGGGCCGCGAAGCCCTTGACCCACTTCGACTCGAGCGACTTGTCGTACTTCGTCTGCATCGTCTCCTGCTCGGCGGGCGTCAGGTACTTCGCGAGCACCGTGGCCACGAACGAGCCACCCGAACCGCCGGACGACGGGGAGTTGTAGGCGAACTCGCCCGGGTTGGCCTTGATCCAGGCGAGCAGGTCGTCGAGGGTCTTCGGCGGGTCCGTGACCTTCTTCGCGTCGTACGCCAGCAGCACGCTCGAAGCGCGGTACGGGATGGCGCTGTCGCCGCCCTGCTGCTTCGTGGCGTCCGGGACGTCCTTGAGGTTCGGAATCGTGCTGTCGCCGACCTTCGCCATCAGCCCGGCCTTGCCGGCGGTGGTGACGAAGCCGGCGTCGACGAGGTCGTACGCGACGGACTTGCCGGCCTTGACCGCGGTGGCGAGGTTCGCCTGGGTCTGGGCGTCGTGCTCGCCGTGCAGGTCGATGCTCGTGCTGACGTGGATCTTCGAGTTCGCCTTCTCGAAGGCGGGGATGAGCGACTTGTCCCAGAGGTCCTGGACGTTGGTGTCGCCGCTGATGAACACGGTGAGGTCGGTGGTGCCGTCGGTGTCGGAGGCGTCCGAGGCGTTGGCGCTCTGGACGCAGCCGGAGAGTGCGACGGTCGCGGCTGCCGCGATGGCGAGGCCGGCGAGGACTCGGGTCTTCACGTGGGTTCTCCCTGTTCCGTGGTGCGGTGGGGTCGTGCGGGGTGGGGGTGTGCGGGGTCGTGCGGGGTCGTGCGGGTGTGCGGGGTCGTCCGGGCGGGTCGTGTGGGAACGTTCCCGCGCCGGGGTCGAGTGTGGTGCTGCCGGGTGAACTCCGGGTGCCTCCGGCGTCGCCGCCGGGTGAACTCCGGGTGCAGGCGTGCGGGGCGCGGGCGCGGGCGCGGTGCTGCGCGTCGGATGCGGTGACGGCGCACGGTGCGAGTTCCGCCGACCCGTGCGAGGTTGACGGCTTCGTGCCCGGCTACAACCCTGCACCGAGCGGGCTGCTCGCCCCCGACCGGCGAACGATGCACGGTGCGCGGCCCGGTTCGCTGTCGACGACCCCGCACCGAGCAGCCAGGTCCGCGATGGGCGACGAACCGCGCACCGTGCGCACCGGCAAGAGGCCGAACAATCTCGCACGGTGCGCTACTTACACCCCTCAGCGCGACATACGGACTCCGGCCTGGCGGAGCTTCGCGCGGAGGACCCACTCGTTGCGCAGGTCCGACCAGGTGAGCCGCACCACGGTTCGCACCTCGGGGAACGCGCGGAGCCGGTCTTCCCGGACCTTCTCGTCGAACAGCGCTTCCTCCGGCGTCCGTCCCCGCAGGTACGCACTGCTCCGGTACTTCACGGCTCCGTCGAACTCGACCACGACCCCGGCATCCGGGAACCAGAAGTCCACGACGATGTCCGGCTCGCCGAGCGCTCGGAAGCGGTGCTGGAGGACCGGCGGTCGTGTCCCGAACTGGTCGAACCGCGCTCGTGCGTACGACTCCCCCGGTGAGTCCGATGCGGCATCGGCGAACCCGATCGCCCGGAGAGCGCGACGTCGTCCTTTCTGCCCACGCCGCTCGATCGCCGACCGGACGTCTTCGCGCTCGACCTCGCGACGGAGGAGCGCATCGAGGGACACGACCGCGTCGGTGAACGGCAGTGTGAGTGCGAGGTCGGTCGCCAGCCGATCGAGTCCGCACAACAGCAACCCGTCGGGCGTGGCGACCGGACGCTCGTTCCGTTCAGCATCGAGGTCGGCGTGCACCACGAAGGTCGCGTTCGTGGTGCGCCGGTCGGCACCGCGTGAGGTCACGTGGATCCGTGTCGGTGGTGGGGTGAGCAGGGGCACACCGAAGACGACGGCAGCGGAGACGTGTGAGATCAGGTCTCCGGGGCGGATCCGGTCAGCGAACGAGCGCAGCCGGACGTGGTGCTGCTCGCTGGGGCGGAGTGCGGCCCATCCCGCAGACTCCACGTACAGTCCGCGTGCTACCCGTGTGAGCTCCCCCGCAGCCGCCCGACGTCTGATGACATCGGACTCGTCGGGGCGCTGAGCGGACGTTCGGAACGTGAGGACTTCGGGGACCGGTGCGAGCTTGAGGTTCATCGACATACTGGTGATGCTCCGGATCCTCCGCCTACGGAGCAGCACCGCGTGGGCGTGCTGTGGAGGGCCAGCCCCGCCGAACACCTTGTGGAGGAATGAGCGAGCAGTCGGGGGCCTGCGAGAATGAGCGGGTGAACGCACGCACCTGGGGTTGGCTCGCAGCCGTCATCGACGTCGTCCTCATCGTCGTCTTCGCACTCATCGGGCGCTCGTCGCACGGTGAGGCCAACACGGCGCTGGCGCTCTGGACCACCGCGTACCCGTTCCTGACCGGTTGGGCGATCGGGTACGTGACGAGCGGGGCCTGGGCTCGACCGCTGCGCTTCTGGCCGACCGGCATCGTGGTCTGGATCCTCACGGTCTTCGTCGGTCTGGCCATCCGCGTCGCCACCGGCCAGGGTGACGTCGACGGCAACCCGCTGCCGATCTCGTTCGTCATCGTCGCGACGATCGTGCTCGGGGTGTTCCTGCTCGGCTGGCGCGCGATCGCCCGCGGCGTGCTCCGGTTCACCGCGTCGCGGTCGCGACGGGACGCCGCAGCGTCCGAAGCGTGAACGGCAGCCGCGGTTCCCAGCCGACGATCCTCGACGTCGCCGCACGTGCGGGGGTCTCGAAGTCGGCGGTGAGCCGCGTGCTCTCCGGCACAGGCCGGTTCTCGGACGAGACCCGCGAACGCGTCGAACGAGCGGCAGCCGAGCTCGGGTACGTCGCGAACGCGATGGCTCGCGGACTGGTCAGCGGGCGCACGAACACGATCGGGATGCTCGTCCGGGACGCCTCGTCCATGGTCTACACCGCACTGCACGCCGTGATGGAGCGCCGCGCATCGGAGCTCGGCTACCGCGTCGTCACCACGACGGGCGTCGGTCGGGTCGAGGACGAGAAGTCCGCCCTCGCCGCACTGGTGTCGATGCGCGTCGACGGCCTCGTCGTGTGCAGTGGCCTGATGCCGTCCGCCGACATCGCCGAGTTCGCGCCCCGCATCGCCACCGTCGTCGCGGGTCGGCCCGAGCTGCACCCGGCGCTCTCGAGCGTCTACTGCGACGAGGTCGACGGTGGGGCTTCCATCGCGGATGCCGTCGCCGATGCCGGCCACACCACGGCCGTGGTGTTCACCGTCCCGCTCGACAACGCGATCACGCAGCACGCGCGATCCTCGGCGATGCTCGAGCGGCTCCGAGCACGTGGCGTCCGGGTGATCGACATCGACGCGAGCTTCGTGCGGCCACCCGACGACCTCGCCGCCGACCTGGTGGACGCCGTGCAGGAGTCGGGCGTGACCGCGGTGATGTGCCCGACCGACCGGCTCATGCTCGACGTGTGCGAGGCGCTGGCCCGCCGCGGTGTCGAGGTCCCGCGCGATCTCTCCGTCACCGGGTTCGACGGCGTCTACCCGCTGGCGAGCGACTGGATCGGCTTCACGACACTCGAACAACCGATCGAGCGCATCGGCCGCGAGGCCATCGACCTGGTCATCGGCCGCATCGACGACCCCACGCGCCCGGTCGAGCACCGCTCACTGCGCGGCACCGTGATCCCCGGCCGCACCCTGCTCCCCCGCTGACGCCGACCCGCCGACTCGCCGACTCGCCGACCTCGCACGGTGCGCGTCGACTCAACCCGTGCAGGCTCCGGGCCTCGCGCACGGTGCGAGGTCGCTCAGACCGTGCACGATTCGTGATGCGGGGCGAGGCTCGGGAAACACGCACGGTGCGAGGTTCGTCAAGCGCTACCACCGCGATGGCTCGGTGCGGCTCTACAAGCGTGCACCGAGCGGACAACCTCGCACCGGCCGACACAAACAGCACCGTGCGGCTTCGACCCACGGCAGCCGCGCACCCGCGCACCGCACCCGCGCGCCCACGCCCGCGCCTAGAACAACCCGCTGCGCGGGCCGTCCTCCGGCCCGTCGAACCCGCGGAACATGTCCGACACCAGCGCCTCGATCTGCGGCTCCACGAGCCGTTCGACGGCCTCGGCGATCCGCGGCCGGTGGTCGATGAGCGCCAGGCACACCGCGGTACCGGTCGACCGTGCACACTCGTCGGACAGCGCGATCTCGTGCCGGAGCGCAGCCTTCGCCTCGTCGGACAACGGCTCGCGCGGCGTCTGCTCCCCCGCACCGGTGCCGGCGAGCTCGCCGAGCGTGAACAGGAACGGCGACCCCGGCGACGGCTCGGGGTCCACGTCCAGGCCCTGGAACTCCGGCGACAACCCCTCGGCCGGCTGGTACCCCGCGTGCCGCTTCCGAGCCGCCGCCCGCTCGAGTTCACGCTGCAGCAGCGGCAGGTTCTTCGCCGTGTAGTCGTCGACGGCGTCCTCGACGATCGTCGAGATCCGCCCGATCAGGGCGTGCTGGACGGCGTGCGGCACGTCGGGTCCGAACCCCGCGGCCGCGGCGATCGGGGACCCGGTGCACTTCCGGCAGATGCGCGTGCGCGGGCGGGCGGTACCGATCTGCCAACGCGGCAGCCAGCGCAGCCACAGGTCGACCGCGCCCCGCACGCGACCGTCGATGCCGTCCATCCCTCAACAGTAGGCCTGGAGGCACGGATCACCCCCGGCGCACCGCGCCGGTCGGGCAATCCACCGGTTCTCAGGCCTGTGGTTCCGTCACGAAGTCGATCAGCTCCTCGACACGGCCGAGCAGCTCCGGCTCGAGGTCGGCGAAGGTGCGCACCTGCCCGAGGATCCGCTGCCATGCCCGAGCGATGTCGGCCTGCTCGGCGTGCGGCCAGCCGAGCGCCTGGCAGATGCCCGCCTTCCACTCGATCGAGCGCGGGATCGTCGGCCACGCCCGCAGCCCGACCCGCGCCGGCTTGACCGACTGCCAGACGTCGACGAACGGGTGCCCGACGACGAGCACGTGCGCTCCCCACCTGCCACGCATCACGGCGTCGGCGAAGCGGGACTCCTTCGACCCGGGCACCAGGTGGTCGACCAGAACCCCGACCCGGCGCTCCCGCGTCGGCTGGAACTCGTCGAGCACGGCGGCCAGGTTGTCGACGCCGGAGAGTTCCTCGACCACGACGCCCTCGACGCGCAGGTCGGCGCCCCAGACCTTCTCGACGAGTTCCGCGTCGTGCTTGCCCTCGACCATGATGCGGCTGGGGAGCGCCACCCGAGCACGCTGCGACTCCACGGCGAACGATCCGGACGCGGTGCGGAGCCGACCACCGTCGGACGCCTGCCGCACGGCGGGCGCGCCCCCGGGCCTCCAGTCCGAATGAACGGAACCCAGCGAACCCGGCGAGCCGGCAGCGGCTGCGGCAGACCGGCCGACCGGCGCCGACGGCCGCCCCAGCGTCACCAGCTCACCCTCGAGCAGGAACTGCCCGGTGAAGGGGAAGGAGCGCGTGCGGCCCTTCCAGTCCTCGAGCGCGATGTTGCCCGCCTCGAGCCCCACCACGGCACCGGCCCACCCGGAGTCCGGGTCCTCGAGCACCATGTCCCGTTCGAGCGGCACCTGCCGCACCTTCTTCACCCCGCGCGAGCGCCAGTCCCCCGAGAGCACATCGCCGCCGTACCGGTCGTCGTCCACCCGCACGAGGGTACTGTCGACGACGGCCCGGACGACGTCGACCGCGCCGGTTCCCCATCATCTCGACGGAAGGCCCGCCCGTGCGCGCAGCGATCATCCACGCCCCGAACGACATCCGCGTCGAGGAGCGCGACCGACCCGGGCTCCTGTCCGGCAAGGACGTCGTCGTCAAGGTCCTCGCGGCCTGTGTCTGCGGCTCGGACCTCTGGCCCTACCGCGGCGTCACCGAGACGAAGCAGCCGCGGCCGATCGGCCACGAGCTCGTCGGCGAGGTCGTCGCCGTCGGTGACGACGTCACCGGCCTGCACGAGGGCGACTTCGTCATCTCCCCCTTCACCATGAACGACGGCACCTGCCAGGCCTGCCGCAACGGCATGACCACCGGCTGCGACCACCTGTCCGGCTTCGGCAGCACGGACGCCTACGGCGACCCCGTCGGTGGCGCACAGGCCGAGTACGTGCGGATCCCGGACGCCGACGCCACGCTCGTCGTCGTCCCCGGCCCGGTCGACCCGGCCCTGGTGCCGTCGCTGCTCACCCTGTCCGACGTCTTCTCGACGGGGCACCACGCCGCCGTGTCGGCAGCGGTCGGCCCCGGCAAGACCGTCGTCGTGGTCGGCGACGGCGCGGTCGGCCTGTCCGCCGTCCTCGCCTCGAAGCGGCTCGGCGCGGACCGCATCATCGCGATGAGCCGGCACGCGGACCGCCAGGCGCTCGCCCGCGAGTTCGGCGCGACCGACATCGTGGCCGCCCGTGGCGCCGAGGGCGTCGACGCCGTCCGGGAGCTCCTGGGCGGCGACCTGGCCGACTGCGCCGTCGAGGCCGTCGGCACCGAGGAGAGCATGGACCAGGCGCTGCACTCGGTGCGCCCCGGTGGCAACGTCGGCTTCGTCGGGGTCCCGCACGGGGTGCCGACGATCGGCACGCGCTACCTGTTCGACACGAACATCGCCATCGCGGGCGGCATGGCCCCGGCCCGGAAGTACATCCCCGAGCTGCTGCCCGACGTGCTGTCCGGTGCGATCGAACCCGGTCGCGTCTTCGACCTGGAGCTGCCGCTCGACGAGGCCGCCGAGGCCTACCGCGCGATGGACGAGCGCCGGGCCATCAAGGTGCTGCTGCGCCCGTAGCGGCGCGCGTCGCGCGTCGCGCGGGGCCGCCGGCCGGTCGTTCGGGCTCAGCGACAGTTCACGCGCGGGCACGCCCGTGAACTGTCGCTGAGCCCGAAACGTGGCCCCGCGGCCCGCGGCCCGTGGCCCGCGCCCCGCGGCCCGCGGCCCGCGGCCCGCGCCCCGCGGCCCCGCCCGCTCACGCGTCGCGGATCGCCAGCACCCGGTGCGGCGCAGCCGCCTCGGCCCGCCACCCGCCGGGCAGCACGTCGCGGAGTTCGGGCACGGTGAAGCTCCGGCGGATCGACCGCAGGCCGTCGACCCGGATGAACGTCCCCGCCGCCACGAGCGGTGACGCCAGCGCGTAGGCCCGGTAGGCCGCCGGCGACCGCCGGATGTCCGAGTGCAGGCTGCGACCGCTCGCGAGCAGTTCGGAGTCGGCCAGGAACCCCCGCCGCTCCTCGTCACCCAGGTGGTGCAGCACGTGGTTCGACACGACGACGTCGAACCGCTCACCAGCCGCGACGAGGTCACCGCTCGACTGCTGCCGGAACGTCACACCGGTCGGGGACGACCGCCGTGCCGCGGCGATGGCGCGTTCATCCGGGTCGACCCCGACGACCTCGAGGTCGAAGCCGTCGCTCGCCGCCCAGCGCACCAGCGAGCGGGCCAGGTCGCCGCCGCCGCACCCCAGGTCGAGCACCCGGCCACGGCCGCTGGCGGGCAGGGCCGGCACGACGTGCGAGCGCCAGGCCGCACGCCAACCGCTCACGAGCGCGTTCACGACGGCGAAGCGCCGGAAGGTGCGTGCGAGCGCACGGGGGTCACAGTTCGGGTCGTCCATCAGTTCGGTCAGGCTGAGCGCGCGGGTGCGCAGGTCGACGGCCGGGAGGCCCGTGGTGCCGCCGCCCTGACGGCTCACGCCGCGCCCGTAGTCGCGACGGGCACGCGGGCCGGTGCGACAGTGGGTGCTGCCGCGGGTTCCGCCGCGGGCGACTTCGCGGGTTCTGCCGCGGGCGACGCCTCGGTCCGCACCGCGGTGAGCCGTGCGCTCTCGACGGTGAGGCCGGGGCCGAACGCGAGCGCGACGACGGCGCTGCCGTCCTCGAGGCCGGCATCGGCGGCGTCCCGCAGCACGAAGAGCACGGTGGCGCTCGACATGTTCCCGTGTTCGCGCAGCACCCGCCGACTCGACTCCATCGCACTGCCCGGCAGACCGAGCGACTCCTGGGTGCGGTCGAGGATGGCCCGGCCGCCCGGGTGGACCGCCCACACCGGCACGTCCGAGGCGGGCCCGCCGGCGAGCAGCGGTTGCACGGCGCTCGGGACGTGCAGACCGACGAGCTTCGGCACAGCGGTGGACAGGACCATCTCGAAGCCCTCGTCCCCGATGTTCCACGCCATCTCGGACGCCCCTTCCGGCACCACGGCCGTCGTGAAGTCGTCGAAGCGCAGACCGGCTCCATCGCGGGCGACCACCGCGGCGGCCGCACCGTCGCCGAAGACGCTGTTGGCGACGATCTGGTCGGGGTCGTTCGAGGCGCGGACGTGCAGGGTGCAGAGTTCGCCGCAGACCACGAGCACGACGGCGTCCGGGTCCTGGTCGACGAACGCCGCGGCGATCCGGAGCGCGGGGAACGCGGCGCAGCACCCCATGAAACCGATGTGGTGCCGGAAGACGCCCCCGGGGAGCCCGAGCTGCTCGACGACGTCGATGTCGGGTCCGGGCTGCGTGAACCCGGTGCACGACACGGTCACCAGGTGCGTGACGGACGCCGGCGCGATGCCGGCACGTTCCACGGCGTCGCGGGCGGCGGCGACGAACAGCGGCGGTGCGAGTTCGCGGTACCGGTCGTTGCGTGCGCCGGTGGACGGCGAGCGCAGGGTGCCGTCGTCGTCACGGAACGCACCACCGGCACGTGCGGAGTCGAGTTCCTCGAGGACGGTGTGCCGCTGGTCGACCGCCGACCCGTCGAACGCGGCGGGGACGAGCCGTTTGCCGAGCCGCCCGAGGTCGGGTTGGGCGGAGAACAGGTCACGCACCCGGGGCTGGTCGAGGGTCGTCTCGGGGACGGCGGTTCCGATGGCGCGGATCGTTGCGGACACGACTCATCCTGTCACCGGATCGCTGACGCGTCCCCAGGATGCGCACGGCGACCGGGACGCACGAAGGGCACGGCACCGACCGGTGCCGTGCCCTTGCGTGGTGGGACTGCCTACGACTGCTGTGCGCGCTCCAGCACGAGTTCCCGCACGCGGGCGGCGTCGGCCTGGCCCTTCATGGCCTTCATGACCGCACCGATGATCGCGCCGGCTGCCTGGACCTTGCCGTCCTGGATCTTCGCCAGCACGTCGGGCTGCGCCGCGAGTGCTTCGTCGACCGCGGCCGTCAGGGCGGAGTCGTCCGAGACGACCTTGAGCCCGCGGGCCTCGACGACCTGCGCCGGCGAGCCCTCGCCCGCGATGACGCCCTCGAGCACCTGGCGCGCCAGACGGTCGGTCAGGTCGCCGGACTCGACGAGCGCGATGACCTCGGCGACGTGCTTCGGCGACACCAGGTCACCGGGGGCTGCGTCCTGCGCGTTGGCGACGCGGCTGATCTCACCGGTCCACCACTTGCGGGCGGCCTGGGGTGCGGCGCCGGCGGCGACGGTGCCCTCGACCTCGTCGAGCAGGCCACCGTTGACGACGTCCTGGAACTCCAGGTCGGCGAAGCCCCAGTCACCCTTCAGGCGACGGCGGCGTGCGACGGGGGCCTCGGGCAGCGAGGCACGGAGCTCCGCGATGACGGCGGGATCCGGCACGACGGGCAGCAGGTCGGGCTCCGGGAAGTACCGGTAGTCGTCGGCGTCCGACTTGGGGCGACCTGCCGACGTGCGGCCGGTGTCCTCGTGCCAGTGGCGGGTCTCCTGCGTGATCGTGCCACCGGCGGCGAGGATCGCGGCCTGACGCTGGATCTCGTAGCGGATCGCACGCTCGACGGCGCGGAACGAGTTGACGTTCTTGGTCTCGGTGCGGGTGCCGAGCTTCTCCTGCCCGCGGGGGCGCAGCGAGATGTTCGCGTCGCACCGCAGGTTGCCGCGCTCCATGCGGGCCTCGGAGACACCGAGCGCCCGGACGAGGTCGCGGATGACCTGCACGTAGGCTGCTCCGAGCTCGGGGGCACGGTGCTCGGCGCCGAAGATCGGCTTCGTGACGATCTCGACCAGGGGCACGCCGGCACGGTTGTAGTCGACGAGCGAGTACTCGGCGCCCTGGATGCGGCCGGTGGCACCACCGACGTGCGTCAGCTTGCCAGCGTCCTCTTCCATGTGGGCGCGCTCGATCGGGATGTTGTAGATCGTGCCGTCGGCGAGCTCGACCTCGACCTCGCCCTCGTAGGCGATGGGCTCGTCGTACTGCGAGACCTGGTAGTTCTTCGGGTTGTCCGGGTAGAAGTAGTTCTTCCGGGCGAACCGCGAGGACTCGGCGATCGAGCAGCCGAGCGCGAGCCCGAGCTGGATCGAGTACCGCACGGCCTGTGCGTTCACGACCGGCAGCGACCCGGGCAGCCCGAGGTCGACCGGGGTGACGTTCGTGTTGGGCTCGCCGCCGAAGAAGTTCGGGGCGTCCGAGAACATCTTGGTCTTCGTCGCGAGTTCGACGTGGACCTCGAAGCCGAGCACCGGCTCGTAGCGCTCGAGCGCCTCGTCGAAGTCCATCAGCGCGTCCTTCTGCGCCATCAGATCACACCTTCCTGCGCAGCGGACTGCTGACTCTGGTCGAGGTCCGGGACGGACGCGATGAGCGGCGCGCCCCACTGCTGTTCGAGCAGACGTTCGAGGGCGGCACCGTAGCGGTACAGCCGGGCGTCCTCACGCTGGGGCGCCATCAGCTGCACGCCGACGGGCAGGCCGTCCTCGGGCGCGAGGCCGTTCGGGATGCTCATCCCGGGGACACCGGCGAGGTTCGCCGGGATCGTGGTGAGGTCGTTGAGGTACATCGCCAGCGGGTCGTCGATGCGCTCACCGATCGGGAACGCGGTCGTCGGCGCCGACGGGCTGACGAGCAGGTCGACCTGCTCGAACGCGGCCTGGAAGTCCCGCTGCACGAGCGTGCGGACCTTCTGCGCCGAGCCGTAGTAGGCGTCGTAGTAGCCGGCGCTCAGGGCGTAGGTGCCGAGGATGATGCGCCGCTTGACCTCGGGTCCGAAGCCGGCTTCACGCGTGGCGGCCATGACGTCCTCGACGGTGGCGCCGTTCTCGGGCGTGACCCGGAGGCCGAAGCGCACCGAGTCGAACTTGGCGAGGTTCGACGACGCCTCGGCCGGGAGGATCAGGTAGTACGCACTGATCGCGTACGCGAACGACGGGGCGTCGATCTCGACGACGACCGCACCGGCCGACTCGAGCAGCGCGACCGTCTCCTGGAAGCGCTGGGTGACACCGGCCTGGAACCCGTCGCCCCCGGCGAGTTCCTTCACCACGCCGACGCGCAGGCCGCGGAGCGTGTCCGCCTGCAGCCCTTCGCGTGCGGCGGCGGCCATTGAGGGCCAAGCGTCCGGGATGGACGTGGAGTCCTTCGGGTCGTGCCCACCGATGACGTCGTGCAGGAGCGCGGCGTCGAGGACGGTGCGGGACACCGGGCCGATCTGGTCGAGGCTGGACGCCAGCGCGATCGCGCCGTAGCGGCTCACCCCGCCGTAGGTCGGCTTCACGCCGACCGTGCCCGTCACGGCACCGGGCTGGCGGATGGAGCCACCCGTGTCCGAACCGAGGGCGAAGGGTGCTTCGTGCGCGGCGACCGCGGCGGCCGAGCCACCGCCGGACCCGCCGGGGATCCGGTCGAGGTCCCACGGGTTGCGGGTCGGACCGTACGCCGAGAACTCGGTGGTCGAGCCCATCGCGAACTCGTCCATGTTGGTCTTGCCGAGCGGCACGAGGCCGGCGGCGCGGAGCTTCGCGACGGGGGTGGCGTCGTACGGCGGCACCCAGCCCTCGAGGATCCTGGACCCGGCGGTCGTGGGCATGTCCTGCGTGCACAGGACGTCCTTGACGGCGATCGGCACACCGGCGAGGGGCCCGAGGTCGTCACCGGCGGCACGGCGGGAGTCGATCGACTTCGCCACTGCCAGGGCGTTCTGGTTGACGTGCAGGAACGCGTGCACGTCGCCGTCGACGGCGGCGATCCGGTCGAGGTGGGCCTGGGTGGCCTCGACGCTCGAGACGTCGCGCGCCACGAGGGCGTCGGCGAGCGCCGCGGCGCTCAGCTTCGTGATGTCGTCAGTCACTGTTCTTCGCCCTACTGTTCTTCGCCGAGGATGGCGGTCACGCGGAACCGTTCGCCGTCGGAGTCGGGCGCCCCGGAGAGCGCCTGCTCCTGCGTCAGCGTCGTGCCGACCACGTCGGGTCGGGTGACGTTGCCGAGCGGCACGGGGTGGCTCGTCGCCGGGACGTCGTCGGTCGCGACCTCGGCGACCTTGGCGACGCTCTCGACGATGTGCGACAGCTCCCCGGTCAGCTTCTCGATCTCGTCGGGCGTGAGTGCGATACGTGCGAGGTTCGCCAGGTGCGCGACCTGCTCGCTCGTGATGTCAGGCATGGTGCTCCGTCGATCGGTTCGTGGAATGCCCCACAGTCTATTGGCTGCGTCGGGCGCGCAGGCGCGGCTGTGGACAACGCCCCGCGGGGCCCGGTGCCGGTCCGCCGGACCGGCACCGGGCCTTGCGGGGGTTGTCGGGTCACTTCCCGTTCTGGTCCCTCGCAGCCGGCGCCGCCGGGGCCACCGTCGCGGCGGGCGCCGGAGCAGCCGGACCAGCGGGTGCAGCCGGAGCGGCTGGCGCGGTCGTCGGCGTCGTCTGGTCGTCCTGCGCCGTCCCCTGCCCGGACGAGGACCCTGACGACGATGACGACGATGACGACGACGACTTGCTCGCCTGCCCGATCATCGCCTGGCTCGGCGCGGGCAGCGCTCCCCCGCCGACGGTCTGGTCCAGGTACGCCATCATCGACTTCCCGACCCCGAACTTCGCGCTGTACCCGGTGGTGCCCTGCAGGAACGGCCAGTTCGCCAGGCTCACGTTCCCCTGCACGTTGCCGACCCAGGTGGCGTTCGTGTACTTCGTCGACGACGCGACCAGCCAGTTCTGCACGTCACCGTCGGTGGTGCCGGTCTTCGCGAACTTCGCCACGCTGTCCCCGGGGTTCGCACTCGCGGCCGTCCCCGACCCGGACAGCACGCCCTGCAGCGCGTAGTCGACCGTGCCCGCGACGTCCGCCGAGACGCCCTGCGTGCAGGACGACGGCGTCGGGGTGATCTTCGTGCCGTCTGCCTCGGTCACCGAGTCGATCGCGGTGGGCGTGCACACGATGCCGCCGTTGGCGAAGCCCGCGTACGCCTCGGCCAGGTCGATCGGCGACAGCTCGTTCACGCCGAGGATCGAGGACGGCGTCTGCGTCAGGTCACCGCCGTCGGCGCGGTGGATGCCCATCGACTGCGCGAGCTGGGCGATCTTGCACAGGTCGAGCTGCTTGCCCATCTGGGCGTACGCGGTGTTGATCGACTCGACCGTCGCCGCCTCGACCGACATCGACGACGGCACCCTCTCGGCGTTGGCGACGTTCCAGGTGCCGCCCGCGACGTTCTGGCAGGTGTTGGTGAACTCGGCGTTCTCGAACTGGTGCTCCGAGGTGGTGACCGAGTCGGACAGGGTGTGCCCGCTGGCGAGCCACTCGGCCAGGGTGAACACCTTGTAGGTCGAGCCGGTCTGGAACCCGCCCGAGTTGCCGTACCCGGAGTCGGCGCTGTAGTTCACCGCCGTGGCACCGGCCCCGGCGTGGTCCCCCTGCGTGTAGGTGGTGTTCTGGACCATCGACATGATCCGGCCGGTGCCGGGCTCCACGGTGACGTTCGAGCCGCCGACGTCGACGCCGGCCATGGTGGCCGGCACGTAGGTGGACAGGGCGGACTGTGCCTGACCCTGCAGGTCGAGGTCGAGCGAGGTGTGGATCTGCAGGCCCTTGGTGTCGAGCGTGGCGATGCGTGCCGCCGCGGTCTTGCCGAACGCGGGGTCCTGCAGCACCTGGTCGCGGACGTAGTCGCAGAAGTAGCCGGCGTCGTGGTTCGTCGCGGCGGTCGAGCACCCGTTGGCGGTCTCGGTGATCTTCGGCGTGACCGGCGTCGCGATCGCCTTCGTCATCTGTGCCTTCGTGATCGACCCGTGCGCCTGCATCCGGCGGAGCACGTAGTCACGGCGCTCCTTCGTCAGCTCGTACCCGTTGGCCTTGCCGTTGTCCTTGTCGCTCGGCACGTCGATGCGCAGGTTCGACGGGTTGTTGAGGATCGCGACGAGCGTGGCCGACTGCACGAGCGACAGGTCCTTCGCGTGCACGCCGAAGTAGTGCTCGGCCCCGGCCTCGGCGCCGTAGACCCGCCCGCCGAGCCCGACGATGTTGAGGTACCCGGTCAGGATCTCGTCCTTCGAGTACTTCTTGTTCACCGCGATGGCGTACCGCATCTCCTGCAGTTTGCGCTGCGGCGTGACGCCGGCCGCATCCTCGTAGCAGGCTTCGACCTTCTTCTCGGTGGCGGCCTGGTCCGCGCCGGTGAGCTCCTCGCACTGCTGCACCAGGACGTTCTTGACGTACTGCTGCGTGATGCTCGAGCCGCCCTGCACATCGCCGCCGACGACGGTCGCGGCGACGCCGCGGAGCGTGCCGAGCACGTCGATGCCGCCCTCGTCGTAGTAGCGCGGGTCCTCGGTGTCGATCGCCGCCTGCTTGAGCGTGTCCGCCATCTGGTCGGCCGTGACGTTCGTGCGGTTCTCGGCGTAGAACGAGGCGATCTTGACCTGCTTCCCGCCCTGCTCCGCGTACATGGACGACACCTGCTGCGGGGTCTGCACGTCGAGGTAGGTCGGCAGGTCCTCGAAGAACGAGACCGCCCCGGAGGTCCCCTCTCCCGCGACGGCGACCGCCGGGGTCACCGCGACGGCGACGAGCATGCCGGCGAGCACGGACATCACCACGAACATCAGGAGAGCACCAGGCCATCGCACCACACGCATGACGGCACCGTAGACAGCAGGGCTGTACTGGTTCTGCCCCGGAACGAGTGCAGGCTGCGGTCGCGTTCAGGTTGCCACCCAGCCCGTTCCGAGGACGGGTCGCGATCCGCGCGGGCGCACCGATCCGGCCGGGAGGCCCGCGTCGGCTCCGGCACGTCGGCCGCCGGTCACGATCGGGTCACGCCCACCGCGTCGCCACGACCGGCGGGTCCACCCGGTCGGCGGTCGGGCACGGCCGGTCAGTCACGGGGCTGCAGATCCTGCGGGCGCACGAGGTACATGTCCGGCGAGGCGCCGACGATGCCGTCGCCACCCGACTTCCCGCGTCGGACCTGCTCGCGCACCAGGTCGCCGCGTCCGATGCCGATCAGGGCGACGTCGTGCAGCGATGCCGTGCCCGGTTTGAGGTAGTCGTTGTGCCCCACGGGACGCCGGAACACGTCACCGGCCGACAGCGCGTCGGCGCCCCCGGCCAGGTCGAGCACGGTCGAGCCGAACGACGCCCCACCCGGGTCGGTGCCGAAGTACCCGGAGCCCGCGATGGGGTCGCTGTGCGCACCGCCGACGAAGACCTGTCCGGTGGCGACGGCGAGGTCGTCCGCCGTCCGGACGTCGCTGCCCGGCGACCCGAGCACGGTCAGGGTGTCGGCGGTCATGCGCCCCGACGCCAGGGCCGTCATCGCCGTGGTCGACCCGTACGAGTGCGCGACGATGTTCACCCGCGGTTGGTCGCCTGCGCGGATCACGCGCAGCCCTGCGACGGTCCGTTCGAGCCGCTCCGCCCCGGTCCGTGCGAGCCCGAGCGACAGGATGTTCGACAGGTCCGGAGTGCGGTACCCCATCCACGCGACGACGGCGACGCCCGACCCGTTGCCGGTGGCGGCGAGCGGCGCCAGGGTGGCCTGCTCGCGGGACAGGTCGTTGGCGGTGTTGGTGAAGTCGGTCATCTGCCCGGTGACCGTGAAGAACATGCCCGGCACCACGACGGTGACGTCGGCCGCGGTGTCGAGGTCGCCGATGCTGATCGCCGCACGCCCGGAACCCCGGGTGTCGAGCGCCACCAGGAAGCGCCGCGGGTCGCCCGGCTCCTGCACCAGGGAGTCGCGGACCTGCCCGAGCATCGCGGCCCGGGCTGCACCGAGGTCGGCGTCGGCGAGGCCGGCGGTCAGCGTCGCGCGGTTGGCCTGGTCGCGGACTGCGTACGGCACGCCCTCGAGGTTCCCCACCAGGGCGGGTGCGTGCACCCGGAGCCGGTCCTGCTCGTCGGCCGGCAGGTGCGACCACCACTGCGCGACGGTCTGCGCGGGCGGCGGGTCGTCCTGCACCGTCGCCACGACACGACGGTCGGTGGCCGCGCTTCGCAGGTCGGCGGCGCCGAGTGCACCGAGGTCCTCCACGAAGGCTCGTCCGTGCGCGGCGGCGAGGTCGTCGACCCCCACCCCCGTCGTCGATGTCGATGTCGACGCCGCTGGTACCGCCGGTGCCGCCGGTGCCGCCGGGAGCGTGGCGACGGCGGGGTCCACGACCGGGACGATGCGTGTCGCGGCGGTGCTGGTGACCGTGACCTGGTGCGTCGGGGGCATGCCTGGGACCTCGATCACTCCGAGCGAGTGCACCGAGGCGGTGAGCAGAGCCGCAGCGATGAGCAGCATTCGGGTCTCCCCCGGGAAGGCCGTCCCGACGTCCCCCTGCAGACGACGGGTGATGCTCGGTCGAGTCTATGGAGATGTCCGCGGATCATCCATGCGCGATGCAACTTGTCCCCCGAACTGGGCGCGCTCGACGGCGCGCCGCGCTCAGCGGATGCGACCGGGCGTGCTGGGCATCCCGGCTCGGTCCTCGGGCCTCAGCCCTCGGTCGTCGGCGCTTCCGGTTCGGCGAGCGCCGCCGGCCCCTCGGTCACGAGCAGGTGGAACTGCTCGGCGTCGATGATCCGGACGCCCAGCTGCTCGGCCTTCGTGAGCTTCGAACCGGCACCCGGACCGGCGGCCACGAAGTCGGTCTTCTTGCTCACGCTCGACGCCGCCTTGCCGCCGGCGGTGATGATCGCCTCCAGCGCACCTTCGCGCGTGTAGCCCTCGAGTGACCCGGTCGCGACGACGGTGACGCCGCTCAGCACGCCGCCCTCGACGTCGGCACCGCCCGGGCCGGGGTGGCCCGGGGTGGTGAACTGCACGCCGGCCGCGGTCCAGCGGTCGATGATCTCGCGGTGCCAGTCGACGTCGAACCAGGCGAGCAGGGCGTCGGCGATGATGCCGCCCACCCCGTCGACGGCCGCGAGGTCCTCGCGCGAAGCCGACCGGATCGCGTCGAGGGAGCCGAAGTGGTTCGCCAGGGCTCGGGCGGCGACCGGTCCGACGTGGCGGATGCTCAGGCCGACCAGGATCCGCCACAGGGGCTTCGTCTTCGCGGCGTCGATGTTCGCGAGCATCTCGAACGCGTTCTTCGACGGGTAGCGGCTCGGCTCACCGGTGTAGTCGGCGCCCCGTGCCTCGGGGTCGAACGGCGGGTCGGTCTTCTTGCGCGCCCGGCTGAACGGTGTGACGCGCTTCGGGGTGCCGTCGTCGTCGACCTTCTCCATGCCGGTCTCGGCGTCGCGGACGATGACCTCGATCGGGACGATGTCCTGCATCGTCAGGTCGAACAGTCCGGCCTCGGTGACGAGCGGCGGGGTCTCCGGGCGGAGCGGCTGCGTGAGCGCCGCGGCCGCGACCTCGCCGAGCCCCTCGATGTCGAGCGACCCGCGCGAGGCGATGTGCTCGACCCGGCCGCGCACCTGCGCCGGGCAGCTCTTCGCGTTCGGGCAGCGCAGGTCGATGTCGCCTTCCTTCGCGGGGGCGAGCTCGGTGCCGCACTCGGGGCAGTTCGTCGGCATCACGAACTCGCGCTCGGAGCCGTCACGGAGCTCGACCACCGGGCCGAGCACCTCGGGGATGACGTCGCCGGCCTTCCGCAGCACGACGGTGTCGCCGATCAGCACGCCCTTCGCCTTGACGACCTGCTGGTTGTGCAGCGTGGCCTGGCGGACGACGGACCCGGCGACCTCGGCCGGGGCCATCACCGCGAACGGGGTGGCGCGGCCGGTGCGGCCGACACTGACCACGATGTCGGTGAGCGTCGTGTGCACTTCTTCCGGCGGGTACTTGTAGGCGATCGCCCACCGCGGCGCCCGCGACGTCGACCCGAGTTCCTCGTGCAGGGCGAGGTCGTCGACCTTCACCACGACGCCGTCGATCTGGTGCTCGACGGCCGAGCGGCGCTCCCCCGTGGTCCGGACGAAGCCGTTGACCTCGTCGATGGTGTCGAACACCCGGTAGTGGCTGCTCGTCGGCAGGCCCCAGGTCTGCAGCAGCTCGTACACCTCGGACTGGCTGCGGACGTCGGTGCCCTGCTCGAGTTCGCGGACGGGCCACGCGCCGATGCCGTGCACGAGCATCCGCAGACGCCGCAGCCGGTCGACCATCAGGGCACGCTTCGCCTCGGACTTGCCCTCTTCCTTCTGGCGGAGGGACCCGGCGGCGGCGTTGCGCGGGTTGGCGAACACGCGCTCCCCCGCCTCGCGCTGGTTGGCGTTGAGCTCGTCGAACTCGGCGACCGGGAAGAAGATCTCGCCCCGGACCTCGACCAGGGGCGGGTGGCCGGTGCCCGACAGGCGGTCCGGGATCGTGCCCATCGTGCGGACGTTGCCGGTGACGTCCTCGCCGACCACGCCGTCACCGCGGGTGGCGGCCGAGACGAGCCGACCGTGCTCGTACCGCAGGTTGATGGCCAGGCCGTCGATCTTCAGCTCGGTCAGGAACCGCACCCGCTCGGCGCCGGCGTCACGCTGCACCTTGAGGGCCCACTCGGTGAGCTCGTCGGGGCTGAAGACGTTGTCGAGCGAGAGCATGCGCTCGGCGTGCTCGACCGGCGCGAACTGCGTCGTCTGCGCCTGCCCGCCCACGGTCTGCGTCGGGCTGTCGGGCGTCAGGAGTTCCGGGAACCGCCGTTCGATCGCGTCGAGGCGGTGCACCAGGGCGTCGTAGTCGGCGTCCGACAGGGGCGAGGCGTTGCCCTCGTAGTAGTCGTGGCGCAGCTCGTTGACGCGGGCGCGCAACCGGTCGACCTCGCGCGCGGCCTGGGCGGCGTCGAGCCCGTCGGGGTCGATGGTCTCGAACGTCGCGTCGGTCTCGCTCATGGCATCAGTTCTACCGTGCACCACCGACGCGGCGTGCAGCGAGCGTGCGCCCCGGGAGCGGCGGGGTCAGGCGTCGACGGGGACGGCGCTGACCGTGGTGTCGATCGTGCACTGGCCGAGCACGCGCGTGCCGACGTAGACCACGGCGGTCTGCCCGGGAGCGACCCCGTGCAGCGGCTCGTCGACGTCGATCACGAGCACGTCGTCCTGCACCCGGGCGGTCGCGGGCACCGGGTCGGCGTGCGCGCGGATCTGCACGTCGCAGGCGAACGGCGTCGCGGGGTCGGCCGGGGCCGTGCCCGCCCAGGTGAACCGCGAGCCGGACATCGAGGTGACGGCGAGGGCTTCCTTCGGGCCGACGACGACGGTGTTGTCCTTCGGGCGGATCTCGAGCACGAACCGGGGCTTGCCGTCCGGTGCCGGGCGGCCGAGGGCCAGGCCGCGGCGCTGTCCGACGGTGTAGCCGGTGGCACCCTCGTGCGAGCCGACGACCGTGCCGTCACGCTCGACGACGTCGCCGGGGGCGGTGCCGACGCGGTCCGCCAGCCAGCCGCGGGTGTCGCCGTCCGGGATGAAGCAGATGTCGTACGAGTCCGGCTTCTGGGCGACCGTCAGCCCGCGCTCGGCGGCCTCGGCCCGGACCTCGTCCTTCGACGGGGTGGCTCCGAGCGGGAACATCGCGTGCTGCAGCTGCTCGGCGGTCAGGACGCCGAGCACGTACGACTGGTCCTTCGCCCACGCGGCCGACCGGTGCAGTTCACGGGAGCCGTCCGGACCGGTGACGATCGAGGCGTAGTGCCCGGTCGCGACGGCGTCGAAGCCCAGGGCGAGTGCCTTCTCGAGCAGCGCCGCGAACTTGATCCGCTCGTTGCAGCGCATGCAGGGGTTCGGGGTGCGGCCGGCCTGGTACTCGGCCACGAAGTCGTCGACGACGTCCTCCTTGAACCGGGCCGAGAAGTCCCACACGTAGTACGGGATCCCGAGGGCCGACGCGGCGCGCTGGGCGTCCATCGAGTCCTCGATGGTGCAGCATCCGCGGCTGCCGGTACGCAGGGTGCCGGGCATCCGGCTCAGGGCCAGGTGCACGCCCACCACGTCGTGGCCGGCGTCGACCGCCCGGGCTGCGGCCACCGCCGAGTCGACACCACCGCTCATCGCCGCAAGAACACGCATGCGTCCAGGGTAACCCGCCGACGAAGCGGTACCGCTGGCGTACGGTTGGTCGGGCGATGGCCACGACGGGGAACGACTCATTCGACTTCCGGTCCGTCCTGCTGTCCGGGTTCCTGCCCGCCGCGCTCTTCGCGATCGGCGAGGGCGCGATCATCCCGATCATCCCGATCGCCGCCGACTCCCTCGGCGCCAGCCTGGCGTTCGCGGGCTTCGTCGCCTCGCTCATCCTGGTCGGCGAGCTCATCGGCGACGTGCCGTCCGGCATCGTCGTCGCCCGCATCGGTGAGCGGAACGCGATGATCGGCGCCGCGCTCGTCTCGGTGGTCGGGCTCGTCGTCGCCACGACGGCCGCGAACGCCTGGGTCCTGGCGCTCGGGGTGTTCCTGGTCGGCGTCTCCACCGCGGTGTTCGCGCTCGCCCGGCACGCCTACATGACCACCGCGATCCCCCTGCGGATCCGGGCCCGGGCGCTGTCGAGCCTGGGCGGCGTCTTCCGCTTCGGCTACTTCGTCGGCCCCTTCATCGCCGCCGGCGTCATCCACCTGACCGGCACCACGAGCAGCGCCTTCTGGATCCACGTCGTCTGCTGCCTGGCGGCGGCGACCGTGCTCCTGGTGCTGCGCGACCCGGCGACGGGCACACGTGGCCTGCGGTTGCCGCCACGGGCCTCCCGGCACTCGGCCGACCACGCGACCGACGCGAGCGACCACGCGACCGAACCGCCCGCCGACACCGGTGCGCAGTTCGTCCAGCAGGAGGCGCAGGGCCTCTTCCGCACCATCCGCGCGAACGGGGCGGTCCTGCTGCGACTCGGCAGTGGTGCCGGCCTGATCGGCGCGATGCGCGCCGGACGGCAGGTGATCCTGCCGCTCTGGGCGGTGAGCGTCGGCCTCGACGACTCGACCGCGGCCCTCGTGATCGGCATCGCCGGAGCCGTCGACTTCGCGCTGTTCTACACGAGCGGGCAGATCATGGACCGGTGGGGACGGCTCGCGAGCGCCCTGCCCTGCATGCTCGGCCTGAGCATCAGCTACTTCCTGCTCGCCTGGAGCGGCCACCTGGACGCCCGGGTCGGCTGGTTCGTCGCGATCGCGATGGGCATGTCCCTGGCCAACGGCGTCGGTTCCGGCATCCTCATGACGCTCGGCGCGGACCTCGCACCGCGCGACGCCCCGGCACCGTTCCTGGGGGCCTGGCGGTTCACCGGCGACTTCGGGTCGGCGGCGGCACCGCTCCTCATCTCCGGCGTGACCGCCGTCGCGTCCATCGCGGTCGCGAGCGGGGTGATGGGGGTGCTCGGCCTGGTCGGCGCGGGCATCCTGCTCCGGTACGTCCCCCGGTACCTGCCGCGCCCGCTGCGCTGACGCGCTGCCGCGCTGTCGTCCCGTGCGAGGTTCCGCACTCGGTGGTACTCGCCCCGCCCCGCACCACGTCCGGTTCCTCGCACCACGTCACGTCCCGCGCACGGTGCGTCCCACGGCCTGGAGGCCCGGCGCACGTCCGCCCCGCACGCCGCGCTCGGTAGACTGCCGCTGCTCGCGGGAGTGGTGGAATCGGTAGACACGCAGGATTTAGGTTCCTGTGCCCCAGGCGTGAGGGTTCGAGTCCCTCCTTCCGCACCGAGTCCCCCCAGGCGCACCGTTGCGGTCATCCGCACGCCTCGAGCAGGTCAACCCTGCGAGGGATGGCCCGGTCACTTCCGGGCGGTACCCTCATCCCGCGGGAGTCCTCCCCGTGACTCCCGCCTCCACGACCGGAAGAACCATGCACTCCGTCGCACTCGCCCTGATCCCGTGGCTCGATCCGCAGTACATCCTCGACCACTTCGGGGCCATCGCCGTGCTCGTGGTCTGCGCGATCGTGTTCGCCGAGACCGGTCTCCTCATCGGCTTCATCTTCCCGGGCGACAGCCTGCTGGTCATCACCGGCCTGTTCGCCTTCGACCGCGGTGGCGAGATCGGCGGCATCCCGATCTGGGTCGCGGCGCTGATGATCGGCGCCGCCGCGTTCCTCGGCGGTGAGCTCGGGTACTACATCGGCAAGAAGGCCGGGCCACCGATCTTCGAACGCAAGGACAGCGGGCTCTTCTCGAAGGCGAACGTCGAGCGCACCAACGCGTTCTTCCACCGTTTCGGCCCCCTCGCCGTGATCCTGGCGCGCTTCGTGCCGGTCGTCCGCACCTTCGCCCCGATCGCCGCGGGCGTCGGCCGGATGGACTACAAGAAGTACTCGCTCTACAACGCGATCGGCGCCGTGGTCTGGGGCGTCGGCGTGACGTTCCTCGGGTACTTCATCGGGCACATCCCCTTCGTGGCGCACATCGTCCGCGAGTACATCGACATCATCCTGCTCGCCGCGGTCGTCGTGACCGTCGTGCCGATGGCGCTGACGTACCTGCGCAACGCCCGCAAGGCGAAGCACACGAACGATGCCGAGGCCACCACGGCCCCGACGGTCGACCCGACGCTCTAGCCGCAGGGCTGGCGCACCGCGCACCCCGCACCGCGCACAACCGAAGTCGCCCCGAACCACGTGATCACGTGGTTCGGGGCGACTTCGGTCGTGCGGAACGGAAAGAGCGCGGGCGCTCAGACGCCGAAGTGCTCCCGCACGATCGGCGCGATGCCCCGGAACGCCTTGCTGCGGTGCGACAGGGCGTTCTTCTCGTCGCGGGTGAGCTCCGCCGACGAGCGGTCGGCGTCGTCCGGCCGGAACACCGGGTCGTAGCCGTGCCCGCCGTCACCGACGGGCTCGGTCAGCACCTCGCCGTTCCAGACCGCCTCGACGACGTGCTCCTGACCGTCGGGCGTCACGAAGGCCGCTGCGCACACGAACGCGGCGGTCCGCTCGACGACACCCTGCAGGTTCGTGAGCAGCAGCGCGATGTTGTCGGCGTCCGAGCGGGTGCCGGCGTAGCGGGCCGAGTGGATGCCCGGTGCGCCCCCGAGGGCGTCGACCGCGATCCCGGAGTCGTCGGCGAGCGCCGGCAGCCCCGTGTGTGCGACCGCGGCACGCGCCTTGATCAGGGCGTTCGCCGCGTAGCTGTCGCCGTCCTCGACCGGCTCGGGACCGTCGTACCCGACGAGTTCGACACCCTCGCCGAGCGCCGACCCGAGGATCTCGCGCAGTTCGACGACCTTGCCCTGGTTGTGGGTGGCCAGCACCACCTCGCGGGACGTCACGCCAGACCCAGGACCGAACGCTGGATCGCCGCGAGCGACTGGTTGCCGGCCAGGCCGAGGTCGAGCAGGACGTTCAGCTCGTCTCGGTCGAACGGCGCGTGCTCGGCGGTGCCCTGCACCTCGATGAACTTGCCCGACCCCGTCGTGACGATGTTCATGTCGGTGTCCGCGGCGGAGTCCTCGGTGTAGGCCAGGTCGAGCATCGGCTCCCCCTTGACGATGCCGACCGAGATCGCCTGCACGCTGTCGGTGAGCGGGGTGGCCTTCTTCGCGATGAAGCCCTTGGCGCGGCCCCACTCGATCGCGTCGGCCATCGCGACGTACGCGCCCGTGATCGACGCCGTGCGGGTGCCGCCGTCGGCCTGCAGCACGTCGCAGTCGATGACGAGGGTGTTCTCGCCCAGGGCCTTCGTGTCGACGACGGCGCGGAGCGAACGCCCGATCAGGCGGGAGATCTCGTGCGTGCGGCCGCCGACCTTGCCCTTGATGGACTCGCGCTGCATGCGCTCGTTGGTCGACCGCGGCAGCATCGAGTACTCGGCGGTGACCCACCCGGTGCCCTTGCCGGCGAGCCAGCGGGGCACGCCGTTGGTGAACGACGCGGTGCAGAGCACCTTGGTGTTGCCGAAGGAGATGAGCGCGCTGCCCTCGGCCTGCGTGCTCCACCCCCGCTCGATGGTGACGGGACGGTGGTCGGTGGCGGTACGGCCGTCGACGCGGAGGTTGTCGGTCATGGGGTCCTTTCGGTGCGGGGCAGCGTGATGGCCCCCGTCTGGAGGTGGCCGACGCTCGAGACCTCGGGACCGAGGAAGCGCCGGGCGAGCCGGATGAAGCCGTTCTTGTCGTCGCCCGTCGCCTCGAACGAGTAGGTCGGGGCGGTGGTCGCGGTGCGCTCGAGCCCGTGCTCCACGAGCCGGCGGTAGACGTCGTTCGCGGTCTCCTCGGCGCTGGAGACGAGCGTGACCTCCGGACCCATGACGAACTGGATCGCGGCGGACATGAGCGGGTAGTGGGTGCAGCCGAGCACGAGGGTGTCCACGTCGGCGGCACGGATCGGGTCGAGGTACCCGGCCGCGATCTCGCGCAGCGACGGCGACGAGGTGTCCCCCGCTTCGACGAACTCGACGAACCGGGGGCACGCGGCGGTGGTCAGCGTGACGTCGGCGGCGACCGCGAAGGCGTCCTCGTAAGCGCGCGACGCGATGGTGCCGACGGTGCCGATGACCCCGATGCGGCCCGTGCGGGTCTGCTTGACGGCGGCGCGGGCCGCGGGCTGGATGACCTCGACCACGGGGATGCCGTACGCCTGCTCGTACCGTTCGCGGGCGTCGCGGAGCACGGCGGACGAGGCCGTGTTGCACGCGATCACCAGGGCCTTCACGCCCTGCTCGACCAGGTCGTCCATGACCTCGAGCGCGTAGCGGCGGACGTCGGCGATGGGCTTCGGGCCGTAGGGCGAGTGCAGGGTGTCGCCGACGTACCGGATGCTCTCGCGCGGGAGCTGGTCGATGATGGCGCGGGCCACGGTGAGACCGCCGACCCCGCTGTCGAAGACTCCGATCGGTGCATCCGTCACGGCACCAGCGTACCGACGCCCGCCCCGGACCCTCGCACCGTGCGAGGTCCGCCCACGCGCCGTGCGAGGTTCCGGACTCGGTGCGACCCTCGGCGGGTACCACCGAGTACGGAACCTCGCACGGACCGAACCGTGACGCCGGGCGCCGGGGGTGATCCGGGCCTCCCGAGGGTCACGTCACTAGTGTCGGAGACGTGACCAGCGCGCTCCTCACCGACCAGTACGAGCTCACCATGGTGGACGCCGCCCTGAAGGACGGCACCGCCGACCGCCGATGCGTCTTCGAGGTGTTCGCCCGGCGGCTGCCGGACGGCCGCCGCTACGGTGTGGCGGCCGGACTCGGACGCTTCCTCACCGCCCTCGGCGACTTCCGCTTCGGCGACGAGGAGATCGGGTTCCTGCGCGACCGCGGCGTCATCGACGCCGGCACCGCCTCGTGGCTCGCCGACTACCGGTTCAGCGGCGACGTCCGCGCCTACCGGGAGGGCGAGGTCTACTTCCCGAACTCCCCCATCCTGCAGATCGAGGGCACCTTCGCCGAGGCCGTCGTGCTCGAGACCCTCGCCCTGAGCATCTTCAACGCGGACTCCGCGATCGCCTCGGCCGCCGCCCGCATGGTGTCCGCCGCCGACGGCCGCCCGCTCGCCGAGATGGGCTCCCGCCGCACCGGTGAGTGGAACGCCGTGGCCGCCGCCCGTGCCGCGTACATCGCCGGCTTCGGTGCGACGAGCAACCTCGAGGCCGGCCGCACCTGGGGCATCCCCACGATGGGCACCGCCGCGCACGCCTTCACGCTGCTGCACGACTCCGAGGAGCAGGCGTTCCGTTCGCAGCTCGACGCGCTCGGCAGCGGCACGACCCTGCTCGTCGACACCTACGACATCGAGGCCGCGGTCGAGACGGCCGTCCGCCTCACCGACGGCAAGCTCGGCGGCGTCCGGATCGACAGCGGCGACCTGCCGTCCGTCGTCGCCGCCGTGCGTGCGCAGCTCGACCGCCTCGGCGCGACGGGCACGAAGATCACGGTGACGAACGACCTCGACGAGTACACGATCGCCGCGCTCCGAGCCGCCCCGGTCGACTCGTACGGCGTCGGTACCTCGGTCGTCTCCGGCTCCGGGCACCCGGCCGCCGGCATGGTGTTCAAGCTCGTCGCGCACCGGGACGCGGACGGCGGCGACTGGGTCCCCGTCGCCAAGAAGTCGGCCGACAAGGCGTCGATCGGCGGCCGGAAGGAGGCGGGCCGACGACTCCGCAACGGCGTCGCGACCGCCGAGATCGTGCTCACGGGTGCGCAGGTCGGCCCGGACGAGCGGTCGCTGCTGGTCCCCGTCGTCAGCGGCGGCGAGGTCGACCCGGCGTTCCTCGGCACGCAGGGCGTCGAGGCCGCACGCGCGCACCACAAGCGCGCGAAGGCGGAGCTGCCCGCCGACGCGTCACGCATCGGGCGCGGCGACCCGGCCATCCCCACCCTGGTGATCTAGGGCCCGCACGCACACACCCACGCACGACGTGCATCGCGTTCGCGTCGCCGCTTCGTGAGCAGAAATGGTCGGGTGTCCGAGGGCGACCCGACCTCTGCTGCTCACGATGTGCGGTCAGCTGACGCAGACGACGGACGGGAGGCCCGTGGCGGCGTCGCCACGGGCCTCCCGTCCGTCTGCTGGTCGCGTCTACTCGGCCTTCATCTTCTCGTAGATGGCCTTGCAGTCCGGGCAGACCGGGAACTTCTCCGGGTCGCGACCCGGGATCCACTTCTTGCCGCACAGGGCCTTCACCGGCTTGCCGGACATGGCCGACTGCAAGATCTTGTCCTTCTTCACGTAGTGCGAGAACCGCTCGTGGTCACCGGGTTCGATCGCTTCGTCTTCGAGGAGCTTCTCGAGCTCCCGGTCCATCACGTCGAGGCCGCCGCTTGGTTCCGTCATGCTCATGCGTCCAGGGTACGACGGTCCGCCCTCGGGCGCGCCGCTCGTTGCGCTGCGCCGCTCGTTGCGCTGCGCTGCACCGCTAGTTGCGCTGCGCCGCGGCGAGCAGGTCAGGGCCGTGGCGGTCGAACAGGCGTCCGCCCGCGGACACACCGATCACGAGCACGACGGCACCGACCCCGATGCCCACCAGGAGCGTCAGCACCGACCACGGCTCCGGTCCCTGCACGGCGGCGAGCACCGCGAGGCCGACAGCGGGGACCGTGCAGAGCACGATGCCGATCACCATGGTCGCCTGCGCGACCGTGGCGGTGACGCCGGCGGCCTGCGGCTGCTGGAAGGGATGGTCGCCCGGGCGCACCGTCGGGTAGGGCATGAGCACGGACAGGACGCTCGACAACCCGAGCCCGGACAGCAGGGCGCTCGCGCTGACGCCGATGAGCAGCGGGAAGGCGGCCCAGTCGCCGAACAGCCACGCGGACAGCGCGGCCCCGGCGACGATCGCGGGCGCCCCCACGACCAGCACGGGAACGACACGACCGAGCCGGTCACTCCACCCGGGCGCACCGGACGCGACGTGCAGCCACACGGCGGTGTTGTCGTACGAGACGTCGTTGTGCGGCAGGAACCCGGCGATCAGGGCCATCAGCGGCAGCGGTACGAGGGCGGTCCACTGCCACGGCACCCCGGCGACGCCGAGCGGGATGACGACGATCGGCACGAGCAGGATGATCAGGTACGACGTGCGGTACCGCGGGTCGCGCACCCAGTAGGTGAGCGCCCGGGCAGCGACGGCTGACACCGGGGCCGAGCCGAACCGGTCGAACCAGCCCAGGCCCTGGTAGCGGCGGGTGCGGGCGCGGTCGTCGACGGTCTCGAGCGCACGGCCGACGAGCGCCCACCATGCCCAGGCGAGGAGCACGACGACGGCGACCGCGACGAGGAGCTTCGCGACACCCGTGCCGACGTGGCCGCTCGCGACCTCGGCGGGCACGGCCCACGCGGCACCCCAGGGGGTCCAGCCGGCGATGTCCGCGACGCGCTGCATCTCGGTGCCCTGTGGGTCCAGCCAGTCGACGCGGAGCAGCAGCGCCACCGTCGGGATCGAGAGCGCGATGATGACGAGGGCCACCAGCCACCCGGCGTCGCGGGAGCGCTGCGGCCCGATCAGCCGGGAGCCGACGGTGCAGCAGACGCGGATCAGGAGCGCGCAGGTCGCGACGCCGAGCAGCCCGCCGAGGACCGCGAGCAGGCCGAGACCGGGATCGCGCGCCCAGGCGACGACCTGTCCGATCGCGACGACGACCAGGCCGATCACCGGGATGCCGACGAGTCCGGCGACGACGAGCCCGATCGCCAGGCGACGGCGCTCGATGCCGAACACCGCGAAGCGCCGCGGGTCGAGCTGGTCGCTCCGGCCGACGACGAGTGGCACGACCGTGAACCCGAAGGTGATCAGGGTGCCGACGGGCACGATGACCGCACGGGCGAGGTCCGGGTCGGCGTCACCGAGGGCGATGGTCCGCGACGCGACGAACACGGCGGCGAGGAGTCCGACGAGGCTGGCGAGCACGACGGCGACGGACCGGCGGGCGGTGCCCCGGACCTCGCCCGCGAGCAGGTCCGCCCTCAGCCGGAGAAGCTGTGCAACCATTCCATGCTCTCCGCGACGACACGACCGCCGGCGAGTTCGACGAACTTGTCCTCGAGGCTCTTGCGCCCGCGGACCTGGGCCATGGTGCCGGACGCCAGGACCTTGCCGCCGACGATGATGGCGACCGAGTCACAGGTGCGCTGCACGAGCTCCATCGAGTGACTCGAGAGCACGACCGTGCCGCCGCCCCGGGTGTACCGGCGCAGGATGTCCGTGATCGTCGCCGCACTCACCGGGTCGACCGACTCGAAGGGCTCGTCGAGCACGAGCACCCGCGGCGAGTGGATCAGGGTGGCGGCCAGGGCGATCTTCTTCGCCATGCCGACCGAGTAGTCGGCGACCTGGCGGCCGAGCGCCTCGCCCAGCCCGAAGGCCTCGGCGAGATCGGCGCTGCGCTTCCGTGCGGTGGCACCGTCGAGCCCGCGGAGCGTGGCCGAGTAGTACAGGAGCTGCGCACCGGTCAGCCGGTCGAACAGCCGGAGCCGGTCCGGCAGGACGCCGAGACTGCGCTTCGCCGCCGTCGGGTCTGCCCAGACGTCGTGGTCGAGCACCGTCACCGAGCCGGCGTCGGGGCGCAGCAGTCCGGTGATCATGGAAAGGGTCGTCGTCTTGCCGGCGCCGTTCGGGCCGACCACGCCGAAGATCGAGCCCTGCCGGATCTCGAGGTCGACCTCGTCGACGGCCAGGGTCTGCCCGTACCGCTTGACCAGGCCGCTCGCTGCGAGCACGACGGGCTGGAGCGTCTGCGGCTGTTTCGGTGCGGCGCTGCGCGGCGCACGCTTCTTCGTCGCGGGCGGGGTGGCGGTGGTCGCCCGGCCGGCGTCGTCCGTCACGTCGTCCGCGTCGGTCGGGACGGGAGGCTCGGCGTCGGTCCGCGGGGCGGCCTTCGTCGGGCGCTTGGTGCGCCCCTTGCCGTTGCGCGCCTTCGCGGGGCGCGGCGCGGCGGCGGCCGCGTCGTCGATGCGGTCATCCGTCGACGCGTCCGTGCGGGTGTCCGTCGTCGCGTCGGCGCGGGTGTCCGTCGTGGCGCCGTCGGTACGGGTGTCCGTCGTCGCGTCGGTACGGGTGTCCGTCGTCGCGTCGGTCATCGCGTCATCAGTGGCGGCGTCGTCCGCATCAGTGTCCCCCGTGTCGTCGTCGGCTGCGTCGCCCTCAGCAGCCGCGGCGGTGTCCGCTTCGTCGGCGTCCCCCGCCTCGGTCATCCAGGCAGCGTCGGCCGTGGCGTACACGTCCTCGTTCTCTGCTCGCGCTGGCATCGACCCACCGTACCAACGCTCTCCGACCGTCGGGAACCGTCGCGGCCCGGGTCACGAATTGAGTACGAAGCGCGCAGAGCCGTACCCCGCGAGGGGGTGTTTCCGTATCATTCACCAGGGCACGAAGGAGTGTTCACCACTTGGAAACCTGCTCCAGCAGGCGATCCCGGCGGCCTCTTCGCAGCGACGACCACGTCGACACGAACGGTTCTCGGGCAACTCGGACGTTGGAAGCGCAGACTCGACGAGGCCCGCCCGTACCCCAGGGTGCGCGGGCGGACACCAGAAGGGACCAGCATGACCACGCAGATCGTGATCCTCGCAGCGGGGATGGGCAGCCGTCTCGGCCGCAGCCTGCCGAAGCCGCTCACGGAGCTCAGTGACGGCCGCACCATCATGCAGCAGCAGTTCGACAACATCCGCGCCGCGTTCGGTTCGAGCGCCCGCGTGACGATCGTCGTCGGCTACAAGTCGGAGCACATCGTCGAGGCGTTCCCCGACGCGAACTTCGTCTACAACGAGTCGTACGACTCCACCAACACCTCGAAGAGCCTGCTGCGTGCCCTCAAGGCCACCGGCAAGAGCGGTGTCCTCTGGATGAACGGCGACGTGGTCTTCGACCCGATGGCGCTCGTCCGTGCGGCCGACATGATCGACGAGGGCCGTTCCTTCGTCAGCGTCAACACCGACAAGGTCTCCGACGAAGAGGTCAAGTACACCGTCGACGCCGAGGGCTTCATCCACAAGCTCTCCAAGCAGGTCGTCGGGGGTCTCGGCGAAGCCGTCGGGATCAACTACGTCTCCGCCGCCGACAAGCAGGCCCTCATCCGGCAGCTCGGTCGCGTCGACGACCAGGAGTACTTCGAGGGCGGCATCGAGGCTGCCATCGCCGAGGACGGGCTACGCTGGACGCCGATCGACATCTCTGACCTGTACGCGGTCGAGATCGACTTCGCCGAGGACCTCGAGCGCGCGAACAACCTGTTCGCCTGAACCACCGTCAGGACCCCTCGGCGGTTCCGCCCGAAGGGAAACCGTGACCACAGCGAGTGCGCCGACCGTGCCCGTGGCTCCCGCACCCGCGAAGGCCCGGAGCGCCGGTCGGCGCTATCGTCAGGCCCTCTGGTTGCTGACCGTCCGCGACCTGCGGGTCCGCTACTCGACGTCGGCGCTCGGCTACGTGTGGTCGATCCTCGACCCGCTCGTGATGTCGGGGATCTACTGGTTCGTCTTCACGCAGGTCTTCCACCGCGGCTCGGTCGGTGAAGATCCGTACATCGTGTTCCTGCTGTCCGCGCTGCTGCCGTGGATGTGGTTCACCGGTGGCGTCTCGGACTCCACCCGGGCGTTCATCAAGGAATCGAAGCTCATCCGCTCGACCACCATCCCCCGCACGATCTGGGTGGCACGGATCGATGCGTCGAAGGGCATCGAGTTCCTGCTGAGCCTGCCGGTCCTGGCCGCCTTCGCGATCGCGACGGGTGCCCACCTGCACTGGCAGGTCGTGTTCTTCCCGCTGGCGATCGTGCTGCAGTGCGCACTGGTCTACGGCCTGGGGCTCATCGTCGCCCCGCTCGTGGTCTTCTTCCGTGACCTGGAGCGCGCCACCAAGCTCGTGCTGCGGTTCCTGTTCTACGCGTCGCCGATCATCTACGGCACGCACGCACTGCCGCCCGCCCTGCGGGACATCGCCGCGATCAACCCGCTCACCGGCATCTTCGGCATGTACCGTGCGGCGTTCTTCCCCGGCCAGCTCGACTGGCTCGAGGTCGGCGCCTCGGTGGTCGTGACCGGCATCGTCCTGGTGATCGGCTTCGCGGTGTTCCGCCGCAGCGAGCACCGCGTGCTGAAGGAGCTGTGATGACCGCGACCGACCAGACCCGACGCATCGAGACCGTCACCCCGGTCATCTCGGTGCGCGACGCCGGCATCTGCTTCAAACGGAACCGTCGCGCGAGCCGGAACTTCAAGGACCTGTTCGCCGGACGCGGGCGCCGCAAGCGTGCCGATGAGTTCTGGGCGCTCCGCAACGTGTCGTTCGACGTCCGCCCAGGCGAGGCGATCGGGGTCGTGGGGCGGAACGGACAGGGCAAGTCGACCCTGCTGAAGCTCGTGGCCCAGGTGATGCTGCCCGACGAGGGCCGCGTCGACGTCGGTGCCGGCGTCGCCCCGCTCATCGAGATCACGGGTGGTTTCGTCGGTGACCTCACCGTGCGCGACAACGTGTACCTGACGGCGGGCCTGCACGGCATGTCCCGGGCCGAGATCCGCGACGCCTTCGACGAGATCATCGACTTCGCCGAGATCGCCGACTTCGTGGACACCCCCTACAAGCACCTGTCGAGCGGCATGAAGGTCCGCATCGCGTTCGCGGTGATCTCGCGGCTCGACGAGCCGGTCATCCTGGTCGACGAGGTGCTGGCGGTGGGCGACAAGGCCTTCCGCGAGAAGTGCTACAAGCGGATCGAGCAACTCCTGGCCGGCGGCCGGACGCTGTTCTTCGTCTCCCACAGCGACAAGGACCTGCGCCGCTTCTGCGACCGGGGGCTCTACCTCGACAAGGGTCGTCTGCAGCTCGACGGCACCATCGAGGCCGCGCTGGCCCGGTACGCGGCCGACTACGGCTCCTGACCGGCCGGGGTACTCCCCCTGCACCAACACGGGCGTCTGTGGCTCCCTCCACAGCCCGGGCCCTCGTGGCCGCCCCCCGGGGTCCCGCCGTCGGACCCTCCCCCTAGCGTTCCCCCCATGCACCACCCACCAACCGCGTACGCCGTCCCGTTCGCCGTCGACCGATCGCACGCACCGCGTCGGTACGACCTCGTCAACACCGGCCCCGAGCCGGTCGACGGGCTCACGCTCACCCACCTGGGCAACGGGTACTGCCCGCCGCTCGCAGTGCGCCGCCTCGACCCCGGCCGATCGCTGTCCCTGGCGGTCTTCGGCGCCGACCCCGAGGACACGGGGGTCGTCATCGTCCGGTGGCGTCGGCCCGACCGGTCCGAGTACCTCTGGCGGATGTCACTCGTCGGGCCGGGGATGCAGCCGTGACGCGGCACCGGCCTCCGGCACGGAGCCCGCGGGGTGACGATCGCCCGTCAGCGCCCGTCGCGTTCGGCGGCGACGGTCCGCCACCGCTCGAGCAACCACTCCACTGCCGCGTGGAACCGCGCCGTGGCCGCACCCGGGGTGGTGTCGCCGAAGTACCGGGCGACCCAGTGCTGCAGGCGTGCGAGCTCCTCGGCGTCGCTCGCGGCCGCGTCGACCCGGGCGAGCACCGACGGGGCGTCCGCCGCGGTCAGCCAGTTCGCGTCGCTCAGGTAGCCCCGCTCGTCGACGTCGGCCTCGGGCGACACCGGCCGCGTGACGATGAGCGGCTTGCCCACCGCCAGTCGGTCGTAGATCATCGCGCTGATGTCGGTGATCGCCACGTCCGCGTCCGCCAGCTGCCAGCCGAGGTCACCGCCGTCGTCGTACAGGTGGTGCGCGGCCGGGTCGGCGGCGTTGGCCGCGCTGATCGCCGCGACGATCCGCTCGTGCGCCGCGCGGTAGGTGGGGTCGAGCACACCGCTGCGCGGGTGCGGGCGGTACACCAGACGGTGACGGGGCGATGCGAGCACCTGCTCGGCGATGACCGTGCCGTGCGACGCGATCGACCCGTACGCCGCGGCACCGCGGTCACCCTCCCACGTCGGGGCGTAGAGCACGACGGTCCGGTCGTCGTCGGGGTACGGGGCCGCTCCGGCGAAGTGGTCGGCCTGCGGGCGTCCGATCGCGATGGTCCGGGCGTCCAGGTCGTAGTCCCACAGCGCCTCGGCCAGACGGTCACGTGCCGCGTCCCCCGCGATCAGGGCGTAGTCGTACGCCTTGAACTGGTTCGTCGTCATGTACATCTTGTCGCTCTCGCCGTGGTTGACGAAGACGTGCCACATCCGCCCGTACCGCATCATCTGGAAGTTGCGGGCGTTCTGGTTGACGTACAGCACCACCTTCGGCGCCTGCGTGTCGACGAAGTGTTCGAGGTCGACCACCTGCCGGGCGTAGACCGCGGGCACGGGCGACTCCTCGAGCAGGGTCAGCATGGTGCCCGGGCTCCGCGAGATGATCGCCACCGGGTGCGTCTTCGCGAGTTCGGCCAGCGGTGCGTACCACTGGCGCACCTGGTACATGTTGACCGGACCGTCGGCGAAGTACACGGCGATCTCGACCGAACCGGGCGCCGGCTTCGGCGCGGACGGCAGTCGCCGTGCGAGCTGCTGCCGGCTGCGGCGGGACGTCAGGAGTCGCTCGACGAGCCGCAGCGCGGTCCGCAGGTCGCTGATGATCGACATGGTCCTTCTCCGGGTCTGCTCTGGTGGGACGAGGCGTGCGGGTCAGACGACCGGCGGCCGCCCTGCGATGGTCATCCGTGCGACTGTGAGCCAGCCCATCGGGCGGACCGGACCGCAGTCGGTCGTCCATCCTTCACGGATCCCACCGAACCAGGTGGCCAGTCGGCGGGGGTGACGCCACCAGCGCGTGATCTGGATCGCGGCCCACGACCCCACGTACACCGGGCGCAGCACCGCGGGCAGGTTGCGTCGAGCCAGCCACACCCGGTTCCGGGCGTTCAACCGGTAGTACTCGGTGTGCCGCGCCGGGTCGATCGCGGGGTGGTGCGCCACGAGGTCGCCGGCGTACCAGGTCCGACGGCCGGCATCCCAGACGCGCCAGGCGAGCTCGATGCCCTCGTGGGCGTAGAAGTACTCGGCCCCCCAGCCGCCGACGGCACGGTAGACGTCCATCGGCAGCACGACGGCGCCTTCCCAGACCGAGAACACCGGCGACGAGTGGTCCGGCTCGCCCTTCCGGATCCGCGGCACCCATCGGCGGGGGTTCGCGGCACCGGTCGGGTCGACGACCCGGGGCTGCACGAGGCCGAGCGACGGATCGTGCTCGAACAGCGCGATCGCGTCGCGCAGGAAGGTCGGCGACGGCACCGACGCATCGTCGTCGAGGAAGAACACGTAGTCACCGTCGACGACCTCGGCCCCGGCGTTCCGACCGGCCGGGATCCCGACGTTCTCGGGCAGGGCCATGGCTCGCACACCGTCCGGCAGGCCCGTGGGTGCCCAGCCGTTGCCGACGCAGACGACGTCGAGCTCGACGTCCTGCTGGGCGAGCACGCTGTCGAGGCCGCGGCGCAGGTCCTCCGGCCGGGTGCCCTGCGACAGGCTCACCACGGCGACGCGCGGTCGTCCGCGGTGCACCACCGCGTGCCGACGCAGGGTTCCGGGCACGGTCGTGTCCTCGGTCACGCCTTGACCCGCTTCGAGGCGATGATCGCCAGGAAGTGCCCGATCGTCGCGAGCACGGCGAGCGGCAACAGCGCGCCGACCAGGATCCGGCTGGCGAGCGGGTCACCGATCACCAGGGCGAGCAGGGCGAAGACGAACGCGAGCATGCTCAGCTCGACCGAGTGGTACAGGCGGTGGAACGGCAGGAACCGTGCCACGCGGCGGAGCGAGGCGAGCCTGCGGCCGGACGGGGCGGTGGACGCATCCCGTCGGTCGACCAGCTTGTCGAGCCCGGCGTTCGCGCGGGCCACGTGCACCATGTCGTTCAGGGCCTTGTTGAGCACGATGACCAGGCCGAGTGCGCACCCGATCGTGGTCCACATCCAGTCGGCGCCGTGGATGGGCCAGGTGGCCGCGCGGATGCCGAGCGCGACCGGGATCAGTCCCTCGGTCGTGTAGTGCCCCACCTTGTCCAGGAACACCCCGGCGGGCGACTTGGTGCCGCGCCACCGGGCGACCTCGCCGTCGGAGCAGTCGACGAGCATCTGCAGCTGGCCGAGGACCAGTGCCAGGGCGGCGCCCCAGATGCCGGGGATGAGCAGGGCGGCGGCGACGCTCCAGCCGACCAGGATCATCAGGCCGGTGACCTGGTTCGCGCTGACGCGGGTCTTCAGGAGTACCCAGGTCAGGTACGGCGAGACGTCGCGCAGGTACAGCGAGGCCGTCCAGTGCTCGGCGTTGGCGCGCGCACGGACCTCGTCCGGCTGGGCGACGGCCCGGAGTTCGGCGATCGAGGTCGGCCGTGCGGATCCGCGGCCGGTCGTGGGGTGGTCGGTCATTCGGTCACCGTCCCGTGTGGGTGGTCAGCTCGGACGTGCGGGTCAGGAACCCGATGATGAACCCGAGCCCCCAGCCCACGTGGATGCAGGGCAGCACGACGAGCAACCAGAGGAGCGTCGGCAGCCCGGAGCGGCGCGCCACCGCGATCGACCCCAGGACGACGAAGAGCAGGTAGACGACGGGCACGACGAACCCGAGCAGCGCCCAGGCGAGCGGGGTGCCGAGCGCCGCGCCGACGATGCCGACGAGTCCGGCGACGACGCCCAGCGCCATCGCCGCGACCATCGCCGGCGGCACGAAGTAGCGCAGGCCGTTGTTCGCCGGGAACCGACGCGCGAGCTCGCCGCGCCAGAGCCCGGTGGCGACGAACTGCCGCACCAGGCGCTTCAGGCTCGGCCGCGGGCGGTAGGTGACGACGAGTTCCGGCGTGAACCAGACGGTCCCGCCGGTCTGGCGCAGCCGACGGTTGAGTTCCCAGTCCTGGCCGCGCTTGATGCCCTCGTCGAAGAGGCCGACGTCGAACAGCCGCTCACGTCGGAACACGCCGAGGTAGGCGGTCTCGGCCGGGCCGGCTGTGCCGCCCACGTGGTGCGGCGTGCCGCCGAGGCCGACACGGCTGCCGTAGGCCAGGGCGACGGCCCGCTCGAAGGGGGTCCGGCCCTCGGCGCGCATGATGCCGCCGACGTTGTCCGCTCCGGATTCCAGGAGCGTGCGCACCGCGATGCGCGTGTAGTCGGTGGGCAGGACCGAGTGCGCGTCGACGCGGATGACGACGGGGTGCACGGACGCACGGATCGCGACGTTCAGCCCGGCGGGCGTCGAGCCGACGGGGTTGTCGATCGCGCGGATCCGTGGGTCGGCAGCGCTCATCTCGGCGACGAGTTCGTTCGTGCCGTCGATCGACGGCCCGAGCGCGAGGATGACCTCGAACGGGCCCGCGTAGTCCTGGTCGAGCAGACTGCCGACGGCGGCCCGGACCTCGGTGACCTCGTTCAGCACGGGCATCACGTACGAGACGCCCGGCAGGGGCTGTCCGTCTGACTGCATGCGTACCTCGGGGTGCTGGCTTGGCGGCACGGGACGCACCGGGGCGGTGCCGCCCCGCAGAGCGACCATGAGCCTATCAAGAGGCCGAACCGCCCACCTGCGTCGGCGCGGGACGCGCCCCCGTGACGGACTGGAGGCCCGGCGCACGTCGTGCCCCGGGCCTCCTGTCCGTCGTGTGGTGGCGTCAGCCCTTGCTGTCGTACGTTCCGAGCTTCACGTCGGCCTGGCGGGTCTGGCCGTCGCGGACGTAGCTGATCGTCGTCGAGGCGCCACCCGCGAAGAAGCGCACCTGCGCGGTCAGGTCGGTGGCGTCGGAGACCGACGCCGAGCCGATCTTCGTGACGACGTCGCCCTTCTGCAGACCGGCCTTCGCCGCGGCACCGCCGTTGGACACCGACTTGATGAGGGCGCCGACCTGGGTGGCGCTGGCGTCCTCGGTGGCGTCGCCGACCGTTGCGCCGAGGAGCCCGTGGGTCGCCGAGCCGTTGTCCTTGATCTCGTTCGCGACCCGCTTGACCAGGTTGGCCGGGATCGAGAAGCCGACGCCGATGCTGCCGGCGGCCGACTCCGACGACGACGAGCTGCCAGCCGAGGCGATGGCCACGTTGATGCCGATCAGTCGGCCCTTCGAGTCGAGCAGCGCACCGCCGGAGTTGCCCGGGTTGATCGAGGCGTCGGTCTGGATGACCGGGAGCGAGACGGTGGTGTTCGCGGACGAGCTGCTGCCGTTGTCCCCGTTGCCCCAGAAGTCGAAGGGACCCGAGCCGCCGTTGCCGCCCTCGTTCGAGTCGCCGCCCTCGGTGGGGGCGCTCGAGGTGACCTGGATGCTGCGGTTCAGGGTCGAGACGATGCCGTCGGTGACGGTGTTCGACAGGCCCAGCGGCGCACCGATCGCGACCGCGGTGTCCCCGACGTTGAGCTTGGACGAGTCCGCGAACTCCATCGGCTTGAGGTCGGTCGCATCGATCTTGATGACCGCGAGGTCGACCGTCGGGTCGGTGCCGATGAGCTTGCCCGCGTAGATCTTGCCGTTCGAGGTCGTCACCGTGATCCGGCCGTTCGAGCTGTCGCCGTCGAGGGTGACCACGTGGGTGTTCGTGACGATGTAGCCGTCCTTGCTCATCACGACACCGGAACCGGTGCCGGCCTCGTTGCTCGCCGACACGTTGATCGTGACCACGGACGGGGTCGCCTGTGCTGCGACGGCCGTGACGACGGTGGCGGAGTCGTAGTCGTTGACGGTCAGGTTGCCGCCCTGCGACGAACCGGAGGACACCACGCTGCCACCGTCGTTCGCCGCCGACGATGCGAGCCACCCAGCACCGCCACCCACGAGCCCGGCCACGACGAGACCGGCGATGATCGGCAGGAGCAGCTTGTTGCGGCCCGAGCGCTCCTTGGTCGTCGTGGTCGCCGCGGCACCCGAGGCGTCGTCGCTGAAGTAGTGCCCGTTGCGCTGGTTCGCGCCGTCGACGTCGCCGAAGGCGCTCGTGGCGGACTGCGGGGCCTGCGCGGATGCGTTCGCGTACTCGGAGGACGAGCTCGGAGCGGACGAGGACGTCGGCTGGGCGTACTCGCCGTAGCGGGGGCGTTCGGCGCCCGGCTGGCCGTACTGGGACTGCTGGCCGTACGGGTTCTGGGCCTGCTGGCCGTACTGCGACTGCTGGCCGTACGGGTTCTGGGCCTGCGGCGCCTGCTGGCCGTACTGCGACTGCTGGCCGTACGGGTTCTGGCTCTGCTGCGGCTGCTGGCCGTACGGGTTCTGGGCCTGCGGTGCCTGCTGGCCGTACGGCGACGTCTGCTGGCCGTAGCCGCCCTGCTGCGCGCGCGGGGAGTCACCGGAGACGGCCGGGTACGGCGCGGTGTAGCGGTCGGTCGGGTGGTCCGTCGACGACGGGATCACGTCCGTGTGGTCCGGGGTCGTCTCGTCGTTCTGGTTCGGGCGAGGAGTCTCGTCCGGCTGGTCGGAGTCGTTCGGCATCGACGTGTTCCCTCTCGTGGCCGCTGCTGCGGCGTCCTCACTGGCGGCAGGCGGAGCCGCATCGTCCGGACGGCGGTCGTCGCCCTGCCCGTCGGGCGTGGTGTCGGTCATGCTGGACGTGCTCCTTTCAAGCTCGTGCAGTCTGTCGCAAGCACCTGAGCGGTCCTTCTGGCGAGGCTGCGAGCCACCCCTGGCGATCTTATGCGTGCGCTGTACACGGTGCCCCGGTCCGCCGCGGGACGGACAGCTAGGTTGGGGTCCGTTCAGCGCGACACGTCGTCGCCCGCACGGGAGGGAACCACATGCGCCAGGCAGGACCGTGGCTGCGAGCCGCCGACGGAGCGATGCTGCTCGGACCGGACGGAGTCCCCGCACCGACGGTGTTCGCCGAGATGAGCGCCCTCGCCGCCAGCACCGGCGCGGTCAACCTGGGGCAGGGGTTCCCCGACGAGGACGGGCCGGCCGAGGTGCTCGAGGCCGCGGTGCAGGCGATCCGCGACGGCGCGAACCAGTACCCGCCGGGCCGGGGCACCCCCGACCTGCGGGCGGCGATCGCCGAGCACCAGGAGCGGTGGTACGGACTCGACGTCGACCCCGACCGCGAGGTCCTCGTCACCGCCGGTGCCACCGAGGGGCTGGCCGCGACGATCCTCGCGCTGGTCGAACCCGGCGACGAGGTGATCACCTTCGAGCCGTTCTACGACGCCTACGGGGCGCTCATCCGGCTGGCCGGCGGGGTGCACGTCACGGTCCCGCTCACCGCACCCGACTTCCTGCCGGACGAGCGCACGCTGCGTGCGGCCTTCACCGACCGCACCCGCGCCGTGCTCGTGAACACCCCGCACAACCCGACGGGCCGGGTCCTGCCCACCGACGTGCTGCAGACGATCGTCGACCTGGCCACCGAGCGCGATGCGGTGATCATCACGGACGAGGTCTACGAGCACCTGACCTTCGACGTCCCGCACACGCCCATCGCGACCCTGCCGGGTGCCGCGGAACGGACGGTGTCGGTGTCGAGCGCCGGCAAGACCTTCAACACCACCGGGTGGAAGGTCGGCTGGCTCACCGCTCCCCCGGCGCTCGTCGACGCGATCACGACGGTCAAGCAGTACCTGACGTTCGTGAACGGCGCACCCTTCCAACCGGCCGTCGCCGTGGGACTCCGCCTGCCCGACGCGGTGTTCACCGGCATCGCCGCCGACCTGCGCGCGAAGCACGAACTGCTCGCGAACGGACTGACGGCTGCGGGCTTCGACGTGATGCGCCCCGACGGCGGCTACTTCGTGCTCGCCGACGCCGCGCCGCTCGGGTACGACGACGCCCGCGCGTTCTGCCTCGAACTGCCGGCTCTGGCCGGGGTCGCCGGGGTCCCGGTGTCGGCGTTCGTCCGCCCGGACCGTGTCGCCGGCTACCGGTCCCTGGTGCGCTTCGCCTTCTGCAAGCGCCGGAGCGTCCTGGAGGACGCCGCCGCACGCCTGGCGACCCTCGGAACGCGCCCCCGCGCCTGAGCCGCGACCGCGTCGGGGACGCGACGGACGCGTCAGCGCTGCCCCGGGCCTCCAGGCGGGGTGCGCAGTGCGACGTCGTACCGCCGCAGCGACAACGACGGGTTCACCCGACGGACGGCGTCCGTGACGGTGGTGTCGATCGTGGCGGTGAGCGTGCCCGGCGAGGCACCCGCCGAGGCCACGGCGACGCCGGACGGGTCGAGGACGACCGAGCCACCGATCCCGATGGGCGGCGTCTGGCCGACCCCGACGACCCAGACGGTGTTCTCGATCGCGCGGGCCGTGAGGAGCGTGCGCCAGTGGTGCTCCTTGCCGGGCCCGCGCACCCACTCCGCCGGGAGGACGACGACGTCGGCCGCGCCGGTCTCGGGAGCGGCGAGGCGCCGGGTGACCTCGGGGAAGCGCAGGTCGTAGCAGGTCTCGAGCCCGACGCGGACTCCGCCGAGCTCGAAGACCGGCAGCTGCTCCGGGTCGCCGGACTCGATTCGGTCCGACTCCCGCGAGCCGAAGGCGTCGTAGAGGTGGACCTTCCGGTACGTCGTGGCCACGTCGCCCGACGGGAGCACCGCAACCAGGGTGTTCCGGAAGCGCTCCGGCGTGTCCGCTGACTCGGCGACCCCGACGACCAGGGCGATGCCGGTCTCGCGAGCGACGTCGCGGAGGCCCGAGACGAACGGACCGTCCAGGGGCTGCGCCGCGGCGACGAACCGATCGTCGATGTCGGCGGTGAAGTACGAGGTGTACTCCGGCGTGACGAGGAGGTCCGCACCCCGGGCGGCCGCGTCGACGGCGGCGGTGCGCACGGTGTCGAGGTTGGCGACGGGGTCGTCCACGGGGGCGAACTGCGCCGCCGCGATCGTGAGGGTGGCCATGCGGTGAGCGTACCCGGGGGCCTGCGTTCGGTCGTCCTGCGGGCGGGACTGCGGGCGGTCGTCCTGCGGGCGGGACTGCGGGCGGTCGTCCTGCGGGCCGGACTGCGTTCGGGGCGGCGTTCGGGGACACGAAGAAAGCCCCGGTCCTGTTGGACCGGGGCCTTCATGTGACGCTTGGTTGCGGGGGCAGGATTTGAACCTACGACCTCTGGGTTATGAGCCCAGCGAGCTACCGAACTGCTCCACCCCGCGGCACGTTTAGAAGCCTACACGGGGCCGTGGCGGGACACAAATCGAGTGCCCCGCCACGGTGTGTCAGCTGCCGTTCTCGGCTGCCGTGGCGGCCTCGATCGCGTCCTGGAGGCGCTGGTCGGCTTCCGCCGCAGCGACCAGGTCGTTGTCGGCGTAGGCCTCCTGGCGGTCCTGCAGGGCTGCCTTGGCGTCGGCCAGGGCCTTCTGCAGGGCGTCGTTGTCGGCCGAGCCGGAACCCGTCGAGCCGGTCGAGCTGGAGCCCGTGTCGGAGCCGGAACCCGTGTCCGAGCCAGACCCGCTGTCGGAACCGGAACCGCTGTCGCTGCCGCTGTCGCCGCCGCTCGCGCCGGAGTCGCCAGCCGCCGCACCGGAGTCCCCGCCGAACAGCGAGTTCAGGGCCTCGTCGAGCGTGTCCTCGAACGCGATCTTGTCGCCGAAGGCCACGAGGACCTTCTGCAGCAGCGGGTACGAACCACTCGAGGTCGACTGGACGTAGACGGGCTGCACGTAGAGGAACCCGCCGCCGACCGGGAGCGTGAGCAGGTTGCCCTGCTTCACGGTCGAGTTGCCGCGCTTCAGGATGTTGAGCTCCTGCGACACGGTCGAGTCACCGTTGAAGAGGCTCTGCACCTGTCCGGGGCCCGGGATGTTGTCGGTCTTCGGCATCGTCAACAGCGTGAGTTTGCCGTAGCCCGACGCCTTCTCGCCCTTGCCGGCACCACCCGCGTCGGAGTTCACCGCCAGGTAGCCGGTCAGCACGTTGCGGTTGTTCGCCCCGGCCGACTGCTGCGGGATGTAGGTCGTGTACAGCGAGTACGCGGTCCCCTGACCCGGCACCTTCATCGTCAGGTAGTACGGGTCCTGCAGGTTCGCCCTGTTGGCCGTCGTCGTCGTCTGCGCGCCGAGCGCGTTCGTCGACGTCGCCGCGGTGTCGGCGTCACTGTCCGACGTCGCCGTGCTCGTCGGTTCCTGCGGGGTGTTCCACGCGTCGTCACCCGAGTAGAACGAGTTGGCGTTGGTCACGTGGTAGGTGCCGAGGATCGAGCGCTGCACCTTGAACAGGTCCGTCGGGTACCGCACGTGGTCGAGGAGTTCCGCGCTCATGCTCGACACCGGCTTCATCGACGTCGGGAAGATCTTCTGCCACGTCTTGAGGACCGGGTCCTTCGTGTCCCACGTGTACAGCGTCACCTTGCCCGTGTACGCGTCGACCGTGGCCTTCACCGAGTTCCGGATGTAGTTCACCTGGTCGGTGCGGTACGTCGAGGACTCGGCGCCGGCGATGCTGTCCGACAGGCTCTGGCTCTGCGAGTACGGGTACGCGTCGCTCGTGGTGTAGCCGTCCACCACCCACTGGATGCGGTGGTCGACGATCGCCGGGTACGCGTCGCTGTCGACGGTCAGGTACGGCGCGGCCTTCTGCACGCGGGTGATCGGGTCGCGGTCGTAGAGGATCTGCGAGTCCTTGTTCACCGCGTTCGAGAGCAGGATCTGCTCCGACTGGAACTTCGCGGCGTAGACGAGCCGGTTGAAGAAGTTGCCGAGGCTCGGACCGCCGTCGCCGGCGTACGTGGTGGTCGCGTTGCCACCGTTGTCGTCGTCGGAGCCGGACGGGTAGTCGAGCTCGACGTCCTTCGTGCCCTTCGGGGCACCCACGATCGAGTAGGGCGGCGAGGTCTCACCGAAGTACACGCGCTGCTGGAAGTCACCCAGGGCACCGTTCGACGGGATCCCGGACTCGAGGAACACCGGCTTGCCGTCGCTCGCGCGCTGGTTGCCGTAGGCCGCGGTGACGCCGTAGCCGTGTGTGTAGACGAACGCCCGGTTGTACTGCGTGTTCGCGGCCGAGCTGAGCCCGGCGAGGTCGATGTCGCGGACCGCGATCACGGTGTCCTCGGTCTCGCCCTTGACGTCGTAGCGGTCGACGTCCAGCTCCTTCGGGAACTGGTAGTACTGCCGGTACTGCTGCAGCTGGCTGAACGTGTCGGAGACGATCTTCGGGTCGATGAGACGGATGTTGGCCGTGGTCTGCGCGTCCTTCGCGAGCGCACCCGAGCTCGTCTCGGTCGTGGCGTCGTAGTTCTGCTCTTCGACGCCGGCGACACCGTAGGCGTCACGCGTGGCCTTGATGTTCCGCTCGATGTAGGCGGACTCGAACGTGCGCTCCGAGGGCTTCACCTGCAGACGCTGGACGACCCACGGGTAGATGCCCCCGACGACGATCGCGGCGACGAGCAGCAGTCCTGTCCCGACGATCGAGATGCGCCAGCGGCCGATGACCGCCGTGACGATGAAGAGCAACGCGACGATCGCCGCGATGCCGGCCATGATCTCGCGGCCCGGGATCACCGCGTTGACGTCGGTGTACTGGGCACCGGTGATGAGCGAGTTTGACTTCGTCAGGGCCGCGTACTGGTCGAGCCAGAGGCTGACGGCCTGCAGCGCGATGTAGAGCGCCGCCGTGACCGCGAGCTGGATGCGCGCGGCGCGGGAGATCCGGACCTCACGACCACCGAAGCGGAGCGCGCCGTAGAGGTAGCTCGCCGCGAGTGCGGCGAGACCGGCGATGAGGACGACGGCCGACGAGTAGGCCACGATCGAGCGCCAGAACGGCAGCTCGAACACGTAGAACCCGATGTCCAGTCCGAACTGCGGGTCGGTCTTGCCGAACGGCGTGCGGTTGAAGTACTCGAGGACCATGCTCCAGCGCCCCGCCGTCGAGAGCCCGGCGAAGATGCCGAGGACCACGGGGATGCCGATCATCACGGCGCGCCGCAGGGGCTCGATGACCTGCTGGTAGCGGTCGAGCTGCGAGTTGAGCTTCGCGTAGACGGGCCGGAACCGGAACGCGAGCGCGATGCTCACGAAGACCGGGACCGCCATGCCGAGGAAGCCCGCCAGGAACATCAGCGTCCCGGCGATCCACCGGGTCGTGAGGACCTGCTGGAACCCGAGCTGCGCGAACCACGCGTAGTCGGTGTACAGGCTGGCGAAGATGAAGAAGGCGATCACCAGTGCGGCCAGCACGATGATCGTGACCACGATGGGGACCCGCGGCGAACGCCGCCCCGAGGTGGACGAGGTTGTCGTCACTTGATGTGCTCCAGACGTGTCGGACCGGCGGGCCCGGCTCGCGGCGGGCCGTCAGTGACACTGATCCTATGGGACCCGACCGGACGTGAACCTGTACGGGGACTCAGGACCGGGTCAGGAACCGCAGCGGGCGAGCTTCGCGGTGCTCCCGCCGTCGGCGATCGTCTGCAGGTCGGTGACGGCCTGGTCGAGCGTGGAGACGCTGTAGACGTCGAGTCCGTCCGGCACGTGCCCGACGACCTCGTCGCAGTTGTCCGCGGGGGCGAGGAACACCGTGGCACCCGCGTCCGCCGCCCCGTAGAGCTTCTGGCGGATCCCACCGATGGGCCCGACCTCGCCGTCTGCCGTGATCGTGCCGGTGCCCGCGACGTGCTTGCCGCCGTTGAGCTTGCCCGGCGTGATCTCGTCGATGATCCCGAGCGCGAACATCATGCCGGCGGACGGACCGCCGACGTCCTGCAGCCGGATCGACACCTTGAAGGGGAACTCGTAGCGCTCGGTGACACCGACCCCGAGCAGCGCCGTGCCCTGCTCGCTGCGCGGCGTCACCCTGACGTCCTCGGTCGCGCCGTCCCGTTCGACGGTGACGGTCGCGGGGCGCGAGGTGCCGTGCTTCGCAACGAGCTCGCGGAGGCTCGAGGCGTCGGCGTTGGTCGTGAGCGACCTGCCGTCGAACGCCGTGATGACGTCGCCCTTCTCGATCGCGCCGTCGGCCGCCGAGCCCTCCTGCACGGCGCTGACCTCGAGTTCCGTCGGCAGGTCGTTCCCCTGTTGGATGAGCGCGGCGGCGACGGCCGACTGCTGCGATGCCTGCATGTCGGCGGAGTCCCGCTCGTTCACCTGCTCGGTCGTGGTGCCGCTCGGGTAGATCGCCTCGACCGGGATGACCGCCTGTGATCTGGTGAAGATCGCGCGGATGACGCTGGTCCAGGACGGGCGGTTCGTGGCGTCGCCCTGGATCCCGACGGTGAGCATGTCGAGGGCACCGGCCGTCGGGTACGTCTCGTGGCCGGACACCTGGATGAGCTTGACGTCCTTCGCGTCCTTGCCCGTCCCCTGCTTCTGCGTGCCGATGGTGTTGTAGACCGGCCCGGGGACCTCGATGAGGTACGGGCTGGGCAGCAGGCTCGCCAACAGGCCCAGGACGACCGCGCCGATCAGGAACGCCCACCCGACGGTCCGGGCACGCGAGCGACGACGGGGCGCGGGGGCGAAGAGGGTCACGCGGGGTCCTTCCGAGGTGGGCACCCGCGCCTGGCGGCAGGGTGGTCGCCCACGTCTCGCGACGGGGCTGTTCGCCCTGGGCGCAGCGCTTCGGGCGTTCCCACGGGGGCATCCCAGGTGCGGCCCCGTGAGCAGCGATTAGCGTAGTCGGCATGCCTGATGAACCACAGCCGGGGCCGGACGACGACTTCCAGGAGATGCTGCGCAAGCTGCTCTCGGGCGAGGGGCAGATCGACCCGTCGCAGCTCGCCGGTGCCGCCGGTCTGCCGAACGACCCGGCCTCCGTGGCGAACCTGATGAGCCAGCTCCAGCGCGCCGCCCAGTCCGGCGGAGACGGCATCGATTTCTCCGCCACCGCCGAACGCGCCACCGCGATCGCTCGGGACGGCGGCCACCCCGTCGACCCGGCCACCTCGCAGGCGGCCGACCAGGCGTTCCAGGTCGCCGCGCTGTGGCTCGACGAGGTCACGACGGTCGCCGAACTGACCGCGACCCCGAGTCTCTACACGCGTGAACAGTGGGCCAAGGCGACCGTCCCGGTGTGGACGCAGATCGCCGAGCCCGTGGCCTTCAGCATCGCCGATGCCCTGACCGAGGCGATCGACCAGCGTGCTCCCGAGCAGCTCAAGGCGATGCTCGGTGACGTCTCGAAGGCGATGCGCGGCATCGGCGGGGCGTTGTTCGCGATCCAGCTCGGTCAGGTCGTCGGGCAGCTCTCGAAGGAGGTCGTGTCCGGCGGCGACGTCGGCGTGCCGCTCCTCGACGAGCAGGTCGCAGCGCTCCTGCCCCAGAACGTCGCCGAGTTCGCCGAGGGCCTCGACGTCTCCGAGGACGAGGTCCGCATCTACCTCGCGGTCCGCGAACTCGCGCACGCCCGGCTCTTCCGGTCGGCACGGTGGCTCCGGCTGCACATCATCTCGTCGATCACGGACTACGCACGGGGCATCCACATCCCCTTCGACCGCGTCGAGGAACTCGCGGCCGACATCGACCCGACCAACCAGGAGCAGCTGCGCGACGCACTCGCGTCGGGTGCCCTCATCCCGCCGCGCACCGCCGAGCAGGACGCCGCCCTCGCCCGGCTCGAGACGATGCTCGCGCTGGTCGAGGGCTGGGTGGACACGGTCACCGCTGCTGCCACCGTCCGTCTCCCCAAGGCCGGGGCGATCGCCGAGATGGTGCGCCGTCGCCGTGCCGCGGGTGGCCCCGCCGAGTCGGCGTTCGCCACACTCGTCGGCCTCGAGCTGCGGCCGCGCCGTCTGCGTGAGGCCGCGGCGATGTGGCAGCGGGTGACCGACGAGCTCGGTGCCGAGCAGCGCGACGCCCTCTGGTCGCACTTCGACCTCGTGCCGACCTCGGACGACGTCGACGCACCCGACGCCCTCGTCGCACGGCTGCGGAACCCGTCCCAGACCGACGAGGACGACGCGTTCGACAAGGCCCTCGAGGACCTGCTGAACGACTCGACCGGCGCGCGCCCGCACGAGGACGAGTCCGGCCGCGTGGCCGACGACCCCGAGGGTGGAGCGGGCGACGAGCCCGGGAACGACACGGGCGACCAGCCCCGCTGAGTTCTCCACAGATCCCTCTTGTGACCCCACGCGTGCCGCGCACTCCGGCACCGTGGGGTCATGGGCATCCGCATCGATCCGACGCTCGAGTTCGTCTGGCGTGACCCCGCCACGGTCCAGCTCGGGGTCGATCCCCCGCGCGCGGTCGTCGCGGTGCCCACCGCGGGGGAAGAACGGTTCCTCAACGGCCTCCGACGAGAGACCGGGCACGACGTGCTGTCCGGCCTCGCGGCCGCGTCGGGGTGCTCCCCGGAACGTGCTGCCGGGGTGCTCGGTGCCGCGTCGCCCGCGGTGGTCGAGGTCCTGCCCGAGCCGATCGAACGCATCGAGGTGCACGGCGCCGGTCTCCTCGCCGACACCGTGGCGACGTTCCTGTCCGGCGAGGGCGTGACGGTCAGCCGCACCGCCGCGCCCGCCGGGGGGCCGATCGTGCTGCCCGAGCCCGAACCACGCCTCGCCGTGGTGGTGGCCGACCACGTCGTCGACCCGGCGCTCCGCGCCGCGTGGACCCGCCGGGGTGTGCCGCACCTGGCGGTCGTCGTCGGGGACGGACGCATCCGTCTCGGTCCGTTCGTCGTGCCGGGAGCCGGGCCGTGCCTCCAGTGCGCTGAGTACGCGCGCGTCGACGACGACCCGGCCTGGCCGGCCATCGCCGCCCAGGTGTGGGGCCGGCACCCGGCACCGCTCTCACCGTGGCGGGCAGCGGCGGTGGCCGCCGCCACGACACGGATGCTGCTGGAACGGCTCCCGCTCCGGACGCAACGAGCCGAGCCCGACCAGCTCGTCTTCGAGCGCGACGACCTGACGGTCAGCCGTTCGCCGGTCCGACCCCATCCGCGGTGCGCGTGCCGAGCGCTGCCAGGAACCGACTCGGAGCCCGGGCTCCCCCACGCGTGGAGCCCTGTTGCGACCACGTGATCGTGACGGATCGGCGGGCTCGGGTCAGCCCGACGTAGAACAGGCGTCGCTCCTCGTCCACCTCGGTGTCGGTCGACGCGTGCGAGATCGGCAGGAGACCCTCGGCGGCGCCGGCGATGACCACGTGCGGCCACTCCAGACCCTTCGACGAGTGCAGCGTCGCGAGCGTGACGGCGTCGACCTCGGGCTCGTGGTGCGTCGCCGCCCGGTCCACCAGGTCCTGGGTGAACTGCTGCATCGTCGTGCCGGCAGGGGCGTCCTCGGCCAGGCCCATGATCGCCTGCAGCGCTTCCCACTGCTCGCGCACTGCACCGGTGCCCTCCGGCGGCGTCTCCGTCCAGCCGCTGACCTGCAGCACCAGCCGGACCCGTCGGGTCAGCTCGTCGTCGGTCTGCCGGATCGCCTCACCGCGCATGTGGTGGACAGCGAGCTTGACCTCCGGGCGGTTGAAGAAGCGGGTGCCTCCCTGCACGCGGTACGGGATGCCGTTCCGGCCGAGCGCGGACTCGAGCGCTGCGGACTGCGCCCCGACGCGGAAGAGCACGGCGCATTCCCCGTAGGACGCTCCGGCCCCGACGAGCTCGGCGATGCGGCGGGCGATGGTCTGCGCCTCGTCGCCGTCGTGGACACAGGCCAGCACGACCGGTTCCGGGCCCGGTTCCTGGCTCTGGGCCACCAGGTCGAGTGCCCCGGGCTGGCCGCGCATCAGCGTGTTGGCCGCGGACACGACCTCGCGGGTGGAGCGGTAGTTCCGCTCGAGGCGCAGGACCGACCCGCGGGGGAACTCCGACCCGAACCCGAGCAGGTAGTCGCTCGAGGCTCCGGCGAACGAGTAGATGGTCTGACTTGCGTCGCCGACGACGCACAGGTCGTCACGCCCGCCCAGCCAGGCCCGCAGCAGGTCGTGCTGCACCGGCGAGACGTCCTGGTACTCGTCGACCACGAAGAACCGGTACTGCTGCCGCACGTACGACGCCACGCGGGGCTCGGACTCGACCATGCCGAGGGTCGCCAGCAGGACGTCCTCGAAGTCGAGCTGCCGCCGGTCGTCCTTCAGCCGCTCGTACGCCTTCATCAGGTCGATGACCCGGCGCGGTGTGGTGTCCCGCGGCATCACCCGGTCCGCGGCGGCGGCCTCGTACTCGTCGAGCGAGAGCATCTGCACCTTGCGCCACTCGACCTCGGCGGCCAGGTCGCGGAGCACCGGGGTGTCGACGTGCATGCCGACGGTGTCCGCGGCGTGGGCGATCATCCGACCCTTGGACTCGACGATCTTGGGGGCGTGCCCGCCGACGGTGTCCGGCCAGAAGTAGCTGAGCTGCGCCATCGCGGCGGCGTGGAAGGTGCGCGCCTGGACCGTCCCGGCCCCGAGGGCCCGCAGGCGCGACCGCAGTTCGCCGGCGGCACGGGTCGTGAAGGTCAGCGCGAGGACGTGGTTCGGGGCGTAGGTCCCGGTGGCGACCCCGTAGGCAATCCGGTGCGTGATCGCCCGGGTCTTGCCCGTCCCGGCACCGGCCAGCACCGCGACGGGACCGAGCAGGGTGCGGGCGACCGTCCGCTGCTCGGCGTCGAGCGCGGCGAGCAGTTCGTCGGGCGACGGCGGCCGGGGCTCGACTGCCCCTGCGCCCGTTGCGCCGCGCGGACCGGTGACGCTCACGGCAGGTCCAGCGGCCCGCCGTACCACTCCTCGATGATGGCGCGGGCGATCGAGGTGCGTCCCGGCAGCAGCAGGGTGTCGCCGGCGCGCTCGCGGATCTCGTCGCGCGAGAACCACCGGACGTCCAGGATCTCCACGCCGTCGGGGCGTGCGGTCGTCGGGTCACCGCCGGCTGCACGGGCACGGAAGCCCACCATCAGCGACGCGGGGAACGGCCACGGCTGCGAGCCGAGGTACTCGGGCTCCTCGACGCGGACGCCGGACTCCTCCCAGACCTCGCGGCGGACGGCGTCCTCGAGCGACTCCCCCGGCTCGACGAACCCGGCCAGCAGCGAGTACCGGTCGGCGTCCCACGCGGCGTTGGAACCGAGCAGGATCCGGTCGTCGGCGTCGACGACCCCGACGATGATCGCCGCGTCCGTGCGCGGGAAGAGGTCGTGCCCCTCGGGGTCGCGGCGGACCCATCCGCCGCTCACGACGGCCGTGGGTGACCCGGTGCGCGGCGAGAAGCCGTGCACGGCGTGCCAGTTGGCCATCGCCACGGCTTCGACCGCCAGGCCCTGGTCGCGGGGCGAGAGCTCGGTGCCGAACATCCGGAGGCTCTGCCAGGCGGCGTCGTCGGGTTCGATGGCGGTGGCCGTCGCGCTGTCGATCAGGGCGGCGACGAAGCGGGTACCCGCCGGGGCGTCGGCTGCGTCCGACACCGCACGGCCCAGGTACAGGGTCACGGTGTCGACCGGGATCTCCGACGCGGCCACGAAGCGCAGGGTGCCGTCGGCGTTCCGGAGCATCTCAGCACCACGCACCGGTAGGTACCGGGTGTGCTCGTCCTCGCGCAGGACACGCTCGACGTCGTCGGTCGTGCGGAACTCGGCGTCGCGGTCGAGTTCGTTGCGGGAGAGCGGGAGCCGGGCGGCGAACTCGACGGTCACGGCGGGAGAGCTCCTCGGATCGGGTGCGGACGTGCAGGAGACGTGCGGTGGGCGTACGGGCCGCCGAACAGCGTGGCGTGCAGCCGTGCACGCGTCACGCGCCTACCCTGAGGGGCATGGCGGGATCCCAGTTCACTCTAGCCGCGTTGGCGACGACGGCCGTTCCAGGTCTCCTCGTCACGGGCACGCGCACGCTCGGCTCGGCCGCGGCCGGCGACTACGAGTCGGCGCTCCTCCGCGACGCCGACGGCACCGAGATCGTCATCCGCCGCCCCCGGAACCAGCGCGCCGAGGCCCGGCAGTCAGCCGACCTCGTCGCCATCCGTGCACTGAGCGCCGGCATCCGCACGCGACTGCCGTTCGGCGTCGCCGAGTACCGCGGCCAGGCACCGATCGGGTCGACGCGCGCCATCGTCACGACCCGACTTGCCGGGACCCACCCGACCCTCGCGTCGCTCGTCGAGCGCCCCAACCTCGCCACCAGTGTCGGCCGTGCCGTCGCCTCGATCCACCAGCTGCCGACGAGCTTCGTCTCCGACGCCGGGCTGCCCTCGCTCACGCCGTTCGAGGTGCTCCGGTCCGCAGTCTCGGTGATGGACCGCGCCGTGGCGACCAAGCTCGTCCCCGCCGCGCTCGTCGAACGCTGGGAGGGTGCCGCTCGGGACCAGCAGCTCTGGCAGTTCACACCGACCGTCGTGCACGGCTCGCTCGGCACCGGCGCCCTGCTCGCCGACGGCGATGCGGTGACGGGGGTCCTCGACTGGGGCGAGCTGCGGCTCGGCGACCCGGCGAAGGACCTCGCATGGGTGCTCGCCGGCCGCCGCGACGCCTTCGACACCGTCCTCAGCGCCTACGAGGCGAACGGCGGCGGACGCGACCGCCAGCTCGCTCAGCGTGCGCGCGTGCACCACGAGCTCGAGACGGCGCACTGGCTGCTGCACGGCGTGCAGGCGAAGAGCACCGAGGTCGTCGACGATGCCGTCTCGATGATGCACCGCCTGGTCGACGCGGTGCACGCCCCGAGTGCGGAACCGCTGCAGTCCGTGTCACCCGAGACGATGGAGATCGGCGAGGTGGAGCAGCTGTTGTCCTCCACCGAACGCCGCCACGGCTGACGCCGCCTCGTTCCGCACCGTTTCGTTCCACACTTCTCGTCCACACCGTCTCGTTCCACACGGCCCACGGTGGTCACGACTCCCCGCTCAGTTCCGCCGAGCGGTCACGACCTGTCGATCGCAGCGCGGCCACCCGACGGTCCGTGACCACTCGCTGTGCGTCCTGCGGGGTGTCGTGACCGGTCCCGGCCGCCGCCCGGGCACCTGGCGCGACCGCCTGGAGGCCCGGCGGACCGGCACCGGGCCTCCAGGGCGGAGCTCCACACGGGCGGAGCCCGACACGGGCTCAGCGCGACAGGGCGCAGCGCGCGACGAGCGCGACGCGCCTTCCGCGGGACGTCAGCTGCCGATGGCCTCGGACCACGCACGCTCGAGTCCGGCGCGGTCGAGCAGCTCGGTCGGACGGACCTCGAGGTCGTCGGCGACGAAGTAGAACACCGCGTCGACCTGGTCGAGCGGCCGCCCGGTGAACTCGGCGTAGGCGACGCGGTACAGCGCGAGCTGCAGCGTGCGTCGGGCCAGGTCGTCCGCACCGGACGGTGCCTTGCCCGTCTTCCAGTCCACCACCTCGGCACGCCCGTCGATCTCGTACACGGCGTCGAGCTTGCAGACGACGCTGTGCCCGAGGAACGGGATGTGGATCTCGCGCTCGACCTCGATCGGCGTCAGCCCGGCCCAGCGGGAGCGGGCGAACGTCGCTTGGAAGTCCGCCAGTCGACGGGCGTCGTCGTCGGTGACCACGGCGTCCGGCGACGCATCGGCGAGGTCATCGGCATCGAGGTCGAGCTCCCCGTCCCACACGTCGAGGGTCTCGAGCGCGCCACCGCTGCGCGCCCGCTGTTCCACCCACTGGTGGAAGAGCGTGCCGAGCCGGGTCGCGCGGTACGGTCGCTCCGGCATCGGCCGGCGGAGCCGCTCGGCGACGGAGTCAGGTTCGGTCAGGTAGTCCTTGAAGCCCGACGCCGGCACCCGGTGCGGGACGGCGACCGCGTGCTTCGCGTTCCGGGTGGCGTGCCGCTCGGCGAGCAGCAGGTCGATGTCGGCGGCGAAGCGCCCCGCCGCTCCGGGGTTCGCGTTCCGCACCCGCTCCGCGGCGGCCAGGACCCGCGGCGCACGCTGCCCGAACGGCACGTGCGGCCAGGTCTGGGTCGCGCCGCTCTCCCCCATCGGGTTCTCGTCGTGCACCGTCGTCTCCGGGATCGCCGCACCGTCGATGACGCCTGCGTCCACCAGGTCGCGCAGGTAACGGCTCGGCTCGGTGGGTCGGACCCCGCCGGCCCAGAACGAGCCGGACACCAGCAGGTCGTGCTTGGCACGGGTCAGGGCGACGTAGGTGAGCCGGCGTTCCTCGTCCTCGTTGCGGGCCTTCACCTGTTCCTTGAAGGCGTCGATCGCAGTGGTGACGTCCTTCTGGGTCTCCTGCCCGCGCCATGCGAGTCGTGGCAGCTCGGCGGCGTCCCCGCGGAACTCGTACGGCAGCCGGCCGAACCCCAGCCAGCCGGACGAGCCCTCCTGCGGGCGTGCCGGCAGGCCGCCCTCGACCATCCGGGGCACCGCGACGGCGTCCCACTCCAGTCCCTTGGACCCGTGGATCGTCAGGATCTGCACGGTGCCGGCCTCGGGCTCCTCGGAACGCGGACCCATGTCGTCACGCCGGGCTGCGGCGTCGATCCACCCGAGGAACGAACCGAGGTCGGCGCGGTCGTCGGTCGAGACGAAGCCGGCGAGTTCGTCGATGAAGGCGTCGAGGTAGGCGCCGCTCCCCTGTTCGTGCGCGGCGACCTCGATGTCGAGCCGCATCTCCTGCACGACGAGCGTCACGAAGTCGACCAGGTCGCTCCCCGCGCGTGACCGGAGCATCGCGAGCTGGCCGCCGAGCGCACGCATCCGGCTGCGACCCGCGGCGGTGATGCCCTCGAGCGCGCCGTGCTCGTCGGGCGCGGTCGCCACGAAGTCGAGCGCATCGACGATCGACCCGTGCTCCCCGGCGGCAACGGAGGCCCGGAACGCCGCGGTCAGGTCGTCGTCGAGCCGCTGCTGGGTGTGGTCGCGCTGGAACAGCCACCGGGCGAGCTGGTGCAGGGCGACGATGTCCGCCGCACCGACCCGCCACCGTGCACCCGCGAGCAGCCGGATCAGGTCGTTGCCGGCCGCCGGGTCGTGCAGCACCCGCAGGCACGCCACCAGGTCGACGATCTCCGGGCGCTGGAGCAGTCCGCCGGTGCCGAGCACGTGGTACGGCACCCCGCGGGCACCGAGCGCCGCCGTGAACGCCGCGAGGTCCTTCCGCGCGCGCAGCAGCAGCGCCATCGAGCCCGTCGGGTCCTGACGGCGGTGGTCCTGGAACCACGCCGCGACCTCGTCGGCCTCTTCCGGCAGGGTCTCGGGGAACACCACCCGTACGGTGCCGGTGTCCGCGCCCGGCCGGGGCGAGAGCCGTTCGACGTCGACCTCGGACGCCTCGGACAGCGGTGCCACGATCGCGTTCGCCCCCGCGAGCACGTCCACCGGGTTCCGCCAGCTGGTCGACAGCGCGAAGGTCACGGGTTCGGCCACCCCGGGTTCGTCGCCGCCGAAGTCGTGCGGGAACCGGGCGAGGTTCGCGGCACTCGCACCGCGGAACCCGTAGATCGACTGGTGCGGGTCGCCGACCGCCATCACCGAGTGCCCGCGGAACAGCCGGGCGAGGAACCGGGTCTGCACCACCGAGGTGTCCTGGTACTCGTCGAGGAGCACCACCCCGTACCGGCTCCGCAGGTCCGTGACGACGCGAGGGGCCGACTCGGCCGCGGCGAGCGCGAGGGCGATCTGGTCGGAGAACTCCACGAACCCGCGGTCGACCTTCTGCCGCCGGAACTCGGCGACCAGGTCGGCCAGGGGTTCGAGGGCGCCGATCGCGGTGACCGCGTCGGTGATCGCCTTGTACGGCTTGCCGCGGTTGCCGGGGAGTTCGAGCAGCTCCGAGAACTCGATCGCGAACCGGCGGAGGTCCTCCGGCTCGACGAGGTGTTCGGAGGTAGCACCGGCGAGCGCCACCACGGCTGCGGTCAGGGTGTCGACGTCGCGGTCGAGTCCCGCGAGCCGGTCGTCGCGGGCGGCCACCACGACCCGACGGGCGAGCTGCCAGGCCGAGGGTTCGGTCAGCACCTGGGACTCGCCGTCACGCCCGACGAGCAGGGCGTTCTCGCGGAAGACCGCGTTGGCGAAGGCGTTGTACGTCGAGACGGTGGGCGCTTCGAAGGCGTCCCCGGGGGTGATCAGCCCGACGTCCTCGAGCGCGCGGATGCGGTCGTTGATGCGGACGGAGAGTTCGCCGGCGGCCTTGCGGGTGAAGGTCAGCCCGAGGACCTCGTCGGGTCGGACGAGCCCGTTGGCCAGCAGCCAGACGACGCGCGAGGCCATCGTCTCGGTCTTCCCGCTGCCGGCACCGGCGACGACCAGCGCCGGCACGAGCGGCGACTCGATGACGGCACGCTGCTGGGCGGTGGGACGGGGGCGACCGAGGGCGTCGGCGATGGCGTCGGCGCCGTGCCGGATGACGGGCGGAGCAGCGGCAGCCGTGTCGGCCGCAGTAGCTGTGCCGGTCGTGTCGGTCGTGTCCGCGGTGTCGCTCACCAGGTCACCTCCGCCACCACGTGGATCCGGCACTCGACCCCGGTCCGGGCCTTCTCGCAGTGGTCGTCCACGTTCGCCACGAACGTCCGGCCGGCCATGCCCCGTGCCACCCCGTGCAGCCGCTCGCGGTAGGCCTCCCGCGCCTCGGCGTCGAACGCGTGCTGCGTCCGCTCGGAGTACGCCTGTCCGCCGCGAGGGTTCTGGACGAACACCAGCCGGGCGTCCGTCATCGGAGACCCCGCCGGCACGCCCTCGACCGCGCCGTCCTCGACCGCGAGTTGGTAGGCGCCGAGCTGCGGGTGTTCCGGCATGTCGTTCTTCTCGCTGGGCATCGAACGGCCCGTCTTCAGGTCGACGACGCTGACACGGCCCTCGGGGTCGACCTCGATGCGGTCGATGCTCCCCCGGATGCGGGCGGGGCCGGTCACGAGCGCGAACGAGGTCTCGGCGCCGAGCAGTCGACGGCCGGCACTGGCGAAGGTGCGGAGGTAGTCGCTCAGCCCCTCGATCATCCGCCGGGTCCGGGCGCGTTCGCGGTCGGCGACCCAGGGCGACTCGAAGGTGAGCTCGTCCCACCGCGCCTCGACCCGCTCCCACAGCGACTCGACGTCGATCTCGGTGGCGTGCTCCATCGCTTCGTGCACGATCGTGCCGATGCCCATCGCCGGGCTCGGGGCACCGCCGCCGAAGGTCTGCGCGAACCAGTGCACCGGGCACTCCTCGAAGGTGCCGATGCGCGACGGCGACACCGACACGGCCGGAGCGACCGGCTCGCCGCCCTCGACCTCGGGCGCGGGCTCGGCGTCGAGGTCGACCAGGGGGTCGTCCGTGGTCGGTTCGGCGAGCCCGTACCACTCGTCCGGAGCCGCACCGGGTACCTCGGCCTCGGCCAGGCGGGCCAGCGCGGACGCGGCCTCGTGATCGCCCGAGCCCACCACTCGGCGGCGCAACGACCCGGCGAGCCCACGCAGGGACAGCGGGTGGACGGTCGGCTGACGGTCCGGCGGCACCGGGACGAGTCGGACGAAGGGTGACGGCGACTCGTCGTCGTTCGCGACCGTGCCGATGACGACCTGGGTGGTGGCGCGCGAGACGGCCCGGGCGAACAGCCGGAGTTCGTCGGCGACCACGGCGGCACGGTCGTCGATGGGCGAACGCTCGACCCCGGCAGCAGCGCGGACCAGTCCGTCCGGGTCGAGCAGACTGCCGCGCACCCGGGTGTTGGGCCAGACGCCGTCCTGCAGACCGAGCACCACGACCACGTCGCACTCGAGTCCGATCGTCGCCGACGGCGTCAGCACCCGCACCCGGCCGGCGGTCCGGTCGGGGCCGATCGAGTCCTCTGGCAGGTCGGCGCCGAGCAGGTCGTCGACGAAGACCCGCGCAGGGGCGTCCGGCGTGCGCTCGACGAAGCGCTTGGCGGCGGTGAACAGGCCGACGACGGCGTCCAGGTGCCGGTCGGCTTCCCCGGCGCCGACCCCACCGGCGGCGGACTGGGCACCCCACGACTTCGCGAGACCGCTGCGTTCCCAGAGGCCCCAGAGGATCTCCTCGATGCTCGATCCCGCCTGGGCGTCGGCACGCGCCTGCACCAGGCTCCGGGCCAGCCGGGTCGCTCGTCGCGCGAACCCGGCGTCCACCGTCGCCAGACGCTCCGGTGCGCCCAGGGCATCGACCAGCAGTTCGTCGGCGGTGCGGCTACCGTCGCCCGCGAGCTCCTCGCGCCGCAGGGCGAGCCGGAGCCGACGCATCGCCAGGGTGTCCAGGCCACCGAGGGGCCCCGTGGCGAACGCGGTGGCCAGGGCGGCGTCGAGCGGCAGGACGTCGAGCGCCACCGCAGCCGCGTCCAGCAGCGCCCGCGCCGCGGAGTCGTCGCGCGGACGGACGGGCGCGGCACCGGCGGTCGCCGGGACCTCGGCCACGGAGAGTGCCCGGACGAGTTCGGGGATGGCAGCACCGCTGCGGGTGACCACGGCCATCCGGTGCCACGGCACACCGTCGAGCAGGCGGTGTTCGCGCAGTCGACGGGCGATCGCCACGACGAGCGCGGACCGGCTGGCGGCCTCGAGGTGCACGACGGCGTCGGACCGAGCATCCTGGTCGCCCGCCGACGCGCTGCGCTGCCGACCGGCCGCCGCGGTGCCGATGCGACCCGTGACCCCGGTGACCAGGGCGCGGATCGGGGCGGGGTGCCGGTGCACCGCGCCGAGGAACAGTTCGTCGACCCGGTCGACCCCGAGTCGCACGGCCAGTCGACCGAGCACGTCCGGTTCGGCGCCGCGGAACGCCGAGGCGGCGATGTCCGGGTCGCCGAAGGCCACCACCTGCACGCCGGAGCGCGCGAGCGCCCCGAGCAGGGCGATCTCGCCCTCCACCAGTTCCTGTGTGTCGTCGACCACGACCAGGCGCAGGGCGGCGATGCCGGCGGGGAGCTCGTGCCGCAGCACCGCGGCGGTGGCGTACGCCACGAGTTCACCGGAGTCGAGCCCGGTCGGCCGGAACGCGGTGACCGATGCCCGGTAGTCGTCCACGAAGTCGCCGACGGCCCGCCACTCGGGCCGTCCGAGCTCGTCGCCGAGTTCCCGCATGTCGTCGGGCTCGACGCCGGCGGCCACCGCACGCATCATGACGTCGCGCAGGGCGGTGCGGAACCCGGCTCGCTCCCGGACCACGGAGGTGATCGGGTCGGGCCAGGCCGGTCCGGCTCCGTCGAGTTCGTGCCCGGCGAGCAGGTCGGCGATGATCCGGTCCTGCTCCCCACCGGTCAGCAGCGTCGGGGGTTCCTGCCCCTGCACCGACGCCGCGTGGGTGACGATCTGGAACGCCAGTGAGTTCACGGTGCGTGCGAGGGCACCCGGCACGACCCGGTCGACCACCCGCGCGAGCCGGTCACGCAGCGCCGTTGCAGCCGTCCGCGCCGAGGTCAGGGCGAGGACCGTCGCGTGGCCGTCGGGCGTGATCGCGCCAGGTCGGGCCAGCCGGTCGGCGACGAGCCGTGCGAGCGTGGTCGTCTTGCCGCTGCCCGGCGCACCGATCACCGCGGCGTGACGGCCGTCCGGCAGCGCGAGCACCGCGGCCTGCGAGGGGTCGTCGACCAGTGCGCGCGCGAACCCGGTGTCCTCGGGAGCGGGCATCAGCGTGGTCTGCGGCACGCTCGTACGGTACCCAGGACCGCCGACAGCACCGCTGCGGACGCGCGGGGCACCGGTCGTCGCGCCGTCGAGTGCGCCCGCGGCGAACGCCCGATACCGCACGGGACCGCTCGGATACGCTGTGCTCGTGGACATCAAGATCGGCATCATCAACAGCCCCCGCGAGATCGCCTTCGAGACCGCCCAGACCGCGGACCAGGTCGAGAAGGCCGTGTCCGAGGCGCTCACCGCGCAGTCGACGCACCTGTCGCTGCAGGACGACAAGGGCCGTCGCTTCATCGTCCCCGTCTCGGCTCTGGCGTACGTCGAGGTCGGCGCGGAAGAGGCACGGCGCATCGGCTTCGTCGCCTGACGACGTGGAACTGCTCTTCGCCGTCCTCGGCGGCGTCATCATCGGCGCGGTCGCGCACGTGATCCTGCCGTGGCGGTCGAACCGCGGCGTGCTCGTCGGCCCCGCGGTCGGCGGCATCGCCGCAGCCGTCCTCTGGGAGGCGCTGACCTGGGCCGGGTGGCGGTACGACGGCACCTGGATCTGGGTCGTGGCCCTCGTGGGGTCCGGCGTGGTCGTCCTCGTCGTCGAGTGGCTCCTCGGCACGCAGCGCGACAAGCGCGACGCCGAGTACTACGAGCAGCTCAAGACGCGCGGCGCCTGACCCACGAGCAATCCTGACCCTCGAGCAATCCTGACGCTCGAGCAGCTCGACCGCTCAGGCCGTCAGACCGAGCGCGTCCATCCGTCGGGTGTGCGCGGCGATGAGTTCGGTCCAGACCGGCTCGAGCCGCTCCTGGTCCTCGCGGGCGTGCGACGCCAGCGCCGACCGGGCGACCAGCAGGGTGTCGCCCACCAGGCGCCGTCCCCACATCGCCAGGCGAGAACCGATCCGCGGGTCGTTCTCGATGTGGGCCGCCAGTTCTTCGACGACCGCTGCTTCCTCGCGCGCGTCGAACACCGAACGCAGCCGCTGCCGCACGTCCGTCGGCAGGGAGCGGAGCAGGTTGCCGAACAGGTCGTTCAGGATGCCGGCCGTCACGTAGCCGGTCAGCATCGACTCGTACCAGTCGGCACCGCTCGTCCGTTCGAGGAACAGGTCGATCGCCTCGCGGTGCGGGGCCATCAGCGCCGCCGGGTCTCCGCCGCTGCGTTCGATCTCGGCCACGATCGTGCGGTGCCGCTCGAGCGCCGTGGTCGCGAGGACCCCGGTGACCAGACGGCCGGAGAGCGTCGGTGCCGAAGCACCGGCTCGTCCCATCGTCTCGTAGACGGAGAGCTGCAGGTACGCGGCCTGCCCCAGGTAGACGTCGAGCTCCGGGGTGACGTCGTCGAGCGCGAGCCGCTTGACCTGCGCGGCTCCGCGCGGGTTCCGCGACGCGAGCCATGCTGCAGCGAGCTGCGCCGCGCGCTTCCGGTTCCACCACGAGACCACCCGACCAGCATAGAGGGCGAGTCCCGTGGCACCCGCCGGTCGCCCGCCCGGACGCCCCGACGCACCCCGGAGCGCCCCGGACCACGCGCCCGTCGGTAGACTGGCCGGGACTTCCACCAGAACTAAGGTGATTCTTTGACTTTCTCAGACCTCAACATCGACCAGGACATCGTCGATGCACTGGCCGGCAAGGGCATCATCGAGCCCTTCCCGATCCAGGAACAGACCATCCCGCTCGGCCTGACCGGCCAGGACATCATCGGCCAGGCCAAGACGGGTACCGGCAAGACGCTCGGCTTCGGCCTGCCGCTGATCCAGCGACTCGGTGCCGACCCGGCGCACGGCGTGAAGGCGCTCGTCGTCGTCCCGACCCGTGAACTCGCGGTCCAGGTCACCGAGGACCTCGAGCTCGCGGCCTCGAACCGTCCGACCACGGTCGTCTCGATCTACGGCGGCAAGGCCTACGAGGGCCAGGTCGAGCAGCTCAAGGCCGGTGCCCAGATCGTCGTCGGCACGCCCGGGCGGCTCATCGACTTGCAGCGGCAGCGTCTGCTCGACCTCTCCCACGTGCAAGAGGTCGTGCTCGACGAGGCCGACCGGATGCTCGACCTCGGGTTCCTGTCGGACATCGAGCGCATCTTCCAGGCCGTCCCCGAGGTGCGTCACACGATGCTGTTCTCGGCGACGATGCCCGCGCCGATCGTCGCCCTCGCCCGCCGGTTCATGAGCCGTCCGGTGCACATCCGGGCGACCGACCCTGACGAGGGCCTCATGCAGGCCAACATCAAGCACCTCATCTACCGTGCGCACTCCCTGGACAAGGACGAGGTCATCGCCCGCATCCTCCAGGCCGAGGGCCGCGGCAAGACCGTGATCTTCACCCGCACCAAGCGTGCCGCGGCGAAGCTCGTCGAGGAGCTGAAGGACCGCGGGTTCAACGCCGCAGCGGTGCACGGCGACCTCAACCAGGAGCAGCGCGAGCGCGCGATGGCGGCGTTCAAGGCCGGCAAGCGTGACGTGCTCATCGCCACCGACGTCGCTGCCCGCGGCATCGACGTGGACGACGTCACGCACGTGATCAACCACACGATCCCGGACGACCCGGACACGTACCTGCACCGTGCCGGACGCACGGGCCGCGCCGGCAAGACCGGCATCGCGGTCACGTTCGTCGACTGGGACGACCTGCACAAGTGGACGCTGATCGACAAGGCCCTCGAGTTCGGCATCCCCGAGCCCGTCGAGACCTACTCGTCGTCGCCCCACCTGTTCGAGGAACTCGACATCCCCAAGGGCACCAAGGGCCGCCTGCCCGGCTCGTCGTCGCACGCCGCCTCGGCCGGCGCTCCCGTCGAGAAGCGCAGCAGCGACCGCCCGGCCTCGGGTTCGCGTGACGCGTCGCGTTCGCGGTCGCGCAGCCGCACCCGGTCAGGAGGCTCGGAGCAGTCCGCCCCGCAGGCTCCGGCCACCGAGTCGGTCGCCCCCACCGCCGCGGCGGGCACCGAGGACGGCTCGGCTGTCGAAGGTGGTTCCACCACCGACGGCGCCGCGAAGCGTCGCCGTCGTCGCCGCCGTCGCGGAGCCGGCACCGGCGATGCCTCGGCGACCGCCTCGGCACCGCAGGGTACGTCGGACGGCGAGTAGCGCCTCCAGACCGAAGGGTCCGTCGCTGACGCGACGGGCCCTTCGTCGTCTCCACCCGCGGACCGGCGTCACGCGCGCAGCGACAGTTCACGCGGACGCCGACGCGTGGACTGTCGGCCAGGCCGAAGACTCAGTGGCCAGCCGTTCGGTCGGCCGTCAGGCCAGACGCGAACCGGGGCCGACGACCGGGGCGCTGCCGGTGGCCTCGGACACGATCGCGTCGAACGAGACGCGTGCGGTGCGGTGCTCCCCCAGCCGGTTCGGCTTGCCGGTGCCGTGGTAGTCGCTCGAGCCGGTGACGAACAGGCCGTAGCGCGTCGCCCAGTCGAGCAGGGTGCGCTTGCCGTGTGCCAGGTTCTCGCGGTGGTCGACCTCGAGCCCGCCGAGCCCGGCGTCGACCAGGTCGCGGAGCATCGGCTCGTCGATGACGATCCCGCGCGAGGACGCCGCGGGGTGCGCGATGACGGGCACGCCGCCCGCCTGCCGGATGAGTTCGACGCCGCGCAGGGGCGACGGTGCCTCGTGGGGTTCGTAGTAGCCGGACGCCGGGTGCAGGATGCCGCGGAACGCCGCGGACCGGTCGGACTCGAGCCCCCGGGCGACCAGGGCGTCGGCGATGTGCGGACGGCCGATCGTGGCCCCGGGGCTGGACTGGGCCAGGACGTCCGCCCAGGTGATGGGGTGGTCCTCGGCGATGCGGTCGACCATGCGGTGCGCGCGGGAGAGCCGGCCGTCGCGGATCCGGGTCGTCTCCTCGACCAGTCCGGGGTGCTCGGGGTCCACCAGGTAGCCGAGCACGTGCACGCTGCGGTAGCCGATCCGGGTGCTCAGCTCGAGGCCCGGCAGCAGGGTCAGGGGCAGCTCGTGCGCCGCGGCCGTGGCGTCCGCCCACCCCGCGGTCGTGTCGTGGTCGGTCAGCGCGACGGCGTCGAGTCCGGCGGCCGCGGCCGCTCGGACGAGCTCCGCGGGACGCTCGGTGCCGTCGGAGACACTGGAGTGCGCGTGCAGGTCGATGAACGGGTCGGGCACGTGGCCAATGCTATCCACAGGTGAGCGGCCGCACAGGCCGGGTGTCCCCGGGCGGTGCGATGATGGACGCATGGCCGACACGACTCCCCGCGCGACGAGCAACCGATCCACGACCCCCGGGTCCTCGACCTTCAAGGACTTCATCGGGTCGCAGTGGGCCGAGCGCTCGGAGGCGCAGCCCGAGCCCCGCGAGCAGGCCGCGTTCGCCGCCGAGCGTCGCGCGCGCATCTCCGAGCTGCACCCGGGCCGCACGATCGTGGTGCCGGCCGGGCAGGCCAAGGTCCGCTCGAACGACTGCGACTACCCGTTCCGCCCGCACTCCACCTTCGCCCACCTGACCGGTTGGGGCACGGACACCGTCGTCGGCTCCGTGCTCGTGATGACGCCGAACGGCTCCGGGCACGACGCCACGCTGTACTTCCGCGCCACCGCAGGCCGCGACTCGGAAGAGTTCTACGCCAACCCCGAGATCGGGGAGTTCTGGGTCGGTCCGCGCCCCTCGCTCGACGCCGTCGCCGCCGACCTCGGGCTGGCCACCGCCGACCTCGGGGCGTTCACGGCCGTCGCCGATGCACTCGACGCGTCGGCGCTGCTCGTGCGTGAAGCCGACGACGACCTGACCCGTTCCCTCGACGCCCGCATCGGCGCGGCGATCGGTGGCGCGGACGAGACCGAGGGGTCGCCGGCCACCGACGACCTGCTCTCCCGTGACCTGTCCGAGCTGCGACTCGTCAAGGACGCGTACGAGGTCCGTGAGCTCCGCAAGGCCGTCGACGCCACGAAGCACGGGTTCGACGACGTCATCGGCGACTTCGACGCCGTGCTCGCGCACCCGCGCGGTGAGCGCATCGTCGAGGGCACGTTCAACCGCCGGGCGCGCGCGGACGGCAACACCGTGGGCTACGACACCATCGCCGCCTCGGGCCACCACGCCTGCATCCTGCACTGGACCCGCAACGACGGCGCCGTGCAGCCGGGCGACCTCATCCTCATCGACGCCGGGGTCGAGGTCGACTCGTTCTACACCGCCGACATCACCCGCACGCTCCCGGTGAGCGGCACGTTCTCGCCCGTGCAGCGCATGGTCTACGAAGCCGTGCTCGAAGCCGCCGACGCCGCGTTCGCGATCGTCAAGCCGGGCATCACGTTCCGCCAGGTGCACGCCACCGCGATGGAGGTCATCGCGCGGAAGACCGCCGAGTGGGGCTTCCTGCCGGTCTCGGCCGCCGAGTCGCTCGAGCCGGACAACCAGTTCCACCGCCGCTACATGGTGCACGGCACGAGCCACCACCTCGGGCTCGACGTGCACGACTGCGCGAAGGCCCGCCGCGAGATGTACCTCGACGGCACCGTGCAGGCCGGCATGGTCTTCACGATCGAGCCCGGGCTGTACTTCCAGCAGGACGACCTGACCGTGCCGGAGGAGTTCCGTGGCATCGGTGTCCGCATCGAGGACGACATCCTGGTGACCGAGGACGGCGCCGAGAACCTGTCCGTCGGCATCCCCCGGACCCCCTCGGAAGTGGAGGGGTGGATCGCCCGCTCGGGCCGCTAGCCTGATCGGGTGACCATGCCCGAGGCCTCCCCGAACACCTTCGCGATCGAGGTCGAGCACTTCGACTCCCCCGACGCCCAGCGACTCCGCGCCGCACAGCGACTGGAGATCGACCGGGCGCACGGCGGCGACACCGAGCCGGGTGAGAAGCCGACCGCCGAGTCGATCGCGGTGTTCTTCGTCGCGCGGGACGAGTCCGGTACTCCCCTGGGCTGCGGGGGCCTGCGCATCGTCGACGACGGCATCGCGGAGATCAAGCGGATGTACGTCCGACCGGAGTCCCGCGGGTCCGGCGTCGCGGCTGCGTTGCTGCGACGGCTGGAAGAGGCCGCGCTCGACCTCGGGTCCCCGGCGCTCGTCCTCGAGACGGGCACAGCGCAGCAGCGTGCCGTCGGCTTCTACCAGCGCGAGGGGTTCCGGCGGATCGCGAACTTCGGGCCCTACGTCGGGGCGCCCCTGTCGGTCTGCTACTCGAAGGTCCTCTAGCCGGACCGAGCCTGCCCGGCGAGACCGGGCGGTGCCGTGCGGTGCCGTGCCGTGCCATGCCGTGCCATGCGGTGCCGTGCGCTGCCGTCCGGTGCGGAGCCGTGCGCTGCCGAGCGATGCCGCACGGCGCCGTGCCGTGCCGCCGCCCCCGGAGCCCGCACGGCTCCCGGTCACGACGTGCCGTTTGCCCGAGGCCGAGCGGTCACGAACCGTCGTCTGGGCCGGCGCCGAACGACGATCTCTGACCGCTCGACGCCGGGCGCGCGGGGTGTTGCGACCACCCGGACCGCCCGCACCGCCAGCACCGCCCGGACCGCCCGCACCGCCCGCACCGCCCGGACTCTGCCGCTGCGGTCGCCCGAAGTGCCGCCCGCGGTGCTCGGCGGCGACACTTCGTGGGACCTCGGCGGACGTGAGCGGCGTGTCGAACGACCTGGCGCCCCACCGCATCACCGACCGAGGAGCACACGCGCCGGGGCCCGAGCGCAGCAGCCGGAGCGCGACTAGCGGCGGTCGCTGTCCCCGTCGCCGTCACGCTGGGCGTCCGGCGAGGACGAGGGCTCCGGCGGCGTGGCACCGACGACTCGCTCGCCGTAGCGCGGCGGCTCCTCGGGTCGACGCTCCGGCACCGGAGGGGCCGCGGGGGCGGCGGCCGTTTCGGGGGTCTCCCCGTACCGGGGTCCGTCGTTCGTGCCGTAGCGCGGCGGGCCCGAAGGCGCACCCATCTGCGTGCCGGGGGCCGACGTGCCGGGGTGTTGCGGGCCTCCCGGCTGCTGGTGCGGCGTGGCGTGCCCGCCGTACGGCGACTGCTGCTGCGGCGGGACCCCACCGGGGCCCGGACGCCACTGCTGCTGCTGCTGCTGCTGCTGCTGGGGAGCGTCGTTCCAGTGCGTGGACGGGGTCGCCCCGTGCTCGCCGAGGATCCGCTGCGCCTGCCCGGTCAGCTGCGGGTTGACGACGATCTGGTAGTTCGTGGCGAGCACCTGGTGCACGCTCGTGAAGTCACGCTGTCGCTTCGTGATCGCGAACGAGACGATGCCGTAGAGCATGCCGAACGCGGCACCGATGATCGCGGCCGCCAGGATCAGGCCGCCGGCGCTCGGTGAGAACAGCGTGAGCACGATGCCGAAGAAGATGCCGAGCCACAGGCCGGACAGCGCGCCGGCGATGGCGGCACGGCCGTAGGTCATCTTGCCGGTGACCCGTTCGACCGTCTTCAGGTCGTTGCCGACGATCGAGAGCTGGTTGACGGGGAAGTCGGCCTCGGCCAGCTTCGCCACCACGCGCTGCGCGTCGGGGTAGCTGTCGTACGTTCCCAGGACGTCGCCCTTGGGCAGCGTCGGGAACGCCTGGGCGGTCCTGCCGGCGAAGGGGCTCTGATTGCTCACACAGCCATCATTCACCGCACACCTTGCAATCGCACGTGCACTCTCAGGGAAGCAGCCGACCGGCGCGGGCGAACGCCCACACCCGAGCGACTACGCTGGGTCGGGTGAGCGCCACGAAGGTCTTCGTCGCCCGCCTCGCCGGGTGCTCCGTCTTCGACCCCGCGGGCGACCGCGTCGGCAGGGTCCGGGACGTCCTGGTCGTCTACCGCCGGGCCGATCCCCCGCACGTCGTCGGGCTCATCGTCGAGGTGCCCGGCAAGCGCCGCATCTTCGTGAGCATCGGCCGCATCACCTCCATCGGTGCCGGGCAGGTCATCACGACCGGCCTCGTGAACATGCGCCGCTTCGAGCAGCGCGGCGGCGAGGTCCGCGTCATCGCCGAGATGCTCGGCCGCAAGGTGCTCATCAAGAACCAGCGGATCCGCGCCACCATCGAGGACGTCGCGATCGAGGACCGCGGGCAGGGCGACTGGGAGGTCGCGCAGCTCTTCCTCCGCAAGCCGAAGACCACGCCGTCGCCGTTCGGCAAGGGCCCGACGACGTTCGCGACGTGGAACGAGGTCACCGAGGACGAGCTCCCCGGCGAGGCCCAGTCCGCCGAGCACGTCATCGCCGCCTACTCCGACCTGCTGCCCGCCGACCTCGCGTCGACGCTGCTCGACCTGCCCGCCGAGCGCCGGTTCGAGGTCGCCGAGGAACTTCCGGACGACCGCCTCGCCGACGTGCTCGAGGAGATGCCCGACCAGGAGCGCATCGAGATCCTCACCCGGCTGGTCGACGCCCGCGCCGCCGACGTCCTCGACCAGATGCAGCCGGACGACGCGGCCGACGTCCTCGCCCAGTTCTCCGACGAGCGGAGTGAAGCCCTCCTGCAGCTCATGGAGCCGGAGGAGGCGCAGGACGTCCGCATGCTCCTGGAGTACGAGCCGGACACCGCCGGTGGTCTGATGACCACCGAACCGGTGATCGTCTCGGCTGACGCCACCGTGGCCGAGGGCCTCGCGCTGGTCCGCCGCCACGAGCTCGCGCCGGTGCTCGGCGCCGCCGTCTGCGTCACCCTGCCGCCGTACGAGCCGCCGACCGGCCGGTTCCTCGGGCTCGTGCACTTCCAGCGGATGCTCCGCTACCCGCCGAACGAGCGGCTCGGCACGCTCATCGACCAGCAGACCGAACCGGTCCGGGTCGACGCGAGCGCCGCCGAGGTCACCCGCATCATGGCGACCTACAACCTGCTGTCCGTCCCCGTGGTCGACGACGCCCACCGTCTCGTCGGGGTGGTGACGATCGACGATGTCCTCGACCACGTCCTGCCGGACGACTGGCGAAGTCAGGGCGAGGGGGAACCCTCACCGCTTCCACGCCAACGCCCGCGCAGGACACCCGTGACGACGGGAAGGAGGACCACCCGTGGCCCGAACGGATGACAACCGTCGCGACCGTGACCGGCAAGAGGTCCGGCTCGACTCCCCGAAGGGCATGCGCACGCGTGTGCTCCCCAGCCGCCGCCGTGGTCGCGGGGACACCTTCGGTCGCGCGACCGAGGGCATCGCCCGCGGCATGGGCACGCCCTGGTTCCTCATCGGGCTCACGCTGTTCTGCGTGGTCTGGATGGGCTACAACACCCTCGCGCCGAAGCCGTGGCAGTTCGACTCGGCGGCCATCGGCTTCACGGCTCTGACGCTCGTGCTCTCGCTGCAGGCCTCGTACGCCGCCCCGCTGATCCTGCTCGCGCAGAACCGGCAGGACGACCGCGACCGCGTGCAGTTCGAGCAGGACCGCCAGCGCGCCGAACGCAACCTGGCCGACACCGAGTACCTGGCCCGCGAGGTCGTGGCCCTGCGCCTGGCGATGCGGGACATGGCGTCGAAGGACTTCATCCGCGCCGAGCTCCGTTCCCTGCTCGAGGAGCTCGACCGCCGCGACGCGGACGAGGCCGGCTACGCGGACGAACACGACAGCTCCACCCGTGGCTGACGCCGTCCCCACCGACGAACAGCTCGGCACGGCGGTCCTCGCCGCGCTCGGCCGCGTCATCGACCCCGAGATCCGCCGCCCCGTCACGGAGCTCGACATGATCCGCGGCGTGGACGTGCAGCCAGGAGGCGCGGTGCGCGTCGACCTGCAGCTCACGATCGTTGGGTGCCCCGCCGCCGACACCATCGAGCGCGACGTCCGCGTCGCCGCCGGGTCCGTCCCGGGGGTCGCCGCAGTCGACGTCGACGTGTCCGTGATGGACCCGGCCACGCGCGCCGCACTGACCGAGCGGCTGCGAGCCGGCCGCCCCAAGGGCGTCCAGTTCCCCGCGGACTCGCTCACGCGCGTCATCGCCGTCACGAGCGGCAAGGGCGGCGTCGGCAAGTCCACCGTCACCGTGAACCTCGCCGTCGCGCTCGCCCGCCGGGGCTTGCGGGTCGGGGTCGTCGACGTCGACGTGCACGGCTTCAGCGTCCCCGGCTTGATGGGCCTGACCGACGAGCACGGGGTCGCACCCCGCCCGACCCGGGTGGACAGCATGATCCTGCCGCCGGTGGCGCACGACGTGAAGGTCGTGTCGATCGGCATGTTCGTCGACGACGTCTCGACCGCGGTGTCGTGGCGCGGACCGATGCTGCACCGCACCGTGAACCAGTTCCTGACCGACGTGTTCTTCGGCGACCTCGACGTCCTGCTGCTCGACCTGCCCCCGGGCACCGGCGACGTCGCGATCTCGGTGGGGCAGCTGCTGCCGCACGCCGAGGTCCTGGTCGTCACGACCCCGCAGGCCGCCGCGGCCGACGTCGCCGAGCGCAGCGGGATCGTCGCCCGGCAGACCGGGCAGCGGGTCATCGGCGTGGTCGAGAACATGGCCGGGCTCGTGCAGCCCGACGGCTCGGTGCTGCACCTGTTCGGTGAGGGTGGCGGCGCCGAGACCGCCGCACGGCTCTCCCGCGGGCAGGACGACCCCGTCCCGGTGCTCGGCAGCGTGCCGCTGTCCGTGCCGCTGCGCGAGGGCGGCGACGCAGGTGTCCCGGTGGTGCTCGGCACCCCGGAGGACCCGTCCGCCGTCGCCCTGACGGCGATCGCCGACCGGATCACCACGATGGGACGCGGGCTCGCCGGCCGGAAGCTCGGGTTGTCGCTGTCCTAGGCTCGGGGTCATGAGCACCGATCACGTCGATGTCGACTGGGACCACGCACGCGCCACCAACCGCGCGAACTGGGACGACCGGGTGCCGATCCACGAGGGCGCGTACGCGATCGACGCCCTCGCCGACCCCGGCCACCGCTCCGACGTCGTCCGCGACGACCTGCCGGCCCTGACGCCCTGGTTGCCGAACGGCTCGCTCGCGGGCCTCGACGTCTGCCACCTGCAGTGCCACATCGGCACCGACACGGTGTCGCTCGCCCGCGAGGGTGCCCGGCTGACCGGCGTCGACTTCTCCCCCGCCGCCCTCGCCTCGGCCGCCGGGCTCGCGTCGCGCCTCGGCCTCGACGTCACCTGGGTCGAGACCGACGTCCTCGATGCCCGGGCCGCCGTCACCGGCGACTTCGACGTCGTGTACACGAGCATCGGCACGATCTGCTGGCTCCCCGACCTCGACCGCTGGGCTGCGCAGGTCGCCGGCCTGCTGCGCCCCGGCGGGGTGTTCTTCATCCGCGACGGCCACCCGGCGCTGTACGCCCTCGACGAGGACGCCGACGAGCTCGCCACCCGGTACCGGTACTTCCCGGACGGCACCGCGCAGCAGTGGGACGACGCCGGCACCTACGCCGGTGACGGCACGGTGGCGAACACCCGCACCTTCGAGTGGCCGCACCCGCTGTCCGAGATCGTGAACGCCCTGCTCGGTGCCGGACTGCGACTCCGACGGCTCGACGAGGGCCGGACCCTGCCCTGGCGCTTCAGCTCCCGCATGGTCGAGACCGGCACCGGTTCGTGGGCCTGGCCGGATCACGACCGTGACCGGATGCCGACCACCTACACGATCGTCGCGACCCGCGACTGACGACGCGACCCCGTGACGGACGGGAGGCCCGGTGCCAGCTGGCACCGGGCCTCCAGTCCGTCGTGTGGGGACGTGACGGGCGTCAGGTCGCCTCGGCGTCGAAGGGTGCCGGTTCACCGGCGGCCAGGGGCACGACGGGAGCCGTCGCGCGCACCTTCGAGGCCGTGACCTGCGCGGTCTGGACGGCTGCGGCACTCGTGCCGGAGTCGAGCAGGGCGTCGCGGATGATGCGGCGCGGGTCGTACTGACGCGGGTCGAGCTTCTGCCACTCGATGTCGTCGAACTCGGGGCCCATCTCGTCGCGCATCCGCTCCTTGGCGGTGTCGGCGAACCGACGGACGGCCTTGACGAACTCCGCCAGCTTCTGGGCGTACATCGGCAGGCGCTGCGGCCCGAGCAAGAGGACGCCGATGACCCCGATGATCAGGATCTTGTCGAGCGGGATGTCCACGCGAGCGAGCCTAACGCCTGCTGCTGCGTTGCACCTCTAGAGTTGTCTCCCGAACGGAGTGTGCGTGTCAGAGAAAGAGTCGAACTGGAAGTTCGCCGAGGACATCGTCTCGGAGACCGAGGCGATCGCCCGTGCTCGTGAGCACTCCGTGGAACTCGGGGTCGAAGCGATCTCGCCCGCGATCGGTGCGCAGATCGCGGTCATCGCCGCAGCCTCGCGTGCGACGAGCATCATCGAGATCGGCACCGGCCTCGGGGTCTCCGGCCTGTACCTGCTCGCGGGCGCCCCGAACGCGACCCTGACCACGATCGACGTCGAGGTGGACCACCAGCAGTTCGCCCGCGACGCCTACATCAGCGCCGGCACCGCTCCCGCACGGATCCGGCTCATCCCCGGTCGGGCGAACCAGGTACTCCCCCGCATGAACGAGGCCTCGTACGACGTCGTGCTCGTCGATGCCGACCCCGAGCACGTGATCGAGTACGTCGAGCACGGGCTGCGGCTCGCCCGCCTGGGTGGCACCGTCCTGGTGCCGCACGCCCTCTGGCGCGGACGCGTGGCCGACCCGGTGAAGCGCGACCGCGCCACCACGGACTTCCGGCTGCTCCTGACCGAGGTGTCGACGTCGGGTGCGGTGCGCAGCGCGCTGTCGCCCGCCGGCGACGGACTGCTGCAGCTGACGAAGGTCACCAACTAGCGCTCGACCCGCCGCCGCTCGCGCAGGTCAGTCCAGGTGCCGCAGGTACCGCTCGGGCGACTCGAGGAACGCACGCTCGTTCCGCACCAGGTCGAGGTCGCGCCATCCGGTGCGCCGCAGGCCCCACTCGCCGACCTCGTGGATCTCGGCCCCGGGGAACGCGGCGAGCACGGGTGAGTGGGTCGAGAGCACGACCTGGCCGACACCCGTCTCGACGATGGACTGCAGGAGCCCGATCAGCGCCAGGCACCCCGAGAACGACAGGGCGGACTCCGGCTCGTCGAGGATCCAGAGCCCGGGCCACTGCGACCGGTGGATGACGAAGTCGAGGAACGACTCACCGTGGCTCCGCTCGTGGAACAGCGGCTCGGCTCCCCCGGGGTGCTGTTCGAGGTAGGTGAACACCCCGTGCATGGTCTCCGCGCGCAGGAAGAAGCCGGACCGCACCGCGCCGGGCTCCCGGTGCAGGGCGATGTGTTCCCAGAGCTGCGATTCGCTCGGGCGGGTGCTGTGCCCGGACTTCGTCGAACCGCCCTCGGGCCCCATGCCGAAGGCGAGCGCCATCGCCTCCACCAGGGTGGACTTGCCGGCACCGTTCTCACCGACCAGCACCGTCACCGGAGCGAGATCGAGCCCGTCGTCGAGCAGCTGCCGCACGGGCGCGAGCGTCGCGGGCCAGACGTCGCGCGGCATCGGGTCGGGCGCGTACTCCTCGACGCGGCGGATCGGCAGTCTCGTCCTCGGCACGGTCCCATCCTGCCGGAGCCGACCGACAGCGCCGCGGATCCCCCAGCCGCGGGATCGGCAGCGCACAGACGGAAGGCCCGGAGCGTACACGCTCCGGGCCTTCCGTTCTGGTGCTTCGACGTACTAGGCCGAGACGACCTCAGCGAGTGCGTCGTGGAGTTCCTTGGCCTCGGCATCGTTGACCGAGACGACCAGGCGGCCTCCACCTTCGAGCGGAACCCGCACGATGATGAGTCGACCCTCCTTAACAGCCTCCATCGGCCCGTCACCGGTCCTCGGCTTCATGGCTGCCATCAGATGTCCCCTTTCGTGCAGTAAATGCAGCCCCATTATCCCGTATGGAGGGGGCAACTGCGAAACCGCCCAGGTTGGGGGTGTCGGATGTGCCGTCCGGATGCTCCGCAGAACGCGGATCCACGGGCCTCCGGAGCCCTGCGTCGATCACGGCGGGGTCCAGTCGTAGCCGTCGACCCACCACGTGTAGTACAGCCAGACCCACTGCAGCCCGACGAACGCGACGACGACGGCCACGCGGTACACCCGCGACCGCGGCAGCGCGACGATCCCGAGCAACGGCGCGATCGGCACGAGGATGCGCCAGGTGCTCGACTGCGGGAAGAACACCGCGAGCAGGTACACGAGGTACGCCACGCCCCAGAGTCGGAGCTCGATGCCGATCCGGCGTGCGGCGGGCAGGCACACGAACGCCGCGAACCCGACGAGCACGACGACGAGCAGGACCGTGCCGGCCGGCTGCCCGAACCACCACCCGAACCCCTGCACCCACGGCGCGAACGGCACGAGTTCCTTCCACCCGATGTACGACGACCGCCAGGCGAGCTCGGTGTCGGTGTAGGCCTTCGGCACCCCGGTGACCGCCCACGCGATCGCCGGCCACGCCAGCCCGACCAGACCCGACACAGTGGCGACCACCGCGGGGGGCACGAGTCGGCGGAGGGTGAGCGGCTCCGACGAGCGCACCCACGCCGGCCGGATCGCCCACGCGGCCACGAAGAGCACCACCAGGAACGCGAAGGCGAGGCCCGTCGGCCGCGTCATGCCGAGCAGCAGCACGACGGGCAGCATCGCCCACCACCGTCGATCAACCATGAGCAGCAGCGCGACGAGCAACAGGAACAGGCCCATCGACTCCGCGTAGGCCACCTGGAACATCGCGGACACCGGTGCGACGCAGAACAGCACCGTTGCGAACGTCGCCCGTGCGGGGTCGAGGAACCCCCCCATGAGCCGGCGGAACACCAGCGCGGCCCCGAGTCCGGCGAGCAACGACACCGAGACCGCGACGAGCTCGAACGACGCTCCGGTGAGCAGCATGAGCCCGCGCACCAGGAACGGGTACGCGGGCATGAACGCCCACGCGTTCTCGGTCACGTGCCCGGCGGCATCGACCGGCAGCGTCGACGGGTACCCGCCCGTGGCGATCACGCGGTACCAGGCGCCGTCCCAGATCGACGCGAACGACAGGTAGCCCGGGCTCTGCACGGTGAACGAGTTCGCCGCTTGCACACCCGCGAACGCGAGCATCATGGCACCGGTGACGAGCCGCGCCAGCACGTAGACGACCGTGATTCGCACCCACCAGGGGACGACCCGGTACCGGGCCCGCCAACGGTTCCGGGCAGGGGTCCTCCGGGTGGCCCCCGCCGTCGTCAGGCCGTCAGCCACCGACGCAGCCCGGCCTCGACCGCGGTGATCTGCGCGACCGGGACCTGCTCGTCGTCGTGGTGGGCGAAGACCGGCTCGCCGGGGCCGTAGTTGACCGCGGGGACCCCGAGCGCCGAGAAGCGTGCGACGTCGGTCCAGCCGTACTTCGGACGGGGCTCCGGTCCGCCGACGGCCGCGACGAAGTCCTGCGCGAGCGGGGCGTCGAGCCCGGGGCGGGCACCGGCGGCGAGGTCGACGATCGTGACCTCGTACCCGTCGAACAGCTCGCGGATGTGGGCGACGGCCTCGTCGGCCGAGCGCGAGGGGGCGAACCGGTAGTTCACGTGCACCATCGCCTCGTCCGGGATGATGTTGCCCGCGATGCCGCCGCTGATGCCGACCGCGTTCAGGCCCTCGCGGTACTCGAGCCCGTCGACCGTGACCGTGCGGGGCTCGTACGCGGCCAGGGTGGCCAGGATCGGGGCGGTCTTGTGGATGGCGTTGTCGCCGATCCAGCTCCGGGCGCTGTGCGAGCGCTTGCCGAACGTGCGGATCTCGGCGCGGAGGTTGCCGTTGCACCCGCCCTCGATCTGCGCCCCGGACGGCTCGCCCAGGATCGCGAAGTCGGCGGCGAGGAGTTCGGGTCGCGTCCGGGCCAGGCGGCCGAGGCCGTTGAGGGCGTCGCTCACCTCTTCGTGGTCGTACCAGACCCACGTGACGTCGACCGAGGGGTCGACGAGGTCGTACGCGAGCTTGAGCTGCACCGCGCAGCCCGCCTTCATGTCGACGGTGCCGCGGCCCCAGAGGATCTCGGTGCCGTCCTCGGCGGTCCGGAACTCGGTCGGCAGGTTGTCGTTGAGCGGGACGGTGTCGATGTGGCCGGCGATGACGACCCGGCGGTCGCGGCCCAGGTTCGTCCGCGCCACGATCGCGTCGCCGTCGCGGATCACCTCGAGGTGCGGCAGCGGTGCGAGCACGGCCTCGATCGCGTCGGCGAGGGCCTGCTCGTTGCCGGACACCGACTCGATGTCGCAGATGGCACGGGTGATGTCGATGGACGAGGCGGTGAGGTCGAGGTGCTCCGGCATGCAGGCAGCCTACCGGCCGCCCCTCGCACCGCCCCGGTAGTCCGGACGGTCGGCGGCCCCACCGCCCCGGCAGTCCGGACGGACGGTGCCCGCCGAACGGCGCTCGGTACCCTGGAGCCGTGACCGACACGACTGCCACCGACCGCCCGACCCACGCCTGGGGCCACGGCCTCGCGACGATCGCCGCCGACGGCACGACGCTCGACACCTGGTACCCCGAGACGCACCTCGGCGCGCTGCCCGCCGACGCCGTGTTCCCCGCCGAGCTGCAGGCACACGTCGGTGACGACCCCCGCCGTGAGGTCCGGATCGAAGCCGTCACCACCGAGATCACGATCGACGCCGGCCCGACGAGCACTCCGGACGCGTACCTCCGCCTGCACCTGCTGAGCCACCTGCACGTCCGCCCGAACGAGGTCTCCCTCGACGGCGTCTTCGGCCACCTGCCGATCGTCGCGTGGACGAACGCCGGCCCGGTGCACCCCGAGTCCCTGACGCGCCTGCGCCCGTCCCTGCAGCGCGCCGGCATCGCCGTGCACGCGATCGACAAGTTCCCGCGCCTGGTCGACTACGTCGTGCCGGACCGCGTGCGGATCGGCGACGCGAACCGGGTCCGTCTCGGCGCCCACCTGGCACCGGGAACGACCGTCATGCACGAGGGCTTCGTGAACTTCAACGCCGGCACCCTCGGCGACGCCATGATCGAGGGCCGCGTCTCGCAGGGCGTCGTCGTCGGCAACGGCACCGACATCGGCGGCGGCGCCTCGATCATGGGCACGCTGTCCGGCGGAGGCACCCACCGTGTCTCGCTCGGCGAACGCGCGCTGCTCGGCGCGAACGCGGGCCTCGGCATCTCGCTCGCCGACGACTCCGTCATCGAGGCCGGTCTCTACGTCACGGCCGGCACGAAGGTGGTGCTGGTCGGCGCGGCCCCGAACCCCGACGGCACCCCGAAGACCGTCAAGGCCGCCGAGCTCTCCGGCACCCCGAACATCCTGTTCCGCCGCAACAGCGTCAGCGGGGCCGTCGAGGCGCTGCAGCGCAAGGGCGAGGGCATCCAGCTGAACACCGCGCTGCACGCGTAGCGCTGCACGCCCGGCGCGCCCACCGGGAGGCCCGCCCCGCGAGTGGTCACGACACACCGTCCGCGGGGCACCGAGGGGGCACGAACCGTCGGTTCGGCACCCGGCGGACGACAGTTCGCGACCACTCCGCGAAGGCGAGCGGCGCGCCCTGCCGCCCGCGCCCGACACGCCCGCACGGGAGGCCCGGGGCCGGTCCACGAGACCGCCACCCGGCCTCCAGGCCGTCGCGTCCAGTGCCGCGCCCCGCGAGTGGTCACAACACACCGCCCGCGGGGCGCCGAGGGCGCACGAACCGTCGGTTCGACACCCGCCCGACGACAGTTCACGACCACTCGGCAGAGGCGAGCGGCGCGTCCCGCCGCCCCACCGCCTTGCGAGCGGGCGGAATGCCAACCCGCGCACACGCACGAGCGCCCCGCGCCACGGAACCGTGGGGCGGGGCGCTCGGAGTCGGTCAGCGCGAGGGGACGTCCCGCTCAGGCGCACCCACGTAGAGCTGCTGGGGGCGACCGATCTTGTTGAGCGGGTCGTTGTTCAGCTCGCGCCACTGGGCGATCCAGCCCGGCAGACGACCGATCGCGAACAGGACGGTGAACATCCGCGGCGGGAAGCCCATCGCCTTGTAGATGATGCCGGTGTAGAAGTCGACGTTCGGGTAGAGCTTGCGGCTGACGAAGTACTCGTCCTCGAGCGCGATCTGCTCGAGTTCCATCGCGATGTCGAGCAGGTCGTCCTGCACACCGAGGGACTCGAGGACCTCGTGCGCGGACTCCTTGACGAGCTTCGCGCGCGGGTCGTAGTTCTTGTAGACGCGGTGTCCGAAGCCCATGAGCTTGACGCCCTGCTCCTTGTTCTTCACCCGCTCGACGAAGCGCGTCACGGGCTCGCCCGAGTCCTTGATCTGCTGGAGCATCTCGAGCACGGCCTCGTTGGCACCGCCGTGCAGCGGGCCGTACAGGGCGTTGATGCCGGCCGAGATCGAGGCGAACATGTTCGCCTTCGTCGAGCCGACCATGCGCACCGTCGAGGTCGAGGCGTTCTGCTCGTGGTCCTCGTGCAGGATGAGGAGCCGCTCGAGCGCCTTCGAGAGCACCGGGTTGGGCTTGTAGGTCTCGGCCATGGTGCCGAAGTTCAGCCGCAGGAAGTTGTCGACGAACGACAGCGAGTTGTCCGGGTACAGGAACGCCTGCCCGATGGCCTTCTTGTGGGCGTAGGCCGCGATCACCGGGAGCTTGGCGAGGAGCCGGACGGTCTGCAGCTCGACCTTCTCGGGGTCGTCGACGTCCATGTCGTCCTCGTAGTACGTGGACAGGGCGCTCACGGCGCTCGAGAGCACGGACATCGGGTGCGCCGAGTGCGGCAGGGCGTCGAACAGGCGGCGGAGGTCTTCGTGCAGCAGCGTGTGCCGACGGATGCGGGCGTCGAACTGCTCGAGCTCGGTGGGGGTGGGCAGCTCGCCGTAGATCAGGAGCCACGCGACCTCGAGGAAGGTGCAGTTGCCGGCGATCTGGTCGATCGGGTACCCGCGGTAGCGCAGGATGCCCTGGTCGCCGTCGATGTAGGTGATCGCGCTCTTCGTCGCACCGGTGTTCACGAACCCGTAGTCGAGCGTGTTCATCCCGGTCTGCTTCTTGAAGGTCGAGATGTCGATCGCGGACGCGCCGTCGACGCTCTGTAGGATCGGGAACTCCGCCGTGCCGCCCGGGAACGTCAGCGTCGCGGTCGCGCCCTGCTGTTCGGCGGCGGGACTCACGGGGACGGGCGTGGTGGGCGGTGTGGCCGTCTTCTGAGCGTCATTGGCAGTGTCAGTCACGAGGACAGCCTAATCGCGGCACCTGTCGGTCGTGCACACATCCCAGGTGACGATTTGGTGGTTCTCACGGATTGCGGGGCCCGCCCGGAGTACTCGTGTCCGTGCTACGCGGTGCCGAGGCGACGGCTGCTCGCCAGTCGCTGCGCCGCCGCGGCGATGCGCTCGTCGGTCGCCGTCAGGGCCACGCGGACGTGCTCGCCCCCTGCTGCGCCGTAGAACGTGCCGGGTGCGACGAGGATCCCGCGGTCGGCGAGCCAGGCCACGGTGTCGAGTGCGGGTTCGCCACGGGTGGCCCAGAGGTAGAGCCCGGCCTCGCTGTGGTCGATCCGGAACCCGGCGTCCTCGAGTGCTCGCCGGAGCATGTTCCGGCGAGCCCGGTAGCGGGCCTTCTGCTGCTGCACGTGGGTCTCGTCCTGCAGCGCGACGACCATCGCCTGCTGGACGGGCAGCGGCGGCATGAGCCCGGCGTGCTTGCGGACGGCCAGGACGTCGGCCAGGATCGCGGCGTCACCGGCGACGAAGGCCGCACGGTAGCCGGCGAGGTTCGACTGCTTCGACAGCGAGTACACGCTCAGCACGCCGTCGAGCGAGTCGCCGACGACCCGCGGGTCGAGGATCGTGGGCGTCGGGGTGGTGGCGTGGTCCGGGTCCCACCCGAGCTCGGCGTAGCACTCGTCGCCGACGATGACGGCTCCGAGCTCGCGGGCGCGGACCACGGCGGCACGGAGCTCGTCGAGGGTCAGCACGCGGCCGTCCGGGTTGCCCGGGGAGTTCAGCCACACGAGCTTCGTGGTGGACGGCCACGCCGCGGGGTCGTCCGAGGCCAGGGCATCGGCGCGGACCAGGGCGGCGCCGAGCTCGTACGTCGGGTACGCGGCGGCCGGGAACACCACGGTGTCACCGGGGCCGATGCCGAGCCAGAGCGCGAGGCCCGCGATGAACTCCTTCGAGCCGATCGTCGGCAGCGCGTTCGCCTCGGTCAGGGCGACGCCGTGGCGACGGCCGTACCAGTCGGCGATGGCCTGCCGCAGCGCCGGGGTGCCGGCGACCTGCGGGTAGGCGTGCGCGTCGGTCGCGGTGGCCAGGGCGGTGCGGACGACCTCGGGCGTGGGGTCGACGGGCGATCCGACGCTGAGGTCGACGATGCCGCCCTCGTACGCCGCGGCGCGCTGCTTGAACGGGACGAGCTGGTCCCAGGGGAAGTCGGGGAGGTCGAGCGCCACGAGGGGGTCCGGTCAGCCGCGGACGGGCTCGGCTGCGACGACGGGGTGGTCCTTGTGGATCACGCCGACCTTCGCGGCTCCGCCGGGCGACCCGACCTCGTCGAAGAACTCGACGTTGGCCTTGTAGTAGTCGGCCCACTGGTCGGGCAGGTCGTCCTCGTAGTAGATGGCCTCGACGGGGCAGACCGGCTCACACGCACCACAGTCGACGCACTCGTCGGGGTGGATGTAGAGCGAGCGGTCACCCTCGTAGATGCAGTCGACCGGGCATTCGTCGATGCAGGCGCGGTCCTTAACGTCGACACAGGGCTGGGCGATCACGTAGGTCACGGTTCGGGTGCTCCCTTCGACGAGCGGGTTCGAGTCTACTCGCGGCCCGGAGCCGTCCGGGACCGCAGCCCCGACAGGTCCGGCCACGCGAGGACCAGGGCGGCGATGACCGCGGGGGCGAACGTCCACACGTACCCGGCCGCGTTGGCGAGGACGAGCGGCGAACTCTCCCCGCCGACCGACACGAGCACCTGCGTCGCGACGAGGATCCCGATGCCGATCGCGGCGACCATCGCACGCGAGCGGTAGACGAGCCGCACGCCCACGGTCAGGCCGAGCACGATGAGGGTGGTGACGACGAGTCCGACGGGGAGCGCGCCGATCGTCTGCTGGTGCGTGACCGTCCCGAGGCCGCCGGCGAGCAGCCCGAGCAGCAGCGAGACCACGACCGCCGCGGCCTTGCCCTGGCCGGACATCTCGGCGTAGGTCTGCGGAGCCGCCGGCTGCGGGGCTGCGTCGTGCCGGAACGCCTCGACCGCCGGGGCGTGCTGCCGGACGCCGTGCGGCATGACCCACGACAGGGCCGCTGGGTCGGCGGGGTCCACGGGGTCGACGGCGACCTGGGAGCGGTACTGCTCGACCGCCGCACGCACCTTGGCCCGGACCGGCAGGACGTCGACCGTGACGTCGGCCTGACCGCTGTCGGGGTCGACGATCATCGAGAACGGGACTTCCTCGGCTCGGGCCGCGTACTGCGCCGCGTGGTGCATCCGCACGTGGTCGGGGTGCCCGTAGCCGCCGTCGTCGGCGTAGCTGATCACGGCGTCGGCACCGGTGGAGCGGATCGCGGCGCGGACGTCGTCCACGACCTCGCCCAGGTCTGCCGCGGTCAGTGAGTCGGCCGGGGCGTCGTCCGCGGCGGTGGCCCGCCCGTCCGGGCCCCACTGCATGCCGGAGTCGACGTAGCGACGCTCCGGCAGGTCGGTCGGCCGGGCACCGCGCCCGCCGAGCCACAGGTGCTGCGGCCCGCCGAGGGCGGCGAGGGCCGCGGCGATCTCGGTCTCGCGGTGCCGTGCCACCCGCGCGGGGTCGCCCGCCAGCGGGGCCAACTGCTCCGTGAGCATCTCGCCGCGCTCGCCCCGGGTCGCGGTGAGCACGGTCACCTCGGCGCCGCGCTCGAGCAGGGTCGCGATGGTCCCGCCCGACGAGAGCGTCTCGTCGTCGGGGTGGGCGTGCACGATCAGGACGCGCTCGGGGCGCGTGGCAGGGGCCTTCGACATCGTCCCCAAGGGTACGGGACTAGCGGGGCGTGACGATGTAGGTCGCCGTGACGCCGCCGCTGTCCTTGCTCTCCGAGAAGGTCAGGACGACGCGGTAGGCGTCGCTCCGGAACATGCCGAACGCGCTCGACGAGTCCGCACGCTTCGCCGACTCGGTGTACCCGGCGTCGGTGAGCTGCTGCACGGCGGCCTGGAAGTCGTCGACCGAGGCCGCCCGGACCTGCGCGACCCACCCCGAGCCGTTCGGTCCGGCTCCCCCGCCGAGCACGGTGCCGTCGACGAGCGGGACGTCGGCGGACGGGAACCCGTCCGGCACCTTGCCGTCGGAGGTCACGTCCGCGCCCTTGAGCGCCGTGTCGAGCGCGCCGTCGATGCCCCCGGCGACCGAGGACATGCCGTCCTGGATCGCCTTGCCGTCGATGCCCGCGACCCCGTCGGCGACGTTCGACGCGACGGAGGACCCGAGGTCGGTGGCCTGCTGCACGGCCTGGGTCGAGCAGCCGGTGAGTCCGGCCAGGGCGATGCCGGCAGCGACGGCGGCGATCAGCGGGGTACGGAGGGAGCGCATGGCGCGACCGTAACGGACGAGCCGGGAGGCCCGGCGCGAGTTGGCTGTGAACGTGCCGTCCCCGGGGCGGTCACGTGCGCGGCGGGGCCGCCCCGGGCCTCCTTCCCGAAGGACGTGTCAGGCGACGTACGCGCGCGTCGCCGCGACCAGGGCGTCGACACCGACCGGGATCGCGGTCTCGGCCTGCGGCGCGTAGAACGGCGAGTGGTTGCTCGGGATCTCCTCGCCGCGGCGGAAGCGCTCCGGGTCGGTGATGCCCGTGAACCAGTACACGAGCGGTGCTCCGGCGGCGGTGGCGAGCTGACCGACGTCCTCCGACGCCATGGCGAGCCCGATCTCCAGGTCGCGGGCTCCCGGCACCTCGGCGCGGATGGCCTCGAGCACGGTGGCGGCGGCCTCGGCGTCGTTCACGGTGACCTCGGCGCCCGGTGCACGCACGATCGTCGGCTCGGACAGGCCACCGGCCGTGCTCTCGGCACGGACGATGCGCTCGATCGACGCGATGATGCGCTGGCGGGTCTCCTCGTTGCGGGCCCGGGTCGAGATCTCGATGACGGCCTCGTCGGGGATGATGTTCGCGCGCGTGCCGGCGTGGAAGCTGCCGACGGTGACGACCCCCGCGTCGCTCGGCGAGACCTCGCGGGCGACGACGGTCTGCAGCCGCACGACGGCCGAGGCCGCGGTGACGACCGGGTCGAGCGAGGCCTGCGGTGCCGAACCGTGCGCCCCACGACCGTTGAAGGTCACCGTCAGCCGGTCGCTCGACGCCATCACGGGGCCGGTGCCGACGGCGACGATGCCGACCGGCGCCGGCGCGGAGTGCTGCCCGAGCACGACGTCCGGCTTCGGGAACCGCTCGACCAGGCCGTCCTCGACCATCGCGCGGGCGCCGGAGATGACCTCTTCAGCAGGCTGGAAGACGGCGACGACCGTGCCGCGCCAGTCCCCCGTGGTCGCGACCAGGCGCTCGAGCGTGCCGAGCAGCCACGTGACGTGGATGTCGTGGCCGCAGGCGTGCATGGTCGGGACCTCGCGGCCCTCGTCGTCGGTGCCGACGTGCTCGCTGGCGTAGGACAGGCCGGTCCGCTCCTGCACGGGCAGGCCGTCCATGTCGGCACGGAGCCAGACCACGGGGCCCTCGCCGTTCGACACGACACCGACGACGCCGGTGCCGCCGACGCCCGTCGTCACCTCGATCCCACCGATCTCGGCGAGCTTCGCAGTGATGACACCGGCGGTGCGGTGCTCCTGGAAGCCGAGCTCCGGGTGGGCGTGCAGGTCCTGGTAGATCGAGAGCAGGTCGAGAGTCACGCTGACCACGGTACAACCGCGAACGGCCCGGCCACCTGTTGCAGGTGACCGGGCCGTCGGACGGAGGACGGGCCTCCGCGGGTGTTGCTGCTGGTGCTTACGCGTCCTGGCGCTTGAGACGCGCGTAGGAGCGCTGGCGAGCCGACGCGTCCAGCTCGACCTTGCGGATGCGCACGGCGGCGGGGGTGACCTCGACGCACTCGTCCTCACGGGCGAACTCGAGGCACTCCTCCAACGAGAGCTGACGCGACGGCGTCATCGACTCGAACGTGTCGGCGTTCGCCGACCGCATGTTGGTGAGCTTCTTCTCCTTGGTGATGTTCACGTCCATGTCGTCGGCGCGCGAGTTCTCGCCGATGACCATGCCCTCGTAGACTTCTTCGGTCGGGTTGACGAAGAACGACATCCGCTCCTGAAGGTTCGTGATGGCGAACGGCGTCACCACACCGGAGCGGTCGGAGACGATCGAGCCGTTGATGCGGGTCTGGATCGCGCCAGCCCACTCGTCGTAGCCGTGGAAGATCGCGTTGGCGATGCCGGTGCCGCGGGTCTCGGTCAGGAACGACGTGCGGAAGCCGATCAGGCCGCGCGACGGGACGATGAACTCCATGCGCACCCAGCCGGTGCCGTGGTTCGTCATGTTCTCCATGCGGCCCTTGCGAGCGGCCATGAGCTGCGTGATCGCGCCGAGGTACTCCTCCGGCGTGTCGATCGTCATGTGCTCGTACGGCTCCTGCAGCTTGCCGTTCTCGTCACGCTTCGTGACCACCTGCGGCTTGCCGACGGTGAGCTCGAAGCCCTCGCGACGCATCTGCTCGACCAGGATGGCGAGTGCGAGCTCACCACGACCCTGGACCTCCCACGCGTCGGGGCGGCCGATGTCGAGGACCTTGAGCGAGACGTTGCCGACGAGCTCGCGGTCGAGGCGCTCCTTGACCATGCGGGCGGTCAGCTTGTGGCCCTTGACCTTGCCGACGAGCGGGCTGGTGTTCGTGCCGATCGTCATCGAGATCGCCGGGTCGTCGACCGTGATGGTCGGCAGCGGGCGGACGTCCTCGGGGTCGGTCAGGGTCTCGCCGATGGTGATCGTGTCGAAGCCGGCAACGGCGACGATGTCACCGGGGCCAGCCGACTCGGCCGGGTAGCGGTCGAGCGCCTTGGTGATGAGGAGCTCGGTGATGCGGGCGTTGACGACGGTGCCGTCGTGCTTGACCCACGCGACCGTCTGGCCCTTCTTCATGGTGCCGTGGAAGATGCGCAGGAGCGCGAGGCGACCGAGGAACGGGGAGGCGTCGAGGTTCGTGACGTGCGCCTGCAGCGGGTGCTCGTCGTCGTACTTCGGGGCCGGGACGTGCTGGAGGATCGCTTCGAACAGCGGCTCGAGGTCGTCGTTGTCGGGCAGCTCGCCGTCGTTCGGCTTGTTGCGCGACGCGGCGCCGTTGCGACCCGATGCGTAGACCACCGGGACGTCGAGGATCGCGTCGAGGTCGAGGTCGTCGACCTCGTCCGACAGGTCCGAGGCGAGGCCGAGGAGCAGGTCCTGCGACTCGGAGACGACCTCGTCGATGCGGGAGTCGGGGCGGTCCGTCTTGTTGACGAGCAGGATCACCGGGAGCTTCGCGGCGAGCGCCTTGCGCAGCACGAAGCGGGTCTGGGGCAGGGGACCCTCGGAGGCGTCGACGAGCAGCACGACACCGTCGACCATGGACAGGCCGCGCTCGACCTCACCACCGAAGTCGGCGTGGCCGGGCGTGTCGATCACGTTGATGGTGATGGGGCCGTCCGCACCGAACTCGGTCGCGTGCTTGCCGTTGTAGAGCACCGACGTGTTCTTCGCGAGGATCGTGATGCCCTTCTCGCGCTCGAGGTCGTTCGAGTCCATCATGCGGTCTTCGCCCTCGAAGTGGGCGTCGAACGAGTTGGTCTGCGTGAGCATCGCGTCGACGAGGGTGGTCTTGCCGTGGTCGACGTGTGCCACGATGGCGACGTTGCGCAGGTCGGACCGGGTGGCGAGCGCCATACAGGACATCCTTCAATTTCAGGGAGAGTGTCGGGCCAGTGTTTTCACAGCACCGCACCCGTGGGCAGAACGCCCGACACGCCAGTCTACCGGTAGTTCGCAAGCGACAGGAGTACAGCGCATGAGCCGTCGGCGAACGTGGGTCGAGATCACCATCGTCCTGCTGCTCTCGCTCGGTGCCAGCGCCCTCTACTCGATCCTGCAGATCATCGACGACCTGTCGCAGGCGACCCCGCTCGGCGAGCAGTCGACGGCCCTGAACACCTCGTCGACGACGGTGCAGTACGTCGACCTCGCCCGGCAGCTCCTCGGCATCGCGGTGGACCTGGCCCCGGTGGCGCTCGTCTGCTATCTGCTGTGGAGCACGTCGCGGCCGCACCTCGGGCGGCTCGGGATCGACCGGTTCCGGGCGAAGCCGGACCTGGGCGGCCCGGCGCTCATCGCCCTGTGCATCGGGATCCCGGGGCTCGCGCTGTACTTCGCGGGGCGGGCGCTCGGCATCACGGTCGCGGTCGACCCCGCCGCGCTGAACTCGTACTGGTGGACGGTCCCGGTCCTGCTGCTGTCCGCGATCCGCTCGGGCCTGCAGGAAGAGGTGATCGTGATCGGGTACCTCTACGCCCGACTCGGCGACCTCGGGTGGGGTCGCTGGCAGATGATCCTGTCGACCGCCCTGCTGCGCGGCAGCTACCACCTGTACCAGGGGTTCGGCGCGTTCATCGGCAACGCGGTGATGGGCATCGTGTTCGGCTGGATCTACACGAGGTGGGGCCGGCTCCTGCCGCTCGTCATCACGCACGCCCTGCTCGACGCGGTGGTCTTCGTCGGGTACCCCTGGGTGGCGCACGCGTTCCCGCAGTTGTTCTCGTAGGCCACGGAGCGCATCCACAGCCCCCGCACAGCGCGCCGAGGGGCAACCCCCGCCGGCTCGCCCTACCGTGAGACCCATGAGCATCCCCGCGATCGGCGAGTCCGCCCCGTCGTTCACCCTGCCGGGAATGGTCGTGCGCGGCGGCGTCCGCACCGACGACGAGTACGACCTGTCCGCCGAGATCGGCCGCACCGTGGTGCTGGCCTTCTACCCGGGCGACGCGACGGCGGTCTGCACGGCCCAGCTCTGCAGTTACCAAGCCGAACTCGACGAGTTCACCGACCTCGGCGCGACCGTGTGGGGCATCAGCCCGCAGGCACTCGACTCGCACGAGGGGTTCGCCCGCGGGTCCTCGCTCGCGTTCCCGCTGCTCAGCGACACCGCGGGCTCGGTGATCCGCTCGTACGGGGTGCAGGCACCGGGCATCGGCCTGCGCCGATCGGTCTTCGTGATCGGCCCCGACGGCGTGGTCCGGTGGCGGCACGTCGGCCTGGTCGGTCTGCGGTTCCCGAAGGCCGAGACCATCCGCGAACAGATCGAACTGCTCGTTTCGTAGTCCCCGGCGTGGGAGTCCGCTGAGTGCGCCGAGATGGGGTATTGACACCCCAACTGGGGGCGACGACCATGGACGGCACGAGGGTCCGTCCAGGATCTGCCTCCCCGGGGAATCGGGTCGTCCGGAGATACGCGCCGGTGTGTCACACCCGCTCCCCGGGCGTCTCCGGGGAGGCATCTCGTACCCTCGTCCGGTGCCCACCACCATCGTCGCCCCCGGCCTGCGCGCCCTCGCCGTCGTCCTCTGGGTCGTGGCCGTCGTGCTCGTCCCACTGGCCCTGCTCGGCGGCGGTGCCCCCTGGCTCGTGCCGATCCCGAGCATCGCCGTCGCGTTCGTCGCGTGGGCGGCGCTGTGGCGTCCCCGGATCGAGCTGACACCGGAGCACCTGCGCATCGTGGACGTCCGGCGGACCAGCAGCTACACCTGGTCACGCATCAGCGAGGTGCGCACGAAGTACGGCATCGAGGTGGTCACCAGCGAGGGCGTCCGTCGCGTCTGGATCGCGACCCGCCCGACGGCGCGTCTCGCAGCGCACACCGGTGACCGGCCGGGAGGCCCGGATCGCCTGGACGTCAACGCTGCGGCCGCGCGGATGCTGGCCCACGTGCCCGCATCGGCCGCGCACGACGGGCCGCCCCCGTCGAGCGTGACGGCTGCGCCGATCACGCACCGCACCCACGGCTGGACGATCCTGGCGATGGTCGTCCTCGGGGTCGCGGCGTCGCTGGCGGCGGCTCGGTTCTAGCGGTCGCGCAGTCGTCGCGGCCGGTCAGGTCGGCCGGCAGCCCGACGCAGAACGACACCCCCGACGTCGTGCGACGTCGGGGGTGTCGTTCGGGTGCGGTGTCGTTCGTGAACGGTGTCGTTCGTGAACGCGGTGCCGACTACTTCGTGTAGCCCACGTCCTGCCACTTGACCGAGGACTGCTGGAACTGCGCCGGACCGTAGTTCACCAGGTCCTTGCGCACGCCCCAGGCGTACGGCTCGGCGAACAGCGGGATGGTGCCGGCGACCGCGACGATCTTCTTGTCGATGGCCTGCGCGTCCTTGATGCGGGCATCCGGGTCGAGCTCGCCGTTCGCCTTGTCCCAGGCGGCACCGAGCGAGTCGTCCGTCACGCCGGTGTAGTTCTGGCCGGCGTCGGCGGGGTAGTAGATCGACTTCAGCGACGAGATCGGGAACGGAGTGCCCTGCCACGCGAAGTACGTGGCGTCGAAGTCACGGGTCGTCGTGGTGATGTACTTCGTGAAGAAGTCGTCGGTGGGCACGGTGTCGATGGTCACCTTGAAGCCGGCGAGCTTGGTCTGCTGCTGCACGAGCTGCGCGACGTTCGCCGAGTTCGGGTTGTCCGACGGGATCACGAAGCGGACGTCGAGTTCCTTGCCGCCCTTGGTCGCGTAGCCGTCCGAGCCGATCTTCCAGCCCGCGTCCTCGAGCTTCGACTTCGCCTTGTCGGTGCTGTAGCCGTAGACGCTCGACACGTCGTCCTTGTAGCCCTCCTGACCGGGCAGGTAGGTCAGGTTGTTGAGCACGTCACCCGGGCTCTTCACCGGCGACAGGATCGCCTGGGCGAGCACCTTGCGGTTGATCGCCTGCGCGAACGCCTGGCGCACGTCCTGGTCCTTGAAGACGTCCGAGGTGCCGTTCAGCGTGATCTGGCGCTGCGTGGTGCCGAGCGACCGCTCGATCTTCGAGTCGGAGCGCGAGTTCGCCGTCTTGAGGTTGTCGGCGCTGCCGTTCAGGTTGAAGGCGTCGAGCTCCTTGTTGCCGTACGCCTGGGCGACACCGTCACGGGACACCGTCTTGAAGACGATCGTGTCGAGCTTGCCCTCGTCGCCCCACCACTTGGGGTTCTTCTCGAAGGTCACGACGCCACCGTTGGCGTCGAAGGACTTCAGGATGTACGGGCCACCGGAGACGTAGGTCTTGCCGTCGGCCGCGTACGGACCCTTGGCCCACGCCTTGTTGAAGTGGTCCGGGGTGTCGACGGCCCAGTACGGGTAGATCGCGCCGAGGACGCTCGCCCAGTCGGCGTTGGTCTTCGAGAACGTCATGATGACGTCACGCTCGTCGGAGCCCTGCTTGACCGAGTCCACGTCCTCCCACACGTTGGTGGCGAGGGGCGCGAAGGCCTTGTTCGTGCCGTTCAGCGCCTTCCAGTTCGCGATGACGTCCTTCGCGCTGATCGGGGTGCCGTCCGACCACACGGCCTTCGGGTTGATCTTGATCTCGACGGTCTGGGGCGAGTCCTTGGTCAGCTCGACGGAGGTCGCGTAGTCCTTGTTCGCCTCCCACTCGCCGTTCTCCTTGAACTGGATGAAGCCCGGCAGGTAGGTCTGCGAGATCGTCGTGTCGTCGACGGTCCCCGAGTCCAGGTTGGCCAGCTGCCAGTTCGCCGGAGCCGTGTCGATCGGCAGGGTGATCGACCCGCCGTCCTTGACGTCGGCGCGATCCGCGACGGTCCAGCCGGTCGACTTCAGCGACGACTCGGCGACCGCGGAGTTGTCGCCGCCCGCTTCTCCGCCGCCGGAGCAGCCGGCCAGCACGACGGCAGCTGCCGCAGCGGTGGCCAGGACGGCGATGCCCTTGATCCTCTTTCGCATGGCGAGGATTCCCTTTCGTTGTGGTTCGCGCAGATCGCGCTGGACCGCGGCGGCCCCCGCCGTCGCGCCTGTTGGTTGAGAACCCTAGCCACATCCGAAGGCGGCACAAGGGTCTGTGCGATGAATCGAAACACGCTCGTAACGAATGTTGCATAGCGTCACTTCCGTTGTCCCACCCAGTCGCTCGAACGGCTAGCCTGTCGCCACCGACAACGCCGTCCGGTCGGACGGCCGCACCCAGAGGTCACGAACCACATGCTCGCCTTCATCGCAAAGCGGATCGTCAACTACATCGTCCTGACGATCGTGGCGACCACGCTCGGGTACATCCTCGCCAGCACGACGCTCAACCCGGCCGCACGGTTCCTGGGGCGCAACCCGGCCGTGCCGCCGGGCACCATCCAGGCGTCGCTCCGCAAGCTCGGCGCCGATCCGGACACCCCGCTCCTCGTCCGCACGTGGGACTGGTGGGTCGGTCTGGTGACGCACGGCTCGCTCGGCATGAGCACCCGCGGCACCGAGGTGACGGCCGACATCATCGCCCGCTCCGGCACGAGCCTGCGGCTGCTCGTGATCGGCACACTGCTCGGCGCGATCCTCGGGGTGCTGCTCGGCGTCTGGAACGCGGTCCGGCAGTACCGCACGTCCGACCAGGTGTCGACCTACCTGTCGTTCGCGGTGCTCGCCACCCCGACCTTCGTCATCGCGGTCGTGCTGATGATCCTCGCGACCACGCTCAACCAGGGCGTCGGGACGCAGGTGATCCGGTTCACCGGCGAGTACACGCCGGGGGTGACCGGGTTCTTCCCGGTGCTCGGCGACCGGCTCGGGCACCTGCTGTTACCGACGATCTCGCTCACCATCGGCGCCGTCGCCACGTACTCGCGCTACCAGCGCTCGGCGATGCTCGACGTGCTGTCGAACGACTTCATCCGCACCGCACGGTCGAAGGGCCGCACCCGCGGGTCGGCGATCATGCGCCACGGTGTGCGGGTCGCCCTCATCCCGATGTCGACCTTCTTCGCGTACTCGTTCGGACTCATCCTGACCGGCGCGAGCATCACCGAGCTGGTCTTCAGCTGGCACGGCATGGGCGAGTACTTCGTCCAGAGCATCAGCAACAACGACATCAACGCGGCGTCGGGCACGATCCTCTTCACGGCGATCCTCGTGCTCATCGCAGGGACCCTCGCGGACCTGCTGTACGCCGCGCTCGACCCGCGAGTGAGGGTGTGACCCGTGTCTGTTCTCGACCCCACGACCACGACCACCGCCGGTGACCCCGGCGACGGCAACGCCGGTACGCCGGCGCACGTCATCGAGGTGAAGGGCGGCCGCACCCCGCTCTGGCGCAAGGTGTTCGGCACCTGGCGCGCGCGCATCGGCGGCAGCGCCCTGCTCCTCATCATCCTCTGGGCGTTCCTCGGCCCGTACCTGTACCACTGGAACGCCGTCGACTCGGACGGACTGGCGTTCGGCATGCCGCCGAGCGCCGCGCACTGGTTCGGCACGAACGACATCGGCCAGGACATCTACGCGCAGACCCTGGTCGGCCTGCAGAAGTCGCTGCTCATCGGTCTGATCGCCGGTCCGGCGGCGACCCTGATCGCCGGCATCGTCGGCGCGATCGCCGGGTACTTCGGCGGCGTCACCGACCGGCTGCTCGTGTGGGTCATCGACCTGCTGCTCGTGATCCCGTCGTTCTACGCGCTCGTGCTGCTCAGCCCGGTGTTCAAGAACCTGACGTGGGTGGCCCTCATCGTCGGCCTCGCGGTGTTCAGCTGGATGGTGATGGCCCGGGTGATCCGCGGTCAGACGATGTCCCTGCGCGAACGCGACTACGTCAAGGCCGCCCGGTTCATGGGTGTCCCGGCGTTCACGATCATCCGGCGGCACATCCTGCCGAACGTGGCGTCGCTGCTCATCATCGACGCCACGCTCGGCGTCGGAGCGGCGATCCTGGCGGAGAGCTCGCTGAGCTTCTTCGGCTTCGGCATCCAGATCCCCGACGTCTCGCTCGGTACCCTGCTCGCCGCCGGCAGCCAGTCCGCCGTCACCCGCCCGTGGCTCTTCGTCCTGCCCGCCGCGACGCTCGTCGCGACCGTGCTCTCGACCAGCCTGCTCGGCGACGCCCTGCGCGACGCCATCGACCCCACCTCCGGAGCCAACCGTGACTGAGCCGCTGCTCACCGTGTCCGACCTGTCGGTCACGTTCAACCCGAAGACCAAGCCCGTCTACGCGGTCCGGGGTGTCGACTACTCGGTGGCTCCCGGCGAGTTCCTCGGCATCGTCGGCGAGTCGGGTTCCGGCAAGTCGGTGTCCTCGATGGCCGTGATGGGCCTGCTGCCGTCGTCCGCCCAGGTGCAGGGCAGCATCCGGTTCGACGGACAGGAGCTCGTCGGCAGGAACGACCGCGAGATGTCGGCGCTGCGCGGTCGTGACATCGCGATGGTGTTCCAGGACCCGCTGTCCGCCCTGACGCCGGTGTACACGATCGGCCAGCAGATCATCGAGGGCCTGCGCCTGCACGACCGCTCCCTCACCCAGCACGCCGCACGCACCCGCGCCGAGGAGCTCCTGCGCATCGTCGGCATCCCGAACCCGGCTCGACGACTCGACGCGTTCCCGCACGAGTTCTCCGGCGGCATGCGACAGCGCGCGATGATCGCCATCGCCATCGCGAACGACCCGAAGCTGATCATCGCGGACGAGCCCACCACGGCGCTCGACGTGACGATCCAGGCGCAGATCCTCGACGTGCTGCAGACCGCCAAGGACATGACGGGCGCGGCCGTCGTGCTCATCACCCACGACCTCGGCGTCGTCGCCGGCAACGCCGACCGCGTCGCCGTGATGTACGCGGGCCGGATCGTCGAGACGGCGCCGGTGCTCCCCCTGTTCCGCGAGCCGGTGATGCCGTACACGATCGGGCTGCTCCGCTCGATGCCGAACATGACGTCCGCCCGCACCGAGCGGCTCGTCCCGCTGGACGGCCGCCCGCCCCTGCTCACGCAGAAGCCGACCGGCTGCCCGTTCGCCGACCGCTGCCCCGCCGTCATCGACGCCTGCCGCGACGGCGAACCCGCCCTCGTCGCACCGACGGTGCCGCAGAGCGCCGACAACCCGGTCCTGACCGGTGCCGTCCAGACGATCGGCAACGGCACCCTGCTCGACGACCACACCGCCGCGTGCATCCGTCGCGACGAGATCGCCGCCGGCACCCTCGAGCGCTCGGAGATCTTCCCCCGCCCCGAGGACGTCCCCGAGGCAGCGGTCGACCACGGCGACGAGGTCGTGCTCGAGCTGCAGGACGTCGTCAAGACGTTCCCGCTCACCAAGGGCGCGCTCTTCCGCCGGCAGATCGGCGAGGTGCACGCCGTCGACGGCATCTCCCTGACGCTCAAGCGCGGGCAGGTGCTCGGCCTGGTCGGCGAGTCCGGCTGCGGCAAGACGACCACCATCATGGAGATCCTCGAGCTCGCCGGTGCCCAGCACGGCACCATCCGGGTGAACGGCGTCGACACCGCCTCACTGTCCAAGAAGGACCGTCTTGCACTGCGTCGCGACATCCAGGTCGTGTTCCAGGACCCGATGGCGTCGATCGACCCGCGGCTCGACATCGGCTCGGTGATCGGTGAACCCCTCACCGTGCACGGCGTCGCGAAGGACGAGATCCGCCGGCGGGTGCGCGAGGTGCTCGAGCTGGTCGGGCTCGAGCCGAGCTACATCGACCGGTACCCGCACGAGTTCTCGGGTGGCCAGCGGCAGCGCATCGGCATCGCCCGTGCGCTCATCGTCGAGCCGAAGATCCTGGTGCTCGACGAGCCGGTCTCCGCGCTCGACGTGTCGGTGCAGGCCGGTGTGATCAACCTGCTCGAGGACCTCAAGCACCGCCTCGGGCTGTCGTACCTGTTCGTGGCGCACGACCTGTCCGTGGTCCGGCACATCGCCGACGACGTCGCGGTCATGTACCTCGGCCGCATCGTCGAGTACGGCGACGGCGACGCGGTATTCTCGGACCCCCAGCACCCGTACACGCGGGCCCTGCTTTCGGCCGTGCCGGTGCCGGACCCCATGGCCGAGGCCGCCCGCGGGCGCATCCTGCTCGACGGCGACCTGCCCTCCCCCACGGAGCGCATCGACGGGTGCCGGTTCCGCACGCGCTGCCCGCTCTACCAGCTCCTCGACGAGGGCCGGCAGGAGCAGTGCCGCACGATCGACCCGGGTCTCGAGCCCGTGCACGGCCGCGGTGTCGCCTGCATCCAGACCGACCAGGAGCACCTGCTCACCGAGCGGGTCGGCGCGGTCGTCTGACGACGCTGGTCACGTCGTGGACGTGACCAGCAGACGGACGGGAGGCCCGGAGCACGTCGTGCGCCGGGCCTCCCGTCCGTCCTGTGGTCGCGATCGCGAGCCGCGTCAGGCTCCCAGCCACAGGCTGAGCAGCGAGGAGGCGAGCAGCGCCAGCGCGGCTGCGCCGACCGTCAGGGCCGGCACGTCCCAGCCGCGAACGGCGTCACCGGCGCCGGTGCCGTCGCGGTGCTCGGACCAGCGGTCGAGCAGCACGGTCATCTCGTCGGGCTGTCGCAGGACCGCCCGCTCACCCCGCCGGGCCGGCTTCGGCCGTGGCAGCGACGGGCCGCCCCAGCACTGGACCTTCCGGCCGGCGACCGTCTCGATCACGATCTGCCAGCGGAGCCGGACGTCGGCGACGGCCTGCCACGGCACCACGGTGCGGCGGAGCGGGTTGACCACGGTGACCGCGCGCTCGTCGATGACGATGCACGGGCGGTAGGTCAGGACCCAGAGTGCCCAGACGAGCACGGCGATCGGGCCGGCGGCGCGGAGGACGACGTCCCAGCTCCCCCGGAACGCCGCATCGCCGAGCAGGAACAGCCCCAGGACGGCGACGAGGCCGGACGCCACCGCGCCCCCGCGACCAGCGCGGAGGACGACGGGGCGTCCGGCCTCGTTCGTGTCCAGGTGGATCAGCGTCCGAACTCGAACCCGGCGCCGGGGATGGCGGCCAGGAGGTCCTTCGTGTACTGCTCCTTCGGGGCGGCGAAGACCTCGTCGGTCGTCGCCTTCTCGACGATCTGCCCACGGCGCATGACGCAGACGTTGTCCGCGACGAGGCGGACGACCGCGAGGTCGTGCGTGATGAACAGGTACGTCAGGCCGAGCTCGGTCTGCAGCTCGGTGAGCAGGTCGAGGATCTGGCCCTGCACGAGCACGTCGAGCGCGGAGACGGCCTCGTCGAGGACGATGACCTCCGGCTTGAGCGCCAGCGCACGGGCGACGGCGATGCGCTGGCGCTGGCCACCGGACAGCTCGTTCGGGTAGCGGTTCACCATCGACTTCGGCAGCGCGACCTGGTCGAGCAGCTCGAGCACCCGGGCGCGACGCGAGGCCTTGTCGCCCACCTTGTGCGTGGCGAGCGGCTCGGCGATCGTGTTCCCGACGTTGTACATCGGGTCCAGCGAGCCGTACGGGTCCTGGAACACCGGCTGCACGCGACGGCGGAAGTCGAAGAGGTCCTTGCCCTTCAGCGCGCCGATGTCGATGCCGTCGAACTGCACGGTGCCGCTCGTGATGCTCTCGAGCTGCAGGACGAGCTTCGCGACGGTCGACTTGCCCGAACCGGACTCGCCGACGAGCGCCGTGGTGGTGCCCTTCTGGATCGAGAACGACACGTCGTCGACGGCCTTGAGCTCGCGGGTGGCGAGGCTCTTGCCGCGCAGCTTGTAGACCTTCTCGAGGTTCTTCACCACGATGAGGTCCTCGGCCGGACGGTGCTCGCGTTCCTGGGCCCGGGCGATCAGCTCGGCGTCGTCGTTGCCGGCGTCGGCGATCTCGACCCGCTGGTGCTGCACCTTCGACTGGATGCGACGGCTGGCCAGCGACGGGGCCGCCGCGACGAGACGCTGCGTGTACGGGTGCTGCGGGTTGGCCAGGATCTCCTTCGAGGGACCGGCCTCGACGACCTGCCCCTTGTACATCACGACGAGCTTCTCGGCACGCTCGGCGGCGAGCCCGAGGTCGTGCGTGATGAACAGCACCGAGGTGCCGAAGTCGCGGGTCAGGCTCTCGAGGTGGTCGAGGATGACGCGCTGGACGGTGACGTCGAGCGCACTCGTCGGCTCGTCGGCGATGAGCAGCTGCGGGCGGCTCGACAGACCGATGCCGATGAGCACGCGCTGGCGCATGCCGCCGGAGAACTCGTGCGGGTACTGCTTCAGGCGGGTCGACGCGTCGCCGAGACCGGCTTCCTGCAGGACCTCGACCGCACGGTCACGGACGGCCTTCTTGCCGGTCGCCATGCCGTTCGCGCGGATCGCCTCTTCGACCTGGAAGCCGATCGACCACAGCGGGTTGAGGTTCGACATCGGGTCCTGGGGGACGTAGCCGATCTCCTTCCCGCGGATCTCCGACATCTCCTTGTCGCTCAGCCCGACGAGCTCGCGCCCGTTGAACTTGATCGAACCGCCGGTGACCTCACCGGTACCGGGGAGCAGCTTGATGATCGCCTGGGCGCTCGTCGACTTGCCCGAACCGGACTCGCCGACGATGGCCAGGCGCTCGCCCTGCTCGAGGGTGAGGTTGACGCCGCGGACGGCCTGCACGAGGCCGCTCTGGGTCTTGAAGCCGACCTGCAGGTCGGTGATCTCGAGCAGCGGCGCGCCGGAACCACCGGTGCGGCTGCTGTTCGTCTGGGTCAGTGTCTCGCTCATCGGCGGGCCCTCGCCTTCGGGTCGAGCGCGTCGCGCACCACGTCACCGAGGAGCAGGAACGCGAGCACGGTGATGGACAGGGCAGCCGACGGCCAGAAGATGGTCGACGGGTTCGTGCGGATCGACGTCTGGGCGGTACCGATGTCGAGGCCCCAGCTCAGGGCCGACGGCGGCAGACCGATGCCGAGGAACGACAGCGTGGCCTCGGCGACGATGAACGTGCCGAGCGACACGGTCGCGACCACGATGACCGGAGCCAGCGAGTTCGGGATGACGTGGCGCAGGAGCGTCCGGAACCGGCTGACGCCCAGGGCCGCCGACGCCATGACGTAGTCGGCCTGCTTGGCGCTCAGCACGGCGCCACGCATGATGCGGGCGATCTGCGGCCACGCGAACGCCGCGAGGACGAGCGCGACGGTGATCGCGTTCCGCGCCGGGATGACCGACATGATCACGATCGCACCGAGCACGGTGGGGATCGAGAAGAAGATGTCACCGATGCGGGACACGATCGTGTCGAGCCAGCCGCCGTAGAAGCCGGCCAGGGAACCGATCACGATGCCGACGATCGACACCAGGATCGTCGCGACGATGCCGACGATGAGCGAGTTCTGGGCGCCCCAGATCACGCGGGCGTAGACGTCCGAGCCCTGACGGGTGAAGCCGAGGATGTGCCCGGCCTCGGGTCCGCCGTCGCTGTTGTCCAGGTTCGACGCCCTCGGGTCGACGTGGGCGAAGAGCCCCGGGAAGACCGCGACGACGATGATCAGCAGGATCAGGACCGAGGAGATCCAGAACGTCGGGCGGGTCCGCATCGACTCCCAGGCGTCGGTCCACAGGGAACGGGTCTTCTCGTCCTCGTTGACCTGGTCGACCGCCTGCAGGGGGGTTTCTTCGAGCGGGGCGACGTAGTGCGTCGCCGAGCGGGGTGCGGCGTTACTTGGCATAGCGGATCCTCGGGTCCAGGACGGCGTAGAGCAGGTCCACCAGGAGGTTGGCGAGCATGAAGATGATGACCATCACGGCGACGAAGGAGACCACCGTCGGGCCCTCGCCGAGCTTGACGGCACGGAACACCGTGCCGCCGACACCGTTGATGTTGAAGATGCCCTCGGTGACGATCGCGCCGACCATCAGGTTGCCGATGTCGACACCCAGGTAGGTCACCACGGGGATGAGCGAGTTCCGGAAGATGTGCACGCCGACGACACGACGACGGGGCAGGCCCTTGGCCGTGGCGGTGCGCACGAAGTCGGCGCTCATGTTCTCGGCGACGCTGGCCCGGGTCAGACGCACGATGTACGCGAACGACACCGACGCGAGCACGATCGCCGGCAGGACGAGTTCGCTCCACGGTGCCTCGCCGGACACCGTGACCCGGAACAGTCCGAGCTTGATGCCGAAGACGTACTGCAGCACGAACCCGACGACGAAGGTCGGCACCGAGATGAGCAGGAGCGACACGACGAGCGCGGTGGCGTCGAACAGCTTGCCCTTGCGCAGACCCGCGATGACGCCGACGACGATGCCGGCGACGGCCTCGAACACGAGCGCGAGGATCGCCAGGCGCGCGGTGATCGGGAAGGCCGACGCGAGCTGCTGGCTGACCGGCAGACCGGAGTAGGTCACGCCGAGGTCGCCGCGGAACACGCCGCCGATCCAGAGCAGGTACTGCACGATGAACGGCTTGTCGAGGTTGTACTGCTGACGCAGCGTCTCGATGACCTGCGGCGACGGCTGCCGGTCGCCGAACAGCGCGGCGATCGGGTCGCCGGGCAGCGAGAAGACCAGGAAGTAGATGAGGAACGTGGCCCCGAAGAACACGGGGATGAGTTGCAGGAGGCGCTTGCCGAGGTACCAGAGCATCAGATCACTGCCCGGTCCGGAGCGATGTCGATCAGGTTCATTGTGGTGAGGGGTGGACGGTCCGAGGGTCGGCACGGATGTCCGGTGCGGGAGGGCGCCCGCTGTGTGGGGGTGTTGTCACCGTGGTACGGGGGTTCGGGGACCTGTGCGGTCCCCGAACCCCCGTCCGGTGGTCGCGAGGCAGGATACCTGCTCGCGCCTTGGTCTCGAGGAGACCGGTGTTACTTCTTGACCTCGATGTCGTAGTACAGCGGCACCGAGTTCCAGCCGAACTTGACGTTCGACACGTTGTCCGCGTTCCAGACACCGGTCACGTTGGAGTACCAGAGCGGGATCTCGGGCAGGTCCTGGAACAGGAGTTCCTGTGCCTGGTCGAAGGACTTGTTGCCCTCTTCGACCGTCGCAGCCGAACGGCCCTTGGCGAGCAGCTCGTTGTACTCCTTGGAGTCGTACCGCGAGTAGTTGTTCGACGAGCCCTCACCCATGGTCGGGCCGAGGAAGTTGTACAGCGACGGGTAGTCGGCCTGCCAACCGGTGCGGCTGCCGCCCGTGAGCTTGTCGTTCGTCTGCAGGTCCAGGGCTTCCTGGAACGTCGGGATCGCGTTGCCCTCGGCCTTGATGCCGAGCGTGTTCGAGATCGAGTTCGTGACCGCGGTCACCCAGGCCTCGTGTCCACCATCGGCGTTGTACGTGATGGTGAGCGTGTCGTCGTACTTCGAGATCTTGTCGGCCTCGGCCCAGAGCTTCTTGGCCTCGGACTCGTTGTAGTCCAGGACGTCCGAACCCTCGAGGTCGTCGTTCCAGCCGGCGATCACCGGGGAGGTGAAGTCCTTGGCCGGGGTGCGGGTGCCGTCGAAGATCTTGTCGGTGATCTGCTTGCGGTTGATCGCCATCGAGACGGCCTCGCGACGCAGCTTGCCCTCTTCACCCTTCCAGTGGTCGAGGTAGTAGGGCAGGTAGATCGCCTGGAAGATCGCGGCGGCCTGGTTGACGTTCGAGTCCGGGAAGTCGGACTTGTAGGTCTTGAACGCGCTGTCCGGCACGGCGTCGAGGACGTCGAGGTTGCCGCCCTGGGCGTCGGAGTACGCGGTGTCCTGCGAGGCGTAGAACGTGATCGTGAGACCACCGTTCTTCGGCTTGCGCTTGCCCTCGTAGTCCTTGTTGGCGACGAGCTTGATGGACTGGTTGTGGGTCCAGGCCTTCTTGCCGTCGAGCTTGTACGGACCGTTGCCGATCGGGTTCTCACCGAACGCCTTGGTGTCGTCGTAGAACGCCGACGGGAGCGGCACGAACGCCGAGTAGCCGAGCGACAGCGGGAAGTCGGACTGCGCCGACTTCAGCGTGACGGTGAACTCGTCGTCGTCCACGACCTTGAGGCCGGTGAGCTCGGAGTCCTTGTCGGCGTCGTAGCCCTCGATGTTCTCGAAGAAGTAGCTGGCGCCCTGGGCGTTCGACTTCTGGGCTGCCCAGTTCCACGCCTTGGTGAACGACTCGGCCGTGACCTTCTCGCCGTTGGTGAAGGTGTAGTTCGTGTTGAGCGTGATGTCGAAGGTCTTCGAGTCATCGGTCTTGATGCTCTTCGCGACCTCGTTGACCGGCTTGCCGTCGGCGTCGTACGAGACGAGGCCTTCGAAGAGCGAGTCGATGATCTTGCCGCCACCGGTCTCGGTGGTGTTCGACGGGATCAGCGGGTTCTGCGGCTCGCTGCCGTTCGTGGTGACGATCCCGGACGCGTTCGCCGAGCCCGAGTCACCGCCGTTCGACGAGCTGTTGCTGGAGCAGGCGGTCAGGGCGAGTGCTGTGGCCCCGAGCACGGCGAGGGCTGAGAGCCCGGCGCGCTTCTTGATCAAGGTTCCTCCTGGTGCATGGGACGCGCAAGGGCACAGCGGTGTCACCCGGGCGCGTTTGACCTTTGCAGCGTAGGCAAGGTGAACAGCGGCGTCCAAACCCAGGGGCGAACGGTTACACGCCGGTAACCAAGTTGCACGATCCTTGCGGGAGGATGCAACATTCGCGCGCGTGCCGGTGAAGGGTGCGTTTTTGTTGCATCCGCATGAAATCCATTGCACTCCGTCACACTTCTGTGCAAGTCGGGCGACGGGCGAGCATCACTCAGGGGTACGGCTGAGGGGCTGCGTCGAGCGGTCAGGACCTGCCGTTGGTGGCGCGCCGAGTGGTCACGAACTGTCGGTGGGAGCGGGTCCGGACGACGGTTCGTGACCGCCCGGCGGAAGTGAGCGGGGTGTCTTGACCGGACGCCCGGACGCCCGGACGCCCGGACGCGACCGTGCCCCGCCCGGCGGACCGGACGGGGCACGAAGCGCTCGGCGACCGAGCGGGCAGCGACGACGGGGAGTCGGCGCCGGGGCGTCGGCGCCGGTCGGATCAGGCGAACGCCTCGATCGGCGGGCAGGCGCACACCAGGTTGCGGTCCCCGTACGCCTGGTCGATGCGACGCACCGGCGGCCAGTACTTGCGGCCGCTGATCCCCGGCAACGGGTAGACGGCCTGCTCGCGGGTGTACGCGTGCGCCCACTCCCCCGAGATCACCGACGAGGCGGTGTGCGGTGCATGCACCAGCGGGTTGTCGTCCGCCGGCCACTCCCCGCGCTCCACCGCTGCGGCCTCGGCCCGGATCGCGAGCATGGCGTCGACGAAGCGGTCGAGCTCGGCGAGGTCCTCGCTCTCGGTCGGCTCGACCATGAGCGTGCCCGCCACCGGGAACGACATCGTCGGCGCGTGGAACCCGTAGTCGACCAGGCGCTTCGCGACGTCGTCGACCGTGATGCCGGTGGTGTCGCGCAGCGGGCGGAGGTCGAGGATGCACTCGTGCGCGACGAGTCCGTCGTCGCCCGTGTACAGCACCGGGAACGCATCACGCAGACGAGCCGCGATGTAATTCGCGCCGAGGACCGCGGCCTCGGTCGCACGGGTGAGGCCCACGAGCCCCATCATCCGGACGTACGTCCACGTGATGGGCAGGATGCTCGGGCTGCCGTACGGAGCAGCACTGACCGGGCCACCGGCGTGCGCCAGGCGGTCGTCCGCCTCGGCGACGGTCGCACCGGAGCGCCGGTCGGCCTGCTGCGCGAACGGGTGCCCCGGCAGGAACGGTGCCAGGTGCGCCTTCGCGGCGACGGGTCCCACGCCGGGGCCACCACCGCCGTGCGGGATGCAGAAGGTCTTGTGCAGGTTGAGGTGCGACACGTCGCCGCCGAAGTCACCGAAGCGGGCGTGGCCGAGCAGCGCGTTGAGGTTCGCACCGTCGACGTAGACCTGGCCGCCGGCGTCGTGCACGGCGTCGCAGATCTCGCGGATGTCGTGCTCGTAGACGCCGTGCGTGGACGGGTACGTGATCATCAGGGCCGCGAGGGTGTCGGCGTGGGCGGCGACACGGGCCCGGAGGTCCTCGAGGTCGACGTTGCCGTTCTCGTCGCAGGCCACGACGACGACCTTCATGCCGGCGAGCACCGCGGACGCCGCGTTCGTGCCGTGGGCGCTCGACGGGATCAGGCAGACCGTGCGCTCGCTGTCGCCGTTGGCCTGGTGGTACCCGCGGATGGCCAGCAGGCCGGCGAGTTCGCCCTGGCTGCCGGCGTTCGGCTGCAGGGAGACGGTGTCGTAGCCGGTGACCTCGGCGAGCCACGACTCGAGGTCGCCGATCATGTCGAGGTACCCCTCGACGTCCTCGCGCGGTGCGAACGGGTGGATGTTCGCGAACTCCGGCCAGGTCACGGCGGCCATCTCGGTCGCCGCGTTGAGCTTCATCGTGCAGCTGCCGAGCGGGATCATGCCGCGGTCGAGCGCGTAGTCCTTGTCGGACAGGTGCTTGAGGTACCGCATCATGCGGGTCTCGCTGCGGTGTGCGCTGAACACGGGGTGCGTCAGGTAGTCGCTCTCACGCTGCAGGGCGGCCGGGAGGCCCGTGGCCGCGTCGCGCACGGCGGTCTCGGTCGCGGGGACGGTGACGTCCACCGCCCCGAGCACGCCCGCCAGCGCCACGACGTCGTCGGGCGTGGTCGTCTCGTCGACGGACAGCTGGAACGTGTCGGCGTCCACGACGTGCAGCAGGTAGCCGGCGTCCTGCGCTGCCGCGACGATCGCCTCGGCGCGACCGACGGCCCGCAGGGTGAGCGTGTCGAAGAAGGCGTCGTGCACGACCTCGACCCCGGCGTCACGCGCCACGGCGGCGAGTGCACCGGCGGTCCGGGCGACCCGTCCGGCGATGAACCGCAGGCCTTCGGGCCCGTGGTACACCGCGTACATCGAGGCCATCACGGCGAGCAGGACCTGCGCGGTGCAGATGTTGCTCGTCGCCTTCTCGCGGCGGATGTGCTGCTCGCGTGTCTGCAGGCTGAGGCGGTAGGCCATCTGGCCGTCGGCGTCGAAGGACACCCCGACCAGGCGACCGGGGAGCTGGCGCTCGAGGCCGGCGCGCACCGCGAGGTAGCCGGCGTGCGGGCCACCGAAGCCGAGCGGGACGCCGAAGCGCTGGCTCGTCCCGACGGCCACGTCGGCGCCGAGGTCGCCGGGGCTGGCGAGCAGGGTCATCGCGAGCAGGTCGGCCGCGACGACGGCGATGCCGCCACCCGCGTGGACCCGCTCGATGACGGACGACGGGTCGACGATGCGGCCCGAGGCGCCCGGGTACTGCACGATGACACCGAACGCACCGTCCAGCTGGTCGTCGCTCGGGCCGTCGGCAGCGTCGAACGCGCGCAGCGTGATGCCCACCGCGTCGGCACGGTGGTCGAGCAGCGCACGGGTCTGCGGCAGCAGGTCGGCGTCGACGAGGAACGCGTCACCCTTGACCTTGGACGCGCGGCGGGCGAGGAGCATGCCCTCGACCACGGCGGTGCCCTCGTCGAGCATCGAGGCGCCGGCGGTGGCCATGCCGGTCAGGTCGGACACCATCGTCTGGAAGTTGATGAGTGCTTCGAGGCGGCCCTGCGAGATCTCCGGCTGGTAGGGCGTGTACGCCGTGTACCAGCTCGGGTTCTCGAGCACGTTCCGCTGGATCACCGCGGGCGTGTGGGTGCCGTGGTAGCCGAGGCCGATCATGGCGCGGCGGACGGTGTTGCGGCCGGCCTTGGCGCGGAGCTCGGCGAGCGCCTCGGTCTCGCCGACGGCGGCCGGGATCACCGAGTCGGCGACGGGGCCGACGTGGATGGACTCCGGGATCGCCGCACGGACGAGGGCGTCGAGCGACGGCTGCCCGACGACGTCGAGCATGGCCTGCTGGTCGGCCGGGGTGGTGCCGATGTGGCGGTCGGCGAAGGACGTCTGGAGGTTCTCGAACGCGGTCATGCGATGGAGGCCCGGTACGCGTCGTGGTCCATCAGGTCCTCGGGGAACGAGGTGCCGTCGACCTTGATCTTCACGAGCCAGCCGGCACCGAACGGGTCCTGGTTGACGGTGTCGGGGGTGTCGACGACGGCGTCGTTGACCTCGACGACCTCGCCCTCGATCGGGGCGAAGAGCTCGCCGACGCTCTTGGTCGACTCGATCTCGCCGATCTGCGCACCGGCGGTGGTGGCGGTGCCGACGGCGGGGAGCTCGACGTAGACGACGTCACCGAGCTGCTCGGCGGCGTGGTCGGTGATGCCGACGGTGACGGTGTCGCCCTCGACGAGCAGCCACTCGTGGTCGGCCGTGTACTGGAGTGCGGTCTGGTCGGTCATGGGGTCAGCCTTTCGAGGCGCGGCGGTAGAAGGGGAACGCGGAGACCGTGCTGGGGACGGCAGTCCCGCGGACGTCGATGTGGAGGACCTGTGCCCCGTCCGACACGGCGGCGAGCGCGGCCGGGTCGACGAAGGCCATCGCGACCGGGTGGCCGAGCGTCGGCGAGAGCGCGCCCGAGGTCACGGTGCCGACGACCGTGCCGTCGAGCACGACGTCGTAGCCGGCTCGGGGAGCACGGCGTCCCTCGGTCACCAGGCCGACGAGCACGCGGGCGTCCGCGGACGGGGTGACGCCGGCCGCACCGACGAAGTCGCCGTCCTTGGCGACGACGCGGCCGAGGCCTGCCTGGGCCGGGCGGACGTCGGTGCCGAGCTCGTGCCCGTACAGGGGCATGCCGGCCTCGAGCCGCAGGGTGTCGCGTGCGGCGAGGCCTGCGGGGACGACCCCGCGGTCGGCACCGGCCTCGAGCAGGGCGTCCCAGAGCACCGGGGCGGTGTCCGGGTCGGTGTAGACCTCGAAGCCGTCCTCGCCGGTGTACCCGGTGCGCGCGACGAGCACGTCGGCACCGTCGAACAATGCGTGCAGCACCCGGTAGTAGCCGAGTTCGTCGAGCGGGGTCTCGGGCTGCAGGCGGTCGGCGACGACGAGGGCGTCGAGCGTGCCGGCCGCCGCCGGTCCCTGCACGGCGACGAGGGCCGTGGTGTCGGAGTCGTCGGAGACCTCGATGTCGAACCCGTCGGCCCGGGCGGTGAGCGCGCTGACGGCCACATCGCGGTTGGAGGCGTTCGCGACGACGAGGAAGACGTCGTCGTCGGTCCGGTACACGACGAGGTCGTCGAGGATCCCGCCGTCCTCGGCGAGCAGCAGCGAGTACTTGGCGCGGCCGATCGGCATGGCGCCGAAGGACCCGGCCAGCGCGTGGTCGAGGAAGGCGACGGCGTCGGTGCCGGTCACCCCGATCTCGGCCATGTGCGACAGGTCGAAGACCCCGGCGGCCTCGCGCACGGCGTGGTGCTCGGCGAGGTCCGACGAGTAGCGCACGGGCATGCGGTACCCGGCGAAGTCGGTGAAGGTCGCACCGGCGGCCTCGTGCACGGCTTCGAGCGGCGACGAACGCTGACCCGGCGTGGGCAGTGGGGACGGACTCATGGCGGAGTTCTCCTGGCATCGGCAGGGCCCGGCGACGATCGCCGGGTGGAACTCCCCCTCTGTCATGGGCCTGAGAGTTTCACCGCGGCCCGTGAGGTCCGGCGGCTTTCACCGTGGGCGAGACGACCGAGCGTCTGCTTTTCAGAGTGGCCTGTCCGCTGCGGTGTGGGACCTGAGAGATTGACGGGGGGATTGCTCCTTCGGTGCCGTGCGTGTGCCCGAGGGCACGACGTACCCGGAGGTACGTGCACGGCGTCTCCCGCGACGGATGAGCGGCCGGTGTGTTCAGTTGTCCGCCCAGAGCATACCGAGACCGCGTTACGAGCGTGTGTCGTGGCCCCGGCCTTCGACATCTCGTAGAATGCGGGGATGGCCGGACAACGATCGCGCCCCCGCGGGCAGCTGGAGCAGGCGGTGCTCGACGCACTCCGCTCCGCCGACGCAGGTCTCACCGCACGCCAGGTGCTCGACGCGTTCCCGGAGCCCCGCCCCGCGCTGACGACCGTCCTCACCGTGCTCGACCGGCTCGGCCGCAAGGGCCAGGTGGAACGGGAACAGCACGACGACGCTCCCCTGACGTTCCGCGCCGTGCACAGTCGCGACGAGCAGACCGCGTCGCTGATGTCGAGCGCGCTCGCCGCGTCCTCCGACCGCGAGGCCGCACTGCTGCAGTTCACCGGCTCGCTCGCCTCGGACGACCTCGAGGCCCTGCGCCGCGCCCTCGACGCCCGCGCCCGCTCCTGACCGGCTGCGCACCGTGGTCGTCGCCGGCATCGCGCTCATCGTCCTCGCACTCGCGGTGGTGGTGTTCGCGCCCCGGGTCCTGACCCGTTCCGCCTGGACGATCGACCTGCCCCGCACCGCGCTGGTCTGCTGGTCGGTCGCGGTCCTGCTCGGCGTCGTCGGCTTCGTGGTCGGAATCGCCCTCGTGGTGCTCGCGGACCGTCCGGTCACCGAGCTGTTCGGCGGGGACGGCTCCCCCACGCACGGCTTCAACGTCGGCGTCGCGCTGCTCGGGGTCGTCGCGTTCGTCGTCGCGGTCCGGGTGCGCCCCGGCCCGGAACACGAGGCCGTCCGGCAGGCGATGCGTTCCGGCGTCGCCCCGCACCGCGAGATCGACGGCACCCCCGTCGCCGTCGTCGAGGCCGACCACGCACTGGCGTGCGCCGTGCCGGGGCGGAGCGGTGGCGTCCTCGTCAGCACCGGCTTGGCAGACCGGTTGCGCACCGACGAACTGGAGGCCGTGGTCGCCCACGAACGCGCCCACCTGACCCAGCACCACGCGGCTGCGGTCGCGGTCGCCGAATCGATCGAACGTGCGGTCCCGTGGGTGCCCGGTGCGCGCGCCATGGCGCGGTCGACGCGTGTGCTCGTGGAGTTCGCCGCGGACGACGCGGCGGCCCGTCGCGTCGGACGCGATGCCCTGCGCCGGGCGGTGCTGGTGGCGGACGGGAGCAGTGCGCTCGGCGCGATCCGTGCCTCCAGGCTGTCGTGACGCACCACGTGTCGGGGGCGAGGCATATGGTGATCGGACCGTGAAGCCTTTGACCGAAGCCGACATCCGATCGTCGTTCGTGAACGCCACCCCCGACGAACTCGCACAGCTGCCCATCCCGGGCCTGCACGAGACGCTCTGGGACGAACGCGAGTTCCTGGGCTGGCGCGACCCGCAGGCCGCCCGCCGTGGGTACATCGTGTCCTGGATCGACGAGCGCCCCGTGGGCATCGTCGTCCGGTCCGCCGGTGGCTCGCTGCGCCCCGGCATCGCCGCGATGTGCTCGTTCTGCCACTCGCCGCAGCCCGCGACCCAGGTCCGGCTGTTCTCCGCCGCGCGTGCCGGTGAGTCCGGGCGCAACGGCAACACGATCGGCACGTACATCTGCGAAGACCTCGGGTGCCCGATGCTGATCCGCACCGCGCCCCCGCACCTGAACCCGCCCGCGACCATCGCGATGCGTGGTGCCTCCCTGCTGCAGCGCGTGCAGAACTTCACCGCGGACATCACCAAGACGGCGTGAGCCGGTTCGGCACCGCCCGCTGGGCCGTGGTCGAGGAACTCGGCGACGGCCGGTGGCGGCTGACCCTGCGGGACGAGGCCGACGACGAACTCGGCGCGTTCGGCCTGGGCGTCGAGGGGCCGTGGGACCCCGACGTCGAGCCGCACGTCGGGTTCGTGCTGGTCCAGCTCGGCTTGACGCTGCGCGGCGCTCGGCCGTGGCGCATCGACGAACTCGGTGACCACCGGGCGCCCGTCCTGTCGCTCGGCTGAGCGAGGATGCCCGACCGGCGTCCGCTCGCGCAGCCGGTCCGCTCGGTCAGTCCGCTGCGACGAAGTTGCGCAGGATCTCGCGGTCGTCGTCGGCGCGCATCGCCCAGGTGAGCTCGCTGCGGTGGTCGCTGCCTTGGAGGGGCAGGAGCGCCACCGTGTCGGGTGCGGCGAGCGCGGCGCTCTCCGGCACCACCGTGACACCGAGGCCCACCCCGACCAGGTGGAGCACGGTCGCCCAGGTCGTGGCCTCCTGCACGATGACGGGACGGCGGCCACCGGCGGTGACCGGTGCGAGGTTGCGCTCGGTCGCCAGGGCCCCCGCGACCGCCGGGAAGAACACGAACGGCTCGTCGACCAGTTCGGTGCCGCGGATGCGATCCCGATCCGCCAACCGGTGGCCTCGCGGGACAGCGGCGACGAAGGCCTCGGAACGGAACGGCAGCAGCCGCACGGCGGGGTCCGGGTCGGCATCGCGGACGACGGCGAGGTCGAGCTCGCCGCGGACGATCCGGGCGAGCAGGGTCGACGAGTACCCCTCGGTCAGTTCCACCCGGACCAGCGGGTAGCGCTCCCGGAACGCCTGCACGCGTTCGATCGGACCGAGGGGCAGCGCGGAGACGACGAACCCGACGTCGAGCCGACCGACCTCGCCCCGACCGACCCGAACCGTCTCGTCGAGGTCCCGTTGCACCTGCCCGAGCAGCGATCGCGCACGCCCCTGCAGCACCCGGCCGGCTGCGGTCAGGGCCACACTGCGGCTGGTCCGGACGAACAGGTCGACCCCGAGCGCGCGTTCGGTCCGCCGGATCTGCTGGGACAGCGCGGGCTGGGCGATCCGCAGCTGCTCGGCAGCACGGCCGAAGTGCAGCTCGTCGGCGACGGCCAGGAACGCCCGCAGCTGCCGGAGGTCGACGTCCGGTTCGCGATCCATGCACACAGCGTATCGATCAGCGTGAACGAGTATTGGACGCGACTGCATCGCCGCCGGAGGATGGCTGCATGCCCGAAGCGACCTCCACCGTCACCATCGCCGACCTCGCCACCCCCGCGGACGCCGAGGCGTTCCGCACGCTCAACGAGGCGTGGATCACCCGGTACTTCACCCTCGAGGACGAGGACCGCGTGTTCCTCTCCGACCCCGTCGGCCGCGTCGTGGAGCGGGGCGGGGCCGTCCTGGTCGCCCGGCTCGACGACCAGGTCGTCGGGTGCATCGGGGTCGTGCCCACCACCCCCGGCGTGTTCGAGCTCGTGAAGATGGCCGTCTCCCCCGACCACCAGGGGCACGGCACCGGGCGGAAGCTCATCACCGCGGCGCTCGACCGGGCACGCGAGCTCGGTGCACACCGCATCGACCTGGAGAGCAACGCGCGGCTCGCCAGCGCCGTGCACCTGTACGAGGCGTTCGGCTTCCGGCACCTGCGCCAGGACGAGGTCGCCCCGAGCCCCTACGTGCGGGCCGACGTGCACATGACCCTCGACCTGCACTGACGTTCGACCTGCACTGACGGGGGCCCGGTCCCGGTACGCTCGCGGCATGGCGACGTACGAGGTGCAGGCGGTCCGCGAGGCCGGCGCGTGGCAGGTCTTCATCGACGGTTTCATGGTGACCGAGGTGTCCCGGTGGCCGTCCGTCGGGTTCGTGGCCCGCGAGCTCCTCGCGATGGACCGTGACGACGACCTGCGCATCCGCGTCGTCGGCCGCAACCAGTACGTGGCCTGACCCCGGCGGAGCTCGATGACCCGGGCGGTCAGCGAGCAGCGGCGACCAGCTGTTGTGCTCGCTGGTGCGAGACGTGCAGCAGCGGTCCGATCTCACGCACCGTGAGCCCGCACTCGTGCAGGACCAGCGCCGCGGCGGCCGTCTCCTTCGCTGCCTCGACGCGTGCGCGCTCGGACTCCTCGCGGAGCGCGACCGCCCGGTCCAGGTGCGCCTGCGCCGCTTCGGGCATCGCCACCTCGACGACGAGTTCGAAGGACTTCGGATCGCGGTCGTCGTTCATCAGCGAGAGCCAGTCGCGAGCCATCAGCTCGATCTCTCGTTCGCGCTTCGCCTGCGTCCGGATGACGCCGTCGATCCAGATCACCCAGTACTTCTTGCCGCGCTCCGCGCGCACCGTGTGTCGGCTCATCGTCGCCCATCTCCTCTTCGGTCGCAGTCACGGAGGATGCCGCGCGCCGTCATCTCCTCCACCTCTCGGTGCCTCGGAACGACGACCGTGTTCCGACCGAAGCGGAACAGGTCGTGTCTCCCGCCGTGGCGGTGGAACACGAACTCGACGTCGTTCTCGTCAGCCTTCCGAGCGAGCCGGCGGAGCAACTCCGTGCGCTTCACCGTAGCTGGCCAACTGTGACTAGGCAATCCTGCCTATCTCGATTGGACACTGTCGGATCGGATCTCTGCATGCACCGACCGTGGCGGTCCGCGGAGCGCGATCCAGGAGACTCAACGCGATCTGTGAACAGATTTCAGCCAGGGCGAGTTGTGGAGGACGAGCCTTCCAGCCGCGTCGCCGGCACGCGCCGGTCAGGCGCGGGTCAGGAGCAGGTCAGGCGACGTGCCAGACCAGCCCCTCCTGCGCGCTCGACGGGTACGCCGCGGCGATCCGGAACACGGCCTCGCGCAGGGTCTCCGGTGAGCACGCCAGGTTGAGCCGGACGAACCCGCGACCCTCCGACCCGAACCCCAGCCCGGAGTTGAGCGCGACGTACGCGTGCTCCCGCAGCGGCACCGCGGGGTCGTCGCCGAGGCCGATGCCGCGGAAGTCGAGCCACGCCAGGTACCCGGCGCGCGGCCTCGTGTAGACGACCCCGGGCAGGTGCTCGGCGAGCAGCTTGGCGAGCAGTCGGTCGTTCGCCACGATGCGCGCCACGACGTCGTCGAGCCAGTCCGTCGCCAGGGTGAACGCCGCCAGGTTCGCGTGCAGCCCGAGGATGCTCGTGCGGCAGGCGACCTCCTCCCACAGGGTGTCGAGGAGCGCGGCGGTCCGGGGATCGCCGGCGACGATGACCGAGCACTTCACACCGGCGAGGTTCCACCCCTTGCTCGCCGAGGTCACGCACACGCTGCGGGCACCGAGCGGCTCGGCGACGGCGGCGAACGGGGTGAACTGCACGCCGGGGTGGGTCAGGGGCGCGTGGATCTCGTCGCTGATGACGAGGACGTCGTACTTCGCGGCCAGTTCGGCGATCGCCACGAGGTCGGCCCGGTCGTGCACGAGTCCGACGGGGTTGTGCGGGTTGCAGAGCAGGAACACCCCGACCCCGTCGGCGAACGCCCGCTCGAGGCCCTCGAGGTCGAGCCGGTACTGCCCCCACTGCTCGAGCAGCGGGACCTCCTCGACCTGACATCGAGCCTCTTCCACGAGCTCGAAGAACGGCGGGTACACCGGCGGCGTGATCGCGACCCGCCCACCGTCGGGCAGCGCGAGCCGCAGCGACTCGACGATCCCGACGCTGACGTCGGTGGCCAGGTGGATCCGCGACGGGTCGATCTCCCAGCCCCAGCGGTCCAGCGCGAACTGCGCGAAGGCGGGAGCGAGCGGCCCGGGGCCGTCGAGGTACCCGAGGTCGGACTGCGAGACCCGCTCGATCAGGGCCTGCCGGATCGCCGGAGCGACGTCGTGGTCCATCTCGGCGACGAACAGGGGCAGCACGTCGGGCGCGTACCGCGTCCACTTGATGCTCGTCCGGACCCCGCGGAGCGTGCCGACCGGGTCCTGCTCGTCGCTCGCCATGCGTCCCAGCATGCCCCTGCCAGGAGGCCCGGCGCGACTCCCGACGTCATCCCACGTCGTCTTCGGGTGGGCTTGCGGCCGGGGGCCGCCTCGTCTCGGGCCCCAGCGCCTAACGCGAGCCGGCTGGGTTCAGGGGCGAGACGGCCAAGCGCCTACTGACTGCAAGTACTCCGTGGCATCGGCATCCTCCCGGAATTCCAAGAGCGCCCCGACCTTCTGCAAGAGGACCTCGCGCACCTCTGCTGGAGTAGCGAAAAAGAACTCCTTGCGGGAATTGGCCTGATTCAGTGCCCGGGCCGCGAAGTGCCGGTGGAGCTGTGTCTCCAGGGTGACGGCGTCCTCGGAGAAGTAGATCGTGTGCACGTCGAATCGGAACGGCACTGAGGCTCCGCTCAGTTCGCTCACACGATCCAGAGGCTCAAGTCGTCGAGTCAAACCGATCTTGACGACGTCCGGACCGAATGCGCCCCTGTTCGAGATCACGTAGACGTAACCCGCACGGATGTTGGCAGCACGGAAGTCGTTCTGAGCGATGGCGTCATCGATGGCGAGCAGTCGATGTTCGAGGTCCGCGTCACTCTGCCCACTGCGGTGTAGCTGCGCGAGAGTCTGTTGAATGAGCGCGCGTTCTTTGTCGAGTCGCTCACGCTCGGCGTCGAGCTCCTGCTGAACGCGCCGCTCCTCACGGAGCTGCGCTCGCTCGTCGCGCTCCCGTTCACGCTCTTCCTGCTTCTTCATCAGCCAGTCAGCCGTGAGTTCGATTTCTTCTTCGCGAAGTGAGTGGAACCCGGGAGCGATCCGCATCTCCATCATCGAACCGAGCTTCGCAATGGCATCGCGTGACTTCTCGAGTCGGCGCTTCGCTGTCTCCGCATTTCCCGCACGAAGTGATCGGATTGAGTTGTCAGCTTCGGCGTTGTACGCGCGGAGCATCAGCTTTGACAGATCATCGGTCATCTTCCGTCCCTTCGCGAGGGAGTTGTCGAAAGTGAACATGTTCGAGCGTTCGATCGCCCGACCGGAGCGGACGAGACCGGCGATTCGTGCCTCGATGTCCTTCAACCGTTCTTTGTAGGCGGCCGCATCTTCGAGGGGATGGTGGTAACGGTAGATACCGACCTCTTGGAGGACCCGCTCATCATCAAGCGGCACAACTTGCTCGTCGGCGCCCGAGTTGAGGGCAGCACGGAGGTCCCGAATCGTGGCTTCGAGCGAATCGATCTTCTCGTCGCGGGAGTCCCCGTCGGCTTTCAGGCGTGCCGAGCGGCGCTCGCGGACAACAGCCGTGCTCGCAGGTTCTGCAGGACTCGGAAGCGAGGGTTGACCGGACGGTGTATGAGCATCTGGCGGCGGAGCCGGATCACCTTCTGCGAGCCACAATTCCCACCCCTCAGGAGGGGTGGGCCAGTCGGCGGGAGGGGTCCAAGACGGGGGCGGCGTCCATCCCACCGGCACCGCAGGCCAGCCCGGAGGCGGGTTGAACCGACGTCCAACGTTCACGAGCGGCGCACCCCGCCGGGGTCAACGACGACGAGTCCAGCAGGATTCTTCGAGGTAGCTGCTCCGAGGAGTTCCAGTGTCGCCGACGGCACAACCCCCGTGAGGTCGAACGCCGTGAATTGGTCCCGTGAGGCGCTCACGGCGACGAGCGGGAAGAAGCGATCCAGGCCGGTCGCGGGGTCTTTCGTCGCCGGTCCGACCTGCAGTGCCACCGTCTGAATGATGCCGCGGCGATCTGCTTCGAACACCTCGTGCAGCGTCCGCAGTGCGACCTGCGCCAACGCGTCGCCGTACCGCTCGTTGATGTCTTTCTTCGTTGCGGGGCTGCCGACGATCTCGTCGTTGGCCTTCACCCAGCGATAACCCTTGACGGCCGGGACCGCGTCCGGCGCCGGAGTCACCGCCCGGATGAGCGCCTCGGACGTACTTCCATCGAACTCAGCCTGGTGCGTCACCTCGAAGGCGTCCGGGTACACGGAGTTGGCCAGCACGATGTCGACGTACTCTTCGACAGCCTCGGTCACGCCGTAGCCGAGTCCGGCGATGAGCGCGTCGATCTCACCGTTGTGCTCCGCAACCTCAGCCTCGCGAAGTCGGCATTCAGCGTTGTAGCGCTCTCGCTCAGCGCCGAGGAGTTCCACCCGACGCTGTTCGATCTCGTTGTGCTGCCGGTCCGCTTGAGCCTGCCGTTCAGGCAAGGAGGCACGGAGTGCTTCCCACTCAGCAGACGCGGCCTGGAAACCGGCCCACCACTCTTGCTTCAGCTGATCGTGCTTCTTCTTCTTTCCGAACATCCCCTTCGGGGCCGGCGGTTCCTGCCACACCGGCTGCGGCGGCAGAACAAGGGGAAGCGGACGGGGGCGCGGAATCTCGAGATCTGGGTGCGGGAACGGCGGGTGGTTTGCCGTGCGCTTGAGCTCTTCGAGATCGACGTGGTCGTCAACGTCGAGCGTTGCAGCGAGAAGGTTCGCAATGGCTTCGTTGATCGCTTGGACCTCTGCGTTCAGCTCATCGGCCTCTGCCTTGCGCGCCTCACCGTAGGCAGCCTGCGCCTCGCGTTCGAGGCGCTTTCTTTCCGCGTCAGTGGCGCGAGCGGCAGCAGCATTCGCACGCTCCGCCTGCGCACGAGCGCGCTCGACCGCAGCGACGGCCGCCGCTTGCTGGCGCACTACCGCCGCTTGCTGGCGCTGCGCTCGAGCAGCGTTTGCTTCCGCGACCCGCTGTTGGTGTTGGATCTCCGCGAAGAATCCGCGCTTCCGTGCCACTGGTGGACCTCCCAAGTTGCTGACAACGGAAGCCTATCCATGACTGAAACTTCATCTACGGCATGACGCGAGCTCCTTTCGGTCTCCGCGTTGTCCGGCTGATCGGTCCAGCTTCGCGGACCGCTCGGCACTGCCCGCCCCGTCGGCCTACTGTCGGCAGCATGAGCACGAGCACCGCCGACAAGGCCGTCACCCTCAAGCAGCTGCACGAAGCCCCCGAGATCCTGCGCGTCGTGAACGTGTGGGACGCGATCACCGCCAAGGTCGTCAGCGACCTGCCCGGCACGAAGGCGATCGCCACCGCCGGGCACTCGATCGCCGCGTCGTACGGGTACGAGGACGGCGGCATGCCCCTCGACCTCGCCCTGTCCGGGGCAGCGGTCGTCGCCGCCGCCACGGACCTGCCGGTCACCGCCGACCTGGACGACGGCTACGAGGACCCCGCCGAGACGATCCGCCGCGCCATCGGCTCGGGCGTCGTCGGCGCCAACGTCGAAGACCGGCTGCGTCCCTTCGACGAGGCCGTCGCCCGCGTCGCCGCGATCACCGCCGCGGCACAGGCCGAGGGGGTCGACTTCCAGCTGAACGCCCGCACCGACGCGATCGTGCGCGGCGGCGACCGCCCGATCGACGAGAGCATCGAGGACGCGATCACCCGCGGCAAGGCGTTCCTGGACAACGGCGCCGCCCTGGTCTTCGTGCCCGGCGCGATCGAGCGTTCCGTGGTCGAGCGACTCGTCGCCGGTCTGGGCCGCGGCAAGCTCTCGGTCATCGGCCTGCCCGGCGCCCTGCCCGCCGCGGAGTACGAGGCGCTCGGCGTCGCCCGCATCTCGTACGGCCCGCTCACGCAGCGGGTCGCGCTGCGCGCGCTCCGTGACCTGGCGACCGACCTGTACGCCGACGGCGTCGTGCCGGAGGACACCCCGACCCTGAACTGACGGAGCGGATGGACGGGAGGCCCGGTGCCAGCTGGCACCGGGCCTCCCGTCCATCCCGTGGTCGCGTCACGCGACCCGCTCAGCTCAACCGAGCGCCGGATACAGCGCGGGCGTGGTGCGCGCGTGCGTCTCCTGCTCGAAGGCGTAGCCGAGGCCGATGACCGTGCTCTCGTCGAACGAGCGGCCGAGGAACTCCAGGTTCACGCCGGCACCGGTGATCGTGTTGTCGGCAGCGGTCGCCTGGCCCATCGGGACGGTGATCGCCGGCATGCCGGTGTTCGGGCTGAGGCGCATGTTCGTCGACTGCGTGCCGTACGGCGTGCCCGACGGGTAGACGAGCGCGTCGAGGTCCTGGTCGTCGAGCATCTGCGTCACGAGCTGCTTGCCGGTGGCGAGCTGCGTCGTGTGCGACCCCGTCGGTCCGGCCCACGCCTGGTACTGCGCGTCCGTGATCAGGTCGCGCGACTGGTAGGTGCTCTTGCGGCTCGGCACGTACTCGCCCGAGGCCAGGATGCCCTGCAGCGAGCGCGCGGCGACGTCGGGGTCGAGGTGCTTCGCCACGTACTCGTCCAGGTCGTGCTTGAACTCGTTCGTGCTGCCGCTGCCCTCGGACAGGACCCGGTTGAAGGCCGTCGTCGCCGTGATCGGGACGACGGTGGCACCGGCGGCCTCGAGCTTCGCGACGGAGGCGTCGAACAGACGCTTCGTCGTGGCGTTCGTGCCGACCATGCTCGTCACGTAGCCGATGCGGGAGCCCTGCAGGGAGTCGGCGTCGAGCGACGACGTGTACGACGTCGGCACCTTGCCGGCCTGCGCAGCCGTCGCCGGGTCCGCCGCGTCCACGCCGGTGACGGCGTCGAGCGCGACCGCGGCGTCGGTCACCGAGCGGGCGATCGGGCCACCGGTGTCCTGCGACAGGGCGAGCGGGATGATCCCGTCGCGGCTGGTCAGGCCGACCGTGGGCCGGATGCCGACGAGCTGGTTGTACGTCGACGGCACACGGATCGACCCGCCCGTGTCCGTGCCGAAGCCGATCCCGGCGAGGTTCGCGGAGATCGCCGCGCCGGTGCCGCCACTCGAGCCACCGGCCGTCTGCGCCGTGCTGTACGGGCTGGCGACCAGGAGCGACGAGCCGGCGGGCTGGTTCGACGAGAACTCGGAGACGAAGCCGAAGGCGAACTCGTCGAGGCTGGCCTTCGCCAGGATCACGGCGCCGGCGTCGCGGAGGCCGGTGACCATCGCGGCGTCGGTGTCGGTCTGGTTGTCGTCCCAGCAGCCGCAGCCACCGGTGGTCGGCATGTCCTTCGTGTCGTAGTTGTCCTTCACCGCGATCGGCACGCCGAGCAGCATGCTCGTCATCCCGTGCTCGGCGCGCTCGGCGTCCGCGGTCTTCGCGGCGGCCAGGGCGTCGGCGTTGGTGGTGACGATCGAGTTGAGCGGGCGCCCGGTCGACGCGGTGTCGACCTTCGCGCGGTCGTAGGCGGCGATGCGGTCGAGGTAGTCCTCGGTGATCGCGACCGACGTGGTGACCCCGGCGTTCATCGCGGCCTGCATGTCGATGGTCGACGCCTCGACGAGCTGGAAGGGGCCGTCGTCGTAGATCATCCGCTGGGACAACCCGGCCAGGTCGGCGACGGTGATGGTGCCGTCGGCGTCGGTGTCCGCGGCGCTGACCGTCGCCCAGTCGGTGCTCGCGGTCGTCGCACCGAGGTGGTCGGTGAGCACGGCGAGGTCGGCCTGGGTGACCTGGTCGTCGCTGGTCAGGTCGAGGTCCGTGTAGTACGGCGCGAGCATGGCGGCGGGGCTGGCGTCGACGGCCGCGGGTGCGGCGGCGGTGATCGCGGGGGTCGCGGCGAGGACGGTGCCGACGAGGGCGATGAGTGCGACGCCGGCGATGGTGGTGCGCTTCTTGCTGGCGGCCTGCTTGCGGGCGGCCTGCTTCGTGGCGGTCATGCGGAGGCTCCGGTGCGGTCGCGGCGGGCACGACGGGCCCGCAGGGTGATCAGGGTGCCGCCGGCTGCGAGCAGGGCGATGGACGCGGCGATCCACGGCGCGACGTCGGCGCCGGTCCAGGCGAGGTTGCCTCCGGCAGGACGGTCGTCCCCGCCGGCTCCTGCCCCGGCGGTGGCGCCGTCGGTCGGCTCGGCGCCCGGTGCCGTCGGGTCGCCGGGGCCGGCGGGGGCACCCGTGCCGCCACCGGCGCCGGGCTGCGTGGTCGCACCCGGCGTCGGCGTGGCCGTCGGGGCGGTGGTCGCGGCCGCGGCGACCACGACGGTGGTGCTCGCCGGGTCGTCGAGGGTCGTCGACGTGCCGTCGGAGCCGAGGAGGGTGATGCTCGTGACGTCGAGGTCGACGCTGCCGACCGCCGTCGGGGTCAGCGAGATCGAGGTGGCCAGGTCGCCGTCGAGCGCCGGTGAGGTGCCGAGGCGGGTGTGCACGATCGTCAGGGCGTCGCCGTCCTGCTCGACGCTGTCGAAGCCACCGTCCGGGCCGGTGACGCTGTCGTCCCGGTACTGCACCGAGTCGGCCTCGAGCGTGATCTCGTACGCGTAGACGTCGGCCGTGTCCGGGATCGTCAGGTCGACGTCGAACGCGGTGCCGACGGTCACGGTGGCCGGGGCGTCGATGGCGGCGGTGGTCGCGGTGGGTGCTGCCTGGGCCGGAGCGGCCGTCAGGACGGCGAGGCCGAACGCCCCGGCGGCGACGAGCGTCGAGGAGACGATCGTCGCGCGGGGGCGCAGCCGTGGTCGGTGCTGCATGGGCGCAGTTCCTTCGGGTGGGGTGGAGGGGTGCTGAGCGGGTACTCAGTGAACCGAAAGCTAACGGGGTGCTGTTTCCGGTTCTGGCCCAGCACGTTTCCGCCCCGTTACGGCTCGTTCCTGCCGCTACTGTCGTGCCATGTCGGTCGACGTCGAAGCCCTGCTCACCCCGCCCTCCCCCGTCGCTGCGCGCGCACTGGACGTCGTGCGGGCATGGTCCGAACCCGCCCTCGTGCACCACTGCCTGCGCTCGTGGGCATGGGCCGTCCTGCTCGCCCCGACGGTCGACCTCGAACCGGACCCCGAGCTGCTCTTCGTCGCGACGATGCTCCACGACCTCGGCGTGACCCCGTCGTTCGACGCCCACGGGGTGCCCTTCGAGGACGCCGGCGGCGCCGTCGGTTCGGTCTTCGCGCTCGGTGCCGGGTGGGACGCCGTGCGAGCCCGTCGGGTCGGGGAGATCATCGAGCGGCACATGTGGCGGTCCGTCGACCCGGAGCTCGACGCCGAGGGGCACCTGCTCGAGGTCGCGACCTCGCTCGATGTCTCCGGTGTGGGCTTCGACAGGTGGTCGTCGGACGACCTGCGGGACGTCACGGCCGCGCTGCCCCGTCTGGACTTCTCGGCGACGTTCGACGGGCTGATCCACGAGCAGGCTTCGCGCAAGCCCTCCTCGGCCGCGGCTCGCCTCGACGGCTCGGGCAACGTGGCCGCCGGCGGGGACCGCTGGGCGGCCTTCCTGGCATCCTGACGCTCGGTCCGGTCGCTCGCTGGACTTCTCGGCGCGGTGGGCGTATAGTCTCTGGTTGGTGCACTGCAGCGAACCCATCTGACTCGCGCACACCAACCTCTCGACACCGACTCACCCGAGTCGCATTCCACTCGAGACACCGCTCGATCCGAACGGACGAGCTGCACGTTGAAACTCGACGTGCGCGCCCCGCACTCGATGCGTCGCGCTGGACTGAGACGTCCGCCGACACCGAGTCGCCCTGGCGCCGAATGACCAGGAAGTACAGCACCATGACCAGCAACGAACGAATCACCGTGTTCGGGACCGCACTCGCGGCCCCGACGATCACCCCCGACCGCATCGCCGAGTTCCCGGTGCGCGACGACCGCTCGCAGCGCGAGTACCTCGTGCGCATCGCGGCCGACGACCTGGGGACCTTCGTCACCCGGGGCACCCGGCTCGACGCCGTCGGCGAGGCCGGCTGGACCGTCCCGGGCCGCTCCTGGGCGGGCGAGGCCAGCCGCACCCTGCTGCAGGCACAGTCCGTGCAGGCGGGCGAGATGGCCCTCGCAGCCTAGGTCCACCAGCACCACCACGAAGCGCCGTCGAGTCCGCTCGGCGGCGCTTCGTCGTTCCCCGGCGGCCGTCAATAGTCGACAGCTATTGGGGAGGTCGCCATACGGATCGAACGTGCTGCGGAACTCATCCGCGCCGCCCGCGAAGACCTCGGTCTCTCGCAGACCGCTCTCGCTGCCGCCGCCGGCATGCAGCAGCCGACCATTTCGGCGTACGAGAGCGGACGGAAGCGGCGCACACCCGCCCGAGCATCACGCTCGCCATCTACGCCGACGCGATCCTCGACGAGGCGAAGCGCTTCTACCTCGACGACGTCCGCCTCTTCGGCTCCGCGGTGCGCGGGCAGGACACCGAACACAGTGACATCGACCTGCTGGTCCACCTGACCCCCGCGGCATCGCTGTTCGATCTCGGTGGATTCGCGCACGAGGTCGAGCGCATCACCGGTTTCGAGGTCGACGTCTCACCGACGACCTCGAGGACGACGAGCACTTCGCCCACGTCCTCGACGAAGCCGTGCCGCTGTGATGCCGGCTCCCCGGTTCACGCCTCGGCCCCGCAACGACCGTGACCCTGCTGCCCTCGAAGAGCGGTGGCCGTCGCTGCAGGCCAGCTTCCTCGACCTGCTCGCCGAGTGCGTCCAATCACGACCAATTCAGGCCCATTCTGCCTGGCCGCAAAGAGAAGGCCAGCGCGCTACACTCGTCACTAATCGGGGTCTGTCGTTGAGGCCCTGTGCGCTCCCAACTTCATCAGCCTGACCATGAGCGACGCGGCGACATGAATGCTCAGTTGAGCGTCATCTCGATCAGCGTCGGAAGCGCCATGAGCGTTTCCCCGTTCGGATCGATTAGCGGTTAACCAGCTATCGAGTGCCTTGATTGCCGTCAGAAGATTTGCATCCACGCCCCGTAGAAAGCCGCGGGTCTTCGCATTCGCGAAGAGCGCACCAAGATTCCCCCCCTGCGCCCCGAGGGCTAAGAAGGTCTCTTGCACTGCCGAATAACTGAGCGAGACTGCCGAGCCGTAGTACCCTTGCGCAAGAGCAGTCATCGCCTCCTGATACGCAACTTCGGCGCGCCTGAATATTACATCTCCCGAGAGAAGCGCTTCCACCGGCATCACAAGCTCAACATGAAGGGGCTGTACGCGTCGCTCACGGAATCTGCCATCAAGGTACAGCCAACCGATTCGCTCCTCGAGGAGGACGTCGTTGACCTTCTCATAGAACATTTCGGGGAAGCTTACAAGCTTCGCACCGCTCGCGGGGGCCGTGGCGCCAGCCGGAAGGGTGTCGTCTAACGTCAGCAAACGAGAGATAGCCAAGGGGATTGACGCAAACCAGTCTGCGATATCAAGACCATCTAGCGAATCACTGTATAGCGCGTCCCAGAGAGTTTTCGACGAGGGGTAGGTCCTCGCATTTTGCTGCAGAATCGAAAAGGCTTCCTCGCTAATGCGCCTGCCGACATCTTCCTGCCCGAGCTCCTCGAAAAAGTCATCATAGATGAATCGGAGCTTACGGCACGCAACGGTCGGGAAAACTGTTGACCAGATAATCCCATGCGACGCCTCCCTCACGCCACGTTCACGAAGATATTGAGCCTGAGACGGGAGCCAGTCATTTGAGTCAGACATAATCAGTACCTGCCCTTAACCAATTCGTCCGGTAATGCAGACCCGGACCTACTTGGCTCAACGCCGCTTCGCCACGGGTTGCGGCAACATCAATGCATGCAATATCCTAGTCCAAAGGGATGCCTAGATCGGCGATCCGACGCTCCTCTTCGGCTTCGCTGATAATACGGGTGACAACACCCGCATCACCCTGCACGAAACGGGCGACTCGCTCGAGCTGGGTCATCGCCGCCTCGGAATATTCATCGGGCTCGGTACCTGGCATTCCAAGTGAATCCACTCGCTTCGATTGCTCGTCCACGAGCCGGAAGGAGAGAGTCCGGAGATGCAACGCGGGCGCGCCGTTCCGCCGCTTGAAGATCGACACGGGGTTCGGCGCAACCGTCGGTTCGTGACGGCCCTCAGCGACGCTCGTTCCCAAAGCACACAAATACGCCCGATGGACGGCGCCTCGTCGGCCTCTAGTCGACTCGGCCATCTCCTCGATGACGAATTTCAGCTCTCCAGGACTAGCCTCAACTCCGCTTCGCAATTTCTTATAATCTGCGACGGCTCGGGTATTTGACGCAGAATCGTATCTGTGCTCAAAGCCCGTCTTCCAAAACCAGCGGGCGATCAAATCACGCATACCCGTCAAATCCCGTTCGTATGAAACCGCGGCGAGAACCGTCAGCATCTGACCGTAAGGGAGCCACTCAGATCTAAGTACCCCAAATTCTTCTTCGACGAATTCGATGGCCGCCGCGTAGTACTTAGCAGCATCGGCCCAATAGTCACTCACCGCCTTTTCTTGTAGATCGAGCACCGCGCTTTGGCGAACATCCCCAGACTCTCGGAGCGCAAGAACAGACAAAATAGGGAGACCATCGTCCTGCAGATGTTTGTTCAACGCGGGGTGGTCAACCTTCGACTTTTCCCACGCCGCACGGAGATTGAACGTGTCGCTGTAGGTCTTCGCAACCATAAGATCGAACGACCCCAGCTTCATCCCACCTTGATTCACGCGTTGGAAGACCCGGGCGATGGCTGCAGGCGCTATCCGACTGTCTACGACCACGGCAGGCACTCGGAACTTGGCCAGGTGAGCAAAGTTATTCCTATATAGGGCGGTGAGCCACGCCGATTCGGACTCGTCGCCTTCAAGGCGATCGCGCCACTCGTAAAAATCGTCTGCTGACGCCAATGCTGTCAACGGAATCAGCCTGTTCGCGCGCATCATCTCGGGCGTAGCGAGCGCGGACCACGTTTCTTCTGTATGACTAACAAGGAGTTCATCGATGACGCTTACGTCGGCGTAGTCCGCACTAGTATCGATCTTAAGAAAGTATCTAAGCTCCCCTCGGCCATATAGCGCATGATATAGGGAAGTCAGTCGCTGCTGCCCGTCAAGCACGATGTAGACAATGTTCCCCGGCGCATGAGGCGCTTCTTCGAACGCCCGCGGCGCATAAAATTCCCTGTTGCTCACTCCCTCGATAAGAAGAATGCTACCAACCGGCCAATTCATGAGTACGGTAGCCAGAAGAGCGCGAACCTCACCGTCCGACCAGTCGAAGTCTCGCTGGAAGTCAGGAAGGACAACCTGTCCTAGGTGAATGCCGTCGAGAAGTGACTCGAGCGCTATATCCTGCGAACGAGTTTCGATCACGAGTTCACTTCCGTTTCATTAAGTTTGGTTCTCAGACCCTCTCGTACGACGGCTGGGTCGAGAGGTAATTTTGGACTATTCCAGGCAACCGTTCCGTCGATTCCCGCTTCAGCCCATTGCCACCGGTCCTTAATCCACGTCTGCACGTCAGAAGTTCCCGCAGTTCCGACATGCAGATAGAGCTTCGACTTAACTTCGACTGAGAGGCCCGCATCGACGGCTAGCACGACTTCTCCGTCAAATCTACTCATGAATGAGGTCGGCTTTTCCTTCAAGAACCAGACTTCAAGAACCGCCTTGCTAGAGTCGTCCTGCCGCCGCGTCCAGGCCTCTCGGAGGGAAGACTCCGCATCTACGACCTGCCCCTCGAGCGTTCCTTCGGGAGGCGGCAGGAATATCCGCACGCGGCACTTCCGAGATGCGCACGCAACGACTAGTTCCAGATCTCTTTCCACCCACGCTGAGGGAGCATCAACTACGATGTCGATCTCACGAGACGATTCATAGAGTTCGCGCCAGTCCACCCTGCTGGAAGGCCCAAGATCCCGCATAGCGATGTCCGCAACTCGGTCGCGAAGGTGAGTCATTGACAGCAGGTCGCGCACGAGGAGTGGCTTAAGAACTATCTCCGAGATGAGTAACGCAACGGCAGTAGAGAGCAGCGCCGATCCAACCCCCGACAATAGATACGACCAGAAGCCTGTTCCGACGCCCGCCGCGAACGCCAACGTGCCGACTGCTACAGCGATGGCACTGACGATCGCGAGCATCAGCCATCCGGTTGACAGTCCGAGTTTGTTTTCAGCCACGCTGCCTCCAGTTGCCGACGTATCCTCGTGAACGCTACAGCACACCCGCGGCTTGCGGGGACAGCCGTAGACAATCGACCAGCGGGAGTTGGACAGACCTAGAGAGCCCTTGGCACCTGCGATGTTCTCGATCGTGGATGAGCGGAGTGTGCTGATCATCGGCGAGTACCCTCCGTCGCTGGCTTCGATAGCGACTTTGAGCTTTTGCTGATGATGGGAAACGCGACGCGCAGGCGGCCTGGATGGCAAAGGGCAGCCAACGCCTGTTTCGACACTTTTTGAAGGTCGCCACCCGTGGCAATGAGGGCTGCTTGGTCGTCAGCGCTGCAAGCCAGTCTCCCAACCACCGCGACCTAATCTGCTCCTGCAGACTGAGGTGGCAGAGGAGCGTTGGAGCGGCAGCGTTTCAGACGGGCAGATCAGTTGTTGAAGCGGAACTCCACCACGTCGCCGTCCTGCATGACGTAGTCCTTGCCTTCGATGCGGGCCTTGCCGGCAGCGCGGGCCTCGGCGATCGAGCCGGCTTCCATCAGGTCGTCGAACGAGATGACCTCGGCCTTGATGAAGCCCTTCTCGAAGTCGGTGTGGATGACGCCGGCAGCCTGCGGTGCCTTCCACCCCTTGCCGATCGTCCACGCACGGGCTTCCTTCGGACCGGCCGTCAGGTAGGTCTGCAGTCCGAGGGTGTCGAACCCGATGCGGGCGAGCTGGTCGAGGCCCGACTCGGTCTGACCGGTCGACTCGAGCAGTTCGGCGGCGTCGGCAGGGTCGAGGTCGATGAGCTCCGACTCGACTTGGGCGTCGAGGAACACGGCCTGCGCCGGGGCGACGAGCGCGGCCAGTTCGGCCTTGCGGGACTCGTCGGTCAGGATCGCCTCGTCGACGTTGAAGACGAAGATGAAGGGCTTGGCGCTGAGCAGGCCGAGCTCGGCGATCGGCGACAGGTCGATCTTGGTGGCGGACAGCAGCGTGCCCTGCTCGAGCGCGGCACGGGCCTCGCGAGCGGTCTCGAGCACGACCGGCTCGGTCTGCTTGAGCTTCACGGTCTTCTCGTACCGCGGGAGCGCCTTGTCGATGGTCTCCATGTCGGCGAGGATCAGCTCGGTGTTGATGACCTCGAGGTCGTCCTTCGGGGAGACCTTGTTCGCGACGTGCACGACGTCGTCGTCGGTGAAGCCGCGGACGACCTGCGCGATGGCGTCGGCCTCGCGGATGTTGGCGAGGAACTTGTTGCCCAGGCCTTCGCCCTCGCTCGCGCCCTTGACGATGCCCGCGATGTCGACGAACGACACCGGCGCCGGCACGGTCTTCTCCGAGTGGAAGAGCTCAGCGAGCTGGTCGAGCCGCGAGTCGGGCAGGTTCACCACCCCGACGTTCGGCTCGATCGTCGCGAACGGGTAGTTCGCGGCGAGGACCTGGTTCTTGGTCAGGGCGTTGAACAGGGTCGACTTGCCGACGTTCGGGAGACCGACGATTCCGATGGTGAGAGCCACGGAAGAAGAGCCTACCGGCGGCGGCCTGTCGGAGCCGACCCGGGCCTCCAGTCCGTCCGTCAGATCAGCGGACGCAACCCGCTCATCGGGGGCCGCAGCAGGGCCGTGATGCGCCGCTCGACGACGTCGAAGACGTCGGCCTGCAGCCGCTGCGAGCGCCGCCAGTCCCCCGGCACCTGGAGCGAGTGGTCGGCACGGTCGACGGTCTGGAGGCGCGCAGCAGTCCCCGAGACCCGCTCGGGCCGCCACATGGTGTCGTCGCCACCCCCGATCGCCTCGTGCGCGTCGGTGGCGGCGGCGAGCGCTGTGGCCACGTCATCATGCGTCAGTACCGGGGTGAGCCAGACGCCGGGCACCGCGTGGCGGATCGCCCACGGCAGGGCGAAGCAGCCGAACGACTTCGCGACGACGAGGTCGGGCAGCCGGTTTCCCATTGCCGCGGCAACAGCGGTCTCGACGAACCCGACCGGATCGGCACCGGCAGCGTCGTCGACGTGCCAGCGTGGCGCGACGACCTCACACCCGGCCGCGGCGGCGATCTCGCTCGTCCACCAGAGCAGCGGCGCCTGCTGCCCGTAGCCGGCACCGGCGAGCACCAGGACGAGCGGACGGCGGTCGGCCTCGTTCCCCATGCGCCGAGAGTAGCCACACGCAACGCCGACGGGAACGGAGGGCGATGTCGGCACCCCGTGCGACGATCGGGACCGTGCCGTTGAACTTCACCGCGATCGACTTCGAGACCGCCAACAGCTCGCCCGCCAGCGCCTGCTCCGTCGGGCTCGTGAAGGTCCGCGCCGGCCGGGTCGTCGATCGGGCGTCGTGGTTCATCCGCCCGCCGTTCGGGCACGACGCGTTCCTGGAGTGGAACACGCGGATCCACGGCATCGTCGCCGAGGACGTGACGCACGCCAAGACGTGGGAGCAGCAGTACCCCGACCTGGTGGCCTTCGCCGAGGGCGACGTCCTGGTGGCCCACAACGCCCGCTTCGACATGGGCGTCATCGCCGGTGGGTGCTCAGCGACGGGGATCGACCTGGCCGAGCACCACTCGCTGTGCTCCCTGGCGGTGGCCCGCAAGACCTACACGCTCGACTCGTACCGCCTGCCGGTCGCCGCGATGGCCGCCGGGTTCGAGGGATTCCAGCACCACGACGCCGCCGCCGACGCCGAGGCCTGCGCCGCGATCGTCGTGCACGCTGCCGGGCACCACGGCGTCGAGACAGTCGAGGCGCTCGGCGCGGTGACCCGGGTGACGATCGCCCCGGTCCGCGCGCGTGCCGAGAAGCCGAAGGCCGCGAACCAGCCGCGTCTGTCGAACCGGCCGATGGTGTTCGCCGACTGACGGTCTGCGCTGACTGACGCAACGCCCGCTGCGCGCGGCCGGGGCACCACATCCCCGGTGGTATTGTCACGACAATGCCGTCGGCACCGACGCCGGCATCTCCGCACGTGTGAAGGACCGCGATGACCAACGAAGGCCAGCTGCCGTCCGACCTGTTCATGGACCTGGACCGGTCGGGTCCCATGCCCCTCTACTTCCAGGTCGCCTCGCGCATCGAGGAGTCGATCCGCTCCGGCGCGATGCCGCCAGGGGCCCGGCTCGAGAACGAGATCGCCCTCGGTGAGCGTCTCGGTCTGTCGCGGCCGACGATCCGACGGGCGATCCAGGACCTCGTCGACAAGGGTCTGCTGGTGCGCCGCCGCGGTATCGGGACCCAGGTCGTGCACGGGCCGGTGACCCGCAAGGTCGAGTTGACGAGCCTGTACGACGACCTGGCGCAGGGCGCACAGGCTCCGGCGACGAAGCTCCTGCAGCGCAACGACGTCCCCGCGTCCGACGAGGTCGCCGCGGCACTGAGCATCGAGCCCGGCACGACCGTCGCGCACATCCGGCGGGTGCGGTTCGCCGAGGACGTCCCGATGGCGATCCTCGAGAACTACCTGCCGCCGGAGTTCCTCGACCTGACCGACGAGGACCTGCAGGCGTACGGGCTGTACCAGCTGCTGCGCGGCCGAGGTGTCACGATGCGGGTGGCGAAGCAGCGGATCGGGGCCCGTGCGGTCACCGACGAAGAGGCCGGCCTGCTCGAGATCGAGGACGGCGACCCGGTGCTCACGATGAGCCGCACCGCGTACGACGCCTCGGGCCGTGCGGTCGAGTACGGCGTGCACTGCTACCGCCCGGACCGGTACTCGTTCGAGGTCACGCTCGTCGACAAGTAGGCCGACCGGTCACGTGGCCGACCGGTCACGTTCCGTCGCCCGGGCTGCTCGGCGAGGGGTCACGACACGCTGTCGGTCGTGCGCCGAGTGGTCACGAACTGTCGCCCGGAGGCCCGGCAACCGACAGTTCGTGACCGCTCGGCGGACCTGAGCGGTGTGTCGTGACCACCCCGCACCCGCACCCGCACCCGCACCACCTCACCCGAGCGCGGGCACCCCGAGCTCACCCGTGACGTACTGAGCACGCCCGAAGCCGAAGGACCAGTCCTGCGGCCCGTTCTCGACGTAGCCGATGAAGACGTCCTCGGACGCGACACCGATCGCCGCGAGGGCGTCGTGGATCGCCCGGTACAGCGCCGCCTTCGCCTCGTCGCTCCGCCCGCGCTGCGTGAACACCTGGATGACGATGACACCCTCGGTGCGCTCGAACCCCAGGCCGGCGTCCTCGGCGATGATCTGCTGCGCGGGGTGCTCGGTGATCACCTGGAACCGGTCCCGCACCGGGATCCCGTACACGTCGACGATGGCCTGGTGGATGGCGTCGGCGATGCCACGGACGGCCTCCGGCGTGCGGCCGGTGGCGAGGTCGATACGGACGAGCGGCATGGTGCCTCCTGGTTGCTCGGACTTTGTCCTTACATACTAACAAGCAACGATGATCGAGTGTCTACAACTTCGGCGTCGGCGCCCCGTACGTCAGCGGCCCGTCGACACGAGCGACGTCGTGCCACGAACCGTCGACCAGCGAGGCCTCCGCGGCCTCGACGATCGACGCGGCAGCCAGCCCGTCGGCGACCGAGGGTGCGAGCTGCTCTCCGCGCTGCACGCTCGCGATGAACTGCGCCGCCTCGATCGTCTTCAGGTCGTCGTAGCCCATCGCCGTGCCGGCACCCGGCTGGAACCGGGTGAACTCCCCGTCTCCGGGTGCGACGTAGTGCGTCGCGTACCCGTCGACCTCCTGGCCGTCCACGTACACCTCGAGCTCGTTGAGGCGCTGGAAGTCCCACCGGACCGAACCGCGGGTGCCGTAGATCTCGAGCGTGTACTCGGCGTGCGGCCCACGCATGACCCGACTCGAGTCCATCGTGCCGACCGCACCGTCCTCGAAGCGGAACAGCAGCGCGGCGTAGTCCTCGTTCTCGACGGCACCGAGCTCGCCGGTCGCCGCGGCGCTGCGGTCGACGATGCCGGCAGCCGGGCGGGGCCGCGACTCGATGAACGTCTCGGCGAGCGCACTGACCGACGCGATCCGTCCGACCACGTACTGCGCCAGGTCGAGGCCGTGCGAAAGCAGGTCGCCGAGCACACCCGATCCGGCACGCTCACGCTCGAAGCGCCAGGTCAGCGGGGCCGCCGGGTCGGACGAGTAGTCGGCGAGCAACGAGCCGCGCACGTTCGTGATCCGGCCGAGCCGTCCGCTGCGGACGAGTTCACGGGCGCGCTCGATCGCCGGGGCGTGCCGGTAGTTGAAGCCGACGCTCGTGATGACTCCGGCACGCTGCACCGCCTGGTGGATGGAGCGCGAGTCGCTGGCGTACCGTCCCATCGGCTTCTCGATCCAGAACGGCTTGCCTGCCTCGGCCGCGGCGACGGCCATCTCGCGGTGCAGGAAGTTCGGCGAACAGATCGACACGACGTCGACCGCCGGGTCGGTGAGGACCTCGTGGTAGTCGGCGACGGCCCGCTCGTACCCGAGCCGCGTCACCGCCTGGTCACGGGCCGCCTCGATCGGGTCGGCCGCGACGACGAGCCGCGGCTGGACGCCGAGCTCCGGGAAGTGGTCCGGCAACGCTCGGTAGGCACGCGAGTGCAACCGCCCCATCCAGCCGACCGAGATCAGCCCGACGCCGATGCTGTCCATGGAGAACTCCTTCGTTCAGGTGACGCGCATTGGAGCGCGACAACGAGCGTAGCCGATGCGGCCGACCTTGTCAGCACATGACGCAACCGCCTGGAGGCCCGGTGCCGGTCTCGGGGACCGGCACCGGGCCTCCAGGCTGGTGCGTCAGCGCGCGGGGCGCGACCCGTGGTTCCGACCGCGGATCGCGCCGCGCATCAGATCGCGGGGACGATGATGTCGCGGACCAGGGCGTCGAGCTTCGCGTCGGCGTCCAGGAACTGTCGGAGCGTCGACACGGTCGCACCGAAGCGGTCGAACTCGTCGATCGTCATGCCGTCCACGTCGTAGCCGCGGGCGAACTCCGGCGTTGCGGCCCGGAGCGCCTCGATGACGTGCACGGGGACCTCGTTGTCGATGGCGTGCGGACGGAACGGGAACGCGTTGTCGTTGATGTCCTTCGTCCACTGGAACGGCGGCGACACCACCAGGTCACCGCCTTGGAACTCCGACCACTGCAGTGCGTTGCGGAACGCGGCGACCAGCACGCGCGAGCGGAACCCACGCTCCTGGAAGACGCGGTAGGCGTTCTTCACCGCGCCGACACCGGCCCACTCGAGGATGCCCGGGTCCACCATCACGTGGTCGCGCTTGACGACGGTCTTCAGCCAGTCGTCGAAGCGGCCGGCCATCAGGGTGACGACGTGTCCGAACTCCTGCTCCGGCAGGCCCTCGGCAGCACGGCGGTCGAGGGCGCGCTCGATGGCCTCGCCCACGGCGACGACCTGCGGCACGGTGAAGGACACCGTGGCGTTGATCGAGACCCCGCGGTAGGCGGCTTCCTCGATCGCGGCGATGCCGACCTTCGTGGCGGGGATCTTCACGATGATGTTCGGCGCGAGCTGCGAGAACCGGACGGCCTGTTCGACGAGCGCGTCGGCGTCGCGGTGGAACCGGGGGTCGGTCTGCATGGACAGTCGACCGTTCCGGCCGCCGGACGCCTCGAACGCGGGCAACAGCTGCGCCGCGGCGGCGATGGAGAGCTCCTCGACGGCCTTCCAGCCGATCCAGGACTCCCCCGCCGTCGGGTGCTCCTCGGCGATCTCGCGGATGCGCGGGACCCAGGTCTCCGGGTCCTGCTGGATGCAGGTGTACGCGATCACCGGGTTGCAGGTCGCACCGACGGCACCGTACTCGTGGATGGCGGTCGACAGTTCGCGCGGGTCGGCGGAGTCGTTCCACAGGGCGGTGGGGGTCTGCTCCGCGGCCTGCAGGGTGACGGGACGGGAATCGGCGTCGGTGGACGCCTGCGTCTCGAGGGTGGTGGTCATCGGTGGAGTCCCTTCGTGATCGTGTCGAGCTGGAACCGCGACACCGCGTCGGCGTTCTCGTCCTCCGCGAAGACGCTCGAGACCGCGACGGTGTCCTCGCGCGCCGAGAAACCGACCCGGTCGAGTGCCGCCCAGAAGGCGTCGAAGTCGACGTCCGCCTGGCCGACCGGCAGGTGCTGGTGCACCCGGACCGGGTTGCCGGGCGGGTTCGTGATGTAGCGCAGGCCGTGCGAGCGACGGTGGTCGTACGCGTCGGCGACGTGGACCAGCTGCAGCGAGTCACCGGCGGCGTCGATGATCTCGTCCATGTTGCCGCCGTAGTGGAACGTGTGGCAGGCGACGTAGACGAAGCCGACGTGCTTCGAGTTCAGGCCGCGGATCACCCGGAGTGCCTCGAGGCCGTCCTCGACGAAGTCGTCGGGGTGCGGGTCGATGAGCACACGGATGCCGGCGTCCTCGATGATCGGCAGCAGTTCCTCCATCGACCGGTAGAACTGGTCCTCGGACTCCTCGGCACGCTCGGGGCGGCCGGAGAACTCCGTGTTGATGGTGTCCACGCCGAGGCGCTTCGTGATCTCGATGACCCGCTTCCACTTCCGCACCGCAGCCTGTCGGGCGTCCTCGTCCGGGCCCGACCAGCGCAGCACGGGGAGCACGCTCGCCACCTGGACACCGGCGTCACGGCACGCCGCGGCGAACGCGTCGACCAGGTCGTCGTCGGCCTTCGGGTGCCGGTAGAAGGGGATGAAGTCCTTGTGCGGCGTGAGCTGCAGGTACTCGTAGCCGAGCTCCGCGACCTTGCGCGGGAACTCGAGCAGCGACAGGTCGTGGTGGAACGGGGTCGGGTCGAGCGCGATCTTCGGCATCGATCAGGCCCCGGCGAGCGCGGCCGGTGCGGTCGCGTCGATCGTCTCGTCGTAGAACGCCGGCTTCGTGACCGCGTACTCGACCACTTCGTGCGCGCCGGACTGCTGCGCTCGGACGGCGACCTCGGCGACGACGGAGGCGGTGTAGCCGTCCCAGGCACTCGGCCCGTCGATGCCGCCGGTCCGGGCCGCGTCGACCCAGCGCTGGACTTCTTCGTCGTAGGCGGCGGCGAACCGCTCCTTGAACGACGGCGTGACGCCTTGCGAGGTCGCTCCGGCTGCGGCGAGCGAGAGCGAGGTGTCGCGGCCGATGTAGGCGACGCCGGACTCGAACACCGCGTCGGTGGTCACCTGGTAGCCGAACTGGGCGTTGACGTTGATCTCGACGATCGCCATGGTGCCGGACTCGGTGGTGAACAGGACGAACTGCGGCTCGGGCAGGTCGGCCGGCGCGAGGGAGTTCTTGCGCGGCTTCTTGACCTCGACGCTCGTGATCGCTTCGCCGGTCAGGAACGGGATGATGTCGATCTCGTGGATCACCGAGTCGTGGATGAGCATCGACTCGCTGAAGTTGGGCGGCGTCGTCGGGTTGCGGTGCGCGTGGTGCAGGGCGAGCAGGGCGCCGTTCGCCCCCGACTCGCGCAGCGCCTTGAGCTCCTGGTACCCGGAGTCGAACCGGCGCATGAAGCCGACCTGGATGACCGGTCGGGCGGCGTGCTGCTGCTCGAGCTCCACGATGCGCAGCGAGTCCTCGGCGCTGGTCGTCAGCGGCTTCTCGCACAGGACGGTGAGCCCGCGCTCGAGCGCCGTCACCAGGATCGGCTCGTGCAGGAAGCCCGGCGTCGCGATGATGACGGCGTCGATCTCGGTCTGCTCGAGCGCCTCGTCGAAGGACGCGGCGGTGATCGCGCCGGGCGCCAGGGCGGCTGCCGCGGCGGCACGGGCCTGGTCGGGCTCGACGACGGCGACGACGTCGGCGTTCGAGATCTTGGCGGTGATGCGGCGGACGTGGTCGGCGCCCATCATGCCGGCGCCGACGACGGCGACGCGGAGGTTCTGCGTGGTGGTCATGGTGGTGTTCTCCTGGGGTTGTTGACGCTGCGTGGACGGCGCGTCAGGAGGCGCGGGCGGCCGACGTCGAGCCGAAGATGTGCTGGAAGGTGCGCTCGGCGATCGGGCCGGGGGCGTCGACGGAGCAGCCGTACATGTCCTGCTCGACGATGCCGAAGACGTCCGGGTTGATCGCGGCGACGGCCTCGATGATCGGGGCGAGTTCCGGGGTGCCGTGCGGCGGCTCGGTCATGATGCCCTGCGACACGGCGGTCGCGAACGGCACGTCGTTCTTGAGCACGTCGAACAGCAGGTCGGTGTCGACCTGCTTGAGGTGCAGGTAGCCGATGCGCTCCGGGTGGGCGGCGATGAGCTTGAGGTTGTCGCCGCCGTAGTAGGCGAAGTGGCCGGTGTCGAGGCAGAGGTTGGTGTACTCGGGGTTCGTGACCTCGAGGAACCGCACGGTCTCCTTGTAGGTGCCGACGTGGCTGTCCGCGTGGGTGTGGAACTGCTGGTGGACGCCGTACTCCTCGAGCAGCGCCTTGCCGAGCTGGTCGTGTCCCTTGCCGAGTCGCTCCCACTGCTCGTCGGTGAGCGTGCGCGCCTCGAGCACCTCTTCGGTGGCGTCCGAGCGCCACAGGTCGGGGATCGTCACCAGGTGCTCGGCGCCGAGCTTCGCGGCCAGGCCGGCGACCGCGACTGCCTGGTCCCACGCACGCTGGAACTGGTCCTCGCCCTTGTGGAACCCGGTGAAGACCGTGCCCGCCGACAGCTTGAGCCCGCGGGACTCGAGCTCGTCGGACAGCTGGGACGGGTCGGTCGGCAGGTACCCGTACGGGCCGAGCTCGATCCACTCGTACCCGGCTGCGGACGCCTCGTCGAGGAAGCGCTGCCACGGCACCTGCTTCGGGTCGTCCGGGAACCAGACGCCCCACGAGTCCGGGGCGGTGCCGATGCGGATCGAGGCGGGCGCCGCGTCGGTGGCGGGGCTGCCGATGGGGGTGGCGGTGTCGGTCATGACGTCGCTGTCGCTTTCTGTCTCGTGAACGGTTCAGCCGAGCAGCGGACGCTGCGTGGCGACCTGCTGCTCGTACTCGGCGCGGGCGGCCTGGGTGCTGGGGAGGGTGGAGGTCTGCGCGACCGGCACGTCCCACCAGCCGTCGCCCTCGGGGGCGTAGACCAGTGGGTCGGAGTTGATGTGCACCAGGGTGGTGTGGTCGTTCGCCTTCGCCTGACGAAGCGCGGCCTTCAGGTCCTCGATGCTGTCCGGACCGGGCTGCACCTCGATGACGTCGACGCCGTACGAGCGGGCGTTGGCGGCGAGGTCGACGGGCAGGGGCTCGCCGTTCTCGAACGACTCGGTCTCGTCGAGGTAGCGGTACTTCGTGCCGAAGCGCTCGGAGCCGACGGTCTCGGACAGGTGCCCGATCGACGCGTACCCGTGGTTCTGGATGAGCACGACGATGATCTTGATGCCCTCGGCCACGGCCGTGACGAGCTCGGTGTGCAGCATGAGGTAGCTGCCGTCACCGACCATCACGATCGCGTCGCGGTCCGGAGCCCCGCGGCGGACCCCGATGCCACCGGCGATCTCGTAGCCCATGCACGAGAACGCGTACTCGACGTGGTACCCGAGCTCGTCCCGCACCCGCCAGAGCTTGTGCAGGTCGCCGGGCAGCGAGCCCGCAGCCTGGATCACGACGTCGCGCGGGTCGGAGACCGACTGCACGGCCCCGATGATCTCAGGCTGGCCGGGCAGGTCTGCACCGGACGGGGCGAAGGCACCGTCGACGGCGGCGTCCCACGCCGCCTTCAGCGAGGCGATCTCGGAGGCGTAGCCGGGCTCGACGACGTACGCCGTGTCCGACGTGAGCGACTCGGTCATGGCGACCAGCGCCTCCCGGGCGTCCGCGATCAGCGGCAGCTGCGAACCGTGCTTGTAGGCGTCGAACGCGGCCACGTTGACGTTGACGAACGTGACGTCCGGGTTCTGGAACGCCGTGCGCGACGCCGTGGTGAAGTCGCTGTAGCGGGTGCCGATCCCGATGACGACGTCGGCCTGGGCGGCGATCGCATTGGCGGCCGCGGTGCCCGTCGCGCCGATCCCGCCGAGGTACTGCGGGTGGTCCCAGACCAGGGATCCGCCACCGGCCTGCGACGTGCCGACCGGGATCCCGGTGGCCTCGACGAAGGCGCGGAGCTCGTCGGCGGCGTCGGAGTACAGCACCCCGCCACCGGCCACGATGACCGGACGCCGGCCGGCACGGATCGCGGCCACGGCACGCTCGAGCGGGCCGCGCTCGGGCAGCGGGCGGCGGATGTGCCACTCGCGCGGCTGCAGGAACGCGACGGGGACGTCGAACTCCTCGGCCTGGACGTCCTCGGGCAGCGCGATCGTCACCGCACCGGTCTCGGCCGGGTCGGTCAGCACCCGCATCGCGGCGAGGGCGATCGAGAACAGCTGCTCCGGACGCTCCACACGGTCGAAGTAGCGCGACAGCGGACGGAAGGCGTCGGTGACCTGCAACGACGTGTCGTGCGGCAGCTCGATCTGCTGGAGCACCGGGTCCGTGGTGCGCGTGGCGAAGGTGTCCGACGGCAGCAGCAGTGCCGGCAGCCGGTTCGTGGTGGCGAGTGCCGCGGCGGTCAGCATGTTGGCGGCGCCCGGGCCGACCGACGCCGTCGACGCGTAGGTCGCGCGGCGGCGGTGCATGCGGGCGAAGCCGACGGCCTCGTGCACCATCGCCTGCTCGTTGCGGGCCTGGTGGTACGGCAGCAGACCGGGCTGCTCGACGTGGAGCTGCTTGATGGCCTGACCGACCCCGGCGACGTTGCCGTGCCCGAAGATGCCGAAGATCCCCGGGATGGTGCGTTCGCGGACGTCGCCGTCGACGGTCCACTGGTTGGCCAGGAACTCGACGAGTGCCTGGCCGACCGTCATCTTCCGCGTGGTGGTGGTCACGCCTGCTTCCTTTCGTAGGGCAGTCGTGGGTCGATCGATTCCGATGCCCACGCCTGCCGGACCCACCCGTGGGCGGGGTCGTCGGTGATGTTCCAGACGCGCTCCGGGTCGGGCCCGGCCATCACGTTCAGGTAGTACATGTCGTAGCCCGGAGCGGCGACCGCCGGACCGTGCCAGCCGTACGGCACCAGGGCGACGTCGCCGGTCCGGACCTGCCGGAACTCGTCGATGGCGCGGTCGTCCGAGGCGTACGTGCGGTGCAGGGCGAACGGGTCGGCGGCCTCGGTCGCGATCGACTCGAGCCCACGGGACACCGCAGCCTCGTAGTAGTAGATCTCCTCGAGGTTCGACTCCGACCCGGGCACGTTCGTGTCGTGCTTGTGGGGCGGGTACGACGACCAGTTGCCGGCCGGCGTGATCACTTCGCACACGATGAACTTGACGGCGTCGAGCGCCGCCGGGGTGCCGAAGTTGTGCACCTGACGGCTCGACTGCCCGGCGCCGCGGAGCTCCACCGGCACGTCCGGCCGGGCCACGTAGGTGGTCGGCTTGACGGTGTCGGTGGGCGCCTCGGCGACGGCGAACCGGCCGCTGCCGGTGATGGTGGCCGCGGAGCCCGAGCCCAGGTACAGGACGTCGGTGGGGCCCTCGAAGACGCTCCCCCGACCCTGCAGGGTCTGCTCGCCGTCACCGGCAGCGCCCGAGTGGGTCACGTGGAACGACCCGGCGAGCGGCACGACGATGCGCTCCACGGCGTCGGCCGGGAGGCGCAGCTCGCCCCCGTCGGTCAGCGCGCCGGTCCGGAGCCCGGTGTGCGCCCACCCCTCGATGCGACCGTCGACCACGTCGGTCCAGCCCGCCTCGGGCCGGGAGCCCGCCGGGATGAACCACTGGTCGTGCTGGTGCTGTTCGTTCGCCATGCTGCGGGTCAGTTGTTCGACGGGAAGCCGAGGTTGATGCCGCCGTGCGACGGGTCGAGCCACCGGCTCGTGATCGCCTTCTGACGGGTGAAGAAGCTCACGCCGTCGGCACCGTACGCCTTGTGGTCGCCGAACAGCGAGTTCTTCCATCCGCCGAACGAGTAGTAGGCAACAGGCACCGGGATCGGCACGTTGATGCCGATCATGCCGACCTGCACATCGCGCTGGAACCGTCGGGCGGCGCCACCGTCGTTCGTGAAGATGGCGGTGCCGTTGCCGTACGCGCCGGAGTTGATGAGCTCGAGGCCCTCTTCGTAGGTGGCGACCCGCACGACGCTCAGCACCGGACCGAATATCTCCTCGGTGCAGACGCGGCTGGTGGTGGGCACCTGGTCGATCAGCGTCGGACCCAGCCAGAAGCCGTTCTCGTCGCCGTCGGGTCGGACGGTGCGGCCGTCCACCACAACCACCGCACCGTCCTGCTCTGCGACCTCGATGTACGAGGCGACCTTGTCACGGTGCTGCTTCGTGACGAGCGGCCCCATGTCGCACCCGCGACGACCGTCGCCGATGCGCAGGGTCGCCGCGCGGTCCTTGATCTTCTGGATGAGCTCGTCCGCCACCGGCTCGACGGCGACGACGACCGAGATCGCCATGCAGCGTTCACCGGCCGAACCGAAGCCGGCGTTGATCGCGTTGTCGGCGACCAGGTCGAGGTCGGCGTCGGGCAGGACGAGCATGTGGTTCTTCGCTCCGCCGAGGGCCTGCACGCGCTTGCCGTGCTTCGTGCCGGTCTCGTAGACGTACTGCGCGATGGGCGTGGAGCCGACGAACGAGATCGACTCGACGTCGTCGCTGGTGAGCAGGCCGTCGACGGACAGCTTGTCGCCGTTGAGCACGTTGAAGACGCCGTCGGGCAGCCCGGCTTCCTTGAACTTCTCGGCGAGCCAGATGGCGGCCGACGGGTCCTTCTCGCTCGGCTTCAGCACGACGGTGTTGCCCGCGGCGATCGCGATCGGCAGGAACCAGAGCGGCACCATCGCCGGGAAGTTAAAGGGGCTGATGATGCCCACGACGCCGAGCGGCTGGCGGATCGAGTAGACGTCGATGCCGGTCGAGACCTGGTCGGAGAACTCTCCCTTCATCAGGCTCGGGATGTTGGTGGCGAGCTCCACGACCTCTTGCCCACGGGCGATCTCACCCAGGGCGTCGTCGATGACCTTGCCGTGCTCGCTCGTGATGATCGCGGCCAGCTCGGCCTTGTCGCGGTTCAGGATCTCGCGGAACGAGAACAGGATCGCCTGGCGCTTGGCCAGTGACAGGTTGCTCCAGCCGGGGAACGCCGCCTTGGCGCTGCCGATGGCCGCCTGGATCTCGGACTCGTCGGCCAGCGCGACCTGCTTGGTCGCGACGCCGAGCGCCGGGTCGTACACGGGGGCGGTGTTGCCCGACGCGGATTCGACGCGCTTGCCGTCGATCCAGTGCCCGACGGTGGTGGTGGTCGTGTCGGTGAGCGTCATGCGTTGCTTCCTTCCGAGATGGACGAGTCCATGGTGGTGGCGCCCGCGAGCCGAGCGGCTGGGTCGTGGGCATCTGTGGAGAACCCGCCCCGGGCCTCCTGGCTGTGGACGAGACCGGCGGCGACGTCCACGGCGGCGGCGACGTCGCCGTCCGAGGGGTAGAGCAGGGTGCGTCCGACGACCAGGCCGCGGACGCCGGGCAGGGCCAGGGCGTCAGCCCACTTGGCGTACGTCTCCAGCGGCCGCGAAGCCGGGTCGCCGCCGAGCAGCAGCGTGGGCAGCGTCGTCGCGGCCATCACGCGCTCCATGTCGTCGACGACGGGGATCTTGAGCCAGCTGTAGGCGCTGGACTCGCCGAGTCCCGCGGCGATCGCCATCGAGGTGATCACGGCGTCGGCCGACAGGTCGTTGACGACCCGGCCGTCCCGCCACTCGGACATGAACGGCTCGAGCATGATCGGCAGCTGGAGCGCAGCGGCCTCGCTGACGGCGCGGGCCGTGGCCTCGAGCGTCGGCGCGGTGCCCGAGTCCTCCAGGGCGATGCGCACCAGCAGCTTGGCGAAGTCGAGCCCGGAGTCCTTGATCGCCTGCGCCGAGTACGCCGTGTACCGGTCGTCCATCTCGAACGTGGCGCCGCGGAGTCCACCGCGGTTCATCGACCCGACGACGACCTTGCCGTCGAGGGCGCCGAGCAGCGCGAGGTCCTCGAGGATGTCGGGGGTACCGAGCACCCCGTCGACCCCAGGACGGCCGAGGGCCGTGACGAGCCGCTCGAGCAGGTCGTAGCGGTCGGCCATCGCGGACTCGTCGTCGCGCACGGCCAGGGCACCGCGTGCGGGGTGGTCGGCGGCGACGATGAAGAGCTTGCCGTCGTCGGCGAGCAGGGAGCGCTTGCGGCGGGCGTCGAGCGTGGCACGCACCAGGTCGGGCTGGCCGGCACGGATGTCGCGGAGGCGCTGGAAGTCAGCGGGGCTGAGCTCAGGCATGGGTCTTCTCCTCGGTGTTCGTCTCACCCGTGTACGTCTCACCCGTGTGGTTCGTGCCTTCGGCCGGGTTGTCGGTCAGGAACTGCTCGATCTCGTCGCTCGTCGGCATCGCCGTCGAGCACTCGAACCGCGTCGCGACGATCGCGCCGGCCGCGTTGCAGAACGCCAGGATCCGCTCGAGGCTCCAGCCCTGCAGCAGTCCGTGCGTCAGCGCGCCGCCGAAGCCGTCGCCCGAGCCGAGCCCGTTCACGACGTCGATGTGGTGCGGACGGAACTCGACGAACTCGTCGCGGGTCTTCGCCAGCACGCCCTTCGGCCCCTGCTTGACGATCGCGATCTCGACACCGCGGTCGAGCAGGGCGTCGGCGGCGCGGACCGGATCGGTCTCCCCCACCGCCACCTCGCACTCCTCACGGTTGCCGACGGCGACGGTGGCGTGCTCGAGGGCGATCGCGACCTCGCGCGTCGCGGCCTCGGGGCTCGACCAGAACATCGACCGGTAGTCCAGGTCCAAGACGGTGTGGGTCTTCGTGCTGTTCTGCGCGGCGGACCGGGCTTCGTACGCCACGTGGTGCGCCTGTCGGCTCGGCTCCTCGCTGAGGCCGGTCACCGTGGTCCAGAAGATCTTCGCGCGCTCGATCTCGTGCAGCGGCAGGGACTTCGCCGTGATCATCAGGTCCGGCGCCTTCGGGGCCCGGTAGAAGTAGAGCGGGAAGTCGTCCGGCGGGAAGATCTCGCAGAAGGCGACGGGGGTGTTCAGCCCCTCCACCGTCTCGACGAAGGCGTTCGCGACGCCGTACTCGGGCAGCGTGCGGGCGATGTACCGACCGAAGGGGTCGTTGCCCGTCCGGGTGATGACCGCGGCGTCCGCGCCGTGGCGAGCAGCGGCGATGGCGACGTTCGTGGCGCTGCCGCCGACGGACTTCGAGAAGGTCGAGACGTCCTCGAGGGGGCCGGTCTGCTGCGGGTAGATGTCGACGCTGACGCGTCCCATCGTGATCACGTCGTAGGCGTGGGGAGCTTGGTTCGTCATGCGACGCGGTGGACCTTCCGTGCGGCTTCATCGGCGGACGATCACGACTGTACACCCTGTTTGCCCTAATGTCATGACATGGATTCCGAGGTCCGTCACGCTGGTCGCGTAGTGTCCGTCACGCTGGTCCGGCGGTCACCTCGGAGTGCCGGGAGGCGCGGTGTCGGTGGGTTCTGCCAGGGTCGCGACATGCAGATCCTCGCCCTGGTCATCGGTCTCGTGATCGGCATCGCCGTCGGTGCGGTCGTCGCCTGGTCACTCGCCCGCTCGCGCGCAGGCGTCGACGCCGCATCGGCCCGCGCGACGGCCGAGGCCCTGCGCGGCCAGCTCGAGGCGGTGCGGCGCGACGCCGAGGAACGCCTCGACGCCCAGGACACGCAGTACCGCCGCCAGGTCGACTCGCTCGAACGGCGCTCCGCCGAACTCGAGCACCTGGTGCAGCGCATGCACGGCGTCGACGCGGCGCGCAACCAGAACGAGTCGAAGGTGCTCACCGCGCTCAGCCCCGTGGCGCAGACGCTCGACGTGATGCGCACGAAGATCGCCGAGCTCGAGCAGTCGCGGAGCGAGCAGTACGGCGCGCTGTCGGCGCAGCTCCGGTCGGCCGCCGAGTCCGAAGAGCGCCTCCGTGCCACCGCCGACACCCTGGCCAGCGCCCTGTCGTCGAACAGCACGCGCGGCGTCTGGGGCGAGACGCAGCTGCGCAACGTGGTCGAGGCCGCCGGGCTGCTCGAACGGGTCGACTTCGACGTGCAGTCCTCCGTCACCACCGCGGTCGGCTCCGCCAGGCCGGACATGGTCGTGCACCTGCCCGGCGGCAAGACCATCGCCGTCGACGCCAAGGTGCCGTTCAGCGCCTACCTGCAGGCCGCCGAGATCCCCGCGACCGCCACCGGCGCCGAGGCAGCACGACGCGACCAGCTCATCGCCCAGCACGTCAAGGCGCTCCGCGCGCACGTCGACGCCCTCGCCGCACGGGAGTACTGGACCGGGTACGACGCCTCCCCCGAGCTCACCGTCGCCTTCATCCCGTCCGAGTCGCTCATCTCGAGCGCACTCGCCGCCGACCCCGGGCTGCTCGACCACGCCTTCCGCAAGCGCATCGCCCTCGCCTCACCCGTGACCCTGTGGTCCGTGCTCAAGACCGTGGCGTTCTCGTGGCAGCAGGACGTCGTGTCGCAAGAGGCGCACGAGCTCTTCAAGGTCTCCCGCGAGCTCTACGGCCGGCTCTCCACGATGGCCGGGCACGTCGACAAGCTCGGCCGCTCGATCCGGGGCTCGGTCGTCGACTACAACCGCTTCGTCGGGTCCCTCGAACGCCAGGTGCTGCCGAGCGCCCGTCGGCTGTCGCCGCTCGATGAGTCGAAGGTCATCGCGGACCCGTCGTCGATCGAGGACGAGCCGCGGCTGCTCACGGCACCGGAGCTCGTCGGCGCCGTCGACGAGGACTGACGGCACCGCACCGATGTCCCCATGGGACTACGAAAGCCCTAGCGCTCAGCTCCAGCGAAGTCGCCCACCGGAGTTAGACCTTTCCAGTTACGATCTCGCAGAAACTTCAGCAGTAGCGCATTATGGGGATCACGAGAAAGGATGGCATCGAGGTTCGTGGAGTCATAGCCAACTGAAAGAAGCGCTAATACGAAAATGCGCAACAACATAGGGTCCGCGCATGAGTCCACTCTCTTAAGGACACTCCGGCGAAGACCAATCGGGTCAAAGTTCGCCATCCGCTGCGTCGCAACCGCGAGCTTTTGAGCGTTATCAGTTGTTCTAACCCAGTCGCCGAGAATGCGCTGCGTTCGATTATCGGCAATACCATCCGCGATCGCAATAGCATGTTGCGCCGCGACCCATTCCGTGTGCGGCCAGTCGCTCGCATGCTCCTGCTCGAACCACGCGTTGATTCGCCTAACCGACAAACGCTTATGACTCACTGCATCTCGGAGGTACCGACTAAGATGGTCAGCTCCATGCGGGACCATGCGGGCAACGTCCATCCAATCCTCTACTCGGTCGAAATCTTCGTAAGAGCGCAGACTTCGAAGCACCAGCCCGAGCGTTGTGCGTTCAGTCTCAGATGGACGCTGCAAGGATCGATGTTCAGCATTGGATAGGTCCTCCTGGGAGATATAGGTGTAGGAAAGTCCAGGATACTCATCGGATTCGTACGTCTCTTCGGTTACTTCTATGAGGTCGCGCCACTGGTCCTCTAGAGCGTCCGCCCGCGCCGAAGACAGGTGCACTTTCGTCTTGGAAGCGTTGATCTCAAGACCGACAGTTCGAAGTTCTTTTTGAATTTCCAGAATGAGCCCGTAGACGTCCTCGAATGACCCTTCAAAACTTATGTCGTCCATCCACCGGCGCGCGGCCGCTATGCGCCCGTCGTTGATCTGACTTTGTATCACCTCATCGACATCACTCAGAACGATCTGCGCGAGCAAAGCGGATGCGCTGCTCCTCTGCGGAATCCCGGACCTGTAATGCAGTGAGGCGTGGGAACGAATCACTGTTTCCACCACGTCGAGCGACAAGCCCGACATTTTTCGGGCCTTAAGCTTCATCAGCAACCGCTCGTGGTCAACGGACGCAAAGAAAGACGTGATATCCGTCTCCCCTGCGTGTGACGAGTGGCGCATTGTGCTATGCGAGGCCCGGTAAGCCTGCCACTCGTCAGTGCCTCGCGCTAACGTCCCGTTGCGAAATCGCCACCCAAACACCCAGGCCGGCGTCCCCGCTTCAAGGGACTTTGCAAAAGGAACAACTGCAGCCGCGTAGGCAAGTCGCGAGATTGCGTCGAGCATCACAGCAGGGCGCTGCCCAAAGAAAGATTTCGGCACCTCAAATGCGTGCAGCTTCGGCGAATGGGCGAAGCGGTACTTCGTCCCATTCTTCTCGATTGGGAGATCCGCCTCCGTCAGTGTTTCGACGAATTCGGGCCGCAGCTCCGGCCAGCCCCAGGGGTCGCGATACCAGTCGCCGTAACGTTCAGAGTCGAGCAGCTTCGCTGCTTCTGCTAAGTCCAGCCCCAAGATATTCACCCTAGGACCCTACCTCGCACCTCAGCCAGAAGCCTCGAAACGTCGCGCTTTAGCGAACGTGAGATCAGAACGGGTCCTAGGGGTGCGTCCAGTGACTGGCGAGCTGGTTCTGTCGCCCTCTCCTGTAGCCGGCTCTTGGGAAACCACGAAAGCGATGTGGAACAAAATCTCGGATCTGGTGTCACATCGGCGTCATGGTTCGAACTGCGCGCACCCGCGACGCGTCAGCGGATCAGAACCACTTCTCCGCACGGTGGTCGGCCTGGATGCGGCGGATCGTGTTCGAGCGTGAGCGGAGGACGAGCGAGTCGGTGTGGATGACGCCGCGCGAACGACGCACGCCGTCGACCAGGACGCCGTCGGTGACGCCGGTGGCGACGAAGAACGTGTTGTCCCCCGTGACCAGGTCGTCCTGGTCGAGGACCTTGTCCAGGTCGTGGCCGGCGGCGATGGCGCGCTCGCGCTCCTCGTCGTCCTTCGGCTGGAGCTTGCCGAGGATCACGCCGCCGAGCGCCTTGATCGCGCACGCCGTGATGATGCCCTCGGGGGTGCCGCCGACACCGACGCACATGTCGATCGTCGAGCCGGGCAGGGCGGCGGCGATGCCACCGGCGACGTCACCGTCGAGCAGCAGTCGCGTGCCAGCACCGGTCGCGCGGATGGCGCGGATCAGCTCGTCGTGGCGCGGACGATCGAGCACGGCGACGACCATGTCCTCGAGGTCCTTGCCCTTGGCCTTCGCCAGCGCGCGGATGTTGTCACCGATCGGCTTCTCGAGGTCCAGGACACCGCGACCCTCGGGGCCGGCGGCGATCTTGTCCATGTAGAAGACGGCAGAGGGGTCGTACATCGAGCCGCGGTCCGAGACGGCCATCACGGAGATGGCGTTCTGGCGCCCGGCGGCGGTGAGCGAGGTGCCGTCGATCGGGTCGACCGCGATGTCGCAGGCCGGACCGTGACCGTTGCCGACGTGCTCGCCGTTGTAGAGCATCGGGGCGTTGTCCTTCTCGCCCTCACCGATGACGACGACGCCGTCGAAGTTCACCGTGCCGAGGAACTTGCGCATCGCGTCGACCGCGGCGCCGTCGGCGAGGTTCTTCTCACCACGCCCGACCCACGGCTGCGCACGGATCGCGGCGGCCTCCGTCGCACGCACGAGCTCGAGCGCGAGGTTGCGGTCGGGCTGGAGGAACAGGGAGCCGGTTTCCGTAGTGGGAGTCACGACCCGAGCCTACCGACCGGCGGCCGACCCGCGGTCCGGACACCGGGCCCGTGCACGCATGTGCACGCCGGACGGAGCCGACCGCGTAACCCGGACCGCGCCTCCAGAGCTTCTGACTACGATCGGCGGGGACATCACCGAAGTCGAAGGAGATCCACGTGCCCATCGCAACGCCGGAACAGTACGCCGAGATGATCGAACGCGCGAAGGCGGGCAAGTTCGCGTACCCCGCGGTCAACGTCTCCTCCTCGCAGACCATCAACGCGGTCCTCCAGGGCCTGCAGGAGGCCGGTTCCGACGGCATCCTCCAGGTCACGACGGGCGGTGCCGACTACTTCGCCGGCCACACCATCAAGAACCGCGCAGCGGGTGCCCTCGCGATGGCGAAGTTCGCCCACGAGGTCGCCAAGAACTACGACATCACGGTCGCGCTGCACACCGACCACTGCCCGAAGGACGCCCTCGACGGCTTCGTCCTGCCGCTGATCGCGGCGAGCGAGGAAGAGGTCCGGCAGGGCCGCAACCCGATCTTCCAGTCGCACATGTGGGACGGTTCGGCCGTGCCGCTCGACGAGAACATCGAGATCGCGAAGACCATGATCGAGAAGACGCGGAACATCAACGCGATCCTCGAGGTCGAGATCGGCGTCGTCGGCGGCGAAGAGGACGGCGTCCAGCACGAGGGCACGAACGACGCGCTCTACACCACCCCGAACGACGTCGAGAAGGTCGTCGACGCACTCGGGCTGGGTGACAAGGGCCGCTGGATCGCGGCGCTCACCTTCGGCAACGTGCACGGCGTCTACAAGCCGGGCAACGTCAAGCTCCGCCCCGAGCTCCTCGGCGAGATCCAGGCGTCGGTCGCCTCGAAGCACGGCACGGGCGAGAACCCCCTCGACCTCGTGTTCCACGGCGGCTCCGGTTCGACCGACGACGAGATCCACGAGGCCGTCCGCAACGGCGTCATCAAGATGAACATCGACACGGACACGCAGTACGCGTTCACCCGCTCGATCGCGGACTCGATGTTCCGCAACTACGAGGGCGTCCTGAAGATCGACGGCGAGGTCGGCAACAAGAAGCAGTACGACCCCCGCGCCTGGGGCAAGGTCGCCGAGACCGCCATGGCGGCCCGCGTCGTCGAGGCCGCGAAGGTCCTCGGCTCGGCCGGTCACGCCAAGGGCTGAGCAGGTCCGTCCGGTCGGGTCCACCGGCCTGGAGGAACGGGGTGCGTCCGACGGACGCGCCCCGTTCTGCGTCGGGTCGCCTCCACCGCGTGCCACGATGGGCGGGTGACCGTCGACGCCATCGCCTCCGAGTTCGCCCAGTTCGTCACCGAGTCGCCCACCGCGTTCCACGCGGCGGCGGCGACCCGTGACCGTCTCGTCGCTGCCGGGTTCACCGAGCTGTCCGAGCTCGACGCCTGGCCGACCGAAGCCGGTGCGTACGTGGTGGTCCGCGACGGCGCCGTCATCGCGTGGCGCCTGCCCGACGGTGCCGGCCCGACGACGCCGTTCCGGATCCTCGGCGCCCACACCGACTCCCCCGGCTTCCGCGTGAAGCCGAACCCCGGCGTGCGTACCGGGGGCTGGGAGCAGCTGGGCGTCGAGGTCTACGGCGGTGCGCTCCTGTCGACCTGGTTCGACCGCGACCTGCGGATCGCCGGCCGGGTCGTCGACGCCGACGGCAGCGTGCGGCTCGTCAGCACCGACGCCGTCGCCCGGATCCCCAACCTGGCGATCCACCTGGACCGTGGGGTCAACGACGGCAAGGAGATCGACCGCCAGCGCCACACCCTGCCGATCGTCGGGGTCGACGGCGACGCCGGCGGGACCTCCGTCGTGGAATGGCTGCTCGCCCGGCTCGGCGAGGGCGCGGTGTCGTGGGACCTGTTCCTCGCCGACACCCAGGCACCGGCCCGGATCGGCATCGAGCGGGAGTTCCTGGCGTCCGGCCGGATGGACAACCTGACGAGCGTGCACGCCGGACTCCGGGGCATCGTGGACGCTCCGACCGACGGTGACCACATCCCGGTGTTCGCGGCGTTCGACCACGAGGAGATCGGGTCGTCGACGCCGTCCGGTGCCGGTGGTCCGTTCCTCGAGGACGTCCTCGGCCGTGTGCAGGAGGGCCTCGGCGCCACCCGCTCCGAGGCCGCACGGGCGTTCCGTGCGTCGTGGCTGCTGTCGAGCGATGCCGGGCACCTGGTGCACCCGAACCAGCCGGAGAAGCACGACCCGACGAACCGTCCGCGCCCCGGAGCCGGACCGCTGCTGAAGATCAGCGCGAACCAGCGCTACATGACCGAGGCGAAGGGCGAGGCCGTCTGGGCAGCGGCGTGCGAGACCGCCGGTGTGCCGTGGCAGCCGTTCGTCAACGTGAACACGATCCCCGGCGGCTCGACCATCGGCCCGATCGCGGCGACCCGGCTCGGGATCCCGACGATCGACATCGGCGTCGGGCTGCTGTCGATGCACTCGATCCGGGAGCTCGTGCACGTCGACGACCTGGCTGCCCTGCACGGAGCGGTCGCCGCCTTCCTGGCCGGCTGACCTCCGGGCGGCGTCGGCTGCTGGGTGGTCGCGACTCCCCGCGCGCATCGGGCCGAGAGGTCACGAACTGTCGCTCGCGCCGGTGCCGAACGACACGTTCTGACCACTCGACGGCGGGCCCACGGCGTGTTGCGACCACACGGCATAGGATGCTGCGCGCGCCCGCAAGGCCGACGACGCTCGCCGGAACGGCACCACACCGCGACTGGCCGACAGACGGGCTGCCGAGAGGTCACGACTCCCCGCGCGCCCAGGGCCGAGAGGTCACGAACTGTCGGTCGAGCCGGTGCCGAACGACACGTTCTGACCACTCGACGGCGGGCCGCGGTGTGTTGCGACCACACGGCATCGGGTGCTGCGCGCGCCCGCGAGGCTGGTCACGCTCGCCGGAACGGCACCGCACCGCGACTGGCCGACGGACGTGCTGCCGAGAGGTCAAGACTCCCCGCGCGCCCAGGGCCGAGAGGTCACGAACTGTCGGTCGAGCCGGTGCCGAACGACACGTTCTGACCACTCGACGGCGGGCCCGCGGCGCGTTGCGACCACTCGGCGCGCGGAGGCCGGCACCGCGAGCAACCCGGCGGTCAGGCGGTCAGGCGCTCAGGCGCTCAGGCGCCGCCGGACTGCCGCAGCATGAAGTCGACGAAGGCCTGGTCCTGCATGACCACGACGACGAACGCGATCACGCTGATCGCCGTGGCGACGACGGCTCCGACCAGCGGCACCCAGAATGTCCGCTTCCGTGCTCGGAGCCGACGGATGGACCACCAGGCGACCAGGGCGAAGACCAACACGTTGGTGATCGCGGCGATGGCGGCGGCCGTGCTGAGGGCACTCGGGTCGTTCAGGGCCGTGTACTGGGCCTCGAGGGTGCGCCGCACGGTCGAGGCGACCTTGCCGACCGACAGCGACTGCACGACAGAGACGAGCCCGAAGGCGAGCAGCCCGACGGTGAGTACGAAGTCGGCGGGCGTGCGGCCGAACCGGCTGCGGGCCATCGACCCCTGTGCCCCGGCAGGGATCGCCCCGGAGCGGGCATCCGTGCCGGCGCGGTCGCCGTGGACGCCGTCGCTCGGAGCAGCGTCACGCGCGCCGGCGGCGGAGGCCTGGTCCTGCCGTTCCCGTGCCTGACGCTCACGCTCCTGGCGTTCCTGCTCGACGAGGACCGGGTTGACCCACCCCTCTGGCGCGTACTCGCCGTACCCGGGTGCGGGACGGCCCTGGGGCCGGCCGTCCACGGGACCGGCGGCCGACGTCGGGGACGCACCCCGGGCCTCCTGGCCGGCACCGGAACCGGCGTCGACCTGGTTCGCCGGGTCGCGGCGCGGGACAGAGGACCAGCCGTCCGCGCCGCTCATGCCCGACGCCCGCCGAGCGCGCGCGTCGGGTTGCCCGAGGCGTCGGTGCGGAGCTCCTTGGGGAGCGAGAACATCAGGTCTTCGTGCGCGGTGACGACCTCTTCGACGGCGGCGTACCCGGCGTCGGCGAGCTGCTCGAGCACCTCGGCCACGAGTTCTTCCGGCACGGACGCACCGCTGGTCACGCCGACCGTCTCGACACCGTCGAGCCACTCCTGCTGGATCTCTTCCGCGTAGTCGACACGGTGGGCGGCCCGCGCACCGTGCTCGAGCGCGACCTCGACCAGACGGACGCTGTTCGACGAGTTCGCGGAGCCGACCACGATCACCAGGTCGGCACCGGGCGCGACCTTCTTGATCGCGACCTGGCGGTTCTGGGTGGCGTAGCAGATGTCGTCCGACGGGGGGTCCTGGATGGCCGGGAACTTCTCCCGCAGCAGCCGCACGGTCTCCATCGTCTCGTCGACGCTGAGCGTGGTCTGCGACAGCCAGACGAGGTTGTCCGGGTCGGGGACCGACAGGGCGGCGACGTCGTCGGGGCCGTTCACCAGGATCGTGCGGTCCGGGGCGTGCCCCATCGTGCCCTCGACCTCTTCGTGGCCGGCGTGCCCGATCAGGATGATGGTGCGCTCGGCCTTGGCGAACCGGGTGGCTTCGCGGTGGACCTTGGTGACGAGGGGGCAGGTGGCATCGATGGCGTGCAGGTCGCGCTCGGCGGCACCCGCGACGACGGCCGGCGACACACCATGCGCGCTGAAGACGACGTGCGAACCCCGGGGGACCTCGGCCACGTCGTCGACGAAGACGGCACCGCGCTGCTCGAGCGTCGACACCACGTGCACGTTGTGGACGATCTGCTTGCGGACGTAGACGGGCTCGCCGTACTGCTCCAGGGCCTTCTCGACCGCGACGACCGCGCGGTCCACCCCGGCGCAGTAGCCACGGGGCGCCGCGAGCAGCACCTTCTTGGGGCCGGCGACCGGTTCGTCACGCAGTCGGCCCCGTGCCGCGTGCACACGCGGCGGGGCGAGCGGGACCGTGTGGCCGTTGGTGATCGTCACGTCCCTGATGATAGGTGAGCAGCACGCACGCGACCTGGGCGCGCGGGGCGCCTGTGGAGAACACGACGGCCGTCCCCTGTCACCGGTCTCGGGCACGATGGACGTCCCAGCAGGACAAGGAGCGACATGGCGATCGAACAGGGCCCGCCGACGGCCGACAACCCGTGGCCGGTCGCGCTCCTCGGCGCGAAGCTGCGCGACTGGATCGACCGGCTCGGCACCGCGTGGGTCGAGGGCGAGATCACGCAGTGGAACGTCGCCGGCGGCAACGTGTACGGCAAGCTCAAGGACGTCGAGGTCGACGCCACCGTGTCGTTCTCCATCTGGTCGAGCGTGCGCTCCCGGGTGCCGGCGGACATCAAGCAGGGCGACCGTGTCGTCGCCGCGCTCAAGCCGAACTACTGGGTCAAGGGCGGCTCGCTGACCATGCAGGTCGTCGAGATGAAGCACGTCGGCCTCGGAGACCTGCTCGAACGCCTCGAGCGCCTCCGTCGCACCCTCGCCGAGGAAGGGCTGTTCGACCCGTCCCGCAAGCGCCGTCTGCCGTTCCTGCCGCACCGCATCGGTCTGATCACCGGCAAGGACTCCGACGCCGAGAAGGACGTCAAGCGGAACGCGCAGCTGCGGTGGCCCCAGGTGGAGTTCCGCACCGTGCACACGGCCGTGCAGGGCGAACGGACCGTGGGCGAGGTCACGGCGGCGATCCTCGAGCTCGACGCCGACCCCGAGGTCGACGTCATCATCATCGCCCGCGGCGGCGGTGACTTCCAGAACCTGCTCGGCTTCAGCGACGAAGGACTCGTCCGTGCCGCGGCCTCGGCGTCGACCCCGATCGTCTCGGCGATCGGGCACGAGGCCGACCGCCCGATCCTCGACGAGGTCGCCGACCTGCGCGCCTCGACCCCGACGGACGCCGCCAAGCGCGTCGTGCCCGACGTCGCCGAGGAACTCGCCAACGTCCGGGCGGCCCGCGCCCGACTCGGGCTGCGGCTCTCGCACACGCTGTCGGTCGAGGCCGACCGGCTCGCCGCGCTGCGGTCGCGGCCGGCCCTGGCGTCGACCGCGTGGCTCGTCGACACCCGTGCGGAAGAGGTCGCGCGCGACCTGTCCCGTGCCCGCGAACTGCTCGACCGCCGGCTCGAACGCGGGCACTCCGAGGTCGGCCACCTGACCGCCCGCCTCCGCGCGCTCTCGCCCCGTGACACCCTGCGCCGCGGGTACGCCATCGTGCAGCGTGCCGACGGGGGTGTCGTCCGCGGCACCGACGACCTGTCCGGAGCGACGCCGGTGCACGTCACGCTCGGTGCCGGCACGGCCACGGGCACGCTCGAACCGGACGGCCCCGGCCCGGACGGCTCCTGACCACCACGGCGTTCTCCACAGCCTGGGACCGGGCGTCGGATCGTCGGTGGACGCTCGGTAGGATCGTCCCGTGTCATCCCAGCAGGAACCCGAGCAGACCGACGTCCAGTCGCTGAGCTACGAAGCGGCCCGTGACGAACTCGTGCGCGTCGTGAGCGAGCTCGAACAGGGCTCCGCGACCCTCGAGCGTTCGCTGGCGCTGTGGGAGCGGGGCGAAGCCCTCGCCGCCCGGTGCGAAGAGTGGCTCGTCGGCGCTCGTGCACGGCTCGACGCGGCCCGTGCCGCCAGCGACGCCCAGGACGGCTCCGGCCGATGACCGACCCCGACGGCCGCCCGATCGTCGCCGAGCTCGGTCGCCCCGAGACGGCCGAGGAGACCTGGGCCCGCAAGGACGCTGCCCGGACCGCCCGCCGGCAGCACCAGACCGCGTTCAACCTGGTCATCGCGCTCATCGCCTCGCTCGGCATCGTGCTGTTCCTGGTGGCGGTCGTCGTCCGGCCGGACACCACGGTCGACCGCACCGTCGACTACCAGCAGATCGCGGCGAAGGCGAACGTCGACGACGTCACCCTGGTGGCGCCGCCGCTTCCGGACGGCTACAGCGCCAACCGCGCGGACTTCGCGAGCAAGACCACCGACGGCGTGGACGTCTGGACCGTCGGTTTCGTGACGCCGGACAAGCAGTACCTCGGCCTGCAGCAGGGCATCGACGCCAACGCCTCGTGGGTGTCGAACCAGCTCGACCAGCGGCCGTCCACCGGTGACCGCACGATCGGTGACACGGAGTGGACCGTCTACGACCGCCGCGCCGAGGGCACCGACGCCGGCAACCACGCGTACTCGCTCGTCTCGACGTTCGGCAAGAACACGATCGTGCTCTCCGGCACCGCCGACGACAAGGCCTTCCGGACCGTCGCGACCGCCGTCTCCCGAGAACTGACCGAGTAGACGACGGGCACCGCCCCGCCAGTCACCACCCCGTCCCACCCGAACCGAGGAGCCCCATGCCCGACCGCGCCGCCTCCACCCCGTCCGACGCCCTGCGCCTGCTCGTCGACGGCAACGCCCGCTTCGCCGCCGACAAGCGCCGGATGGGCCGCGTGGACCCGGATCGCCGCACCGAGCTCGAAGGATCGCAGTCGCCGTTCGCGACCGTCCTCGGCTGCTCGGACTCGCGGGTGCCGTTCGAGCACGTCTTCGACGCCGGCATCGGCGACCTGTTCGCCATCCGCAACGCCGGGCAGATCGTCGACGACGTCGTGCTCGGCTCGATCGAGTTCGCGGTCGTCGCCCTGGGCACACCGCTGGTCGTCGTGCTCCGGCACACCCGGTGCGGTGCCGTCGCGGCAGCCCGCTCCGGTGAGCCCGTCCCCGCCCCGCACCTGCAGGCCCTCGTGGACGCGATCGCCCCGAGTGTCGAGAAGGTCCGGCTCACCGACGCCGAGCTCCCGCAGGAAGCCGTCGGCGCCGCACACCTCGAAGCCACCCTCCGCCAGGTGATCGAGCGCTCCGGCGCGGTCTCCGATGCCGTGGCCGAGGGTAGATTGGCCGTCGTCGGGGCGACCTACGACCTCGCCACCGGGGAAGTCACCATCGACACCGTCGTCGGCCAGGTCTGACCAACCCGACGAAGACCCAGCCAGACAAGACCCAGCCCGACGACGACCGCCCCGGCGACCCCGGGGCGCAGGCACGGGCCGGCGCGACCGCGACCGGCGAGCACCCCAGGAAGGACCACGACGACGTGACCGACACCACCCCGACCGAGTTCCGCATCGAGCACGACACCATGGGCGAGGTACGGGTGCCGAAGTCGGCGCTCTACCGTGCCCAGACCCAGCGCGCCGTCGAGAACTTCCCCATCTCGGGCACCGGGCTCGAGTCGGCACAGATCGTGGCGCTCGCGCGGATCAAGCGGGCGGCGGCCATCGTGAACGGTGAACTCGGCATCGTCGAGCCCGCCGTCGCCGACGCCATCGCCGGTGCGGCCGACCTGATCATCGGCGGCCAGCACCACGACCAGTTCCCGGTCGACGTCTACCAGACCGGCAGCGGCACATCGTCGAACATGAACATGAACGAGGTGCTCGCGACACTGGCGTCCGACATCGCGGGTTCGGCGGTGCACCCGAACGACCACGTCAACGCCTCGCAGTCGTCGAACGACGTCTTCCCCACCTCCGTGCACGTCGCCGTGACCGAGGCGCTCCTCCGCACCCTCGTGCCCGCTCTCGAGCACCTCGCCGAGTCCCTCGAAGCGAAGGCCACACTCTGGGCCGACGCCGTGAAGTCCGGCCGGACGCACCTGATGGACGCCACGCCCGTCACCCTCGGGCAGGAGTTCGGCGGCTACGCACGCCAGATCCGCCTGGGCATCGAACGGGTGCAGGCGACGCTCCCCCGCGTCGCCGAGGTCCCGCTCGGCGGCACCGCGGTCGGCACCGGCATCAACACCCCCAAGGGCTTCCCGCAGCGGGTCATCGCCCAGCTCGCGAGCGACACCGACCTGCCGATCACCGAGGCCGTCGACCACTTCGAGGCGCAGGGTGCGCGTGACGCCCTGGTCGAGGCCTCCGGAGCGCTCAAGGTGCTCGCCGTCAGCCTGACGAAGATCAACAACGACCTGCGCTGGATGGGCTCGGGTCCGAACACCGGCCTGGGCGAGCTGCACATCCCCGACCTGCAGCCCGGCTCCTCGATCATGCCCGGCAAGGTGAACCCGGTGATCCCCGAGGCCACCCTGATGGTCGGTGCCCGGGTCATCGGCAACGACGCCACCATCGCCTGGGCCGGGGCCTCGGGTTCGTTCGAGCTCAACGTCGCCATCCCGGTGATGGGCACGGCGCTGCTCGAGTCGATCCGGCTGCTGGCGAACAGCTCGCGCGTGCTCGCCGACAAGACCATCGACGGGCTCCAGGCGAACCTCGAGCGCGCCCGCGCCTTCGCGGAGTCCTCGCCGTCGATCGTCACGCCGCTCAACCGGGTCATCGGCTACGAAGCGGCGGCGAAGGTCGCGAAGTACGCCGTCGCCGAGGGCCTCACCGTCCGCGAAGCCGTCGTGGCCCTCGGCCACGTCGAGCGCGGCGAGGTCACCGAGGCGCAGCTCGACGAGGCGCTCGACGTCCTCAGCATGACCCACCCGAAGTAGCACGACGCTCCTGACGCACCCCAGGACGGACGGGAGGCCCGGTGCCAGCTGGCACCGGGCCTCCCGTCCGTCCGATGGCGGCTCGACCCGCCTCACGCGCTGACCGACAGGGCACGCGCCCGGAAGCGCGTGACCTGTCGGTCAGCGCGAAACCCCGTCAGTGCCTGCCGCTACACCAGGTCGGGCGAGTCCAGCAGGTCCGTGACCAGGGCGGCGATCGCGGAGCGTTCGGACCGCGTCAACGTGACGTGCGCGAACAGCGGGTGCCCCTTGAGCCGCTCGATGACCGACGCGATCCCGTCGTGCCGGCCGACCCGCAGGTTGTCGCGCTGCGCGACGTCGTGGGTGAGCACGACCCGCGAGTTCTGGCCGATGCGCGAGAGCATCGTGAGCAGCACGTTCCGTTCGAGCGACTGCGCCTCGTCGACGATCACGAAGGCGTCGTGCAGGGAGCGGCCGCGGATGTGGGTCAGGGGCAGCACCTCGATCAGGCCGCGCTCGATCACCTCGTCGAGGACGTTGTCCGATACGACCGAGCCGAGGGTGTCGTAGACGGCCTGCGCCCACGGGTTCATCTTCTCGCCGGCGTCACCGGGCAGGAAGCCCAGGTCCTGCCCGCCCACGGCGTACAGCGGGCGGAACACCATGATCTTCTTGTGCTGCTGCCGTTCGAGCACCGCCTCGAGTCCGGCGCACAGGGCGAGCGCCGACTTGCCGGTGCCGGCGCTGCCGCCGAGCGAGACGATGCCGATCTCCGAGTCGAGCAGGGCGTCGATGGCGAGCCGCTGCTCGGCCGAGCGTCCGCGGAGTCCGAAGACCTCGCGGTCGCCGCGCACCAGGGCGACGGCTCCGGCGACGTGCACGCGGCCGAGGGCCGATCCACGCTCGGAGTGGATGACGACCCCGGTGTTCACCGGGACGCCGTCGAGCTTCGCGGAGCGGATCTCCTCTTTCTCGTACAGGTCGGACATCTGCTCGCCGGAGACCTGCAGGTCGGCGATGCCGGTGTAGCCCGAGTCGACCGCGAGCTCGGCGCGGTACTCCTCCGCCGCCATGCCGATCGACGACGCCTTGACCCGGAGCGGCAGGTCCTTCGACACGACGACGACGTCGAGCCCGTCGTTCTTCAGGTTCGACGCGACGGCGAGGATGCGGGAGTCGTTGTCGCCGAGCTGCAGGCCCGACGGCAGGACAGACTGGTTGGAGTGGTTCAGTTCGACGCGGAACGAGCCGCCGTCGCCGATCGCGATCGGGAAGTCGAGCCGCTCGTGCTCGATGCGCAGTTCGTCGAGCAGCCGGAGGGCCTGCCGGGCGAAGTACCCGATCTCCGGGTCGTTGCGCTTCGACTCGAGTTCGCTGACGACCACCACGGGCAGGACCACGGCGTGCTCGGCGAAGCGGAACAAGGCCCGCGGATCGCTGAGGAGCACCGATGTGTCGAGCACGTACGTGCGCTGGGCGACCGATGTGGACGAGTCCGCGGTGTGCTGCTGCTGTGCTCCGCGAGAGACGTTCTGAGAGGTCACGACCACTCCATCCCCGGGCCGCGACGGGCCCGGTCCTGTCCTCGAACGCGGCCACGGAGCGGGTCCCGAAGCACCGACTGTGGCCGCTTCGATCGGGCGCGGTGCCCGATGGGGACAACGTACGTCCGGCCCCCGACACGCTGACAGCGACACGCGGTTTCCGGAGTTACGGTCGCGTGAACAACGCGAGCGTGGCTCGCGACGCCGCTCGCGTGCTGCCAGCTGGAGGCCCGTGGCGGCCTGGCACCGCGCCTCCAGGCCGTCCGTGGGTCGCGACTCGTCGCCCGGGCAGCGTCGACTGGTCACGAACCGTCGACTGCGGCCCCTCCGGCCGACAGGTGGTGACCACTCGGCGGACGTGAGCGGGGTGTCGTGACCGCTCGCCAGCCCCGGACCGGAGGCTCGTGGCGGCCTGGCGCCGCGCTTCCAGGCCGTCCGTTGGTCGCGACTCGTCGCGTGGGTGGCCTCGGCTGGTCACGAACCGTCGGCTGCGACGACTCCGGCCGACAGATGGTGACCACTCGGCGGACGTGAGCGGGGTGTCGTGACCGCTCCCGGACTGCGGAACGGCCCCGGAACGGCTCCGGACGCCGGACAGCAGGCGCGCCGCTGCTACTGCATGGTGGCGTACGAGACGCAGGCGTCGCGGAACATGTCCAGGGTCTCGTCGGTGGTCGACGGGAACACGGACACGCGCGCGACCCCGAGCCGCGTGGTCGCGGTGACACCGTGGTTGTGCATCGCGGCGGACAGGGCCGTCACGCAACCCTGCATCGGCCGGAGCACCACGATGCCGGCGCGCTCGGCCGGGTCGCGGCTGGACTCGACCTCGAGCCCGAACTCGTCGGCGATGGCGAACACGCGCTCGACGCGGTCGGTGATCCGCTCCTGCACGGCGGCGACGCCGACCGCGGTGAGGCGCTCGAGCGACACCGCGAGCCGGGCCTGCGCGACCGGGTCGATGCGGGACATCTGGAAGCCGGCCGCCCCCGGACGCACCGCCGGGACCTCGGTGGGCCAGCCGGACGTGCCGTGCGGGCCGGACAGTGCCGGACGGATCCGGTTCAGCGCACGGTCGCTGAACGCCACGAACCCGGTGCCCCACCCGGCGTGCAACCACTTCTGCCCGCCGGTGGCGACGACGTCGGCGACCTCGTACGGGGCGTCGACGACGCCGAAGCCCTGGATCGCGTCGACGATGAGCAGGCGGTCGCCGATGACCTCGCGGATGGCGGCGAGGTCGGTCAGGTAGCCGGTGCGCCAGTCGACCAGGGACACAGCGACGGCGGTCACCTCGTCGGTCAGGCGCTCACGGATCAGCTCGGGGGTCACCCAGCCGGCACCCGACTCGATGACGACGGGCTGTACCCGTCCACCGGTGGCCGAGGCGGCGCTGGCCAGTGCGAGCGGCAGCGATGGGTACTCATCGGCGGACACGAGCACGCCGCCGGTCAGGCCGAAGGCGGTGTGCAGCAGGCCCGGGGTCGTCGCGGCCTGCGAGACGACCTGGTCCTCGCGGCGGCCGACCAGGCGGGCGGCGACGGTGCGGACGCGGGCATCCTGCTCGTCGAGGGTCTCCATGGCGCCGAAGCGCATGTGTGCCTGGATCGTGCCGAGCACACGCTGCTCCTCGAGCACGGCGGTCTGCACGGGGCCGAACGCAGCGTGGTCGAGGTAACCGGGGTCTTCGGAGAAGCCAGCGGCGTACTCGTCGATGTTCACAGGTGGTGCACCTTTCACAGGGTTGAACCCTGAGAGCCTACTGGGACGCGGCTCCGCCGACGAACCCGGTGCGGGAGCTGGCTGCTCAGCCGCCGAAGCGACGCGACCGGAGCCCGAAGTCGCGGACCGCCCGGAGGAAGTCGACCTCGCGCAGGTCCGGGTAGAACGCCTCGACGAAGTAGAACTCGCTGTGCGCGCTCTGCCACAGCATGAAGTCGGACAGCCGCTGCTCGCCAGAGGTCCGGATCACCAGGTCGGGGTCGGGCTGACCCTGCGTGTACAGGTGGTCGCCGATGAGCTCCGGCGTCAGCACCTCGGCCAGGGTGTCGATGGTGCCGCCACCCGCGCCGTGCGCCTGCACGATGCTGCGCATGGCGTCCGCGATCTCACGACGGCCGCCGTAGCCGACGGCCAGGTTGACGTGCAGCCCGGTGCGGCCGGCGGTGCGCTGCTCGGCCTGTTCGAGCGCGGTCACCAGGTTCTCCGGCAGGCCCTCGTTCGACCCGACGTGCTGCACGCGCCAGTCTCGGTTGTCGGCCAGGACCCCGGCGAGGTCGGCGATGATCCCCACGAGTTCTTCGAGCTCTTCGCCGCCGCGACCCGTCAGGTTGTCGGCTGACAGCAGGTACAGCGTCACGACCTCGATGCCGAGGTCGTCACACCACGTCAGGAACTCCGGGATCTTCGCGGCGCCGGCGCGGTGGCCGTGTGCGGCGGACTCGAGTCCGAGCTGCTTCGCCCAGCGACGGTTGCCGTCCACGATCATGGCGACGTGCTTGGGCTTCGCTGCCCCCTCGAGCTGGCGGCGGATCCGGCGTTGGTAGGCGCGGTAGAGGATCCCTCGCCCTGTCCATCCCGCCGTCCCGGTCACGCACCGAGCGTAGTGCACCACCGGCACACGCTCCCTGAAGCACCCGCTCTGCGGACACGTGGCTGTCGTTCGGGGTCAGGCCCTATGGTCGGGACCATGCAGGACGAGCACGAGACCGGAACACTCCCCCACGTCCCGTTCACGGAAGAGGCGTCGGCGACCGCCACCACGACCGCTGCCGAACCCCGTCCGGCGTGGCGCGGCTGGATCCACCTCGGTGCGTTCCCGTTCGCGATCGCGATGGGGATCGTCCTGATCACCCTCGCCGACAGCACCGCAGCGAAGGTCGGCAGCGCGGTGTTCATGGCGACGTCGCTCGCGATGTTCGGTGTCTCCGCGACCTACCACCGGTTCCCGTGGGGGCCGAAGGTGAAGGCCGTGCTGAAGCGCATCGACCACACCAACATCCTGCTGCTCATCGCCGGCACCTACACGCCCGTCGCGATCTGCGCCCTGCCGCACACGCTCATGGTCGTCGTGCTCTGGGTGATGTGGTCGGGCGCAGCGCTCGGCATCGCGTTCCGGGTGCTCTGGATCAACGCGCCCCGGTGGCTGTACGTCCCGATCTACCTGGTGCTCGGGTGCGCTGCCCTCGGGCTGCTGCCGCAGTTCTTCGCGGCGAGCGTGCCGATGACCGTGCTCATCCTGTCCGGCGGCGTCGCGTACATCATCGGCGCGCTGGTCTACGGCTTCAAGCGGCCGAACCCGGTGCCGACGCAGTTCGGGTTCCACGAGGTGTTCCACGCCCTGACCGTGGTGGCCTTCGGTGCGCAGTGGGTCGGCGTGCTCATCGTCGCGCTGGACCCGGTGCGCTGACCGTCGCACGTTCCTTCCCAGAACGGGTGCGATGCCTGGTGGTTCCGGGCGTACTCACCCGGAAGTTCTGACCAGGCACGCCCGATTCGACCAGGTACGCCCGGTTCCGGTAGGTGCGCACGAGGCGGACTGGAGGCCCGTGGCGGTGCCGCCACGGGCCTCCAGTCCGTACCCGGTCGCGTCAGCCGCGCTCGGTGTCGTCGCCGACGTCGGCCCGGCCGTCCTCGGCCGCCCGCCGCTCCGGCTCGTCCGTCGCGGAGCCGTCGCCCGCGGTGCCGTTCGCCTCGGCCTCGAGCCGCTCGCGCACCTCGGCGCGGTAACGGGTCCGACGGATGCGTCGGGTCATGTCCACCACGAGCAGGATCGTCACGATCGCGACGAGTGCGATCGCGATGAACCCGACGACACCCGGGGTGACGTCGACGTCGGGGACGACCGAGGGGCTGGGACTGGGGGTGGCGGCGAGTGCCGCCGCGATGGTGCTCACGAGGTCGGTTCCTTGTCGGCTGGGATCCCGGCGAACAGGTCGGTCTCCGGGAGCTCGGTCGGCACGCGTGCCTCCACGAGCTGGTAGTCCTCGGTCGGCCACACCGTCGCGAGGAGGTCGTTCGGCCAGTAGAAGAAGGCGCTGTCCGGTGCGACCTGGCTGGCGTGCGCGCGGAGTGCGGCGTCACGCTGGTCGAAGTACTCGTGCACGTCGACGTGGGTGGTGGCGAGGTCGGGCCGGTCGGCGAACCGCTCGACCCACTCGCGCAGCTGCTCGATCGCGGGGCTGTCCGGGTCGCGCTCCTGCAGGGCTTCGAAGATCGTGCTGAAGCGGCGCGGGTTCATCGTGCGCTCGTAGTAGAGCTTCGCGATCGACCACGGGGCACCGGCGGACGGGTACGCCGACGGGTCGGCGGCGGCCGACCACGCGGCCATCGAGACCTCGTGCGTGCGGATGTGGTCGGGGTGCGGGTAGCCGCCGTTCTCGTCGTAGGTGACGAGGACGTGCGGGCGGAACCGGCGGATCACGCGGACGAGGGCCTCGGTGCTGTACTCGAGCGGCACCGTCGAGAACGTGCCCGGCCGGACCGTCTCGCCCTTCTCGGCGTCGGGCAGCCCCGAGTCGTGGTACCCGAGCCACACGTGGTCGATGCCGAGCGCCTGCTGCGCCGCGGCCATCTCGGTGCGGCGGTACCCGGCCATGTCACGGTGGGCACGGCTCGTCGCCGGCTCACCGAGCTGGTCGTTCAGGATGTCGCCGGCCTCGCCACCGGTGCAGGACACGACGAGCACCTGGTGCCCGTCGGCCACGTACTTCGCGGCGGTCGCGGCACCCTTGCTCGACTCGTCGTCGGGGTGGGCGTGGACGGCCAGCAGACGGTAGGGCACGTGGGGTTCCTCACTGCGGGTGAGCGGCGTCGGACGCGGGCAGCGCACAGCATCGCGTGAACTACCCTGGGATCAGGATATCCACCCCGGGAGCCCCGAACTGTCCGAACAGACCCAGACCGCCACCCTCGACGAGCGCTACGGCCGCACCCCGGCCCGCAAGCGCCGCAGCCGCCTCTTCGCGATCGTCGCGGCCATCGCGGTCGTCGTGGTCTTCGGTGCGTGGGTGATCTGGGCCGGGCTCGACCAGTCCGACCGCGGCCTCGACCAGGACGTCATCGGGTACGAGGTGCTGTCCGAGCACAGCACCGTCGTCCACTCGCAGGTGTCCGTCGACCCGGGCGTCGAGGCGAAGTGCGCCGTGCAGGTCCTCGACAAGAGCTACTCGATCGTGGGCTGGAAGGAGATCACCGTCCCGGCGTCCGAACAGCGCAGCCGGAGCATCTCCACGCAGGTCACCACGACGACGCGGGGCGTGACCGGCTTGATCCACGACTGCTGGATTCCCTAGACTGACCTGATTCGCCTCTCGAGACCGACCACTCGGCCGGTCTCGTTTTTTCATGGTCGAAGGGACAGAACATGAGCAACGACACGCAGGTCACCTGGCTGACCCAGGAGGCGCACGACCGTCTCAAGGCGGAGCTCGACGAGCTGAGCGGCGAGGGCCGTGCCGAGATCGCGCGCCGCATCGAGGCCGCTCGCGAAGAGGGCGACCTCAAGGAGAACGGCGGCTACCACGCCGCGAAGGACGAGCAGGGCAAGATCGAAGCCCGCATCCGCGTCCTCACCGAGCTCCTCAAGCACGCCACCGTCAGCGAAGCGGAGTTCGACGGGACGGTCGAGCCGGGCACCGTCGTCACGGCGGTCATCGCCGGCGACGAGTCCACCTTCCTGGTCGGCAGCCGCGAGATCGTCGCCGAGGGCTCGGACCTGACGGTCTACAGCCCCGTCAGCCCCGTCGGCGCGGCCATCGTCGGCCTCAAGGCCGGCGACAAGGCCACGTACACGGCACCGAACGGCAAGGAGATCGCCGTCGAGGTCGTCAAGATCGAGCGCTACGAGCCGTAGACCCGGCCCACTGCAGACAGGAGGCCCGTGGCGACACCGCCACGGGCCTCCTGTCTGTCCGCTGGTCGCGCCGCCGCGGGGCGGACGCAGAACGACACGGTCGTTGTCGTACGACAACGACAGAGTCGCTTGCACACGGCCGCGACAATTGCGCGCGCGCACCAGCGACAGGAACGCTGTCGGACGACAGCGACATCGTCGCGTCAGCCGTAGACTCGGCCCGCTGCAGACGGGAGGCCCGTGGCGACACCGCCACGGGCCTCCCGTCTGTCCGCTGGTCGCGCCGCCGCGGGGCGGACGCAGAACGACACGGTCGTTGTCGTACGACAACGACAGAGTCGCTTGCACGCGGCCGCGACAATTGCGCGCGCGCACCAGCGACAGGAACGCTGTCGGACGACAGCGACATCGTCGCGTCAGAGCCCGTCGCGGACTAGTGCTCGAGGAGTTCCGGGCGGAAGCCGACCTCGTGCAGGCGCTGGATGACCTCCTGCGCGTGCTCCGGGCCGCGCGCCTCGATCGACAGGTCCAGCGCGACCTCGTTGATGACCAGGCCCTGGCCGTGGCGGGTGTGCAGCACCTCGACCACGTTCGCGCCGGCGTCCGAGATGACCTGCGCGACGCGGGCGAGCTGACCCGGGCGGTCCGGGAGCATGATGCGGATCCCGATGTAGCGCGAGGCCGCCACGAGCCCGCGGGTGATCACGCGTTCCATCATGAGCGGGTCGATGTTGCCGCCGCTCAGCAGCACCACGGTGCGGCCGGTGTCGCGGACGGCACCGGACATGATCGCGGCGACGCCGACGGCCCCCGCTGCCTCGACCACGAGCTTGGCGCGCTCGAGCAGGACGAGCAGTGCGCGGGCGGTGTCGTCGTCCGAGACGGTGACGATGTCGTCGACCAGGTCGCGGATGATCGGGAAGTTCAGGTCGCCGGGGCGCGCCACCGCGATGCCGTCCGAGATGGTCGGCTTCGTGGTGATGGTGACGGGCTCGCCGGCGGTGATCGACGACGGGTAGGCCGCGGCGTTCTCCGCCTGCACGCCGATGACCCGGATCTGCCGTCCGAGCCGCTCGGCCATGCCCTTCACGGCGAGCGCGATGCCGGAGATGACGCCGCCGCCACCGATCGGCACGACGACGGTGTCGACGTCCGGCACCTGGTCGATGATCTCGAGGCCGAGCGTGCCCTGCCCGGCGATCACGGCCGGGTGGTCGAACGGCGGGATGAACACGGCCCCGGTGTGGGCGGCGAAGTCCTTCGCGGCGCTCAGCGCCTCTTCCACGGAGTGGCCCCGCAGCACGACGTCGGCGCCGTAGTGGCGGGTGGCCTGCAGCTTGGGCAGGGCGACGCCGACCGGCGTGAAGATCGTCGCGGGGATGCCGAGCTCGCGGGCGGCGAGGGCGACACCCTGCGCGTGGTTGCCGGCGCTCGCGGCGACGACGCCCTTGGCGCGCTGCTCGGCGGACAGGGTCGAGAGGCGGTTGTAGGCACCGCGGACCTTATAGGCACCCGTGCGCTGCAGGTTCTCGCACTTCAGGTGCACCGGGGACCCGAGCAGCTCGGCGAGGAACTGCGACGTCTCCATCGGGGTGACGCGTGCGACGCCCTTGATGGTCTCGCGCGCCGCCTCGATGTCCGCGAGGGTCGGGATCGCGGTGAGCGTGTGCGGGGAGGCGCTGGTGTCGGTCACTCCCCCATCATCGTCGCTCCCGGCCCCCGCGGCGAACTCGTGTGACGCTCAGTTGGTGCTGGCGGTGTCTTCCTCGGCCGAGGGACCCGAGTCGACGCCCGGTGCCGGCACGTCGTCGCCGACCTTGTGCCGACGGCGTCGGAGCAACTGGATCTGCCCGTGCTGCCCGCGCTTCGGCGTCGCTTCGAGGACGTGGTCGGAGTCGAGCCGCCGCCAGCGTCCGCTCGCGATGGTGGTGACCATGGCGTTCAGCGTCGCGATCAGCGGCACGGCGAAGAACGCTCCGGCGATGCCGGCGAGCCCGGAGGCCGCGGTGACGCCGAGGACGACCGCCAGCGGGTGGACCTTGACCGCGTTGCCCATGACGAGCGGCTGCAGGATGTGGCCCTCGATCTGCTGGACCAGCAGCACGACCCCGAGCACCAGGACCGCCGCGAGGGGACCGTTGAAGATCAGCGCGACGAACACCGCCAGGAAGCCGGTGACGATGGCACCGACGACCGGGATGAACGCACCGAGGAACACGAAGGCTGCGATCGGGATGACCAGCGGCATGCCGCCGAAGAAGAGCCCGACGATGAAGGACCCCAGGCCGATGCCGACCGCGTCGACGAACGCGACGAAGATCTGCACGCGGATGAAGCTCGTCAGGGTGATCCAGCCGGCCACACCGGCGCCGTCGACCGCAGCGCGCGCCTTCTTCGGGAACAGCCGGACGGACCAGCGCCAGACGTTCTTGCCGTCGATCAGCAGGAAGATCGTGGTGAACAGGATGATGAAGAGCGCCTCGAAGGCGTGCGTGGCCCCCGAACCCGCGCTGGCGACCCCGGACAGGATCGACGCGGAGTTGTCCTGCAGCCACTTCGTGCCGTCGTCGAGCCAGCCGTTGACGTCAGACTGGCTGATGCCGAACCCGGAGCTCAGGACGAAGTCCTTGATGTTCGCGTACTGGTCCACCGTCCGGTCACGCAGGGACGGGTAGGACGCGATGATCTGGTCGACGACGAGCCAGATCAGGCCACCGAGCGCCGCGATGCCGCCGAGCAGGCTCATCACGACGGCGAGCCACTTCGGCACGTGGTGCCGCTGCAGCCAGTTCGAGATGGGGACGAGGAGCGCCGAGACCACGATGCCGACCAGGAACGGGATGAGGATCTCGCTGAAGACCGTGACGAGCCAGATGAAGACGGCGATCACGCCCACGACGACGAGCGCCCGCCACGACCACGCACCGGCGATGCGTACGCCGACCGGGACGGATTCCTCGACCACGGGGTCGGGGTGTGTCTGCTTGCTTCCCCATGCCATGCGCCCGAGTGTAGCGATGTGCTTCCCGTCAGGTGCCAGATACGGCATACGTTCGTGGACCCTCATGTCGGCGGGGTTCGGTAGCGTCGCGGCATGCCCAGGTCGACGCTCTCCGCCGCCGAGGCCCGCCGGGTCACACTCGCCGCACAGGGGTTCGGACGACCACCCGCCGAACCCGTCTCGACGCGTGCGCTGAACGCAGCCTTCGGCCGGCTCGGGCTGCTGCAGATCGACTCCGTCAACGTGTTCGAACGCAGCCACTACCTGCCGCTCTTCGCCCGGCTCGGGGCCTACGACCGGTCGACGCTCGACCGGCTGACGCTCGGACGTTCGGGTCCGTACACCGAGTACTGGGCGCACGAGGCGGCGTTCATCCCCCGCGACGACCTGCGGCTGTTCCGGTGGCGGATGGACGCCCTGCGGGAGCGTGACGCCGGCCCGACCAGGGTCGACGGCGTCACCCGGACCGCTGCCGTCCGGCGCGAACTGCACGCGCTGCTCCGAGCCGAGGGGCCGATGCGGGCGAGCGCGGTGGAGCACGAGTCGAACGTTCGGCGCGGCCCCTGGTGGGGGTGGAGCGACGTGAAGCTCGGGCTCGAGCAGATGTTCCGCTGGGGCGAGGCCGTGAGCGCCGGACGAGTCGGCTTCGAGCGGGTGTACGCCCTGCCGGAGCAGGTGCTGCCCGCAGGCTTCCTCGAGACCGCCCCGCCGCGTGCCGACGCCGTGCTCGAACTCGTGCGCCAGGCCACACGCGCGCTCGGCATCGGCACCCGAGCGGACATCGCGGACTACTACCGGCTGCGCTCCGACGACACGGCCACCGCGATCGCCGAGCTCACCGACGCCGGCGAGCTCCTGCCGGTGCGGGTCGAGGGCTGGGGCGAGCGGGCGTGGCTGCACGCGGGCGCTCGGGTCCCCCGGCAGATGTCCACGGACGCGGTGCTGAGCCCCTTCGACCCCGTCGTCTGGTTCCGGCGGCGGGCCGAGCGGATGTACGGCTTCCACTACCGGATCGAGATCTACACGCCCGCCCCGAAGCGGGTGTTCGGCTACTACGTGCTGCCGGTGCTGCAGGACGACCGGCTCGTCGGCCGCATCGACCTGAAGAGCGACCGGCAGCACGGCGTGCTCCGCGTCCGGACCGCGTGGCAGGAACCGGGCGAGCACCTGGACCCCGAGCGTCTCGCCGACACACTGCGACGGACCGCGAGCTGGCAGGGCCTCGGCGCGATCGAGGTGACCGACCGCGGCACCGCTGCTGCTGCCGTCGCCGGAGCCCTCGGAGTACCCCTGGTGCCGCACGAGTCCGCTGACGACGCGGACGCCCCCGAACCGGTCGAGTCGGCCGACGACTCGGTAGCCGACGGCGCCGGCTGACCCCTCAGAACCGGTCGGCGTTCGCCCGCAACCGCGCGATGCGGTCGGGCAGCGGCGGGTGTGTGGAGAACAGCCGGTCCATCACGCCCGGGCGCATCGGGTCGGCGATCCACAGGTGTGCCATCGAGGAGTTCTGCGTCTGCGTCGGCCGACCGTACGCACCGAGCTTCTCGAGGGCCCGCGCCAGGCCCTCCGGGTGACGGGTCGTCATCGCGCCCGTCGCGTCGGCCAGGTACTCGCGCTGCCGGGACACCGCTGCCTGGACGCCGGCCGCCGCGATCGGGGCCACGATGACGGCGACGATCCCGGCGATGAGCAGCACCGGGTTGGCGCTGCCGCCGTTGTCCGAGTTGCGGTTCCGCCCGCCGGACAGACCGCTGAAGATCGAGATGCGGAGCAGGACGTCGGCGATGAGCCCGACGGCCACGACGAGACCGAAGACCATCGTCGACACCCGGATGTCGTAGTTCCGGACGTGTCCGAGCTCGTGCGCCATCACGCCCTGCAGCTCCTGGTCGTCCATGAGCTCGAGCAACCCCGTCGTCGCCGCCACCACCGCGTGCTCGGGGTCACGCCCGGTGGCGAAGGCGTTCGGCGCGGGGTCGGGGATGACGAACACCCGGGGCATCGGCATGCCGGTCGCGATGGCGAGGTTCTCGACGGTCCGCCACAGCCGTGGTTCGGAGACGCGGTCGATCTCGACCCCACCGGCGATGGCGGTGGCCTGCCGTGCAGCCAGGAAGTACTGCAGCACCGCGTACCCGAGGGCGACCACGAGGACGATGAAGCCGATCGAGACGTTGCCGGCGAGGTACCCGCCGAGGAACCCGAGCGCGCCGATGATCAGCAGGAACACCAGGACGATGACCACGGTGTTGCGCTTGTTCCGCGCGATGGCGCTGTACACGTCGGATCCGACGCTGTGGTCAGAACTGGACGCGCGGCGGCTCGGCGATGGCCGCCGGCTCGTTCGTCTCGAAGAACGGTGCCTCGGAGAAGCCGCGGTTCTTCGCGAACGTGGAGTTCGGGAACACCCGGATCTTCGTGTTCAGCTCACGCACTCCGCCGTTGTAGAACCGGCGGGCGGCCTGGATCTTGTCCTCGGTGTCGACGAGCTCGGACTGCAGCTGCAGGAAGTTCTGGCTCGACTGCAGCTGCGGGTACCCCTCGGCCACCGCGAACACGCTCTTCAGCGCCTTCTGCATGTGCCCCTCGGCCGTGGAGGCCGTGTCGGCATCACCGGCGGACAGGGTCTCGGCGCGGGCCTTCGTCACGTCGTCGAAGACCGCCTTCTCGTGCGTGGCGTACCCCTTGACCGTGTCCACGATGGTGGGGATGAGGTCGGCGCGGCGCTTCAGCTGCACCGAGATGTCGCTCCAGGCCTCGTCGACCCGGACCTTGAGCGTGACGAGGGAGTTGTACGTCACCCAGAGGTAGATCCCAATGATCACCAGGACGACCAACACCACTCCGACGACGATGAGCGTCGTGACGAGTCCGGTGTCCATGCGGGCGTACTCCTTTGCGCGTCGGGATCCGCGGTGCTGCGTTGGCCTGAACGGCCATCGTGAAGTCTATCGACGCGCTGAGCATGCTCTGTTCCTCGAGCAGTGTTCACGGCCGATTCCCGAGTCACGCACACCGGGCTCCCGGACTGCGGCCCGATACCGAACCTCATCCGCGAGGTGTATTGACCGGAGGCCGCCGATCCCGTGGGATGGGTCCGGTGAACACGAGCGGGGAGAACGTGGACGAGGGGGCTGTCGGGGGCGACAGCCCTCGTCGTCGTCCCCGCTTCGCCCTGCTCGCAGCGGCGACGACGGTCCTCGTCGCCGCCCTGCTCGGCGCCGCGGCAGCCCCGGCCGTCGCGGTCGCCGCGGGTGGCCCGTCGGTCGTCACGGCCGCTGCGGACGCCCCGGCAGCCCCGGCCGCCGCCGCTCCCACCGCCACGCCCGGGACGAGCGAGATCGCCCCGCCGAACACCGGCCGTCCGGGCGCTCCGACGCCCACACCCACCCGTCCCGCCGTGCGGCCCACGATCGCCGATCCGGGTGACGTCACGACGGGGACGACGCGCTTCCACGGCACCGGTACCCCCGGGCACGCGGTCCGGGTGACGGGTCCGGCCGCGACGGGTTCGTCCGGGTGCACGACCCGGGTCGACCCGAACGGATCGTGGGCCTGCCTCGGAACCGTCCGCTCCGGTCCGCACCAGGTGTTCACGGTGCGCGACCTCACCGCCGCACTGCCCGTCGCGAGCGCACCGGCGTCGGACGTCATCGTCCCGCCGACCCTCGCGTCCGCCGGGCCCACCGGCGGGACGGTCTCCGGCACGGGGTACCCCGGATCGACCGTGACGCTCTCGGTGTCCGGGTCCTCGGCCCAGCAGGCCGCCCGGGTCGGCGCAGACGGCCGCTGGGTCGCCGCCCTGGGGACCCGGGCCGACGGTCGGTTCACCGTCACGGCGTCGCAGACTGCCAGCACGGCCGACGGGTACCGGTCCGACCTGCGGAGCGCGGCCTCCGCTCCCGTGACGGTCACGGTCGACCGCACGGCGCCGGCTGCCCCGCGCATCACGACACCGGACGACGGCCAGCGCATCGGCACCCGCTCGACGACGGTGGCCGGGACCGGTGAACCCGGCGCCCGCGCGACCGTGTACGTCGACCGTGCGCCGGTGTGCGGCGCGGTGGTGGGGTCGGACGCCTCGTGGTCGTGCTCCACCGCGGGGTCGACGTTGCGCGCCGGCGGGCACAAGCTCACCGCGACGCAGCACGACGTCGCGGGCAACTACTCCCGGTCGTCAGCCGCCGTGCGGGTCACGGTGCGGACCACCACCACGACCCCGACCGCAGCACCGACGCCGGCCGCCACGGACGCCCCGGGGACACCGGGCACGTCGACGCCGGGGTCCAGCGCGACGGCGGGCACCCCCGGCACGACCGGCCACGGCGGAACCGGCAACGCCAACGGCACGAACGCCGCCGGCCACGGGGGCGACGGCGGCAACGACGACGGCGGCGCAGCAGGCACCGGCAACGGGTCCAGCAACGGCGACGGCACCGGCACTGGCAGCGGCACCGGCACCGGCAGCACCCCGGCCGGCGTCGGCAGCACCGGAGGCCACCCCGACTGGTCCGGCCCCGCGGGCGACTGGACCGCGGCGACCAGCTACGACCGCACCGTCCCGACCATCCAGGCCGCGTTCTCGTGGCGGACCGTCCTGGTCGCCACCGCCGTCGCCGCCGGGTTCCTCCTGCTCATCGCCGCGCCGCTCGCCCTCGTGGCCGCGGTCACCCGAGGCCGCCTCCGCTCGCCGTTCGCCGGGCTGCTCGGACGCAACCGCTCGCGGTCGGACCGCACACGGGGCGACGACGTCCTGCCGACCTGGGCGTCCATCGCCATCGCGGTGTCCGTCGCGGCACTGTGCACCCTGCTCGGGGTCGGCGTCGAGCTCGAGGCCCGGTACGCCCGTCTGGCGATCGCCGTCCTCGCCGGCACCGGTGTCCTGACCGCCGCCGTCGTGTTCGCCACGCGGTGGGCAGCCGGCAGCGATCACCGCGCCGTCGGGTTCCGGGTGTCGCCGTGGCTCGTCCTCGCAGCGCTCGTGGCGTGCGGCGTCACCCGTGCGGCCGACCTCTCCCCCGCCCTCATCGTCGGTGTCGTCCTCGTGCCGTCCGGCCGCCCCGGACTGGGGACCGGCCCGCTCCGCCTCGGCACCGGGATCGCCACGAGCGCCCGGGGTGCGACCTGGCGGGTGCTGGCCCTGCTCGGCCTCGCCGCGGCCGGCTGGGTGCTGCACAGCCTGCTCGCCGGCGGAGGTTTCTGGGTGTCGCTCGGGTCGGAGTTCGCCATCACCCTGTGCGTCGGTGGCCTCGGTGCCGTGGTCGCGACCCTGCTGCCCGTCGCGGGGTCCGCCGGCAGCGCGCTGCTCGCAGCCTCCCGCGGTCGGTACGTCGCGCTCGCGGTGGTCGCCGTGGCGCTGACCACCGCGGTCTACTCGGGGACGACCGGCACGCACGCCGCACCGGCCCTGCTCGTCGGGATCGCCGCGGCCTGTGTGGTGGCCGCGATCGCGGCCCTGGTCTGGCTGCGCACCGACCGGCGTGCGGCACGCGTCTGAGCCGAGCCGGGCCTCCAGAGCGGCGCTCCGCACCGCCCCCGGGACAGAAGACGCACATCCGGGCCGGTTCGCGGACAGCGGGCTAGTGTGACGATCGGACGACCACGCCGCACCGGACCAGCGGTGCAGCGGCGCCTCGTGACCGGTGCCCGCGCAGGACGGTCGGTGTGCACCGCACGACCGCGGCAGGAGCGATGATGACCGACACCCGACCCGACAGCCACCCCGACACGGACACCCGGTCCGACTACGACGCGACGCGCTTCCGCGAGGTGTTCGAGGGCAGCTTCACCTACGCCAACGGCTTCGCCCGCAACACCCACCGCTTCACCGGCCGACCCGCGCTGCGCGAGCCGGAGACGGACCGCTCGTGGACCTACGCCGAGCTCGGCGACGTCGTCGACCGGATCGCCGGGTGGCTCGTCCGGCACGGTGGCGGACGGGGTTCGGTCGTGATGGTCGAGCTGTTCAACACACCCGAGTTCGCGATGCTCTACCTGGCCTGCCACCGCATCGGCGCGGTGTTCTCGCCGACGAACTTCCGGCTCGCCCCGGACGAGGTCGCGTTCATCATCGAGGACTCCGCACCCGCCGTCCTGGTGCACGACACCGAGCGGACGAGTGCGATCGCCGCTGCGCTGGGGTCGTCGCCGCACCGGCCGGACCAGGTCGTCCCGGTCGGCGGCGACCACGACCGGTTCGCCGAGCTGCTCGCGTCCGAACCCCTCTCCCCCGAGGAGCTCGCGGCGATCGGTCCGGGCAGCACCTACGACGAGTCCACCCGGCTCTACACCTCGGGCACCACCGGCCGGCCGAAGCCCGTACCCCTGCCGAGCCTGGTCGAGGTGCTCAGCGCGCACGACGTGGTCATGCACTTCCCGCTCAGTCCGTTCGACAAGACGCTCAACATGTCGCCGCTGTTCCACCGTGGCGGCCTGTACTCGGGCGGCCCGAACCCGGTGTTCTACGTCGGCGCGGAGCTCACGACGCTGCGCCACTTCGACGCCGACCGGGTGCTCGACCTGGTCGAGTCCGAACGCCTGACGTTCCTGATCGGCGCTCCGCCGAACCTGGTGCAGCTCGCCGACGCGCAGGAACGCCGGGCGCGGGACCTGTCGAGCCTCAACGGCATCGTCACGATGGGCGCACCACTCGACCGAGCCGCGGCACTGCGGCACCAGGAGCTGCTGTCGCCGCGGATCTTCAACGGCTACGGCACCACCGAGACCTTCTGGAACACGTTCCTGCGCCCCGAGGACTTCCCGGACGGCGCCGGTTCCGCCGGTCGCGCATCGACCGACGACGACGTCGCCGTCGTCCGCGTGCACGAGGACCGCCTGGCCGACCCGACCGACACGGTGGCGAAGGACGGCACCGAGATCGGCGAGTTCGCCGTGCGCACCGTGAAGTCCGGCTACTCGTACCGGAACCCCGGGCTCGAGGCGGAGAAGTTCGCGAACGGCTGGTTCTACCCCGGCGACCTCGCCACGTGGGACGAGCACGAGCGGGTCACGATCGTGGGCCGCAAGGACGACATGGTCATCTCCGGCGGCGAGAACGTGCACCCCGTCCAGGTCGAGGCGGTGTTGCAGGAGCACCCCGGGGTCGCCGACTCCATCGTGGTGGGCGTGCCGGACCCGCGGTGGGGCGAGGTCGTCACGGCGTACGTCGTCCGTGCCGGCGACCGACTGCCGGCCGACGACGCCGAGGCAGCGGCCGCGCTCGAGGAGTGGACGAGCTCCCACCCGGGCCTCGCCCGGTACAAGCGTCCGCGGCGGTACCGCTTCGTCACGGACGTTCCCTACAACGCCACCGGCAAGAAGGTGCACTACCTGGCGAAGGACACGGCCGCGGCGGATGCGGCAGCCGGCCGGCTGATCGAGCCGTAGCGCGCCCGGTACGCGGCCGGTGACGGCCTGGAGGCCCGTGGCGGCGCCGCCACGGGCCTCCAGGCCGTCAGCTGGTCGCGTCCACCGCACGCCGGGGCGCGTTGCGGGCGAAGAGGCCGGGCAGGAGCCCGCCGATCTTCGTCCCGATGCACAGACTGACGAAGGTCGCGAGCGGGGTCGCGAGCGCCTCCGGATCGAAGGTGGCCACCGCCACCAGCCCGACCGTCCCCGGCACGAGCAGCAGGAACGCCGGGAAGAACGACACCGTCGCCGGGATCGCCGGCACGAGCCGCTCGAGCAACCGGGTCGCGACGAACAGCAGCGCCGCCGCGGCCCCGGTCGCGATGACGCTGCCCCAGAGCGGCGTCGTCGTGCTCACCACGGCGTAGGCGGTGACCATGACCGCCACCGACACGAGCGTCAGGCGCCACCCGGATCGGAACACCAGACCGAGCCCGACCGCGAGCACCACGACGGCGACCCACGACACCCAGTACGCCGGCACGGACTCCCAGCCGGCCAGGTCCGTGCCGACCCCCGCGACCTCGCCGACGAGCGCGGCCGACGACGGATCGACGTGCAATCCGGTCAGGGCACTGCCGGACGCGATGCCGGCGGCCATGAAGCCGAGCATGATGAGCCCCTGCACCAGCCGCGACGACCCGGTGACGATGTCCGCGGCGGTGAGTTCGAGCAACGCGTTGGTGATGAGCGCGCCGGGGACGAACACCGCGACCGGGGCGCAGACCGCGAAGAGCGGGACCTGCTCGAACCCGGTGCCCGCGGCGACCAAGCCGACGATCGCCGTCGACACGAACGCGGCCAGGAACGGGATGATCGCGACGGCTTCGCGGAACCGCCGGAGGACCAGTCCGATCACGCCGACGAGGCCGCCGACGACGAGCGCCAGGACGATCGCCCACCAGGGGCAGCGGAAGACGACGGCCAGGCCGGCCGAGGTCAGGGCGTTGCCGAGGATCCACGGCAGGGCGGGCGGCGGGACGGTACCGGCGCGGATGGCCCGGACGCGGGCGGGGATCTCGGCGAGGGCGATGGAGCCGCTCTCGAGCCCGAGCACGACGCGGTTGGCGCGGGCGGCCTGGCGGGAGGACAGTTCGACGCCCTCGGCGTTGACGATCGTGGCGGCGCCCGTCGAGACCTCGCTCACCATCACCAGGGCGGGCAGGACGCCGATCGCGAGCGTCGGTCCGACCCCGGCGGCGTCACGGGCCTTCTCGAGCGCCGACCGGACGTCGGTCACGGAGCTGCCGGCGTCCAGGAGCAGGGCTCCGAGGGTGCCCAGGAGCATGCCGACCGGGACGCTCTCGCCGTCGACGACCTCGACGTGGGCCTCCGGTCGGCGGAGGGCGTTCTGCAGGTTGGCGAGTGCGCTTCCGAGTCCGACCACGATCGTCGATGCTACTGGGCCTGCGGTGTTCGGTACCCCCGGTGGGACTCGAACCCACAACTCGGCGATTTTAAGTCGCATGCCTCTACCGATTGGGCCACGGGGGCGGGCCGCAACAGCCTACCGATGCACGAAGGCGGCCACCCTTCACGGGTGACCGCCTTCGTGACGAGTGGTGCTACTTGGCGTCGGCCGGGGCCGTCACCGGCTCGGCGGCGTTGGAGACGTCCTTCGCGGGCTCGCCGTACACGGGGCCGGCGGCACCGGCGACCTTGCCCTCTTCCGGAGCCGGGGCTGCGGCGGGCGCGGCCGGGGCCTCGGCAGCGGGCTTCGGACGGGACGCGAACGCCTCGAACGCGGCACGCGGGGTCTCGCGGTCGTCGAGCGACACGATGTCGCGGCCCAGGAAGAAGCCACCGACCCAGTCGCCGATGACGCGCCACTTGCGCTCCCACGACGGCATGGCCAGGCCGTGGTAGCCGCGGTGGGCACCCCAGGCCAGGAAGCCCTTCATGGCGAACTTGCCGGACTGGAACACGCCGGTGCCCAGGCCGAGACCCGCGACGGCACCGAGGTTCTCGTGCTTGTAGTCGGTCGTCGCCTCGCCACGGATGGTCGCGACGACGTTCTTCGCGAGCTGCTTGGCCTGACGCACGGCGTGCTGGGCGTTCGGCACGCAGAACCCGCCGACACCGCCGCCGGTCAGGTCCGGCACGGCCGCGACGTCGCCGCAGGCCCATGCGTCGGCGATCACGCCGTTGTCGTCGACCACGCGCAGGTCGGGCTGCACGCGGATGCGGCCACGCTGCTCGAGCGGGAAGTCGGTGCCCTTGACCATCGGGTTCGCCATGACGCCGGCGGTCCAGATGATGAGGTCGGACGGGATGGTCTCGATCGCGCCGTCGCTCGTCTTGAGCTCGCAGACGCCACCCACGGCCGAGGCCAGCTGGGTCTCGAGGTGCACGGTCGCGCCACGCTCGGCGAGGTTCTTGAGCACCCAGTGCGAGGTCTCGAGCGAGACCTCGGGCATGATGCGGCCCATCGCCTCGACCAGGTGGAAGTGCGTGTCGTCGAACGACAGCTGCGGGTGGCTCTTCAGCAGGTCGGTGACGAAGGAGCGCAGCTCGGCGAACACCTCGATGCCGGCGAAGCCACCACCGACGACGACGACGGTGAGCAGGCGGTCGCGCTCGGGACCGGCCGGCAGGTTCGCCGCCTTGTGGAAGTTGCTGAGGATGCGGTCACGGATGGACGCGGCTTCCTCGATGGTCTTCAGGCCGATGGCCTCGTCCGCGACGCCCGGGATCGGGAACGTGCGGGACACCGCGCCGGCGGTCATGACGATCTGGTCGTAGGACTCCTCCCACGCCTCGCCCTCGGTCGGGGTGATCGTCGCCGTCTTGGTGGCGTGGTCGACCTTGGTGACCTTCGCCGTGACGACGCGGGTCTTCTTGAGGTGACGACGGTGCGCGACGACCGCGTGACGCGGCTCGATGGAGCCGGCGGCGACCTCGGGCAGGAACGGCTGGTACGTCATGTACGGCAGCGGGTCCACCATGACGACCTCGGCTTCGCCCTGGCGAAGGTGCTTCTCGAGCTTCCATGCGGTGTAGAAACCGGCGTAACCGCCGCCGACGACGAGGATCTTGGGCACGGGGGATGATCTCCTTGGATGGGGGTGTGCGGGAGTCGAGTCAGACTTCGCCGCCACCCGCCCCGACTCCAGCGTCTGCACCGTCATCATACGCCCGGCATGCACACCGGGAGGGCGACCAGTCCGCGCGCTCGAGCGCGAGGTCGCCGATGGGGTTGACGCCGGGTCCGGCGGCGAGGGCGTGGCCGACGAGGGCGTGCAGGCACTTCACGCGGGTGGGCATGCCACCGGCGCTGATGCCGTCGATCTCGTCGACGTGTTCGATCGACTCGCGATCGGCCAGGTAGGACTCGTGGGCCGCGCGGTACTGCGCGGCGACTTCGGGGTCCTCGAGCAGGGCTGCCAGCTCGGGCATCACCTGGTTGGCCTCGAGGGTGCTGACCGCAGCGGTGGCCGCGGGGTGGCACAGGTAGTAGAACGTCGGGAACGGGGTGCCGTTCGACAGCCGGGGCTTCGTGGACACGACGGTGGGGTTGCCACAGACGCAGCGTGCCGCGATCCCGATGACGTCACGTGCCGGTCGGCCGAGCTGCGCCGACACGACCTGGACGTCGCGGTCGGAGGGCGGGTCGAAGGGAGGGGTCGTCACGGGAACGTGAGCCTACCGGAGAAGCGGAACCCCTCGCACCGTCGGGCCGGACGGCTCCGCGCCCTGCGGTCCGGGACTACTTGCTGTCGCCGGTCCCGGAGACGTCGGGGGCGACGAGGTCGGCTGCCCGCTCGTCGGTGAGCCCGGACTGCAGCACCGACGAGAGCATCGCCTGCACCCAGTCGACCTTGGGCGTCTGCACCTTCGCGCTCACGGGGGTGCCCGAGTCGGTGGTGGGGGTCTTGTCGGCGGCCTCGTCCTCGGCGCCCATCACGAGGTAGCTCTCCTCGCCCGGGTACACGTAGAGCAGTCGGTCGCGGGCCTGTGCCTCGATGTACGCCGGGTCGTCCCAGCGTGCGACGTCCTGCTTCTTCTGCGCGACGTCGGCCTTCTGACTCGCGACCTCGTGCTGCTGCTGGGCGATCTGCTCCTGCTGCTGGATGAGCGTCCGGAGCGACGGCGCGAGCACCACCACGAAGAGCACGATGATCGCGAGCATGAGCAGGCTGAACCCGGAGAAGTGGATCGAGCGGTACCAGGGCTGCGCGGGCGTGCTGCCGTCGGGCATCGCCACGGGGACGCGGCGGACGCGGGGCTTCTGGCTGGGCACGCTCCGACGATAACCCGGCGCGGTCGGTCCGGCCGCCCGGCACGCGGCCGTTCGGCGCCCTCTCAGCGTCTCGCGTCGTCACGTCGAGGCAACCGGGAGGCACGGCTTCGGCCCGCCCCTGCAGTCCCGTACCTGGAGTGGTCACCACACACCGCCCGGCGCACGTCCGGTGGTCACGTCCTGTCGGCCAGGCCCGGGCCAACCGACGACTCACGACCTCTCGACGCAGCGCGGGCGGCACGTCCTGACCGCTCGGCACTCCGGGGCGGCACACACGACGAGACGCCGTCCTCCCGGAGGAGGACGGCGTCTCGGCGGTGCGGGTACTGCTGGCCGGGCTGGTTACAGCGACGCGGCGCGCGGGAAGGCCGAGCGACCGGCGTACACCGCGGCGTCACCGAGCTCTTCCTCGATGCGGAGCAGCTGGTTGTACTTCGCGACGCGGTCCGAGCGGGCCGGGGCGCCGGTCTTGATCTGGCCACCGTCGACCGCGACCGCGATGTCCGCGATCGTGGTGTCCTCGGTCTCGCCGGAGCGGTGCGACAGGATCGAGGTCAGGCCGTGACGGTGCGCGAGCGAGACCGCGTCGAGGGTCTCGGTGAGCGTGCCGATCTGGTTGACCTTGACGAGGATCGAGTTCGCGGCCTTCTCGTCGATGCCCCGCTGCAGACGCTTCGGGTTGGTGACGAACAGGTCGTCGCCGACGATCTGGACCTTGTCGCCGAGCTCGGCGGTCAGGTGCGACCAGCCTTCCCAGTCGTCCTCGGCCAGCGGGTCCTCGATGGTGACGAGGGGGTAGTTCGCGACGAGCTCGGCGAAGTAGGAGGTGAACTCCTGGCTCGAGAGCTGCTTGCCCTCGAACTGGTACTTGCCGTCCGAGAAGAACTCGGTGGACGCGACGTCGAGGCCGACGGCGATGTCCTTGCCGGGCGTGTAGCCGGCCTTCTCGATCGCGGTGAGCAGGAAGTCGAGCGCCGCGCGGTTCGACGCGAGCTCCGGCGCGAAGCCGCCCTCGTCGCCGAGGCCGGTGGCCAGGCCCTGCTTCTTCAGCTCGCCCTTGAGGGCGTGGTAGGTCTCGACGCCCCAGCGGAGTGCCTCGGAGAAGGACTCGGCGCCGTAGGGCACCAGGAAGAACTCCTGGATGTCGACGTTGGTGTCCGCGTGGGCACCACCGTTGACGACGTTCATCAGCGGGACGGGCAGCGTGTGCGCGTTCGGGCCGCCGAGGTAGCGGAAGAGCGGCAGGTCGACCGAGTCGGCTGCGGCACGGGCCACGGCGAGCGAGGCACCGAGGATCGCGTTCGCGCCGAGGCGGGACTTGTTCTCGGTGCCGTCGAGCTCGATGAGCGCGGCGTCGACGAGGCGCTGGTCGGTGGCGTCGAAGCCCTCGAGCGCCGGGCCGATCTCGTCGAGGACGGCGTCGACGGCCTTGAGCACGCCCTTGCCGCCGTAGCGCGAGGCGTCCTCGTCGCGCAGCTCGTACGCCTCGAACGCGCCGGTGGATGCACCGGACGGGACGAGCGCGCGGGACACGACGCCGTCGTCGAGGAGGACCTCGACCTCGACCGTCGGGTTGCCTCGGGAATCGAGGACTTCGCGTGCGCCTACGGCATCGATCAGGGCCACGGGGTACTCCCTACACATTGGTTGTGGTGATTGCGGTGTCGATCCTAGCGAGCGGAGGTGAACACGACGTCGGCCGTGACGCCCCGCTGTGGACGAGTCCGTGCTGGAACGAGGACTGGGTGCTCAGTCGAGCGGGCGGAACTCGACGCCCTCGAGCGACGCGGTGTCCGCCGAGACGGTGGCGAACGCCGTGAAGCCCTGGGCGGCGAGGCCGGCGAGCAGGTTCTTCGTGTTCTTCGTGCGGCGCTCGAGCCGGACGCGTCGGTGAGACGCCAGCGCCTCGGTCTTCAGCGCGGCGAGCCGGACCGGGTCGACGTCCTTGTCGTACACGAGCACGACGGCGTCGGCCTCGGCGGACTCCGGGAGGGTCACGAGGTCGACGAGCCGCTCGAACCCGAGCGAGAACCCGACCGCGGGGACGTCCTGCCCGAGGAACCGGCCGATCATCCCGTCGTACCGGCCGCCGCCACCGAGGCTGTAGCCGAAGTCGGGGTGCGCGACCTCGAAGATCGTGCCCGTGTAGTACCCCATGCCGCGCACGAGCGTCGGGTCGAAGCGCAGGTCCACCCCGGGCAGCGCCTCGCGCAGGCGGAGCAGGTCGGCGAAGGCCTCGGCGTCGAGCCACGGCTCCCCCTCGACCGACGTCCAGTCGGCGGCCTCGAGCGCGCGGATGGTGTCCTCGAGCCCGGGCAGGTCGGCGCCCACGGTGCTGCGGAGCTCCGCCGCGACGCCGTCTGCACCGATCTTGTCGAGCTTGTCGATCGTGATGAGCGCGCGGTCGGCGGCGGGCTCGGTGATCCCCCACGACGCGAGGAGCGCCAGCAGGATCCGGCGGTCGTTGATCCGGATCGTCGTGCCGCTGACCCCGAGGGCATCGAGGGCCGCGGTCGTCGCGCGGATGAGCTCGATCTCGGCGAGCTGCCCGGGCTCCCCCAAGATGTCGATGTCGCACTGCACGAACTGGCGGTAGCGACCCTTCTGCGGGCGCTCGGCACGCCAGACCGGCGCGATCTGCACGGATCGGAACACCGACGGCAGCTCCGCGCGGTGCGAGGCGTAGAACCGGGCCAGCGGGACCGTCAGGTCGAACCGGAGACCGAGGTCAGCGAGGTCCAGCGGCGCTTCGGCTGCCTGCAGGTCCTCGGTGGTGAGCCCGCGCTTCATCACCGCGAACGCCAGCTTCTCGTTGTCACCGCCGAGCCCGGAGTGCAGCCGCGCAGCGTCCTCCACCACCGGGGTCTCGATCTCGTCGAAACCGTGCCGCGAGTAGACGTCCCGCACGACACCGAGCACGTGCTCGCGCCGAGCCTTGTCCGCCGGGAGGAAGTCACGCATGCCACGGGGTGCCGTCACGGTCGTTGCCATGCGGTCAATTCTGGCAGACGGGCGTCTCCGGCTTGCGCGCGCACCGACCCACTGGCATACTGCATGCAGAACCTCGGTCCGGATCGTGCCTGATCCACGCTCCGGACCGATTCGCGGGGCGACGTGCTGCAGTGCGTCCCGCGGTTCGAGCGGGCTTCCCTGTCGGCCCCTCTCCCTGGTGGAGCCGACGCCCGCTCACGGGCGCCCTCTCTTTTTCGGGTTGGGAGGGCGCCCGTTCTCCCCTATCCGGAGCGATCTCCCAACCAGGGATCACTCCACAGCCCGACCGGCCTCCTCCAGCGCCGACACCGCGGCACGCAGACTCGCGACCGGGTCCACCCCGCGTCGTGCCGCAGCCGCGACCTCCCCGAGCACCGCTCGCCCCCACTCGGCGTCGACCGCCCCCACCCCGTCGTCCGCGGGCGCGTCGGACGCGGCGGACGCGGCGAACGCACCACGGGCCTCCAGGCCGACGCCGGAACCGGCCCCGACGACGGACGCGACGACCGCGTCGGCGTCCCCACGTTCCTCCAGGCGTTCCAGCAGCTTCACCGCACGCTCCAGCGGCGGCAACGCCCGCGGCACCCCGTCGAACGCACTCCGCCGGCTCGCCTTCTCGGCAGCCTTGGCCGCACGCCAGACCCGCACGACGTCCTCGACGGTGTCCGCCGTCTCGTCGCCGAACACGTGCGGGTGCCGCCTGGTCATCTTGTCCCGCACCCCGACGGCGACGTCCTCGAGGGTGAAGTCCCCCGCGCGGGCGGCGATCCCCGCGTGCAGGACCACCTGGTAGAGCAGGTCACCGAGTTCCTCGCGGACGTCGTCCGGGTCGCCGTCGTCGATGGCGTCGACGAGTTCGTACGACTCCTCGACGGCGTAGCGCGCGAGCGAGGCGTGGGTCTGCGCCCGGTTCCAGACGCACCCGCCGTCCTCGGCGAGCAGGCGGTCGACGACGGTCACGAGGTCGGGTACAGCGGTCATCAGGTCATCGTGCCACCCGCGTACACTGGACGTGGTGTGTCGGGAAGTCTGGTCGACGGACACTCACCCGACCCTTCGAGACGGAGATCCATGTCGTCCCTCGTCCGCTCCCCCCGCTTCAGCGCCATCGCGCTCCTCACCGCCGCCGTGCTCGGCCTGGTCGTGGCGAACTCCCCGATCGGCCCCGGCCTCGAACGCTTGCTCGACGCGCACCTGCCGCTCGGTGCCCTCGGCCTCGACCTGTCGATCGCGCACTGGATCAGCGACGGCCTGCTCGCGGTGTTCTTCCTGCTCGTCGCGATCGAGCTGAAGCAGGAACTCGTCGACGGCGAGCTGTCGAACCCGAAGACCGCGATCATCCCCGCCATCGCGGCGGTCGGCGGCGTGCTCGTCCCGGCCGGCATCTTCCTGCTCGTCACCGCGGGCACGCAGTACACGCACGGTTGGCCGATCCCGACGGCGACGGACATCGCGTTCGCGCTCGGGGTGCTCGCCATGTTCGGTCGCGGGCTGCCGAGCGGCATCCGGGTGTTCCTGCTCGCGCTGGCCGTGCTCGACGACCTCATCGCGATCATCATCATCGCCGTGGTGTTCGCCCACGACACGGACTTCCTGGCCCTCGCGGGCGCTGTCGTCACCCTCGCGGCGTTCTGGCTGCTCGGCCGGATGCTCCGTCCGGGGCGCAGCGGGCAGACGCTCGTCATCGTGGCGATGGTCGTGGTCGGGCTCCTGACCTGGTGGCTCGTCTACCACTCCGGTGTGCACGCCACGATCGCCGGCGTCGCCCTCGGGCTCGTGCTGCCCCGACGCCCGGGCCACACCCTGCACGAGAACGTCGAACCGTGGTCGAACGCCATCGTGCTGCCGGTGTTCGCGTTCGCGTCGGCCGCCGTCATCATCCCCTCGGTCGGCATCAGCGAGCTCTCCCCCACGTTCTGGGCGGTCGTCCTGGCACTGCCGGTCGGCAAGGTCATCGGGATCACGCTGTTCGGCACGATCGCCACGCGGATCTTCCGCTCGCCCGGCCGCTCGTCGCTGTCGTTCTTCTCGATCATCACCGTCGGCGTGCTCGGCGGCATCGGGTTCACGGTGTCGCTGCTCATGAACGAGCTGGCGTTCGCCCGCAACGAGGAGATCCTCGACGAGGGCGTCCTCGCCGTGCTCGTCGGCTCGGGCATCGCCATCGTCGCGTCGGCCGTCGTCGTCACTCTGCGGGCGCGGGCGTACCGCGCGCGCCGCGAGCTGTCCGAGGCCGAGGACACCGAGTAGCGGGTCGCGGGCCGGGGTTCACACCCGTTCCGCGACAGAGCACGCGTCGTTCGACGCGTGGATCGTCGCGAACGGCGTGCGCGCCGTGGACGTGGCCGATGACGGCCCGGAGGCACGGTGCGGGCCCGCACCGTGCCTCCTGTCCGTCTCCGCTCGCGTCTACGCGGCCGGCGCCTCGGCCGGGGTCGTCGCCCCGTACACGGCGGTGAGGATGCTCTCCACCCACTGGATGAGGGCGTCGTCCGGCAGCGCCTGGTCGTGCGGACGCGGCATCGGGATGCTCGTCGCGTTCTGCTGCGGGAACCAGCGCGCCCCCGGGAACATGCGCTTCAGGCGCACCTGCGACGAGTCGGCGAGCTCCTTGCCGGCGACCCGCAGGTTCGAGCCCATCACCACGACGTCGGACAGGCCGACCTGCTGCGCCATGCGACGGAGGCGGGAGACCTCGACCAGGGTCTGCACGGCCTGCGGCGGCTGCCCGTAGCGGTCGGTGAGCTCGTCGAGCACCATGTCGATCGCGTTCGGCTGGGCCGTCGGGGCCGAGGCCGCCGAGAGCTTCTGGTACGCCTCGAGCCGGAGTCGCTCGGACTCGACGTAGTCCTCGGGGATGTGCGCGTCGACGGGGATCTCGAGCCGGAGCTCGGTCTGCCCCTCGGCGACGTCGCCACGGAACTGCGACACGGCCTCGCCGATCATCCGCAGGTACAGGTCGAACCCGACGCCCGCGATGTGGCCGGACTGCTCCCCGCCGAGCAGGTTGCCGGCCCCGCGGATCTCGAGGTCCTTCATGGCGACCTGCATCCCCGCGCCGAGCTCGTTGTTCGCGGCGATGGTCTCGAGGCGGTCCTGCGCGGTCTCGGACAGCGGCTTGTCGGAGTCGTAGAGGAAGTACGCGTACCCGCGCTCCCGTCCACGGCCGACACGACCGCGCAGCTGGTGCAGCTGCGACAGGCCGTACTTGTCCGCCTTGTCGATGATGAGTGTGTTCGCGTTCGCGATGTCGAGGCCCGTCTCGATGATCGTCGTCGAGACGAGGACGTCGAAGCGGCGCTCCCAGAAGTCGACCATGACCTGCTCGAGGGTGGTCTCGGACATCTGCCCGTGCGCCACGGCGATGCGGGCGTCCGGCACGATCTCGGCCAGGTGTGCGGCGACCGACTGGATGTCCTTCACGCGGTTGTGCACGTAGAACACCTGGCCCTCGCGCAGCAGTTCGCGGCGGATCGCCGCCGCCACCTGCAGGTCGGACTGCGGCCCGACGAAGGTCAGGATGGGGTGGCGGTCCTCGGGCGGGGTCGCCAGGGTCGACATCTCGCGGATGCCCGTGACCGCCATCTCGAGCGAGCGCGGGATCGGGGTCGCCGACATCGCCAGGACGTCGACGTTCGTCTTGAACTTCTTGAGCTGGTCCTTGTGCTCGACGCCGAACCGCTGTTCCTCGTCGATGATGACGAGCCCGACGTCCTTGAAGGTGATGCCCTGCGACAGGATCCGGTGGGTCGCGATGACGATGTCGACCGTGCCGTCGGCGAGCCCGGCGATGGTCTCCTTCGACTCCTTCTCGGTCTGGAACCGGCTCAGGGCGCGCAGGTGCACGGGGAACCCGGCGAAGCGCTCCTGGAACGTCTCCATGTGCTGGCGGACGAGCAGGGTCGTCGGGACGAGCATGACGACCTGCTTGCCGTCCTGCACGGCCTTGAACGCCGCCCGGATCGCGACCTCGGTCTTGCCGTAGCCGACGTCGCCGGACAGCAGGCGGTCCATCGGGATCGGGCGTTCCATGTCGCGCTTGATCTCGTCGATCGTGGTGAGCTGGTCGGCGGTCTCGGCGAACGGGAACGCCTCTTCCAGCTCGCGCTGCCACGGGGTGTCCGGGCCGAACGCGTGCCCCTTCGACGCCATCCGCGCCGAGTACAGCTTGACCAGGTCGACGGCGATGTCGCGGACGGCCTTGCGGGCCTTCGACTTGGCGGCGGACCAGTCCGAGCCGCCCATCTTCGACAGGGTCGGGGACTCACCACCGACGTAGCGCGACAGCTGGTCGAGCTGGTCGGTCGGCACGAAGAGCTTGTCGCCCGGGTAGTTGCGCTTCGACGGCGCGTACTCGAGCACGAGGTACTCGCGCTGCGTCTTCACGGCGTTGCGGCCACCGCTGGAGACCTCGCGGCTGACGAGCTCGACGAACTTGCCGATGCCGTGGGTCGCGTGCACGACGACGTCGCCCGGCTTGAGCTGCAGCGGGTCGACGACGTTCTTGCGCCGGCTCGCGAGCTTCTTGACGGTGCGGGCGCCCTGCTGGACGCTGCGGCCGTAGAACTCGGCTTCGCTCAGGACCGCGATGCGGGGGTCGGGGATCGCGAAGCCGTGCTCGACGGTCGCGGTCGTCACGACGGCGAACCCCGGCTCGGGCGGCGCGTCGACCGCTGCGGCACGGGCGGCGACCCCGGCGTCGGCGAGCACCTGCACCGCACGCTCGACGAGGCCCTGGCCCTGCGCGGTCACCACGACGGCCCACCCGTCGTCGGTCAGCGACTTGACGTGCGCGATCGCCCCGTCGGCACTGCCGGCGAAGCTCGGGACGGCCTCGGCCCGGACGCGGATGTACTCGCCGGCCTCGGCAGCGGCCTCGGCGTCGGTGAGGACGCGCTCGGTGTCCCCTTCGTCGAGGCCGGAGTCGAACGGCGACACCGTCCACCAGGTGCGCTGGCCGCGGGTGTTCTTGAGCTGCTGCACGGTCAGGAAGTTGCCGGCGTCGAGGTCGATCGGGGCCTGTGCACCCGCGACCGCTGCGCTCCAGGCCGCCTGCAGGAACTCGGTGTTCGTCTCGGCGAGGCTGTTCGCCCGGCCGTTCACCCGCTCGGGCGAGAACACCGCGATGGTGGCGTCGTCCGGCAGGTAGGAGGTCATCGGCACGAGGTCCTGCACGAGCGCCGGAGCGAGGGACTCCATGCCCTCGACCGGGATGCCCTCGGCGATCTTCGCGAGCATCTGCGACAGGTTCGGGAACTCGTGCAGCATCTCGCGCGCCCGCTGCCGGACGTCGTCGCTGAGCAGGAGTTCGCGCGAGGCGGTGAGCTCGACCGAACCGAGGTCGTCCTCTGTCGTGCGCTGGTCGGCGACCGAGAACGCCTTGATCGCCTCGATCTCGTCGCCGAAGAAGTCGACGCGTGCCGGGTGGTCGGCCGTCGGTGGGAAGACGTCGAGGATGCCACCGCGCACCGCGAACTCACCACGGCGGGTGACGAGGTCGACGCGGGAGTAGGCGAGGTCCACCAGCTGGGACGCGATCGCCGCCAGGTCGTTGCCCCGCGAGTCGGTCCGCAGCACCACCGGCGCCAGGGACGTCAGGTTGCTCGCGATCGGCTGCAGCGCGGCGCGGACGCTCGCGACGACGATGGTCTGGCGACGCTCGGCCGGGTCCGCCGCCTGCCACGCCGCGAGCTTCCGGAGCGTCGCGATGCGCGTGCCGACGGTCTGCGCACTCGGGCTGAGGCGTTCGTGCGGCAGGGTCTCCCACGCCGGGAACTCGAGCACGTCGGCGTCGGGGACGTAGCTGCCGAACGCTTCGCGGACCGCTTCGGCTTCACGCCCGGTCGCCGTGATGACGAGGACGCACTGCGGACCGTTGCGCTCGGCGAGCAGCGCGCCGAGCAGCGGCACCCGCAGGCCGTCCACGACGGAGAAGTCGGCATCGCGCGGTGCGGCGCGCAGCACGCGATCGAAGGCGGAGGCGCGCGAGAGCGCAGGGATGATGCCCGAGATCGTCACTCAGGAGATGGTACCGGCCGCCACCGACACCGGCCGCGGCGTGCGCGACGGGCGAACAGCGCCGAGCGCTCAGGACGGAGCGTGCACGCGCTGCTGTGCGGCGAGCAGCCCGACCTCGGCGATCGCTTCCACCGCGTCGGCCGCGTCGGCCAGCAGGATCGGCAGCGTCTTCTTCTCGGCTGCGGAGAAGTCACGCAGCACGTAGTCGGCCGGGTCCTGCCGACCGGGCGGACGTCCGATGCCGACCCGGACGCGCATGAACTCGTTCGTCCCGGTGGCCTTGATGATGTCGCGCAGCCCGTTGTGGCCGCCGTGCCCGCCGTTGCCCTTCAGGCGGACGGTGTCGAACGGCAGGTCGAGCTCGTCGTGCACGACGACGAGGTCGGCCGGGGTGGCGCTGTAGAACCCGAGCACCGAGGAGACCGGCCCGCCCGAGGTGTTCATGAACGACCCGGGCTTCGCCAGCACGAGTCGTGTGCCGCCGGGCACCAGGCGCCCCTCGGCGACCTGGTTCGGCGTCTTGTGCTTCTTGAACGTGGCTCCCATGCGGGAAGCGAGTTCGTCGAGGACCATCTGGCCGACGTTGTGGCGGTTGCCGGCGTAGTCGGGCCCGGGGTTCCCGAGCCCGACCACCACCAGGATGCTGCTGCCGTTCATGAGCGCAGTGTCACAGCGTCGACCAGATGTCTTCGAAGGGGTGTTACTCGGAGTCCGCGGCGCCCTCGGCACCCGACTCGGCGCCGGCCTCGGCCGAGGCCTCGTCCGCGGCGTCGTCGTCAGCGGTGCCACGCGGGGTGACGATCGCGACGACCAGCGCCTCGGGGTCGGTCTCGAGCTCGGCGCCCTCGGGGAGCTCGAGCTGAGAGGCGTGGATCTGCACGCCGTCCTCGAGGCCCTCGACGTTCACGGAGACGTGCTCCGGGATGTCGGTGGCGAGCACGAGCAGCGAGATCGTGTTGAGGTCCTGCACGTGGATGGTGCCGGAGAAGGACTCGCCCTCGACGACGACGGGCACGTCGACCGTGACCTTCTCGCCGCGGCGGAGGACCACGAGGTCGATGTGCTCGATGATCTGGCGCACCGGGTCACGCTGGACGTCCTTGACGAGGGCGAGCTGCGCAGCACCCTCGATGTCGAGGTCGACGACCGCGTTGGCGGTACGGACGAGCAGCATGGTCTCGTGACCGGGCAGCGAGATGTGCATCGGCTCGGTGCCGTGGCCGTAGACGACCGCGGGGATCTTGTCGGCCGCGCGGAGCTTGCGAGCAGCGCCCTTGCCGAACTTGGTGCGGACTTCCGCTGCGAGCTTGGTGTAGTCGGCCATGGTGCCTCCTGGTGTCGGGGACGACGCCGGGGTGCCGGCATCGTGGGGGTCTGTGGTGTTGCAACTCGAACGCGTGCACGCGTGAGGAACGATCCCAGGGTCTTGCCGGGTATCCCACCGCGTCGATCACGGCCGCGCGTACGCAGCCCTCGCCGAAGTCAGGGACTGAGTCTAGCAGCACCCGTCCGGGCGTGTCGGACCACGGGTGCAGGTGCGGTCAGGACGGGACCGGCTCACGTCGCGGCCGACCTCCGCGTGTGAGACTTGTCCACCGTGATCGCCTCCCACCGTGCCCGCCGACCGCTCGACCGTCCGCGGGTCGTGCGGATCGTCGCGTTCCTGGTCGTCGTCGCCGCCGCGGTGGTCTTCGCCTACTGGCACGTGGGCCGGCAGCGCGTGGACGTCGACGAGGACGTGTACGTGGTGTCCGGCTGGGAGTACCTGCACGGCGTCTTCATCCGCAACCTCGAGCACCCGCCGACGGCGAAGTACCTGTTCGGCCTGGCGGAGGTCATCCTCGGCGCTCCGGGGCCGCTCGGTCCGCGCTACGTCGCGGCGACCGCCTCGCTGGGCACCGGGCTCCTGTTCTTCCTGTGGTTCCGCCGTCCGGTCGGGTACTGGGCGGCACTCATCGCCGCCGCCCTCTGGTGGCTCACCCCCCGGGCGAACGGCATCGCCTGGGGTGACCCGGGCTCCGGTGTCGCCACCAGGATGGACCGCACGGCGCTGCTCGAACCGGTCATGGTGTTCTTCGCGGTCGCCGCGCTGTACGCCGCGTGGCGGTGGGTGAACGGCGCCGACCGCCGACGCTGGCTCTGGGCCGCTGCGTCCGGCCTGCTGCTCGCCCTGTCCGTGACGTCGAAGATGACCTCCGCCGTGCTCGTCGTGGCGATCATCGCGTTGCCGATCCTGTTCCGCCGGTGGTGGGACCTGTTGACCGGCGGGCTGATCGCGGCCGGGTCGTTCGTCGTCGCGTTCGTGCTGCTGTACGCGCCCGTGGGCTTCGAGCGCGGCTTCGTGCACATGCTGCAGTTCCAGACCGGGCACGCGGAGCTCGGCCACTCGATCGAGCTGCTCGGTCGCGAGTACCTGTTCGCCCCGTGGTGGGCGAACTTCGTGTACTTCACGCAGGGCACCAGCCGCTGGGTGGTCCTCGTGCTGGTCATCGGGCTGGTCGCGGCGTTCGTGTTCCGACCCGACCGGCTCGTCGCCTACCTCGGCATCGGCCTCGGTGCGCAGGTCGCCTTCCTGACCGCGTCGGACGTCGCACTCGCGCACTACTACTACGCGTGGATGCCGCTCCTCATCGCCCTCGCCGGCATCGGCCTCGGACGTGCCGGCTGGCCGTCCAGGCCCGTCAGCCGTCGGCAGCGGGTACTGCGGGTCACGGCGGTCTGCCTCGTGCTCGCCCTCGCCGTCGTGCCGGTGGTCCGGCTCGGCAGTGCGGTGGCGCAGGCGCGTCCGGCTGGTGTCGCCCGGCTCGACGCCGAGTTGCGGGCACGTGGCGTCGACGACGGCACCGTTCTGTTCAGCGGGTACAACCTGGTCGCGTGGCGGCCGTACTTCTTCGAGCGCGGCACCTGGGATCCCGACGCCGACGACGTCGTCGCCGTGGTGCAGGGGATCGACCCGCGGTTCCCGATGAAGCCCGGGATCGCCTCGTTCCTGGCCGCACACCGCGACGACCTCGAGCACTTCACCGTCGACGAGTTGCAGGTGTGGGTCCCGAAGCACGGCGCGCTCCGCGAACGCGACGGGGTCCTCGAAGCCGTCCCGGGCTGACACGGGTCGACACGCGACGTCCCCGGGCAGCGGGACGGACGGGAGGCCCGTGGCGGTCCTGCCACGGGCCTCCCGTCCGTCGTCCCCACGCGGCGGGCGCGGGGCGCTCCCCCCAGGACCGCTCCCCGCGACCGCCGCGTCAGTCGACGTCCGCCGGTGCCGCCGGGGCGAGCCGCGCGATCACCCGGTCGAGGCGGGCGTCCACCTGCGGCTGCCGCGTCGAACCCTTCCGGAGCGCGGCCGCGTCGGTCGCGGTGACGTGCAGCAGCCGTTCCCACTCCGCCGCGTACAGCGCGCTGCGGTAGCCGGATGACTCCTGGCACGCGACGTCCCGTTCGGCGACGGCGACCTCGGCCTTCCCCGGATCGTCCGAGAACAGGACGACCTGGTCGCCGTCACGGGCGCTGACGTGCATCGAGGGGGTCGGCATGCCCTCCGGACCCGCCGGCAGGTCCGGCACACCGGACCGCGCCATGCAGGTGCGCCACCCGGCCGCGGCCGTGCGGACCGGGTCGTCCTGGCGTGCGTCCAGCGCCGCCAGGTACGTCAGGCGCTGGGCCAGTTCGGACGCGGTCTGCTCGGTGCCGCGCAGCGTGGTGCCGAGGGTCTTCCGGGCTGCGTTCCAGCAACGGGCGGCCACGTCGTCCGGGAGCGCGGCGAACGCGGCCTGGCGGTCCGGGTCGTACCCCCACTGCCGCAGGCCCTCCTGGTTCGCACCGGCGGCGGACGGCCCGTGGTAACCGCGGGTCTCGGCGAGCGCCGCGGTGAGGGGCCGGGTGGTCGCGAGTGCGGGTGAGGGGTTCGCCCGAGCGGCGGTGTCGGCCGCGTCGTCGTCGGCCTGCAGCCCGGCCGCGGTCGCCCACGGAGCCGGGTCGTCGATGCCGGCCTTCCGCAGGCAGGGCTCGGCCACGAGGTCCTCGGCGTACGTGGTCTTCGACGAGGCCGGCGCGACGAAGGCGTCGAGCGGCATCGCCCACGCCGTGTGTCCTGTTCGACGGTGGGGGCGACCGCGACGTCGGCGCGTTCGGGCAACCCGTGGACGACGGCGGTGGCCAGTCCGGCGAGGACGACGACGGCGGTGCCGGTCTTCGCGACGCGGTTCGTGATCTGCATGGTTCCCCCTAGGCGCGGACGAGGCCGCGTTCGTGTGCGGTGATGACGACCTGGATCCGGTTCCGGAGTCCGAGCTTCGTCAGGACGGCGCGGACGTGGGTCTTCACGGTGGCGTCGCTCAGGAAGACCGACTCGGCGATCTCGGCGTTGCTGAGCCCCTTCGCGACGAGCAGGAAGACCTCGCGCTCGCGGGCCGTCAGCGCGTCGAGGACCTCGTCGCGTCGGTCGGTCACGGCCGGGGTGCCCTGCGCGCGCAGCAGGTCGAGTGCCTCGGCTTCGGTCGGTGCCGGTCGACCGGCGTGCACGTCGCGGATGGTCGCGGTGACGACGTCGGGCAGGGCGTCCTTCGTCAGGAACGCGGCGGCGCCGGCGCGGAGTGCGGCGAGCACGGCATCGTCGCGGCGGATGGTCGTGAGCGCGACGACCCGCGGGCGGTCCTGGGTCGAGGCGACGAGACGCGTCAGGGTCTCGATGCCGTTCATGACCGGCATCCGCAGGTCGAGCAGCAGCACGTCGGGGTGCTCGGCGGCGCAGAGCTCGAGGGCGGCGGCACCGTCACCGGCGGTCCCGACACAGGTCATGTCGTCCTGGGCGTCGACGAGCATCTGCATCCCGGTGGCGAACAGTCGCTGGTCGTCGACGACGGCGACGCGGACGGCGCTCATCGGACGTGCTCCGACAGGACGGTGTGGGTGTCGGTGTCGGTGTCGGTGTCGGTGTCGGTGTCGGTGTCGGCCGTCGCCGTGGTCGGCACGGCCGCGGTCGTCGGCAGCCACGCGGTGACGACCCACTCGTCCGGGGTGTCGCCGACACCGGCACGCAGCCAGCCGCCGGCCAGCCGGGCACGCTCCTGCATCCCGGCGACACCGGACCCCGCGCCGTCGAGCTCGACGAGGGGTTCGCTCCCCCGTGACGTCACGACGACGCCGAGCCCCGGGCCGCGCCAGTCGAGCGCTACCCGGGCCGTCGCTGTCCGCCCCTGGTGCTTCAGCACGTTCGTCAGGCTCTCCTGCACGATCCGGTGCACCGCGCTGGCGCTGCCCGCGGGCAGGACCCCGGCGCCGTGCTCCTCGAACGTCGCGGTCATCCCGAGCTCCCGCATGTCCTCCACCAGGTCGGGGACGTCGGCCAGCCCGTGACGGTCGGCGTCGTCGCTCGCCTGGATGCGTTCCACCAGGGCCCGGACGTCGCCCAGCGCCGAGCGGCTCACGTCGGCGATGTCCTGCAGCGCCCGGGCGGCGTGTTCGTCCCGCACGGCGATGGCCGCGGCACCCTGGGCCTGGGACACGACGACCGCCAGTGAGTGGGCGAGCGAGTCGTGCACGTCGCGAGCGATCCGTGCTCGCTCCTGCTCGGCCCGGAGCTCGGTCGTGGTCACCTCGGTGCGGCGTTGCGCCTCGACCACCCGGACCCGGGCGAGGCCGATCCGCCACGCGGCACCGATGGCCACGCCGACCGCCCAGGTGACACCGCTGACCCCGACGAACGCGAAGGTGATCGTGACGAGGTCGGACCGGGTCCCGCCGGAGGTCCCCACCCAGCTGCCCCAGACGTCCTGGTCGGCAGCGGTCGGGACGGCCATCGCCCAGGCGGCCGCCGCGCTCGCCAGCAGGAGCACGGGGACCGCCAGGTAGCGGAGCAGGTCGGACCGACCGGCGCCGACGACGCCGACGACGATCGCGATCGCCAGGTACTCCGGCCAGGTCGTGTCGGTCGGCCGGGTGAGCAGCCGGGCCGCCTGCAGGAGCGGGATGCCGACGACCAGTCCGAGCGCGGTCGCGGGCATCCACGCGGCGAGGCCGATGGCGACGGCGAAGGCCGACACCACGACGACGTGGTCGGCGAGCCCCGCGCGTCCGGCCTCGGCGACGATCCAGAGCACGAGGTACACGGCGCCGGCGGCGGGGGCCAGCAGGTGCCGGTACCGGCGGAGGAGGGAGGTCATGACGCGAGCGTATGGGCCGCGCCGGACGGGGACCGAGCCGTTCGGCCGCTTTTCATCCGAGGTGATGAGGTCCGACCGGACGGCTCAGCGGCCGACCTCCCGGCGGTGCTCCTGCGCGGCGCGGAGGACGTCGCGCGCCCGGTCGCTCGCCGCCTCGACCTCGTCGCGGGCTGCCTCGAGCCGGGTGATCTCGGCCTCGGCCTGCTCGAGGGCACGCTGGAGCTCCGCGCGGCGCTCCTCTGCCTGTTCGAGATCGGCCTCGGCGTCGTCGAGTGCTGCGTCGGCGTCGCGGGACTCCGTGCGCGCTGCGGTCTCGGCCTGGCGCGCGGCCTTCCGGTCGGCGGCCGGGTCGCGCTTCGGTTCGGGTTCGGGTTCGGGATCGGCGTCCGGTTCCGGAGCGTCGCGCTGCGCGGGCCTGGAGGCACGGCTCGCCTTCCGCGCACCCCTCGCCTGGGAGATGGGGATGGGTGGGGCATCGCTGCCGGACCAGGCATCGGGGACCGCGTCCGGATCCGCGAGCGCCCCGTCGAGGTCGACCGCGTCGAACCCCACGCTCTCGAGCGCCGTCACGAGCAGCCCCGACCGGACGGCCGCGCCGGCGTGCGGGTCCGCCATCGCCGCCTCGATCGTCGACCGGACCTGCTCGAGCACCGCCGGGGTGACGGGGTGTCCGGCGTCGGACGCCAGGTCCGCACCGGCCTGCGCGAGGGCGTCGACGACCTCGGCGCGCTGCCGACGGAGGGTCCGGATCGCGTCGGGGTCGGCGTCCGCCTGCGCCTTGCGGAGAGCCGGTCCGAGGTCGACGGCGTCGTCGAGGGCACCGTCGTGGGCGAGCAGGTCGATCACCCAGGCCGCCGGGGCGGGCTTCCGGAGCTGCCCGATCGCCGTGGCGAGGGCGCGGTCGTCCTTCCGCGCCGCGCGTTGTCGTGCGGTGCGCTCGGCGACGAAGTCCTGCGGCGCGACGAGCAGCAGCTCCCTGGCGACGTCGGCGAACTCCATGCCACCACTGTGCCTGCTCACACCGTGCCTGCTCAACACCGTGCCCGCTCGACACCGTGCCCGCCACGGCGCCGGGGACTACCAGTCGTGGACGGTGCCGTCGGCCAGGCGGTTGAACGGCAGGTACGCCTGCTCGTAGGGGTACTTGCCGGCTTCGTCGACGTCGAGACTGACCCCGAGGCCCGGCTCGTCACCCGGGTGCAGGTAGCCGTCGGTGAACGTGAAGGTCTGGTGGAACACCCGGTTGGTCTGCGGCCCGTGCTGCATGTACTCCTGGATGCCGAAGTTGTGGATCGCGAGCCCGAGGTGCATCTGCGCGGCGAGCCCCACCGGGGAGATGTCGGTCGGTCCGTGGAACCCGGACCTGACCTGGTACAGCGCCGCGTACTCCATCGTCTTCTTGAGCGGGGTGACGCCGCCCATGTGCGTGACGGCACCGCGGACGTAGTCGATGAGCTGGTCGCGGATGATGTCCTTGAAGTCCCAGATGGTGTTGAAGACCTCGCCGATCGCCAGCGGCGTCGTGGTGTGCTGCCGGACGAGCTTCAGGGCCTCCTGGTTCTCGGCGGGGGTGCAGTCCTCGAGCCAGAACAGGTCGTAGGGCTCGAGCGACTTGCCGAGCTTGGCGGCCTGCAGCGGGGTCATCCGGTGGTGGCCGTCGTGCAGCAGCGGCAGTTCGGGACCGAACTCGTTGCGGACGGCCTCGAACACGGTGGGCACGTGGCGCAGGTAGGCGCGGGTGTCCCAGTCCTCCATCGCCGGGTACGCACCGCGCTGGGCGGGCTCGAAGTCGTAGCGGACGCCGGCGTTGCCCTCGGTGGTCCTGTTCGACGCGATGCCGTAGATGGACTCGAGGCCGGGGACACCGGTCTGCACCCGGATCGAGCGGTAGCCCTCTTCCTGGTGTTCGCGGATGGAGTCGAACAGCTCGGGCAGCTCCTTGCCCGAGGCGTGGCCGTACGCCATGAGCCCGGTGCGCGATGCCCCGCCGAGCAGCTGGTACAGCGGCATCCCGGCGACCTTCGCCTTGATGTCCCAGAGGGCCATGTCGACGGCGGCGATCGCGGCCATGGTGACCGGACCACGGCGCCAGTACGACGACCGGTACAGGAACTGCCAGGCGTCCTCGATGCGGCTGGCGTCACGGCCGACGAGCAGCGGGACGACGTGCTCGGACAGGTAGGCGGAGACCGCGAGCTCACGGCCGTTCAGGGTGGCGTCGCCGAGTCCGGTGACGCCGTCGGCCGTGGTGAGCTTGAGCGTCACGAAGTTCCGGTTCGGGCTGGTCACGATGACCTCGGCCCGATCGATCAGCTGGCCGCGGTCCGCCGAGGCCCAGGTGTCCGGACGGCCGGCGGTGGTCTCGGCCGGCCCGCTGTCGGCGGCGCCGGGGACCGGGGCCGCGGGGTTCGTGGTGTTCGTGTCGGTCATGCGTGGACTCCTCCGTTGGAGCGTTCGCGGGCGCGTGCCGCGGCGGTGCGGATGCGGTCGGCCGCCGCCGTCACGACGGCGACCACGGGGGTGGTGTCGAGTTCGGGCGCGACGACGGCCAGGACGTCGTGCACGTCCGAGTCTGGCCCGGGGGCACCGGGGTCGTCCACCAGGTCGGACTGCTCGGTGACGTGCAGCCACCACGCGGCGAGGGCGGTGGCCGCTCCGGTGCCGATGCCGGCCGAGGGGTCGCGGGCGAGCCGGTGCCGCACGACGTCGACGACACGGACGGGCAGCTTCTGCGAGCCGCCGGACGCGATCTGCCGCAGCGTGTGCCGGATGCGCGGGTTGGCGAACCGCTCGACCAGGGCTGCGCGGGCGTCGGTGACCTCGGCCTCGGGCAGCGGGAGCTCGAGCGCGGCTTCGTCCCAGAGCTGCTCGACGGCGGTGCGGCAGACCGGGTCGTCCATCGCCTCGGCCACGGTGTCGTGGCCGAGCTGCAACCCCAGGTAGGCGAGGAGCGAGTGCGAGCCGTTCAGCAGCCAGAGCTTCCGCTGCTCGTACGGGGTGACGTCGTCGACGATCCGGACGCCGGCCGTCTGCCACGCGGGCCGGTCGATGCCCGCGAAGGCGTCCTCGAGCACCCACTCGGCGAACGGCTCGGTGACGACGGGGACCCGGTCTCCGGCGAGCGCACCCGGCAGTTCCGACAGGTGCGCGATGTCGGCGTCGGTGGTCGCGGGGGTGATCCGGTCGACCATCGAGCTCGGGAACGCGACGTTTGCCTCGATCCAGTCGCGCAGGTCGTCGTCGGTGACGGCGTCGAGCACGGCACCGCGGAGGACCGCCCCGTTGTGCGTCAGGTTGTCGAGACTGACCAGCGCGATGTGCCCGGAGCCGGCGGCACGGCGGGCGTCGAGCCCCGCGACCAACCGCGCCGTCACGTCGGAACCGGGCCGGTAGCCCTGCTCGGTGACCGTCAGCGTGACGATGGTCGTCTCGGGGGACGCGACCACGTGCCTCCAGGCCGTGTCGTCGCTGCCCGGGTGGGCGGCCACGATCGTGTCGACCACCTCGGCTCCGTCGCCGGACGCGGCTCGCGTGACCAGCGTGTACCGGCAGTCCTGCGCGGCCAACGCGTCCGCGGCCGCGGGCGAGCGGCCGGTGAAGGCGGTGATGCCCCACGGCTCCCCCGTGGTGTGGGCGGTGTACCAGGCGAGGTGGGCGCGAGCGAACGCACCCACCCCCACATGGACGATGCCCGGACGCCGGTCGGTCATGCCGACACCGGAACGAGGGAGCGGAGGTACGCCAGGTTGTCGGCGGTGCGGGTCTCGAGCGGGAGGTCGGTGGAGAAGTCCTCGATGGTGACCCACCCGTCGTACCCGACCTGGCGGAGCGCGTCGAGGTACTCGGACACCGACGCCTGGCCGGTGCGCAGGGGTGCCCACTCGTGCTGCCAGATCGAACTGCCGTCGGCCCGGGTGTCGCCGGTGTCGACCCAGCGGGCGTTCTTCACGTGGGCGTGTGCCAGGTACGGCCCGAGCAGTTCGAACGCGGCGAGGTGGTCCTCGTCACCCTCGATCACGAGGTTGCCGAGGTCGTGGATGACGCCGACGTGTGCGGGGTCGAGACCGTCGATCAGCCGCAGTGCGGCGGAGGCCGACGGTGTGATCGTCATGTGGTGCAGCTCGACCAACACCTTGACGCCGAGTTCGGCCGCGCGGTCCGCCGCCCACTCGAGGTCGGTGCGGGTGCGGTCGAAGAGCTCGGGGTAGGTCTCGCCGGTGCGTTCCTTCTCGGCCCGGTAGTTCGGCATCGTGACGCGGACCTGCCGGGCACCCAGTTCGCTGGTCACGCGCAGCATCGTCTCGACGCCGTCGTGGTCTGCGGCCGGCTGGTAGCCGCCGATGCCCGAGTACTCGAGCCCGGCGGCGTCGGTGACCCGGGCGATCTCGCCGACCCGGTCGCGGATGCCGGTGTACTGCCACGTCGAGTTGTTGCCCGCCCAGAACGACCGCTCGGCGGGGACCTCGGCACCGTCGGCCGGGCGGTCGTCGACGATGCGCCACTCGATGCCGTCCCAGCCCTGTGCGGCCAGGGTCTCGGCGGCTTCGGACGGGGTCCAGTCGGGGGTGGAGGCGGTGAACACGGAGAACTTCATCGGGTGGCTCCTTCGGTCGCGCTGGTGGTGGCGGGCGTGCCGACGACCGGCACCACGTCGTCGTACTTCCCGTCGATCACGTCGTCGATGCGCACGGGGTGCCCGAGCGTCGCACTGACGTAGAGCCCGCGGACGGTGGCGAGCGACACGAGGGCCGCGTCGACGGTGACACCCGGTTCGCGTCCCTGCCGGATCGCGTCGACGATGTCCGTGTACTGCCGAGCGTGGCCCGCGGCGAAGTGGTCGGGTTCAGCCGGGCCGCCGACGACGTGCTCGGGCGGGACGATCTGGTCCTTCTGGTCGACCGCGCCGGCGACCGCGGTGGCGTTCGACGTGGTGGACGCGGACTCGAGCGTGGCGGTGTCCGGGGCGATGTGGAAGTACGCGAGCCGGTCGTCGTCGACGATGGCGGAACCGTGCGTGCCGTACACGGCGTACCGGGCGGAGAGCCCCGGGTACGCCGCGGTCGTGCAGTGGACGACCCCGAGCGCCCCGCCGTCGAACCGGACGGTGGCGACGGCGGTGTCCTCGACCTCGATGCGGTCGTGGGCGAGGAGCCCCGTCTGGGCCGAGATCTCGACCGGACGACCGAGCGCCCAGACGAGCAGGTCGACGGTGTGCACGCCCTGGTTCATCACCGCGCCGCCGCCGTCGAGCGCCCAGGTGCCGCGCCAGTCACCGGAGTCGTAGTACCCCTGCGACCGGTACCACGCGACGCTCGCGAGCCCCGAGGTCACGGTGCCGAACCCGCCGTCGTGCGCGGCCCGGGCGACGGCTGCCGACGCCGGGTCGAAGCGGTGCTGGCTGATGACGCTGGTGACGAGTCCGCGGTCACGAGCGGCTGCGGCGAGCGCCGCGATCTGCCGTGCCCGGGGCATCGTGGTGTCGAGCGGCTTCTCGATGACGACGTGCTTGCCGGCGGCCAGGGCGGCCTCGGCGAGCTGCACGTGCATGCCGGACGGCGAGCAGATCGCGACGACGTCGATGTCGGTCTGTTCGATCGCTTCCTCGATGGTGGAGGTCGTGATCGGGCGGGCGGCCCCCAGCTCCTGTACCGCGTCCGCCGCGCTCGTGGCGGCTTCGGGCACGGCGTCGACGAGGGCGACGACCTGCAGGTCGGGGTGGTGCACCGCGACGGTGGCGTGGTGGCGTCCGATGACACCGGCGCCGACGACGGCCAGGCGGAGCGGGTTGGTGGGTTCGGTCATCGCAGGGTGACTCCGATCTGGTCGGTGAGGGTGCGGAAGGCCCGGCCGGCACGGCCGAAGGCCGCGGGGCCGGAGAACCCGCCGAGGGAGGTGAAGTCGCTGAGGTGCGGCTCGAGCGAGGCGTACCCGGAGTAGCCGGCGTCGCGGAGCGCGGTGAGGGTCTCGACGAGTTCGCCGTCGCCCTCGCCCGCTGGCACCACCGACGAGTCGGCGGCGAGGGCGTCCTTGACCTGCAGGTAGTCGACGTACGGGGCGAGCTGCTCCCAGCCGTCGGTGAAGGGCCGGACGCCGCACTGCACGTAGTTCGCGTTGTCCCAGGCCAGGCGGAGCGCGGACGAACCGACGCTCTCGACGACGTCGAGCACGCGCGCGGGGACATCGCCGTAGATGTCCTTCTCGTTCTCGTGCAGCAGGGTCACGCCTTCGCGCTCGGCGAGGTCGGCCAGCGCCCGCATCCGGACGAGGACGTCGTCGCGGACGTCGTCGGGCGTGCGGCCCTCGAACCAGAACGAGAAGACCCGGATGTTCGTCGTGCCGAGGGCGTGCGCGGCACGGATCGCACGGGCGAGCCGTGACACCTCGTGCTCGACGGGTTCGTCGACGGGCACCTTGCCGATCGGCGAGGCGATCGCGGACACGGTCTGCCCGCGCTCGTCGAGCAGCCGGTGGAGGCCGGCGAGCTGGTCCTCGTCGAGGTCGACGACGTTGACGCCCCAGGCGCTGCGGACCTCGATGGCGCTCGCGCCGAGCGCCTGGAGGACCGCGACCTGGACGACCGGGTCGGCGTCGATCTCGTCGCCGAAACCGGAGAGTTCCCAACTGGGCTGGTCGGTCATGGTGTCCTTTCGTTCGGACGGGAGGCGCGTGGCGGGGCCGCCACGGGCCTCCAGTCCGGTTCTGGGTTGCGGCCTACTTGACGGAGCCGGCGGTGAGCCCGCCGACCAGGTAGCGCTGGAAGATCAGGTACAGGGCGACGACGGGGACCGCGCAGACGATCGAGGCGGCCATCATCTGGCCGTAGATCGGGACCGCGCCGCCCTCTTGGGTGGTGCCGAGCACCTGCAGGACCACGGCGACCGTCCGGGTGTTCGGGGTCGTCATGATCGTGGAGAACAGGACGTCGTTCCAGCCGAGCAGGAAGGCGAAGATCGCGGACACGACGATGCCCGGCCACGACAGCGGGAGCACGATCTTCGTCAGGATCTTCGTCGAGCTGGCACCGTCGATGCGCGCCGCTTCCTCGAGTTCCTTCGGCAGGCCGCGCAGGTAGGTGACCATCACCCACGTCGAGAACGGCAGGGCGAAGGTCAGGTAGGTGACGAACAGGCCCCAGCGGGTGCCGATGATCTGCACGCCGGTGGCGCTGGCGATGTTCGAGAACACCACGAAGACCGGCAGGAGCAGGAGCGTGCCCGGGATCGACTGCAGGGCGAGGAGCCCACGCAGGATGGTCAGCCGCCCGAGGAACCGGAACCGGACGAGCACGTAGGCCGTGGACACGGCGAGCGCGGCACTCGCGACGGCGACGGCACCGGCGGTGAGCATCGAGTTCACCAGTCCCTCGCCGAGGGCGACGGTGGACCAGATCTCGACGTAGTTCGACAGCGTGAACTCCGACGGGAAGTACTCGCCACGGGCGACGGCGACGTCGGAGTTGACCGAGCCGAACAGGATGTAGAGCACGGGGACGGCGATGAACGCGATGATCACCGCGATGACGGTGACGAGCAGCCAGCGCGGCAGCAGCCGGGTGACGTCGGTGTCGTACGGGCGCTTGTTCCGTCGCCCGCCGTTGCCGGTCGTGATGCTCTCGGTGAGCGTCGCGGTGGGGCGGGTGCGGGTGCTGAAGGACGTGCTCGGGGTGGTCATGCGCGTGCTCCGTCGATGTCGGCGGCGGTCGGGGCGGCGGCGAGCGTGGCGCGGTCGGCGCGACGCTGCTTCCGGTTGGGGCCGGCGTCGTCGCCGGTGTCGAGCTTGACCGCCCGCAGGTAGACGAACAGCGGGATCGCGACGATCACGAGCGAGCAGATCGCCATCGCCGCGGACAGGCCGAAGCGGAACGACTGGAAGCTCGCGATGTACGTCAGGACGGGCATCACCTCGACGCTGGACGGCAGCGGGATGCCGAACAGCACGAACGGCAGCGTGAAGTTGTTGATGTTGTGCAGGATCGAGATGATCACCGCGAGGCTGAGGGGTCCGCGCAGGTACGGGAAGATGATGTACCGCAGCTTCGCCCACCAGGTCACCCCGTCGAGCGCGGCGGCCTCGTGCACCTCGTTGTCCACGGCCTGCAGCCCGGCCAGGGACAGCAGGTAGACGAAGGGCCAGCTCGTCCAGATCATCACCCCGGCGAGCGCCCAGTACGACGCCGAGCCGTTCAGCCACAGCACGTCGGTGTGCAGGATCGAGTTCACGACGCCCTGCGGCTGGAGCATCGTGCGGAAGAACGTGCCGACGACGAACGCGGGGAGCACGTACGGGATCAGGTAGATCGAGCGGACGAGCCCGCGACCGGGGAACCGGTTCTGGGTCGAGATCGCGGCGGCGACCCCGATCGGCACGGTCACGGCCGTGACGAGCACCGACAGCGACACCGAGATCCAGATGGAGTGCAGCAGCGGCGAGTTCGTGAACGCCTCGGTGAAGTTGGCGAACCCGACGAACGGGGCGCTGAACCACTGGCGGAGCGTGTACTGGTCGAGGTCGAGCATCGCGATCCAGAAGCCCACCAGGAGCGGCACCACGATGACGGCGAGCATGAGGACGCCGCCGGGCAGGAGCATCCACAGTGGACGCTCCCGTTTGTAGAGGGGCGTCTTGCCGGCGGGGCGGACCGGCCGGGGCGGCGGCGCGTCGGTGCGGGGCCTGGTCTGCGTGCTGGTCATCACAGACCTCCGTTCTTCTGACGGTCGAGGGTGGCCTGGGCGTCCTTCTGGGCGTCCTGCAGTCGCTTGCGGAGCTGGTCGTCGGTGACCTCGCCGGACTTCAGCGACGGGATCGACTGCACGACCACGTCGACCAGGGCGAGCTGGATGTCGGACCAGGCACCGGTGAACGCGGTCGGCTTGGACAGGCGGCCGGCGTCGATGATCGGCTTGAGCTGCGGGTTGTCGGCCGCCAGGTCGGCGGCGGCGGACGCGTTGGTCGGCAGGTTGCCGAACAGGTCGTAGTACTCGAGCTGGGCCTTCGGCGCGCTGAGCTGCTTGACGAACGCGAACGACAGCTCCTGCTTGGTGCCGTAGTCGGCGACGACCCAGTTGTCGCCGGACAGGATGCTGGCGGCCTCGATGCCGTCGGACGGACGTTCCGTCGCACCCGGCGGGACGGTCGGCAGCAGCGCGAACTCGTACTTGCCGTCGACCTCGGTGTCCTGGAACGAGTTGATGGCGGTGGTGGTCGTCATCGGGAAGAACGCCGCCTTGCCCTCGGTGAACTGCGCGAGGGCCTGGGCGTTGTTCCAGCCGATCGCGGCCGGGTCGACGACACCGTCCTTCGTCACCCAGTCGAAGTAGGTGCGGTAGGCGTTCTCGACGGCCTCGCTGTCGATCTCGGCCTTCGAGCCGTCGACGATCGTGTTGCCGGCGTTCTGGGCCATCCCCCACACGAACTTCCAGGGGTCGAAGCCGTCGGCGTAGGCGATCGCCATGCCGTGGCGTCCGTCACCCGTGGTGGCCTTCGCGTCGGCGGTCAGCTCGTCCCACGTCGTGGGCATGTCGGTGATGCCGGCCTTCGCGAGCAGGTCCTTGTTCACCGCCATCACGAACGGACGGCTGGCGAACGGGATCCCGATCTGCTTCGACGCACTCGGACCGGAGATGCCGAACGACGCGGGGTCGAACTGGTCCTTGCCGCCGATCGCGTCCCACTCCTTCGGGCCCATCTCGACGAAGGCACCGGTGGCGTACGCGGTCGGGGTGAAGGTGGTGCCGATCGCGTAGACGTCGGGGCCCTGCCCGGAGATGACGCTCGTCTGGATCGCGGTCAACTCCTCCTGCGCGGACGAGTAGGTCTCCCACTGGATGTCGGCACCGGTCGTGCGCTTGAACTCGGCGGCGGTCTCCCGCTGCCACTGCTTGCGTTCCTTGGGGTAGGTGGTGTCCGCGCCCATCATCACGCGGAGGGTGTTCGGGTCGTCGCCGCTGCCGTTCACCACGGCACATCCCTGCAGGGACAGTGCGGCGAGGGCGACCACGGCGACGGCACCGACGAGGGTGCGGACTTGCAGTCTTCGCGTCTTCACGGGGGTTTCCTCCTCGAGACCTCCTCCGAGCGGCGCTGCTCGGTGGCACCACTGTTCCGCCGATGGCAACATGCGGCAACCGGTTGCCACTTGTTGCCAGACGCGAATACGTTCGGCCTCGTGAAGGACCTCTCGACGGACGGCGGCGGGCGCACGGGCGGTGCCGTCGGCGCCGCTGTTGGCGCCGCCGCTGGCGCGGGCACCGCCGCTGGGGCCGCGCGTCGCGTCACCATCCGCGACATCGCCGACGCCACCGGGGTCGCCGCGTCCACCGTCTCCCGCGCCCTGTCCCTGCCCGACCGGGTCAACCCCGTCACACAGGAGCGCATCCAGCGTGCAGCCCGCGAGCTCGGCTACGTCGCCAACTCGCAGGCCCGGGCGCTGACCTCGGGCCGCACCCGCGCCGTCGCCGTGCTCGTGTCCGACATCACGAACCCGTTCTACTTCGACGTCATCCGGGGCACCCAGCACCAGCTCGCCGGCGCCGGCTGGACGCAGCTGCTCGTCGACACCGAGGAGTCCGCCGACGCCGAGATGGCCGCACTCACCGCCGTGGGGGCGAAGGCCGACGGGGTCGTGCTCACGGCGTCACGACTGTCCGACGCGCAGATCGCACGGTTCGCCGAACGGATCCCCCTGGTCGTCGTGAACCGCCGACCCACCGGCGTGCCCTCGGTGCTCATCGACACCCCCGGCGGGGTGGAGCAGGCGGTGCAGCACCTGGTGTCACTGGGACACCGGGAGATCCTGTACGTCGCCGGGCCGGACAGCTCGTGGTCGAACGAGCGTCGGTGGCGCGCCCTCGTGCAGGTCGCCAAGCGCCTGGGGATCCGCGTCGCCCGGGTCGGGCCGCACGCACCCTTCGTCGACTCCGGCGCGGCGGCCGCCGACGCCGCCGTGCACGCCGGTGCGACCGCGTGCATCGCCTTCAACGACCTGATCGCCATCGGGATGCTCGCCCGACTGCGGGAGCGCGGGGTCCGCGTCCCCGAGGACATGAGCATCGTGGGCTGCGACGACATCTTCGGCGCCGACTTCTGCAACCCGCCGCTCACCACGATGACCTCGCCGATCGAACGTGCCGGCCGGGTCGCGATCCGGATGCTGCTCGGACGGCTCGGCGCGCTGCCCGCCGACGAACTGCCCGGGGAGCACATGTCCGGTGCCGTCGCCCTGCCCACACACCTGACCGTGCGCGAGTCGACCGGACCGGCACCCCGTGCCGGCACCGGCACCGGCACCGGCACCGGCACCGGCACCGGCACCGACTGATCCCGCACGAGCAGCCCCCGCACTCGCCACCGGCGAACTCGCCGCCCCCGAAGGAGTTGATGATGACCCGCACCAGCACCCCCACCCGGCTCGCACCGCACCCCGACCGGCTGTTCCCCGCCGACCCCGGAGCACGAGCCGTGGCACGCACCGTGTACGAGGCGGTCAAGGACGCCCCGATCATCTCGCCGCACGGGCACGTCGACGCGGCGCTGATCGCCTCGGACCAGCCGTTCAGCGACCCCGCATCGCTGCTCATCACGCCCGACCACTACGTGCTCCGCCTGCTGCACGCGAACGGGGTGGACCTGGCCGCGCTGGGACGCACGGACCTGTCGGGGCCCCGCCCGGGCTCGCAGGCTCGCCCGGCGGCGTCGGCGCATCGCTGGCGCGATGCCGCTGAGCCGACGCCGCCAGGCCGCGCCGTCTGGCGGCAGCTGGCGGAGCACTGGGACGACTTCCTCGGGACCCCCGTGCGCTACTGGTTCGAGACGGAGCTGCACGACGTGTTCGGGCTCGAGCAGGCGCCGTCCGCCGCGAACGCGGACGACCAGTACGACCACATCGCCGGCCTGCTGGCGTCCCCCGCCTTCCGGCCGCGCGCGCTCTTCGACGCCTTCGGCATCGAGGTCCTCGCCACCACGGACGGCCCGGCGGACGACCTCGCTGCGCACGCGCAGCTCGCGGCGGACCCCGGCTTCACCGGCCGGGTGCTCCCCACGTTCCGCGCGGACGCCGTGTTCGACCCGACGCGGTCGGACTGGAGGCCCGTGGTCGCGTCGATCGGCGAGGCCGCCGGCATCGACACGGGCACCCACGCGGGGCTGCTGGCGGCTCTCCGCGCACGTCGCCACTACTTCATCGAGCACGGCGCGACCGCCACGGACACCGGGGTGCTCGACGCGGGCTCCGCTCCCCTGCCGTCGAGCGAGCGGGAACGCATCCATGCGGCGGCGCTGCGCGATGCGTCGTCGGTCACCGAGGCCGAGGCGACGGCGTACCGGCACGACATGCTCTACCGCTGGGCGGAGATGAGCGTCGAGGACGGCCTCGTCATGCAACTGCACCCCGGCGTGATCCGGAACCACCACACCCCGACGCTCGAGCGCTTCGGGCCGGACACCGGGCACGACCTGCCGGCCGTCGGGTCCTTCACCGAGCCGCTCCGGCCGCTGCTCGAGTCCTTCGGCACGGCTCCCGGTTTTCACCTGGTGCTCTTCACCGTCGACGAGACGGTCTTCTCGCGCGAGATCGGGCCGCTCGCGGGCTTCTACCCCGCCGTGTACGCGGGCGCGCCGTGGTGGTTCATCGACACCCCGGCGGCCATCGGGCGATACCGGTCGGCCGTCACCGACTCCGCGTCCTTCACCAAGACCTCCGGGTTCATCGACGACACCCGCGCGTACTGCTCCATCCCCGCGCGGCACGACATGGCGCGGCGGACGGACGCGGCGTACCTGGCGTCGCTCGTGGTCACGCACCAGATCTCCGAGGAGGACGCCGTCAGCACCGCCCGGCGCATCGTGTCCGACATCCCGCGGGCGACGTTCAAGCTCTGACGCGGGCGGGTGCGGGGCGGCGCGGCGCGGGTGGTGCGGCGTGGTGCTGCCGCGTGGTGCGAGGTTCCGTGCTCCGTGCGAGGGTTGCCGGGTCGCACGGAACACGGAACCTCGCACGGTTCGGCGCTGCGGCGGTACGGTCGGGCGCATGACGGAGCGGGTGACGGCGGCGTACAGCGCTCGGGCCGACGAGTACGCGGCGCTGCTCGGGTCGATGGACGCCGTCCACCCCGACGACCGAGCCCTCGTCGACGCCTGGGCAGCCGGTCAGAGCGGTGCCCTGGTCGACGCCGGGTGCGGCCCCGGTCACTGGACGGCGCACCTCGCACGGCAGGGGCACCGGGTCAGCGGCATCGACGCGGCGCCGGAGTTCGTCGAGCACGCACGACGGACGCACGGCGCCTCGGTCGACTTCCGGGTCGGGTCGCTCGACGCGCTCCCGCTCGCGGACGGCAGCGTCGACGGGGTCCTGGGCTGGTACTCGGTGATCCACCACGAACCGTCGCGGATCGGTGGGCCACTCGACGAGTTCCGTCGGGTGCTCACCCCCGGCGGTGGGTTGCTGCTCGGGTTCTTCGAGGGCGACGCGGTCGAAGCCTTCGACCACGCGGTCGTCACCGCCTACCGCTGGCCGGTCGCGTCCCTGGCGGCGCTGCTGGACGAAGCGGGCTTCGACGTGGTGGACGTCCACACCCGCACGGACCCGGGGCACCGGCCGCACGGGGCGATCAGTGCGGTGCGCCGCTGATCGCTGACCGTTCCCCGTCCAAGCGGCCGTTCAGGCGTCCGAGACCATCGAGCTCAGAGCCGCAGCGATCTCCGGTACGGCATCGAGTTCCCCTTCGGCGATCGCGACGATGAAGTCGTACGCCTGATCGTTCGAGGCGTGGAGCCGGACCCCGTTCACGCCGAGGAAGACCACGAGCAGCATCAGCCCGAGGCGCTTGTTGCCGTCGACCAGGGCATGGTTCCGGACGGCGGAGTGGACGAGCGCCGCCGCCTTCTCGACCAGCGTCGGGTAGGCATCGTTCCCGCCCACCGACGCGGCGGGTCGCGCGACCGCCGCCTCGAGCAGTCCGACGTCGCGGATCGCGTAGTCAGCCCCCAGGGTCCGACGAGCGACGTGCAACGCCTCGTCGGTCGTGAGGTGGATCACTTGCCGAGTCGTTCGAGCGCCTCTGCGTAGCGCGGGAGTTCTCGGTCGAGGACGCCGTCGATCAGATCGCTGCGGCTGTGCTGCTCGACGTACTCGCGGATGGCGGCGCGGGCGACTTCCTGCATCGAGCGCTCCTCGAGGTCAGCACGCTTGCGCAACGCCGCTGCCTCGGCATCGTCGAGTCGGAGGGTCATGGCCATGGGGTCGATGGTACCAAGAGTGGTATCTGAACGGGCTGCAGTGATCGTGGTCATGGAACGACGGTACGAGCGTCCGCCTCGAAGCAGACGGGACCGGGGATCGGTTGGGGATGGCGACGGCCGTGCTGCGCCCTGTGGAGGAACCGCCAGGATCCGTCGCAAGTCGTCGACGCTCGTCAGTCGGTGGTGACCGCGAGCGCGGCGAGGATCTCCTGCACGGTGTCGTCGACCGATCCGTCGATCGACACCGCGACGGCGGCCTCGTCGTGCTGCGGCCGCTCGAGGGTCGCGAACTGCGAGTCGAGCAGCGTCGTCGGCATGTACTCGTGCTGGCGGTGGGACTGCCGTTCGGCGATCAGGTCGCGCGACCCGTCGAGGAAAGCGATGACGAGACCCGGCGCCGACTCGCGCAGACGGTCCCGGTAGGCGCGCTTGAGCGCCGAGTTCGCCATCACGCACCGGGAGCCGCCCGATTCGACCGCGGCGATCCGCTCGGCGCAGGCGTCGATCCACGGCCAGCGGTCCTCGTCGGTGAGCGGGATGCCCTGCCGCATCTTCTCCTTGTTGGCGGCCGGGTGCAGGTCATCGGCGTCGACGAAGACGCACGGTTCACCCTGCGCGACCAGGGCGTCGGTGAGCGCCTGGCCGATGGTGGACTTGCCGGAGCCGGAGACCCCCATCACGAGGACGGGCGGGTGGACAGCGAGCTCGCTCATCCCTCCACAGTATTGATCCGGTGAACTCTGGTCCCCAGTTCCCGGAACACCTGTGCGGTCCCAGACCACCGGTCGTAGGTTGGGCGCCAACGTCAGGACAAAGGAGGCCCCCGTGGCAGACAACAACGGTCAGGCGAACATCGGAGTCGTGGGACTCGCAGTGATGGGATCGAACCTCGCCCGCAACCTCGCATCGCGCGAAGGCAACACGGTGGCGGTCTACAACCGCACGTACGCCCGCACCGAGGAGCTGCTCCAGGAGCACGGCGACGCCGGGTTCATCGCGTCCGAGGACATCGACGGGTTCGTCGCCTCGCTGTCGAAGCCCCGGACCGCCATCATCATGGTGCAGGCCGGCAAGGGCACCGACGCCGTGATCGGGCAGCTCGCCGAACGGTTCGAACCGGGCGACATCATCGTCGACGGCGGCAACGCGAACTTCCACGACACCATCCGACGTGAGCACGACCTGCGCGAGAAGGGGCTGAACTTCGTCGGCACCGGCATCTCCGGTGGTGAAGAGGGCGCGCTCAAGGGCCCGTCGATCATGCCGGGCGGCTCGAAGGAGGCCTGGGAGACGCTCGGGCCGATCCTCAAGTCGATCGCCGCGGTGGCCGAAGGCGAACCGTGCGTGACCCACATCGGCACCGACGGCGCCGGGCACTTCGTCAAGATGGTGCACAACGGCATCGAGTACGCCGACATGCAGCTCATCGCCGAGTCGTACGACCTGCTCCGTCGCGTCGGCGGACTCTCGGTGGAGGACCTGGTGCAGGTCTTCGACGAGTGGAACAAGGGCGACCTCGAGTCCTACCTGATCGAGATCACCGGCGAGGTCCTCAAGCAGCGCGACGCCGACACCGGCAAGCCGCTCGTCGACGTCATCCGTGACGCGGCCGGCTCGAAGGGCACCGGCGTCTGGACCGTGCAGAACGCCGTGGGTCTGGGCATCCCGGTGTCGGGCATCGGTGAAGCCGTGTTCGCCCGTGCGGTGTCGTCGAAGCCGACGCAGCGTGCCGCCGTGCAGCAGTCGGTCAAGAACCGTCCGCAGATCGCCGAGGTGCCGGACACCTTCGCCGACGACGTCCGTGCGGCGCTCTACGCTTCGAAGGTCGTCGCGTACGCACAGGGGTTCGACCTCATCATCGCCGGGGCGAAGGAGTACGGCTGGGACATCGACCTCGGCAACGTCGCGAAGATCTGGCGGGGCGGCTGCATCATCCGTGCCCAGTTCCTGAACCGCATCGTCGAGGCGTACGCCGAGAACCCGAAGCTCGAGTCGCTGCTGGTCGACCCGTACTTCGCGAACGCGGTGGCCGAGGGCGAAGCCGCCTGGCGCCGCATCGTCGGCATCGCGGCAGCGTCGGGCGTCCCCGCGCCGGGCTTCTCGTCCGCGCTGTCGTACTTCGACTCGCTCGCGTCCGACCGTCTGCCGGCGTCGCTGATCCAGGGCCAGCGCGACTTCTTCGGCGCACACACCTACCAGCGCATCGACAAGGACGGCACCTTCCACACGCTGTGGTCCGACGACGACCGCCGCGAGGTCGAACAGGAGCCGTCCACGCACTGACGACCGCGCCCGCTACCGCTGCCGCGCCCCTGCCGACCACCGTGGTCGGTGCGGGGCATCGCCAGGAGGGCCTCGCTGAACCCGGGGCCCTCCGCCGCGTCAGGCGACGATGCGTTCCCGTGCCAGGTCGGCGACGAGTCGGTCCAGCCGCGGACCGCGTCCGAGCAGCCGACGCGAACCCGGGGCCGTCCGGACGAAGAAGGTCGCCACGGCGGGGGTGTCGTCCGGTCGCACGTGGTGGATCGCCACCGCACACGCGCGGCGAGCACCACCGGAACCGCCAGGTCGCGGCGAGCCGCCGGGTCGCCCCGCGACGCCGTTCTCCGCTGCACCGCCGAGTCGTCCCGAGCCGTCCAAGCCCTCCGCCACGTCCTCGAGTCCGACGTGCACGACACGGCTCCACCGGATCACGAGCAGCCGGGTCGCCCGTCGTTCGTCGAGTTCCCACAGGGAGGCCTCGGTGGCGCCGAAGGCCCAGGTCACGCGCGAACCGAGGTGGGTGTCCGGACGGACCTCGTCGACGATGCCACGGAGTTCCGGTGTCGGCGCCGCCGGCACGAGCCACACCGTCGGGTCGATCCGCCGGATGGCGAGCGCGAGGGCTTCGTCCGCCTGCCGCCGCCGTGCCGTCGCGGTCCGCACGACGGCGACCACGATGACCACGACGCCGAGGGCGATCGCGCCGAACTCGACGATGCCGTACCAGGAGAGGTCGACGCCCGGCGCCGTCGAGACGACGACGATCCGGGTGATCAGGAGGACCAGCCAGACGGCGACGATCACCCAGCGCAGGGTGGCGAGTCGACGTGCCGGAGACATCGGTGTCCGCTGTGCACCGCGGGCACGACCGGACCGCGGGACACCATCCGGACGCTGCAGCACGGTCCGATCCTCCCACGAGCCGCGCGCCACCTGCTGGCCGAACCCGATGAACGCGCGGGGAAGCCCGCACACACAGCCCACGAGCGGCCGGGAGACCTACGCTCGGGCGGTGACCACCGAGACGACGGACGAACCGATCGGGCGATCGACGGCGGGTCCGTCGGACGGCCCGAGCGGGCCCGACGGCCCTGCGACCCGACGTTGGACGCTGATCGCCGCGATCGTCGGCGTCGTGGCCGCCGCCGCGTTCCTCGGTGTCGCCGAGTTCGGCGCGCTGCTGCTCGGCGGAGCGGGCAGCCCCCTGGTCGCCGTCGGGTCCGCCGTCATCGACCTCGCTCCCCCGGGTGCGAAGGACTTCATGGTCGCCGTGTTCGGCACCGCGGACAAGGTCGCCCTGTTCGTGCTCATGACGGTGATCGTCATCGCGATCAGTGCCGGTGCCGGTGTCCTCGAACGCGTGCGCCCACCCTTCGGCGCCCTCGTGTTCGCCGCCGGAGGTGTGCTGGCGCTGCTGGCCGTCAGCACCCGCTCGGGCAGCGGGACGCTCGACGGTGCCCCGACGGTCCTCGGCATCGCGGCAGCGGTGGTCGTCCTGCGCCTGCTGCTCCAGCGGCTGCGTCGGTGGGAGGCCGCGGCGACCGTGCCGACGGCGGCACCGCGACCCGCGTCGACGGAGCGCCGGACGTTCCTGGTCTGGGGCGTCGCGACGGCGACCGTCGCGGTCGTGGTGGGCACCGCCTCCCGGCTGGGGTCGTCCGCGATGCAGGCGGCCGCTGCTGCCAGGCGGGCCATCCGGCTGCCCGCCGCGGCGACCGCTGCACCGGCGGTCCCCGCGGGTGCGTCGCTCGACGTCGACGGCATCACCCCCTACATCACGCCCAACGCCGACTTCTACAGGATCGACACGGCGCTGCGCGTGCCGCAGGTCGATCCCGCCGACTGGTCGCTCCGCCTCCACGGTGCGGTCGAGCAGGAGATCACGCTGACGTGGGACGAGCTGCTCGCGCTGCCGCTCGAGGAGCACGTGGCCACCCTGAGCTGCGTGTCGAACGAGGTCGGCGGTGACCTCATCGGCACGGCACGCTGGCTGGGCTACCCCATCCGGAAGCTCCTCGCCCGGGCACGTCCGACGGGCGACGCCGACATGGTGCTCTCACGGAGCATCGACGGGTTCTCCGCCGGCACCCCGCTCGACGTGCTGCAGGACGACGGCACCGCGGCGCTGCTCGCGGTCGGGATGAACGGCGAGCCCCTGCCGACCGAGCACGGGTTCCCGGTGCGGATGGTCGTGCCGGGCCTGTTCGGGTACGTCTCGGCGACGAAGTGGGTCACCGAGCTCGAGGTCACCCGGTTCGCCGACGCGCAGGGCTACTGGACACCGCGTGGCTGGTCGGAGCGTGGCCCGGTCAAGCTCGAGTCCCGCATCGACACCCCGCGGAACGGGTCGACGGTGACCGCCGGCAAGCCGGTCGCGATCGCCGGGGTCGCGTGGCAGCCGCACAAGGGCGTGAAGGCCGTCGAGGTCCGCGTCGGAGACGGCAACTGGCAGCGCGCCGAACTCGCCGACTCGGTCTCTGCGGACACCTGGCGACAGTGGGTGGTGCGGTGGACGCCGGTCGCCGGCTCACACCGCATCGAGGTGCGCGCGACCAGTGCGGACGGCGAGGTGCAGACGAGCGTGGACCGGCCGCCGGCACCCAACGGTGCGACGGGCTGGCACACGGTCACGGTCGACGCGCGCTGACCGTCCGGGAGTGGGTCTGCGACACGCCCGCTGACTGCCGTCGAGGTGGCAGAACGCGTCGGTTCGTGGGCGCGCAGGCGACACTTCGTGCCACCTCGGCGAACCTGAGCGGCATGTCGTGACCGCCCACCGCTCGCGCGCTCCGGTCACCCGACGACCTGGAGGCCCGGTGCCGGCCCGCCCCGCCCCTCGCCCTGGTCGCGCGACACGCCACGTGCGTCACGCCGGGGTGCAGAAAGCGTCGGTTAGCAGACGCGCAGGCGACACTTCGTGCCGCCCCGGCGAACCTGAGCGGCATGTCGTGACCGCCCACCGCTCGCGCGCTCCGGTCACCCGACGGCCTGGAGGCCCGGTGCCGGCCCGCCCCGCCCCTCGCCCTGGTCGCGCGACACGCCACGTGCGTCACGCCGGGGTGCAGAAAGCGTCGGTTAGCAGACGCGCAGGCGACACTTCGTGCCGCCCCGGCGAACCTGAGCGGCATGTCGTGACCGCCCACCGCTCGCGCGCTCCGGTCACCCGACGGCCTGGAGGCCCGGTGCCGGCCCGCCCCGCCCCTCGCCCTGGTCGCGCGACACGCCGCATGCGTCACGCCGGGGTGCAGAAAGCGTCGGTTCGCAGACGCGCAGGCGACACTTCGCGCCGCCTCGGCGAACCTGAGCGGTGTGTCGTGACCGCTCGACGCCGGGGTTCGGCAGGCAGGCCGGAGTCAGGCAGGCAGGGTCGCGACGACGCAGGTGCCGTCGACCTCGGCGTCCCGCTCGACCACGGTGGAGAAGCCCGCGGCCGTTAAGGCAGCGGCGGACGCCTCGGCCTGGGCCTCGGACACCTCGATGACCACGGCGCCACCGGGACGGAGCCACTCCCCCGCACCCGCTGCGATCCGGCGGTGCAGATCGAGGCCGTCCACACCTCCGTCGAGGGCGACGCGGTGTTCGTGCTCGCGGGCCTCGGTCGGCATGAGTTCGATCGAGGCCGTCGGCACGTAGGGAGCGTTCACCGCGATGACCGCCACGGCGCCGCGGAACCGATCCGGCAACGGCGCGAACAGGTCACCCGCGACGACGATGCCGCGGTCGCCGATGTTCTCGGCTGCGACGTCGACGGCGTCCGGGTCGATGTCGGTGGCGACGAGGTCGAGCGCGCCGACCCGACCGAACAGGGCCACCGAGATCGCGCCGGCGCCACAGCACAGGTCGACCACGCGGTCGTAGCGCTGCAGCCGACGCGCAGCCTGCTCGACGACGACGGTGGTGCGGGCTCGCGGCACGAAGACCCCCGGGGTCACCCGGATGCGGTGCCCGTCGAAGGCGGCCCAGCCGAGCACGTACTCCAGCGGCTCACCGGCCAGCCGACGCTGCACGAGGGTGCGGAGTCGCACCGGCTCACCGTCACCGGCCTCGAGCAACAGGTCGGCTTCGTCCTCGGCGAAGACGCTCCCATTATTTCGCAGCCTTAAAGCGAGCGCCGCCCTCGCCTTGGTCAAAGTCTGTATGCCAAGTAGAACGGCTTAATGGACCGATGAAGATACACTCCCTTTGAAGCAGCACCGAGGAACTCATGCCATACAGCCTCTGGGACCCCGTGGTACTCGTAGGACGAGCCGTTTAGGAAATCCACCTGTAGCAATTCTGCGCCTGAATCATACCCTATGCTCGATATATTCGTGCTCTGTACGCCAATCATCTTAGGCATCGGTCAGCGGCTCCATCCTCTTGGTTCTCCACGCTTTCACGAGGGTCCCGTAGTACTTCGGATCTGGTCGCGCAGACTGCCACGCGGCTGGCATAGATGGGTCGTCACCCGTCGGCCGTTCTGGAGCGAGATACACCCGAACTCGCGACGGAACCTGCAGTGCCTCTCCCACCACAAGGCACTCCCCTGTCCGAAGCGAGGGAAGCATCGCAACGAGATTACCCAAATCGTCTGACACCGTCGCGGCAACTGCCCGTCTATCCGCACTATTGGTGCAACGAAGAGCAATAGTTGAACCGCACTGGCTAAGTACCCCCACGGCAACGTCGGATGCGCGTTGCGACACGAGCGCTAGGCCAACCCCGTATTTTCGTCCCTCGCGTGCGATTCGCTCAGCGACCTTACGGCTAAGCGTGATTTCTTCAGCGGGAACGTAGCGGTGGGCTTCATCAAGCACAATAAGAAGAGGCTGATTCTTCCCGCCGACCGGAAGGTGCAATCCCCAGTAAAGAGCTTCGTACACAATGTTCAGGATGGCACCAACTAGGAGAGGCCCCACCTCAGTGGGCACTGCAGAGACGTCGATCGCGGTTATCGGGCGATCATGCCCGACCCAATCGACCAGCAGTGCGTCAAGATCGCCGGAGCACTTGCCGTCGAGTTCAGGCTCGAACAAATCATCCGCGAAGACCGCACCGAATCGAGGGTCGAGGATCCTTGAGCGAAGAAGAGCCAGCTGCCTAGATATGTTCCGCCTGACTCGATTCGCAAAGGGAGCTGCGCTACCGCTAGCGGCGGGAGGGTAGATCGCCGCCTCTAAAGTAGCGGCTGATCCAGCGTCCTCAGGAATAGACATCGTGCTCTCGTCCTGCACCTGCATTTCTTGGAACGTTGCATTCTCCAAGCCATGCAGTTCGTACCAGAGCCGCCGAACACTGAACGGGATAGGTGAATCGGCCGTGATCGACTCGGGGCTGATCTCGAACTCATTCGAAAGCGCCGCTTGCTGCTTTAAGGACCGCACGCGCTCCCCCACGTACTCCAGGGCAGGATCAGGTAAGTTCCCGAATGCAATCGTCACAAATTCGCTTAGGCTCAGAGCCCAGTACGGTACTCGAAGCTGCCCGTGGCGTCCATCAGGGCCAGCCGAGAACACTTTCGCATGGGATTCCCCCAAGGCGGTGCCGTACTCCCCATGCGGATCGATCAGCAAAACTCGAGCGGCGGGCAGTTGCGATTCGGCTATTCGCCGCAGCAGAACCGTAACAAGGTTCGACTTTCCCGCACCCGTTGATCCCAGAATCGCGACATGCCGCGAGACCAACGCTGAGATATCCAGGCGTGCCGTCACGCCGGCTTGACCTGCTACCTCACCAAACGGAATCTTCCCAACACTTTCATCCGAGCCCCCGTAAATACCCTCAAGATCCGTTTCCCGAACTAGGTGCACCTCGTCACCAACAGTTGGGTATTGACCAACACCGCGTTCGAAATTCGTGCCTACTACCTCACCGAATAAAGTGACACGCATCCATCGGAAGCCCGGCTGATCGACCACCGGCGCGACCGCATGAGGGTTTTCCTCCCCAACGACACTGGTCACTTCACTCGCGCCCACTTGAGTGCACACAGCATACAGAGCTTTATAGCCCAGCACTACCTTGACGAACGCTCCTACCTGGCCGATCCGCTGCATCTGCCCCTCAACCATAACTAGCGTTGAAGGTACGTCACGAAGTCGTACCAGCAATTCTGCCCCGGTTACTGATTGCACCTCGCCGATGTGCGTAGCCGATCCCAAATGTCCACCTGTCATCGCGAAATCCGATCGAACAACCGTCCAAGAGTGGCAAAGTCTCCAAGATTGGACTTCACACCCTGCCCCGCATCGGATAGGAACTCGCTACTCGGATGATCGGCATCGAGCTTGGAAGTCCAGTTCGCGAGAACTCCTCCAACGACCGCGTTCCTCGCACCATATGCAACGATGTTGCGGCGTCGAGTCGCGACCTGGTGCAATTGCGAAGCAACTTCGATATCTTCGTACATCAGGGCAAACAAGTGAAGTCGCGGGTTATGCGAAAGCGCATCGAATATCACCTCGTTGATGTGCTGGTCGGAAAAAGAGTATCCGATCGCCACGAGTATTCCGTCTTCTTGCACGTTGAGAACGTCCCGGAACCTGTCGAGCATCGCAATATAAGGCTGCTTACGGGACTCATCATACTTCTGAGCACTCGGGAGGATCAGTTCTCCCGAACCCTCCGAATCGGTGCGGACGACACGAGAATCTCCTGCACGGTCTTGAATTAATCCCCAGCGGATCGAACCATGCATCTTCCAGAGCCTGGTCCAATCGAGTTTCGCCATCGGCCCGTTCAACCGCATACTTGCATCGTAGAAATACGGCATTGCAGACCCAACAAAGCCGTCGAAGATGGGGACACGATTCTCCTCGAGCGCTGTCTCGATAAGAACATCGTAGTTTGTAGTGAAAATCTCGATGGGACGCGTGCGACTGGTTCGCCCGACCCACTTAGCAAACGCGTCATGAGGGAGGCCTGTCGGGATGTTTCGGGGACTCACAGCAGCAACAATCGCACTCTGAATCTCCGCTTCCAATCTCTGAAGCTCTAACTCAGTGAGACCCAAAAAATCTTGTCCCTGTAGATCGATCGCTCGTAGCGCACGGACATTGCTGAGTATCTGTTCAATATTTCGTCTTGTCGCACCGGCAGGGCGCAGAACCTCCCAGGCGGCCTCGTACCGCGGGCCGAGAGATGTTACTACCCGTTCACATTGATCGGTGAGGGCGGCAACCGCAGGGATTAGGGACGTTCCTTGCACCCGCACCGCCGCGGACGCACCAGCCCCGAATAGAAACGACGTCATTTTGTCCGACGACGCAAGATGCTCGGTGAGCTTGCCGAGTTCGTTCTCGAATAGGTGATCTCCCACATGGAGATCATATTGATAATGTGAACAAATCTCAAGGGAGGTATCGTGATGATCAGCCGAGGACCGGTGCATTAGCGACAAGCCCGGGCTTACGGGACGATCGCTTGAACCGGCCCTCAGCCGACGAATCCGCTACGCTGCGCCGTCGAACATCGACGTCACGGAGCCGTCGTCGAAGACCTCGTGGATGGCACGGGCGATGAGCGGGGCGATCGGCAGGACCTCGAGGCGGTCCCAGCGCTTGTCCATCGGCAGGGGCAGGGTGTCCGTCACGACCACGCGGTCGATGAACTCGCTCTGCAGCAGCTCGGTCGCCGGGTCGGAGAAGACGGCGTGGGTCGCGGCGACGACGACACCGGTGGCGCCGGCGTTCTTGAGCGCCTCGGCAGCCTTGGCGATCGTGCGGCCGGTGTCGATGAGGTCGTCGACGAGCAGGCACACGCGTCCGCTGACGTCACCGACGATCTCGTGCACCGAGACCTGGTTCGGCACGAGCGGGTCGCGGCGCTTGTGGATGATGGCGAGCGGGGCGCCGAGCTTCTCGGACCAGATGTCGGCGACACGGACGCGGCCCATGTCGGGCGACACGACGGTGAGCGTCTTCGGGTCGAGGATCTGACGGAAGCGCTCGAGCAGCACCGGCATGGCGAACAGGTGGTCGACGGGGCCGTCGAAGAAGCCCTGGATCTGCGCGGCGTGCAGGTCGACGCTCATGATGCGGTGCGCGCCGGCGGCCTTGAACAGGTCGGCGACGAGGCGGGCCGAGATCGGCTCGCGGCCGCGGCCCTTCTTGTCCTGGCGGGCGTACGGGTAGAACGGCGCCACGACCGTGATGCGCTTCGCCGAGGCACGCTTCAGCGCGTCGACCATGATGAGCTGCTCCATGAGCCACTCGTTGATCGGCGCGGTGTGCGACTGGATGACGAAGGCGTCGCAGCCACGGACCGACTCGTCGAAGCGGGCGTAGAGCTCACCGTTCGCGAAGGTCCGGGCATCGGTCGGCACGAGGTCGACCCCGAGCTCCTCCGCGATCTCGGCAGAGAGCGCCGGGTGTGCTCGCCCCGAGACGAGGACGAGTCGTTTCTGGCCGGTTGTCTTGATTCCGGACAAGTGCGGTGCTCACTCCCTGACCCACGAGGGGTCGATGTCGGCGACGGGTGGTCGCCGGGATCTATTCGCCGTTCGCGAGCCGAGCAGCCTCGGCCGCCGGTGTGCCGGGTCGGTGTTCCTCGACCCATCCGTCGGTGTTGCGCTGTGGGGCGTAGCTGATCGCGAGCGATCCTGCCGGAACGTCCTTGCGGACGGTGGTCCCGGCGCCGGTGTACGCACCGTCACCAATCCTAACGGGGGCGACGAACACGTTGTGCGAGCCTGTCCGGACGTTCGAGCCGACCTCGGTGCGGTGCTTGTGCACGCCGTCGTAGTTCGCGGTGATGGTGTTCGCGCCGATGTTGGAGTCCTCGCCCACCTCGGCGTCGCCGATGTAGGACAGGTGCGGGACCTTGCTGCCGCGACCGATCCGGGCGTTCTTCGTCTCGACGAAGGTGCCGATCTTGCCGTCGTCTCCGAGGATCGTGCCCGGCCGCAGGTAGGCGAACGGGCCGACCGAGGCGCCGTCCCCGATCACGGCGAGGGTGGCGTCGACGCGGTTCACGGTGGCGCGGGCCCCGACCTCGGTGTCGCGGAGCGTGGTGTCCGGCCCGACGACGGCGCCGGCGGCGATCGCGGTGGCGCCGATGAGCTGGGTGCCCGGCAGGACCTCGGTGTCGGGCTCGATGGTGACGTCGAGGTCGATCCAGGTGGTCGCCGGGTCCTGCACGGTGACGCCGGCGAGCTGGTGGCGGCGGACGATGCGGGCGTTGAGTTCGCGCGCGGCGTCGGAGAGCTGCGCACGGTCGTTGATGCCGGCGACGAGCCACGGATCGGTCAGGGTGACCACGTCGATGCGCCCGCCCCGCTCGCTGATCAGCGCGGGGGCGTCGGTGATGTACTTCTCGCCCTGGGCGTTCGCCGTGGTGAGCGACGGCAGGGCCGCGCGGAGGTGTGCCACGTCGAACGCGTAGATGCCCGCGTTCGCCTCGGTGATGGTCAGCTGTTCGGCCGTCGCGTCCTTGTGCTCGACGACGCTGACGAAGGCGCCGGAGGCATCCCGCACGATCCGTCCGAGGCCGGTCGGGTCCGGGGCGATCGCGCTCACGAAGGTCGCCCCGTTGCCGCCGCCGACGTGGGCGTCGACGAGGAGCCGGAGCGATGCGGTGTCGAGCAGCGGGACGTCGCCGGACAGCACCACGACGGCGCCGTCGAAGTCGGCGGGCAGTGCTTCGACCGCCACCTCGACCGCGCGGCCGGTGCCGGGGACGTCGTCCTGGTCGACGACGATCGCGTCGGGGGCGCGCTCGACGACCTCGGCCGCGACGAGGTCACGCTCGTGCCGCACGACGACGGCGACGTGCTCGGGGCTGAGCGACGACGCGGTGCGCAGGACGTGCCCGATGAGCGGCAGTCCGGCGAGCCGGTGCAGCACCTTGGGCGTGGACGACTTCATGCGCGTGCCCTGCCCGGCGGCGAGGACGACGACGGCGATGCGCTGGTCGGTCATGCACCCATCCTGGCGCACCGCAGCCCGGGCCGCCCGACGCGACCACGGCGCTGTGCGGAACCGTGCGCGGAACCGCAGCCTGTGGACGGACCGGCACCGCGCCTCCAGGCCGCGCCGACGGCCCGCCGTGGATCAGGCCCGCGCGCCCTGCGGTTCCCGCTTGACGAACGCCATCAGCACCAGCCCGGCGATGAGCACGACGACCACGCCGAGGATCCCGAACCGGGTCGATCCACCGACGGTCACCGCCACGCCGAACAGTGCCGGCGCGAGGAACGACGCGGCCCGGCCGGTGGTGGCGTAGAGGCCGAAGAGCTCGCCCTCTCGGCCGGGGGTCGCCAGCCGCGCCAGGTAGGCGCGGGACGACGACTGCACCGGGCCGACGAACACGGCGAGGGTCAGCCCGAGCACCCAGAACCACTGCGTCTCGTTGCCGGCGGCGAAGACCCCGACCCCGCACACGGCGAGTCCGACGAGCGAGACCATGATGAGCGCACGCGACCCGAACCGGTCGTCGAGGCGTCCGGAGACGAACGTCGCGATGCCGGCCACGACGTTCGCGGCGATGGCGAACAGGATGACCTGCGACGGCGTGAACCCGAACACCTGCGCGGCGACGATCCCGCCGAACGTGAAGACGGCCCCGACGCCGTCGCGGAACACCGCGCTGGCGAGCAGGAAGGCGAGGACGTTGCGCCGCTCGCGCCACAGCCGCGCGATGTCCCGGCCGAGGTCCGCGTAGGCACTGAACACGCCGCCGCCGCGGGTGCGGTCGGGCACGGCTTCGGGCACGGTGAGGAACAGCGGGATCGAGCTGACGGCCAGCCAGACGGCGGCGATGCCGATCGCGACGCGGACGTCCCACTGCCCCGTGGCGACGGTGGCCGGCAGCTGCAGGAGCCCGCCGACGACCCCGTCGCCCCGGAAGTCCTGGATGCAGAGCACGAGCAGCACCACGAGCAGCACGATCCCGCCGAAGTACCCGGCCGCCCACCCGATGGCGGAGACCCGGCCGGTGCGTTCCCCGGAGGCGACCTGCCCGATCATGGCGTTGTAGCCCACGCTCGCGATCTCGTAGGCGACGGTGCCGATGCCGAGCAGGGCGGCGCCGAGCAGCAGGTACGGCTGGCTCGGCGCCACGAAGACCATGCCGCCGATCGACAGCGCGACGCCGATCGTGGCGATGAGGACCGACCGGCGGCGGTGTCCGGACGAGTCCGCGAGCCGCCCCATGGCCGGTGCCACCAGGGCCACGACGATGCCCGCGATGGTCAGTGCGGTGGACACGACGGCCGCGTTGTGCGCGAGCTCCCGCTCCACGATCGCCTTGCCGGCCGCGGACGTGTCGGCGACGAGCGCCGGGTCCACGAACGCCCGGCTGGCCAGGTACGTGCTGAACACGAAGGTGGTGACGACCGCGTTGAACGCGGCGGAACCCCAGTCCCAGAGCGCCCAGGAGACGAGCGCGCGCCGGTCGGTGCGCTGCGGCACGACGGCGGCCGGTGAAGCGGTCATGCGCGAACCGTAGCGCGTCCCGGTGACGCGGCGGTGGCCCCGTTCCGGGTCACGTGCCGGACGGGAGGCGCGGGGCGGCCTGGCCCCGAGCCTCCCGTCCGCCTTGTCCGCGCGCCCGCACCCAGCGTGCGCTTCCGCGGGTTCGCCCGCTCTGGTGCGAGGTCCCGCACTCCGTGCGAGGTCTGCGCGCCGTCACGGAGTACGGAACCTCGCACCGGACGACGCGCAGGTCGCTCAGGCCGGGACGCCGCCGGGGTAGACGACGGACTTGAGCGACTCCGGGTCGGTGTCGCTCTCGAGGGCCTCGCGGACGTCGTCGAGCCCGAAGCGACCGGTGACGAGCGAGTCGAGGTCGACCTGCCCGGACGCGACCAGCTCGATGGCGACCGGCCACGTGTTCGTGTACCGGAAGATCCCGGTGACCGTGACCTCGAGGTTCTGGATCTGTTCGACCGGCAGTGTCATCTCGGAGTTGCCGAGCCCGACCAGCACCGCGGCACCCGCCGGCCCGACCGCCTTGATGCCGTCCGACACCGCTCGGGGTGCACCGCTGGCGTCGATGAACGCGTCGACGGGGACGATGTCGGACGCGACGGACACGGCGGCGGGGTCGACGACCTCGGTGGCGCCGTACTCCAGGGCCCGCGCACGGCGCTCCGGCACCAGGTCGCTGACGACGATGCGCGACGCGCCGAAGGCCTTCGCGACCTGGGCGCAGATGATGCCGATCGGACCGGCGCCGGCGATGAGCACCGACGAACCGGGCACGATGCCCGCCTTGCGGACGGCGGCGATGCCGACGGACAGGGGCTCGAGGAGCGCGCCGGCCTCGAACGACACGGCGTCGGGCAGGACGTGCGCGAACTCGGCCTCGATGGTGACGAACTCGGTGAAGGCCCCGTCGACCGGCGGCGTCGCGTAGAAGCGCATGTGCGGGCAGAGGTTGTAGCGGCCGGCCAGGCACTGCGCGCAGCGGTGGCAGGGGCGCTGCGGCTCGATGGCCACGCGCTCCCCCACGCGGGACGGGTCGACGCCCGCGCCGACGGCCTCGATCGTGCCGGACAGCTCGTGCCCGAGGACGAGGGGCTCCTCGACGACGAAGTCGCCGATGCGGCCGTGGCGGTAGTAGTGCACGTCCGAGCCGCAGACGCCCACGGCGGCGACCCGGACGAGCACGTCGCCGGGGTCGACGGCGGGGACGGGGCGGTCCTCGACGGTGAGGTCCTGGGTGCCGAGCAGGACGCTGGTGCGCTGGGTGGAGGTCATGCGGTTCTCGCTTCCTCGGCCGTGTCGTCGCGGCCGGACGTGTGGGTGGTGGACGGGGCGGCTGCGGGCGCTGCGGGCGTGGTCGCCGGAGCTGTCGCCGGCGCTGGCGCTGGCGCCGCGGGCATGGTCGCGTCGCGCAGCAGCTCCGCGAAGCCGATCTCGGCGGCGCCACGGACCAGGACGTCGCGGCCGAGTGCCGCCGGGACGATGCGGAGCCGGTCGGTCATGGCGGCCATCGTCTGCGCCCGCACGTCGGTGTCGATCCGGTCGCCGACGTGTCCGAGCAGCGCACCGAGGAACCCGCCGAGCACGACGACCTCGGGGTCGACGGTGTGGATGGCGTTCCGCAGTGCGGTCGCGAGTGCGGTGACCTGTCGGTCGACGACCCGCTCGAGCTCGGGCCGGCCCTCGGCGAGCGCCGCGGCGAGCGCGTCGAGGTCGTCCGGCGGGGTCCCGGTGACCGCGGTGAGTGCGGAGCGCGACGCCTCGGTCTCCAGGCAGCCGACCGCACCGCAGTGGCAGCGGATCCCGTTCGCGGCGACGAAGGTGTGCCCGAGCTCGCCCGCGTACCCGTCGGCGCCGCTGAAGGGCCGGCCGGCGCTGACGATCCCGCCGCCGATGCCGCTCGCGCCGCCGTTCAGGTAGACGAGGTCGTCGACGCCGCGGGCGTTGCCGTACAGCCGTTCCGCCCAGGCGCCGAGGTTGGCGTCGTTCGCGGCCCGGACTGGCAGCCCCAGGCGTTCCGCGAGCGGTGCGGCGAGGGGTTCGTCACGCCATCCGAGGTGCGGGGCGTCGCGCACCGTGCCGTCCTCGACCCGGACGATGCCGGGCACGGCGACGCCGACCCCGACGATCCGGGCCGCCGGTCCGGTGCGGGCGAGGAGTGCTGCGAGGACCCGGGCGACGGCGTCGATCGCCTGCGCCGCGGTGGGCACGGTGGTCTGCGGCTCGACCAGCCGGTCGCGGACGGTGCCGTCGAAGCCGACGAGGGCTACTCCGACGGCGTCGATCTCGACCGTGACCGCGGCGGCGAGGACGTCGCCGGACGCCCGGACGACTCCGCTCGGCCGTCCGACACCGGTACCGGGGGTCCCCGCGGCGGGGGTCTCCTCGTGCACGAGACCGGCGTCGACGAGTTCCCCGACGAGCGCGAGGATGGTGGAGCGGTTCAGGCCGGTGCGCCGGGTGAGCTCGGCGCGGGTGACGGGGCCGTCCTCGTGGACGAGCCGGAGGACGCGCGCGGCGTTGCCCGGCGTCGCCGTGGGCTGCCGTGCCATGGGTCCTCCTCAATGGTGGGTGCGGTCGTGGGTGGGATTTCGGGCTGAGCGACGAGTTTCGCACCGGCGGGCCCGTGAACTGTCGCGCAGCGCGAAAGCTCGGCGACCGACCGCGACGGCGACCGCGACCGCGACCGACCGCGACGGCGCGGTCAGCGCGACTGCGAGAACGCAGCGTCGAACGCGGCGTCCGGCGGCGCGATGGTACCGAGCTGCCGGACGAACGCCAGCGCCTCGGGCCCGCCGACGAGCCGGTCCATGCCGGCGTCCTCCCACTCGACGCTGGTCGGGCCGGCGTACCCGATGTGGTTCAGCACGCGGAACACCCGCTCCCACGGCACGTCCCCGTGGCCGGCGGTGACGAAGTCCCACCCGCGCCGGGGGTCGCCCCACGCCAGGTGCGAGGACAGCCGCCCGTTGCGCCCGTCGAGCTGCTTCACCGACTCCTTGCAGTGCACGTGGTACACCCGGTCGGCGAAGTCGAGCAGGAACGCGGCGGGGTCGAGATCCTGCCAGACGAAGTGCGACGGGTCGAAGTTGAACCCGAACGCCGGCCGGTCCTGGAACACCTCGAGTGTGCGCTTGGCGGTCCAGTAGTCGTAGGCGATCTCGGACGGGTGCACCTCGAGTGCGAACCGGACCCCGACCTCCTCGAAGACGTCGAGGATCGGTGACCAGCGGTCGTGGAAGTCCTGGTACCCGGCGTCGATCATCCCCGGGGGCACGGGCGGGAACCCGGCGACGGTCTTCCAGATCGACGAACCGGAGAAGCCGGTGACGGTGTCGACCCCGAGCGCCGCGGCGGCACGGGCGGTCCACTGCAGTTCCTCGGCCGCACGCTGCCGCACGCCCTCCGGGTCGCCGTCGCCCCACACGTGCGGCGGGACGATGTCCTCGTGCCGCTGGTCGATGGGGTCGTCGCACACGGCCTGGCCGACCAGGTGGTTCGCGATCGTCCAGACCTGCAGCCCGTGGCGGTCCAGGATCGCCTTGCGCTCGGCGACGTACGAGGGGTCCGTCGCGGCGCGCCGGACGTCCAGGTGGTCACCCCAGCAGGCGATCTCCAGCCCGTCGTAGCCCCACTCGCCGGCGAGCCGGGCGACCTCTTCGAAGGGCAGGTCGGCCCACTGTCCGGTGAACAGGGTGACCGGCCTGGAGGCCCGGGTCGTCTCCGTCGTGTCGCTCGCGTCCGTCGTCGTCATCGTCGTCGTCCTTCTTCGCGGTGGTCGGGTTCCGTCACCAGGATCCGGGTGCGGACCCGGCGGGGACGGTGGCGGGTCGCTCGACGCGCGAGTGCACGTCGACGACCGAGTGGTCTCGGGCGGCGGCGGAGACCGCCTCCATGACCTCGAGCACGTGGAACGCGAGGTCGCCAGAGGCCCGGTGCGGCCGGTCCGTCGCGATCGCGTGCGCCATGTCGGCGAGGCCGTAACCGCGGCCGGCGTCGGCGTACCCGGCGGCGACGGGCAGGTCGCGCCACGAGCGGTCGTCGGCGGTGGCGATCGAGACGGTGTCCGAGAACCGGTTCGGGTCCGGGACGCCCAGGGTGCCGGCGGTGCCGTACACCTCGAACAGCGGGGAGCGGGTGGCCCACACCTCGAACGAGACGGTCACGGTGGAGACCACCCCGCCTTCGTGCTCGAGGATCGCGACGACGTGGGTGTCGATGTCGACCGGGATCGACGTGCCGGCGTTCGGCCCCGTGGCGATCGTCCGTTCGCGGGTGGAGCGGGTGGCGCTGCCGCTGACCCGGACGACCGGCCCGAAGAACGTGACGAGGCTGGTCAGGTAGTACGGCCCCATGTCGAGGAGCGGTCCGCCGCCCGGCTGGTAGTAGAACGCCGGCGCGGGGTGCCAGAGCTCGTGCCCGGGTGCGCTCCAGGCGACGGCGGCACCGACCGGGGTGCCGATCGCGCCGTCGTCGAGGGCGGCCCGTGCGGTCTGGACGCCCGTGCCGAGGACGGTGTCCGGGGCGCTGCCGACGCGCAGGCCGGCGGCGCGGGCGGCCTCGAGCACCGGTGCGGCCTCGGCGGTGGACATCGCGAGCGGCTTCTCGCCGTAGACGTGCTTGCCCGCGGCGAGCGCCCGGGTGGCGATGTCGGCGTGCGCGGCCGGGATCGTCAGGTTGAGCACCACGTCGACGTCGTCGGCGGCGAGCAGGTCGTCCACGGTGGTCCCGCGCACGCCCTGGGCGGCGCCGACCTGCTGAGCACGGGCGACGTCGAGGTCGGCGACCGCGGCGAGCTCGAGGCCGGGCAGGGCCGGGAAGTGCTCGAAGTACTGCTGGCTGATGACCCCGACGCCGACGACTCCGACGCGGAGCGGCTCGGCAGCAGCGCCGCGGAGCACCCCTTCGTTCACCGTGCTGCCCACAGGAGTCCCCGTTCGATGATGGTGCGGACCGGCTGCGACTCGACGATCTCGATCCGGTGTCCGGGGGCCGAGACGAAGATGCGTCCCTTCCCCCACTGCCGGGTCCAGATCGCCGGTGCGGTGACCGGCCGGTTCCAGGGGTCCCACGAGCGGGCCTCCTGCGTGGTGGTGGCGAGGACGTCGTCGTACTCGTCGCTCAGCACCCAGTACTGCTCGGTGACGAGGTCGAAGTCGTCGATGCCCTGGGTGATGGGGTGCTCGTGCCCGAGGTCGGTGATCTGCACCGTGTAGGGGATGTAGTTGTCCGACTGCTCCCCGACCCGTTCGTCGGGGTGCTTGCCCGCGTGGTGCGCGAACTGTCCGCCGATCATGTGCAGGTAGTCGGCGTTGTCGCGGTACGAGTCCGCGATGCCGCCGTGCCAGCCGGCCAGGCCGGTGCCGTTCAGGACGGCCCGCTGCAGACCGGCGAACTCGTCGGCGGCGATGGTCGTCATGGTGTTCACCTGGACGATCAGGTCGACCGTGTCCATGTACTCCTGGTCGGCGTACACGGCGGGCGATCCCTCGACCCGGACCGCGAAGCCGTAGTCCTGCAGGAACGGGATGAACAGGTCGGTGGTCTCGACGGGCTGGTGGCCGTCCCACCCGCCGCGGACGACGAGCGCCTGGCGGGTCTGCTCGGCGGCGCTCACGAGGTCGCCGTCCAGGTGCTGCCGGCGGCCGCGCTGCGTTCGACCGCGTCGAGGACCCGCTGCACGTGCAGGCCGTCGGCGAACGACGGCGACGGGTCGGTGCCGGCGACGATCGCGTCGACGAAGTCCTTCACCTGGTGGCTGAAGGTGTGCTCGTACCCGATGAGGTGCCCGGTCGGCCACCACGCGGCCATGTAGGGGTGCTCGGGCTCGGTGACGAGGATGCGGCGGAACCCCTGCTCCCCCGCCGGGGCGTTCGACTCGTACAGCGCGAGCTCGTTCATCGACTCGAGGTCGAACTGGATCGCGCCCTCGGAACCGCTGATCTCGAGCGTCAGACCGTTCTTCCGCCCGGTCGCGTAGCGCGTCGCCTCGAACGTGCCGACCGCGCCGTGGGCCGCGCCGCCGTCGAGCCGCGCCGTGAAGAACGCGGCGTCGTCGACGGTGACCTGCCCGCGCTCGCTCGACGCGGTGCCGGAGAGCCCGACCCCCTCGGCCATCAGCGGACGCTCGGTCACGAAGGTCTCGAGGGTCCCGGACACGGTGGCGAGCGACGCGCCCGTGACGTGCTCGACCAGGTCGATCGCGTGCGCGCCGATGTCCCCGAGCGCCCCCGAGCCCGCGAGCGACTTGTCGAGGCGCCAGGTCATCGGGCCGTCGGCGTCGGCGAGCCAGTCCTGCAGGTAGAGCGCACGGACCTGGCGCACGGTGCCGATCCGGCCGTCCTGCACCAGCTGCCGGGCGAACGCGATGGCCGGCACCCGGCGGTAGCTGAACCCGACCATCGCCCGGACACCCTGTGCACGGGCGGCGTCAGCGGCGGCGGTCATCGCCTCGGCCTCGGCGACGGTGTTCGCGAGCGGCTTTTCGCACAGGACGTGCTTGCCGGCCTGGAGCGCGGCGATCGCGATCTCGACGTGCGACGACCCCGGGGACACGACGTCGACCACGTCGATGTCCGGATCGGCCACGACGGCGCGCCAGTCGGTGGACGCCGCCTGCCAGCCGTACTGCAGCCGAGCGGCCTCGGTGCGTTCGGGATCACGCCCGACGATCACCGCCATCTCCGGCTCGGTGCCGAGGTCGAAGAACCTGGGGGCGGTCCGCCACGCCTGTGAGTGTGCGGCTCCCATGAAGCCGTGCCCCACCATCGCGACCCGCAGTCGTTGCTGCACCGTCGACTCACTTGCCATCCGCTCGCTCCTTTGCGATCACGTGCTTGCCACAGCCAACACTACCGCTTATGTTGGGCGCGGCAACATTTTGTTTCGACGACGAACGGTGACCACCATGGCAACGACGCCCACCCGTGCAGACAAGTTCTCCTTCGGTCTCTGGACCATCGGCTACAACGGCTCCGACCCCTTCGGCGGGCCGACCCGACCCGCCCTCGACGTGGTCGAGGCGGTCGAGAAGCTCGACGAGCTCGGGGCCTACGGCCTGACCTTCCACGACGACGACCTGTTCGCGTTCGGTTCCACCGACGCCGAACGCCAGACCCAGATCGACCGCCTCAAGGGTGCGCTCGAGTCGACCGGGCTCGTCGTGCCGATGGTCACGACGAACCTGTTCTCCGCCCCGGTCTTCAAGGACGGCGGCTTCACCTCGAACGACCGGCAGGTCCGCCGCTTCGCGCTCCGCAAGGTGCTCCGCAACATCGACCTCGCCGCCGAGCTCGGCGCGTCGACGTTCGTGATGTGGGGTGGCCGCGAAGGCTCCGAGTACGACAGCGCCAAGGACGTGCAGGCCGCGCTCGAGCGGTACCGCGAGGCCGTCAACCTGCTCGCCCAGTACGTCACCGACAAGGGCTACGGCATCCGGTTCGCCATCGAGCCGAAGCCGAACGAGCCCCGCGGCGACATCCTCCTGCCGACCCTCGGCCACGCGATCGCCTTCACCGAGACGCTCGAGCGTCCGGAGCTGTTCGGCATCAACCCCGAGGTCGGCCACGAGCAGATGGCGGGCCTGAACTTCACGGCCGGCATCGCCCAGGCGCTCTACCAGGGCAAGCTCTTCCACATCGACCTCAACGGTCAGCGCGGCATCAAGTACGACCAGGACCTGGTGTTCGGTCACGGCGACCTGCAGAACGCGTTCTCGCTCGTCGACCTGCTCGAGCACGGCGCCCCGCAGGGCGGCCCGGCGTACGACGGCCCGCGCCACTTCGACTACAAGCCGAGCCGCACCGAGGACATCACCGGCGTCTGGGACTCCGCGTCGGCCAACATGCGCATGTACCTGCTCCTGAAGGAGCGTGCGCAGGCGTTCCGCGCCGACCCCGAGGTGCAGGCAGCGCTCGAGGCCTCCAAGGTCGGCGAGCTGTCGACGCCGACGCTGAACGACGGCGAGTCGTACGACACGTTCCTCGCCGACCGTTCCGCCTACGAGGACTTCGACGCCGACGCGTACTTCGGCGGCAAGGGCTTCGGCTTCGTCCGCCTGCAGCAGCTCGCGATGGAGCACTTGATGGGTGCTCGTGGCTGACACCACGGACGAGCGCCAGCTCGTCGCCGGCGTCGACTCGTCGACCCAGTCCTGCAAGGTCACCATCCGTGACGCCGCGACCGGTGCGGTCGTCCGCGAGGGACGTGCGTCCCACCCGGACGGCACCTCCGTCGACCCCCGCCACTGGTGGGACGCCCTCGGTGCCGCCGTCGCGGACGCCGGCGGCCTCGACGACGTCGGTGCCGTCGCCATCGCCGGGCAGCAGCACGGCATGGTCGCGCTCGACGCCGACGGCCGCGTGGTCCGCGACGCCCTGCTCTGGAACGACGTGCGCAGTGCGGACGCGGCCGCGCAGATGGTCGACGAGCTCGGCCAGGAGGCGTGGGTCGCGCGGACGGGGCTCGTGCCGGTCGCGTCGTTCACCGGCACCAAGCTGCGGTGGCTCCGCGACGCGGAGCCCGAGAACGCGGCCCGCGTCGCGGCCGTGGCGCTCCCCCACGACTGGCTGTCGTGGCGGCTCCGCGGCCACGGCCCGGCGGACGAGAGCCCGCTCGGCCCCGACCTCGACGCCCTGGCGACGGACGCGTCCGACGCCAGTGGCACGGGGTACTGGGACCCGGTGCGCCGCGAGTACGACCCGGAGCTGTTCGAGCTCGCGCTCGGGCGGCCGATGCGTCCGGCGTCGATGGGTGACGACGACGCCGTGGTCGTGCCCCGCGTGGTCGCTCCCGACGAGGCCATGGGCACCCTGTCCACCGACGTCGAGCTGCCCGGCGGCGCGATCGCGCGGACCGGCCTCGTCGTCGGCGCCGGACTCGGTGACAACGCCGGGGCAGCGCTCGGCCTGGGTCTCGGCCCGGGTGACGTCGCGGTGTCCCTCGGCACCAGCGGCACGGTCTTCGGGGTCAGTGACGCCGAGGTGCGTGACCCGAGCGGGACCGTGGCGGGCTTCGCCGACGGGACCGGGTCGCGCCTCCCGATCGTCACGACGCTCAACGCGGCCCGCGTGCTCGAGGTGATCGGCGGCCTGCTCGGCGTCGACCACGACGCACTCGGCGAGCTGGCGCTGCAGGCGCCGGCCGGGGCCGACGGCCTCGTCCTGGTGCCGTACTTCGTCGGCGAGCGCACGCCCAACCGGCCGGACGCGACCGCATCGCTGCTCGGCATGACGCCGGCGACCACCGACCGGGCGCACCTGGCCCGGGCGGCCGTCGAGGGGATGCTCTGCGCCCTCGCCGACGGACTGGCCGCGGTGCAGGACACCGGGGTGACCGTCGAGCGGCTGCTGCTCATCGGCGGCGCCGCGCGGAACCCGGCGGTCCGCACCGTCGCCGCACAGGTGTTCGGCCGTGACGTCCTGGTGCCGGAGCCCGGCGAGTACGTCGCCGCGGGTGCTGCGAAGCAGGCCGCGTGGGCACTCACCGGCGCACTGCCGACGTGGGACACCGCGACGACCACCGTGCCGTCCGACCCGCACCCCGAGGTGCTCGAGCAGTACCGCGCCGCGGCGCGCTGACCGACGCACCGGATCCGACACTCCCCGCCCCCGGCGCCCTCCACCAGGGCGCCGGGGGCATCATCGTCCCCGGAGGACCCCCATGCCACTGACCGACCTGCCCCTCGACGCGCTCCGTGCCCACCGCTCGGACGTCCGTCGTCCCGCCGACTTCGACGCCTTCTGGGCGGACACGATCGCCGCCGCCCGGACCGCGGGCGAGGGGGTCGAGACGACCCTCGTGCCCGCCGAGACCCCGGTGACCGGTCTCGTCGTCGAGGACCTGACGTTCCCCGGGTTCGCCGGCGACCCCGTGCGCGCCTGGGTCAACCGTCCGGTGGTCGACGACCGGGGCGCGCTGCCGGTCGTCGTCGAGTTCCTCGGCTACGGCGGTGGCCGTGGTCGCCCGGGCGAGCGCGTGCACTGGGCCCTCGCCGGGTACGTGCACGTCGTGATGGACACCCGCGGCCAGGGCTCCGGCTGGGCCGGCGGGGACACCCCGGACCCGCACGGCTCCGCACCGCACGCCAGCGGCTGGATGACGAGCGGCATCGGCTCACCGGCCGACCACTACTACCGCCGCGTCTACACCGACGCGGTCCGCCTGGTCGAGGCAGTCCGCACGCTGCCCGGGATCGACCCCGAGCGCATCGCCCTGACCGGCGGCAGCCAGGGCGGCGGCATCACCATCGCCGCGGCGGCCCTGGTCGAGGCACACGTCGGGCCGGTCGCCGCGGTGCTGCCCGACGTGGCGTTCCTGGCCGACTGGCGGAACGGCACCGACGTCGCGGTCGGCGGTCCGTACCTGGAGCTCGCGCAGTACCTCGCCGTCCACCGCGACGCGGCCGAGCGCGTGTGGGAGACCGCCGCGTACCTGGACGGGGTGAACCACGCCGCCGACATCACCGCCCCGGCGCTGTTCTCGGTCGCGCTGATGGACGACGTCGTCCCGCCCCGCACGACCTTCGCCGCGTTCAACGCCCTCGGCTCCTCCGACCGCGAGATCGTCGTGTACCCGTACAACGGGCACGAGGGTGGCGGCTTCCGGCACTGGGAGCGTCAGGCGGCGTTCCTGGCGGACCGGCTGCGCTGACGGGTGTCGGGGGTCAGGTGGCCGTCTGGAGCGTCTTCTTCGGGTACTCGTCGAAGCGCTGGAAGTACGTGCTCGAGAACCGCCCCATGTGGCGGAACCCCCACCGGTGCGCGACCTCGGCCACCGTCGTCTGCGCGCGGTCGGCGAGCTGGAGCGCGATCCGGACCCGGTCGAGGCGGACCTGCAGCAGGTACGTCATGGGGCTCACGCCGACGTGCTGCACGAAGTTCTCCTGGAGCGTGCGGGAGCTGACCCCGACGGCCCCGCAGACGTCCGCGAGCTGGAGCGGCCGGTCGCAGTGCTCCGCGAGCCAGGCCTGCGCGAGCTGCACGGTGTTCACCGTCCGGCGCACCGGCCGTGCGTCCGGTTCGGCGTCCGTCCCGCCGAAGGCCCGCAGGACGGCCTCGGCCAGCAGGACCTGTGCGGACAGGTGGCCGCCCGGGTTGCGGTCGGGGTGCAGCGCGTTGACCGCGACCGCGTCGATGCGGGCGAGCAGCTGGGACACCTCGGCCTCGGCCGGGCGGGATCGCAGTCGGCCGGCGAAGCGGTGGTCGAACACGACCCCGTTCACGGCGTCGAGGAAGCCACCGTCCACCCGCAGCACCTGGACGGTCCCCGCCGGCACGATCAGCGTGAACGGTCGGTCCGTCGGCAGGAGCACCGGCACGCCGGGCCGGGTGGGCGCGTCGTCGTCGACCCGCAGGCAGCCCGCGGTCGACCACGCCAGCACCGGCGTGCCGTCCGGCGTGAACGAGGCGGCGGTGGTCGTCGACACCGCCGACGACAGCAGTGCGACGTTGTGGTGGCGCACCGTCCGGTGGCGGAACGCGAACCGGTCGGTGGGTGCGAACCGGACGTCGCGACCGTCGTACACGGCACGCACCGTCCGGACGGCGTCCGCGGGGGTCCGGCCGCACCGCTCGGCCGTCCGGGGCGCGTGGCCGACGGCGACCCGCGGGACGGTGTCGCTGCTCACTGGCCCGATCCTCGCCGGGCGCGGAGGTCCGCGAAGGTGAACCGCTCGCGGTCGACGTCGTCCTCGGACTGCACGATCCACCCGCGTCGGGCAGCGCGTGCCCGAGCCCGGTAGGAGGTGATGTGGACCGGGGCGACCCCCGGTGCACGCTCGTAACCACTCATCAGATCCTCCGATCTGTCCCCGTGCCTCCGACCCTGTTCGGAGGGGGACAGTTTGAGTACCTCTTGGACGATAAGCGCCCTCGCCGGGGTCCACAATGGCCCCCGAACGGGTGCGATTCACATCCGCGCACCCCGGATAACGGCGGCGTCGTGGCGTCGGAGGCCGATCCACCCGATCGACTCGTACCCTCCACGTATGGACCAGGCACCGACCACGGCGAGTGGTCCCGAGCACGGCGGAGCACGGCTGTCCCGCACCGTGCACGAGGCGCTGCGGTTCGTGCACGCCCACGCCCGCGACGCGATCTCCGTACCGGACATCGCCGCCGCCGCACACCTGTCGACCCGCGGCCTGCAGAGCGCGTTCCGGCGGGAGCTGCAGACCTCGCCCGCGTCGTACCTGCGCGGGGTACGGCTCGAGGGCGTCCGCCGCGACCTGCTGTCGATGACACCGGCCGACCGTCGCACCATCGCGGACGTCGCGAAGCACTGGCACTTCAGCAACGCCGGCCGGATGGCGGCCGAGTACCGTGCCGCCTTCGGCACCGCACCGTCCGCGGCGCTCCGGTCGTTCGACCTGGAGGACCCGGACCCCCGAGCCACGTCGGACCTCGCCGGGTCCCCGGGCGAGGGATCACGCTTCCGGATCGTGCTCGACTGCGAGGTGGAGGTCGACGACGCCGACGCGACGTTCGCCAGCGCCCTGCGCCGTGCCCAGGGCGACGACCGCCCCTGGCACGGCTACGACCCCGACGGCAGCACGGCGGACGTCGTCGCGTTCCTGCTGGCGAGCGCCGTCCGCGGGGCCGCCGGGGACACCTCCGGCATGCGGCTGCGCGCCGTCAACCCGATGCTGCGGGCGCCCGACGAGCACGGCGGGTACCCGTCGGCCGAGCTCCCGCCGTGGTCGGCACCGGCCGTCCCGCCGTCGGCCACCGGCACGGAACGGGACTGATCGCGCCGTCGATGGACGAAAAGCGCCAAGGGCCGAGGAACCGAGGGAGGATGGACGCGGGTCCGGCACGTGCGGCGGGCCCCATCCGACGGAAGGCAGCGCCATGGGCCAGCTCATCTACGACTCGCAACCCCTCGAGCTCCGCCTCGACGACCGTGCACTCACGCACCTGCAGATCGTCATCGTGAACCTCATCCGCCGCGGGGAGAGCTTCGTGTTCTCGTGGAAGGACGACCCCGCCGTCGGCGGCGGCCGCAGCAGCATCTGGATCCACCCGTACTGCGGACTCCACTTCAAGTTCGCCGGCGGCAAGTCCCCGAGCGTGAACCGCTCCTGGCTCGACGAGCTCTACGCCAGCGCGGCGAGCGGTTCCGGCCTCGTCCTGAGCCCGGAGCCGACGGACGCCGAGGGCCCGGTCTCCGCCGACGACGTCGCCGGGGCCCCGCCGGCACGCCCCACCACGACCATCAGCGCCTCCTGACCGGAGCGCCGCGTCGACGCCGCTCCGCGCTGCTCGCCGCCGTCCTCTCCGCAGGACTCGCACTCGCCGGCTGCACGACCCCGACCGCCGCCCGGGCCGACGGGTTCGACGTGACCGGCTTCCAGCCCGAGAACGCCGAGACCGCCCTGGTGGACGCGAACGCCGCCGCGATGGACGTGGTCGGCGTCGACGGGCTGCTGCTCGACCGCACTGGCTCGAAGGTCACCGCCCCGTCGCACGCTGCCGAGGCCCAGCGCGACCGGGCACACGCCGACGGGCTCACCGCGCAGCTGCTCGTCAGCAACTACTCCGAGGCCGACGGCGACTTCAGCGAGCCGATCGCGCGGAAGCTCCTGACCTCGCCCGCGAACCGCGCCCGGGTCGTCCGATCACTCGCCGCCGACGTAGCCACGGGCGGCTGGGACTCGATCATGATCGACCTCGAGGCGCTGACCTCGGCCGAGAAGCCCGGTCTCACCGCCTTCGCCCGTGAGCTCCGAGCCGCCGTCGGCGACGACGTCCGGCTCGACATCGCCCTGTCCGCGTCGACCACCGCCGCCGGGTACGCCCGCCTGGGCTACGACGTGCGCGCCCTCCGCGCCCCGCTCGACCACCTGACGCTCATGGCCTACGACCAGCACGGCCCCTGGGAACCGGACGCGCCCGGCCCGGTCGGGTCGCTCGCGTGGTCGTCCAAGGCCGCCCGCGCACTCGCGACCCTCGCCCCCCGCGACCAGATCGTGCTCGGTGTCGCCGGGTACGGCTACCACTGGAAGGGGAAGCGTCCGGCCGGTCAGCTCTCCGACGCCCAGGCCCGGCTCCGGGTCCGGAAGGCGGGCGCGACCGCCCGGTGGGACGCGACGGCCGGCGAGTGGACCGCGACCCTGCCGAGCGGTGAGGTGCTCTGGTGGTCCGACGCTCGCTCGCTGCGCGAGCGGGTCACCCTGGCGGAGCGGCTCGGCCTGACCGGCGTCGCCGTCTGGTCACTGGACCTGTCCGACCGGATCGAACCGCCTCGGGTGACCGCGACCCGCTGCCGGACGGGAGGCGCGGTTCGAGCCCGCACCGCGCCTCCTGTCCGTCACCCGGTCACATCCAGGGCACGTGGTGCGCGCTGTCAGTCCTGTCGGCCGCCCTGTGGCGCCGTCGCTCCGCGACGCTTCGCCTGGTGCCGCGCGACCCGGTTGCGGTTGCCGCACCCCGCGGCCGTGCACCAGACGCGGTTGTGCCGGGGCGACGTGTCCAAGTACACCCAGCCGCACGCGTCGTCGCCGCACTGCCGTGCCGCGCTGAGGTCGGACGTCAGCAGTTCCTGGGCGAGCAGGGCGATCGCGCCCCTCGGCCCGGAGAGGTCGGCCGGTATCCGCCACGACCACGACGCCCCGTCCGTGCCCCGCTCGATCGTCGCGCGCTCGAGAGCAGCGACGTACTCGGAAGCGATGTGGGCGGCAGCGCGTGGTGACGACTTGAACACCGCTTCGTAGACCGCCTCGCGGAGTGCCAGCACCGCGGCGTGCTCCCGCGCCGCGACGGCGGGCGCGGCCTCGGCGAGCCGACTGATCTCGTCCGCGCCGCCGGGCAGGACGCCCATCTGCTCGCACCACGCCACGACGGCGTCGAAGCTGCTCAGGGTGTCGATCGAACGACGGGGATCGAGTCGCCAGTGCACGGTGTCGACGAGGTCGAGCGCAGTGTGTCCGCCCACTTCCGGGAACGTCGACTGCGCGTCGGGGGCCATCATGCTCCGAGACTAATGTGTGATCAGCCGTTGTGCCATGTGCATCACCTGTGCCAGGGTCTAATGCATGACCAGCGTTCCACGCGTTAGCGCAGCACGGACCGGCCTCGGCCCGGACTTCACGCGGTTCTGGGTGGCGCAAGGCGCCTCGGCCGTCGGCGGGCAGGTGAGCGAACTGGCGGTGCCGTTGCTCGCCGTCGTCGTCCTGCACGCGTCCGCCGGCGAGGTCGGAGTGCTGAACGCGGCGCGGTGGCTCCCGTTCCTCCTGCTCGCGCTGCCCCTCGGGGTCCTGGTCGACCGCCGTCGCCGACGCCCGGTCCTCGTCGTGTCCGACCTCGCCCGGGCCGCCATCACCGTGGTCGTCGTCGTGGTGGCGTTCAGCGGGACGCTGACCCTGCCGGTACTCGTCGTCCTGGTCGGGCTCCTCGGCGCTTTCACCGTCGCGTTCGAGGTGAGCTACCAGTCGTTCCTGCCGACGGTCGCCGGACGCCAGCAGCTCGAACGCGCGAACGGGCGGCTGGAGGCGACGGCGGCGGCGGCCGAGGTCGGCGGCCCAGGACTCGGGGGGCTGCTCGTCCAGGTGCTGTCGGCACCGTGGGCCCTCGCGCTCCACGCCGTGACGTACGTGGTGTCGGCGGTCGCGCTGCTCGGCATCCGGGCACCCGAGGCCCGCCCGACCTCGACCGGACGGAGCGCACTGCGCGACCTCGGCGAGGGCCTGCGGTTCGTCGGTCGCGACCGGTACCTGGTCTCGCTGGTCGGCTTCGCCGGGATCTACAACCTCTTCGCGCAGTGGGTGATGGTGCTCTTCACCGTGCACGCCGTGCGGCAGCTCGGACTGAACGCGGGGCTGCTCGGCCTCGTCTTCAGCCTCGGGGCGATCGGCGCCGTGGTCGGCGCCTCCGCGGCACCGTCGAGTGTCCGCCGGTTCGGTGCCGGGCCAGTCCTGGTCGCCTGCGCCACGGCCGAGTGCGTCGCGCTCGCAGTGCTCCCCGTGATCGATCCGTCGTGGTCGACGCCGGTCACGGTCACCGTCCTGATCGGGGTGTTCGCCGTGAACGGCGCGGGGACCTCACCGTCGAGCGTCGTCGCACTCACGCTCCGCCAGCTGCGTTCGCCGGACCAGGTGCTCGGCCGGGTCAACGCCACCATGCGCTGGCTGTCCTACGGCGTCATCGCGATCGGGGCTGGGCTCGGCGGCCTGGTCGGAGAGCTGCTCGGCACGCGGACCGGCCTCACCCTGGGGTGCGCGGGGATCTTGCTCACCGTCGTCTGGGTCGTCGCCTCACCGCTCCGTGGTCTGCGCGACCCGGCCGCACTCGCCACCGACCCCGCGGCTGGTCGACGGACGGGATGAGGGGAGGCATCGGTGGTGCCGACGCCTCCCCGTACTGCCGTCAGACGAGCGACCACTCCACCAGGCGGGGGTCGCCCGGGGTGACCTCGTGGACCGCGCCGGTGACCGCGACGGTCGCGCGCTCCGTGGCGGTGCCGGGGACGGGGTGTCGGACCGGACCGTCGCCCGAGGCGACGATCCCACCGGCTGCCACCGGGCCTCCCGGCCGTGACGCCGCCGCGTGCGACGCGACCCAGACCTGCACGTCGCCGGGCTCGACCACCTTGCGCATCCGACGGTCGGTGAACGCGAAGCGCTGCACCGGGACGCGGAAGCGGACCCGCGCGGACTCCCCCGCGGCGAGCGCGACCCGCGCGTACCCGAGGAGCTGCACCTCGGGCCTGGTGACGCTGCCGTGCACGTCGTGCCCGTAGAGCTGCACGACGTCCTCGCCGTCACGGGACCCGGTGTTCCGGACCGTCACCGACGCGGTGAAGACGCCGTCGGAGCGGACGTCCTGGTCGACGACGAGCTCGTCGTAGGCGAAGTCGGTGTAGCCGAGGCCGAAGCCGAACGGTCGCACCGGCGTGGAGTCCGCGGCGGTGACGTCGGACGGACCGCCGAGCCGCGGGTGCAGGTACGTGAACGGCTGCGCACCGGCGGACCGGGGCAGGGACAGCGGCAGGCGGCCCGAGGGTGAGGCCTCGCCGGTGAGCAGGTCGGCGATCGCCAGCCCGCCGCCCTCGCCCGGGAAGAACGCCTGCACGACCGCGGCCGGACGCGGTTGGTCGCCGTCGAGCGCCCAGCCGATCGCGTACGGTCGGCCGGTGAGCAACACCATCACGGTGGGGGTCCCGGTCGCGACGACGGCCTCGACCAGCTCGCGCTGCACGCCGGGCAGGTCGAGCGACTCGGTGTCGTTGCCCTCGCCGACCGTGCCGCGGCCGAAGAGTCCGGCCTGGTCACCGACGACGACCACCGCGACGTCCGAGGCGGAGGCCACGGCGACCGCGTCGGCGAAGCCGGCCCGGTCGTCGCCCGTGACGGCGCAGCCCGCTGCGAAGCGGACCGCTGCCGGGGCGAGTGCCTGGGCGACGGCTTCGCGGACGGTCGGGATCGCGAAGCCGAGCGGCAGGTCGGGGTGCGAGGCGAGCACGTGGTTGGCGAACGAGTAGCAGCCCTGCAGGGCCTCGGCGCGGTCGGCGTTCGGGCCGATGACCGCGACCGAGGCCCCCGGCGCGAGCGGGAGGACGGGGGTGCCGCGAGCGCTGCCGCTGTCGGCGGTGCTGCTGTCGTTCGACAGCAGCACGAGCGACTTCGCCGCCAGCTGCCGTGCGAGCGCCTGGTGCAGCGGTGTGTCGAGGTCGATCCCTGTCGGGGCGTCCTCGGCGAACGCGTCCGGTTCGAGCAGGCCGAGCCGCTCCTTCTGCCGGAGCACCCGGAGCACGGCGCGGTCGACGAGCGCCTCGTCCACCTGCCCGCTGCGGACCCGCTCGACCAGCGGCGCGAGGTACGCGTCACCGGTCGGGAGCTCGACGTCGATGCCGGCCTCGAGCGCCAGCGCCGCGGCCTCGCCACGGTCGGCGGCGATGCCGTGCATCACCTCGAGGAACGCCACCGAGAAGTAGTCCGCGACGACGGTCCCGTCGAAGCCGAGCCGGTCGCGGAGCAGGTCGGTGAGCAGTTCGCCGTTCGCCGCGACGGGCACGCCGTCGATCTCGGCGTACGAGTTCATGACGCTCCGGGCGCCACCGTCTCGCAGCGCCATCTCGAAGGGCGGCAGGTACACGTCGGCCACCTCGCGGGCCCCGGCGTGCACGGGGGCGTGGTTCCGCCCCGCCTGCGACGCCGAGTACCCGAGGAAGTGCTTCAGGGTCGCGTCGACCCCGGCGGACTGCAACCCGCGCACGTACGCGGTGCCGACCGTGCCGACCAGGTACGGGTCCTCGGCGATGCACTCGTCGACCCGGCCCCAGCGGGGGTCGCGGATCACGTCGAGCACGGGTGCGAGCCCCTGGTGGACGCCGAGCTGGCGCATGGACGCACCGATCGCGGCGCCGACCTGCTCGACGAGCTCCGGGTCGAACGACGCGCCCCACGCCAGCGGGGTCGGGAACGTCGCGGCCTTCCACGCGGCGAGCCCGGTCAGGCACTCCTCGTGGACGAGCGCCGGGATCCCGAGCCGGGTCTCGCGCTGCAGGCGGCGCTGTTCGGCCCAGAGCCAGGCAGCACGCTCGTCGGGTTCGACGGGACGGGTGCCGTAGACGCGAGTGAACTGCCCGATGCCGTCGCGGGTGATGTCCGCCAGGGTGCTGCCCTGCTGCACGGCCGCCATCTCGCCCTGCATGGGCGCGACCACGCCGTTCTGGTCGAGCCAGTAGCCGACGAGCTGCGCGACCTTCTCGTCGAGGGTCATCACGGCGAGCAGGGCGTCGGCGCGGGGTCCGGCGGTGGTCGCGGTCGCGTCCGTCGCGGTCGCGTCCGTCGCGCTGTCGGCCTGGAGGCGCGGGTCGCGTCCGGCGGTCTGCGTCGCGTCCGTCGCGGTCACCCCTTCACCGCCCCGGTCAGGCCACCGACGATGCGGCGCTGGAAGATCGTGAAGAACACGAGCGCCGGGATCATCGACATCGAGGTGAACGCGAGCACCTTGGCGGTGTCGACGGAGTACTGCGACGAGAACGACTGGACACCGAGCGGCAGGGTGTACGCGGCCTCGTTGTTCAGGATGAACAGCGGCAGGATGTAGCTGTTCCAGCTGGCGATGAACGCCAGGATGCCGACCGTGACGACGCCGGGCAGCGACAGCGGCACGACCATCCGGAAGAAGAACCCGAGACGGCTCGCTCCGTCGATCGACGCGGCCTCCTCGAGCTCGTCGGGGATCGCCCGCAGGAACGGCACCAGGATGATGACGGTGGTCGGCAGCGCGAACGCGATCTGCGGCAGGATCACGCCGGCCAGGCTGTTCGTCAGACCGAGGTCCTTGACGAGCAGGTACAGCGGGGTGATCGCGACGGTGATCGGGAACATCAGACCAGCGGCGAACAGGGCGTAGAGCGCCCCGCGGCCGGCGAACCGGTAGCGGGCGAGCACGAAGCTCACCATCAGCCCGAGCACGACGACCCCGAGGGTGGTCGTGACGGCGCTGATCGTGGAGTTGCCGAGCTGCTGCCAGAAGATGCCGCTGGACAGCACGGACCCGTAGTTGCCGAACTCGAACGGTGCCGGTAGTCCGGCGGGGCTCGTGGTGATCTGCGAGTTGGTCCGGAAGCCGCCCAGCACGATGTAGAGCACGGGTGCCAGGTTGGCGGCGACGAACAGGATCGCGACGACGTAGGTCAGCGGGTTCGCGCGTCCGATCGCGGCACTGGACCGTCGCTCCCGCACGGCCCGGCGCCCGGGGGCGACGATGCTCGTGGTGGACATCAGTTCTTCCTCTCGGTGAGTGCACCCGCGGTGTCGCGGCGGAGCACGAAGCGCTGGTAGATCAGGGCGACCACGAGCGAGATCACGAACATCACGACCGCGACGGCGCTGCCGAAGCCGAAGTTGCCCGAGGTCCGGCCGTTGGCGACCATGTACGTCGCCATCGTCGAGGTGCCCGCGGTCGACGCGATGTACTGCCCCCAGATGATGTAGACGAGGTCGAACAGCTGCAGCGAGCCGATGATCGACAGGAACGCCCAGATGCGGATGGTCGGACCGAGCAGCGGCAGGGTGATGCGCCGCTGGATCTGCCAGTAGCCGGCGCCGTCGATGGCGGCGGCCTCGAACAGTTCCTCGGGGATGCTCTGCAGGCCGGCGAGGAACAGGATCACCGCGAAGCCGATGTACTTCCACGAGATGATCACGAGCAGCGTCCAGATGGCGATGTCGGGGTTCGACAGCCAGTCCGCACGGAGTCCGCCCAGGCCGATGCTCTGGAACAGGTCGTTCACGGCGCCGTTCGACTGGAGCATCAGGCTCCACCCGGTGCCGACGATCACCTCGGAGATGACGTACGGCACGAAGACGAGCACGCGGACGAGTCCTCGGCCGTGCATCTTCTGGTTGAGCAGCAGTGCGAGCACGATCGCGATCGGTCCCTGCAGCACCAGGGAGAGCACGACGATGAAGCCGTTGTGCATCAGGACCGCGTGGAACGCCTTGTCCTGGAAGATGATCAGGTAGTTCTGCAGCCCGACGAAGTCGGTGGGCGGGCCGTAGCCCTGCCACTTGAAGAACCCGTAGTAGGCGGCGAGCGCCACGGGCAGGATCACGAACGTGACGAAGACGATGACCGCGGGTCCGGCGAGGACCGCGATCTCGACGCGCTTCCGCCAGTCCGCGATGCGGCGCTTGGTCCGCCGACCGGCGGGGAGCGGCGAACCGCTCCCCGCCGGGGACGTCCCCGCGGCCGTGTCCGACCCGGTGGTCGGAGTCGTACCGAGCGAGGTGTCGAGGGTCATGCTCAGCCCTTGGCCGCAGCCTGGTTGGTGGTCTCGACGATGTCCTTCGCGCTGCCCTTGTCGGCGAGCAGGTCGACGACGCTGGTGTTCAGCGCGTTGCCGACGTTCTGGCCGTACAGGGTGTCGAGGTACTGCGAGACGAACGGGGCCTCCTGGTAGGCGGCCAGGGCCGTCTTCAGGTAGTCCGAGTCGACGACCGACTGGGCTTCCTTGTTCACCGGGATGGCGTTGAAGGCCTTGTAGTAGCCCTCCTGGTTGTCCTTCTGCACGATGAAGTTCAGGAAGTCGGTGCACGCCTTCTTCGGGGCCTGCGCCGAGCAGGAGTTGCCGTCGACACCACCCATCATCGACTTCGGGTCACCCTTGCCACCGTCGATCGCGGGGAACGGGAACCAGCCGAGGTCGGGCAGCGGCTTGGCGTCCGGCGTCAGCGACGCGATCACGCCCGGGTCCCACGCGCCCATGAGCTCCATGGCCGCCTTGTGGTTGGCGAGGAGACCGGCGGAGCTGCCGGCGCCCTGCTGTGCGGCGGTGGTCAGGAAGCCGTTGTTGAAGGGCTTGGTGGCGTTGAAGTCCTCGAGCTGCTCGCCGGCCTTCGTCCAGCAGGCGTTGTCGAACTTCAGCGACTTCGCCGTGTCCTCGAGGGTCTTCTGGCTGCACTCGCGGAGCGCGAAGTTGTAGTACCAGTGGGCGGCCGGCCAGGCGTCCTTCGCGCCGACGGCGACCGGGTCGATGTCCTTGGCCTTGAGCTTCGTGATCGCGTCGTTCAGCTCGTCCATGGTCGTGGGCGTGCCCTCGATGCCGGCTTCCTTGAACAGGTCCTTCGAGTACCAGATGCCCTCGGGGAGCACCGCGCCCGGCATGGCGTAGGTCTTGCCGTCCTTCTCGTACCCGGCGAACGTGCCCGCGCTGATGGACTTCTTCGCGTCGGCGCTGATGGAGTCGGAGATGTCCATGAGCTGCCCGGCAGCGATCATCGCGTCCATCTTGCCGCCGCCGCGCTGCAGGAACACGTCGGGGGCGTCGCCGGAGTTGAGGGCGGTCTGGAGCTTGCCGTCCAGGTCCTCGTTCTGGATCGCCTGGGTCTTGATGGTGACGTTCGGGTACTTCTCCTCGAACGCCTTGACCGTCGAGGCCCAGTAGGCCTTGCCCGGTCCGGTGGTCGAGTTGTGCCAGAAGGTCATCGTGACCTTCCCGCCGTCCTCGGAGGCATCGCTGCCCGCCGAGCACCCACTGGCCACCAGTGCTGTGGCCCCGATCAGCGCGATGGCTGCCGCGGCACGGATCTTCCTCGTCATCGTGGAACTCCTGAAGTGTCGTCGTTGACATGCGCGACATCGACTGCCGCTGCGGAGAGCATGCCTGCTGCTCCAGGTCGATGTCAATCGATATCGATAACGTTTTCTTTACCGATCGCATTGTGCCGCAGCGGTACGGTGTGCACATGGACTCGGCACTCGGCGCGCGTCCCGGTGCCGGCCGGGTGACGATCGGCGACGTGGCGCGGGTGGCCGGGGTCTCGATCCCGACGGTGTCCAAGGTGATCAACCAGCGCGACGGGGTCGCACCCGCCACGATGCTCCGCGTGCAGCAGGTGGTCGACGACCTGGGGTACGAGACCTCGCTGGTCGCCCGGAGCCTGCGGAGTTCGCGGACCGGGGTCGTCGGCATCCTGGTACCCGAGTTCGAGCCGTTCTCGACGGAGCTGCTCCGCGGCATCTCGCGGGCGGCCACCGGCACCGGCTACGAGCTCCTCGCCTACGCCGGCCTGATGACCGGCGCCGACCGACCCGGGTGGGAGCGCCGGTCACTGTCCCGCCTGTCCGGCACCCTGATCGACGGCGCGATCGTCGTCACCCCGACCACGGCACTGTCGAGCTCGTCGATCCCCGTCGTGGCGATCGACCCGCACACCGGGCCGGAGGGGCACGCCACCGTCGACGCCGACAACGAGGCCGGCGCGGTGCAGGCGGTCGAACACCTGCTCGCACTCGGACACACCCGCATCGCGCACCTGCAGGGACGCGCCGACCTGGCCTCCGCCCAGCTGCGCGCCGCCGGGTACCGCTCGGCACTGACGGCCGCGGGCATCACGGTCGACGAGCGCCTGCTGCGTGACGGCGGCTACCAGGAGGACCAGTCCGCGGCCGTCGCCCGCGAGCTCCTGACCCTCGCCGACCGCCCCACCGCGGTGTTCGCCGCGAACGACTCGTCGGCGATCGGCGTGCTCCGCGCCGCGGCCGAGGTCGGGCTCCGCGTCCCCCAGGACCTGTCCGTCGTGGGCTTCGACGACGTGCCGCAGGCGTCCACCACGACCCCGCCGCTCACCACGGTGTCGCAGCCGCTCGCCGAGCTCGGGTCGCACGCCGTGCAGATGCTCCTGACGATGCTCCGTGGCGAACCGACCACGGACCACGTCCGGCTCCCCACGACCCTGCGGGTCCGGGCGAGCACGGGCCCCGCGCCGAGGCCGGCGTCCGGCCGCTGAGCACCCGCCGCCGTCAGCGCCGCAGGGTCTGCTTCGGGTACTCGCCGAACCGGGCCGCGTAGGCCGCCGAGAACCGGCCGAGGTGGGCGAACCCCCACCGTCGGGCGACGTCGCCGACGACCCCGGCCTGCGGGTCGAGCTCGAGCAGTTCGCCGCGCACCCGGTCGAGCCGGACCTCGCGCAGGTACGTCAGCGGCGACACGTCGAAGACCCGGCGGAACGACTCCTGCACCGACCGCACGCTCAGGCCGGCGACCTCGGACAGCTCCTGGACCGTGACCGGCTCGGCAGCGTGCGCGTGGATGTACTCCACTGCGGCGCGCAGCCGGGCGTTCCGGGGCAGGCCGAGCACCGCGGGCAGGTCGTCGGCCTGCGGCGGGAAGGTGTCGAGGAACGCGGTGGCCGCCGACCGCTTGGCCTCGTGCCACGCGTCCGAGTCCGGACCCTCGGCGCGCAGTGCCCGGGACAGCGCCACGAGCGCCCCCTGCCAGCGCTCCGCCGTGTCGGGTTCCGGCGCGCGGGTGGGGTCGAACCGCAGTGGCGTGGCGTCGACCTCCAGGTGTTCGAACGCGACGCGGTGCACGTACTCCCGCCCGAAGTGCACCAGCCGCTGGTCGTGGTCCTCGGCCGTGAACACGAAGTCGTCCTCGGGCGGCAGGAGCACGGGGACGTCCCGGCGCAACTCCATCCGGACGCGCCCGGAGTCCAGGTGCGCGGTCCCGCTGGTGATCCACGTCACCACGTAGTCGGCACCGACGGGCACCGAGCCGCGCACGGCACCGCGGAGCTGCGAGCGCCGGATGCTCACGTCGGAGTCCCCGACGGCCGTGTACCGGTACGAGAAGTCGTCGTCGAGGCGCCGGACGGACCACCGATCGGCGCCGTGGACGGCGGCGAGGTCGCGCTCGGCCGAGTCGGGGTCACCGCCGGAGACCTCGAAACGCACCGGTTCACCGGCGCGTGCAGCGGACTGCGGAGTCGGGACGGAATCAGCCACGGTGCCCCGAATCCGCCATCGCCACCTGCACCGTTCCACGCTTCGCGTTATGTGGATACGCTGGGGCGGTGACTGCGGCGTATCGTGACCCGGACGAGACCCGTGCAGAGGGGACGCTGTCGTGAGCGATGTCGACCTGGACGCGGCGCTGACCCGGCTCGAGGCCGCGGTCTCCGAACTGCGGGGTCGACTGCGCGACGAGCTCGGCGTCTCCGGCGGCGACCTCACGCTGCTGCAGTTCGTCTCGCGCGCCGAGGAAGCGGGTCGGACGGTGCGCGTGAAGGACCTGTCGAAGCACCTGGGACTCACCGGCCCGGCGGTCACCGGCATGGTGGACCGCCTCGAGCACAGCGGACACCTCAGCCGTGTCCCGAACCCCGACGACGGCCGCAGCCGGTACATCGAGCTGACCGATGCTGCCCGCCGCGACTACGCGCGCGCGATGGACGGCACGAACAAGCACCTGCACGACCTGATGGCCTCCTTCTCGGAACGGGAGCGGGCCAGGTTCGTGCGGATCATCGACCGCATCGTCGCAGCCGTCGATCTCGGCGCACCGAGCCCCTGACGGCAGGGTACGGGCGGTCAGGACGACGCCCGGACGAATGTCCAGCATGCGCAGCTAGGTAAGTTCCCTACCTATCTCCGCATGCTGGACACCCGTCACCCCTTGACCGCTCCGGAGGTCAGGCCGGACACGATCGAGCGGCGGAACACGAGCACCAGGATGACGATCGGCACCGTCGCAGCGACGCTCGCGGCGAAGATCTGCGCGAACGGCACCGTGAACTGCGTCCCGAAGAGCGCGATGCCGACGGGGATCGTCCGGAACGAGTTCTCACTGTTGAAGGTCAGTGCCATCAGGAACTCGCTCCACGACGCCGTGAAGGTGAAGACGCCGACCGTGAACAGGCCCGGCTTCGCCATCGGCAGGATCACCGACAGCACGGTCCGCCACGCCCCGGCGCCGTCGATCTCGGACGCCTCCTCGATCGTCGACGGGATCCCCTGCAGGTAGTTCCGCATGATCCAGATGGCGAACGGCAGGTTGAACGCCACGTACGGCACGATCAGGCCCGGGTACGAGTTGAGCAGCCCGAGGTTGCGCTCGAGCAGGTACAGCGGCGTCAGCACCGCGATCGCCGGGAACACCGACAGCATGAGCAGCGAGGTCATGATCGCCGTGCGCCCCCGGATGAACCGGCCGGCCAGGGCGTACCCGGCGAGGAACGCCAGCGCGAGCACGATCACCGTGGTCGACACCGACACGATGACGCTGTTCACCATGTACTGGCCCAGCGCGTTGTCGCGGAAGGCCACCACGAAGTTGTCGAAGGTGAACGACTGCGGCCAGACGGTGGGCGGCGACTGCCCGATCTCGGACGCCGGCTTGAGCGACGTCGTGACGAGCCAGTAGAGCGGCAGTGCGGTGAGCACCGCGATGACGACACCGCTGACGTTGACGGTGTTGACCCACTTCCGCCAGCCCTTGCGCACACGTTGACGGGGCATCAGTCGTCCCCTCCCTTCGCCTGGTTCCGGAACGCCCGGAGGAACAGCAGACACCCCGCCGCGACGATGACCGCGGTGGAGGTCGCGATCGCCGCGCCCGGTCCGATGTTGATGTCCTGGAAGAGCACCTTGTAGCCCATGATCGCGAGCGACTGGGTGGCGGTGCCCGGGCCGCCGTTCGTCAGCACGAACGGCAGGTCGAAGACGCCGAACGCCTGCAGGATGCGGAACAGCACCGCGATCGTCAGGGTCGGGGTGAGCTGTGGCAGCACCACGCGCCAGAACGTCTGCCAGGTGCTCGCGCCGTCGAGCTCGGCGGCCTCGTAGTGGTCCTCGGAGATCTGCACGAGCCCCGCGAGCAGGATGATCGCGACGAACGGCGTCGTCTTCCAGATGTCGGCGACCATCAGCCCGGTGATCGCGGGCACCGGTTCACCGAGGATCACCGGGGCGTCCCCGAACAACCCGAAGAACCACGTCGCGACGCCGTAGGTGCTGTCGTAGATGTACTTCCACAGCTGCGCGTTCACGATGGTCACGAGCGACCACGGGATGAGCATGAGCGCGAGCATCCAGCCGCGGGTGGCCCCGAGGCGCTCGAGCACCAGCGCGACGAGCATGCCGAGTACGAGCTCGACCGAGACCGTCACCACCGTGTAGAGCACCGTGAAGCCGAGCGCCCGGTACCAGTCGGCGCTCTGCAGCAGGGCCGCGTAGTTGTCGAACCCGAACGACTGGATCGTGAAGCCCTCGTACCCGACCTCGACGTCCGCGAAGCTCAGGACGACCGAGTACACGACCGGGAAGATCGTCACCGCCGCGACCACCAGGAGCGCCGGGGCCGCGAAGCCCCACGCGCCCCGCGAGCGGATGCGGTCGAGACGCGACCGCCCCGACGGCCGGGGCGGCGGATCGACGCGACCCGCGCCTCCAGGCCGTGCCGGTCGTGTCGCCGTGCCGGCGCTCACAGCGCCGCTCCCTGCAGGGCGAGCGAGATGGCGGAGGCCATCGCGCTGGTGCCGCCGTCGACGGAGGCCTGTCCGCCGAGGATGCTGTTGCCGTTCTGGTAGACGCCCTGCGACACCTTCGGGTAGTAGGCGGTCGAGGTCGGACGGGGCACGAGCGTGATGCCCGCCGCCGTGTCGTAGGTCGGGCGCTCCTGGCGCTTCGCGTCCGCGCTGACGAGGCTCGCGGAGCGGGCCGGCAGGACCCCGCCCTCGCGGGTCAGGAACTGCTGCGCGGTCTCGCTCGACATCCAGCGCGCGAAGGTCAGTGCCGCCGCGGGTTCCTGGGTGTGCGGGTTGATGTAGTTCCCCCACCCGCCGATCGTCGAGTGGTGCTCGTCCATGCCGTCGAACGTCGGCCGGGCGGCGAGACCCACCTTGCCGGCGACCCGGCTGTCCGGGCCGTTCGCGATCCCCCACGCGTACGACCAGTTGCGCAGGAACGCCGCGCGGCCGCCGGAGAAGGCGTCGTTGGTGTCCTGCTCCTGGTACGTCAGGGTGGCCCGTGGCGACGCTCCCGACGTCACCAGCGACCGCATGAACTCGAACGCGCGCTTGGTCTCGGAGCTCGTCGTCTCGGGCTTCGTGAGGTCGTCGTTCAGCAGCGATCCGCCGGCGTCGGCGACGAACTCGGTGACGTTGCAGGTCAGTCCCTCGTACACGTCGCCCTGGAACGCGAACCCGTACGACACGTCGCCGGTGTCGACGAGCTTCGCGGCGGTCTCGCGCACTTCCTCCCACGACCCCGGCACCTGCAGGGAGTGCTTCGCGAGCAGGTCCTTCCGGTACAGGAAGAACGACTCGTCGATGTACAGCGGGAACATGTAGTACGTGCCGTCGACGCTCGCCGCCAGCCGCAGGCCCTCGGGGAACTGGTCGAAGAAGTCCTCGCCGACGAGCTGGTTCACGGGGGTCGCGAGCTTGTTCTTCGCGAACTGCCCGGGCCAGGCGACGTCACCGAGGTAGACGTCCGGCGTGCTGCTGCCGGCCGCGATCTGGGTCGTCAGGCTGGTGCGGTTCGTGTCGGTGTCGCTCGGGGCACTGACGATCCGGACCCGGATGTTCGGGTGCTCCCTCTGGAACTCCGTGATGAGCCTCCGCCGCAGGTCACCGCCGTCCTTCGAGGCGACCTGCCCGGCCCACCAGCTGATCGTCGCCTCGCCCTCGGGCGGTTCGGTGGGCCAGTCCTCGACCCGTGTGCGCTCGGGTCGGGTGGAGCAACCGGCGAGCAGCAGCACCCCCGCTCCCCCGAGCATGAACGTCCTCCGGTCGATTGCCATCCGTCCTCCTCGACGTGTGGTGCTGCGAACCTGTACGTCCACACAACCAGGCGGAGCCTGGTCTGTCCGCCAGGGGGCGGTGGCGGCGCGGCCGCGCCGAGCACCTCTCGGGGTGGACGACACCTCACGCGCCCGGGGAGCCGTGGACTGTCGCGCAGCCCGAAAGGTGGCCGGCGGCGGCCTGGAGGCGCGTGGCGGGGCCGACCCGCGCCTCCAGGCCGACAGGGGTCAGGCGGGGGCGGGGGCCGTCGAATCGGCCAGGTGCAGGGCGCACGGGATGAGCGTGTGGGTGCGCTCGGTGCTGCCGCCCTCGAGGCGGTCGACCAGCGACTCGACCGCCAGGCGGCCGAGCTCCGGACCGGGGGCATTGAGCGTCGTGAGCACCGGCTCGGTCGCGGCGCCGGCGCCGTCGGAGGACACGATCGCGATGACCGAGACGTCCTCGGGCACCCGCCGACCGCCGGCCCGCAACCCGCTGACGAGCCCGAAGTTCGAGTCGTCCTTCATGATGATCGCGGCCGTGACGTCGGGGTCGTGCGCCAGCAGGTCCGCCGCCGCACGACGCCCACCCTCGGCTGAGGCGCCGGCGGCGACCACGGTGCCGGTCAGGCCGCGGCGCTCGATGCCGGCGTGGAACGCCGCCTCGGAGCGGACCTTCGGCCCGTAGTCGGCCATGGTGGTGCCGTCGAGGTCCTCGACCACGAGCCCGATCCGGCGGTGCCCGAGCCCGGTGAGGTGGTCGAGGGCGTCCTCGACGGTGCGCTCGAAGTCGATGTCGACGTAGGAGATGCCCGAGGGGTCGGCGGTGCGGCCGATCGCGACGAACGGGACCTCGAGTTCGGTCAGACGGGCGATCCGGGGGTCGTGCATCGTGACCTCCATCACCACGACCCCGTCGGCGAGACCGCCCGAGATGAGGTCCTGCACGTCGTCCGCCGTGGTCACCGCCGGCCAGAGCACCAGGTGGTACCCGAGCTCCGAGGCGCGGCTCGCGGCACTCGTGAAGAACTGCAGCGCGGTCTGGCCGAGCCGGTGCTCGAGCACCGGGAACACGAGCGCGAGGATCCGGGTGCGGCGCGACGCCAGCGCCCGGGCGACCACGTTGTTCCGGTAGCCGAGCTCGCGCATCGCCGCCGTGACCCGGGCACGGGTGTCGGCGGACACGCGCTTGTTGCCGTTCACGACGAAGGACACCGTCGCGATCGAGACGCCCGCCCGGTCGGCGACCTGCTGCATCGTCGCCATGCCGCTCCCTCACCCTGTTGCGCTCACTGTAGCGGGGGCCGTGCCCGAAAAAGTTCGTCTAAGCGCTTTACCATCTAACCGCTTCGATGCTAGCTTCGACCCCACTCGGGACGCGACGGAGCGGTTCTGGTCCGGTCGTCCCCGATCCACGAGCGACACGTTCGACTCGTGTCCGGCAACCATCCAGAGAAGAGCGAAGCAATGAAGCCTCGACACCGCAGGATCGCCCCGGTCCTCAGCGCGGTCGCCATGCTGGCGACCGTCCCCCTCGTCCTCGCCGGCTGTTCCGGCGGCTCGTCCGCGAGCTCCGGCGGCAAGGTGGACTCCATCACCGTGCTCGACTACTACAACCAGGGCAACGACAAGAAGGTCATCGGCGAGTACCTCGACAAGTGCGGGGCCGAGAACGACGTCACCATCAAGCGCAGCCTGGTGCCCGGCTCGTCGCTCATCCAGAAGGTCCTGCAGCAGGCGTCGTCGAAGACCCTGCCGGACGTCCTGATGCTCGACAACCCGGATCTGCAGCAGATCGCCGAGACCGGTGCGCTGTCACCGCTGTCCGACTACGACATCTCGACCGACGGCTACGCCAAGGGCGTGCTGCAGGCCGGGACCTACGAGGACAAGGTCTACGGCCTCGCCCCCACCGTGAACACCATCGCGCTCTTCTACAACAAGAAGGTGCTGTCCGAGGCCGGTGTCACCCCGCCGAAGACGTGGGACGAGCTGCAGTCCACCGCGGCGAAGCTCACCAAGGGCGACCAGTACGGGTTCGCCGTCGACGCCAACGCCACGTACGAGGGCACCTGGCAGTTCCTGCCGTTCATGTGGTCGAACGGCGGCGACGAGAAGGACATCGCGAGCCCGGAGACCGAGGAAGCACTGTCGCTCTGGAAGGGCCTGGTCGACGACGGCTCGATGTCGAAGAGCGTCGTGAACTGGACCCAGGCCGACGTGAACGACCAGTTCATGGCCGGCAAGGCCGCGATGATGATCAACGGCCCGTGGCAGATCCCCGGCCTGAAGGAGTCGAAGGTCGACTACGGGATCGCCCAGATCCCCGTGCAGGCCGCCAGCGACAAGGCCGTGGCCCCGCTCGGTGGCGAGGTCTGGACCGTCCCGAACACCGGTGACAAGGCGAAGCAGGCCGTCGCGGCGAAGATCGTCGACTGCATGAACAGCGACGCGAACCAGCTCGCGATGGCGAAGCTGCGGTACACGATCCCCTCGAAGACCGACGTCGCGCAGCAGTTCGGCAAGGACGTCCCCGAGGAGCAGGTGTTCGTCGACCTCGTCGCCGACGCCCGCGCCCGCACCGGCGAGCTCGGTGCCGACTGGCCCAAGGCCGCGACGAAGATCTACACGGCCGTGCAGTCGGCGCTGACCGGGCAGGACTCCCCGGCCGACGCCCTGCAGAACGCGCAGTCGAGCAACTGAGCATGACGAGCACCGCGACCCCCGTCGCCCCACGGCGGGCCGCCGGGAACGGAGCGCCCGCTCCGTCCCGGCGGCCCCGCCCGGGCCGCTCGCTGCGCTTCGAACGGATCGCGCAGCTGCTGTTCCTGCTGCCGGCCGTCCTGTTCCTGCTGCTGTTCTTCGGCTACCCGGTGGTCAAGAACATCGTCATGAGCTTCCAGGCGTACACGACGTCGACGTTCTACACGGGCGAGGCACCCTGGGTCGGCCTGGCGAACTACGCCTCGGTCGTGTCGTCCCAGCTGTTCGGCACGGCGATGCTCAACACCGCGCTGTTCACGATCGGGTCGATCGTCGGCCAGTTCGTCCTCGGCCTGCTGCTCGCCCTGTTCTTCCGACGGAACTTCCCGCTCTCCGGTCTCCTGCGCTCGCTGCTCCTGCTGCCCTGGCTGCTGCCGCTCATCGTCTCGAGTGCGGTCTGGAAGTGGATGCTCGACCAGGACTCTGGCGTCGTCAACCAGTTCCTCGGCACCTTCGGCATCCCGTCGGTGCCGTGGCTGACGAGTCCCGCCGTGGCGCTCATCACCGTCATCGCGGTGAACATCTGGATCGGGATCCCCTTCAACACCACGATCCTGTACGGCGGTCTGCAGGACATCCCCACCGAGCTGTACGAGGCAGCGGCACTCGACGGCGCGACCGGGTGGAAGGCCTTCTGGGCGATCACCTGGCCGATGCTCCGCCCCGTCGTGAGCGTCACGCTCGTGCTCGGCGTCGTCTACACGATCAAGGTGCTCGACATCATCCTCGGGTTGACGAACGGCGGGCCGGCGAACGCCACCCAGACCATCGCGACCCAGTCCTACGACCTGTCGTTCAAGCAGTTCGACTTCGGGCAGGGCGCCGCGCTGAGCAACATCCTCATCGTGATCTCCGCCCTGTTCGCGATCGTCTACCTCCGCCTCAACAGGAAGGCCGTCGATGACTGACGCAGCGTCCACCAACGACGTCCTCCGGACCCGCGCGGTGGTCACCCGCGGCACCCGACGACCCGTCCGCCCCACGAGCGCGAAGCAGTGGGTGCTGTCCGGCGTCGGGATCCTGATCCTCGCCGTGATGCTGTTCCCCGTCTACTGGATGATCAACATCTCGCTGCAGCCGGCCGGTTCCGCGATCGAGGCCGCCTGGTTCCCGATCAACGCGCAGCTCGGCGGTTACGCGCAGGCCATCGCCGACCAGGGCGGCGCCCTGGTCACGAGCCTGGTGATCGCCCTGGGCAGCGTCGTCGTCAGCCTGCTCATCGCGACGCCGGCGTCGTACGCGCTCGCCCAGTTCAAGGTCAAGGGCATCAACGCGGTGCTGTTCGGCATCCTCATCTCGCAGATGATCCCGGGCATCGTCGTCGCGAACGCCCTGTACGCGGCGTACAACGACCTCGGGCTGCTCAACACCGTGCCGGGGCTGATCCTGGCCGACAGCACCGCGGGCGTGCCCTTCGCGATCCTGATCATGCGGGCGTTCATGCAGAACATCCCGCCGTCGATCATCGAGGCAGCCAAGGTCGACGGTGCCGGCAACTTCCGGGCCTTCCGCTCGGTCGTCGTGCCGATCAGCGCCAACGCCCTGATCACCGCCGGGCTGTTCACGTTCCTGTTCACCTGGAGCGACTTCCTGTTCGCCCTGACCCTCACCACCACCGAGGACGTCCGGCCGATCACGCTCGGCATCTACAACTACATCGGCACCTTCACCGCCGACTGGTCGACCGTCATGGCCGCCGCGGTGATGGCCTCGATCCCCGCCATCGTGCTGCTGCTCGTGGCGCAGAAGTTCATCGCCGCCGGGGCCACCGGCGGCGCAGTCAAGTGACCGGGTCTCACCACCCCCGAAAGGCACACACCATGACCAGCACCCCGCTCCGCATCACCGTCTGGGGCGAGAACGTCCACGAACAGGTCGAGCAGCACGTCGCCGAGCGGTACCCCGACGGCATGCACGGCGCGATCGCGGACGGCATCCGCGAGCACCTGCCCGAGGCCGTCGTCCGGACCGCCACCATGCAGGAGCCCGAGCACGGCCTCACCGACGAGGTCCTCGCGAACACCGACGTCCTCACCTGGTGGGGGCACGCCGCACACCAGGACGTCGACGACGCCGTGGTCGACCGGGTGCACCGGCACGTGCTCTCCGGCATGGGGCTGCTCGTCCTGCACTCCGGCCACTGGTCGAAGATCTTCGGCAAGCTGATGGGCACCACCTGCACCCTCCGCTGGCGCAGCGAGCACGACCAGGAGCTCGTCTGGACCGTCAACCCGCAGCACCCGATCACCCGCGGGGTGCCGAACCCGATCGTCATCCCCGAGCAGGAGATGTACGGCGAGTACTTCGACGTCCCGACGCCCGACGAGCTCGTGTTCATCTCGGGCTTCACCGGCGGCGAGGTGTTCCGGAGCGGCATGACGTACCGCCGCGGCCTCGGGAAGATCTTCTACTTCTCCCCCGGTGACCAGGACTTCCCCGTCTACCACCACCCGGACGTCCGCCGCGTGATCGCGAACGGCGCCGAGTGGGCCCGGCCCGAGCGGGAGCGGGAGATCCCGACGCTCCGCCGCTACGACCTGGGCGAGTACTTCGACGGGCAGCACTACCGCGGTCCGTTCGACGACGCCGAGCCCGAGCCCGCTGAGCCGGCGGCCAGCGAGCCGACGGCCAGCGAGCCGGCGGCCGAGCGCGACGGGGCGCAGGCGTGAGCCCCCTCCGCGTCCTGCAGGTCGGCGCCGGCGGGATGGGGCGGGCCTGGCTCGCCACCGTCGCCGCCGACCCCGAGGTCGAGCTGGTCGGCATCGTCGACCTCGACCTCGAAGCCGCCCGCGCCGGGGCCGAGCACGCTGGCGACCCGTCGATCCCGGTCGGCACGGACCTGACCGTGCTGGCCGCCGAGACCGGTGCCGAGGCCGTCCTCGACATCACCGTCCCGGTCGCGCACCACCCGGTCACGCTGCAGGCGCTCCGGGCCGGGCTCCCCGTGCTCGGCGAGAAACCGGCCGCACAGACCGTCGCCGAGGCACTGTCGCTCGCCGCCGCCGCCGAGGCCACGGGCAAGCTGTTCATGGTGTCGCAGTCCCGCCGCTACAACGACCAGCTCGTCGCGTTCCGGCAGCACGTCCGCGACCTCGGTGCCGTGGGCGGGCTGAGCACCCGGTTCGCGAAGGCGCCGCACTTCGGTGGTTTCCGCGAGGAGATGGACGACGTCCTGCTGCTCGACATGGCCATCCACGCCTTCGACTCCGCCCGGTACGTGCTCGAACGCGACCCGGTGTCGGTGTACTGCGAGTCCTGGAACCCGTCGTGGTCCTGGTACCGGGGCGACGCGGCCGCCGCAGCCGTCTTCACGTTCGAGGACGACGTCCGCTACGTCTACGACGGCTCGTGGTGCGCGCCGGGTGCCGAGACCTCGTGGAACGGCGACTGGCGTGCCTCCGGAGCGGCCGGCACGGCACTCTGGGACGGCGACCACGACCCCTCGAGCGACCTCGACGGCACCCCCGGTTCCCCTGCCGCTGCGCCGTCGGTCGGGCACGAGATCGCCGGGTCGCTGGCGTCCTTCGTCCGGGCGGTCCGCTCCGGCGAGGTGCCGGACGGCGAGGTGCACGGCAACGTGATGAGCCTCACGATGGTCGACGCGGCCATCACCTCGGCCCGCAGCGGGCGCCGGGTCGTCATCGACGAGGTGCTCGAACAGGCGCACCGGGACGCCCTGGCCGCCGAGCAGGACGACGCGATCCGCGACCGTCTGGCCGGGTGGGAGTCGGTCCGCGGCGCCCTGCGCGAGCGGCTGCCCGCGTCCTGAGACGCGACCGCATGACGGACGGGAGGCCCGTGGCGACGCCGCCACGGGCCTCCCGTCCGTCTGCCCTCGCTTCGTGAGCAGGAATGGTCGGGTCCGCACGTCGGACCCGACCATTCCTGCTCACCATCCGCGCGCCGCGATCAGCGCGGGATGACGGAGAACAGGAACTTCTTGCGGACCATGTACCAGGCCAGCAGGATCAGCGCCGTGTGCACCACGAACCCGATCCAGAAGTTGCCCCACGGCACACCGGGGATCGACGCGATCGCCAGGGCGAAGAACACCTGCCAGACGAACACGTACAGGCTCGCCTGCCCGAGCGGGATCCAGAGCCAGCCGATGGCGGCGGCGATGGGCTTCCAGAACACCGTGAGGATCGCGTAGGACACGACCGCGAAGAACGCGATGTCCACCAGGCGGCCCCACTGCAGGTCCACCCGCTGGTACGCCGTGTTGTACAGGGACTCGTACATCGTCGCCGGGAACGGCACCGGGGTGAACCCGAAGTGGTCACCAGCCCACACGTAGACCAGGAACGCCGCGTACCCGCCGACGGCGACGCCGACCAGGACCTTCCCGAGACGCCCGGTGAGCGCACCGACGATCTGCCGCCGGTAGTACCCGAGCACGAGCCCGTGGGTGAACACCACCTGCCAGGTGAACAGGGGGAACACCGCCTCGAACTGCGAGTTCAGCGGACGGAAGTCTGGGTTGAGCGCCTGGAACACGTACAGCGCCCAGCTGGCGGCGAGGAGCGCCCACCAGAACCCGCGGCGGATCACCCAGATGAGCACCGGGATGAACAGGCTCAGCACCACGAACAGGCCCATGATGTTGAACGGCCACGGCCCCATCTCGAGGAGCAGGAACTGCCGGATCGCGTACCAGGGCGGCGGGTAGGCGAGCAGCTGCATCGCGTTCGGGTACAGGTCGTAGACCCGGCCCTCGGCATCGACACCGCCGGTGCCCGTGCCGCGGTCGGTGAACGTGGTGATGGCGTCGGTGTTCAGGAACGGGACGAAGCTCAGCGCGAAGACCACCAGGATCACCACGAGCGTGACGACGTACTGCTTGCGCGCGCGCTTCCACGCCCCGACGGCCGCCGCCCACTCGCCGAACTTCTTCACGGCGAACGGGTACGTCATGCCGAGGACCATGCCGGACAGGAACACGAACATCTCGGCCCCGGTGATCGCACCGACGGCGTGCAGCGTGAGGTACGAGTACGGCCCGCCGATCTCGATGTGGGTGATCACCACGGCGAGGATGATGAAGCCGCGGAACAGGTCGAGCCGAAGGTCACGGCCGGGCTTGCCGTCATCGGGGTAGCGCCAGCTCGGCAGGAGCCGGCCGAACACCCCGCTCAGCAGGAACACGATCGCCAGGCCGGCGGCCAGCCAGACGATCCACGCCATCTGCTCACCGCCGGTCTCGTACTCCTGGGAGATCGCGGCGTTGCCCTGCTGCACGGTCACGCGGTCGGTGACCGGACCGAAGGCGAAGTCCCCGGACCGCTCGAGGTCGGCGCGGAAGGACTCCGCGACGCCCGGGTCCGCGGTGAGTCGCCAGTCGGCCACGCGGTTGCCGGCCTCGGGTTCGCGTCGCTCGGCCTCGAGCACGGTCATGCCCCGGATCAGCGGACGCTCCTGCACCGCGGCGAGCACCTGCCGCCACCAGCTCCGCTTGACCTGGAGCTCGGCGTCGCCCTGCAGCTCGCGGTTGTACAGGGCACCGGTGTCGAGGAGCATCGGGCGGTCGTCGGCGGCCGCGAACCGGTCGTAGAACGTGCCCGACTGGGGTTGGTCGTACCCCCAGTCCTCGTCGAACCGCGACTCGACCTCACCGCTGCGGGTGAGCGGCACGGCGCGACCGGCGGCTTCGGTCGGGTCGCCCTTGCCGTACGAGAACATCGAGAGCCCGACCCAGTCGACCGCTTCCGCCCCCGGCCAGTACGGCCCGTACGGGTCGTCGGCGCCGGTGAGCTGTCCGTCGCCGTTCGTGTCCGCCTTGGCGACGTCGACCGGGGACAGGTTCCGCAGTCGCCCGGCGGACTCGCCGAACGGGTAGCCGGCACCGTACCCGGGCGACCACACCATGAGCGCGTCCGACGTGCCCGCGTGCACGGTCGTCCCGAGCGCCCGGAACGCCCGGACGAACTCCGTCGGCTGCTGGCCCCAGCGGACCCACGTGCCGTTCATCTGCGGTGCGAACCGGACGAGCACCTGGGTGTCGTACTGGTCGTGCAGGTCCTCGAACACGGTGTTGACGGCGCGGGTGTCCGCGGTGTCGAGCGACCGCAGTTCGCGGTCGGGTTCGAGGCTCACGACGAGCACCGCCCCCTGGGTCGCCGCCGCCCGCGCCGAGCGGAGGAGCTCCTGCTTCGCCGTGCGGTCGAGCGGGTAGTCGACGGAGACCCCGTACATCGACGGCGTCGCGCCGAGCCGGCCCTCGTACCCTTCGGGCGAGTCGCTGGCCCAGTCGAGGTCGGGGCCGAACCACGTCGACCCCTCGGCCGGCTGCACGGCGGCCGCCGGGTGCACGGACGCAGCCGACGCCGGCAGCGCACCACCGAGCAGGAGCGTGGCGATCGTGACGAGGAGGGCGACCGCGCGGGCCACCGGCTGCTTCACCGGTCGCACGCAAGCGTCCAGACGTTGTGGCCGGGCTCGTGCCGGTGCTCCAACCGGTCGAGCGCCGCGATGGCGAGGGCGAGACCGCGCCCGCTCTCCTGTTCGACGTCGGCCATGGTGACGGCACTCAGGTCGATGTCGACGGGCATCCCGTTGTCGGTCAGCACCGCGGTCAGGGCCCGGTCGGTGGCCTCGAGGTGCACGGAGTACCGGCGCCCGGTCCCCCGGTCGGCGCGGACGGTGTGCTCGACGATGTTCGCGGCGACCTCGGCCAGGGCGGTCTCGAGCGCGAAGCGGAGCCGCACGTCGTCGATGCCCAGGCCGTCCCACCACGCGGCGAAGCGGTCCTGCACCTCGTCGAGGGAGTCCGGCGTCGCGGCGACCTCGAACGTGGTCTCGGTGCTCACAGGGGTCCTCCGGCGGTGCTCGACTCGTGTTTGGACTGGGCTGGGGTGGCCGGGCCGCGGTACCGGACGGCCCGGATCACGATGCTGAAGATGAACAGGTCGAAGACGACCCACGCGGTGTTCACGAGCGGCGCGATCCCCTCGGCCTGGCCGGTCAGGTAGCGGATGCCGATCATGACCAGCGCGGCCACCAGGGCCCCCATCGCGTACAGCTGCGGCTTGACCAGGTCCCACCGCGGCTTCTGCTCGGTCTCGTCGCGCACCTTCGGGGTGACGCGGAACCCGAGCGGCTTGCCCCGGTAGACGTTCTGGAAGGCGCTGGTCACCGACTCGATCCAGACCGGGAAGAGCGCGAGCGAGTACTGCTGCCCGCGCCAGGTCGGTCTGCCTGCGGCCACCACCCAGAACAGCAGCTGGTTGAAGACCAGGAACGGGATGAGCCGGGCGAAGAAGTCGACGCTGTAGGCCTGCACCGGGATGACCCCGAACGACAGGCAGAGCACCGGGGCGGCGATGTAGACGATCGCGGCGAACCCGGACAGGTAGCTCCACATCGTCGAGAAGTACATGAGCCGCTGCCCCCACGACAGCCCCTTCTGCACCAGGGGGTTCTCGCGGAAGAACACCTGCATGGTGCCCTGCGCCCAGCGGAGTCGCTGCACGAGCATCGTCGGCAGGTCCTCGGGGGCCAGGCCCTTCGCCAGGATCTCGTCGTGGTACGCCGACTTCCAGCCGAGGCCGTGCAGGCGCATCGCGGTGGCCATGTCCTCGGTCACCGAGATCGTCGCCAGCGGCATGATCGGCTGCGCCTCGTCGTCACGGTTCACGTCGAGGGCACGGGCGAGCACCGCGATGGACTCGATGGCGGCGACCGGTGAGGCCTCGCGCCGGCCGAGCACGTCGAGGGCGGCGTCGTCGAGACCGGCGAAGGTGTTGGCGTCGGTGGACATCGCCGCGAGTTCCTGCAGGTCGTTCCGCACGGACTCGAGGTCGGCGGCGGCGAACCGGAACGCGATGGCGTCGATCCCCCGCTGGAACGCGTACGTCACGTCGCCGAGCGGCTCACCGGCGCGCACCTGCTCGCGCGCCTGGTCCACCACGGCCTCGGCGTCGTCGAGGGCGGCGAGCACGCGCGGGTCGGTCTCGGTCTCGCGGGAGCGGGCGAGGAGCTTGCGCGAGGTGGCGAGGGTGCGCTGCACGGACGCCTCGACCTCGGCAACGTACCGCGAGATGCCGAGCTGCATGAGCGCTTCGCGCCGCAGGATGGCGTTCGACCCGCAGAAGAACGCGGCGTTCCAGCCGTCCTTCGACTGCTGGATCGGACCGTAGAACAGCGGCGCCTGGCTGCCGAGGGGGTCGTCGTCCGGCACGTTCTCGAACCACTGCGGCGTCTGCACCAGCGCCATCCGCGGGTCCTTGAAGTACCCGAGGGTGCGGTCGAGGATCGCCGGGTCGGGCACCTGGTCGGCATCGAGGATGAGCAGGAACTCGCCCTGCGTCGCGAGCAGGGCGTTGTTGAGGTTGCCCGCCTTGGCGTGCCGGGGTCGGTCCACCCAGTCGGCGCCGCGCGTGATGACGCCGATGCCGAGCGCCTCGGCCGCCGCACGCATCTCGGGGCGGTTGCCGTCGTCGAGGATCCAGGTGGTGTGCGGGTGCGTGATCGCCTTCGCCGCCCGGGCGGTGCGCTCGACCAGGTCGATCGGCTCGTTGTAGGTCGTGATGAAGACGTCGACGGTGACGTCGGTGGACGGCTTCGCCGGTGGTTCGCCGCGCTCCCGGAGCCGCCAGGCCCCGAGGGCGAAGAGCAGCGAGTCGATGACGCTGTAGGTCTCGGCGAGGATCAGCGGCACCGCGATCCACCACGAGTGCCAGTTCACCGAGGCCGCCCAGCGCCACACGATGTAGTTGACACCGGCGAGGGAGGCCAGGAGCGCCACCGTCCGCACGGTCACCAGGCGTCGGCGGGCGGTGCCGGTGGTCAGGCGGCGGCGGTCCTGTCGGCTGACGTCGAGCGCGGTCACCGGGTCTCCCCGTCCGCGGCGTCGCCGGACGTGCTGCGTCGCAAGCGTTCCTCCTGATCCGCGCGCGGGCCCCGGCCGCGTCGCACGCCCGAGTGTGGTTCCGTCCGGCAGCTGACCCGGAGGGCACCGTGCCGGTCGTCCGCTCCGGTCATCGGGCACGACCTCGGCGTGACGACCTGTCTACCGCACGTGCGGGTGCTCTGTCAGGCAGCGCACCCGATCTGGGGACAGCACCCGCGTCAGAACGTGGCGGTGAACCCCAGGTCATCCGCCAGACGCACGATGACCTGGTCGAAGTAGGCGGCCGGGTCGGACACGGAACCGACGAAGTGCCCGAAGAGCTCGAACGAGATCGTCCCGAACACCGTCGTCCACGCCATCAGGGTGCGGACGAGGACCTCGTCGGGCAGGGTGATGCCGAACGAGCGCAGGGTGGCGACCCCGTCCGCGACGGCGGGACCGGCCACCCCGGGAGCCGCCGGAGGAGCGGTGGGTGATCCGGGCCTCCCGGCCGCCCCCGGCGTCGACGTGACGGACGAGCCCGACGCGCCAGGCGCACCGGACCCGACGGCGTCCGCGACCACCCGCACCAGCGCCAGCGTCGTCCGCGTCGCGGGCACGACGGTCTCCCGCGGCGCCGCGTAGCCGGGCACGGGCGAACCGAACAGCAGCGCGAAGTCCCCCGGGTGCGCGATGGACCAGTCCCGGATCGCCCGGCACATCGCCACCCAGCGCGCACCGGGGGCCGGTCCGGCCGCGGCACCGGCGGCCTCGACCGCGGCGCCGAGCTCGTCGTAGTCGGTGATGAGCAGGGCCGTCAGCAGGTCGTCGCGGCTCGGGAAGTACCGGTACACGGCCGACGAGACCATTCCGACGTCACGGGCGACGGCACGCAGGCTGAGTGCGGCAGGACCCTCACCGGTCAGGCGGGTGCGCGCCGCGGCCAGGATCTCCGCGGTGACCGTCTGCCGTGCCAGTGCTCGGGCGGTGGGTGCCATCCGACGATCCTGGCACGGGAGAGCAGCGCCCACAAAGGAGAGCAGTGCTCTTGCTTTCGCGTCGAAGAGCCGTCATGCTCGGTTCCGAGAGCGGTGCTCTCGCAACCAGGAAGCAGGAGACCATGACCCACCACCTCGTCGTCGGTGCCGGCCCCGTCGGCCGGCACGTCGCAGAACTGTTGACCATCCGGGGCGACCGCGTCACCGTCGTCTCCCGCTCCGGTCGCAGCACGGGCATCGCGGGGGTCGAGCACCTCGCGCTCGACGCCTCTGATGCCGATGCCCTCTCCCGCGCCGCCGAGGGAGCAGCCGTACTCCACAACTGCGCGAACCCCGGCGACTACACGCAGTGGGAGCGCACCTGGCCCCCGCTCGCCGCAGCACTGCTCACCGCGGCCGAACGCACCGGGGCGATCTACGCCATCACCGGGAACCTGTACCCGTACGGCCCGGTCGACGGGCCGATGCACGAGGGACTGCCGGACGCTGCCACCGACCACAAGGGGGTGCTCCGCGCCACCCTGTGGGCCGATGCCCTCGCCGCGCACGACGCCGGCCGTGTCCGGGTCGTCGAGGTCCGCGCCTCGGACTACCTCGGCCCCGGGATCGGCGCGAACGGGCACGTCACACGCGTGCTGCCGGCGGCGCTGCGGGGACGGACGGTGTCGATGGTCGGTCGCACGGACCTACCGCACACCTTCACCGACGTGTTCGACGTCGCCCGGACCCTCGTCGCCGCTGCCGAGGACCAGGGCGCACACGGTCGCACGTGGATGGTGCCGAGCAACGCCCCGCGGACGCAGCGCCGGGCCCTCACCGACGTCCTCGCGGCGGCGGGGAAGCCCGCGGTGCCGGTGCACCGGATGCCCGCGGCCCTGTTCCGCGTCGGCGGGCTCGTGTCGCCGATGATGCGCGAGCTGGCCGACCTGACCTACCAGTGGACCGCGCCGTACGTGGTCGACGACCGCGAGAGCCGGGCACGCTTCGGCATCGAACCGACCCCGTGGGACGAGGTCTGCCGCCGCACGGCCGCCGGCGCTGCCTGAACCACAGCCGCCGACATCGCCGCCGCCCGCCGCCGCCGGCCGGCGCGGCCTGAACCACCGCCACCGCCACCCGCCGCCGCACGCGGAAGGGGGACAGGACGCGCCGTTGCGCCCTGTCCCCCTTCCGCCTCGCACCGCCGGTCAGATCACCAGCAGCCTCGAGTACTGCGCCGCGTCGAGCTGCTGGGCAGCTCCACCCGCGGCGGGGACCTTCCACAGCCCGACCGAGGGGCCGCTGTCGATGGACACGAACACGTCCCCGTCGACGGAGGCGGCACCCAGGTGCTCGCCACGCGACCCGGCGGTCAGCCCGGTCACCGGCACGGTGGACGTGCCACCGCTGCCGACCACGAGCTTGTCCGGGATGCCGCGGTCGATCTTGCAACCGGTCGGGCTGGTCGGGTACTCCGCCGGGGCGGGGCAGAACTCCGCCGACTGCAGGAGCGAGAAGCCGTCCGCGTTCGCGGCAGCGTACTCGAACGCGTTCCGCGGTTCGATCTTCGTCAGTTCGGTCGCCCCGGGCTTGAGCTGGTACCAGGTCCACGCCCCGGCGGCACCGGGCGAGCGGATGTCGACGTAGACGTTGCCCTGCGAGTCCGCGAGCACGCCGGCGGGGTAGCCGACGGTCGAGCCGCCCGGCCCGGTGAACGTGCGGGGGGCGATGCCGGTGCCCTTGACGTACGGCCGGCTGACCGTTCCGCCGAGCACGACGACCTTGCCGTCCGGGGTGACCGTCCAGAAACGCTCATCGCTCCCGACGGCCTTGCCACCCAGGTCCAGCACGACCTTCGGGGTCGAGGTGCCTGCGGACAGCTTCTGCACCGCGCCGGTCACCGAGTCCACCCAGTACAGGTTGCCCTCGGCGTCGGAGCGCAGGTCCGGGGTCAGGTGCAGGCCGGACGCGATGATCGAGATCCCGCTGCCGTCGGCCGGGTCCCGCAGGATCTCGGTGCCGTCCGCCGACGGGGTGAACACGTCACCGTCGGCGTTCGCGGCGAAGCCTTCGCCGTGCGTCGCGACGACGGTCTTCGCACCGCTGCCGGAGTCCGCGAACCGCACGACGGCACCGTTGCCGTCGAGGGCGAACAGCGACTGTGTCGTCTCCGGCTCGGGCACCGACGGTGACGTCCAGCGCAGCGTGACCGTGCGACCGGTCCCCCGGTGGCCGAGGGCACGCACCGAGAAGCGGTAGGTGGTCGCGGGCGAGAGCTCGTCGAAGCGGTCGGAGCGGGCGCGCGGGAGGAGTCGGTGGACCTGGTGGTCGTGCCGGTTCGCGACGGCGTCGACGTCGACCTTCCAGCCGGTCACCTTGGCGCCACGGTCCGGGCCGCGCCACGTCAGCGTGGCACTGTCCGCGTCGCCGGTGACGCGGACAGCGGTCGGTGCTCCGGGCACCGACGGAGAGGTGTGCGCCGTCGCCGGCACCGCACCTCCGAAGACGAGCGCCGCGGCGGCGACCGCGGTGATGAGTGCTCGGTACACGATGGTTCCCCTGCCTTCTCCGCGGCTCCCTGCGTCACGGCTCCGGTCATCACAGCACCGTGCGGACTCCAGGGGAACGCCTGCGGGCGGGATCTGCGGTTCCCCGCACCGCAAGATGCGAAGGGCCCTACCGGCAGACGCCGTCGTGTTCCCGAGACACCGCCGAATCAGACGGCGTCTCGCCGACTCGGCGGCGTGGAACCGACACGACGGCGTCTCGCGGGCCCGGGACCCGCACCGACGACGGACGGGAGGCCCGGTGCCAGCTGGCACCGGGCCTCCCGTCAGAAGGGGGTCGCGTCTCGGACGCGGCGCGTCTCAGTAGCGCGGCTTGCGCTCCGGACGGTCGTCGCGGTCGTCGCGGCGGCCACCACCACGGCGGTCCGCACGGATCTCGATGAGCTTGCCGCTGATCCGGGTGTCGGTCAGGCGGTCGAGCACACCGGGGTCCATGTCGGCCGGCAGCTCGACGATCGAGAAGTCCGGACGGATCTGGATCGCACCGAAGTCGTCGCGACGCAGGCCGCCTTCGTTGGCCAGGGCACCGACGATCTGGCGCGGCTCGACGCGGTGACGACGGCCGACCTCGATGCGGTACGGGGACATCGGCTGCGAACGGCGCGGGCCACGGTCGCCGCGGTCACCACGGTCGCGGTCGCCACCACGGTCGCCACGGTCGTTGCGGCCGCCACGGTCATCGCGGGCACCGCGCTCGTCGCGCTCGCTGCGGCGGGCGTCGCGCTCCATCTGGCTGCGGAGGGCGTCGTCGGCCGCGGTGAGGAGCAGCGGCGAGTCGCCCTGCGCCACGACGGCCAGGGCGGCGGCGACGTCGTCCGAGGGGACGTCGTGGTGCTCGACGTAGTGCGCGATGACGTCGCGGAAGGCGGCGATCCGGCCCTGGTCCTCGAGCGCCGCGGTGATGGCGTCGTCGAAGCGGGTCAGGCGCGTCTCGTTGACGTCGTCGATGGTCGGCAGCTGCATCTGCGTGAGCGGCTGCTTGGTGTGGCGCTCGATCGCGGACAGCAGGCGACGCTCACGCGGGGTGACGAAGCTGATCGAGTCGCCCGAGCGGCCAGCGCGACCGGTCCGGCCGATGCGGTGCACGTAGGACTCGATGTCGACCGGGATGTCGAAGTTCACGACGTGCGTGATGCGGTCGACGTCGAGGCCACGGGCGGCGACGTCGGTGGCGACCAGGATGTCGAGCTTGCCCGACTTCAGCTGGTTGACCGTGCGCTCGCGCTGGGCCTGGGCGACGTCACCGCTGATCGCGGCGGCGGCGTACCCGCGGGCGCGGAGCTTCTCGGCCAGGGTCTCGGTCTCGCTCTTGGTGCGGACGAAGATGATCATGCCCTCGAAGTCCTCGACCTCGAGGATGCGGGTGAGCGCGTCGACCTTCTGCGGGTACGAGACCATCAGGTAGCGCTGCGTGATGTTCGCGGCGGTCTTCGTCTTGGTCTTGACGGTGATCTCGGCCGGGTCGGTCAGGTACTGCTGCGAGATGCGGCGGATCTGCGCGGGCATGGTCGCTGAGAAGAGCGCGACCTGCTTGTCGTCGGGGGTGTCGGCGAGGATCGTCTCGACGTCCTCGGCGAAGCCCATCTTGAGCATCTCGTCGGCCTCGTCGAGCACCAGGTACTTCAGCTCGGACAGGTCGAGCGTGCCCTTCGCCAGGTGGTCCATGATGCGACCGGGGGTGCCGACGATCACGTCGACGCCGCGGCGCAGGGCGGAGAGCTGCACGCCGTAGGCCTGGCCGCCGTAGACGGGCAGGACGTGGACGTTCTTCATGTGGGACGCGAACTGCTCGAACGCCTCGCACACCTGCAGGGCGAGCTCGCGCGTCGGGGACAGCACGAGCGCCTGCGGCTTCTTGCTGCCGGACTCCATGCGGGACAGGATCGGCAGCGCGAAGGCCGCGGTCTTGCCGGTACCGGTCTGCGCCAGGCCGACGACGTCGCGCCCGGCGAGGAGCGTGGGGATGGTGGCTTCCTGGATGGCGGAAGGGGTCTCGTAACCGATGTCCTTGACGGCCTTGAGCACAGCGTCGCTCAGGCCGAGATCGGCGAACGTCACCACGGGCCCGTCGTCGAGGGTCTCAGTGGTGGGGGTGGTGTCCGTGCTCATACCACCAACGGTATCTCGAATGCGCGCTCCGCAGGGACGGGAGGCCCGTGGCGACGCCGCCACGGGCCTCCCGTCCGTCCTGTTGGTCGCGTCAGGAGCGCGCGGTGCCGATCCCCAGGACCGCGTCCGCCCGGTCGTTCAGTCGCGTCAGCATCTCGGCGAGCGAGCGCAGCTCGTCGGAGGCGAACTCCTCCGTCAGGTCGTCGAACACCTCGGCGCCGGCGGCGTCCAGCTCATCGAGCAGTCGTCGGCCGGCGGGGGCGAGCGTGACGAGCGTGGCACGGCCGTCCGCGGGGTCCGGCGACCCGATCAGGTGCTCGGCCTCGATCAGCGAGGCGACCCGGCGGCTGATCACCGGGCGCGACAGCCCCGTCGCGTCGGCGATCGCGGTCGCCCGGACCGGCCCGTGCCCGGCGACGGCTCGCAGGATCACGCGGGCCGTCGGGTCGAGGCCGCCACGGGACTCGATGAGCGAGGAGCGCAGGGTCTGCCGGACCCACAGCCGGTCGAGCTGGGATCGCAGGAGTCGCTCGGCGGCACGCCGGTCGTCGGTCACGGGCTCAGCGTAGCGGGCACATTTAGTTGCTTGCCGGAAGCAACAGATGTATCGTTGCGCGGTCTGCAAAGTTTCACAGCCAGAAAAAGGAGTTCGATGACCGCCACCGCACCCGTCCCGGTGCAGCACGGTCGGCACACCGCCGAGGCCCCCGCGGCCTCCGGAGGCGCCGGCCAGCAGCCGCTGATGACCCACCGTCAGATCCTCCTGGTGATCTACGGCCTGATGGCGGGCATGTTCCTGTCCTCGCTCGGCCAGACGGTGTTCGGCACGGCGATCCGCACGATCGGCGACGACCTGCACGGGCTCGACCAGCAGGCCTGGGTGACGACCGCGTACCTCATCACCTCGACGATCGCGACGCCGATCTACGGCAAGCTCTCCGACATCTTCGGCCGCCGTCCGCTGTACATCTTCGGCATCGTCGTCTTCATCCTCGGCGCCGTCCTGTCGTCGATGTCGACCTCGATGCTCATGCTCGCCGCCTTCCGCGCGGTGCAGGGCATCGGTGCCGGTGCGCTGATGTCGCTCCCGCTCGCGATCATGGGCGACATCCTCGCCCCGCGTGAGCGTGCCAAGTACCAGGGGTACTTCCTCGCCGTGTTCGGCATCTCGTCCGTCATCGGCCCGCTCATCGGCGGTCTGCTCGCCGGTTCCTCCGAGATCCTGTGGATCACGGGCTGGCGCTGGGTGCTCCTGATCAACGTGCCGATCGGTGTCGCGGCGCTCCTCATGGTCATCGTGTTCCTGCACCTGCCGAAGGTGCACGGCGCCGGCGACGCGAAGCCGAAGGTCGACTGGTGGGGCGCGACCGCCGTCATCGTCACCCTCGTGCCGCTCCTGCTCGTCGCCGAACAGGGCCGCATCTGGGGCTGGGGCTCCCCCGCCGCCATCGCCTGCTACGTCGTCGGTGTCGTCGGCCTGATCGGCCTGCTGCTCATCGAGTCGAAGATGGGGGACGCGGCGATCATCCCGCTCAAGCTGTTCCGCTCGGGCACGTTCTCGATGGCGACCGTCATCGGATTCCTGGTCGGCTTCGCGATGTTCGGTGCGATGCTGACCATCCCGCTCTACCTGCAGATCGTCGTCGGACTGACCCCGACCGAGTCCGGCTTCGCGACGCTGCCGCTCGTCGGTGGTCTGATGATCGCCTCGATCACCTCGGGGCAGATCGTCGCCCGCGTCGGCCGGTACCGGATCTTCCCGGTCATCGGCACCGCGCTCGTCTCCGCCGGCTACGTCGTCCTGACGTTCATGTCGATCGACAAGCCGCTCTGGTTCCTGATGATCGGCATGTTCCTCATCGGTCTCGGTCTCGGCTCGGTCATGCAGTCGCTGACCCTGGCGTCGCAGGGCTCCGTCGAGGCCCGTGACATGGGCGTCGCCACGTCGTCCGCCACGTTCTTCCGCCAGATCGGTGGCACGCTCGGCACCGCCGTGCTGCTGTCCATCCTGTTCTCGGTGATGCCGGCGAACATCCTGACCGCGACCGCGAACCAGAAGGACCTCGGTCCGGCGCTCGACGCCGCGCTCAACCCGACCGTCGCCAGCGCGAAGGCGAACCAGGGCGCCATGGACAAGATCTGGACGCCCGTCGTCACCCCGCTGACGAAGACCGTGCAGTCGCAGCTCGACGCCGCCTCGGCGAAGGCGAAGCAGGCCGCCGACGCCGCGGTCACCGAGCAGGTCACCGCGGCGGTGCAGCAGCAGGTCACCGCCGGTGCCGTGCCCGCCGCAGCAGCGCAGACCGTCATCGACCAGCAGGTCGCCGCGGCCACGCCGGCCGCCGAACAGTCGGCACTCGAGCAGGTCGCCGAACAGGCGCACGCCAGCGTGCAGGACGGCACCGTGTCCGTCGACTGGGCGGACGCCGACCAGCGCTCCTACTGGGTCGACGAGCTCACCCCGGAGCTGGCGAAGAAGATCGACGACGGCAACACCACGAGCGACAGCGCCACCAGCACGAACGACACCTCGTTCCTGACCGGTGCCGACAGCCGCCTGACCCGGCCGTTCATGGCGGGCTTCAACGCCTCGTCCGTGACGATCTACTGGGTCGGTCTCGGCGTCATCCTGCTCGCGTTCGTGCTGACCTGGTTCTTCCGGGTGCCGCCGCTGCGGCAGCGGTCCGCCCTGCAGGAGCAGGCCGACATGTCCGCCGAGGCACAGCTCGAGGCCGAGGCGGGCGCCGCCGCAGCCGAGGCCGGCTCGTTCACCGGCCCGATGACCGGGTCCGTGCCGACCGGGTCCGTGCCGACCGGTTCGGGTTCGACCGGCTCGGGTTCGACCGGATCCACGCCGACGCACCGTCGGTGACCGACCGGGGCGTCCGTCCGTGCCCCCTTTCCGGGCGGGCGCCCCTCCCACACACACCAACCCAGCAGGAGTCCACGTGATCACCACCCCGGCAGCGGCTGCGGCAACGGAGCCGTGCACGCTGCGTGAACGGAAGAAGCAGCAGACCCGGCAGGCACTGCACGACGCAGCGCTCACGCTCGTGTCCGCGCACGGACTCGACGGCGTCACGGTCGAGCAGATCTGCGCCGACGCCGACGTCTCCCCCCGCACCTTCTTCAACTACTTCTCGTCGAAGGCGCACGCGGCGCTCGGGCTCGACTCCGTCGAGGTCCCGGAGCGCTCAGCGGCCTGGTTCGCCGAGGCCGACGGTGCCCTGGTCGACGACCTGTGCGCCCTGGTCGCGGCCACCGTCCCGCTCTCGCAGGACCGCCGTCGCATGAAGGAGCTGCTCGTGCTGCGGCCGGAGATGTCCTCGATGGTGATGCAGTGGATGGCCGAGTCGCGCCAGTCCCTGCTCAGCGTCGTCGGCACCCGCACGGACGCGCAGACCGCCCGCACCGCGGTGACCCTGGTGATGTCGGCGCTCAGCGAGGTGGCGCACCGCGAGACCGTGCGGAGCAACGACGAGCTCGCCGACCGGCTCCGTGCCGTCGTGCGCGAGATGGCGTCGCTCGTCTCCTGAGCCGCCGGCCGTCGGCTTGCCGTGTCGAGTCGGGCGTACCGGGTCGAATCGGGCGTACCGGGTAGGAACTTCCTGCCCGGTACGCCCGATTCCGCTTTCCAGCGCACGTGCTCTGGGAAGGAACCGCGCGTCGTCGACGTGGCCGGAGGCGGACGGGAGGCCCGTGGCGGTGTCGCCACGGGCCTCCCGTCCGTCAGGTGGCCGGGTGGCGAACACGCCGTCGTGTCTGCCCGACGCCGCGAAGTCGTCGAGACGCCCCCGTTTCCGGAGGCGTCTCGACGTGACGACGGCGTCTCGTGCCGCAGCAACGGGTCAGACGACGGACCAGCCACCGTCGCTCGGCAGCACCGCGCCGTTGACGTTCGCCGAGTCGTCGCTCAGCAGCCAGGTGATGGCGGCGGCGAGCTGCTCGGGCTGGGCGACCGGCGGGATGGTGGTCTGCATGATCGGACCGACCCGGCGGGCCGCGTACTCGCTGCGCATCGGCGCCTCGATGTTCGTGGCGACCGCACCCGGCGCCACGGCGTTCGCCCGGATGCCCTGCGGCCCGTGGAAGAAGGCGACGCTCTTGGTGTACCCGGCGATGGCGTGCTTCGACGAGGTGTAGGCAGCGCCGGCGGCCGAGGCCTTCAACGCGGCCTCGGACGCGACGTTCACGACCGATCCCTTGCCGGCGGCGATCATCAGCGGCAGCACGGCGCGGGTCAGGCGCATCGGGCCCGTGACGTTGACGCTGAAGACACGCTCCCAGGTGGCGTCGTCGACCTCGTCCGGCGGCAGGAACGCGTCCATGATGCCGGCGACGTTGGCGAGCCCGTCCACCCGGTCGCCGGCGGCGGCGATGAGTGCGTCGATGGTCTCGCTCGCGGCGACGTCACCGACGACGGTCTCCACGGCGAAGCCCTCGAGCTCCGTGCGGAGTGCGTCGAGCCGCTCGGCCACGACGTCGGTCGCGATGACGCGCCCACCCTCGTTCGCGATGCGCGTCGCCGTGGCGCGTCCGATGCCGGAACCCGCTCCGGTGACGATGATGGTCCTGCCGGTGAACCGTCCGGCGGTGGTGTCGGTCATGTGGTCTCCTCGATGCGGGGCGCTCGCTGCGCCACACCCGGTTATAGCACTCAGTGCCGAAAGGTCTCCATGCGCTCGACGAACGACCGTCCGACGGGGCGCCCGCGCACCATCGACCCCGACGCCGTGTCCCTCGTCGCACTCCGGCTGTTCGACGACCAGGGCTTCGACGCGGTGTCGATGGACGACGTCGCCGCGGCGGCCGGGGTCAGTCGCCGATCGCTCTTCCGGCTGTTCCCGAACAAGGCGGCGCTGGTGTGGGGCGGTCTCGACGAGTTCGCCGCACGGTTCCGCGAAGCCCTGCGGTCACGGCCGGCCGACGAGCCCTCGGCGGTGGCACTCCGGGCGGCCTACCGGATCGGTGCGACGTTCCCGGACGACGCGGTCGAGGTCACCCGGCACCGACTCCGGGTCATCCGCGCGAACCCGTCGCTCGAGCACGTCGGCGCCGCCACGGTCACGGCCCTGACCGACGAGATCCTGCGGTACGTGGCCGAGCGGGACGGGGTCACCGCCGACGACCTCGCCGTCGCCGTGCGCGCCCACACGCTGGCCGCCGCCGCGAGCGCCGCACTCACCTGGTGGGCACTGCACGGCGACGGACGACCGGAGGACGTCCTGGAGCGCGCACTCGCGCTGCTCGACTGACGAGCCCCGGGGTTCCCCCACGCCGCACGCCGGAGTACCTTGCCGGGCATGCACACGACCGGACCCGCCCCGTACTTCCAGTTCGCCGGCACCGCCAGGCAGGCCCTCGAGCACTGGCAGCGGGTGTTCGGTGGCGACGTGCAGATCGCGACCTACGCGGACTTCTCCCGCACGGACGGTCCGGCCGACGCCGTCGCGCACGGCCAGCTCACCGGCGAGCTGCAGCTGTTCGCCGCGGACGCGAGCGAGGGCGACACCCCGTTCTCGACGACGGGGCTGCTCTTCTCACTGCTCGGCGCCGCGGAACCGGACGTCCTGCGTCGGTGGTTCGACCAGCTCGCCGAGGGCGGCACGGTCGTCGACCCGCTGCAGCAGCGCCCGTGGGGCGACTGGGACGGCACCGTCCGTGACGCGTACGGGGTCACCTGGCTGATCGGGTTCGAGGACTCCGCGCGCTGAGTCCCGCGCGCTGCAGCGCCTACTGCTGGTCGGACGGCAGCAGCGGTGCCCAGAAGGCGTCGGGACCGTCGGCCTGCACGGCGTCGCGCTCGAACCGGAACCCGTAGTCGCGGACGAAGTCGAGGGCCGCGGCCTGCTCGTCCTCGGCGTCGTCGTGGTCCGCGTCGAACAGGTACACCCCGTGCCCCATCGCGACACCGGCGTCGCTGATGACGGAGAGGTCCCAGCGCCCCTGCTCGGAACGCTCGATCCGGACGACGGCGGCCTGGGATGCGGTGAAGTCAGCCATGCCGCGAGCCTACGGACGCCCCGCGGCTGGCGTTCAGGATGCTCCGCGGCCACTACGCTGTGCACGGTCACAGGTCAGACGAGTGGAGAACGAATTGTCAGTCGGATTGCTCGCCGTGGTGGACGACATCCTCTCCGCAGCCCTCAAGGCCAGCGCGAAGACCGCCGGGGTCGTGATCGACGACGCCGCCGTCACACCCCAGTACGTGCAGGGTCTCGAGCCCGCTCGTGAACTCCCGGTCGTCGGGCGCATCGCCCTCGGCAGCCTGTTCAACAAGTTCATCATCATCATCCCGCTGGCGTTGCTGCTCACGGCCTTCGCACCCGGCGTCCTGCCGTGGCTGCTGCTGCTCGGCGGCACGTACCTGTGCTTCGAGGGCGCCGAGAAGGTCACCGAGTGGTTCGGTGTCCGCCACGAGGGCGGGTCCGACGAGGCCGTCACCGAACCGAAGCTCGTCTTCGGCGCCATCCGCACCGACCTCATCCTGAGCACCGAGATCATGCTCATCGCGCTGGCGGGCCTCGACCCCGACCTGGGGCTCTGGCCGACGCTCGGCGCCCTGATCGTGATCGGTCTGGTCATGACCGCCGTCGTCTACGGCGCCGTGGCACTGCTCGTGAAGGTCGATGACATCGGCCTGCAGATGATGAAGAACTCCGTCCGCCGCACCCGCCGGATCGGTGCCCGCATCGTGCGTGCGATGCCGATGGTCTTCCGGGTCATCAGCGTCATCGGCACGGTCGCGATGCTGTGGGTCGGTGGACACCTGGTCATCGCGAACCTCGCCGAGACCTTCTGGCACGGGCCGTACGACCTGCTGCACGTGATCGAGCACGCGCTCGAGGCCGCAGGCCCCGTCGTCGTCTGGATCGCCGACACGGCCGTGTCGGCCGTGGTCGGCCTCGCGCTGGGCATGGTCGTCGTCGGCATCGTGCTGGGCATCGGCCGCCTGCGCGGCAAGCAGCACTGACGCGGCTGCGGCGAGGCTCGGCACCCGCGCGTACCGTGACCGCATGGCAACGGTGCGACAGGTCCAGGTGACGTTCGACTGCGCCGAGCCGGAGCGTGTCGCCCGGTTCTGGTGCGAGGTCCTCGGGTACGTGGTGCCACCGCCCCCACCGGGGTTCGCCGACTGGGACGCGTTCGACCGGTCGCTGCCGCCGGAGCACCAGGGATCGGCCTTCGCGTGCGTCGACCCGACCGGTGCCGGGCCCCGCTTGTTCTTCCAGCGCGTCCCCGAGGGCAAGACGGTGAAGAACCGCGTGCACCTGGACGTCCGGGTCGGCACCGGGATGACCGGTGCCGAACGGCTCGCGGCCCTCGACGCCGAGAGCGCCCGACTGGTCGGGCTCGGCGCCACCCAGGTCCGTCGGATGACGGCGGACCAGGTGAACGAGTCGTGCATCGTCATGCGGGACGTCGAGGGCAACGAGTTCTGCCTGGACTGACCGGCGTATCGTCGATGCTTCCGAACCGCACCGCCGCGCCCCGGAAGGACCCCCACCCCGCATGACCGTCACCGCCGCATCCGCCACCGCAGCCGACGCCACCGCCCTCGAACACCTGCTGGGGTCCGACCAGGTGCTCCGCGACCCGGAGTCGCTCGAGCGCTACCGCCACGACGACGCCGAGTGGGCCGACTCCACGGCACCGCTCGCCGTGGTCCTGGCACGCAGCACCGACGACGTCGTCAGCGCCGTCCGCTGGGCAGCCGCCGCCGGGCTCCGGGTCGTCCCCCGCGGTGCCGGCACCGGCCTGTCCGGCGGCGCCAACGCGATGGCCGACTCGATCGTCGTGTCGCTCGAGCGGATGAACCGGGTGCTCGAGGTGAACACCGACGAGCGCTACGCGGTCACCGAACCCGGCGTCATCAACGACGCACTCCGCACCGCGGTCGCCGAGCACGGCCTCTGGTACCCGCCGGACCCCGCGAGCTCGGCGATCTCGACGATCGGCGGCAACGTCGCGACGAACGCCGGCGGCATCTGCTGCGTCAAGTACGGGGTCACCCGCGACTACGTGCTCGGCATGACCGTCGTGCTGGCCGACGGGTCGGTCGTGGAGCTCGGCCGCCGGACGGCGAAGGGCGTCGCCGGGTACGACCTCACCGGGCTGCTGGTCGGTTCCGAGGGCACGCTCGGCATCGTCGTGTCGGTCACCGTGAAGCTGCTCCCCCTGGCCGGCCGTGACGAACGGGCAGTGATCGGGTACTTCCCCTCGCTGACCGCCGCGGGCGACGCCGTGGCCGCGATCTCGCGCGCGGGGATCGTCCCCGCGGCACTCGAGATCGTCGACCGCACCTGCCTGCGGGCTGTCGACGACTGGATGCACCTCGGGCTGCCGGCGGACGTCGACACCCTGCTGCTCGCACGGGTCGACGAGCGCGGTGCGGCCGGTGACGAGATCGCCGACCACGTCGCGGACGTGTTCGCCGAGGCCGGTGGGACGGACGTCGAGCGGGCCACCGACCCGGGGGACATCGACCGGCTGTTCCAGGCCCGCCGACTCGCCTACCCGGCACTCGAACGGCTCGGCCCGGTGCTGACCGAGGACATCTGCGTGCCGCGGAGCGCGGTGCCCGAGATGCTCCGGCGGATCCAGGTGACCGCGGACGCACAGGACGTCACGATCGCCAACATCGCGCACGCCGGCGACGGCAACCTGCACCCGCTGATCATCGCGCCCGAGGGCGACGATGCAGCGAAGGCCCGCGCGAAGACCGCGTTCGACCAGATCGTGGCGGACTGCCTGGCGCTCGGCGGGACCGTGACCGGTGAGCACGGCGTCGGGCTGCTGAAGCTGCCGGGCCTGCGGGTCGAGCTCGGCGACCGCGTGCTCGCGATGCACCGCTCCGTCAAGGACGCGCTCGACCCGGCGGGGACCCTGAACCCGGGCAAGGCGTTCTGACCCGGCCAGACGACGGACGGGAGGCCCGGTGCCAGCTGGCACCGGGCCTCCCGCCCGTCAGGTGGTCGCGTTCAGCGACCGGTGTGCGTCACGCAGGAGCGCATCCGCACGCACGCATACATGCTCAGTGGCGACGGAAATACCCGTTCGCGCCACCGACGTACATCAGGATCGTCGCGATGAGCACCGCGACGCCACCGATCCAGCCGAAGGCGTTGCCACCCGAGGCCGCGCCGACGCCGACACCGATGAGCTGCAGGACCGCGAGGACCGTCAGCACGATGCGGGCCCAGTTGCGGCCGTCGCGCATCTTGAAGACGATGATGAGCTCGATCACGGCCAGGATGAACGCGAAGATCGCGCCGCCGACGAGCGGGGCGGTGCCGACGTCCTGTGCGGCGGAGGAGCTGCCACCCGAGACCAGACCGATGATGCCCTGCAGGATGTTCGCCAGGACCACCACCAGCCAGATGACGAACGACACGGTGACGGAGGTGGGACGACTGGACGTCGATGCCATGGGGAATGCCTTTCTCGATGGACCACGTTCAGCGGCCTCTCAGAGAACGTACTTGCGGGCGTGACCGCTGTCCGGATGAGCCCGAAGGTCACAGAGCGGTAACGACGGCAGATCCGTCCAAACCCTTCGCCGCAGGGTGCCGAATCACCTGCAACGACCGGGAAACACCCGGAGCGCTCACCAGCCGCACATCGCTGGTTCTCCACCCCACCAAGGGTGTGTTCGGCGCGCACACAGCAACCGCGCCGAGCGCGACAACAGCAAAGGACTGATCACGATGCGTAAGAGCCTCAAGACCTCCATCACCCTCGCCACGACCGGCGCCCTCGTCCTCGGCGGTGCCGCGTTCGGGATCTCCTCCGCCCAGGCCGCGACCCCGAACGTGCACACGGTGTCCTCGTCGTCCGAGTCGAAGATCCCCGCACCCGTCGCCTCGGTCCCCGAGGTCCTCGGTGGCTCCACCGCCGTGAAGCTCGACTCCGGCTTCACCGACGCCCTCACCGCCCTGAAGCTCACCCCCGGCGTCTCCGGCGACGCGACCCTCGCTGACGGGTCGGTGTCGTTCCCGATCACCGCCGGGTCGGTCACCTACTGGTCCCCCGATGGCAACTACCGCCCCTACGTGCAGGGCCTGCTGAACCACGACGACTCGGGGCTGACCCTGAAGGCCGGCGACACCACCGTCACGCTGGAGAACTTCGTCGTGAACCCGGGCTCGTCCAAGCTCTACGGCGACGTCCTCGTCAACGGCAAGGTCGCCGCGGCCAACGCGTTCCTGTTCGAGCTGCACGGCGGCTCCCTCAAGCCCCTCCAGCTCGAGGGCGACAACGCCATCCTCACCGGCACCACCGTCCACATCTCCGAAGACGCCGCCGGCCTGCTGAACAAGACCTTCGGCACCGACGCCGTCAAGCGCGGCCTGCTCGTCGGCACCGCCACCATCACCGCCCAGATCAAGTAACACCTGCCGCAACACCGCAACACCGCTCGACACGAAGAGTCGCTCCGCCGATCAGGGCGGAGCGGCTCTTCGTCGTTCGCGGTTCCGTACCGGTACTGCTTCTCCCAGTGGCCGAGCCTACGATCGAGCGAATGCCCGCTCCTCGCTCGGCCCCCACCGACGACCGACCCGGGCCGGACGACTTCATCCGCGTCCGAGGCGCCCGCGAGAACAACCTGCGCGACGTCGACGTGGACATCCCCCGCGACCGGATCGTCGCGTTCACCGGCGTCTCCGGCTCCGGCAAGTCCTCGCTCGCCTTCGGCACCGTCTTCGCCGAGGCCCAGCGCCGGTTCCTCGAGTCCGTCGCCCCGTACGCGCGGCGGCTGATCGCGCAGGGGTCCACCCCGCACGTCGACTCGATCACCGGACTGCCGCCCGCCGTCGCCCTGCAGCAGCGCCGCGGCGCGCCGAGCTCCCGCTCCACCGTCGGCACCATGACCACGCTGTCGAACTCGATGCGCATGCTCTACTCGCGTGCCGGCACCTACCCGCCCGGTGCCGACCGGCTCGAGTCGGACTCCTTCTCGCCGAACACCGTCGCCGGCGCCTGCCCCCGGTGCCACGGCATCGGGACCGCGCACGAGGTCACCGAGGCATCGGCCGTGCACGATCCGTCGCTGAGCATCCGCGACGGCGCGATCACCGCCTGGCCCGGAGCGTGGCAGGGCAAGAACCTGCGCGACGTCACCGCCGTGCTCGGCTACGACATCGACCGCCCGTGGCGCGAGCTGTCGCGCAAGGACCGCGACTGGCTGCTCTTCACCGAGGAACAGCCCGTCGTGCAGGTGCAGCCGAAGCGCGACCGTGTGGCCAAGCCATACAAGGGCCGGTTCTGGAGTGCCCGCCAGTTCGTGCTGCACACCCTCGCCGACTCGCAGAGCGAGACCCAGCGCAAGAAGGTGCTGCAGTTCGTCGAGTCCGGCCCGTGCGGGCTGTGCGGCGGCACCGGTCTGACCCGAGCCGCCCTCGCCGTCACGATCGGCGGCCACTCGATCGCCGAGCTGAACGCCCTGCCGTTGACCGGCCTGGCCGACGTCCTGCGCCCGATCGCGGCGATCACCGACGCGGCAGCGGCGACGTCACGAGCATCGTCCGGCGAGCACACCGAGGTCGCCGTGGCGATCTCCCGCGACCTGCTCACCCGCGTCGAGGTCCTGGTCGGTCTGGGTCTCGGCTACCTCGCGCTCGACCGCGCCACCCCGACGCTCTCCCCCGGCGAGAGCCAGCGGTTGCGGATCGCGACGCAGCTGCGCTCCGGTCTGTTCGGTGTCGTCTACGTGCTCGACGAACCGAGCGCCGGGCTGCACCCCGCCGATGCCGAGTCCCTCGTCGACGTCCTCGACGACCTGCGCGCCGGCGGCAACAGCGTCTTCGTCGTCGAGCACGACATGAGCATCGTGCGGCGAGCCGACTGGATCGTCGACGTCGGCCCCCGCGCGGGCACCGGCGGCGGCACCGTCCTGTACAGCGGCCCGGTCGCCGGCCTGGCCGAGGTCGAGGCCTCGGTCACCCGGCGCTTCTTGGAACCCCGGCAGCCGACCGCCGACCGTGCCGTCCGGTCCCCGATCGGCACCCTCGAACTCCGCGACCTCACCCTGCACAACCTGCGGGGGCTCGACGTCGACCTGCCGCTCGGTGTGCTCACCGCGGTCACCGGGGTCAGCGGCTCCGGCAAGTCGTCGCTCGTCGGCGGCGTGCTGCCCGGTGTCGCGACGTCGCACCCGCTCATCGACCGCGTCGTGCAGGTCGACCAGAAGCCGATCGGCCGGACGCCCCGCTCGAACCTCGCCACCTACACCGGCCTGTTCGACGCGGTCCGGGCCGCGTTCGCCCAGACCGACGAGGCGAAGGCCCGGGGCTGGACCGCCGGTCGGTTCTCGTTCAACGTCGCCGGCGGCCGGTGCGAGGTCTGCCAGGGCGAGGGGTCGGTGTCCGTCGAACTCCTCTTCCTGCCGGGCAGCTGGGCACCGTGCCCCGAGTGCCACGGCTCCCGATACACCGCCGAGACGCTCGAGGTCCGGTGGAACGGGGCGTCCATCGCCGACGTCCTCGGCATGACCGTCGATGAAGCGGCGCCGTTCCTGGCGTCCCTGCCCGCAGCCGGGCGCGGACTCGAGACCCTCCGCGAGGTCGGCCTCGGCTACCTGCGGCTCGGCCAGCCCGCTCCGGAGCTGTCCGGCGGCGAGGCGCAGCGCATCAAGCTCGCCACGGAACTGCAGCGTGCGCGGACCGGCCACACCCTGTACCTGCTCGACGAGCCCACCACCGGCCTGCACCCGGCCGACGTCGAGCTGCTCACCGCCCAGCTCGCCCGCCTGACCGACGCGGGCAACACGGTCGTCGTGGTGGAGCACGCCATGGACGTCGTCGCGAGCGCCGACCACGTCATCGACATGGGCCCGTCGGGCGGCGACGACGGCGGTCGGGTCGTCGCCTCCGGCACGCCCGCCGAGGTCGCCGCGTCGACCACCAGCCGGACCGCGCCCTACCTGCGGGACCAGCTCGGTCGCTGACGCAGGAGTGCCCGCCAGGATCGCTCCTGGCGGGCACTCCGTGGCTGCCGCTGGTTACCGCTGGACCGCTTCCGGGGCGTCGTCGCGGAAGAAGTCGCTGCCACTGTGCGTGTAGCCGACCTCACCCGTCCGACGCCACTGCTTGCGGACGCGCTTGAAGGTGGTGATGCGTGCAGGTTCGACGTTCTCGTCGCTCGTGTAGGCGCTCATGGCTGATCTCCCTGTGTGATTGGCCGTGGTTCCTTGACCCCCCGAAATGGAGGCTAGCGAGGGCCTCGGAGCCGAGTTCGCAATCCGTCCCGGAACGTCCGTGGAACGCAATTCCGGCCATCTGATTAACGCGGAACGCACGCAAGGACGCGACCAGGCGGGACGGACTGGAGGCCCGGATCACCGCCGGCAGACCGGCGGCGGCGAGTCGCGCCTCCGGGCCGGTGCACCGGTGCGGACTCAGGAACGCAGGCCGAGCACCAGGTCGTGGACCACGCGCGCTGCGCGCGCCGCGGCGTCGTCCAGGTGCTCACGGAACTCGGCGCCGTCCGGCGCGCAGAGGTCGCTGATGCACCGGACCGACACGAACGGCATGTCGTGCACGTGGGCGAACTGCGCGATCGCGGCCGACTCCATGTCGACCGCGGCCACGTCGGGGAACGCGACCCGGAGTGCGCGGGCACGGCCCTCGGTCACGAAGACCTCGCTCGAGCCGATCGTCGCCGATCGCAGCGGCCACGCGATGTCGGCGCCCATCGCGAGCTCGACGAGCCGGGCATCCGGCGCGTAGCCGGTCGGCATGCCGGGGACCTGACCCAGGGCGTAGCCGAACGCGGTGGCGTCGGCGTTGAGGTTGACGTACCGGTCGCCGACCACGACGTCACCGATGGCGACACCGTGCATGAGCCCGCCGGCGGTCCCGACGCTGATCACCGGGATGCCCGGGCCGAAGTCGTGGAAGCCGTGGGCGACCGCGGCCGTCGCGTTCGTGAAGCCGATGCCGCTGCGGCGCACGACGACCGTGGCGCCGCCGATGTCGAGCAGCTGGTGCGGGTCGTGGCCACCGACGGGGCCGTCGAGGACGGGGACGCCGCCGAAGAGGTCGGCGAAGGCCGAGACCTCTTCGCTCATGGCCGCGATGATGATCGCGACGGGTTGCTGCTGCACTGATCGATCCTCCCACGCCGGGCGCTCGCGGACGTGCAGGTCGGATCGTCGCGGTCGCTACCGGCGGGGGTCCTGGCGGGCCAGCTCGTCGGCGACGAAGGCGGCGAGCGCGTCGGCGCCGAAGTGGTCGTCGGCGGTGATGGTGACGACGGTGCCGGTGTCGTTGCTCGCCTCGGTCTCGTCGAACAGCAGCATCTGCCCGTACGCACCGTGCAGGCGCCAGAGCCGGCCGGGACCACCCCACCCCGCCAGCGCGTACCGCTCGTACCCGGGGCCGGTGCCCTCGCGCTCCACCCAGTCGGTGTGCATCGCGTCGCACCACCGCGCGCTGACGATCCGCTGTCCGTCGATGACCCCGCGGTCGCGGATCAGGTGCCCGATGCGGGCGAGTTCCTCGGTGCGGAGCAACAGCCCCTCGCCCGCGGCGACGAACCCGTTCGGGCAACGCTGCCACTCGACGTCCCGGATGCCGAGCGGCGCGAACAGCCGTTCGGTGACGAACGCGCCGACGTCACCGACCCGGGTCTCGAGCACGCGCATCGCGGTGTAGGTGCTGGCGTTCGCGTACTGGAACACCCGGCCGCGGGACGGTCGCCGCAGGAACTCGGCCGCCAGGTCCGGCCAGTCCGTCAGCTCGGTCGCCGACCAGGGCATGTCGATCCCGCTGGTCATGGTGAGCAGGTGGCGGAGGGTGACCCGGTCGACGCCGTCGCCGAGCAAGAGGCCGGTCTCCGCCCCGAGGCCGGTGCCGGCCAGGTACGTCGCGATCGGTTCGTCGAGGTCGACCAGGCCGTCGTCGGCGGCGATGCCGGCGGCCAGGACGCAGACTCCCTTGGCGGCGGAGTGGACCTCGCGCCGGACGTCGGGGGTCCAGTGGTGCTCGGCGACGTCATCGGTGCCCGGCGCCGAAGTCCGCGTGCGCACGTGGATGCCGTGTGCGGCGAACCCCGTCGCGTCGATGTGCCGGACGACGGCGTCGAGGATGGTCGCGGCGGTGTGCACACCTCATCATCTCGTGGCCGGGCGGCTGCGGGGACGGGCAGGGGCCGCCGCGTATAGTCCGGCTCGTGTCCGACGAACAGCCCCGCCGCCCCGATCCCACCCGCGTCGGCGACCAGCCCGCACTCCGGACGGCGTCGGGCTCAAACTGGCTCGTGTGGGGAGCCGTCACGGCCGTCATCGTCGCCGCGGTGATGGTGCTCATGGCGATCCGAGCGCCGGCGATCGGCTGGCCGGCGCTGGTGCTCGTCGTCGCGTTGTTCGTGGCGATGGTCGTGGTGCGGACGGCCGTCCGGCCGCAGCGGGCCCGACTCGTCACCCTGGCCGTGCTCGACCTCGCCATCGTGGTCGTCGGGTTGGTGGCGACCCTGGCGGTCCAGTACTCGACCCCGGTGGGCTGATGCTGCGGTAGCTTGTTGATAACGCTTCTCACTAAGATGGGGCCCAGCGACCACACGACAGTGGCCGTTCCATCGACGCAGCCGCAGCTGCTGGGAAGACCGACCCCATGCCAGCACCACACCCCACCGAGACCCTCGACGCCCTCGTGGTCGGAGCCGGACCGGCCGGCGTCGGCACCGGCTTGGCACTCCACGCCGTCGACGGCCTGCTGTTCGGCGTCGTCGAACGCGGCGTCGTCGGGGACACGTTCCGGCGGTGGCCCGAGCACCAGCGGTTCCTGACGCCGTCCTTCACCGGGAACGGGTTCGGGGCCACCGACCTCAACGCGGTCCACCCGCGCACCTCACCCGCCTACAGCCTGGGGACCGACTACCCCTCGGGGCCGGAGTACGCCCGGTACCTGCGCGGCGTCGTCGCGGCCTTCCACCTGCCGACCTTGCTCGACACCGAGGTCGAGCGCATCGAGCCGGACGACGACGGCTTCCGCGTGACCACGAGCCGCGGCCCCGTCATCACCCGCAACGTGGTCTGGGCCGGCGGCGAGTTCTCCGACCCGATCCTGCCCCGTTGCGCGGGCACCTCGCTCGGGGTGCACGCGTCCGCCGAGGCAGCCTGGGTGGCGCAGTCCGGACACGTGGTGGTCGTGGGTGGCTTCGAGTCCGGCATCGATCTGGCGTGCCACCACGTCGAGCAGGGGGCGACGGTGACGGTCGTCGACCCGTCCCACCCCTGGGACGCCGGCAGCGGGTCCGACCCGTCGTTCCGCCTCGCCCCGCGGACCCGTCAACGGCTCGCGGCCGCGCGGGCCACCGGACGCCTCGCCCTGGTCGACGACGGCCAGGTCACCGGCATCAAGCGGTCCGGAGACGGGTTCACCGTCGGGGTCGCCGGACGGACCGCCCTGGGCGCGGACGCGCCACCGATCCTCGCCACCGGGTACGGCCCGGGGCTCGGACCGGCCGCGAGCCTGTTCGACGCCCGCGCGGACGGCTGGCCGCTGCTCACCGAGGACGACGAGTCGACCACCACGCCCGGGCTGTTCCTGGCCGGCACGGCACTGCGCCACGGAGGGCTGCAGTTCTGCTTCGTGTACAAGTTCCGGCAGCGGTTCGCCCACGTCGCCCGCGTCATCGGCGAACGAGCCGGGCGCGACTGCGGCGCCCTGCAGGAGTGGGACGACGCCGGGATGCTCACCGACGACCTGAGCTGCTGCGGTGTCGAATGCGCGTGCTGATGCCCGCACAGCGGCCCGCCCACCCCGCCGGTGCACGGCTCTGGGCCACCCCCGCGATCGTCGGCGGCGCCATCCTGGTCGGGTCGGTGATCGGCGGGGCCTCCCCCGCGAGCGGCGACGCCATGGGCTCCGTGGTGGACCCGTTGGTGATCACCCTGGTCGTCGCCCTGTTCGTCGACGTCCCGCTGCGCCGCCTCCCACGGACGACGGGCGCGTGGAAGGTCATCGGCATCGCCTGGAGCATGAACTTCCTGCTCGCCCCGCTCGTCGCGTTCCTGCTCACCCGCGTGGCCCTGCCCGGGCACCCCGCCGTCCAACTCGGCGTGATGCTGTACTTCCTGGCACCCTGCACCGACTGGTTCCTGGCGTTCACCCGCCTGAGCGACGGGGACACCGCTGTCGGGGCGACCCTGCTGCCGATCAACATGGTCACCCAGCTGCTGCTGTTCCCGGTGTGGATCACGGTCCTGGGCGGCAACGCCGGCGTCGATGCCGTGGGGACCGTCGGCACCCTGCTGCAGTGGTTCGTCCTGCCCGCCGCGATCGCCGTGGTGATCCGCCTCGGGATCTCACTGCTGCCGGACGGCACTCGAGCCCGCGCCGCCGCCCTGCCCGGCCGCGCGGTTCCCTGGATCGTGGGCGCGATGGTCGCCGGGCTCTTCGCCTCGCACATCGCGCTGCTGCTGGCGAACCTGCCGGTGTTCGTCGCCGTGCTGGGGTGCGCGGTGGTCTTCTTCGCCGTCGTGTTCATCGCAGCCGAGTGGGCGTCACGCCTCGCCGCCCTGTCGTACCCACGGTCGGCGCTGCTCGCGATGACGACGGCGGCCCGCAACGCGCCCCTGATGATCGGGCTGACGAGTGCCGCACTCCCCCACCAGCCACTGGTCACCACGGCGATCGTCGTCGGCATGCTCGTCGAGTTCCCGCACCTGCTCGCGGTCCGCCACCTGCTGCTGCGTCGGCGAGGTGGTCAGCACGCCGAGCGACGCCTGCGCGGCACCGCAGCGTGGGGGCGCCCGTGACGCATCGGGTCCGACTCGTCGTCGTGCCCACCGAGCGGCGGGTGATCGAGACCGAGCACGACGACCGGCGGACGGCGCTCCTGCTGGCGCTCGGCCAGGTGCCGCTCGGGTACACGGTCACCGACGTCGACGTGCTGCCGGAACACGAGGACACAGGGGGCTGCCCCGCGGAGCCGGACGCGGTCTGAGCGGGGCGCTCCGACGGCGCTGGTGCGGCCCGAGACGGTCGCGACGCCGGACGGGAGGCCCGTGACGGGCCCGCACCGCGCCTCCAGTCCGGTGCCGGTCGCGACCAGTGCACGTGGCCGGCTAGGCGCTGTCGGTCACCGTCGGCTGCGCCTGCCGCAGCCCGGTGACCAGGAGGGTCACGATCGTCCGGACGTCGTAGTCGGGGTCCTGGGGACTCCACGCCACCAGGTCACCGACGGCCCGGAGCAGCTGGTACGGCGGGGTCGGTGCGGCCACCTCGCCGGACGCCCGCGCGGCGTCGAGCAGCCGGCCGAGCACGGGCACCAGCTCGTCGACGAACAGCGTGTGCAGCGCCGTGAAGCCGTCGGCGTCGCCCTCCCAGACCCGCGCCAGGCCGTGCTTGGTGCCGAGGAAGTCGACGAACTGGTGCACCCAGCGCAGCAGGGCGGCGAACGGTGTCGGCTCGGAGTCGAGCAGCGCCGGCCCGGCGTCGACCAGGGCCTCGATCTGGTGCCGGTAGACGGCGACGACCAGGTCCGAACGGGTCGGGAAGTGCCGGTAGAGCGTGCCCACCCCGACACCGGCGGCGGTGGCGACCTCGCGCACCGGTGCGCCGACGCCGGAGGCCGTGAAGACCGCGGCAGCGGCGTCGAGGATCGTGCGCTCGTTGCGCTCGACGTCGCGACGGCGACGCGGCACTGGGTCGGTCGACGGGGTGCTCATGCGTCGATCTTCGCACGACACCGACACGATGCGGAACAACGCTCCGCTTCTTCCTGCAATCCGGATCGTTGTTCCGTATCGTTCCGGAACGTCGCTCCGTTTCGAACGACGATCGCTCGGACCACGGGCGACACCGCATCCCGGAAAGGCCCACATGGCACCCACAGCACCTCGACCGCAGGTCATCAGCGTGCGCCCCGTCACGCTTCCCGCACCCGCGCGCGGTCAGGACCTCGAGGTCCGGATCACCGCACCGACGACCGGAACGGACCTGCCCGTCATCGTCTTCGCCCACGGCTTCGGCCAGTCCATGACCGGCGGCGACCCCCTGGTCGACCACTGGACCGCGAACGGCTTCGTCGTCGTCCAACCGACCTTCCTCGACGCGAAGGCCTACGGGCTGACGCTCGACGACCCGCGCTACCCGACCATCTGGCAGACGCGCGTCGACGACCTCGAGCGGGTGCTCGACGACCTCGACCAGATCATCGACGCGGTCCCCGGCCTGAGCGGGCGTGTCGACACCGCACGCCTCGCCGCGGTCGGACACTCGTGGGGCGGACAGTCCGTGGGCATGCTGCTCGGGGCCCGCGTCCTGGACGCCGACGGGCGGCCGGGCGAGGACCGCACCGACCACCGCGTGCGCGCCGGGGTCCTGCTGTCCACCACCGGGATCGCGCGCGGCGACCTCGTGCCGTTCGCGCAGGAGCACTTCGCGTTCATGAGCCCCGACTTCAGCCAGCTGCACACCCCGTCACTCGTCGTCGCCGGCGACCACGACCAGTCCCAGCTCTCGACGCGAGGCCCGGACTGGTTCACCGACGTCTACCACCTGAGCCCTGGTGCGCGGCACCTGGTGACCGTCCACGGCGGCGAGCACCTGCTCGGCGGGATCCAGGACTACGAGTCGACCGCCACCACGGACGAGAGCCCCGAGCGTGTGGACCTCGTCCGCCACACCACGACGGCGTTCCTCCGGACCGAGCTCGGGCTCGACCCCGACGCGTGGTCGGCGATCGCCGACGCCGTCGGCACTGCCACCGCCGTCGGCCACATCGAATCGAAGGAGCACCAGTCGTGATCACCGACCAGCACCCCCTGCCCAGCGGCTTCACCGCCGCGTCCACCGCCGCCGACGTCCTGCACGGCGTCGACCTGACCGGCCGGAACGTCGTCGTGACCGGCGGACACAGCCGGCTCGGCCGCGAGACCAGCCGCGCCCTCGCGGCGGCCGGCGCCGACGTCACCGTCGCCTCCCGTGACGTCGACCGGGCATCCGCAGCCGTCGCCGACATCCCGGGGATCCACGTCGAGGCCCTCGACCTCACCGACCCGTCGTCGGTCGATGCCTTCGCCGCGCGCTGGTCGGCCTCCGGCCGCCCGCTGCACATGCTCGTGAACAGTGCCGCGATGCTCTTCACCCCGGACCGCCGGCTCGACGGCCGCGGCAACGAACAGGCGTTCTCGACGACGCACCTCGGGCACTTCCAGCTCACGCGGGCGCTCCTCCCTGCCCTCCTGGAGGCCCGTGGTGCGCGAGTCCTGACCGTCACCTCCGGTGCGGCGCGGTTCGGGCAGATCCGGTGGGACGACCTGACGTTCGCGCACGGGTACGACCCGGTCACCGCGTACGGGCAGTCGAAGCGCGCCAACGTCCTGTTCACGGTGGAGCTCGACCGGCGGTACTCCGACCAGGGCATCCGCGCCTTCGCCGCACACCCGGGCGTCATCATCGGACCCGGCCCGCACGACCCGGCGGTGCTCGCGTCGTACCGCGAGCAGGGACTGGTCGACGACCACGGGGCGACCGTCATCGAGCCCGAGGTCGGCAAGAAGACCGCCGAGCAGGGCGCAGCGACGCTCGTGTTCGGCGCCGCGAGCCCGCTGCTCGACGGCGTCGGCGGGGTCTACCTGAAGGACAGCGACGTCGCCGTGATCGACGACCGGGTCCTTCCCCTCACCGCCGACCGCATCCCGTCGGACGCGAACTCGGCGATGCTCGACGCCGACGATGCCCGGCGGCTGTGGGAGGTCAGCGAGGGACTCCTGGCCTGATCACCGTCGGCCGGGGGCCTCGTCTGCCCACTGTTCTCGTCGTCCTCGCTACTGTGTGACGGTGCTGACCGTGCGGATCGAGAGCCCCCGGCAGGACGACGTCCTGCACCTGCTACAGCAGGGCGACGACTACGGACTGAGCCTCTACCCGGCCGAGAACTACCACGCCCTCGACGTCGACGACCTGGACCAGCCCGACGTCACGTTCCTGGTGGCGCGCGAGGACGGCACCGCCCTCGGCACGGTGGCGCTCGTCGACGCCGGCGACGGCACCGGCGAGGTCAAGCGCATGTTCGTGAGCGACGCCGCGCGTGGCTCGGCGTGGGGACGCGGTTGCTCGACGCCCTGCACGACCGGGCCCGCGCGGTCGGCATCGGGACCGTCCGGCTCGAGACCGGTCTGCCGCAGGCCGCGGCCATCGCGCTCTACCGGAAGGCCGGGTACACGGACATCCCCCCGTTCGGCCCGTACGTCGACGACCCGACGAGCGTGTGCATGGAGCAGCAGCTCGTCTGATCGGTGCTCGGTCCCGACGTAGGATCGCGTGTGAGCTCCGAGCACCCCGAACCCAGCGGCATCGACCCCGACGACCTGACCGTCGCGCTCCGGGTGCTCGAGCAGCTGCCGTCGATCGACGAGACGCACCCGGACTTCATCCGGGTCCGCCAGGCCACCGCGAAGATGTTCAAGGCCGTCAAGCGCGCGCACCGTCTCGAGAAGCGCGGCGTCATCGCCGAGGCCGACCGCCGGGTGATCGCCGCCACCGCCACCGGGGCCGCCGACCGGATCGATGACGAGACCCGCGGCGTCCTGATCAGCGCCTCGACCGCGTCGACCACCGCGGGCACGCTGCTGAAGTCACGGCCCTGCTACATGTGCAAGCAGCACTACACGGTCGTCGACGCGTTCTACCACCAGCTCTGCTCGGCGTGCGCTCGCATGAGCCACGCGAAGCGCGACGCCCGGACGGACCTGACCGGCAAGCGGGCGCTGCTCACCGGCGGTCGCGCGAAGATCGGCATGTACATCGCCCTCCGGCTGCTGCGCGACGGGGCCCACACCACCATCACCACGCGGTTCCCCCGCGACGCGGTGCGCCGGTTCGCGAGCCTGCCCGACTCCGCCGACTGGATGGACCGTCTGAAGGTCGTCGGCATCGACCTGCGCGACCCCGCCCAGGTGATCGGGCTCGCCGAGGACGTCGCCGCGTCCGGCCCCCTCGACATCCTGATCAACAACGCCACGCAGACCGTGCGCCGGTCGACCGGGGCCTACCAGCCGCTGGTCGACGCGGAACTCGCGCCGCTGCCCGACGGACCACTGCCCGAACTCGTGACCTTCGGGCACACGAACGACCAGCACCCGCTGGCGCTCGCCCGCTCGGTGGCCGCGCACCCGATCCTCGCGGCCGCCGCAGCCCGAGCCGACGAGTTGACCGAACAGGCGATGGCGCCGGGGTCGAGCTCGCTCGAACGACTCGCCCTGGGCACCGCGATCGACGCCGGTGGCCTGGTCCCCGACCTGCACGACGAGAACTCGTGGACCCAGCAGGTGGACGAGGTCGACCCGCTCGAGATGCTCGAGGTCCAGCTGGCCAACACCACGGCGCCGTTCATCCTCATCTCGAAGCTCCGCCCCGCCATGGCCGCGAGCACAGGACGCCGCACCTACGTGGTGAACGTCAGCGCCATGGAAGGGGTGTTCGGCCGCGCCTACAAGGGGCCGGGGCACCCGCACACGAACATGGCGAAGGCCGCCGTGAACATGCTCACCCGCACGAGCGCGCAGGAGATGTTCGAGACCGACAACATCCTGATGACGAGCGTCGACACCGGCTGGATCACCGACGAACGGCCGCACCCCACGAAGGTCCGGCTCGCCGAAGAAGGCTTCCACGCGCCACTCGATCTGGTCGACGGGGCAGCCCGCGTCTACGACCCGATCGTCCGGGGCGAAGCCGGCGAGGACGTGTTCGGTGTCTTCCTGAAGGACTACGCGCCGAGTTCGTGGTGACGAGCGGCTGACCGTTGGATCCGTCACCATCCGCACAGGATCGACATCGGATCAATCCGTTCAGACAACGTCAGCGGAGCCAACCCGGAGTTCTGAAATGCCGGAAGTCTTCTTCCTCTCGTCCATGGACAGCAAGCGGTTCTCGTCCGTCTTCCGGTGCACGGTGGAACGACCGATCGAGCTCCCGAACGGTCACCATGCGCTGATGGTGAGCTGCGATCCGCCGTTGAACGGTCAGGAACTCGGCCACCCGCTCGGCATCGGAGAGTTGTTGCTCTGGAGTCGGTTCGAGGACGAAGACCTCTGGACGTTCCCCGCCTTCCCGCACTTCGTGCAGATCAGCCTGCCTGACGCGGACGTGCGTCTCCATGCCATGCCCGCGAGCATCGCATGGGGCGAGATCTACAAGACCGAAGCAGACGCGCACGCCCATGAGATGAGCGCTCGCCCGCGCTCCTCGCCCGAGTGAACGAGTTACTCGGCAAGCGCCACCAGTCACGCGAACCTCGCGACGAGGCAGCAGGAGGCGATCCGGATCGAGGTCACGACCGAACCCCTGGACAAACCCGTGGCGGTCTGACCGGACCCGCTCCGAACTGAACAGGCGGACCCCAGTCGCTCGGCACTGAAGATGCCACGGGAGGTCCGAGCACGTCCGGAGTCTCCACGGAGCGAACACACCGAACCGATTCCGACGATAGACCGATCACCCCGTCGTCCGCGAGGTGTTCGGTCTATCCGCGGATGCCAGTGATGGCGCGGATCGCGGATCCCAGTGCTGACGGGCGTTCCACGGGTTTCGGGGATCTGTTCCACGGGCCCTTCAGCGGGCCAGCGACTCACTCGTCGCCGAACGCCTTCCTCACCCGGACATGCACCAAACCCGCACCAGCCATGAACCGCTCAGTCGCGCGGAGACGCTGGCGCCCAAGCTAGTGAGGAACACCCGGACGGTGCCCCGCAGGCGTCTGGTCGGTGAGCAGCAACTTCCGTCTCAAACCAGCTGCGGCGAACAGCTCCGATGTGCCGTCGATCAGGGTCATGCCTCGGCCTCGGCCTCGGCCGCGGGCTCGGGTTGCGAGATGTGCTGGACCGATGCTCCGTCCACGCCTGGTCGCAGGACGACGACGGGCTGGTACCACCGCAGCTCAGGATCGTCATCGTTCCATTCATATGCCGTGGTAGACAGCGTATTGAGAAGCCGTCCGAGCAAGACGGCCATCGCAAACGGCCCCTGGAACGCCAGATGAAGCTCCGCAGTGTTGTGCCTCCGGCACAGCTGTTTGAGTTCGTCAGCGATCGCCCTCGCCAGGGCGGCGCCCTTATGCTCGTCAATGCGCCCCTCCACGGGCGCTATCCGATACGCAGCGGAGAACCGTTCGGTTTCGATGAGTCGCTTGAACCCGCTTGGGTCGAGCTGTGGTGTGAGGGCGACTTGCACGGCGACCGGGCGGCGAGGATCAGCGTCGGACACCGGCATCTGTTCCGCATTCGGGATCGTTACTGCTTCATCAGCCGGGGACAGCCAGACTTTGTCGAACCCATCAGTGACCTCGGCCTTACCGAACCGAGTCTCTGGGAACGCCGCGCCGAGGGCGAGCGCCAGACTGAGATGTGCCCCGCCCGCGACCTTCAGATGACGAGCTCCAGCAGCGTAGGCCGCGTCACTGGCTAAAGGCAGTCCGGTCTCAAGTGCTTGCACCGCACGCTCCTCTGGCACCTTCCCGTCGGGCGGGTCAATGCGGAAGCACAGGTCCGAATGGATGTCGTCATCGAGGACCGTCGTTGCGGAACGCGTTTGGATCACGACGTCAACGGTCCGGTTTGACGCGATGGTGTGGCGCCGGGACTCGAACCGATGGCGCACTACATCCTTTACGATTGCCCGACGGCCATCGGCGCGCGTCGAGTTTTCCTGCTTCTTGTTGCCAAGCACCTGGTCCGGCGCGAGGTCGAGGAGACGATCCGGGGCTGAGTAATCGGGGCTAGAGCGGTGGCCGGGTATTTCGTTCGCGATCGTGAGCTCGAACTCTCGGTGGTCATCGAGCTGAAGCAACCGTGGGAGTTCGCGGTTCTTCACGACGTCGCTGTAGGCGATGTCCGGTGTCACGATCAGGACCGCGGAGCCGAGGCCCTGAGTGAGCGCTCGCTCGAGCCGCTCATCGGTGTTGCCCGCGCCGAGGTCGTCGTGGTCACGCCAAACCACGACGCCGCTAGCCCGCAGGAGGGCTTCGAGATCATCGGCGCGGGGCGTACCGTCGCTCTGCCGGTACGAGATGAAGGTCGGCCCGTCAGCTCGAACCGCGGTTGCGGGCAGCCGCCCGACTCGAGAGAGCAGCCGCCCAACGGTCGAGATGACGGCGAGCGGTCGGTGTGGTCTCAGCCGGCTTCCTGCTTCTAGACCCCAGAACTCAGGCTCGTCTCCGGCGTGGCACACGATGAGGACAGGTCGTCTTGCACTTCGCAGTGCGATCTTGCTGAGCGCCCGCTTGTCCGTCTTGCTCGGGGGAAGACGCGCGGGATGGCTATGCCATTCGCCGACGTAACCATCCGTCTCCTTTGCGGCGGGTCGACGCGTGTCTTCGTCGAGCGCACGTTGGGCATCAGCGGCGTGGAGTTCGTAGGCGGAGCCGGTGGCGTGTGGATCTCGGACCTCGACTGCCCGTCGGACGATGATGTCGGTTCCTTGGTAGTGGCCGACGAGGATGCCGCCGGTCTCGATTTCTGGTCGGTCGCGGGCTGCCCGAAGCATTTCCGTACGCGCACTGGCTGAAAGGATGATCGCGGTCATTGCTGGCTTTCGGTGAGGTGTCGCGCTTCGCCCGCGCGCGTAATGGGTGTGTCGGTGAGGAGGCCGATTGCGTGGCGGGCGGCGATGGCAGCCGCCTCTATGACTGACTGCGGTGTCGCAGGCGAGATGGGGCTTCCGCAACCGGCTTCGAAGTAGGCCTCGTCCCCAGTGTTCGGTTGCGCGGTAGACGGGAGTGCTTCGCCGTCAAGAGGTGGGAGGACGTCGATGCGGGCGGTGGTTCCAGAGTTCTGCAGAGCCGCGGAGATGGCATGGCATCCGATTCGGGCGGCGGCGTGATGGATCATGGCGGTTACGCTGAAGTCGGCGGAGGCATCGACGACGAGATCGTGGTTACGCAGGAGCGTCATCACCTCCTCCGAGTTGTCGACCGTGGAGTCGAGGGTGCCGATGCTGTCTCCAGCGAGTCCGTGCCGTTTCACCAGAAGCTGCTTGACGGCAAGGGTCTTGGGCAGGCCAATCGAGTCCGGGCCAACAAGGTGTCGGGGCAGGTTGCCGGGTTTAACAATGTCCTGATCGATGAGTGTGAACCTTTTGACGCCGGCTCGGGCCAGGAGATCGACTGCGAATGATCCAATGGCACCAAGGCCAATGACCGCGACGTTCCGTTCGGAGAGCTGGGCGGCGGAACGACCGGCGCGGGCCCGAAGAGCTTCCGTCGTGGTGGGTGCACTGTTGAGGTGACGAAGCTCGATCCCGCCCTGGATCTGTTCCAGTGCAAGAACAATTGCCCCTTCGTGATCACCACGTTGGTACCGAAGGATCAACGTGTCGGCACGCGTGCGAACGAATGTGTCCGTTACCTCGTCACCGATCAGTTGTTGCACATCCGACCACGACCTTGGCGGTTTGGAAAGGTGACCAAGATCGGCGACGTAAGCGATGCGGTCGTGCTTCGATTTGCGCGTTCGTGCAGGTGGCAGGTTGGGTGAGAGCTCGAGGGTGTGGGGCGACAATGACTTGAGTCGCACGAGTCGACCATCCCTCGCGGGTAGATCCCCGTACATCACAAGCCGTCGATCGTCGGAGAGTGGAAAGTAGCGTTCGAGGTCCATGTCGGTTCGATCGTCGCGCCAGTCGTCGTTGGCACTTTCGAACCAACCTTGAACGTGCCGGAGGAACTGCTTTGGATCCGCCCACCACAGATCCTCGTGGTCGTCCTCGGCGACGAGGCAGAGCGCACCGTCTCGCTCTCGGTGCCAGGACCAGGCAGTTGAGTCCAGGTCAGTGGGCGTCACGCGCGGAGGTCGGTAGGGGAACTGTGCGCTGATGTCAATTCGGACTTCTGTGCTTCCCTCGCGGTACTCCACAGTTCCAACCCACACGTCTCCTCGCTGTCGGTACCCCGCTTGGGCGAGCCCCTCCTCAAAGAGGAAGCGACGGTGGGCGAGGAACTCGTCGGCGCCGAGGTCACTCATCCGTATCGACGGCTTCCCCCGGGAACGTCCTTACTGCCCGGCTCGATGTATGCCTTCTTAGTGCCGTCCTCGTTATATCCAGGTGGCATCTCGAAGACCCACTTCCCGTCGGGATCCTTCCCGAGCAACTTGCGGAACGTAACCGCAGCGGCACCCGGATCGTCTTCGTTCAACGCGTTACGCGCGTCGACGGCTGCGGTAGCAAACCGCGTCCGGATGGTCTCGAACTCATCAGATGTGGCGCGAACCGCGATCGATGCGTTATCCATCGTCGGATCAGTCAACGGCACGCCGAGCAGCACGTGATCAGAGAGGACGGCGCTCACCTCTTCGAGGGCGCTGACAAAGTACTCCGCGTGATCGGTCCCGGACACTCGACCCGAGTTGAAGGCGTTGTACGTTGCGATCTCGATGAAGAACCCTCCAGGCTTCGCGCCCTTGTTGAGCAGGTTCCGCCGGACCTGACGCATCAGCTTCACGGTCCGTACGTAGAAGCCGTCGTGTGTCGAGTTCATGGCCGTCGTGAGGCTTGTGAGCTTGTCTGGGTTCGTCGCGACCCAAGCGTTGCTATCGCCACGTTGCGGAATTTCCCATGCGCCGTCGGCCCGGGTTGTGGGCCGCGCAGGCACCGCATCGACGTAGAGGTCGTACTCCGGGAAGCTCACCTGCACACTGCGATCCTGCCGCTTGGTGCGTCGGTGTCCGTCCGCGTCCCTGCCGAACTCCGTGTTGAGGACAGCGAACACATGGTCGAGCAAATCTTGAGCTTCCACATCCGAATCGATGTCCGCGAGGCGCGTGAAGACGTCCACGTCCTTCATGCGCTTGATGGAGACGCTTCGCTTGTACGAGCCGATCAGAATCGTGTCGGCGCCGTAGTCGCGGAGACGATCATCACACTCGAGTACTTCGCGCACCCGCTCGTGAGCGAGTGGGGCGTTCGTCTTGTCGGTGAAGTCCGGCTCGATCGCGGCGAGCGCCTTGGTGAACTGGTTGTTGAGGTGAGCCATCGGCCCTTCCCTTCTCTGACCCTACGACTCCGAGGCCACCCCGGTAGCCTGAGTGATACTCAGAGGTTAAGCCACACCACTGACATCCCGCGAGTGCACAAGACCAGCGAAGGTGCCGCTCATCTCGGAAGAGCCTCGACAAGTCCTCGGGTGATGTGTAAAGCGATCTCGTAGCCCCTTCCATGGGTCTCGTTAGTGACCTCAAGAACCTAGTCCCCAGCACAGATTGGCAACCCCATCTCTACTTGGACCGACTCAATACTCCGGATCTGGACGATGGTAGGCCCAGTGCTCGCCGCGCTCCTCGCGACCTGGTTGACGCAACATGCCCAATTCCGCACGGAAGTACGGCGCGAGCGGGCCGCAGCCGCCGCGGAACATCGCCAGGCAAACAGGCAGCTATATATGGATGCCCTTAAGCTCGCAGACCGGTTGCGCGACCGGGTCGGCGCCTGGGCCATCGTGGCGTCGCTGTACTGCCAGGGATCGTCAGCCGACGAGGTGCCGGATAGCGACAGGTGGAAGCGCATGCGTGCGGCCACCGAAGACCTCGAGAAGCAGGTGGCTGACGTCGGCGGCGAAGCTGGCGGGATGCTAACAATGCTGCGCACCTCGGGCGCGAGTCAGGTTGCGCATTGCTTCGGGGCGCTCATCGACGCCGTCAAAGTCAACGCTCCGACCAGCGCTCTACCCTTGCCGGGGAAGACTTACGCGAGTCTGCGGTCGCTTCCTGCCGACGACCTCCCTGCAAGCATCGGCGCGGTCGACCATCACACCGAAGAGGCTGTTTCCGAACTCATCGCCGCGGTAAGTGCAGTACTGGCGACTGACGTCCTGCGCGCAAGCCGATAACGCTGGGACTGCTGCAGGATTGGTTGACTCGTTCGTTTAGGCCGCGAGTGCGACCTGTGGGTTGATGATCGTCTCGTACTCGATCGGGGTCAACTTCCCCAGACCTCGTTGCCGTCGTTTCCGGTGATAGGTCGCTTCGATCCAGGTGATGATCGCGAGCCGGAGCTCTTCCCTGGTCGCCCAACGTTTCCGGTTCAGGACGTTCTTCTGCAGGAGCGCGAAGAACGATTCCATTGCAGCGTTGTCGGCGCACGCACCGACTCGCCCCATTGATCCGAGCAGGCCGGCATCACCCAGCGCGCGGACGAACTTCTTCGACCTGAACTGACTGCCCCGGTCCGAGTGGACGACGGTTCCTGCCGGGTTCCGGCGATGCACCGCCATTTGCAGGGCCGCGACGGCGAGCGAGGACCGCATCCGGTCGCTTATCGAGTAGCCCACGATACGGCGCGAGCAGGCGTCCTTGATCGCGCAGAGGTACAGCTTGCCCTCCGCCGTGTTGTGCTCGGTGATATCGGTCAGCCAGAGCTTGTCGAGGTCTGGCGCGGTGAACGCACGGCGGACACGGTCATCGTGCACCGGCGGCCCAGCCTTGCGATTCAGGCCGCGCTTCTTCGCGTGCAGTGACCAGAGCCGCTGCTGCGAACACAACCGCCACACTCGCCGTTCCGACACCGTATGACCGGACGCAATCAGGTCGTCGGCGATGAACCGGTAGCCGAACGTCGGATCGTCCCGGTGCGCATCGATCGCTGCGTTGGTCAGGTGCGCGTCCTCCCAGTCCCGCTGAGAAACCGGGTCGGCGCGCCACCGATAGAAGGCCTGCTTCGAGAAACCCCGCACCCGGCAGGTCACCGCGACGGGGACACCATCGGCGGCGAGTTCTAGGACCAGCGGGTAGATCATTTTGGGAGTTGCGACCGGGCGAAGTACGCCGCTGCCCGGCGGAGGATCTCGTTTTCCTGCTCGAGCAGCCGGATCCGTTTCTGCGCGTCCCGCAGCTCGGCCTGCTCAATCGCCTTCACGGATGGCGACGCAGCAGCAGGGACGCCGTCATCACGGTCCGCGAGACGCAACCAGCGGGCCAGGCAGGACTCGGACACACCGAAGTCCTTCGCGACCTGCCGCACCGACGTCTCACCCTTCCGGGCGACCGCGATCACATCGCGGCGGAACTCTTCCGGATACGCCTTCACCATGGCGCACATCCTTCCAGCAGGAGCCCATGCCCCTACCTCTCAGGAGTCAACCGAACCTGCAGCAGTCCCACGACACCACCTGTGCCCGCCAGTACAGCTACCCCGAGTTCGACGACCCGGAGATCCCGGACGCGGCAACCGGCGAGATGATCAAGGTCACGATTCCGGGCAAGACCGTCAAGATCCCCGGCGTCTTGCACGACAAGGACGGTAAGAAGCACCAGAAGCACATCAAGTACGGGCAGGAGTACGAGTACAAGTCTCCCGTCTGGAAGGCGTGGTTCGGCAAGCGAAACAACATCGAGAACGGCAACTCCTGCCTCAAGGACGCCGACCGTGCAGCACTGGGCGTCCCAATGAAGCGGCGGATGCGTGGGCCGTGGATCATCGAGATGGCCGGCGCAATGGCGGCCGCGACGGCGAACCTCTCTCGCATCCTCGACTGGCTGAAGGTCCGGCTCGCGCTGCGCAACATGAACCGCATGAGCCGAACGAGCGCTGCGCTCTTCGAACCCGGAGTCGAGACTCTCACTGTCGAGGAACACGACCGACGCAACGCGTTCAACAGGCTCGCGAAGATGGAAGAACTGAGACTCCTTACGTAGCACGGACCAGATTTCCCGCACAACCGAACACACACACACTCTCATCGGCAGACTCACAAGCGCTGTCGCGATGCCCCCTGCCCTCGCCCGGGCCGGGGGCTTTCGCGCGTTCACCCCGAAGAGTGTCCGCGCTCCGCCGATGGCTCAGCGAGCCGCCGTGCGAGACCTTGCGCCCGAAGGAGAGCAGCAGACGCTGCTCTCACGTCATTTCTCACAATGAGATTCGCCAATAGTCCGATCACCCCTCCGCTCCGCCTCCAGGATTCGAACCCGGACCTAACGGCACCAAAGGCCGTCGTGCTGCCATTACACCAAGGCGGAACGCACCCGGAGGTGCTCCTCCATCTTCCCACGACCGACGAGGCTGGCTGTCCGCTCCGGGTTCGGCCAAGATGGAGGGATGCCGCATGAGGACGAGGTCGATCGCATCGTCGCGGCGTGGGGTCGTGAGCGTGCCGACCTCGACTTCGGCCCGCTCGAGGTCCTGTCCCGCGTGGACCGGCTCGCCCGGCACCTGGACCGCGCCAGGCGGACCGCGTTCGACGCGAGCGACATGGAGCCGTGGGAGTTCGACGTCCTGTCGGCCCTGCGGCGGGCGGGTGAGCCCTACGAGCTGAGCCCGAAGACCCTGCTGCAGCAGACCCTGGTGTCGAGCGGCACGATGACGAACCGGGTGGACCGCCTGGCGGCCCGCGGCTTCGTGGGGCGACGGACCGACCCGAAGGACGGCCGCGGCATCCTCGTCTCGCTGACGGGCAAGGGCCGGGTGGCGGTGGACGCGGCGATCGCAGACCTGCTGGCCGCCGAGCGGGACATCCTGTCCGGGGTCTCCGCCGACGAGCAGGGCCAGTTGGCCGGGCTGCTCCGCCGGCTCATCCTGGGCCTCGGGGACTGACCGACAGCGTGACACGGGCCGAGCGGCCCCGGCGTATCGTGCGGCGCATGCACGCCATCACCCTCGCCGTCGCCGACGTCGCTCGATCGGCCGAGTTCTACCGCGCCCTGCTCGGCATCGAGGGCAGCGGCGTCATCGGGACCGAGTACCCCGCCACGGAAACGCAGGCCGGCGGCACCACGGCGATGTTCACCCTCGACGACGGGCTGATCGTCAGCGTCTACGGCCGTGACGACATGGCGAAGGACTCCGGCGTGCAGCTGGCCACGGCACCGAGCAGCACGATCGGGCACTTCACGGGCAGTCAGGCCGAGGCCGAGGCGTTCCTCGAGCGAGCACAGGCAGCGGGCGCCACGATGCCCGAACCGCCGTACACACGCCCGTGGGGCATGTGGTCCGGCTTCTTCCAGGACCCGGACGGCCACCTGTGGGAGGTCGTGGCGAACCCCGGTGGTGGGGCCCCCGAGGACGCCACCCCGGCGGACAGCGGCCAGGACGCGGTCGACCCCGCGTCCGTCGAGTAGACCGGCTCAGACCCCGAGCAGCTCCGCGACCTCGAGCCAGCGCTCCTCGAGCTGCTCGACCTCGGCCTCGAGCGCACCGAGCTTCGCCTGCAGTTCGCCGAGTCCGGCGTAGTCGGACTGGTCGTGCGTCGCGAACTGGTCGAGCAGCTTCTTGCGGTCCGCGCCGACCTTCGCGATCTTCCGGTCGAGCGCCGACATCTCCTTCTCGGCCGTCCGCCGGTCCGCTCCCGACAGGGCCGACGCACCAGCGGCCGTGGACCCGGCCACGGCACCGGCCGAGCCGGTCCCGCCGACGGTGTCGGGCCTCCCGGCAGACGCGGCGGCAGCCGCAGAGGCGGTCCCGCCCCCGGTTCCGGCCTCGCGCAGACGCATGTACTCGTCGACGCCGCCAGGCAGGTGGCGCAGGTGCCCGCCGAGCACGGCGTACTGCTGGTCGGTGACGCGCTCGAGCAGGTACCGGTCGTGGCTGACGACCAGCAGGGTGCCGGGCCAGGTGTCGAGCAGGTCCTCCATGGCGGCGAGCATGTCGGTGTCGAGGTCGTTGGTGGGCTCGTCGAGGATCAGCACGTTCGGCTCGTCGAGCAGGATGAGCATGAGCTGCAGGCGCCGCTTCTGCCCACCGGACAGGTCCTTGACCGGCGTGGAGAGCTGCTCCGAGGTGAAGCCGAGCCGCTCGAGCAGCTGCGACGGCGTCATCTCCTTGCCGTCGGCGACGTAGCTCGTCTTCTTGCGGGCCACCACCTCGCGCACGCGGTCGTCGGCGAACTGCTGCAGGTCGGCGAGCTGCTGGTCGAGGACCGCGACCTGCACCGTCTTGCCGGTCTTCACCCGCCCGCTCGTCGGCTGCAGCCGGCCGGAGACCAGGTTGAGGAGCGTGGACTTGCCGGCGCCGTTCGGGCCGAGGATGCCGGTCCGCTCCCCCGGAGCGATGCGCCACTCGATGCGGTCGAGGATCTGCGTGCCGTCGAACGAGACGCTCACGTCGAGCAGGTCGACGACGTCTTTGCCGAGGCGCGCGGTCGCTGTCCGGGACAGCGCGACCGTGTCGCGGATCGGCGGGACGTCGTCGATCAGGGCGTTCGCCGCGTCGATGCGGAACTTCGGCTTGCTCGTGCGGGCCGGGGCGCCGCGGCGGAGCCACGCGAGCTCCTTGCGGGCCAGGTTCTGGCGGCGCTGCTCGATCGTGGCGGCCTGCCGGTCACGCTCGACGCGCTGCAGGATGTACGCGGCGTAGCCACCTTCGAAGGGGTCGACGACCCCGTCGTGGACCTCCCACGTGTCGGTCGACACGGCGTCGAGGAACCACCGGTCGTGCGTCACGACGACCATGCCGCCCTGGTTCGACGACCAGCGGCGGTTGATGTGCCCGGCGAGCCACTCGATGCCCTCGACGTCCAGGTGGTTGGTCGGCTCGTCCAGGAACAGGACGTCCCAGTCGCCGACCAGCAGCCGCGCGAGCGCCACACGACGACGCTGCCCACCGGACAGCTCGTCGACGCTGACGTCCCACGGGATGTCCGAGACCAGACCGCCGATGATGTCGCGGATCTTCGGGTCACCGGCCCACTCGTGCTCCTCGAGGTCGCCGACGACGGTGCTGCCGACGGTCGCGCCCTCGGGCAGGATGTCGCGCTGGTCCAGGTAGCCGATGGTCAGCCCGCGCCGGTGCGTGACGCGGCCGCCGTCCGGCTCGAGGCGCTGGGACAGCAGTGCGAGGAGGGTCGACTTGCCGTCGCCGTTCCGGCCGACGACGCCGATCCGGTCACCCTCGTCGATGCCGAGGGTGACGTTGTCGAAGACGACCTTGGTGGGGAACTCGAGATGCAGGTTCTCGGCGCCGAGGAGATGTGCCACGCGTCAAGGGTAGGTGGCGCGGCGGGGTGGTGGGTGCGGGGCGGGTGGTTCGGGTGTTCGGCCGGCTCTGGTCGCATGGTGCGCGCTTGTTCGAGTGGTGCGAGGTTGCCCGCTCGGTGCGAACCCGTAGCGGCACACGGAGCGCGCAACCTCGCACCGGCCGACAGACCGCGCACGGTGCGTCGGCGAGGCGGCGCTCCGCGCGTCGGTGCGACGGCCTGGAGGCCCGGGTCAGCTCGCGGGGGCCGCGTCGCCTTCGCCCGCGGCCTCCTTGGCACGCTTCAGGCGGGCCTGCGCCTCCCAGTACTCGATCTCGCGCTCGAGCTCGGCGAGCTCCTGCTCCGTGCCGGTCACGCGCTTGGCGCCGTGCGCACTGCGGGCATCGCCGAGGGTGGCGTACCGGTCCTCGTGGCGGGTCGGCTCGATGTACCGACCGTGGTTCCGTTCGCCCGGAGCCCAGTCGTGGCCGATGGCGAACCAGACGATGCTGCCGACGACGGGGACCAGGATCACGAGGATCACCCACGCGATCTTCGGCAGGCCGCGGATCTGGTCATCCGTCTTCGTCAGGATGTCGATCAGGGCGAAGACCAGCAGGATGACGGTGATCCCGGGCAGCAAGACGCTCATGTTCGCGATTCTATGGATCGGCTTGGAGTCTCACCATGCCCCGAACGAGCGTCCCGGTTGCGAAGGTGCACAGGGTGGGGCCGGTCACAGCGCCGCGACCCACTCGTCCGTCCCGTCGGTGAACCGCTGGTGCTTCCAGATCGGCACGCGCTCCTTCACCAGGTCGACCAGGGCACCGCACGCGGCGAACGCCTGCGCCCGGTGCGACGACGACACCGCTGCGGCGAGCGCGACGTCCCCGATGCCGAGCGCCCCGACGCGGTGCAGCACGGCGATCCGGACGTCGGGGTGGTCCTCGGCGATGGTCCGGGCGACCTCGGTGATGACGTCGCCGGCGCTGGGGTGCCGCTCGTAGTCGAGCGCCGTGACGCCCTTGCCACCGTCGTGGTCACGGACGATGCCGGCGAAGGTCACCACGGCGCCGTCCTGCTCGGTGGCCACCACGGCTGCGACCTCGTCGACGCTGACGTCGCGGTCGACGACGTCGGCGAGCACGACCCGTGCGGCGGCCTCGGTGCTGCTCACGAGGCGCTCCGCGGGGCGTGGCCCTCGCCGTGCACCTGGGCGACGACGTGGTCGAGCACACCGTCGAGCACGGCGAGCCCGTCGGACACCCCGCCGCGCGACCCGGGCAGGGTGACGAGCAGGCAGCCGGCGTTCGTGACCCCGGCGACGCCGCGGGTGAGCAGCGCGGTGGGGCCGGCACCCGCGAGCCCGCGTCGACGGATCTCCTCGGTGATGCCGGGCAGTTCGAGGTCGATCAGCCCCGCCACCGCCTCGGGGGTCCGGTCGGTCGGGGTGACCCCGGTGCCGCCGGTGGTGATGACGACCCGTGCGTCGGCCAGGAGTTCGGCGGTGACGGTCTCGGTGATCGCGCCGCCGTCGGGGACGATGATCGGGTCGCTCGTCGTGAACCCGCGGTCGCGCAGCCAGTCGACGATGACGGGCCCGGTGCGGTCGAGTGCGGGGTCGGCGGCGGCCTGCGTGGACACCACGACGACGGCGGCCCGGCCCCTGGTCGGCTCGGCGGTCATCGGTTGCTCCAGTCCCCGGAGCGCCCGCCGTGCTTCTCGAGCACGCGCACGTCCGTGATCACGGCCGCTCGGTCGACGGCCTTCACCATGTCGTACACCGTCAGGGCGGCGACGCTCGCCCCGGTCAGGGCTTCCATCTCGACGCCGGTGCGCGAGGTCGTGCGGACCGACACCTCGATCAGCACGCGGTCGTCGGTACCGGTGATGTCGACCTGCACGCCGGCGATCGGCAGCGGGTGACACAGCGGGATCAGGTCGGAGGTCTTCTTCACCGCCATGATCGCGGCGAGCCGGGCGGTGCCGACGACCTCGCCCTTGGGCAGCGAGCCGTCGAGGATGCGTGCGACGACGTCGGGACGGGTGACGACGGTGGCGGTGGCGGTGGCCGACCGGTCGGTGACGTCCTTCGCGGAGACGTCGACCATGTGCGCGCTGCCGTCGGCGCGGACGTGCGACAGCTGGTCGGAGGCGGACGGGTCGGTCATCGGAGGCTCCAGACGGTGAGGGGGTCGCCGGGTTCGACGGTGTCGACCCCCACGGGGACGTGCACCAGGTGGGTGGCGGCGGCGTAGTGCACGAGCAGGTGCGAACTCGGCCCACCGACGAAGTGCACGGCCCCGCCCTGCACCCGGCCGCGCCGGACCTGGTGCTTGCCGACGGGTGAGCCGGCAGCGGACGCCGCCGGCAGGACCTGGGTGGGGCGGTCCGGCGTGAGTCCGACGGCGGCGGCGAGCAGGGGACGCAGGAACACCTCGAACGAGACGAGCGCCGACACCGGGTTGCCGGGGAAGGACACCACCGGTACGGCGCGACCGTCTCCGAACACGACGCTGCCGAACGCCTGCGGCCCACCGGGTTGCATCGCGACCGGCGTCACCGCGAGCCCGCGTGGTTCGAGCGCCTGTCGGACGACCTCGTACGCCCCGGCGCTGATGCCCCCGGTGGTCAGCACGAGGTCGGCCCAGTCCCCCACGGCTGCATCGAGCGCCCGGTCGAAGGCAGCGACGTCGTCGGGCACCCGGACGGCCCGCGAGTCCGCACCGACCTGGGCAAGGGCTGCCCGCAGCGCGATGCCGTTCGCGTCGCCGATGGTCGCCGCGTCCGTGTCGGCGCCCTGCAGCTCCGAGCCGGTCGACACGACGAGGACCCGCAGCGGTCGGCGCACCGACACGGTCGTCACCCCCGTAGCGGCCAGGGCCCCGAGCAGCGCCGGCGTGACCGCGGAACCGGCCGGAGCGAGCTCGGCACCGGCGGGCAAGTCGCTGCCGGTGACCCGCACGAACGTGCCGGCGGTCAGGTCGGCGGGCACCGTCACCCGGGGCAGCTCGAGCGCAGCCGGGAACGCGCCGGGCTCGGTCGCCTCGACCGGGAACACCGCGTCGGCGCCGGTCGGGATCCGTGCACCGGTCATGATCGGCGCAGCCGTGCCGGGCTCGAGCGGTTCGGGCACCACGCCGGCGGGGATCGGTTCGACGACCCGGACCTGCTGCCCCGCCTCGGCGACCCGCACCGCGAACCCGTCCATCTGGCTGTTGTCGAACGGCGGCAGCGGAACGGGCGACAGGACGGCGGCCGCGAGCACGCGGTGTGCGAACCCGGCCCCGAACCCCGCGCCGGCGAGTTCGTCGATCGACAGTTCTTCTGATCCGAGGCCCGCCACCACCGGCGCGAGCAACGCCGCCAGGTCGTCGCGGTGCTGACCGATCGTTCGCACAGGTGCCTCCGAACAGGGGGGTGGTGGCGCCGTTCCCGGTTCGCCCGGTGGCGCCGTCAGTAGCGTATCCAGCGCGCAGCCCGCGCCGACGACCAACCGGAGGACCTGTGGAGAACGACGAAGCCGTGACGATCGGTGTCATCGGAGGCTCCGGCCTCTACCAGCTGTTCGAGGAGGGCACCGCCGACGAGCTCGACGTCCCGACCCCGTTCGGCCCGACGTCGAGCCTGATCAGCATCGGCACGATGGCCGGAAGACGGGTCGCGTTCCTGACCCGCCACGGCCGTGAGCACTCCGTCGCCCCGCACCGCATCAACCACCGTGCGAACGTCTGGGCGCTCCGTTCGCTCGGCGTCCGCGCGATCGTGTCCTCGAGCGCCGTCGGCGGCCTGCACCCCGACTACGCCCCGGGCACCTTCGTCGTGACGGACCAGCTCATCGACCGCACCTGGGGCCGCGCCGACACGTTCTTCGAGGACGACGTGCAGCACCTGTCCTTCGCCGACCCGTTCGACCCGACGCTCCGCCGCGCGGCGATCGACGCCGTCGCCGGGCTCGACGTGCCGTTCCGTCCGACCGGCACGTGCGTCGTCATCCAGGGTCCCCGGTTCTCCACCCGCGCCGAGTCCGTCTGGCTCCGGCAGGCCGGCGGTCACACGATCAACATGACGATGACGCCCGAGGTCCCCCTGGCCGCCGAACTCGGCATCGCCACGGTGAACCTGTCGTTCGTCACCGACGCCGACGCCGGCCTGGCCCCGACCGAGGACGAGGCCGCAGCTGCCGCCGCATCCGCAGCCGCAGCCAGCGGCCCCGACGTCGACGACGCCGGAGCCGTCGTCACCCACGCGCTCGTCATGGAACGCCTCGCCCGTGCCAACGAGGTCATCGTCCGCGCCATCGGCCAGATCGTCGCCGCGATCCCCGCCGACTTCACCCCGCGCGAACTCGTCCCGACCAGCGCGAGCGCAAGCATCATGCAGGCCCAGCCCACAGGCGCCACCGCATGAGCCGCCTCCTCGTCACCGGCGGCGCCGGCTTCATCGGCTCCGCGATCGTCCGCCGCGCCCTGGCCGACGGCCACGAGGTCCGCGTCCTCGACTCCCTGCGCGACGACGTGCACGGCGACCCCGCCGAGGTCGTCCGCGCCCACCAGCAGCAGGGCATCGCGTTCGTGCACGGCGACGTCCGCGACCGGGTCGCCCTCGACGCCGCCCTCGACGGCATCGACGTCGTGTGCCACCAGGCCGCCAAGGTCGGCCTCGGCGTGGACTTCCAGGACGCCCCCGACTACGTCTCGTCGAACGACGCCGGCACCGCCCACGTCCTCGCCGGCATGGACCGGCACGACATCGGCCGGCTCGTCGTCGCCAGCTCGATGGTCGTCTACGGCGAGGGCGCGTACACCACCGCCTCCGGCGAGCCGACCCGTCCGCCGGCCCGCCGCCGCGAGGACCTCGACGCCGGCCGCTTCGACCCCATCGGCCCCGACGGTCAGCCCCTGCTGCCCGGCCTGATCGACGAGTCCGCCGCGCTCGACCCCCGCAACGTGTACGCGCAGACGAAGGTCGCGCAGGAGCACCTCGCCTCCAGTTGGGCCCGTGCCACGGGCGGCCGCGCGATCGCGCTCCGGTACCACAACGTCTACGGACCGGGCATGCCGGCGAACACCCCCTACGCCGGTGTCGCGTCCCTGTTCCGCTCGGCGCTGGCCCGCGGCGAGGCACCCCGGGTCTTCGAGGACGGCGCCCAGCGACGCGACTTCGTGCACGTCGACGACGTCGCCGGTGCGAACGCAGCCTCCATCGCAGCGACCGCCGACCTGCCGTCGGACACGTTCCGCGCGTACAACGTCGGCTCCGGCACCGTGCACACCATCGGCGACATGGCCGCCGCGATCGCCGGACCCGACGGCCCGCAGCCGGTCGTCACGGGCGAGTACCGCCTGGGCGACGTCCGTCACGTCACCGCGAGTTCGGCACGCATCGCCGCCGAGCTCGGCTGGCACGCCGAGGTCGACTTCGAGGCCGGCATGCGCGACTTCGCGACGGCACCGCTCCGCAGCGCCGTCCGCTAGCCGGAACGCGTGAGCGGGCCGGTCGGCGCGAGCGACGCCTGAGAGCACGGCCAGCCACCGGACGGGAGGGCCGTGACGGCCCCGCCCCGCGCCTCCCGTCCGAATTCCCCGCCCCCACGGCCCCGCAGGACGACGTCGTGTCGGCACCACGCCCCCTGCTGCGTGAGACGCCGCCGCACCAGGCGGCGTCTCGACGACACGACGGCGTCTTGCGCAACCACTTGCGGAACCACTCGCGGAACCCACGCGCGCATCCTGTCCCCCGTTCTGGGGACCGGACGCGGATCGAGCGCGCTGAACGACCAGGACCCGGCAGTTTCCTGTACCCCGCAGCGCGTCGTCGTGTTGTGTCGAGTGCATGCCAGGACAGACCCGTCGATCCGACCGACCGCACCGAATGACGGACATGACTGTCGACGTGATCCTGCCGTGCCTCGACGAGGCGGACGCCCTGCCGAAGGTCATCGCGCGCCTCCCCACGGGCTACCGGGCCATCGTCGTCGACAACGGATCGACCGACGGATCGGCCGACGTCGCCCGCGCCCACGGTGCCCTGGTGGTGACGGAACCCGTCAAGGGGTTCGGTTCGGCCTGCGCCGCCGGGGTCGCCGCGGCGACCGCCGACTTCGTCGCGTTCTGCGACGCCGACGCCTCGATGGACCCGGCCGAGCTCCCGCCCCTGGTCGACCGCGTGGCCAGTGGCCGCGTCGACCTGGCACTCGGCCGTCGCGTCCCGACCGGCCGCGGTGCGTGGGCCCCGCACGCGCGGTTCGCGAACCGCGTCCTCGCCGTCCTCATGCACCGCGCGACCGGCTACCGCCTGCGCGACCTCGGCCCGATGCGTGTGATGCGCCGCGAGGACCTCGTCTCCCTCGACCTGCGCGACCGCCGCAGCGGCTACCCGCTCGAGATGGTCCTGGCCGCGCACGCCGCCGGCTGGCGCGTCGACGAGTCCGACATCGGGTACGCGCAGCGCATCGGCGACAGCAAGGTCACCGGAACGCTCCGCGGCACGATCAACGCGGTGCGGGACATGTCCCGTCTGCTCCGTGCGTACCGCCGGGAGGCCCGTGTCCGGGTCGTCGCACCGGGGCCGCTCCGCCAGGCGGCCGAGTCCACCCCCGTGGTCGAGGAGGCCCGCTCGTGACCGCCACCCACGCCAGCGACGCTGCGCGCGCCGACGTCACCGTCGCCGTCGTGGCGAAGGAGTGCCTGCCCGGCAAGGTGAAGACCCGGCTGACGCCGGCGCTCTCCCCCGAGGGCGCCGCGCGCGTCGCGTCCGCGAGCCTCGCCGACACCCTGGCGACCGTCCGCGCACTGCCCGCGGCCCGCCGGGTCCTGTTCTTCGACGGCGACGTCGTGCCGGCTTCGGCCGAGGGGTTCGAGGTGCTGCACCAGCCCGGTGGCGGTCTGGACGAGCGCCTCGGGTTCCTGTTCGACGCCGTCGACGCTCCACTGCTGCTCGTCGGCATGGACACCCCGCAGGTGTCCACCGCGGACCTCGCCCCGGTGTTCGAGGACGCCGCCCGCGACGCCTGGTTCGGCCCGGCCGAGGACGGCGGCTTCTGGTCGCTGTACCTGCGACAGCCCACCGGGGACCTGCTGCGCGGCGTCCCGATGTCGCGCGACGACACCGGAGCCGTGCAGCTCGCACGCCTGACCGACGCCGGACTCGACGTGGGCGTGCTCGGGGAGCTGCTCGACGTCGACACGATCCCGGACGCCGAGCGGGTCGCCGACCTCGCTCCCGACTCCGACTTCACCCGGGCACTCCGTGCCGAGACCGTGGGGAGCACCCGATGACCATGCACGCACCCGTCTCGTTCGGTGCCGGCGGCGGCGAACCGTACGCCCGTGCCCTGCGCACCGACGGCCACCTGCGCCTGACCGATGCCGACCGCCCCGACGCCGTCACCACGATGGACGTCGGCCGCTGGAGCGCCGCCGCCGACCGCGTCGACCGCTCGCTCCTCGACGACGTCGACGGCGGGGTCATCGACATCGGCTGTGGTCCGGGCCGGATGCTCGTCGCCGCACGGTCCCGGGGCATCCCGGCGCTCGGCGTCGACGTCTCCGCCGAGGCCGTGGCCATCGCGCAGCGCGCCGGCGGCACCGCCCTGCAGGGTTCCGTGTTCGACGCCGTGCCCGACGAGGGTCACTGGGACACCGCGCTGGTGATCGACGGCAACATCGGCATCGGTGGTGACCCGACGGCCCTACTCGCCCGCTGCCGCGAGATCGTACGAGCCGGCGGCCGGGTCATCGTCGAGACGAACCCCGAAGCCGCGGCCGACCGCGTGTACACCGCGCGGGTGGTGGACGCCGACGGCAACGAGAGCGCCGGGTTCCCGTGGGCCGAGGTCGGCCTCGACGCCCTGCACCGGCACGCGGCGGACGCCGGGATGGTCCCGCGGCAGAGCTGGACGGCCGAGGGCCGGAACTTCTGCGAGCTGCTCGCCTGAGTCTCCGACACGCGCTTGTTTTGCATGATGCAAGACAAGTGCGTAGAGTGGTGGTCATCCAGCCGACGGCGTCGCGGTCGCCGGCTCGGTGACCTGCGGACCTCGGCACGACGACGAGGAGCACCCATGCAGAACCGTCAGAACCCCCTGGGCGGCGCCTACGTGACCGGCCTCGAGACCCGCGCCGAGCTCGGCGCCTTCACAGGCGACGCGACCCGCAGCCCGGTCGGCAGCTACACCGGCACCGGCACCGGCCGAGCACTCGGCCGCTTCGTCGACACGCAGTTCCGCCGTCCCGGCACCGCGACGTCCTCGACGCGCACCGTGACCGGTTCGTTCCGCACGGCGACGGGTTCGTTCCGCACCGCCTGAGGCACCTGCCTCCACAGACCGCGAGCGGTCGCCCGCCCCGGGTGTCCCCCCTCAACCCGGGTTGGGCGGCCGCTCGCTCGCGTTCCCCCGACCTCCGGTGCACTTCCCCCGAACGCGCCAGGGCGGCCGATGCCAGGATGGACGCATGAACGACCGCGCCGGCACCCCAGCGACCGCAGACGACCTCGTCGACCTCGACGAGCTCCTCGCCGCCTACCACGACCGAGTGCCCGACGTCTCGGCCCCCGAGCAGAAGGTCGTGTTCGGCACGTCCGGACACCGCGGGTCGTCGCTCGACACCGCCTTCAACGACACCCACATCGCCGCCATCACGCAGGCGATCGTGGAGTACCGCCGCGACCAGGGCACCGACGGGCCGCTCTTCATCGGCCGCGACACCCACGCGCTCTCGGCCCCCGCCGAGCAGACCGCTCTGCAGGTCCTCGCCGCCAACGGCGTGCGCGTGCTCGCCGACAGCCAGGACGGTTTCGTGCCGACGCCCGCGCTGAGCCACGCGATCATCCGCTACAACCGCGCCGGCAACCCGGACACGGCCGACGGCATCGTCATCACGCCGAGCCACAACCCGCCCCGCGACGGCGGCTTCAAGTACAACCCGCCGCACGGTGGTCCCGCCGACAGCCACGCCACGAGCTGGATCGCGAACCGGGCGAACGCGATCATCGAGGGCGGCAACGCCGAGGTGCAGCGCACCGAGGACGCCGCGCCCGAGCGCTACGACTTCCTGAACACGTACGTCGCCGACCTCGAGAACATCATCGACATCGCCGCGATCAAGCGTGCCGGCGTGAAGATCGGTGCAGACCCGCTCGGTGGCGCCTCGCTGCCGTACTGGAACGCCATCCGCGACCACTACGGACTCGACCTGACCGTCGTGAACCCCGAGGTCGACCCCACGTGGGCGTTCATGACGCTCGACTGGGACGGCAAGATCCGGATGGACCCGTCGAGCCCCTCGGCGATGGCTTCGGTGCTCGCGCGCAAGGACGACTTCGACGTGCTGACGGGTAACGACGCCGACTCCGACCGGCACGGCATCGTCACGCCCGACGGCGGACTGATGAACCCGAACCACTACCTCGCGGTCGCGATCGAGTACCTCTACGCGCACCGGCCCGAGTGGCGCGACGACGCCGCGATCGGCAAGACCCTGGTGTCGTCGAGCATCATCGACCGCGTCGCCGAGTCCCTGGGCCGTCGCCTGTGGGAGGTCCCGGTCGGCTTCAAGTGGTTCGTCCCCGGCCTGATCGACGGCTCCGTGGCCTTCGGCGGCGAGGAATCCGCGGGTGCGTCGTTCCTGCGCACCGACGGCACCGCGTGGACCACCGACAAGGACGGCATCATCCTGGCGCTCCTGGCGTCCGAGATCGTCGCCGTCACCGGCAAGACCCCGTCGCAGCTCTACGCCGAGCTGACCGAACGCTTCGGTGCCCCGGTCTACCAGCGCGTCGACGCCGCGGCCTCGAAGGAGCAGAAGGCCCGCCTCGGCAAGCTCGACGGCGACGCCATCACCGCGGACACCCTGGCCGGTGACCCGATCACCGCGAAGCTGTCGAAGGCCCCGGGCAACGACGCAGCCGTCGGCGGTGTGAAGGTCGTCACTGACAAGGCGTGGTTCGCCGCGCGCCCGTCGGGCACCGAGGACGTCTACAAGATCTACGCGGAGAGCTTCGTCGGGCAGGAGCACCTCGAGCAGGTGCAGCGTGAGGCCAAGGAGATCGTCGACGCAGCCCTGGGCGCGTAGCGCCCTCGTCGGACGGGCTGCGGGTCTCGGACACCGCAGCCCGTCCGCCGGAACCGAGCCGGGCCTCCAGGCCGTGTGCAACCTGGGCCCACTGGGCGTACCGTGACTGCGATCCACTCAGGAAGCCGTCTCGGTGCGACCGAGCACTTGCGGTAGTTGTAACTTTGCAGGCAGCGCAAAAATCGTTCTGCCAGCGCATCGGTACCCCGGGAGACCCTGCTCATGACCCAGACGGCGACCGCCCCCGCGGCCCCCACCACGGCGTCCAACGTCGTGATGAACCACCGACAGATCCTGTTGGTGATCTACGGCCTGATGGCCGGCATGTTCCTCGGTGCCCTCGACCAGACGATCGTCGGCACCGCGATCCGCACCATCGGTGACGACCTGCACGGACTCGACCAGCAGGCCTGGGTCACCACCGGCTACCTCATCGCATCGACGGTGACGACCCCGATCTACGGCAAGCTCTCCGACATCTTCGGTCGCCGGCCGCTCTTCATCACCGCGATCGGCATCTTCATCGTCGGTTCGTTCGCGGCGTCGTTCTCCGACTCGATGCTCATGCTCGCCGGGTTCCGCGCGCTGCAGGGCCTGGGTGCCGGTGGTCTGATGTCCCTGCCGCTGGCGATCATGGGCGACATGCTCGCCCCACGCGAGCGGGCGAAGTACCAGGGCTACTTCCTGGCGGTCTTCGGCATCTCGTCCGTCATCGGTCCGCTCGTCGGCGGCGTCTTCGCCGGCGCGGACCAGCTGCTGTTCATCGCCGGCTGGCGCTGGGTGTTCCTGATCAACGTGCCGATCGGCATCATCGCCCTGTTCATGGTGCTGACGTTCCTGCACCTGCCGAAGTTCGGCGACCGGGGCAAGCCCCGCATCGACTGGTGGGGTGCGACGCTCGTCATCGTCACGCTCGTGCCGCTGCTGCTCATCGCCGAGCAGGGCCGCGAATGGGGCTGGGACTCCCCCGCCGCCTTCGCCTGCTACGCAATCGGCGCCCTCGGCCTGATCGCGTTCATCATCGTCGAGCGGGCCATGGGCGACGACGCGATCCTGCCGATGAAGCTCTTCGGATCGCGGGTGTTCTCGATGTCCGCGATCCTGTCCGTGCTCGTCGGCTTCGGCATGTTCGGCGCGATGCTGACGATCCCGCTCTACCTGCAGATCGTCAAGGGCGTGACCCCGACCGAGTCCGGCTTCGCCATGCTGCCGATGGTGCTCGGCCTGATGATCTCGTCGATCGCCTCCGGCCAGATCATCTCCCGCACCGGCAACTACCAGGTCTTCCCGATCACCGGAACGGCGTTCACGGCGATCGGCTTCACGGTCCTGACGTTCCTGACCGCCGACCGGCCCCTGTGGTTCCTGATGCTCGGCATGTTCGGCATCGGGCTCGGACTCGGACAGCTCATGCAGACGCTGACCCTCGCCGCGCAGAACTCGGTGTCACCGCGGGACATCGGTGTCGCCACGAGCGCCGCGACGTTCTTCCGCCAGATCGGCGGCACGATGGGCACCGCTGTCCTGCTCTCCGTGCTGTTCACCCTGATGCCGACGAACATCAGCGCCGCGATGCAGAACGAGTCCGACCTGAAGAGCGCGCTCAACGCCGCGATGACGCCCTCGGTCGCGAACGCGTCGAAGAACCAGGGCGTGATGGACGAGATCTGGGCGAAGATCGTCGACCCGGTGCAGAAGAAGGTGCAGGACGGTCTCGACCAGGGCACCGCGCAGGCGAAGCAGGCCGCCGACGCCGCCGTGACCAAGCAGGTGACGGCAGCGGTGCAGCAGCAGGTCGCCGCGGGGACCGTCCCGGCCGCCGCAGCGGACACGATCATCGCCCAGCAGGTCGACGACGCCAAGCCCGCAGCCGAACAGCAGGCGCTCGAGACGGCGGCCACGAAGGCGAACGCCTCGGTCGTCGACAGCAAGCTGCAGATCGACTACTCCGACAAGGGGCAGCGGGAGAACGTCGTCGACCAGGTCGCCCCGACGCTCATCAAGCAGCTCAAGAGCGGCGACTCGGCCGCGAGCTCGTCCACCGACTCGGCGACGAGCGACACGTCGTTCCTGAACGGGGCGGACCCCCGGCTCAGCCGTCCGTTCCTGGTCGGGTTCAGCGACTCGGCCGTCCGCGTCTACTACGTCGGCCTCGCGGTGATCCTGCTCGCCTTCGTCCTGACGTGGTTCTTCCGGGTGCCGCCGCTCCGCAAGACCTCGGCGCTGCAGGAGCAGGCCGATGCCGCGCGCACGGCTGCCGGTGCGGGGTCCGACGGGAGCGCCGCTGCAGCCGCTGCAGCCGCCGCACCTGGAGCTGCCCCGGTGCCGACGGGGTCGTCCTCCGCCGAAGTCCCGACCTCGCCCGACGTGCCGACGTCGCCGGACGTGCAGCCTCGGTCCGCCCGGGCCACCGGGGCGTCGGACGTCTCGGTGCTGCCGCACGGGGTCGACGACACCCGTGCGCCGCTGCCGAACGCCACGACGCACGGTGCGCACTCGGCGGCTGCGCCGGTCGACGAGCCCCCGACGACGACCGGTGCCATCCGGACCCGGGCTGCCCACGCCGCCCCGGTCGTGGAGCCGGACGCCCAGGGGGCCGGAGCCGATGCGGCGGAGGCGAGCCGGGCCTCCCGGCCGGACGCTGACGACGCGCACGCGCACGGGCGGCACTCCGCGGAGTAGTCGGCGCGGGCGCTCGCTCGCTGATGCCGAACGACGAGGTCGCTGTCGTACGACAGCGACCTCGTCGCATCTGCGCGCGTGCAACTGTTGCGGCCGCGCGGAGGCGACACCGTCGACGTCGTACGACATCGACATCGACATCGACATCGACATCGACGCTCCCGTGCGGAGGCTACGAGCGCTCTCGCTCGCGCATCTCGACGTAGTCCCCGGCGGCGCACGCCGAGGTACCACTGACCGTGTCGCCCCCACCGAGGTCGGAGGACTGGAACCCGATGTTCGCCACGCCGTCCCCGCTGCCGTCGACGCCGCTGGAGGACGCGTCGGCATCGGAGAACCGCTTCGTGTCGAGTCCGCGCTCGCCCCACAGCTTCTCGAGCGTCCGGATCCCCTGCTCGACGTCGCCGCGATCAGCACGGGACTTGATGTACGTGTAGTTCACACCCTCACCGACGCCGCGCTCGTCCTCACACGTGCCGAGCCGCGGCCCTTCCTGGGCCGTCCACGTCCCTCCGAGCGCATCGGTCGTGTCGTCGACGAGCTGCTGGATGCTGCGCTTCGCATCGGCCGGCTCCTGGGTCGGTCGGTTCTCCATCTGTCCTCCAGAACAGCCGGCAGTCGTGCCGACGATCGCGATCGTGGTCACGGTGACTGCGATCCACTGCCTCAGGGCGGTCATCGGCGTCGGTTTTCCCTCGGGTCGTTGGGTCGTTGGGTCGTCGGGGCGTCGGGTCGAGGGAGCCGTTGCCGTTCTCGGTGCCGCGCCTCAGACCGCCGGCGCCGCGTCCCCCGCCGCTGCCTCCGGTGCTCCAGCCACCTCGAACGACGCACCCGGCAACCGCTTCCGCATCACGTCGATCGCCGCAGGGTTGTCGTCCACCAGCACGTACCGCCGCCCCAACGCCTGTGCCACGGCGCCCGTGGTCCCACTGCCCGCGAAGAAGTCGAGCACCCAGTCCCCCTCGCGTGAGGACGCCTGCACGATCCGCCGCAGCACCCCCTCGGGCTTCTGCGTGGGGTAGCCGGTCTTCTCGCGGCCGGTCGGCGAGACGATCGTGTGCCACCAGACGTCGGTGGGCAGCTTGCCGCGCTCGCGCTTCTCGGGGGTGACGAGACCCGGCGCCATGTACGGCTCGCGGTCGACGGCCTCGGAGTCGAACCAGTACCGCGACGGGTCCTTCACGTAGACCAGGATCGTGTCGTGTTTCGTGGGCCAGCGCGTCTTGGACTTGGCACCGAAGTCGTAGGCCCAGACGATCTCGTTCAGGAACGACTCACGGCCGAACAGCGCGTCGAGCAGCACCTTGGCGTAGTGCGACTCGCGGTAGTCGAGGTGCAGGTACAGCGTGCCGTCGGCGGCGAGCAGCCGCCAGGCCTCGATGAGTCGGGGTTCGAGGAACGACCAGTAGTCCTCGAACCGGTCGTCGAAGCGCATCAGGTCGCCGCGCACCCGCTCGTAGGTCCGGCCGTGGAACCCCATCACGGGACCGTCGGCCTTCGGCACGGCGGACGTCGCGTGCCGGCGCTGGTACCGGCCGGTGTTGAACGGCGGGTCGAGGTACACCAGTGTGAAGGACCCGTCCGGGTAGGCGGGGACCACGTCGAGGGCGTCGCCGAGGACGACGCGGTCCGGGCCTCGGTCGTCTCCCCTGCGCACGGACCCATTGTCGCGCACCGAGCGAGCACGCTCGACGCGCACCGCACCGCACCGCACCGCACCGCACCGCACCGCACCGAGCGGACACGCACCGCACGCCCAGGCCCCGGCGTACGGTCGAGTGCATGGCAGCAGCACCCGAGGTCCGCAACGACACCGACAAGCAGCAGTACTCCCTGATCGAGGACGGCGAGGTCATCGGCCTCGCGGCGTACGAGATCGACGGCGACGAGATCCGCTTCGTGCACACCGAGGTCGATCCCGAGCACCGCGGTGGTGGGCACGCGTCGATCCTGGTGCAGCACGCCCTCGACGACGTGCGTGCGAGTTCGTCACGCCGGGTCGTCGCGCAGTGCAGCTACGTGCACGCGTGGATCGAGCGGCACCCGGACTACCAGGAGCTCACGACGCGCTGACGCGGGCGACGCACAGACGAGCGCGGCGCCCGTCCGCTCAGTACGAGCGGTCGTGCGTCCCCACGCGCGCCTCGTGCCGCCTGGCGCTCCGCACCGTCGGCACCCGGATGAGCACGCTGCCGCTGAGCAGATCGTGGTCGTCGTCCGCCGGTGACGGGGCCTGTTTCGGCAGGCGCGCCTGCCGTTCGTACTCGGCTTGCGTCTCGTGCCGGGTCGGAGCGAACACCTCGTCCAGCATCCCGACCATGCCTCCGGATCCACCGCTCCGCTGGGATTTGTTCGACAGGTCGATCCACCCCATGCGATCGGCGATCCACACCACGACGGCCACGGCGGCCACCGCCCCCAGGAAGATCAACCAGTTCACGGCAGCGACGCTACGTGGGCTGCGCGGCGAGCGGATCAGCCGCGCGGGGGATTCTCATCATCCACACGTCTGGTTCATGAGGTCGAGGCGCACACTCGAACCAGCGGCGGCCGGGACGTCCCCCCTCAGCTCCGGCCGTCGCGTCCACCGTCGATCGGAACGGGGCTCACGGCACCCGCTCGAGCCACTCCTTCGTCGCGAACTTCGTCCGCACGAGCTCCTGTGCCTTCGCACGCTCCGCATCGGTGATCGCACCGGGAGTCGCCCCGTACAGGCGGGTGAAGGTGCCGATCAGCCGCTCGATGATCTCGGCGCGGGACAGCCCCGTCTGCGAGCGGAGCGGGTCGACGCGCTTCGCGGCGCTGGTGGTGCCCTTGTCGCTCATCTTCTCGCGCCCGATGCGCAGCACCTGCACCATCTTCTCGCCGTCCATGTCGTAGCTCATGGTGGCGTGGTGCAGCAGTGACCCGGTACCGAGGCGCTTCTGGGCGGCCCCGCCGATCTTGCCCTTGGTCGAGGTGATGTCGTTGAGCGGCTGGTAGTACGCCTCGATGCCGAGCGACTTGAGCGCCTCGATCACCCATTCGTCGAGGAACGCGTACGAGTCGGCGAACGTCATGCCCTGCACCAGGTCGGACGGCACGTAGAGCGAGTACGAGATCACGGCGCCGGCGTCCATGAACATGGCACCGCCGCCGGAGATGCGTCGGACCACCTGCACGCCGTACTTCTCGGCGCCGGCGGGGTCGACCTCGTTCTTGAGCGATTGGAACGACCCGATCACGACGGCCGGCTGGTCCCACTCCCAGATGCGGAGCGTGGGACCGCGACGGCCTGCACCGACCTCTTCGGTCAGCACCTGGTCGAGCGCGAGGTGCTCGTTCGGGCTGATCGGCCCCTCGTGCACGATCTGCCAGTCGTGGTCGCGCCAGGTCGAGGCCCGCGACAGCGCGCGGCGCACCGCGACGCCGACGGACTCGGGCGTGAAGCCGAGCAGCACCGCATCGGTCGGCAGGGCCGCCCGCACGGCTGCGGCGATGCCCGCGGCGTCGGTGGTGGCGGGGAGCCCGTTCACGGCCGCGTCGATGAGCGGCAGCGCATCGTCGGGTTCCAGGAAGAAGTCACCCGCCAGGCGGAACTGCTGGATCGCGCCGTCGACGACCTCGAGGTCGACGACGACCAGCTTGCCTCCGGGGACCTTGTACTCACCGTGCATGCCGCAACCCTATTCCGGACGGCCGACTGCCCGGCAGTGGGCCGGCCTGGTGACGGACGGGAGGCCCGTGGCGGCGTCGCCACGGGCCTCCAGTCCGGCACCGGTCGCGTCGCAGGACGCGGCGAGCGCCGTCAGCGCGCCGTCACCCGGTCGAGCCACGCGACCAGGTCGCCGATGACCTCTGCGCGGTTCGTCTCGTTGTAGACCTCGTGGCGTGCGCCCTCGTACACCTGCACGGTCACGTCGGACAGCCGGCCGCGTCGGCGGTACGCCTGCGCCAGACGCTCGATCGAGCGCGGACCCCCGAGGGTGTCGTCCGAGCCGACCTGCAGCAGCATCGGCAGGTCGTGCGGGATCCCCCGCCGCGGCACCCCGAGCAGCCGGAGGGTGTCGGCGAGCCCGAACAGCCCGATGACGTCGGCCTCGACCGCCAGGGGGTCGAGCGCCATCGCGTCGATGATCGTGCGGTCGCGGGTGAGCCACTCGTACTTGGTGGGTCCCGACCCCGCGTGCCGTGCGTTGAGGTCGCCGCTGTTCATCCAGCCGGGCAGCCGGTAGGCACTCGCGGACAGGACGACGCCGTCGTAGCGGTCCGACGAGGTGTTCACGATCCGCTGCGCCATGAGCGACCCCCACGAGTGCCCGAGCAGCACGAGCGGCAGCCCGGGTTCGTCGGCCCGCGCGACCGCGCTCATCTGCTCCACCGCGGCGATCGCCGCGCGCAGCCCGCCGGGGCCGAGCCGCCCGAGCTTGGCGTGGTCGCCGTCCCACTGGGTCAAGCCGGTGCGTCCGTGCCCGCGGTGGTCGTTCGCGTGCACGGTGTAGCCGGCGCGCACCAGGTCCTGCGCGAGCGGTTCGTACCGGAGCCCGTGCTCCCCGACCCCGTGCGCGATCTGCACGACACCCTTCGGCCGCGCCGCACGCCAGGTCGAGTAGACGATCTCGACGCCGTGGGCGTCGGTGAACGAGGCGTCGCCGCGAGCGGCGGAGAAGGTGGGCACACTCGCATCCTTTCAGACACTGCCATCCTCGCAGACGCGCTCCATCCCGGACCTGTTCACCCGGCGTTCACGCAGGGGGTTCCGGGCGGGCCTAGCGTCCTGCGCATGGACGTCATCGTCATCGTCACGCTGGTGATCGTCGTGGCCCTCGTGTTCGACTTCACGAACGGCTTCCACGACACCGCGAACGCCATGGCCACGTCGGTCGCCACGGGAGCTCTCAAGCCCCGGACCGCCGTGCTCATCTCCGCCGTGCTCAACGTGGTCGGCGCGTTCCTGTCCACCGAGGTCGCCAAGACCGTCTCGCAGGGCATCATCCGTGAGGGGCAGGACGGCATCCACATCTCCCCCACGATGATCTTCGCGGGGCTCGTCGGCGCGGTGCTCTGGAACCTGGCGACCTGGTACCTCGGGCTGCCGTCGTCCTCCACGCACGCGCTCTTCGGCGGGCTCATCGGCGCCTCGATCATCGGGGCCGGTCTGAACTCCATCAGCTGGGCGACGGTGGTGTCGAAGGTCGTGCTGCCGGCGCTGCTCTCCCCGGTCATCGCCGGGGTGATCGCCCTGGTCGCGACGTACCTGGCGTACGTGCTCACGAAGAACGCGACGACGCACGGTGCGGCGACGGGGTTCCGGCACGGGCAGACGATCTCGGCGTCGCTGGTGTCGCTCGCACACGGCACGAACGACGCGCAGAAGACGATGGGCGTCATCACGCTGACCCTCATCGCCGCGAACTACCAGGCCGCCGGCACCGGTCCGGCGCTCTGGGTGATCCTGGCCTGCGGGCTCGCGATCGGCCTCGGCACGTACATGGGCGGCTGGCGGATCATGCAGACCGTCGGCAAGAAGATCTCCGACGTGCAGTCGCCGCAGGGCTTCGCCGCCGAGACGAGCTCCGCCGCGACGATCCTCATCTCGTCGCACCTGGGCTTCGCGCTCTCGACGACCCACGTGACGAGCGGCGCGGTCGTCGGTTCGGGGCTCGGCAAGAAGCTCGCCGACGTGCACTGGTCGGTCGTCGGCCGCATCGTCGTCGCGTGGGTGATCACGCTGCCCGCCGCTGCGGTGGTCGGAGCGCTCGCGACCTGGCTCGCGTCGACCTCGGCCTTCGGGCTGGTGCTCGTCGCGGTCCTCGCCCTGGCCGGCGGGCTCACCTTCTACGTCCTCGCCAAGCGCAAGCCGATCTCGCACGAGGACATCACCACCGAGTCCGGGCCGGCCGAGCAAGCCGAGCCGCAGCCGACCGGCGCGACGAACTGAGGGGAACGACGATGGACATCGACTTCACCGCGATCGGCACGGTCGCCGGCGTCGGCTTCGTGGCCGCCGTGGGCCTGGTGCTCGTGTACACGCTCGGCCTCCGGTTGCTCGGGACCGGGCAGCCGGACGACGCGGGCGGCGAGCGCACGCAGTACTCCGACGAGACCCCGCGCTCCGGGCACACCCCGCCGGCGGCACTGGCGGGAGCCGTGTTGTGCTTCGCGCTGTGCATCGCCGCGGTGCTGGCGGGCATCTGGTTGACGATCCCCCAGTTCCACTGAGGACGTTCCTTCCCAGGACACCCGCGATGCCTGGTGGAATCGGGCGTACCTGGTCAGAACTTCCGACCAGGTACGCCCGTTCCGCCCAGGTACGCCCGTTCCGACCAGGTACGCCCGATCCGACCAGGTACGCCCGATCCGACCAGGCACGCCCGGAACACCCGCCTGGGATGATCGACGGATGACCACCCACCACCACCTCGACGCCACGGTCGACTCCGCCGTCGACGTCTTCACCGCCGAACGCCAGCCGGTCCTGACCGTGGAACCGGGCGACACGGTGACGGTCCGAACCCTGAGCGCCGCGGGCTACACGGAACGCCAGCCGGGCCCGGGCCTGGACGCCCCGACCCTGATCGACCCGCGCCGGGGCCACTGCCTGGTCGGGCCGATCGCCGTCGCGGGAGCACGTCCGGGGATGGTCCTGGCGGTGCACTTCGACCACCTCGTGCCCGACGACTGGGGCTACACAGCCTCGGGCGGGGTCGACTCCCCGGTGAACCGCGCACTCGGCCTGACCGATCCGGCGTCGCGCGGCCCGCTGCTCTGGGACATCGACGTGCCCGCCGGTGTCGCCGTGAACCAGCTCGGCCTCGGGGTGCGGACGGCACCGTTCCTCGGCGTCGTCGGCGTCCCACCCGAGCCCACCGGGGAGCACTCGACGATCCCGCCCCGCACGGTCGGCGGCGGCAACATCGACTGCCGCGAGCTGATCGCCGGCTCGACCCTGTACCTGCCCGTGACGGTGCCGGACGCCCTGCTCCACGTCGGCGACGGGCACGCGGCCCAGGGCGACGGCGAGGTCTCCGGAACGGCGGTCGAGTGCGGCATGACCACGACGATGACCCTGACGCTCCTCGACCGTGCCCCGGTCGAGGGTGTGCACGCCGACACCCCCGCCGGACGCATCACCTTCGGCTTCGACGCCGACCTCAACGTCGCGACGGCCACGGCGCTCGACCGGATGGTCGACTGGATCGCCGGGCTGCACGGGATCGGCCGCGCCGAGGCACTCGCGATGGCGAGCGTGGCGGTGAGCATGCGCATCACGCAGGTCGCGAACCGCACGTGGGGCGTGCACGCGCTGCTCCCGCACGACGCGATCCTGACGGACGCGCGGCACTGAAGGACGGGAGGCCCGCCCACCGCGAGCCGACCGGCGCACGCTGGGTGGGCCTCCCGTCCGACGTTCCTTCCCATCGCACCCGCGCTGGAAAGCGGGAACGGGCGTACCTAGTCGAAAGAATCGACCAGGTACGCCCGTTTCGACCAGGTACGCCCGGAACGTCCGGGTACGCCCGACCCGTCAGTGGGCGGAGTAGCCGCCGTCCACCAGGTGGTAGCTGCCCGTGATGAACGAGGCCTTGTCGCTCAGCAGGAACAGCACGAGCGCAGCGACCTCGGCGTCGGTGCCGAGCCGCTTCGAGGCGTGCTCGTCCTCGAGTGCCGCGATGGCTTCGGGCGAGAGCGACTTCCGGAGCAGCGGGGTGTCGATGAACCCGGGGCCCACGGCGTTCGTGCGGACACCCTGCGACGAGTACTCGAGCGCGGCGACCTTCGTCAGCCCGGCGAGCGCGTGCTTCGAGGCGACGTAGGCCGCGTTCTGCGCCATGCCAACCGTCCCGAGCACCGACGCCATGTTCACGATCGCGCCACCGCCGGCGGCCACCATCGCGGGGATCTCGTAGCGCAGCCCGTAGAAGACGCCGTCCAGGTCGACCGCACGGACGCGGTCCCAGGCGGCGATGTCGTACTCGCCGATCGGCTGCGGTGCTGCGCCGATGCCGGCGTTGTTCACGGCGAGGTGCAGCGCGCCGAACGTGTCGACCGCGAACTGCACCATGCGCTCGTTGTCCGCGGCGACCGCGGAGTTCGCCTCGAACGCGCGAGCGGTGCCACCGGCCTCCACGATCGACGCGGCGACGCGCTCGGCGCCCGCCAGGTTGATGTCGGCGACGACCACCGTGGCGCCCGCCGCTGCGAGCTCCTTCGCGACGGACTCGCCGATGCCGCTGCCACCACCGGTGACGACGGCGACCTTGCCCTCGAACTCGGACATGTTCTCCTTCTCTCTCGGCAACACATGTTGTCTAAGAGCACGGTACGCCCGAAATCAAGTTCGTTCGCTGAACTAATGAGCTAGGCTAACGACCGATGACCGACGCCACCGACCTCCGCATCGCGGTGAACCGGCTGTCCCGCACCCTCCGTGCCCAGAAGGCCGACTCGAGCGTCACGGACGCGCAGTTCTCCGCCCTCGCCCGACTGCACCGCGACGGCGCCATGACCTTGGCCGACCTGAGCCGACAGGACGGCGTCACCCCGCCGTCCATGACGAAGACCGTCGCGGTGCTGGTGGAGCGGGGCCTGGTGTCCAAGTGCGGGCACGGCGACGACCGCCGCAAGGTGCTGCTCGGTGCGACACCCGCCGGAGCCGCCTTCGTCGAGGAGACCCGACGCCGCCGCGACGGCTGGCTCTCCCCGCGACTCGCAGCACTCACCGCCGACGAGCGGAGCACCCTCGCCGACGCCACCGAGATCATGAGGAGGCTGGCCCAGCAGTGACCGCCATGTTCCGCTCCCTCGCCGGACGCAACTACCGCATCTGGTTCGCCGGGGCCCTGGTGTCGAACGTCGGCACCTGGATGCAGCGCACCGCCCAGGACTGGATCGTGCTGACCCAGCTCTCGGACAACAACGCCGTCGCGGTGGGCATCACGATGGCCCTGCAGTTCGGCCCGCAGCTGCTGCTCCTGCCGCTCACCGGGCTCGCCGCCGACCGGTTCGACCGCCGGAAGATGCTCATGCTCACCCAGGGCCTGATGGGACTGCTCGGGCTGGGACTCGGCGTCATGGTCCTCACGCACACCGCCACCCTGCTCGCGCTGTACGGCTTCGCCCTGGCACTCGGCATCGTCGCCGCGTTCGACGCCCCGATCCGGCAGGCCTTCGTCTCCGACGTCGTGCAGGGCGAGGACGTCTCGAACGCCGTCGCCCTGAACTCCGCGTCGTTCAACGCCGCACGCCTGATCGGCCCCGCGGTCGCCGGTGTGCTCATCGCGGCGATCGGCTCCGGATGGGTGTTCGTCATCAACGCCGGGTCGTTCCTGGCCGTCCTGCTCGCACTCCGCTTCGTCGACCCCGCCCAGCTCGCCGAACGGGTCCGGGCGGGCCGCGGCAAGGGGCAGATCGTCGCCGGCTTCCGGTACGTCCGCACCCGACCGGACATCGTCGTCGTGCTCTGCATGATCTTCGTCGTCGGCACGTTCGGCGTGAACTTCCCGATCTTCACCTCGACGATGGCGCGGGTCGAGTTCCACCAGGGCGCCGGCGAGTTCGGGCTGCTCAACTCGGTGATGGCGATCGGCTCGGTGCTCGGCGCGCTGCTGTCCGCCCGCCGGGACAAGCCGCGGATGCGCACCCTCGTGCTCGCCGCCGGCGGGTTCGGGCTCGCGTGCACCGCCGCAGCCCTCGCCCCGACGTACTGGACCTTCGCGATCGTGCTGGTGTTCGTCGGGCTCGCGTCCCTGACCTTCATGACCACCGCGAACGCCCTGGTGCAGACCACGACGAAGCCCGCGATGCGCGGCCGCGTGATGGCGCTCTACATGGCGATCTTCGCGGGCGGCACCCCCATCGGCGCCCCGCTCGTCGGCGCCGTCGCCGACGCCTTCGGCCCGCGCTGGGCGATCGTCGTCGGCGCGGCCTCGGGCTTCGTCGCACTCGGGATCGCGCTCGTCTGGCTCGTCCGGTACCAGCGGGTCCGGCTGCGCTACGACGCCGACTCGCGGCTGCACCTGGCGATCACGCACGCAGTGCCGGTGGTCGGCTCACGCGCGGCGCTCCGCCGCGAGCTGGAACGCGACGAGGCGCTCGCCGACCGCTCCAGCGCCGTCTGACGGACCGGCGGGTCGCCCTGACCGTCGGCCGACGGCCCGTGACGCACCGACCGTCGGACGGGAGGCCCGCACCGGCGCCGCCACGGGCCTCCCGTCAGACGCCACCCGGGCCCACGGCCGCGGTCACGACGCGCGGACCCTCCGGCTTCCGCCACACGCCCCCGGTCGGCTCAGAGGACGGGAGCGGACGACGCGAAGACGCGCTCGTCGAGGGCCGCGGCGACGCGGTCGGCAGCCACCGCCAGCCGTTGCCCGACGTCACCCGCCACCGCGAGCGCCGACTCCTCGGGGATGCCGTCGAGCAGGGCACGGACCTCGTCGAACCCGGCGACCTCGTCCGCGATGCAGGACGGGGCGACGTCGGCCAGGCACTCGGCTGCGCGGTGCACGGTGAAGCGCAACGACCGCGGGCTGTGGGCGTCGAGGAGCAGGAAGGCGGCGGCGTCGGACGGCACCGGTGGGTGGTCGCGTCCGCGCAGGAAGGCCTCGCCCGCGCCGCACGCCCGGAGCGCCGCCGTCCACGAGGTGACGGCGTCCGGCTCGAGCAGCCGCGACGCCAGCAGCCGTGCGGTGGAGGCGCAGCGGGTGAGTGATCGCCCGAGGGTGAAGAACTCCCACACCTCGTCACGGCTGGCGTCGCCCTCGACCACCCCGATGGCGAGGGCACTGCGCTCCCGCACCCAGCCGAGGAACTCGTGCGCACGGTCTGGGGCGATCTTCCGGGGCATCCGCGACCGCGTGACGTCGAGGCAGTCCCAGAGCTCGCTCGAGACGACCTCGCGGGCACGGCGTGCGTGGTCGCGGGCGACTGCGACCGCCGCGGCGATAGACGCGGGTTCGTGCCGGTCGAGCGCGAGGGCGTCGACGGTGGCGGCACGGTCCGGGTCGTTCGCGGGGCCGGTGGTCCCGATGACGCTGCGGAGCTCGGTGGACACGAGCCGGTCGTCGTCGAGGGTGCCCGGTTCGCGGCGGGCGACGTAGACGTCGAGCAACCGTGCGACGACGTCGGTGCGCTCCACCGCGCTCCCCACGTGGAAGACGTTCCCCGCGAGGCGGCTCAGCACGGCTGCTCCTGCATGTCCAGAACCTAACGAGCCGGCGTTGCCGGGGTGTTACAGAACCGCGTCACGGGTGTTGCAGGTGCCCCGTCTCCGCGCTCGCTAGACAATCTAACTAGAGCGTCTAGCATTGGGGGCATGACGTCCGAGGTGATGACCAGCACCGCGGGGTACTGGTACGAGGACTCCGCGGTCTCCGCCGTGGACGTCCTCAACGCCCTGCGGCGGTACCGAACGGCCGAGAGCGCCGCCCAGCGCCGAGCGCGCGAGGCACTGGGGATCGGCGAGAACGCACTGCTGGCGCTCCGGTTCCTGATCGACGCCGAGCACGACGGCCGCACCGTCAACGCGAAGGACCTCGCCGAGCGGCTCGAGATCACGGCGGCGTCGACGTCGGCGCTCGTTGACCGGCTCGTCCGCAGCGGTCACGTCGAACGGCACGCCGACCCGAACGACCGCCGCGGCGTGATCCTCACCGCCACCGGCACCTCGATGCGGCACGCGCTCCGGGTCATCGAGGAGCTCGACGCCCGAGCGCTCGAGGTCACCGAGCACCTGCCGAGCAACGAGATGGCCGTCGTCGTGGACTTCCTGGACGAGATGGTCCGCGTCGTGGACGAGCTCGACGGCGGGTCGGACCACCTCCGTCGCGCGTAGCCTGGTCTGCATGGACCCTCGCGGCGAGCACCACCCCGAGGACGACATGCCGTTCGCCGAGCTCGACTCGCGGGCCCGTGCCGACGCAGCACTCCGACGCATCCAGGCCGGGTCCGATCCGGCTCGTGAGGCGTTCGACCTCGCCAACACCATGAACGACGAGGCCGTGGGGCGGCTCACAAAGCGCCTGCGGCGGTTGTTCCGTCGGGGCTGATCGGTCGGCCGATCCGTGCGTGGGCGTGCGCGCTTGTGCGTGGGTGCGCGCGCCCGTCCCCGTGCGTCAGAACGCGGTGCCGACCGCGGCGATGTCGTCGCCCCCGTGCCCGGCTGCGCTGGCATCGGCGTAGACGCACCCGAGTGCCTCGAGCAGCGTGGTGGACACCCCGGCGGTCCGGGCGGCATCGGTGATGAGTCCGATGTCCTTCCGCAGCCCGTCGAGTGCGAACTGGGCGGGGAACTCGTGGGCGATCATCGCGGCACCCTTGGTGTGGGCGTAGGCGGAGTCGCTCGCGCTGCCCTCGATGGCCTGCAGGAACAGCGCGGGGTCGAGCCCGAGCGCCGCCGCCAGAACCAGGGACTGCCCGGTCGCCGCGGTGATCGACGCGATCCAGGCGTTCGCGGCGAGCTTGAGTGCGGTGCCGTCGCCGACGTGGTCGCCGGCACGGACGGTCTTCGCGCCGATCGCGTCGAGCACGGGGTCGACACGGTCGAGCAGGTCCGCGGGGCCTGCTGCGAGCATCGTGAGCTTGCCCTGTTCCGCGGGGGACTTCGTGCCGAGCATCATGGCCTCGACCAGGGTGATGCCGTACTTCTCGGCCAGTTGCACGACCGTCGCGGTGCCGTCGACCCCGATCGTCGAGGCCTGCACCCACACGACGTCGGTGGGGGCGTCGCCAGCGGCCTGCTCGAGGACGTCGACGACCGCATCGGTGTCGAACAGGGTGAGCAGGACGACCTCGGCGTGCTCGACGGCACTGCCCGGGTCGCTCGCCACCGTTGCGCCGCGGTCCCCCAGGGGTGCGGCCTTGTCGGCACTCCGGTTCCAGACCGTCACCTGGTGGCCGTCGCGGAGCAGTGATCCAGCCACGCCGGCGCCCATCGCGCCCGTCCCCAACACCGTCACTCGCACGTGCGTCTCCGTCCTGGCGCGACTCCGTGCCGCGACCGTCCCGACGCTACGCCCGCCGCCGTCAGAGGAGGCCGCGAGCCTGCAGCCAGGCGGCCGGGTCGATCGGTGTGCCGGCCACGATGACCTCGAAGTGCAGGTGGGCGCCGGTCGAGACGCCCGTGTTGCCGACGGCCCCGAGGCGCTCCCCCGCGCGGAGGACCTGGCCGGGGCGGACGTCGATCGCCGACAGGTGCCCGTACCGGGTCGCGGTGCCGTCGGCGTGCTGCAGGAGAACCTGATTGCCGTAGCCACCGAGCACACCGGCCGAGACGACCCGGCCGGGCAGCGCGGCGACGACCGGGGTCCCGATGGCCGCGGCGAAGTCGACCCCCTGGTGGTTCGACGAGCAGGCCGCGCAGCCGACGACCCAGCGGGAGCCGAAGCCACCGGCGTCGGGGACCGCACCGACCGTGGGGCGGACGGCTCCACCGGTCGGGCCCGAGCCACCGGGGACCCGGAGGGCTGCCGCGGCACGACCCACCGAGAAGTCGTCGCGGCCGGCGGTCGGCCCGGACGAACCGTCGGCGACGAAGTGCTGCATGCCGGCCGATGCCGACGTGGCTTCCGGAGCGGCCGGAGCGGCGACGGCGGTCTGCGGGGAGCCGACCGCGACGAACAGGCACGTGACGGCGGTCACCGCCGCGGCGGGCAGTGTCCGCCGGGCGGGGATCCGGAACGACGCGAGGCGGCGGCGCGCGGGAGCGGCGGCCTGCGTGGGCCGGGTCGGCCGCGCGGCCAGCGTGGACCGGGTCGGCCGTGCGGACTGCGCGGGCCGGGTGGAAGCCGGGGTGGCGGGAGGGGGCACCGCCACCCCGGCGGCTCGGAGGGGCCCGGGCTGTGCAGCGTGCCGTGCACGGCGCAGCGGGGGCTCGGTCGGTCGGTCGGCGGTACGGCGCTCGGCACCGCGCGGGCGCCGGGGCAGACCGTCGTCGAGGGTCGTCATCGTGCGGTGACCGGCCCGGTCAGACGCGGACGACGCCGTCACGGGCGATCCGGTCCAGCTCGCACACGACGGCGTCGACGACCGCTCGGGTGATCGCGTCGGCGACGGTCTCGACCAGGACGAGGTGCTCGGGACGGATCGTGACCTCGGTCACGAGGGCCGATGCCACCCGCACCGGGATCTCGTAGATCGCGGCGACGAGGGCGGCCGGGACCAGCGTGGAGTCACCGGGGCGGACGGGCGCGGAGATCGGCGAGGTCGGCACCGGGGTCACGACGGCGAGCGCCGGCGACGGGGTGGAGTGCACGGTGGAGTGTGGAGCGTCGGCCTGATCGCGACGCTGGGCGATGGAGTCGAAGAGCGGGGTGGAGGACATGCTGCGGACGGTCCGATCTGGATGTCGTGGCTGGTCGTTCTCGGGCGACCGGCGATGGCGGCGTGCCGAGCGGCACGCCCGCCATTCAACCATCGATATTTCAGATGTGCAATAGTGACCGGACAGTCGCAGCGATCAGTCCGGGTCGACGGCGGCCGCGGTCGGGTCGTCCGGCTGCAGCGCACGACGGACCCGTTCCACGATCGTCGCGGGCGGGTTGTTGTAGGCGTTCGCCGGCTCCTGGCCGCTGAGCTCCTGGATCGCCGCCATCACCGCATCGGTCGCGTGGCGCCGAGCACGACCGGACGACGCCTCGCCGAAGGACGACAGGTCGATCGGCTGCCCGAACTCGATCGTCACGCGGGCGAGCTTCGGCAGCCGGGACCCGACCGGCTGCACGTCCTCGGTGCCGGTGAGCGCGACGGGCACCACAGGGGCACCGCTCGTCAACGCCAGCCACGCCACACCAGTGCGGCCCTTGTAGATCCGGCCGTCGAGCGAGCGCGTGCCCTCCGGGTAGATCGCGAACGCCTCGCCCTCCTGCAGGCGTGCCAGCCCGAGGTCGAGGGCCTGCTGGGCCGCCGCACCCGCGCCACGCTCGACCCCGATGGCGCCGATGCCACCGAAGAACGCCCGCGAGACGGCTCCCTTGAGCCCCGAACCCGTGAAGTACTCCTGCTTCGCCAGGAACGACACCTTGCGCGGCGCCATGAGCGTGATCGCGGGCGAGTCGATGAACGAGCGGTGGTTGCTCGCGAGGATCACCGGGCCGCGCTTCGGGACGTTCCGACGACCGATGATCTTCGGCCGCCACAGCAACCGGGCGAGCGGGGTCACCACCGCGCGACTGAGCACGGTGGCGAACTTCGTCGAACCGGACACCGGACCTCCTCGTGGTGGCGAGCTACCGAGTGTAATGAGGCGCGCGGAGGGCACATGCCCGGAACGGCATGCAGTGGTGGAAGGGGGCGTCAGTCGGCCGCGGCGACGACGTCGAGGACCGCTCGCCCGTACCGCTCGAGCTTCGCCGCGCCGACGCCGGAGATCTCGCCGAGCTGGTCGACGTCGGCCGGGCGGACGGCGGAGATGCCCCGCAGCGTCGCGTCGTTGAACACCACGTACGCGGGGACGCCCTGCTCGCGGGCTTCGGCAGCACGCCAGGCACGCAGGGCCTCGAACAGGCCGACGGCTTCCTGCGGCATGTCGGTGACGACCGTTCGTCGACTGCTGCGGCCGGCTCGCGGCGCCTTGACCGGGTCGCGACGCATCCGCACCTGCACCTTGCCGGTCAGGACCTCGGCGCTCGTGGGACTGAGGACGACCGTGCCGAAGCCGTCGCCCGACACCGCCGCGTAGCCCTGGGCCAGCACCTGTCGGGCGACCGCGCGCCACTCGCCCTCGGACAGGTCGGCACCGATGCCGAAGGTCGCCAGGGTGTCGTGTTGGAGTTCCTGCACGCGGGGCGACCGCTTGCCGATCAGGATGTCGACGAGGTGCGAGACGCCGTACCGCTGGCGGCGCTCACGCTCGAGCCGCACGACGGTGGACAGCAGCTTCTGCGCGGGGACGGTGCCGTCCCACGACTCCGGCGGCGCGATGCAGGTGTCGCAGTTGCCGCACGCCGTGCTCTCCTGCCCGAAGTACGCGAGCAGCCGCACCCGGCGGCACTCGATCGTCTCGCACAGGCTGAGCATGGCGTCGAGGTGGGCGCTGAGCTGCCGACGGTGTGCGGCGTCACCCTCGGACTGGTCGATCATCCGCCGCTGCTGCACGACGTCGTTCAGGCCGTACGCGAGCCACGCGGTGGCCGGCAGCCCGTCACGACCCGCACGGCCGGTCTCCTGGTAGTACCCCTCGACCGACTTCGGCAGGTCGAGGTGCGCCACGAACCGGACGTCGGGCTTGTCGATGCCCATGCCGAACGCGATGGTCGCCACCATGACGACGCCGTCCTCGCGCAGGAACGTCGACTGGTTGCGGGCACGCACCCGGGCGTCGAGGCCCGCGTGGTACGGCAGGGCGTTGATCCCCTGCTCGGCCAGGGCGGTCGCGGTGCGCTCGACGGAGTTGCGGGACAGGCAGTACACGATGCCGGCGTCGCCGCTGTGCTCCGTGCGGATGAAGGTGAGCAGCTGCTGCAGCGCGCCGGTCTTCGGTTCGATGCGGTACTGGATGTTCGGCCGGTCGAAGTCGGCGACGAAGTGCGCGGCGTCGTCGAGGCCGAGCCGGGCGGAGATCTCGCGGTGGGTCTGCGGCGTCGCGGTGGCGGTGAGGGCGATGCGCGGCACCGTCGGCCACCGCTCGTGCAGGACGCTCAGCTCCAGGTAGTCCGGGCGGAAGTCGTGGCCCCACTGGGCGACGCAGTGCGCCTCGTCGATGGCGAACAGCGAGACGCGTGCCCGGTCGAGGAGCGCTCGGGTGGACTCGAGCCGGAGCCGCTCGGGCGCGAGGTAGAGCATGTCGACCTCGCCCTGCACGACCGCACGCTCGACCCGTGACCGTTCGTCGGGGCCCTGCGTGGAGTTGAGGAACGCAGCCCGGACGCCGTTCGCCGCCAGGGCGTCGACCTGGTCCTGCATGAGGGCGATGAGCGGCGACACCACGACCCCGACGCCGTCGCGGACGAGCGAGGGCACCTGGTAGCAGAGGGACTTGCCACCACCGGTCGGCATGAGCACCAGGGCGTCACCACCGGCCACCACCTGGTCGATGATGGCCGCCTGCTCACCGCGGAAGTCGTCGTAGCCCCACACGCGGTGCAGCACGTCGAGCGCAGCGGCACGGGGTGCGGACACGGCAGCGGGAGCAGGCACGGCAGCGGGCGCGGGCGTGGTGCTCATGCCACGAGCCTACGGGCGACCGGCGACACCCACCGCACTGTCCACAGCACCGTCCGTGCCGGAGTCGGCACGGTGGTCGGAACCGGCCACGTCGTCGGCGCGGGCCGGCGTGGTCGCCCAGCCCGTGCCTCCAGGCCGGATCCAGCGGACGCCGCCCGCCCAGGCCGGGGTCACACCGCGGAACCGGGGTGCCTCGTGCCCGGCGAAGCGGCGGTCCAGCCCCCGCCACCACGCCAGGAACTCGACCATGCCCCAGAACGCGAGCGACGTGACGAGGGTGACGAGGGTCCCCTGCCAGGTGCCGTTCGCGTCGGACGAGGTCAGGTCGACCTTCGACCAGCCGGGCGCCTGCAGCACGAAGATCATGATGTTGTTGAAGGCGTGCTGCAGGACCGTGGCCTCGAGCCCGCCGGTCCGGAGGACGATGATCGCCGCGATCAGGCCGAACGAGCCGACGTCGAGGATGCCCCAGACGTTGTAGCCGTTCGGGATGTGCAGCACCGCGAAGACGACCGTCGAGACCGCCACGGCGATGACCGTGCCGACGCGACGCGGGATCCACGACGCGACGGTCTGCATCAGGAAGCCGCGGAAGATGTACTCCTCGGCCGCGCCCTGGAACGGGACGAGCACGACGACGAGGGCGATCGTCAGGGTGAGGGTGCCGAGGGAGACCGTCGACTGGCCGATCGCGTCGTGGTTCCAGGCGAAGCCGCCGTCGGTCGTGATCATCCCCCCGTCCCAGAACAGGCCGGTCTGGACGACGAACATGACCGCGGCGATGACGAGCGTCGGCAGCAGGCACCACGCCGTCCAGGCCCACCGGACCCGGAACCGCGTCGACGACAGGATGCCGGCCGGTCCGATCCGCGCGATCTTCACGGCGAGCAGGACCCCCGGCAGCAGGACCACGAGCGACACCAGGGTCAGCGAGAGGGTCAACGGATCGGTCGGGTCCAGAGCACCGCTCTGCAGGTCATCCAGCAGGCCGTAGAGCCCGGACGCGCCCCCGACCGCGGCGACCGGGATGAAGTAGGCGACGGTGATCAGCACCTGCGAGACGAAGTACCACCCCGCCAGGAACGCGAGGGCGACGAGTGGCCGCCACCACCTCCAGCGCGCGTCGATCCGGGGCAGGCGCTGGTAGGGAACACTCACGCACCGCAGGGTACCGGGCCGGGCAGGATGGGAGCCGTGCTCACCGTCCTGTTCGGCCTGTCCGGCGCGATCGTCTACGGGTTCGCCGACTTCCTGGGCGGACTCGCCTCGCGCCGGGTCCGCCCGGTCGTCGTCACGGCGGTGGCCGCCGCGATCGGGATCGTGCCGCTGCTCGTCGGACTGGTGGTCCTCGGCGGCGTGTTCTCGTGGCCGGCCGCGGTCTGGGGTGCGGTTGCCGGCCTCTCGGGCGGCATCGGGGTGCTGCTGCTCTACGCGGCACTCGCGATCGGCCCGATGAGCGTGCTCTCCCCCGTCACCGCCGTCTTCGCGGCCGTCGTGCCGGTGCTCGTCGCGGTGTTCCGTGGCACGGTGCTGTCGCCCGTGGCCACCGGCGCGCTCGTGGTCGCGGTCGTCGCGGTGGTCCTGGTCGCGGTGGTCCGGGACGCCTCGGGCGCACGGCTCACCGCCCGGGGCGTGGTCGCGGCCGCCGTCGCCGGGTGCGGCTTCGGCGGGATCGTGCTGGCCTACGACATGACGCCGTCCGACTCGGGCATCGCACCCCTCGTGGTCGCGCGGGTGCTGCAGGCGGTGCTGCTGGGTGCGGCGGCGATCGTCGTCGTGCTCCGGACGGGAGGCCCGGTGTCCGCCCCGACGTCGGCCCGCCCCGACGGGGCTGCCGCGACCCCCGGGCGTCGGTCGGGTCGAGGATGGGGTCCACGGCTGCTGGTCACCGTGGCCGTGTGCGGCGTCTTCGACGCGATGGCGAACGTGTTCATCCAGGCGGGGCTGCACAGCAGCGACGATCCGGCGACCCTGCCCGTCGTGAGTGTGCTCAACGCGCTCTACCCGATCGGCACGGTGGTGCTGGCCGGGGTGGTGCTGCGGGAGCGGTTGACCGCGCAGCAGTGGGTCGGCATCGTGCTCGCGTTCGTCGCGTCGGTGGCGCTGGCGTTGGCGTAGCGCGCGGTCAGGCGTCGGGGATGAGGCGCTTGCCGAGCGAGACCGTGCGGTCGTCGGTGTAGCCGAGGGACGCGTAGAACCCGAGCACCTGCTCGTTGCCCGCACGCACCTGCAGGTTGAGCTTCGGGCACCCGAGGTCGGTCAGGAGCCGCTCGAACTCGGCCATCAGGGTGCGACCGAGGCCGGAGCCCTGCAGGTCGGGGTGCACGGCGAGGTAGTTCACCCAGCCGCGGTGCCCGTCGAAGCCGGCCATGCCCGCGGCGACCACGCCGGCTTCGGCGGTGTCGGTGTCGGTGTCGGTGTCGGTGTCGGTGTCGGTGTCGGTGTCGGTGTCGGTGTCGTCACCGTCGGTGGCGTCCGGCTCGGCGACCAGGAAGAGCTCGGGCTGGACCGTCAGCTTGCGGGCGATGTCACGTCGGGGGTCGTTCCAGGGTCGGACGAGCCCGCAGGATTCCCACAGGGCGACGACCGCGTCGGTGTCCTCGGTGCGGAAGGGGCGGATCCGGTACTCCATACCCCCACGTTAACGGGGGTGGGGAGAACGTCGTCACCGGCCTGTCGTCGTGATCTGATAGACCTGTCCGACCACCCAGCCGATCAGGAGCCCCGTGACCGCACACGACACCATCCCGTCGCGCCGCAGCGCACGGGACGACGAAGCCGGCTCGCGGTCCCGGCGTTCCCCGCGCAGACGCCAGACGGTCGGCGGCGCGATCGTCTCGCTCATCGCCGAGTTGCTCATCATCGCGGGCGCCGGCACCGGCCTGTACGTGGTGTGGACGGCATGGTGGACCGACGTGGTCGCCGTGAACGAGCAGACGAAGCTCGTGCAGGGCCTCGACCAGGTCAAGACCCCGAAGGTCGAGGGCACCGAGCACCGCGGCACCGCACCCGTGCTGGACGAACCGCCGGCGCTGTCGGACGTGTTCGGGACGATGCAGATCCCCCGGTTCGGCAACGACTACAACCGGCCGATCGGCGAGGGCACGGATCGTGAGAAGGTCCTCAACACCATCGGGCTCGGGCACTACCAGGGCACCGCGATGCCCGGCGCCCCCGGCAACTTCGCCGTCGCCGGACACCGGGTCACCTACGGCAAGCCCCTCAACCAGATCGCGGAACTGCAGAAGGGCGACTCGGTCGTGGTCCGGGTCACCGACGCGAAGACGAAGTTCGACGTCTGGTACGTCTACAAGGTCACCGACAGCCAGATCGTCACGCCCGACAAGATCGAGACGATCGCGCCGGTGCCGAACAAGCCCGGCGTCGAACCGACCGCCCAGGACCGCTGGCTCACGCTGACCGCCTGCCACCCGATGTGGTCGGCGGCGGAGCGGTACGTGACGCACGCGAAGCTCGACTACTGGATGCCCGCGTCCGAGGGCACCCCGAAGGAACTCTCGGAGACCGCCAAGTGATCTTCCCCCTGGTCTGGCGGCTGCTGCCCGGCCCCACTGTCCTGAAGGTGCTCGAGCTGCTGGTCCTGCTCGCAGCGATCGTGTTCGTGCTGTTCCAGTGGGTGTTCCCGTGGATCGCGGCGGACATCCTGCCGCCGCCGGACGGCACGGTGGGGGCCACGCCGACCCCGTAGCGCCTGGTCTGGTCAGGTCAGGTCTGGTCAGACCGTGGTCGTCACCCGCGACCCGCCGGTCGGGGTGCGGCGCACGGCGATCCGCTCCGGGATCCGCTGCTTGAGTTCCTCGACGTGGCTGACGATCCCGACCTGTCGCCCGCCCGCGGTCAGTCGGGACAGCTGTCCGATGACGTCGTCGAGGGTCTCGGGGTCGAGCGTGCCGAACCCCTCGTCGACGAAGAGCGTGCCGAGCGAGACCCCGCCGGCCTCGGCCTGCACGACGTCGGCCAGCCCGAGCGCCAGGCACAGTGACACCGTGAACGTCTCGCCGCCCGACAGGCTGCGGGGATCACGGACGGTGTCGGTCGTGTGGTCGTGCACGGCGAGGGCGAGCCCCGTCCGTCGCGACCGTGACCCGGATTCCCGCTCGTCGGAGGTCTCGAGGGTGAAGCGCCCGGCGAGCATGCCGCGCAACCGGTCGTTCGCCGCCGCCACGACGTCCTCGAAGCGCCGCATGAGCACGTAGGTGCCGAGCGTGATGCCGGTCGGGTTGACCGATGCCACGCCGTTCGCGACGTCGGCGAGGCGGACGACGGCGCGGCTGCGGGCCGAGGTCTCCTGTCGCGCACGCACGGTGCGGTCGACCTCGGTCGCACACTGCTCGACGGCCTCGGCGCGGTGCGCTGCGGTCACCGCGAGCCGGGTGGCCTCGTCGAGCTCGGCCGTCGCGCGGACCCGTTCGGCCTGCGCCGCCGGCACGTCGAGCTGCTCCGGATCGTCGTCGGCGGCCTGCACCACCGCGGGGTCGTCGAGCCCTGCCCGCACGACGGCGCGTTCGGACTCGGCTGCGCTGATGCTGCTGCGGAAGCGCGCGACGGTGTCGGGATCGAGCAGCCCGGCTCGCGCGGCAGCGACGTCGGGGAAGGACTGCTCGTCGAGGACCCGGGCGACCTCGGCGCCGCGCTCGTCGCGGGCGCGGGCCGCGGTGGCCGCGCGCTCGTCGGCCTCGGCGACGGCGCGGAGCACCGTCAGCCGCCCGTCGAGCTCGTCGACCACGGCGTGGAGCGACGCAGGCGAGCGGTCGTCGTCGCTGTCGAGCAGTGCTGCGAGCCGGTCGATCTCCTCGTGCACCGATCGCAGGTCGGCCTCGAGCCGCTCGGCATCGGAGGCCGCGGTCGACGCGAGCACCGTGCGCCGGGCGTCGAGGTCGTTCCGCTCACGCTCGAGCGCCCGGGTCGCGGTGTCGTGCGCCGTCCGCTCGCGCTCGCGCTCCAGCACCAGCGCCGCAGCCTCGTGCGCCGCTCGGACCCGCTCGTCGGCGGCCACCGCCATGGCGTCGAGGGCGACGGTGTCGACCGTGCCGACGACGGCGGTCAGCCGGAGGTGCTCCGCACGGTCGACGGCCAGGTCGGCTGCCGCGTCGGCGAGCTGCTGGTCGGCCAGACGCGTGGCGTCGCCCGCGGACTCCACCGCCTGGATCGTCGGGTGGTCGTCCTGCGGCGCGGCCACCGACGGGTGCGCCGTCGATCCGCACACCGGGCAGGGATCGCCGGGGGTCAGCGCGGCACCGAGCTCCCCGGCGAGCCCGGCGATCCGGCGCTCGCGCAGGGAGCGTTCGACATCGAGCGCCTCGGTGGCCCGACGGCGGGCACCGGCCACGACGCGTTCGGCATCGGCGACGCGCCGCTCGGCGCGGTCGCGCGCGGCCAGGTCGGCGCGGAGCGACTGCACCCGGGCGACCTCGTGCGCGGCGGCGTCGGCGCCGGCAGCGGTCGTCGAGGCGGTCCGGGCGGCCTCGACGATCCGTGCTCGTTCCGACGGCCGGGATTCGAGCGCGGTGTCGAGCGCGGCGAGGTCGTCGGTGAGCCGCGACGCGGTCGCGGTGGCCTCGGCGATCGCGGTGCGCCTGGCGTCCGCTTCGGCCTCGACCGCGACGAGGTGCCGGACGTCGGACAGGGCGTCGGTCAGCGTGTCGCGGCGCCGGGCGATCTGCTGTGCGTCGACGGCGCGGAGCGCGTGCTGGTCGCGCAACCGGGCTGCTGCCCCGGCGGTGTCGTCGACCCGCACGGTCGCGGCGTCGAGGCCGTCGGCCACCGCGGCGACCCGGGCGGCACGCTCGGCCGTCGCGACCGCTGCTCGTGCCTGCTCGATCGCCGGGGCGTCGTCGTCGAGGAGCGCCCGCCGCCGCAGCAGCGCCGCTCGTCGCTCGAGGGCGGCCGCACGGGCCGTCACGGATCGTTCGTGGTCGGTCGCCGCCGTCGCAGCGGCAGCCGCAGCCGTCCGGGCTGCGCCGGCGGCGTCGGCGGTGCCGCGGAGGGACGCCACCGTACCGGGGACGACGGACTCGTCGGCCTCGGCGAGGTCGGCCGCCTGCGCGAACCGGGCCAGGGCGTCACGGACGCGGTCGTCGGCGCCCTCTACTTCGGCCTGCACGGCTCGGCGGCGAGCGGCGAGCTCGTCGGCGGTGCGGTCGTAGACCTGGGTGCCGAACAACGACTGCAGGAGCTTCCGGCGGTCTTCACCCGGGGAGCGGAGGAACCGTGCGAACTCGCCCTGGGGCAGCACCACGGTCTGCAGGAACTGCGCGCGGTCGAGCCCGACGATCCGGGCGATCTCGACCCCGACCTCGGGGATGCGGGACGACAGGGGTTCGCCGGCGACGTCGGTGGGCGCGGCGAGTCGGAACAGCTGCACGGACGCCTGCTGCTTCACCGTGCCGGTCCCCCGCTGCTTCGGGCGGTCGTACTGCGGGGTGCGCCGGACCCGGAACACGCCTGCGCCGGTCTCGAACACGAGCTCGACGAACGGTTCGACCGCCGGGTCGGCGTGCTGGCTGTGCAACCGGTCGGAGCTGGCGTCGGAACCGGCGAGTCCGCCGTACAGGGCGAACACGACGGCGTCGATGATCGTCGACTTGCCGGAACCGGTCGGCCCCTCGAGCAGGAAGACCCCGGACGCGGCCAGCGCCGCGAAGTCGATCGTCACGAGGTCGGGGTACGGCCCGATGGCGCGCAGTTCGAGTCGGTGCAGGTACATCAGCGGTCCCCCTCACGCTGCAGGGCGAGCGCAGCGGCCTCGTACGCCTCGGTCAGCACCGCGCGTTCGTCGTCGTCGGGCAGCCCGCCGGTGGCGAAGGCCACGAAGTCGCCGGCGACCTCGACCGGGTCGGACGTCGCGGTGACGGCCCGCGCGGCGGTGGCGGCCGGCCGGTCCGCCGGTTCGTGCGTGATCGCCAGGGCGTGCGGGAAGTGGTCCTTCACGCGGGCGTACATGCGTTCCGGGTGCACGGTGTCGGTCACCGCGACGCGCACCCAGGCGTCGGCATCGGCCCGGAACTCCCCGGACTCGATGGCGTCGATGCTGCCCCGGACGTCGACGAGTCGCCGCGGCACCGGGGTCGGCACGAGCTCGACGGTGACGGCGCCCGCCGCGTCGAGGTCGGCGATGGTCACGGACTTCCGCTGGTGCCGCTCGCCGAACGAGAACGCCAGCGGCGACCCGGCGTACCGGATCCGGTCGTCGTCGCCGACGCGCTGCGGGCCGTGCAGGTGCCCGAGGGCGACGTAGTCGAACCCGTCGAACACCGACTCGGCGACGCGGTCGACCCCGCCGACGCGGATGTCCTGCTCGCTGTCGCTCGGGTCGGCGCCCCCGACGAAGGCGTGCGCGACGACGACGCTCCGGGTGCCGGCCCGCGTCTCGAGGTCGGCGCGGATCCGTTCGGTGGCGGCGTGCACGACGGCGTGGTGCGAGCGGGCGAGGGGTTCGTCGGGGACCGCCGCCAGGGCGTACCGCGTGAGGTCGGGGTGCAGGTACGGGATGCCGTACACGGCCACCGGGCCGTGGTCGTCGGTGACGAGCACCGGATCAGCCACGTGTTCGGGCTCGGCGAGGATGCGCACGCGCTGCCCCATCACGCCGGCCCCGAAGCCGAGCCGCGCGGCCGAGTCGTGGTTGCCCGGCGTGAGGACCACCGTCGTGGTCTCGGCGAGGCGTTCCAACGCGCGGGAGAGCATGCGGACGGCGTCCACCGGCGGGATCGCACGGTCGTAGACGTCGCCGGCGATGACGACGAGGTCGACCGCGCGCTCGCGGGCGAGGTCGACGAGCCAGTCGGTGAACGCGGCCTGGTGCTCGAGCAGGTCGGCACCCAGCAGTGTGCGGCCGAGGTGCCAGTCGCCGGTGTGCAGGATGCGCATGCGGCCACGGTAACGCCGGCCGGGGACATCCAGAGGGCACCTCGCGGCGCCCTGTGGAGGACTCAGGCGGTCACACAGCTGGCGGACGCCAGGCCCAGCACCGAGACGACCCGGACCCTGACCGTCGGTGTGCTCGTCGCGGTCCAGTTGTTGCCGAGGTTCGTGCGGAGGTGCAGCGTGTACGTGGTGCCGAGGTTCAGGAGCCCGGCGCCGGCGTAGGGCATCGAACGGGCCCCGGCGGTGGTCGTGCTGGCCACCTGCGTCGTCCCGTTCATCAGGTCGAACGACACCGGCACGGTCGCGCCGTTGTCGTAGGCCCAGGCGATCGTCACCGTGTTCGACCCGGCCGGGGCGCAGGTGAGGGTGGGGACACCGGTCGCCGTGCCCGCCGTGAAGGTCGCGGTCGGTGCGACGGTGGTCCGTGACCACGGGGCCGCGTCCGCCGCTCCGGGCAGCAGGACGCCGGCCGCCGCCGCGAGCACGAGCACCGCGGCGCCCCCGCCGACGCGGCGCAGCCGCCGCACGCGACGTGCTCGTCGACGCAGCGCGCGACGGGTGAGGACGGTGGACGCACCGGTCGGGAGGCCCGTGGCGGCGCCGTCCCGTGCCTCCAGGCCGTCGTCGGTACCGTCTGCCGGACCGGCGGCATCGTCCGGGCCGGCTGCGTCGCCCGGACCGGCTGCGTCGTCCGGACCGCCGGCTGCGCCGGCGGTGTCGTCGTCGGCCTCGACGAGTCGCCGGAGCGACCCGTCGATCGTGCAGAGCGCGAGCACCGCGGTCAGGCCGAGCGCGAGCATCGCGACCAGGCCCCACTCCCCCGCGCTGATCCACCGGATCGGTGTCCCGATGAACGGGATGCGCAGGAAGGCGACCCCGTGCACGGCGGAGCGCTCGATCGGCGTGGAGTCCTGCTGGGGGTTGGCGTCGCCCTTCGTGACCATCGTGCCGCCGGGGCCGTCCTCGACGTAGCGGTGCATGCGCAGGTGGTCCGGCTGGTCCGGGTCGTCGGCGAGCAGGACCTTGCCCGTGGCGATCTCGCCCGAGCCGACCGGACGCGAGACGACCACGTCACCGGGGACGATCCGCGGCTCCATCGAGCCCGTCATCACGGTGGTCGGCTGCCAGCCGATGAGCGCCGGCGCGGCCGCCCAGAGCGCGAGCCCGAGCAGCGTCGCGACCACGCCCCGGGCGAGGGTGGCGACGACGACGCGCCCCCAGTCGACGGCGTCACGGACCGCTGCGTGCGGTGCGGGACCACCGTGCACTGCGATGCTGCTCATGACTGCCTTCGACCGGGGGCGCGTTGCGGGGAGGGAACGGACGGGGCTGGTTCGGCCCCGGTCCCGGCTCAGCTGTTCTGGGCCTCCCAGGTGAAGCCGAGGGCTGCGGTGCCGCCCTGCACGGTGTTCGGGGCGGTGCTCGAGACCGTGTAGCTGACGCGGTAGACGCGCGTCTCGGACGCGGTGCCGGTCGGGGCCCAGGTGCCGACGCCGGTCGCGTAGTTGGTCGAGGCGGCGCCGAAGCCCGCGACGGTGCCGCTGTAGAGCGAGCCGCCGGTGGCGGCCGGGGTGAAGCCGGAGCAGGAGCCGAAGCCGCCGCCGGTGCCCTGCTCGATGGTCAGGTTGACGTTCGCGGCCAGGTCCTTCGTGGTCGAGACGTTCGTGCCGTAGAGCTTCACGGCCGAGGGCAGCGAACCGGTCGAGGTCACCGCGATGCAGTTCGCACCGGCCGAGCCGGGCTTCAGGTTGTTCGCCGTGAACAGCGCGGTGTTGTTGTCGTCGTCGGACAGGGCGACACTGCCGGCCGTCCAGTTGTTCGTCGGGTTGACGGTGGTCGAGGAGAACGCCGCGTACGAGGCCGTCGAGACGACGACCCCCGAGGCGACGAGGGCGGCGGGGATGGCGATCCAGGCGGCGAGGCGGGCAGCACGAGGCGTGACACGAGACATGGTTGGACTCCGTGAGGAAGAGATCTGATCGGTGGTTCGGACGGGCCCGCGGTGGTTGGTCGCGCTACGTGCCGAGGTGGTACGACGATCAAGCTACTTGGCGTTCGAGCAGCTCACAAGACCTGAGATGTCCCCACTGATGGGGGTATCTTGACGAGTGAGTTACTTGTTGACTGAAGTTCCCACCCTGTACCCGAGAAGAGCTCCCATGACGGACACCGACCCGGTCGTCCTCCCCCCGCACGCACCCGCCGTCCCCGCGGCGCGCGTCGCCCCCACCACGCCGCCGGCACCGATGTCGCCAGACGTCACGGCGCTGGACCCCGTCACCGCCGACACGGACCCCGACGCCGACCTGCCGCGACTGCTCACCGCCTTCCGGGTGCTCCAGATGCAGCACGCACGGGTCCTGCACCACGAGAGCACGATCCGCGGGCTGAACGCGACGGACACCCGCTTCGTGTTCTTCCTCAGCGCCGCCGGCGGCCACGGCGTGACCCCGAAGCAGGCCGGCGAGTACCTCGAGCTCACCACCGGTGCGATGACGTCGCTGATCGACCGGCTCGAGAAGCACGGACACCTGGAGCGTCGCCCGAACCCGGAGGACCGCCGGAGCGTGCTGCTGCACCTCACACCGTCGGGCACGGCGGTCGCCCGCGAGGTCGGCGCCGTCTACTCCGACGCGTTCCGGCAGGTCGTCGCACCGTCCGACCGCGCCGTGGTCGCGGCCGCGTTCGAGGGGCTCGGTGCCGCCCTGGAGCGCCACCACCGCAGCGCCGCCGTGTGACAGCGGGTGTCACGGCCCGCGCGTAGCGTGAGCGCCATGACCCCCTCTGAACTCCTCACAGAAGCGTTCTCCCGCGTCCCCGAGACGGTCGAGCGGGCCGTCGACGGGCTCTCCGAAGACCAGCTCGCGGCACGGCCGGCCGCCGGGGCGAACACCCTCGCGTGGCTCGCGTGGCACATCGCCCGCGGCCAGGACGTGCAGATCGCCGAGCTCGCCGGCTCCGAGCAGGTCTGGACGGCGGACGGCTGGTACGACCGGTTCGGGCTGCCGTTCCCGGCCGAGGCGCTCGGGTACGGCATGTCCCGCGACGACGTCGGGCGGGTGCGGGCCTCCGCCGAGCTGCTCACCGGGTACCTGCGCGCGGTGCACGAGCGCACGGTCGCGTACCTCGGCACGCTCGGCCCGGACGACCTCGACCCCGTCGTCGACGACGCGTGGGACCCGCCCGTCACGGCCGGAGCGCGACTCGTGAGCATCCTGGACGACTGCACGCAGCACGCCGGGCAGGCCGGCTTCGTGCGCGGGCTGCTGTTCTTCAACCGCTGAGCGCGCGCGGGCGCGGTCGCGCCGCCGCTTCGTGAGCAGGAATGGTCGGGTCCGACGTCGCGACCCGACCATTGGTGCTCACCATGTGACGGACGGGAGGTCCGGTACCAGCTGGTACCGGGCCTCCCGTCCGTCAGAAGGTGGGTCAGACCCCGGTGGCGCGGATCAGTGACGCCCCGCGGACAGCGCGTCGGCCAGGTGCGGGAGCTCGGTGCGGAACGACCACTGCACGGTGTTCCAGTCGTGTCCGCTCCCCGGGGCGAACGCGACGCGGGTGTCCGCGCCCGCTGCCCGTGCAGCGTCGGCGAGGACGCGAGCACTGCGGCTGAACGCCCCGTCAGCCGACCCCGCGGTGAACCAGAACGCGTGCCCGCGCAGGTCGTCCGCCCGCATCTGCGCGATCGGACCGGCGGCCTTCCATGCGGTGACCGATCCGCCGAAGGCCCGGTCCGCGCTGTGCTGCGGGTTCTGGTCGATGGGCTGCAGCTCGCTGGACACCGCGAGCACGGCCCCGAACCGGTCGGGGTGCGCGGTGGCGAACTGCATCGCGCACGTCGCCCCCTGCGAGAAGCCGGTGAGGCCCCACGCACGGCGGTCCGGGGTCACCGGGAGGTGCGCCGTCAGCCAGCGCGGCACGTCGTCGGTGACGTACGTCGCTGCGTTGCCGAGGTCCGAGTCGACGCACATCGTGTTCAGGCCGGGCGCGGAGAGCTGGTCGACGGAGACGACGATCGGCGCTCGGCCGTGGTGGGCTGCGGCGTAGCCGTCGAGTGCGCTGCCCATCCGGCCGGCGGTGAACAGGTCGCTCGGAGTCCCCGGTTGGCCGGAGAAGGCGAGGACGACGGGCAGCGGCGCCGGATCCCTGACCAGGGCAGCGGGCGGGAGGTAGACGACGGCGGGCCGTCCGGGGAACCCCGATCGCTCCCCGGGGATCTCGACGGTGCGGACCTCGCCGGTCGTGGGCATGGTGGCGACGGGGGCTGCGGCGAGGTCGAGCTCCGGGAACGGGTCCGTCTGCACGACGGTGCCGAGCGTCGGGTACATCGCGAACTCGACGTTCACCCCGAGGGCGGACGCGAGCAGCGCGGTCGGCACGAGCAGCCCGGCGAGGACGCGGCGCCAGCGACGGCCCTGCACGAGTCCGACGACCGCCAGGGCCAGTGCAGCTGCGGCAACGACGAACCACATCCGGGTGACGGGGCTCAGCGCGACGCCGAACAGGTTCATCAGATCGCTGAGGACCCAGCACACGAGGAGCACCACCGCGGCGGCGACCACCGCGACGGCAGCGCGGACCCCGGCCCGTCGCCACGCGACGCGCGAACGCAGCGCCCCGAGCGCCGGCAGCAGGACGGCGAGACCGAGCACGGCGAACGCCACGTCCAGCGGGACGAGCTTGGACGGCGCCTGCAGCTGGGTGGCGAGCAGCCACTCGGTCGGACTCACTGCTCGGACACCACCCGCGTCGGAGCGGGCTCGCGCACGACCGAGCGGTGCGCCTGCCGCAGTGCCCAGAGGTGCTTCGGACGGAGGCCCGGTACGTACGCGCCGGCCAGGGCACGTGCGACCCGCGGCACGTGCAAGGGCGTGGGGACCACGATCCAGAGCGCCTCGTGTCGGGCGCCGAACTTCTCCTTGAAGCGCTGGAGCGACCGGAACCCGTACACCGGCTCGAGGAGTCGGGCGACGAGGACCGATCCGAAGGACACGAGTGACGGTGCGCCGTCGTGTGCGGCGAGCGGCGTGCCGGAGAGGCTGATCATCTGCAGGCCTGCGTCGCGTGCCCGGATCGCGGTCCGGGCGATGAGGAACTCCATGACGCCCGGCATGCCGTCGTCGCCGCGGCGCATGACGTCGAGCGTGTAGCCGGCCAGCACGCCGTGCTCGTACACGGGCAACCAACTCGTGACCGCGGTCACCTGCCCGTCGGCCGTCACCGCCAGCATGAGTCGGACGTCGGGGTCGTCGAGCTCGTGGAAGCCGCCGAGGGTGAACCCCATCTCCGGCAGTCTCCGGTCGCTCGCCCACCGCGTGCAGATCGCCTCGACCTCGGCACGGTGTTCGTCAGCGAGGGCGTCGAAGGTCGTCCACTCGTCGCGGACCCCCTCACGGTCCGCCCGGTTCGAGGCCGTCCGGAGGTCCTGCCGCTTCTTGCCGCGCAGGTCGAAGGTGGCGACGTCCAGCACCGACTCGACTCCCACGGGCAGCGCGGTCCACCCGTCGGCGGCGAGGATCTGCCGCACCGGGTCGTGCACGCTCGTGAACGCGGGTACCCAGCCGTTGCGGTCGCAGAAGGCCGTGAACGCGGACACGACCTCGGCGCGGTCCGCAGCGCTGCACGCCGGGTCCGACACGGTGAGTGCCACGTCCCCGCAGACCCGGTACGCCACGGCCCCGCGTCCGTCCGGGTCCGTCCAGGTGGCGTTGCCGCGCCAGGTGCCCATGTGGCCGAGGGTTCCGGCATCGCCGTCGCGGAGCATCTCGACCAGGGCACCGCGGCCGTCGGTGGCGGCACGGAACCGCGAGCGGACGAGGCGTCCGCGGAGCGCCAGGACCGCCAGCAGCACCATGGCCGGCACGAGCCACGCGCCGAGCAGTGTGACCTGCCACTCGATCGCGTCCAGCCCGAGACCGCGCCACTGCACGGCGTCGTCGGTCATCGGTTCGATGAGGAACACATCGGCGAGGACAGCGGTCAGCGTCACGAGCACGCCGACGGCGAGCACGATGCCCGTCCGCCGGCCACGCTGCACGAGCCAGGCGGACACCAGCAGGAGGAGCCCGACGATGACGACCGCACGGTCGCTCATGGCGTCGGCGAACACCGAGAGCACGCCGTCCGGGTCCGGCACGACAGGGGTCACCAGGGTGCCCGCGCCGAGCGCGATGAGCGTCGCGACGACGCAGGTGCGTGCGCTGACGGTGTCACGCGCGGTCGGCGCGTCGGGACCGGAGGCCCGGCGCACCACGAACGAACCGGCTGCGGTGCCGAGCAGCGTCGCCAGGGCACGGGCGAGGTCCGATCCGTGGCCGGCGAAGAGCACGAGCGTGAGGACGACGGTCCAGAGCGCGGCTCGCGTACGCCACCGGTGCTGCGCGGGCATCGCTGCCGAAGCGGCACCGAGCAAGGCGGCGGCGACGATCGACGGGGCGAAGAGCGGCTGGCCGACGGCGAGTTCGGCGTGTGCCTCGCCGAGCGCTGACCCGATGCTGACGGTGAGCAGGGCTCCGAGGACGCCGAGCGCCGGGGCCACCACGCCGATGACCACCGTGCGGACGGAACCGAGGGACCGTTCGGCGAGCACCGTCGTCACGATCACGAGGACCATGGCGAGGCACGCGACGGGCGGGTGGTGCGGGAAGTCGGGCTCGGCGTGAGCGATCCGCGCGGTCACGAGGAGCGCGGTCGTCGCTGCGGCCACGGAGACGGAGACGGGGAACCGGCGGAGTCGTCCGACGAGCGCTGCGGGTGTCACGTGATCATTGCAGCGGTCCTGCTCGCCCGTGTCATCAGCCGGGGGCATGAGCACGGCGGCTCTGGGTCCTCCGAGAGGATGACCCGGGCGCAAGTGCGGTCTTCGGTCGCACCGTGTGACGGGCGGGAGGCCCGGTACCAGCTGGTACCGGGCCTCCCGTCCGTCGTGTGCTCGCGACTAGCGCGCGGCGAGCTCCGACACGATGCCGTCACCGGGTGCGGCCTGCACCAGGTCCGCCTCGATCTCGGCGCGCTCGAGGATGCCCTCGATCTTGCGGATGCGGCCACGCGGGACGATGGTCACGACCGTGCCCTCCTTGCCGGCACGACCCGTGCGGCCGGAGCGGTGCATATACGCCTTGTAGTCGTCCGGGGCGTCGGCCTGCACGACGAGCGAGACGTCGTCGACGTGGATGCCGCGGGCGGCGACGTCGGTGGCGACGAGCACGTTGACGCGGCCGCTCGTGAGCAGCTGCAGGTTGCGCGTGCGACGCGACTGGTTCAGGTCACCGTGGAGCGAGGTCGCCCGGATGCCGGCGTCCTCGAACTGGTCGGCCAGACGCTCGGCGTAGGCGCGGGTCCGGGCGAAGACGATGGTCTTGCCGTCGCCGGCGACCAGCTCCTCGAGGAGACGGTCCTTCTCGCGCTGCTCGACCACGAGGACACGGTGGTCGATGGTCGAGGACGCCTGGTCCTCACCCGCGACCTCGTGCACGCTCGGCTCGTGCAGGAACTGCTCGACGAGCGCCGCGACCTGGGTGTCGAGCGTCGCGCTGAACAGCAGCTTCTGCGCGCGGTTGCCCTGCGGGGTGACCTCGGCCGTGGCGGAGAGGATCTCCTGCACCGGCTCGAGGAACCCGAGGTCGCACATGTGGTCGGCCTCGTCGAGCACGGAGATGATGACCTCGCTGAGGTCGAGCTTCCCCTTGTTCATGAGGTCCTGCACACGACCGGGGGTGCCGACGATGATGTCGACGCCGCGCTCGAGCGCGCCCTCCTGACGGCCGTAGGGCACGCCGCCGTAGATCTGCGTCGTGAACAGGCCGACCGAACGGGCGATGGGCTGCACCGTGCGGTCGATCTGCAGGGCGAGCTCACGGGTCGGCGCGAGGATGAGCGCACGCGGGGCGCGGCCCATCTTGCGCTTGGTGCCGCCGCCGTGCTCCATGAGCTTCTCGACCAGCGGCGCACCGAAGGCGATGGTCTTGCCGGAACCGGTGCGGCCACGGCCGAGGACGTCCTTGCCGGCGAGCACGTCGGGGATCGTCGCCGCCTGGATCGGGAACGGGCTCGAGGCGCCGAGCTCCTGCAGGGCGCGGGAGATGTTGCCGCCGATGCCCAGGTCACCGAAGGTCACGCCCTCGACGTCGGCCGCGATGGTGGCCTCGGCCTGGAGCTTCTCGAGCTTGACGTCGTCGGCCGGCACGAACTTGCCGCGCTCGGGCTCGTCGAACGAGCGGCGCGGGGCACGGTCGCTGCGGTCGTCGCGGTCGAACTTGCGCGGGGCGCGGTCGTCACGGTCGAACTTGCGCGGGGCGCGGTCGTCACGGTTGAACTTGCGCGGGGCGCGGTCATCGCGGTCGAAACGACGGGGACGGTCGTCGTTGTCACGACGGGGCGCACGGTCATCGCGGTTGAAGCTGCGCGGTGCACGGTCATCGCGGTCAAAACGACGGGGACGGTCGTCGTTGTCACGACGGGGCGCACGGTCGTCGCGGTTGAAGCTGCGCGGTGCACGGTCGTCACGGTCGAAACGACGGGGCCGGTCATCGTTGTCCCGACGGGGCGCACGGTCATCGCGGTTGAAGCTGCGCGGTGCGCGGTCATCGCGGTCGAAGCGACGGGGCCGGTCATCGTTGTCACGACGGGGCGCGCGGTCGTCACGGTTGAACGAACGCGGAGCGCGGTCATCGCGGTCGAACGAACGACGCGGACGGTCGTCGTTGTCACGACGCGGTGCACGGTCGTCACGATCGAAGCGACGCGGGGCGCTGGGCCCCTGCGAGCCGGTTCCGGCGCGACGCGGAGCCTGCGGAGCGTCGGGACGGCCGTGCGAGTAGGGAGCGTCGCGGTTGTAGCCACGGACGCCACGGTCGTCGCGGTCGGGGCGCCGCTGGCCGCCGCTGTCACGCGGCTCCCAGTTCGGACGGGCCGGACGCTCGCCCTGCGACGCGCGGCCGCGACGCTCCTCGGCGTCCCAGCGCTGCTTCTGGCGCGGCTGCGAGGAGTCGGCGGCGCGGAACCCGCGGTGCTTGCTGCTGCGGGCGGCGGGGGTGCCGTTCGGGTGGCGGACGCGGTCGGAGGCGCGGTTGTCCGCGCCGCCCTTGTTGTACGGGGCCATGGCTGCTTTCTCGGGTGCGCAACGTACCGCAGCGCCCGACAGCGACATCGGCGGGGGCTGCTTGCGGAGAGGGGGTTCATCCCGTCGCGAGTCGACGTGATTCCAGCCCTCGAGCAACACACACCCAGCAGAATTTCCGTGATCACATTGTCACGACGTCGAAGGCCGACCGAGCGAGTCTACGCGAGCCGGTGCCCTGACGCCAGCCCCGCGCGGTCCGGCGGCGGCGTGCCGGACGCGGGACGGGCCTCCAGGCCGGGGTCGTGCGCTCAGGACTCCGCGAGCCGACGACGCTGCTCGGCGACGTCGAAGTCCGCCTTCGGCCACGACAGGTGCATGTCCTCCAGCGCCCGGAGCAGGAGCTGCTGCACGGCGAGGCGGGCGTACCACTTGCGGTTCGCGGGCACGACGTACCAGGGAGCCTGCGGGGTCGACGTGCGGTCGAGGGCGATCTGGTAAGCCTGCTGGTAGCGGTCCCAGAGCAGGCGGTCGTCGATGTCGCCCGGGTTGAACTTCCAGTGCTTGTCGGGGCGGTCCAGCCGGTCGCCGAGGCGCTCGCGCTGTTCGTCCTTCGAGATGTGCAGCATCACCTTGACGATGGTCGTGCCGGCGGCGGCGAGGCCGTCCTCGAAGGCGGTGATCGCGCCGTACCGACGTTCGATCTCGTCCGGCGCGGCGAGCCCACGGACCCGCTGGGCGAGCACGTCCTCGTAGTGCGAGCGGTCGAACACGCCGAGCTGCCCGGCTGCGGGCAGCTGCTTCTCGATGCGCCAGAGGAAGTCGTGCTCGCGCTCCTCGGCCGTCGGGGCCTTGAAGCCGGCGTAGTGCACGCCGTTCGGGTCGACCGCACCGACGACGTGCGAGACGATGCCGCCCTTGCCCGCGGTGTCCATCGCCTGCAGCACGAGCAGCACCCGCCGCTCGTCGCCGGCGGTCGACGCCGCGTACAGGCGCTCCTGCAGGGCGGCGAGACGGGAGGCGCCGGCGGCGAGGGCTTCGAGGCCGTCGATCTTGCGGCCGGGGAAGCCCGGGGTGCCGTCCGGGTCCACCTGGTCGAGGCGGAACCCGGGTTCGACGCGGAGCAGTGGTTCGGGATCGGCGTTCCAGGCCTTGCGATTGCTCACGGGTCCTCCTGCGGTGCTCCGGTCGGCGGCTGCCGTGCTCATCCTCGCACTGCCGTCCTCCGCTCGGGTGACGTGGGCGGCTGCCGGTGCGGCTAGCGTGGACGTGATGAAGTCCGGCCGCCGCTCAGTGCTCGCGCTCGTCGCCGCGGTCGTGGCGCTCGGCGCGATGGCGTCCTGCAGCACGGACCCGGTCGGCGACGAGAACGCCACGGTGACCGCGGACAGCATCATCTACCCGCTGTCGCTGCGGTACCACGGCATCGACGTGGTGGCCGACGTGCCCTACGGCACCGATCCGCTGCAGCGCCTCGACGTGTGCCTGCCGGCCGACAGCGACCCCGCGACGACGGCGACCCCCACCGCGACGCCGTCCGCCTCGGCCACCGCCGACCCCGATGCCCGAGCGGTCGGGGCCGCCACCGGACGCCCGGCGGTCCTGATGATCCACGGCGGCAGCTGGTCGCACGGCGACAAGGCGACCGCCGCCTACCGGTCCGTGTGCAAGTACCTGGCGTCCGAGGGCTTCGTGACGTTCAACGTCGACTACCGGCTGGCGCCGACCGACCCGTTCCCGGCCGGGCTCGACGACGTCCGCCGTGCGCTCGACTACGTGTTCCGTCCGGCGACGCTCGAGACCTACGACGTGGACTCCCAGCGCGTGGGCGTGTTCGGCGGCAGCGCCGGCGGCAACCTCGCCGCGATGCTCGCCGTCACCGACCACGACTCCGCCGCGTACGCCGACGGCGACCGGATCCGTGCCGTGGTCGACCTGAGCGGGCCGACGAACCTGACCACCCGGTCCACCGAGCCCGACGGGGTGTCGGCGGCCTTCCAGCGCAAGCAGCTGCTCTACCTGGGGTGCCGGTCGTACGCCAGGTGCCCGGCGGCCGCCAGGGCGTCGCCGGAGTTCCACGTCACCTCGGACACCGCGCCGTTCTTCATCGGGCACTCCACCGACGAGTTCATCCCGATGTGGGAGTCGCAGGAGTTCGCCGCGACGCTCCGGTCCCACGACGTCCCGGTGACGTTCGTGGCGGTCGAGGGCACGGCGCACTCGATCGCCCAGCTCGACGAGGCGATGAGCCGCCGCGTGGTCACGTTCCTGCGGACGCAGCTGGGCTGACCGCGCCGGCTGACCGCCTGATCGCGCATGGCGTCCGACCGGCCGACCGCGCAGGGCGTCCGACCGCGTGCCCCGGGTGGGTGCCACCCGGAGTCGGGACTGCCGCTGCCGCGCCCCCGGCCGCAGACTTCGGGGGTGACCGACACCTCGACCCGCCCTGCCCGCGCCGCTGCGACCCGCTGGGACCGCCCGGCGCTGCAGACGTTCGGGGAGCTGCTGCTCGGGCTGTCGTTCGTCGCCGCGGTGTCGTTCGGTGGGTACGCCTCGGTCACCGGACAGCTGGCCGTCGTGTCGCAGGGCGCCGCCGTGGTGTTCCTCGTGACGCTGACCCTGGTGCTCGTGTCGTGGTTCCGTGCGGTCGAGCGCGAGGAGCGGACCGAGCGCGTCGTCGTCTCGCCCCTCGCCGCCATCGACGCCGAGTACCGCCGCTAGACCGCTTCGCCCGGCTCCGTCTGCCGCGCTGCCCGCCGATCCGCGCGGCGCTCTCGAGCCCGCTCGACCACGAAGTACAGCGCCGGCAGCACCACGAGCGTCAGCAGCGTCGAGGACACCAGGCCACCGATCACGACCAGGGCCAGCGGCTGCGAGATGAAGCCGGACTTGCCGGTCAGCCCGATCGCCATCGGCAGCAGCGCGAAGATCGTCGCCATCGCCGTCATCAGGATCGGACGGAGGCGTCGTGTGGCGCCCTCGATCAACGCCTCGCGCACCCGCAAGCCGCGCCGTCGGTACTGGTTGACGAGGTCGATGAGCACGATCGCGTTCGTCACGACGATGCCGACGAGCATGAGCAGTCCGATCAGCGACGCGACGCCGATCGGGACGCCCGACGCGATCTGCAGCAGGATCGCGCCCGTCGCCGCGAACGGCACCGACACGAGCAGCAGCAGCGGCTGGAGCAGGCTCCGGAACGTCGCGACCATGATCACGTAGACGATCAGCACGGCGACCAGCACCGCGAGCCCGAGCTGCGAGAACGCCGACGACTGGCTGGCGGCGACGCCACCGATCGAGGCGGTCGCACCCTTCGGCAGGTCGAGCTCGTCGACGGCGGTCGTGACGGACTGCACGGCCGCACCGAGGTTCGTGGCGTCCGGCGTCACAGTGATCGTGGCGGTGCGGGCCGCGTTCGTCGTGGTGACCGTGGTCGGCCCCTCGGACTCCTCGACCGTGGCGACGTCGGACAGCGGGACCGTGCCCGTGCTCGTCGGCACGTCGAGGGCACGGAGTGCGCCGATGGTGGTCGGCGGTTCCGGGTCGGCGATGTAGACGTCGAGCGTCGCGTCGTCGATCTCGATGCTGCCGGTGTCCCGCGGCGAGACCGCTGCGGCGACGAGGCCACCCACCTGGGTCTCGGTCAGGCCGAGTGACGCGGCCTTCTGGCGGTCGACCCGGACGGCGAGGAACGGCTCCGCGGCGGACAGGTTGCTCGTGGCGCCCGTGGTGTCCGGGACCGACTGCATGGTCTTCAGCACCTGGCGCGACGCCGTCTCGAGCTGCGCCTGGGTCGGCGCGGTGACGTCGACCTCGATGTCGCTGCTGCCGCCGAACCCGCCGCCGGAGGACGCGATGGTGACCTCGCCGACGTTGTCGATCCCCCCGATCGCCTTCCGGGCGTCGGCCTGGATCGTCGGCTGGTCGGCCTCGGCGTCGGTCGTGACGGCGTACTGCACCGAGGCGCTGCCGCCACCGCCGAACGCCGCCTGGATCGACTGGCCGCTCGTGCCGATGGTGGTCTGCACGGTCTCGACGCCGTCGACGTCCTGCAGCGCGCGCTCGACCTTGCGGGCGGACTCGGACTGGACGGCGAGGCTGGAGCCGGCCTTCAGGTCCTGCGTGACCGTGAAGGTGTTCTGCCCCGAGTCGCCGAGGTAGTTCGTGGTGACGAACGGCAGCGTCGCGACCGTTCCGCCGAGCACGATCACGGCGAGCAGGATGACGACCACCGGCTTCCGGACGACCCACCGGAGCACCGGCAGGTAGACGCGGCGCAGACGGTCGGCGGTGCCGGCGTCGTGCAGGTCGGCGGCGGAGGCGAGCGCACCCTCGGAGCGATCGTGCTCGACGTCGGCACCCGACGGCGCTGCGACCGCTTCCGCGTCCGCTGCCGTCGTCGCGTCGCCCGGCTTCGCCTTCGGCGTGCGCAGCCACCAGTACGCGAGCACCGGGACGATGGTGAGCGAGACGAACAGCGACGCGACGAGCGCCAGGGTGACGGTCACGGCGAACGGACGGAACAGCTCCCCCACGAGTTCGGCGACGAAGGCGACCGGCAGGAACACCGCGACGGTCGTCAGCGTCGACGCGGTGACCGCACCGGCGACCTCGCGCACGGCGTCCCGCACGGCACGGCCGCGGTCGACGCCGGGGAGCATGTGCCGCTTGATGTTCTCGATGACGACGATGGAGTCGTCGACCACGCGGCCGATCGCGATCGTGAGGGCCGCCAGCGTGATGATGTTGAGCGTGTACCCGGCGGCGCGCATGCCGATCGCGGCGAGGAGCACCGACGTCGGGATCGAGATCGCGGTGACGAGCGTGGAGCGCCACGACAGCAGGAACACCAGGATGACGATCACCGCGAAGGCGAGCCCGAGCAGGCCTTCCTCGGCCAGGGAGTCGATGGACTGCTGGATGTAGGGCGCCTGGTCGAAGACGACGGTGAAACGGGGGTCGCCCTCGATCTTGTCCTCGATGCCGGGCAGGGCGTCGCGCACGGTCTCGGAGACGTCGACGGTGTTGGCTTCCTGCGTCTTCGTGATCGAGATCGTCAGGGCCTGCTGGCCGTCCACGCGGCTGATCGAGGTGCGCGGCGACTCCGTGATGGCGACCTTCGCGACGTCGCCCAACGTGGTGTCGGTGGGAGTGGCCGCGGTCGTGGACCCGCCCGTCGCGGTGTCACCGGTCGCCCCGGTGCCGGTCGCACCCGTACCGGTGGCACCCGCAGCAGTGCCGTCACCGGGCGATGTCGTCCCGGCGGCGCCGGCGGCACCCGACCCGGACCCGTCCGACCCCGACGAGCCCGAAGAACTCGACGAGCTCGAAGAACTCGTCAGCGGCAGGGCGCGGATGTCGTCGAGCGAAGCGATCCGCTCGCCCGTCTGCACCGACAGGGTCGAGCCGTCCTCGGTGATGGTGCCGCCGGGGATCAGGGTGCCGTTGTCGTCGAGCGCGTCCGAGATCGCCGTCTGGGTCAGGCCGCGGGCGGCGAGCTCGTCCTGGTTCGGCGTGATGACGACCCGACGACCCGGGTTGCCGAAGACGTCCGCCTGCCGCACGCCGTCGAGCTTCTCGAGGTCGGGGATCGCCGAGGCCTGCAGCCGGTCGACGAGCTGCTCCTGGTTGCCGGACGCCGAGACCGCGATCTGCAGCACCGGCAGGTCGTCGAAGGACCCGGTGACGATCTGCGTCTGCACCGAGTCGGGCAGCGACAGCGCGTTCACCGCGGTCTGGATCTTGTCCTCGGCGCTGGCCAGGTTCGATCCGTACTGGAACGACGCCGACACGACGCTCTGCCCGGTGGACGAGGTCGCGCTGGTCGACTCGAGGTCCGGGACGACCTGGATCGCCTGCTCGATCTTGGTCGAGACGTCGTTCGACACCACCTCTGGCGTGGCTCCGGGGTAGGCGCTGACGATCGCGACCTGCGGGAACTCGACGCTGGGGATCAGCTCCTGCTTGAGGCTCGAGAGCGCGATGCCGCCGAAGACCGCGACCACGATCGTGACGAGCGCGATGAGGGCCCGGTTGCGCAGGCTGAAGACCGAGAGGAGGTGCACGTCATCGATCCTCGCAGGACCGACCGACGAACGCTCGGCTGGCAGCCAGAACCCGCCGTCGGATCAGGACCGAGGGGCCAGGACCCACCGACGGATCAGAACCCGCCGAGCACCAAGTAGGCCCCGAGCACCGCGACCGTCCCGACGACCCCGGTGCCGAGCGCCACCACGCGCGCAACGGGTGAACGGGTGCCGAGGACCCCGATGCCGAGGAGCACCACGCCGACGACGATCTCGACGACCCAGGTCACGTGCCCGGTCGTCGCGGCGATCTGCAGCAGCCCGCGGATCCCCTCACCGGCGAGCACCGCGGCCGTCACGCCGAGCGCCCCCGCGCGCCACCGGGCGTCGCGGGAACGTACCGCCACGGCGACCGCCCCGGCCAGCAGCCCGGCCGGCACCCCGAGCAGCACCCACGGGTTCGTGATCGACAGCACGTCCGGGAACCCGCGCAGGACCGTCGTGGCCCAGTACCCGACGTGCATGAGCTCGAGGAGCACGACGCCGAGCACCATCGCGAGCGGCAGGGCGACCCGGCCCGCTCGTGCTCCCGCTGCCAGGCACAGCAGCGCGGCGACGAGGAACCACGGTCCCGCCGAGTTCGACACGGAGGCGAGTGCGGGCACAGCCTGCCCGAACGACGTCAGGACGCCGGCAAGGGCCGCCCCGCTCAGCGCGATGGTGACCCGCACCACGGCGGGGACCGGCGCGGGCGGATCGACGGGCGTCGGCACAGCGGAGCGGGTTCCGGCGGACAGGGTCGCGTTCATGGCTCCAGCCTCGCCGGACCCCACCGCCGCCGCATCACCCCGGGGAGCGACAACCCCCGACCCGGCCTCACCCCAGAGGATGACAGCGAGCCCCGGTGCACGACACCGAGCCCCGGCGCACGACACCGAGCCCGGACGACGCACCGCTCAGACCACCGCCGCCAACGACCCCCGCACCCCGGTCGACTCGCCACCGACCCGCTCCCACGCACGCGACAGCACGTCGACCAACCGCCCCCGGTCGGCCGGGGCCATCGTGAACGGCACCCGCAGGAACCGCTCGAACCCGCCGTCCGGCCCGAACACCCCGCCCGAGGCCAGCACCACGCCCTCGGCCCGCGCGGCGAGCACGAGCGCGCTCGACACCGGCCGGCCGAGCCCGACCCACGTCGTCAACCCGCCCGCCGGCGCCGGGACGTCCCACTCCGGGAGCCGCGCCCGGAGCGCCCCCACGACCGCGTCGCGACCTTCGCGCAGGGACGCACGCCGCGCCTCCAGGACGGCCGCCGTGCGCGGGACCAGCTCGCGCACGACCAGCTGGTCGAGCACGGGGGTGCCGAGGTCGCCCGTCGGGCGAGCGAGCAGCAGCCGCTGCAGCAGCGCCGGGTCGGCGCGGATCCAGCCGATCCGCAGCCCGCCCCAGAAGACCTTGGCGGCGGAACCGATCATCACGACCGACGCCCCCGACGGGTCCGCCGCTGCCAACGGCGGCGACGGCGAGCCGTCGATGCGGAGCTCCCCCATCGTCTCGTCGGCGATGACGGTCGTGCCGACCGATGCCGCGACCGACAGCAGGAGCTGGCGGGTCGATGCGGACATGGTCGCACCGGTCGGGTTGTGGAGCTCAGGCATGACGTAGGCGACGGAGGGCGCGGTGCGACGCAGCGTCGTCTCGAGCGCGGCGGCGTCCCACCCCGTCCGCGCATCGACGGGGACGCCGACCAGGCGGCCGCCGGCCTCGCGGAAGGCCTCGTGCGCGTGCGGGTAGGTCGGGGACTCGACGAGGACGGCGTCGCCGCGGCGGACGAGCACGCGCGCGAGCAGGGCGATCGCGTGCTGGGCGCCGATGGTGACGATGACCTGGGCGGGCTCGGTCGGCAGTCCGCGCTCGGTGTAGCGCGCGGCGATCGCGGCGCGGAGGCCGGGGTCGCCGACGGTGTCGTAACCGATGCCGGCGAGCGCGGCGGGCACGTGCCGGACCGCCCGCTCGACCGCCTCGTCGATGCCGGGGGCCGCGTGCAGGGCCGCCTTGCGCAGGTCGAGCAGGTCCCCCTCGACGACCCCGCCCAGGCGTTCGGGGTCGGGCCGGCCGACCAGGTCACGGGGCAGGTGGACCACGCTGCCGGAGCCACGGACGGACACCAGGAACCCGTCGGAGCGCAGGCGGGCGTAGGCGTTCGCGACGGTGGTGCGTGAGACGCCGAGGGCTGCGGCCAGGCCGCGCTCGGCCGGGAGCCGGACACCCTGGGCGACCCGCCCGTCGATGACGAGGACTCGGAGCGCGTCGGCGAGCGCCTCGTAGGCCGGCGCGTCGGTGCTCGCGCGCCAGTCGGTCAGCAGGTGGGCGGCGGCGCGGGCACTGATCAGGACAGGGGGCACGGGTCCACGGTAGCGCGATTGGCTCTCGACCAGCAGGCCAATCTGTCGGGACGATGGCCACATGCCCCGCCGCACCGCCCTCACCCTGCGCTTCGTCCAGCTCTTCGTCGGACTGTTCCTCTACGGCGCCTCGACCGCACTGCAGGTCCGAGCGGTGGTCGGCGTGAGCTCGTGGACCGTGCTGACCCAGGGGCTCGAGAACGTCGTGCCGTGGTCGTTCGGCGTCATCACGGTCGTGTCGAGTGGCGTCATCCTGCTGCTGTGGATCCCGCTGCGTCAGAAGCCGGGCATCGGGACGCTGCTGAACGCCCTGGCGATCGGGCCGAGTGCGGACCTGGTGCTCTGGCTGGTGCCGGAGCCGTCGGGGAGCGTCGCCCGGATCGCGCTGTTCGCCGCGGGACTCGTGTTGCTCGCGGTCGCGACGGCGTTCTACATCGGTGCGGGGTTCGGCACCGGGGCGCGGGACGGTCTGATGGTCGGGTTGCACCAGCGGCTCGGCTGGCCGATCTGGCTCGCACGGACCCTGGTCGAGGTCACCGTGGTGATCGTCGGGTGGGTCCTCGGCGGGGACGTCGGTGCCGGCACCGTCATCGCGGCGTTCGCGATCGGCCCGATGGTCCAGCCGCTCATGCCGCACTTCCGCCGGTTCCCGTGGAGCCCAGAGCGCACGGCCGCCGCGCGCGACGGCGCAGCACCCGCCGTCACACCCGCCCTGGAGGCCCGCCCCACCCCCGCAACGCCCGCTTCGTGAGCAGGAACGGTCGGGTCCACGGCGCCGACCCGACCATTCCTGCTCACGATCGCCGGGCGCTCGCCCGGCAATCGCCCGGCGATCGCGTGCGACCCCTTGCGGCCGTGGGGAACGCGATATAGCGTGACCTGCACAGACGCGATACATCGCGAGTTCCAGGAGGCAACATGGCGCAGGAGAAGTGGCTCGTCGACGAGCCCAAGGTCATCGACACCGGCATCGTGCGCACCGTGCGTGTCGGCCTCGTCGGCGGGCAGGTGGACGTCGTCGCACACGACGAACCCACGGCCCGGGTCGAGATCCACAGTGTGTCCGGCAAGCAGATGCTCATCGAGGTGGACGGCGACACCCTCACCGTCGACCACCCCCAGGTCCGGTGGGACGACCCCATCGGGTTCCTGAAGTCCTTCCGCGGCAAGGCCCACGCCGACGTCAGCATCCTGGTCCCCCGCGACGCCGGCATCACGCTCGGTGTCGTCTCGGCCGGTGCGCTGCTGTCCGGCACGAACCGCGGTGCCACCCTCAACACGGTGTCCGGCGACCTGGTCGTCGACGGTGTCGCGGGTGACGTCACGGTCAACGCCGTCTCGGGCGCCACCACGATCCGCGACCTCGACGGCGCGCTCGCGGTGCACACCGTCTCCGGCGACGTCGTCGCCACCGGCGAGATCCCGCGGTTCCAGGCCGACGGCGTCTCGGCCGACGTCGTGCTCGACCTGCACGGGGTCCCCGAGTCCGCCCGCGTCAACACGGTGTCCGGGTCGGTGAGCGTCCGCCTGGCGGACGGCGTCGCCTACAAGTGCACGGTGAACACCGCGACCGGCAAGCTGCAGTTCGACGACGCCGAGATCCGCGGAGTGCGCGGTTCGTACGTCAAGCAGGGCGGCGAACTGTCCGGCCAGTGGCTCGACCTGCGGGTGAACTCCGTCTCCGGCGACATCGCGGTGCTGCACGCCCCGCCGGTCGCCGAGCCGGCACCCCCGACGACACCGCCCACCCCGTCGACCACCCCGACGAACGAGAGCGAGGTGCCCGAATGAGCCCCGTCTTCGCCCACGGCCACCTGCGGCTCTACCTGCTCGTCCTGCTGGCCGACCACCCGATGCACGGCTACGAGCTCATCCAGGCACTCGGCGACCGCTTCGGCGGCACCTACGTGCCGAGCGCCGGCACCGTGTACCCCCGGCTCGCGAAGCTCGAGGACGACGGCCTGGTCACCAAGACCGCCGACGGCCGCAAGACCGTCTACGCGATCACGGACGCCGGCCGTGCCGAGCTCGCGGCGCGTGCCGACGAGATCGCCGCGGTCGAGTCCGGCGTGAGCGACTCGGTCAAGTCGTTGGCCGACGGTGTGCGCGCCTCGGTCGGCGAGGCCATGCGCTCGCTCCGTGCCGACCTGGCCGCCGCCGCCGAGAGCCCGGCGACCGGTTCCGCCGAGGAGCCCGTGTCCGTGCCGTCGGACAGCGCCCGCGCCCTGCGCGAGCTCGAGATGGCCCTGTCGTCGTTCCGGCAGCAGGTGCGTGCGGACCTGCGCCGTCGGGCGACCCGCGGCACGCTCGGTGCGGAGACCGTGACGCGTCTGCGTGACGGCCTGGAGGCCCTGCGCAAGTCGCTCTGACGGCTGGCGGCCGACAGGCGGTCGCGACCACGGGCCTCCCGGCCGTCGTCCGCACCGACTGTCGGCCCGCCGCGTGCGCGGGGCTGCCGGCACTTCAGGAACCCGGCAGCCGCGTCGGCGGGAAGCCGGCGAACGCGTCGGCCGCCGCCAGGTCCTCCCCGTGCTCGACGCGCGCCACGGTGGTGCGCACGGCCGCGAGCTGCCGGGCCAGGCGGTCTCGTTCGTGCTCGAGCCACGTCAGGTGCGCCGTGAGCGCGGCGACGTCGTCACCCTCGTCGTCGAGCCGTCGCGCGATCTCGGGCAGTCCGAGTCCGAGCCCGCGCAGCAGCAGGATGCGCTGCAGTCGGACGAGCGCACGGTCGTCGTAGCGCCGCAGCCCACCGGCGCCGACGGCCGTGGCCGGCAGCAGCCCGACGGCCTCGTAGTGCCGCAGGGTCCGGCTCGAGACACCGGCGGAACGCGCCACCTCGGTGATGACGTGGGGAGCTTTCGCAGCTGGGTCGCCCGGGCCTGTCGATGCGCTCATGCTGGTGACTGTAATGCTTGACGCTGCGTCAACCAAACGGGGTGCGCGATCCCCTGGGTGGAGCACCGGTGGGCAGCCGGGAATATGCGGCAGGCGAACCGTGTTGACTCGCGCCCGGAACTGAGTAGGTTTGCCGCTCGTGACGAACGAGATCCGGTCGTTGAAAGCACGACTGATCGGGGATCCCCTCCCCTCTGAGAAGCTCGAAGGACAGCTCCTCCCGAAGCACCTGGCCCTGCCGATCTTCGCGAGTGACCCGCTGTCCTCTGTCGCGTACGCGCCGCAGGAACTCCTGATGATCCTGCTGCTCGGCGGCATGGCCTTCCTGACGTTCGCGCCGTGGGTCGCCGCACTCGTCGTGCTGCTGCTCGTGGTCGTCGTCGCCTCGTACCGGCAGCTCATCAAGGCGTACCCGTCGGGTGGTGGCGACTACGAGGTGGCGCACCGGAACCTCGGTGAGAAGGCCGGGCTCGTCGTCGCGAGCGCGCTGCTCGTCGACTACGTGATGACGGTGGCCGTGTCGGTCGCCTCCGGTGTCGACAACATCATCTCGGCGCTCCCGATGCTCGACCAATTCCGCGTCGAGCTCGCCCTGCTGTTCGTCGTGCTGCTCGCCGCCGCGAACCTGCGAGGTGTGCGGGAGTCGAGCAAGGCCTTCGCGATCCCGACCTACCTGTTCGTGGCGAGCGTCTTCGTGATGGTCGTGACCGGGCTCGTCCGGGTCGCCGCCGGCAACGCTCCGGTCGCCGAGTCCGCGGCGTACACCGTGCAGAACGTCGAGCACACCACGCAGGCGGCGTTCATCCTGCTGCTCCTCCGCGCCTTCGCCTCGGGATGCTCGGCCCTGACCGGCGTCGAGGCCATCGCGAACGGCGTGCAGGCGTTCCGCCGTCCGAAGATCAAGAACGCGCAGGCCACCCTGGTCGCGATGGGCGGCATCGCGATCGTCCTGTTCATCGGGCTCATCACCCTGGCGTTGGTGTCGCACGTGCACTACGCCGAGCGTGCCTGCGACCTGCAGGGCTTCGCGAACTGCGCCACCACGCCGCAGCGCTCGCTCATCGCGCAGATCGCGGCCGCGACCTTCGGCAACAACTCGGTGCTGTTCTTCGTGATCCAGGCGACGACGGCCGCGGTCCTGCTCCTCGCGGCGAACACGGCCTTCAACGGGTTCCCGCTGCTCGGCTCGATCCTGGCGCGCGACTCGTACGCTCCGAAGGCGCTCTCGACCCGCGGCGACCGGCTCATCTACTCGAACGGCGTCATCGTCCTGGCCCTGGTCGCCGCGGCGCTGCTCGTGGTCTACCGGGCGAACGTCACGAGCCTCATCCAGCTCTACATCATCGGTGTCTTCGTGTCGTTCACGCTCGGACAGACGGGCATGGTCGTGCACTGGACACGACTGCTGCGGGCCGATCGGGACCGGGACGGGGCGCCCGCCGCCGACGGCGAGCCACCGGTGAACCGTGGGCAGGTCGTCCGCTCCCGGACGATCAACGCCATCGGTGCGACCTTCACCCTCGTGGTGCTCGTCATCGTCACGATCACGAAGTTCACCCACGGCGCCTGGCTCGTGTTCCTGATCATGCCGGTGCTGTACGTGCTCATGCTCGGCGTGAACCGCTACTACCGCGACGTCTCGCACGAGATCGAGGCCGACGTCGAGACGAAGTTCGGCGCCACCGGCGACCACGCGATCGTCCTGGTGAACAAGCTGCAGAAGCCCGTGCTCAAGGCGCTCGACTACGCGGTCGCCGCCGAGCACGCGAGCATCGAGGCAGTGCACGTCGCGATCGACGACGCCGAGTCCCAACGCCTGCGCGACCAGTGGGCGGAGTACGGCCTCCAGGTACCGCTGACGATCGTGCCGAGCCCGTACCGCGACATCTCGATGCCCCTGATCAAGTACATCAAGGCACACCGGGCCGAGCACGGCTCCGAGGTCGTCACCGTCTACACCCCGATCTTCATCGTCGGGCACTGGTGGGAGGGCCTGCTCCACAACCACCGCGGCCGCCGCATCCGCAAGAAGCTGCTGCTCGTGCACGGCGTCACCGTCGCCCTGGTGCCGTGGCTACTCGACTCGTCCGAGCTGCTCTACGGCCGCCGTTCCCGCCCGCTGCCCGGCCAGGAGCGCCGCGGCGAGCCCATCCGGCCCCCGCTCCGCCGCCCCGCGCAGCCCGGTTCGTCGGCCGAGGCCGAGGCCGCGGCCTCGGCTTCGGCTTCGGCTTCGGCTTCGGCTTCGGCTTCGGCCGAGGACCGCCTGCTCCGGTCCGCCGAGCGCAACAGCATCCAGCCGCGCCGCGCGACCCGTCCGGCCGGCCCCGCCGAGGGCATCGACCCCGCGCTCTGCACGGGCGAGATCCACGCCCTCGTGCCCTCGCCGCCGCGACGGGGAGCCGACGAGTCGTAGCATGTGGCCCCATGACCATCAGTGACCTGCGGACGTTCGCCACGTTCGACGGACACGGCGGCAAGGTCTCGAAGCGCGTCGAGGTGCTCGACCACGAACCGCCGGCCGGCAGCCCGCTCGAAGGGCTCGTCGCCGTGCGCGGCGAGCACCCCCTCGGCGCGCGCGACGAGCGTGCCGCCGACGAGTCCGCCGCGCTCTCCCGCGGCGTCCCGAGCGTCGGCTGGGTGGACCCGGCCGCGCTCCGCGACTGGTACCGCCCGGACCGCGTCGTCCTCACCCGGCTCGAGGCGCGGCAGTCCGGCATCGAGCCCGGTGTCTACGCCGACTCCCGTGGGCGCGGTCGCGTCCGGATCGACGGCCTGGAGGCCCACCTCGCCCCCGACGGTCGCCCCGCCTTCCGCGCACTGGCCGGCCCCACCGCCGAGCCCGTCGTCGACGTGCCGCTGCCGACCGACCAGGCCGTCCGCCTGGTGGCGGTGACCGCGGTCGACGAGGGACTCGAGGTCGTCACGGCCCCGGTGTCCCCGTTCCTGCAGCCCGGCGAACACCCGGCGTACGGCGACGACGTGGTGGGGCTGCCCCCACGTCCGGCGAGCGGGCACGTCCGGGTCGCGGCCTCGGTGCTGCTCGACGGCGAGCTGCACGAGGTCGACCGGATCGACGAGCGTGCGGCGACCATCTGGATCCGGCGGGACGACCGCGTCGTGCCGATCGCCACGAGTGCCGTCGGGGCCGACCTGGTGCGGTACGCGGCGACCGCGGTCTGAGCCGCTTCGGTGCGTTTGCGTGCCGTCGTGCGCGCTGTGCCGTTGTGCGCGCTGTGCCGGTGTGCGCACCGTGCCGCTGAGCCGCTTCGGGGGACGCCGCTGCTGCGTGTCGTGACGGGGGTGCGGCGTACCGTCGCGGACATGAGTGACGCAGACCGCGACCAGCAGCAGACCCCGGACGCACCGATCCAGGGCGAGACCCTCGGCGGACCCCGACCCGACCCCTCCACCGACGCGAGCAAGGACCCCGAGCAGTGGGTCACCGGCGACGAGCCCATGACCGGACCGCAGCGCAGCTACCTCGACACCCTGGCCCGTGAAGCCGGCGAGGAACTCCCCGCCGACCTCACCAAGGCACAGGCGTCGGAGCACATCGACCGCCTCCAGCAGCAGACCGGCCGCGGCGCCGATTCCTGAGAAGCAGTCCGCTCTTCGGCGGACCGCTGTCTGGGCATGCTCTGGGCATGTTCTGGCGAAGCGCGGTCAGTCCCCTGTTCGAGGACGATCGATGACGCGTCACCGGCTACCTTCGTGGCCATGCGAACGACATCGACCTCCATCGGCCTGACCGCGCTCCGCATCGTCCTCGGGGTGGTGTTCATCGCCCACGGCGCCCAGAAGTTCGCCCAGGGCATCCCCAACGTGGTGCAGGGCTTCTCGGGCATGGGCGTCCCCCTCGCCGAGGTCGCAGCACCCCTCGTCGCCGGCCTCGAGCTCGTCGGCGGCATCCTGCTCGTGCTCGGTGTCGCGACCCGCGTCGTCGGCGTGCTGCTGGCCGTCGACATGGTCGTCGCCGGGTTCCTGGCCCACGGCACCGCCGGCTTCTACTCGCAGGACGGCGGGTTCGAGTACGTGCTCGTCCTCGCGGTGGCGTCCCTCGCCGTGGCGCTGACCGGGCCCGGGCGGTTCTCGCTCGATGCCCTGGTGCTCAAGTCGTCGCGCCGTCGTCGTGGCGTCGAGGAGCCCCTGCCCGCCTGAGCCGCGCGCTTCGGTCCGTCCGGTGCGAGGTTCCGTCGCCCGTGCGAGCTCACGAGGCCCGCACCGGGAACGGAACCTCGCACCGTTCGCGCGGCCCCTCGCACCGTGCGAGGGGCCGCGCGGCCGTTCAGCCCGCCAGTGCGTCCATGACCTGGCGGGCGATGCGTCGGCCGGCCCGGTTCGCACCGATGGTCGATGCCTGGGGACCGTAGCCGGCCAGGAACAACCGCGGCTCCTCGCCGGACCGGCCGTCCTCGACCACCACCCCGCCCGCCGTGGTCCGCAGGTGCAGCGGCGCGAGGTGCCGCAGGTCGGCCCGGAACCCCGTCGCCCAGATCACCGCGTCGGCGTGTACGTGGGCGCCGTCCGCGGTCCACACGCCGGTCTCGTCCATCCGCGTGAACATCGGCTCGTCACGCAGCACGCCGCGGTCGATGCCGGCGCGGATCCGCCGCGACACCTGGACCCCGGTGCCGCTGACGATGCTCGGCAGGACCGCGCCGGCGCGGGCGGCCCGGTCCTGTTCGTCGACGGCAGCCACCGCGGACTCGACGTCGAGCGACGCGGTCCCGGCCCAGACCATCGGGCGGCGGGTGAACCACCGCGTCGAACGGGCGACGCCGTCGAGTTCGAGCAGGAACCCGATCGCGCTCGTCCCACCGCCCACCACCACGACGTCCTGGCGGGTGAACTCGGTGGCGCTGCGGTACTCGGTCGTGTCGACCTGCCGCCCGCGGAACACGTCGCGCCCCGGGTACCACGGCACGAAAGGGGTGCCCCACGTGCCGGACGCGTTCACCACGACCTCGGCACGGATGCGCGTGACGGTGCCGTCGGCGCTCCGGGTCGTGACGCACAGGCCGCCGTCCGCCGGAGCGCCGCCCGCCACGCCGTCGTCGCCGTCGATGCGCGAGACGGACGTCACCGAGACCGGGCGCCGGACCCGCAGGTCGTAGTGCTGCTCGAACCGCCGGTAGTACTCCCCGACGACGTCCCGCGCGGGTCGTGACCGGTCGGCGTCGTCGAACTCCAGGCCCATCGCGCGCATGCCGGGCAGGTCGTGCACACGGTGCGCCGCCCCGAGCCGGAGGGCCTCCCACCGGAACTGCCACGCCCCACCGGTGCTCGGCGCGCGGTCGAGGATCACCAGGTCGCTGCCGGGGACGAGCCCGAGGCGACGCAGGTGGTATCCCACCGAGAGCCCCGCCTGCCCCGCACCGATCACCACCACGCGGGCGTGCTGGTCGACCGGGGTCTCGAGGGGTTCCGTCATCACTTCGATTCTGCTGTGCGGGCCAGCCGTCGCGCGACGTCCAGATCGAGGTACATGGTAGAGTGATCGGCAGATTTCAAACCACGAACCGTCTGGTTCCCCGAGTGATCCTCCGTCATTCGCCAGGACCGGACCAGAGCCGAACGAGGGGGTCACGCATGGGGCGCGGCCGTCAGAAGGCGAAGCACACCAAGGTCGCCCGTGAGCTGAAGTACTTCAGCCCGCAGACGAACTACGGTGCGCTCGAGCAGGAGCTCTCCGCCGGACAACACTCCGACGAGAACTACGTCGACCGTTGGGCGGACCAGTACGGTCCGGAACCGGCGGAAGACGAAGACGAGTTCGAGACCCAGGCAGACCAGAACAAGTCCGCCTGACCTCTCTCGCAGTCACGCCGCGCAGCCCTCGGGCAGCGCGGCGTTTCCGCGTGCCCGGACACGGGGCGCGCCCAGACACCGAGTGTGCCCAGGCATCCCTCGGCGCGCCCGGGTCCCCGGCCTCGAGTGGTCACGACTCACCGCGTGCATGACGCCGAGTGGTCAAGAACCGTCGGTTACCGGCCTGCCAAACGACGGTTCGTGACCACTCACCGCACGCACCACGGCGGGTCCCGGGACACCCCACGCCGGCGGCAGGGGCCACCCGCACTCGCCACACCGGTGCCACGCCCCGTTGCCGCGCCCGGGTCCCCGGCCTCGAGTGGTCACGACTCACCGCGCGCATGACGCCGAGTGGTCACGAACCTTCGGTTGCAGGGCCGCCAAACGACAGTTCGTGACCACTCACCGCACGCACCACGGCACCGCACCGAGCGGGTCAGCCCGCGTAGCTCCCGACGAGCCGGACCGCGCCGCCGTCGACACCCTTGGCGCCCTGCTCGAACCCGGTCAGGTCCCGCGCGGACGTGGCGATCGTGCCGACGGGCCACGTGGGCATGCCGGCGGCACCGAGCGAGGCGATGACCTCGGCAGCGGCCCCGGCCGAGACGACGGCGAACATGCCGATGCCCAGGTTCCAGGTGCCCTCGGTGTCCTTGATCGGAGTGCCGGCCATGTCGGCCAGGACCCGGAAGACCGGGAGCGGCTGCCAGGTGGAACGGTCGACCTCGACCCAGGAGCCGACGGGCAGCACGCGCGCCAGGTTCGCGGCGATGCCACCACCGGTCACGTGCGAGAGCGAGTGCACCGCGCCCGGGTGCTGCTCGAGCAGGGCCAGGAGCGGTGCGGTGTACAGGCGGGTCGGCTCGAGCAGGGCTTCGCCGACGGAGACCGCGCCGCCGAACCCGACGCCGCTCAGCTCGGGCAGCTGGTCCGTGAAGCCGACGCCCCGCGACGACAGGATGTGCCGCACGAGCGAGTAGCCGTTCGAGTGCAGGCCCGACGACTCGATCGCCAGGACCACGTCGCCGTCCTGCACCAGGTGCGCTCCGAGCTGTGCGTCGGCCTCGACGACACCCGTCGCCGCACCGGCCACGTCGTAGTCGTCCGGGCCGAGCAGCCCCGGGTGCTCGGCGGTCTCGCCGCCGACCAGGGCGGTGCCGGTCTCCGAGCAGCCGCGGGCGATGCCGGCGACGATGTCGGCGATCCGGCCGGGCACGACGCGACCGCAGGCGATGTAGTCGGTCATGAACAGCGGCTTCGCGCCGACCACGACGATGTCGTCGACGACCATGCCGACCAGGTCCTGCCCGATGGTGTCGTGCTTGTCGATCGCCTGCGCGATGGCGACCTTGGTGCCGACGCCGTCTGTCGAGGTCGCGAGCAACGGGTGTGAGAAGTCCTTCAGGAACGAGACGTCGTAGAGCCCGGCGAACCCGCCGACGCCACCGAGGACCGAGGCGTTGTGGGTGGCCGCGACCGCGGACTTCATCAGTTCGACGGCCAGGTCACCGGCAGCGGTGTCCACTCCGGCTTCGGCGTACGGGTTGGGCATGCGGAGTCCTTCGCGGTGACATGGCAGACTTGTTCGGTACCCCCCGATTCTACGGTCTGGAGCACACCCGCGAATGTGCGGCATCGTCGGCCTTGTTGCGCAGGGCCCCGCCAACCAATCCATCTACGACGCACTGCTCCTCCTGCAGCACCGCGGGCAGGACTCGACGGGCATCGCCACGGTCGAGGGTCACGTGCACCACATGCACAAGACCCGCGGCCACGTGCGTGAGGCGTTCCGGACCCGCGACATGCGTGCCCTCCTCGGCACCATGGGGCTCGGACACGTCCGCTACGCCACCAAGGGCGCCGCGACGAACGAGGAAGAGGCCCAGCCGTTCTACGTGAACGCGCCGTACGGCATTGTCCTCGTCCACAACGGCAACCTCACCAACACGCGGGAACTCACGCGTGAACTGTTCGACATCGACCGTCGCCACCTGAACACGACGAGCGACACCGAGCTCCTGGTGAACGTGCTGGCGCACGAGCTGCAGGGCCAGGTCCGCGGCGCGAACCTCGACCCGGGTCAGGTCTTCGACGCCGTCGAGCGCGTGCACGAGCGGGTCGAGGGCTCCTACGCCACGATCGCGACCATCGCCGGGCACGGGCTGCTGGCCTTCCGCGACCCGTTCGGCATCCGCCCGCTGATCCTCGGCCACAAGTTCGACGAGGCCGGGCAGCCGGAGTGGGTCGTCGCGAGCGAGTCGCTCGTGCTCGAGTCCGGCGGGTACGAGATCGTCCGCGACATCGCCCCGGGCGAGGCCGTCTTCATCGAGATGAACGGCCAGATGCACGCCCGCCAGTGCGCGAAGAACCCGCGCCTGGTGCCGTGCTCGTTCGAGTACGTCTACCTGGCACGTCCCGACTCGGTGATGAACGGCATCTCGGTCTACGACGCACGTCTGCGCCTCGGCAACCGTCTCGCCGACACCATCGAGCAGTACGCGCCGACCGGTGACATCGACGTGGTCATGCCGATCCCGGACTCGAGCCGTCCGGCGGCCATGCAGGTCGCCCGGAAGCTCGGCATCGAGTACCGCGAGGGCTTCTACAAGAACCGCTACGTCGGCCGCACCTTCATCATGCCGGGGCAGGCGGAGCGCAAGCGTTCGGTACGTCAGAAGCTCAACGCGATGTCGTCCGAGTTCAAGGGCAAGAACATCCTGATCGTCGACGACTCGATCGTCCGCGGCACCACGAGCCGCGAGATCGTCGAGATGGCCCGGGCCGCCGGCGCGAACGAGGTCACGTTCACGAGCGCCGCTCCCCCTGTCCGGTTCCCGCACGTCTACGGCATCAACATGCCGACGCGCGCGGAGCTCATCGCGCACGACCGGAAGATCCCGGAGATCAACCGCGTGCTCGGCAGCGACCACCTGATCTACCAGGAGGTCGGGGACATGCGCGACGCCATCATCGAGGGCTCGGACGTGACCGACCTCGAGATGAGCTGCTTCACGGGCGAGTACGTCACGGGCACCGTGAGCCCGGAGTACCTGTCCTGGGTCGAGGCCAACCAGCTCAGCTGAGTGGGGGTCGCGATCGCGACCACCAGACGGACGGGAGGCCCGGTGCCAGCTGGCACCGGGCCTCCAGTCCGTTGATCGGGAGCGGCTACGGCCGCTGGTCACCGTGGTCGTCGAGCTCACCGTCGACCGTCTCGGGCGGCAGTTCGACCTCGACGCGCTCCGCCGTCAGGCGGGCCGAACGCCGGGCGTAGACCCGGTCGAACACGACGGCGACGACCGCACCGATGAAGGCGCCGATCGTGACGCCCCACAGGCTGAAGTAGCCGACCAGGCTGCCGAAGCTGGTCTGGTCCCGCTGACCGCCGAGGTTCATGGTGAGGGCGACCACGACGAGGGTCGCGAGGAATCCGAGCACGGCACCGCCGACGATGAACACGCCGAACTTCGGTGCACGGCGGATGGTGACCTCGTCGGGGCTGGCGACCGCGCTGGGAGCCGGCGCCGGCGTGGGGAGCGGCTGCTCGTCGGGTTGATCGGTGTTGCTCACCCGTCCATTGTCCCCCACTGTGGGACGTCCCGCGGCCTGTGCGCGGCGACCGATCCGGGAGAGGATGGTCGCTACTGGTCGGTATCCCAAGCGGAGGAGGTGTGTCGGATGCGTGAACGAACCGCACCCGCCCGCCGACGCCGACCGACCACCCCCGCCCGCGTGGCCTGGCCCGTCGCACAGCGAGTCGAGGAGGACCGCGCCGTCGCCGTCGTCGCCGAGCACCGGTGGAGCGTCGCGCTCGTCGGCGCCCCCGGCATCGGCAAGAGCACGGCCGCGGCGCGGGTCACCGACCGCGTCGCCGGGCGCGACGGCACCGGCCGCACGGTCGTCGTGCCGATCACGGCGGTCGCCGCGAGCCGGTCGATGCCCTTCGGCGCCGTCGCCGAGCGCTTCGGCGAACTGCCGGCGTCCATCTCGGAGCTGTCCGACGACACCGGTGCCGAGCAGCGCCTCCGGGCGATCGAGGACCTCGTCGACCGCGACGTCCTGCTCCGCGTCGACGACGCCGACCACCTCGACGCGATCTCCGCGCGGTACGTCGCCTGGCTGGTCCGCCGGCAGGGAGCCCGGCTCGTCCTGACCTGCCGCGACTTCACGGCGCTCCCCGAGCCGCTCCGCGCGCTGTGGCAGGACGACCTGCTCGAGCGCATCGACCTGCAGCCCCTGGCCCTGCACGAGACCGCGGCGCTCGTCGCCGAGGCACTGGGCTCGCCGCTCGAGAACGCCTCGGCCGAGCGCGTCCACCGCGCCACCGCCGGCAACCCGCTGTACCTGCGCGAGGTGGTCCGCGCAGCACGGGTCTCCGGCGCCCTCGACCACACCGCGACCGGGTGGTACTGGCGCGGACGGGTGACCGCGTCGGACAGCCTCGCCGACATGTACCGCACGGAGCTCGGGTCGCTGCCGGAGGACCTGCGCGACGTCGTCGACATCGTCGCCCTCGCGGACCCGATCCCGCTCGCGCGCCTGCTCGGCCTGGTCACCGGCGGGGACGTCGACCGGGTCGTCGCGCTCGGCCTGGTCCGCATCGACTCGCTCGAGGACGGCGCCGCGGTCGTCCGGCCGTCGCACCCGCTCGTCGGCGAGGTCATCCGGACCCTGGTGCCGGTGGCCCGGCGCACCGCACTCTTCGCGCGCGCCAACGCGTTCCGCACCGACCGGCCCGAGGGTGCACCGCCCGCCGCACGGCTGCGTGCCGCGCTGTGGTCGCTCGAGTGCGGGGTCCTGCCGTCGGTCGACCAGCTGCTCGACGCGGCGCAGGTCGCCGTGCGGCTGCAGGAGCACGAGAGCGGGATCGCCCTGGCCTCGGCAGCGCTCCGCACGACGCTCACCCCCACCGAACAGGTCGCGGCGCACTGCCTCCGCTCGCTGGCGTACTCGTACTCGGACGGCCGTGAAGCCGGCCGCGCCGACGCCGAAGCCGCCTGGGGCGCGGCGAAGCGGCACGTCGGCGACGTCACCGACGAGGCCGTCATCGAAGCGTGCGAGACCCTGGCGAACATCCGCCAGTTCCACGACGACGACGTCACGGCGGCGGTCGCCCTGACCGATGCCGCCACGCGCCTGGTGGTGTCCGACGAGGCCGTCGAACGGCTGCGGCTGCTCCGGATGGCGCACCAGGGCTGGGGCGGGGACTTCGCCGAGGTCCGGGACGAGATCGAGCGCAGCGGCATCGTGGACGCCCCGACGATGCCGATGTCGTTCCTCGCCGTCGCACCCTGCGCCGTGATGGCGTTGGCGACCGCCGGCCGACTGGACGACGCGTCCGCGCTCGGTCACCGCGCCCTGGCCACCGCCGTGGCGCACGTCGAGGCAGCGCCCTGGAGCGTCGGCGAGAACTCTTCCGTCCTGCACCAGGTCCAGATGTGGCGCGGCGACCTGGACGACCTGATCATCGAGGTGCCGGCGGGCCGGTCCAGCCCCTACCTGAAGTACGACTTCACGCTCGAGCTCATCGGCCAGGGCAACCTGGCGATCGCACAGCGCCGCTGGGACGACGCCGTCGCCGCGTTCTCGGCGGCGTGCGAACGGTACGACATCGCCGACCACGGCGGGTTCGCGGCCTACCCCTGGGCACGTCTGGCCCTGGCGCACGCCTACGCAGGACGCCCGGAAGCAGCCTCCGGTGCACTCGAACGGGCCCGGACCACCCCGCAGCGGGCGATGCGGATCACCGGCGAACAGGTCGCCGTGTCGATCGCCTGGACCGAGGCCGTGCTCGGCAACCCGGCCGGGCTGCAGCACGCCGACGAGATCATCGAACGCAGCACGGCGAACGGCTCGTGGACGCACGTGATGTACGGGTACGCCCTGCACCACGCGGTCGGCATGTCGCAGGGGCGCGACTCGACCGGCTCGCTCGAGCGGATGCGCGAGGCCGCCACCCGCGTCGACGGACCACTCGCCGCCGCCGTGATCGAGTACGCCGACGCCGTGCGCGCCGACGACCGCACGCGGGTGATCGCGGCGCAGGGCGTGCTCGCGGCGCACGGGGTCTCGGTGGCCGCCGGGCGCTCGAAGCCGCCGCTGACGAAGCGCGAGTACGAGGTCGCCGAGCTCGCCGCGCAGGGGCTGAGCAACCGGCGGATCGCGGAGTCCCTCGGGCTCTCGACGCGGACGATCGACGCGCACCTGTCCCGTGTCTTCGCGAAGTGGGACCTGCACGCGCGGTCGGAGCTCAGCGAGCTGCTCTGAGCTGCTCGGCGTTCGGCATCGGCTGTCGCACACGCAAGAACGTTGCGGATTGCAGCACGACGCGCCGCCACGATTGACACGTTGTGTGGAACATCGCGTACCTTGGTGCCTGTCGCCGGGTTCGGACCCGTTCGGGTCGGGTCCGAATCCCGGCGACTTCAAGCTTAGGAACCAGGTCGATGCGGGCGCATCGGTAGGCACTACCTAATTCGCGCGGGACTCCTCCGCAGGCGCCTTCGGCGTGGGTGGGTCTGGTGCCGGTGGGTCTGGTGCCCGGGGGTCAGGGGCCGGGGGCGGGCAGCCGGACCGGCAGGAACGCCGTCAGGTCCGCACGCGAGCCCGAGGCGCTGACGCGCGACTGCGCGACCGCCTCGGCCCAGGTCAGCTCGCCCGACGCGAGCGCCAGCCAGGTGGTGGCATCGGTCTCGACCACGTTCGGCGGCGTGCCGCGGGTGTGCCGGGGCCCGGGCACGGCCTGGACGGCGGCGAACGGCGGCACCCGCACCTCGACGCTGTTGCCCGGCACCTCGTCCGCCAGGCACTGCAACGTCCACCGCACCGCGGTCGCGACGGCCGGTCGGGCTGTCTCCCCACGACGCACCGCGGCGAGTGCCGCGCGCCCGTCGGCGTCCTCGATCCTCCTGGGTGGCATCTCCACAGGCTAGCCCTCGCATCGCGGGCGGCGAGTCGGGCTGGGTAGGGTGATCGGGTGCGAATCCTCGTCCTCGGTTCCGGTGCCCGCGAGCACGCGATCATCACGGCCCTCCTCGCTGAGCATGCGGGCCACGTCATCACGGCAGCGCCCGGCAACGCCGGCATCGCCGCCGACGTCGAGACCGTCTCCCTCGACCCCACCAACGGTGCGCTCGTCGCCGAGTACGCGATCGAGAACGACGTCGAACTCGTCGTCGTGGGCCCAGAGGCCCCGCTCATCGCCGGCGTGGCCGACCCGGTGCGCACCCGCGGCATCCCGGTGTTCGGGCCGGGCAAGGCCGCCGCGCAGCTCGAGGGCTCGAAGGCGTTCGCCAAGCGGATCATGGGCGAGGCCGGTGTGCCCACCGGGCGTCCGGTCTACGCCGGCACGGCGGACGAAGCCGTCGCCGCGATCGACGAGCTCGGCGCCCCGTACGTGGTCAAGGCCGACGGGCTCGCCGCCGGCAAGGGCGTGCTCGTGACCGACGACCGCCAGGCCGCGATCGACCACGCAACCTACTGGCTCCAGCACGGACACGTCGTGGTCGAGGAGTTCCTCGACGGCGAAGAGGTCTCGTTGTTCTTCCTGAGCGACGGGCACGACGTCCGCGCGCTCAGTCCCGCGCAGGACTACAAGCGCCTGGCCGACGGCGACCTCGGACCGAACACGGGCGGCATGGGCGCGTACTCGCCGCTGCCGTGGCTCGCCGAGCGCTGGCCGTCCGAGCAGGCCTTCGTCGACGAGGTCACCGAGCTCGTCGCGCTGCCGACCGTCCGCCGCCTCGAGCACGAGGGCACGCCCTTCGTCGGGCTCCTGTACTGCGGCCTCATCGTCACCGAGCAGGGCGTCCGCGTGATCGAGTTCAACGCGCGCTTCGGCGACCCGGAGACGCAGGTCGTGCTCCCCCGCCTGGCCACGCCGCTCAGCGAACTCCTGCTGGCCGCCGCCACCGGGCAGCTCGGTGCCGTCCCCGCACCCGTGTTCCGCGACGAGGTCGCCGTCACCGTCGTCCTGGCGAGCGAGGGCTACCCGGAGAACCCGCAGACCGGTCGGCCGATCACCGGCATCGACGACGCGAACGCCCGCGACGGCGTATCGGTCGCGCACGCCGCCACCGGCGTCCTCGACGACACGCTCGTGGCCACCGGCGGCCGGGTGCTCAGCGTCGTGGCGACCGGGTCCGACTTCACCCAGGCCCGCGAGCGCGCCTACGCCGGGCTCGGCGACATCACGCTCGACGGCGCGCAGTTCCGCACCGACATCGCAGCGAAGGTCGCGAAGTGACCGCCCCCGCGCCGATCGCCGGCTGGCGGCACGTCTCGTCCGGCAAGGTGCGCGAGCTCTACGTGCCCGAGGGCACCGCTGACCTGGCGAGCGCGTCCGAACTGCTGCTCGTCGCCTCGGACCGGGTCAGCGCGTACGACTTCGCGCTCGAGCCGCCGATCCCGGGCAAGGGCGAACTGCTGACCCGCCTGTCCCGGTTCTGGTTCACCCAGCTGAGTGACGTCCCGAACCACATCATCGGCCCGTCCTCCGGTGGCACGCCGGTGCCCGCCGAAGTCGAGGCACGCTCGATGCACGTCATGCCGCTCACGATGTTCCCCGTCGAGTGCGTCGTTCGCGGGTACCTGGTCGGCAGCGGCTGGGCCGAGTACCAGGAGACCGGCAGCGTGTGCGGCGTCGCGCTCCCCGCCGGGCTGTGCAACGGTGACCGCCTGCCGGAACCGATCTACACGCCGGCGTACAAGGCAGCCCAGGGCGAGCACGACGAGAACATCTCGTACGAGCAGACCGTCGACCTGGTCGGTGCCGAGACCGCCGCCACCCTGCGCGAGCTCTCGCTGCACGTCTACACCGAGGCCGCGGCCATCGCCCTCGAGCGGGACGTCGTCATCGCGGACACCAAGTTCGAGTTCGGGCAGGACGCCACCGGCCGGATCCGCATTGCCGACGAGGTCCTGACGAGCGACTCCAGCCGCTACTGGGACGCCCGCTCGGCCGACCGCACCGACTCGTTCGACAAGCAGATCGTGCGGGACTGGCTCAGCGCGCACTGGGACCGCCAGGGCACGCCGCCGGTGCTCCCGGACGAGATCGTCGAGCGCACGGCTGCGCGCTACGCCGAGCTGATCGAGCGCCTCGGCGCCTGACGCCGCGCCCGGTCCGACGCGTGGCGTGGCGTGGCGTGGGGCGTGGCGTGGCGTGGCCCGAACGGTCACGACACCCCGCTCACGTCCGTCGAGCGGTCACGGACCGTCGGCCGGGGCCCCGCCAACCGACAGTTTGCGACCACTCGGCGGCCCACCCACGACACGTCGCGACCACCCGCCGCGCCGGTGCCCGGTGCCGCCCGAACGGCCACGACACCCCGCTCACGTGCGTCGAGCGGTCACGAACCGTCGCCCGAGGCCCCACCAACCGACGGTTCGCGACCACTCCGCGGCCCACCCACGACACGTCGCGACCACGCGCCGCGCCGGTACCCGGTGCCGCCCAGACGGTCACGACACCCCGCTCAACTCCGTCGAGCGGTCACGAACCGTCGGCCGAGGCCCCGCCAACCGACAGTTCGCGACCACTCCGCGGCCCACCCACGACACGTCACGACCACCCGCCGCGCCAGTACCCGGTGCCACCCGAACGGTCACGACACCCCGCTCAGCTCCATCGGGCGGTCACGAACCGTCGGCCGAGGCCCCGCCAACCGACAGTTCGCGACCACCCGGCGGCCCACCCACGACACGTCACGACCGCCCGCCGCGCCAGTACCCGGTGCCACCCGAACGGTCACGACACCCCGCTCAGCTCCGTCGAGCGGTCACGAACCGTCGCCCGAGGCCCAGCCAACCGACAGTTCGCGACCACCCGGCAGCCCACCCACGACACGTCACGACCACCCGCCGCGCCGGTACCCGGTGCCACCCAAACGGTCACGACACCCCGCTCAGCTCCGTCGAGCGGTCATGAACCGTCGGCCGAGGCCCCGCCAACCGACGGTTCGCGACCACTCCGCGGCCCACGCACGACACGTCGCGACCACTCGACCGGCGGCGAGCCGGCGACGAGCCGGCGACAGTTCTCGACCGTTCAGGCCCCGAGCGCCTCGCGCGCCACCACGACGACGGTCAGGTCGTCGCCCGGGTCGTGCTCGGCGACGCGTGCGCGCACCCGCTGCAGGAACGTCTCGACGTCCGGAGACTCCCGGTACAGCGACCCGAGCTCGGACAGCGACGCGAGCGTGGAGTCCCAGAGCTCGAGTGCACCGTCGGTCACGACGATGAGCACGTCACCGGGCCGGAGCACGAGCGACCCGGCGGCGCGGGGCATCCCGGCGGGGTGCAGCCCGATCGGCAGGTCCGATGACCGCAGGATCCGCTCGGCACCGTCGTCACGGAGCTGCAGCACGAGCCCGTGTCCGGCGTCGGCGAAGTCGAGGCGCCCGGTGGACGGGGTCAGCCGGCCGTGGAACATCGTCGCGAAGGACTCGGCGCGGCTGAGCTCCGGGGCGACCTGCGCCTCGAGCTCGGCGACGGCGGTGCCCGGGTCCTGGTCGCCGCGGGCGAGCAGGCCTCCGCGGATGTTCGCGGCGAGGAGCCCGGCGGACATCCCCTTGCCCATGACGTCCGACACGGTCAGGTGGATCGAGTCCTCGCCGGAGCGGTGCCAGTCGTGGAAGTCGCCGGAGACGAGCCCGTGCGGGATCGACATCCCCGTGATCCGGTACCCGGGCACCTGCATCGCGGCCGGCTGCAGGCCGTTGAGCACGGTGCGCAGGCGGTCCTCGTCGGCTCCGGCCAGGAGCTCGCGTTCCGCCCAGATGCCGAGTTCCTGCAGCAGTTCGAGCTCGTCGGCGTCGAGGGTGCGCGGCTCGGGGTCGATCAGGCAGAGGGTGCCGATCTTCAGGTCGTCGTCGCCGGCGCGGAGCCCGACACCGGCGTAGAACCGGACGTTGGGGTCGCCGAGCACCATCGGCAGGTCCGCGTACCGGGCGTCCTCGCGGGCATCGGGGACCACCACCGGGCCCTGCTCACCCAGGGTCCGTCCGCAGAACGTGTCCTGCAGCGGGATGACCGGGCCGAAGGCAGCGTCGCTCTGCTGTGACTTGATCGTCAGCGTGGTCTCGCCGGCCAGGTTGAGGAACGAGCCGGAGACCCCGAGGGCCTCGCGTGCGATCCGGGTGATCCGTTCGAACCGTTCCTCGACGCCGCCGTCGACCACGTCGAGCGCCGCGATCAGGGCCGCGCGCCGGACGGCATCGGCCCCGGTCGGCGCGGGCACGGACATCGCGGTTTCCGGCTGCATGCTCCCACGGTAACGCGCTGAACGGACAGGGCCTGGCCCCAGTCCGGAGGGCGCAGATCGTCGGGCGCGTCGGCGTACCCTGGTCGTCGTGCTCCGAGTCGTCCCCGCAACCGTCCTCGGCGTGGCCGCGCTCCTGGCCCTCGCCGGCTGTGGCGCCCACGACTCCACCGGCCAGGTGTCGGTCACGGTGTCGTCGAACGCCGCCGACCACCCCTACGAGGTCAAGGTGTTCGCCTCGACCGGCAAGCTCTCCGAGCACCAGCGGGTGTTCCCGGGCGGAACGGCCGACTTCGCGGGCGTTCCCCTCGGCCAGGTCACGGTCCGCGCCGGCGACCTCTGCCCGCAGACGACCAAGGTGTCCGACGGCACGGTCGCGACGGTGACCCTGACCACGACCGGCTGCTGACACCGCCCGCCACCACGACGACCCGCTGACCCCGCCCACCACCCCGACGGACCGCTGACCCAGCCCGTCACCCCGACGACGGACCGCCGACCCCCTCCGCGACCAGGTGCTCGACCCGCGGCTCGCCCGCGACCTCGCGCACCGACTGCAGGGTCCGCGCGTCGTCCCCGGTCTGCCGGACCTCGTGCTGGTCGACGTGCTCCTGCCACGACCCCACCCGGAACGCCTCCACCCAGGCGTCCGGCCCGTTCGCCGCGTCCCGGTACAGGTTCCAGTCACGGGCACCGGTCCGCCGCCGGCTCCGCCCGAGCCGTCCGGCGCGTGCCCGGAACTCGTCGACCGCGTCCGCCGGGACCGTCCAGTGCAGCAGCACGAGGGTCTCCCCCGTCGCCGCGCCGTGGTCATCCGGCACGAACACCTCGTCGCCGAACGGCATCGGCGTCACGGCGCGCTGCCGGTCGGTGAGCACCGGGAACCCGGACACGAGCAGCAGCGCGGCGCTGAGCGCGGTGACGACACCGGCTCCGGCGAGCACCCCCGTCACCCCGAGCGGCGTGGCGACGGCACCGGCGAGCGCCGCACCGATGGCGGTGCAGCCGAAGAGCACGAGCTGGTAGGCGGCGAGCCCGCGGGTCCGGACCCAGGCGGGCAGGAACGCCTGCACGGTGCCGTTCAGCGTCGTCACCACGGCGATCCAGGCCACCCCGCCGACCAGCAGCGCGACGAGCACGACCGGCAGCACGGGGACGAGCGCGACGACCGCCGTGCAGACGCCGAACACCACCGAGGCGATCCCGACGGTGCGGCCGATGCCGAGCCGCGCACGGGCCGCCGGCATCAGGAACGCCCCGCCGACCGACCCGGTGCCGACTGCGGCGAGCAGTAGTCCGTACCCACCGGAGGACAGGCCGAGCGGGCCGTCGGCGACGAGCGGCAGGAGCGCCCACAGCGCATTCGCGGGCACCATGAAGACGGCGAGTTGCACGAGCAGCCGGCGGACGACCGCCGCGTGCAGGACGTACCGCAGCCCGGCGCGGGTGGCGTCGATGAACGGTTCGGCCCGCGTCTCGGGGCGCTGGTACCCACGCCAGGCGACGAGCACCACCAGGAAGAGCGCGAACGACAGCGCGTTCGCGGCGAACACGAACGGCACGCCGAGCTGCGCGATCACCACCCCGGCGAGCGCCGGTCCGATCGCCCGGGCGACGTTGACGCCGACGGAGCTGAGCGCCGCGGCGTCGGTGATCGCGGCGCGCGGCACGATCTCGGGCACGAGCGCCTGGTACGCGGGCAGCTGGAGCGCCGAGGCGGTACCGAGCAGGAACGTGACGGTGAGCAGGAGCGCCGGGGTCATGTCGCCGGTCGCGGTGAGCACGGTCATCACGACGCCGACGACCACCTGGAACGCCTGCACGCCGATGAGCAGCCGCCGCCGGTCGACGAACTCGCCGATCACCCCGGCGGGGATCCCGACGAGCAGCACCGGCAGGCTCGACGCGGTCTGCACGAGGGCGACGACGACGGGTGCGGCGTGCTCGTCGACGAGCAGCCACTGCGCGCCGACGGTCTGCATCCAGCTTCCGATGTTGCTCACGAGCACCGCGATCCACAGGGCGCGGAAGACCGGGATCGCGAGCGGCGCCAGGGCGCCGCCGCGGGGTGCGGGGGTGGTGCGTTCCGTGGTCACGTCGCCTCCTGGGGTGGAACGGGGACATCCTGGAGGCGCGGTGCGCGTCGGGCGCACGCCGCGCCTCCAGGGGGGGGGGTCGCGTCAGGCTGCGGCGTCGGTCGCGCTGGTCGCCGCGACGGCGCGCTCGATGACGTCGGCGACGTCCTTCGGGTGGGTCTGCATGACGAGGTGCGGGGCGGCGAGCTCGGTCACGTCGGTGATGCCGGCGCGGGAGTAGCCGAAGCGCTCGACCTCGGGGTTGATGGTGTGGTCGTCGGACGAGACGATCGCCCACGCGGGGGTGGTCTTCCACGCTGCGGCGGAGGCCGGTTCACCGAAGGCGGCGCCGGACAGCGGGCGCTGCGAGACCGCGAGGACCTCGGCGACGCGCGGGTCGACCCCGGCGGCGAAGACCTGCGGGAACGCGTCGATCGCGACGGAGACGTCGGTGCCGTCCTCGGCGCCGGCGACCGGGTACGGCGTGTACACCAGGTTCGCGGCGAGGTCGGAGTCGGGGAACCCGCCCTGCAGTTGTCCGAGGCTCTCGCCGACCTCGAGCACGTAGCCGGAGACGTAGACGAGTCCGACGACGTTCTCGGCTTCGCCGGCGACGGTGATCACGGCGCCGCCGTACGAGTGCCCGGCGAGGACGACCGGCCCGTCGACGTGCTCGGCGACGGCGCGGATCGAGGCGGCGTCCTCGGCGAGGCTGCGGTTGTAGACCGGCGGGACGAGGACCGTGTGGCCGCGGTCGAGCAACTCGCGGGTGACGGGCGCCCAGCTGGCGGAGTCGGCGAACGCGCCGTGGACGAGGACGATGGTGGGTGCAGCCATTGCGGGTCTCCTTCGTGACGAACGTCTGGGGTGGTGCGGGGACCGGGGGTCCCGGCGTCGTCACGCTAGGGCTGCGGGCGCTGCGCCGTCGTGTCCCTGTCGTTGCCCGTCACCCCCGACGACAGCGCGCACCGGCGGCCCCGGGTGCGGCGCACGGTGCGCTCCGACGGCCGGACACACCGTGCCGGGGTCCCCCTGCGGGGCGGAGGCACGGCGACGGGGTCCCCGCCGGGGCCCCCTTCTCCCCCCTGCTCCACTGCCCGGCCGGTTAGCGTGATCGCATGGAACACGAGGACGGCACGACGACGACGTCGGCCCAGGACTTCGTGGACGCGCTCGCCGAACCGATCGTGGTCTTCGACCGGCACCTGGACGTGGTGGCGGCGAACCGGCTCGCCGGGGCCCTGTCCGCGTCCCTCACCGTCGGTACGAACCTGGCGCGGTTCACCTTCCTGAACCCCTGGGTCGAGGACTCGGTCGATGGCTGGGAGGCCGAGGCGCACCGCACCGCCGCGATGCTCCGGGATTCGCTGGACGAGCACGACGCCGACGACCGGTTCCAGGAGCTGCTGGGCGAGCTGATGGCGCGGAGCACGACGTTCGCGACCGAGTGGGCCGGCGGCGCGGTGCGGCCGGCTCGACGCGGGGAGTCGACGTTCGAGAACCCGCTGGTGGGCCGGATCGACCTGCGGTGGGAGCAGCTGCGGCGGCTGGAGGACCCCGAGCACGTGCTCGTGGTGTGGACGGCGGCGGACGAGGAGTCCGCCGCGCGGCTCACGACGCTCCGGGGACTGCTCGACGAGGACGCGACGACCGCCTGACCGGGAGCGCGGCGACCGCTGCGACCGCTTCGCTACCCCACAGCGGTCTCGCCCGCGACCGGCTGCCGGCGGGCGGTGCCCTGCTGCACCTGCGCGGCGAGGTACGCGACGGCCGCGGCTGCGGGGGTGCCTGGGTCGGCCCAGAAGGTCACGAGCACGTGCGAGCTGCCCGGGATCGCGAGGTTCTGCCAGCGGAACTCGACCCAGCCGATCGGGTCGATCCAGTGCCGCGAGACCCCGGTGCGCTGCACGGCGACGTCGTGCCGCGCCCAGATGCGGGCGAAGTCCGGGTCCTGCAGGGTCAGGGTGCCGACGATCTCCTGCAGCCGGGGGTCCTCGGGTTCGGCGTGCAGCCGGAGCGCGGCGACGACCCGGTGTGCGGTGCGGTCCCAATCGGCCGCGTGCTGCCGGGACGCCTCGGAGAACATCTGCAGGACGAGGTTCGCGCCCGGCTCCATGTACCCGGGGCCGAGGGCGCTCGCCAGGGCGTTGGACAGGATGATGTCCTGGTTGCGGTCCATCACGAACGCCGGGGTGTGCGACCACTGCGCCAGCAGCGACCGGACCGAGTCATCGAGCCCCGGCGGCACGACCCCCTCGGGGCGGCGGCGTTCGGCGTGTGCGAGGCGGCGCAGGTAGTCGACGGCCTCGTGGTCGAGCCGCAGTGCGCGGCCGAGCGCCACGAGCACCTGGTCGGACGGCTGGTGGTCACGGCCGCGTTCGAGCCGCAGGTAGTACTCAGGGCTGATGCCCGCGAGCCGCGCGACCTCTTCGCGGCGCAGGCCGTCCACTCGTCGTCCGGGCTCGCGGGTGAGGCCGACGTCCTCGGGCTGGACGAGTGCCCGACGGGCGCGGAGGTACTGCCCCAGTTCGGACCGTCGCGCATCCACGCGTGCAGGATAGCCGGAATCCGCAAAGAACGCGAGAACTACCGTTCTCCGGGTGTGCCGCTCCGCGCGATGGTCTGGTGCGGCTGCTCCCCGAACCGCTCGCGGTAGTGCGCCGCGAACCGCCCCAGGTGGGTGAACCGCCACCGCCGCGCGACCTGGCTGACGAGCAGCGCGCGGGAACCGGGCCGCCCCAGCTCCAGGTGCACCCGGTCGAGCCGGACCTCGCGCAGGTACTGCATGGGCGTGACGCCGAGACGACGGCGGAACAGGTCCTGCAGGCCGCGCTCGCTCAGGTCGCAGGCCGCTGCGACGTCCGCCACCGTCAGCGTCCGGTCGGCGTGGTCGTGCACGAAGCCGATCGCCCGCCGCATCCGGTCCGCGACGTCCGATCGCGACCTGGCGAAGGTCGACAGGACGACGGTCGCGATCCGCCGGTTCAGGGCCGCACGGTCGTCGGCGGGCAGGCCGGGGTCGAGGATGCGCCCGGAGGCCTCGCGCAGCAGTGCCCGCAGCGGCTCGAGTGCGGGATCGGCCGCGTCCGGCTGCCCGAACACCGAGGACTCCCCCGTGTCGCCGAGCAGCGACGGTGACAGGTGCAACAGCGTCGTGGCGGTCGCGTCGGTCTCGAAGCCGTACGCGACGGACGCCGAGAGCATCATCGGCCGCTCGGCGCCGACCTCCCAGTGTTCGCCGTCGTCGGCGGTCAGGCTGGCCCGGCCGTCGGCGAGCCAGAACACGACGTGGTCGGGGCGCGGACCGATCGTCCCCGACCGCTTGCCCGGTGTCGCGATCCGGTGGATCGACAGGTCGTCGTCCCCGCCGGTCTCGTAGCCGAAGCCCTCGTCGTCCGCGGTCACGGCGTCGGGACCCGGTCCCACTCGTCGCCGTACCGGGACAGCACCGACCACCGCGAGACGGGCCAGGTGGTCACGAAGGCGCGCCCCACGACGTCGTCGACCGGCACGGTGCCGTGCACACGCGAGTCGGCGGAGTCGTAGCGGTTGTCGCCCATCACCCAGATGCGCCCCTTCGGCACGGTGATCTCGAAGTCCTTCCCGGCGACACGGTCCGACCCGCGTTCGAGCACGACGTAGGGCTCGTCCACCGCGTGCCCGTTCACCGACAGGCGGCCGCGCGCGTCGCAGCACGACACCGTGTCACCCGGCAGGCCGATGACCCGCTTGATGAGGTCGTCGCCCTGGCCCATGCCGAGCCAGCCGCCCGGGTCCTGGAACACCACGACGTCACCGCGCTGCAGTGGGACGACCCCGGGCACGAGCTCGTTGACGAGCACCCGGTCCCCGACGAGCAGCGTGTTCTGCATCGAGGCCGAGGGGATGTAGAAGGAACGGACCAGGTACGCCTTCACCAGGAAGGACGCCAACAGCGCCACGACGACGATGATGACGAGGTCGCGCAGGAATCGCAGACCGCCGCGCTTCGGCTCGCTCTCGGCGGCGGGTTCGGCGTGGGGTCCGGCGTCGGCGTGCGTGTCGCTCAATGCGTCAACACCACCTTGACGAGGCCGATCACGAACGCAACGGCGGCCAGCACGATGCCGCCCCGCAACCCGAGGAACGTGGGCTGCTTCCCACTGAACCGCTGCATGAACACGCCCACCAGCCCGATGCGCACGACCAGGATCACGGTCGCCGCGACCTGTGCCCACTCCGCCGGCAGCCACCCGATCCAGGCAGCCGCGTAGAGGACCGCCGGGATCATGCCCGAGGTCGCGATCGGGTTGGCGTTCCGGACGATCGTCGCGACCGAGTCGCGGAGGGCAGCGCGGTCCGCAGCGGACTCCTCGCCGTCGTCGCCGAGCCCGTGTGCGACCAGGTGCGCGAGCACGTGCGCCAGGTAGGTCAGCACCGCGGTCGCCAGGACGGTCGCCACCGCGGCGCCGTGGTGGATCTGCTCCGGGTTCACCGCGATCGCGACGGCGAGCACCGTGATGTTGCCGTAGATGTACGACGACATCCGGTCGCGGACGTGCTCGAGCGGCAGGTCGCGGGGGTCCGGGCGACCGCCGCGGGGTCCGCGCCCCGGTCGGGAGGGCCGTCGTGTGCGTGGCATCCGTCCATCTTGGCCCCCGTGGTCGGCCGTCCGCCGACAGGACACCGGATGCGATGGTCACACGGGTGGCCGGTTCCGGCAGACTGGGTGCCGATCGGCGCGACGGAGCGCCGGACAGGAGGCACGGATGACGTCCGCACGACCACTCGCCCTGGTGACCGGGGTGGGCCGCAGAGCCGGCATCGGCGCAGCGCTCGCCACCCGCCTGGCGACCGACGGCTGGGACCTCGCCATCTCGTGGTGGGGACCCTACGACGACCGCGTGAGCGGCGGGGCGGACCCGGACGGGGTCGAGTCGGTGGTGCAGGAGTGCGAGGCGGCGGGAGCACGGGTGACGCGCCTCCCGGTCGATCTGGAGGACCCGGAGCAGGCGGCCGCGCTCGTGGGCCGCGCCGAGACGGAAGCCGGCGCCCCCGTCACCGCCCTCGTCATGTCGCACTGCGAGTCCGTCGACTCCGACTTCCGCACCACCACGGTCGAGTCGTGGGACCGCCACTTCGCCGTGAACGCCCGCGCACCGTTCCTGCTCGTGCAGGCCTACGCGGCCGGGCTCGAGCGTGCCGGGGACGCCGCGCCGAGGGACCGACGCCGGATCGTCGCGCTGACGAGCGACCACATCGCGTACAACCTGCCGTACGGGGCGTCGAAGGGCGCGCTCGACCGGATCGTGTTCGGCGCCGCGAAGGAGCTCGGCAGCCTCGGCGTCAGCGCCAACGTGGTGAACCCGGGCCCGAACGACACCGGCTGGATGTCCGACGAGGTCAAGGGGTGGGCCGTCGAGGGCACCCCGCTCGGCCGGCTCGGACGCCCGTCGGACACCGCCGCGCTCGTCGGGTTCCTCTGCTCGGAGCAAGGTGCCTGGGTGAACGGGCAGCTGCTGACGTCGGACGGCGGGATCTCGAACCGCGCCTAGGGCACCGAGTTTGGTTAACGCGTCATCAAATTGGTTGACGCGTCAACCAAACGGGCGCACACTAAGTGCATGCAAACGCACGAACTGCTCGCCGCCGACACCGGGATGGGCGCCGTCACGCTCCGCGTCGCCGACCTCGACGCGATGATCCGGTACTACCGCGACGGCGTGCGGCTGTCGCTGCTCTCCCACACCGGCGGCGTCGCCGTGCTCGGACGGGGCAGCACGCCGATCGTGGTCCTCGAGCACGCCCCCGCGATGCGGCACGCCGCCCCCCGCGAGGCCGGGCTGTTCCACACGGCGATCCTGTTCGACACCCGCGCCGACCTGGCCGCCGCGCTCTACTCGGTCGCAACGCAGTACCCGGCGGGCTTCACCGGCAGCGCCGACCACCTGGTGAGCAACGCGTTCTACTTCACCGACCCCGAGGGCAACGGCGTCGAGCTGTACTGGGACCGTGACCGCACCGAGTGGTCGTGGACGCACGGCATGGTCGACATGGACACGAAGTACGTCGACCCGAACGCGTTCCTGCAGTCACACCTGACGCAGGACGCCCTGGACACCGCCGCGGCACGCCCGGGCAAGGTCGGCCACGTGCACCTGTCCGTCGGCGACGTCGCCACCGCACGCTCCTTCTACGTGGACACCCTCGGCTTCGAGACCACCGCCGGCTTCGGCGAGGCGCTGTTCGTCAGCGCCGGCGGCTACCACCACCACATGGCGATGAACACCTGGAACTCCCGCGGCGCCGGGCGGCGACAGCTCGCACTCGGCCTGGGGCTCGTACGCATCGAGGTCCCCGCGGCCGACGACCTCGGTGCCCTGACCGAGCGCATGCGGCACGGCGGCGTGGAGCTCGCCGACGACGGCCGGACCGTGGCGTTCGACGACCCCTGGGCGAACCGCATCGAGGTGACCACGCCCAGTCGCGCGTGACGCGTTGCGAGTCTCCGCGCTGACCGACACCTCCCGCGCGCCCGGACCCGCGAGGTGTCGCGCAGCGCGAAACCTCGCCACACCGGCCGCCGGACCGGCAGGATGGACCCGTGACTGACGACATCCGGTGGGAGGTGGTCGAGGAGAGCACGCTGTCGCTCCCCGACCACGAAGCGATCGCGGCGCTGCTCGGGCAGGCCTTCCCCGACTGGTCGCACTGGTACGTGGGCGGCCGGAGCTGGTCCGGCATGCAGCCGGAACGCCGGGTGCTCGCGCACGACGCCGACGGGGTCGTCCTGGCCCACGTCGGCATCCGCCGCATGTACATCTCCGTCGGCGGGCAGGATCTCCTGGTCGGCGACACCGGCCTGGTCGCCGTGTCGCCCCGACTGCAGGGCACCGGCGTCGGCCGCGAGCTGATGACCCGCACCGCCGCGGTCCTCGAGGGACTCCGCGTGCCCTTCGGGTTCCTCGGCGCGGGCGAGGACCGCATCCCCTTCTACGCGAAGCTCGGCTGGCACGAGTTCCCCGAGGCCGTCGGCACCTTCTCGGCGTTCACCGCCGAGGGCGCGGGCGTCAGCAACACCGAGCAGGGCGGCTGGATGGCGCTGCCGGTGGCAGCGCAGCTCGAGGACTGGCCGGACGGACCCATCTGGCTGAACGGCCAGCAGGTCTAGACGCAACGACCAACGGACAGGAGGCCCGGTACCAGCTGGTCCCGGGCCTCCTGTCCGTCAGGTCGTCCAGCGGGGCTTACGCCTCGACCGCGACCTTCTCCGGGTCCTCGTTGGAGCCCGGCGCGCTCGGCGCGACCGCCGCGCGCACGCGCGCACCCAGGTCGGCGTCGACGTTCGTCCAGTAGGCGAACACGCGCTCGCGCAGGTCGTCGCGCGTCACCTTCGAGACGTGGCCGGCGATGTTGCCGACCAGGCGCTCACGGGCGGCGTCGTCCAGGACCTCGCGGACGAGCGTGCCGGCCTGGCCGAAGTCGTCGTCTTCCGGGTGCAGGGTCGCGGCGGAACGCTGCAGCGCACCGTCGGACTCCCAGCCCGGGGCGTCGTCGGTCGCGTTCGGGTCGGCGTGCGCACCACCGAGCGAGTTCGGCGCGTACACCGGCACCTCGGACTTCTGGAAGTCGAAGCGCATGCCGCCGTCCTTCGAGTACGAGTGGACCTCGTTCTTCGGGGCGTTCACCGGGAGCTGCGCGTGGTTCGTGCCGACGCGGTAGCGGTGTGCGTCCGCGTAGCTGAAGATGCGCGCCAAGAGCATCTTGTCCGGGCTCGCCGCGATGCCGGGCACGAAGTTCGAGGGGGCGAAGGTCGCCTGCTCGATCTGCGCGAAGTAGTTCACCGGGTTGCGGTTGAGCTCCATCGTGCCGACCTCGATGAGCGGGTAGTCCGCGTGCGGCCACACCTTCGTCAGGTCGAACGGGTTGAAGCGGTAGGTCGCGGCGTCCTCGTAGGGCATGACCTGCACCTTGAGGGTCCAGCGCGGGAAGTCCTGACGCTCGATCGCGGCGTGCAGGTCACGGATGTGGAAGTCCGCGTCCTCGCCGGCGATGCGGTCGGCGTCCTCCTGCGTCAGGGTCTTGTGGCCCTGCTCGGTGATGAAGTGGTACTTCACCCAGAAGCGCTCGCCTGCGGCGTTGATCCACTGGTAGGTGTGCGAGCCGAAGCCGTCCATCTCACGCCAGCTCGCCGGCAGGCCGCGGTCGCCCATCAGCCACGTGACCTGGTGCGCCGACTCGGGCGACAGGGTCCAGAAGTCCCACTGCATGTCGTGGTCGCGCAGGTGCGAACCCGGCAGGCGCTTCTGCGAGCGGATGAAGTCGGGGAACTTGATGCCGTCACGGATGAAGAACACCGGGGTGTTGTTGCCGACGAGGTCGTAGTTGCCCTCTTCGGTGTAGAACTTCAGCGCGAAGCCGCGGGGGTCGCGCCAGGTGTCGGGGGAACCCTGCTCACCGGCGACGCTCGAGAACCGGGCGAGCATCTCGGTGGTCTGCCCGGGCTGCAGGAACGCGGCACGGGTGAAGCGCGAGACGTCCTGCGTGACGGTGAAGGTACCGAAGGCGCCGCCGCCCTTGGCGTGCACGACCCGCTCCGGGACACGCTCGCGGTTGAACTGGGCGAGCTTCTCGACCAGGTAGTGGTCGTGTAGCGCGAGGGGGCCATCGGCCCCGACGCCCATGGAGTGCTCGTCGCTCGAGACGGGGGCGCCGCTGTTGGTCGTGGTGGTCGGGGTGCCGGTCGGCGTGTTCTGGTCGGACACGGTTCCTCCTGGAGGTGGGACGTTGGTTCGGTCAGGGGTGCTCGGGTGGTTCGGGGTCCGGCGCGTCGTGCGGCCGGTGCGGTGGGCGGTCGCCGTCAGGCGGGCGTGGAGGCGCTGGGTGCCTGCGCGCTCGCGTCGGGCGCGTCTGGGGCGTCGCGCTCTGCGTCGTTGCGCTCTGCGTCGTCGCGCTCTGCGTCGTCGCGCTCTGCCGCTGCGCAGCGTTCGCAGATGCCCCAGTAGGTGACCTCGGCGGTGGTGACCGCGAAGCCGTGGGTCTCGGACGGCGTCAGGCAGGGCGAGTGGCCGACCGCACAGTCGACGTCCTCGATCGCGCCGCACAGGGTGCAGACGATGTGGTGGTGGTTGTCACCGGTGCGGCGCTCGTACCGGGCAGGGCTGCCGGCCGGTTCGATGCGGCGGACGAGCCCGACGCCGGTCAGGGCGTTCAGCACGCCGTAGACGGCCTGGTGACTGGTGGTCGGCAGCTCCACGGCGAGCGCGGTGACGATGTCGTCCGCGGTGGCGTGCGGCATCGAGTCCGTCGCGCGGAGCACCGCGAGTCGTGGGGTCGTGACCCGGAGCCCCGAGGAACGGAGCAGATCGGCGTCGGCGTCCATGCTGAGCCTTTCTTTTGCAGGAATCAAGACAACGCGTTCACTGTACACGAGCTTCTGCTGCCGACCAGCGAGGACCCACATGCCGCTACCGGAATACGAAGTGTCACGATCCGGTCGCGATCAGCTGGGACGACCCTGGACCGACCGTTCTGCACGCTAACGTCCGGACATGTCCACGAGCCAGGGTCTGCCTGAACAGGCGAACAGCACCGCGGACGTCCGGGGGATCATCGCGAAGCGGGACCTGGTCGTCGACCTCATCCGGACGGCCTGCGTCGTCCTCGTCGTCATCGTGCACGTCACGATGGTCGGCGTCGCCGCCGATGACCAGGGGGTGCGGGTCACGAGCCCGCTGCAGGAACTCCCCTGGTACGTCGCCGCCACCTGGGTCGGGCAGGTGATGCCGCTGTTCTTCGTGGTCGGCGGGTTCGCGAGCGCCGTCGGCTGGCGCAGCACCGTCGCCCGTGGCGCGCCGAGCCCCGCCCGCGACTACCTGGCCACCCGCCTGGTGCGGCTGTTCCGGCCCGCGGTGCCGCTGTTCGTGTTCCTCGCGCTCGGGCTCGGGGTCGCCACGGCCGCTGGGACGCCGCCGGAGCTCCTGGCCGAGGTCGCGTTCGGCATCGGTTCGCCCCTCTGGTTCCTGGCGGCCTACGGCATCACCCAGTGCTGCGTCCCCGTGATGATGCGCCTGCACGAGCGAGCACCCTGGGCCACCCTCGCCGTGCTGCTCGTGCTCGCCGGGGCGGTCGACGGCGTCCGCCTGGCCACCGGTGTCGCCGAGGTCGGGCTGCTCAACCTGGGCCCGGTGTGGCTCTTCGCGCAGCAGCTCGGCTTCCTCTGGGCCGACGGCTGGTTCGCTCGCCGGTCGAAGGTGCTCCTGCTCGGCATCGCCGTCGCCGCGTACGCCGTGCTCGTGCCGATGACCTCGGTCGGGCTCTGGGCACCGGACATGCTGCAGGACCTCAACCCGCCGATGCTCCCGCTGGTGTTCCTGGCGATCGCACAGGCCTGCCTGGTCCAGCTCGTGCACGCTCCGCTCACCAGGCTGATGCGCACGCGGGCCGCACTCGGGGCCGTCTTCGTCCTCGGCCGCGACGGCATGACCATCTACCTGTGGCACCTGCCGCTGTTCATCGCGCTGAACGGCGTCGCCCTGCTCGTCGGGGTGCCGTTCCCGGCGCCGGGCTCCGGCCCGTGGTGGGCGTCGCGCATCGTCGCACTCGTGGTGGTGCTCGCCGTCGCGATCGGGGTGGCCAGGGCCCTGCGCTGGTTCGACCGGCCGCTCCCCCGGCTGCTGCCGTCGGCCGACCGTCCGTCGTGGCCGGTCGTCGCGTTCGCCGCCCTCTGCACGATCGGCCCGGCGTTCCTCGTGATGCAGCTGCACCTGTCGTTCGGCGTCGCGCTCGTCGGTGCCGTGGCCGTGCCGGCGGGCGTCTGGCTGCTGTCGCGGACCGTCCCGGCACGCGGCGTCGCCCGGATCTGAACCGGTTCTCACCGTCGCGGGGCCACGACGGACCCCCGCCGGACGTCGGGCGGACGGAGGATGGTTCCGGCGGCGCGAAGGACGAGTCCGCCTGATCCCCAGGAGGCTCCCCACGCCGTCGACACCCGAGTTCTGGAGCACCTGGCGGTTCGATCCACTGGCGGCGGTGCTCCTCGTCGTCGCCGCGATCGCCTACGGCCGGTGGGTCGTCGGCGCGGCTCGACGGGGTGCCCGGTGGCCGTGGTGGCGCACGCTCGCCTTCGCCACGGCGCTCGTGCTGTTCGGCGTCCTGCAGTTCGGCATCGTCGGCGTCGACGACGAGCGGTTGCGCTGGGCCTTCGTCCTGCGGGCCGCCCTGCTGTTCTTCGCGGTCCCCACCTTCGCCGCGCTCGGTGCGCCCGTCGCACTGCTCCGGATCGGAGGCCCGGCTCGCCTCGCGCAGGTCGCCGACGCGGTCATGGGGTCACGTCCGGTGCGCCTGCTCGGCAACGCGATCGTCGCGCCGCTGGTCGCGCTCGCGCTGTTCACCGTCCTGCTCACCCCGTTCTCGGCGGTGATCCGGGAGTCCCCCGCGTGGGCCGCCGTCATCACCGTGGCCGTGCCGGCGCTCGGGTTCGGCCTGCTCGCGCCCCTGTCCGAGGTCGGCGTGCTCGTCTCATCGACGTTCGCCACGGCCGAGTTCCTGCTGGCGTTCGTCGAGCTCGTCGTCGACGCGGTGCCCGGCATCGTGCTGCGGATCACGAACCACGTGCTCGACGGGTCCCTCGTGCCGGTGGTCGGGCGGGCCTGGTACCCGTCGCCGCTGCAGGACCAGCACCTGGCGGGCGACCTGCTGTGGTTCATCGCCGAGGTGGCGGACATCCCCGTGCTCGTCGCCCTGTTCATCCGGTGGCAGCGGACCGACCGCCGCGAGGCCCGGGCCGTCGACGCCCTGACCGACGAACAGATGGACGACCTGACCCGAGCGCACCTGCAGCGCCGCGGCTGAGCGTCGGGGATGTCCCGCGTTCCACTTCGTGAGCAGGAATGGTCGGGTGCCCGAAGGCGACCCGACCATTCCTGCTCACGAAGTGCGCTCGTGCCCTACTTCGACGGGGCCCCCGCGGGCTCGGCGTCGGGCTGCGTGGTGACCGAGCCGGTCTGCTGCCAGGCGACGGTCTGCTTCGGCTTCGCCAGGAACAGCGCCGCGACGATGGCCACGATGAGCACGATCGCCGGCAGGTAGAGCGACTCACCCATGGCCTTGGAGAACGGCTCGAGCAGGAAGCCCGGCAGTGCGCCGACCTGCTGCTCCGCGCCACCGGCCGCGGCCCCACCGGACGACGCCGGGAAGTTCGCGGTGATCCGGGCCTCCATCAGGGCGGCGATGCCGGCGGAACCGAGCACCGCACCGATCTGGCGCGTGGTGTTGTAGACACCCGAGCCGGCACCGGCCAGCTTCGGCGGCAGGTTGCGCGTCGCCGAGACGGACAGCGGTCCCCACATGCAGGCGTTGGCGAGGCCGAGGAGCGCGCTCGGCAGGAGCACCCAGCCCCACTCGGCACCGCTCGACAGCAGGGCGCCGAACCAGAACAGGCCGACCGAGAAGCAGGCGAGCCCGAACGAGGCGACCCAGCGCGGGTTCCAGCGGTTCAGGTTCTTGCCGACGATCGGCGCGAGTGCGGCGGACAGCACGGCCTGCGGCACGAGGAGCAGTGCGGCCTGGGTCGGCGAGAAGCGCAGGACGTCCTGGGCCCACAGCATGATCGGCAGCGCGAACGAGGCGATCGCGACACCGACGGCGGTGATGGCGACGTTGGCCAGCGTGAAGTTGCGGTCCTTGAACAGGCCGAGCGGCAGCAGCGGCTCGCCCTTCTGCACGCCCTGCCAGACGACGAAGCCGGCGAGCACCACGAGGCCGACGATGATGAGCGACCACACCGAGATCGGGCCGGCGATGACGCCCCAGTCGTAGGTCTCGCCTTCCTGGATGCCGAAGACGAGCAGGAACAGGCCCGCTGCCGACAGGAAGATGCCGAGGTAGTCGAAGCGGTGTCCGTGACGCTCGAACGACGGCACGAAGCGCTGCGCGAGCACGAACGCCACGACACCGACGGGGACGTTCACGAAGAAGATCCACTCCCAGCCGAAGCCGTCGACGAGCAGGCCGCCCACGATCGGGCCGACGAGCGACGCGACACCGGCGACGGCGCCCCAGAGGCCCATGGCCGCGCCGCGGTTCTGCGGCGGGAAGATGCGCGTGATGACCGACATGGTCTGCGGGCTCATCATCGCGGCGCCGAGGCCCTGCACGACGCGGGCGACGATCAGCACCTCGATCGAGCCGGCCAGGCCGCACCACAGGCTGGCGAGCGTGAAGACCACGAGGCCGATCTGGTACATGACCTTCGGGCCGAAGCGGTCGCCGAGCCGGCCGGTGATGAGCAGCGGCACGGCGTAGGCGAGCAGGTAGGCGCTCGTCACCCAGATCACGGAGTTGATGTCCGCGTCGAGCTTCTGGGCGATGGTGGGGGTGGCGACCGACACGATGGTCGAGTCGACGAGGATCATGAAGAACCCGACGACGAGTGCCCACAGGGCAGGCCACGGCTTCTTCTCGGTCGTCCGCGGAGGCGTGACGGTGGTCATCGAGTGGTTTCCTTGCTGTTCGTGGTGGTGTCTGCGGACGCGACGGAGGCGTCCCAGGAGATGTGGCCGGCGGCGATCCGGTCGGCCGTGGCGGCGAGCCACTCGATCTGCGTCGTGAGCATGGCACGCACGTACGACACGTCGAGCCAGTACCGCTCGGGCAGGTCCTTCGCACGGACGACCCCGAGGATCTCGTCCGCCTCGTCGCGCTGGGCCCGGAGTGCGACGGCCCGTGCCCGGAGCGCGGACTCGGCCTCGTCGACCGACAGGTTCTCGATCTCGGCTACGGCCAGGTGGAAGACGGGGTACTCCTCGGCCGGTTCGGCGATCAGCCGGACGAGCCCGTCGTGCAGGGCCGTCCACCCGTCGTCCGTGATGGCGTAGGTGGTGCGTTCCGGACGGTTGCCCGCCCGGTCGGTCCCCACGACCTCGGCGAGGCCGAGCTCCACCAGGCGGCCGACCTGGTGGTACAGGGTGCCGGGCCGGACCTTGACGTTCCGGCCGTCCCGGCGGTGCGTCATCGTCTGGAACATTTCGTAGGGATGCGTCGGCCCCTCGGCCAGGAGCCCGAGCGCGGCGAACGCGAGTGGCGTGAGCGACGGCACACGTGCCTCCAGTCCGCTTGTTCGTTGTTGACTATTCGGCTTGGAATATACGCGTTGGAACAGACGTGAGCAAACGCACAGCAAGGGCCCGCCTGGAGGCCCGGGGCCGTCCCGGCGTGTCGCGCGCGCCCCGTAGACTGGTCGCGTCCCCCCACCCCTGAAGTGCTGGAGAGAACACGTGCCAACGATCGTCGTCGAGGTCATGCCCAAGGCCGAGATCCTCGACCCCCAGGGGAAGGCCGTGGGCAATGCCCTGGCCCGCCTCGGCAAGGCCGACCTGACCAACGTCCGCATCGGCAAGCGCTTCGAGGTGACCGTCGACGGCCCCGTCGACGACGCCAAGCTCGCCGAGGTCCGTGACATCGCGGCCGACGTCTTCTCGAACGCGGTCATCGAGGACGTCGTGTCCGTGACCGTCGAAGGCCAGTGACCCGGATGCGCATCGGCGTCATCACGTTCCCCGGCTCGCTCGACGACCGCGACGCCCAGCGCGCCGTCCGTCTCGCCGGCGCCGACCCCGTCGCCCTGTGGCACGGCGACCACGACCTGCAGGGCGTCGACGCCATCGTGCTGCCCGGTGGGTTCTCGTACGGCGACTACCTGCGTGCCGGCGCGATCGCCGCGAAGGCCCCGATCATGGCCGAGGTCATCGACGCCGCCGGCAAGGGCATGCCCGTGCTCGGCATCTGCAACGGTTTCCAGATGCTGGCCGAGGCCCGTCTGGTCCCCGGCGCGCACACCCGCAACGCGCACCAGCAGTTCATCCGCCGCGACCAGAAGCTCCGCGTCGAGACCACCGCGACCGCCTGGACCTCCGGCTTCAGCGCCCAGCAGGAGATCACCATCCCGCTGAAGAACGCCGACGGCCGCTTCGTCGCGGACGCCGACACCATCAAGCGCATCGAGGACAACGGCCAGGTCGTGTTCCGCTACGTCGGCGTGAACCCGAACGGCTCCATCGACGACATCGCCGGCGTCTCGAACGAGCGCGGCAACGTCGTCGGCCTGATGCCGCACCCCGAGCACGCGACCGAGGCCGGCTTCGGCCCGGACACCCCCGCTGCGATGGCCTCGGGCACCGACGGCCTGACCTTCTTCACCTCCGTGATCGAGCACGCGCTCGTCAAGTGACAGGGAACAACGACACCGTGACGACACCCGTTCGCCCGAAGCCCGACACCGTGCAGGACGCGGCAGCCACCCCCGACAAGGAGCAGCCGTACGACGCGCTGGGCCTGAAGCCGGACGAGTACGCCCGCATCAAGGAGATCCTCGGCCGCCGCCCCACCTCGGGTGAGCTGGCGATGTACTCGGTGATGTGGAGCGAGCACTGCTCCTACAAGTCCTCGAAGAACTACCTCCGTCAGTTCGGCAAGAAGGTCACGCCGGAGATGACGAAGAACCTGATGGTCGGCATGGGCGAGAACGCCGGTGTCGTCGACGTCGGCAACGGCTGGGCGGTGACCTTCAAGGTCGAGTCGCACAACCACCCGTCCTACGTCGAGCCGTACCAGGGCGCAGCCACCGGTGTCGGCGGCATCGTCCGCGACATCATCTCGATGGGCGCCCGCCCCGTCGCCGTGATGGACCAGCTCCGCTTCGGTGCGATCGACCACGAGGACACCGCACGCGTCGTGCACGGCGTCGTCGGTGGCATCTCGTTCTACGGCAACTGCCTCGGCCTGCCGAACATCGGCGGCGAGACCTACTTCGACCCGGTGTACCAGGGCAACCCGCTGGTCAACGCCCTCGCGGTCGGCGTGCTCCGCCACGAGGACCTGCACCTGGCGAACGCGTCCGGTGCCGGCAACAAGGTCGTCCTGTTCGGTGCCCGCACCGGTGGCGACGGCATCGGCGGCGCGTCGATCCTGGCGTCCGACACCTTCACCGAGGGTGGCCCGACCAAGCGTCCGGCCGTGCAGGTCGGCGACCCCTTCGCCGAGAAGGTCCTGATCGAGTGCTGCCTCGAGCTGTTCCAGAAGGACCTGGTCGAGGGCATCCAGGACCTCGGCGCCGCGGGCATCTCCTGCGCCACCTCGGAGCTCGCGAGCAACGGCGACGGCGGCATGCACATCTCGCTCGACGACGTCCTGCTCCGCGACCCGACGCTCACCGCCGAAGAGATCCTGATGTCGGAGAGCCAGGAGCGCATGATGGCGGTCGTCCGCCCCGACAAGCTCGACGAGTTCCTGAGCGTCGTCGGCAAGTGGGAGGTCGAGACCAGCGTGCTGGGCGAGGTCACCGGCACCGGCCGACTCGTCATCGACTGGCAGGGCCAGGAGATCGTGAACGTCGACCCGCGCACCGTCGCCGTCGACGGCCCGGTCTACGACCGCCCGGTCGCCTACCCGACCTGGATCGACGCGCTGCAGGCCGACACCGCCGCCTCGCTCGACCGACCCGCCGACGGCCCCGCGCTGAAGGCACAGTTCCTCAGCCTGCTCGGTTCGCCGAACCTGGCGTCGAAGAACTGGGTCACGAACCAGTACGACACCTACGTGCTCGGCAACACCGCACTGTCCTTCCCCGACGACGGCGGCATGATCCGCGTCGACGAGGAGACGGGGCTCGGTGTCGCCATCGCCACCGACGCGAACGGCCGCTACTGCCAGCTCGACCCGAAGCAGGGTGCACGCCTGGCCCTGGCCGAGGCCTACCGCAACGTCGCCGTCACCGGTGCCGTCCCCGCCGCCGTCACCGACTGCCTGAACTTCGGCTCCCCCGAGAACCCCGAGGTCATGTGGCAGTTCTCCGAGGCGGTCGAGGGGCTGGCCGACGGCTGCATGGAGCTCGGCATCCCGGTCACCGGCGGCAACGTGTCGTTCTACAACCAGACCGGCTCGACCCCCATCCACCCGACGCCCGTTGTCGGCGTGCTCGGCATCATCGACGACGTCGCCAAGCGCGTGCCGTCGGGGTGGCAGGACGACGGCCACAACATCTACCTGCTCGGCACCACGAGCCTCGAACTCGACGGTTCCGCGTGGGCCGGCACCGTGCACGGACACCTGGGCGGGCGTCCGCCGGCGGTCGACCTCGAGCGCGAGAAGGCCCTCGCCGAGCTGCTGTACGCGGCGTCCGGCGAGCAGCTGCTCACCAGCGCGCACGACCTGGCGGACGGCGGCCTCGGCCAGTCGCTCGCCGAGTCCGTGCTCCGCTTCGGCATCGGCGCCCGCGTGGTCCTCGACGAGCTCGAGACCCGCGACGGCATCGACACCGCGACGGCCCTGTTCTCCGAGTCGACCGGTCGCGTCATCGTGACCGTCCGCCGCGAGGACGACGTGCGGTTCCAGGGCATGTGCGACGGCCGGGGCTTCCCGGTGCTGCGCATCGGCGTGACCGACGCGACGTCGAGCACGCTCGAGGTCCAGGGCGCGTTCGAGGCCACGGTCGACGAACTGCGCGGCACCCACGCCGCGACGCTGCCGGCCCGCTTCGGCGACGTGATCGTCGAGGACGTCACCGAGGGGTACGTCGGCCGCGGGCCGCTCGACTCCGACGGTGCCTTCTCGCCGCGCACCGACGCCTAGGCCCGGGTCGCGGATGCCGATCGTCACCCTGCCCTTCGCCGAGCTCGTCGACCGGTTCGGCCCCGTGCCGGACGGCATCGAGCTGGACGTCTGGGACGTCGAGTCGCCGTACGGTCGCCCGGACGACGTCGCGATCACGTTCCTGCCGTTCTACTTCGAGGGGCGGCACCGCTGGCAGTTCGTGCACGACCTGCCCGAGCTCCAGCTGCTGCAGCTGCCGAGCGCCGGGTACGAGCACGCCGTCCCGCACGTGCCCGGCCACGCGCAGCTGGCGAACGGTCGCGGCATCCACGACGACGAGACCGCCGAGCTCGCGGTCGGCCTCGCGCTGACGTCGCTCCGTGAGATCTCGGCGTTCCAGGTCGACCGTGCCAACGGCGTCTGGGACGCCCGCGAGACCCGATCGCTCGCCGACCGCCGGGTGACCGTCGTCGGCTACGGGGCGATCGGGTCCGCGATCGCCACCCGGTTCGAGGCGTTCCGCACCGAGGTGACGGCGGTCGCCCGGACCGCTCGCGAGCAGGACGGCCGGCACGTGCACGCGTTCGGCGAGCTGCCCGAGCTCGCCCCGACGACCGACGTGCTCGTGCTCATCGCGCCGCTCACCGCCGAGACCGAACGCCTGGTCGACGCGGAGCTGCTCGCGGCACTGCCGGACGGCGCCCTCGTGGTGAACGTGGCGCGCGGCAAGGTCGTCGACACGGACGCCCTGGTCGCCGAGCTGCGGTCGGAGCGGCTGTTCGCGGCCCTCGACGTCACCGACCCGGAGCCCCTGCCCGCCGGACACCCGCTCTGGACGACGCCGAACACCGTGCTGACCCCGCATGTCGGCGGCAACACCGACCTGAGCGTGCCGCGGTCGATCGAACTGATGCGCAAGCAGGTCGCCGCCCTGGCCGAGGGTCGCCCGTTCGAGAACCTGATCGAGTTCTAGCCGGCTGCGGCTCCGAACACGCCGGCGTCAGAGCGGGACGACGCAGGTCGGGGTGCCGACCGGGATCTGCGCGACGGCTTCGCCGGGCATGCCCTCGGCGTCGAGCGGCAGGACGGCGACGGCGTCGGACATCTGGTTCGCCACCAGGACGAACCCGGGCACCCGCGCGAAGTGCCGCGGCCAGACCCCACCGCAGGGCACCGACCCGACGACGGCGAGCCCGCCGTCACGTGCGTCGAGCACCACGAGCAGGTCGCGCCCGCGCACCGCCACGTACGCGCGGCCGGCCTCGTCGACCTCGATGTGGCTGAGCAGCGACTCCCCCACGGCACCGTCGAACGTGGGCACGGCAGCGATCGTCAGGAACGACCCGGAGTCGTCGCGGCGCAGGCGGTGCACACGCCCGTCGAGTTCGCCGGCGACGAGCAGGTCACCGTCGATCCAGGCCATGTGCCTCGGGCCGGCGCCGGGTGTCACGTGGTGCACGCGGAGCGCCTCGATCGCGGGGACCCCGTCGGCCGACACCGTGATGCGGAACTCGTGCAGGGCATCGCCGCCGAGGTCGGCGACGAGCACCGTGCCGTCCGGGGTCGCGATCGACTGGTGGGCGTGCGGGGCGTCCTGGCGGTCGTCGTCAGGACCCGTGGCATCGGGCAGCACGGCGACCGCGACGGCCTCGGTCGGCACGGAGCGCTGGTCGGCGTCCCCGTGCAGCACCACGCCGTCGCTGGCGGTCACCGAGGCGGCGTACGACTCGGCCGGGGCGAGGGAGATCGCCGTGACCGTGCCGGAGACGTAGTTCGTGACGACCAGCGCGCCCGAGGGGTCCACCCGCACGTGGCACGGGGCGTCTCCGCCGGCGGGGGCGTCCCAGAGGTGCTCGAGTGCGCCGCCCTGCAGCCGGAAGGCCGACACGGCGCCGTCGTTCGTCTCGGAGACCGCGTAGACCCGGTCACCCGAGACCGCCAGGAACGAGGGGTCGTCGAGCACCGCGACGGTCCGGGGTGCCGGAACGGCTCCGACCGGTCCGGCGTCGACCAGCGAGATGCCCGTGGCGTTCCCGCCGCCGGTCGCCGTGTACGACCCGATGAGCAGCGACGGCAGCTCGGCGCTCATTCGTCGCGGCCCGCGATGCGCTCGTGGTGGTGGATGACCTCGGCGACGATGAAGTTGAGGAACTTCTCGGCGAAGGCGGGGTCGAGGTGGGAGTCGGCGGCGAGCGACCGGAGCCGTGCGACCTGGATCCGTTCGCGGTCCGGATCGGCGGCCGGCATGCCCGACTCGGCCTTCAGGTGCCCCACGCGCTGCGTGTACTTGAAACGCTCCGCGAGCATGTGGATCACGGCGGCGTCGATGTTGTCGATGCTCTGCCGGATGCTCCGCAGTTCGGCGACGGCGCTCGCGTCGGCCTCGGTCGGGGTGACGTCGTCGTTCATGGTCCGAGCCTACTGGCGGACGTGCAGCGGAACCCGGCCCGCTGCTGCGAGAATGTGCACATGTCGGTCCTGCTGGTGATCTCGGGTGTCTGTGCGGTCCTCGCGGGCCTCATCCACGTGTACATCTTCTTCCTCGAATCGGTCATCTGGACCAGTCCGCAAGCGCGCCGGATCTTCGGCATCGCTTCCGAGACCGAAGCCGTGGCGACCCGCTCGCTCGCCTTCAACCAGGGCTTCTACAACCTGTTCCTGGCGATCGGGGCGATCCTCGGCGTCGTGCTCGTGCTGGCCGGCAACACCGTGAGCGGCTGGACCCTCGTGGTGTTCTCGACGGCGAGCATGCTCGGTGCCGCGGTGATCCTGCTCGGCTCGGGTCGCAAGTACGTCAACTCCGCGTTCAAGCAGGGCACGCTCCCCCTGATCGCGCTGCTCTTCGCGCTGCTGGGCTCCACCATCGGCGTCTAGCCCCGCTTCCCCTCCCCCGAACTGCGAAAGCGACAGGGTGCCACCGGACATCGGAGGCACCCTGTCGCTTTCGTGGTACTGACCAGCGGAACCGGGCAGCAGCGACGACGACCAGCCCTAGCCGAGCTTCTCCTCGAACTGCGCCGGCAGCTTGTCGAGCGCCCACTCGATCGCGGCCGTGGTGCCCATCGAGAACGCCGACGACACGTCCTTGTCGTCGAAGACGATCGCGTGCCCGGCCTCGACCGACGGCACCTTCTGGAACAGCTTGTTCGACGAGGCCTCTGACGCGTCGACGTAGATCGGCAGGATCAGCGTCAGGTCGGCGTCGAGCAGGTCGAGGTTCTCGTCGGACAGGTGCACGGAGAACTCCTTGCCGGCCTGCTCGTCGATGGCCTTCGGGATCTCGAAGCCCAGGTTCCGCATGAAGGTCGAACGGCTGTCGGTGGAGGCGTACGCCCCGAAGCCCTCGGAGCTGTAGGCACCGACGACGGCGGTCTTGCCCTCGAAGTCCGGGTGCGCCTTGCGTGCTGCGGCGTAGGCGTCGTCGAGGCCGGAGAGCAGCTTCTTGCCCTCGGACTCCTTGCCGAGCGCCTTCGCGATCATGGTCGTCTGCTGCTCGGTCGAGGCGAGGTAGTTCGCGCCGCCCTTGGGGATCGCCACGGTCGGCGCGATCGCGGACAGCTTGTCGTACCGCTCCTTGTCACCCGAGGACTTCACGTCGAGGATGACGTCGGGGTTGAGCTTGAGGATGTCCTCGTAGCTCGGCTCGAGCGTCTGGATGATCTTCGGCGACTTGTCGTACGCACCCTTGAGCCACGGACCGACACCGTCGCCGCCGAAGGCGAGCCAGTCGCTCGCACCGACCGGCTGGACACCGAGCTCGAGCGCGGTCTCGGCGTCGCCCCACCCGAGCGCGACGACGCGCTTCGGCGCCGACTCGATGGTGGTGGTGCCGAGGCCGGTCGTGATCGAGACCGGGAACGCGGCGTCGGACGACCCCGACGACGCCGAGTCGGTCGAGGAGCCGGAGCCGGACGCGCATCCGGCGAGGACGAGGGACGCTGCGACGACGGCGCCGGCTGCGGCGAGCACGCGTCGGAGACGCAAGGGAGAACGGTTCACGAAGGGTAGCCTAACCTAACGGGGTGCTCAGGAACACGGCTGGCTAGGCTGGGTGACCGTGGCGTTCACCGATCCAGGCCGCACGCACCTCGCGGTGCTCGGCTCCCCCATCGCGCACTCGCTCTCGCCCACGCTCCACGCAGCGGCCTACGATGCGCTCGACCTGCCCTTCACCTATGGGAGGCACGAGGTCGCGTCCGGCGAGCTCGCCGCGTTCGTCGCGGGGCTGGGTCCGGAATGGCGTGGGCTGAGCCTCACGATGCCGCTCAAGCGCGAGGTCCTGCCGCTGCTCGACCGCACCACCCCGCTCGTCGACGAGCTCGGGGTCGCCAACACGGTCGCGTTCCGCCTCGAGGGCTCCACGCTCGTCCGAGCCGGCGCGAACACCGACGTGCAGGGGCTCGTCCGCCCGGTCGAGGCGCTCGGACACCTGCCCGGCGAGGCCACGATCCTGGGCGGCGGAGCCACTGCGGCGAGCGCCCTGACGGCTGCCGTGCGGCTCGGGGCGTCGCTCGTCCGGGTGTTCGTCCGTGACACCGCGAAGACGCGCGCGCTGGTCGACCTGGCCGTCCGGCTCGGGGTGACGCTCGAGGTGCACCCCCTGACCGAACTCGCCGGCACGCACCACGGGTTCGTCCTCTCGACGCTGCCGGGCGGCGCCGCCGACCCGCTCGAGTTCCGTCCGTCGGGGCCGGACGCCGTGCTGTTCGACGTCGCCTACGAACCGTGGCCCACCTCGGTCGCCAGCCGCTGGACCGACGCCGGGGGCCGCGTGCTGAACGGCCTCGACATGCTCACCGAGCAGGCGATCGGGCAGATCCGGTTCTTCCTGACCGGTGACGAGGACGAACTGCTCCCCGACGAGGCCGGGGTCCGCCGGGCGATGCGCACCGCGGTCGACCTGCCCGCCGTCATCGGCAGCTAAGCCCGGAGTCCGGGCGGACGGAGACGGTCAGGCGACCACGCCGTCCACGTAGAACCATCGTCCCTGCTCGCGGACGAAGTCGCTCGTCTCCTCGAGCGTGCCGCGCTCGTCGTCGGAACGCCACCACGCGCGGAACGTGACGGTGCCGTGGGAGTCGAACGGGCCTCCCGAGGTGGTCGCCAGCACATCCAACCGGGTCCAGCGCTGGGTCCGGTCCAACTCGAGACCCGCCGGGCGGGTGCGCGGGTGCCAGGTGAGCAGCAGGTACTCCGGCAGGCCCAGCGCGAAGGCGCTGAAGCGGGAGCGCATGAGCCGTTCCGCGGTCGGCGCCACGGCCCCGGCGTGCAGGGGGCCGCAGCACTCCCCGTAGGGGTTGCCGCTCAGGCAGGGGCAGCGCGTCGTGTCGGTGACCACCGGCGAACGCTAGTCGACGATGGACAGCGTGACGGTGATGTTGCCGCGGGTGGCGTTCGAGTACGGGCAGATCTCGTGTGCACGCTCGGCCAGGCGCTGGCGCTGCTCCTGCGGGGCGTTCGGGGCGTAGACGTCGAGCTCGACCGCGAGACCGAAGGCGCCGTTGCCGGTGCCGCCGATGCCGACCTCGGCGGAGACCTCGGCGCCGGTGGTGTCGACCTCGAGCTCCTTGCCGGCGGCGTGCAGGGCACCGAGGAAGCACGCGGCGTACCCGGCGGCGAAGAGCTGCTCGGGGTTCGTGCCCTCGCCGCTGCCGCCCATCTCCTTGGGCGGACGGGTGTCGAGGTCGAGCCGGTCGTCCTCGCTGCGGACGTGTCCGTCGCGGCCGCCTCCGGTGGCGTGGGCAGCGGCGGTGTAGACGATGTCGAGACTCATGGTCCGAGGTCACCGTGCTCGCCTGGACGAATCCTGAGCGGCAGCACCACGTCGCGGGTGCGACGGCTCGGGGCGGGGAGCGCTCGGGCGTGTCCGGGTGGGGGGGGGGCTGCGGGTGCGAGCGCGTCGCTTGGTGAGCAGAAGATGTCGAGTCCCTCGCCCGCACCCGACATCTTCTGCTCACGAACGAGAGGACGATCGACCGTCCGGGCGCCAAGCACCCTCAGCGGGTAGACATGATGGATGTTCACGCTCGGCTGGCAGGTCTTCTGCCGGCACGTCACGGACGTGCTGGATCCGGCACGCGTCCGTCGCGCTGCCCGGTGGTCCGGTTTCGCAGCGGTCGTCGCGCTCGTCGGCATGGCCGTCCTGGAGGCCCGGGTCGGCTGGACGGGGGCCACTCCGGTCCGCAGCGTGGTCGCGATGGTGCTGCTGGCGCTCGGCGTCGGACTGCTCACCTTCGCGTGCATCCCGACGTGGCAGCCGCCGGACCTCTCGACCACGATCAACGGTCGGCAGGTGCGGCCCTCGTGGCAGCTCGCCGCGCGGGGCGCCACGCAGCTCTACGTGCAGCGTCGTCCGGTGCCGGTCCTGCCGGAGCACCGCGACATCGTCCGCACCGACACGGTCCTGCTGCGGCGGGGGCTGATCGGCACGCTCGCCCGGACGGCACCGTTGCTCGGTTCGGCTCTCGTCGCCGTCCTCGGGGCGTTCGTCCTCGGGCTCGCCAGCTGGTTCCACGTGCTCTGGATCGCGGTCCACGCAATCGGGCTGTCGGAGTACGTCGTCCGCCTCGGCCGCTCCGAACGCGCCCGCCTGGCCGCCGAGTCCCTCGACCCGGTCCCGGAGACGCCCGCACCCGAGACCCCCGCCCGCCCCACTTCGTGAGCAGCAGCGGTCGAGTCACTCTGGGGCACTCGACCATTCCTGCTCACGAAGCGGAACAGGACACCCCGACGCGCACCACTGTCGGCGGTGGCGGGCACACTGGGCGCATGTGTGGAAGGTTCGTCGTCTCCGACACCACGGCCGATCTGTTGCCCGAGCTCATGGGCGAGCTCGCCGCCCGGACCGAGCACGTCGACGAGGACACCGGCGAGGTGCACCCCGGCCTCGCCCCGAGCTGGAACGTCGCCCCGACCGACCCCGTGTACGCCGTCCGCCAGCGGCACGGCGAACGGGAGCTGCCCCAGATCAGCTGGGGCTTCGTGCCGAGCTGGGCGAAGGACTTCCAGAAGCAGCGCCCGAAGCCGATCAACGCCCGCATCGAGACGGTCGCGACGAGCGGCATGTTCAAGCGGGCCTTCGCCACGAACCGCTGCATCGTCCCGGCGCAGGGGTACTACGAGTGGGTGGTGCGTGATGACGGCAAGGAACCCCACTTCGTGCACGAACCCGGCGGTGCCCTGGCGATGGCCGGCGTCGTGAGCGCCTGGCCCGACCCCACGAAGCCCGAGGGCGACCCGGACAAGTGGCGGCTGTCGCTCGCGATCATCACCCGTGACGCCCACGTCGCCCCGGGCGAGGTCCACGACCGCATGCCGGCGTTCCTGACGCCCGACGGCTACGACGACTGGCTCGGCGGCGACCTGCACGCCGACGACCTGCTGGCCCTGCTCGACCACGAGTCGCTGACGGTGGCCGCGGGCCTTGCGCAGTACGAGGTCTCCCGCACGGTGAACAGCGTGCGGAACGACGGACCGCAGCTCATCGCGCCCGTCGCGTAGGCGGTCGCGCCCCGCGCGCGGACAGGAGGCCCGGATCACCGCAGCGGGTCTGCTGCGGTGATCCGGGCCTCCAGTCCGGTGCCCTGTTACGGACGTGCGCTGCGGCGGATGCCCGGCACGACGCGGACCGCGATCCGTCGTCGGCTCACCAGGAGCACGCCCGCCAGCATGAGCGCGAGTGCCGCGAGCCCGAGACCGACCAGTCCGGTCACGCCCGTGAAGGCGAGCTCGGTGCCGTGGACGAACGCGGCGAGCCCGGTCGGGAACGTGACCGTGACGGTCGCGGTGACCGTCTGACCCGCACTGTCGGCGATCGTGTAACCGACGAAGGTGGTTCCAGTGAAGCCTCCCTGCGGGGTGAAGACGACCCGACCGTCGCGGATGGTCCACGTGCCCTGGTCGGCGACGACCACACGGTCGGTCGGTGTGCCGGACTCCGGGTGGAGCAGGTGCAGCGTGCCCGACTCGAACGTGGCGCCGCCGGTGGCGGAGTCGTTGTCGAGCGGATCCACGACGACCCGGTGTCCGACGATCCCGGTGGCGGAGTCGTCGGTGGCGACCGCCGCGGCGACCACGGTCATGGTCGCGGTGGCGGTGGCGGTCTGCCCCGAGGCGTCCGTCACCGTGTAGGTGAAGGTGTCCGTGCCGGTGAAGCCGGCGGCCGGGGTGTAGACGTACGCACCGTTCCGCTGGATCGTCACGGTGCCGTGGGCGGGCTTCCGGGCCGGGGCCGCGGTGAGGCCGGTGCCCTGGTCGTCGGCGAGCAGGCCGTGGCGGGCGTCACGGGTGACGGGCGTGCCGGACACGGTGTGCCCGGTGTCGTCCGCTGCGGCGATGCCGACCGTGATCGTGACGGTGGCGTCGACCTGCTGCTCCATCGAGTCCTGCGCACGGTACGTGACGGTGTCGGTGCCCGAGAAGCCCTTCGCCGGGGTGTAGACGAACGTGCCGTCGGCGGCGATGGTGGCCGTGCCGTGACGGGCCTGACCCACCGCGACGACCGTCAGGGCGTCACCGTGGTCGTTGCCGAGCACGCCGTGGCCGGCGACCCGGACCGTCTTGCCGGCCGTGGTCGTCGCCTTGTCGTCCGTTGCGGCGGGGGCGACGTCGATGATGACGCGCGCGAACGCCGCGGTGCCGTCGGAGTCGTTGGCCGAGTAGGTGAACCAGTCACGGCCGGACCAGTTCGACGTGGGCGTGTAGACGTACGAGCCGTCCTTCTCGAGCGAGAGCTCCCCGTTGAACGGCTTCGTCTCCATGGCGGCCCAGAGCCCACGACCGGAGTCACCGACCAGCACACCCCTGTCGGCGGACATGCGCATGATGCGGTTCGTCGACATGGTGTGCCAGTGGTCGACCGCGGCGACGCCGACGAGGACCGTGACCGTCGCGGTCGAGGTCCGTCCGGCGCCGTCCGTCACCGTGTACTCGAACGTGTCCGCGCCGGAGAAGCCCTTCCCCGGGGTGTAGACGAGCGAGCCGGGCTCGGTGCCCTCGGTCACGGTGCCGTGCTCGGCGCGGCCGTGCGCGGTGACGGCGAGGCCGGTGCCGCGGTCGTTGCCGGTCAGGGTCGCGCCGCTGATCGGCAGCGCGGTGTTCGCCGCGGTGCGCAGAGCGTCGGCGACCGCGGTCGGCGTGACGGTCACGGTGACGGTCGCCGTCGCGGTGCCGCCGGTCGGGTCGGTCACCGTGTAGGTGAACGTGTCCGTGCCGGAGAACCCGTCGGCGGGCGTGTACGTGACCGAGCTGGCGCCGGTCGCGCCGGTTGCGCTGCCGCCGGTGCCGCCGGCCGTCGTGCTGCCGGTGATCGTGGCGGTGCCGTGGCCGGGCTTCGACACCGCGGTGACGGCCAGCTTCGTGCCCGAGTCGTTGCCGGTGACGGCGACGTCGACCGGGGTCGCGGCGCTCGTCGTCGCGGTGTCCGCGGCGGCCTTGGGGGCGACGACGATCGTCACGGTGCCCGTGGTGGTCCCGCCTGAGCCGTCGGTGACCGTGTAGTCGAACCCGTCCGGGCCGGAGTAGCCCGGCTCGGGCTTGTACGTGTACGAGCCGTCCTCGTCGACCGTGACCTCGCCGTGCTCGGGCTCCGTGTGGTCAGTGACCGCCAGGTCAGTGCCCTTCGCGCCGTCGAGCAGGCCGGTGCCGGCCGGCACGGTGGTGGTGGCGTCGGCCTCGGCCGAGGTCGACCCGCCGCCGGCGACCGGGGTGACGGTGACCGTCACGGTGCCGGTGTTCGTGGCGCCCGACGGGTCCGTCACCGTGTAGGTGAGGGTGTCCGTGCCGGAGAAGCCGTCCTTCGGCGTGTACGTGATCGTGCCGTCGTCGTTGCGGGTCGCGGTGCCGTGGTCGCCGTCAGTGACGGACACGACGGTCAGGCCGGTGCCGTGGTCGTTGCCCGTCAGGGCGCCGGAGGTGACCGTGGTGCTGCCGCCCGCCGCGACGGTGACGGTGTCGGGCTCCGTGCCGGGGCGGACCGTGACCGTGACGGTGCCGGTGGTGGTGCGGCCGGCGGGGTCCGTCGCCGTGTAGGTGAAGGTGTCCGTGCCCGAGAAGCCGTCCTTCGGCGTGTAGGTGTACGAGCCGTTCGCCGCGAGCGCGACCGTGCCGTGTGCGGGCTGCTGGTCGACGGTCGCGGTCAGGCCGGTGCCCCGGTCGTTCGCGAGCACGCCGTCGCCCTTCGCGACGGTCAGCGTCGAGCCGGCGTTGGCGGTGGCGGTGTCGGCCGTGGCCCGGGGGCCGACGACGACCGTGACCGTGCCGGTGGTGGAGCGGCTGGCGGCGTCGGTCACCGTGTAGGTGAAGGTGTCCGTGCCCGAGAAGCCGTCGGCCGGGGTGTAGACGACGCGGCCGGTGGCACGGTCGAGCGAGACGGTGCCGCGGGCGGCGCCGGTCTCGCCGGTGCCGGCGCCGTTGCCGTTGCCGTTGCCAGCGGCCCCGCCTGCGGTCACGTCGGTCACGGTCAGCCCCGTGCCCCGGTCGTTGCCGGTCAGGGTGGCGGCTTCGATCGTCAGCGCCTCGTCGGCCCGGGTCGACACCGTGTCGGCGGTCGCGACGGGTCGCACGGTGATCGTGACGGTCGCCGCACCGGTGGTGACCCCGCTGCCGTCGGTCACCGTGTAGGTGAACGAGTCGGGGCCGGACGCGCCGGCGGTGGGCGTGTACTCGACCGAGCCGTCCGCTGCGACGACGGCCGTGCCGTGGGACGGACCGGTGACGATCGTGGTCTCGAGGTCCGAGCCACGGTCGTTGCCCTGCACGTCGATCGTCACCGGCGTGCCGGAGTCCGTCGATGCGGTGTCGGCGCCGATGGTCGGGTTGACCGTGATGGTGACGGTCGCGGTGCTCGGCGAGCCGGAGCCGTCGACGGCCGTGTACGTGAACGCGTCGGGGCCGGAGTACCCGTCGGCCGGCGTGTACCTGAACGTGCCGGTTGCCTTGTCGAGCGTCAGCGCACCGTGCGAGGGGGACGTGTTCGACGCCACGGTGAGCCCGGTGCCGGAGTCGTTGCCGAGCACACCGGTCGCGCGGGTGCCAGCGGTGGCCGTGCCGCCCGCGGCGACCTCGACGGTGTCGTCCTGTGCGGCCGGGGCGACCTGCACGGTGACCGTGACCGTGTCGGTCCCGCCGCTGCCGTCGGTCACGGTGTAGGTGAAGGAGTCGGTGCCGGAGAACCCGGCTGCCGGGGTGTACGAGTACGAGCCGTCGGGACGCACCGTCGCCGAGCCGTGGGCGGGGGCGCTGCTGCCGGTGACCGTCAGGCCGGTGCCCAGGTCGTTGTCGAGCACGTTGCCGGTCGTCGTCGACCCGGCCGTCGCGGCGACGGCGTCGGCCGTCGCGGTGGGCAGCACGGTGAGCCGCACGGTCGCGGTGACGGTCGCGCCGGAGCCGTCCTTCGCGGTGTACGTGAACGAGTCCGGGCCGGAGTACCCCTTCTCGGCACCGTACGAGAACGATCCGTCGGCGGCGATCTTCACCAGGCCGTGCGACGGCTGGCCGTGGCCGGTGAGGGTCAGGTCCGACCCGCGGTCGTTCGTCAGGACGCCGTCCGCGGCGTTCACCTTGAGCACGGTGCCCGCGTGCACGCTGTACGCGTCGTCGGAGCCCTTCGGTGCGACGGTGACGGTCACGGTGCTGGTCGAGGTCTGCCCGGACGAGTCCTTCGCCGTGTACTGGAACGTGTCCGCGCCCGAGAACCCACTGGCCGGGGTGTACGTGTAGGAGCCGTCGGCGGCGACCGTGGCGGTGCCGTGCGCCGGCGTGGTGTTCGAGACGACGGACAGGCCGGTGCCGCGGTCGTTCGCGAGCACGCCCGAGGCGGCCTGCACCGAGAGCGCCGTGCCGGTGGGGGTCGTGGCGGTGTCGCTGCTGGTGGAGACGTGCGTGGCCTTCAGCGTGTTCGTGAAGGTGACCAGGACGTCCGTGCCGTCCGCGGTGGTGGCCGCCGGGAACGTGAAGGTCCCCGTGGTGCCGGTGCCGCTGGCGACGGTCGTGCCGGTCGTCTGGTCCACCGCCTTCCACGTGGTGTCGTAGTTCGCCGGGTCGGTGGTGCCCGCGGCGGTCTGCTTGACCGTGTACTCCTTGTTCGGCGTCGTCAGGACGGCGCCGGCCTTCTGCGCCTGCACACCGGTGGCGGAACCGCTGGTCGTACCGGCGCTCCCCGGCTTGGTGGTGTCGATGCCGCCGCCGCTGATGGCCAGGGCGAACTGGTCGCCGCTGCTCCAGCGCTGGTCGACGCTCGCCGCACCCGTGACGGTGTCGGCGTAGTTGCAGCTCGCCAGGTCACTCGCGGCGTAGTTGCCGACGATGGGGAAGCTGCGGACCTCCTTGCCCGAGGTCGGATCGAGCTGGTAGATCGTGGTCGTCGCGACGCTGTTGGTCGTCACGGTGTTCGAGACGTAGAGGTAGCCGTCCGACGAGAACGCGATGCCGGGGCTGTTCGTGCCGGCGGGCAGGGTGGCGATCGCGCTGGTGGTCATCGCGGTCGTCCCCGAGGCCGTGGGGACGGCTTCCGTGTTCACCCGGTACACGGTGTCCGACGCGACGACGAAGAACAGCCCGCGCGAACTGAACGCGAAGTCGCCGTTGCCGTCCTTCAGGCCGTCGATCTGGCCGACCTGCCCGAGGTACTTGCCGCTCTTCGGGTCGTACGCTCCGAGCCAGCCCTTGTTGGAGCCGTAGTAGTAGATGCCCGTCACCGGGTTCACCGCACCACGGATCACCGAGCGGACGGACTCCGTCGCGATCGGGTCGGAGGCGACCCCGGTCTTCGGGTCGAACTGCCGCAGGGTCGCGGTCTGGTTGTTCGACGCCGCGAACATCGAGACGCCCTCGCGCGAGATGCCGAGACCGTTGTTCGCGCCGGTGCCGAGGTTCGTGACGTCGGCGGTGGTGCCCCGCGAGGCCCCGGTGCTGATGTCGACCGCGACGACCTTGCCGGTGCCGTCGACCGCGTACAGCGTCTCCTGCGGAGTGCAGACCATGGCGCCGTCCTTCGTGGCGCTGACGGCCGAGGCCGGCGCAGCCGCGACGACCGCCGAGGTGGCGGTCAGCCCGGTGCCCACCAGGAGTGCGGCTCCGAGCACGGCGACCGCGCGCAGGCCGGGTCGGCGGGTGGCACGGGTGCCGACAGGACGGTCGGGACCGTCGGTGGGCACAGCGGTGCCCGGGTTCGTACGCTGCATGATCACTTTCGGGTCGAGACGATGCGGGCACCGAAACCGACCGGAGGATCAGGGAGAACGGTCGTTGGCGCCAGGTTGATCCTGGCAGTTCCTCGGGTTCTGATGGGGACAACCGGGGTCCCCAATAGGGGGGACCACTCGTTCAGGGGCCACGCCGCAGTTCAGCTCGCCACGGCACCCCGGCGCGGTCCGATCACGTCCCGGGCGCACGGAAGAACCCCCGCCGGCAGGGCCGGCGGGGGTTCGAGGATCAGCGAGCGATCAGCAGCGGATCAAGCGGTCGGACGGATGACGTCCGGCAGCAGCACGTGCAGGCGCTCGGCCAGGCGTGCCTTCGCCTCGTCGAGGGAACGGAAGTCCCCGACGTACTCACCGAAGGTGTCGGCGACGAAGAAGTGGCTACCCTGTCGGTCGACGGTGCCGCCGTAGTAGCCGCCGTAGTTCGCGACCCACAGGCCCGTGTCGGCCTGGGCCCACGAGATGCGGACGGGGGCTGCCTGCACGGGAGCCACGACCTGGGCCTCGATCTCGGCGATGACCTCGATCGTCTGGGTGTCCAGGGTCACCTCGGCCTGCTGGCGGTGGGCGACGGTCGTGCTCATGGTCCTGCTCCTTCGTGCTGTGCTGCGTGCTGGGTGGTGCCGGTGGTTCCGGGTGGTGCGGGCGTCGCGGCCGACGCCTGTGGAGCTGGTGTCCGCTGTCGTCACTCGACCGGCCGGATCACCGGCGGGAGCATGACGTGGAGCTGGTCCTCGAGCTTGGTCTGCGCCTCTTCGAGAGAGGAGAACTCGCCCACGACGAGCCCGAAGGTGTCGGAGGCCACGTAGCGGTCGTCGCGCTTGTCGACGCTGCCGCCGAAGTACCCGCCGTAGCCGGCGATCCACTCGCCCTGGTCTTCCTGCACCCAGGTGACCTTTGCGCGCTTGGGACGCGTCGAGAGCGCTGCATCGGCTTCGAGGATCGCGATGGTGTCCACGGTGTCGGTGTCGAGGGTGACCTCGGCCTGCGTCGCGTTGTTCACGGTGATGCTCATGTCGCTCTCCTTCACGATCCGGGGTACATCTGCTGACACCAGAACGCTACGAGAAGTGCCGAGGGGATCGCCAGCCAGGCCCGTCGATTCACGGGTTTCGTCAATGCCATCCATCGGGCAGCCCCGGATTTCCGGGCAGGTGCGTCGCACTTCCGGGGTACAGCGCCAGGATCGGGGTACTCGTTTTCCGGATCGCCGCGATCGGGGGACGAAATGGCGCGGACACCTGCCTGGAGGCGCGACTCGCTAGCGTCGGCACGTGACCTCCGACAAGCCCCGCGTCGACGACCGCGCCCCGGCCACCTGGCGCAGCCGTCGGTTCGCGACGGGGCTGGCGATCGCCTACGGCGTCGCCCTGACGCTCGTCGGGTTCTGGGGCTCCCCCGTCGACGCCGCAGGAGGTCCGTGGCTCACCCGCGTCCTCGCAGCCGCGCACCGTCACGGCCTGCCGGAGCGCATCGACTACGCCGCCGTCGAGTCCCTTGCGAACGTGGTGTACTTCGTGCCGCTCGGACTGCTCGTGGTGCTGCTCGCGGGTGCGCGGTGGTGGTGGGCCGCCATCGCCGCGGGGCTCGTCGTCAGCACGTGCATCGAGACCGGCCAGGCGCTGTTCCTGCCCGCCCGCACCGCGACCATCGACGACGTCGTCGCCAACGGCGTGGGGGCGGTCCTGGGGGCCGTGGCGGGCGTACTGCTGCTCAGCCGGGCGGCACGGCGGCGCTGACGACCATCCCCGCGCACGACGAAGCCCCCGGAGCAGATGCTCCGGGGGCTTCGTTCAGTGCGTTGAGACTCAGACGGACTCGCGCTGGCGGCGGACCGAGCCGCGGACCAGCAGGAGGCCACCACCGAGGACGACTGCGCCGCCGGCGACCCAGAGGGCCAGGGCGGAGACGGTCGAACCCGTGAAGGCCAGCGTGCCGTCGGTGCCGTTGCCAGCACCAGCGGCGGGAACCGCAGCAGCGTCAGCCGGGGCGACGGTGAAGGCCGCGAAGCCGACGACGCCCGAGGTGGCGCCGGTGGCCGTCAGGTTGTAGGTGCCCGAGGCGCCCTGGGGGAACGTGACCTTGACGACGAGCGAGCCGTCCGAAGCGGCCGTGTAGGTCTTCGAGACAGTCGTGGTCGGCAGCGCGCCGAGCGTGACCGCACCGGCACCGGTGACCTGGACGTTGACGGTCTCGTTGTCCTGGAAGGCACCCGGCGTGAAGCTCACGGCCGCGGTGCCACCGGCGACGGCGGTGCCGGAGACGGAGACGTCGGAGTCAGGCGTGTAGCCGGCGGCGTTGGCGACGGCCGGAGTGGCGAGCAGTGCGGCGCCAGCCAGCACCACCGCTGCGATGAGCTTCTTCATGAATGGTTCCCCTAAAGATCTGAAAGTCCAGACCCTGACACCCAGAGCCCGCTGTTCGCCGGTGGTTGACCCCAGCCACAGAAATGGCGGTTGTTATGGCGAAGTTGTCTCAATCTAGCGGACTTTCCCAGCTTGGTACCAGATCACGTGGATTTTGGTCATTGGTCGACGTGTGTTCATCCGCGTTCACTGCCCACCGCACGGCCCAAGCGTCGGTCGATCGAGGCCTCAGACGCCAGAAACCCCAGTTGAGAGCCCCTCACGGTGCGCACTAGAACACGCTGTGCGTCAGATCAAGGGCCTTTGGACCCGGACAGGTTGGTCTTCTGCCCCTCGGAGTGGGGGCACTCCGCGGTTCGCTTTCCGGAGCTTCCGATGTCAGCCAGCGGCGAGCGGCTGCTCGCAGTCGAACGTGAGGGGCTTCGTCTCGGTCTGCCGGACACCGGGAGTCGAGTTCGCCTGCACCGCTGCCTTCGCGTACTTGGCCTCGCCGAGGAACGCGACGCGGTAGGTCAGGCTCTCGCCGGGGGCGAGCATGGTCTGCAGCTGGGCCACGGGGCGCCCGCCGTCGGTCGCCGTCTGCACAGCGGTCGTCTTGCCGTCCTTCGTGGCACCGAGGAAGATCGCGTCCTCGGGTGCGTACGCGGCGAGCAGGGTCTTGATCTTGCCGGGCTCGACGCCGAAGTCGCCGCCACCCGTCACGTACCGCGGCAGGCTCGTCGCGGCATCGGCCGGTGCCGTGTTCTTGATGGTGATCTGGACGACGGACGTCGGTCGCCCGTCCTTCCGGCACACCGAGCTGCCGACGGAGACGCTCTTCTCGAGGTAGTAGTCCATCTTCGCGCCGGTGCCGTCGTTCAGGTAGACGGCGAACTGGCTCGAGTCGGGGGTCGCCGTCGGCAGTTCACCTGCGATCGGTGTCCCGCTGATGCGGCGCTGCTCGGCCTTGTCCGCGCTCCAGAGTCGCAGGCGGCCCTCACCAGCGCTCTGGGTCAGCGCAGACACGAAGGCCTTCGTGTCGAACCCGCCCGAAGAAACCTTAGCGAACACCGCGCTGGCGGCGGACGCGAAGAAGGCGTCCTGCACCGCCGGATCGGGGTATTTGGCGTAAACGTCGCTGAGCAGCAGCTGCACCGCGTTGTCGGAGGTCAGAGTGTCTCCGGTCGGCAGCTGCACGGGGCCGGTCGCCTTGAGGATGAAGCTGAGCGTCACCGGATCCATGGCGAGCACGCCGTCCACCTGCTGGCCGAACTTCTGCTTCCACATCTCCCGCGCGAGCTTCGCCGACACATCGAAGCGTGGCGTGAGCGTGACGTCCTGCATGTACTCCCCGGTGATCTCCCCGTAGAGCCCACGCGTGTCAGCCGTCAGTGGCAGGACCGGTTCGTCGTACGGCCCGAAGTCCCCACTCGAGGCCTGGGCTGACAGACGGAGCGAACCGTCCTTCGCGTCGAGCGCCGCCACCGCACCGGGGATACCTCCCCCAGCTCGCAGTTCGGCGTTGTTCTGGAAGAGCAGCAGGTACCGCCGCTGCCCGTCGTGGCCGAGCATGGCCGGCGCGAGCTGCACGATGCGGTTCGCCGCAACCGCCTGCTCGGACGCTGACGACAGCGCGTTCCGCAGCTGTCCCACGGCGGTGGTGACCGGCGACAGCGTTCCGCTGGTGTCGATCCGCTCCGCGTCGGTGCGTGCCTGCTGGAGTGTCTTCGTGGCCTGGGCGACCGCCGGCTGCGCGTCCTCGATCGGCTGGAGGTTGATCTTGCCGTCCTTCGGAGCGAACGAATCCGACCCGAGCCCTCCTATGACGCCAGCGACCGGACTGACGGCGTCGCTGGCGACGTCGTCGACGATCACCGAGACGTCCCGCACGGCCCGCAGGTTGGTCCCGAAGAACGGTACGGACTGTGCCGCGCCCCAGACGGGGTCACCGGTCAGCGATCGCGCCGACGCTGCTTCGTCCTCGAGGTGGCGCGCCGTCTTCTGGGCGGCGGCGGTGTCACCGCCGGTCAGCTGGGACCGGAGCGTGTCGACGTCCCCGACCGCGCGCTCCAGGTGCCCCCTGGCGAGCATGCCGCGGACACCAACCCAGGCAACGGCGAGGATCAGCAGCAGGACAAGGGCGAGGACGACCCACAGGACGATCCGGGCCCTGGACCCCCGGCGTACTGCAGTGCGTCGCGACTCGGGCGCGTCGGACATGTGGCGATCCTACGGTTCCGCGCGTCCGACAACCATCACTGACGGACGGAGTCCGCGTGTTCGCGGTACCAGTCGATGGTGCTGCGGAGCCCGTCCTCCAGGCCGATCTGCGCCCTCCATCCGGCGTCCGCCAGCTTCGACACGTCGAGCAGCTTCTGCGGAGTACCGTCCGGCTTGGTGGTGTCCCAGACCGTCTCGCCCTCGAACCCGACGATCTTGCCGATCGTCTCCGCGATCTCCTTGATCGTGACGTCCGATCCGGTACCGACGTTGACCTGGTCAGGACCGTCGTAGTGCTCCATGAGGTGGAACACCGCTGCCGCCATGTCGTCGACGTGCAGGAACTCACGACGGGGAGACCCGGTCCCCCAGTTCTCGACGGTCGACGCACCGCTGCGAGCGGCTTCGTCGTACCGGCGGATGAGTGCCGGCAGGACGTGGGAGCCGGTCGGCGAGAAATTGTCGCCCGGGCCGTAGAGGTTGGTCGGCATGGCCGAGATCCACGGACGGCCGAACTGCCGACGGACAGCCTGCACCTGCAGGATGCCGGCGATCTTCGCGATGGCGTAGGCGTCGTTCGTCGGTTCGAGATGCCCCGTGAGCAGCGCGTCCTCATGGATCGGCTGCTCGGCCATCTTCGGGTAGATGCAGGACGAGCCGAGGAACACGAGGCGTTCGACGCCGTGCTCCACCGCGGCATCCATCACGTTGACCTGGATCTGCAGGTTCTCGCTCAGGAAGTCGTGCGGATAGGTGTTGTTCGCCATGATGCCGCCGACCTTGGCAGCGGCGAGCACGACGTGCTTCGGCTGCTGGTCCGCGAAGAAGGCGAAGACTGCGCCGCGGTCCTTCAGGTCGAGCTCGGACGAGGTGCGCCCGACCACGTCCGTGAAACCCTCCGACTCGAGCTTGCGCCAGACCGCCGAGCCCACCAGACCACGGTGTCCCGCGACGTAGACGCGATCAGCCCGGTCGATCGGACCGGCGGTGAAGTCGGTCGTGGCCATCAGGAACCCCAGCTCTCGAGTCGGACGGTGTCGATCCACGGACGGCCCTCGTGCTCGAGCGCCGAGATGTCGGCGTCGACCATGATCCTCGCCAGCTCGGCGGTGTCGACGGTCGCCTCCCAGCCGAGCTTCTCCTTCGCCTTCGAGGCGTCGCCGACGAGGGCGTCCACCTCGCTCGGTCGCAGGTACCGCTCGTCGAACCGAACGTGGTCCTCCCAGTTCAGCCCGGCGTGCGAGAACGCGGTGGTGAGGAAGTCCTTGACCGTGAAGTCGCCACCGGTCGCCAGGACGAAGTCGTCCGGCTCGTCGACCTGCAGCATCCGCCACATGCCCTCGACGTACTCGGCGGCGTACCCCCAGTCGCGGACGGAGTCGAGGTTGCCGAGGTACACGTGGTCCTCGAGGCCAGCCTTGATCCGAGCAACCGCACGGGTGATCTTCCGGGTGACGAACGTCTCACCGCGACGCGGAGACTCGTGGTTGAACAGGATGCCGTTCACCGCGAACATGCCGTAGGCCTCGCGGTAGTTCCGGGTCACCCAGTAGCTGTAGACCTTCGCGGCACCGTACGGGGAACGCGGCCAGAACGGCGTCTCTTCGTTCTGCGGCGGCGGGGTAGCGCCGAACATCTCGGAGGAGGACGCCTGGTAGAAGCGCGTGTGGATGCCGGACACCCGGACCGCCTCGAGCATGCGCATGGTACCCACGCCTGTCACGTCGCCGGTGTGCTCCGGCTCGTCGAACGACACCCGCACGTGTGACTGCGCCGCGAGGTTGTAGACCTCGTCGGGCTTCAGCTCGCTGAGCAGGCTGACGAGCCGCGCACCGTCTCCCAGGTCTCCGTAGTGCAGGAACAGCTTCGCGTCGGGATTGTGCGGGTCCACGTACAGGTGATCAATACGCGAGGTGTTGAACGTCGAGGCACGACGGATGAGTCCGTGCACCTCGTATCCCTTCCGGAGCAGCAGCTCGGCCAGGTACGAGCCGTCCTGTCCGGTGATCCCGGTGATCAAGGCCTTCTTGGGCAACTGGTTCCCGTCCTCACGTCGTGTTAGTTCGACCGGGCGCCGTCAGCCGCTCGGTCTTGATCTTGCTGCGAAGACCGGTGCTCGGTCCGGTCACGATCTTGCGGATGAAAAACTTGTCCGAGGACGCTACTTGCCGCCAATCCTCCTCGGTGAACACCCGGATGAGAGTCGGATCGATTAGGTGGAGGTTGGCGTAGCGCCAGTTCCCCGGGCCCACGTAGTCCTCGAAGCCACTCGCCGGTGTCGCCGAAGCGAAGCGGGTGCGCATGATCAGGGACTGGTAGAACTTCTCCTCCGGGCAGAAGATCGCCGCGAAGTACCACTCGACCTCCGGCGTCACGAGCGCTTCCATCTCGCGGAGACACGCCGCTGTCACCGCGAAGTGCGTCCCGCCGTGACCGATACGAAGCCCGTCAGGGGGAACCGGGGAGCGCTTCGTGCTCAGGGGGCCGTCGATGAGTCGGATGATGCCGTTGCGGGCCTTGCGGAGGACTCGGTTGCCGGTCCGGGTCGACAGGAAACGCATGTCGCGGTGATGCCGTCGGTCGACCTGTCTGCGGTACTTCTCTTCGCTCGTGGAGATCTCGAACGCGCGAATGAACTGCCGCCCCCCGTGCTCCACGAGGTGGGCGACCAATTCGTCGACTGCTCGGAGCGGGTAGTCCGAGCCGGAGAGCAGGACGAGGTAGTCGTCGTCGTTCGCGAACTCGAGTCCCTTCCGCACGAGGGCTCGGATCGCACGGACCTGCGAGTACCCGCCCCAGTTGACCTGCACTCGGTCCTGCAGCATCCGGACGTTCGTGCAGTGCTCGACCGCGGCTGCGAACGGGGACAGATCGACCTTCGCGTCGACGTGGACGATCACTTCGTACGGTGAAAGCGCTTCGACGAGTTCCCGGAGGTGTTCCGCGTCCTGGAAGGTGTAGACGAGGAAGATCGGTTGCACGGCCGCCCCTTCGTTGTCCAGGGGTTCAGACCGGAACATCTGCCCTCCCGGCCCCTGATCGGCTGAATCTACCGTACGAGCGGCAGCGCGGTGGCCCGAACCGAGCTCGCTTGCGTCCTGCGGAGGTTCCGAGCCTCACGACAGGCTCTCGCCGCCACGCCCGAGGATCCCCCGGCGACGGAAGATCTCCAGTGGCGGGAAGAACCGACGCGTCGCGCCCACCCACACGACGAGGACGGCAAGGCCGACGAGGCCTGCGGCCACCCGGACCGGCCCGAAGCCGAAGTCGTGGACGAGCACCACGAGTGAGCCGTAGAGCACCAGGGCGAACACCGCTGGCTGCGCGTACCCGAGGGCGAGTTGCCGGAGGCCGAGCGCACGGACGCGGTGTGCCTGGACGATGTGCACCACGTGCCGACCGATCATCGCCGCGATGAGCGCGAGGAGGGCGAAGACGTACTGCTGATGGACCACGACCATCGCGACACCGACGGCGCTGAGGACAAACGCGACGGCTTCGGACAGCCAGATCGCCTTGAAGAGCTCGGCGGCCTCGAGGGCGCCGGCGAGGAGGATCATCAGCGGCTGCACGGCGCCCAGCACTGCGAGCAGCGGCAGGATCTGGCCGGCGAGTTCCCAACCCGGCCCGAGCGCGAGGCGGACGACTTCCGGCCCCACGCCGGCGATCACAGCACCGACCGGCAGGGTGAGCCATGCGACGAGGGTCAGCATGTCCAGCCACGCGGCTCTCGCGGCGGACGTGCCAACCTCGTAGCGACGGAACTCCGGGTAGATTACCTGCATCAGCGCGTTCTGCAGCTGCGAGAACGGGATCGTCGACAGGACGTCAGCCCGGTTCCATGCGCCGAGCACGCCGGCTCCGACGAACTGGCTGACGCTCCATCGTGGGGCGTTGCCGGAGATGTACTGGAACACGGACACCGCGACGAGCTTCGTGCTGAACTGGACGTTGTCCGATCGGAGGGCGAGTCGGCCGGGGAGCAGACCGCCGCGGAGTCGGGTGACTGCCCAGAGCAACGTGCCCCATTGCCCGACGATCGCCGAGACGGCCAGGGACTCGGGGCTCCGAAAAACGAGTACTGCAGCCGCACCGACGATCATCCCGACGACGTTGGCGGCGAAGGTGGCGATCGCCATTTGGCGGAAGACCCCTTGGCGGCGTAGCAAGCCAGTACTCAGGCTGAGGAACGGCATCACGAGCGCACTCGCCGCGAGGAGTCGCACAGCGCCGGAGGCCTGCGGTGCGCCCCAGAATGCACTCCAAAGATCTGCCGTGGCGAGGGTGAAGAGCGCCGCGGCCACTCCCAGGAGCAACGCGTAGGTGGCGAGGGGTCGTGTCGACGACCGCTCCGCGTCCGGCGCTCGAGCAGCTGTCTGCGACAGCCCACCGGACCCCAGCAGGTTGACGAGCGCCGCGATCGACAGCGCGACGCTGTACGCGCCGAAGACCCCGGGTTCGGCGAGCCGCGACGTCAGCGCTGCGTACGCGAGTTGCACAACGACCGTCAGGAGTTGCAGCCCGTACACCCACGAGGCCCCGGCCATGAGGCGCCGTCCGTTCGATGTCACGAAGCGGCACCGGAGATCAGGTCGTCGAGTCGAGCGGCGTCGAGGTCTTGGCCCGCCTGGTACGCCAGCCAACGACCGGTGTCCGGGATGTGGTGCCACCAGGGGACGCGGGCGATCACGGGGGCTCTCGACACGAGCGCGGCGAGGAACCCGAAGGAACTCGGAGCCGCCACGACGACCCGTGCGGCCGCGATCTCGATGAAGTCTTGGTCGCGCTCGCCGCCGTTGGAGATCGTGACCCCGATAGCGTTGAGGTCACGCAGGTCTGCTGCATCGCCCGAGGTGAAGAGCCTGACCGGCATGTGCGCGAGCGCGGGAACGGTCCTGATCTCGGCGATCAGCCTTTGGTAGTAAGCGAGACCGATCCAGCGATCAGGATGTGATTCCGGCCCGATGTCTCCACGTCGTGCGTGGACCGCGATGTAGTCCGCGTTCGCCTCGATCTGTCTGAACTGTTCACCGAGGTACCCACCGAGGAGGGCTCGACGCAGCGGCTCGGCCGCCGGCGTCTGGTCCCAGCGACGCTGGTCCACCGCCAGCCGTCCGACCCACGGTCGGCTGGAGCGGGAGGCGACCCGACTCGTCGCCCGCTGGAGCGCAGGAAGCGCCCAGTCCTCGTACTCGAACCCAGTCGCTGCGATGCGACGCTCGACCACAGTTCCAGAGGGTGCACCGGCCGTCGACCGTGCCAGGTCGAAGAGCCCCTTCGTGTCCTTCGTCACGTCCCCGCCGAGGTAGGGCACTCCGAGGTCCGCGGACCACAGGTAGCCGGCGATCCACGTTGACAGCTGATGTCCGAGATCCGGGTATGGGTCCACACGGACGCGGAGCCCGAGCAGGTTCCGCGGCGGCACCCATCCGTCCGGTGGCGTCGCATCACCACTACCACGCTGCAGGTCTCGCGCGTTCATGCCCCGTTCGATCCGGAGGGATGCGCGCAGCGGAAGCGTCCTGATCGGCCCGATCCTCATGCTCGACCTCCCCGCTCAGCTGCCCACACGGACCGAGCATCAGCCGGATCGATCCACTGCGTGCGCCAGTTCATCATCTGGACCATTAGGTCGTCCTGTCGGAAGTGCTCCGCTGCGAACTCACGCCCAGCTGCGATGGCCCCGAGCCGGTCTTCCGTCGTGGTGTCGGCCAACACACGCTCGACGGAACCGATGAGCGCCTCGGGAGTCCGACCGCGCACCAGGAACCGGCGGGTCTGCGCCGGGAAGAGCTGGTCGTAGCCGGGGTGGTCGGTCGTCGCGTGGATGGATCCGGCGGCGAGCGAGATCGGCAACCGGTTGGAGAAGTATGACGCTTCGGATGCGAAGTGGTCCCAGTTCGCGCTGACCCAGCCCGAGGTGATCGCTTCGTCCTGCGCTTCGAAGGGCACGCGCCCCTTCGCTGTCGGGCCGTCCCAGCCTCTTCCGTACACAGCCAGTCGTTCTCCGAAGTGCTGCTGCATCAGTTCGACGAACCGGATCCGCTCGCGCCAGTCCGGCAGGCCCCTGAACCGAGGTCGGTTCCGGTTGGCGACGATGACGACGTCGTAGGGACGGTCCTGGCGAACCGGACGGTCGAAGTTCGAGGTCCTGGTCGGTTCGTAGGCCGACGGGATCCAGCGGACGTTCGCGCTCCCCGCTCGCCGGAAGTTGTCGCTGAACACGCCGCTGCCGACCGTGAAGACGACGTCCGCAACCCGTGCTGCTGCCCGTGCCTCGGGAGGGATGGGATGGAGGTGCCTCGAGTAGGGGTCCGCCTCGTGGTATATGAAGTCCCGCGGGCAGGCCTGACGCAGCGATGCGAAGTGCTGTCGCCGCAGGCCGGTGTGGCCGAGGTGCTGCATGAGCAGGATGTCCGGCTGGAAGTCCGTCACCCGTCGGACGAGCTCCTTCCGATGAGCTTCGGCGTCGCCGCCGTTCCGGATCGCGTCGAGAACGCTGAAGGTCGCGAGCTCGGCGACCTGGCCCGCTCGTACCAACGATTCCAACGGGTCACGGAAGCCAAGTTGGCGGAAGCCCCCGAACTCGTTCGGCACGTAGAAGATCCGTGGGGAGGGGTCAGCCATCGGCCCTACCCATCGCCGGATCCTCGGCGAGCCGGACACCCCGGCGGCGCAGCGCGTGCCAGTGGACGGTCAGTTCTCCTTCACCGAACCGCGGTCCGAGCGCTCGCGCCGGGTTCCCCGCGACGACGGTGTTCGGCGGCACGTCCCGAGTCACGACCGAACCAGCCGCGATGACGGAGCTGTCGCCAACGGACACGCCGGACAGCACGATCGCGCCGAATCCGATCCAGACGTCACTGCCGATCGTGGTGGCGGTGCTCAGGGCGGGGGTGTCTCCGACCCAGGGCGTCGCAGTGATCGGCACACCCACGACTGACATGTCGTGATCGCGTCGGCCGACGATCGCCGCTCGGTTCGCGATCAGCACACCGTCCCCGATGCTGCCGTCGACCTCGATGCGCACGTCTGAGCCGAGGTGGACGTCCGAGCCGATCGTCAGGGACCTCGGAGCCCAGAGTCGGACCCGTGCGCCGAAGCGCAGATCCTCTCCACAGGACACGGTGGTCGGGAGGGAACTGAACCAACGTCGCCGTCTGATCGATGCAAGTGCCCGTCGGATCACTGCGCAGCCCTTCTTCGTCGAGTGGTGACGGCTCGGTAGACCTCGGCGTACTCGGATGTTCCCCTGGCCGCGCGGAAGTCGATCGTCGGAGCGCTTCCCGCTCCGGCTGACTCGCGGAGCCGTTCGGTCCACTCTGCCGGTTCCCGGCTACCGAGCGCCACGACGCTTCCCTGCCCGGCAGCCCACCGGAGTCCTGGGACGTCGGACACGACGGCGGGGAGGCCGACGACCAACGCTTCGGCGAGCGCGACCGGCATGCCCTCGTGACGGCTCGGCATCGCGAACACACGTCCGGCGAGGAGTGCCGCTGCCGGATCGCCGACCCCGCGACCGGCCAGGAGGCCCACCTGGTCGAGTCGCTCGAGGAGTTCCCGTTCCGCCGGTGCCACGTCGTCCTCGGAACCCACGTGCACGACGCTGAGGTTGCCGAGGAGCGCGGCCTCGAGGACGACTTCGTGGCTTTTGATCTTCGAGCAGTTCCCGACGATCACGATCGGAGCCGTGGACGGCACCGTCGCCTGCGCACGCTGTGCGGCGATCTCGAAGAAGCGGTCTTCCACCCAGTTGTAGATCACTCGGACTCGTCGCCCGAAACGCGCTTCGTTCGCCGCCACGTCCGGGCTCGGCGCGATCAGCGCATCGACCAGGCGATCGGCGATGAGCGCTTGCGCGGCACGCCGGAGGAACCATCGGCCGCGCGCGTCGAACACGTTGTGGATGGTCCGCACGACGGGCAGGCGCCTGTTCGACCTGCGGACCGCGAGCACGGTCTGCAGGTAGCGGCCTTCGGTGTGGATGTGCACGACGTGGGGGTCGACCTCGGCGAGGAGACGGTGCAAGACCTGTCGCCCTGCCGGGGTGTGCAACGCGCTGTCGGTGGTGTGCACGGAGTAGCCGGCATCTCTGATCGCACGCTCGAAGGGATGGTTGCGGCCAACGCCGAAGACATGGCCCTCGACGCCTGCCGAGTCGAAGCCGCTGGCCCCGGAGACGAGCATCCGTTCCATGCCGCTCGGCCGGAGTTCTCCGAGGACGTGCAGGACTCGCGTCCCGGGCGTCATCCGTGCACCGGGAGGCGACGGGAGCGGCCGACCACGGGTGTCTCCATCGAGATCGCCTCTGGGAAGTCGCGGTCCAAGAACGCCAGTGCGAGCGGCAGACACGTCCACCACTGCCACGAGTAGGTCCATCCGTAGACCAGGAAGCACACGAGCAGGGCGGTCACGAAGACGTCTCGGTTGGCCCGCAACCCGGCGAAGAAGCGTGGCAGGAAGATGACCAGCATCGCGCCGAGACCGACGAGTCCTTCTCGCAGGTACACCGTGACGTACCAGTTGTGCGGAGCGAAGACTACCCAGCGGCCGACGCCCTCGAACCTGCCGTAACCGTGTCCGAAGGGTGCTCCGAAGAGGACGGTCATCACGCCTTCACCCACCGATTGCACGATGAGGCCGATCCAGCTCGTGAGACGGGCCGAGTACGTCCCCGTGTTCGATGCCGATCCGGCGAACTCGGCGACAATGCCGCTCGACGACGACTGCGCTGCCGACACCAGGATCCCCCCGATCAGCAGCGTTCCGAAGAGCAGCACGAGCGTGTGGCGAAGTGCACGCGGTCCACGCACGAGCAGCACGAGGGCGACCGCGAGGGCGGTGAGCCAGACCGTTCGTTGCTGGCTGACGATCACAAACACCATGAAGAGCCCGAACAGCCAGACCCAACGCGCGCGGGCGTCGCGCTGCCAGAGCCGGAGAGCAAGGACCGCACAGATCGTGAGGAGCAGCGCCTGCCCCGACACCAACGGGCGCCCGGTCTGGCTGAGCTCTCCGCTGACGAGCACGAAGTCCGCGGTCCCACCCAGCCCGTACCGCGCGACGTGGTAGACGCCGACGACGCACAAGCCGATGCCCTGCACGATGACGAAGAACTTCTCCGCGTAGACGATCTCGGCTTCTGGCCATGGCCGGGTCACCGCCCAGAACAGGATACCGAGCACGTACAGGAACCCACGGGCTTCATTGACGGCCACGCCGAGTCCGAAGGTCGCGATGCCCTGCACGAGCGAGAGCGCAAGCACCGCGACGAGCGCTGCGCCCGCGATGACCCCGACCGGCTGGAAGCGCCGGACCACAGCTCGAGCGTCGAGCAGTGCTGCGGTGATCAAGCTCACCGCGAGCCCGTCACCGAGCGTGATGGTCGTGCCGCCGAAGGTGCCGATCGTCCCGAAGTTCGGGTACTCCCACGCCGTCACGGCGTACAGGGACACGATCCAGTACACGACGCGCGGCTGCATCCGTACGAGCCCGACGGCCAAGACCAGGAAGATGGCCGCGACGACGAGGAACAGCAGGGTGGTCATCGGCGTCTCCCTCTGCTCATCGCGGCGCGACGAAGGGTACGAACCCACCAGAGCGCGTAGGACGCGGCGTAGAAGAACCACCAGGACCGCGGGTTGTGCCGACGAAGGTACCGACGAAGCGAACGAGGATTACCCGCCCCCTTCTGCCCGGTGCACGAACGCCAGGCGGCGACGACGGACGGGTGGGACACGGCAGGGTTCCGGCTGCAGTACCCCGCCGTCCCCCCGATCACCCAGATGGGAATGCTCTTCGCGGTCGCGCGCATCCCGTAGTCAACATCCGCGTACGCGTGGCTGAAGCCTCCGTCGATTGGACCGACCGTGCGGGCGACGTGGATGGGCATGAGCACGATGTTGCCGTTGAAGGCATCGACCCGCTCGGCTGCGCTGGCAGCATCCGGCGGCTGGACCAGCGCGAACGCCAATGGGTGGGGTCCCTCTCGTCGGAGTCCGCCGTAGGTCAGTGCGCCCGAGACGGGGTCCACCGTGCTTCCGACGAGGATCCCCGCCTGCGGCTGCGGTGCCGCTTCGAACAGGGAGCGGAGACCAGAGCGCTCGAGCAGGACGTCGTCGTTGAACCAGAGCAACCAGTCGTCGTCCCGGACATCATCACGGGCCAGCACTGCCGCCTCTGCCGTAGCCATCGACCGGGCCCAGAACGCCGAACCGTCGCCCCGCAGGACCGTCAACCGATCCACGACCGCGGTCACCCGCTCGATCGTGTCATCCGACGAGCCGTCGTCGAACAGCGTCACGTCGTACTCGACGCCCACCTCGGAGATCGCCTCGTGGAGCGACCGCAACGCGGCCGCAGTGGTGTCGGCCCGGTTGTGGCTCGCCACGATCACGTGCAACTCACTCATCGTCGTCCTTGATCGCTGCGTTCAGACCGTCCTGGAAATGATGCGCCATCTTCTCGACGGAGTACTCCTCGGACACTCGGTGGCAACGCTCTTGCATGGTCACGAGCTCCTGCCGGTCGCGCAGGAGCCGCACGATCGACCGCGCAGCGTCCTCGACGCCATCGGCCACGACGCAGGTCCGGCCCGGCTCGAGGTACCCGAACTCTGGTCCGTGGAGCGAGGACGCGAGTGTGACGATGGGTCGACCTGCGACGAGGCTGTCGAGCGCGACCAGTCCGACGCGTCCGGGCAGCAGAAGCAGGTCGCTCTCGCGCAGCAGCACCGCCTTCGCGGCTCCGGACACCGCACCGCGGTAGTCGAGCCACGCGAAGCGGGCCGCCGCGGACTCGACCGCGGGGCGAAGCTGTCCGTCGCCGCCGACCACCAGGCGGAAATCCGGATCCGCGCGGTGCGCAGCCTCTGCGATCGCGATCAGCTCGACGATCTTCTTGCTGTCGTCGAGGCCGCCGATGAAGGCCACCTGACCCTCCGCGTTCGTCGCATCGACGGCCGCGAGCTCCTCGCGAAGCTGCCGGACGTCGGTGCTGTTGTGCAGGACGGTGGTTCGCTGTGGGTCCCGGCCGATCGCGGCAGCCCACTCGGCACCTGCCGGCGTGTAGGCGAAGAACCACGTGGCCTTCCGCGTGATCAGGCGGCTGTACAACCGCTCGAAGCGGGACGGCACCTTGACGACATCGGCACCGTGGCCCCACAACGCCGTCTTCCGCGCTGTCCGGTTCCAGAGCAACAGCAGCGGCAGATCGAGGTTCCGTCGAGCTTGCTCCACGACGATCAGGTCCGCTCGCCACACGTCGCGCGGCAGCACGCGGAGGGTCAGCCGTTTCCCGAACAGCCGGAGCTCCCGCTGGCGGATCCTCCGCAGCCACGGCCGCTCCTGCACGCCGTCCCGGCGCTGAGCGAGCGCGCCGGCCGGGTTCCCGGCGAAGACGGTGAGCTCGTCGCCCCTTTCCGACAGCGCCTCGGCCAACCGGTCGAACAACGGCGCGCGGTACTCGGGGACGTACTCCTGCACGATCGCAAACGTTCGTCCTGCCACGTCACGCACCCCGCTCGAGGAGTTCGGTCCACGCCGCGCTGTACCGGGCGAGTCCGAAACGTTCGCGGTATGTCGTGAGGGCTCCTGCGGCGAGCCGGTCGCGGTCGTCTTGTGACGACAGGATTGTCCGGCATCGCTCAGATGCCGCCTCCCAGTCACCGCTCCTGACGAGGAACCCGTTCACATCGTCGTCGATCACGTCGCGGAGGCCCCCGACGTCGTAGGCGACGACCGGAACTCCCACCCGCATCGATTCCAGGACTGTCAGCGGCTGTGCCTCGTAGCGGTAGGTGCTCGGGAACACGAGGACACTCGCGGTCGCGAGCAGGCCATCACGAGCCTCGTCGAACATCGCGCCGATGAAGTCCACCCGGTCTCGCACCTCCGGGTCGAGGATCGCCCGCAGCCCCTCCCCGTACTCGTCGGACGACGCTCGACCGATCACGATCGCTCGAGCGTCCGGTGCGTCGACGAGGCACCGGTTCGCGATGCGCATGAAGTCCTCGGCACCCTTGCCCGGGATCAGGTTCGACAGGAAGGCGATCGTCGACGATCCGCCGACGGCTGTCGTTCGCCGCTCCGGACCGCCGACCGCGTTCGGGATGACACTGCGGGCGTCGTTGAACTGTTGCACGTCGGGGAGCATCGACTCCCCGAGGACCACCACCGAAGAAGCGCCGCCGAGCAGGAGGGCCACCCCACCGCGATGGAGGGCCCCTCGTTCGGCCAACGCTCGGTAGCCCGACGTGTGGACGTACGCAATGTACGGACGGCGCAGCATCCGCAGTTCCACGCTCATCACGACGTCAACCCAGAACGACGGTGGCCGGTTCGTGGTGAAGAACACCACTGCCGCGTCACGGTGGTGCCGGAGCGTCGTTCCGAGCCGGAAGAGGAGCGAGATGCCGCTGAGTACTTTCTTGATGCTCGTCGAGCCGATCTCGTCGACTGATTTGCTGAAGCGCCGGTCCACTAGGACCGGGCGCCGGCCAGAACCGGCGAGGACGTCCATGAGGGTCCTCGTCATGACCGTCGACCCGTGCACGGGTGGGGGCAGCTGACTGATCACGATGACGTCACCGTGCGCCTCAGCCACGTCGTCTCCTGACAGCGAGCACGAGGAACGTCAGGTTACCGAGCAGGTAGCGGCGCCAGAGGCGCCGTGGCTCGCGGACGAGTCGGTACACCCACTCGAGGCCCGTTCGGCGCCACAGCCTCGGTGCCTCGACGACGTCTTCGGACACGAAGTTGAAGGCTGCCCCGACAGCCAGGACGACTGCGGAGTGCAGCGCGGCGAGTCTGACGACTTCGTAGTCCTGCTTCGGTGTGCCGATGCCGACCCAGACGACGTTTGCCGCCGATTCCCGGATCAGCGAATCGATGTGGTCTCGATCGCTGTCGCCGAACTCGGTGAAGGGGGGACTGAAAGCACCCACCACGAGCGCATCGGGGTAGTCCCGAGCGATGGCCATCTCGAGACGGGCGAGTGACCCCTCGCTCCCACCGAGCAGGAAGTGTCGAAGACCGTACGTCGGCTTCGACGAGAGGATCTCGCGGAATGCGTCCGGACCGCGCAGATGTGCGACCTCGCCACCGATCGAGCGTGCGATCCACGCCAGGGGCGTCCCGTCCGCGATGTTCACCCCGTCCGATTGGAACAGGCGCAGGTAGCGGGGGTCGGACGTCAACGACACGGTGTACGCGTTGACGAAGTGGACGGGGATCCCCGGTCCGTCGAGGCGATCAGCGACGGACCGCAGCTGCTCGAGGACTTCCGGACTTGGGACCGCGACCAGCGGCACGCCTGCCGCACGGACCGTCGGGAGGGCGATCACGGCGTCGCGGATTCCGGGCTCCGCCCCGTCAGGATTGCTGTGAGCGGTCATCTAGTACGCACCTCGGCTGGTCGCGATGGCCTTGAACGTCTTCCAGAGGATGAGGAGGTCGGCCACGATCGACCAGTTCTCCACGTAGAACAGATCCAGCCGCACCGAGTCCTCCCACGACAGATCGGATCGACCGCTCACCTGCCACAGCCCCGTCATCCCCGGCTTCACCAAGAAGCGACGGTGGACATGGGTGTCGTAGCGGGCGACCTCCCGCGAGAGCGGCGGCCGGGGTCCGACGAGGGACATGCTGCCGGCCAGGACGTTGAACAGCTGCGGCACTTCGTCGAGGCTGTAGCGGCGCATGAACCCGCCGACCCGGGTGACCCGGGGGTCGTTCCGCATCTTGAACAGGACGTCGTTGCCCTCGGCCCGGTCGAGCGCACTGAGCTCCTGCAGGCGTTCCTCGGCGTCGACGACCATCGAGCGGAACTTGATCATCCGGAAGGTGCTGCCGTTCAGCCCGACGCGCTCCTGCCGGAAGAAGACCGGACCGGTCGAGGTGGTCTTCACCAGCACGGCCAGCACGAGGAGCAGCGGCGACAGGACGACGACGAGCAGCCCCGCGCCGAGCAGGTCGAAGGCGCGCTTCGTGTAGAGCTTGCGGCCCGAGTACGTCGGCGTCTCGACGTGGATGAGCGGCAGGCCCTGCACCGGCCGGGTGTGGATGCGGGGACCACCGATGTCGGTCAGGCTCGGCGCGACCACCAGGTGCTGCCGACCCGGCTCGAGCGACCAGCTGAGTTCCCGGACGCGCTCCGGCGGCAGGTCGTCGGAACTCGTGATCACGACGGTGTCGGCACCGGTCTCGCGCAGCGCGGAGCCGACGTCGTCGAAGCCGCCGTGGCTCTGGATGGTCGACCCGGCCAGCAGACCGCGGTGGTTCGTCGACACGACGGCGCCGACCACGCGGTAGCCGGCTTCGGGGGAACGCGCGAGTTCGCGGCCGATGTGCAGCACGCTGGCCGGCGACCCGACGAGCAGCACCGTCGCCGAGTAGGCGCCCTGCTGACGCTGGGCGACGAGCCACTGGCGCCAGATCCACCGGGACAGCAGGAGGACGAGGATCCCGATCGGGAACGCGATGAGCACGTAGCCGCGGGCCAGGTCGACGTGCAGCAGGAACGCCGCGATCGCGAGCAGGCCGAACACGCGGACGCTGGAGTCCGCGACCAGGCGGTACTCGGTGCTGCCGACGCCGATCACCCGCGCGCCGCGGGTGTCGTACAGGGCGAGTGCGCTCATCCACACGACGATCACCACGATGGAGATCGCGGAGTAGCTCAGTCGCAGGTCGGCGGTGTTCGTGGCCAGGTTCGACTCGAGTCCGAGCCAGGCGATCTGCACGCCGAAGACGACCCAGATCAGGGCCAGCAGGTCGGTGAAGAGCACACGGCGTGAGTACGTGCGGCTCCACTCGTCGGTGGCTCCGAGGGCGCGCGGTGCGCGGAGCGCGTCCGCCGTCACGAGGACGCCCCGGTCACCACGTCGCCCCGCCGTCCGACGAGACCCGCACGGTCGTGCCGTCCCACAGCCACACGTCCTGGCCGGCGCGGTCGATGGTGACGGTGTTGTCCGTGTCCGCGCCGTCAGCGCAACCGACAGGCGTGACGGGGGTGCTCGGCGTCACCCCGGCGGCGGGCATCGTCACGAGCTGCACGCCGTCGCACGACGCGACCCCCACGCGGGCCAGCGTGTAGTCGCTGCCGTCGACGGCGATCGAGCGCACGCCACCCATCGGCACGTCGACCCAGGCTTCCTCACCGGTGCGCCACTCGAGTTGGCCGTCGCAGATGACGACCGCGGTCTGCTGCCCCTGGAACGCCTCGATCGGGTCGGCGCACGGCGCCTGGACGGTCCCCTTCGAGAGCACCACGCCGTCGGCGCTGATGCCGGCACCGGCGGCGCCGGGCGCCCCGGCTTCCCACGTCACGCCGGCGTCGGCGCTGGTCCGCGCCGTCGTGGTGCAGTCGTCGCCGACACCTGCCAGGATCGAGAGCTCCGCACTGGAGGCCCGGATCGCCATGAGCGCTCCGACATCCGTCCCGAGTCCCACCGGGACCCACGTCGCCCCGCCGTCCACGGAGTGTTCCAGCACCGGCCGCGGGCCGCCGCACGACCCACCGGACGCGCGCCACGCCTCCTGGCCGTCGACCGCTGCCAACAGGCGGCGACCCTGCTGCTTGGTCGCAGTGGCGTCTGCGTCCGCAGACGCACTCGGCTTCGGTGTCTCGCTCGAATCCGGTGCCTGCGAGAAGGTCGGGATCGGACCTGCCGGTCCGTTCTGTTCGGGCGCAGTGCGGCCCAGGGCGAGCGCGACGAGCACCACGTCGACGACGATCAGCGCCACCACCACGACGGCCACCAGGATGAACGTGGTCCGGGGCAGTGCGCGGCCGAGGCTTCGGGTCCCCCGGCGATTCTTCATCTGATCGGCCCCGTTCAGCGTCCGGCGCGGCGGAGCACGCCCAGCTTCTTGCCGGCACGCTTCGGCGGGTGTGTCGACGTGGTCACGGTGTTGTCGTCCTCGTCGTGGCCGTAGCTGTAGCCGTAGCCGTAGCGGCCGTGGCCGTAGGCGCCCGGGCCCTTCAGCGGCATCTTCGTCAGGACGAAGCCGGAGACCGGGGCGCCGACGTTCTCGAGGGTGGCGACGGCCGCGGCGAGCTGGCCCTTCAGCGTCTGCCCCGAGGCGACCGCGACGATCGCGCCGGAGGCCTTCTTGGCCAGGATCGCCGCGTCGGTGACGGGCAGCAGCGGCGGGGCGTCGAACAGGACGTAGTCGAACTGCTGCTCGAGCAGGTCGATCAGGTCCTGCATCGCGCGCGAGCCGAGCAGCTCGGACGGGTTCGGCGGGATCTGACCGGCGGGCAGGATGACGAGCTTGCCGCGTCCCCACGGGTGGGCCACGTCCTCCAGGTCGGCGCGGCCGATCAGCACGTCGGTCAGACCGGCGTTGCTCTCGACGTCCATGTACTCGGCGACGCGGGGGCGGCGCAGGTCGGCGTCGATCAGGATGACGCGGAACCCGGCGCTGTCCAGGGCGATCGCCAGGTTCGCGACGGTGGTGCTCTTGCCCTCGGACTGCATCGACGACGTCATGACGAAGGTGCGGGCACCGGTGCCGATGTCCAGGAACTGCAGGTTGGTGCGGAGCGTGCGGAACGACTCGGCGCGGGGGCTGCGCGGGTCCACCTGCACGATGAGCGGGCGCTCGGCGGCCTTGGCGTCGAAGGCGATCCCGCCGACGACCGGCTTGTCGCTGATCTTCTCGACGTCGAGCTCGGTGCGGATCCGGTTGTCCAGGGTCTGTCGCAGGACGGCGATGCCGACACCGAGGGCGAGCCCGACGAGCAGCCCGAGCGCGACGTTGACGGGGACGTTCGGGCTGACCGGCGTGCTCGGAACGTCGGCCTGCTTCACGCGGGTGAGCTTGACCGTGCTCTTGCCGCTCGCGTCCGTGGCCTCGATGTCCTGCACGACGTTCGTCAGGCTCTGCGAGGTCGCGTTCGCGATGTTCGCGGCCTGCACCGGATCGGTGCCCTCGACCGAGATGGCGATGAGGGTGGTGCTCGTCGGCGCCGTCGCCGACACCATGGTCGCGAGCTGGTCCGCGTTCATGTCGAGCTTGAGCGACGAGATGACCGGCAGCAGCACGATCGGCGTCGACACCAGGTTCGAGTACGTCAGCACCCGCTGCTGGGTGAACGTGTTGCCCTGGGCCAGGTCGCTGGCGCTGCCGGACGTCTCCGTGGAGACGAAGACCTGCGCCGATGCCGAGTAGACCGGCTTCTTCAGCAGGGAGAACCCTGCGGCTGCGGCCACTCCCACCAGGGCGAGTACGACGATCAGCACCCATCCCTTGCGGAGCACCGTGATGTAGTCGCGGAGTTCCACGCCTTTGCCTTCCCCGATCATGGCCGTCCCCGTGGTCCCGACACAGGCACGCCGGGGTACTCCCAGCGCACGGCATACAAATAGTGCCACAGGAACGAGCACTGCTCGGGGGAAGTCGCCATCCGGCGCGCGGTGTCCTCTACGGTGGCCCCATGCGCTCCGAGCCGGCCCAGACCACCACCGAGCCCAGCGTGCGGCGACAGCGCGACCTCATCGTCATCCTGGTCGCACTCGGCGTCGCCGTGATCCTGACCCGGATCGTCGGACAGGTCACCCGGACTGGGGGCATCCCCTCGCCGGTCCTGCAGGTGCTCGCCGCGGACGCCGCCGTGTGGGTGCCGCTCGTCGTCGCGGCCGCCGTGGTGCTCCGTCGGACCCCGCGTTCGGCGATGGTGTCGCGGCTGCGGCTCGACCTGGGGATCGTGGTCTTCGCGATCGGCATCGTGATCGTGTGCCGCGCGGTGGACGTGTTCCTGTCGATCGCGTTCACGGGGTCGACCGGGCTCGTCCCGGCACCGACGCTCGGCACGCCCGACGTCGGGCTGCTGCTCGTGTCGGCGATCGGCATCGTCGTCGTCAGCCCGGTGCTCGAAGAAGTTGTGTTCCGCGGGCTGTTCCAGCGCCGGCTCGCCGCCGAGCTCACGCCCCGCACCCGGTTCCTCGCGGTGCTGGTCACGGCGCTCCTGTTCGCGCTGCTGCACCTGCTGCTCGGTGCGGGTGGCACGTCGCTCGGCGGGTTCCAGGTGTTCGTGACGACGTTCCTGCTCGGCCTGCTCACCGGCACGCTCGTCGCGATGACCGACCGCATCGGCGGCGCGATCCTGGCGCACGTGCTGTTCAACACGGTCGCGGTCGTCGCCACCTGGCCGCGCTGAGCGGCCAGGGCTGCGTCCCCAGATGGGGTCAGGGGCGGTCGCTCAGCAGCCCGGACCACTAACCTGCACTGAGCATGACTCGCCCAACCAGCATCGTCGACAACCCTCTCGTCCGTCAGGCTCCGATCAGCGGCCTGTTGGCGCTGTCGGCGTTCCTGAGCGTCGTGATGCCGACGCTGGCGATCACCCAGCACCACCTGTTCGTCGCGAGCGTGGTCGGCGTGGTGGTCGCGACGCTGATGAGCGCGATCCCCACGCTCGTGCGCAGCGCGGCCTGGGTGGTGCCGGTCCTGCTCACCGTCGACTTCCTGACGATCGCACTGCTGCGTACCGGGACGGGCTCCGGCTCCTCGCTGTTCACCGCGATCGTGGTGCTCCCGGTGGTCTGGTGGGCGTCGCTCGAGGGCCGTCGCACCGTGCTCTTCGCGATCGCGGGCATCGTGCTCGTGATCCTCGCGCCCTACGTCCTGACCCCGTCCGACGCGCCCGGCGCGAGTGAACTCGTCCGCCTGGGCATCCTCGTCGTCGTGTTCGGCACCGTCGCCGTCGTCGTGCACGAGCTCTCCCGTCGCTCGCGCCTGAACCTGCGGTCGGCCGAAGCGCGCGAGGGCAAGGTCCGCGCCGAGATCGACCGGGCAGCGGCGGTGCAGCGGTCCCTGCTCCCGACGACGACCGGCCGCATCACCGAGGACGTCGTCGTCGCCGGTGCCTGCCTGCCGGCCCGGAGCGTCGGTGGCGACTTCTTCGACTGGTACCCGACGCCGACCGGCGTGGCGGTGAGCCTCGGTGACGTCATGGGCAAGGGCGTCGGCGCGGGGCTGATCGCGGCCGCGGTGCGCGCGACCCTGCGCAGCGCCCGGACCGTCGAGGACCCCGGCGAGGCACTGAAGCGGGCCTCCGACGGGCTGACCGCCGAAGGTGTCGGGCCCGACCTCGCCTTCACCACACTGTTCCACGCCCGGATCTCCGACGACGGCAGCCTCCAGTGGGCCGACGCCGGGCACGGGCTGAGCTTCGTCCTGCGCGCCGACGGGCACGTCGACCGGCTCCGGTCGGGCGACATGCCGCTCGGGCTCGGCATCCGCGAGGAGTGGGCGACGACCCAGGGTGCCCTCGAACCGGGTGACCTGCTCGTCTCGTTCAGCGACGGCGTGCTCGACCTGTACGACGACCTCGACGACACGATCGAGTCCGTCGCCGCCATCGCCCGCGCCGGCCGCGACCCGCACGCGGTCGTCCTCGCGCTCTCGGCCCGCGCCGACGAGGTGCCGCACGACGACGACGTCACGGTGATCGCCATCCGCCGGCAGCCCGTCGAGGTGGACACGGAGCGACCGCTCGCGATGCACGCCGACTGACGGCGCAGAACGAGTGCACGGCGACCGACGGCGCGGAACGAACGCACGCCCACGGACGGCCCGGAACGAGCGCACGGCGACCGGCGGCGCTGAACGAACGCCGGCCTGCCGGGATTGGTACGCGCCGCCGCTCGAACCCGAATCGTGCGGCGACGCGTGCAGACGGTGAGCGTCTGCCCTCGGACGCCCTAGCGTCCTCGGTCTGTTGGGGGCGGCCCGACGGGCCACCCGGAGGGTCAACCGACCCGGTCGAGGTCCCAGAGGGGCGGCACGTACGCGCGGGACCAGCCCTCGCGCAGGCGCGTCACGGCACGGTCGAAGGCCTCGAGCAGGTCCATCTCCGGCCGCACCATGGACTGCAGCTGCAGTCCCTCGTAGGTCGCGAGCAGCTGCTCCGAACCGCGCGCCGGCTCCATCGTGCCCGGCTCCCGGCCGAGCAGGACGTCGCGCTCCAGGGCGTGCTGCACGAAGGCGTGGAACCGTCGCCACCGGACGTGCAGCATCGGCGCGAGCGGGTGCTCGGGCGACGCCGCGATGTTCAGCGTCGCCGTCAGGAACCGCATGAGCGACGGGTCGGCCACGTTCGCGGTGACGATCGCGCGCAGGAACCGGATGGTGCCGTGCTGCTCGGCCAGGGGCATGAGCGGGACGGTGCGCTCCTCGTTCCACCGGTCGATGGTCGCGAGCAGCAGACCGTCCCAGCTCGGGAACGTCCGGGCGACGACCTCGGTGTCCACACCGGCCGCAGCCGCGACGACCTCGGGGGTCACCTCGTGCAGCGGACGGGAACGCAACGCCGTGATCATCCCGTGGATGACCTCACCCCGCAGGGAGGTGTCGTCGGAGGTGATGACCGGCGGCGTTTCGATGTGCATGCATACACTGCACCAGCCCGGAGTGACCGTGCACAGTCCCCCGAACGGGAACGTGCGTTCCCCGGACAGCCCCTACGGCTGGTCCGGCACCGTCACGATCCGGTTCTGGTACGCCCACACCACGGCCTGCAGCCGCGATCGCACCCCGAGCTTCGGCAGCATCCGCGCCAGGTGCGACTTGACGGTCGACACCTCGAGCACGAGCGCAGCGGCGATCTCCTCGTTCGACATCCCCTGTGCCAGCAGCAGGAGCACCTCGCGCTCGCGGGCGGTCAGCACGCCGTCGGCCCGGTCGCCGGAGACCGGCTGCAGGCTCCGCCGTGACACGAACTCCCGCAGCACCCGCCGGGTCAGCGCCTGGTCGAGCGTGCCGTTGCCGGCGGCGACCTGTCGCACGGCGTCGACGATGGTGTCCGGCTCGGCGTCCTTGAGCAGGAACCCGGACGCACCGGCCTCGAGCGCCCCGAACACGTAGTCGTCCAGGTCGAACGTCGTCAGCATGAGCGCGGGGATCGCCGGATCGGCGTCCGGAGCGCAGAAGATCCGGGCGAGCTCGATGCCGTTCATCACCGGCATCCGGATGTCCAGGCAGGCGACGTCGGGTCGCGTCTCGCGCGCCAGCGCGAGCGCCTCGCCGCCGTCGGCGGCCACGCCGACCACCTCGATGTCCGGCTCCGCGCCGAGGAGCGCGGACACCCCGGCGCGGACCAGGGGCTGGTCGTCCGCGACCAGCACGCGGATCACGCGACCACCCCGGTGCCGTCGGCGGCCTGCGCGGGTGCGGCAGGTGCCTCCCGGCCGAGCGCCAGCTCCACCAGCCATCCGCCGGTCGCGGTCGGGCCGGTCTGGAGGCGCGCCCCGACCAGGTCCGCCCGCTCGCGCATCCCCCGCAGGCCGTTGCCGCCCGAGGGAGAGGTCCCCGCTGCCGGGACGGTGGCGGGTGCGTTCTCCACCCGGATCACCACCCGGGTCGCGTCACGGTCGTCGATGGTGACGGTGCACGGGGCGGACGGGGCGTGCAGGGCGGCGTTGGCGAGTGCCTCCTGGACGGTGCGGTAGGCGGCGAGCTGCGCGAGCGGGCCGACGCCGTCGGCCAGCGGGCGGTCACCCGGCAGCACGTCGAGTCGGACGTCACTGCGGAACCGGGCGCGTTCGGCCAGGTCGACGATGCCGGCGACCGTCTCGACGGCGCGCTCGGCTGGGGCGTCGTCGCGGAGCAGGCCGACCAGGCGGCGGAGGTCCTCGAGCACGGCGGTGCTCTGCTCCCGGACCTGGCGGGCACCCTCGTGGGCACGCTCCGGGTCCGCGTCGATCTGCCGGTCGATGACGGCGGCCATCAGCGCGATGCCGGACAGGTGGTGCGCGGCGATGTCGTGGAGCTCACGGGCCATCGCGGCGCGTTCGCGGGACACCGCGGCGTCGACCAGAGCGTCCTGCTCACGGTTCACAGCGCTGGCCTCGGCGGTGCGGGCGACGCGGACCTCGCGGCGGGACTGCACCAGCAGGGTGACCAGCAGGGGCAGGCCGACGGCACCGATCGCCTGCAGCACGCCCTGCCCGAGCGAGCCGGCCAGGCCCGTCGAGAAGTCACCGCGGAACGCACCACCGGCGACGGCGGACAGCACCGCGCTGCCGGCGGCGACGAGCGCCCCGGCGACCAGGAGCGTCGGCCACAGGCGGGCCAGCGGGACACGGAGTGCTGCGAGGACGACGGCGACGACCACGGGCAGTGCGGTGAGGCCGAACACGTCGAACGACTCCGGGGCGAGCGCCGCGACCACCACCGGCAGGGCGGCGACCACGATCAGCACGGTGCGCGGTGCCCGACGGGCGGCGAGCAGGGCGGCCGACTGGACCAGCAGGCCGAGGGCCAGGACGCTCCACGCCAGGGTGAACGGTGCTGGCGCCCGCAGCGCCAGGGCGGCACCGTCGGGCTCGAGGGCGTCCAGGGGCGGCAGGCCGAGCAGCAGCCCGAGGGCGACGACGGCCGTGCCGAGGGCGACGACGACGTCGACGCGGCGGGCGCGCTGTGCTGCCGGCTCGGCCGGTGCGCGCAGCGCGTCGTGCTCAGCGGGTGCCATCGTTGGATCCTACGAGGCGGGCGTGGGTGGGGACCGGTGCGTCGAGGGGCAGGGCGCGTCGGGCGGGGTCGTAGCCCAGGCGGCCACGGGTCGCGACGAGGAGCACCGCGGCGGCGATCGTCGACATGATGGTCAGGCCGATCATCAGCGTGCCGGCGGTCATGCTCGGGTACATCTCGGGGAAGAGCGTCGAGATCGTGTTGTTCACGCCGACGTGCAGCAGCAGGGCCAGGGGCAGGCTCTCGCGGGTCTTGTTGAACACCTGGATCATCACGACGTTGAAGGTGATGGTGAACAGGGCGAACACGACGGGCTCGCTCCAGTGCGCGTTCGGCCAGCCGCCCCAGTCGCTGAAGTACAGCGGCATGTGCCAGAGCGCCCAGATCGGGCCGAGGATCGCGGCGGCGCCCAGGCCCCCGAAGCGGTGCTGCAGGCGGGGCAGGGCGAAGTCGCGCCAGCCGGGCTCCTCGCTCAGGCCGGTCGAGAACAGCTGGATGACCAGCCCGGGCACGAGCATGGCGAAGGCCAGGGCCGAGGGGGCCCGCACGTCACCACCGGCGAACGGCAGCGCGGACACGACGATCAGGGCCGGCACGACGACGAGCGCCAGCGCGTACCAGTACCAGGCGACCCGCCAGCGGAACAGCCGTCCGACCCAGCGGCGGAGCCCCGCGCGACCGTCGGCGACCGCGGTGACGATGAACGCGCTGCCCAGCGGGCCGAGGAGCGCCCCGGGCAGGACGCCCGTGAACTGAGCGCTGCCCAGGACCTCGGGGAAGTGGATGTCCCAGACGCCCATGCCGTGCGGCGACAGGATGTACGGCACCCACGCGAGCCAGCTCAGGCCGAGTGCCATGGTGAAGAAGGACACGAGCGGGTGCCGGGCGATGAGGCCGCGGACACCCCCTCGGTCGCGGGCTGCGGTGCCGGCGGTGGGCCGGACTTCGGTGGTGTTCGTCATGTACACGACGCTAGGAACCAGCGCGCTCGGGGACGACCGGCTTCGGGATGCACCTGCGGGAGTTCCATCGAAGGATGCAAGAGCCGTTCGGGCCGTGCTTCGCCTGGGTGATGAACACGCCGTCGTCATCGCTCGACGCCCCGTCGTGCTCGAGACGCCGCAGTATTCGGAGGCGTCTCATGCGCTCGGCGGCGTCGGGGGAAGACACCGGCGTCCCGAGCGGCGCACTCGCGCCCGGACGGACGCCAGGCCCGGTGCCAGCTGACACCGGGCCTGGCGTCCGTCAGTGGTCAGACCACGGCGCGCAACGCGTCCGCGATGCCCGTCAGCGCCACGTCGAGCTCGTCGGCGACGCGCTGGTGGGTCGCCGTCGAGCGACGGTAGGGGTCGTCCACGTCGTCGTCGGCCGGGTCGGCGGGCGGCGGGACGGTGCCGCGCAGCCGGGCGACGCGTTCCACGAGCTGCTGCGGGGTCGTCACGTCGGCCAGGTCACCGGGCTCGAGGCCGGCGAGCACCCGCGCGAACTGCTTGATCGTGAACGTCCGTTTGGACGCCCGGGGCGCCAGGGAGACGGCGGCTGCGCGGTGCGATCGCTCAGCGGTCAGCACCAGGTCGGCCCGCCCGACGATCTCGGCCGTCAGGTACCGCGACCGGTGGGCCGAGGGATCGCCGCCGAGCCGCACGGACTGCTCGGCCGCGGCGGCGTCCATCGGGGCGCCGTCGTCGGCGATGGTGCCGGCCGACTCGACCACGAACGCCGGAGCGTCGGGGCCGAGCCGTGCCGTCAGGACCTGCGCGCCGAGCGGGGACCGGCAGATGTTGCCGCTGCAGACGAACAGGATCCGCATCGTCACGCTGCGTCGGTGCGTTCGCCGGCGCGCTCGTCGGCACGTTCGTCAGCACCGAGCAGGTCGTGCCGCACGACGATGGCGTCACGGCCGGGGCCGACACCGATCGCGGAGATCCGTGCGCCGGACATCGCCTCGATGGCCAGGACGTAGTCCTGTGCGTTCTTCGGCAGGTCGTCGAAGGTGCGGGCTCCGGTGATGTCCTCGGTCCAGCCGGGGAACTCCTGGTACACCGGCTTCGCGTGGTGGAAGTCGGACTGGTTGACCGGGACCTCGTCGACACGGACGCCGTCGACCTCGTACGCGACGCACACCGGGATCGTCTCGAGCCCGGTCAGGACGTCGAGCTTGGTGAGCACGAAGTCGGTCACACCGTTGATGCGTGCCGTGTAGCGGGCGATCGGGGCGTCGTACCAGCCACAGCGGCGCGGGCGGCCGGTGGTGGTGCCGAACTCGAAGCCGTTGGCGCGCAGGAACTCGCCCGACTCGTCGAACAGCTCGGTCGGGAACGGACCGGCGCCGACGCGGGTCGTGTACGCCTTGACGATGCCGATGATCCGCTCGAGCTTGCCCGGGCCGATGCCGGAACCGGTCGCGGCGCCACCGGCGGTCGCGGACGACGAGGTGACGAACGGGTACGTGCCGTGGTCGACGTCGAGCATCGTGGCCTGGCCGGCTTCGAACAGGACGGTCTCGCCACGCTCCAGGGCACGGTGGATCTCGAGGGCGGTGTCGGCGACCATCGGGCGCAGGCGCTCGGCGAACGAGAGCAGCGACTCGACGACTTCTTCGGGGTCGATCGCGCGGCGGTTGAAGACCTTGACCAGCAGGTGGTTCTTCTGGTCGAGCGCCGCCTCGACCTTCTGGCGCAGGATGTTCTCGTCGAAGATGTCCTGGATCCGGATGCCGACGCGGTTGATCTTGTCGGCGTAGGTCGGGCCGATGCCGCGACCAGTGGTGCCGATCTGGCGCTTGCCCAGGAACCGCTCGGTCACCTTGTCGACGGTGCGGTGGTAGTGCGTGATGACGTGGGCGTTGGCCGACACGAGCAGCTTCGAGACGTCGACGCCGCGGGCGCGCAGGGCGTCGAGCTCCTGGAACAGCACCTCGAGGTCGACGACGACGCCGTTGCCGATGATCGGGGTCACGCCGGGCGTCAGGATGCCGGAGGGCAGCAGGTGCAGCGCGTACTTCTCGCCGCCGACGACGACGGTGTGGCCGGCGTTGTTGCCGCCGTTGAACTTCACGACGTAGTCGATGCGGGAGCCGAGGAGGTCGGTGGCCTTCCCCTTGCCCTCGTCGCCCCACTGGGCGCCGATGATGACTGCTGCGGGCATCTGGTTCTCCTCACGTTGGCGGAGGACCGCACACGGCCGTCCGGGCCGGTGGTCCACCCGAGTCTATCGGCTGGTCACCTGCGCGTCACCCGCTGTGACGCCCTGTGGACGGTGGGCCACTTGTCCACATCCGGCGCAGCTGGGTGTCCGTCCGGATCGGTCGGAGCACGGTCGGACCCGTCCAGATCGGTCGGAGCACGGTCGGACCCGTCCAGATCCACCAGGGAAGGAGCACGACATGAGCGGCATCGGAGACAAGGCGAAGGACTTCGCCGACAGCGACAAGGGCGAGAAGGCCACGGACGCCGGCCTCGACAAGGCGGGCGACGCGGCCGACAAGGCGACCGGCGGCGGGCACGGCGACCAGATCGGCAAGGCCGAGGACGCGGCCGACGGCAAGATCGGCAAGTGACGTCCGAGACGCCACCGACGTACAGACGGGAGGCGCGGTGCCAGCTGGCACCGCGCCTCCCGTCTGTCGGTCGGTGCGTCCCGGATCACCCGGCCGACCCCGGATCAGCTCCGGAAGAAGTCCTGGTACGACGGGTCACCGACGGGCTGGGAGTGCCCGGGCTCGGCCAGGCGCTGCTCGATCATGGCCTGGATGACGTCCGGCGGAGTGAGTCCACGACGGCGCCACTCGACCGGGTTGGACCGGAGCTGGTTCAGCGTGCTCTGCATGGGAGCAACACTGGCACCACGTAACTAGTTTGCCTAACTACCTGTCCTGTACACGCACCGGCGAGACGTGACTCCTGCACGAACAAGAGGTGCCGAGCCCGATCCGGGCCCGGCACCTCCTGGTCACCGTGTCGAACGGCGGATCAGCGCGCCACCTTGGCGGTCGGCGTCGACGTCGCCGTGCCGTCCTGGTAGCCCGTCGCCTTCGCGACGACCGTCACCGAGATCCGGTGCCCCGCGTCCGCGGAGCCGAGCGTGTACGACGAACCCGTGGCGTTCGTCACGGCCTTGCCGTCGCGCAGCCACCGGTACGAGTAGGTGACGCCCGTGCCGTCCCACTTGCCGTGGCCCGCCTTGAGCTTCGACCCGACCTTCGGCGTGCCGGCGATCGACACCCCGCTGCCCTTCTGGAGCTGCAGGGTCGGAGCCACCCAGGTCGCGGCGACACTCTGTGCCTGGCTGCCGACCGCGTTGCCGAGGTGGAGCAGCAGGACCCGGGCACTCGCGACACCGGGCGACCGCGTGACCTGGAGCGAGCCCCGGTCGGCGAAGACGACACCCGTCGACGAGCCCTGTGCGAAGGCCAGGGGCGGCTTCGCCGGGTTGAAGGCCACCGCGGTGGTCTCGTCCACGATCGACGAACCGCTCGTGGCCGCGGCCGGAGCGTAGGCCGACTCGGTCAGGACCGAGTACGTGAACGTCGACGTCGCACCGATCAGCGCGGCATCCACCGTCAGCACCTTCACCGTGCTGTCGAAGGTGTTGACGTCCTGGCCGGGCGCACCGCCATTGAGGGGCTGCGCGTCCACGGTCTTGCCGGTCGCGAGGTCCACCGTCGTGGCGAGGGTGGCGTCGATGGTCGCCGACTTCGCGTCGTAGACCAGGTAGTCCGGCTCACCGTCGCGGTCCGTGTCGATCAGCACCTCGACGTTGGTCACGGCGCCGGGGTTGGCGTCGGGTCCCGCGGTCTGGATGCCGAACGCCAGCGTGCCGGAGGCCTTGTCGAAGCTCGCCCCGTAGGCCCGGACGTCCGCTGCCCGGAGCGACTGCGACGCCGAACCCTCCGCGAACGTCTCCTGGGGGTCCGTCCCGCCGAGCACGAACGGCGCGACCGCCGCGTGGTACCCCGTCGTCGCCGCCCCCTGGTCGACCACCCGGCCACGAAGCGGCAGGTCGGCGGCCTTCTGGGAGCCGGTGTACGTGATGCCCGCGCCGCGGACGGCGCTCACGGGCTTCGGCGCGACGTACGTGCCAACCCGCAGCGGATCGGTCGTGGTGTCGGTCGGGGTGAAGGTGACGAGCCCGGTGGCCGCCGCGACGAACTCGCGCTGGTACCCCTTCTGGACCAACTCCTGGGTGGGGTCGATGACCCGGCGGAGGGCCGTCGGGTCGGCGATCGTGAACGTCAGGTCCACGACGGCACCCCGGCCCGGCTGGACCGTGACGCGCTTGGTGCTGAGCGAGAACGCCACACCCGGCTGGGACACCCGCGGCTGGTAGGCCACGTCGTAGGTGTGCGCGGTCGAGCTGGTGTTCTCGACGAGCAGAGACCGGGTCTCGCTGGTCTTCTCGGCGACCTCGACGACACCGAACGAGGCGGTGACGAGCTGGCCGTTCTCGACGCTGCGGACCGTGGTGTCCGCCGTGACGGCCTGCAGCGCGTCGACGCGGCCGGTGCCCTGGCGGAGCAGGGTCGCGGTGCCGTCGCCGTCCTTGACGTCGTGCGTCGCCGTGTTCATCAGCGCCGCCTTCACCTGCGGGGCGGACCAGGTCGGGTGCGACTGGAACGTCAGCGCCGCGATGCCCGCGACGTCCGGCGTGGCCATCGAGGTGCCGCTCATCGACATGCGGCCGTCACCGGTGCCGTTGGCCGCCGAGATCACGTTGACCCCGGGGCCGGCGATGTCCGGCTTGACGATGTCGGCGAACGACCCGTGCACGCCACGGCTGGTGAACGACGCGAGCGTGTTCACGGCGTCCGCCTCGAAGGCGACCTCGAAGCCCTTGAGCTCGTCCGCGAAGCGGACGTGCATGGTCCCCGCCTTCGCGGTGGCCTGGAGGCTCGCCACGCTCTTCGCGGTCAGCTCGGCACCCGGGATGGTCGCGTTGCCACCGATGCCGGATTCGAACGTGTCGAGCGTGCCCGCCAGCAGGACGCCGACGCCGCCGGCAGCCTCGACGTTGTTGAAGCGCACGGCGGAACCGCACTCGAGCGCGGCGTCCGTCCACTTCAGCCAGACGACCTTGCCCGCGATCTCCGCGGCGTCAGCGGGGCTGAACGCTGCGCAGCCGTCGATGTTCGTGGTCGGGACGACGACGTCGCCCTCGACGGGCAGGGTGCCCGTGAAGTTGGACGAGTACTGCGAGCGGTAGGTCTTCGCGACGTCGGCCGGCGCGGTGACCTGGACGCCGTCGTAGAGCGACTGGCCGGTGGCGCTCGCGGCGACGGTGAGCGCACCCTCGGCGTTGCCCGGCGAACCACCGATGTCGGTGAAGTCGTCGGCGTTGCCCGAGGCGATCACGGGGAGCACGCCGCGAGCGGTCAGTGCGTCGATCTTGGCGTTGTCGGGGTCGTCCGGTGCGCCGTAGTCGGAGCCGAGCGACAGGTTCAGGACGTTGATGTCCTTGCCCTGGGTGAGCGCCTGGCCCACCCAGTCGAGCGCGGCACCGGTGACGTCGGTCGAGCCGCCGTTGTCGCCGAAGACCTTCAGGGCGTACAGGCCGGCCTCGGGCGCGGTGCCCGGGCCGATCCACATGTCCTGCACCTGCTGCGTCGTGAGCTTGGTGTAGTCGCCGTCGAACCGCTGCTTGTCGGCGGTCAGGCCGTAGCCGGCGATCGAGCCGGACACGTGCGTGCCGTGGTCGCCGCCCTTGCCGTCGATCGGGTTGTCGTCGGGCGCCGGCACCGGGTCGTAGGTGTTCGGGCCCGTCGGGTCGGCGTTGTAGGTCGCACCCGCGAAGTCGTACCCGCCGAGGAACTTCGACGCGTCGTACAGGCTGGGGTCCGGGGCGCCGCCGCTCGCGTTGGCCAGGGCCTGCTGGTACGCCTCGGTGGTGCCGGGGCCGCCGAAGTCGGCCTGCGTGTAGTCGAGACCGGTGTCGAGGACGGCGACGTTGACGTCCTTGCCGGTGTGGCCGGTCTGCTGCCAGGCGTCGAGCGAGCGCGTGTAGACGTCGCTCGCGGCGTTCTTCGGCGTGACGCCGTCGGCACCGGGGCGCACCAGGCTCGGGTCGACGCCCGAGGGAGCGGCGTCGGCGTTCTCGTTGACCGTCGGCTCGACGATCTTCTTCGGCGTGAGCGGGATGATGCTCTCGACGTCGGAGCGCTCCGCGATCTGCCGGAACGCGTCGACGTCGGCGACGACCGCGACTCCCGGGACGGTGTACTCGGTCGAGTAGAGCTCGGCCGCCTGGGCGTCGGCGCGCTTGACGGCCGACCGCACCGCGGCGACGGTCGACTGGATCGCCTCGACGCGGTTCTTGGCTGCGGAGGACTGGGTCCGCGACTTCGTCAGGTCCCCGCCCTTCGCCTTGGCGTCCACTTCGAGGGCACCCTGGCCGGTCGTGCGCACGAACGCGGCGACGGTCTTCGTCGGCTTGGCGTCACGGAGCGGGGCAGAGAGCTTGAGGTCGGCCACCGAGATCCCGGCCGGAGCTGCGGAGGCCGCGCCCCCGACCGCGAGACCGCCACACGCGAGTGCCGCGACGGCGATGCCGGCGGTCAGGACGCGGGTGAAGCGATGGGGTGTTGGGTTCGGGTCGGGAATCGGTGTTGCACGGTTCAAAGAGGGCACTCCAGGCTCAGTCCGTGGTTCGCATGAGATTCCTGTGAAGCTATGCGTTCGTTCTCAGGCTGGACAGTCCGCTCTTTGGGGGACTCCCCTCGTCCGGGGGACGGAACCTGTTAAGTTGCACACCTGTGTGCACGTTATTACGATGGGGTGTGTGACCACCACCGAGCAGCCCTCCCGCGCGCCCCGCCGCGACGCCACGGAGAACCGGGCAGCCCTCCTCGACGCGGCGAAGACCTGCCTGCAGCAGGACCCGGATGCCTCGATCGAGACGATCGCCGCCTCCGCCGGCCTCTCGCGTCGTGCGGTGTACGGACACTTCCCCTCGCGCGACGACCTGGTGCGCGAGGTCGTGACCGCCGGCGCCGCCCGGATCGCCGCCGCCATGCCCACCACCTCGGACCTGCAGGAGCTCCCGCCGGCCGCACGCCTCGCCGCCATCGCCGTGACGCTCTGGAGCGAGGTGTCGCACGTCCGCTCGATGGCCCGGGTCGCCGTGCGCAGCCCCTTCGCCGAACCCGTCGCCGAGGTGTTCGCACCGTTGCGCTCGCAGGTGCGCCAGGCGTGCGCGCTCGGGATCGCCGACGGCGCCATGCGGGACGACGTCGACCCCGAGACCCTCGGCCGTCTGGTCGAGGGCGCGTGCATCGCCGTCCTCGACGAGGCCACCCGTTCCGGCACGAGCGACGAGGACGGACGGCGCATGGTGGTGGTGTCCGCGCTGGGCATGGCCGGCATCGACTGGCGCACCGCGCTGCTCTCCGAACCCGCTGCTCCCGCTCCCGCTCCCGCCCCCGCCTCTGCCCCGAAGGACCACGCATGACGCTCGAACTCGACCACGTCGGCATCGGCGAGGAGCCCGGCGCGCCCCTGCCCGTCGTCTCCGCCGTCGCTGCCCCCGGACGCCCGGGGGTCCTCGCCGTCGAGACCGAGCAGGCACCCGTGCTCGCGTCACTCGTCGCCGGTGGCCGCATGCAGCCCGACACCGGCCGCCTGCTGCTCGACGGCCACGAGGACCCGGCAGCCGTCCGGCGCGCGTTCGCCCTGGTCGACACCCCCGGGGTCGCCGAGCCCTTCCCCGTCATGACCCTCAAGCAGATCGTGCGCGAGGAGCTCGCGTTCGCCGGGCAGCGCCCGAACCGTGAGCACGTCGACACCGTGCTCGACGAGCTCGGACTGCGGGACTACGTCGACACCGCCGTGCAGCGGGTGCCGACCGCCGTGCGCATCCGGTTGCTCGTCGAACTCGCCCTGCTCCGCGACGGTGTGACCGGCATCGTGATCACCTCGCCCGAGCGGCACGGCGGCGCCGTCGAGGACTGGTTCCAGGTGGTCCGCGACGTCGCACGACGGGGCGTGACCGTGGTCCTCGTGACCTCGAAGGCAGCCGCCACGACCGTCGAGCACCTGCTCGACACGATCGACACGCACGACGACGTCGCGACGCACGACGACGTCGCGACGCTCGTGACGCCCCAGACCGAGGACCCCGAGGACGTGGCCCGAACCGACGGAACCGAGCCGGGCCTCCCGGCCGCTCCTTCCGTCACCGAAGCATCCGCAACCGTCCCGACGGAGGCACAGAAGTGACCACCACCTCGCTCGTCCGCGCAGAACTCGCGCGGCTCACCGCGACCCCGCTCGCACGCCTGGCGTTCATCGCGCTCATGATCGTGCCGCTGCTGTACGGCGGCGCCTACCTGTGGGCGAACCGCGACCCCTACGCGAAGCTCGACCAGATCCCCGCCGCGATCGTGAACCTCGACGCCGGCGCGACGCTGGACGGTGAGCACGTCGACTACGGCAAGGACGTCACGAAGGAGGCCATCGACGGCGCCGACTTCAAGTGGACGAAGACGAGCGCCGCCGATGCCCGCTCCGGCGTCCGGAACGGCACCTACGACTTCGTCGTCACCATCCCGCACGACTTCTCCGAGCACCTGGTGTCCGCACAGTCCGACGACCCGACGCAGGCGAAGCTCGTCATGACGACGGCCGACACGAACTCGTACCTGGCCTCGACCATCGCCGAGCAGGCGGGCAAGACCATGCGCACCGCCGTCGCCGAGCGCGTCGGCAAGCAGGCGGCGAAGACCCTGCTCGTCGGGCTCGCCGACGTGCGGGACAACCTCGGCGACGCCGTCGACGGGGCCGATGAACTCGCGTCCGGAACCGCCAAGGCGGACTCGGGCGCACACCAGCTCGCCGACGGCACCGGCAAGCTGTCGTCCGGCGCGGCGGAGCTCGCGTCCGGCACGGCCGACCTGCCGTCGCAGACCCAGCAGCTGGACAGCGGGGCGCAGCAGGTGGCGTCGGGGGCGTCGACCCTGGCGTCCGGGCTGGCCAGCGCGCAGCAGCAGACGGCTGCGCTGCCGTCGCAGACGCAGCAGTTGAACAGCGGGGCGCAGCAGGTCGCGGCCGGCAACAAGCAGCTCGCCGACACGGTCGACTCGTACAGCGCCGACGTCGATTCGCTCCGACCCCTCGACGCCGAGACCGTGATCTCGGGCATCACCGACAACCTGCCCGAGGGTGTCGAGCTCACCGAGGAACAGCAGGCTGCCCTGCGGTCGACCGTCACCGACGCCGTCACCCGGGTCAACACCGCCGGCGCCTCGGCGAAGAGCACCTACGAAACGACGAAGTCCTCGGTGGACAAGCTCCGTGACGGCTCCGCACAGGTCGCGGCCGGCACGTCGTCGCTCGCCTCCGCGGCGCCGACGCTCGCGTCCGGCATCTCCTCGGCGGCGAACGGGGCATCCACGCTCGCATCGGGGGCCGCCCAGGTGGCGGACGGCACGTCGAAGCTGGCCTCGGCCGCTCCGACGCTGTCATCCGGTGCGTCGCAGCTCGCGACCGGTGCGAAGACCGCCGACCAGGGCGCGTCATCACTCGCGTCGGGGCTCGACAAGCTCACGACCGGGTCGTCGAAGCTCGCGTCGTCGCTCGACGAGGGCCGCACGAGGATCCCGGCGTCGAACGCCTCGGAGCGTGAGTCGCAGGCCTCGGTCATCTCCGACCCGGTCAAGGTCGGGGACGACAACGTCGCCGCCGCGTCGAACTACGGTGCCGGTCTCGCGCCGTTCTTCATCTCGCTCGCCGCCTGGATCGGCATGTACGCGCTGTTCCTCATCCTCAAGCCGATCTCCAAGCGTGCGATCACGGCGGTGCGGAAGCCCCTCGCGGTGGTGTTCGGCGGCTGGCTGACCCCGGCGCTCCTCGGCCTGGTGCAGATGGTGGCGCTGTTCTTCATCGTGCGCTTCGCCCTCGACCTGAACGTGGTGCACGTCGGCGGCACGATCGGCATCATGGTGCTGGCCTCGGCGACCTTCGCGGCGATCATCATGGCGCTCAACGTGCTGCTCGGATCGGTCGGGCAGTTCCTCGGCCTGGTGCTCATGCTCGTGCAGCTCGTCACCGCCGGCGGGACGTTCCCGTGGCAGACGCTGCCGGGGCCGTTGGCGGCGCTGCACTTCGCGTTGCCGATGACGTACTCGGTCGACGCGATCCGGCAGACGATGTACGGCGGGAACCTCGGCGCCGCGTGGTCCGACGCCGGCGTGCTGCTCTGCTGGCTGCTCGGGGCGCTCCTGGTGTCCTTCGTGGTCACGGCGCGGCAGACCCGTTCCCGCACGCTGCGCGACCTGCGCCCGAGCCTGATCGGGTAGCGGGGCGGGCGCGGGGCGGGCGCGGGCGCGGGGCGCGGGCGCGGGGCGCGGGCGCGGGGCGCGGCACGCTTCGTGAGCAGAAGAGGTCGGGTGACATCAGGTCACCCGACCTCTTCTGCTCACGAAGTGCGTTCGCCGAGCGGCTGGTGCACCATCCCACCGCCGAGGGTGCTCAGGTCGTCCGTCGGCAGGGCAGCGCGGGCGTCAGCGTCGAGCACGGCGGACGCGTCGTCGAGGGGGTGGAACCCGATGCGCTCCCCGGCGGACAGGTCAGCCGGCGACCCGGTGTTCCGCGACAGGGCCCAGACCACGTGGTGCCCGGGGTTGCGGAGCGCCACGGTCGCGAGCACCAATCGCGTCAGGTCGTCTGGCGAGGTCCACATGAGCAGCCCCCGGGTCGTCGGCGGCAGCGCCCCGAACGCACCGATCCGCGCGGACACGATCGACATCTCGCACCGGTCGGCGAACAGGCTGCCGAGCAGTTCCATCGCCGCCTTCGTCACGCCGTAGTACGTGTCCGGACGGGGCAGCCGGTCGCCGGGCACGCTCCCCGGCTGGTCGAGGGGTTCGGGCACCAGCCCCACCGCGTGGATCGAGCTCGCCTGCACCACCCGGAGCACCCCGGCGGCGGCCGCCCGTTCGAGCACGTTCTTCGTGCCGGTCAGGTTCGCCGCGATCAGGTCGTCCCAGGCGGCCTCGGTCGGGATGCCCGCCAGGTGCACCACGGTGTCGACCCCGGCGAGCGCATCGTCCAGCGCTGCCGGGTCGTTCACCGAACCGGGCACGAACCGTTCCCCGGCGACGATCGGATCGTGGGGCCGCTGTTCGTCGAGCAGCACGAGGTCGTGTCCCGCGGACCGCAGTCGAGGACGCAGGGCGCTCCCGATCCGACCCGCGGCTCCGGTGATGAGCAGCGTCGCCATGCCGCGGACGCTACCCCCGGCGCGCGAGCAGCGACCTCAGGTGTGCGACCGCGCCGAACCCCGGGGTGTCGAGGTCGGACTTCGTCCACCGGACGACCGCCCAGCCGACTCGTTCCATCTCGCGGTGGCGGCGGAGGTCGCGGCCCCACTGCTCGGCATCGGTCCGGTGGTGGTCACCCTCGTACTCGATGACGATGCGCTGCTCCGGGTAGGCCAGGTCGACACGGCCGACGAACCGACCGTCTTCGTCGAGCACGTCGACCTGCAGGTCGGGCTCGGGCAGCCCCGCGCGGACGATCGCCAGCCGTGCTCTGGTCTCCTGCGGCGACCCGGCACCCACCCGCACGAGCCCGAGCGCCACGCGCAGTCGTCGGACACCCGATCGCGCGCCCGCCAGGGCGACGGCGGCAGCGAGGTCGTCGATCGTCGTCCCGCACCGTCGTTCCGTGACGATGGCGTCCCCGAGTACGACGAGCTGGTCGACCGAGAGCACGGCACCGCAGTCCACCCACAGCGCCGCGGGCGTGCTCGTCGGCATCCCCCACCGCTCCGTCACCCGGGCACGGTCCGGTGTGATGCGGTGCCCGATGACCCCGCGGCGGCGCGGTTGTGCGATCGGCACGGGACTCGTGACGTGCACCGGTCCGTCGTCGGCGAACGGGACCGGCAGCTGCCAGAGGACCGCTGCCGAGACGTGACTGATGAACTGCCCGGGAACCAGGACCGGCCGGAACGCCCGGATCCGGTGGACCGGGTCGGGCGGACGGTCACGTGCCCATCGGATGGACCGGGTCGGCCGGATCAGGTCACGCCGTCGGAGTCGTTGTCGGGAGAGGCCCAGGCGGTCGGCGGCACCGACGTCGAACGTGCGCCCGCGCAGCGGTGTCGGAAGTGGTCGTGCTCGCATGACCACCACGTTCGCGCCCCGCGCCCACTGCCCGCGCGCCGAACGCGACTTCTGTGCACAACGCACCCCGGGCCTCCCGTGTGGAGGACCAGCCACGCGCAGATCGTGAGCAGAAATGGTCGGGTCGCCGCCCCGCACCCGACCATTTCTGCTCACGAAGCGAAACCGCCACCACGACACGACCCCGACACGACCCCGCCCGGCCCATGTCACGTCAACCGCTACGATCGACGCACGAGCCAACGGAGGTCGAAGCGCATCATGGGAGACGGCAAGCCCGCGACCATCTACGACGTCGCCGCACGCGCCGGGGTCTCGAAGTCCCTCGTCTCCCTCGTGCTGCAGCGCTCCCCCCGGGTCAGCGACCAGCGCCGGGCCGCCGTGCTCAAGGCCATCCAGGAACTCGACTACCGTCCCTCCACCGCGGCCGTCTCCCTCGCCGGCACGCGCAGCCGCACGATCGGCGTGGTCCTCGACGACTTCCGCAACCAGTGGTTCGTGGACCTGCTCACCGGCCTGCGCGAGAGCCTGCAGGACCAGGGACACCGGCTCGTGGTCGCCGACCGGTTCCTCAACACGGGGCTCGATGCCTCTCCGGTGGAGGGCTTCCTCTCGATGCGCGTCGAGGGCATCGTGATCGCTGGCGAGCCCACCACGGACCTCGCGATCCCGGCCTCGATGCCGCTCGTGATCGCCGGCGGCCGGGTCGCGATCCCCCGTGCCGACACCGTGGCGAACGACGACCACGCCGGTGGCGGCATCGCGGCGCAGCACCTGCTCGACCTCGGCCACACCCGCCTCGGGTTCGTCGGTGCGAGCTCGGCGGCCTCGGCCGAACGCCAGGCCGGGTTCGCGCAGGCCGCGGCGGCACGCGCGTCCGTCGTCACGACCTTGCTGCCGGGAGAACCCACCGAAGAGGCCGGTTCCCGCGCCCTCGGCATGCTCCTCGACGAGCACCCGGACGTCACCGCGGTCTTCGCCGCGAACGACGTGATGGCCCTCGGCGCCCTGTCGGAGCTCGCCGAACGCGGGTTGCGCGTCCCCGAGGACGTCTCGGTCATCGGCTACGACGACACCCCGGTGGCCGCGATGCGCTACGTCGGCCTGACGAGCATCGACGACCGCAGCGTCGAGATCGGCCGCGGCGCCGGCGAGCGCCTGCTGGCCCGGATCGCCGATCCACGGATCGCCGCCACGGAACTCCTCGTCGAACCCCGTCTGGTCGCGCGCCGCACCACCGCCGCGCGCTGACGGGGCAGCGCGGGCCCCGGCCTGGAGGCCCGACCTGCCTCCGCCCCGCCCGCTTCGTGAGCAGAAATGGTCGGGTTCAGGGCCCGTGCCCGACCATTTCTGCTCACGAAGCCGCGCCGGGCAACTCCGCGTGCTGGACGACCCAGCTGTGCATGACGATCGCCGCGGCGGCCGACGCGTTGATGCTCCGCGTCGACCCGAACTGCGTGATCTCCAGGTGTGCGTCGGCACCGGCGACCGCCTGCTCGGTCAGCCCGGGGCCCTCCTGCCCGAACAGGAACACGCAGCGCTCCGGGATCGTCGCGGTCTCGATGCGCTCGGCACCGGGGGTGTTGTCGATGGCGACGACGGGACGCTGCTCCTCGGCCATCGCGGCGAGGAACGCCTCGACGTCGGGGTGGTACCGGACGTGCTGGTACCGGTCGGTGACCATCGCTCCGCGCTTGTTCCACCGGCGTCGCCCGATGATGTGCACGGTGCCGGCGAGGAACGCGTTGGCGCTCCGCACGATCGATCCGATGTTCAGGTCGTGCTGCCAGTTCTCGATCGCCACGTCGAACGCGTGCCGGCGGGTGTCGAGCTCGGCGACGATCGCGTCCATCGACCAGTACCGGTAGCGGTCGAGCACGTTCCGGGAGTCCCCCGCGGCCAGCAGCTCCGGGTCGAGCCGCGGGTCGTCGGGCCAGGGTTCCGGGTGCGGCCCCACCCCGTTGGTCGTCAGCTCGTGCGACGGTTCGGGCGCTGTGGTCACCCGACCAGCGTACGGCCGAGGTCAGGCGGTGTGGTCCGGGTGGTCGATGCGCGACTCGATGCCGGCGATCAGGATGTCGAGGCCGAGCGCGAACCGGTCGTCGTAGGAGTGCTCGCCGAGGATCTCGCCCACCAGCCGGTGCCGCTCGGGGCGTCCGGCCTCGGAGTCCCCGCGCCCGACCTGCACCCCGGCGTGCCCGACCACGAAGTCGTAGACGACGAAGAAGGCGTACATCGCCTCGGCCGGCGGCAGTCCGGCGTCCTGCAGAGCACCGACGACCTTCGCCACGACGGCGTCGGACTCGGTCGAGGCGAGCGGGGCGCGCTGGCTGTGCGACTCGAGCACGAGCGGGTGGGTGCGCATCAGGTCGCGGAACGTCGTGGCGAAGGTGCGGACGACGGCGTGCCACTCGTCCGGCCAGACGAAGGTCGCGGTGAACTCGTCGACGGTGCGGCGGACGAGTTCGGCGTGCAGGTCGTCGAGGCCGCCGATGGTCCGGTGCACGGTCATCGGGGCGACGCCGAGCCGCACGCCCAGTGCCCGGAAGGACAGGCGGTCGAGGCCGTCCTCGTTCGCGATGGTCGTGGCGGCGTCGATCACCTGCTCGCGGGACAGCACGTTGGGGCGGCCCCGGCGTCGTCGCGGCGTCACCTCGAGCTCCGTCTCCGACACCGGAGTGGGTCGGGGCGCGGTGGACGGGGTTCCGGGTTCGACGAGCACGAGGGGGCCTCCTTGATTCGGTACGTGTCCCGAAAAGCGTAGGGCAAAAGCCGACCGCGGTTCGGTGTCTCGACCATCTCGGGTCTGGCAGCAGCGCGCAAGAGCCGCTCCGGGCCTCCCGGCCCTTTCTGAGCGGACCGTCAGTGGGGCCGCGGCGACTGCCTCGCCGCGGCCCCACTGCTCAGCGCTGGCTCGATCCGCGGGTGCGACGTCTGCGCGCCGCGAGGAGGCCACCCAGGGCCAGGAGCAGCACCGCTGTCACCGCCGCCAGTCCGAGTCCGTCGGCTCCGGTGAACGCCAGTCCGCCGCGTGCCGGGCCGCGGGATCCGTCGCCGGTACCCGCCGCCTCCGCGTCGTCACGGCCGCCGGGTGTTCCCGAAGACCCGGCGCTCCCGGCGTTCCCGGCGTTCCCGGGATGTCCGGGCGTGCCGGGCGCTCCCGGGCCGCCTGGCGTCACCGGCGGTCCGGTCGGTGTGTCCGTTGCGGGCAGGAGCCCCGCGTCGACGGTGCAGTCCTGTTCGATGTGCTCGAGCTGGCCCTCGTCGGAACGGATCGCGGCGAGTTCGACGGGGGCGGTCACGCCGGAGGCGTCGGCGTCGGAGTCGATCGCGCGGTCGTCGCCGACGAGCTCCTTCGTGAACTCCCGACCGTCCGGTGCCGTCCAGTGCACGCTGTACGAGCCGGGGCGCAGGTCGTCGAAGGTGTACTCGCCGTCGCCGTCCGTGGTGGTGGTCCGGCGTACGGCGTCGCCGCGGTCGTCCGAGCCGGTGAGGCGGACCGAGACGTCCGCGATGCCGGCTTCGTCGTCGTCCTGCAGACCGTCGCCGTCCTCGTCGGACCACACGAAGTCGCCGATCGAACCGGCCACGACGGTGACCGTCGCCGGGTTGGACTGGACCGGGAGCGCGAGGTTCGAGGCGCGGAGGCCGAACCGGTTCGTGTATGCGTCACCGTCGCGCTGGCCCGCCGTCGCGACCACGACCCGGTGCGTGACGGTCTCGCCCACTCCCACGGGGGCGGTCCGCAGGATGCGCGCGGCCGTGACGTCCGCGAGCCCGGCGGGGCACCCCTCGGTGCCGAACGCCGACGCCGAGCACCAGGTGGTGGTGCCGCCGCCCTGGTTCGACGGGTCAGCGGCGTCAAGCACGACGTCGCGCGGGTCGCGGCTCGTGTAGCGGACGCGCTCACCGGCTGCGGTGGCGACCGCGATCGGCTCGGCGAGTCCGACCGTGCCGTGGAAGGTGGAGTTGCGGGTGTCCCCCCGGTACGGAAGGACGTCGATGACGTCCAGCCCGTCGATCGGGGTGGCGTCGATGTTCGTGTACCCGAGGTCCCACTCCAGGTGGTCCCCCGACACGACGACTGGCTCGACGGCGGTCTTCTCGACGCCGACCCCGCCGGTGGCGACGACCTGGACGGCGCGCTGGGCGTTGCGGAAGGCCTGCGGCGACTTGTCCGTCGGTGAAGCGATGTCCGTCACGTTGGTGATCGCCCCCGCCGGGGCGAGCTTCGAGACCGCGGCGGTGTACGTGATCGGGTCGATCGCCTCGTTCGGCCGGACCGCGGTCGTCCAGGTGAGACGCTGGACGTCGTTGCCGTCGTCGTCCTTCGTGGTGTCGATCTCCGGTACCTCGGAGGCACTGCCGGCGACGTAGGTCACGTGGTTCGGCAGCACGTCCCGCACCGTCACGGAGGTCTCCTTCCCCGTGGTGTTGCCGTTCGTGAGCGACGGGTACAGGGCGTAGTCGACGGTGTCGCCGGCGACGGTGAAGGTGGTCTCGTCGGGGGTGTCGGCCGCGTCGTGGCCCGGGTCGACGATCTTCTTCTGGATCCGGGCGAGGTTCTCGGTGAGGATGACGCTGTCGGACAGGGGACCGGCACCGAGGTCCGCGTCGGACCAGACGTCGTGCGCCCAGCGCTCTGAGCGGTCACCGAACCACGCGTGACCGAAGTCGTAGGCCCGCGTGCCGTCCGCGGCGTCCTCGGTGGTGACGTAGCTGTAGAGCGTGCCGTCACTGCCACCGGGGACGTCGCCGGTCGCGCGAACCGCTCCGACGGCGTCGATGCCGCCGGGGACGTCTTCCGGCTGGTCGTACCAAGGGCCGTCCTCGTCGTCGCAGGTCGCCTTCTGGCCCGCGGAGGGAGCGGTCATGTCGTACGCGGCGTACTGCACCTTCGCGCTGGTCATGCCGCTGGTGAACGCCGCGACCCCGCCGCCGCCGACGCGGGTGACGTGCTGCGTGTCGCGGTCGAAGGTGTCGCAGAGGATCGCGTTCTCGAACGACGCCAGCCCCCTGTTGGAGGCGCTGACGTCGCTCCGGAGCAGTGTGCCCGGGGTGGCCCACGGGTCGCCGTCGCGAGCAGAGCCCCGCTCGACGGCCCGCCCGTCGCCGATGACCCGGAGGAGCCGCTTCTGCGCGGAGCCGTCTGCGTACTCGAGGACGTTGCGCTCGGCGGAGTTGTCACCCGTCGGTTCCGTGCCGCCGGGGAAGTTCGGCGCTCCGCTGACGGACGTGGTCTGCAGCGGCGTGAAGGTGTTGACCGACTCGACCGAGGTCCCGGTCGGAGGGTTGCGCATCCAGAGGCTGATGTAGCCGCTCACGAAGTAGGGCTTGGCGCCGCCGGCGATCGGCCCGTTCGTGAGGCTCCTCGAGGGGACGTGCTCGGGGTCCGTGACCGTCCCGGTGATCGTGACGTCGACCGCCCGGCCGGGGGCCGACTGCTCGCAGGAGAACGCGCCGGAGTCCGTGACCGCTTGCTCGCCGCCGCCGCTGCCGCCGGGCAGGCCGCCCATCCGCCAGTCACCCGGCTCGTTCGGGCCGCAGACGGGGTTGCCGCCGTTCCACAGGACCGCATCGGAGGGCACGGCGCCGAGGATCTGGGAGAGGTCGTCCGAGAACGTCATCGGGCCGGCGCTCTTCTCGAACCCGAGGAGCCCCTGTCCGGGCACGAGCGGCTGCCAGTCCACGGCGATCGGGTAGATCAGCTGCAGCCCCTTCGTCGTTCCGTCCGGACCGGTGACGTCGGTCCGGAGCGATGACGCGTGGACGTTCTTGCTCAGGTTGTAGCGCGCGGCTGCGGACACCGTGACGGCGTCGGCGACCGCGGTGACGGTCCCGTTCTCGGCCTCGTCCGCGGTCGCGGTCACCGGGACGGCGAGCGTGTCGCCGTTCTGCAAGTCGCCCGAGACGCCGAGGACGATCGGCACGGAGACCGTCCGGCCTTCTCCGAGCGTGCCGATGTTGCAGGTCAGCACGGCCCCCGAGACCGCAGAGCCGGGGCCGGCGCAGATGGTCGGGACCCCTGCCCACGACGTGCCGGCGGGGGCGGTCACGCTGAAGCGTTCGTTCGTGCTGGTGCCGTCGTTCGAGTTGAGGGAGACGCGGTACGTGACCGCGTCCATCGTGCGGACGATGCCGTTCTCCTCGCTCGCGTCACCACCAGCGCCGTCCGTCGGGGTGAAGGGGCCGTTGCCGTCCTTCGTGACGTCGATCGCGACGGCGACCGTGCTCTGCGGCGCGGCGGATGCGGTGCCGTCGGGCCCTTCCGGCTCGCTCGCCGCCACCGGGGCGGTCGGCAGGGCAAGACCGAGGACGACGCCAGCGGTAGCCAGCGTCGACACGGCGATGCGCGCTCTACTTCGAGATCGCATGGGTCTCCTTGTTCTCGCGAGGCTGATGTCCCGCAGATCGTGGGGACGAGGACCGCCCCAACAGGCAGCGTACGCACACATTGCATTCCACATCGATTATTCATGTTCTGAATATCGTTGATGGTGATTACCGAGCCCGGGACGGTGGGCGCGAACCCCCGCGCAGTAAGGTGAGGCCCATGGCGACCCGAGACGACGTCGAGTGCTGGCTGACCGACATGGACGGCGTGCTCGTCCACGAGAACCAGGCGCTCCCCGGCGCCCCGGAGCTCATCCAGCAGTGGCTCGACGACGGCACCGAGTTCCTCGTGCTGACGAACAACTCGATCTTCACGCCGCGCGACCTCAGCGCCCGGCTCCGCGGCTCGGGCCTGCACGTGCCCGAGGAGCGGATCTGGACGAGTGCGCTGGCGACCGCGGACTTCTGCAAGTCACAGATGCCCGGCGGCTCGGCGTTCGTCATCGGCGAGGCCGGCATGACGACCGCTCTGCACGAAGCCGGGTTCATCATGACCGAGACCGCTCCCGACTACGTCGTCGTCGGCGAGACCCGCAACTACTCGTTCGAGGCGATCACCAAGGCCGTCCGGCTCATCCGCGCCGGCGCCCGCTTCATCGTGACGAACCCCGACGCCACCGGCCCGAGCGCCGAGGGGGTCCTGCCGGCGACCGGCGCCATCGCCGCGATGATCGAGAAGGCCACCGGCAAGCAGCCCTACGTGGTGGGCAAGCCGAACCCGATGATGTTCCGCTCCGCGATGAACCGGATCGGGGCGCACTCCGAGAACACCGGCATGATCGGCGACCGCATGGACACCGACGTGCAAGCCGGCATCGAGGCGGGGCTGCACACCGTGCTCGTGATGACGGGCATCAGCGACCAGGCGGAGATCGACCGGTACCCGTTCCGCCCGAGCGAGGTCATCTCCGGCGTGCACGAGCTCGTGCGCACCGAGCCCTTCGAGGTCGAGCTCTAGCGCGAGCCCGACGGCGGGTCGGTTGCTGCCGACCGCCCTGATGACGATCGGGTGAACAGAACCGTTCCGCGGTGAACGACGGGAAAACTACCCCGGGAGCGATCCTAAGGTTGCCCTGATTGGAGCCCAAAGCGGGCCTGATCAGGGTTTTCTGTGAATCGCTACAGGATGGGGTCATCGGTGCCGATGTCGGTTCGTGCCACGACGGCAGTGGTCGTCGGCGCGCTCGGAGCGCTCGTGGGGACCGCGATCGTCGCGCCGCACCTGGTCCCCTCGTCGGCGCCGCACACGGCGGCGGCCTCCGTGCAGGCCGGCACCGACGCCTGCGGTGCGGGGTGGCCGGCGAGTCCGGACCGCGCCCTCGCCGGCCCGCAGACGTTCCGGATCCACAACACGTCCGTCGCCGGGATCGAGGTGCAGCTGGTCGACCCCACGAGCGGCGCGGTCTACCTCGACGCAGAGGGGCTGGGGGCAGGCGCGACGCACGACTACGGCGTCCGACTCCCGCGCGGCCAGTACCGCTTCCGTTGCCTGCCCGCCGACGCGAACCCGAGCACCGGACCGGTCGTCCACCTGCGCGGTGCCGCCCACGTCAGCGACGAGACCCCGGGGATCGTCCCGGTCACCCGCGACGACCTGATCCCCGCTGCGAAGTCCTACGGCACCTGGATCGAGAGCCGCCTGCCGGCGCTGCTCGACGACGTGCGTGCGCTCGACGCCGACGTCCGTGCAGGCGACGTCCGGGCGGCGCAGCGGGACTGGCTGGTCGGTCACCGCGAGTACGAGCAGCTCGGAGCCGCCTACGGGGCGTTCGGCGACGACGACACCGCGATCGACGGTGTCCCCGCAGCCGGACGGACCGCGCTCGACGACCAGCACCTGGCCGGGTTCCACCGTGTCGAGGCACTGCTGTGGTCGGGCGGCCCCAGCAGCCGTGCCGTCGCGCCGGCCGACGCCCTGGTCGCCGCGGTCGCGCACCTGCGCCGGACGTTCCCCACCCAGCGGGTCGACCCGCTCGACGTCGGCCTGCGCGCGCACGAGATCCTCGAGAACGCGCTGCGCTTCGAGGCGACCGGGGTGACCGACGCCGGCAGCCACACGGCTCTGGCCACGATCGACGCGAACATCAGCGGGACGGAACACGCGCTCGAGCCGCTCCGGCCGATCCTGCGGAGCCGCTACCCGGGGTTGCCGGCCACCGATCGTGCGCTGGCGACCCTCCGTGCCGACGTCGGACGGCACCGACGGACCGACGGCAGCTGGGACACCCTCGACGGTCTCGGCCGGGCCGACCGCGAGCACCTCGACGCCGACCTCGACGCCGCACTCGAGCGGCTCGCTCCCGTCGCCGCCATCTGCGACCCGAGGAGGACCTCGTGACCGAACGACCGCAGCGCCAAGGCCCGCAGGCCCCCCAGATCCAGCAGGACCCCCGGCGCCGGCAGCACCCACGCGGGATGGACGCGGCGACGTACCGACGGATGGCCGAGGCGCACGCCAGCCTCGGGCTGCCCGCCGACGGCAGCGCGTGCCCGGCCGGTGGTCCGGACGACCGGAAACCGACCACCACGGGAGCCCGCGGGCTCGGCCGTCGCGCGTTCCTGACCAGCGCGGTCGGGGCCGGTGCCGGAGCCGCTGCGGCGGCAGCGACCCTGACCGTCGGGGGCGGGACGGGCCTCCAGGCAGCAGCCGCGACCACCGGCGGTGCCGACGCGGCCTCGTACGCGTTCCACGGCGCCCACCAGGCCGGGATCACCACACCGGCGCAGCGACAGTCGGCGTTCCTGGCGTTCGACGTGACCGCGGCCAGCCGCGGGGACCTGGCCGACCTGCTCCGGACGATCACCGAGCGGGCCCGTTTCCTCACCCGCGGCGGCACGCCCGCCGACGTCGGGATCACCGCGCCGCCGGCCGACTCCGGTGTGCTCGGACCGGAGGTCGCGGCCGACGGGCTCACCGTGACGGCGAGCGTGGGTGCCTCGCTGTTCGACCACCGGTACGGTCTGGCGGGGCAGCGCCCGGCGCGGTTGCGGACGATGGAGGACTTCCCGAACGACGACCTCGATCGGTCGATCTCGGACGGCGACCTGCTGCTGCAGGTGTGCGCGCACAACACCGACACCGTCCTGCACGCCGTCCGCGACATCGCCCGGGCCACCCGCGGCGGCATGCAGGTGCGCTGGCGGCAGGACGGTTTCGCCTCGCCGCCCCGCCCCTCCGGCACCCCGCGCAACCTGCTCGGGTTCAAGGACGGCACGGGCAACCCCTCCACCGCCGACCGAAGCGAGATGGACGACCTGGTCTGGACCCGCGGCGGACAGGACGGCGAACCCGACTGGGTCACCGGGGGCAGCTACCACGTCGTGCGGACCATCCGGATGTTCGTCGAGTTCTGGGACCGCGTCTCGCTGCACGAGCAGGAGAACATGATCGGCCGCCACCGCGACTCCGGTGCCCCGCTCACCCGCAGCGGCGAGTTCGACGACCCGCGGTACCAGGACGACCCGACCGGTGACGTGATCCAGATGGACGCGCACATCCGGTTGGCGAACCCGCGCACGGCCGAAGCCCGTGCGCAGCAGATGCTCCGACGCCCGTACAACTACGACAACGGCACCGACACGAACGGCGACCTCGACATGGGCCTGTTGTTCGCCTGTTTCCAGGCCGACCTGGAACGGCAGTTCGTCGCCGTGCAGAAGCGCCTGGTCGACGAGCCCCTCGTCGACTACGTGTCGCCGGTCGGTGGCGGCTACTTCTTCGCCCTGCCCGGGGTCCGCCACGCGGACGACTGGCTGGGCCGTCGACTGTTCGCACGCACCTGACCGGGCCCGCCGGCCCCACTGCTTCCCCATCCCCACCGTCCCGACCAGTGAGAGGTTCCTCGTGTTCCGACCTTCCGAACGACGCATCCAACAGGGCGCGCTCGCCATCATGGCCCTGGCGGCCGTCGCGGGGACGGCCATCGCCCTCCCGCAGTCGGCGTCCGCCGCGGACAACTCCCTGCGGACCACCACCCCCGTCAAGCACGTCGTCGTGATGTACGACGAGAACGTGTCGTTCGACCACTACTTCGGCACCTACCCGAAGGCCGCGAACACCGACGGCACCCGTTTCACCGCGGGGCGCGGCACGCCGACGGTGAACACGCTCGCGTCCTCCGGCACCCTGACGAAGAACCCGAACGCCTACGCGCCGTCACGGTTGACGCCGGCCCAGGCGCTCACCTGTGACCAGAACCACAACTACCTGCCCGAGCAGAAGGCCGTCGCCGGTGGTGCCATGGACAAGTTCGTCGAGAGCACCTCGGTGGACACCTGCACGGGGCTGTACGGGTCGCCGGGCCTGACGATGGACTACTACGACGGCAACACCACCACCGGGCTGTGGAACTACGCCCAGAACTACGCGATGAGCGACAACGCCTGGGACACCGGCTTCGGCCCCTCCACCCCCGGAGCGCTCAACCTGATCAGCGGCAACACCCACGGCGGCACGGGCGTGGACTCGGTCACCGGCGCCACGGTGCCGACCTCGACCTCCGTCGTCGCGAAGGACGCCGCGGGCCAGGGCACCGTCACGGCCGACCCGGACCCCGCCTACGACGACTGCTCCGACAAGGACCGCACGTCGACGTCGAACCTGGTGAAGATGTCGGGCAAGAACATCGGCGACCTGCTCAACGCGAAGGGGGTCACCTGGGGCTGGTTCCAGGGTGGCTTCGCCCCGACGACGGCGTACGCGGGCACCGGCACGCTCGCCAAGTGCGACGCCACCACGACGAACGTGGGCGGGTCGGTCAGCAACGACTACTCGCCACACCACAACCCGTTCGCGTACTACGCGTCGACGTCGAACCCGCACCACCTCGCGCCGACGAGCGACCGCATGATCGGCTCCACCGACCGGGCGAACCACCAGTACGACCTGTCCTCGTTCGACACGGCCCTCGCCGAGCACCGGATGCCCGCCGTGTCGTTCCTCAAGGCCCCCGAAGCCCAGGACGGGCACGCCGCCTACTCCGACCCGCTCGACGAGCAGAAGTTCCTGACGTCGAAGATCAACGAGATCGAGCAGTCGCCGGAGTGGTCGAGCACGGCCATCGTCATCAACTACGACGACTCGGACGGCTGGTACGACCACGTCGCGCCCACCATCCTGAACGGCTCAACGGACTCCTCGAACGACACCACGGTCTGCACCTCGGCTGCGACCAAGGTGGGTGTCGCCGGCGGGTACCTCGACCGGTGCGGCCCCTCGCAGCGGCTGCCGTACCTGGTCATCTCGCCGTTCGCCAAGCAGAACCACGTCGACCACACCGCCATCGAGCAGACCTCGACCACGAAGTTCATCGAGGACAACTGGTCGACGGGCCGGATCGGTGACCAGTCGTTCGACGCTCGGGCGGGGTCCCTCCGCGGCATGTTCGACTTCACGCACCCGCAGCACCGCGAGGTGCTGCTGAACACGACGACGGGTGCGGTCTCGCGGATCGTGTCGACGGCCGTCACCCCGAAGCCGACCCCGAAGCCCACGGCGAAGCCGCACGCGGGGACCGGCGGCGGGACGGGCTCGAGCGCGGGATCCGGAGCCGGCACCGGTACGGGTACAGGTACAGGCACCGGTAGCGGCACGGGCAGCGGGGCGGCGCCGGCCTCGAGCGCATCAGCCGGAGCCGCGGGCGCGGGGCAGACCGTTGCCGCCGACCCGTCCGCGGCCGATCCGTCCGCGAAGCGCCTGGCCTTCACCGGCGTGCAGCTCACCGGGGTCACGATCGCCGCGATCGTGTTCCTGATGGCCGGCGTCGCACTGGTCGTCATCCGTCGTCGACAGCTCCGCCGTCGGGAGGACTGACACGGAGCGTCGGACCGACCGACACGCAGCGTCGGGCCGACCGACACGGAACCGAACGGTGCCCCGGAGCGTCCTGCGCTCCGGGGCACCGTCGCGTCCACGCGCGGTCGCCCAGCGCCCGTCGGCGCCGCATCCGTCGTCGCGCCGCGTCGGATCCGTTCCCTCAGACCACGTCGACCTGGAGGCGCGGCTCGCCTCCCGGCACCACGACCGCCGCCATCGGCGGCACCGTCCGCCACCGCTTCGCGAGCCGACGGGGCCGGTCGTCGTACCAGGCGATGACCCCGCCGGCCACGATGCCGAATGCGAGCACCCCGAACGAGAACAGCCCGATCAGGCCGAGCAGGGTCAGCTTCCCGAAGTCGCCCGGGTCCGTGGTCGCCGTGAACCCGATCGACCCGAAGTCCCAGAAGGCGTGCAGCAGCACCGGGGCGAGCAGCGACCCGGTCAGCCGACGCGCGACGTACAGCGTCGACCCGAACGACGCCGCGAACACGACCTGGACCAGCGTCGGCCCGATGCCGGCACCGGCAAGCGCGTTGAGCAGGTGCAGCAGCCCGAACAGCGCGCAGGACAGGGCCCACACACCCGTCTCCGGCAGGCGCCGCCGCAGCCCCACGAGCAGGGTGCCGCGGGCCATGAGCTCCTCGAACACCCCGACGAACAGCACCCCGACGGCGAGCAGCAGGAAGTAGTGCGCGGGCAGCGCGGTCCAGTCGATCAGGGGCAGCCGGACGACGCACACCACGAGCACGAGGATCGGCGCGACCATCGTCCACCGGAGTCGCGTCCGGACCGGGTCGACCGTGGCGATGCGCCACCAGCCGAGCGCCGTGACGAACAGGGCGAGTGCCGCGACGGCGATGCCCTCGGGGATGACGAGGGCGTGCACGACGCTGTCGACCGTCTGCCCGAGGGTCGCGTAGTCGTCGCTCGGCCGTGACCGCCAGGCGCTGATCGCGGCGAAGACCACGATCGGCGCGAGCCCGAGCAGCAGCGACGGGGGCACCGGCCAGCGACGGCGAGGGGCTCGGACGGGGGCGGTGGTGGTCATCTGCTGGTTGTACCAGGCGGGACGTACGATTGGCGGTATGCGCCTGCCCTCCCTGTCCACCATGGCAGAGGACTACGTCAAGCTCATCTGGAAGGCCAGCGAGCGCGGCGGACCCGGCTTGGCGACGCGCGACATCGCGGCGTCCCTGAAGGTGTCGGCGTCGACGGTGTCGGGCAACCTCAAGAAGCTCGACCGCGACGGCCTGATCGAGCACACCCCGTACTACGGCGTCGTGCTCACCCCGCTCGGGCAGCAGGTCGCGGTGGCGATGGTCCGGCGGCACCGGCTGATCGAGACGTTCCTGGTGGAGCGGCTCGGCTACTCGTGGGACGAGGTCCACACCGAGGCCGAGGCCCTGGAGCACGCGGTGTCGGAGCAGTTCCTCGACCGGGTCGACGCGGACCTCGGCCACCCGACGCACGACCCCCACGGCGACCCGATCCCCGGTGCGGACGGCATCGTGCCGGACTCCCCCGGCACCCTCCTCGGTGCGATCGAGCCGGGAGCGTGCGGCACCGTCGACCGTGTCTCGGACGACGACCCCTCGCTGCTGCGGTACTTCGACGAGCTCGGGGTGGGGCTGGGCACGCACCTGCGGGTCGAGCGGGTGCGGGACTACGCCGGCGTCATCGCGGTGTCGCGGCGGGCCACCGACGGCTCTGAGTCCCTGGTCGACCTGCCGGCCGCGGCGGCGTCGTCCATCTGGCTCGCGCCCGACGGCGACTGACCCCGCTGCACGGGCCGGGCGGCTGGCGTGCGCTGGTGGGCGTGCGTTGGCCGGCCGGTCAAGACACCCCGCTAAGGTCTGCCGACTGGTCACGCTCTGTCGCCCGGGAGCCCCGCAACCGACGGTTCGCGACCACCCGGCACCCCACCCAAGGGGGTGTCGTGACCGCACCGCGGCCCGCGAACGCGCGTGGCGTCGGACGGGAGGCCCGGTGCCCCGCCGCCACGCGCCTCCCGTCCGGCGCCCCACCGGTCACGACACCCCGCTCACCTTCCCCCGCCGGTCACGAACCGTCGCCCGGGAGCCCCGCAGCCGACGGTTCGCGACCACCCGGCGCCCAGCGCACGGGGTGTCGTGACCGCACCGCGGCCCGCGAACGCGCGTGGCGTCGGACGGGAGGCCCGGCGCCCAGCCGCCACGCGCCTCCCGTCCGGTGCCCCACCGGTCACGACACCCCGCTCACCTTCCCCCACCGGTCACGAACTGTCGCCCGGGAGCCCCGCAGCCGACGGTTCGCGACCACTCGGGACCCCACCCACGGGGTGTCGTGACCGCGCGACGCGCCCACCCCGCAGCCGCCCCACGGCCGCCCCACGACCGCCCCACGACCGTGGCGGCGACGCTTCGTGACCACCCGGCGCTCCCGGCCGGGCGCGCCCGACGGCCCTAGCCCTTGACGGACCGCGTCCGGCCGAGGGCGACCTCGCGCCGGGCGCGTTCGAGGGCGAGCGCAGATGCGGCGTCCGGGTCGTGCAGCAGTCGTTCGGTCTCGCGCACGTGCTCCCGGACGGCCTCGGTCCCCCGCTCGGCGGCCGAGGCGAGGACGGGTCCGACGGTGTCCTCGCCGAGGCCCACCAGGGCACGGGACAGGCTGAGCCGACGCTCGCGGTCGCCGATGCCGAGCTGCACCGCGAGGGTCCGCGCGAGCGACGCCCGCTCGTCGTCCGGCACCAGTGCGACGGCCGTCCGCCAGGCCGCGCGGAGCACCTCGTCGTCGTGGTCCCCGAGCAGCGGTCGCACCGCCGGCCACGCGTCCGGGTCACCGATCTTCGACAGGGTGTGGAGCGCCTGGCTGCGGGCCTGCGGCTCGGGGCGCTCGAGCTCGGGCAGCACGCGGGCCACGACGTCGTCGGCGGGGTGCCGGGTGAGTGCCCACGTCAGCATGTCGCGGACGAAGAAGTCCGGCTCGACGGCGCACTGCGCGACGAGCGCCTCGAGGTCCGCGGGGTCCGGGGTGGTGCCCGCGGCCATCACGGCCTGCAGCCGGGCGGAGGATCGCGGGTCGGCGAGGGCGTCGGTGAGCGTGGTCATCCCTCCATCGAAGCCCCTCGCGCCGGGGCCGTGTCAAGCATCGGGGCATAGCGTCGGGAGACGTGCGGTCCGCTCCCACCGCACCCACGACCACGAAAGGACCTCCGCATGCCCCGCATCGGTACCAGTGACCTGCACGTGTTCCCCCTCGCCCTCGGCGGCAACGTCTTCGGGTGGACGGCGGACGAGTCGACCTCGCACCAGGTCCTCGACGCCTACACCGCGGCCGGTGGCGACTTCATCGACACCGCGGACGTCTACTCGGCCTGGGCGCCGGGCAACTCGGGCGGTGAGTCCGAGCGGGTCATCGGTTCGTGGCTCCGTGCCTCGGGCAAGCGGGACGACGTCGTTATCGCCACGAAGGGCTCGCAGCACCCGGAGTTCCAGGGCCTCGCCGCGGACACCGTTGCCGCCGCCGCCCGCGCCAGCCTCGAGCGCCTCGGCACCGACCGGATCGACCTGTACTACGCCCACTTCGACGACCAGTCGACCCCGCTCGAGGAGACCGTCCGCGCCTTCGACCAGCTCGTGCAGGACGGCCTGGTCCGCTACACCGCGATCTCGAACTACTCGAAGGACCGCGCCGCGGAGTGGATCCGCATCGCGACGGAGAACGGCCTCGCCCAGCCCGTCGCCATCCAGCCGCACTACAACCTGGTCACCCGCCAGCCGTACGAGGCGGAGATCGCGCCGCTCGCGCACGAGCACGGACTCGGCGTCGTGCCGTACTTCTCGCTCGCCGCGGGGTTCCTGACCGGCAAGTACCGCTCGAAGGACGACTTCGCCGGCAAGGACCGCGAGGGCCAGGTGTCCGGGTACTTCACCGACGAGGGGCTCGCCGTCGTGGACGCGCTGTCCTCGATCGCCGACGCGCACGGCTCCGAGATCGCCACCGTCGCACTCGCCTGGTTGCAGGCGCAGCCCGACGTCGTCGCGCCGATCGCGAGCGCCCGGAACACCGAGCAGCTGCCGGCGTTGCTGGCCTCGGCGGAGCTCGAGCTCAGCGTCGACGAGCTGCAGACGCTGTCCGACGTGTCGGCGAAGGTGCCCGCGAGCGCCTGACACCCGCGCGCTGTCGAGCGACGCCGGCGGTCGCGGGCGGAAGCAAACGCGGACGCGGACGCGAAACGACGATGTCGCTGTCGTACGACGTCGACATCGTCGTTCCGCGTCGGACCCCCGCCGCCCGACCGACCGCCCGCGCCGACGAGCGACCCGCGCCTACGCCCCCGGCGCCAACGACCCGGTCAGCGGCTGCCCCGACGAGCGCGTCACGAAGCACGAGATGAACCGGTCACCCTGGTCCCACGTCGCCTGGTCCGGCGCGTAGGAACCCTGCACCTGCACGTCGCCCACGGCAGCGGCGGCCGAGGCGTTCAGCGCCGCGTCGGACTGGCACTGGTCGGCGGCCTGGGTCGCGAGGGCCTCGGTGCCCGGGTAGGTGTCGCCCTGGACCGGGAGTCGTGCGGTCAGCTGCCCGATGTGCGGCGTCGCGCAGTCCACCACCGTGAAGGTCTGCGACCACGCGTTCGTGAACGGCGACAGGCACTCCCCGCCGGCCAGATCGGTCCACGGGTGCTCGCCGGGCAACGCCGGCGTCGTGGCGAACTGCAGCGTGGCGGCGGGCGCGGCGGCCTCGCTCGACTGCGAGGCCGATGCTGACGGCGCAGCACTCGGTGTCGCCGGCGCCGAAGCGGCCGCCGGCGACTTCGTCGGCACGGCCTGGTCGGCGATGTTGTTGCCGAGGATCCACTTCGACAGCAGGAACACCAGCACGATGAGCACGAGGATCAGCGCGATCGACCCGTAGATCAGCAGCTGCTTGCCGCGCTTGCCCTCGTTCCGCAGCCGCGCGAAGCCCTCGTTGATGAAGTTGTCGCGTTCGCCGGACGGCCGGTCCGGACCGCCGGCGGGCCGTCCGGCCGCAGCGGGCGCGGGGGCAGCAGCAGGAGCGGCGGCAGCCGCCGGCACGGCAGCCGCCGGCATCATCCGCGTCCCGGTGTCCTCGGGGTCGTAGCCGGTGCCACCGAGCTGCCCGACCGCCTCGGTGCCGAAGAGGTCCTTGATGGCGCTCGTGTCGCTGGTCTCGCGGCCGTTCCACTCGGACTGGTCCAGGTCGTCCGGCGCCGCGGCGGGCAGGGGCTCCGGCTGCGGACCGGTGTCGTTCCCACGCAGTCCCAGAACGGCGTCGAGGTCCTGCCCCACCGACGGCGGCAGGTGCGCCGGGTACTCCTGTGCACCGGTGGGTTCGACGAGGGGCGGTGCGGCGGTCGGCGGAACGGTCGCCTCGGGCTCGGACCACCAGGGGGTCCCGGCCGCAGGCATCGCGGTGGTCGGGGCGTCGGTCTGGAGGCCCTCGGTCGCGTCCGTCACGTCGTCTCCGGCGGGCCGACGGGGTGCGTCCACGGCCTCGGTCGCCTCCGACGGAGCACCAGCGGCAGCGGCAGCGGCAGCGGCAGCGGCATCGGCATCGGCATCGGCATCCGGCACGGCAGCCGGAGCAGCCGTGTCCGACACGGGCGCTGCCGGGATGGCCGGGGGCACCACCGGCGGCACGGGGACCGCCGGCGGCACCGGGTAGGTCCGCGGTGCTTGCGGCAGCCCGGAGGCCGGAGTGTCGACCTCGCCGGCGACGACCTCGTCCTCGTCGTCGGACTCGTCGGCGAGCGACCAGGACCCGGCGGACAGCGCCGTGGTGTCGAACGAGTCGGTGGTCAGCGTCGCCGGGACCTCGCCGGGCTCGTCGTCACCGATCGCCCAGTCGAACGGCCGGTCGTGCGCGCCGGTCTGCGTGGGGACCGGCCCGGTGCTGGTGATGCGCAGCAGGTCGGTGAAGGTCGGTGGTTCCTCGGTCGGGGGCAGCACGTTCTCGACGCCGAGGGGCTGGGGTGCAGCGGGAGCAGCGGGCGACACGGACTCCGGGTGGTTCCCGGTCGCGCGGCCGAGCCAGTCGACGTCGGCACGACCTTCACCGAACGGGTCGACGCGGCGACGCTCGTCCTCGATGGCCTTCGACGCGGCGGCACGTTCGTCCCGGTGGGTCTGCGCCGTCGGCAGCACGATCGACGACGGGTGCGGCGCGGTGGAGTCCGGCGGGGCGTCGGCGGCGGCGGGGATCCGGTCGTGCAGTGTGGAGCGTTCGTGCTCGACGACGGCGTCGGGGTTCTCGGAGGGTGCGAGCAACTCGGGCGGCATCGAGATGGCCTGGGTCGCGCCGTCGTCGAGCGCCGGAGCAGCAGGCTCAGGCGCCGCAGGAGCAGCAGCAGGCTCAGCAGCCTCCGCCTCGCCCTCGGCCACGAAGGGCTCCGGCAGCGGCGCGCCCGTCTCGCGGGCGGTGCGCTCCGCCTCGCGGCGCTCCCGTCGCGACGGCCAGTCCTCCTCGCCGCGCGGAGCACCGAAGATGTCCGCAGCGCTGCGGAGACCTTGGAACGGAGCGTCCGAGCCGGACGCACGCCGAGCCTCCAGGCCGTCGTCCCCGTCTGCCGGGCCGGCGGTGCCGTCGGGTTCGCGTGCGTCGTCCGGACGCTCCTCGGTCACGCGGTCAGCCCCAGATCAGCCAACCCGATGGCCGCGAAGTACGGGTAGCCGGCCGCCTCGATCGTCTCCTTGGCACCGGTGTCCCGGTCCACGACCACCGCGACGGCGGCGACGATCGCGCCCTCGCGCTCGAGCGCCTCGGCCGCCTTGAGCGGCGAGCCGCCGGTGGTGGAGGTGTCCTCGAGCACGACGACGCGCTTGCCCTTGAGGTCCGGCCCCTCGACCTGCTTACCGCGGCCGTGGTCCTTCGGCTCCTTGCGGACGACGAAGGCGTCGTAGGTCAGGCCCTGGGCGGCGGCCTGGTGCAGGACGGCGCTGGCGATGGGGTCGGCGCCCATGGTGAGGCCGCCGACGGCGGAGACGTCCGGCACCTGCTGCACGAGCTCGGTCATGACCTGCCCGATCAGCGGCGCGACGCGGTGGTCCAGGCTGACCTTCCGCAGGTCGATGTAGTACGTCGCCTTCTTCCCGCTGGTCAGGGTGAAGTCGCCGTGGAACACCGCTTCGGAGGAGATGTACTGGATCAACTGTTCGCGCGCGTCGGTCACAGCCCACAAGGGTAGTCGGTCGGACCCGCAACGCGCTCCCCCAGCCTGTGGGCCGCGGGGTGCCGGCACCGAGGCGGCCTCGGTACGCTCCGGGGCATGTCCCGAGCACCGCGCCGCCCCGCCGTGGAGCCGGCTCCGTCCGGCGACCGGCGGCCCGGCGAGGTGGCCGTCACGATCGGACGGGAGGCCCTGGGCGGCCTGGTCGCGCTGGCCCTGGCCGTCGTCGCCCTGCGCCACGTCATCGCGACGGAGCGGGTCGCGTTGCTCTGGTACGACGGCGATTCGGTGCTGCTGCCGCTCGTCCAGCGCTCGCTGCAGGCCGGCCAGCCGTTCGAGTGGGCCATGTCGCCCGCGCTGTTCTTCTTCCCCGAGCTGCCCGTGTACCTGTTCTGCTCGCTGGTGACCGCCACGCCGCAGCAGGCCCTGGCGCTGAACGGGGTGCTCGTGCTCCTCGCCGTCTACGCCCTGGTGCGGGCGGCCGCGAACGAGCTGATGCCGTCCGCCGGGCGCCCCGCCCGGATCGCGGTGTCGGCCGGGGCGCTCGGTCTGGTCACCCTGCTGGTGCTGACCGAGTCGTCGGCGACGGCCACGTCGCTCGAGCTGGCGTCCCTGCTGCTCACCACGACCTACTACTACGGCGCCGTGCTGGCGATGCTCGGCACCGCGGTGCTCGTGCTGCGGGCGGTGCGCCTCGGCCGGGCGTCGGTGCCCCTGCTCGTGGCGCTCGGACTCGTCGCCGCGTGCACGACCGCGTCGAACCCGCTGTACGTGCCGTGGTCCGCCGCTCCCGTCGTCGTCACCCTCGGGCTCCTCGTGCTGGCGCGGCGGGTGCCGTGGCGTCCGGCCGCGCTGCTCGCCGGTGCCGTCACGGTCGGATCGGTCGTCGGGTACCTGGTGCGGATCCCGCTCCGGCCGTTCGTCTCCCTCGACCCGGCGACGTACGTGCAGCCGTCGCGGGCCGGGGAGACCCTGCGGTTCTTCGCGGCGCTGACCGACGACCGGGCGGGCACGGCACCGGGTGACCTCGGGCTCCTGCTGCTGTTCGCCGGGGTGCTCGTCACCGTCGGGGGCACGGTCTGGGCCTGGCGGGTCCGCACCGCACGCACCGTGCTGGTCGCGACCCTGCTGCCCCTGGTGACCGTCGTCGCCGTGTCCGTCGGGGTCGTCGTCGCCGGGTCCGAGACCCCGCGCTACCTGCAGCCGATCGTGACCGCACCGCTGCTCGCGCTCGTCGCCGTGGCCGAGCTCACCCGCACCGCGGTCCGCCGCACCCGCGTGCACCGCCCGCACCGCGGGGTCCGGGCCGGGGTGGCGGTCGCGATGGCCGCCGTGCTCGCGACCGGGATCGCCGTGGCCCCCGGCACCGCCCACGCCGTGGCGACCGCGCAGTACCCGGCGGCGGCGTGCCTGGACCGCTGGGCCGACGGGCGCCAGGTCACCGGCGTCGGGCAGTTCTGGACCGTCCGGCCCCTCGCCACCTACGCGTCGAGGAACGTCGGGCTGCTGCAGGTCCGGGACACCTTCGAGACGTACCCCTGGCTCGTCGACCTCGGGGCCTACCGCGACGCCGACCCGAGCTTCGTGGTGGTCGGGTCGCACGACCTCTGGACCACCGCGGTCGAGGACTCGCTCGGGCCCCCGGCGACGATCACCCACTGCACCGGGTTCGACGTCTACGACTACGCCGGCACCGCGGGGCAGGCCATCCTGCGGCGCGACGTCGTCGGGAGCGCCGACGTCATCCGACGCGACCGCGGCTTCTGATGCACTGCTGAAGTTGTCCACAGCGGCGCGTTGCCGTCCGATGCTCGCTGTACGGATGTATAGGCTCGTGCTCGATGTCTCGCCCCACCAGCCCCCGCGCCCACCGTGTCCCCGTGCGCCTGCGCCTCGCCGTCACCGGTCTGGCGCTCGCGGGCCTCGTCGGCACGGTCATCGCCGACACTCCGGCCGCGCAGGCGGTGACCTACCCCACGTGGGACGAAGTGGAGTCCGCCCGCGGCAAGGAATCCGCGAAGCAGGGGCAGATCACCGAGATCCGGGGCATCATCAGCGAGCTCGACGCCAAGGTCGACGCTGCCGAGGCCAAGGCCAAGAAGCTCGGTGACGTGTTCTACAAGGCGCAGCGCAAGGCCCAGACCGCGGCCGAGAAGGAACAGCAGCTCCGCACCGACGCGAAGGAGCACGCGAAGGTCGCCGACCAGAGCGCCGCGCAGGCCGGGCAGTTCGCCGCGCAGATGTCCCGCTCCGGGGGCGCCGACGTCACCACCTCGGTGATCACCCAGGGCGAAGACGCCAGTGATCTGCTGTACAACCTCGGTGCGCTGAGCAAGCTCTCCGAGCAGGCCGAGCGTGTCCAGGCCGCCGCGAGCGCCGACGCCGCCGTCGCCAGCTCGCTCGAGGCGCAGGCCGACCGCGCCGCCGAAGCGCTGGGCGACCTCGCTGCCGAGGCCGAAGACCGAATGCAGGAAGCCCAGGCGGCATCCGACGCCGTGCAGGCCGCCTACGACGAACAGCAGTCCAACAAGGCCCGACTCGACGCCCAGCTCGCGACCCTGACCTCCGGCCGCGTCCGGACCGAAGCCGAGTTCGCCAAGGGTGAGCGCATCCGCAAGGCGGCGGAGGAGAAGGCTGCGCGCGAAGCGGCACAGCGCGCGGCCGCAGCGGCGGCGGCAGCAGCGGCAGCCGCGAACTCCGGCGGGGGCTCGTCGTCGGGTGGCGGCTCGACCGGGAGCAGCGGCTCGGGCGGCGGCGGTTCCGTCGGCGCGGGCTCCGGGACCGGCTGGGTCCGCCCGGCCAGCGGCTACGTCATCAGCCCCTACGGGTACCGCGTGCACCCGATCACCGGCGTCGTCACCATGCACGAGGGCACCGACCTGGCGAGCGGCTGCTCCACGCCCATCGTCGCGGCCTCGGCCGGCACCGTCGACTACGTCGGCTGGTACGGCGGGTACGGCAACTACGTCCGGATCAGCCACGGCAACGGCGTGCAGACCGCCTACGGGCACATCGTCAACGGTGGCTTCCGGGTCACCCAGGGCCAGCGAGTCGCGGCGGGACAGCTCATCGCGCTCGTCGGCTCCACCGGGGCGTCGACCGGCTGCCACAGCCACGTCGAGGTGCACATCAACGGCGCCACCACCGACCCGGTGCCCTTCATGGGTGCACGCGGAGTTGCCTTCTAGCCAGCCCGCTCACCAGACAGCCGTCCACTCCCAGTGGGCGGCGGTTTGTTGTTTCCCACAAGCGCATCGTTGTCATTTCGTACTGCACCGCTGAAATGCTACGTTTCCCCCATCGACCAGTTCGGATGGTGGGGGGACGATGGGGATCGAGTTCGACGACGCAGCCGCGTCGCGGTTGGCCGACTGCGCAGCCGAGGTGGCGCTCTCGCTGCGTGCCAGCGCCCAACCACGACGGAACAACGCCGAGGCCGCACTGCACGACTTCGACGGCGCCTACTCGCGGCTGTTCGAGGCCGCTCGGGTGACGGAGTCACGAGACCGAACCCGGTTGGCGACGGCGCTCGATTCCCTGGTCGAACAGGTTCGGACCGCGCAGCGGCAGGCGGACACCGAACGCGAGCGGTTGGCGGACGTCGCCGCGTGGCGGCAGCGCGAAGCCGACCGTGACCTGGTGCGCGCCGGTGGCGGGCTCCCGCTGCAACCCGTGCTCGACTGGAGCAGCTCGGTGTTCGACCCTGAACCATCGGGCACGCCGCAGCGACCTTCTCCGGTGTCCGCGGTGTTCAGCGCGCGCTCGCGGCAGCGCACCGGTGGCCGGTCCGGAGGACGGAGCGGGGCAGATCCCGCTCGGCTGCGGAAGTTCGCTGCCGTGGCCCGGGTGCAGGACTCCTCGACGGAGCAGGATCTCGTGCGGATGCGCAACGCGTGGGCTGTGTTCCGCAACCGTTGCAGCTGGGTCCCGGTCGACGGGGCGTCATTGTCAGGTGGTTTCGCCGACTACCTTGCCGAGAACGCCGACGACGCGTCGTGGATCGATCGGATCGCGAGCGCGTTCAGGGCCGCTGGCGGCGGTTCCCTCGCGAACGCTGCACTCGACGTCGCCGGCACCTCCAAACTCCCGCCCGGGCTGCAGCGGCTGCTCGATCCGTCCCTGACCCCGGCGGAGGTCGCAGCGGCCTGGGCCGCGCTCGGCTTCACCGACGCCGACGTCCGGGCGTTGCCCCTGACCACGCAGCTGCAGTTCGCAGGACTCGACGGCGTCCCGGCAGCGCAGCGCGACATCGCGTCCCGGGCCGTCCTCTCGGCCGCGGTACGAGACCCGGAGCGGCTGTACCGGCTGATGGGGCTGCCGTACACCTACGGCGCGGTCACCCTCGACGAGTTCCGGAAGCAGGTGGTGGCGCTTCGAGACGGCCTCCGTGACGCCGACGACCTCGCGCGCAGAATCCAGAGCCCGTCGAAGGCCGTGGCGCAGCTCGTGGGTTTCGGCGTGTCGGACGGCGCGCTCGTCGCCGCAGTCGTCCTCGGCGACCTGGACACCGCGTCGAACGTGACGGTCAACGTCCCCGGGGCGACAACTGCCGTCGACAGCATGGACGAGAAGGTCCGCGCCGCCAACGGTCTTCTGGGCACCGCGTGGAAACAGCGCCGGTCTGAATCATTCGCGGTCGTGTCCTGGATCGGGTACCACGCACCGGGCGCCGTCGAAGTCCCCAGTCAGGCGCGCGCGACCGCGGGTGGGGCGAACCTCGCCTCGTTCCTCGACGGCATCCACGACAGCCGCGGCAGCGCGCCGCGGTCGCTGACCGTCCTCGGGCACTCCTACGGGTCCACCACCGCGGCCGAAGCGCTCGCGCAGACTCGGTACCGGGTCGACTCGCTCGTCACGTACGGCTCCGTCGGATTCACCGACACCACGACTCCCGAGCATCTCAACGTTGACCACGTGTACGCGACCGAGGGGTCCGCTGACCACACAGCGATCCTCGGCCGGATCGGACGGACCGATCCACGCGACCTTCCGGACGTCGAAACGTTCGGCGCTGATGATTCCCCTGGCGGCAGCGCCGTCACCGGGCACGACATGTTCCCGGACAGCGGTGTCGGCTACCTGTCCCGAGATGCCACCGCACAACAGACCATCGCGAAGATCATCGCGACGGGGACGCCATGATGAAGACCATGCGACCGATGCTCCGTGCCATCACGACTGCTGCCCTGACGCTCGGGCTGCTGTCGGGGTGCGCGGGAGGAGGAACCCAGATGCCCACCGATGCAGCCGGCCTGACCCAGCACGAGGTCGCCGAGATGTCCCTGCACCAAGAGTTCGACGCCTACCGCGACCACTACGAACACATGCAACAACTCCTGCGGAACGCGCAACTCGAAGTCCACGACGGCGAATGGGAATGGGGCGGCGGCGACGACGTCCCCGGCATCGGCGGAGACGGCGTCGCACCCCTGCCCGGCTCCGACACGAAGAACAGCTACGACATGAGCACCACCCGGCTCTGGTCCCCGCCCAGCGGCACTGACCAACAGCAGGCACTCAAACCGATGATCGACTACTTCACCGAGCAAGGCTGGACCATCGAACGCCGCACCATCACCGGCGACCAAGAAATCTGGGCCACCACCGGCGACGGCTGGCAGATCCAGTACACCGCCCAAGAGAACGGCGACAACCCCCTCACCGTCTACAGCGAACCTTTCTGGACCAACGACGCACACAAGCTCCGGCGAGCCGTGGCAGGACGCTCCCAGGCCGACTTCCCTGATCGTTCCCTCCCCGGCGTCTACCCGGCGTTCCCCCAATGGGACGACCCGATCATCAACCCACCGAAGATCTGACCGATGCTCCGCGCCATCACGACCGCTGCCCTGACCCTGGGACTGCTGACCGGGTGCGCAGCAGGAGGAACCCAGATGCCCACCGACGCAGCCGGCCTCACCCAGCACGAGGTCGCCGAGATGTCCCTGCACCAAGAGTTCGACGCCTACCGCGACCACTACGAACACATGCAGCAACTCCTGCGGGACGCACAACTCCAGGTCCACGACGGCGAATGGGAATGGGACAGTGGCGACGACATCCCACAGATCGGCGGCGACGGCGTTGCCCCGTTACCGGGTTCGGACACGAAGAACAGCTACGACATGCGGAGCGGGCGGCTCTGGTCCCCGCCTGGCACCACCGGCCAACAGCGGGACCTCCAACCGATGATCGACTACTTCACCGAGCAGGGCTGGGACATCGAGCAACGCACGGTCACCGGCGACCACGAGGTCTGGGCCACCACCGGCGACGGCTGGCAGATCATCTACTCGGCGCAGACGAACGGCCGGTACACGCTCGAGGTCTACAGCGAACCCTTCTGGACCAACGACGCACACAAGCTCCGGCGAGCGGTGGCAGGACGCTCCCAGGCCGACTTCCCTGACCGGTCTCTCCCCGGCATCTACCCGGACTTCCCTCAATGGGACGACCCCATCATCAACCAGCCGAAGATCTGATCGGATCGAGCACCACGACGGCTCCGCTTCAGCTCGTCGCAGGTCCCACGTCGTCCACGTCGATGTTCCACAGAGCCCGGTACCACGCGGTCCGCTCCGGGTCGTCCGGCAGCCCGTACGCCCGGTGGAACAGCGGCTCCCACCCGGGTCCGTAGTTCCAGCCGAGAGCCATCGTCGCCACCGCGATGTCGGCCCAGCGGTCGGCGACGCCCATCGCGTCCAGGTCGACGTGCCCGCTCCACCGCCGATCCGCACCGATCAACGTGTTCGGGGTGCACGGGTCACCATGACAGACGACGGTCCGGTCGGCCGGCGGCTCCGGACCGAGACCGCCCGGGCCGCGGCCGGCGTCGGTGTCGGCGTCGGCGACCGCCGCACGCGCGCGATCGAGCCGGTCCGCGGTCGCCCACGTGAACGGACAGTCGTCGACGGGCAACGAGTCGTGCAGCGCGCGCAGCCCCTCGCCCACCGCGACCACCGCGGTCCGGGGTTCGTCGTGCCAGCGCGGGTCGACGGCGCTCCACCCGGGCACGGCACGGGTGTGCAGCCAGACGCCGTCGCCGTCGGTGCCGTGGTCGAGCACCTCCGGCACCCGGGCGTACCGGGACGCCCACGTCAGCCGCGCGGCCTCGCCGCTGATCCACGAACCGTAGGCGTGCGGCAGGACCTTCACGAACTCCTCGGCCTGCGCATCCGGTCCGATGCGGAACGTCGTCCCGCCGATCTGGTTGTGCCAGACGAGCGCGAACTCACGCCCTCGCGCGACCTCGGTGACGATGCGCGGCACCGGGACCGTCTCGCCCGGCCGGGGCAGTCCACCGATCGAGCGCACCACGGTGATGGTCAGTGCACGCGGTCCGGGCGGGAGGACCCCGACCCACCGCGAGCGATCTCGAGCAGCACGGGCAGGCGTTCGCCGAGCAGGGCGTCCAGGTCGGCGACGACGGCCTCGACCCGTTCGGTGATCTCGCGCGGCGCGGCCCCTCGGCGCGGACGGACCCGCACCCGGATCGCGCGGCCTCCGCGGACCCGGTAGACATCGACGGCGAGCGATCCGACCTGCGGCATCTCGCCGATGGCCGACGACAGCGCGTGCTGCACGGCCGTGGACTCGATGCGCACCGCCCCGGCGACGCCGTCGGCCGAACCGTCGCTGTCCACGACGGTGCCCTCGCGGCCACCGCCGAGCGTCGTCAGCACGACGAGGGCGAGCACGCCGAGCACGACGCCACCGCCGAGCACGCAGGTCCACGCGAACACCGAGTCGTCACGCGATGCCCCGGTGCCGAGTCCGGCGAGGGCATCGCCGACCGTGCGCCACCACGAGGCGATGAGGGGCAGCCCCTGGGCGGTCTGCACCAGGATCGCCGCCACCCCGGCGACGAGCAGGACGAGCCCGAGCACGACGAGCGCCGTCCGGCCGAGCCCACGGTTCGTGGCGTTCATCCGTCCACCCGCCCGGTCGGCTGCACCCGGACCCGCGCGGCCAGCGGCGGCTGCACGTCGATCGCGGCGAACTCCCGCTCGACGGCCTCGGTCGCGGCGACCGCGGGGACGTCCACGCCGGCTGCGGGCCGGAGCACGACGTCGACCGTGCGGCGGCCGACGGTGCCCACGGCGGCGTCGGCGCCCAGACGGGTCGCGGAACGGGCGGCGCGGGCGGCAGCGGAGGCCAGGACCTCGTCGTCGACGACCACTGCGAGCCGGTCGGACGACATCACGTGCCGCGGACGGCGCTGGGGCAGGATCCCCTGCAGCAGGAGGACGAGGCCGATCAGGGCCACGACGGCGCCGATGCCGATCACGACGGTGGTGTCGAGGCCGTCCGGGGCCGCGAGCGCGGCGTCGACCACGGCACGGGGGTCGACACCCAGGACGTTCTGGTCGAGCAGGACGAGCGCACCGGCGAAGACCGCGGCGGCGGCGAGCACCAGGGCGATGAGCATCGCGACGACGACTGCGGCGGAGCGGGAGACGTGGGTCTCGCGGCGCAGCAGGCGGCGGTAGGTGGCGTGGTGGTCGTCGTGCGAGGGGCCGGCGGGGACGACCGACTCGGTGCTCCCGACGGCGGGGGCGGCGGTCACCGGACCCTCCGCGGGGTGTCCACGACCGACGAGGCGAAGGTCACGGTCACGCGGGCGACCTGTCGGCCGGTGATGGTGCGGAAGCGCTCGGCGATCGTGCCGCGAGCCCGGTGCGCCGCGGCGACGACCGGTTCGTCGGGGAGTGCGTGCGAGCCCAGCACCGGCAGGGCGAGCGGGGCGGTGATCTCGACCGCCAGGGCGCCGCGACCGTCGTCGGCGACCCGGGCACGGACCTCCCGGAAGGCCACGCGCAGTGCTTCGGCGGCGACCGCCTGGGCGGTGTGCACCAGCGCCGACGTGCCGATGCGGTCGGAGCCGCGGAGCCGGACGCCGCTGTCGCCGGTCGTGGCGACGGCGGCGTCGCTCACGACGAGCTCCGGCGTCCGCGCAGCACGTCGAGCAGGCGGCGGAAGTCGACGTCGCCCGTGACGATGCGGGCGACCAGAGCGCCGACCGCCATGCAGACGGCGACGACGACGAAGGCCCAGAACCCGAGCGTCACGGCGACGATCGCGAGCAGGGCGCCCGTGCCCATCCCGACGACGGTGGCGTTCACCGGACTCGACCGTCCCGGGTGTCGAGCTCGTCCGCGACGCCGTTGAGCGCCGGGATGTTCACGTCGTTGATGGCGATGTTGACCTCGGTGACCTCGAGGCCGACGAGTTCGGTGACGGCGTTCGTCACGGCGGCGCGGACCGCGGAGGCGACCTCCATCATCGGCGTCGGGTAGTCGACGACGATGGTCAGGTCGACCGCGACCTGGGTCTCACCGACCTCGACGCGGACGCCCTGGCCGAGCGCGCTCGAGCCGATGGCGTCGCGGATGGCACCGAACGCCCGCGAGGCGTTGCCGCCGAGCGCGAAAACACCGGGGACGTCGCGGGCGGCGATGCCCGCGACCTTCGCGACGACCGTGTCGTCGATGATGGTCCTGCCCTTGGCGGTGACCTGCGTCGTGGTGGTGCCGGCGGGCTGGGTGCTCCCGGCCCCGGTGCCGAGCGTGGCCCCGGTCGTGGTCCCGTCGACGCGGTTCGTCGTCGATGCCATTGCTGCCTCCGTGCGATCGATTGCTGGCCTCCAGCGAACACCATCGTGCCGCACGCCGCACAGGCGGCGCACCCGCCGACCTCGTCGTCAGTCGGCACCGGTAGGTTCTTGTTCCATGCGCGTCGCGACCTGGAACGTGAACTCCGTCCGCACCCGAGTGGGTCGGATCGTCGACTGGCTGGTGCGTGAGGACGTCGACGTCCTCGGCATGCAGGAGATCAAGTGCAAGCCGGAGCAGTTCCCGGTCGAGCAGTTCGAGGCCGCGGGGTACCACGTCGAGGCGCACGGTCTGAACCAGTGGAACGGCGTCGCGTTCGCCAGCCGTCTGCCGATGGAGGACGTCACCCGCGACTTCCCCGGCCAGCCCGGGTTCCTGAAGGGCCACGAGGGGCCGGACCTGCCGGTCGAGGCCCGCGCGATCGGCGTCACGGTCGACGGTGTGCGGCTCTGGAGCCTCTACGTGCCGAACGGCCGCGAGGTCGGCGACCCGCACTACACGTACAAGCTCGACTGGCTCGCCCAGCTGGCCGACCGCACCTCGGAGTGGATCGAGGCGTCGCCGGAGACACCGCTCGCACTGATGGGCGACTGGAACGTCGCACCGCTCGACCAGGACGTCTGGGACGTGCGGGTCTTCGAGGGGTCGACCCACGTCAGCGACCCCGAGCGGGCCGCGTTCCGCGAGTTCGAGGCGCGGGGTCTGCAGGACGTCGTCCGCCCGATCGTGCCCGACGGCTACACCTACTGGGACTACAAGCAGCTGCGGTTCCCGCGCAACGAGGGCATGCGCATCGACTTCGTCCTCGGTTCGCAGGCCTTCGCGGACGTCGTCACCGACGCCTCGATCCACCGGAACGAGCGCAAGGGCGACGCCCCGAGCGACCACGTGCCCGTGGTGGTCGACCTCGACCTGGACACGTCGCTCGACGACGACCGCCCGATGATCTTCTGATCGGAGTCGGGTCACCGGCCCGGCCCGGCCCAGCCCGGCCCGGCGCCCGTCCGGCTCTGTTACGCCCGGCGTCCGCCGTGATTGAGCCGTCCGTCACGCCGACGTAGGTTTCCTGCACCGAACCCCTTCGAGAGCAGGTGAAGCCATGTCCCGCACGACGATCCTTCCCATCCAGCGCCTCATGGCGACCGCGGCCCCCGGTGCGTGGCGCGACGGCATCGTCGTCGAGACCCGCGCAGCCGACGCCGTGGTGCTGTTCCTCGACGGGAGCATCACCCAGTTGCGGGTGGCGGACGCCGACGGCGTCCTGTCGGTCGGCGAGCCGGTCGCCCACCACCCGGTCGCAGAGATCCTCAGCGCCGGCGGTCGACAGACCACCGCACGCGTCGCCTAGCGGCCACGCGTCGCGGAGCGCGCGCGGAGCGGTTCAGGCCGCCATCGAGTCGAGCATCGCCTGGCACTTCGACACCATCTCGTCGCAGGCCATGGCGCAGTACCGGCACGACTCGTCCATGTCCTGGTGCTGGCGGCACTCGGCGGCACACGCGGTGCCCATCGCGACGACGGCCATGAGCATCGCCTGCATCGCGGCGGTGTCCATCCCCATCGGACGCATCATCATCCGCATGCCGGTGTCGGCGAGCATCGCGGTGTTCGAGCACATCGCGGCGCAGGTCGCCATCTCGCCGCCCATTCGCATGTCGGCCGCGGAGCACATCGTCGCCGCCATCGACGCGGCGTTCATCGCCATCATCGTGTCCTGCATCATGTCCATGTCCATGTCCATCTCCATGGGCATGTCCGTCATCGACATATTCTTCATCATCGCCATCGTGTCCATCGCCGGTCTCCTCGTCGTGGTCATCGGTCACGGGGCGGTCCGCCCCGCGTGCCCGCCAGGGTACGCGCGTGCAGTCCGCGCTTCGTGAGCAGAACGGGTCGGGTCGGCGGACGCGACCCGACCTCTGCTGCTCACCATCCGCGGTGGTCGCCACCACGGCCGGACGGGAGGCCCGGTGCGGCCCCGCCACGGGCCTCCCGTCCGCCGCGTCGCGCGACCACGGCGCGCTACGGGTGCAGCAGGGCGGCGATCGCGACGAGCACGGGCACCGAGCCGAGCGTCGAGATGAGCACGACGTCGCGCGCCACCGGGACCGCTGCCCCGTACCGCTGCGCGTAGTTGAAGACGTTCTGCGCCGCCGGCAGGGCGCCGAGGGTGGTGAGCACGAAGACCTCCTGGTCACCGAGCCCGAACACGAAGCGTGCGAACACGAACGCCACGGCCGGCATCACCACGAGCTTGATCGACGACGCGACGATGACGTCGGTGCGGATCGCCGGGTCCCGCAGCGGGGTCGCACCGTGCAGGCTCATCCCGAACGACAGCAGCACGACGGGCACCGCGGCCGCGCCGACGAGCGAGAACGGCTCGAGCACCGGGTCGGGCAGTGTGATCCCCGTCGCCGAGCACACGAGCCCGACGAGCGAGGCGATGATGATCGGGTTCCGGAACGGCCCCGCGATCCGTCGTCCCCACCCACCGGCTCCCGCGGTCGCAGCGTCGAGGATCGTCAGCGCGATCGGGGCCATCACGACGAGCTGCAGCAGGATCACGGGCACGACCGCGGTCGCCTGGCCGAGCACGTACACGGCCACCGGCAGTCCGATGTTGTTCGCGTTGACGTAGCTGGAAGCCAAGGCGCCGACGGTGGTCGTGGTGACGGGGCGGCGCAGCACGAGGCGGAACACGGCGGCGGCACCGAGGGCGACCACGGCGGCACTCAGCAGCGAGACCCAGAGCATCGACGACAGCAGCGACGCGATGTCGGCGGTCGCGATGGTGTGGAACAGCAGGCACGGCATCAGCACGAAGAACGCGAGCCGACTCATCACGAACTGCGCGTGCGGACCCAGCAGACCGATGCGTCCGACGACGTACCCACCGGCGATGATCGCGCCGATGATCGCGAAGCCGGTCAACACGCCACCCATCCCGTCCATCCTGGCACCTGCCGGCAGTGATGTGACGTCACTCAGGTCGGAAATGCGTACGCATCGAATACCGTTGAGCGCATCATGACCTCGACGAACGCCGACACCCTCACCCGGTCCACCGACTCCAGCCAGCCGCTCGTGCCGCTGCTCGAGGAACGCTGGAGCCCCCGCTCCTACGACGAGACCGCGACGATCTCGGACGACCAGCTCGACGCCGTCCTCGAGGCCGCTCGCTGGGCCCCATCGGCCATGAACTTCCAGCCCCGACGCTTCATCGCCGGCCGCCGTGGCACCGAGACGTTCCGGAAGATCAACGAGAACCTGCTCGGCTTCAACGCCGCCTGGGCCTTCCGCGCCAGCGCCCTCGTCGTCGGCGTGCTCGAGACCGTGACCGCCGACGGTGAGGAGCGCCCCTTCGCGCAGTACGACCTCGGCCAGTCGCTCGCCGCCCTGACCGTGCAGGCGCACGCCGAGGGGCTGCACGTGCACCAGATGGCGGGCATCGACGCCGCCGGGCTCCGCGCCGCGTTCGACCTGCCCGAGCGGTTCCTGCCGTACACGGTCACGGCCGTCGGCACCGTCGCGCACCCGTCGCAGCTCGACGACAAGGCCGCCGAGCGCGAGGTCGCCCCGCGCACCCGCATCCCCCTCGACGAGGTCGTCCTCGTCAAGGAGTGAGCACCGGCGGCACCGCCGCCCGCGATCGCCACGACGGCCGCGTCCCTGCGGGGGCGCGGCCGTCGGCGTACCATGACGTGACATGGATCAGCACCAGGACGACGCCCCGCCGGAGATGAACTTCTACACCCGGAAGTGGGTGCGACCGGAGGACCTCAACGCCAACGGCACCCTGTTCGGCGGCAGCCTGCTCCGCTGGATCGACGAGGAAGCCGCGGTCTACGCGATCATCCAGCTCGGCAACGGCAAGGTCGTCACGAAGTACATGTCGGAGATCAACTTCCTGTCCTCGGCGAAGGAGGGCGACATCGTCGAGATCGGCCTCGTCGCCACCCGGTTCGGCCGGACGTCGCTGACCATGCGGGCCGAGGCGCGCAACCTCTTCACGCACCGCAGCATCCTGACGATCGACGAGGTCGTCTTCGTGAACCTCGACGAGGACGGCAACCCCGAACCGCACGGCTACACGGACATCACCTACGCCCGCGACCGGGTCCCCGCCACGCACCGCGCGTGACCCCGCAGACATCGCGCAGCACCCGGGCACCCGGGTGGTCGTACCCTGCGGGTGGTCGGCGGGCTCTGGCAGGATCGGTGGCATGACCACGCCCCGCCTCGTCGCCTTCGACCTGGACGACACGCTCGCCCCGTCGAAGTCCTCCCTCGACCCCCGCATGCTCGAGACCTTCGCGTCCCTGCTCGAGGTCGTGCCGGTCGCGGTCATCTCCGGCGGCAACTTCACCCAGTTCGAGCAGCAGCTGGTCACCCCGCTCCGGCAGCGCGACGGCCTGACGCTCGACGCCCTGCACCTCCTGCCGACCTGCGGCACCCGGTACTACCGCTGGGAGGACCAGGACTGGGCACTGCAGTACGCCGAGGACCTCACCGACGAGCAGAAGGACCGCGCCCTCGCCGCGGTCGAGGCCCGTGCGAAGGAAGCCGGGTACTGGGAGTCCGAGACCTGGGGCGCCATCCTCGAGGACCGCGGGTCGCAGATCACGTTCTCCGCCCTCGGTCAGTCGGCCCCGGTGGACGTCAAGAAGCAGTGGGACCCGACCGGCGAGAAGAAGGACCACCTGCGCCGTCTGGTGCAGCAGGACCTGCCCGACCTCGAGGTCCGCTCGGGCGGCTCCACGAGCATCGACATCACCCGCAAGGGCATCGACAAGGCCTACGGCATGCAGCGTCTGGCCGAGATCACCGGCATCGCGCTCGACGACATGCTCTTCGTCGGCGACCGGCTCGACCCCGAGGGCAACGACTACCCGGTCAAGGCGCTCGGCGTCCCCTGCCACGCGGTCGAGGGCTGGGAGGACACCGACGCGTTCCTGACGGAGCTCATCCCCACCCTGCGCTGAGCGCGCGGCGGACAGGAGGCCCGTGGCGGGCCCGCACCGCGCCTCCTGTCCGTCCGCGGTCGCGTCCAGAGCCGCGAACGCGACCGATGCAGCCGGGCACTCAGCCCAGGCTGCGGACGGCCTCGACGAACGCACGGATCTTCGCGGGGTCCTTGACGCCGCGCTCGGACTCGACGCCGCTCGACACGTCGACGCCGTCGGGGTCGAGCGCCTCGACCGCGGCGACCACGTTGGCCGGGGTCAGCCCGCCGGCGAGGATCCAGGCCTCGTCCACGCCGTCGATCGTGGCCGGGTCGACGAGCCGACCGCTGCCGGGCACGGCGGCGTCGAGCAGCAGCAGGTCGTGGTCGAACGCGGCGCGCTGTTCGGGCGTCTCGCGCAGGTAGTCCTCGGCCGCGATGGCGCGGATGGTGAAGAAGCCGGCATCGCGCGCGCGGGCGAAGTCGGACGCCGACTCGCCACCGTGCAGCTGCAGGGTGGTGAGCCCGACCTCGGAGGCGATGCCCACGATCTCGTCGATCTTCTGGTCACGGAAGACCCCGACGGCGTCGATGCCGTCCGGCACCCGCTCGACCAGTTCCTTCGCCAGGTCGGCGGTGACGGTCCGGGGGCTGCCCGCCGCGAAGACGAACCCGACGGCGTCGGCACCCGCGTCGATGGCGGCGTCCACGGTGTCGGGCGTCGACAGGCCACAGATCTTGATCCAGCGCTGGTCGGTCATGCTGTCCATCCTGCCAGGGCGTTCCGGTGCTCGGAGCACGGAGCCGCCGAGCGGATCAGTGCAGGGCACCCGCGACGTAGGCGGCCACGCAGGCCGCGGTGACGCCGAAGGCCGCGAAGGACCCGACCAGGACGTTCCGCCGACGCCAGCGACGCACCGCGGAGAACGTGCCGCGCTTGGCGTGCCGGTGCGCGGCGCGGTGCATGCGGTGGTCGCGCTGGTGCTTCACGCGTTCCGGGCCGAGCGGCACCGGGCCGGTGATCTGGGTGGACCCGCCGCGCAGCGCGTTGGCGATGGCGACCGCCGTGGGCCGGCGCTCCGGGTCGCGGGCGGTCATCCGGCTGAGCAGCTCGCGCCACTCGTCGGCGACGTCGTCCGGGATCTCGGGATCGCGACGGAGCCGGGCGAGTGCGGCCTCGATCAGGGTGCCCGAGTACTCCTGCTTGCCGGTCAGCGCCTCGAGCAGGACGAGCCCGAGCGAGTACACGTCGGTGGCGAAGCTGATCGGTTCGCCGGCCACCTGCTCCGGGCTGAGGTAAGCGGCGGTGCCGATGACCGTGCCGTCGTTCGTCAGGCGGGAGCCGTCGACGAAGTGGGCGACGCCGAAGTCGGTGAGCTTGACCGTGCGGGCGAACCCGGACGAGCCCTCGTCGCTGATCAGGATGTTGGCGGGCTTCACGTCGCGGTGCACGATGCCGCGGGAGTGCACGTAGGCCAGGGCGTCGGCGAGCTGCGCACCGAGGTCGGCCACCTCGTAGTTGTGCAGGGCACCCTCGGACAGGCGGCGGAGCAGCGTGGTGTCGGCGATGAGCTCCATCACGATGAACCGGTGCGGGCCGTCCTCGAACTCGTGGGTGCCGGCGTCGTACAGCGGGATGAGCCCCGGGTGGGAGAGCATGCTGAGCAGCCGGATCTCGCGCTCCTGGCGGACGCGGTCGGCGGTGGTCATCTTGTCCGGGGTCGCGAAGAGCTTCACGGCCACGGCCCGGTACGTGTGCTCGTCACGGGCTTCGTAGACGGATCCCATGCCGCCGGTGCCGATGAGCTTCACGAGCCGGTACCGCGCAGAGAGGACGGTGTCCGCCCGCGCGCTGTCCAGCAGGGTCATGGTGTCCGTCGTCCCGTCCGGAGCCCGTGGTTCCGCGGCCGCTGCCGACGTGTGGACTCAAGGGAAACGGTACGCGTCCGACTCTCGATCCGCATGGCCGTTACGACATCGTGATCGCCGTACTCCCCCGGGTTTCCGGGGATCGACGGGGTACAGTCCGACCTCCACCAGGACGAGGAATCGCGCAAGGAGGACAGCATGGCGTTGTCGAAGGGTGACGAGGTGCACTGGAACACCTCGCAGGGCAGGACGACCGGCACGCTCGTGCGCAAGCGGACGAGCGACTTCGAGTTCGACGGGCAGCACTTCAGGCCGACCGACGACGACCCGTACTGGATCGTCGAGTCGGAGAAGAGCGGCAAGCAGGCCGCCCACAAGGAGTCGGCGCTGACGAAGGCCTGAGGCTCAGTCGCGGGCGGGCTCGGCGCGACGACGACCCCGGGCACCGCCCACGGCAGTGCTGCCGGCGGCGTCGTCGTGGTCGTCGGGGCCGCCCGTGCGCCGCTCGGCGCGCACACGGCGGATCCGGCGCACGACGAAGGTCACCACGACCGCGGCGATCGCGACGTAGAGCACCCGGTCGATCCACTCGGTGTAGGCCTCGACCTGGTCGTACTGCGACCCGAACGCGGCACCGAGCAGCACGAGCGCGCTGTTCCAGATGCCGCTCGCGATGATCGTGAACACCGAGAACGTGCCGAGGTGCATGCGGTCGGCGCCGGCCGGCAACGAGATGAGGCTGCGGACGATCGGGACGAACCGGCCGAAGAAGACCGCGCTCTTGCCGTGCCGGTGGAACCAGCCGGCTGCCTTGCGGAAGTCGTCCTCGTCGACGAGGGGCAGCTTGCCGAACCACCGCGTGGTGCGTTCGAACCCGATCTTCGCGCCGAGCCAGTACAGCACCAGCGCCCCGAGGTAGGAGCCGATCGTCGCCAGCACCAGGACCAGCACGAGGTTCATCTGGCCGGCGCCCGCGAGGAACCCGGCCAGCGGCAGGATGACCTCGGACGGGATGGGCGGGAACACCGTCTCGACGAAGAGCATCAGCCCGACGCCCCACTCCCCCAGGGCGTCGATCAGCTGGAGCACCAGGCCGGAGAGCCCGCCGAGGTCCGACGGAGCGGTGGAGTCGCCACTGGCGACGGTCATGGCACGGGCGGTCACGGCAGTCGTCATGCCCCCAGCATCCCTGAACGCCCTGTCAGGACCCGGCGCGCTCCCTGGGTGTCAGCCGAGTCCCATGTGGACGGAGCGCACGTGTGCGAGGGATCGGGCCAGCGCACCCCGGGCCACGGCGTCGCGTCCGACGGTCGACGGGGTGAACGCCACCGGGTGCCGGAGCTGCGGCGTGACGATCTCGTCGAGCGCGGCGCAGAACACCTCCGCCCCCGGCAGGACCTCGCCACCGACGACGACGACCTCGGGGTCGATCGTCGTCACGAGCTGCACGACGCCGGGTGCCACGTCGGCCGCGAACGCACGGACGGTCCCGACGGCCGACACCGAGCCCTGGGCGGCCGCGGCGAAGACGGACTCGAGGTCCGTGTCGGACGGGATCCGGGCCTCCAGGCGGGCGGGTGCGGCGGGCCAGCCGGTCGAGGCGATGCCGCCCATCTCACCGGCGGCACCGCGCGCACCGCGCGCCAACGAGCCGTCGACCACCAGGGCGGCACCGATCTGCCGACCCATCACCAGGTACAGGCCGTCCCGGACGCCGTGGAACCGACCCCACCGGGCCTCGGCCGTGGCGGCCAGCTTGGCGTCGTTGTCGAAGAAGGTGGCGACCCCGGGGAAGAGGTCCTGGATCCGGCCGGGCACCCGTCGCTCGACCCACTCCGGCACCGCGACCGTGTAGTCGATCGCCCCGTCGCGGTCGACGACCGCCGGGACGCCGAACGTGGCACCGAGCACCGGGGCTCCACCGGCGGGGCCGCCGACCGCGCCACCGACGGGCGACGTCAGCCGACGGACCACGTCCTGCACGCTCGACCAGGCCTGTTCGGCGTCGGCGAGGTCGGTGTAGCGCTCCTCGACGCGGGCGAGCGTGACGCCGCGCAGGTCCGCCCGCACGCCGACGATGCCGTGCAGGCCGAGGTCCACGCCGAGCACGGAGCCGGCCGACGCGTCCGCCGCGAAGCGCTTGGCGCGACGACCGGCCTTGTTCGGGGTCGCGATCGCCTCGGCCTCGGCCACCCAGCCCTGGTCGACCAGGTCGGCGAGTGCGGCCTCGACCGTGGGGCGGGAGAGTCCGACCGTGCGGCCGAGCTCGGTGACCGTGCGGGAGACGTCGTCGCGCAGGAGCTCGTCGAGGATGGCCCGCGAGTTCATCTGCCGCAGGACGCCGGGGGTCGTCCCCACGACACCGGGGGTCGAGCCCGCGACGCTCAGGGTCGTTGACACGGTCTGCTCCACGGTCATAGCCTCCACATTACGAAAGATCATTGAGGAATGGTGGCTCCGACATGCTCGTCCCACGACCGCGCCGCACCGCTCCCGGTGTCGGGGCCTTCGAGATCACCCCGTCGATCCGGATCGCCGCCGACCCGGCGAGCGAGTCCGTCCGACTGTACCTGCAGCAGACCCTGCGGGGATCGACCGGGCTGCCGGTGCGGGACGCCCTCGACGACACGGCACCGGGGGCCGGCACGATCGCACTGCGCGTCGCCGACGACCCGTCCCTGCCCGCGGGCCCGACAACGCCGGAGGGCGACCGGGTGGAGTCGTTCCGCCTCACAGTGACACCGGACGGCATCGACGTCGTCGGCGGTTCGCCCGCCGGGGTCTTCTACGGCGTGCAGGCCCTGCTGCAGCTGCTGCCCCCGGACGTGTACCGCAGCGGCCGGGTCGCGACCGGCCCGTGGTCCGTCCCCGCCGTGGTCGTCGAGGACGCCCCGGCCTTCGCCTGGCGCGGCGTGATGCTCGACGTCGCCCGCCACTTCCGCACGAAGCACGAGGTCATGCGGGTCGTCGACCAGCTCGCCGCGCACCGGATCAACCGCCTGCACTTCCACCTCACCGAGGACCAGGGGTGGCGCATCGAGATCCGGAAGCACCCGCGCCTGACCGAGGTCGGCTCCTGGCGTCGGGAGTCCCAGGTCGGCGCGCACGTCCCCGGGCCGGACGGCACACTCGTCGTCGCCGGGTTCGACGGCCGCCCGCACGGCGGGTACTACACGCAGGACGACGTCCGCGAGATCGTGGCGTACGCGGCCGACCGGTTCGTCACCGTCGTCCCCGAGATCGAGACCCCCGGGCACGTCCGTGCGGCGCTGGCGGCCTACCCGTCGCTCGGCGTCACGGGTGAGCCCGTCGAGGTGTGGACCCAGTGGGGCATCGCCGACGACGTCCTGAACGCCGAGGACGCCACGATCGACTTCTTCAAGGACGTCCTCGACGAGGTCATCGCGCTCTTCCCCTCCGGCTACATCGGCATCGGCGGCGACGAGTGCCCGAAGGTGCAGTGGGAGACCGACCCGCGCACCCAGGAGCGCATCCGCGAGCTCGGGCTGCAGGACGAGGAACAGCTGCAGGCCTGGATCATCGGGCAGCTCGCCGCACACGTCGAGTCGCACGGCCGGCGGGCGTTCGGGTGGGACGAGATCCTCGAGGGCGGCACGCTCGACCCCTCGGCGACCGTGGTCTCCTGGCGCGGGCTGACCGGCGCACGCACCGCCGCCCGCCGCGGGCACGACGTCATCTCGTCGCCGGACGACCAGGTGTACCTCGACTACCGCCAGAGCGACCTGCCGACCGAGCCGATCCCGGTCTCGATCGTGCTCACCGTCGACGACGTCTTCGCCTTCGACCCGGTGCCGTCCGGACTCACCGACGCCGAGCGCGCCCACGTCATCGGCGGCCAGGGCAACATGTGGACGGAGCACGTCGACTCCGCCCGTCGGCTCGACTACCAGCTCTTCCCCCGCGTCGCCGCCCTCGCCGAGGCACTGTGGTCGGCGGACGTCACCGGGCCGCGCGACCTCGCCGAGTTCCGCGGACGCCTGGCCGAGCACACCGCCCGGCTCGAGGCCATGGGGATCGAGTACCGGCACGAGGCCGGGCCGTTCCCGTGGGAGCAGCGACCGGGCGTCCCGGGGCGCCCGCACTCGCGCGAGGAGCGTGCGGCGTACATCGACGCGGTCACGGCGAACATCGCCGAGTAGTGCGCGTCGAGCGGTCGCGACACCCCGCTCGGTTCCGCCGAGCGGTCAGGTTCCGACGTGTGGGCGCCACGCCAGCGACGTGACGTGACCGCTCGACGCGCGGCCGGCGGTGCGTCGCGACCACACGACGGACGGGAGGCCCGGTGCCAGCTGGCACCGGGCCTCCCGTCTTCCCTGGGGTCGCGTCGACTACGCGGCGACCGGTGCGCGCTGGCCCACCGTCTCGCCCGCCACCGCAGCTTCACTGGCCGCAGCGGCCTCGTCGACGGGGCGACGACGGACCCACTTCTTCAGGGCGACGAGCACCAGCGCGGACACCACGGTCCCCGCCAGGATCGCGACGACGAACATCAGGACGTCACCGATCGCGAAGAAGACGAAGATCCCGCCGTGCGGCGCTCGCGAGGTCACGCCGGCAGCCATCGAGATCGCACCCGTGATCGCGGCACCGACCATCGACGCCGGGATGACGCGCAGCGGGTCGGCAGCGGCGAACGGGATCGCACCCTCGGAGATGAAGGACGCACCGAGCAGCCACGCGGCCTTGCCGTTCTCGCGCTCCGGCTTCGTGAAGCCCTTGCGGTAGAGCACGGTCGAGGCGAGCGCGAGTGCGAGCGGCGGCACCATGCCGGCCGCCATGACGGCGGCCATGATCTCGAACGGCACCACGTTCGTGGCGGTCCCGGCACCGAGCCCGGCGACGGCGAACGCGTACGCCACCTTGTTGACCGGACCACCGAGGTCGAACGCCATCATCAGGCCGAGGATGATCCCGAGCAGCACGGCCGAGGCACCCGACAGCGAGTTGAGGAAGGCGGTGAGTTCGGTCATGACCCAGGCGATCGGGCCACCGAGCACCAGGAGCATCAGGCCCGAGGCGATGATCGACGCGAACAGCGGGATGATCACGACCGGCATCAGGCCGCGCAGCCAGCGCCAGGTCGGGATGCGCCCGATCCAGTACGCGGCGGCACCGGCGATGAGGCCACCAACCAGACCGCCGAGGAACCCGGCGTTCATGAACACGGCGATGGACCCGGCCACGAAGCCCGGTGCGATACCGGGACGGTCGGCGATGGCGTACGCGATGTACCCGGCGAGTGCTGCGACCAGGAACCCGAGCGACACGGACCCGATCTGGAACGCGGCGGCGCCGAGGTAGTAGCCGAGGCCCTCCGGCGGCAGGTTCAGCAGGGTGTAGTTGGTGAGCGTGAAGACGGCGTTGTTCTGGCCCGAGTCGCCGTGGGTCAGCGCGATGCCGTACCCGGACAGCAGGAAGCCGAGCGCGATGAGGAGCCCGCCGCCGGCGACGAACGGGATCATGTAGCTGACGCCCGTGAGCAGCCAGCGCTTGAGCGCCTGCCCGAAGTGCTCGTTCGACTTGTTCGTCTCGCCCTCGACGGCGGCGCCGCCCTGCACGCGTGCGGCGTGCGGGTCCTCCGAGGCGCGGATGGCCTCGGCGATCATCTTGTCGGGCTCGTCGACACCGCGCTTCACGGGTCCGGACACCAGCGGCTTGCCGGCGAACCGACCGCGGTCGCGGACGTCGACGTCGACCGCGAACACCACGGCGTCGGCCCGGGCGATGAGCGCCGGGTCGAGGGGTTCGACCTGCGAGGACCCCTGCGTCTCGATGTGCATCTCGGCACCGGCGCGCTGGGCTGCGGCGACGAGGGCGTCGGCCGCCATGTAGGTGTGCGCGATCCCGGTCGGGCAAGCGGTGACGCCGACGAAGACCTTGCGGCCCGCCTCCGGCGCGGTGGCCGGTTCGGAGGCACTGCTCGCCTTCCCGACGCCCGCCTCGGCAACTTCGCCACTCACCTCGTCGTCGACCAACCGGACGATCTCGTCGGCCGTGGTCGCGGCGCGCAGCGCGGCCGTGAAGTCCTCACGGATGAGCGCGCGGGCCAGGGTCGAGAGGACCGTCAGGTGGTCCTTGTCGGCCCCCTCGGGCACGGCGATCATGAACACGATGTCGGCGTCGCCGTCCGGAGCACCGAAGGGCACCTTCCGGGCCAGGCGCGAGAACGCCAGCGTCGGCTCGGACACCGACGCTGAACGGGCGTGCGGGATGGCGATGCCACCGGGGACGCCCGTGCCGACGCTCGCCTCGCGCTTGATGGCGTCGTCGGCGAGCGTGTCACCGTCGGCGGCGCGGCCGGTCGCGGCGACGCGGTCGGCGAGCACCCGGATCACGTCGGTCGACGTGGCGCCGAGGTCCTCGTCGAGGCCGACGAGCTGTGCGCTGATGAGGCGCGGACTCGAGTCTGCGGACATGTGCTTGCTCCTTCGCAATGGCGCTGATCGCGCGGTGGTGCAGGTGTTCGTGGGGTGATCGGGTGGGGAGGGGATCAGGCGGGTTCGGGGGCCGGGTGCGTTTCGAGCACCCGGACGGAGACCGCCGTCGGGTCGGTGTGGTCGAGTGCCGGCACGTCGCTGCCGGGCAGGGCTGCGGCCGCGGCACCGGTGGCGACGGCCTGGGCGAGACGCTGCTCGGGCGACGCTCCCGCGACCTCGGCGAGCAGGTAGCCGGCGAGCGAGGAGTCCCCCGCGCCGACCGTCGACCGGGCGACGATCTTCGGTGCGGCGGCGGCGAACGCGCCCTCGTCGGAGACCAGCACGGCACCGGCGCTGCCCAGGGTGAGCAGGACCGTGCCGACGTTCCGCCGCCGCAGCCGCTGGGCCCCGGCCACCGCGGCGTCGAGGTCGCGCTCGTACTCCTCGGGGTCGCCGCCGACGACCTCCGCGAGTTCCTCGCCGTTCGGCTTCACCAGGTCGATCCGTTCGCCCGACTGCAGCAGCGCGGTGAACGGCACCCCGGACGAGTCGACGGCGATCCGGACGTCCGCACCGTGGCGGGCACGGACGGCCCGGACGAGCACGGCGAGCGCGTCGTCGGGCAGACCGGGCGGCAGCGACCCGGCGACCACGACCCAGCGGGCGGCGGGACCGGTGGCGGTCGCAGCGGCGGTGTCGGCGACCAGGGCGGCGAGGTCGTCGAGGCGACCGGCGAGCGACGGGCCGGGTTCGTTGAGCTTCGTGGTGGTGCCGGTCGGCTCGGTCACGGTGACGTTCGACCGGAGCGGCGCCCCGATCGGCAGCGCTGCGGTGGGGATGCCGCGCGTGGCCAGGCCGAGCAGGACCGGGTCGAGCTCGTCGCCCGGCAGGACGGCGACGGTGTCCCCGCCGCTCGCGACGACCACGCGGGAGACGTTGACGCCTTTGCCGCCGGGTTCCGCGGTGGACCGGGTCGCACGCTGGACCGCGCCGCGCTGCAGTTCGCCGGCGAGCTCGATCGTGCGGTCGAGGGACGGGTTCGGGGTGACCGTGACGATGCGGACGTTCATGCGACGACGACCTCGACGTCGGAGCCGGCGAGCGCCTCGGCCAGGTCGGCGGGCGGCTGCTGATCGGTGACGAGCGTGTCGATCTCGTCCAGGCGCGCGAACCGCATCAGGGCCTCCACGCCGTGCTTGGCGGCGTCGGCGAGCACCACGGCCCGTCGGGCGGCGAGCACGTAGGCGCCCTTCACGGCGGCCTCGTACTCGTCCGGGGTGCTCAGGCCGAAGCCGGCGGACAGGCCGTTCGTGCCGATGAACGCCACGTCGGGCCGGAGGGCGCCGATCTGCTCGACGGTGGCCGTGCCGACCGCGGCGCTCGTGACGCCGCGCACGCGGCCGCCGAGCAGGTGCAGTTCGAGGTGCTCGCTGTGCTGCAGGGTGGCGGCGATCGGCACCGAGTTCGTGATGACGGTGATCGTCGAGCCGGCGACCTCGGGCTCCCAGCGGGCGAGTTCGGAGGCGACGGCGGCGCAGGTGGTGCCGGCGTCGAGGGCGATCGAGCCGGTGAACGTCGGCGGGACCAGGCGCATCGCGGCCCGGGCGATCACGGACTTCGCGGAGCCGTGCTGACCCTCCCGCTCGGCGACGCTGAGCTCGACGACGCTCGAGCGCCCGACGGGGACCGCTCCCCCGTGCACGCGGCGCAGGACCCCGGCGGTCTCGAGCAGGTCGAGGTCGCGGCGCACGGTCTCGGTGGTGACGTCGAAGTGCTCGGCCAGACCGGCGACCGACACGCGGCCGGCGGACTGCAGCTCGGCGGCGATGGCGGTGTGCCGCTCGGTTGCGTACATGCCCGAACTCCTTCGTTCCGTTGGGTTTCGAGCACTGTACGTCCGAAACCCACAAGAACGCAACCGTTCCGTCACACAACCAACACGTCCACAGGTGCAGGCCGTGCGCTGCAGCGGTCACAACACGTCGCAAGCCGGAGGCCGAGGGGTCACGAAGTGTCGGCTGCAATGGCGCCAGCCGACACTTCTTGACCGCTCGCAGGCAAGCATGCGGGGTGTTGTGACCTCGCGACACGACGCAGGTGTCGGTCGTCCGACGTGCTACCCCTTCACGGCACCCGCCGTCATGCCCGTGACCAGTCGGCGCTGCACGATGAGGAAGAACACCACGACGGGGATCGAGAACAGCACGCTCGCCGCCATCAGTCCACCGAAGTCCGTGCCCTTGTTCGTCGAGAACCCGGCGAGCCAGACCGGCAGCGTGTACATCCCCTGGTCCTTGAGCATCACGTACGCGATCAGGTAGTCGTTCCACGCCGCGATGAACGCGAACACGCTCGTGGCGATGACCCCGGGCATGACTAGCGGGAACAGCACGCTCCACAGGATCCGGAAGGTGCCGGCGCCGTCCACCTTCGCCGCCTCCTCGATCTCGACGGGGACGGCCACGAAGAAGCCGCGCATCACCCAGATCGAGAACGGCAGCACGCTCGCCACGTACGCCAGGATCAGCCCGACGTAGCTGTTCAGCAGTCCGAGGGTCTGGAACGACAGGAACAGCGGGATGAGCAGCGCACCCGACGGGATCATCTGCACGAACAGGATCGCGACCAGGATCGCCCGCCGTCCCCGGAACCGGAACCGCGACAGTGCCGCCGAGGCCAGGAACCCGACGACGATCGACAGCAGCACGGCCGCCACCACGACGATCGTGGAGTTCCGCAGGTAGACCAGGAAACCCTCCTGCGTGAGCGCCCGCGTGAAGTTGTCGAGCGTCGGGTGCAGCGGCGCCCAGATCGGGGTCATCGTGGTGACCTCGTCGGCGGGCTTGAAGGCGGTGTTCACCATCCAGTAGATCGGGAACACCCACACCAGGCAGAACAGCACGGCGATGGTGTTCGCGACGACGCGCGGCTTGCGCTTGCGCACCCGCACGGGGCCCGGCGCGGACGCCCCGCTCGTACGGGGCGCCGTTCTCGAGACGGTCACAGGTCCTCCTCACAGCTGCGGACGAGCCGGCGGATGTAGTAGCTGGTGAGCACCCCGAGGATCAGGGTCGAGATCACGGCGATCGCCGCGCCCTGCCCGTAGGCGTTGGACACGAACGACTGCACGAAGGTCCAGATCCCGAGCGTCAGCGTGGCCTCTTCCGGTCCACCGCGGGTGAGCAGCCAGATCTGGTTGAAGACGTTGAAGTCCCAGATCACCGACAGGATCGACACGAGCAGCAGCGTCGGCGCGAGTGCCGGCAGCGTGATCGCGCGGTACATCGTCCACACCGAGGCCCCGTCGAGCGCGCCGGCCTCGTAGTACTCCGGCGCGATCTGGGACTGCGCGGCGTACAGCGTCAGCGCCACGAACGGCACGGCCTGCCAGATGACGAGGGTCAGCACGATCGTGTACGCCTGCCCCGGGTGCGACGCCCAGTTGTCCTGCGTGTGGTCCCCGAACACCCGCAGCTGCGTGATGAGCCAGTTGAGCACGCCGTAGAACGGCTGGAAGAGCCACTGCCAGACCAGGCTCGAGGCCACGTTCGGCATCGCCCAGGCCAGCACGAGCACGACGCTGACGATCGTGCGCATCGCGACCCCGAGGCGGGTGAGCAGCTGCGCCACCCCCATGCCGATGACGATCGTGCCCAGGACCATCGCGCCCGTCACGAGCACGGTGCGCAGGATGACCGGCCAGAACGACGCGTCGGTCAGGACGTCCGTGTAGTTCGTCAGCCCGGTGAACCCGGCCTGCCCGGTGAAGATCGCCCGCAGCCCGTAGTCCTGGAACGAGATGACGACGAGCCGGACGAGCGGGTAGACGACGAGGGCCAGGAGCAGCAGTGCCGCCGGGGCCAGCAGGACGAGCGGCGCCCGCGACCCGACCGGCGACCGACGACCCGCGCCGCGCCCACCCCGACGGGATCCCCGCGACGACCCCTGAACCGGCCCGTCGGCCCGCCGGCCACCGGCACCCCGGCCGCCGGCACCCCGCCCGCCGGTGACCGGCGCGGACTGCTCCGCGTCGGTCACCGGCTCCGCAGTGGACGTCATCGCCTACGGCTGCGCGTTCAGCGCGGTCGTGAGGTGCTTCGAGAAGCCCTCGGCTGCCTGCTCCGGCGACTTCCGGCCGGTCGCGACGTCGGCGAACATCGACTGGAACGAGGCGTCGCCCTCGATGGTGGCCCAGCCAGGGGTGGCCGGGGTCGGTCGGCTCGTGCCGGCCGCCTCGAAGTAGGGCTTGTGCAGCTCGTCGACGTCGTCGGCGACCGCGTCGAGCAGCTCGGTGGAGTTCGGCTCCCAGCCGTCGACCCCGAACACCTGGTCCTGCTGGAACTCCTTCGAGGTCAGGATCTTCAGGTAGTACAGCGCGAGCTCCTGGTTCTTCGCCTTGGCCGGGATCCCCAGGTCGGAGCCGCCGAGGAACACCGGCTGCGTCTTCCCCGCCGTGGACGACGGCATCGGGAACGTGCCGATGCGATCGGCGAGCTCCGGCTTCGCCGTGGTGATCGAGCCGATCTCCCAGGCGGACCCGAGGAACGCCGAGGTGTTGCCCTGTGCGAAGACGTCGCTCTGCGAGGGCTTGTCGGTGTTGATGTCCTGGGTGGACTTCGCCGAGTACGCGTTCTGGAAGTCCTTCCAGGCGGTCAGCCCCTCGACCGCGTCCGCGGAGTCGAGCGTGCCGGTCCACTTGCCGTCCTTGTCCGTCGCGATCTCGCCGCCGGCGTCCCAGACCCACTGCAGCCCGCCGTACCAGTACTGACCGGGCATGTAGAAGGCGGAGAAGTCACTGGCCGGGTTGGCGGCCTTGACCTTGTCGAGGTCGGCGGTGAGCTCGTCGTAGGTGGTCGGCACGTCGGTCACGCCGGCGTCCTTCCAGACCTTCTTGTCGTAGACCACGGCCCGGTTGCCGGCGAACAGCGGTGCCCCGTAGAGCTTGCCGTCGACGGTGGCGGGACCCTCGAGCCCGGTGAGCCAGGTCTGGCCGTCCTTGAGCTCGTCGCGGTACGGCGTCAGGTCGGTCAACCCGCCGGCGGCCGCGTACACCGGCACCTGCGTGTTGCCGAGGTCGACGACGTCGGGGGCGTCGCTCTGCGCGAGCGCCGTGGTGAGCTTGGTGGTGATCCCGTCCCACTGCTGGGTCTGGATCTTCACCTTCGCCCCGGTGTCGGCGGTGAACTGCTTGCCGGCGGCGTCGAGCACCTTGTCGCTCAGGTCGCCGTTCATCATCCAGACGGTGATGGTCTTGCCCTTGCCATCGGGTGTGCCGATGGACTTCGTGCCGCCGTCGGAAGCGGCGTTGCTCCCGGCGGAGCACCCGGTGAGGGCGAGCGCGCCTGCGAGGGCGAGCGCACCGAGTGCGGCGAAACGCGTTCGTGTCACGATGACTCCCTTGTTCCGACCTTTATGAAAGGACGTTGCGTATTCGCAATAGAAGACCCTGCACGGCCCCTTGTCAACCGTTGGATCGGTCCCTGTGACCGCTTTCGATCCGCGTGTTTCCGGGGCATCACGGATGTCGAACAGATCGACGCAGATGCTTGACCAGGTGGTCATGACCAGGCATGATCTGCGACTCGCGTCCGGTGTGGGGAAGCGACCGCCTGGAGGCCCGGTGCCGGTCCGCCGGACCGGCACCGGGCCTCCAGGGCGTGCGTCCACCGCACGCGTCAGACGGCCGCCAGGGCGGACGTCGGCGGGATCCGCGCCGCGCGTGCCGCCGGGTAGAGCCCGGAGACCCCGCCGATGACGACCGTGGCACCGAGTCCCCCGACGACGGCCCAGACCGGCAGCGCGACCGGCCAGCCCTGCGTGACGGCGAAGACGACCGTCACCGCGACGCCGAGCACGACGCCGGCCAGCCCGCCGAGGAACGACAGCAGCAACGACTCGACCAGGAACTGGTCGCGGATGTTCCGACGACGGGCCCCCAGCGCACGACGGACGCCCACCTCGGCACGGCGTTCCAGGACGGTGATCACCATCGTGTTCGCCACCCCGATGCCACCGACGAGCAGCGCCACCCCGCCGATGCCGACCAGCAGCCCGGTGAAGGAGTCGTCCGTGGCGTCCTTCGCGGCCAACGCGTCCGACGGCCGTGTCACGCCGACATCCTGCGGTGCCCCGGGTCGGACCGCACCGGCAAGCAGGTCCCTCGACCGTTCGACGTGCGCCGGGTCGACACGCGTGTAGACCGCGGTCGGAGCCCCGTCGAAGCCCAGCTGCCCGGCGAACCCGCGGGGCACGAACACCCGCGAGTCGAGGTCCTCGGCGAGCGCGACGGGGTCGAGCACCCCGACCACCTGCACCCACCGACCGCCGATCCAGACTCGGCTGTCCGGATGCAGGTCGTCGAAGCCGAGGACCGCGGCCGCCCGCGCCCCCAGCACGACCTGCGGCGGCGCCCCGGCTGCATCGTCGATCCACCGCCCGGCTGCGAGCTGGCCGCCGAGGACCCGTGGCACGTCGCCCCACGCGGCGAGCACCCCGAGGCCCTCCGTCTCGGGTGCCGGCACGTGGTCGTTCCGGTACACACCGGTGTCCGGCACGGTGCCGACGGCCGCGGCCGACTCGACGTCGTCCTGCCGCAGCACCGACTCGAGTGCGGTGGACGGCAAGGGGACCGGTTCGCCGAGGCCCTGCGCCCGGGTCAGAGTGAGCACGTTCGTGCCGAGCGTGTCGAGCACCTGGTCGACCTTCGCCTTGCTCGACGACGAGATCCCGACGACCGCGAGCATCGCCGCGATGCCGATCGCGATGCCGAGCGCCGACAGCACGACGCGACCCGGACGGGTCCGCAACCCGAAGACGCCGAGGCGGAGCAGGTCGACCGCGCCCACGGACCGACGCCGGCTCATCGGGCGACCTCGTCGACGACGGGAGCGACCTCGTGCTCGATCCGGCCGTCACGCATCCGGACCTGCCGGGGCAGCGACGCCGCCAGGTCGAGGTCGTGCGTGATGACCACGACCGTCGTGCCCGCCGCGTTGAGCTCGCGCAGGAGCTCGACCACCGCGGCACCGGACGCCGTGTCGAGTGCACCCGTCGGTTCGTCGGCGAGCAGGATCGTCGGGTCGCCCACGACGGCCCGCGCGATGGCGACGCGTTGGCGCTCCCCACCGGAGAGCTGGTGCGGTCGGTGGTCCACCCGGTGCGCCAGGCCCACGCGGCCCAGGGCCTCGACCGCCAGCCGGTGCCGCTCGCGCCGGGGCACGCCCTGGTAGAGCAGGCCGTCGGCGACGTTCTCGGTGGCGGTCGCGCCGGCCTGCAGGTGGAAGTGCTGGAAGACGAACCCGATGTGGTCGGCACGGAGTCCGGACAAGGCGTCGTCGGACATCGTCGCGACGTCGTTGCCGGCGATCGTCACCGTGCCGGACGTGGGACGGTCGAGCGTCCCGACGACGTTGAGCATCGTCGACTTGCCCGACCCCGACGGCCCGACGACCGCGACGAGTTCGCCCGCGGTGACCTCGAGCGACACCCCGCGCAGGGCTCCGACGTCGCCGTAGGTCTTCGTGACGTCACGGAGCGACAGGACGGAGTCGGGTGGCAGCACGGCGGCGGGTGGCAACACGGCGGCGGGTGGCAGCACGGCGGCGCTCATCCGGGCACCACCACGCGGTCGCCGGCGGCCAGGTCACCCGTGACCGCGATCCGTCCGTCCGCACTGAAGCCGGGCTCGACCCGGACCCGCTCCGTCGTGGCGTCCCGCCGCACGACGTCGACGGCGTACCGGCCACCGGCACCCGCGACGAGTGCGGCCACCGGCACGGACAGCACGTCGTGCTCGGTGGTGCCCTTCGCGTCGACCTGCGCGGACGCTGCCGCGGGCAGCGTGCGTTTCCCCGGGTCGAACGACACCGAGACGTCGACGGCCGTCCCGCCGTCCTCGCTCGTCGTCGGCTGCACGTCGACGACGGAACCCGGCATGGCTGCCCCGGCGCCGTTCACCCGGACCTCGACGTCGGTGCCGACCGCGAGCCGCTCGGCGTCGCGCTGTGGCACGGTCGCCGCGACGACGCGCCGGGTGCTCGTGACCTGCAGGACGTCGGCCGCCGCACCCGCGCCGGCCGCCGCACCAGCGCCGCCGGCACCCGCTCCCGCGCCCGCTCCGCCGGCGATCCGCTCCCCGAGCCGACCGTCGACCGAGGCGACCCGGACCGCGCCGTCCACGAACGCGACGTCGTCCGCCGTCAGCACCGAGGTCACGTCGTGTCCGCGGTCCTGCTGCCACTGCCGGACGGCTCGTTCGGTCCGTGGACCGAACCGGTCGTCCACGGACACGTCGTACCCGAGGGCGGCCAGGTTCTCGTTGAGCTGCCGCACGTCGGCGCCCTGCAGTCCCCGTTCCAGGTCACGCCAGAGCGGCACGGTGCCGTACATCGACCGGACGTCCCGCTCGTCGACGGCGTACAGGGCCCCGTCGCGTTCGATGACGTCGCCGGCGCGGGGCAGCCAGGTGATCGTGCCGGCGGCGGCACCGGGGACCCCCGTGGCCGCGCCGTACCCGAGCGTCCCGGCGAACACCTTCGAGTCGGTCAGGTCGCCGCGCGTGACCGTGGCGGTGGCTCCGGTCGACGCCGTCCCGCCGCGCGACGCGCTGCTGGCCGAGGCTCCCGGACCACTCGGCACCGTGGCGAGGGCCCACGTCCCGGCCCCCGCGGCCACCGCCGCGACGAGGCACACCGACACGATCGTCCGGCGTCGGGCACGCCGGTGGCTCACGACCCGGCTCCGCCCTGGACGGCCTCGAAGGCGGCGTCGGTGCAGGTGTGGGCAGCCTCGTCGAACGCCTCTTGGTCATCGGGCTGGAACCGGTTCTGCGCCTCCTGGTCGTCCGGGAAGTCCGGGAACCCCCGCTCCCGCAGGCACTCCGCGGTCTTCCTCGCGATCTCCTCGCTGCCCGGCATCGGCTGCGCGGCCTGCGCGTCGCCGGCCGCTGCGGAGTCGTCGAGGCAGCCCTTGAGGTCGTCCTGGTACTGCTCGGGATCGACGCCGTCGGGTGCGCTGAGCTGCATCGACCCGCCACCCGTGCCGGGGTCGGGCATGTCGTAGCCGCGGTCGCGCATGCACTCGGCCAGGGCGACACCCGGCGCCGCACCCCCGGCCGCCGTCGTCGTGTCGTCGTCCGGTGCCGTGTCCGAGCAGCCGACCAGCAGCAGGGGCAGCAGGACGACGGCCGCGGCCGCGCTCATCAGGGACCGGGTGCGACGGGTGGTCGTCATCGTGGTGTGGTTCATGCCTCCAGCACACCGGAACGGCTGTTTCGCCCCGCGTGCACGTCGGGTTGCACCGGCGAAACACGGACCCGGACGAGCAGCCCGCCGGTCGGCCGTGCGGCGATCGACAGTCGCCACCCGTGGGCGTGCACGATCGCGGCCACGATCGACAGGCCCAGACCGCTGTGCTGCCCGCGTGCGTCGTCCGTCCCACCGCGGCGGAACGGTTCGACGAGCAGCCCCGCCTCGTCCGCCGGGACCACCGGCCCTCCGTTCTCGACGACGAACCCGTCCGGCTCCGTGGTCACCAACACGACACCGCCGGGTTCGTTGTACTCGACGGCGTTGCCGACCAGGTTGCCGAGCAGCTGCCGCAGCAGCGTCGGCTCCCCCGGTACGACCAGGCCGGGAGGCCCGGTGCGGCGCTCATGGGTCAGCGTCACCCCCGCCTCGGCCGCGTCCCGGGCCGCCCCCGCGACGACCTCGGCGGTCACCTCGTCGAGGTCGACCGCGCGCGTCGCACCCGCCAGCCCGCGATCGGCCTCGGCGAGCACGAGCAACGACTCGACCAACCGCTCGGTGCGGCGGTTCTGCTCCAGCAGCTCCGCCCGGACCGCTCGGACGTCCGCGGGGTCGGCGTCGTCGTGCAGACCGATCTGCACCGCCGCGCGCTGCACCGCGAGGGGTGTCCGGAGTTCGTGGGACGCCTGGGCGACGAACCGACGCTGGCTCTCGAACGCGGTCTCGAGCCGCTCCAGCAGGTCGTCGACGGTGCGCGAGAGCCGCCGGAGCTCGTCGTCCGGACCGTCCAGCGCGATGCGCTCGTGCAGGTTCGACGCCGAGATGCGGTTCGTGGTCGCGGTGATCCGGTCGATGGGCCGGAGGACCCGGCGACTGACGAGCCAGCCGATTCCCCCGGCGGCGAGCCCGGCGCCCGCGATCCCGATCGCGGACCACTGCCACTGCTGCACGGCCACGAGCCGGATCACCGCCACCGCACCGTCGTCGGCGGTGCCGTCCACCTCGATCGGGGCCGGAGCGGTCGTGGTGCCCGGTGATCCGGACGGCGGACGCTGCACGGCCGCGGTGTCGAGGCCGGCACCGACACCGGCCAGCGACATCGTGTTCGTGAAGAGGACGACCCCGGTCGCGAGCGCCATGGCCGCGAGCGCGAACGTCAGGGCCGTCCGGGTCCGGATGCTCCAGCCCCGGGCCCACCGACTCACAGCGAGTAACCCTGACCGGGCACGGTCCGGATCGGGTCCGGGTCCCCGAGCTTCCGGCGGAGCTTCGACATCGTCACCCGGACCGCGGCGGTGAACGGGTCGGTGTTCACGTCCCAGACCTTCTCGAGCAGGTGCTCGGCGGAGACGATCCGACCGTCCGCACGGAGCAGGGTCTCGAGCACCCCGAGTTCCTTCGAGGTCAGGTCGAGCGGGCGACCGTCGCGCGTGGCCATCCGCCGGTTCGTGTCGACGACGAACCCCGCACGCTCGAGCACCGGGGCGACGGGTGCGACGCTCCGTCGACCGAGCGCACGGACCCGGGCGACGAGCTCCGGGTACTCGAACGGCTTGGTCAGGTAGTCGTCGGCACCGAGCTCGAGCCCGTGCACACGGTCGCTCAACGTCGTCGCGGCGGTGAGCAGGAGGATCCGTGTGAGTGCGCCGCGCGCGGTGAGCCGCCGTGCGACCTCGTCGCCGTGCAGCCCGGGGACGTCACGGTCGAGCACGACGACGTCGTAGTCGTGCACCGCCAGCAGTTCGTCGGCGTCGTCGCCGCGGTAGGCGACGTCCACCGCCATGTCCTGCCGGGTCAGGCCCGTCGCGACCAGGTCGGCGAGGGCCCGTTCGTCGTCCACCACGAGTACGCGCATCGATACATCACACGTGACGTACCTTTGACGAACCTGGGAAGTGGATCAGGCGTCGAACGGCACCTCGCCGTGCGCGCTGACGCCGGCACGCTGTCGGTAGGAAAGGTGCCCACCGAGGTACCCGCCGACACTGACGACGGCGAGACCCGCGAAGCCGAGCAGCTTGCCGGCGCCGTGGTTGCCGCGCTTCCGCTGCAGCCACGACAGCCCGTACAACGACAGACCGGTCCAGTTCACGGCCTGGTGCACCCATCCGGTGCGGAGCTGCTCGCGGTTCAGCTCCGACCAGTCGACGTAGCCGGCGACCGAGGCGCTGCTCGCCGAGACGACCCCGACGCCGACCAGGGTCTTGGCGGCCTTCGCGTTGCCCTTCCCGCCGACCAGGTCGAGGACCGCGGCGGAGATCCAGGCACCGAGGGGCACCTGCACCATGAGCGGGTGGATCGGGTGGCCGAACGGCACGCCGTGCAGCAGCTGGCGCAGGGCCTTCGGCTTGGCGAGGGCGTTCACGACGGCACGGTCGATGTCGACGGCCTTGTCGAGCACGCTCGCGTGCTCGACGGCGTCGGTGAGGCGACGGATCGCGCGGATCTCAGGCATGCCGTGGACGGTAGACGAACGGCCCGTCACCGGTCCCAGGAACCGGTGACGGGCCTCCTGTCCGTCTCGGTGGGCTACTCCTCGACGATCTCGGCCAGCTCGAAGGGCTCGACCGTCAGGCCGTCCCCGTCCGCCGCGACGTCCACCCGCACGGTGTCGCCGTCGCGGACGTCACCGGACAGGATGGCGCGTGCCAACCGGTCGTCGATCTGCCGCTGCATCAGGCGACGCAGGGGCCGAGCGCCGTACAGCGGGTCGTACCCGCGCTCCGCCAGCCAGCCGCGCGCCTCGGGGGTGACGGCGAGCTCGAGCCGGCGGTCGGTCAGTCGGCGGGCCAGCCGGTCGACGTAGAGCGACACGATCTGCCCGAGGTCGTCGGCCGTCAGGGCCTGGAACACCACGATGTCGTCGAGACGGTTGATGAACTCCGGTCGGAACGCCTGCTGCACGAGCTCACGGACCGCCTCTTCCCGCTGCACGTCGCTCAGGGACAGGTCGGTCATGAACTGCGAGCCCAGGTTCGACGTCAGCACCAGGATCGTGTTCCGGAAGTCGACCGTGCGCCCCTGGCCGTCGGTCAGTCGCCCGTCGTCGAGCACCTGCAGCAGCACGTCGAACACCTCGGGGTGCGCCTTCTCGATCTCGTCGAGCAGGATCACCGAGTACGGACGGCGGCGGACCGCCTCGGTGAGCTGTCCACCGGCCTCGTACCCGACGTACCCGGGCGGGGCACCGATCAGGCGGGCCACGGAGTGCTTCTCGCCGTACTCGCTCATGTCGATGCGGACGAGGGCCTTCTCGTCGTCGAACAGGAACTCGGCGAGCGCCTTGGCCAGCTCGGTCTTGCCGACGCCGGTCGGGCCGAGGAACAGGAACGAACCGGTCGGGCGGTCCGGGTCGGAGATGCCGGCGCGGGTGCGACGGACGGCCTCGGACACGGTGGTCACGGCGGTGCGCTGCCCGATGATGCGGCGGCCGAGCTCGCTCTCGAGGTGCAGGAGCTTCTCGGTCTCACCCTGCAGCAGTCGGCCGAGCGGGATGCCCGTCCACTGCGCGATGACCGCGGCGATGTCCTCGTCGGTGACGCTGTCGTTCACCATCCGGTCGGCGCTCTCGGCCTGTTCGGCGGCGGCGAGCTCGGCCTCGATGCGGGGCTTCTCGCCGTACTCGAGTCGGGAGACGAGTTCGTAGTCGGCCTCGCGCTGGGCTCGCTGCGACCGCATGTTCAGGTCGTCGAGCTGCTGCTTGAGCTCACCGATGCGGTTCAGGCTCGCGCGCTCGGCCTGCCAGCGCTGCTCGAGCTCGGCCAGCCGTTCCTCGCGCGTGTGCAGCTCGTTGCGCAGGGTCTCGAGGCGGGCCTTCGAGGCGTCGTCCTTCTCCTGCTTGAGCGCGAACTCCTCGACCCGCAGACGGTCGACGTTCCGCTTCAGCTCGTCGATCTCGACCGGGCTGGAGTCGATCTCCATGCGGAGTCGGCTCGCTGCCTCGTCGATCAGGTCGATGGCCTTGTCGGGCAACTGGCGGCCGGAGATGTACCGGTTCGACAGGCTCGCGGCCGCGACCAGTGCGGAGTCGTTGATCGTCACCTTGTGGTGTGCCTCGTAGCGCTCCTTGAGCCCGCGGAGGATCGCCACGGCGTCCTCGACGCTGGGCTCACCCACGTAGACCTGCTGGAAGCGACGCTCGAGCGCGGCGTCCTTCTCGATGTACTCGCGGTACTCGTCGAGGGTCGTCGCGCCGATGAGCCGGAGCTCACCGCGGGCGAGCATCGGCTTGAGCATGTTCGACGCCGCGACGGAGCCCTCGCCGCCCCCGGCACCCATCAGGGTGTGCAGCTCGTCGATGAACGTGATGACCTGCCCGTCGGAGTCGTTGATCTCCTTGAGCACGGCCTTGAGCCGCTCCTCGAACTCGCCGCGGTACTTGGCGCCGGCGATCAGGGCGGAGATGTCGAGCGAGATGAGTCGCTTGTCCTTGAGGGAGTCGGCGACGTCGCCGGCGACGATGCGCTGCGCGAGCCCCTCGACGACGGCGGTCTTGCCGACGCCGGGCTCGCCGATGAGCACGGGGTTGTTCTTGGTGCGGCGCGTCAGCACCTGGGAAACGCGTCGGATCTCGGAGTCACGTCCGATCACGGGGTCGAGCTTGCCGCTGCGGGCGATCGCCGTCAGGTCGATGCCGTACTGCTCGAGGGCGGTCTTCTGTCGTTCTTGGGAGTCAGGAGCGCCCTGGAGGTTCGCCATGCGTTCCGTCCTTTCGTTGCGGTGGTCCTGGAGTTGAGTCTACTCCACTCAACTTACGTCCGCGCGGGCGTATTCCGGATCCCGACGGCGCAGACGACGGCGCCGGCCAGCAGCAGGAGCGCCATCACCACCATGGCCCGGTGCAGCCCGTCGACGCTCACTTCGCCGCCGAGCACCACGCCGGCCAGTGCCACCGTGACGAGTCCGGCGATCCGCGCGACCGCGTTGTTCACGGCTGACCCGGACCCGGCCTCGGACTGCGGCACCGACCCGAGCACCGCGCTCGTCAGGGGCGTGACCATCAGGGCGATGCCCACGCCGATCAGCACCAGCCCGGGGAACACCGACCACCAGTACCCGGTCGGGTCGTCGCCGGCGAGCAGCAGCAGGAGCGCCCCGACCGCCCCGACTGCCGGCCCTGCGGCCATGAACCACCGCGGGCCGAACCGACCCGCCGCGGACCCGACGGCGGTGGACAGCGCGAGCAGCATGATCGTCGGCGGCAGCGTCGCCAGGCCGGCGAGCCATGCCGGGTACCGCCAGACCTCCTGCAGGAACAGCGTGACGACGAAGAACACCATGCCGAGCGCACCGTAGATGGACAGGGTCGCGAGGTTGCCGACCGTGAAGTTCCGCGCCCGGAACAACTCGAGCGGGACGAGCGGCGACCCCGTCGTCCGGGTCACCCGCAGTTCCCACGGCACGAACGCCACGAGTGCGGCGGCACCGAGCACGAGCGCGCCGACCACCACGGGCGCACCCCACCCCAGCCGCTCCTGTTCGATGAGGCCCAGCACGACACCGCCGACCCCGACCACGGCGAGCACGGCCCCGACGACGTCGATGCGTGGGCGCACCGCAGGGTACACGTCGCCGGTGATGCGCAGGACCAGCGGGATCGTCACGGCGATCGGTACCGCGGTGAGCACGAAGACCCACCGCCACCCGATCCCGTCGACCACCAACCCACCGACCACGGGGCCGATGATCGTGGCCGCGCTCGACCACGCCGTCCACGTGCCGATCGCCTTCGCCTGCGCCGCCCCGCGGAACGCCGCGACGATGAGGGCGAGTGCGCTCGGCATGACGAGTGCCCCGCCGACGCCCTGCAGCGCCCGCGCGACGATGAGCACCTCGCCGGTCGGGGCGACGGCGCACACCACGGACGCGATCCCGAAGACCACGAGCCCCCACGTGATGATCCGGACCCGGCCGAACAGGTCGGACAGGCTGCCGGCGACCAGGATGAGCGAGCCGAGGGTGACCAGGTACGCGTCGACGACCCACTGCTGCACGACGAGTCCGCCGCCGAGCTCCTGCCGGATCGCGGGGAGCGCGACGTTCACGACGCTCGAATCGAGCCCGACGACGAACGACGCCAGGATCGCCACCACCAGCACGATCCGCCGGTCGTCCCGGAGCGGCGCGACTCCGTGCGGCACGGGGGCCGGAACGGGAACGGGAGCGGTCATGTGCTCATCCTGCGGCACGCGGCGCCCGGCGGTCGATCCCGCACGACGAAGCCCCCGCGACCGATGTGGTCGCGGGGGCTGCCGACAGGACGGGGCTGGGTGTCCTAACGCCGGGAGTCGGTGTTCGGCTGCGCGCTCGGCCCCGGGTTCAGGACCGGACCGGCGGCGGGCTCGGCGGGAGCGTTCTGGACAGTGCTGTTGTGCACCGTGCCGTCCGGCGCCGTGCCGTTGGCCTGGGCTTTCTTCTCGTCGTCGGACATCTCCTTCTTGAAGATGTTGATCGACTGGCCGAGGCCCTTGGCCAGCGCCGGGAGCTTGGTCGCGCCGAACAGCAGGATGACGATCCCGAGGATGATCAGCAGGTGAATGCCGCCGAGGTTTCCGAGCATCATGACTCCTTGTTGTGGAACTGGTCGCCGTCCGGTGATCGTCGTCGACCCACGCGGCGGAAGTCCGTGTGCGTCCATCGTAACTCCCCCGCCGCTGGATGCCCAGGCCGGGCCCCGGAACGGACACCGTTCGTACAGGGAAGCGCAGCGCTCAGTACGCGCCGCGGGACCGCAGCACCGACGGGACGGTGCGGGCGAGGATCACGAGGTCGTGCAGGAACGACCAGTTCTCGACGTAGTGCAGGTCGAGCCGGACCCCTTCGACCCAGTCGAGGTCCGATCGGCCGCTGACCTGCCACAGGCCCGTGATCCCCGGGGTCACGAGGAGTCGGCGGTCCGCGAAGTCCTCGTACAGCGCGACCTCGCGCGGCAGGGCCGGCCGAGGGCCGACCAGGCTCATCGAACCGGTGAGCACGTTCCACAGCTGCGGCAGTTCGTCGAGCGAGGTCCGTCGCAGGAACGCACCGACCCGGGTCACCCGCGGGTCGTCCTTCATCTTGAACAGCGGACCGGCGCCCTCGTTCTCGGACTGCAGGGCAGCCATGCGCGCCTCGGCGTCGACGCACATGGTCCGGAACTTCAGGATCGGGAACTCCGCACCGCCGCGACCGACGCGGACCTGCCGGAAGAAGACCGGCCCGCCGTCGTCGGCGCGGATCGCCAGCGCGACCACGGCGAGGACCGGGGAGAGCAGCACCAGGCCGAACGCGGCGCCGACGACGTCGAGTGCCCGCTTGCCCGCGCGGCGGCGGTAGTCGGGCGTCTCGACGTGCATGAGCGGCAACCCGTCCACGGGGCGCTCGTGCACCCGCCCGGCGGCGATGTCGGCCAGGGGAGAGGACACGACGAGCTCGACGCCGTGCTCCTCGAGCTGCCACCCGAGCCGACGGAGGCGCGCGTGCCCACCGCGGACGGCACCCGCGACGACGACGGCCGAGACACCCTCGGCCCGGGCGTGCACGAGCACGTCCTCGATGCCGCCGACGACCGGAGCGGTGGCCACCCCCAGGTCGACCTCGGCCCCGACCGGAGCACAGTCCGTCACCACGGCACGCACTCGGTAGCCGGCGCTCGGTGCGGCAGCGATCCGCGCGCCCACGTAGCGGACGTCCTCGGCGTCGCCGACGATCAGGACGTCCTGCAGGTGCTCACCCCTGGCGCGGCTCCGGGCGAGCACCGTCCGGACCCCCTTGCGGCCGAGCGCCAGGAACGCGAGCCCCAACGGGAACGCGATCGCGACGTACCCGCGAGCCAGGTCGAGCTGCGCTGCGTACGCCACGACCGCGACACCGGCGACCGCGACCAGGCTCGCGGTGACCAGGCGGCGGTACTCGTCGCCGCCGATGCCGGCGATCCGGGGGTCGCGGGTGCGGAACGCCGAGAGCAGGAGCATCCACACCGCGACGATGGCGGGGGCCACGACGAACTCGAACCACCCGGAGCGCGGCCGGACGGACGCGAGCTCCCAGGGGAACCGCACGACGTGGGCGATGACGAACGCTGCGAGCAGCAGCACGAGGTCGAGCAGCGCCACCGCGGGGACGAACCCCCGGCGAGCCCCCGCCGGAGCGACCGTGCGGTGCGACGCCGTGGCCCCGGCAGCCCAGGCAGGGGAGGACACGGGGACGATCGGGTGCAGCACGGTCGGGTGCAGCACGGTCGGCACCGCCCCGGTGGGTGGGCGCATGGCGAGCGACATGTGAGACCTCCTGTCGACCGGTCGACGAGGAGGTCGATCGGACGCCGGAGTCGCTCAGATCACGACAACGAGCGGCGCAACGTCGAATATATCACCGTGCTGTTCTGCATTTCAACGAGCGAGGGCACGGTCCAGGCTCCAGAGGACCGGCTCCGCTCGCAGCGCCGGCACGTCCGCTTCGGTCACACCACCGAGCCGGAACACCACCCGTTCTCCGGGCAGCAGCGTCATGAACCCACGATCGACCGTGCCGCCCTCCGCGACCCGGTCCGGCTGCACCAGCAGGTCGCGCACGAGCGAGTCGGCCTCGACCGTCAGGTCCAGACCGCCGTCGACCACCGCGAACGAGGTGCGGTAGCGGGCGGGCTCCCAGCGGATCGCAGCATCGGGGCCGGGGGTCCAGACCGCACGGCGCCAGTCCATGTCCGCGACGATGAGTTCGTTCGCCGGGTCGTCGACGACGCCGACCGACTCGGGCAGCGACACCACCGCGACGCCGGCAGCGGACAACCGGACCGGCAGGGACACCTCGGCCAGGATCGTGCCGGCCGTGGTGATCCGGCGCACCCGCACCACGCTGTCGTGCCCGGTGCGGGTCGACCGGACGGCCACCTCGACCGGTGAGGACCCGAACGCGCCGGGCGAGACACCCAGCGAGAGCGTGTCCGCGAGCTCGCCCAGGTCAGCCGTCTCGCCGACCGCAGGCGACCCACCCGGGTGATCCGGGCCTCCAGTCCGCTCCGCACCCGACGCGCCCGCGGTACCTGCCGCACCCGGCGTCACCGACACCGTCGACACCGGACGGATCGTCAGCAGCACGTCGTCGTACAGGCGGCGCAGCTCGTGCGCGAGCGGCTTCAGCCGCCCCGCCGAGTCGATCGCCGACCACGACGACACCGGCCACAGGTCGTTCAGCTGCCACACCACGACACCGGTGTTGCGTGGCCAGTGCGTGCGCCAGTGCTCGATGCCGGTCGCGATCGCTCGGGCCTGCTGGAGCTGCGTCAGGTAGTGCCACGCGTCGAACGCGGCCGGGTCGACGGCGCCGAAGCGCGGCTCGAGTCCGTGTGCCAGCTTGGCCATCCCCTCGGCGGCCTTCTGGTGGTGGACCACACCGGGCGAGTCGACCCGGAGCGGCGAGTCCGTGACCGCCTCGCGCAGCGTGCGCCAGGCGGGCGGCGCCTGCCAGCCGAACTCGGACACGAACCGGGGCACCGACTCGCGGTAGGCGGTGTCGGGCAGCCGGTTCCAGACGTCCCACGAATGGTGCGTCTCGTGGTCGACCTCGTTCGCGGGCAGCGACTCGGAGCCGGACCACGGCGACGCGACCGTGTAGAAGCGCGACGGGTCGACGGCGTCGACGATGGTCGGCAGCAGGTCGAGGTAGTAGTCGAGTCCCCAGCCCCGGTCGCCCAGCTCCGCACCCCAGCCGTCGGCGTCGTGCAGCCAGATGTTCTCGTTGTTGCCGTTCCAGACCACCAGCGAGGGGTGGCGGGCGAGGCGGGCGACGTTGTCGCGCGCCTCGGCGATGACCTCGCTGCGGATGGGCTCGACCTCGGGGTACGCCGAGCACGCGAACGGGAAGTCCTGCCAGACCAGCAGACCGAGTTCGTCGCAGACCTCGTAGAAGTCGCGCGATTCGTACACTCCGCCGCCCCAGACGCGCACGAGGTTCGTGCCGAGCGAGGCCGCGGCACCCAGCCGGGACTCGAGTCGGGCGCGATCGACGCGCGAGACGATGACGTCGTCGGGAATCCAGTTGACACCCCGGACGTCGATGAGCGTGCCGTTGACGTGCACCGCGAAGGGTCGGCCGATGCCGTCGGCCTGGGTCTCGATGCGGGTCGACCGGAACCCGGTGCGGAACGTGTCGCGGTCGAGCACCTCGCCGTCGACGGTCTGCAGCTCGACCACGACGTCGTACTGCGGCTGCGCGCCGTAGCCGTGCGGCCACCAGCGCCGCGCCTCGGGGACGCGCACGGTGACGACCGTCTCGTCGTCCTTCGGGGTCAGCTGCGCGCGGGACCGCTGGCGTGTGGTGCCGCCGTCCTCGGTCTCGCCGCTGACGGTGACGACGAGCACGAGGTCGTCGTCCTCGCCGTCCTGGTCCAGGTCGTTCATGCCCGAGCGCTCGACGGTGATGTGCGCATCGAGCACGCCCTCGCCGGCCTCGACGTCGACGAGCGGGCGGACCTCGCGCAGGCGCGCGGTCGACCAACGCTCGATCGCGACCGGCCGCCAGGGGCCGCTCGTGACCGCCGTCAGCCCCCAGTCCCAGCCGAAGTTCGACGCCATCTTGCGGATGTACGGGAACGGCTCGTCGTACGGACCGGGCATGCTGCCGGCCTTCGCGGCGACCCGGCCGGCCTCGCGGTAGGGCGACTCGAACAAGATCTCGAGGTCCTTCGTGGTGCCGCCGGATCCCGTCTGCACCCGGGCGTCGAACCGGTAGCGACGGTGCATGTTGCGGGTCGTGCCCACGACGACGCCGTCCAGGCTGAGCTCCGCGACGGTGTCCAGGCCGTCGCAGACCAGGTCGACGCGCTCGTGGCCCCGCGGGTCGACGTCGACCGTGCGGCGGTAGGACCAGTCGGCGCGGCCGACCCACTTGGTGGGCTGCTCGTTCAGGTGGAACGTCGGGTCCGGCAGCAGGCCCTCCCGTTCCAGGTCGGTGTGCACCTGGCCGGGCACCGTCGCCGGGATGGCACGGCCCGCGACACCGTCCGGCGCGCCGGTTCCCCCGGCCAGGGTCACTGTCCAGTCGTCGCGGAGTTCCTCGCGTTCGAGGGTCATGCGGGTCCTTCTCTTCGGCGGCAGGGTGTCCGTCAGCCTCGGTCGGGGACGCCGACCGGCGGTCCGGCCCACGGCCGGTTCCCACGGCCTGGAGGCTCGGCACCGGTTGCCCGGGCGTCGTCACGTCGCGCGCACGAACGGGTTGCGCTCGCGCGAGGGGTGCTCGGCGATGCTAGTACGGGATGCTTTCGGCAACCTAGGTGGTGACAGGGGCGGGTCGCGCGGGCAAGGTGGGAACGTGATCACCGTCGAACTCGCCAGGTCCCTCCGAGACGCCGGCCTCCGCTGGCACCCCGAGACCGGGGACCGGTTCGTGATCGACAAGCCCGGCATCGACGACGACGTCTACACGGTGTCCGAGATGACCGTCGAACGGCACGACTCCCCCACCGGCACGATCCTCGGCTTCAACGGCACCACCGAGTGGGCGCTCGACTCGGTCACCGCCACCGAGTCACTCTGGCTGCCCCGCGAGGACCAGCTCCGCGAACTCCTCGGGCCCTCGTTCATCGGACTGACCCGGGTGCAGGTCGGCGGTCGCGTGGTCTTCACCGTGACGGCGACGATCGGCGGGACCGACCGCAGCTTCGCGTCCGAGGTGCCGGCCATCGCCTACGGGCAGGCCCTGCAGGCGTACATCACGGCCGCGCTCGCGTGAACGGCACGCCCGGGGTCGCCGTTCCTGGGCGTTGGCGGAATGGGCGCTGAGGGGCGTTTGGTTGCATGACACCATGACCGTTCCGAACATCACCCTGAACGACGGCAAGACCATCCCGCAGCTCGGCTTCGGTGTCTTCCAGATCGACCCCTCCGAGACGAAGGCCGCCACACTGGCCGCGCTCGAGGTCGGCTACCGCCACATCGACACCGCCGAGATGTACGGCAACGAGAAGGAGGTCGGCGAGGCGATCGCCGAGTCCGGCATCGACCGTTCCGAGATCTTCGTCACCTCGAAGCTGAACAACGGCTTCCACGACCCGGCCGCGGCCCTGGAGAACGGCAAGAAGTCGGCCGACCTGCTCGGCGGCTACACCGACCTGTTCCTCATCCACTGGCCGCTGCCCACCGTCTCGGACTTCGTCCCGACGTGGAAGGCCCTCGAGGAGCTGTACCACGCCGGCACCGCCCGCTCGATCGGCGTCTCGAACTTCCAGGCGCACCACCTGCACCGCCTGCGCGCCGAGACCGACGTCCCGCCGTCGGTCAACCAGATCGAGGTGCACCCGTACCTCGTGCAGGACGACCTCCGCGCTGTGAACCGCGAGCTCGGCATCGCGACCGAGGCGTGGTCCCCGATCGCGCAGGGCCTCGTCCTCGACGACGAGACCATCACCCGTGTCGCCGCGTCGGTCGGCAAGTCCCCGGCCCAGGTCGTCCTCCGCTGGCACATCCAGCGCGGCGACATCGTGTTCCCGAAGTCGGTCACCCGGGCCCGCGTCGAGGAGAACTTCGCGATCTTCGACTTCGAGCTCTCGGACGAGGACATGACGGACATCACCGCCCTCGACAAGGGTCACCGCACGGGCCCCGACCCCGACACGTTCGACTACGTGCCGGCCTGATCGGTCCCAGCACCACCGCGAGAGCCGTCCGGGTCAGCCCGGGCGGCTCTCGCCGTCAGCGGTTGGTCGCGACCGAGGCCGTCACCGTGAACTTCGGGGTCCGGACGACCTCACGGGTCGGCCCGACCAGGCGCGAGAGCACCGGCCGGTAGCGCAGGTGCGTGTTCCAGACGCACCACAGTTCACCGCCGGCCTGGAGGATCGTGGCCGCGTTCCGGAACATCGCCTCGGCCGTGTCCGTGGTCACCGTGGTGTCCGCGTGGAACGGCGGGTTGCAGAGCACGAGCTGCGCGGACCCCTCCGCGAGCTCGTCGCCCGCGTCGGTCCTCAGCACCGTCACCCGGTCGGCCACACCGTTGGCCTCCGCGGTCGCGCGCGTCGACTCGACCGCGATCCGGGACACGTCGGTGGCGATCACCCGCACCGAGGGTCGCCGACGGGCGACCGCAGCGGCGATCACGCCGTTGCCGCTGCCCAGGTCGATGATCGTGCGCGCGGTCGGGACCGCCTGGTCCATCGCATCGAGGAGCACCCGTGTGCCCTGGTCGAGCGACGTCCCGGCGAACACACCGCCGTGCGCGACCAGGGTCATACCGAGGTCGTCGACGTGCACCGACCGGGGCCAGGGGTTCGTCGTGGCGGCGCGGTTCGCCTGTGCGCGCAGGGGGTCCTGCGCGATGAGCAGTCGCGACTTGCCACGACCTCGCGATGCCGTGACCTCGCCGAACGAGCGCCGGAGCACGTCGTTCTGCGTCACGTGCATGTACTTCACGTTGCCGCCGCAGAGCAGCACCACGTCCGGCGCCGCGAACCGGGCGACCGCGCGGGCGATCTCGTCGAGCCGATCGTGCGACTTCGACAGCCGCAGCACCACGAGCCGCACGTCGCGGAAGGCGTCCTCGAGTGAGTCGGGGTGGTGGAAGCCGCGCAGCCCGAACGTGCCGGCGTTGGCCTCGAGCGCCCGCTCCCCCACCAGGGAGTCCTGCACGACGCGGATGTCGCTCGCCCCGTACTGCGTGATGAGGCCGAGCGTCAGCACCCCGTACCGGTCGTCGACGACCGCGACCTCGCCCGGCTGTCGGAGTGCGTCGCCGTGCACGTGCGGTGCTTCGTCGAGCAGGAAGCGGTCGGTGCCGTCGATCGCGATGAGGTCGGGCGCGTCGTCGTCGCGTCGGCGGAAGAGGTCGGCGAAGTCTGGCACCGCGTCAGCGTACCCGGCGGCGGCCAGCGCCGGAGCCAGTGGCCATCGCACTCACAATGCGAACAGGTTGTGTATTTCACATGTCGGTATCCTGAGGGTCCCCCACCAGAAGGAGCCCTCATGGCATCCACCTCGTTCCGGAGCGCCGCAGTGGTCTGCGGTGTCCTCACCGCCTCACTCGGCTTCGGCTTGCTGACGCCCGCGGTCGCCACCGCTGCCACCACCACTCCCGCGGCCGCCTCGTCGTCGGACTCCACCGCGCAGGAGGACGCTCCCGACTTCGACTCGATCCCCGTCGACCCGGCGCTGACAGCGCCGAAGTTCTACCAGGACTGGAGCACGCCGTTCGGCTCCCGCACCGTCGCCGGTGACGCCGGCGGCGATGACGTCTGGCTCGTCAGCGGCAACACCGTCTACGACCGGTCGACGGGGGGTGGCCTGTTCTTCCTGAACGTGCAGAACCGTCACCAGGACGCCGGACTCGAGGCGATCCGGGTCCACACCGCCGCGGACGGCACGCGGACCCGCGGCGAGCGGGTCCCGATGCCGCGGAGCATCCGTGTCGACGGACTGCAGGAGCAGAACACGTTCACGCCGGGCACCACCCACTTCGCCGGCAGCGCGACGGCAGGAGCCACGATCGTCGCGAAGGACACCGCGTCCGGTGACACCCTGTTCACGGCCAAGGCCAGCGGCTCGCGCGCCGGCACCGGCACCTGGAGTGCCGACGCCGACCTCACCGACTCCGACCACGTGATCACCCTCACGCAGACGACGACCGACGGCCGCACGAACGAGCTCCGCGACGTCCGGTTCTCGCCGGCGGCATCGGACGCGCCGCAGGCGCCGACGGTCGTGCAGAAGGGGCGCGTCCTCGACGGGTCGTTCGTCGTGGCGGGTTCCGTCGCTGAGGACGTCGACTCGGTCGTCGTGCAGGACGAAGCCGGCTCCACCATCGCCGACGCCAGCCTCGGCGAGACCGGCTACTCCGCTCGACTCCCGCAGGACCGCGTCGGCTCCACGGTCTACGTCGTCGGACGCGCTGCCGACGGCACCTCGTCGGCCCGCGTGCCCGTCGCCCTCGAGCAGCTGCCGATCGACCCGACTGCCGCCGCACCGTCCCTCCGGTCCGTGTTCGTCTACCCGGACGGGCGCGTCCAGGTGGTCGGGGAGCGCGATGACGCTCCTGGGCTCTGGATCCTCGACGGAGACCGCGTCGTCGGGCACACCACCCGCGCCGATGCGGTGTGGAGCTACACGATCGCCGCCGCCGCGACCGGTAAGCAGCTCGACATGGTCAACCTGGTCTTCGACGGCCGCGACTTCAGCGGGACGTCCGAGCGTGTGGCGCTCCCCCGCCTCCTGCAGGTCGACGGCATCGCCGACGACAACACCTACGCGCCCGGTGCCCGCACGTTCTCCGGCAAGGCCGAGGCCGGCGCAACCGTCACCGCCACGGACCAGGACGGCCACCAGGTGTTCAGCGCCGAGGTCACCGGCTCACGCTCCGGCGTCGGCACGTGGAAGGCGGACGCGGACCTCACCAGCGCCAAGGGCTACGAGCTCACCTTCACCCAGACCACCGCGGACGGCCGTACCTCGGTCATGCGCGACATCGCGTTCGCCGCCGAAGACGACTCGGTCGCACCGGTGGTGGTCGAGACCCCCGAGATGAACGGCACCGCGACCGGGCCCCGCCCCACCTTCACCGGTACCGGCCAGGCCGGAGCCACGATCGAGATCCGCGGCACCACCCGCGTCGTCACGACCGCGAAGGTCAACGCTGACGGCAACTGGAGCGCCGAGTCGAACATCGACCTCGCCCGCGGCAGCTACGTCCTCACCGCGAAGCAGACCGCCCCCGGCAACGCCACCAGCGAAGCGCCCGTCCACTTCACCATCGCCGCCGCCGCGGCAGCGCCGATCGCGGTCACGTCTCCCGAGACGAACGGCACCGAGACCGGGCCCCGCCCCACCTTCACCGGTACCGGCCAGGCCGGAGCCACGATCGAGATCCGCGGCACCACCCGCGTCGTCACGACCGCGAAGGTCAACGCTGACGGCAAGTGGAGCGCCGAGTCGAACATCGACCTCGCCCGCGGCAGCTACGTCCTCACCGCGAAGCAGACCGCCCCCGGCAACGCCACCAGCGAAGCGCCCGTCCACTTCGCCATCAACTGAGCCCCGGCTCACAGAACGCCCCCGGTGACCAGATGGTCACCGGGGGCGTTCTGCGCTCTTCGACACTCAGCGCGGCCCGCGGTACAACACGATCTGCGTGTTCCGCTGCGGCCGCGACCCCGCCTTGAGCGAGATCGCCGCACCACTCGCGGTGGCTGCGAAGACCCGTGCGCCGGGCCGGTTGATGAGCTGGTCGGCCAGCGCCGACTCGAGTTCCCGCACCCGGTCGCGGAGCGCCTTGTTCTCGTTCTCCAGGTCGAGTACCCGCCGGATACCCTCCAGCGACACCCCCTCGGAGCCGAGGCGCGCGATCTCGCGAAGCTGCACCACGTCGCGCATCGAGTAGCGCCGCGACCCACCCCGGGTGCGACCCGGCACGACCAGGCCGAGCCGGTCGTACTGCCGCAGCGTCTGCGGGTGCATCTCCGCCAACTCCGCAGCCACCGCGATCGCGAAGACGGGCGAGTTCTCGTCCATGTCGGTCATGGCGCGTTCCTTTCCGTCGTCCGCGTGGGGTGAAAACCAGCCTGGAGGCTCAGCGAGCGTCCGCCGGGAAGCCGCGCCGAGCCTCCAGGCTGGGTCTACTGCATTCAGTGCGCGACGCTAGTCGCGCGCCTTGGCGAGGAGGTCCTCGCGGGGGTTCTCGTCGGGCAGCGCAGCCGCGAGTGCCTCGACGGCCTCGCGCTGCTTGTCCGACAGATGCGACGGCACCGCGACCTGGACGGTCGCGAGCAGGTCGCCCGTACCGTTCTTCGTCGTGACGCCGCGGCCCTTGACGCGCAGGACGCGACCCGACGGCGTGCCGGGGGCGACCTTGAGCTTCACGGGCGAACCGCCGAGCGTCGGGACCTCGATCGTCGCGCCGAGCGCTGCCTCGGTGAACGTCACGGGGACGTCCACGCGCAGGTTGAGCCCGTCGCGCTCGAACACCGGGTGCTTCCGCACCGACACGGCGACCACGAGGTCACCGGCCTCACCGCCGTCGGGCGAGGGCTCGCCGCGGCCGCGCAGACGGATCTTCTGACCGTCGGCGACACCCGCGGGGATGCGGACGTTCACCGGTCGGCCGTTGCCCTGCGACAGCTTGACGGTGTCACCGGCGATCGCCGTCGTGAAGTCGAGGGTCGTCGACGCCGTGACGTCGCGGCCCTTCGTCGGCCCACCGAAGCCGCGGTAGCCGCCGGAGGTCTGGCCGAAGCCACCACCCCCGCCGAACATCCCGCCGAGGATGTCCTCGAAACCGCCGGCACCGCCAGGGCCGCTCTGGCCGAAGCGGACGCGCTGTCCGCCACCGCCCTGCTGCCCGAACATCCCGCCGAAGACGTCCTCGAACCCGCCCTGGCCCCCGCCGCCCGCCGTGAAGCGGGCGCCGGAGCCCATGGCGCGGACCTGGTCGTACTCCTGGCGCTGCTCCTTGTCGGAGAGCACCGAGTACGCCTCACTGATCTCCTTGAAACGGTTCTCGGCGGCGGCGTCACCCGGGTTGGAGTCCGGGTGGAACTGCCGCGCGAGCTTCCGGTACGTCTTCTTCAGCTCGGCGTCGGAGGCGTCCTTGGACACGCCGAGGACCTTGTAGAAGTCCTTGTCGAACCAATCCTGACTGGCCATGGATCACCTGCCTTCTTCTGTCGTCACCGTGGGGACCCGGCTCAGGCCGGGACCGCCACCGCGACCTTGGCCGCGCGGAGGACGCGCTCACCGAGCTTGTAGCCCGGCTCGACGACGTCCGCGACGGTCTGTCCGGTGGCACCCGGGGTGGGGAGCTGGACGATCGCCTCGTGGATGTTCGGGTCGAACGCCTCGCCCTTCTCGCCGATCTGCACGAGCTTGAACTTCTCGAAGCCCCCGCGGATCTTCTGGCCGATGACCTGCATCGGACCCTCGGCGAGGTCACCGTGGGCCTCGGCCCGGGTGAGGTCGTCGAGCGCCGGCAGCAGTGCCCGCACCACTTCGGCGATGGCGACCTCGCGGTTGGCCTCACGGTCACGCTCGACGCGCTTCCGGAAGTTCACCAGCTCGGCCTGCGCACGGAGCATGTCCGCACGCATCTCGGCGACGAGGTCGCGGTCCTCGGTGCTCAGCTTGTCCTCGGCGATGCCGCGGGCGGCGTCGGCGAGCAGCGCTTCGTCCTCCGGGGAGAGGTCGTTCGCTGCATCCGCCGCCGGGCCCCCGGCGGCGGGGCCGTCCGTCGGTACTTCGACGTCGGGCCCCTCCGCCTCGATGAGGTCCTCGGGCTCGGCCGCGTTCGTGGCGTCGCCCTCGACCTGGGGCTCGTCCTCGTTGGGCGCGTTGTCCTTGGGATCCGTCATCGTTACTTCTTGTCCTTGTCGTCTTCGTCGTCCACGACCTCGGCGTCGACGATGTCCTCGTCGTCGGCCGGCTGCTCACCCGCGGGCTGCTCGCCACCGGCGGTGCCGGCTGCTGCGTCCTGCTGGCTGTAGATGGCCTGGCCGAGCTTGCCCTGCGACTCGTTGAGCTTGTCGAAGGCGGACTTCACAGCGTCGTCGTCCTCGCCCGCGAGTGCGGACTTGAGCGCGTCGACGTCGGCCTGCACCTCGGACTTGACGTCCGCGGGGAGCTTCTCGTCGTTCTCCTTGATGAGCTTCTCGATCGAGTAGACGAGCTGCTCGGCCTGGTTGCGACGCTCGTTGGCCTCGCGACGAGCCTTGTCCTCGGCGGCGTGCTCCTCGGCTTCGCGGACCATGCGCTCGATGTCCTCCTTCGGCAGCGAGGAGCCGCCGGAGATGACCATCGACTGCTCCTTCCCGGTGCCCTTGTCCTTCGCGGACACGTGCACGATGCCGTTGGCGTCGATGTCGAAGGTGACCTCGACCTGCGGGACGCCGCGGGGAGCCGGCGCGATGCCGGTGAGCTCGAAGGTACCGAGCGGCTTGTTGTCGCGGGTGAACTCGCGCTCGCCCTGGAAGACCTGGATCGCGACCGACGGCTGGTTGTCGTCAGCGGTCGTGAAGGTCTCGCTCCGCTTGGTCGGGATCGCGGTGTTGCGGTCGATGAGCTTCGTCATCAGGCCGCCCTTGGTCTCGATGCCGAGCGACAGCGGCGTGACGTCGATGAGCAGGACGTCCTTGCGCTCGCCCTTCAGGACACCGGCCTGCAGTGCGGCGCCGACGGCGACGACCTCGTCCGGGTTCACACCCTGGTTCGGGGACTTGCCACCGGTCAGCGACTTGACGACCTCGGCCACGGCGGGCATGCGGGTCGAGCCACCGACGAGCACCACGTGGGCGATGTCGTTGACCGAGACACCGGCTTCCTTGATGACGTCGTTGAACGGCTTCTTGGTGCGGTCGAGCAGGTCGGAGGTCATCTGCTCGAACTGTGCGCGCGAGATCGTCTCGTCCAGGTTCAGCGGGCCCTCGGCGGTGAGCGTCAGGTACGGGAGCTGGATGTTCGCCGACATCTGCGACGACAGCTCCTTCTTGGCCTGCTCAGCCGCTTCCTTCAGGCGCTGCTTGGCGATCTTGTCCGTGGACAGGTCGACGCCGTGCTCGTCCTTGAACTTCTTGACCAGGTAGTCGACGATGCGCTGGTCCCAGTCGTCGCCACCGAGGCGGTTGTCACCGGAGGTCGCGCGGACCTGGATCGTCGAGAAGTCGTCGTCCTTGCCCACCTCGAGCAGGGAGACGTCGAACGTGCCGCCACCGAGGTCGAAGACCAGGATGAGCTCGTCTTCCTTGCCCTTGTCGAGGCCGTAGGCCAGAGCGGCCGCAGTCGGCTCGTTGATGATGCGGAGGACGTTGAGGCCGGCGATCTCACCGGCGTCCTTCGTGGCCTGGCGCTCGGCGTCGTTGAAGTACGCCGGGACGGTGATGACCGCATCCGTGACGTCTTCGCCGAGGTACTGCTCGGCGTCGCGCTTGAGCTTGCCCAGGGTGCGGGCCGAGATCTCCTGCGGCGTGTACTTCTTGCCGTCGATCTCGGTGGTCCAGTCGGTGCCGACGTGACGCTTGACCGACGCGATGGTGCGGTCGACGTTCGTCACGGCCTGGCGCTTGGCGGTCTCGCCGACCAGGACCTCGCCGTCCTTGGTGAACGCCACGATCGAGGGCGTCGTGCGCATGCCCTCGGCGTTGGCGATGACGGTGGGCTCGCCACCTTCGAGAACTGCGACGACGGAGTTGGTGGTTCCGAGGTCGATGCCTACTGCACGTCCCATGTGTTGCTCCTCTTGCTTGGGGGTAAGTCGTTGGACTTGCGTCCGATGGACTCAACTCTACTCCTGAGTCATCTGGAGTCAACTTCGGGACGGGGAACCTGCGCCGGTCCCACTCAACTCACAGGCACCCCCGCCAGGGCTAGCACGTGCGTATGTTGGTATTTCACGTGATATTCTGAATACACATGCGCCGTTGGAGTCTACCGACGGGCGTGCCACTTCCCGCGCGGCCGCTGCCTGCGGCCTGTCCTGAAAGATGCACATGTCTCACAAGAAGAGGGCATCGACTGCCCTCAAGTCCATGGGTGCGGCCGGGCTGGCCGCTGCCACCATCGTCTCCGGCCTCTCCTTCGGTGCACCTGCCCTAGCCGCAGAGAGTCTCGCGCCCGAATCGGACAAGTCGCAGCACCAGCGCCCCGAGCCGAGGACACCAGGCACCCTGGCGTCGCAGAGCCGGGTTCTCTTTCAGGGAAACCCCGGTCAGTACTTCTACGATCCGGACCCCGCCAACGGCCGCTGGACGACGACGACCAACAAGGACGTCTCGACCCGGATCATGTCGTTCCCTTCTCCGGGGTCGACCCAGCGAGTGTCGGGCACCAGCCGGGAACTCTGTGGAAGATCTGGTCTCCAGATCCTAATCGAGTCGCCCACCGGCGCTTGTCAAGGAACCACGACCTGGTCCATGACGTCGGACGGCCTCCTCTACATCTCATCCGGCTCGACTCGCTTCTACACGGGCAAGGCAACGAAGAGCTATACAGATCCCGTCAATGGGCTGCCACGCACTGGTCTCGCGCTGACCACTGACCCCACCCAGGCGAGCAGGCTGGCCGATCTGCAGCAGAGCCTCGTCGCGAACGTGTCGTCGGTCGACCATGCCGCGAAGTCAGCGGTGGTCTCAGGCACGGCGACACCGGGCGGGAAGGTGACGATCGGCAGCCAGACGGTCGACGTGAACGCGTCTGGCGCGTGGAGCATGACGGTCACGGACCTGGCCGAGGGCGCCAACACCCTCATCGCGATCCAGACGGTGAACAACGTCGAGATCGACCGCAAGAACGTCGTCGTCACGATCAACAACGCGGCGATCATCGGCCAGGACGGCGCTGCGGTCGCCCTCGAGCGTGGTGAGACGACGTCCGTCGAATCTCTGTTCAAGACCGACGGGTCCGTCAGCCGTCCGCAGGGCAAGGTCGAGTTCACCGCCCCCGAGGGCACGACCTTCCCCGCTGGCCAGGACACCATCGAAGGTGCCTACAAGCTCCCGGGTCAGGAGTGGGCGCCGCGATCCATGACCCTCACGAACGGGGTCCGATCCGCCGACGGCACGACATACACCTTCGACTTCACGACGACGGCCGTGGGGTGGAACCTGACCGACGGTTCCCTGATGCGTTGGAACATCGACGTGAACACCCCCGAGGACGCCGACGCCGGCACCTTCCCGATGCGCACCGTCCTCAGCGGCACCGCCGTCGAGGGCGCGTTCAACACGACGAGCACCACGCAGGCCACGATCGATGAGGCCGTGAACCCGGTCGCTCCGATCGCCGTGGAGACCCCGGCGAGTGGGTCGACCGTGACCGACAAGCGTCCGGTCTTCTCCGGCACCGGCGATGAAGGCGCCACGATCGTAATCACGGGCGCGACCGGCCGTGTCGTCGCCACCACCACCGTCAAGGACGGCAAGTGGAGTGTGCCGGCCAGCTTCGACCTCAACGACAGCAGCTACGCGCTCACCGCAACCCAGACGCCGCTCGAGGGGGAGAAGACGAACGCGCCGATCAACTTCGTGGTCAAGGCGATGGTCCCGGTCACGCTGACCGCTCCTGCGATCGGCTCGGACGTCTCGACGCCGAACCCGGTCTTCCAGGGCCGCGGCACGCCTGGTGCGACCGTCGTCGTGAAGGGCACCTACGGCAGCGTCCTCGCCACGACCGAGGTCAAGGCGGACGGCACCTGGACGGTACCCTCGGCCATTGCGCTCGCAACCGGGAGCTACGCCGGGACGGCAACCCAGACCGTCGACGGCAAGACCACGACGGCACCGTTCAGGTTCACCGTTGGCCAGAACCTCGCCCCGGTGACGCTGGAGACCCCGGCGATCGGCGCCGAGGTCACCGACACCAACCCCGTGTTCACCGGTGAGGGCCAGCCCGGCGCGACCATCGAGGTCAAGGGCACCTACGGCACCCTCCTCGCCACCGCCGTCGTGAAGGACGACGGCACCTGGGAAGCTCCCTCCGACGTCACCCTCGCCAACGGCACCTACGCCGGCAAGGCATGGCAGACCGTCAACGACAAGACCACCTCGGCGGACTTCCGCTTCACCGTCGTGCAGGCGATCGCCCCGGTGACGCTGGAGACCCCGGCGATCGGCGCCGAGGTCACCGACACCAACCCCGTGTTCACCGGTGAGGGCCAGCCCGGCGCGACCATCGAGGTCAAGGGCACCTACGGCACCCTCCTCGCCACCGCCGTCGTGAAGGACGACGGCACCTGGGAAGCTCCCTCGGACGTCGCCCTCGCTCGAGGTAGCTACGCCGGCAAGGCATGGCAGACCGTCAACGACAAGACCACCTCGGCCGACTTCCGCTTCACCATCGTCGCACCGATGATCCCGGTCTCGCTGACCGCTCCCGCGCAGGATGCGGTGGTCTCCACCCCGAACCCGGTCTTCAGCGGTAAGGGGACCCCGGACGCAGACATCACCGTCACCGGCGCTTCCGGGACCCAGCTCGCCGCAGGCAAGGTGCGCAGCAACGGCGAGTTCGAGCTCACCTCGACGATCGCGCTCGGAGCCGGTTCCTACTCCGGGACCGTCCGACAGGTCGCTGACGGCAAGGTGACCACCGCCCCGTTCCAGTTCCGCATCCAGTTCACTGCGGTGACGCTGGAGAGCCCGGAGATCGGGGGGACGGTGGCCAGCGGCACACCGGTGTTCTCCGGGGCGGGCACGCCCAACGCTCCGCTCGTCATCAAGGGTTCCGGCGGCACCACCCTGGCCACGGGATCGGTCAAGAACGACAGCACCTGGACGCTGACGTCGACCGTGACGCTGGCACCCGGCAGCTACTCGGGCACCGTGCTGCAGTCCCTGCCCGGTGCGGACACCACCGCGCCGTTCTCCTTCACGGTGAGCTGAGCACTTCGAATCCGGAGCGCTCGTCGAGGCCCAGGCTCGCTCACCGCGACCTGGGCCTCGCCCCTTCCCAACCACACAACGCAATCGACGTCAGGATCCCTCATGCAGTTCATCAAGCCACTCGCCATCGCCACCGCCGCGTTCGCCATCGCCACCCTCGCGGGCTGCACGGCGGCTGAGACGAACACGGCGAAGCCCAGCTCCAGCCCGACGTCCGCGGCGACGACCCCGCCCGTGGTCAAGAAGGACGTCGCGTGCAAGGACGGGACCGCGAAGGTCACCGACGACAGTGCTGAGCTCACCGTGCAGGGTGACTGCGAGAACGTCGAGATCTCCGCGTCCAATTCGCTCGTCACGGTGTCCGGAGCCGTCGGGCACGTGTCGATCACGGGTGCCATCAACTCGGTCCGTGCGGAGTCGATCGGATCGGTGACCATCGGTGCCGGCTCGAACGGCAACGTGGTGAAGGCCGCGAACACCCCCACGGTCGATGACAAGGGCGAGCAGAACAAGATCACCGCGGAGTAGCACGCGCACGAGCGCGTTGTTCCCGCACACCACGAGATGCCCCGGCTGCTCATCGCGAGCAGCCGGGGCATCTTCGTGTGCGCGCCAGTGCTCGCCTCGGTCTCTTCGGCGGGCGACGCGTGTGTCGATCGACGGCCGCCGGCCTTCCGCGGGACAGCAAGAAGCCCCGACCGCTCCACACGGGAGCGGTCGGGGCTTCTTGTGCGAGCGCCTCAGCCAGCCATCAGTGCCTCGACCGGCGTTCCGAGCTGGCCGTCGATCCAGTCCTGCAGGCGCACGACGCCGGCGTCCAGGTTCCACTGCGGCTGCCAGTCGAGCGCAGCGACCGTCGGAGCAACGTCACACGCGGCGAACCGGACGTCGCCGTCGCGGAACGCCCCGGTGACGTGCGGCGCGGGTGCTCCGTGGTGACGAGCGATCGTCCGAGCGAGATCGTTGATCGTCGAAGGCACGCCGGACCCGACGTCGAACGTCGTGGTCCCGACCGAGCGAGCGGTCCCGAGCGCAGCGACGAAGGCGTCGGCGATGTCGTCGATGAAGACGAAGTCGCGGGTGATCTCGCCGTCCTCGTAGATCGGGATACTCTGACCGGCACGGGCGAGCTGCGAGAACAACGAGACGATCCCGGTGTAGCTGTTCGTCAGGGACTGGCCGGGACCGAACACGTTCTGCAGGCGCAGCACGGTCAACGCCGTGTCGCGCGCGCCCACCCATGCCGCGAGGATCTGCTCCTGCGACAGCTTGGTCGATCCGTAGACGCTCGTCGGATGCGGGACGTTGTCGCCGGCGCGGGCGGGCAGCGGTGCCAGTCCGTCGAAGTCCCACGCCCCACGCTCGAGCTGCCCGTGACTGCGCTGGCCCGGGTACCGGACGTCCCCCCGCTCGGAGATCCAGCGCCCCTCGCCGTACACGGCGCGACTGCTGCTGAGCAGGATCCGCTCGGGGACGATGCCGAGACGACCGAACCCGTCGAGCATGCGCGTGGTGCCGACGACGTTCACCTCGGCATGACGCGAAGCCTCGTCGAGCGATTGCGCTGTTCCCGTCTCTGCGGCGAGGTGGATCACGATGTCCGGGCGGATGTCCGAGAGCACACGGTCCCAGGTCGCGCTCTTCGCGATGTCGCCCACCACGAGCTCTGCCGAGTCATGGAGTCCATCCGGTCGGACTCGCTCGGGGTGGACCTGTGGGTGCAGCGAGTCGACCACCACCCAGCGGGTGAACGAACTCGCGAGCCGCTGGGACAGGGCGCAGCCGATGAAGCCGGCACCCCCGGTGATGAGGACGGTCTTGGTGGTGTTCATCTGTTTCCGCTTCCTTCTTCTGTGGGACGGTGGAGACGCCGACGCTCGCGAACGGCGTCGCGAGCTGACACAGCGACGTACCGGAGCACCTCGACGGCGCGACGTGGTGGGGCGCTGGCAGCACGGAGGTAGGGCGCGATGGGAGTCGCACCCGCTCGAGAGCGGCCGGCCGCGAGGATACGGGCGGTGATCGCACGACGGTGCCGCTCGTTCTCCCACCAGTAGCGCCACGGCCGGACGGCTCCAGGGGACGCGTAGACCACGACGGGTGCGCGGTCGGGGACGACGGCTCCTGGGCGCCATCCGCGTGCGAACAGGTCGTAGTCCTCGCACCAACGGATCTGTGGGTCGTACCCGCCGGTGTCGAGGTACCACTCGCGGCGGAACGCACTCGCCGGGTGCGCCACCGGCATCTGACCGCGCTCGAACATCGCGTCGACGGCATCGGAGTCGGGCGGGAACCGATCGGCGAGGATCGTCCGCGAGCCACGCTGCTCGACGAGCCTGCCGAACGTCGCGACCGCGTGCGGGTTTCCCCGGAGTTGTCGGACGTGTGCCGCGAGCCTTCCAGGAAGCGCGACATCGTCCGCGTCAGCGATCGCGATCACCGCTGCGGTCGTCGCTCGGATCGCGCGGTCGCGTCCGACCGATCGACCGACGTTGTGCGGGGAACGGATCACGCGGAGCCTCGGATCGGCGAGTGATCCCAGCGCGAGATCGGTCCCGTCGGTCGATCCGTCGTCGAACACCACGACCTCCAGGGCGACCTCGGTCTGGTCGAGGAGCGAGCACACGGCGGGGATGATCGTGTCGACGGCGTTGTAGGCGCTCATCACGACTGCGATGTCGGGGCGACCGGTCATCGGGATGCTCCGAGGAGTCCGCGGTCGCCGATTCGAGGCTCTCGTGCGCGCGCTCCCGTCGTCGGTTGCTCGGAGAGTCCGACCGGGAGACCGAGCGACAGCCCGATGAGGACCGAAGCGGGAAGCAGGACGAACGGGTAGACGAGGACGTTGTCCGTGGCGGCGGCAGCGAGTGTCGCCGTCAGGGCGAACAGCGCGGCCCAGTGGATCGGCTGGTCCGTCCGTGCGATCCGCTTGATGACACGGATGAGCACGAGCAGACAGCCCAGGACGAACGGGATCAGTCCGACGAGGCCCTCGTCGTGCAGGACGCGGAGGTACTCGTTGTGCGGCTGGGTGATCCCACCGAACCGCTCCGTCACGAAGACGACCGCCGACCCCGGGCCGTGGCCGAGGAAGGGCGCGTGCATCGCGTTCTGGCTGACTGCTTCCCAGAGCGCCGAACGGCCGGAGGTGTTGATCGCGAGGCCACCGACCTCGACCGCGTTGTCCCCGACGAGGAAGCGATCACGCAGCGGTGCGAACGTCGACAGGAGCGCCCACGTGGCGAGCGCGACGCCGGTCACCGCGCCACAGGCGAGCAGGAGCCGGTGTCCTCGGCGGAGCCGGACGACGAGTCCCACCAACATCAGGATGCTGATCGCGGACGCCGTCCGGGACAGGCTGAGCACGATGGCCCCGACGATCACGAACGGAGCGGCACGGGCGAGGAGGTCCGTCGGTGGCAGCACGACCGCAGCGGCCAGCAGCACGAGAGCAGTGAGGGCGAATGCACGGGTCATGTAGACGTCCGCACCCGCCACGCTGCCGACGGCGAACACGACGGCGACCAGGACACCGACACCGGCGAACACCCGGAGCGTCGCGCCGGCGATCTCCACCGTCGCCGACCGCGCCGAGAACGCGATGCCGAAGGTGAACATGGTGAGGATCGCTGCGTTCTGGAGCCCGTCGGGGTTGGGCGCGAAGACGAGACGGACGACGACGAAGCCGTAGAACAGGAGGAACGGCAGGGGAACGGCCGCGAGGCCCGCTCCCACGACGAGCGGGGCCAGCGCGATGAGCACCGCCATGACGCCGACCGAGATGAACGCCGAGAGGCTCACCGACCCCAGACCGACACGGCCACTCGTGTCGATCACGATCGCCATCCCCACCGCCACCCAGGTGAGCCAGGGAAGGGCCGGGGCTCGCCAGCGGTGCCCTGGGAACGATCGACGGCTCGGAAGGAACGCCGTGCCGGGACGGACGCTCATCGGGTGCTCTCGTCGAGGACGTGTCGCCAGGCGTCCGTGTAGGCGAGCTCGGACAGACGCGCCGAGAAGGTCCGGGAGGCGCCAGCGGACAGACGTCCGCGGAGTGCAGGGTCTCTGATCAGGGACTCGAGTGCATCGGCGAACGCTTCCTCGTCGCCGACGTCGACGAGGAAGCCGTTGACACCGTGCTCGATGAGGTCCGGAACGCCGCCGACGCGGTACGCGACCACAGGCGTGCCGCTCGCGAACGCCTCGACGATCGTCAAAGGCTGCGCCTCTTCGAGCGACGACGTGAAGGCAAGACACGTCGACACCGCCAAGGCTTGCCACTTCTCCGCCGCACCGAGCGCGCCCACGACCGCGACACGCGCCGTGGCGTCAGCGTCGACCAGTTCTCGTTCGACCGCTGCGACGACGGCTGCATCGGCGGGCGAACCCGCCAACGTGAAACGCCAGCGCTCGGTCCCGGTGCGACGGAGGAGGAGGCCGGCGATCCGCGCGAAGTCCTCGGCACCCTTACCGGGGATGAGGTTCGACAGGAAGAGGACGCTGCACGGGTCGGCTGCTGTGGTCACTGCCGGCACTGGGCCCGGCGTGTTGGCCAGACACAGTGCAGCGCGGCCAGGCAGGTCTGCGAGCAGGGACGGACCGAGTGTGACGATCCGGTCGCTCGAGCCGAGGAGACGATCGACACACCACGCCCACAACCGACCTCGACGACGGAGGTCCTCGAAGCCGACCGAGTGCACGTAGAGCACCAGAGAACTCCGGAAGAGCCGCAGGAGCTCGGACACGGCCCAGTCGACGAGGAACGATCCGCCCCGGGTGGTGACGAACACCACGACCACCTCGGGCCGGAATCGGACACTCGTCCAGACGACACGGGTGAGCAGTCCGACCACCGCGACCACCTTGCGCAGCGACGGCACACCGACCTCGGCGACCGTCGCACTGAACCGACGGTCGATGAGTCGAGACGATCGCCCCAGCCGCTCGAGCACGTCGAGGAAGCGGAGGGTCATCACGGTCTGGCCGTGCACGGGCGGAGGAACCTGGCTGACGACCGCCACGCGTCCGCCGGTCATCGGCGTCGCCGCAAGGCCGCGCGGAGGAACACGAAGTTCCCGATGAGGTAGCGCTTCCAGAGACGGCGCGGTTCGCTCGCGAGCCGGAAGACCCACTCCAGCCCGACACGGGTCATCCACTCCGGAGCCACTGGCTTCGTCCCCGCGATGAAGTCGAACGCCACCCCGACCCCGATCGCGACCTTCCCGAGGTGTTCGGCTATCCGTCGCGTCTCGACGTCCTGCAGCGGTGTGCCGAGCCCGACCCAGATGATGTCCGGATCAGCGGCGACGATCTCGGCGTCCTGCGCGGCGAGCTCGTCGTCGGTCAGCGGCCGGAAGTACGAGCGGTGCGTCCCGACGATCGAGACGCCCGGGTACCGCCGCTCGAGTTCGGCGCGGAGGGAGGCCAGCACCTCGTCCGTGTTGCCGAGCAAGAAGTGCCGGAGTCCCCGGCTCCGCCCCCGGTCCATCATGTCCGGGAACAACGACGGGCCCCTGACCTGCGACAGCGCGCGGCCCGGGAGCACTCTCGACACCCACGTGAGGGGCTTCCCGTCCGGGTAGACGGCAGCCCCGGAGGCGATGAGCCGGTGGTAGTCCTCGTCCTGCGCGGTGAGGGAGATCACGTACGAGTTCGCCAAGTGGACGTCACCGGCACCACCGCTCTGCGCGACCGCCGCGATCTGTTCGATCGCTTCATCACGGGTCGCGACGATGATCGGCACGCCCGCGATCTCGGTTCGCTCGAACTCGGCAAATGTCAGCATCTCGGTCCTTCACTCATCAGGTGGGTCACCCCCGGGTCGATGATATACTAACACGTGACATCCATAATGAGAGAGGCGCGAACATGCAGCGACTCGGCCGACTCGCGCTCCCCTTCGCCGCTCAGGCGATGCTGAGCCTGGGCCAGATGGGCATCACGATCGTCGGCACCGTCCGCCTCACTCCCGACGGATGGGGCCGTTTCGCCGTTCTGCTCTCCGTGTTCTTCATGGCGGCCGGCTTCGTGCGCGGGTTCGGAGCACTGCCCGTCGTCATCTACCTGTCAGGCGACCCGGAACGGTCTCGAGCCGCACGCCGCGCTGCAGTGCTGCTCACCCTCGTCGCAGCGGCTCCCGCGTCGATCACGATCGCGGTCGTCGGTCTCGGTCTCGCAACCGCCGCATCCGGACTCGCGCTCGCAGCCGCACTCGTCACGTACGCCCTGTACGACACGACACGATCGGTCGAGATGTCGGCCGTCCGCTACGGCCGCGTCGTCTCGACCGACGGCGTGGTGATGGTGGTCCTGGCTGGACTCTGTGCTGTCGGGCTGTTGCCCGGCGTCGACGCGTCGGTGGCACTGCCGGTGGCGATGACGATCGCGTACGGAGTGGGTGCCGCAGGACTCGCACTGCGCGGACGCCCGACCCGGTCGTGGAGCGTCCGGGCCTTCCTCGACGAGTACCGGCGGGACATCCCGTTCCTCGCGCTCGACGGCGTCCTCATCGGCACCACGATGAGCGCGGTGGTGATCGCGCTCGGCGCCTCAACGTCACTCGCCGTGGCCGGCGCGTTCCGGAGCTGCACCACCCTCATCGCGGGACCGTTCCAGATGCTGCAGACAGGACTCTCCCCGACCGTCATCCGCTCGATGCGAGGCCGCGCGCTCGAGGAGCGATCGGCCGATCACCGGGATCCCACTCGAGCTGTGCCGTCGTCCTTCCGCGCACGGGTGCGGTCGCTCGCCTTCCCCGCCACGATCGCCGCGAGCGCGATCCTGGCCGGCGTGCTCTGGGGCACGACGGCTGCTGCGGTCGTGCCGTTCGTCCTGAGCGCCATCCACCTGACCGCGCTCTCCGACGCAGTCCCGTTCAGCGTCGTCGCTTGCCTCCTGGTGGCAGCACTGTGGACCAGCACCGTGTTCTCGACGTTCCAGCGCTACCGCCGATCGAACGCCGAGCTCACGATTGTGCGGGTCATCACGCTCGCGTGTTCGCTCGGCATCCTCGTCGCCGTACCGTCGGACATCGCTGTGCCTGTCCGGCTGATCGCCGCGACCGCGCCGTGGGTTGTCTTCCCTGCGCTCCATGCCGTGCTCCGCTGGGCGCCCGTGTCGCGGCGACTCTGACGGGTCCCGAGCCGAGAACGCAGCGGATCCCGGGCGCTCCGCGCGTCGATGCGGACAGCGCGCTCATCAGCGTGCATCAGGAGTGGACTGCTCCGAGGGCGGACCGGACGATCGCGTCGAGACCGTGACGAGCCCGCCACCCGAGCTGATCGGCTGCGACGGACGGGTCCGCGACGACCGCGGCGGGATCGCCAGCACGAGCTGCGGCGACCCGCAGGGTGCTCGGTCGTCCGAGGGCGCTGCTCACCTCGGCCACGACCTCTCGGACGGACGCCCCCTTGCCCGTGCCGATGTTGACCGGGCCGGCGAAGTCGCTGGGATCGCGGAGCGTGTCGACCGCAGCGAGGTGCGCCCGTGCGAGGTCTGCGACGTGGATGTAGTCGCGGATGCAGGTGCCGTCCGGGGTGTCATGGTCATCGCCGTAGACGACCGGTGACTCACCGCAAAGGATCCGATCCACCACGATCGGGATGAGGTTCTTGGCAGCCGTGTCCGCGAGGTCGTCCCAGCCGGCGCCGGCGACGTTGAAGTAGCGCAGCGAGATCGCCCGCAGCCCCCAGGCGTGGTGCGCTGCGTCGAGCATCCACTCACCGATCAGCTTCGTCTGGCCGTACGGATTGATCGGCGAACACGGGGTCCGCTCCGTGACGACGACGTCCTGCACATCGCCGTACACGGCAGCCGAGGACGAGAAGACGATTCGAGTGACTCCGACGGACCGCATCGCTTCGAGCAGGTGCCCGAGCCCTCCGACGTTGACGCTGTAGTAGCGCTCCGGCTCGGCGACCGATTCCGCGACGTCCTTGAGGGCCGCGAGGTGGATGACCGAGGACACGTTGTGCTCGCGCATGACGTCGATGAGTGCTGACGTGGCATCGGCGGCCGCGAGGTCGAGTTGGACGACGACGGCTCCGACCCGCGACCTGAGGCCGCTCGAGAGGTCGTCGACCACGACGACCGACTCGCCTCGCTCCTCGAGGAGGCGGACCACGTGCGAGCCGATGTACCCGGCGCCGCCGGTGACGAGGATTGACAAGTTCAGCTCCCAGAGGGTTCGGGGTCGGTGAGGGCGGCGCCGACCGGGCGCGCGACGGTCGAGCCGACACCGTGGGTCATGTGGTCAGACCGCGCCGGCTGCGCCGCTCCTCGGGCACCGGCTCGATGACCGGGGTGTCGCCGTCATAGTAGGCGTACTTGCCGTAGGACCCACCACCGGCACCGCGCATCGGCAGCATCTGGCCGACCACTCCGAACGTGACCGCCTTGACCGCATCGAGCGCACGGAGTGCCGCGACGACATCCGCCTTGCGGACCTTGCCGGCGGCGGCCACGAAGAGGATGCCGGCGACCGCGCTGAGCACGGTGGCATCGGCGACCAGCAGGACCGGCGGCGCATCGATCACGACGTAGTCGAAGTTGCGCTCCAGGTGTTCCACGGTCGCACGCATCGCAGCAGAGCCGAGCATCTCGCTCGGGTTCGGGGGGATGCGTCCGGACGGGAGCACCGAGAGCGCTTGCTCACCCCACGGCTGCAGGACGTCGGCGATCTCCGCACGTCCGATGAGCAGGTCCGTCAGCCCGGCGTTCCCCTCGATGCCGAGGTAGTCCGCCACACGGGGGCGCCGGAGGTCCGCATCGACGAGGACGACACTCGCTCCGGTCTCGGCAAGGGCGATGGCCAGGTTCGCTGCGACGTAGCTCTTGCCCTCGCCCGGTCCGGAACTGGTCACCACGAACGAGCGGCCAGCGTCGCCGAGACCGACGAACTGCAGACTCGTCCGGAGCCGACGGAAGGCTTCCGACCGTGGGCTCCTCGGGTCAGCGTGGACGATGAGGGGGCGTTTCTGGGCGTCCGGATCGACGAAGATCCCGCCCAGGTAGGGGCGACGCGCGACTGCCTCGATCTGCTCCGCGGTCCGGACCCTCGTGTCCAGGTTCGTCCGGAGCACCGCGATCCCGACCCCGGTCACGAGACCCACCGCGAGGCCGATCGCGAGCATCAGCGGGATCCGTGGAGCACTCGGCGCGCTCGGCACGGTTGCCGGCGCGATCGTCTTCACGGCGATGAGGGACGGCCCGACGCTCGGTTTCTCGAGGTCCTCGGACACGACGCGTGCGAAGGACTCCCCGACGGCGTTCGCGATCTCGGCCGCTCGCTTCGCGCTGGTGTCCGTCACGGAGACCTCGAGGAGCACGGTGTTGGCAGGGGACGAGGCGCTGACGAGCGGCGCGAGCTCGGCTGCCGTCATGCGCGGCTCCAGCTCGCGTCCGGCGCGATCGAGGACGATCGGGCTGTTCACGACGTCGACGTAGGTGGAGATCGCTTGTCGCGCGAAGCTCGTCCCCTGGTTCAGATCCGTACTAGCGGCGCCTTCTTGCGTACGGACCGAGACGTAGAGACGGGTCGCCGCGGTGTAGGCGGGTGTCGACGCAGCAGCGAGCGCTCCACCGCTGAGGATGCCGAGCAGCGCCGTCGCCGTGATGAGGAGCCAGCTCTTCCGCAGGATCCGGACGTACTCCTGAGCCTCCATCAGGCAACACCTCCGTGGGCACCAGCGGGTTCGACCGTCTCGAACGGGAGCGGCTCGCGGAGCTGGTCGGTCGTGGTGACGCCCTCGCGCCAGTCGGCTATCCGTTGCACCCCGACCACGAGGCGCTGGCGGAGCGTGCTCGCCAGCGCCTGGGTCGCCGAGCGCTCCAGGGGGTCGAGTGCCCGCATTGCAGCATCGACGATCTGCTGCTCCGTCGAGCCCGGAACGACCGTGGGCCGTTCACCCGTGACGCTGAGCCAGAAGTCGTCACACTTCGAGGCGTAGGCGAGCGGCACCGTGGGGACGCCCAGGCCGACCGCGGCGACGGCGCCGTGCAGTCGCTCGGTGAGCATGAGACTGCACCGGCTGATCTCCGAGGTCGTTGCGCGGACGTCGCCGTCGAACCGGTGGATCCGCGACGGGCGGTGCAGTTCGGACTGCAGGGTTCGACAGGCGGCGAGGTCGTTCGGGGACAGCGCGAACAACACGATCTCGGTGTCCGCTCCGGTCATCCTGCGCACCGCCGCTGCGACCGACCGCGGGGCGAACCGCGACACCGGATCAGCGCCGACGCTCACACCGACCGGGCCGTCGGCGTCGTGGACGTGTTCGATGCCCGCCACGACCGGGTACAGCAGAGCGGGGTCGCCGACGACCGCAGGACGCCCCCAGGCCCGCTCGCACTCCACCGCTGTGAGCGGACCGCGGACACCGAGCAAGATCGATCGGAGCTCCGCCCAGCGCCGCCAGTCGCGCTCCTGCAGGCCCAGGGCGAACGTGTCGGTCGACTCAGCCGCCCCCGCTCCGAGTGCGACCACTGCGTCTGCGCGGTACACCCGAGCAGCATCTGCCACGTGCCGTGCCCAGTTCTGGAAGCCGAGCACCGTCCCGCCACCGAGGAGGAGCATCCGCTCGGTACGGCCTCCGGTGCGGTACGAGTGGATCGCGCTCCGGACATCGGCGAGTCGCTCCCGTCGAGTCACCGGCGAGACGGCGTCGATCCCGAGGGCGAGACGCCACGTCTCGAGGAGGAGTTCATCGCCGTAGTTGCCGTGCCCCGTCCAGCCGAGGTAGACGACCTCGCGCGCTGCGGTTCGTGTGGTCATGTCATTAGTATATCACCTGCAATATCCGTAACACGCGCTTGATATCATCACGTATGTTTGTATTTTGCATGTAGAATTGCGACATGCCGACGCGACAGCAGCCCTTCCGTCTCATCCAGGCCCTGCGGTACGTCGCAGCCGCCCTCGTGGTGGTCGTCCACGCGTGCTACTACTCGGCGGAGCGCTTCGACGAGCACACCCCGCAGCTCGACCGGATCGGCGGACTGGGCGTCTGGCTGTTCTTCGCGATCAGTGGTTTCGTGATGGTGCTCGTCGGCGACGACCTCGGTCAGGCGCCGGGGTCCTGGCACCGGTTCGCCCGGGCACGGCTCGCGCGGGTCGTCCCGCTCTACTGGCTGATGACCACCATCAAGGTCGCCGCGGTGGTCCTGGCCGGCTCGTTGGTGGTCAACTCGGCACTCAGCCCGGGCACGGTCCTCGCGTCGTACCTGTTCATCCCCGGTCACGATGAAGCCGGTGCCATCCATCCGCTCTGGGGCGTCGGGTGGACGTTGGTGTTCGAGATGGCGTTCTACGCGCTGATGACGCTCGCCCTGGCCATCCGGGTCGACCCGCTGGCACTCTGCGCACCGGTCCTCACGATCGCGGCCGCCGCGTCACTCCTGCGCCCGGCCACCGGGTCAGCATGGTGGTTCTACGCCGATGACGTGACGCTCTACTTCCTCGCCGGCATGGTCATCGCCCGCGGGTGGCGAGCACGACGACCGGTCCTGACCGTCTTGTCGCTCGGCGGCATCGCGGTCTGCATGGGCACCCTGGCCTCGTTGCGAGCCGAGCGGCTCGAGGTCTCGGCGGCCGTCGTCCCGCTCGTGATCTCCGCTGTCGTGTTCTCGGCGGTCTGGCTGGACGATCGGATCGGCCGGTTCGTGCCCCGCTGGGTGATGGCCGGCGGCGCTGCCTCGTACGCGCTGTACCTCGTTCATCCGCTCCTGGCGCCGGTGGTGCCCGCAGCACTCGCCGCCGTGGGCGCGTACCGGGTGCCGTGGTTCGTGGTCGTCACGATCACCGTCGGTGCCATGCTCGCCGTGGCGCCGCTCGCCCACCGCTTCGTCGACCGTCCGCTCACTCGCGGAGCAAGCCGCCTGCTGCTCCCCGGGGCTCGCTCCGGCCATGTCCGCAGGTCCTCGAGCCGAGCAGTCGCGGGATCAGGACCTCTGGACGCAGCCCGTACCGCAACTCGGGGGACGGTCCGCGGCGGCATGTCTTCAACATCTCACATCCCGGACGGCGCTGCTCCGGAAGGGTGACACCTGTGGAGAACTGCGGAGCTGGACGAGAGCACGCGACGAGGTCCTCCGCGGGGAGACGGACCGCTGCCGGGTAGTGTCGTCCCGTGCGATGGAGTCGAGTGAACTGGCCCTCCGTTGGCTACGTCTCCCTCGAGGACTTCGACGGCCAGCGCGAACACGTGACCCGGCTGCTCGAGGACGCCCCGCCGACGATCGCCGCGCTCCTGACGGTCAAGTGGACCGACTCACGGATCGAACGCTGGGTCGTGGAGTCCGCCGACGCCGTCGTCGACCCGGACGCCGACGAGGACGACGTGACGACCCCCGTCGACCTGCCCGGCCACGGTGTGCCCGACCCGGTCGTCGTGCACGCCGACATCGTGGTCCGCAACGACGAGGTGCTCGACACCCCGAGCGGCCTGTGGCGCCGCTGGAACCACGCCAGGGTGTCGCTCCGGCTCCGGGACGCCGTCATCGACCCACCGGGTGTCGACGCCGCGGCACTGCTCGCCGGTGACGCGCACGTCGCCCGGGGCGAGCTCGAGTACCTGCACGAGCACGACGCCTGGGAACTCCGCCTGCTGATCTCCCCAGTCGGTGAGGTCGCGATCCGGTTCCGGGGTGTCCGGGTGGCGATCAGGAGCGTCGCCGAGTCCGTGTACTCCGGCCTCGAGTCGCGTCCGGCACGCGGCTGGCACGGCCCGGTGCCGGACGGTTGGGTCGAGTGGGCGACCGAGGTGGTGCGTGCCGCGGCCTACGGCGACCTCGGGGGGCTGCACCTGGCCGACGACGCGAGTGACGTCGACGACGTCGACCCCCGCTGGGGCTTCGCCCCGCTGCACGCCGCCGCGTGGTTCGACCACCCCGAGATGCTCGAGGAACTCCTGCGCCGCGGAGCGACCCTACAGCTGGAGGACACCGAGGGGCGGACGCCGCTGACGCTGGCGATCGACCGCGACGCGCGACGGGCGGTCGACGTGCTGGTCGCAGCGGGCGCCGAACTGGAGGCCCGTGACGGCGACGGCAACACCCCGATCGTCCGCGCTGCGTGGGGCGGGCACGCCGCGATCGTGCGTGCCCTCGCCACCGCGGGTGCGGACACCAGGGCGCGCGGGTCACGGGGCGCGACGCTGCTGATCGCGGCCGTCGACTCCGGCGACCTCGACACCGTCCGCGTCGTGCTGTCGCTCGACGTCGACCGGAACGCCGCCGACGACGAGGGCTCGACCGCTGCGGACCGCGCGGAGCTGCTCCGCGAGACGGCCGTCGCCGACCTGCTCGCCGCCGCCTGAGCGCTGGCCGCACCACGGCCCGTGGGCCGACCGGTGCCGGACGTGACGACGCGCGGCGGACGGGAGCAGGGCCTCCCGTCCGCCGCGCGCCTGCGGGTCGACCGTCCTAGACGGTGACCGACTCGAGGGCGTTCGCCCGCGCGACCCGCCCGTACCAGCGTGCGGAGTCCTTCGGCGTGCGCTCGAAGGTCTCGCGGTCCCACGCGACCAACCCGAAGGTCGGGCGGAAGCCGGAGGCCCACTCGTAGTTGTCGAGGAGCGACCAGTGCTGGTAGCCGAGGACCTCGATGCCGTCCTCGATGCAGCGGTGGATGCCCTCGAGCGCGCCCTGCGTGTACGCCTGCCGGCGGGGGTCGTCGGCGGTGGCGATGCCGTTCTCGGTGATCATCAGCGGGACACCACCGGAGAGCTCCCACGCGCTGCGGAGCCCGTCGGCCGAGGCCTCGGGGTAGAACTCCCAGCCGGTCAGGGTCGTCTCGACGTCGTCCGCGACGGGCAGGGGCCCGTCCGGACCGATGAACGTGCGGGTGTAGGCCTGCACGCCGAGGAAGTCGTCGCCCGCGGCGTTCTCGAGGTACCAGTCGTCGCGCGGGTACCCGTACTCGCGGAGCATCGCGTCCGCGCCCGGCTCACCGTTGGACTTGAAGGCCTGGGTCGCGACGGTCCACCCTGACTGGAGGCCCGACACCTGTGACAGGACCTCGCGCGACCGCTTGTGGCTGGCCAGCAGGGCGTCGGCGACCCCCAGGTCCGGGTTCGGCAGGCCGAAGGCCACCAGGTTGGCCGCGTCCTCGCCGCCGGCGAGCATGGCCGCGATGTTCGGTTCGTTGATCGTGCAGACGTAGCGGACGCCGTCCTGCACCACGGGGAGCGCGGCCTCGGTGTAGCGGGCGAACAGGTCGGCGGCGTCGGGTGCCCGCCAGAAGCCGTCGCGTTCGAACCAGCGCGGCACGGTGAAGTGCATGAGGGTGACGATCGGCTCGATGCCGAACTCGTGGCAGGCGTCGACCATGCGGCGGTAGTGGTCGACCTCGGCACGGCTGACGAACCCGCGCTCGGGCTCGATGCGGGCCCACTCGATGCTGAACCGGTAGGAGTTCAGCCCGAGCTCGGCCGCGATGCGGATGTCCTCGCGGTACCGGTGGTAGCTGTCCGCCGCATCACCCGAGGGCTCGACGATGGTGGTGTCCGGCTCGTGCTCGTGCACCCACCAGTTGCTGTTGACGTTGTTGCCCTCGATCTGGTGGGCGGCGGTGGCGGCACCCCAGAGGAAGCCGTCGGGGAACTGCAGCGTGGAGATGATGGTGCCTTTCAGTGCTTGTTCGAGTCAGTGCTGGCTCAGGAATGCGTCGAAGACGGCGACCGTCCCGAGCGGGTTCTCGACCTGGGGACCGTGGTAGCTCGCGGGGATGACGACGTACTCGGCGCCGGTCTGCTCGGCCATCGCCCGCTGCCACGGGATCGGCCAGGCGTTGTCCCACTCGCCGTGGGCGACGAGGACCGGCAGGCCGGTGGCGCGCAGGGCGTCGGAGGCGTCGGTGTGGTCCTCGAGGATGTGGCCACCGGCGACGACGCTGAGCGGGCTCGTCGCGTCGAAGCGGTCACGCACCATCCGGACGTCGTCGGGCAGCTCGTCGTCGGGCCGGTACGCCCAGAGCGGGTTCGTCGAGTCGAACAGCTGCCGGAGGTTCCCGCCGGTGTCGTGCAGGATCGTCAGCTCGGCGACCTTGCGGTACGGCCACCCGTGCGGCCCGGAGCAGAACTGCACGACGTCGCGGAACGCCGTCGGGTCCTGGAGCGCGGCAGCCCGGACGATCACACCGCCGAGCGAGTGCCCGATCAGGTGCACAGGGGCGCCGTCGTCGAGCAGGCGCGCGACCCGGACGACGTCGGCGGCTTCTTCGTCGAGGGAGTAGTCGCGGGGTTCGGTCGGTGCTGCCGAGTCGGCCTGACCGCGCCGGCTGATCGCGACCGCGGTCCACCCGGCGTCGCGGAGGACGGGCAGGAAGGTCCGCCAGTCCTCCTTCGAGCCGGTGTAGCCGGGGACGATGAGCACGGTGCCCTTCGACACCCCCTCGGGCACGATCCGGTAGGCCGTGAGCCGCCCGACCGGGACGTCGATCCCGACGACGTCGACGCCGTCCGGGGTGGGCAGGTGTCCGAACGGCAGGACCGTCGGGAAGTCGTGCAGGTTCGTCATGCGCGCAGGGTCCTCCGCGGGTTGGGAACAGCGTCGAGGAGGGCGATCGTGTACGGGTCCTGCGGGTCCTGCAGCACCTGGGCGGTGTGACCCCGCTCGACCACGGCGCCCTCGTGGAGCACCATGATGTCGTCCGTGATGAGCCGCGCACTCAGCAGGTCGTGCGTGATGTAGAGGAGCGAGACGCCCCACTGCTCGCGGAGGTCCTCGAGCAGCGCGAGCACACCGGCACGCAGCGTCACGTCGAGCATCGACACCGGCTCGTCGGCGATGATCACCTGCGGGTCGCTCGCGAGCGCCCGGGCGATCACCACGCGCTGCCGCTGCCCGCCGGAGAGCTGGTGCGGGAGCTTCTGCGCGAACTGCTCGACGGGGGTGAGCCCCACCGTCTCGAGCAGCTCGAGCACCCGGCGCCGGGCGTCGCGGCCGGTCAGCCCGGTGTAGTTCGCGATCGGCCGGGACAGCGTGTACTCGACGGTGTGCAGCGGGTTGAGCGCCGAGTACGGGTCCTGGAACACCATCTGGACCTCGGAGCGCAGGTCCCGCAGGCCGCGCTTGCCGAGGCGGGCGACGTCGAGGTCCCCGAACCGGACGGTGCCGGTGGTCGGCTTCTCGACGCCGGTGAGCAGCTTCGCGATGGTCGACTTGCCCGAACCGGACTGGCCGACCAGGGCGAGCGACTGCCCGGGCTCCAGGGTGAACGACACGTCGCGCACGGCCTGCACCGGCTGCTCACCGCGGCGGGGAGCCGGATAGGTCTTCACGATGTGGTCGACGACGATCGGGTTGCGGGCGGCACTGCGCTCGCGGGACCCGACGGTGCTGAACGACGAGGTCGTCTCCTGCCGCTTCTCGCCGGCCTCGGCTCGGAGCGAGCGGTCCGGGAAGCCCGGCAACGACACCACCTCGGCGCGGGGGTCGGCGTAGTGCGACAGGAGCATCTGCGTGTACTCGTCCTGCGGGTCGCGGAGGATCTCGCGGGAGCCGCCGTCCTCAACGATCCGGCCCTCGTGCATGACGAGGACGCGCTCGGTGGCCTCGAGGACGATGCCGAGGTCGTGGCTGATCAGGATCGCCGTGAAGCCCTCGGTGCGCTGCAGCTCGATGATCGTGTCCATCACGGCGTGCTGCACGAGGACGTCGAGCGCAGTCGTCGGCTCGTCGAACACCATGAGCTGCGGCTCGAGCGAGAGCGCCAGGGCGATGGAGACGCGCTGGCGCATGCCGCCGGAGAGCTCCCCGGGGAACCTGGCGAGCATCGAGGTCGGCAGCTTCACCTTCTCGATGAGCTCCTTCATCCGGGCGTCCCAGCGGTCGCGCGACACGTGGCCGTGCGCCTTGAAGACGTCGATGAAGTGGTTCCGGATGGTGCGCACCGGGTTGAGCGCGTTCATGCCGGACTGCAGCACCATGGCGAAGCCGCCCTGCCGCTGCTGGCGCAGGGCTTCGTCGTCGAGGTCGCGGATGTCCTTGCCCGCGAAGACGATGCTGCCGCCGTTCGTCCGCGCCGGCGGCTTCTGCAGCCGGGTCAGCGCGTAGCCGAGCGTCGACTTGCCGGAACCGGACTCGCCGACCAGGCCGACGAACTCGCCCTTCTTCAGCTGGAACGACACGTGGTCGACGGCTTGGACGGCCGTCTGGCCGGCCGATTCGTAGACGACCGACAGGTCGCGGACGTCGAGCAGGACGGAGGCGTCGCCCTGGACGGCACCACCGTCGGACTGGAGGCCCGTGGCGGCGCCGGTGGGCGCCTCCAGGCCGTCTGCCGGGTGCGTTTCTGGCAAGCCGCTCATGCGCGCTTCTCCTTACGGGGCCGTGCGCCGTCGCGCAGCCGCGGGTTGGACACGGCGTCGACGCCGAAGTTGATCAGGGTGAGGCTCATCGCGAGGAGCGCGATGCAGAGACCCGGCGCGAAGAGCAGGATCCACTGCCCGGTGAGCAGAGCATTCGAGTTCTGCGCCCAGTACAGGATCGTGCCCCAGCTGACGATCGACGAGTCGCCGAGTCCGAGGAACTCGAGGCCCGCCTCGGCGAGGATGGCGCTGGTGGCGGCCCCGAAGAAGCTGCCGACGATGAGGCTCGTCATGTTCGGCAGGATCTCGCGGAACACGATGCGGGTCGCGCCCTCACCGGAGAACTGGGCGGCGGTGACGAAGTCCCGACCACGCAGCGACTGCGTCTGCGAGCGGAGCACGCGAGCGCCCCACGCCCAACCGGTCACGACGATGACCGCGATGATCACCGCGATGCCGCCGTTCTGCAGGTAGGCGGCGATGACGATCATCAGGGGCAGACCCGGGATGACGAGGAACAGGTTCACGATGAACCCGATGACCTCGGCGATCCAGCCGCGGACGTAGCCCCAGCTGAGGCCGATCGCGACGGCGACGAGCGTGGACAGGATGCCCGCGACCGCGCCGACCATGACCGAGATGCGGGCGCCGTAGATGATCTGGGACAGGACGTCCTCGCCGGCGGCGGTGGTGCCCATCCAGTGGTCGGGCGTCGCGTCGGCGGACCGGGCGAAGCCGTTCTGGCTGGCGCCGTACGGGGCCAGGAGCGGGGCGAAGACCGCGACGAACACGAAGACGCCGAGGATGATGATGCCGATCCGGGCCTTCTTGTTCGACCAGACGACGCCGAACTGGCGGGCGGCGGCGCGCCACTTGGACGGCGCTGCTTGTTCTTCCGTGTCTTGCGTTCGCACGGCGATGGTTGCGTTGTTGGTCATCGACGCGTCCTCGGGTCCAGGACGCCGTACATGACGTCCACGATGAAGTTGGCGATGAGCACCGACACGGTGATCATCAGGAAGAGGGCCTGCATGAGCGGGTAGTCCTGCCCGATGACGGCGTTGAACAGCAGGTAGCCGATGCCCGGGTAGCCGAAGACCTGCTCGACCAGGACGGAACCGCCGACCACGCCACCGAGCGCCAGACCGAAACCGGTCAGGTTCGGCAGGATCGCGTTGCGGGCCGCGTAGCGGATGGCCACGGTGCGTCCGCGCAGACCGTTGGCCTCGGCGAAGGTCACGTAGTCGTCACCGAGGGTGTTGATCATCGCGTTGCGCATGCCGATGATCCAGCCGCCGAGGCTCGTCACCAGGATCGTGACCGCCGGCAGCACCGCGTGCTGCAGTGCGTCGCCGAAGAAGGCGCCGTTGAGGCCGGGCGTCGTCGTCGCCGAGTAGGCACCCGTGGTCGGGAACCAGTGCAGCACGTAGCCGAGGAAGAACAGCAGCAGCAGGGCGGTCCAGAAGTACGGGAACGTCGACATGAAGCTGCCCGACAGGGTGGGCAGCGAGTCGAGCCAGGTGCCGCGCTTCCACGCCGCCGCGACACCGATCAGGGTGCCGAGGACGAACGCCAGGATCGTGACGACCCCGACCAGGATCAGCGTGTACGGCAGGGCCTTCGACACGAGGTCGCCGACGGGCTGCGGGTAGAACGTGTAGCTGACCCCGAAGTCGAGCGTGACGACCTGGTGCAGGTAGCTGACGTACTGGTCCCAGAGGTTGCCGGTCGGCACCCCGAGCTGGGCTTCGACGGCTTTCTTGGTGGCCTCGGCGACGGGGCCGTTCCGGCTGAGCTTCGCCAGGGCGGCGTCCGACGGGCTGCCCGGCATGAGACGCGGAAGCAGGAAGTTCAGCGTGACCGCGGCCCAGAGGGTCAGGACGAAGAGGACGAGTTTCTGGAGGATGTACTTCACTTCTGGTCCTCCTGCTGCGCAGCCTTCTGCTCCTGCAGGATCTGCTTGCCCGCGGCGCTGTCGCGCAGCCGGAGCTTCGTGAAGATGAGCAGCGGTGCCGAGTCGTAGTTCTGCGGTGCCATGTAGGGGTCCTTCGCACTCGGCCAGCCGACGAACTTGCCGGTGTTGAACAGGCCCCAGAGCCCGCCGTAGTACATGCCGATGACGGGGAGCTCGTCGTAGACGGTCTGCTGCAGCTGGTCGAGGATCTCCTGCTGCTTCGCGGTGTCCGTCGTCGCCTTGTACTCGTCGAGGAGCTTCTGGGTGTCGGCGTTCTTGTACCGCTCGTAGTTGTTGACGGTCGACTTGCCGACGGGCTGGTAGAACTCGCTGCTGAGCAGGGAGTTGAACGCCTGGTAGACGTCACCGTTGCCCATGCCGCCCATCGCCATGTCGAACTCGCCGTTGTTGATCGACTGCTGGTACCCGGCGGGCTGTGGTGCGCTGATCGTCACGTCGACGCCGATCGCGGCGAGGTTCTTGCGGACCTCCTGCGCCGCGCGGAGCCAGTCGGAGTAGCCGTTGGCCGTGGTGATCGTGATCGACAGCTGCTTGCCGTCCTTGACGAGCTTCCCGCCCTGTTCCACGTACCCGGACTTCGCGAAGTTCGCCTTCGCGGCCTTGAGGTCCTGGGTGATCATCCCCTGGTCGGGGATGTCCGGGTTGAGGTAGCGCTCCTGGTTCGGCAGGATCAGGCCGGTCTGTGCTGCGGCCTGCAGGTTGCCTTCGGTGGCGGTCTCGGCGATCGCATCGCGGTCGAGGGCGAGGGAGATCCCCCGGCGGACGTTGACGTCGTTGAAGGGCGCCTTCGTGAGGTTCGGGATGAGGCCGGTGATGCCGCCCGGTGGGAACCAGTACTTGTTCGTCTTCGATGCGGCGCCCCAGGTGCCCTTGACGTCCGAGATGAACGAGTACGCCCAGTCGTAGCCGCGGGTGACCGTGTCGAGCTGCGTGTTCGTCGCCGGCAGGATGAGGTGCTTGATGGCGATCTTGTCGGCCTGCCAGTACTTCGGGTTCTTGTTCATCGAGTACTGCTGGTCGGTGTAGTTGCCGAGCACGAACGGCCCGGTGCCGACCGGGTTCGGGTCGCGCCAGGTCGTCGGGTCCTTCACACCGCTCCAGTGGTCCTCGCCGAGGATGTACGTCTGACCGATGATCGTCAGGCTCGGGACGTCCTCGCTCTTGAGGTGGAAGACGACGTGGTCACCGTCCTGCTCGATGCTCCCGATGTGCTGCCAGGCGCCCTTGACGTCCATGGCGGGGAACTTCTTGAGCAGGTCGAAGGTGAAGACGACGTCCTTCGCGCTGAACGGCGAACCGTCCGACCACTCGACGCCCGAGCGGATCGTCATGTCGATCGTCTTCGCGTCGGGCTGGCTCCACGCGCTGGCGAGCCACGGGTTGCGCTTGCCGTCGAGGGGGTTCACCTCGATGAGGGGCTCGTACATCCACTTGGAGGCTGTCCGGGCGTTGGTGATGTACGGGTTGAAGTTGCGGTCGAACAGCGGGTTGCCGCGGTCCGCGTTGATGAGCATCGTGTCCTTACCGATGGTGGGATCGGGTTCGGAGCGGACCTGGATGCTGCAGCCGGTGGCCACGAGGGCCACTGCGGCGAGGCCGGCGATGGCCGCGACGAGGCGGCCTCGGCGGCGGGGGCCTGGGTCACGCGTGCCGCGCGTGCGCTGTGGGGGAAGCGTCATTGCTCGGTCGACCTCCATGTCGAGTCGGTACGTGCTCAATGTATGCGCTTACATCGCGGCGTGCAAGCGCGGGTGTTGTTTCGCGGGGTGGCACCGTGCGAGGTGTCGTCGGCGCAGGGCATCGCACGGTGCGAGGGGCGTCGCGCGTGGTGCGAGGTTCCGTCCGTGGTGCGAGGTCGCGAGGCTCTCACCGAACACGGAAGCTCGCGCCACACGCCCCTCGCACGGTGCGAGCCGCAGCACGCCTACAGCGCGGGCGGGCAACTCTCGCGCAGCAGCACCTCGACGGGCAGGCGCACGGCGCGCGGCGGCCCCTCGCGGCGCTCCAGCCGGTCCACGATCGCCAGGACGGCAGCACGGCCGAGCGCCCCCATCGGCTGGTGCACGGTCGTCAGGCGCGGCGACGAGAACCGACCGGCGTCGATGCCGTCGAACCCGGTCACGACGAGGTCCTCGGGCACGCGGAGCCCCCGGGCAGCGGCGGCGTCGAGCACCCCGAGCGCGGACTGGTCGTTCGAGCAGACGACGGCGCGCGGGACGTCGTCGGCCAGCAGCGACACCGCGAGCTCCCGCGCCCGAGTCCGCCCGAAGTCGCCGTGCACGGTGCGCACCGTCGAGGCCGGCACCCCGTGGTCGGCCAGCGCCGCGCGGAACCCCGCCGAGCGCTCCATGTCGTCGGGCGAGTCGATGGGCCCCGCGACGTACGCGAGGGACCGGATCCCCAGGCGCCCGATCACGTGTGACGCCAGGGTCCGCATGCCCGCGGCGTTGTCCACGCTCACCGAGTCGAACCCGTGCGAGCGCCGGTCGTCGGCGAGCACCACGACGGGGATGCGGCGGGCGACGTGCTCGAGCAGGTCGTCGGGCACGGTCTGCGCCAGCACGGCCAGCCCGTCGACCCGGCCGGCGACGTCGTTGACGATGACGTCGCGCGACGACCCCCGCCCGGCGGCGACCATGAGCGCCAGCCCTCGCTGCCAGGCCTCGGTCTCGGCACCGCGCAGGACCTCGTCGAAGTACAGGTTGGACGAGAACGGCTGCGTCACGTGCCGCCGGTCGTCGACCACACGGACGCCGCCGTCGGTGACCAGGTCCGGCCGCTCGTCGGGCACCACGTCGAACCCGGGCAACAGCAGTCCGACGACGCCGGTGCGCTTGCCGGCGAGGGCCCGGGCGTTGCCGGACGGGACGTACCCGAGGCTCCGGATCGCCGCCTGCACGCGGTCCCGGGTGCCCTCGCGGACAGCGTCGGGCGTGCGGAGCACGCGCGAGACGGTGGCGATGGAGACGCCGGCTGCAGACGCGACGTCGTAGACCGTGGGAGGTGCGGTGCGCTGGTCGACCAACCCGTGCCTCCCCTTCGACGTCCGCTGGTGCCGCGCCTCGCGCTGTGCGGCCGGACCATCCTAGGCACGCCGTGTCCCGGGAGTTCTCCACACGGTGCCGGAAACGCTTGCGGGACAGCGGGGGTCGCGCGACACTGTTCCGACCTCAGTACGTCCCGTGAGGAAGCGCACCAGCGGGCCGCGTGCCCGCACCGATCAGGTTGCCCACACGCAGGGGAAGGACACGACATGTCACAGTCGACACGTTCCGGGAGCAAGCTCGCACTCCGCGCGAGCCACGACGAGGCCGAGGTGCGCGACGCGCTGCTCGAACGCACGGATTCGATCCGCACGTTCGACGATCTCGACGCGCCGCAGGAGACGACGGACCTGCGCTAGCGGCTCGCGCCCGGCCTTCCCCCGGACACGGCCAGGAGGCCCGGGCAGGCGCCCGCAGACCACTCACGTCCGCGGACACTCAGCCCTCGGTCGCGCCCACGATCGTCATGCCCGCTCCACGCAGGCGTCGGCGCTCCTGCGCGATCCAGCTGAGCAACCGGTCGTTCGTGCCCGCGACGTGGGCGGCCACGAGTTCCGCCGCGCGGTCGGCGTCGCCGTCGCGCACGGCGTCGATGATGGCGCTGTGTTCGTCCCACGCGGCGTCGCGCGCCTCGGGCGTGCGGACCTCGATCCAACGCGTGCGCTCGAGCCGCGTCAGGGCGTCGGCGATGGCGTCGGTGACGAATCGGTTGCCCCCGAGCGCGGCGAGGTCGAGGTGGAACGTCGACCCCATCCGGATGCCGGCCTGCTGGTCGGGGGTGGGCCGGAGCGCGTCGAGGTGCCCGCGGACCTCCGCCAACTGCTCGGGGGTGGCGCGCTGGACGGCCAGCCGAACGGCAGCGGGCTCGAGGATGCCGCGGAGTTCGGCGAGCGAGGCGATCTCGTCGAGGTCGATCGGGGTGACCGTCCACGAACGACCCTCGTGCAGGATGAGCCCCTCGCGCTCGAGCCGCGACAGCGCGGCGCGGACCGGCGTGCGCGAGGCGTGGAACCGCGCCTCGAGCCCCCGCTCCGAGATGCGCTCCCCCGGTGCGATGTCGAGGGTCAGGATGGCTGCGCGCAGGTTGTCGTAGAGCTGGGCCGTCTGCGACACGGGCGCGGCGTCGGTCGTGTCGGTCACGGCGGACAAGCCTAGCGGCGTGACGGCGGGAATGGTATACCGTTCTGGTATACCAATCCGTTCCGCGATGGAACGACGACGAACGGCCGACACGACCCATGCCCACGACCGACGCCCCGCAGCGATCCACCACGACGCCGCCGGTCTCCGCCCGCGCCTGGACGATGCTCGCCCTCGGGGTCGCGGCCCAGGCGGCGGGGACGCTCGTCGTGTCCGCGCCGGCGCTCCTCATCCCCCACCTGCTCAGCCGCGGCACCTCCCTGCCGGTCGCCGGGGTCCTCGCCGCCGCCCCGACCTTCGGCATGGTCCTGACGCTCATCGCCTGGGGCGCGATCACCGACCGGTTCGGCGAGCGCGTCGTCATCGCCGGCGGGCTCGTGCTCACCACGCTGGCCGTGGTCGCCGCCTGGCTGGCTGCGGGCGACCCGGTGCTGCTCGGGTTGGCGTTCCTGGCCGCCGGCATGACGAGTGCCTCGACGAACGCCGCGAGCGGCCGGGTCGTGGTGGGGTGGTTCCCGAAGGAGCGCCGGGGACTCGCGATGGGCATCCGGCAGATGTCGCAACCGCTCGGGGTGACGCTCGCGGCGGTCACGGTGCCGCAGCTCGCCGAGGGCTCCGGGATCCGTGCGGCCCTGGTCCTGCCGATCGTGCTGTGCGCGGTGCTCGCCGTGTGCTGCGCGATCGGGATCACCGACCCGCCACGCCCTGCCCGGGCCACGGTGGCGACGACGGCGACCGCGAACCCCTACCGGTCGAGCGGGTTCCTGTGGCGGGTGCACGCGGTGTCGGTCCTGCTCGTGGTGCCGCAGTTCACCCTGTCGACGTACGGGCTCGTCTGGCTCGTGGGCCTCGGCTGGTCGACGCCGGCGGCCGGGCTGCTCGTCGGCGCCGCGCAGTTCGTCGGGGCGATCGGCCGGATCCTGGTCGGTGGCTGGAGCGACCGGGCCGGGTCGCGCGTCGGGCCCCTGCGGATCGTCGCGGTGAGCGCCGCGGTGGTGATGGCGGTGCTCGCGGTCGTCGACGCGACGCACCTGGCCGGGGCTGCGGTGTTCCTGGTGCTCGCGACGAGCGTGACGGTCGCCGACAACGGGCTGGCCTACACGTCGGTCGCCGAGGCGGCGGGACCGTTCTGGTCGGGCCGGGCGCTCGGGGCGCAGAACACCGGGCAGTTCATCGCGGCGAGCGCCGTCGGTCCGGGCATCGGCGCCCTGGTCGGTGCGCTCGGGTTCGCGGCGTCGTTCGGCATCGTGGCGGTGCTCCCGCTGCTCGCGGTCCCGCTGGTGCCCCGACGCGACCGCTCGCACGACTGACCGTCCGCGCGACTGACCGCGGACGACCCCGTCAGCCTGCGCCGCCCGTCGCGCCCGTCACCCCTGTTCGTGGTCGGCGCGCTCGGGGTCGTCCTGGGAGTCCCGGCGGCGGTCCTGCATGAGCTCCTTCGTCCGGAGCAGGCGCAGCGCCGTCACGAGCACCAGCCCACCGAGGACGTTGAACAGCAGCGTGTACCCGAACCAGCCGAGCCACTGCCCGTAGGTGATGTCCGCGCCCGACTGGATCGCCCCGAAGACGAGCAGCGAGTCGAGGATCGAGTGGAAGAGCTGCAGCCCGGCGAGCAGGAAGCCTCCGGCGACGGCGGCGACGAGCTTCGCGGGGTCTGAGTCGGTGCCCTGCTGCATCCGCGTCATCAGGGTGATGGTGCTGCCGCCCAGGACCGCCAGCACGATGCTCTGCAGTCCGAACGGCGCGTCGACGTAGTGGTGCGCCGACTCCGAGAGCGTGGCGTGCCACTGCGGGAACGCCTGGACAACGAGCCACATGAACACCCATCCCCCGGCCAGGTTCGCCACGAGGGTGCCGCCCCACAGTCGCACGAGCTGCAGCACGGTCCCCTCGCGGGCGACCACGGCCGCGACCGGCATCAGGAAGTTCTCGGTGAAGAGTTCGCTGTGCGCCAGGTGCAGCGCGATGAAGCCGATGCCGAAGGCCAGCCCGGCGATCAGGTGGCTGTCGGTCTCGGTGAGCACGGCGAGGTACGCCATCACCCCGAGACCGACCTCGAGGCCGCCGAAGAACCCCGTGACGAGGACGGCCCGGGTCGTCCGTTGCAGCCGCTCCGCGCCCTCCTCGATGGTCGCGTCGAAGGACTCCGCGAGTTCGTCCTCAACGGGGGCGTCGCTGGTGCCGAGCTCACGTCGGCGGTCGTCGGTCATGGCCGGGACGCTATACGCGGCCGTCGTGGCGGCCCGCAGGATCGCGCCGAGACGGACGGGAGGCCCGGTACCAGCTGGCACCGGGCCTCCCGTCCGTCGTCCGGTCACCGCTCAGGCGGCCGGCACCGCCGGTCCCACCGGCCACCGCAGCAACGCCGCGGCGGGCGCGCCGTTCGGGAGCGACGCGGCGTTTACGAGCAGCAGCTCCGCGTCGGTGAGGGCGACCGCCCGGACGATCGCGCACACGGCCGGGACCGGTCCGATGACCGGTGCCCCCGCCGCCTGCTCGGGTGCCGTGGCGATCCACGGCACCGCTCCCAGCGCGAGCAGGGTGCGGTCGCCGATCGCGGCGGCGTCGATCGCGACGACCGAGGCCTGCGCCTGCTGCAGCGCCTCGACGACGGAACCGAGACCGGTGACCGTCTGGTTGTCCCCGCGGCCGACGTGGGTGCGGAGCAGGTCCTCGAAGTCGTGCCGGCGGGTCGCGATGACCCGCGCGAGCGCGATGTCGACGTGCTCGACGAGCGCGGTCTCCGACGCGTCCGACGCCCGGGTGTCGACCGGGACCTCGGAGACGACGGCGCGCGCTTCGGTGGACAACTGGTCGAGCAGGAGCCCCCGTGCGCGGATGTCCCCCGCGACCACGATGAGCTTCGGCTGCAGCCGCCGGAACGCCTCGTCGACCGCCGTGGCGACCTCGTTCTGGTTGTCGCGCCAGATCTCCTCGGTGTGGTGCTGCCACCGCAGGTGCGACCAGCCGCCGCCCTGGAACTTGTGGAGCGTGTCGGTGCGGCCCTGCACGCGCTGCTCGTCGCGACGGTCCGGCACGTCGGCGTGGCCCAGGCGGTAGGCGCGGTAGCCACCGCCCTCGCGACCGACCTCGACGATCAGGAACGGCAGGTCGAGCGGCCGGTGTGCCAGGAGCGGCAGCAGGTCGGGCACGGGGTCGTGGCCGATCGACGTCGGGGCGTGCATCGCGCCGGGCAGGACCTCGCTGAGCACGAGTTCGCCGTCGTGCACGAGCACGTACCGGCTGACGGGTGCCGGCACCCCCGGCGTCTCCTCGAGCTCGGCCATCACCGTGTCGATGACCTCGGCGTCCGCCCCGGCCGACCGCAGCACGTCCTCGGCCTTCCGGCGCTGCAGGGCGGCGAGGTGCTGCGGGTCCTCACGGTCACCGGACGCGTCGACGTAGGCCCACGTCCACGTGCCCCCGCGCTTCAGGCGTTCGGCGATGCCGCACTGCAGGTGCGGCGCGTCATTCTGCGTCAGAGCCATCGGCGCTGCCCTCCCCGGTCTCGGTGCGGTACACGGTCGCGTCGGCTCCGTCGCCCTCGCCGGTGGGCAACGGGTCGGCACGGTCGGCGTCGTCCTCGGGGAGCACGTCGGTGGTGTCGTCCTGCAGTTCGCCCTCGAGCTCGCCGTCGTAGCCCGACGCGGCGAGGGTCTCCGGGCTGTCGGTGTCGTCGGGGACCGGCTCGGACTGCCGGAACTCCTCGACGTGGGCGTTGCTGCCGTGCCCCTGGACGATGCTCTGCGCCTCGTGCGCGAGCTGCTCGTCGAGTTCGGGGCGATGGGTGGTGTTCCCGCGTTCGGTCATCGCTTCTCCTCCCGGTCGTGCCACCGGCGGCCTTCGCCGTCCGGGGCGTCGGTGTCTGCTCTGTGACCCCACCGTCCGCGCCCGGGCCTGGGGCCGTTCCAAGGTGCGCCGGGAACGCGCAGTGTCGGTACGGTCACGAAACCACAACGGCGTTCGGTTCTGTGGTTGGGTGTGGACAACCCCGATCAACGACGAACGGAGTGCGGCAATGGCGCCACGACCACGACCCATCACGAGACGACACCTGTTGGGCTTCGGCCTCGGCACCGCGGCGGCGGGACTCCTCGCCGGCTGTGCGGTCCCGGGCTCGACCAACGTCAACAAGGCGGCCCTCGTGCCCGCCGCGGCCTCGGGTGAGACCGTCCAGCTCACCTACTGGGCCTGGCTCAAGGACCTGCAGAAGGTCTGCGACGTCTGGAACGAGACACATCCGAACATCCAGGTGTCGGCGAACTGGATCCCCGGCGGCAACAGCGGCGGGTACCAGAAGATGTACTCCGCGCTCGCGGCCGGCGGCGGCCCGGACATCGGGCAGGTCGAGCTCCGGCAGATCCCCGAGTTCATGCTCGCGAACGGCCTGGTCGACCTGGCCCGGTACGGCGCGAAGGACTTCGAGTCGAAGTACGACGAGGCCGCGTGGGCGCAGGTGTCGTTCGTCGACGGCATCTACGGCATCCCGCAGGACACCGGCCCGATGGGGTTCTACTACCAGACCGCGATCCTCGAGCAGGCCGGCGGCGAACCCCCGACGACGTGGGACGAGTGGCGTGACCTGGCCGACAAGGTCCGGAGCACCGGGAAGCAGAACTACCTCGAGGTGTTCCCGGTCGCCGACGCCTCGCCGTTCGCCGCGTACGCACAGCAGGCCGGCGCGCGCTGGTTCAAGGTCGACGGCGACGAGTGGGTCGTCGACATGACCGACGACAAGACCCTGATGGTCGCGGACTTCTTCGACGGGGTGATCGACGACAAGCTCGTCGACACGAGTGCCGGTGCGTACTCCCCCGGGTGGTACGCCGCGGCCGCGAGCGGCAAGATCGCCGCGGTCACCAGCGCGAGCTGGGGTGACGCACTGATCGAGTCGGTGCAGGGCGGCGAGGGCAAGTGGAAGGTCGCCCCGATGCAGAAGTGGGGCGCCGACGGCTTCGGCTCGAGCGCCATCGGCGGTTCGACAGCCGCGGTGCTGGCGAACGCGAAGCACCCGAAGGAGGCGCTCGAGTTCATCACGTGGATGACCACCTCGAAGGAGGGCATCGACGCCATGATCAAGCACTGCGGCATCGGCTGGTCGCCCGCGGTCGACTACATCGGGGCGCAGCGCGAGAAGCCGTCGAAGTGGTTCTCCGGCCAGAACTACAACGAGGACGTCTTCGTGCCGGCCTCGAAGGAGCAGAACATCGACTGGTCGTGGTCCCCGGTGACCCAGTCGGCCTTCACCAGCCTGCAGAACCAGTTCCGCCGCAAGCTCACCTCGGGCCTGAAGCTCAGTGACGCCGTGGAGCTCGCACAGCGGGAGATCGTCCAGTCCTTCAAGGACAAGGGCCTCAGCGTCAGGACGGCACGATGACCCAGCAGACCACCACCCCACGGTCCACCGGCCGACCGGCCGGCGGCACCCCCGCGTTCCGCACGAGCACGAAGGCCACGAGTGCGCAGAAGCGTGCCCCGTGGATCCTGCTCGCCCCGTTCCTGGCGCTGTTCCTGCTGACGTTCGTCATCCCGATCATCAGCGCCCTGTTCCAGTCGTTCACCACCGTCGACCGCGAGGGCCTGTTCGGCGAGGACGGCGTCGTCGGCCGGTTCGCCGGGTTCGACAACTACGCGATCGCCCTGCAGGACAGCGGGTTCGTCGCCTCGATCGGCCGCATGCTGCTCTTCGGCATCGTCCAGGTCCCGGTGATGATCATCGCCTGCACGATCCTCGCGCTGCTGCTCGAGTCGGCGAGCGCCCGCTGGCCGGGCTTCTTCCGGGCCATCTACTTCATGCCGTACGGCGTCCCCGGGGTCATCGCCACGATCCTGTGGTCGTTCCTGTACGTGCCCGGCCTGTCACCGATCGTGTCGCTGCTGCAGTCGATGGGGCTGCAGCCGGACTTCCTCGGCGCGAACAGCGTGCTGTGGTCGATCGCGAACATCGTCACGTGGACGTACACCGGCTACAACATGCTCATCATCGTGGCGCAGCTGAAGTCCATCCCCGGCGAGGTCTACGAGGCCGCCAAGGTGGACGGAGCGAACGCGTTCCAGGTCGCGTGGCGGATCCAGATCCCGCTCATCGCGCCGGCCCTGGTGCTCACGACGGTGTTCTCGATCATCGGCACCCTGCAGCTCTTCGCGGAGCCGCAGATCCTGTCGACCGTGGCCCCGGCGATCGACACCGAGTACACGCCGAACTACGCCGCCTACACGAACGCGTTCGCGTTCAACGAGTACGGCGTCGCGAGTGCGCAGGCGGTCATCATCGCGCTGGCCGCGTTCATCCTGTCGTTCACGTTCCTCGCGCTGACGAACCGACCGCCCAAGGACGAACGCGACCGCCGCAAGCGCGCACGGCGCGACGGCCGGGAGGCCCGCACCGCGCTCCAGACGCGCGCTGCGGCGGGCAGCACGGTCACCACCCAAGCCGACCCGGGCCTCCAGGCCGGTCGCGTCGCGACCACCGAAGGGACTGACCGATGACCAGCGAAGCCATCGAAGCGCCGGCCACGGCGAAGTCCGCCGTCCCCGTGGACACCACGTCGATCTCGGCGCACCAGCGCCGGAAGCTCGACCGGTCCCCACGCTCGCAGATCGTCGTGACGGGGATCCTCGTCGTCGTCGCGCTGTACTTCATCGTCCCGCTGTACTGGGTCGTCATCGCCGCGACGAAGACCACGGGCGCGCTGTTCTCGACCAACGGGTTCTGGTTCGGCGGCGAGTTCGCCCTCTGGAGCAACCTGCAGCAGGTGTTCACCTACGACGGCGGCATCTTCGTCCGGTGGATCGCGAACAGCATCCTGTACTCCGGCGTCGGTGCCGTCCTGGCCACCTACTTCGCCGCGGCCGGCGGGTACGCGCTGGCGAAGTACGACTTCCGGGGGCGTCAGTTCGTGTTCGGCACGATCCTCGGCGGCGTGCTCGTGCCGGGGACCGCGACGGCACTGCCGCTGTTCCTGCTGTTCTCGTCGATGGGCCTGACCAACACGTACTGGAGCGTGCTCATCCCGAGCCTGGTGTCGCCGTTCGGCCTGTTCCTGTGCCGGGTGTACGCCGCCGCGTCGGTGGACACCACCCTGCTCGAACAGGCTCGCATCGACGGTGCCGGCGAACTGCGGATCTTCCACACCGTGGTGCTCCGGCAGATGACCCCGGCGCTCGTCACCGTGTTCCTGTTCCAGGTGGTCGGGATCTGGAACAACTTCTTCCTGCCGCTCATCATGCTGGCAGACCAGAAGCTGTACCCGATAACACTGGGTCTGAACAACTGGCGCTCGCAGGTCGACCGCCTGCCGGAGTTCTACCAGCTCACCACCGGCGGGGTGCTCGTCTCGGTCATCCCGCTCGTCATCGCCATCATCGTCCTCCAGCGCTTCTGGCGTGGAGGCCTCACGGAAGGATCGGTCAAGGGTTGACCCACTCCGCACTCTCGTCCACCGCACCCGGCTCCGACTCGCGGCTGGCACCCCGTGCCTGGCTGCACACCGACGCCCCGTCCCTGTCGCTGAACGGGGACTGGCGGTTCCGGTGGTCGCCCGTCGCCTCGGTCTCCGAGGACTTCGCGACCGAGGGTGGGGAGGACGACGACCCGGCCTGGGGCGAGCTCCCGGTGCCGTCGCACTGGGTGCTGCACGGCCACGGCGCTCCGAGCTACACGAACCTGCAGTACCCGTTCCCGATCGACCCACCGCACCCGCCGGAGGAGAACCCGACCGGTGACCACCGCCGCACGTTCGAGCTGCCGTCGTCGTTCGACGGTGCCGGCCGGGTGCTGCTGCGGTTCGACGGGGTCGAGTCGCACTTCCGGGTGTGGCTGAACGGGACGCTCGTGGGGTGGTCGACGGGCTCCCGCCTGGCGACCGAGTTCGACGTCACCGAGCTGGTGCGCCCGGGAGCGAACGAGCTCGCGGTCCGGGTGCACCAGTGGTCGGCGGCGTCCTACCTGGAGGACCAGGACCAGTGGTGGCTGCCGGGCATCTTCCGTGACGTCACCCTGCTCGCCCGGCCCACGGCGCCGATCGACGACGTGTTCGTCCAGGCCGGTTGGCGAGCGACGCTCGGCACGGCCGCCTCGGCGGGCACCGCGGCGTCGGGACGGCCGGAGACGGGGACCGGCACGATCACGTTCCCGACGCTCGACGCGGTGTTCCCGATGCGGTTCGCGGTGCCGGACCTGGGCGTCGACGTGACCTGGGCCACGGCGGACGACGTCGCGCCGATCGAGGTCGAGGGTGTCGAGCCGTGGAGTGCCGAGCTGCCGAAGCTGTACGACGCGACGCTGTCGACCCGCGCCGCGGCGGCTGGCGCGGCCGGCGAGACGGTGTCGCTCCGGCTCGGGTTCCGCACCGTGTCGATCGTCGGCGACCGGTTCCTGGTGAACGGCGAACGCGTGGTCTTCCACGGCGTGAACCGGCACGAGACCCACCCCGTGCGCGGCCGGGTGTTCGACGAGGAGCACGCCCGCGCCGACATGGCGCTGATGAAGCGGAACAACGTCAACGCCATCCGAACCTCGCACTACCCGCCGCACCCCCGCGTGCTCGACCTGGCCGACGAGCTCGGCTTCTGGGTGATCCTGGAGTGCGACCTGGAGACCCACGGCTTCCTGTTCACCGACTGGGTCGGCAACCCCTCCGACGACCCGGCGTGGGCCGAGGCCTACCTCGATCGCATCGCCCGCACCGTCGAGCGCGACAAGAACCACGCGTCGATCGTGATGTGGTCGCTCGGCAACGAGTCCGGCACCGGCCGGAACCTCGCGGCGATGTCGCAGTGGGTGCACGACCGTGACCCCGAGCGCCCGGTGCACTACGAGGGCGACTACACGGGCGAGTACACCGACGTCTACTCGCGGATGTACCCGACGCTGCAGGAGACCGAGTCGATCGGCGGCGGCACCCCGACGCCCCTGCTCGGCTGCGGCCCGGCCGAGGCCGCACGGCAGCGGTCGAAGCCCTTCATCCACTGCGAGTACGTGCACGCGATGGGCAACGGCCCCGGGCAGATCGCCGAGTACGAGGCCCTGGTCGACCGGTACCCACGGCTGCACGGCGGGTTCGTGTGGGAGTGGCGGGACCACGGCCTGCTCGCGAAGACGCCCACGGGCGAGGACTTCTACGCCTACGGCGGGGACTTCGGCGAGGTCGTGCACGACGGCAACTTCGTGATGGACGGCCTGGTGCTGCCCGACGACACCCCGACGCCGGGGCTCGCCGAGTTCGCCGCCGTCGTGGCCCCGATCCGTCTGGCGGTCTCGGACACCACGGTCCTGGTCGAGAACCGGTACCACTCGGCCTCGACCGCCGGGCTCCGGCTGTGCTGGACCCTGTCGCGGAACGGCGTCGTCGAGGCCTCGGGACGCCTGTCCACGGGCATCGTCGCCGCCCGGGAGTCGGCGACGGTCCCGGTGCCCTCCGAGGTGCTCGACGCGGCCACGTCCGAACTCGCACCCGGCGACGAGCTCTGGTTCGACCTGACCGTGGAACTGGCGGGGCCGACCGCGTGGGCGGACACCGGCCACGTCGTCGCACGCACCCAGCGGCTCGTCGCGGCGCGCGCGGCGGACGCACCACGGGCCTCCCGGCAGGGGTGGGACGGCGACCGACTCGGTGACGGCACCTTCAGCGCCCGCGGCGACCTGGTGTCCTGGAAGGGCCACGAGGTCGCCGGGCCCCGTCTGGAGCTCTGGCGTGCACCGACCGACAACGACAGCCTGGCGTCACAGGGCGGCTACGAGACCGCGGACCCGGTGCTCACGCACGGTGTCGGCGACCCGACCGCTCCCCCGTCCGCGACGCGCTGGCGCGACCGAGGGCTGGACCGGCTGACGCACCGGCTGGTGTCGGTGTCGCGGACCGGCTCCGGTCTGGAGCAGCGCGTCCGCGTCGCGGCGGCGAACAGCGGGTGGGGCCTCGAGGTCACGCACCGCTGGACCCTGACGTCCGAGGGGCTCGTGCTGCAGACCGACGCCGTGCCGTTCGGTGCCTGGGACGTCACGTGGCCGCGGATCGGGGTGCGCTTCGACCTGCCCGCGTCGCTGGCCGATGCGGACGCCACCTGGTTCGGGACCGGACCGCTGGAGTCGTACGCCGATTCTTCGCATGCTGCCCGCGTCGGCCAGTTCACCGCTCCGGTGCGGTCACTCGGGGTGGCGTACTCGCGGCCGCAGGAGACCGGGCACCGGCCGTCGCTCCGGTCGCTGGCGGTCGGGCCGTTCACGGTGTCGACGGTCGGGTCGCACCGTGCGGGGTTCACCCTGTCGCCGTGGACCGCGCAGCAGATCGACCGTGCCGAGCACCCGTACGAGCTGCCGACGTCGGACCACCTGTACCTGTACCTCGACGCCGCGCAGCACGGGCTCGGCAGCCGGGCGTGCGGGCTCGACGTGCTGCCGGAGCACCAGCTCTGGCCGCAGGCGTTCAGTTGGAGCGTGCTGCTGGGCTAGTCGGTCACGCGCAAAACACCGGTGTTCGCACGTTGCACACCCGCATCCCGCGGCGTGCAGTGCGAACGCCGGTGTTTTTCGTGCGGGAGCTACGCGCCGGCGGAAAGTGCGCGCAGGGCCTCGGGGTCGCTCGCGTTCAGGAAATCGGTCAGGCGCTCGGGCTCGCCGGGCTCGTCGATCGCCTCGGCCGCACGGCGCAGGGCGAACAGCGCCCGCAGCACGCCACGGTTGGGCTCGTGCGACCACGGCACCGGGCCGACACCGCGCCAGCCGGCCTTGCGCAGGGCATCGAGCCCACGGTGGTACCCGACGCGGGCGTACGCGTAGGACTCGAGGGTCGCGCCGCGCGCCCACGCCTCGTCGGCGAGCAGCGCCCACGCCAGGCTCGACGACGGGTAGGACACCACCACGCTCGCGACAGGGGCCTCCGCCTCGATCGCGGCGGTCACCTCCGGCTCGGCGGGCAGCAGGGTCTCGGGGTTCGACGACGGGGTCGGCAACAGGTTCTCCGGCATGCCCCCAGCCTGTCATCCCTTGCGGGTGCCCGTGTCACGGGATTACCGTGGAGGTCACCTCGTCGTCATCGCGGGGCCGCCGGGGCGGGAGACCGACCGGCGGAACGGATGGCGGACACGGGGGTCCCCCGACGGAAGCAGACGGATTGCTGTCGATCACCGGTACCGCTCAGCCCACGCGCTGACACCGTGATCGCGCGCCCCGTCGGGCGCTCCACCGCACCGCGGTGGCCTCGGTGTCGTGCGCCCAGCATCGACACCGGGAGACACCCCCATGCCCACCAGTCCGTCCGTCGTCCTGCACGACGTCACCTTCGCCTGGCCCGACGGCACCGTCGCGCTCGACCACCTCACCGCCGCCTTCGGACGTGGCCGGACCGGCCTGGTCGGGAGGAACGGGGCCGGCAAGTCCACGCTGGTCCGGCTCGCGACCGGCCGGCTCCACCCCACCTCGGGCAGCATCGCGACGTCGGGTCCCGTCGACCACCTGCCGCAACGCCTCTCCCCACCGGCACGGCCTGATCGCCGCTGGCGCGTCGATCAGGAACCGGCGCCGTGGGCCCACGCCAGCGCGGACGACACCGTCGCCGACCTGCTCGGCATCCGGCCCACCCTCACGGCGCTCCGGGCCGTCCTGGCCGGCGACGCCACTGCCGCACAGCTCGAGGCGGTCGGCGACGACTGGGACCTGGAGGAACGGGCCGCCGCGGTGCTCGACCGGGTCGGGCTCGACGGCACCGAGCTCGACCGGCCGGTGTCGACGCTGTCCGGCGGGCAGTCGGTGCTCGTCGCCGTCGCCGGGGTCCGGTTGCGCGCGCGGCCGATCGTGTTCCTGGACGAGCCGACGAACAACCTGGACCGCCGGGCCCGCGGGCTGCTCCTCGACCTGGTCGACGACTGGCGCGGCACCCTGGTGCTCGTCAGCCACGACCGGGAACTCCTGGAGCACGTCGACGAGACCGTGGAACTCCGCGCCGGGGCGATGACCGTGTTCGGCGGGACGTTCAGCGCGTTCGAGGAGCACCTCGCCGTGCAGCAGGCAGCCGTCGAGCGCGAGGTCCGGGTCGCCGAACAGCGGCACCGCACCGAGAAGCGGCAGCGCATCGAGGCGGAGACCAAGATCGCCCGACGCGCGAAGGCCGGCGAGAAAGCCGGCCGCTCGATGCCGAAGATCCTGGCGAACGAGCAGCGGAAGAAGGCGCAGGAGACCGCCGGTCGACTGCGCGTCGGGTACGCGGGCGACGAAGCTGCCGCCCTCGCCACCAAGCGCGAGGCCGAGCTCCGTCTGCGCGACGACGAGTCGATCCACGTCACCCTGCCCGACCCGGACGTGCCGGCGTCGCGTCGGATCGCCACCGTGACCGTGCGGGGGCGTGACGTCGTCGTGCAGGGGCCGGAACGGGTCGCCGTCACCGGGGACAACGGGGTCGGCAAGTCCACCCTGCTCGAGCAGCTCGTCGGCGACCCCGCTGCCCGGGAGCACCCGCTGCCCGAGACCGGGGCCGTCGCCCACGTCGACCGGATCGCGTACCTGCCGCAGCGGAAGGACACCCTGGACGACACCGCCACGGTGCTCGACAACGTGCGCCGGGACGCCCCGCACGTGCCCGTCGCCGAGGTCCGCAACCGGCTGGCGAAGTTCCTGGTGCGCGGGGACACCGTCGAGCGCCCGGCCGGGGACCTGTCCGGCGGGGAGCGGTTCCGGGTGGCGCTGGCGGCCCTGGTGCTCGCCGACCCGCCGCCGCAGCTGCTCGTGCTCGACGAGCCGACGAACGACCTCGACCTGACGAGCGTCGACCAGCTCGTCGACGCACTGCGGGCCTACCGGGGAGCACTCGTCGTGGTGAGCCACGACGAGACGTTCCTGGAGCGACTCGACCTCGACGAACGGATCGAGCTGCGGTAGCCGATGGTCGCCGTCAGCGTGTCAGCGCCGTCGGGTCGGCCGGATCGCGAGCGACTCGACGGTGCCGCGCTCGGGCAGGTCGACGACGGTGCGGACCGCGGCGGCCACGTCCTCGGGTGCCAGGTAGTAGTCGGTGTCGTAGGACTCCCCGAGCTTCGCCACGAGCTGCCGCTGCATGTCCGAGTCGGTCCGGCCCGGGTGCACGCTCGACACCCGCACGCCGTTCGCCCGCTCCTCTTCGCGCAGGGCGTCGGCGAAGGCCCGCAGCGCGAACTTCGACGCCGCGTACACCCCACCGCCGGGGCCCGAGTGGAACCCGGAGCCGCTGTTGATCGGTACGACGATGCCCCGGGCTGCCCGCAGTGCCGGCAGCGCCGACCGGGTGAGCTCGGCGACCGCGAACACGTTCGTCGCGAAGACCTGCTCCCACACCGCGCGCGGGGTGTCGGCGACGGTGGTGCCCTGCTCGACACCGGCCGAGTGCACCAGGACGTCGAGCCGATCGGGCAGCGCGGGGACCTCGCCCACGCCCAGGTCACCGACGAACGGCGCCGCGCTCGGCAGCTCCGCGACCAGGGCGTCCACGGCGTCGGCGGACCGGCCGCCCACGAGCACGTGGTGGGTGCGGCCGAGGTCGGCGGCGATCGCGCGGCCGATGCCGCGGGTGGCTCCGGTCACCAGGGCGACCGGACGGTTCTGGAGCTGGTCTGTCGTCACGTGGGCCAGCCTACGGAAGCCGGGCCGGGCCTCCTGTGCGGTCGCGACGACGACGCAGGACCGTCAGCGCGACGCCGGCGACGACCACCAGACCCACGAGCGCCGCGATGCCCCACGGCGAGCCGGCGAGGGCCGCGACGACCGCCCAGAACACGGCGAGCCCGACCGTCGCGTACAGGAACGCCCAGGCCACGCATCCCGGAACCATCGCGATCGTGTACCGCCACCAGGCGACCCGCGCCAGCCCCGCTGCGGCGTTCATCACCGTCTGCAGGCCGACCACGACGAAGCTCACCGTCACGACGGGCAACCCCCAGCGATCGAGCAGCGCAGAACCGCGACGGACCGCCGGCGAGCGCAGCCATCCGCCCCACCGCGATCGGGACGCACCCGTGACCGCGAGCCGCGCGACCCAGTACGTGGCCTGCGCACGGCAGAACACGATCACGAAGAGCGCGAGGACGAGCCACCGGAACGGGAGCCCCTCGAGGAAGGACGGCACGCTCGCACCGTAGCGTCCCGACCCGGAGAGCGCCCGTCAGCGCACCCGGTGCCGGTCAGACGAACGACACTCAGTCGTTGTCGACGCCCTGGCGGATGCGGATGCCCTCGAGCACGTCCTGCGCCCGCTTCTCGTCCTGCTTCTCGATCTGGCGGGTGTCGCGCTCGGGGAGCTGGATGTCCTCCTCTGCTCGGATGCCGGCCTGCAGCTCGCGACCCCGCTCGATCTCGGCGTCGAACTCGGCACCGAAGAACAGGGCGTTGTTCGTGATCCAGATCCACAGCAGGAACACGATGACCCCACCCAGGGAGCCGTACGTGGCGTTGTAGTTCGAGAAGTTCCCGACGTAGAACCCGAAGCCGACACTGGCGATGATCCAGATGAGGAGCGCCAGGATCGAGCCCCCGCTGACCCAGGTGAACTTCGGCTGCTTGACGTTCGGCGACCAGTAGTAGAGCACCGCGACGACGATGATCGCGATGACGAGCAGGATCGGCCACTGCACGATCGACAGGACGGTGACGGCCACGTCGCCGAGGCCGATGACGTCGCCGAAGCTGCGGGCGAGCGGAGCGCTCACCAGGACCAGCAGACCGATCACGAGCAGGACGACCGTGGTGACGGTCACGCCGAGCATGGTCGGGCGGAGCTTCCAGATCGGGCGGCCCTCGCGGACGTTGTAGATCCGGTTCATCGCACGGCCGAACGCGCCCACGTAGCCGGAGGCCGACCAGAGGGCACCGACGACACCGACGATGAACGTGATCGGGGCGGCGGGCGAGCGGACGAGTCCCTCGAGCGGCTCCTTGATCAGGTCCACGACCTGGTCCGACCCGATGTTGCCGATGATCTGCAGCATGGTCTTGATCGTGTTGTCGGCCTGCCCGACCAGGCCGAGCAGCGACACGACCGCCAGCAGCCCGGGGAACAGCGCGAGCACCGAGTAGTACGTCAGGCTCGCCGCCAGGTCGGTGCACTGGTCGCTCGTGAACTCGCGCAGCGTCTTCTTCAGCGTGTAGACGAGCGTCGGCTTCTTGAGGTCGGTGGGGTTGTCGGGTTTCCGGGCGTCGTCCGGGTCCGGCTTGTGCTCTTCGTGCGCCATGTGACTACCCTCTCGCCTTCACGGCCTGCTTCGACCGCTTGACCGCCTGCTTGCGGTTCTTGTTCGCCCGTCGCTGCACCGCCGCGATGCCGACCTGCTGCTTCACGCGGGCGCGGTGCGCCGGGTCCTGCTCGAGGGCTTCCTCGGCCGCCTTGGCCCGCGCCTTCCGTCCCTTGCGGCCTGCCTGCGCCTGCTCCTTCGCCGAGGGGGCGTCGCCACGCGCACCGAACGGCAGCAGCGCGGTGAACGCCGAGTTCGCCGGCGGCTGGGCCAGGTGCCCGGCGGGGCGGTTCCGCAACGCGATGCCGAGGACGATCGCCGCGACACCGGTCAGTCCGGTGATGCCCATCGCCACCAGGGGTGTGGGGTCGCGGTGCCACCGCTGCTTCGTCTTCGCGACGGCGAGCCGCGTCCGGGCGGGCAGGTCCGCACGTCGCTTCAGCTCCGTCACGGTGTCCGTGATGCCCTCACGGGTGCGCACGTTGGCGAGTTCGAGCTCGGGCAGACTGTCCTTGGCCATTCCCCATTTCGTACACGTCCCACCCGGGATCGTGCCCAGCAGGCCGCGTCTACCGTGCCGCACATGCTCTTCCGGGACGCCGCCGAGGGGATCCACCGCCTCGAGATCGCACACACCAACACGTACCTCGTCGAGACCGGCGATCGGTTGCTCGTCGTCGACGCGGGGTTGCCCGCCGCATGGCCGCACCTGCAGCTCGCCGTGCACGACCTGGGCTACACGCCCGACCAGGTCGAGGGGCTCCTGCTCACGCACGGGCACTTCGACCACGTCGGCACCGCCGCACGGATGCACCGCGACTGGGGCACACCCGTGTTCGTCCACCCGGGCGATCGGCACCTCGCCGCGCACCCGTACTCGTACCGGCCGCAGACGAACCGGTTCGGGTTCGTCGCGCTCCACCCGGGCGGTCTGCGCCCCCTGGGCCGGATGCTGCTGGCCGGTGCGGTCACGGTCGACGGCATCGCGGACACCGAACCGCTGGAAAGCCGCGCCGACGTGCCGGGCAACCCGTGGATCATCGAGACCCCGGGGCACACCGACGGCCACGTGGCGCTGCACTTCGCCGACCGCGACGCCGTGATCGCCGGGGACGCGCTCGTCACCTTCGACCCGTACACGGGCGGGATCGGACCCCGGATCGTGGCCCCCGCCGCGACCTCCGACGTCGACACGGCGGTCGCGTCGCTCGACCGGCTCGCGGACACCGAGGCGAAGCACGTGCTGCCCGGCCACGGGCCGGGCTGGTCGCTCGGTGTACGGCGGGCCGTCGCGCAGGCGCGGCGAGTGGCCGGAGCCGCCTGACGCGGCGACCAGCTCGCGAGTCCACGCGCTCAGCGACACCTCACGGGCGCTCCGACGCGTGGACTGTCGGCGGGCGCGAAACGTCGCCGTAGGGGCGTGCGCGAAACGTCGCCGACGCGGTGGACGCGACCAGAGCCGGCCTGGAGGCGCGGTGCGGTCCCGCCCCGCGCCTCCAGGCCGTGGGTGGTCGCGGTCAGGACGGGACGACGACGTCCTCGGGCAGACCGGACGCCGCGGAGCGGCCGGCGGCCTCCATCAGTGCAAGGCTCCGCAGGTTGTCGCGCCCGCTCGTCTCGGGGGCGGGGCCGCCCTGCACCGATCGGGCGAACGCCTGCAGCCCACCCTGGCGGTCGGTGTGCGCGAGCACGGGGAGCTCGACCGGCTCGGCGACGTCGTCCTGCGTACGGCGGACGGTGACCCGGTCGCCATCGACCGCGTTCGGCTCACCGTCGCGGCTCGTGAACCAGAGTTCGCCGTCCTCGCCCTCGATGCTCCACTCGCCGGCCCAGGCGGTGCGCGGGCCACGGCTCAGCCAGCTGCCGCGGTAGTTGACGACCGTGCCGCCGTCGAGCTCGATGATCATCGAGGCGACCGCTTCGTCCTGGTACTTGCTGTAGGAGGGGTAGCTCGCCTTGGCGAAGACGCGGACCGCCTCTTGCCCGGTGATCATCCGGAGCAGGTCGAAGTGGTGGATCGCCATGTCGTTGATCATCGCGTGCGGGAACCGGTAGTGCGGGTACGTCTCGGCGGGCTGGTCGTTGTCCCACTGCCGGAAGTCGACGTTGATCGCGGAGACCTCGCCGACCACGTCCGCCTCGAGCATCTCCTGCACCACCCGCGGTGCCGGGTACCAGCGGTAGTTCTGGCTGACCTGCAGCACCAGGCCGAGCTCCTCGGCGCGACGGACCGCGGTGACGGCCTCGTCGGTGGTGTTGGCGAACGGCTTCTCGACCAGGACGTGCTTGCCGGCGTCGAGGGCCTCGAGCGCGAGGGGCACGTGCGTCACGGCGGGGGCGGTGATGACGACGGCGTCCGCCTCGACCGCGGCGAGCGCCTCGGTCAGGGACCCGAACGCCGCCGAGGCCGGGAGCCCGAGGTCGGTTCGCACGGCCTCGAGCGTCGGCGCCGACGGGTCGACGATCCCGACCACCTGCACTTCCGACACCTCTGGGATGGCGGTGCGGGCCCAGTTGCCGCCCCACCCTCCGAGACCGACGTGGATGATCCGGACGCTCATGCGTGCACTCCTTCGTGGCTGCCGTCGTGGCTGGTGACGCACCACGGACGCCGCGGTGCGTGCGTCCAGTCTGTCAGTGCGTGAACGCGTACGCGATGAGCGCCATCGTCACGATGAAGCCCGCCAGGTAGTTGATCCAGAGGAACCGCTTCCACCCGGCGTTCGCGGCCTCGGCACCCTGGTCCGTGATGTTCCACCACGGCAGCACGTTGAGCGCGTACGGCACGACGACGACCGCGGCGATCGGGCCCGGGAACGCCGAGAACAGCAGCGCGACCCCGGCGACCAGGTAGGCGGCGAAGGCCAGGCGGACGGTGGCCCGTGCACCGATCACGGTCGCGACGGAGCCGATGCCGCCGGCGCGGTCGGCCAGGACGTCCTGCACGGCACCGAACGCGTGCGAGGCCACGCCCCACAGGAAGAACGCGATGCAGACGGCGACGAGTTCCCCGGTCCAGTGCGGGCCGGCCAGGGCGAGGCCGTAGATCGCCGGTGAGACGAAGTGGGTGCTCGACGTGAGCGAGTCGAGGAACGGCTTCTCCTTGAACCGCAGGCCCGGGGCCGAGTACGCGATCACCGCGAACACGCTGATCGCCAGGACGAGCCACGACCACGGCCCGTTGCCGCTGACCGCACCGAGCACCACGAGCGCGACGAGGAAGGGGACGTTCGTGACGACGACGGCCCACAGCGTGGTGCGGTGGACGCTCTTGTCGAGCAGGGCGCCCTCGACACCGCCCTTGCGCGGGTTGCGGAGGTCGGACTCGTAGTCGAAGACGTCGTTGATGCCGTACATCGCCAGGTTGTAGGGCACCAGGAAGTACACGACGCCGACCAGGAACGCGACGAGCGAGAACCCGCCGCCACCATCGACGCCGACCCCGCTGCCGAGCAGGTACGCGGCGCCGAACGGGTAGGCGGTGTTCACCCAGCTGATCGGGCGCGACGACACGAACAGGGCACGCAGGGTCGACGGCCTGGAGGCGGTGCTGGCGTTCACTTCATGTCCTCTGCTGGTGCTGGGGTCGGGTCGGGCGCGGGGCGCGCGCCGGTCCGGTCGCGTGCGCTCGTCCGGTCGAACAGGACCCACAGGCTGGGCAGCAGCACGATGGCGGACATCGCGTAGGCGAGGTCCTCGACCGGGATCGCACCGATCTTCGCACCGCTGATGAGCGAGGGGTCGTAGGCGACGATCCGCAGCGTGACGATGACGTTGTCGAACACCATCGTCATCACGAGCAGCGCGATGCCGGCGATGACGGACGTGCGCACCGCGACCCGGCGCCCAAGGGCCGGCCGTCGACCCGCCGCACGGGCCCGGCGGGCGGCGACGACGCCGGCGGTCACGGCCACGACGGCCGTGACTCCGAAGAACGGCAGGGCCAGGAGCGCGTAGGCCCCGGTGCCGTTCACGCACGCCGCCGATCGGTCGCGCGCTGCACCAGGGGCCGGACGAAGCCGACCAGGTCCATCGTCGAGTAGCAGAGCAGCAGCAGGAAGAAGAGCTCCTCGAGCGGGACCTCGGGCGCCAGGAGCACCCCGGTGAGCAGGTTCTGCGGCCCGATGAAGAAGATGCCGGCAGCGACACCGGCGACGTCCCACACCATGAAGAACGCGACACCGACGAGCATCACGGCAGCCGCCCGCCACGGTGCCCGCCAGAAGAACAACCGGAAGCGGGCGTCCAGCACGGTCATGCCGACCAGGGACACCACCAGGCCGGCGAGGTAGACCCCGGGCATCAGGCGGTCTCGGTCCGGTCCCGCTGAGCCCCGAGGGGCGTCGGCAGCGGCTCGGTGCTCCGGTCGCCGTGGATGCGCTTGAGCAGGACCTCGGCGCTGATCAGGCACATCGGCAGACCGATGCCCGGGATCGTCGAAGCGCCGACGTAGTACAGCCCCTCGACCTTCTTCGACGCGTTCTTCTCGCGGAAGAACGCACTCTGCTTCAGGGTGTGCGCCGGGCCGAGCATCGAGCCGTTCCAGGCGTTCAGGTCGTCGGCGAAGTCGCGCGGTCCGATCGTGCGTCGGACCCGGATGCGGTCGCGCAGGTCCGGCACCCCGGCGCGCTCGGCCAGCACGTCGATGGCACGGTCCGCGATCTGCTCGACCTGGTAGTCACCGGCACCGTCGATGCCGCCCTTGCCGATCGACAGGTCGGCGGGCAGGGGCACCAGGATGAACAGGTTGCTGGTGCCGGGTGGGGAGACGCTCGGGTCGGTCTCGGAGGGGGCGCAGACGTAGATCGAGGCGGGGTCCGGCACGTGCCGGTCGTCCCCGAAGATAGCGCCGAAGTTCGCCTTCCAGTCCGCGGTGAACACCAGGGTGTGGTGCAGCAGGCCCGGCGTCGGACCGTCGATGCCGAGGTACACGAGCACCGCGCTCGGGCCCGGGTCGCGCTTCTTCCAGTGGTCGGCGCCGTGGGTGCGGTGCTCGCGGTCGAGCAGCTGCATCTCGGTGTGCTGCATGTCGGCAGCGCTGACCACGAGGTCGGCGGGGGCCGTGTGCTGCACGCCGTCGCGGTCGCGGTGGACGACCCCGGTGGCGACGCCGTCCTCGACGACGATCCGTTCGACCTTCGCACCGGCGATGATCTTCGCGCCCTCGGCCCGGGCGACCCGCTCGACGGCGGAGATCACCTCGGTGATGCCGCCCTTCGGGTAGAGCACGCCGTCGGCGAGGTCGAGGTGGCTCATCAGGTGGTACATGCTCGGTGCCGCGTACGGGCTCGTGCCGAGGAACACCGCCGGGTAGCCGAGGATCTGCCACAGGCGACGGTCGCGCACCGCGGTCTCGGCGAACGTGGAGAGCGGCTCGAGCAGCAGGCGCGCGAGCTTGGGCAGGCGACGCAGGACGTCGGGTGCGGCGAGCTTCGTGAGGTCCTGGAAGCTCGTGTAGAGGAACCGGCGCACTGCCATCGTGTAGGTGTCCTCGGCCGACGCGAGGTACTTCCGCATCCGCTCGCCGGCACCGGGCTCGATGGACTCGAACAGCGCGATGTTGGCCTCGGCGTCGGCCCGCAGGTCGATCGGCTCGTCGTGGCCCTCGCTGTAGACGCGGTAACCGGGGTCGAGCTTCACCAGGTCGAGTTCGGCCTCGGCCGACGTCCCGAGCAGCTGGAAGAAGTGGTCGAAGACCTCGGGCATGAGGTACCACGACGGCCCGGTGTCGAACCGGAACCCGTCCTGCTCCCACGAACCGGCACGGCCGCCGAGCTGCGTGCGCTGCTCGAGCACCGTCACCGAGAAGCCGTCGCGTGCGAGCAGCGCGGCGGCCGCCAGGCCGCTGATGCCGCCGCCGATGACGACGGCGCGGCGTGCGGGCACCTTGCGCCGGGTGGTGGTGGCGACCGTCGTCGGTCGGGAGGCGCGGGGCGGGGTCATGAGGAGCCTCCCGGCCGGTGGGTGGTGACGCGCGACCGGAGCGGTGCGCGTCCGGCGAGGACCTGCGCCGCGAGGCGCACCTTCACCGGGTTGGGGACGCGCACGCGCGTCGTGACGAGGCGGCTCGCCGGCGTGCGCGCGAGTCGGTCGTTGAGTTCCTGGAACAGCGCGTGTGCGAGTGCGACCGCGTTGCGGGCGTCGGCCGGCAGCAGCCGGATCGTCCGTGCGGCGTGGTCGAGGTCGGCCTGCACGTCGGCGACCAGGCGGTCCTTCGTGGCCTCGTCGAAGGACCGGATGTCGACGCCCGGGAAGTACGAGCGACCGAGCACCTCGAAGTCGGCGTGCAGGTCACGCAGGAAGTTCACCTTCTGGAACGCGGCGCCGAGCGCACGCGCCCCGGCGACGAGTTCGGCCTGGTCGAACGTCGGACGACCGGCCCGGTACACGAACGCGCGGAGGCACATCAGGCCGACGACCTCGGCGGAGCCGTACACGTACGCGTCGAACGAGGCGTCGTCGTGCTCGGTGCGGTCGAGGTCCATGCGCATCGAGGCGAAGAACGGGGCGGTGAGCTCGGCGCCGAAGCCGGTGGCGCGGGCGGTCCGAGCGAAGGCGTGGACGACCGGGTTCACCGAGAAGCCGAGCGCGATGGCCCGTTCGGTGTCGGCCTCGAGCTCGTCGAGCACCGTGCGGGCGAGCTCGCGGTCGAGCCCGGCCTCGGTCGCGGGGCCGTCGACGACCTCGTCGGCGACGCGGACCAGCGCGTAGACGTTCCGGATGTGCTCGCGGGTGTCGCGGCCGAGCATCCGGCTCGCCAGGCCGAACGACGTGGAGTACCGGTCGATGACGACACCCGACGCGGCCTCGGCCGTGGCGTCGTAGAGCTGGAGGCGAGCCGGACGGGATCCGGTCGCCGTGGTGGTGCTGTGGGTCACCGGGCGCGCTCCACGAGTTCGGTCACGAGGGCCTCCAGGCGGTCGGCGAGGTCGTACGGCAGCCGGGCGAGCTCGGCCCGGGCGAGTGCGGTGTGGTCGGCGACGCGTTCTTCCGCGGCGCCGCGCGCACCGCAGGAGACCAGGGTCGCACGGACCTCGTCCGCACGGGCCTCGGTCAGGTCCGGGTCGCCGAGGTACGGCTCGAGGTCCGGCCAGCAGTCCGTGGTCGCCGCGTAGGCGATGAGCATCGTGCGCTTGCCCTCGCGCAGGTCGCCCAGCACGGTCTTGCCGGTCATGGTCTCGTCGCCGAAGACCCCGAGCAGGTCGTCGACGATCTGGTACGCGATGCCGATCTCGCGACCGAAGGCACCGAGGGCGGTGACGATCTCCTCGTCGGCGCCGGCCAGCACGGCCCCGGACTGCAGCGGAGCCTCGAACGAGTACACGCTCGTCTTCGCCCGCTCCATCGCCAGGACCTCGTCCACCGTCGGCATCACGCCGAGTGCCAGGTCGACGTCGGTCATCTCACCGGCAGCGCTCGCGAACACGGCCTCGTCGAACAGTTCGAGCAGTCGCTCGCGCCGGGTGCCGTCGACGCCCGCGGCCTCGATGAAGCGGGGTGCCCCGGCGAGCGCCAGGTCACCGGCGATCACGGCGGCGCTCATCCCCCGGTGCTCGGCGGTCGGCAGCGGTAGGCCACCCGTCGTCCCGTTGTCGCGGAACGACCCGGCGACGTTCGGCTGCCCGCGGCGCGACCAGTCGCGGTCGATGACGTCGTCGTGCACCACGAGTGCGGTGTGCAGGAGTTCGTACGCCGCTGCGACGTTGGCGGCGGCGTGCGCGTCGGTGCCGCCCATTCCGGCGTACGCGGTCATGACCATGCGGGGCCGGAAGCGCTTGCCGCCCATGCTTGCCTTGCGGAGCACGCGCCACAGTTCTTCCGACGGTCGGCCGTAGCGCTCGGCGCGCGCCGACGACACGGCGAAGAAGCGCTCGAGGCAGTCGTCGACGAGCGCGAGGTCGATGTGCGGCACGGTGGTCGCTTCCTCGCTCATTGGCCTAACCTATCGACACAGATGAACGCTTTCCCTGAATCCGTGGTGCTCCTGGCCGACGACCGTACCCCGATCGGCACGGCGGACAAGTTCACGGTGCACACAGCCCACACGCCCCTGCACCTGGCGTTCTCGTGCCACGTCCGGAACACCGACGGTGACGTCCTGGTGACCCGACGAGCACTGTCGAAGAAGACCTGGCCGGGGGTGTGGACGAACACCTTCTGCGGCCACCCCGGTCCGGACGAGTCCTTCGAGGACGCGATCGCCCGTCGGGCCTCCCGCGAGCTCGGCATCACCGTGCGCGACGTCGAGGTCGTGCTGCCGGAGTTCCGGTACCGCGCGGTCGACGCCTCGGGCATCGTGGAGAACGAGGTCTGCCCCGTCTTCCGCGCCGTGACCGACGACACCCCGGCGCCCGCGGACGACGAGGTCGCCGAGTGGGCATGGGTGTCCGAGGACTCTCTCAGGCAGGCCGTCGCCGGCGCGCCGTTCGCCTGGAGCCCGTGGCTCGGGTGGCAGCTCGCCGAGCTGGAGACCGCTGGGCTGCACGTCACGCGCTGACGCTCCTGCGCCTGCCGCGACGGGTTGTCGGACCCGCGCCGCAGGCGTACGCTCGACCGTCGGCAGCGCTCCGGGCGCCGCCAGGACGAGACGAGAAGGGCAGGTGAGGCGCGATGTCGGGTGACCATCCTCGATCGGGCCGGCCGCCCGTGTCGGTCGTCGCGCCCGCTCGCTGACCCTGCCCCGTCCCGGGTCACCTCCGGGGCGCCATCGCGCCCGGCTGCTCCCCACCGAAGGAGCACGCACATGGCATTGATCGACAACGCGATCTACGTCCGGGGACGCCGCGTGGAGTCTCCGTCGACCCTGTCGCGACCGGCTCGTGGCGACCTGACGTGGATCGGGCTGCTCCGGCCCGACCCGCACGAGCTCGAGGCCGTCGCCACCGAGTTCGACCTGCACGAGAACGCCGTCGAGGACGCCCGCAAGGGACACCAGCGCGCCAAGCTCGAGCGCTACGGCGACACCCTGTTCCTGGTGCTCCGGCCGGCCTGGTTCGACCCGTCCGAGGGCACCGTGGAGTTCGGCGAGGTGCACCTGTTCGTCGGCGACCACTTCGTCGTGAGCGTCCGGCACGCCGCCCGACCCGACCTGGCGGTGCTGCGGGCGCAGGTCGAGGCGGACCCGGAGTTCCTGGCGAAGGGGTCGGAGGCGGTGACCGCCGCTGTGCTCAACGAGGTCGTGGACGGCTACGGCCCCGTCGTCCAGGTGCTGCAGGAGCAGATCGACGCCGTCGAGGACCAGCTGTTCGCCGGGCAGGTCGACCCCGGGGTCTCGAAGCGCATCTACCAGCTACTCAGCGAGGTCCTGGCGTTCCAGCGCGCCACCACCCCGGTGCCGGCGATGGTCACGGGGCTGCTCCGCGGCGCCGACAAGTACGGCGTGGACGACGACGTGCAGCACCGACTCCGCAATGTGCACGACCACGCGCTCCGCGTCACCGAGCGCGTCGACTCGTTCCGCGCCCTGCTCGAGAACGCCCTGACCCTGCACGCCACCCTGGTGTCGCAGGAGCAGAACGAGGCGATGCGCCGGATGACCAGCGCGAGCCTGGCCCAGGGTGAGGAGAGCCGGCAACTCGCCCGGGCAGCACACCGCCAGGGCGAGGAGGTGAAGAAGATCTCGTCGTGGGCGGCGATCCTGTTCGCACCGGGCCTGATCGCCGGTGTGTACGGGATGAACTTCGACCACATGCCCGAGCTGCACTGGCACTACGGGTACCCGGTCGCGATCCTCGGCATGCTCCTGCTGATGGGCGTGCTCTGGGCGATCTTCCGCAAGCGCAACTGGCTCTGAGTGGACGGCGGATCGACGCACAGGTGGCGTCGATCCGCCGGACGTGCATAATGATCTGGCCCGGAATGTGAACGTGCACATCGATGTGCCACGACGCCCGGGCGGAAACGAGCAGCAATGGCGTCATCGCGGACACAGCAACCGCGTTCGCCCAGCATCCGTGACGTCGCACGGATCGCGGGCGTCTCGCACCAGACCGTCTCGCGGGTGCTGAACAACTCGGATGCGATCCGGGCCGAGACACGCGACAAGGTCCTGGCGGCCATGGAGCAGCTGCAGTACCGGCCGAACCGGGCCGCACGCGCCCTGGTCACGAGCCGGACCCACACGATCGGCGTCCTGACGGCCCGCCGCGCCCACTACGGTCCCGCCGTGGCACTACAGGCGATCGAGGACGCCGCGATGCTCCGCGGCTACTCGGTCACGACGGCGAACATCGCCGAGGCGACCGACACCGCCGTGCGTGAGGGACTCGGGCACCTGCTCGACCTCGACGTCGAGGGCATCGTCGTCATCGCGCCCCAGCAGCGGGTCTTCGACCTGATCGCGGAGCTCGGCATCCGCACTCCCTACGTCACCATGCGCGCCAGCGTCGGCGAGGATCCGACGGCGCTGTGGGTGGACCAGATGGAGGGCGCACGACTCGCGACCGCGCATCTGCTCGACCTGGGGCACGAGTACGTCCGGCACATCGCCGGACCACAGGACTGGATCGAGGCCGACGCCCGCATGCAGGGGTTCCTGCGCGAGATGTCCGACCGCGACATGGCCGTCGCGCCACCGATCCTGGGCGACTGGACCGCCGACTTCGGCTACCACGCCGGCCGTGAGCTGCTGCGGTGGCGGGACTGCACCGCGATCTTCTGCTCGAACGACCAGATGGCGCTCGGGGTGATGCACGCGGCACGCTCGTACGGGCTCGACGTCCCGGGAGACCTGTCCGTGGTCGGCTACGACGACATCCCCGAGGCGAAGCACTTCTGGCCGCCGCTCACCACGGTGCAGGTCGACTTCGCCGAGCTCGGGCGTCGCTGCGTGGACCTGCTGCTGCCGAGTGAGGGCGAACTGCTCCGCCCGATCGACATCGTCCCGCAGCTGGTCGTGCGCGCCTCCACCAGCGCGCCGCGCACGCGCTGACGCACCTCGGGCCGCGCCACGCCCCGAGTACCTGCCAGGAACGGGCATACCTGCCACGAAGTTCCGACCAGGTACGCCCGAAGACACCAGGTACGCCCGGAACCACCAGGTACGCCCGGAACCACCCGGCCGCCCCGCAGTACTTGCCACGAACGGGCATACCTGCCAAGAAGTTCCGACCAGGTACGCCCGGAAGCACCAGCCACGCCCGGAACCGCACAGCCACGGCGCACCGGCGAGCGCGGCTCCGAACGCGACCACGAAGCGGACGGGAGGCCCGTGGCTGGCCCGCCACGGGCCTCCCGTCCGCGCATGCGGATTCGCGCAACGAAACGCCCGCCCCCGGGGCCCCTGGCCCCAACCCGGGGGACGTTCCCTCCGGATCACGCACGCCGTTACGAAAACGCGACCAATCCGAATTGACAGCCGCACCGAGGCTGTGCGTAAATTGCCTCCGTCCAGCCGATGTGACCGTTCACATGAGCGTCACACCGAGCCGGATCCGGACGCGACAACGAAGTCCACACAGGCCCCCTGTGCTTTCGCTGCCGCAGCAGAACCACCCGAACACACTGCCGCACCGAAGCGGCAGAAGGAGATGCACTGTGGCGTCAACCCCGATCGACACCGGCCTCGAGACCCGGTCGATCACCGCACCCGAGACGATCCTCGAGATGCGCTCGATCACCAAGGAGTTCCCTGGTGTGAAGGCGCTGGCCGACGTCTCCCTCAGCGTCCGTGCCGGCGAGATCCACGCGATCTGCGGCGAGAACGGCGCCGGCAAGTCGACCCTGATGAAGGTCCTGTCGGGCGTCTACCCGTACGGCACCTACAGCGGCGAGATCGTCTACGAGGGCGAAGAAGTCCGCTTCTCGAACATCAAGCAGTCCGAGCAGGCCGGCATCGTCATCATCCACCAGGAGCTGGCGCTCATCCCGGAGCTCTCGATCACCGAGAACCTGTTCCTGGGCAACGAGCCGAGCCGCGGTGGCGTCATCAACTGGACCGCCGCGCAGCTGCGTGCGCAGGACCTGCTCGCCCGCGTCGGCCTGGCCGACGACCCGGACACGCAGATCAAGAACCTCGGTGTCGGCAAGCAGCAGCTCGTCGAGATCGCGAAGGCCCTGCACAAGGACGTCAAGCTCCTGATCCTCGACGAGCCGACCGCCGCGCTCAACGAGAACGACTCGCAGCACCTGCTCGACCTGATCGTCGGGCTGAAGGCCAAGGGCATCGCGAGCATCATCATCAGCCACAAGCTCAACGAGATCGAGCAGATCGCCGACGAGATCACGATCATCCGCGACGGCAAGGCCATCGAGACGCTCAACGTCAAGGCGGACGGCGTCAACGAGGACCGCATCATCCGCGGCATGGTCGGCCGCTCGCTCGAGTCGCGCTTCCCCGACCGCACCCCGAAGATCGGCGAGACCTTCTTCGAGGTCCGCAACTGGACCGTGCAGCACCCGCTCGACTCGTCGCGTCTGGTCTGCAAGGCCTCGAACTTCCACGTCCGCCGCGGTGAGATCGTCGGCTTCGCCGGCCTGATGGGCGCCGGACGCACCGAGCTCGCGATGAGCCTGTTCGGTCGCTCGTACGGCACCTGGCTCGACGGCCAGATCATCAAGGACGGCCGCGAGATCAAGGTCACGAACGTCCAGCAGGCGATCGAGAACGGCCTCGGCTACGTCTCCGAGGACCGCAAGGCGCTCGGCCTGAACCTGCTCGACACCGTGAAGCGCTCGACGGTCGCCGCCGACCTGAAGAAGATCTCGAAGGCCGGTGTCGTCGACTCGCTCGAGGAGTACTCGGTCGCCGAGAAGTACCGCAAGATGCTCCGCACGAAGGTGCCGAGCGTCGAGGACAACGTCGGCAAGCTGTCCGGTGGCAACCAGCAGAAGGTCGTCCTGTCCAAGTGGATGTTCACCGACCCGGACATCCTGATCCTCGACGAGCCCACCCGCGGCATCGACGTGGGCGCCAAGTTCGAGATCTACGGGATCATCCAGCAGCTCGCCGCCGAGGGGAAGGGCATCATCCTCATCTCGTCCGAGCTCCCCGAACTCCTCGGTCTCTCCGACCGGATCTACACCATCTTCGAGGGCCAGATCACCGCTGACCTCCCGGCCGACCAGGCCGATCCCGAATCGCTCATGCGCAGCATGACCTCCGCGCGGAAGGGCGCCACCGCCTCATGAACAACCTGAAACTGCTCTTCGGCAAGGGCAACAGCATCGGCCAGTACGGCATGATCATCGCGCTCATCGTGCTGCTGATCTTCTTCTCGATCACGACGAACGGGCTCATCCTCGAGCCGACCAACGTCATCAACCTGTTCCTGCAGTACTCCTACATCCTGATCCTGGCGCTCGGCATGGTCATGGTCATCATCGCGGGGCACATCGACCTGTCGGTGGGGTCGGTCGCAGCGGTCGTCGGCATCGTCGTGGCGCAGTCCATGGCCGTGTGGGACTTCCCGGTGTGGGCCGCCATCATCCTGGGTCTCGCGTGCGGTGCCCTGATCGGTGCGTGGCAGGGCTTCTGGGTCGCGTTCGTGAAGGTCCCGGCCTTCATCGTGACGCTGGCCGGTCAGCTCATCTTCCGTGGTGTGAACCAGATCATCGGCAACTCGACGTCGGTCCCCGTCCCGGACGCCTTCACCCCGATCGGCGCCGGCTTCCTCGGTGACTTCGGCCCCGACTTCGGCTTCAGCAACGGCACGCTGCTCATCGGCCTCGTCACGATCCTCGCGCTCATCATCATCGAGGCCCGTGGCCGTGCCCGCCGTCGGAAGATGCAGGCCGAGGTCCCGCCGCTGTGGGTCTCGATCGTCCGCACCGGCATCCTGGTCGCCGTCACGCTCGTCGCCACGTACCTGTTCGGCGCCGGCCCGGTCGGCACCTCGGTCCCGATCGTCGCGATCATCCTCGGCATCCTGACCATCGTCTACGGCTTCGTCACGAAGAACACGATCTTCGGTCGCCAGGTCTACGCCGTCGGTGGCAACGCCAACGCAGCCATCCTGTCCGGCGTCTCGGCGCGGCGGGTCAACTTCTTCGTCATGATGAACATGTCGGTCCTCGCCGCGATCGCCGGCATGGTGTTCGTCGCCTACTCCGGCGCCTCGGGCCCCGCGGACGGCACCGGCTGGGAGCTCGACGCGATCGCCGCCGTGTTCGTCGGTGGAGCGGCGGTCGCCGGTGGTGTCGGCACGATCTCCGGCTCGATCATCGGTGGTCTCGTGATGGCGCTGCTGTCGAACGGTCTGCAGCTCATGGGCCTCGAGTCCAACCAGGTGCAGATCATCCGCGGCCTGGTCCTGCTCGTCGCCGTCGCCTTCGACGTCTACTCGAAGTCGCAGGGACGCCCGTCGCTGATCGGCGGCATGATGCGGCAGTTCCAGCGGAAGGACACCGAGCAGAACACGGTGGCCGCCCAGCAGCCGCGGTCCATCGAGGACCAGCCGGACAAGATCACTCTCCCCTAGTTCACCCCTCCCCACAGCGGGGCTCCGGCCCCACACCTCCTCAACGAAGAGAAAGCAATCACATGCGCAAGAAGATCGTCGCCGGCCTCAGCCTGGCGCTCATCGCGGGCCTCGCCCTCAGCGGCTGCTCGGCACGCGGCTCGTCCGACGACGCCGGCAGCACCAGCAGCATCAAGAAGGGCGACCTCATCGGCGTCGCCCTGCCGGCCAAGACCTCGCAGAACTGGGTCCTCGCGGGTGCCGCGTTCAAGAAGTCGATCGAGGACGCCGGCTTCAAGGCCGACATCCAGTACGCCAACGCCGGCAACCCGGTCCCCGACCAGCAGTCGCAGATCTCGGGCATGATCACCAAGGGCGCCAAGGCCGTCATCATCGGTGCCGCCGACGGTTCGCAGCTGACCGCGCAGGTCAAGTCCGCCAAGGACCGTGGCGCCGTCGTCATCGCTTGGGACCGCAACATCCTGAACACGAAGAACGTCGACTACTACGTGGCGTTCAACAACTTCAAGGTCGGCCAGCTCCAGGCCGAGGCGCTGCTCAAGGGCCTCGAGGAGAAGAAGGGCGACAAGCCGTACAACGTCGAGCTCTTCGCCGGTTCGCCGGACGACGCCAACGCGACCGTGTTCTTCAACGGTGCGATGGACGTCCTGCAGCCGAAGATCGACGACGGCACGATCAAGGTCGTCTCCGGTCAGACCACGTTCCAGAAGGTCGTCACGCAGGGCTGGCTCGCGCAGAAGGCCCAGTCGCGCATGACCGACCTGCTCTCGCAGTACTACACGGGTGACACCGAGCTCGACGGCGTCCTGTCGCCGAACGACACCCTCGCCCGTGCGATCCTCACCGCGACCAAGGCCGCCGGCAAGGACAACCCCGTCGTGACGGGCCAGGACTCGGAGACCGCGTCCATCCCGCTCATCATGCAGGGCACGCAGTACTCGACGATCTTCAAGGACACGTCGAAGGAGGCCCAGGCGGCCGTCGACCTCGTCTCCACGCTGTCGAAGGGCGACAAGCCCGACACGAAGATGGACAAGACGAACAACTACAACGGCAAGAAGACGGTCCCCGCGATCGAGCTCACGCCGGTCCTGGTCACCAAGGACAACGCCGTCGAGGCCTACAAGGGCAACGACACCCTCGAGGAGCTCGCCAAGAAGGGCTGATCTCCCCAGCACCACGGACGGCCCCGTCTCGCTTCGGCGAGACGGGGCCGTCCTGCGTCGTCCGGAGGCCGGCCACACGGCGGACGGGAGGCTCGGTGCACGTCGTGATCCATGCCTCCAGTCCGGCATGTGGTCCGCCCAGGGCACGTGGCCGCGCCCGGTCCGTGCCCGCGTCCGTCAGGGGTGGGCAGCGCGCAACCGCCGCGCGGCGTCGGCGAGGTGCGGGACGTCGGTGCGGGCGGTGCCGAACACCAGCGCACGCGTCGTGTCGAAGTACCGCCGGGTCAGCCGCTCCCCCAGGTCGGACACGCGCGACCACGGGATGCCGGGCTCGCTCGCGGTGACCCCGACCGGGAGCACCCGCACGGCCTCACCGATCTCGACCAGGCGCATCCGGACCGCGTCGTGCACCAGGTCCTCGGGCAGCCGCTCGTCGTCGACGTAGCGCCGGATCGCCTCGCAGGCCCGGATGACGTCGTCGAGGCGGTCTCCGACGGCACGGCGGACGCCCGGCTCGGCGCTCACAGCGGCACCGCGGTCCGGACGACCCCGGGGCGCATGCCCGCGGCGTCGACCACGTCGACCCGCACGCCGAGCAACCGCTCGGCGGCGTCCTGGATCCGCATGAGCGCGAAGATCCCGAGCCCCGCGTCGACGTCGACCATCAGGTCGACGTCGCTGTCCGGGCCGTCCTCACCCCGGGCGACGCTGCCGAAGATCCGGGGGTTCCGCCCGCCGAACCGCTGCACGATGTCGACGAGGTCCTGCCGGGCGGCGACCACCCGTTCGAGGAGCGGCTGGGGTTCCTCGACCGGCTGCAGGTCGATCGTCGTCGTGAAGCCCGCCGCCCGGAGCATCCGCTGCAGGGCGGCGAGCGACGGTTCCCGCCGACCGTTCTCGTAGGTGCTGATGACGCTCTGCGTGACGCCGGCGCGCTGGGCGAGCTGGACCTGGGTCAGTTCGGCGCGTTCACGGGCGTCGCGGATGAGCACCGCGGCCGACAGTGGCGGGGCGGACCGTGGGGGGACAGCGGACATGCTGCAACGATACACAGCATGCGACATTTCGTCTGCTGGCGGAACCGACGGGTCCGTGCATGGCCGGACGGAACGGGACTATCCGGCGCTCGTCAGCGCGGGTCGGAGACGTCCGCCCGGTGGAAGTTCTGCGCCGAGCGGGACGCGGTCGGGCCACGCTGACCCTGGTAGCGGGACTGGTACTCGGCGGAACCGTAGGGCTTCTCGGCCGGGCTCGACAGCTGGAAGAAGCAGAGCTGCCCGATCTTCATCCCCGGCCACAGCTTGATCGGCAGCGTCGCCACGTTCGACAGCTCGAGCGTCACGTGCCCGGAGAACCCGGGGTCGATGAAGCCCGCGGTCGAGTGGGTCAGGAGGCCGAGGCGACCGAGCGAGCTCTTGCCCTCGAGCCGCGCCGCGATGTCGTCGGGCAGCGTCACGACCTCGAACGTGGAGCCGAGGACGAACTCACCCGGGTGCAGCACGAACGCCTCGTCCGGGTCGGTCTCGACCAGGCGGGTCAGGTCGGGCTGGTCCACCGCGGGGTCGATGTGCGGGTACTTGTGGTTGTCGAACAGCCGGAAGAACTTGTCGAGCCGGACGTCGATGCTCGACGGCTGCACGAGCGAGGCGTCGTACGGGTCGAGGCCGATCCGGCCTTCGGCGAGCTGGGCGGTGATGTCGCGGTCGGAGAGCAGCACGGACGAAGCCTAGCGGCAGCGGGCGTCGCGCCGGTATGCTGCCAGGCTGCCCACCACCCGGGCGGGCGGCGTTCGGAGCAGTGATGACCACGTACACCGTCGACGAGATCACGGTGCCCGCCACCATGGACGACGACCCGGCGGTCGTCTCGGTGTTCCGCGAGTGGGTCGACGTGCAGAACCGGGCCGAGATCGCGACCACGCACCTGCCCGAGTTGCTCTGGACCCCCGAGGAACAGCTGCCGTACCTGCTCGACCCGGACGCACCCAGCCGACTGTTCCTGGTCCGCGACGACGAGGGGACCGCGGTCGGAGCCGGCTCGTACGACTCGAAGGTGGACCCGGCCGCCCCGAACTGCTGGATCGCGGTCAGCGTCGCACCCGGACACCGACGTCGCGGCGTGGGCACGCTCCTGGCCGAACACCTGGAGGACGTCGCTCGCGGTCAGGGACGCACGCAGTGGAAGACGTACGCGGTCTCACGACAGGTCGGGCCGGCATCCGGCCCCGGGTACCGACAGGCCCCCACCGGGTTCGGGGCCGTCCCGGAGGACGAGGCAGCGGTCCGGTTCCTGACCCGTCGAGGCTGGCGGCTCGGGCAGGTCAACCGGATCAGCCGTCTCGCACTCCCGGCTGCCGAGGCCGCGGTGGCCGACGTCCGTGCGGCTGCGACCGCGGCGTCGGGTGACCACCACCGCGTGCACACCTGGATGGGTCCGACACCCGATCGGTGGCAGTCGGACCTCGCGCTCCTGCTGACCCGGATGAGCACCGACGCCCCGTCGGGCGACATGACCGAGCCCGAGGACGCCTGGACGGTCGAGCGGCTCCGGACACACGAGCAGCACCTCGAGGACGGACCCCGCACGATGCGCACGGTCGTGGTCGAGGACACCTCGACTGGGTCGCTCGTCGGGTTCACCCAGCTCGCCGTCCCCGGTCCCCTCGCGCAGCCGGTCATGCAGGGCGACACCCTCGTCGTCCGTGAGCACCGTGGGCAGCGGCTCGGATGGCTCCTGAAGGCGGTCGGGATCGAGGCCGTCGAGCGCGAGCATCCGGGGCACCCGTCGATCATCACGTTCAACGCGGAGGAGAACCGCCACATGCTCGACGTGAACGAGGCCGTCGGGTTCGTCGGCGTCGGCTGCGAGGGCATCTGGGAACGGCGGGTCTGAGCGCGCAACCGAGGGGCCGGTTGCCAGCCGACACGCCTACCATTGGACGGTCATGACCGTCACGTCACCCGAAACCCAGCCCACCGGGTCAGCGCCGGACGCCGCCCCCACCACCGGGCGCTCGTCCACCGTCGCGACGGTCCTCGTCATCGCGATCCCGCTCGCCGTCGCGTGCTCGATCCTCGGGCTGACGATTACCGGTGCCTTCAGCGCGGGTCAGCAGCTGGTGTCCGCCGGCGACGTCGTCGAGTACGGCCTGCCGATCGCCCGAGTCGTGCACGACACGATGGCAGCACTGACCATCGGGCTCCTCATCGTCGCGGCGTTCGCGCTGCCCGCGCAGAAGAAGGACCACGGCGCCCTGTCGAGCGTGCAGCACCGGGCCACCCGGTGGGCCGCGGCAACCGGCGCCGTCTGGTTCCTGGCCGCCGCGGTGAGCATCGTCCTGACCGGCGCGAACACCCTCGGTGTCCCGCTCACCAGCCCGGTGTTCGCCCGCAACTTCATGCTCTTCGCGTTCCAGGTCGAGATCGGCCAGGCGCTCGTGGTGTCGGCTGCCGCCATCCTGGTCGCCACGGTGGTCGCTGCCTTCGCCACCCGGGTGACGACCCTGGCGTTCGCCACCGTGATCGGCCTGTTCGCCCTGCTCCCCCTGGCCCTGTCCGGCCACGCCGCCGGGTCGCTCGAGCACGCGAACGCGGTGAACTCGCTCGCGATCCACCTGGTCGGGGTGTGCGTATGGGCCGGCGGCCTGGTCGCCGTGGTCCTGCTCCGCACCCGCACCAAGGGCGCGACCGGACGCGTGATCGCCCGGTACTCGACGCTCGCCGGCTGGTCGTTCGGGGCCGTGGCGTTCTCCGGCATCGTCAACGCATCGCTGCGTCTGACCGGCCCGCTCGACCTCGTCACGACGACGTACGGCTGGCTCATCACCGTCAAGGCGCTCATCCTCGTACTGCTCGGTGTCGCGGGCATCGTGCAGCGCCGGAAGCTCGTGCCCGGGCTCCTCCGCGCGCCGCTCGACCGCCGCCTGTTCACCCGGTTCGCGCTGGCCGAGATCGTGTTCATGGCCGTGGCGATCGGCGTCTCGGTCGCCGTGTCCCGCTCACAGCCGCCGATCCCGCAGACCCCCGCGACGGGCGAGGACACCCGCTCCGGCCTGATCGGGTTCCCGTTCCCGCCGGCACAGACCACGCAGACCTACCTGACCCAGTGGCACATCGACTGGGTGTGGCTCGGCCTGGCCGTCGTCGGGGCCGTCTGGTACCTGCTGGCGGTGCGCAAGCTCCGGAAGCGCGGCGACGCCTGGCCCGTCGGTCGCACCATCGCCTGGCTGATCGGCTGCGCCCTGTTCATCTGGACCACCTCGGCCGGCCCCGCCGTCTACGGCATGATCCACTTCTCGTCGCACATGCTCCAGCACATGCTGCTGATGATGTTCGTCCCGCTGCCGCTCGTGCTCGGTGGCCCGGTGCTGCTCGCGCTCCGAACCCTGCCGGTCCGGAACGACGGCTCACGCGGCGCCCGCGAGTGGCTCATGCTCTTCGTGCACTCCCGCTGGATGCAGTTCCTCGGCAAGCCAGCCGTCGCGGGCATCATCTTCGCCGGGTCCCTCGTGGTGTTCTACTTCACGCCGGCGTACCAGGCCGCGATGCAATCGCACGAGTGGCACGTCGCGATGATCATCCACTTCGTCCTGAGCGGCTACCTGTTCTTCTGGGTCTTCGTCGGCGTCGACCCGGGCCCACAGCGCCCGCCGTACCCGATGCTCATCATCACCCTGCTGGCCACCCTGGCGTTCCACGCGTTCTTCGGCGTCGCGGTCATGACGTCGCAGTCGGTGTTCGCGGTGGACTGGTTCCACGCGCTGGGCCAGACGAACGACGCCGCGCTGCTCGACGACCAGCACACCGGCGGCGGCATCGCCTGGGGTGCGTCGGAGCTCCCGATGGTGTTCGTGGCCCTGCTCGTCGTCCGGAACTGGATGCGCTCGGACAAGCGCGACGCGAAGCGCCTGGACCGCAAGGCCGACCGCGACGGTGACGCCGACCTCAAGGCCTACAACGAGCGCCTGGCCGCGATGAGCAAGCGGGACTGACCCGCGGTACCGGCCACACGGCTGGAACGACCCCGGTCAGTCCCCGTGGACGATGCAGACCGCGTTGAGGTCCATCGCGGCCTCGAGGGCGGCCGAGATCCCCGATTCCCCGTCGGGGCCCGCGGGGGTCACGGTGTCGACCCACCACAGCGGCGTCGCCAGGGTCGGGGCGTCCGGCAGGATCCGCTCGACCTCGTCGAAGGAGTCCACCCGGCGCACGCCGAGCACGGTGATCACCGGGTGCGTGGCGTCACGGCAGACCTGCATCATCGGGCCGTCGTCGAGCGCCCGGACACCCCAGGTCTCGTCGTGCAGCAGGAGCGCCTCCGCCACCTCGCGCGTCTCGACCGGCTGGCGGCAGAGGATGGTGACGTCACGCGGCACCGTGACCGCCCACCATCCGGTCGTCGCGGACGTGGCCGTCGAGCGTGCCCTCGTCGTGCGCGGGGTCGAGCGGTGCGCCACCGACCAGCTGCAGGAAGCGGTCCTCGTCGATGCGGTCGAGGAACGACTCGAGCGCTTCCCAGCCGTCCTCGAAGCGGACGATCATCCCACCGTCGTCGGTCGCGTCGGCACCCGGACGAGCGGCCGAGCCGGAGCCGGCCGCGAAGGTCGCGGTCGTGGTGCGCGGCGGCGGCCAGACGCCGTCGCGGTCCAGGAAGCCCGCGGCCTCGGGGCCCACGACGACGGCGAGCGGCGACGGTTCGCCGTGCGAGACGGCCCGCACCAGGTGGTCGGCGTCCCCGCGGCGCTGCATGACCACGCCGAACACGGGGACGACCTGGTCGGCGACCCGCTGCACGGCGTCGAACATCCGGTTCGCCAGCCCCGGGTCGGTGTTCTCCTCGGGCACGGTGAGCACGGCGGACATCGTCTCGACGACGACCCCGCCGACCAGGTGCGCGGTCATCGTCGCGGAGAACCCCTCGCCGACGGCGTACGAGGTCGAGATCCCGGGCGCCTCGTGCTTCGCGTACTGCGTCACGACCCAGCGGTCCCACGGCACGGTGAGCGGTTCGGCGGTACCCCACCGGGTCGGGCAGGTGCCGACGGTGTGGCACAACGCCTCGATCGCGGAGCCCATGTCGACCGCACGGCCGGGGTGGTGCCGGAGGGTCAGGTCGATGCTGATCTGTCGCACCGAGTCAGCCGAGACCGGGTGTTCGGGCGACGGCGTGCCCACGAGTTCGGGGCCTCGGTGCACGAAGTCCTCGATGTCCGATGCGGCGACGCCGGTCCGGCCGTCACGCAGTGTGCCGTCGAAGTCGGACACCGCCCACGCGGCGCCGTACGCGCCGAGCGCGTGCCGGAGAGCCGGGGTGATCGCCGCGGCCCGGCCGGTGCGGAGCACGACCGTCCGTCCGGCGTCCGCCGACCGGCGGAGCAGCGAGGCGAGCGCATCGGTCAGCCACACGACGGGCGAGGCGGACTCGACCACGATCGCCGAGCCGACCACGTCGTCGATGAGGGGATGCCTGACCATCCGGGTCCTCCTCGGTTCGGGGCTGGAACTCCCTGGACGGTACACACGGGGGCGACACCTGTCCGTCAGGCTCGCACCCTCACAGCGGAGACTCGGGAGGCGCGACACGCGCCCGCGAGACGGCGTACGGTGCGCGGTCGGCTGGCTTCCAGGCGAGAATCCGCTAGGCTTGCCGAGTCCCGTTCTGCGGGGCGCGCGAGTGTAGTTCAATGGTAGAACTCCAGCTTCCCAAGCTGGTAGCGCGGGTTCGATTCCCGTCACTCGCTCCGTCGGACGTACGCTCGCCGCATGTCCTCGTCTCCCGGTTCCCCCGAACACATCGGACCCGTGGTCGTCATCGGTGCCGGGGTCGTCGGCGCTGCGGCCGCCTACGCGCTCACTGCTCGCGGCGAGCGCGTCCTGCTCGTGGAACAGCACGCCCGCGGCCACCACCTCGGTTCCTCGCACGGTGCGACCCGGATCTTCCGGCAGGGCTACGCCGACCCCGAGTACGTCGCCCTGACCACCCGGGCCCTCGAACTGTGGGGAGCGCTCGAGGCCGCCGCCGGCGAGGAGCTCATCGTCCGCACGGGGGCCGTCGACCACGGTCGGCCCGAGGTCGTCGACGCGATCGCCGCCGCCCTCGCCGACGCGGACATCCCGCACGAGTCGCTGACCCCGGACCAGGCGGCGGCGCGCTGGCCCGGCATCGCGTTCGAGGGGCACGTGCTGACCCATCCCTCCGCCGGGCGCATCCGCTCCGACCGGACGATCGAGGTGTTCCTGACGCTGGCCGAACGGACCGGTCTCGCCGACCTGCGGTTCGACACGCGGGTCACCGGGCTCGAGGACCACGGTGACGACGTCACCGTGGCGCTGTCCGACGGCGCCGCGGTCCGTACCGCGTCCGTGGTGGCCGCGGTGGGCTCGTGGGCCCCCACGCTGGTCGGCGGGCTGCTCGCCGGACGCGGGGCGGGCCTCCCGGCCATCCGCGTCACCCAGGAGCAGCCGGCCCACTTCCCCAGCCACCTGCCGGACGCGGCCTGGCCGAGCTTCGTGCACTGGGCCGACGGCGACGACGTGTACGGGCTGCTGACGCCGGGCGAGGGCGTCAAGGTCGGGTTCCACGGCACCGGCCCCGTCGTCGACCCGGACCACCGGGACTTCGTGCCCGTGCCTGCCGAGGCCGAGCGACTACAGGCGTACGTCGCGCGGTACGTGCCGGGGGTCGACGCGACGAAGCCTGAGTTCATCAGCTGCCTGTACGACAACTCCCCCGACGAGGACTTCGTCATCGACCGGGTCGGGCCGCTGACCGTGGCGACGGGGTTCTCCGGGCACGGCTTCAAGTTCGCGCCGCTGCTCGGCGAGATGCTCGCGGACCTCGCGACGGGCGGTGTGCCGCACCCGCGCTTCGCCCTGCCGGAGCCGGTGCCCGCGCCCTGAGGCCAGCGCGCGGTCGTTCGCGAGACGCCGGCGTCTTCGTTCGACGCCGCCATGTCGTCGAAACGCCGCCGGATCCGGAGGCGTCTCGAGGACAACGAGGCGTCCTGCGCACACGCCGGCGTCTCGCACGCGCGCACATGCGCACACGCCGGCGTCTCGCACGCACGCCGGCGTCTGGCGACCGGCCGCTACGGTGGGAGCCGTGCGCATCATCGTGGCTCCGGACTCGTTCAAGGGCACCGCGACGGCGGCGTCGATCGCTGAGGCGGTCCGCGACGGCTGGCTGACCGAACGCCCCGACGACGACGTGGTGCTCGTCCCGATGGCCGACGGCGGCGAGGGCACGCTCGACGCCTTCGAGTCCGCGGTCCCCGGATCAGTCCGGGTCCCCGTCACCGTGACCGGACCGGCCGGCACGCCGGTCGACACCCACTGGCTGCGGCTGCCCGACGACCGCGCGGTGGTGGAGCTCGCGGCGACGAGCGGCCTCCCCCTGCTCGACGCACCGATGCCGGACACGGCGACGAGCCGCGGGTTCGGCGAAGCGATCGCCGCCGCGCTCGACGCCGGTGCGACGGGGCTCGTGCTCGGCATCGGGGGCAGCGCGTCGACCGACGGCGGGCGTCCAGTGCTCGAGGCGCTCGGACTCGGCAGCGAAGGAGCCGGCACCGGCGGCCTCCGCGCGCTCCCCCCGCTCGGTGTCACCGTGCTCACCGACGTGACCTCTCCGCTGCTCGGTCCGACCGGTGCCGCAGCCGTCTTCGGCCCGCAGAAGGGCATCACGCCCGACCGTGTGGTGTCCTTCGATGACCGACTCGCAACCTGGGCCGCACGCTTCCCCGACGTCGACCCGGACACCCCGGGCGCCGGAGCCGCCGGCGGTGTCGGGTTCGGCCTGCTGGTGTGGGGCGCCACGCTCGCCGGTGGGGCCGCGGCCGTCGCCGAGGTCCTCGGGCTGCCGGCGCTGCTCGAGGGGTCCGACGTGAGCGGTGCCGACGTCGTGATCAGCGGCGAAGGGTGCTTCGACGGGCAGAGCGCCGTCGGGAAGGTGCCCTCGGTGGTCCGCGACCTGACCGCGGCGCACGCTCCCGGTGCCCGCTCGATGCTCGTCGCGGGCGCGATCGAGGCCCCGCTCGACGACTACGCGGCCGCCGCGTCGCTCACCGTGCTCGCGACGCAGACCACCGGCGAGCCCGACGACGCCCTCGCCGACCCGCTGCGCTTCGCCACGATCGCGGGGCAGCGGCTGGCCCGGCTCGCCTGAGCGAGCAGAACGCCGCGCCACGCGGCCGGTACGACGCGCCCGTCCGCGGGCACAGGGGTGTCCTGGTTGTACCTCCCACCCGGCCGCGGCTGCGCGCACACTGGTTCCGGGCCGGAACCGGCCCGCAACGCACCACCCCCACGAGGAGATCATTGCGCACCGTCAACGCGTACGCGGCACCGTCAGCGACCGAGCCGCTCGTCAAGACCACCATCACCCGTCGGGACGTCGGCCCGGACGACGTCGCGATCGACATCGCCTACGCCGGCATCTGCCACTCGGACATCCACACCGTCCGCGGTGAGTGGGGCCCCATCCAGTACCCGCAGGTCGTCGGTCACGAGATCGTCGGCCACGTCACCGAGGTCGGCGAGAACGTCACCAAGCACAAGGTCGGCGACCGCGTCGGCGTCGGCTGCATGGTGAACTCGTGCGGCGAGTGCGAGAACTGCGTCGCCGGCCAGGAGCAGTACTGCCTCAAGGGCAACATCGGCACCTACGCCAGCGTCGACCCGGCCGACGGCTCGATCACCCAGGGCGGCTACTCGCAGGCCGTCGTGGTGAACGAGGACTTCGTCCTCCGTGTCCCCGAGTCGCTCGACATCGAGAAGGTCGCGCCGCTGCTCTGCGCCGGCATCACCACCTACTCGCCGCTGCACCACTGGAACGCCGGTCCCGGCACCAAGGTCGCCGTCGTCGGCATGGGCGGGCTCGGCCACATGGCCGTCAAGATCGCCGTCGCGCTCGGTGCCGAGGTCACCGTCCTGTCGCAGACCACCTCCAAGCAGGAGGACTCGCTCCGCTACGGCGCGAAGGCCCACTACGCGACGAAGGACCCGGAGACGTTCGAGAAGCTCGCGAACTCCTTCGAGCTGATCATCAACACCGTCTCGGCGAAGATCCCGATGGGCGCCTACCTCGGCCTGCTCAAGGTCGACGGCACGCTCGTCAACGTGGGCGCTCCGTCCGAGCCGCTCGAGGTGCCGGCCTTCGCGCTCATCCCGCGTCGGCTCAGCTGGGCGGGTTCCGCCATCGGCGGCATCCAGGAGACCCAGGAGATGCTCGACTTCTGCGCCGAGCACGGGATCCTCCCGGAGACCGAGCTCATCAGCGCCGACCAGATCAACGAGGCCTACGAGCGCGTGCTGTCCTCGGACGTCCGCTACCGCTTCGTGATCGACGCGGCCACGCTGGCGTAGTCGTCACCACCTGACAGACGGGAGGCCCGGTACCAGCTGGTACCGGGCCTCCCGTCTGTCGTGTCCGGGCCGTCAGCCGACCTCGTCACCGGACGGCAGCGCACCGCACCAGTCGACGGAGCCCGCGTCGATGCTCGCCTCGAGCGCGCCGGAGGCCGCGTCGACGATGCTCACGAGCTCGCCGGCCGCCGACTTCGTCGCGACCGCGACGAACTGGCTGTTCGGGGACGGGCAGACCGCGGTGACGCTCGCGTCGTCCGGGATCGCCACCGGCAGCCGGGAGGCCCGTCCCCCGTCCACGCGCACGATCCGTGCCGCGATGGTGCCGTCCGACCGCACATCCCCCAGCACCCGCAGGTACGTGTCGTCGGACAGCTGGGCGATGCGGCCGAGGACGGCCGCATCGGTGCTCGCGGCGGGCGCCTGCAGCGCCGACTTCGACCCGTCGGTCAGGTCCAGCCGCTCGATGCCGGTGCCCGTCTCGACGACGGCCGTGGTGCCGGTGCCGACGAAGCCGTGCAGGTAGGTGGCGCTGCCGAGCCGGACCGGGTCGGCACGCCCGCTCATGTCGACGAGCACCAGGTCGTCGCCGCCCGTCCGGACCAGGGCGCTCTCGGTCCGCGGCACGTAGGCCCACTGCCCGACGGTCATCGGCACGGCGCCCGTCTCCGGCTTGCCGTTCGCCGCGATCGCCGTGGGCATGTGGGTGCCCGTCATGTCGACCACGTACAGGCCGGTGTTCCGGGACTGCCCGGTCGAGGTGTCGGCGTACTCGAACCCGAACGAGGCACCGTCGTCGGCGACGTGGAGCGCCGTGACGCGACCCTCGGAGGTCGGCAGGGTGAGGTGTTCGACGGGGGCGTCGGCGTCCTGCACGCCACCGCTCAGCGCCACGATGTCGACGGACGAGCTGGCGTCCGTGCCGCTCACGACCACCAGGGAACGGCCGAGCCGGGCGTACTCGGAGATCGCGGTGCCCTCGTAGACCGTCGTGGCGCCGCCCGCGTCGAGGGAGCGCCGGACGATGCGGTCCTTCGCCGCGGCCTGCCCCGGAACGAGTGCGAGCACGTCGGTGCTGCCGGTGCGGATCGCCGCCGTCAGGTCGGACGTGGCGCGCTGCCCGGGTGCCCGGACCCCCGCGACCGTCACGGTGTACTCGCGGTCGTAGGCCAGGGGGCCGGCGAACTCGACCGCGATCGTGTTGCCGCTCGAGGTCACGGTGTGCGGCGCAGCCGGGCTGACCCGGACGTCGGCGGCGGCGACCTTCTGCAGCGCCTGGTTCGCCGTCAGGATCACCCGCTGGGCCGGACGCGTGACGAGACCGGTCGCGTCGTAGGACACGTCGCGGAGCCGCGGGCCCTGCTGCGAGCCGACGACCGCGGCGAGCGCGGCGACCACGGCGAGGACCACCACGACGGCGACGTACCGGCGGTGGAAGCGGTGCGCGACGGGGCGGCGCTCGCGGCGCTGGTCTCCGCGGCGGTGGCCTTCGCGGCGCTGGTCTCCGCGGCGCTCAGAACTCATACGGGTCCTCGGGCTGCGCGATGTCGGTGATCTTCGCGGCCTTGACGACGATGCGGGCGTCGGCGGACTGGTCCGGGTTGGCGGCCAGGGCTCCGCGGACGGTGACCCACTGCCCCTCGTCGGGGACGGCCCCGGTGCCGTCGCCGGTCACGACGCCGAGACCGACCGGTTGCGCGTCCACGGCGCAGCAGCTGATCACGAAGCGGGTGAGGGTGAAGGACCCGTCGTCGCCCGGCACCACGAAGCCGGACAGTTCGACCTGCTTGCCGACGAGGGCCGTGGTGTCGGTGGTCTGCCGGATCAGCGCGGCCCAGTCCTTGACGCCGTACTTCGAGGTGTCGACGCCCTCGCTGCCGAGCAGCTGCACCGCGGACTCGGAGCCGGTCGCGTTGGACAGGGTCGCGGAGTCCACGCTCCGCTGCTGGGCGGTGCGGGCGGACAGGGTCGTCGGCGGCAGGACGAGCATCGCGACCGTGACGCCGATCGTGACGACGGCGGCGGCACCGCCGAGGGCGAGGCGGACGGCGCGACCGCGGCCGGGGCGCGGCTCGTGGGCGTCGGCGTCGGCGTCGTGCTCGTGCCCGTGGGCATCGGCGTCGTCGTGCTCGTCCGCAGGGTGCTCGTCCGCTTCGTCGCCGTGCGAGTGGCCGTACCCGCGGGCGGTGGCCACCAGTCCGGCGATCGACGCGGGCACACCGACGGCGGCGAGCACGACGGTGAACACCGAGTACCGCGGGTTGATGTACAGGTCGAGGTGCCCGACCAGCGCGAGCCACAGCGTGCAGAGCGCCGCGGCCAGCACCGACCCGAGACCCAGGTACGCGGCCGCGTTGCTGCGTGCATCAGACGAGGACATTCATCACCAACCCGACGGCTCCGGCGAACAGGACGCACACGACGGACAGCAGCACCAGGAAGCGGACCCGGAACGTCGTGCGCAGCAGGGCGATCATCTTGACGTCGATGATCGGCCCGATGATCAGGAAGGCCGTGATCGACCCGGGCAGGAACGTCGACGCGAACGACAGCGCGAAGAAGGCGTCGACGTTCGAGCAGAGCGACACCGTCATCGCCAGCAGCATCATCGCCGCGACGGACAGCACCGGGTTCGAGCCGACGGCCACCAGGGTCGAGCGGGGCACGGCGACCTGGATCGCCGCGGCGAGGCCGGCACCGACGAACAGCGCCGGCATCATCGTCGCCGTCTCGCCGCCGAACTGCGCGGCGCTCTGCCGCCAGCGGTGCAGGCCGCGGGGCGCTCCGACGGCCGCACGGCACCGGGCCTCGAAGGCGGGGAGCAGCAGGTCGGCCGGACGGCGGTGCGCGGCGACGATCCAGCCGACGAGGTTCGCGATGACGAACCCGCCGACGATGCGCACCGGCAGGATCCACCCGGACCAGCCGAACGCCTGCGCGGTGCTGATGATGACCAGCGGGTTGAGGATCGGGGCCGCGACGAGGAACGTGACGGCCTCGGCCGGCGTGAACCCGCGCATCATCAGGCCGCGCGCGAGCGGGACGTTGCCGCACTCGCACACCGGGAACAGCATGCCGATCAGGGAGATCACGGCGCGACGGCCGAAGGCGTTCTGCGGCAGGACCTTCTCGAGCGCGCCGACCGGCACCCAGACCTCGACGACGATCGACAGCACGATGCCGAGCACCACGAACGGCAGGGACTCGACGACGACGCTGATCGCCAGCGTGAGGAAGTCCTGCACGACGTCCGGTAGCCCGGTCGACCCGATGCTCGGGGAGAACAGCCGGATGCCGAGCAGGATCACGAGGGCGAGCAGCACCAGGCCGGGGCCGGTGAGGCTCCGGGTGCGCTGCGGCGGCCGCGTGGTCGTCGTCACCGGGACAGGATAGGTGACGCGTCCTGCCCGGGGCTGCGCGCGCACCCTCGCACCGTGCGAGGGGACGGCCGGTGAATCGTTCGGTGCGAGGTTCTGTACTCGGTGCGGGGTCGCGAGCCTCCCACCGAGTACGGAACCTCGCACGACCCGCACGCCCCCCTCGCACGGTGCGAGGGGGCCACGCGATCAGCCCGCGGTGACGCCGTCCAGGTGTCGGTCGAGCACGTCGATCGCCCAGTCGCCGGACTCCCCCGGAGCCAGTCGGACGACCTGCATCGCGAGCCCGTCCAGGAGCGCGTGCAGACGGCAGGCCTCGTACTCCCGGTCGTCCGCCGGCACGCCGAGCAACCGGAGGATCTCCTCGCACCACGTCCGCATCGCCGCGACGGTGCGGTCCAGCGTCGGCCGGAGCGCGACGTCGGTGAGCGCGGCGTTGCCGAGCGCCAGGTAGACCTCGAGCTCGATGACCCGCTCCTCGTCGAGGGGCAGCAGCTCGAGCACGATCCGGCGTGCGCGTCGGGCGGGCGTGAGCTCAGCCGGGATGGCGTCGATGCGCTCGCGGATCCGGTCGAACACGAGCGTGATGGTGTGCTCACGGACGCTCGCCTGGGTCGGGAACGTGTAGCGGACCGTGCTCGGCGGCAGCCCCGCCTCGGCGGCGACGTTGCGCACGCTCAGCGCTCCGAGGCCGTCGCGGGCGAGGACCCGGCAGGCCGCCTCGGACACGGTGCGGCGCCGTTCGTCGACGTCCATGCTCCTGGCCACGACGCCATACTCGCACAGTCGTACGAACTCGTGCTACCGTCGGTGTCGTTGTCGCACAGTCGTACGACAACGAGAACGAACGACTCCCGCAGGAAAGGACATCGTCATGGCATGGGCAATCCTCGTGCTCAGCGGCGTGCTCGAGGCCGTCTGGGCCACCGCCCTCAGCGCCTCGAACGGCTTCAAGAAGGTCGTCCCCACGATCGTGTTCGTCGCCGGGATGGCGCTGAGCATGGTGGGGCTGGCGTTCGCGATGAAGAGCATCCCGGTCGGCACCGCCTACGCCGTCTGGGTCGGCATCGGGGCGAGCCTGACCGTGGTCGTCGCGATCCTCCGACGGCAGGAGGCCGCGTCCTTCGCCCGCCTCGCCCTGGTCTTCGGCCTGGTGGCGTGCGTCATCGGCCTCAAGGTGGTGAGCTGACGTGGCGTGGATCGTCCTGTTCGTCAGCGCCGCGCTCGAGACCGTCTGGGCGACCGCCCTCGGCGAGAGCGACGGCTTCACCGAGCTCCGACCGACGATCGTGTTCGCCGTCACGATCGTGATCAGCCTGGTCGCCTTCGGCTACGTCCTCAAGCACATCCCGATCAGCACGGCCTACGCAGTGTGGACCGGCACCGGCGCCGCGCTCACGGTGCTGTGGGGCATGGCCACCGGCGCGGAGCCCGTCACCGTCCTGCGCCTGCTGTTCATCGCCGGCATCGTCGGGTGCGTCGTGGGCCTCAAGCTGGTGCCGGCCCGCCCCGCCGCGGAGCCCGCCGCCGAACTCACGCGCTGAGCGACAGCTCACGCACCAGCGACCCCGTGAGGTGTCGCTGACCCCGTGACGTCGGCGCGGGTCCGAGGACGCGCGCCGAGACGGACGGGAGGCCCGGTGCCAGCTGGCACCGTCCCTCCCGGCACGGCCGTCGTGCCGCTGGCGCGTCACGCCGGAACCGGCGGATGGGGCCCACCTCCCGTCCGCTCGGGGCCGCGCCCACCGCGCATGGTGAGCAGCAATGGTCGGGTCACCTCGCGGGACCCGACCATTCCTGCTCACGATGGGAGCGCTGGGAGCGCTGGGAGCGTCAGACGGACGCGCCCGTCCACTCGTCCTCGGCGGCGACGTGGTCGCTGCCGACCGTGCCGGCCGCCATCGCGGCAGCGGCACGTGCCGCGTGCGACGGCGGGTCCGACGGGACGTCGGCGGGGCGACCCTCGTCGTTCAGCTTGCGCAGCTCCGGCACGATGTCGGTCGCCAGGATGTCGATCTGCTCGAGCACCGTCTTGAGCGGCAGACCGGCGTGGTCGATGAGGAACAGCTGGCGCTGGTAGTAGCCGACGTGGTCCTTCATCGCCGCGTACCGGTCGATGACCTGCTGCGGCGAACCGACGGTGAGCGGGGTCTGGGCGGTGAAGTCCTCCATCGAGGGGCCGTGACCGTAGACCGGGGCGTTGTCGAAGTAGGGCCGGAACTCGTTGATCGCGTCCTGCGAGTTCTTCCGCGCGAAGAACTGCCCACCGAGCCCGACGATCGCCTGGTCGGCGCGGCCGTGCCCGTAGTGCTCGAAGCGCTGGCGGTACAGGCCGACCATCTGCTCGGTGTGCTGGATCGGCCAGAAGATGTTGTTGTGGAAGAAGCCGTCACCGTAGTAGGCGGCCTGTTCGGCGATCTCCGGCGTGCGGATCGAGCCGTGCCAGACGAACGGCGGGACACCGTCGAGCGGACGCGGGGTCGAGGTGAAGCCCTGCAGCGGCGTGCGGAACTTGCCCTGCCAGTTGACGACGTCGTTCTCCCACAGCTGGCGGACGAGTGCGTAGTTCTCGATCGCCAGGTTGACGCCCTGGCGGATGTCCTGCCCGAACCACGGGTAGACGGGGCCGGTGTTGCCGCGGCCCATCATCAGGTCCATGCGGCCGTCGGAGACGACCTGGAGCATCGCGTACTCCTCGGCGATGCGCACCGGGTCGTTGGTGGTGATCAGGGTCGTCGACGTGGACAGGGTGATGTCCTTCGTCTTCGCCGCCAGGTAGGCGAGCAGCGTGGTCGGCGACGAGGCCACGAACGGCGGGTTGTGGTGCTCACCGGTCGCGAAGACGTCGAGTCCGGCCTGGTCGGCGTGCTCGGCGATCGTCAGGATGTCGCGGACGCGCTGGGTGTCGTCCGGCGTGGTGCCGGTCGTGGGGTCGGTCGTGACGTCACTGACCGTGAAGATGCCGAACTGCATGATGCGCCGCCTTTCGCAATTTCGATGCGTTTGCATCGACTTGCTCGGTACAACGTAGCGCACGGCGTGGCATTCCCGCCAGGCTCACGCCCGTCGGACGGGCGGCCTGGAGGCCCGACTCGGCTCCCGGGTCAGCCGACGGCTTGCAGCGTGGCCGGGTCAGCGGACGGCCGGCAGCGTGGCCGGGTCGGTGCGCGCGGCGTGGTGCATCCCGTCGAGGAACCACACGATCGTCACGACCGCCAGGACGCTCGCACTGGACGCCAGCCGTCCCGCAACCAGGATCGCGGCGTGGTCGTGCGCGCCGCCGCCGGTCAGGCCGACCACGAGCGCCGCGACACCGATCGTCAGCGTGATCCCGGTCGCGACGAGGAGCACGACGCTCACCACCCGCCGCGGCCCCCGCCGACCGTCACGGTCGCCCCGGAGCCCGCGGTCGACCCGGGGCCCGACCGCGCGGACGATCCCGAGCCAGAACATCGCGATCGCGCAGGCACCGATGATGTCGCTGACCCGGTGCCAGCCGTAGACCACGGTCTGGTTCGCCACGAAGACCGCGTACCCGGCACCGACGATGGTCACCAGCGGGCGGAACCGACGAGGCGTGACCATCAGGACGGCGAACAGCGCCGCCAGCGCGATCGTCGCGTGCCCGGACGGGAACGAGTTCGGCGTCGTCGACTGAGCGATCTCAGGGCGCACGGCGATACGCTTGACGAGCGTCGAGGTGGCCGCCGACGCGAGCACCACGACCCCCGCGCCGAGTCCCACCGAGAGCCGCCGTCTGGCGAACGCCACGGCGACGATCACGACGACGAGCAACAGGATCACCGGCACCGAGATGACGTTGAGCGCAGTGTCCGAACTGAACAGGTCGGACTCCCGGACCCCGCCGAGCGCGGCGTCCTCCGCTTTCTGACCGACCGGGGTCAGCACCGCGACCCCGTAGACGAGAGGCACGATCACGAACCCCAGAGCCGCCAGCGCAGCCCACCGCACCCGCCGCGAGACCCACGGTCCGCGCGACTCGGATGCACTGCGCTCGGGTGTCAAGGTCACCGGGCTGGTCCTCCTCGGGGTGGTCGTCGTCGGGCTCGTCGCACGACTGGCGGCGGCGCTGCGATTGGGTCGGTCGGGGTCCGACACGATACCGTTGGAGCACCGGCCGGAGGCTGGGAACCGCACCCCCGTCGGCCGCGCACTGCGCGCTGACACGAAGGGATCGGTGATCCCCGCCGGGCCGTCGCACCACGCGGGACCGACGCACGTCGCGTCGGCAGTGTACGAGGAGGAAACCGAAGTGGCCATCAAGGAACCGGGCATCATCGCCTCGCCGAACCGGGGTCTCGCACTCACGGCCGGCGGCGTCCTCGCACTCTGGGGCGTCCTGGGCTTCTTCTTCGCCGCTGACGGCGACCCGGGCTTCTTCAACCGCCAGGGCGGCATGCTGTGGAACGCGTTCGGCGTGAACCCGGCGCTCTGCCTGGTGTGGGTGCTGCTCGCCGCGGTGCTGCTCATCACCGGCCTCGGCAACACCGTCGGATCGCGCAACGGCAACCTGCTCGTCGGGGTCCTGCTCGTCGTCTTCGCGGTGTACGGCTTCGTCTTCGTCGACACCTCGGCCAACGTCTTCGCCCTCAACACCACGGACAACGTGTTCCACGCCGTCGTCGGTGTGCTCCTGCTGCTCACCGCGCTCGGCGCCGACAAGGAGAACCTCCGCGCGCTGCGAGCGGCGCGCGCCTGACGCACCCGCTCGACCGCACTCCCGACGCCCGTCTGCCGCTCCGGCAGGCGGGCGTGGTCGTGTGCGCGGAGTCTGGCGGGGCGGGGGCGGGGTCGGGGGCCGGGCGGGGGCGGGGCCGGCTGGGGCGTGGGTCCGGCGGGGTCGGGGGCCCCGCGGGGGCGGGGCCGGCTGGGGCGGGGTGGTCCGGCGGGGGTGTCATCCGGTCACGACTCCCCGCTCAGGTCCGCCGGCCGGTCACGAATCGTCGACTGGGGCGCGTCGGAGCGACAGGTCGTGACCGCTCGAGGCGGCACCGACGGGGAGTCGTGACCGCTCAACCGCGCCGCGCGGAACGGACGGAACCCGCTCGGACGGCGGCGTGGGACAGCCGCAGGTCGGACGCGTCAGTCGGCGTCGGGCTCGGCGTCGGGCTGCTTCTTCGGGGCCTCGAGCTCGGTGGCCACGATGCGGGGCGCCTCGGACATGAAGCGTCGGACGTCCAGGTCCACGATGATGTCCTGCGGCCGGAGCGGGCGGGTGAGGAACAACCCCTCGAGCGAGGTCAGCCGCGACAGCGCCACGTACGTCTGGCCCGCGCTGAACACCCGGTTGCCGAGGTCGACCACGGCCCGGTCGTAGGTGCTGCCCTGCGACTTGTGGATGGTCACGGCCCAGGCCAGTCGGAGCGGGAACTGCTGGAACTCCCCGACGGTGTCCTTCTTGAGTTCCTTCTTGTCCGCGTCGTACGAGTACTTGAACTTCTCCCACACCGACGGCTGGACCTCGAACGACTCACCGTCGACGTCGACCCACACCGTGTCGCGGATGGCCGTCACGATGCCCAGGGTGCCGTTCACCCAGCGCTGGTCGGCGTCGTTGCGCAGGAACATCACGTGCGCGCCGGGCTTCAGCTCGAGGGCTTCGTCGGCCGGGAAGTTGCGTCCACCGAAGTCGCCGTTCACGTCGGCCTTGGCGGTCTTCACCTTGCCGGGCAGCCGCTCGAGGGCCGCCTTGTTGATCCGGGCGACCGTGTCGTTGCGGGTCGCCAGGGTGATGGCGTCGTCCGGAGCCGGACGTGCCCCGGCGGTGTTGAGCTGCTCGGCGATGTCCGCGGTGACCCGACCGTGCCGGACGGCGGTGAGCATCGCGGCGAAGGCGTCGTCGCGCTGCCGGTGCACCGTGGCGAGCTCGATGATGTTGAGCTCGGCCTCGAGCCACACCTTGGCGTCGAAGAACCACATCGACCGGTAGTGGTCGGTGAAGTAGGCGCGCTCGTCGGCGTCGCCGGGCACCGGGGGCAGCTGGTACGGGTCGCCGAACATCACGACCTGGACGCCGCCGAACGCCTCGAACTGCCGACCGCGGGCCTTGCGGAGCGACCGGTCCATGCCGTCGAGCAGGTCGGCGTTGACCATCGACACCTCGTCGATGACCAGGGTGTCGATCGTGTTGAGGAGCTTGCGGGTGTCCGGGCCCTGCCGCAGCTCGGCGTCGGCGATGAGCCCGATCGGCAGCCGGAACAGGGAGTGGATCGTCTGGCCGCCGACGTTGAGCGCGGCGACCCCCGTCGGCGCGCAGATGACGACCTGCTTCTCGGTGTTCCACGACAGGTGGTTGAGCAGCGTGGACTTGCCCGTGCCGGCCCGGCCGGTGATGAACACGTGGTCACGGGTGTGCTCGATGTACTCGAAGACGGCGCGCTGTTCGTCGCTCAGCTCGATGCTCATCGGGCGTCCGCCCCGGGCGAGGGTTCGAGGTCGTCACTGCCGTCGTCGAAGTCCAGGTCGTCCTGGTCGGCCCGGGCAGCGGGCTCGGCGGCGGCGGTCGGACCGGCCACAGCTGCGTCGCCGGCAGCAGCTGCGTCGACGACGTCGACCGGGTCTCCGCCGTCACGCCGCAGCCGCACGAGCACCACCACGACCACGGTCACCAGGAGCAGCACGCCGGCGACGATCAGCACCAGGCCGGCCCTGGCCTGGTCGACGAGCGGGTCCGGCCCCCACGTCCGGCCCATCGCGCCGAACCACGAGGCCTGCAGCAGCCCGAGCGGCCCGCGCATCGCGATGCCGAGCGAGACCGTGCCCGCCGCGATCACCACGGCCCCGACGATCCGGACGGCCACGGCAGCCGTGGTCGGACGACGGTGCCCGGCGGGGATCGGTGTGCAGAGCGTCGGGACGGCCAGTAGCCCGACCAGCAGGAACACGGCGTCGCTGACGGTGCGGCCGGTGGGGTCGCTCACCGACCACCGGACGGCGTCGGTGGCGAAGAAGGCCCACCACAGGCCCGCCGCGAGCAGGAACGCGGGGAACGGCTGCGCCAGGTACCGCACGGAGGGGTGCTCGACGATGACGTCGGTCCACTCACGCACCCCCGTGCTGTCGTCGTTCCGGGGGTGCACGGCGGCGCGGATCAGGGCGACGGGTGCCGCCGCCCACACCAGGGCGGGGACCACCAGGCCGAGCAGCACGTGGGCACCGACGTTCGCCGAGACGAGGAACCGGTCGTACTGGTGCAGCGAGCCCGAGGTCGCGACCACCAGGGACACGACCGCCAGGGCCGCGGCGATCGAGCGACGCGCCGGCCACCGCACGCCGCCCCGCCGCAGTCGCACGACGCCGGCCACGTAGGTCGCAGCGAGCAGGACGGCGGCCATCAGCCAGAACAGGTCGATGTTCCACTGGGTCAGCCAGCCCCACGCACCGGGCGCGTGCGGCAGCAGGTCGTCGGTCAGGAGCTCCGCCGGGCTCGGGTCGGTGGTCTTGCTCAGGGCGATCTGGTCGACCGGGGTGGCGGTCCGCCCGAGTGCCGCGGCGAACCCCGACGCCACGCCCATCACCGCGAGCTCGACGACGATGAGGGTCCAGAAGGGCCGCTGCCGATCGGGCGAGGTGGTCAGCGCACGGATGGCCCGACGGCGCTGCACCGCACCGAGGACCCCGATGGCGACGATCGCACCGATCTTCACCAGGACGAGCGTGCCGTACGGGGTGAACAGGTTCGACAGCGCCCCGACGCGGATCTGCGCCGACGCGGTGCCCGAGACGGCGACGAGCACGAAGCAGCCGAGGGCGATGCTCGAGTACCGGGCCACGACCGCGGCCAGCCGGTCGCCGGGCAGCACCCCGCGCAGCAGCACGAGCATGACGAGCCCACCGACCCACAGCGCCGCACCGACCAGGTGCAGCCCCAGTGCCGTCACAGCGGCGTCGTGGCTGGCGGTGCCGGCGGCGTGGCCCTGCTGCGCGAGCGGGATGAGGCCGATCATCGAGACGCCGGCGGTCAGGGCGACCATGCCCCGCGAACGGACGGCGAAGCAGAGCACCGTGACGGCCGCGGCGACGAGGACGGTCACGAGCCAGGCCAGCCCGAGCTCGGTGCCGGTGAGGAAGACCCCCATCGACTGCCCGAACTGCTCGTCGATGCTGATGCGCGAGCCGGCGACGCTGAGGAACGTGCAGAACGTGGCGACGGCCGATGCCACCGTCCAGACGCCACTGGCCCCGGCGGCGACGTCGATCGCGCGGTTCCACTCGGGGCCGGAGCGCGAGAGGCCGATGGTCGCCAGCGCGAGCCCACCGATCGTGGTGGCCGCGGACAGGTCGACGACGAGCCGGGCGATCGGCAGCCCGAAGCGGACGACTGGCCCCGGGTCGGCGATGAGTGCGGGGTTCGCGCCCCCACCGATGACGAGTGCCGTGAGCAGCGCCACGAACCCGACGAGCAGGAGCACGGCGGGACCGGCGATGCGCGCGATCCGATTCACCCGTCAAGCCTAGGCGGTGCCCACCCGGCCGACGGACGGGGCGGGCCGATCTGTGCAAACCGGCACGGGCCTCCAGGCCGGACATGCGCACCGGGCGCACGCACGCGCGCCCGACCGAGCAAACGTCCACGCACGCGCCCCGGGAACGACGAAAGGGACGGCCGAAGCCGTCCCTCCCGATGCGCGGAACAGTCTTACTTGACCGCAGCCTTGAGCTTCGAGCCGGCGCTGACCTTGACCGAGTCGCTCGCGGCGATCTCGATGGCGTCACCCGTCTGCGGGTTGCGGCCGGTGCGGGCGGCGCGGTGCGTCTTCTCGAAGGCGATCCAACCCGGGATCGTGACCTTCGTGCCGTCGGCGACGGACGACGAGACGACGCTGAAGAGCGCGTCGACGACGCCGTTGACGGTGGCCTGGCTCTGGCCGGACTCAGCGGCGACGGCAGCGACGAGCTCGGTGCGGTTCAGTGACTTGTCAGCCATGGATGTCCTCCTCGGACTTCTTGCAGTATCGGTCGGACGCACGTGTCGTCCGGCGCCCGGAGCGGTTGCCCCGTGCCACGGTGCCAGTGGGCCGAGGGCCCGGCGGAACCGGAGTTGAACCTACCAGCCGCCGGGGGTGAAAACCGCCGACTCGCCCGGATTTCCGGGGTTGTCGGGGCTCCGAGGGGGTGCTGGAGGGGCAGATGTGACGAATGACGGCTCGCGTGTACCCCGTACACAGCGAACGCCCCGCCACCAGGAGGTGACGGGGCGTCGTGTACTGCGAGTGCTTACCAGGAGCTCTTCGTGATGCCGGGGAGCTCGCCGCGGTGGGCCATGTCACGGAAGCGGACACGGCTGATGCCGAACTCACCGAGGTGGCCACGGGGGCGGCCGTCGATGGCGTCACGGTTGCGGTACCGGATGGGCGATGCGTCGCGGGGCAGCTTCTGCAGGCCCACGCGGGCGGCCTCACGCGACTCGTCGGTGCCGTTCGGGTCCACGAGGGCCTTCTTCAGCTCGAGACGACGCTCGGCGTAGCGCGCGATGATGACGGCACGCTGGTTGTTCTTCGCGATCTTGCTCTTCTTCGCCATGCTTAGCGCTCCTCACGGAAGTCGACGTGCTTGCGGATCACCGGGTCGTACTTCTTCAGCACGAGTCGGTCGGGGTTGTTCCGACGGTTCTTCTTGGTCACGTAGGTGAACCCGGTGCCCGCCGTCGAGCGGAGCTTGATGATCGGACGGATGTCCTGACCCTTTTTCGCCATCAGATCTTCTCCCCACGGGCGAGGAGATCCTTGACGACGGACTCGATGCCACGTGCGTCGATCACCTTGATGCCCTTCGCGCTGAGCGTGAGCGTGACGTTACGACGAAGCGAGGGCACGTAGTACGTCTTCTTCTGCACGTTCGGGTCGAAGCGACGCTTCGTCCGGCGGTGCGAGTGCGAGATGTTGTGACCGAAGCCGGGAACGGCGCCGGTCACCTGGCACACTGCTGCCATGGTTTCCTCCTGAGTACCGTGCGACCGGACGGCCGCACCCAAGTTCACTTGCCTGGTGCACACGCGCACCGTCACCGGGGTGACCGTGCGAGGGGGTTGTGTGCACCGCCCAGGTCCGCATCCCCTGTCGAAGGAGAGCCGGACACCGCGCGACCGCGGCGTTCGCGACGGTCGGAGGGCTTGGAACAACGGGTCCGCCGCGCGGACGCGGAGAACCAGGGGTCCACGTTACGCGAGGACCGGGCGTGTCGCAAGCCACGCCTCCAGGCCTGGAGGCCCGTGGCGGTCGGACCGGACCGCTCACGCACCCGCGTGGTCGCCCCTACGGCGCCTGCGTCGGCTTGGGCGCGAGCGCCTGCACCATCAGCTCGCCGAGCTGCTGCGGCGCCGTGAACATCGGCCAGTGGCCGGTCTCGAGCCCGACGATGGAGAGTTCCTCGGTCGCGACGAGCTCGGCCGCCCAGGCCTGGTGGTCCGCCACCATCGCCAGCAGCTCGGCGGCGGGGATCTCGCAGGTGATGATCGTCGCGGGGATCGTGTGCCGTGCCGGGTCGGCGTAGTGGAACCGGTCCGACGGCACCGAGGCCGGCTCGGGGATCGCCCGGTGCTCGACGTCCTGCCGGACCTCGGGCGTCATGCCCCGGACGGTGGCGGGTTCCCAGATGTCCCACGACGGCAGCGGTACGACCCCGTCGACCACGGGCAGCTCGTCGTTGACGCACCCGCCCTCGGGCCCCGGGAACGTGTCGACGTAGAGCAGGTGCGCGACGAGCGACGGGCGCTGGTCGGCGGCCATGTACGCGATCGGCCCGGCACCCGAGTGTCCGGCGAGCACGACCGGTTCGTCGGCGGACGCGACGTCGTCCAGGATCGCGACCAACGCGGCGACCTGCTCGTCGAGCGTGTCGCCGTCGCGCGTGATCGCCTGCACCGAATGCCCGGCCTCGCGGAGCACCGGGGCGACGTCGTCCCACGCGCTCGCGTCGAGCCAGAACCCGGGGACCAGGATGACGTGCATGCGGGGCAGGTTACTCGTCGGTGGCGGCAGTCGCTCGGGCTGCCGTGCAGACGGCGCACTCGCCGAAGATGTCGACGACGTGGCTGGCGTTGGTGAACCCGTTGGCGGCAGCGACGTCCTGCGCCCATTGCTCCACCGGGTCCGCTTCGATCTCGACGGTCCGGCCGCAGTTCCGGCAGATCAGGTGGTGGTGGTGCGCGTCCGTCGTGCACGCGCGGTACAGCGATTCGCCGTCCTGCTGCAGCGAGTCGGCGTCGCCCTCGGTGGCCAGGTCGGCGAGGGCCCGGTAGACCGTGGCCAGTCCGATGGTCGAGCCCTCGTCCCGCAGGTGCTGGTGCAGCGCCTGCGCGCTGACGAACCCCTCGGTGGAGTCGAGGGCACCGCGCACCGCTTCGCGCTGCCACGTGTTCCGCTTGGTCTTCTGCACGGCGTTCATGCTGACACCTCTTCCTTCCGACCGGCTGTCGACGTCGTCCCTGCCTGGAGGCCCGGCTCGCCCCCGCCACGCTGGTTCCGGCCGGCGACGCGGTTGCGTCCCCGCCTGTCGCGTCGCGACCCGATGATCCGGCAGACCACCCAGATCGCGAACGAGATCGTCGTCACGTAGGGGCTGATCGGCAGGCCGCCGCCCAGTGCGAGCAGGATGCCACCGACGACCGACGTCACCGCGAACACCGTCGACAGCACCGGCACGACGACCGGGTGCGAGCTGAGGCGCAGGGCCGCGGCCGCCGGGGTCACGAGCAGGGACAGCACGAGCAACGCACCGACGATCTGCACTGACACGGCGGTGGCCAGTCCGAGCACGAGCATGAACACGATCGCGAGGGTGCGCACCGGGATCCCCGCAGCTGCAGCCACGTCGGGGTCGACCGAGGCGAACATCAGCGGGCGCCAGATGACGAGCAGCGTCGCCACGACGATCGCGGCGACCACGATCAGGAACGCCAGCTGCGGGTTGTCGACCGAGACGATCTGCCCGGTGAGCAACCCGAACTTGTTGGCGGCCCGGCCCTTGTAGAGCGCCAGGCAGAGGATGCCGAGCCCGAGCCCGAACGGCATGAGGACGGCGATGATCGAGTTGCGTTCCCGGGCACGCGACCCGAGGACGCCGATGAGCAGGGCGGCGATGACCGACCCGACGAGTGAGCCGGAGATGACGTTCACCCCGAGCAGCAGCGAGGCACTGGCCCCGGCGAACGAGAGCTCCGAGATGCCGTGCACGGCGAAGGGCATGTTCCGGGCGACGACGAACGGGCCGATGAGCCCGCCGACGATGCCGAGCACCGCGCCGGCCCAGATCGAGTTCTGCACCAGCACGAGGAGCTGGCCGTAGTCCTGGAACGAGAAGACGGTCGACAGCACGTCCATCAGATCCGCCCTTCGTCCGGCTGGTCGGCGTGCGGGTCGACCTCGCCCGGGTGGTGCTCGTGGGCCTCGTTCGCCCCGACGATGACGATGCGTCCCATGGTGCGGACGACGTCGACGGGCGTGCCGTACAGGTCGCTCAGGACGTCGGCGCGCAGGACCTCGTCCGGGGAACCGATCCGGAACCGACCCCCGGCGATGTAGAGCACGCGGTCGACGACGTCGAGGATCGGGTTCACGTCGTGCGTCACGAAGAGCACGGCGGCCTCTCGCTGCCGGCGCTCGCGGTCGATGAGCTCGGTGATCCCGCGCTGGTGCCGCAGGTCGAGCGAGATGAGGGGTTCGTCGCACAGCAGCAGGGCGGGGTCGGCGGCGATGGCCTGCCCGACGCGGGTGCGCTGCTGCTCGCCGCCGGAGAGCTCGGCGACGGGGGCGTCCGCGAAGGCGGTGGCGCCGACCTCGTCGAGGACCCGGTCGATGCGCATCCGGTCGGCCTTCGACGCACGTCGGATGCCCCACCGGTGCCCGGTCACGCCCTGGGCGATCATGTCCCGCGCGCGCAGGGGCGTCCCCGCCTCCATCAGACGCTGCTGCGGGATGTAGCCGATCTTCCGGTGGCCGCGGTGCACCGGCTGCCCGAGGAACGACATCGTGCCGCTCGTCAGCCGCTGCTGCCCGAGGACGGTACGGAGCAGTGAGGTCTTGCCGGCGCCGTTCGGGCCGAGGACCGCGACGAACTCACCCGGCGCGAGGTCGAGGTCGAGGCCCGCCCAGAGCTTCCGGGCGCCGTAGGACAACCCGGCGTCGCGGAGCGCGAGGACCGGACGAGCCGCAGCCCGGTCGTCCACCGTGGTGGTCGCCGGGCCGTGGGTCGCCGCTGCTGCGGTCGAGGTCGTCACTTCTGGAGCGCTGCCTTCACCGCGTCGATGTTCGCCTGCTGCCACGAGACGTAATCCTGCCCCTTGGGGAGCGTCTCCGTGACACCGACGACGGGGATGTCGTTCTGCTCGGCCGCCTTCTGGACCTGTTCGGTCTCGGGGCTCGACGCCTGGTTGTTGTAGGCGAGCAGTTGCACGCGCTTGCCGGTGAACAGCGCGAGGGTGTCGCGGAGGGCCGCCGGCGGGACGTCGTCGCCTTCCTCGATGGCCTCGGAGAAGGCCGGCGGGGTCTCGTTCTCGAGCCCCATCGCGTCGAACAGGTACCCGGGCACCGGCTCGGTGTACGCGACCTTGTCGCCGGAGTCCTGCTTCTTGACGGCGTCGGTCTGGGACTCGAGGTCCTCGAGCTTGGTGGTGAGCGTGGCGGCGTTCTTCTCGAAGGCGTCCTTGCCGCTCTCGTCGAGCGCGCTGAGGTCCTTCGTGACCGCCTCGACCAGCTTGACCATCGTCGGGTAGCTGTAGAAGACGTGCTCGTTGAACTCGGCACTGCCGCCCTTGTCGAGGCCGGAGAGCTTCACGACGTTGATCGTGTCGGCCTTGGTGTCCGAGGCGTTCGCGAGCGTCGTCATGAAGTCGTCGTACCCGCCACCGTTCTCGATGAGCAGGTCGGCCTTGGAAACGGAGAGCTGGGTGCGGGCGCTCGACTCGAACGAGTGCGGGTCCTGCGACGGGTCGCTCAGGATGCTCGTCACGGTGACGGCGTCGCCACCGATGGTCTTGACGATCGAGCCGTAGACGTTGGTGGAGGCGACGACGTTGACCGTGCCGTCACCGCTGGCCTCCCCCGAGGCGGACGAGGTGGCGCACCCGGTCAGGGCGAGCGCGGCGGCGCCGGCGACGAGCGGGAGGGCGAGGAGGCGGTTGTGCATGGCACGACGCTAACGCCTACTGATAACGATTGTCAAAACCGCTATGAGGGCTCTCAGTGCGACCAGGAGACGGACGGGAGGCCCGGTGCCAGCTGGCACCGGGCCTCCCGTCCGTCGGAACGCGCGTCTACGGCTTGGTGGCCGCGTCGATCGTGTTCTCGGCGATCGTGTCCTCTTCACGCCCGGGGGTGCGGAGGTTCCACTTCTTGATCACGAAACTGAACAGGAAGTAGTAGACGACCGCGTAGCCGAGGCCGATCGGGATGAGCCAGATCGCCCCGTCCGCCTTGCCGAAGTTCAGCACGAAGTCGATCGCGCCGGCCGAGAACGAGAACCCGTCGTGGATCCCGAGGGCGTTCACCAGGGCGAGCGAGGTGCCCGTGAGCACCGCGTGGATGACGTACAGCGGGAACGCGACGAACATGAACGAGTACTCGAGCGGCTCGGTGATGCCCGTGACGAACGAGGTCAGTGCGGCGGAGATCATGATGCCGCCGACGAGCTTGCGGTTCTGCGGCTTGGCGTTGCGCCAGATCGCGAGGGCACCGGCGGGCAGCGCGAACATCATGATCGGGAAGAAGCCGGTCTGGAAGATGCCGGCGGTCGGGTCGCCCGCCAGGAAGCGCGGGATGTCGCCGTGGACGATGTCACCGGCCGCGTTGGTGAAGCTGCCCAGCTGGAACCACGGGAAGAAGTTGAGCAGCTGGTGCAGCCCGATCGGGATGAGCATGCGGTTCGCGAACCCGAAGATACCGCCGCCGATCACGGCGTTGTCGGCGACGGCGGTGCCGGCTGCCGTCAGCGCGATGTCGAAGTAGCGGTAGACGAACGACATCAGGACCGCGATGACGAGACCCGCAGCGGCCGTCAGGATCGGAACCAGGCGGCGACCGGAGAAGAACCCGAGGAAGTCGGGCATCTTCGTGCGGTGGAACCTCTCCCACATCACGGCCGAGACGAGACCCATCACGATGCCGCCCAGCACGCCGTAGTTGATCGTGGCCTGCTCGCCGTTGGCGTTCTTGACCCCGGCGAGGACGACCGGCGACATCACTGCGAACACCTCGTACATGACCATGTAGCCGACGACCGCCGCGAGCGCGGTGGTGCCGTCGGACTTCTTGGCCCAGCCGATCGCGATGCCCACGGCGAACAGCAGCGGGAGCCACGTGAAGATCGCCTGGCCGGCGGCCGAGATGACCCCGGCACCGGTCTCGAAGCCGGGAATCGCGCCGAGGAGGTCCGGTTGGCCGATGCGGTTCAGGATGCCCGCTGCAGGCATGACCGCGATCGGCAGGAGCAGGCTCCGTCCGAGGCGCTGGGCCTGCGCGAACAGCCGTGACTGCTTCTTCGGCTTCTTCTTCTCCGGCACATCCGTGGCAGTGGTGGCGCTCATCGGAGGTCCTCTCGTCATTGGGTGGAGCTGTCGGGGTGAGTTGAGTCGTGCAGCCAGCGCAGGTAACCTCGGCGGTGTCGCCAGGTCCGGTCCTGTCCGGTCATGACCAGTTCCGTAGTCTGATCCGCGAGCGGACCGGTGTCAACCTGCGACGCAAACCCTTAACGAGGAGGAAACGACGGCCGACATCAAGGCAGCCGACATCATCGCCGCACTCGGCGGTGCCGAGAACATCGAAGAGGTCGAGGGCTGCATCACGCGCCTCCGCGTCGAGGTCGAGGACGGGGACCTGGTCGACAAGGCCGCCCTGCAGGCCGCCGGGGCCCAGGCCGTCATCGGTGGCGGCACCGGCTGGCAGGTCATCGTCGGCACGATCGCCGACAACCTCGCCCAGGACATCCAGGACGAACTGTGACCGTCGTCCGCACCCCGTTCGGCGGCCCGGTCGTCGCCCTCGCCGACGTGCCCGACCCGGTGTTCGCCGGACAGCTCGTCGGTGCTGGCGTCGCGGTCGACCCCACGGGCGTCGAGGGCGCGGTCACCGCGGTGGCCCCGGTCGACGGCACCATCGTGAAGCTGCACCCGCACGCGTTCGCCCTGCAGGGCGCCGCTGGCACCGACGTCCTGGTGCACGTCGGCATCGACACCGTGAAGCTCTCCGGCGAGGGCTTCGAGCTCCTCGCGACCGAGGGCGACACCGTCACCGCCGGTGACCCCGTCGTCCGGTTCACCCCCTCGGTGATCTCAGCAGCCGGGTACTCGCCGATCTGCCCGGTCGTGGTGCTCGGTTCGACGGCGGACAGCGTCGACCAGGGGACGGTCGGCACCACGGTGCTCGACGGCGACACCCTCTTCGAGGTCTAGGGGTTCTTCCTCGTCGAGAGCGACCGTGTGCTGCGGACCACCCGCGGCAGACGGTCGCTTTCGCGTTGCTGGGCGGACTACGCGACCGCGGGGGTCGCGGTGACCTCCATCTGCACGCGGTAGCGGTCCGATCGGTACCAGCTGCGGGTGTGCTCCACGGGTCGCTCCCCCGCGTACGACACCCGGTCGAACTCGAGCACCGGTGCTCCGGTCTTCGTGCCGAGCAGGGTCGCGACGTCGTCGGCCGCCGGGTTCGCCGCGACGGTCTGCTGCGCGCGGTCGATCGGGGTGCCGTACTCCGTGGCGATGATCGAGTACACCGACCCGGACAGGTCGTGGTCGAGCAGGCCCGGGAACGCGTCGGCCACGAGCCAGGCGTCGTCGATCGAGACCGGGGCGCCGTCGGCCATCCGCAGGCGCTTCACGTGGAAGGCCGGCACGTCCTGATCGATCCGCAGGGCCGCGGCGGTGTCGGCCGGCGGCACGCGTTCCTCGCGCACGAGCACCACGGTGGTCGGCTCGTGCCCCATCGCCCGCATCTCCTCGGTGAACGAGGCGAGGTGCAGCGTCGACTGCACGGGCCGGTGCGCGACGAAGGTGCCCTTGCCGCGGACGCGCTCCAGGTACCCCTCGTTCACCAGCTGTCCGAGGGCTTCGCGCACGGTGATCCGGGAGACGCCGTACTCGGCGATGAGCTGGCGTTCGGACGGGATCGCGGCACCGGGAGCCAGGCGGGTCGTGACGAGGTCGAGCAGGATGCGCCGCAGCTGCTGGTGCTTCGGTTCGGCACCCTCGGTGATGCGGCTCGTCATGCGTCCCTCGTGCTCCGTTGCTGGTCCTGGGCGGTGGTCATGCGCGGACATGACCAGTGCCCATCACAGTAGCGAGTCAGGCCGGGAAGACCAACGCCACTCGTTACAGTGGTCGTGAAACATGCATTTCAAATGCTTGACATCAATCTTGTGCCGCTGCCACGATCGGTTGAGCCTCATCGGGGGGCACATGGGAGGAAACAGTCATGCACATCTCCAGGACGAAGATGCTCGTCGGCCTTGGTCTCACCGTCGGCCTGATCACGGGCACTGCGACGGCGGCATCAGCTGCGCAGTTCGAGGTCATGGGATCAGGGTCGGAAGCCGGCGGAGTCACCGTCGCCGCTTCTGGCCAAGGTGCGAGCGGTGAGACCAGCGGCATCGGCACCAACAACGACGGCGGGGGCGGGAGCTTCTGGCAGTGGGGCGTCGGGAAGGACGACACCTGGTCGAACTACTTCCGCGAGAAGCGGTGCCACGGCGCGACTGCTGTCGGCAAGAAGTCGAAGCGCGTCACGAACGTGCCAGGCGGACGGTACGCGATGGCGATGACACCGAAGGCGCGCAGCGGCAACAAGGCCTACTACCACAACTGCTGAGACCGGGAGCGGGCGGTCCTGAGCGACCGTCCGCTCACGCTCACGCTCGCCGCAAGGGGGACCATGAACATCCGATCGGTGACGCTCGCCTACTTCGTCCCGCCCCTCCTGGCTTCCGTTCTGGGCTTCATCGGCCTGGTGCAGGTCAGCGAAGCCGGCATCGTGGGCGCCTCGTCCGTGGTGACCGCTGCCGCCGGCGCCGAGACCAGATCGAACCAGCGGGTCGCGATCGCACTCGAGCAGGTCGCCGAGGCCGAGCACGCGACGATCGCCCGGGTGGTGGCGGACCGCGAAGCTCCGACGACGCGCCGCGTGGCGCTCGTCACCGACGCTCCCTCGAGCCGCGGAGCCGGCTGGCTCCTCGACGGGTACGAGGACTTCACGAGATCGATGGACACCACCGTCCGTCCGATGTCGGAACTCGACCAGTTCGACCCGACCGGCTCGTACTCGGTCTTCGGGGACGACGACGCTCGGCGAGCCGTCGTGCGCGCGCTGGAAGGCGCCGGGTACGAGGCCAGCGCGGAGCGCGTGCCGCTCCTGCAGCGCATCGGCGTCACCGACGGCTTGGATCAGACCCTGGCCTTGGTCGGCGCACTCACCTCAGGATGTGTGGTGCTCTGCCTGATGACGACCGTCGGGGCCCCTCGCCGCAGCGCAGTCCGCCGGCTGCACGGAGACACCACAGCCGCCATCGTCTTCCAGGAGCTGGCTGAGCTCCGGACCGCCATGCTCGTCATCGCCATCGGAGCACCCGTCGCCGCCATCGGGCTCTTGTTCTACAACGGGCTCGCTTCGGCGGCGACCCTCGCCGCCGCGATCTCGGTGTTCTGCGTGGGGCTGCTCGTTCCGGTCGTCGTCGCGCACACGACCGGCACGGTGCTCGCGTGTCGACAGCCGTTGACCGGCGCACTGCGGGGCGCTCGACCAGCGGGCGCGCTCCTGCTCGTCGCACAGATCGCACGGGTGCCCGCGCTGCTGTTGCTCGTCGCGGCCGTGTTCGAACTGACCGGGGCGGTGACCACCGCGCGACAGGGCACGGCAGAACGGGATCTGCGGGCGGCCGGCGAAACCGTCCAGCTCTGGGTCACCCCGGATCCTCGCCCTGTCGAGGAGCAGGCCTACTGGGACCGCATCGGCGACTTCGCCGGTGGGGCGCTCGAGCGGCGTGATGCGTTCCTCGCCGCAGCGGTCGAGGTGTCGAGTGGCCGAGGGAAGTCGACGGTTCCTGCGCTGGTCGTCGACCAGGGCTACCTCGACCTGCAGGAAGTCCGTTCCGAGGACGGAGCCCGCATCACCACCGACGACGCGGAGATCGCCGTGTGGATGCCTGCCGACAGTGAGCTCTCCCGCGATCGGCTCGTTGAGGGCTTGACCGACTGGCAGTTGCGGGACGCACCCGACGCCCTCCTCGAGCACGTCGCCGGTGGCACGCTGGCACGCCAGCAGGTCTACTCGTACCCGGACGACGCATCGTCGCTCGCGTGGCTCGACGACGCCGTAATCGTGGTCGTCCCCACGCCGGTCGACGTCTTCTCGGCCGATGAACTCGGATCGTGGTTGTCGACCGGAGACGTCGTCTTCACGTCCCGTGCTGCCGCCGAGCGGTCGATCGGCGCGTCTGACCTCCGCGCCGAGTTCAGCGCGGTCGTCGCAGTGGGTCAGTCTGCGGCGGAACAGGCACGGCACGCAGCAACGAAAGTGGCGATCGGGACGGGCACCCTGGTCAGCACCCTCGTCGTCAGCGTCATGCTCGGCATGGTCGCCACGATCGCGCACCGACGCCGTCACGGCCGTGCACTGTTCGCGAAGTTCACCAGTGGCGTCTCGCCCATCCGCACCGATGCTGGCCTGCTGACGATCGAAGCCGGTCTGGCCTCGGTCTCCGTCATCGCCGTCGTCAACACCTGGTGGTCGCAGCGCCCGGACGGAAGTGGGCTCAGATCGGCGCTCGACCCGGTCGCGCAGTCGGCCGGAGTCGCCGGAGCGATCGCACTCGTGGCGCTCGCGGCGGTGAGCGCCACGAGCCTCGTCGTCATGGCTGTCACGGCGCGGAGCACTGCACGCAACCGAGGGAGCGGATCACGATGATCGAGGTACGGAACGCATCGAAGCGTCGTGGAGGCCGTGCGCTGTGGCAAGACCTGTCGTTCGATGTCGCAGACGGGGAGATCGTCGGCTTGGTCGGCCCGAGCGGCTGCGGGAAGTCCACGCTGCTCGACTGCATCGGGCACATCGATGCGCTCGACCTCGGCACGATCCGGATCAACGGAGAGTCAGCGGGTTCGAACGGGCGGCGGGCCCGACTGATCCGGCGGCGCCACCTCGGGTACCTGTTCCAGGACTTCGGGTTGGTGCCCGACATGACGGTCCAGTCGAACCTCGACGTGGTCCACCTGCCAGACGGACGGCGGAGACACGGAGGCCTCTGGTCGGGCGAGGCCCTGGACCGTGTCGGTCTGGCTGGACGCGGAACGGACCGGGTCCACGAACTCAGCGGCGGCGAGCAGCAACGGGTCGCGATGGCGCGGCTCCTGGTGAAGCGTCCGTCGGTCATCCTCGCCGATGAACCGACGAGTGCCCTCGACGACGACAACGCGGCGATGGTGCTCGACCTGCTGGGCGAGCTGGCGGCTGACGGAGCGGCCGTCCTGGTCGCGACACATTCGTCGTCGGTCGAAGCGCGCGCCGCACGGAGCATCAGGCTCAGCGGACCGGCCGGCTGACGGCTCAGGCGTTGGCGACGAGCCAGGCGAACTGCTCGTCGGAGAGCAGCCGATCGGTCCAGACCTGCCCCTCGACCCCGGCGGCCGCACGGTTCTGCGCTGCGGGAGCCCCCCTGCCACACCAGCGACAGCCCGGCACGACGCAGCACGGCTGCAGAAGCAGGGTTGTTCGTGAGCACGCGGCCGGTCACCGGGACGTTCGGAGCGGTGTCGGCGGCGGCACGGGCGGCAGCGAGGGCGATCTCGGACGCGAAGCCCTGCCCCCACGCCGCGGGTGCCAGTCGGTAGCCGAGGTTCCAGACCCCACCGGCGGTCATGTCGACTCCGCCCACACCGACGAAGGCGTGGTCGGAGGCGCTGCGGACCGCCCAGGACCCGAGGCCGTGGCGTGCACGACCGCCGATCTTGCGCTGCACCATGTCCACGCTCGAGCTCCGCGCCACGTGCCGGCCGGTGGGCAGGTGCTGCCACGTGCGGGCGTCCGAGAAGAGCGCGTGCACGTCGTCGATGTCGGCCGGGGTCAGCGGCGTGAGCAGGAGGCGATCCGTTCGGATCTCCTGCGAGGGGGTCAGGAGCTGGTGGACCATGCACCGATCATGCCGCCGACCCCCGACATCCGTGTGAACACCACGCGACGTTTGCGGAAGCCCGCAGGAGACCGGCAGCAGGCCGAAGCGCTAGTCGAGCAGGAGTGCCGGTTCCTCGAGCACCGAGGCGACGTCGTGCACGAAGCGGGACGCCACGTCACCGTCGACGACCCGGTGGTCGAACGAGGCACCGATGGTCGTCACCATGCGCGAGCGGACCTCGCCGTCGACGACCCACGGCTTCGGCTTGATCGTGCCCATGGCGACGATCGCGACCTCGCCCGGGTTGAGGATCGGGGTCCCGGTGTCCATGCCGAACACACCGATGTTGGTGATCGACACCGTGCCGTTCGCCATCTGCTTCGGCGTGGTCTTGCCGTCGCGGGCGGTCAGGGTGAGCTCCTCGAGCGCCTGTGCCAGCTCGAGCAGCGACATGTCCTGCGCGTCCTTGATGTTCGGCACGATGAGCCCGCGCGGGGTCGCCGCGGCGATGCCGAGGTTCACGAAGTGGTGGACGATGATCTCGCGGTCGGTCCAGGTCGAGTTCACCGAACGGTTCCGGCGGACGGCCCAGATGACGGCCTTCGCGACGATGAGCAGCGGCGAGACCTTCACGCCGGCGAACGTCGGCGAGGCCTTGAGCCGCTTGACGAACTCCATCGTGTGGGTCGCGTCGACGTCGACGAACAGCGACACGTGGGGGGCCGTGAAGGCGGACGTCGTCATCGCGGTGGCGATGGCCTTGCGGACGCCCTTGACCGGGATCGTCTCGCTGCGGACCTCGCCCCACTCGGGCGTCTCGATGTTCCGGAAGACGCTGGCCTGCTTCGCGTGCCGGATGACGTCGTCGCGGGTGACCTCGCCGGCAAGACCGGTCGCGACGATCTCGGTCAGTTCGACGCCGAGGTCCTTCGCGAGCTTCCGGATCGGCGGCTTCGCCAGGACGTTGGTCGCGGTGCTCTGCTTGTGCGCGGAGCCGGTGCCGAGGGCGCTGATCGCCTCGGCGGTGCTCTCCTCGCCCGGGTCGACGGAAGCTTCCGCCGCCGCGGCGGTATCCACACTGGAGGCGCGGCTCGCCTCGGCAGCGAGCGCTGCGGCCCGGCGGGCGCCCGGCTTGCGACGGGAGGGCGACGAGGTCGCCGAGCCGTAGCCGACGAGGACGGCACCGGAGGACTCGTCCGTGCCCTGGACGGAGGCGTCGACCGCGACCGGCTGGACCGGGGCCGCCGGCGCGGCGGCAGGGGCAGGGGCAGGCGCTGCCGGTACGGGGGCAGCGGCGCGTGCCGGCACCGCCGCGGGAGCGGGAGGGGTCTGCGCGACCGGAGCCGACGGGGCGGCAGCGGCCTGCGGGGTGGGCGCGACCACGGGCGAGACCGGGGCGGACTCGGCGACGGGCGCCGCGCCTCCCGACTGTTCCGCAGGCGGCGTGAGGGCCGCTCCGGACGCGACCGACGCGTCCGAATCGACACGGATGATCGGCTTGCCGACCTCGACCGTGTCGCCCTCGGACACGAGCAGGCCGGTGACGGTGCCGGCGAACGGCGACGGCAGCTCGACGAGCGACTTCGCGGTCTCGATCTCGACGAGCACCTGGTCGACGGCGATCTCGTCCCCGATCGCGACGCGCCACTGCACGATCTCGGCCTCGGTGAGACCTTCACCCACGTCGGGCAGGGGGAATTCGGCGGCGGCCACTACGGCTCCTTCGCGGATCTGGTCGAGCTCGGTCGGACGGGTCAGTAGGCGAGGGCGCGGTCGACGGCCTCGAGGATGCGGTCGGCATCCGGCAGGTGCAGGTGCTCGAGCTTCGACACCGGGAACGGCACGTCGAAGCCGGAGACCCGGAGCGGCGGTGCCTGCATCGTGTAGAACGCCCGCTCGGCGACGGTCGCGGCGATCTCGCTGCCGACGCTGACGAAACCGGAGGCCTCTTGTGCGATGACCAGGCGACCGGTCTTGCGGACGGAGGCCAGCAGCGGCTCCCAGTCGATCGGCGAGATCGAGCGGAGGTCGATGACCTCGCAGCTGGTGCCCTCGGCCTCGGCGATGTCCGCCGCCTGCATCAGGGTGGCGACCATCGCGCCGTGCCCGACGAGCGTGACCTCGGTGCCGGTGCGGGCGACGCGGGTCGTGTGCATCGGGACGTGGCCGTCGACCAGGTCCACCTGGCCCTTGGGCCAGTAGCGGGACTTCGGCTCGAGGAAGATCACCGGGTCCTTCGACGCAATGGCTTCCTGGATCATCCAGTAGGCGTCGTTCGGGGTGCTCGGGCTGACGACCCGCAGGCCCGGGGTGTGCGCGAAGTACGTCTCCGGGGACTCCTGGTGGTGCTCCACGGCACCGATGTGGCCGCCGTAGGGGATGCGGATGACGACGGGCAGCGACATGTGTGCCGGCAGGCGGTTCGCCATCTTCGCGAGCTGCGAGGTGATCTGGTCGAAGCCGGGCCACACGAAGCCGTCGAACTGGATCTCGACCACCGGGCGGTAGCCGCGCAGGGCGAGGCCGATCGCGGTGCCGATGATGCCGGCCTCGGCGAGTGGGGTGTCCCGCACGCGCTCGGCGCCGAAGCGGTCCTGCAGGCCCTCGGTGATGCGGAAGACGCCGCCCAGCTGGCCGATGTCCTCGCCCATCAGCAGGACCTTGTCGTCCGCTTCCATGGCCGCGGCGAGCCCGGCGTTCAGGGCCTTGGCCATCGGCAGGGTCGGGGTGGGGTCACTCGGGACCTCGCCGGCGCCCGGGTGGGACCGCAGGGTGTAGTCGAAGAGCTGCTCGGTGGTGCTCATGCGTGGGCGCCCCCTTCGAAGCCGGCCTCGTACTGGGCGAGCCAGGCCTTCTGCTCGGCGATCCGCGGGTGCGGCTCGCGGTACACGTTGTCGAACATGACGTCGACGGACGGTGCGGTCAGGGCGACGGTGCGACGTCGGACGTCGGCGGCGATGTCCTCGCCCTCTTCGTCGAACGCGGCGAACTGCTCGTCCGTCGCGCCCTTCGAGCGCAGGTACGCCTCGGACCGGACGATCGGGTCGCGGAGGACCCATTCCTCGAGCTCGCCGTCGGCGCGGTACCGGCTCGGGTCGTCGGAGCTGGTGTGCGCACCGATGCGGTAGGTGTCGGCCTCGATGAAGGCCGGGCCCTGGCCGCTGCGGGCGTGCTCGGTCGCGACGACGGAGGCCGTGTAGGACGCGAGGATGTCGTTGCCGTCGATCAGGACACTCGGGATCCCGAAGCCGCGCGGGCGGTCGACGAGCGGCGTCGGGGACTGCACCGAGACCGGCACCGAGATGGCCCAGTGGTTGTTCTGCAGGAAGAAGACGACCGGGGCCTTGGTCGACGCGGAGAACACGAAGGCCTCGTTCACGTCGCCCTGGCTGGTGGCGCCGTCGCCGAAGTAGACGATCGAGCAGGCGTCGCGGTCCGGGTCGCCCGTGCCGACGTCGCCGTCGAGCTTCTGGCCGAGCGCGTACCCGGTGGCGTGCAGGGTCTGCGAGCCGATCACCAGGGTGGAGATGTGCGTGTTGCCGCGCTGGTCCGGGTCCCACCCGCCGTGGGTCTGCCCACGGTACATCGCGATGATCTCCATCGGCTCGACGCCGCGGTGCATCGTGACGGCGTGCTCGCGGTAGGACGGGAACACGTGGTCCTGGGCGCGGAGGGCGAAGGCCGAGCCGGTCTGCGCGGCCTCTTGCCCGTGGCTGGGCACCCACAGGCCGAGCTGGCCGGTGCGCTGGAGGTTGTGGCCGGCGTGGTCGAACCGACGGGTCAGCACCATGCGGCGGTGCATCGCCAGCAGGGTCTCGTCGGGGATCGCCCGCGCGGCGGCGGCGAACTCGGCGTTCTCGTCGGTCTCCACGAACCGACCCTCGGGGTCGAGGAGCCGGACGGTGGTCGTCGCGGGAGCCGCGGCGCGGAATGACATGCGGGCCAGCGTAGCGCCAGGCACTAGTCGGCCACCTGGAGGTCCCCCACAAGTGAGCGGGCTGTTTGGAGGAGCGTTTCCACAGCTTCGTGCTCGCCGATCGAGATGCGGATGCCCTCTGGCGGGAAGGCCCGGACGATGATGCCGGCGTCCTCGAACGCGGCCGCCGCAGCGACGGTCCGTTCACCCGTCGGCAGCCAGAGGAAGTTGCCCTGGGCGTCGGGGACGTCCCAGCCCTGTGCCCGGAGCTCGACGACGATCCGGTCGCGCAGGGTCGCGATCTCGGTCACGCGCTCGAGCAGCTCGGCCTCGCGTTCCAGGCTGGCGAGCGCCGCCGCCTGGCCCTGGGCGGTCACGGACAGCGGGATCGCGCAGGCACGGACGGCGTCGAGCACGTAGTCCGGACCGAGCGCGTAGCCCACCCGGAGCCCGGCGAGCCCGTACGCCTTCGAGAAGGTGCGGAGGACCACGAGGTTGGGGTGCGCGGCGAGCAGCGGGTGGCCGTGCACGGCGGCCTCGTCCGTCACGAACTCGGCGTATGCCTCGTCGAGCACGACCAGCACCGACTGCGGCACCGCGGCCATGAACGCGTCGAACTCCGCGGCGGTCACGATCGGCCCCGTCGGGTTGTTCGGCGAGCAGACGAGCACCATGCGGGTGCGTTCGGTGACGGCCGCGGCCATCGCGTCGAGGTCGTGCCCGCCGTCGGCGCGGTTCGGCACCTGCACGCTGGTGGCGCCGGCGACCGTGACGACGCCCGGGTACGCCTCGAACGAGCGCCACGCGTAGACGATCTCGTCACCGGGGCCGGAGGTCGCGCGGGCGAGTTCGTGCAGGATCGCGACACTGCCCGGCGCGACGTGCACCTGCTCGGCGGTCAGCCCGAAGCGGTTGGCCAGCACGGCACGCAGGGCGAGGGCGGTGGCGTCGGGGTACCGGTTGTACGAGGTCTGGGCCTGCACGGCCTCGACGACCCCGGGGAGCGGCGGGAACGGGTTCTCGTTGCTCGACAGCTTGAAGGCGGAGTCGGACGCCTGTCGCCCCTGCTTGTACGCGGGGAGGACGGCCACCTCGGGCCGGATGTGCACACGCTGCTCGCTCACGGGTTCAGGCTACCGGCAGGCCCACGGCACCCACGAGGGGAAGCGAGGGCATCATGGGCGCATGCGATTCCTCGTCCGCCTCGTCGTCAACGCCCTCGCGCTCTGGCTCACCACGCTGATCGTCAGCGGCGTCTCCGTCACGCCGTTCGGTGACGGCGGGACCACCGCGACCGTCCTCACCTTCCTGCTCGTGGCGTTCGTGTTCGGGCTCGTGAACGCGGTGATCGGCACGGTCATCCGGATCGTGGCGTTCCCGATCTACATCCTCACGCTCGGGCTCATCTCGTTCGTCGTGAACGCGATCCTGCTGCTCATCGTCGCGGGCATCTCGGACGCGTTCGGCTTCGGACTCGAGGTCGACTCCTTCGGCTGGGGCATCGTCGGTGCCTTCGTGCTCGCGGTCTTCGCCTGGCTGATCGGGCTCTTCGCCCGCCCGGTGCTCAACCGCCAGCGGGCGTGACCCCGGCGGGCCTCGCGGACGACCCCGCCCTGCGTCATGATGTGCTCATGACCCAGGACGTCGACGCCCCGTTCCGCGTCTCGTTCGTCTGCAGCGGCAACATCTGCCGCTCCCCCATGGCCGGTGTCGTCTTCGCGCAGATCGCCGCGGACGCCGGCCTCGCCGACCGGTTCCAGGTGGAGTCGGCCGGCACCGGTGACTGGCACGTCGGTGAACCCGCCGACGAGCGCACGATCGCAGCGCTGGCGGCGCGCGGATACGATGGCAGCAGGCATCGCGCCCGTCAGTTCGACCCGGACCGGTTCCCGGACCTCGACCTGGTGGTCGCACTCGACCGCTCCCACGAGCGCATCCTGCGTTCGTGGGCCCCGACCATGGACGACTCCGCCAAGGTGACGCTCCTGTTGCGGTACGACGCCGCCTGGCCCCAGCAGGCCGACGTGCCGGACCCGTACTACGCGGACCGGCACGAGTTCGACCGAGTGCTCTCGACCGTCGAACGGGCCTGCCGGGCGCTCTTCCACCAGCTCGAGCCGGCAGTCCGTCAGGGAGCCCCATGACCCCCCTTCCCCCGCAGCCGATCAGCCCGCTCGACGGGCGCTACTACCCGATCGTGCACACGGTGGGCGAGCACCTCTCCGAGGCCGGCCTCAACCGCGCGCGCATCGTGGTCGAGGTCGAGTGGCTCATCTTCCTGACCGACCACGCGATGTTCACCACCTCGCCGCTCAGCGTCGACGACAAGGCCGCGCTGCGCCGGATCGTCTCGACCTTCGGCCAGGACCAGATCGCGGAGCTCGCCGAGATCGAGGCGACGACCCGGCACGACGTCAAGGCCGTCGAGTACTTCGTGCGCCGCCGGCTGTCCGAGCTCGGGCTCGACGCGATCGCCGAGCTCACCCACTTCGCCGCCACGAGCGAGGACGTCAACAACCTGTCCTACGCGCTCACGGTGCGGGACACCGTCGACCAGGTCTGGCTGCCCGGCTTCCGCGCCGTGCTCGAGAAGCTCCGGACGCTCGCCGTCGAGCTGAAGAGCGTGCCGATGCTCTCGCACACCCACGGTCAGCCGGCCACCCCGACGACGCTCGGCAAGGAGCTCGCGGTCGTCGTCTACCGGCTCGAGCGCGTGCTCGCCCAGATCGAGGGCGGCGAGTACCTCGGCAAGTTCTCCGGCGCGACCGGCACCTTCTCGGCACACCTCGCCGCGGACCCCGAGGCCGACTGGCCCGCGCTGTCCCGCGAGTTCGTCGAGGGCCTCGGCCTGACGTGGAACCCGCTCACCACGCAGATCGAGTCGCACGACTGGCAGGCCGAGCTCTACGACCGGGTGCGTCACGCCAACCGGATCCTGCACAACCTGGCGACCGACGTGTGGACCTACATCTCGATGGGGTACTTCACGCAGATCCCCGTCGCGGGTGCGACCGGGTCGTCGACGATGCCGCACAAGATCAACCCGATCAAGTTCGAGAACGCCGAGGCGAACCTCGAGATCTCGTCGGCGCTCTTCTCGACGCTGTCCGAGACCCTCGTGACGAGCCGACTGCAGCGCGACCTGACCGACTCCACCACGCAGCGGAACATCGGTGTCGCGTTCGGGCACTCGCTGCTCGCGCTCGACAACCTGCGCCGCGGTCTGGGCGAGATCGCCGTGAACGAGGTCAAGCTCGCCGACGACCTCGACCACAACTGGGAGGTCCTCGCCGAGGCCATCCAGACGGTCATCCGTGCCGAGGTCACCGCCGGGCAGTCGAACATCGAGGACCCCTACGCGATGCTCAAGGAGCTCACGCGGGGCAAGCGGGTGAGCCAGCAGGACCTCATCGTGTTCGTGAACCGTCTGGACATCTCCGACGGCGCGAAGGCCCGGCTGACGAACCTGACGCCGGCGACCTACACGGGCCTGGCGGACGAGCTGGTCGACCACCTCGACGTCTGAGCACGACGAACCGGCGGCCGGTCGGCCGCCGGTTCGTCGTCGAATCCGCTTCCCGGGGTGCGGAATCCTGAGCGGTTCGATAGGTTCATGGTGCTGAGTAGATCTCAGCACGGGGGCGTCGCAGTGGATGCACCCTGTCCACTGATCGGATGGATCTCCACACCGTGCTTCGTTCTCGCATCACCGCGGCCGCCGTCGGCGCCACCGTGCTCGGCGTCTCCGCCGCCCTCGTCCCGACGGTCTCGACCGCCCTCGTGACGAGCTCCACCGCTTCGGCCATCGTCACCTGGACCGACTCGGCCGACGACTTCACCGCCGCGCCGACCGGCACCTTCCCGCTGACCGACCAGTGGTACTGGGCGTCCGTGAACGACCTGGGCGGTGGCGGCTCGATCACCGACCACGCCACGCTCGACGAGGACGGCCTGTCCGTCTCCGAGGGCGAGGCCGTCGCGCTGGTCCGCGGGCTGAACACGCCGGTGGCCCCGGATGCCGTCCCCGCGCTCGCCGCCGGGATCAGCATGACCACGACCGGTGCGACGACCTTCGGCCTCGCGGTCCAGGCGGGCGACGACTCCACCGCACAGTCCGTGGTCTTCGCCACGGACGCGCCCGTCACCGACGGCGGCGGCACGGTCAGCGGTACCAGCAACTGGATCGACCCCACGACCGGCGACGTCGAGTCGACGGCCGAGCTCGCAGCCGACCTGCGGGACGCTGACGCCGAGGTCGTCGGCTACGTCGTCTACGTCGGCATCGACATCGCCGGCGGGATCACCCCGCCGCCGACCGGGCCGACCGAGACCCCCGCGCCGACCGACCAGCCCACCCCGGCCCCGACCGTGGACGGCGCTCCGGCACCGACCGGTCTGCCCGGCACCGAGCTGAAGAGCCTCGCCGCCCCGCTCGAGGTCACCGGCCAGGCCCTCGCCGCCGACGCCAGCGGCTCGATCTCCGCGCTCCGCGTCGACGACACCACGACCTACTTCACGCCGCAGCCCACCGCGGCCGCCGAGCTCCTCACCCCGACCGCGACCCTGACCGCGGCCACCACCACCGGTGTCCGCATCCAGGGCTCGGGCTTCGCTCCGGGCGAGACCGTCGGCGCCGGCGTCGGCACCGATGCCCAGGGCACCGAGATCCCCGGGGTCGCGTTCCGCGCCGACGCCGAGGGCAACGTCTCCGGCACGATCGTCCTGCCCGCCGACTTCGTGAACACCGCCGGCGCCTACAGCGTCGGTCTCGTCGGCGCCTCGTCCGCACAGGCCGCACAGGCCGCGCTCACCGTCACCGCCGACCCGGCCGCTGCCGGTGACCCGGGCACGGCACCGGTCGCCGTACCGGTGCCCGGAACGGCGAACTTCACGGGCTGATCTTGCCGATCCTCCCGACCGAGCCACGGCGGCGTGCGACTGTGATCGCCGCCGCCGTGGCCGTCGTCTGTGCGGGGGCCGTCGCGTTCGTCGCGCTCGGCCCCCTGTCGGCCGCGCCCGCCCCGACCCCGAGCCGGTCCGTCGCGGCGCCGACCCCGACTCCCACGACGGCACCGGAGCCGGCCCCGTCTGCAGCACCCGTCGACGCGGTCGACGCCCCGGCCAGCACCACCGTCGCCGCCGTCAGCGGCGCGTCCGTCCCGGTCAGCGCGAGCGCGGGCGGCACGGCGACGCAGACCCTCGAGAACCCGCAGGCATCCGGCGCCCCGCTCGTCTTCCGGGTCGTCGACCAGCAGGACGGCTGGGCGGAGGTGCAGCTCGCACAGCGCCCGAACGGCAGCACGGGCTGGGTACCGGCCAGCGCCGTCACCCTGTCCGAGGACCCGTACGCGATCGTCGTCACCCGCTCGACGAACACCCTCGACCTCTACAAGGCCGGCAAGGTCGTCGAGAGCTACCCCGTCGCCACCGGCACCGGCGGCACCCCGTCGCCGACCGGCCGGTTCGCGCTGACCGAGCTGCTCGCGCCGACGAACGAGGGCTACGGCCCGTACGCGTACGGCACGACCGCGTTCTCGGACGTGCTCAACTCCTTCGGCGGTGGCCCGGGCCAGATCGGGCTGCACGGCACGGAGGACACGTCGAGCATCGGCACCGCCGCCTCGCACGGCTGCATCCGCATGCACAACGCCGACATCACGGCCCTGGCGGAGCTCCTGCCGCTCGGCACGCCGTTCCAGGTGCGCTGACGTTCCAGGGGCACTGACGTTCCAGGGGCACTGACGTTTCAGGAGCGCTGACGCGGCCTGGAGGCACGGCGTGCGCCCGGCGGTGGGCGCCACCGTCTCAGGTGGTGACGTGCAGGGCCTCGGCGACCAGCGCCTCCAGGACGGTGCGCACCACGGGCCGGACGGCACGGTCGGGGCGGACCAGTGCCTCGATGCGGCGTCCGGCACGGACGTCGGCGAGTTCCGCCAGGTGGAAGCGCCCGGCGGCCCGCGTGCCCGACGTGTACCGCGGGACGAGTGCGATGCCGTGCCCTGCCGCCACCAGGTTCTCGATGACCGGCAGGTGGATCGTGCGGAACGCGACGCTCGGCGGGGTGTCCGTCGCCGCGGCCATCGCGTGCAGCACACGGTCGATCGGGTAGCCCTCCGGCACGCCGATCCAGCGTTCCCCGACGACCTCGTCGATGCCCACGCGTGCGCGGCCGACCAGGGCGTGCCCGGGCGGCAGGGCGACGTCGAGCGGTTCGCGCAGGAGCGGCACGGTGTCGACCGATCCCTGGCCGGCCGGTCGGACGCCGTCCGACCGGTGCCCGACGACCACGTCGTGGTCGGCGGCGAGCGGTGCGAACTCCCCCTCGCTGACGTCGACGTCGACCAGGGTCAGCGCGATGCCGGGGTGCGCCTGCATCCGGGTGAGCACGCCGGGCAACAGCAGTTCGGCGGCGGACGGGAAGATCGCCAGGGACACCGGTCCGGTCGTGCCGCCGAGGTGTTCCTGCCAGGCGGCGTCCACCCGGGCGATGGCGGTCGAGACCCCGGATGCCAGGCCGGCCAGGACCTGGCCGTGCGGGGTCAGGCGGACGCCGCGCCCGACGCGTTCGACCAGCGGGACCCCGACCTGCCGCTGCAGCGTCTGCAGCTGCTGGGAGACGGCGCTGGGTGTGCGGTGGGTGGCCTCGGCGACGGCCGTGACGCTGCCACGCTCGGCGAGCTCGCGGAGGACCGCCAGCAGCTGCACGTCGAAGTCGACCATGCAGGGACCCTACATCGTGCTTCGCGAAGGATTCGATGGACCTACAACGTACTGGCCGGGACGATGAGGAGCATGACCGCTCGTGACCGTCTCTTCGCCGTCGTGGTGGCCGTGGTCTGGGGACTGAACTTCCCCGCGACGGCACTCGCGCTCGAGCACTTCCCGCCGTTCCTGCTCGCAGCGCTGCGGTTCACGATCCTGGCGGTCCCGACGCTGCTGTTCGTGCCGCGGCCGCGGATCCCGTTCGGGCGACTGCTGCTCGTCGGCCTCGGGCTCGGCGTGCTGCAGTTCTCGTTCCTGTACCTGAGCATGGCGTCCGGCATGCCGTCGGGGCTGGCCTCGCTCGTCCTGCAGGCCTCCGCGCCCTTCACTGTGGTGCTGGCGGGGGTGTTCCTGCGCGAGCGGCTCACCGGCCGGCAGGTCGTCGGGGTCACCGTCGCCGTGGCCGCCCTCGCCGCGATCGCCCTGCACCGTTCCCAGACCGCCGCGCTGCTGCCCGTCGTGCTCGCGCTGTGCGGTGCGCTCGGGTGGGCGATCGGCAACGTCGCGACCCGGCGGGCGGGCGCCGCGAACCCGCTGCACCTGACCCTGTGGTGGTCGGTCGTGCCACCCGTGCCGATGGCCGTGCTGTCGCTCGTGGTCGAGGGACCGGACCGCATCGGGGCCGCACTCGGCACGGCGTTCACGCCGGCGGCGCTGCCGGCCGACCTCGGCCTGCTCTACATCGTGGTCGTCGCGACCCTGGTGGGCTACGGCATCTGGTCGCGGCTGCTGGCGACCTACCCCTCGAGCACGGTCGCGCCGTTCTCGATGCTCGTGCCGGTGGTCGGGGTGCTCGCGTCGTGGGCGGCCTTCGGCGAGGTGCCCGACCTGGTCGAGGTGCTCGCCGGCGCGGTCGTCGTGGCCGCCGTGCTGTGGTCGTCGCGTCCGGCGCGGGACCGCGGGCCGCGACCGGGCCGGAACCCGGCGCCGCAACCGGCACCGACACCAGCTCCGGTCGACGGGGTCCCGGTGCCGGTGCTCAGCCCCGGTGCTGGCGGCGCTCCGCGATGATCCCGGCGAGCGCCCCACGCAGGTGCGGGTACCGGAACTCGTAGCCCGCCTCGGTCAACCGGGTCGGCACCACCCACCGGCTCTTCAGCACGAGTTCGGTCTCGGTGCGGATCGCGAACGACCCGAGTTCGAGCATCCACCGCCAGGTCGGTACCCCGAACCGGCGTCCGACGGCGTCGCGGATGGTCGCCATCACGGTGCGGTTGTCGGACGGGTTCGGGCTCGAGAGGTTCACCGGCCCCTCGATCTCCGGGTGGTCGCGGAGGAACCGGATCGACCCGAGGACATCGGCGATGTGCACCCAGCTGAAGCGCTGCCGACCGTGCGTGGGCCGGTGGTGGTGGTACGTGCCGGCGCGGAGCCGGGAGCGCGTCGGCACCCACGGCCCGTCGTACTGCGGCCCGCCGAGGCCCGCCTGCGCGAGCCGGAGGAGCGGCAGCAGGGCGCTGCCGTCGCCGAACACGATCGCCATCCGGAGCGCCACACGACGGGTGCCGGGCAGGTCGGCGCCGAAGAAGGCGTCCTCCCACGCGCGGGCCACGGAGACCGAGAACCCCTCGCCGATCTCGCCCGTCGTCTCGTCCTGCGGGCGGTCGTCGGCGTGCCGGTAGATCGTCGCGGTCGAGGCGTTCATCCACAGCGGCGTCGGGTGCTCCGACGTCCGGATGGCCTCGGCGAGCTCGAGCGTGGTGTCCACCCGTGAGCGCATGATCTCGGCACGGTTGCGTCGGCCGTAGCGGCAGTTGACGCTCTTGCCCGCCATGTTCACGACCATGGCGGCACCGTCGACGAGTTCCCGGATGCGCAGGGTGTTGCCCCACACCGCGTCGCCGGTCCGGCCGATGGTGACGACCCGGTAGCCCTCTGCCGCGAAGGCGTCCCGCAGGTACCGCCCCACGAAGCCGCTCGCTCCCGCGATCACGACGCGGCCCTTCTCGTCGTTCATCTCATCCCCGTTCTGTGTCCGGCGCGATCTCGTACCGGAACGCCCCCTCGTACCGGTACAGCGTGCCGACCACCGGCGCGGTGAGCACCAGGGACACGCGCTGCAGGTCGGCTTCGTCATCGAATCGTTCCGTGAGCGTCACACGCGGGCTCAGGGCGGCCGGGAGGCGCAGATCGCGTCCCAGCGCACGGAACGTCACGCGCGTGGAGACCAGGCGTAGGGCGCCCGCGTCCGGACCGGTGTCGTCGACCTGCGCCCGCAGACGCGCGCTGACGCGCCCGCGGCGACCGAGGTGGTCGACCAGGCCGTCGGGTTCGGCGGTGATGGCGTCCACCATCGTGCGGGCTCCCGAGCGGAACCGGAAGGTGCGGTGCGCGCGGACGGCGGGGCGGGCCTCCAGGCCGGTGCCGGGTCCACGACGGACGCGAGCCGGGCGGTTCTCGACGGTGAAGGGCACGTCCCGTTCCCACACCGGGAACATGACGGCGTCGCGCGCGAACCACGCGAGGACCGGCCAGACCCACCGGCGCGGGGTGCCGACCACGGTGAAGACGCCCTCGCCGCGACCGACGTGTCCGGGCGGGACGGCAGCGAAGTAGGTCCGGAGCCGGGGGTGCAGCCGGGCCAGCACCTCGGGTGGTGTGGACAGCTCGTAGGGCGACCGGCTCACGCTGACGATCCTGGCATGTCGTCAGTGCGGATCCCTACGATGTCGCACATGGGACACGACCACGGGCACGGCGTCGGGCACGCCTCGGAGCGCGCCCTGCTCATCGCGTTCTGCATCTCGGCGGGCATCCTGCTCGCCGAGGTCGTGGGTGCCGTGGTCACGGGTTCGCTCGCACTGCTCGTCGACGCCGGGCACATGGTCGTCGACACCGGCGGACTCGGCATCGGACTCGTCGCGACGCGGCTCGCCCGCCGGTCGCCGACCGCACAGCGCACCTGGGGCTTCCAGCGGGCCGAGGTCCTCGGGGCCACCGCGCAGGCCGCGATCCTGCTCGCCGTCGGCGTCTACGTGATCATCTCGGCGGTCCAGCGGCTCGTCGTGCCGGAGGAGATCCACTCCGGGCCGCTGCTCGTCTTCGGCATCGTCGGACTCGTCGGCAACCTGGTGGCCTACGCGGTGCTGCTCCGGGCCTCGGGCGAGGGCTTCACCTCGCGTGCCGCCCGGCTCGAGGTCCTCAACGACACCCTCGGGTCGGTGGCCGTCATCATCGCCGCGGTCGTGCTCATGCTGACCGGGTGGGAGCGGGCGGACTCCGTCGCCGCGATCCTGATCGGCCTGCTCATCCTGCCGCGGGCGATCCGGCTGCTGCGCGAGACCGCGAACGTGCTGCTCGAGTCGACGCCGCCGGGGCTCGACCTCGACGACGTGCGGGGCCACATCCTCGAGCTCGACCACGTCATCGCCGTGCACGACCTGCACGCGACGCTCGTGGCGACCGGGGTGCCGAACCTGACCGCGCACGTGGTCGTCGACGACCACTGCTTCTCGACGGCGCACGCCCCGGCGATCCTCGACGAGCTGCAGCGGTGCGTGGCGGAGCACTTCGACGTGCCGGTGGAGCACTCGACGTTCCAGTTGGAGCCGGCGTCGCACCGGCGGCACGAGTACGAGGTGCACGCGTAGGGTCGCGCGCTCAGCGTGTGTGCGTCTCGGCGTCTCGGCGCTTGGGCGTGTGGGCTTGTGGGCGTGTGGGCGTGTGGGCGTCTGGACGCTGCGGCGGTGGGGGACGACGCGGAACGACGAGGTCGACGTCGTACGACGACGACATCGTCGCTTCGTGCAGACGCGGACTGTTGCGTGGCGGTGGTTGCGACAGCGTCGATGTCGTACGACGACGGCGGTGTCGTTCGACGTCAGTGGGCAGCGTGGTCGGTCGCAGAACGGGTGGACAGCGCCGGCGTCAGCAGTCGTCGGTGCGCGTGGGGTACGCCGTGATCACCCGGTCGGTGGTGGCCGAGACGATCACCTTGACGAAGGGCTCGTCGTCGGGGCGTGAACCGTCGTCGAACCGGACGGGTGCGGCGTAGCAGACCTTGCCGTCGCCGGCGTCGAGCGGGAACCCGGGGCGTGGGTCCTCGAGGGCCGTCTGCACCGCCGTGAGCATGGCGTCGTCCCAGTCGCGCGAGCCGTGCCCGGAGACGACGTCCTGCCAGTCGGCGGTGTGCCGCACCCGGATGTGCTCGTAGCCCTGGGCAGCGGTGCCGCACTGCAGGGTGACGCGGCCCAGGGCCTCGGTCTCGTACTGCGCGACGGCCGCCTGGGTCGTCGTGTCGCACCGGCCGAGCGCCGTGCTGCCAGGCATGTCCGGCCCGGTGCGGGTGATCGTGACGGTGCCGTCGCCGGCGGCGGTCGGCGCGTCGGCCGGGGTCTGTGAGGCCGAGCCGGCGCCGATGGTCGGGTCGTCCGCACCCTGCCGTGCCGTCAGGAACAGCCCGCCGGCGAGGAGACCGGCGGCGACCACGGCCGCGATCCCCGTGATCACGGGACGGTTGCGGTTCCGGGGCACGCACCCAGTATGCCGGGAGTGCGTCCGCACGACGGAACCGGGTTCCGGACACGGCACCGCGCGATCGCGTGGTCCGGTGTCCGGAACCCGGTTCCGGGAGGCGACGGGCGGACGCCAGGCCCGTGGCGCGTCAGGCGCGCGCGGCCAGCCGGGTGCCGGCGACGACGGCCAGGACGGTGACGAGCACGACGTACCCGATCAGGACGGGGAGCGTCGGGATCACCAGCAGCGCCGCCCCGACGGCCACGACCGGCACGGTGAGCCCGGCGTAGGCGATGAGGAACGTGGCAGCGAGCACGCCACCCCGACGCTCCGGGCCGACCAGTGCTGCGGCACTGCCGATCGCGGCGCGGAACAGCAGGCCGACCCCGGCGCCCGCGACGACCCCGCCGCCGATGAACCCGGCGACCTGCAGCAGGACCGCGGCGGCGGCCAGGGCGACCAGCCCGACGACCAGCAGCACCATGCCGAGCCGGATCTGCGCACGCTGCGACAGCCGGGCGAAGACGATCTGCGAGAGCGCGCTCGCGGCGAAGACCCCGAAGGTCGTGGCCCCGGCGGCCAGGCGGTCGGTGACGTGGAAGGTGGTGCCGAGGAAGCTCGGCGCGACCGACGTGAAGAGGCCCTGTACGGCGAGTGCCGCGAACGCTGCTGCACCGGCTGCCCAGAACGCAGCTCCCTGGCCCTCGGGAGCCCGCATGCGCTGCGGGTGGTAGGCCACGGGCTGCTCGAAGCGGTCGACCGTCTCCGGTGCGGCCAGCACGAGCACGAACGCGATGGCCAGCGCGATCACGAACACCACGTACGGGACCATGAGCGGCTGCCCGACGAACTCGGCGAGCGCTCCACCGACCAGGGCGCCGAGCGACAGCCCGCCGAGGTTCACCGCCCCGGCGGCGACGCTCGCCCCCTTCGCGGAGTCGCTCGACCCGGTCGCACGGACCCGGAGCTCACCGAGGTGCGCCGTCGCGGTCGCCGTCAGCGTCCCGACACCGAGGCCGGTCACGAGCCGGGCGACGATGAGGCCGGTGACGTCGTTCCAGAGCAGGAACAGCACGGCGGCGACCAGCTCGAGGGCGATGGACACCAGGATGAGCGGGCGCCGCCCGTGCACGTCGCTCAGGTGTCCCGCCAGGTACAGCGACCCGACGACCCCGACCCCGTACGCCGCGAAGATCACGGTCGTGGTGAAGGTCGGGAACCCGTCGCGGGCCTGGTAGATGACGTAGAGGGGCGCGGGGACGGTCGCGAAGGCCATCACCGCGAGGAACGCGAAGGCGACGACCCAGAAGCCGAAACCGTGGCGCCGACGGGTGTGGACACGGCGTCCGCGCGGGGCGACGACACGGTCGCTCGCGGATGCGGGAGCGGCGGTGGTGGCGGGGACGGTGCCCGTCGGGGTGTCGGTGACGGTTGACATGCTCCGATGATCGCGCTCGGCGTGCATCGAGTCCAACGGATGCGCTTGATGTGCACGATCGATCTGTTCGATACTCGGACGATGGAGACCCGACTGCTCGAACAGTTCGTCACCGTCGCCGCCGAGGGCAGCGTCACCCGGGCGGCCGAACGACTCTGAGCCGCGCAGTCCACGGTGTCCGCAGGCATCGCCTCACTCGAGCGCAGCTTCGGGGTGCGGCTCTTCGACCGCACCGGCCGACAGCTCGTCCTGACCCCGGCCGGCGAGGACCTGCTCCCCCACGCCCGCGCGGTGCTCGAGTCCCTCAACCGGATGCGCGACCTGGCCACCGCCGACGACGCCGACCTGCGGGGGCGGGTGCGGCTCGGCATCTTCACGAGCATGGACATCGTCGACCTGACGGGCGTGCTGCAGCGGTTCCGACGGCAGCACCCGCTCGTCGCGGTGGAGCTGATGACCTCGCCGTCGGGGACGACCGGGCTCGTGCAGGACCTGGTCGCCGGGCGGCTCGACATCGCCTACACGGGCCTGCCCACCGTGCCCGCCGGCGTCGTCGTGGAGCCGTTGCGGGAGATGCCGTTCCGGGTGTTCACCGCGTCGGACCACCCGCTCGCCGGCCGGTCGTCGGTGTCGCTCACCGAACTCGCCGATGAACCCTTCGTCGACACGGCGCACGGGTTCGGCAACCGGATCATCCTCGACGGGGCACTCGAGCGGCTCGGCATCCGGCGGCGCATCGTCGCGGAGATGAACGACATGCCCGCCGTGATCCGGTTCGCCTCGGCCGGGCTCGGCGTCGGGGTCGTACCGGACTCAGGGGTGCGGTACGACGGTGCGGTGCTCGACCTGGAGGACGAGGTCGACCCGCTCCGCATCGGTCTGGCGGTCCGGACGTCCCCGGAACCGAGCCGTGCGGTCCGGACGCTGGCGCGCGACATCGTGGCGGCGCGGGTGGGGTGACGCGGGGCGTGGTCGGTGTGCTCCGTGAGCAGGAACGGTCGCGTCACGGTGCGCGAGGCGACCGTTCCTGCTCACGATCTGACCACCGACGGACTGGAGGCACGGGTCGGGTCCGCCCCGTGCCTCCGGGCCGTCAGTCCCCCCAGATCTCCCCGATGACGGCGTTCAGCAAACCGTTCGTCGGGAAGCCGATTTGGTCGACGACGACGTAGCTGTCGCCGCGGACGTACAGGGTGTACGCCTTGGCGGCGCCGTCGTCGAGGGTCGCTCCGAGCTGGCACAGCGTGCCGTCCGGTCGCTCCGTGCAGGTGCCGCCAGCCTCGTCGCCGAACGAGTCGATCTGGTACTGGACGTGCTCGGCGCTCGCGGTGTGGATCGAGACGGACAGGAACGAGCTGTCCGCATCCGGCTTCTGCCACACGCAGCTGATCGACGCCGAGACGACGTCCACGGTGTCGGGGTCTTGGGTGTCCTTCTCGGTCACGGACGCATCTCCGAACAACCGCGAGTACTCCGACGCGGGCACGATCGAGCGGCAGCTCGTGGGGATCGTGGCGACGGTGTTGCGCGGGGTCGGGGTGGGCTTCGGGATCGGGGCGCCCGTGATCGGCGCGGAGCTCGGCGTCGTCGCGGACGGCGACGGCTCGGGATGCTGGGTCTGGGTGGGAGCGGCGACCGGGTCGGCGTTCTGCTGCGACAGGGTCAGCGCGACGGCACCGGTCGCGGTGCCGAGTGCCAGCAGGGCGACGACGCCGACCACGATGCCCGAGCGACCACGACGTCGCTTCGGGCGGGGCGTGGCGCGTTCGAGGACGTTCTGCTTCATCGAGACGAGCATGCGCTGCAGCTCGTCTCCCTGGGGAGGTTCAGTGTTCATCGTGCATCACCGCCTTCTTGAGTCGACGTCGGTTGCGGGAGACCCGCGGGGTGACCGCGCCGACCGTGAGCCCGAGGAGCTCCGCGGCTTCGGCGTAGGAGTACCCCTCGAGGAGGCAGAGCTCGCAGATGCGGCGGTCGAGGTCGGGGAGCGCGGCGATCTCGGCACGGACCCAGCGCAGGGTCTCGCGTGCCTCGTCCTGGTCGGCGGGCGAGGCGAGGTGCTCCGGGAGTTCGTCCGCGCGACGACGGGCCTGCTTGCGGCCGGTGTTGAAGGCGTGGTTGCGGCAGACGACGAGCAGCCACGGCAGCACGGTGTCCGCCGGCAGCTCGAGGGTCGCCGCCCGCTGCCAGAGCGTGAGGAACGCGTCCTGCACGATCTCCTCGACGTCGGAGCGGTTGTCCACGAGTGCCCAGGCGTAGCGGGTGAGGGTGGCGGCGTACCGGTCGAACGCTCGTGCGAACGCTCCGGTGTCCCCCTGTGCCATCGCACGGACGAGTCCTTCGTCCGTGTCGGTGCCGGTCGTCACGTCCACATCCCACCTCCTTCACCCAGAGGTGTCGGCAGGACCCGCGATCCTGACAGGACCGTTCCTGATTCGTGACCTCGGGCGTGTCCGGCGTCAGGACGCGGTCGCCGCTGGGTCAGCCGTCAGCCTTCAGTGGAAGTCGTCGCCGTCGCCCTCGCCCGGCGTCTTGTGCCCGCCGAGCATGTCGTTGTCGTCCTGCTCGCTCGACGAGGCGAGCTGCAGCATCGCGAGCACGACGACGACCACGATGAACGCGACGCCGAGGAAGATCACGGCCAACTGCAGTTCCCGCGTCGAGAACAGCACGACGAGCCCGGTGAACACCGCGACGATCGCGGAGATCCCGAGGAGCTCGACCGGGCGCAGACGGTCACGACGGCTGGGGGTGGTCATGCGTGTGGTGCTCCGTCCGGGGCGACGGCCGGCGTGGCCGTGCCCCACTTGTGCGAGAGGCCGGCGATCACGTGGAAGACGGCCGTGATGGCGAGGTACGCGCCGAGCAGGCCGACGAGCACGATCGAGGCGTCGAGGGTGCCGGTGACCTGCTCCACGCCACCGAGCTGCTGGGAGTAGTCGGGCGGCGTGACGAGGAAGGCGACCGCGAGCAGCAGCGTGAGGCCGCCGATCGTGGTCCAGTCGCGAGCGAAGGGTGAGCGACGCCGGGCACGGAGCCCCTGCGACAGCTCGAGGGCCCCGGTCAGCACCGCGAACGCGACGATGACCGTGATGAAGGCCGGCAGCCCGAACCCGTTGCACGCGAACGCGGCGACCGCGGCGAGCAGGGTGATGACGGCCTGCAGCAGGGTCGTGCGACGCGAACGGCCGTCGAGGGGCAGTCGGGAGATCCCGGCGAACAGGAGCACGAGGCCCTCGACCAGGGCGAAGCCGCCGAACAGCACGAGACCGTAGCCCGCGGCGTGGTTGGTCGAGAAGGTGATGACCATCGCGACGACCGCTGCGGGGACCGCCCGGAGGATCGGGATCGGCCAGTACCGCGCGCGCTGGGTCGCGTCTTCCACGGTGGTGGCGTCGTCCACGGTGTCGGACACGAGACCTCTTTCGGGCATGCGGATCGTGGATCCGATCCTACCGCCGGTGGGGTGAACGCCCGACCGGGGGCGTCTCCACCCCCTGTGGACGTGCACACCCGCGCGCCGGGACGGCACCGCGTCCGGTGCCGTCCCGGCGGCGTTCAGGGCTGCTGCGGGTCGTCGGTCGGCGCGTTCCGGCGGGCACGACGTCGGGCGAGCCACCAGCACACGGACCCGACGGCGGCGGCCAGGGCGGCGAGCGCGGCGGCGAGGCCGACCCCTTCGGCACCGGTGTAGGCGAGGGCTCCCACGGGCGCGGCGGCGCCGTGGTCAGCTGCCGGAGCACCCGCACGCCCGTCGTCAGCACCCGCCCCGGGGCCGTCGCCGTCGCCGGGGCCGCCGCCACCGGATCCGTCCCCGTCGTCCGGTGCCGGACCAGTCGTCGGCGCAGGGCTCGGCGCCGGTCCGTCCTCGTCCGGGTCGACGACGATAGCCACACCGGTGGACGGGTCGCCCCCGTCCGGGTCGGTCGGCGAGGTCGCGGTCGCCACGTTCACCACGTCGGATCCGTCCCCCCGGTAGCCCGGATCGAGCACGGCGCGGATCCGGAAGGCCCGGGTCTCCCCCACGTCGAGCGAGGCGTCGGATCGGCACGTCACGCGCTGCCCCTCGGCGGTGCACCCGTCGTCCGAACCGGCGAAGCGCATGGCCTCGGGCAGCTCGTCGACGGCCCCGACGTGCTCCGCGACCGCCGGACCCCGGTTCCGTGCGGTCACGAGGTACTCGACCTCGTCTCCGGGTGCGACGGTCGACGGTGACACCGACTTGTCCGTCTCCACGTGCGCGACGGCCGCCGGTGCCGTCGCGGTCGTGCTCGCCCGCGAGACGTTGTCCGTCTCGTTCGTGTCAGACAACGACGCAGGCGTGGCGATCGTCGCGACGCTCTCCAGGCTCCCCTCGGTGCCCGTGGCGACCCGCCCCTCGATGGTCACCACGGCCGAACCGTCGCGGGGCAGGGACAGGTCGGTCGCCACGTCACCGCTCCCCGTCGCGGTCGCGCAGGCGGAGCCCGCTGCCGCGGTGCACGTCCAGGTGACGTCCTCGATGCCGTCCGGCACGTCGACGTGCAACGGGCTCGGATCGGCGGCGTTCGGGCCGGGGTTCCGAGCCGTGACGTCGTAGCGGACGGGGTCGCCGGCCGTGACGGTCGCGGGCAGGTCGTGCTCGACCGACAGGTCCGCCGGCTTCCACACCTGCAGCGCGTCGACCTCGTGCTTGTCGACGTGGCTGCCGGTGGCCGCGGCGAACCCGAGGCGGAGCGTGCTCGGCAGCGGGGCCTGTCCGTCGCCGTGCAGCGGCACCGAGTCCAGTACCGTCCGCAGGGCCTCGCCGGCCTGGATCCGGACCGTCACGGCGAGGCCGCCGTCGGCCTCGGGCAGCAGGGTGACGCGGACCTTCCGCGGTGTGGCTCCGTCGGTCACCGTGCCGCCGGGGGCCGCGACGCCGGCGACGTACCGGTAGCCCTCGGTCCCGTCGCCCGAGCCGCGGACGACGACGTGGTCGGCCTGGGCACCGGGACCGGAGTCGTTGATGCGCGACGAGAAGTTGCCGTAGTGGTCGATCGCGACGGCGGCGAACCCACCGGGGACCCCGGGCAGGTCGCACGGGCGTCCACCGCCCTCGGTCACGGTGCTGCGGCAGGCGTACCCGAGGCCGGCGCCGTACGAGCCGACACCCTGTGGTGCGGCCCCGTCGGCCAGGTACAGCAGCAGGCCGTCGGCCCCGGGGTCGTCCTTCGCGGTGTACATGGCGTAGGTGAACTCGATCTCGAGCCCGGTGTCGGAGGGGAACGTGTCGTTCGTCGACCAGGCCCCGGCCTGGTTCCGGACGTCGTCGGTGAGTCGCAGGCGACCGTCGGACACCGCGGCGTCACCCTGCAGGGTGCCGCCGGACGCACTGGAGAACTCGTTGACGTAGGGGAAGTCGAGCGCAGCGGCGCTCGACCCGGACGGGAGCACGGCGGGCGCCGCGAGCACGCCGAGCGCGGTCAGCGCGGCGCCGACCGCAGCGAGGCGGCGGACGACCCGCGGCCGGAGTGGTCGTGGACCGGATGCTGGAGCAGTGGGATCTGTCATGCCCCGATGCTCGCGATCGGGAGGTCACCCCCGGGCGGCGGCGAGACGATCTGTGGAACGCCACCACGGGCCTCCGGGCTGTGGAGGAAGAACCTGTCCGCTCAGGCCAACCACACCGTCGTCTCGCCGGGCAGCACACCGGGCGAGACCTCGTCGAGCGGTCCCGACGCGACGACCACGGTGCCGGCGGGCAACGGCACCGGCTGCGTGCCGAAGTTCGTGAACGACCGCCAGCCGTCGTGCCGGGCGAACGCCACGACCTCGGAGCCGGACTCCAGCCACGTCAGCGCCTCCCCCTGCTGCAGCCGACGTCGTGCGGCCAGCGCCCGGCGGTACAGCGACAGGGTCGACCCGGGATCGCCGTCCTCGGCCTCGACCGAGGACTCCCCGAAGTCCTGCGGCTGCGGCAGGTGGGGTGCGACGTCCCCGAAGCCGAACGACGGCCCGGAGCGCGTCCACGGGATCGGCACGCGGCAGCCGTCCCGGCCCTTCACGGTGTGCCCGGTGCGGAGCCACTTCGGGTCCTGCAGCAGGTCGCGCGGGATCGCGGCGGCCTCGTGCAGCCCGAGCTCCTCGCCCTGGTAGACGTACGACGACCCCGGCAGCGCCAGCATCAGCAGCGTCGCCGCGCGTGCCCGACGGAGCCCCCGTGCACGGTCGAGCTCCGGCGTCGTGCCGTCCGTCATGAGCCAGGCGTCGGTGTCGGTGCCGTCCGGCAGGCCGTACCGGGTGGGGTGCCGCACGACGTCGTGGTTCGAGAGCACCCAGGTGCTCGAGGCACCGGACTGCTCCGAGGCGGCCAGGTTCCGCTCGATGATCCGACGGAACACATCGGGCTCGAACGGAGCCTCGAGCAGGTCGAAGTTGAAGGCCTGCCCGAGCTCCGTCGGCCGGGCGTACAGGACGCGGCGGGGTGCCGGGGCCCAGGCCTCGGCGACCGCGGCACGGGGCGGGTCGTACTCGTCGAGCACCCGGCGCCAGGTGGCGAAGATCTCGTGCACCTCGTCGCGGTCGTACAGCGGGTCGGAGCCGTCGAGCGGCAGGTCCTGCTCGTTCGACGGCCGGTACGGGGTCGACAGGTCCTTCGCCAGACCGTGCGCGACGTCCACGCGGAACCCGTCGACACCGCGGTCGGACCAGAAGCGCAGCGTGTCCTCGAAGTCGGCGCGGACCTCGGGGTTCGACCAGTCCAGGTCCGGCTGTTCGGGGGCGAACAGGTGCAGGTACCACTGCCCGTCCGGAACCCGGGTCCACGCGCTGCCGCCGAAGTTCGACACCCAGTCGCTCGGCGGCAGTTCCCCGGAGTCGCCGGACCCCTCGCGGAACACGTACCGCGCCCGCTCGGCCGACCCCGGCGAGGACGCCAGTGCGGCCCGGAACCACTCGTGCTGGTCCGAGGTGTGGTTCGGCACGATGTCGACGATGACCTTGAGGTCGTGCTCGTGGGCGGCCCGGACCAGGGCGTCGAGGTCGTCGAGGGACCCGAGCTTCGGGTCGACGGCACGGTAGTCGGCGACGTCGTACCCCCCGTCGGCGAGCGGCGACGGGAAGAACGGGGAGAGCCACAGCGCGTCGACACCGAGCGACGCCAGGTACGGCACCCGGCTCGTGATGCCCGCGACGTCACCGAGCCCGTCGCCGTCGGTGTCGGCGAAGCTGCGTGGGTAGACCTGGTAGACGACGGCATCGCGCCACCAGGTCGGGTCGGTGGTTCGTGGCGTGCTGGCCGGGGTCCGAAGCGTGGTCACGTCGCCACCGTACCCAGGGGGCTGGGAATAGCGCCCCGTACGATCGCATTGGTTGTCGCTGACACCTTTCCGTCCAGCAACAGCATCCCGCAGCAGAAGGAGCTCCATGACGAACGTCCTCGTCCTCGTCGGCAGCCTGCGCGCCGACTCCATCAACCGCAAGCTCGCCGAGGCCGCCGCGCACCACGCGCCGGAGGGCATCGAGCTGCACACCTTCGACGGCATCGTCGACCTGCCGTTCTACAACGAGGACATCGACGGCGACACCCCGCCCGCCGCTGCCGTCGCCTTCCGCGACGCCGTCGCCACCGCGGATGCCGTCCTGCTGATCACCCCCGAGTACAACGGCACCATCCCCGCCGTCCTGAAGAACGCGCTCGACTGGGGTTCGCGTCCGTTCGGCGCCTCGCCGCTGTCCGGCAAGCCCCTCGCCGTGATCGGCTCGGCGTTCGGCCAGTACGGCGGCGTCTGGGCGCACGACGACGCCCGCAAGGCCGCCGGCATCGCCGGTGCGAAGGTCCTGGAGGACGTCAAGGTCGCCATCCCGCAGTCGGTCGTCCGCTTCGCGGAGACCCACCCGCGTGAGGACGCCGAGGTCACGACGCTCGTGCAGGGCGCGCTCACCGCGCTCGCCGAGGCCGCAGCCGGCACGGACGAGCCGGCAGCCGCGTAACGCGACGAACCATCGGACACCAGGCCCGTGGCGACCCCGCCACGGGCCTCCTGTCCGTCCGGTGCGGACGCAACGGTCGTTGCGAACGCATCGGACGTGGCGGACGCACCGGTCGTGGCGGAACCCGGGAGTCCGCTCGACGACCGAGATACGAGACGGGTTACCCTGAACGCCATGTCGACGCAGGAGATCACCGAGGCGTCCGGGTACTGGTTCCCGGACGACGACGCGACCCAACGCGGGGTCGCGGTGCTCAACGCCCTGCGCCGGTACCGATCCGCCGAGACGGCCATGCGCCGCCGGACCCGCGACTCGATGGGCATGGGCGAGACCGACCTGCTCGCCGTGCGCTTCCTGCTGCAGGCGCAGCGCTCCGGCACCGCCGTGAGCCCGAAGGACCTCGCCGCGTACCTCAAGATCTCGTCGGCCTCGACGACGATCCTCATCGACCGCCTGGTCAAGTCGAACCACGTGCGCCGAGACCCGCACCCCACCGACCGACGGGCGCTCGTCATCACGCCGACGACCGAGACCGACGACGAGGTCCGCGCCACGCTCGGCGTGATGCACCGCCGGATGATGTCGATCGCCGAGGGACTCCCCGCGTCCGAGGCCCGGATCGTCGCCGGCTTCCTGGAGCAGATGCGCGAGGCCGTCGACCAGGTCGACCCCGCGCCGTCGCACTGAGCGGCACCGCGCCGGACGCCCCCGGGGGACGCTGCCTCCGAGCGCACTGAGAGCGTGCACTGGGGCACCGCGTAGACCGGAACGGTCACACCGACGCGAAAGGAGCCACAACCATGCACGCTTCGGACAAGATGGCCAAGAACCTCCAGGCGGTCCTCGTGGACCTCATCGACCTGCACCTGCAGGGCAAGCAGGCCCACTGGAACATCCTCGGCACCAACTTCCGCGACCTCCACCTGCAGCTCGACGAGATCGTCGACGCGGCTCGTGAGTTCGCCGACGACACCGCCGAGCGCATGCGCGCGCTGTACCTCGTGCCGGACGGCCGCTCGGCGACCGTCTCCGCGGGCAGCCACCTCGACGCGTTCCCCTCGGGCGAGATCACCACGCACGACGCCATCGACCAGGTCACGCTCCGGCTGTACCAGGCGACCGGCACCATGCGCGACGTCCACGACGAGGTCGACGAGGAAGACCCGACGACCGCGGACCTGCTCCACGGCTTCATCGAGCGCCTCGAGCAGCTCGCGTGGATGGTCTCCGCCGAGAACCGCGCGCCCAGCACCCCGCTGGCCTCCGCCACCACGCCCGCCGTCGCCGACGCGTCGGCGCACGCGTAGGGGCCCGGGTGGACCTCGGTATCCAGGGCAAGACCGCACTCGTCTTCGGCGGCGACTCCGGCATCGGCTGGAACACGGCGCGCATCCTCCTGGCAGAGGGTGCGACCGTGGTCGTCACCGACATCGACCAGAGCCGTCTGGACACCAGTGCGGACCAGCTCGAGGCACCGCTCGGCAAGCTCCACGCCTTCGCCGCCGACGTCCGGAGCGCCGAGAGCCTCGCCGCCCTGCACGACAAGGTGCGCGAGGCCGTCGGCGAGATCGACATCCTGGTGCAGTCCTCGGGCGTCACCGGCGCCCAGGGCATGTTCCACGAGATCGACGAGGCCGGATGGGCGGAGACGATCGACATCGACCTGATGGGGCCGGTGCGGATCACCCGCGAGTTCATCGGCGACCTGCGCCAGGGCGGCTGGGGACGCATCGTCTACCTGGTGTCCGAGGACGCCTCGCAGCCGTACGACGACGAACTGCCCTACTGCGCCGCCAAGGCCGGTGTGCTCTCGTTCGCGAAGGGCCTGTCGCGCTCCTACGCCTCCGAGGGCCTGCTGGTGAACACGGTCTCCCCCGCGTTCATCCACACGCCGATGACCGACGCGATGATGGACAAGCGGGCCAAGCAGCGCGGGACCTCGTTCGACGAGGCCATCGGCAGCTTCCTCGAAGAAGAGCGGCCGTACATGGAGCTCAAGCGCCGCGGCGAGCCGGAAGAGGTCGCGAACGTCGTGGCCTTCCTGTGCTCCGACCTGGCCAGCTTCGTGAACGGCGCCAATTACCGGGTCGACTCCGGCTCGGTCGCCACGATCTGATCGTGGCGCCACAGCACCGCCAGGAGGCGTCATGACCGACTTCCGCTACCTCATCGTCGGCGGCGGGATGGTCGCCGACGCCGCTGCCCGCGGCATCCGCGAGCTCGACACCGACGGGTCGATCGGGATCCTCAGCGAGGACGTCGACCGGCCCTACGCACGGCCCGCGCTGTCGAAGAAGCTCTGGACCGACCCGGACTTCAGCTGGGACGACAAGGTCGACCTGCACACCGAGGAGACCGGGGCGCAGTTCGTCCTGGGCACCACGGTGACGGCGATCGACCGTGCCGCGAAGACCGTCACGACGGCCGACGGCGCGACCCACGGGTACGAGCGGCTCCTGCTCGCGACCGGAGGGAAGCCACGCGGGCTGCCGGGGCTGTCCCCGTCGGCACGCGTGCTCGACTACCGCAGCGCGTCGGACTACCGCCGGCTGCGCGAACTCGCGGATGCCGGAGCACACGTCGCCGTCGTCGGCGGCGGGTACATCGGCCAGGAGATCACGGCGGGCATCGTGCAGAACGGTGCGCGCGTCACGCTGGTCGACCCGGACGAGGTCGTCGGCGGACGGATGTTCCCCGAGGACCTGGCACGGGCGTTCCAGCAGCGCTTCGTCGACCACGGTGTGGAGCTCCGCACCGGCCGCCGGGTGTCCGAGGGCACCGAGACGGCGGACGGCGTGCGGCTGACGCTCGACGACGGCTCCGTGGTCGAGGCCGACGCGGTCGTCGCCGGACTCGGCATCGAGCCCGCGACGCAGCTCGCCGCCGACGCCGGACTCACCGTCCGCGACGGCATCGTGGTGACCTCGACACTGCTCACCGACGACGACTCCGTGTTCGCCGCCGGTGACGTCGCCGAGTACCCGGACCGCATCCTCGGCACCCGCCGGGTGGAGCACGTCGACAACGCCCAGCAGCAGGGTCGGCAGGCCGGCCGCAACCTGGCCGACGCCGACGAGACCTACGACCACACGCCGATGTTCTACTCCGACGTCTTCGACATGGGGTATGAGGCGGTGGGGCAGGTCAGCGCGAAGCTCCGCACGGTCGAGGACTGGCAGGACTTTACCGTGACCGGCGTCGTCTACTACCTGGACGACGACGACACGGTCCGGGGCGTGCTGCTCTGGAACGTGTGGGACAAGACCGACGAGGCACGCAAGGTCCTCGCCGAGGCGAACGCGCTGACGCCCGACATGCTGCCGGGACGCATCACGCCCTGACCGCTCGCCCGTCGCTGTGGTCGCGACGGCCTGGAGGCCCGGTGCCGGTCCATCGGACCGGCACCGGGCCTCCAGGCGGTCGCCCGCAGATCGCGACGCGCGCTGGTGCGACGGTGTGCTGCTGCGACGGTGCTGGCTACTTCGACTCCGGCGCGACTTCGTCGACGACCGCCCGGCGATCCGCCGGGTCGACCGGCAGGTCGTCGCCGTCCGCCATCGCGACGGCGTGCGCGGACTTGGCCGCCTCGAGTGTCTCGTCGTCGTTCCGGGCCATCCCGAACAGCTCGATGAAGCGCGACTTGACCAGCAACCAGGCGTCCCCCGGGCTGAGCCGCGCCAGGTCCGACGACGTCGAGTCGTCGCGCACCCGCTGCAGCGACGACACTCCCCGGTCGGGGATCCGGTGGTCGACGTGCGCCACCGCGAGCCGCGCGACCGCGTCGGCCTGTGCGTGCATGACCGAGTGTGCGCCGTCGACGACCTCACGGAGGACCGCGTACGGGAACACCCGCGCCAGCCGGCGGACCCAGTCCCGCGGCACCATCGCGTCGTGCTCACCGCGGACGATCAGGGTGCGGGCCTGCACGTGGGCGGCGCGCTCCTCGATCGGGAACGCGATCATCCGTGGCAGGACCTTCCGGAACCAGTGCCACCCGCACAGCGCGTACGCCGTGATGCCGTGCCAGCGGACCGCGGCGGGCTCGTGCAGCGTCGACCGGAGGAACCGGAACGCCGACTGCCGCACCGTGCGCGCCGACGAGTCGACCACCGGGCTGATGAGCACGAGGTCGGAGATCCCCGGACGGCGGGCGGCGACCTCGGTGACGACCTGCGTGCCCATCGAGTGCCCGACCAGGACCGGGTCCTGAAGCCCGAGGTCGTCGATGACCCGCTCGACCGCGTCGGCGTAGCGCTCGATCGAGACCTTCCCACGGAACCGCGGGACGCCGGCGAACCCCGGCAGGTCGAGCGCGTGCACCGGACCGTTCTCGTTGAGGTGCGGGGCGAGCCGCTCGTAGTAGGTCGACGCGATGCCCAGGCCCGCGACCAGCACGAAGGCCCGCTCGCCGGGTTCACCGATCGAGCTCACCCGGACGTACGTGCCGTCGACCGCGACCCGGTCCACCTGCACCGTGACGTCGGCGTCCTCGGCCTGGGCGAGCTCGCCGGCCGGGTCCGGCCGGGGTGCCTGGCGTTCGTCGTCCACGTGGGTCTCCTCCGGTCGGGCGGTCGCCCAGGATACCCGGCCGCCGTCCGCGCGAGCGGCGACGACGTGCTCAGCCGCTGAAGGTGTTCGCGGGGAACCCGTGCACCGTCGTCGGCACCGCGAAGACCGCACCGGACCGCGGCGCCTGCTCCAGGTCCTGCTCGGTGAGGTTCTCGCGGGCCGTCCCGACGAAAAGCGTCGACATGTCCGGACCGCCGAACGCCACCGACGTCGGGTTGGCGACGGGGAGCTCCACCGTCTCCAGGTGCGAGCCGTCGGGCCCGTAGCGCTCGACGCGGGATCCGCCGTAGATCGCACTCCAGAAGCAACCCTCGTCGTCGCGGACCAGGCCGTCGTGCGCCTGACCGACGATGAACGGCTCGAGTTCGCCGAGCTCGCCGTCCGGGCCGTACGACCCGCGGAAGACCGTCGAGGCACTGGTGTCGGTGACGTACATCGTGCTGCCGTCCTCCGACCACTCCATGCCGTTCGTCACGCCGAAGCCGCCGCGGAGCACCCGGGTCGTGCCGTCGGCCTCGATCGAGTAGAGCGCCGCATCGGGTTCGCCGGTCGTCACGTTCATGCTGCCGACCAGGAACCGGCCGAACGGGTCGCACTTGCCCTCGTTGAACCGGTTGCCCGAGGTGCTGTGGGTGACGCGGGCGATCTCGCGCTCGACGCCACCCTGCTCGTCCGTCACCACGACGGTGTCGCCGAGGGCCGCGACGAACCCGCCGGAGGCCCGGGGCTGGAAGCTCGCCAGCGGGGGCGGCAACGGCACGCTCGACCGCACGGTGCCGTCGGCCTCGGCGGTGTTGAGGGTGCCGAGGGTGATGTCGGCCCACCGGAGCAGCTGTGCGGACGGGTCCCAGACGATGCTCTCGGCGAGGACCGCTCGGGCGTCCGCGAAGACTGTCGCGGGGCCTGTCGTGACGTTGGTGCTCATCGACCCCGTCTACCGCGGGGGCGGTCCGTGCTCGCTCAGGCGTGGCGGCGCGGCTGCGAGTTCACGGGCTCAGCGACACTTCACGCCCGCTTCGGCCCGTGAGGTGTCGCGCAGCGCGAAGGTCCGCGCCGGTCCGGTCGTCCGTGCACCCGCGGGTCAGAGGCGGGCGAACCGCGCGCGGAAGAAGCTGTAGACGCCGAAGGCCAGGAACCCGATGCCGATCGCGACGAGGACGAACACCCCACCGGGCATGCTCCGCACGGCGTCGAACGCGGCGTCGAGGCCGGTGGCCTGGTCGGGGTCGCTCTGCAGCCCCGCGACGGCGATGAGCACGCCCACGATGACCACGGCGATCCCCTTGCCGACGTACCCGACGACGCCGAGCACGGTGACCACACGGTCGAGCTGACCCGACGGTCGCGTGATCTGCTTGCGGAACGACCGGCGGCAGCCGATCACTACGAGGCCGATGCCGACCGCGACCGCGATCGCCCCGGCGAGGAGCAGCACGAACACCCCTCCGGGCGTCGCCAGGGTCTTCGCCGCGGCACTCTGCGACGAGCTGCTCGAGCTCGACCCGGCACCGAGCGCGTACGAGGCCGCCGAGTACGCGATCACGCCGTAGACCACGGCCTTCGCGGCGTCCTTCAGCCGGGCGAGCCACCCCCGGGTGGTGTCGGAACGGCCGCCGACGATCGCCTCGACGATCAGGCGAACGGTGAGTGCGGCCGTGCCGACGGCGATCAGCCAGAGCAGGAACACCCCGCCGGGGACCGCGGCGATCTGCTGCAGCGCACCGGACTGGTCCGTCTCGCCGCCGGAGGACGCGTTGCCGATGCCGAGCAGGATCGCCAGGTACCCGATCAGCAGGTGGACGATGCCGCTGCCGACGAACCCGGCGCGCGCCGTGACCTCGAACCAGCGGCTGTCGGCCGCTCGCCGGACCTGTCGTCCGGTTTCCTTCGCTGCGTGCTCCGCCGTGTCGCTCATCACGCCCCAGCGTGCCCGACGCGTGCCGTCCTGTCCGGGGCGCGCCGGGCCGTGCGGTCCGCCACGTGGCGGACGGGAGGCCCGTGGCGGTGCCGCCACGGGCCTCCCGTCCGTCGGTGGGCGCGTCTCAGTCGCCCTTCACGTTGACGACCTGCCGCAGGGTGTGCCGGATCGACACGAGGTCCTCGGCGTCCGCCATGACCTGGTCGATCGGCTTGTACGCCGCCGGGATCTCGTCGAGGAACGCGTCGGTGTCGCGGTACTCGATGCCGGCCATCGCCTCGCGCAGCTGCTCGTGGGTGAAGGTCCGCCGAGCCGCGCTCCGCGAGAACAGCCGGCCGGCACCGTGCGGGGACGACTCGAGCGAGGGCTTGTTGCCGAGTCCCTCGACCACGTACGACGCGGTGCCCATCGACCCGGGGATCAGGCCGGGCTGACCGGCCTTCGCCTGGATCGCACCCTTGCGCGACACCCACACGGACTTGCCCCAGTGCGTCTCACGCTGCGTGAAGTTGTGGTGGCAGTTGATCCGCTCGCGCTCGTCGACGGGCGTGCCGACGGCCTCGGACAGCTGCCGGACGACGCGGTCCATCATCTCCTCGCGGTTGAGCAGCGCGAAGTGCTGGGCCCACCGGAGCTCGGCGATGTACCGGTCGAACTCCGGCGTGCCCTCGACCAGGTACGCCAGGTCGGGGTCCGCCAGCTGGATCCACCACCGCTCCATCGCCTTCTTGGCGACCTTGATGTGCCGCTGCGCGATCTTGTTGCCGACGCCTCGCGACCCGGAGTGCAGGAAGAGCCAGACCCGGTCCTGCTCGTCGAGGGAGACCTCGATGAAGTGGTTGCCGGACCCGAGCGTGCCGAGCTGGTTCCGCCACCCGCCGTGCACGCCGTCCGGGTCGAACCCGGCGGTCTCGGCCATCGCCTCGAGCTCGGCGATCCGGGGCGCGGCGGTCGCCACGATCTTCCGGTTCGACGCACCGGCCGACAGCGGGATCGCGCGCTCGATCTGCTCGCGCAGCCCCTGCAGGTCGGCGGGCAGGTCGGTGGCGGTGAACTGCGTGCGGACCGCGATCATGCCGCAGCCGATGTCCACGCCGACGGCCGCCGGCATGATCGCGCCGAGGGTCGGGATGACGGACCCGACGGTGGCCCCGAGGCCGAGGTGTGCGTCGGGCATGAGGGCCAGGTGCGGGAACACGAACGGCATGCGCGCGGTCGTGCGGGCCTGCTGCTCGGTGTTGTCCTCGAGCATCGAGGCCCAGCTGAGCAATCGGTCGTTGATCTTCTTCATGGAGTCGTCTCGCTTTCGTGACGGTCGAGGTGACGGTCCGAGACGGTCGTACGCCGGGCCTCCTGGTCGTCGCCGGACGTGGCGGACGGGAGGAAGCGGTGCTGACGAACGCCCCGGGCCGGGTGGGCACGAGGCGTCGTGGGACGTCGCGTGCCTACGCGGGATAGCGGAGGGACCACTGCTGCTCGGGCAGCACGGCGGCCGCGGCGAGCTGGAGCTCGACGCGTTCCTCGTTGTGCTGCACGGCGCGCATGCGCGGTCCTTCCGGTGTGCCCGGGGCGGGCGGTCTGCCGATCGGCAGGAGGACGACGCTAGTGCGACACGCCCGGGATGCGCAAGTCACGCGGGCGTGTCGGCTGTGCTCCGGGGTGCTCCGGCGGTTCGCTGGCGGTTCTCCGGCGGTGCTCCGACGGTGCTCCGGCGGCTCGCCGGCGGTTCTCCACAGGCTGGAGGCCCGGCGTGCGTTCTCCACGAGGGGTACGTCCGCCTGATGGTCGCCACCGGGGCCGGGGCAGGCTGGACGCATGACCGAGCGCACGCGAGACACCCCCGACGCGACCGAGAACGAGGAACGGACGAACGGGTACGTCCCGCTCCGTTCGTACGGTGCGATCGGCGATGGGCGGACGGTCGCCCTCATCGCGCTCGACGGCCGGATCGACTGGCTGCCGATCCCGTCGATGGACTCACCGCCCGTGTTCGCGAGCATCGTCGACGCCGAGCACGGCGGACACGTCGCCCTGCGGCCGGTGGACGACCAGGCGCAGGTGTCCCGCGCCTACCTGCCGGGGACGAACGTGCTCGTGACGACCTGGACGACCCCGTCCGGCACCGCCACCGTGACCGACGCCATGGTCACCGGAGTGGCCGGACGGCTGCCCTGGGCCGAGATCGGCCGCTGCGTGCAGGGGGTCGACGGTTCGGTCGAGATGGAGTGGGCGGTCGTGCCCGGCACGATCCTGAACACCGCGGAACCGCGCCGACTCGACACCGCGAACGGCACGGTGATCGGCGTCGACGGCGTGACCATCGCGATCGTCGAGCAGGGCTTCGAACCGGTGCACGACGACGGTCCCCGGTTCTCGGGGCGGTTCACGACGGCCGAGGGCTCGAAGTCGATCCTGACCATCGTCGGCACGTACGACGAGCCGATCTTCCTGCCCGAACCGGAGCGCACGCTCGAGGGGGTCGACCGCACGATCGAGAACTGGTCGACCTGGTCGAAGGAGTTCAGCTACGACGGCCCCTGGTCGGACGCCGTCCAGCGCAGCGCCCTCGCCCTGAAGCTCCTGATCTTCGCCCCCACCGGCGCCATCGCTGCGGCCCCGACGACGAGCCTGCCCGAGGACCGCACCGGCGGCAAGAACTGGGACTACCGGTTCGCCTGGGTGCGCGACCTGGCGTACACGGTGCACGCACTCACCCGCTTCGGCCTGCGCGAGGAGACGCACGCCGCCGTGTCGTGGGTGATGCGCACGATCGCCGAGCACGACGAGACGATGCCGATCTTCTACGGACTCGACGGGTCGAAGAGCGACACCGTCGAGGAGCGCGACGTCCCGGGCTGGAACGGCATCGGACCGGTCACGATCGGCAACCGCGCCGGTGACCAGCTGCAGCTCGGGGTCTGGGGCGACGTGTTCGAGATCATGCGCCAGTACGTCCGAGCCGGCAACGTGCTCGACCGCAAGACGGCCGCGGTGCTGCAGGACCTGGCCGACGACGCGTGCCACCGCTGGGTGGAGCCGGACTCGGGCATGTGGGAGCTGCAGGAGGCGCAGCACTACACGACGAGCAAGATCGGCTGCTGGCAGGCGCTCGACGCGGCGGTCGAGCTGCACGACGCGGGGATGATCGACGGCCCGCGCGAGAAGTGGATCGAGAACCGCGAGCTCATCGAGGACTGGGTCGCCGAGAACGGGTGGAACGAAGAGCTCGGCCACTACGTCATGTACCCGGGCACCGACGCGCTCGACTGCTCGATCCTGCTGCATGCGATGTCGGCGTTCGACCGTGGACCGCGCATGGAGTCCACGATCCGCGCCATCGAGGAGCAGCTGCAGCACGGGCCGCTCGTGTACCGGTACTCCGGCATCCAGGACGAGGAGTCCCCCTTCGTGGCGTGCTCGTTCTGGCTCGCCGCCGCGCTCGCATGCGTCGGACGCGTCGACGACGCGAAGCAGCTGATGGACGACATGGTCGCGCAGGCGAACGACGTCGGGCTGTTCAGCGAGATGCTCAGCGCCGTGGACGGGGACTTCATGGGCAACATCCCGCAGGGGCTGTCGCACCTGGCGCTCATCCAGGCTGCGCTGACCATCGAAGAAGTCTCAGAGAAGTCCTGACCGGGCTGGACGGCCCCTCGGGGGCGCGGGGCATCATGGTCTGACGATGAACGACGTCGATGCACGGATGGACCGGCTCCGCAGGGCCGCCCGCTACCGCTACCAGCAGCTCGTCGACCAGGAGATCGAGCGGGGGTCGCTCGACCCCGACGAGGTGCGCTCGGAACGCGAGGAACGTCGGCTGCTCAAGGCCGCCGACGTCGCCGCGCACGCCAGGGCCCAGATCGCGGAGGCCGAGCGGCGCGGGGTCTTCGAGGGCAACCCGTACCACGGCAAGCCGCTGCCGGGCCTCGACGGGCAGCACGACCCGGACTGGTGGATCAAGTCGAAGATCGAACGTGAGGACATCCGGGGCATCGCGCCGCCGGCCCTGGCGCTCCGCACCGAGGACGCCGAACTCGATGATGCCCTGGACGCCCTGTCGCTCGAGACCGACGTGCGCGACGTCCTCGTGGACTTCAACGCGCGGGTGAAGGAGGCCCGGCGGCAGCTGCTCGGCGGGCCGCCGGTGGTGACGCCGATGCGCGACGTCGAGGCCGAGGTGCTCGCCTGGCGGGAGCGCCGCGAGGTGCGCATGGCTTCGGCCGCGCGGGCAGCGGAGCAGGCGCGGCTCGAGGCGAAGCCGCGGCGGTGGTGGCGGCGGCGCTGAGGGGTGCGGTCCGGGGGCGAGATTTCGCGCTGAGCGACAGTTCTCGCGAACATGAGCGCGTGAGGTGTCGCCCAGCCCGTGACGACGGCGGCGGCTGCCGGCACGTCGTGCGCCGAGACGCACGACGCACGACGCTCGGCACGCAACGCAAGTCGGCCCGGACCGCGCTGCTGCGTGGTCCGGGCCGACTGTGGTGGTGCGGGGTGTTACTTGATCTGTGCGGTGATGGTGGCGGTGCCGACGAGCAGGCCGCGCTTGACGGCGTCGGTGCCGAAGGTCTTGTTCAGCAGGCCGGCGGCGTCTTCGGAGATGTGGACGGTGGTGCCGGTGAGGATGGCGTTGTCGCCCTCGAGCTGGAGGGGCTTGAGGGAGCCGCCGTGCAGCTCGAACAGGAACGCGTTGGCCGCGGCGACCTTGCCGTTGACGAGGACGTCGCCGTAGAGCTTGGACGAGCCCGGGTTCACGACGAAGTTCTCCAGCGTGACGGTGGTGTCGCCGGCCTTCAGGGTCAGCCCCGAGTCGTCGTGGTTCAGCAGGCCCTGCACGTACGGGCGGTAGTTGCCGTCGGGGGACCAGTAGGTGACCGACCCGGCGGTGATCGGGAACGACACCGACCCGTCAGCGAGGGTCGCGTCGCCCGAGACGCCGGGGGTGAGCTTCAGGGCGGTGAGGGCGTCGGTGAAGCCGGAGTCGAGCTTCACGGCGGTGGAGCCACCGAGGACCTCGGGGACCGAGGCGACGGGTGCGGGGATCTTCGACGACGACGAGGACACCGTGTGCACGTTCGGGGTCGCGGCCTGGGCGGAGGAGATCCCGAACGCGGCACCGCCGAGGACGAGGGCGCCGGTCGTGGCGAGGGTGATGGAGGTCTTGAGGCTCTTACGCATCGTGATCAGTCCTTTGCTCTGGAGGCGCTCCGGCCGGTGGCCGAATGTGCACGTGGTGTGCACGCTTGCTGTGTACAAGCTGCAGCCCGGCCAACTGTGACCGGAGAGCGCCCTGGGCGTTTGCCCTGTGCAAGTGATTCGGCACCCCCGCCCGAACGGTTTGGGACGAGTTTCCTGAGGTGCCGCAACCCGGGGTTTCGTACCGTGTACCCATGGCTCCAGCACACATCTCCACCACCGACCGGCTCCGGGCGGTCGACGCCTGGTGGCGCGCCGCCAACTACCTGACGGTCGGGCAGATCTACCTGCTGGACAACCCGTTGCTCACCAGGCCGATCGAGCCGGATGACGTCAAGCCGCGGCTGCTCGGCCACTGGGGCACCTCTCCCGCACTGAACCTCGTGTACGCACACTGCAACGCGCTGATCACGGAGACCGGGCGCGAGTTCCTGTACATCTGCGGCCCGGGGCACGGCGGCCCGGCGATGAACGCGAACGCCTGGCTGGACGGCACGTGGAACGAGCTGTACCAGGACGTCGACCTCCAGCGGTTCTTCCGCCAGTTCTCGTTCCCGGGCGGCATCCCCTCGCACGCCGCCCCGGAGACCCCCGGCTCCATCAACGAGGGCGGTGAACTCGGCTACTCGCTGTCGCACGCCTACGGTGCGGCGCTCGACAACCCGGACCTCGTCGTCGCCTGCGTGGTCGGTGACGGTGAGGCCGAGACCGGTCCGCTCGCCGGGTCGTGGCAGGCGCACACGTTCCTCGACCCGGTGTCCGACGGTGCCGTGCTGCCGATCCTCAACCTCAACGGCTGGAAGATCGCGAACCCGACCGTCCTGGCCCGCATCCCCGACGAGGACCTCACCGCGTACTTCCGTGGGCTCGGCTACGACCCGATCGTGGTCGACTCCCGCCGCGTCGACGACGACCCGTACGCGGTGCACGCCCTGTTCGACGGTGCCCTGCGACGCGCCCTCGCCGGCATCGACGACATCCAGGCCGCTGCACGCGCCCAGGCCGCCCGTGCCGCCGCGGGGCAGCCCGCCGGTGCCGCCGACCTGCGTCCGCGCTGGCCGATGATCGTCCTGCGCACCCCGAAGGGCTGGACCGGCCCGAAGGAGGTCGACGGCGAGCAGGTCGAGGGGACCTTCCGCGCGCACCAGGTGCCGCTGCCCGCGGTGCGCGAGGACGACGGCCACCGCGCCCAGCTCGAGGAGTGGATGCGCTCGTACCGCCCCGAGGAGCTCTTCGACGAGGACGGCCACCCGGTCGGCATCATGACCACGATCCGTCCGACCGGCGACGTACGGATGAGCGCCACCCCGCACGGCAACGGCGGTCGGCTACGGACCGCGCTCGACCGGCCGCCGCTCGAGCCGTACGCGGTCGAGGTCGGTTCCACGGCGTCCGCCACGGGCACGCTCGGCCCCTGGCTCGCCGCACTCATCGAGAAGAACGCCTCGACCTTCCGGCTGTTCGGCCCGGACGAGACGATCTCGAACAAGCTCGACGCCGTGTTCGACGTGACCTCGCGCGTCTGGCGGGCCCAGCGCGCCGCCGGCGACGAGCACCTCGCCGCACGCGGCCGGGTCACCGAGGTCCTGTCCGAACACCTGCTCGAGGGGATGCTCGAGGGCTACGTGCTGTCCGGTCGGCACGGGATGCTCAACACCTACGAGGCGTTCGCCCACATCATCGACTCGATGGTCGGGCAGTACGCCAAGTGGCTGGAGTCCTCGACCGACATCGACTGGCGGGTGCCGGTGTCCAACCTGTCGCTCCTGCTCTCGTCGCACGTCTGGCGACAGGACCACAACGGGTTCTCCCACCAGGACCCCGGGTTCCTCGACGTCGTCGCGTCGAAGCAGCAGGACCTCGTCCGGATCAAGCTGCCGGCCGACGCCAACACGCTGCTCGCCGTCGCCGCGCACGCGATGGAGACCACGGACCGCATCGAGGTGATCGTCGCCGGCAAGCACCCGGAGCCGGTCTTCCTGTCCCTCGACGACGCGGTCGCGCACGCGCAGGCCGGACTCGGCGTGTGGGACTTCGCCGGTACCGAGCAGGCCGTCGGGAAGGTCGACGTCGTGCTCGCCTGCGCCGGTGACGTCCCCACGGTCGAGGCGATCGCCGCCACCGACATCATCCGGAAGCACGCTCCCGGCGTCGGGGTCCGCGTGCTCAACGTCGTCGACCTGCTGGCGCTCGGTGACCCGCGCAAGCACGAGCACCCGATCCCGGACGAGCAGTACGACGCGCTCTTCCTGCCCGGCACGCCCACAGTCTTCGCGTTCCACGGGTACCCGACCCTCGTGCACCAGCTGACGTACCGCCGGAACGGGCACGACGACCTGCACGTGCACGGGTTCCTCGAGCAGGGCACGACGACCTCGCCGTTCGACATGCTCATGCGCAACGAGATGGACCGATTCGCCCTGGCCCACGACGCCCTGACGCGGGTGGACGCCGAGGCGCACGCCGACCTGCTCACGAAGCTGTCCGAAGCGCGGGACGCTGCGCGGACGTTCGCGTACACGAAGGGCGAGGACCACCCGTCGCTCGCGGGCTGGGAGTTCGCGGGCTGGCCCCAGGACGAGCCGGCCAGCGGCGGGACCGGCGGTGACCCCGGTGCGGGCGAGACCGAGGCGGCCGCACCCGGCAACTGACGCACTCCTCCACAGGCCGGGAGGCCCGGAGGCCCGGAGGCCCGGAGGCCCGGAGCACCCTCCACAGGACCGGTCACGCCCGCCGCGTGGCCGGTTCCGTGCTGTCAGGGTTCCGGCATGGACATCGGCTGGATCAGTGCGCTCGTGTCGGTCACGAGCGCGTCCGTCGCGCTGGGTGCGCTCGTCGCCTCGGTGCTCGACGGGCGCGCCGGACGGCGAAATGCAGAGTTCTCGGTGCACCGCGACCTGTGGTGGCAGCGTTGGTCGTGGGTCGCCGATCGTGCGACCTCGGACGACGAAGGAAAGCGCGCGGCTGCGGATGTGATGTCGGCTGCGCTGGTGACCGCAGTTGGACGACCGACGACGACACCTGGACCTCTCAGGCGCTCGCTGAGTACGAGGCGACACGACCGGGAGCCCACGAACAGCAGGAAGGAGAACGTCGATGATCTCGACGCTTACCGACGAGGCCTTCAAGCGGCTGCTCGACAACCGCGAGATGACGACACCACGGCTCCTCGCCAGCCCCCACTACGGTCCACTCATGCGTGCGAAGGGCGCCGAAGCGGAACTCGCGCAGATGCGCATCGAATGGCGCGAACGCCAGGAGCGCGCCCGGGCGCGGAAGCTCAAGGACGAGGCGTCCTTCGGTGAGAGCTGAACCGACGCTCTGCGGGCCTGCCAGGCTGTGAACGTGACCGAACTCGTCATCCCGGCCCCGAGCCTCCCGACCGTGCCCACGACGACGGGCGCGCGTTTCCCCGTCCGCCGTGTGTTCTGCGTCGGCCGGAACTACGCCGCGCACGCCCGCGAGATGGGCCACGACCCGGACCGCGAGCCGCCGTTCTTCTTCACCAAGCCGGCGGACGCGGTCGTGGTCGACGGCGGCGACACCCCGTACCCGCCGCTGACGCAGCAACTGGAGCACGAGGTCGAGCTCGTCGTCGCCATCGGCACCGGCGGCACGGACATCGCCGTCACGGATGCGCTCGCACACGTGTGGGGCTACGCCGTCGGGATCGACCTCACCCGCCGAGACCTGCAGGCCGAGGCGAAGCGACTCGGACGCCCGTGGGACACGGCCAAGGGCTTCGACGCCTCGGCGCCGATCGGGGCGCTCACCCCGGCGGCCGAGGTCGACCCGACCAGCGGCGCGATCGAGCTGACGGTGGACGGGGAGCTCCGGCAGTCGGGCGACCTGGCCGACCAGATCTGGTCGGTCGCCGAGACGATCGCGGCCCTGTCACGGTCCGTGGCGCTCGCGCCCGGCGACCTCGTGATGACCGGCACTCCGGACGGTGTCGGCGTGCTCGACCGGGGCGCCGTGCTCGTCGGTACGATCGCCGGCGTCGGCGAGGTCCGGACCCGGATCGACTGAAGCACGTGTCGGCGATGTGTCGACGGGCTGGGAGCGTTCGCAGGCAGCTCGGGTAGATCTTGGGCATCGTCGCGGGTGGGGCCCGCGGCGGACACGGGGCGGCGCATCGCGACGGGGCGACGCGGACACCTCGGGACTGCCGGAGGTACCACCGTGCTGGAACACGACCTGCTCGCCACGTCCTGGACGTGGGCGGGCGACGAGAGCGTCCGCGACCGGGTGCACGCCGTCGGCGCCGCCGGGTTCGCCGGCCTGTCGCTGTCCCTCGACGACCTGCACGAGGTCCGCGCGACGACGGGCTTCGCCGAACTGCGGCGCATGCTCGACGCCGCCGGCATCGTCTGGGTCCAGCTCGGACCGCTGGACCGTTGGTGGACGTGCACGAGCCGCACCCAGGACGAGGACGCCGACCGCGGGGTCGTGCTCGAGGCCGCGGCAACGCTGAGCGCCTGGCAGGTGGTGGCGCGCGCCGACACCTCGTTGCCCGGAGCCTCCCCCGCGACGATGGCCGACGACTGGGTCGTGCTCGCCGACCAGGCCGAGGCGGTCGGAGCGCAGCTCGTGCTCGAACCGGAACCGTGGTCGAACCTGCCCACGATCGAACGGGCCTCCCGTTTCGTCGCCGCTGCCGGCCACCCGAACGGCGGCCTGCTCATCGACGCCATGCACGCGCTCCGCGGCGGTTCCACCCTCGCGTCGATCCGGCAGGGCGTCGCACCGGGGGTCCTCGCAGCTGTCGAGCTGAGTGACGGACTGCTGCACACCCCGAGCGGGATGACCCTCGCCGAGGAGTCCCGGACGGCACGGTACCTGCCCGGTGCCGGAGCGTGGGACCTGCCCGGCTTCGTCCGGACCGTGCGCGAACTCGGGTTCGCCGAGCCGTGGGGCGTCGAGGTCCGGACCCCGGCGCACCGGGCGATGCCCGTCCGCGATGCGCTCCGGACGGCTGTCGCCGCCACCCGTGCGGTGCTCGACGCCGCTGATGCGTTCGGCGCCCCGGCCGCTCCGGCGATGCCCTCGACGCCCGCACCGACGTCAGCGGTGGACTTCGAGCCCCCGCACACCGGCCGCCACGACCCGACGCACGGTGCCCGTCGCCGGGACGCCGACACAGGGACGCCCGCGTAGGTTGCTGGGCATGACCGATCAGGCAGCACACGACGACGACCTGCTCCGCCGTTCCCAGGAGTCCATCGACGAGGCCAAGGCCGCCGCGGCCGAGGTGGTCGAACCGGAAGAGGACGAGCTCATCGAAGAGGACGCACCCGTGGCCGACCACGCGGTGCCCACCGACGGCCCTGCGCCCGCGGCCTGACCCGGCCCTGATCCGACAGGATCCCGCGCACGGACGAGATCGCCGGGCGACCATCGAGGTCGCCCGGCGATTCTTCTCTGCGCCCGCGTGACGAAACGCTCACTCGGCACGTCTCACCAGTGGACCCACCGAGTGTCGCTTCGGCGAGCCCGGTGCGGGGCTTTGGTGGTCGGTCTCCCTGAACCGGCTGGTCACGTGCCTCGGCGACGGCCCGTGCGCTCCCTGATCCAGCGTGCGGGCCGTCGGGTCTGTTCGCTTCTGTCGGTCGCGTCGAGCGGTCAGGCGTTCAGGGCTGCCCCGTCAGTCGTCGTCTTCGTCAGTCGTCGTCCTCGTCTGCGAGGAAGTCCGCGTACCGGACCTCGGTCTCCGTGGTGCCGGTGCCCGGTTCGACGGACCGCTGCGACAGGTCGTCCCCCGTGATCGCGACGCGTTCTGCAGCCGTGTAGGGCGGCAGGTACTTGCTCGAGTTCATCCTCGAAGCCCCCTTCGTCCCGGCGAACGTAACAGCCGATGGCCGATCGTGGCCACCCGTTCCGATACTGTCCCCCGCGCGGGCTCCGGACGGGGGACGGATGTTCGCCAGCGGCGGACCCCATGCGCACGCATGTGGACCCGAAGGCGAAGCGCGGCTCAGGTCTCCCGCACGACGTCGTCCGGGTCCTTGTCCACCCGCCACCCTCGCCAGGACGGCTGCCGGAGCCGTCCGTCGCCGGTCCACTCGGCGAACTCGACCTCGCCGACGCGCTTCGGCGTGACCCAGTGCGCATCACGCGCGTCAGGTCGTGGGACGTCGACGAACGGCGGGGTCTTCCGTTCCAGCGGTGCGAGGGCACCGGCGATCTCGTCGAGGTCGCGGTCACGGAACCCGGTGCCGACCTTGCCGACGTACTCCAGCCCGTCGGGGCCGGGCACCCCGAGCAACAGCGAGCCGATCCCCCCGGCACGCCGTCCGCTGCCCGGCTTCCAGCCACCGACGACGACTTCCTGCGTGGCGTGGTGCTTGCGCTTCAGCCAGGCCTCGGACCGTCGGCCCTCGGCGTACTTCGACGACCGCTTCTTCGCGACCACGCCCTCGAGGCCCTGCTCGCGCGATGCAGCCAGCACCGCGTCGAGGTCGCCCTGCACCGCCGGCGGCACGTCGACCGCACCGCCGGGTTCCACGACCGTCTCGAGTGCCTGCCGCCGGGCGTCGTAGCCGAGTCGCGTGAGCTCGTGCCCGTCCGCCTCGAGCACGTCGAACAGCAGGAACCGCACGGGCGTCGTCTCCTGCGCGCTCCGGACCTCGCGCGCCTTCGTCAGGCCCATGCGGTTCTGGAGCAGCTGGAACGAGGGGCGGCCACGATCGTCGACGGCCACGATCTCACCGTCGAACACGCCGTCCACGCCGGCCCGCTCGCCCAGTTCCTGCAGCTCGGGGTACTGGGCCGTCAGGTCGTTGTCGTTGCGGCTGCGCAGGGTCACCGACCCGTCGCGGACCGTCGCCAGCGCGCGCACCCCGTCCCACTTCATCTCGAAGGCCCAGTCCGCCGGGTCCAGCCGCGGCTCGCCCTTGGCCAGGGTCGCCTGCATCGTCCGGCGCTCCGACGGCGGGGTCTCGGCGTCCGCGGCCCCGCTGATCCGTTGCTGCCCGGCACGGTGTGCACCGTCGTGCCCGTCCGACGGCCGGTCCGCCCGTCGCGCCACCGCCGGCCCGGCAGAGCCGCCGCCGTCCGCCAGCCGTTCGGGTTGCTCCTTCGTGCGGTGGATCAGCCAGTTCTTCTCGTCCCCGCCGCCACGGCCGCGGGTGTGCAACAGCGCGAGGCGGCGAGCGCCACCGGCCCGACCGTGCAGCGTGACGATGACCTCCTGCCCCTCGCGCCACTTCTCGAGCTCGTAGGTGCCGTCGTCCCAGATCGTGACCGTGCCGCCGCCGTACTCGTCCTTCGGGATCGTGCCCTCGAACGCCCCGTACTCGAGCGGATGGTCCTCGGTCTGCACCGCCAGGTGGTTCTTGCCCGGGTCGGTGGGCTCACCCTTCGGCAGGGCCCAGCTCACCAGCACCCCGTCGTGCTCGAGCCGGAAGTCGTAGTGGTCGCGGGTGGCGTGGTGCTCCTGGATGACGAAGGTCGGTGTGCCGTCCTTCCGCACGGTGGGAGCGCCCTCGGGCACGGGCTCCGGCGTCTTCGAGGCGTCCCGCTTCGCCCGGTAGGCGGCGAGCCGGTCACGTGCGGGCTGCTCGGCGTCGTTCGCGCGCTCGGTCCGGTCGCTGTCCCAGTGACCGTGGTCGTCGCGCCCGACGGCCAGCGAGGCGGAGGCGACCGGGTGCAGGAAGTCCCCACGGTCCTCCAGGCGTTCGAGGACCTCGTCCAACGTGAGCTGCACGAGCCCGCGTTCCTCGAGCTCCTTCCAGGTGCGGGGTGCCGCGACCGTCGGCCGCTCGCGGCCGCGCAGCGAGTACGGGGCGATGGTCGTCTTGTTGCCGTTGTTCTGCGACCAGTCGACGAAGACCTTGCCCTTCCGCTCCGCACGGCTCATCGACGACAGCACCAGGTCCGGCAGGTCCGTCTCGAGGGCCTTGGCCAGCTCGTGGGCGACGTCGGAGACCTGCGCCGTCGTCGCCTTGCCGTCCAGGGCCGCGTACAGGTGGATGCCCTTGGAGCCGGACGTCACCGGGTACGGGTCGAGTCCCATGCCGTGCAGGATCTCGCGCGCGGCCACGGCGACCTCGACGCACTCGGGCAGCCCCACCCCCTCGCCCGGGTCGAGGTCGAGGACGAGCCGATCCGGGTTCTGCTCCGCGCCGCGGGGGCCGAACCGCCACTGCGGGACGTGCAGTTCGAGCGCGGCCTGCTGCGCCATCCACACCAGGGTCGGCAGGTCGTCGACGATCGGGTACTCGTTGTCGTGTTCCGAGTGGTGGATGGTGTGGTGCCGCACCCAGTCGGGGGCCGAGTCGGGCAGGTTCTTCTCGAAGAAGACCTTGCCCTCGACACCGTTGGCCCAGCGCTTGCGGGTCACGGGGCGGTCCTTGACGTGCGAGATCATCCACGGCGCGACCCGCTCGTAGTACTCGATCACCCGACCCTTCGTGGTGCCGGTCTCGGGGTAGAGCACCTTGTCGGTGTTCGTGAGCGCGAGCCGCCGGTCGCCGACGAGGACGACGGTCTTGCGCGAGGCGGGACTCACAGCGCCACCCCGGTCGCTCCCGCCACCGTCAGGGTCGTGCCGGACGTGTACGACGACTCGGGCCCGGCCAGGTAGACGTAGGCGCTACCGAGCTCGACGGGTTGGGCGGGACGGCCGAACGGGGTGTCCTGGCCGTACGCCGCGATCTCGTCGCCCGGGTAGCTGATCGGCTGCAGCGGCGTCCACACCGGCCCGGGCACCACCGTGTTGGCCCGGATGCCCTTGCTCGCGAGCTGCCGTGCGAGCCCGTTCGTGTAGGTGATGATCGCGGCCTTCGTCGCGGCGTAGTCGATCATGCGGTCCTGCGGCTGGTACGCGGACACCGAGCTGGTCGTGACGATCGAGCTCCCCGGCGCCATGTGCGGGACGGCGGCGCGGACCAGCCAGAACAGCGAGTAGAGGTTGACCTTCATCGTGCGGTCGAAGTCCTCGGTGCTCTGCGCGGTGATGTCCTCGTGCACCTGCTGGTGGCCCGCGACCAGCACGAGTGCGTCCAGGCCGCCGAGCTCGCTGACGGCGTCCTGCACCAGGACGTCGCAGAAGGCCTCGTCGGTCAGGTCGCCGGGCAGCAGCACCGCCTTGCGCCCGAGGTCACCGATGACGTCGCGGACCTGTTCGAGGTCCTCGCGTTCCTCGGGCAGGGCGTTCAGGGCGACGTCGGCCCCTTCCTTCGCCATCGCGATCGCCGCAGCGCGCCCGATGCCGGAGTCCGCGCCCGTGACGAGCACCCGGTACCCGCGCATCCGCCCGGTGCCCAGGTAGCTCGTCTCGCCGTGGTCGGGGGCGGGGTCCATCGCACTCGCCAGCCCGGACCCCTGCTGGGTCTGCGCGGGGAACGGCGGACGGGGGAACTGGTCGCGCGGGTCCTGCTTGTCGAGCTGGCTCATGGGCCCATCGTGCTCGCGCCGGCCTCGCGGCGGTCCAGCGAACCGGACATCCGTGGAACGATCCCCCGGACGGCGGACCTGTGGAGGAACCGACGGCTCCGAGCACGCACGCGTGCGGGCGGGCATCATGTGCGCATGAGGTCGATCTGGAAGGGCTCCATCGCGTTCGGGCTCGTCAACGTGCCCATCAAGGTCTACGCGGCCACCGAGACGCACGACGTGTCCCTGCACCAGGTCCACGACGAGGACAAGGGCCGCATCCGGTACAAGCGGGTGTGCGAGTTCGGCCACGAGGTCGAGTACGCCGACATCCAGCGCGCCTACGACGACGGCGACAAGACCGTGGTGCTCACGGCGGACGACTTCAAGCAGCTCCCCGAGGAGCAGTCGCACGAGGTCGAGGTGCTCGAGTTCGTGCCCGTCGAGCAGGTCGACCCGATGATGTTCGAGAAGACCTACTACCTCGAGCCCGACTCGCGCTCGCCGAAGGCGTACGTGCTGCTGCGCGAGACCCTGGCGAAGACCGACCGCCTGGCGATCGTGCAGTTCACCCTGCGGCAGAAGACCCGGCTCGGGGTGCTCCGGGTGCACGACGAGGTCATCCTGCTGCAGGGGCTGCTCTGGGGCGACGAGGTCCGCGCTGCCGACTTCAAGACCCTCGACACGACGGTGAAGGTCAGCGCCAACGAGCTGAAGATGTCGTCCTCGCTCGTCGAGAGCATGTCCACCGACTTCGACCCCGACCGCTACACCGACTCCTACCAGGAGGAACTGCAGCAGCTGATCGACGCCAAGCTCGAGGCGGGCGACGACATCGACACCGAGAAGACCTTCGGCGCCCAGGACGACGAGGACGACGACGACGAGGGCGGTGACGTGCTCGACCTGATGGCCGCCCTGCGTGCGTCCGTCGACAAGAAGCGGACAGGAGGCTCGGGGTCGCGTTCGTCGTCGACCGCACGCTCGTCGTCGGGTTCCGGCTCGGGCACGTCCGGCTCGGGCTCGTCCGGCTCCGGCAGGAAGGCGCCGGCGAAGAAGGCCCCAGCCAAGAAGGCCGCGGAGAGCACGGCCGAGAAGGCCCCCGCGAAGTCGGCGGCGAAGAAGCCGGCCGCCAAGAAGGCTCCGGCGAAGAAGCCGGCCGCCAAGAAGCAGGCGAGCTGACCGCTGGCGGGGGTCAGGCCGCGGTCGAGCCGCCGCCCGCCAGCCGCTCGAGCGTGGTGAACACCCCGGCGTGCTCCTGGCGCAGCGCGGTCCACCCGGCGCCGGTGTCGATCCGCTCCGGGTGCTCGACGGGCACCGCGTACCCGTGCTGTGCCCGCGGCACCGGGTCGCCCGGCAGCCGGAGCTCCTGGGTGAAGGCGCCGCTCGCCGCCTCGAAGGTCAGGGTGTGCGACGCGACGTTCCGGCCCCAGTCCGCGGACGGCCACGACATGAACGCGACGTGCCGCATCCCCTCGGCGGGATCGGTCGCCGAGACGTAGCAGCCGTGGTGGTCCTCACCCGGGGACAGGATCGTGTACGTGCCGTTGTCCCGGTAGACGAGCAGGGCCTCGGCGAAGGGCTTCGGGGCGTACATCGCGGTGTAGCGCAGGGCGTGGACGAACCGCGGCCGCCCCAGCGGGACCGACACCACCGCGCTGCGGACCGGCCCCTCGCTCGGTGGCGCCTCACCCGGGGTCGACGCCACTCCGCCTGCCGGGAGGTGGGCGACGTAGAGCAGTTCGGCGTCCTCCGTGCCGGTGCTGCGACCGTCGTGCACGACGTGTGGCTCCTCGACCAGGGCCTGTCCCGGCCCGACGACCCGCGTCGCCTCTTCGGTGACGTGCGTCAGCGCGCCGCGCACCACCAGTCCGGTCTGACGCGCGTCATGGCGGTGCCAGCCGGTCGACGCACCCGTCGGGAGCGTCAGCCGCCGGACCTCGTACGTGCCACCGTCGGGCCCGTCGACGGTGGCGATAAGGGTGGTGGTGGGCTCGGGATCGGTCATCGGGGTCCTCTCGGTGGCGCGTTCGCCAGATGATCGTCTTGCACTCGCCTGGGACGGCGGTCGAAGGACGACGCGGATCCGTTCAGCCGACGACCGCGGCACGTGTCACGAGCCGGAAACACGGGTCCGGGACACTGGTCGGATGACTCCACAAGAGCCTGGGAGCCTGCAGTCGTCATCCGAGACCGCAGGCCCGCCCGTCACCGTCTCCGTCACCCGCCTGGTCGAACCCGACCGCATCCCCGAGGTCACCCGCTGGGTGCAGTCCGGGGTGAACCTGGCGAACCGCTACCCCGGCTTCCTCGGCTCGGGGTGGGTGCGTTCCACCGCGCAGTCCCGCGAGTGGCACATGCTCTACCGGTTCGCCGACCACGACTCCCTGGCCACGTGGGAGAACTCCGACGACCGGCTGCGCTGGCTCGACCTGGGCCGTGACCTGGTGGTGGAGTCCCGCGTCGAGAAGCGCACCGGCATCGAGGGGTGGTTCGACGTCCCGCAGGACGCCCCGGCCTCGAGCGCTCCCCCGCGGTGGAAGCAGTCCGTGAGCATCTGGCTCGGCTTCTTCCCCGTGAACCTCGCGTTCACGTACCTGACGGCCTGGCTCGTCCCCGCGTTCGCGCACGTCGCGATCCTGCCCCGGGTGCTCATCACGACCGTCGTGCTCACGCCGATCATGACGTTCTGGGTGCTGCCGTTCGTGACGAAGCTGATCCGGCCGTGGCTGCTCGCACCGCCGAGGTCCGGGCGGGCCTAGCCGACGACCCCGGGCGGGACTGGCCGACGCCCCCGAGCGGCACGGGCCCGTCGTGGCCGAGGGTGTCCCATCCGACCTGCAGCATGTGCGGCCGGGCCTCGGTCGCAGAGGCCTCGGTCTCGTACGTCAGCGCGAGCATCACGATGGCGCCGAACGCCCCGGAGACCCGTGCCCGCCGGTCGAGCGGGGTGGCCGTGGCGTCGGCCATGTCGATGCCGAACACGTCGAGGAGCGTCGCTGCGACCGGTTCGAGCCGGACGCCGACGTCGTCCCCGCGCCGGAGCGTGAACGCCGCGAGCGCGAGTTCCGCCCACCCGGGCCGGGCGAGAGCGAGGTCGGCGATCCCCACGAGCGCCGCGGCGTCGCGGGTCTCCCCCGCGGGGGCGGCGGCAGCGGCTGCCCGGATCGCCTCGGTCTGCGCGGTGCACTGCGCGAGCGCGGCCTCGACGAGCAGCTCCTTGCTCGTGAACCGGGCGAGGATGCCCGCCTTCGAGTAGCCGGCCTGGTCGGCGACGGCCTGCACGGCGGTGTCCTTGATGCCGCGGCGGGCGATGAACCCGGCGGTGATGTCCAGGACGCCCCCGTTGATCTCCTCGGCGGAGGGCCGAGCACGGCGCGCAGGCCGACTCACGCGCCGACCGCCGAGGCCCGTGCCGTCCGCAGGCGCCGGGTCCCCGCAACGAGCAGGGCGATCCCGGTCAGGAGCTCCCACGCGACGATCGTGTACACGGACGCACGCTCCCACACGCCGTCGGGGAGCACCTCGATCACCGTCGACGACGAGTCCACGACGAGCATCACGAGGGAGACGAGGCCGACGATCCCGAGCGCGACGCTCGCGATCCGGTAGGCCGCCGGTGCCCGCAGCGCCCGGGACCCGATGCCGGCGGTGATCGCCACGAGGTTGCCGGTCGTGATCGCTGCCGCGGCGCCGAGCACGTGGAACACGATGGTGCCGCCGTCGGTGCTCGTCTGGCTGCCGTGGAACGAGCCGACCAGGACCATCCCGAACAGGTGGACCACGGCGAGGGTCGCGGTCGCGACCCTCGCACGGCGGGACGCGGCGCGGAACACCACGACGGCGAGCACCGCTGCGATCCCGAACAGGACGCCCTGCCCGATGAACGTCGTGTTCATGAGCACGTGCAGCGGTGAGTCGATCGACCGCCCCTGGAACGTACCGACGTCGGGGACGCCGAGGTCGGAGATGTAGTTCGTCGCGTAGTCGTAGCCGGGGAACGCCGACGCCGAGACCGCTTCGCCGACGAGCCAGCCGACCCCCGCCACCGTCCAGAGGGCCCCGGAGACCAGCGCTCCGCGAGTGTCCGTTTTGGTCATCTCCTGACCATATCGGTCACTACTGTGAGTTGCCCAGCACCGACAACTGGTCGAGCCGCTCGAGGATGACGCCCTCGCGCAGCGCCCACGGGCAGATCTCGAGGGCCGGCAGGTCGAAGATGTCCAGGCACGCCTCGGCGACGAGCGCCCCGGGCACCACCTGGTGTGCGCGGCTCGCCGAGACGCCCGGCAGCGCCGCGAGCTCGTCGACCGACATCGTGAGCAGCTCCGGCAGGCGCTGCCGCAGCACGTCGCCGTCGAGGGCACGGGGCACGAGCGGTCCGGCGGCGGACGGCGCGGCCCCGCAGATCCGGGCGATCGACCGGAACGTCTTCGACGTCGCCACGGCCCGGTCCGGGCGGCCCGAGCGGAGCAGCCGTCCGGCGTCCCGGGCGATCTCGACGCGGATCTCGTGCCGGATGCGGCGGACGTCGTCCTCGGTCGGGGTGCCGGCGGCGAAGTAGGAGCGCGCCAGGCGTGCGGCGCCGATCGGCATCGACCACGCGACGTCCGGTGCCTCGTCGGCACCGCCGGCGATCTCGAGCGAGCCACCGCCGATGTCGAAGACCGCCAGGCGACCGGCGGACCATCCGAACCAGCGACGCACGGCCAGGAACGTCAGCCGGGCCTCGTCGGAGCCGGACAGGACGGCCAGCTCGACCCCGGTGGACGACTCGACGTGGGCGAGCACGGCCTCGGAGTTGCCGGCGTCGCGCACCGCCGAGGTGGCGAACGCGAGCATGTCCTCGCAGCCGCGTTCCTCGGCGACGCGGACGGCGTCGGCGACGAAGGTGGTCAGGGCGTCGATCCCCTGCTGCGTCACCGCGCCCGAGGCGTCGAGGTGCTCGGCCAGCCGCAGCGGCTGCTTGAACGAGGACGCCGGCAGCGGCGCGGCGCCGCCGTGGGCGTCCACCACGAGCAGGTGGCCGGTGTTGGACCCGATGTCGAGGACTCCCACGCGCATGCCACAACGCTAGCGGGCCACCGGGACGGTTCGACCCGGGAGGCGCGGGTCACGCCCGCAGGAACGCCTCCAGCTCGGCGGTGGTCGGGTACGAGGCCTGTGCGCCCGGCTTGGTCGCGGCGTACGCCCCGACCCCCACCGCGAACCGAGCGGCGTCGACGAGGGTGTCCCCCGCGGCCAGACGCAGCGCCACCGCACCCATGAAGGCGTCGCCGCAGCCCGTGGTGTCCACGGGCTCGACCCGGACGGCGTCGATCGACACCGGCTCGGCACCCCCGTCGTGCACGACGCAGCCGGCACCGCCGCGGGTGACGATCGACCGTGCGACGCCGTGGTCACCGAGCGCCGCGGCCTCGTGCTCGTTCACCAGCAGCACGTCGGTCAGTTCGAGGAGCTCGGCCGGCACGGCGCCGAACGGTGACAGGTTCGTGAGCACCGTGACCCCGGCGGCGTGCGCGGCCCGGGCGGCGGCGAGGACGACGTCGATCGAGACCTCGAGGCAGAGTCCGAGCACCGCGGCGCCGGCGAAGGCGTCGGCCGGCACGTCGTCCGGCGTCAGCGTGCCGTTCGCTCCGGCGGAGATCACGATGGTGTTCTCGCCTGCGGCGTCGACGGTGATGACGGCGGTGCCGGTCGCGACGCCCTCCCGGATCGCGACGTGCGTCGTGTCGACACCCGCAGCCGCGACGGAGTCGCGGAGCAGCGCACCGTTCCCGTCGTCGCCGACCGCACCGATCATGCGCACCGTGCCCCCGAGCCTCCCGGCAGCCACCGCCTGGTTGGCGGACTTGCCGCCGGGCAGGATCGCGAGGTCGGAGCCCTGCAGGGTCTCACCGGGCTGTGGGAAGCGCGCGGTGCGGACCACCAGGTCCGCGTTGAGCGACCCGACGACGACGATGCTCTCGGTCAACGGACGGTCTCCTTCTGCGGGGCGACGGACGTGGTCTCGGCGCCCTCCGGACGGGGGATGAGGAACGAGATCGCGAGCGCGACGGTCGTGATCGCGGCCCCGAGCAGCATGCCACCGGAGTACCCGGCGGTGCCCGCGGAACCGCCGACGCCGAGCGCGATCTGCAGCGCGGGCAGGACGGCGAAGCTGACCCCGGCGCCGAGGTTGAACGCACCGGCGTTCAGGCCCGGCAGGAACCCGGGGTTCGACTCCGGCGACAGCACGATGCCCAGGCCGTTCAGGATGATGTTCGCGATGCCGGCGTAGGTGATGCCGATCAGCACCGTCGCGGTGACCAGCACGGGCAGCGAGTGCACGCCGACCAACGCCATCAGGACGGTCGAGACGATGCTGCCGATCAGCCCGACGCGCAGGACGGCGCGGTACCCGATGGTCGGGGCGAGGCGCCCGGCGAAGGGTCCGACGATCCACCCGACCAGCGCGTACGGGGTGAGGAACACGAGCGACGCCAGGTCGGGCTCCATCCCGAAGCCGGCGTCACCGTTCTGCGCGAGGCTCGTGACGAGTCCGTTGACCACGGCGAAGACGCCGGTCATCGTCAGGAACGTCGTCGCCAGGAGTGCCCAGGTCGCACGGCGCTTCAAGAACCTGGTCTCGACCAGGGGTTCCCGCACCCGCGACTCGACGGCCCAGAACACGGCGAAGGCGACGAGCGCGACGACGACGCCACCGACCACGAGCACGGGGTTCGCCGCGCCGAGCTTGCCGGCCTCGTTGAACGCCGTGAGCAGCGCACCCACGCTCACCACGAGGGGCACGACGCCGATCCAGTCCATCCGGGTGCCGGCCGAGGGCTTCGACTCGACGCCCCAGACCGCGACCAGGAGCAGGGCGATCACGGTGACGACGGCGATGACCCAGAAGATCCCGCGGAACCCGAAGTTCGTCGCGATCCACCCGCCGGCCAGGGCGTCGACGCCCGCGATGCCGCCGTTCACGGCGGTCAGCAGCCCGAGGGCGGCGCCGTAGCGCTTCGGGTCGCTGATCTCGTTGCGCAGGACGAGCAGGCAGATGGGGACGACCGGACCGGTGACGCCCTGGATGATGCGACCGGCGAACAGCATCGGCACGTTCACCGCGAGCGCGGCGACGATGCTGCCGACGAGCATCACGGCGAGCATGCCGATCAGCACGCGCTTGCGGCCCACGATGTCGGACAGCCGCGGCAGGAACAGCGAGAACAGCGCCGCGAGCGTGAAGTACAGGGTCTGCGACAGGCCGATGGTGGCGTCGTCCGTGTTCAGCTCGCGCGCCATCGTGACGAGGGCGGGGCTGAGCATGCTCGCGTTCAGCTGGAACGCGATGCACGCGGCGAGGAGCGCGGCGGTGAGGGCGCCGATCGACTTCTTCGTCGAGGTGGTGGTCATGGGGGTTCAGCGCTCCGGGGTCGTGGTGATGCCGGCTTCGACGGCGTCGGCGGCGGCACGTGGGGTCCAGCCGGTGTCGGCCGTCTCGCCGATGCGCTCGAGGGCGTCGACGACGAGGTCCCAGAACCGGCCGTGGTCGAGCTCCATCGCGGCGCTCGTGCGGCAGTCCTCGGGTGCGGGGGCGCGGAAGTCGGCGACGGTCATGCCGAGGGTCAGCGCGCCCTGGGTCTCGACGTGGATCGGGACCTTCACGGTGCGGACGATCGTGGGGTCGATGACGTACGCGACGGCGCAGGGGTCGTGGACCGGCGGGGCGTCGAAGCCCTGGGCGTCCTTGTAGGTCTGGCCGAAGAAGTCGAGCAGCTCGCCGACGAACGCGGCGGGGGCGGTGCCGACGCCGGCGATGCGCGCGGCGACCTCGGGGGTGGCCAGGGCCTGGTGCGTCAGGTCGAGGCCGACCATCACGACGTCCCAGCCGGCCTCGAACACGATGGCCGCGGCCTCGGGGTCGATGACGATGTTGAACTCGGCGACCGGGCTCCAGTTGCCGACGTGCACGCCGCCGCCCATGAGCACGACCTGATTGACGCGCTCGACGATGCGGGGTTCCTTGCGGGCGGCGAGGGCGATGTTCGTCAGGCCGCCGGTCGGCACGAGGGTGACCGTGCCGGGCTCGTGGGCCATCACGGTGTCGATGATCAGGTCGACGGCGTGGCGCTCGTCGAGGTCGAACGACGGCTCGGGGAGCATCGGGCCGTCCAGGCCGCTCTCGCCGTGGATGTCCGGTGCGACCTCGATCTGGCGCAGCAGCGGGCGGGCGGCTCCAGCGGCGAACGGCACCCCGGTGATGCCGGCGATGCGGGCGACCGCCAGGGCGTTGCGGGTGACCTTCGGCAGGGTCTGGTTGCCGACGACGGTGGTCACGGCGAGCAGGTCGATGGCCGGGCTGCCATGGGCGAGCAGGAGCGCCACGGCGTCGTCGTGGCCGGGGTCGCAGTCGAGGATGATCTTCGCGGCGGGCTGGGTCGCATCGGGCACGCTGGGCGCTCCACTTCTTCGGGGAATCGAGGTGAGTGCTCGACGTGGTGGGGATCCACGGGCCGGCAGAGCGCTGGCGACGCGGCGCGTCAAGCGTTTGACATCGAAACACGTCAAACGCTTGACGTCAAGTTCGACCACCGCGCTCGCTAGCATCGACGAGTGCCCTCCCCCGCCGCCCCGAGCCGTCGTGTGACCGCTGCGATGGTGGCCGAGCGTGCGGGCACGAGCATCGCCACGGTCTCCCTCGTCGTGAACGGTAAGGACCGCGGGCGGGTCTCCGCCCCCATCGCTGCACGGGTCCGCGACGCCGTGGACGACCTCGGCTACGTCGTCGACCACGCCGCCAGCTCGTTGGCGCGCGGCAGCGGCGACCTCGTCGTGTTCATCGCCCCCGACCTGTCGAACCCGTTCTTCGCCGAGGTCATCCGTGGCGTCCGGGACACCCTGGGCGACCGGTTCCAGCTCGTGCTCTCCGTCACCGAGCGGGGTGCACAGCCGGTCGCGGCCGACGTCCGGCGCTTCGAACGGCTCCGGCCGGCCGGCATCCTGGTCGACGCCCCGGCCGCCGACGAGCGGATGTCGGCGAGCGTCCCCGTGGTGCTGCTCGACGCCCCCGGTGGGCCCGAGGCGGTCAACTACGACCTCTCCACCGGCGTGCACGACCTCGTCGCCCACCTGCACGACCAGGGACACCGGCACGTGGGCTACCTCGACGGCACCTCGCGGGCGGCGACGTTCGGCGTGCGCCGCGAACTGTTCGAGCAAGCCTGTGCGGAGGCCGGCATCACGGTATCCGAGGTCACCGCCCGCGCCGACCTGACCGTGGAGGCCGCGGCCTCGGCCACCGAGCACGTCATCGAGGCCTGGCAGGACGACGACGTCACCGCCGTCGTCGCGGCCGCGGACACCCTGGCCTACGGAGTCCTGCGGGTCGCCGGCGCGCTCGGCATCGCCGTCCCCGGCGCACTCGCGGTCGCGGGCTTCGACGACCTGCCGTCGTCGTCGGTCACCGCGCCGGCCCTGACGAGCGTGGCGCTGCCCGGCGCCGACCTCGGTCGCGCGGCGGCACTGCGGCTCCTCGCGACGCTCGACGGCACGGCCGCCGAGCCCGCGGCCCTGCCGACGCGGCTCGTGCCGCGCGCGAGCACCGGCGCGTAGCGCCGGGTCACCGCGACCTCACGCGCTCAGCGACAGCTCACGTGCGCTGGAACGCGCGAGGTGTCGCTCAGCACGAAACGTCGGCCGCGGCGCGCGGTGGTCGCGACCGGACGACGGACGGGAGGCCCGGTGCCAGCTGGCACCGGGCCTCCCGTCCGTCGGTCGGTCGCGTCTACCGGTCGGTGTCCCGCCCCGGTGCGGAACCCTCCGGAGCCGCCGCGTGCTCCGCACGCGCAGCACGCTGCGCGCGCTCGAGCTCGTCGGCCTCGTCACCGCCGACGGCCTCGCCACGGGCGACCATGCCGGCCGTGTCGGAGAGCGTGATCTGCGGCAGGAACAGGGCGAGCAGGAACGCCACCGCGATGAACGGCAGCAGGTACCAGAACACCGGTGCGAGCGAGTCGGCGTAGGCGTTCACGATGCCGTCCTGCACCGCAGGCGGCAGGCCCGCGACGGTCGACGGGTCGATGCTCCCCGCCGAGGACGCCGCATCGGTCGCCGACCCACCGGCACCGCGGAACACGTCCGTCAGCGACGTCGTGAGCCGCGCGGTGAAGAGCGCTCCGAAGACGGCGGTGCCGAGGGAGGCGCCGACCTCGCGGAAGTAGTTGTTCGTCGACGTGGCGGTACCGACCTGCTCGGCGGGCACGGCGTTCTGCGCGACGAGGACGACCACCTGCATGATCAGGCCGAGCCCCGCACCGAAGACGAACAGGTACGCGCAGATCAGCCAGATCGGGGTGTCCGCCGCCAGCTGGGTCATCGCGAGCATCGCGATGGCCACCAGGACCGTGCCGACGATCGGGAACATCCGGTAGCGCCCGGTCTTGGTGATCAGGACACCCGAGGCGATCGAGGTGCCGATCAGGCCGGCCATCATCGGCAGCATCAGCAGACCGGAGACCGCCGCCGAGGTACCCGAGGCCATCTGCAGGAACGTCGGGACGAAGCCGATCGCGGCGAACATGCCGATGCCGAGCACGAGGCCGATGCCGGTGGCCAGCAGGAAGGTGCGGTTGCGGAAGAACGACAGCGGGAGCACCGGGTCCTGCGCACGGGACTCGACGAACACCAGGAGCGCTGCCGAGACGACGAGACCGGCGAACCAGGCCCAGGTCTCGGGAGCGTCCCAGCCGTGGTCCTTGCTGCCGCCGAACTCCGAGAAGAACACCAGGCACGTGGTCGCGGCGGACATGAACAGCACGCCGAGGACGTCGATGCGCTTCGTCGCCTTCTTGTTCGGCAGGGTCAGCGCGAACCACGCCACGAAGAACGCCGCGATGCCGACCGGGATGTTGATGTAGAACGCCCAGTTCCAGGTGAGGTGGTCCACGAAGAAGCCACCGAGCAGCGGGCCACCGATGGCGGACAGGCCGAAGATCGCACCGAGCGGGCCGAGGTACTTGCCGCGCTGCGAGGCCGGGACGATGTCCGCGATGATCGCCTGCGACAGGATCATCAGGCCACCGCCGCCGAGCCCCTGCATGGCGCGGAACGCCACGAGCTGCGTGAAGTCCGTGGCGAACGCGCACCCGGCCGACGCGATGGTGAACAGCGCGATCGCGATGAGGAACAGGTTGCGGCGACCGAGGACGTCGCCGAACTTGCCGTAGACGGGCATCACGATGGTGGAGGCGAGCAGGTACCCGGTCGTCAGCCAGGCCTGGTGCGCGACGCCGCCGAGCTCGCCGACGATCGTCGGCATCGCGGTGGAGACGATGGTCTGGTCGAGGCTGGAGAGCAGCATCCCCGCGATCAGGGCGGAGAAGATGATCCAGATGCGACGCTGCGTCAGGAGCAGCGGGCCGTCGGAGCCTGGGCGGGCACGCTTGGTGGTGCCCGGCGCGGTGGCGCTCATGTGGTGTGTTCCCGTTCGGTCGTGGTGACCGCCCTGAGCAGGCGGAGGTTCTCGGTGAGCAGTGCGTCGAACGTCGGCCCGGTGGCCTCGTCGAACGCGTCGTCGAAGTACTCGGTCGCGGTGGCCTTCATCAACGCTGCCGCGGCCTCGGTGACCAGGCGCGGTCGGCGGTCGGCGGGGTCGTCCCACCCGAACCGTCGCCGCAGGGCCACGGTGATCCGGGCGAGCTGCACGTCGGTCGCCGACAGGAACCGTGCGACGAGTGCTGGCTCCCGCTCGAAGACCCGACGCATCATGGCCTCGTCGGCACGGACGAACCCGACCCGGCCGAACTGGTCGATCGCCAGCGCCACGATCGAGCCGAGGGGGTCGAGCTCGCCGGGGACGATCCCGCCCGCGGCGTAGGCGTCGATCGCCTCGACGTCGGCGTTGAGCTCGATGCCGAGCACGGCGTCGTCCTTCGACCCGAAGTGGTTGAAGAACGTGCGGCGCGACACCCCGACGGTCTCGCAGAGCTGCTCGATCGTGAAGCCGTGCAGCCCGTGTTCCACCGTCGCCCGACGTGCCTCGACGATCATGCGTCGGCGCAGCGCGCGGGTGCGTTCGGTGGTGCTCACCGAGCAAGAATTGCACTCTCCCGCCGAAAGTGCAATACGGGCCGGCGGCGGGCTACAAAGCCTTCTCGAAGCAGAACGACCAGGGCATGGTCGCGACGTAGGGCTCGTAGACCGCGATCTGGTTCCAGCCGGTCTTGCGGTAGAGCGCCACGGCGTCGGGCTGCTTGTCACCGGTCTGCAGGATGAGCCGCGGGGCGCCGAGTTCGCGACCCACGCGCTCGCACTCGTCGAGCAGCGCGGTGGCCGCACCCTTGCCGCGCGCCGAGGCGAGCACGATGAGCCGCTTCAGTTCGACCTCGTCACCCAGACGCCGGACGGCGATGTGCCCGACCGGTTCGCCGGACTCGTCGACGGCCAGGATCGACGTGACGACGGTCGACGGATCGACGCTCAGCGCACGACCCCGCTCGGCGGTGACAGCAGGGTCCTCGCCGGCGTTCGCCGACCCGTAGCGTTCGTGCATCTCGTCGTCCATCCGGGCGCGGAGCACCACGCTGCGGGGGTCGTCCCAGGACACGCGTTCGATCGTGATCACGAACGTCGATCCTGGCACGGGCGACCGACGACGCGGAAACCGAGGCGCCCGTCAGGCGCGACCGGCGCCGCTCGTCAGGCGCGACCGGCGCCGCCCGTCAGTCGCGCTGGCCGAGTGCCGCGATCGGGCCCTCGCCGGCGCGGAACGCCGCGAGCACGGCCGCCGCGTCGTCGTACACCTCGGCCGCCCCGGCACCGCGGAGCTCGTCACCGCCGATGCCGCCGGTCATCACGCCGACGCACTGCACCCCCACCTTGCCGGCGGACTCGACGTCCCACATGGCGTCCCCGACCATCACGGCGTCGTCGGCGGAGACCCCGGCCTTGTCGAGCGCGACCCGGATGATGCCGGGGTCCGGCTTCGCCTGCTCGACGTCCTCGGAGCTGGTCTCGGCGGTGACCCACTCGCCCGCGTCGAGCAGGTCGCGCAGGCGGGCGAGTTCGCGCTCGGGCGCACTGGTCGCCAGGACCACGGCGTGCCCCGCTTCGGCGACGGCCTGCAGGAGTTCGCGTGCACCCGGCAGCAGCCGGAGCCGCGGCATCTGCTCGGCGTAGTAGGCGGTGTGGAACTGCTTCGCGGTGTCGCGGGTCTCCTGGGACGCGTCCGGCAGCAGCGTCTCGAGCAGCTTCGCCGAGTCCATCCCGATGGCGCGGTGGATGCGCCAGGCGTCGACGGACTCCCCCGCCGCCAGGAACGCCCGCCACCACGCGTCGATGTGCGCGTAGTTCGAGTCGGCGAGGGTGCCGTCGATGTCGAAGAGGACTGCTGTCGTGGGTGCGTCGGCCATCCCACCATGCTGCTCGGGAGGCCCGGATCGCCTCCCAGGGGCAGCCCGCGTCCGTCAGACGGTGATCGTCTCCCCCGCCGGCAGGATCAGGACGGGTACCGGCCCGAGACCGTCAGGCCCGAGGAACCGCGCGGCGGACTGCTGGCCGAGGTCGCTCAGCATCGCCTCGTGGATCTGCACGGCCCGCTCCGGCGCCACGGCTCGCACGTAGTCGACGGCCTGGGCGGTGTTCGTCCACGGCCCGCTCGTCGGCAGCAGCAGGGTCGGCACCGGGACACCGGGCTCGAGGTACGCGTCGCCCGGGTGGAACACCACGTCGTCCACCAGGTAGCCGACGTTCGCGGTGGACGGGATGTCGGGGTGGATGACCGCGTGCTGCTCGCCGAAGACCCGGACGGAGAACGGTCCGACGGTGATCGTGTCGCCGGCGTGCACCGCTTGGACCCGGCCGTGGTGTTCGCCGAGCTGCTCGACGACGGTCTCCGGACCGCGGACGACGAGGTCCGGGTTGGCGGCGAGTCCCGCGCGCAGGGCGTCGATGTCGAAGTGGTCGGGGTGGTCGTGCGTGACGAGGACACCCGCTGCTCCGCGGACGAGGTCGACGGCCTCGGGCGTGAACACCCCGGGGTCGATGACGAGGGTGACGCCGTCCTGCTCGAGGACGACGGTGGCGTGGTTGTACTTCGTCAACTCCATGCACACAACTGTACAGCCGTGTTGTACTTCTCGGGCTCCCGGGAAGGTGAGGGGTCGTTCAGTCGGCCCGACGCGCAACGCGCTCGAACAGCTCGGGCAGACGGCGCAGCAGCGCACGCTCCTCGGCATCGGTCTCCTCGCGGATCGCGTCGGCCAGCCAGTCCGTGCGGGCGTCCGTGTCCCGCTGCAGTGCGGCCCGGCCGGCGTCCGTGATCCGGATGACCGACGCTCGACGGTCGGTGTCCGACGCCGTCCGGTCGACGTAGCCGAGCTCGGCCAGTTCGCCGACCGTGCGGGACTGCCCCTGGTGCTTGACCCCGCGGCGGCGCGCGAGTTCCGCGATCGTCATCGGACCCTCACGGTGCAGGAACCCGAGGGTGGTGGTGTGGGTGGCCGGCAGCGCGTCCGCCTCGCGTCGTGCGGCACGCACGACCCGGCCGATGGACTGTCGGAGCTCCGCAGCGAGCTCGTCGATCGGGTCCATGCCCGGAACGCTACCGCGTCACGGACAGGAGGCGCGGTGCCAGCTGGCACCGCGCCTCCTGTCCGTCACGGGGTTCCGCTCAGCTGCTGCGGACGTCGTCCGCCGCACCCTGCGCGTTGTCCTTGACGTCGGACGCGGCCCCCTGCGCCTCGCCCTTGACCGCCTGCGCGGCGTCCTGCGCGGTCCCCTTGAGGTCCTGCGCGTGCTCCTTCGCCACGTCGCCGAGCTGCGAGCCGACGTCCTTCGCCTGCTCCTTGACCTCGTCGACGAGCGGTGCAGCCTTGTCCTTCAGCTCACCGGCGAGCTCTTCTTCCTTCTCGGTCGTCGGCAGGAGCGACGACACGAGCCAACCGGCGCCGAACGCGATGAGGCCGACGGCCAGGGGGTTGCCCTTCGCCTTCTCGACGCCCTTCTGCGCGACGTCCTTCGCCTGGCCGGTCGCGCCCGAGGCGGAACCGGAGGCGCTCGAGCGGGCCGACTGGGCCGCGCCCATCACGGACTCGCGGACGTCCTGGAACCGGCCCTTCACCTTCTCGCTCTGGCGGTGGGCGATGGACGACGGGCTGACCTTGTCGGCGAGGGCGTCGACGTCGGAGCCGAGTTCGCCGCGGGTGCGCTCGATGTCGGCGCGGATCTCGTCTGGGGTGCTCATGGCTTCCTCCCGGTGTTGGGCTTGAGTGTCTCGGGGACTTCCTTGGCGGTCTCGACCGTCTGCGGGGCGCCCTTGATCTCCTTGATCTCCTTGCGCCCGCGGACGGCCAGGATCGCGGCGACGATCGCGTAGACGACCGCGATGATCAGGGCGGACCAGGCGTTGCCGATCAGGTAACCGAGGCCCCACCACGCGGCGATCGACAGGAACAGCAGGGCGAACACGGCGGTGAGTCCGGCGCCGCCGAACATCCCGCCCGCCTTGCCGGCCTTCTTCGCGGAGTCGGTCAGCTCGGCCTTCGCGAGGGCGACCTCCTGCCGGAACAGGCTGGAGAGGTCGCGCGACACGTCGGACAGCAGCTCACCGAGCGGTGTGGTCGCAGCGCGCTCCTCGGGCGTCGGTTCGCCCAGGGGTGTCGCGCCGGGGACGGACTGGCTCATACGCCACTCCCCGATCCGGTCGTGCCGTCGCCGGCCTCCTTCTCGTGCTTGACCTCGGTCGCGAGCGCTTTGGTCAGGCGGCCGGCCAGCAGGCCCGCGCCCGCGGCGATCGCGATGAAGGCGCCGGGGCGCTTCGCGGCGAAGGTCTTCACCTCGTCGAGCAGCGAGCCCGGGTCGCGGTTCTCGAGGAACCCGGCGGCGGAGGTCGCGCGGCCCGACAGGTCGCGGACGACCTTCGAGGCCACACCCTGCTCGTCGTCGTTCTCAGCCATGCGCCCGAGCTGCTCACCGAGGGAGCGGAGTCCGCCGGCAGCGCGCTGCTGCTGCTCGCCGGCCTGCTGCTTGAGGTTCTCGGACGCCTGGCCGTACAGCTGCTTGGCGTGGTCGGTCGCCTCGGAGGCGACCTTCGACGCCTGCTCCTTGGCGGTGCCCGCCACGTTTGCGGCCTTCTCCTTGGCATCGCCGGCGACGTCCTGCGCGGCACCCTTCGCAGCATCGGCCTTGCCGGAGCCGCTGCCATCGCCGCTGGAGCTGCCAGCGCCGCTGGAGCCGCTGACGATGCCGGCGGACGCGGCTGACGGGACGGCGGGGAGCTGCTCGTCGGCCGGGACGGCGTCGAGGGGTGCGTCGAACGGCACCTCGGCGGCGCTGTCGCCGTACGGGTCGTAAGTCCGGGGCGCACCGGGGTCGGTGGATCGCGCGGCGGGGGTACCGCTGGCGTACGACGGCACCGTCACGCCAGGGGCGACCTCGTGCCCCTCGGAGGCTGCGGTGCGGTCGTGGATGGGCGTCCCGGAGTCGTTCCCGGGTGGGTTCGTGGTCATGGTCGGCCTTCCGGTTGTCGTCGTCCCCGGCGTGCACCGGGGGCGTTTCGCAACGAACCTGCGCCGTGCCCTCTTGGGCCTGTCCCAGGATCACCGGGAAACGCGGTTCGGCAATCCGCACAGGCGACAGCCGGTTGGATCGACGGGTGTCCCGTGTCTCGGTCGTGATCCCCGTGCGGGACGATGCCGTGCACCTGCGCCGGTGCCTCGCCGCCCTCGCGGCCCAGACCCGGCCGGCCGACGAGGTCGTCGTGGTCGACAACGGCAGCACCGACGACAGCGCGGCGATCGCCCGGGACGCCGGCGCGGTCGTGGTCACGGAGCCGGTGCGCGGGATCGCCCGGGCCTCGGCGCGCGGCTACGACCGGGCGTCCGGCGACGTCGTCGTGCGGCTCGATGCCGACTCCGTCCCACCGCCGTCCTGGATCGCCGACGCCGTCCGCCTGCTCGCCGACCCCGAGGTCGTCGCGGTCACCGGTCCGGGCCGACCACGGAACGGCGGCCCCGTGGTGCGCCGACTGTGGGACGCCGTCTACATGGGCCCGTACTTCGTGCTGATGTGGAGTGCGCTCGGACACCCACCGTTGTTCGGGTCCGCCATGGCGATGCGCCGGTCGACCTGGGCCGCGGTCGGGGGGCGAGCACACCGGGACGACGCCGAGGTGCACGACGACGTCGACCTGAGCATGCAGCTCGACCCGGCCTGGCGGGTGGTGGCCGACCCCGTGCTCACGGTGCAGGTGTCCGCGCGACCGTTGTCGGGCCTCCCGTCCGTCTGGGTGCGGACGCGACGCGCCTTCCACACGTTCCGCGTGAACGGCCGGCGGGCCAACCCGGTGCGCCGGTGGGCACGACGGCTGCGATCGCGGTCGCGGTCGCGGCGGTGGTGGCGCAGCCGCTGACGACGGCCTCGGTCAGCCGGTCACCGAGCGGGTCGTGACCGCACGTGCGCCCGCTCGCCCTGCGGCCCGTACAGGCACAGCACCTCGGTGACGGAGTCGGTCACGTTGCCCATCCAGTGCGGGGTGTGGGTGTCGAACTCGGCGACCTCTCCGGGACCCAGGTCGAGGTCGTGCTCCCCCAGCACCAACCGGAGCCGTCCGGACAGCACGTAGAGCCACTCGTAGCCCTCGTGCGTCTTGAGCGACGGCTCCCCACCCGGGGTGTTCGGCGGGAACAGCTGCTTGAAGGAGCGCACCCCGCCGGTCCGCTTCGTCAGCGGCACGACCACGCGGCCGCCGTGCACCTCGGGCTTCATGTGCACACGCGGGTCGCCGGTCTGCGGTGCGCCGACCAGGTCGTCGAGGGGCACCTGGTACGCCCGCGCGAGGGGCAGCAGCAGTTCGAGCGTGGGCTTCCGCTGGCCGGACTCGAGCCGCGACAGGGTGCTCACCGAGATCCCCGTCTGCTCGGACAGTGCCGCGAGCGTGACGTCGCGGTGGGCGCGCAGCGCGCGGAGTCGGGGGCCGACCCCGTCGACGACGTCGGCCGTCGTGCGCGCGACCGGTCCCGGGGTGCTGTGTGCCATGCGGGCCATGTTGCCACATCAGCAAACTTCGTTGCTGTTCACTCGTGACCGGCCGCATGATCAGCGCATGCCTGAACACTTCGACGTCATCGTCATCGGCGGCTCGGCCGCCGGCCTCTCCGCCGCCCTGATCCTCGGCCGTTCGCGGCGCTCGGTGCTCGTCGTCGACTCCGGCGAGCCCCGCAACGCTCCGGCGGCCGGCGCACACAACTACCTCGGCCACGAGGGCGTCGCGCCCGCCGAGCTGATCCGCATCGGTCGCAGCGAGGTCGCCGCCTACGGCGTCCAGGTCACGGCCGGGAGGGTCGTGGCCACGTCCGCCACGACCGGTGACGGTCACGACCGGGTCGGCTTCTCGGTCACGCTGGACTCCGGCGCGGTCGTCACGGCGCGCAGACTGGTCGTCGCCTCCGGCGCCGTGGACGTCCTGCCCGAGGTCCCGGGCCTGGCCGAACAGTGGGGGCGCGGGGTCGTGCACTGCCCGTTCTGCCACGGGTGGGAGATCCGCGACCAGCGGATCGGGGTCCTCGTCACGACGCCGAACGCCGCACACCAAGCGCTCATGTTCCGGGCGCTGAGCGATCGGGTGACCGCGTTCCTGACCGATCCGACGCTGATGGACGACACCGCCCTGGCCGGTTTGGCGGCCCGCGGCGTCACGGTGGTTCAGGGCCCGGTCGCCGAAGTGGTCTCCGAGGGTGACCGGCTGACCGGGGTCCGGCTCGGCGACGGTTCCTTCGTCGAGCTCGATGCCCTGGCCACGGCGAGCCGGCCCGAGGCGCGGGTGGGCTTCCTGTCCGGGCTCGGCCTCGCCGCCACCGACCAGTTCATGGGCGACCACCGCTTCGCGACGGCGCTGACCGTGGACGCCGCCGGGCAGACCGAGGTGCGCGGGGTGTCCGCGGCCGGCAACGTGACGGCCCCGATGGCGACGGTCATCGCGTCGGCGGCTGCCGGCACCCAGGTGGGTGCAGCGGTGCACGGCGACCTGGTGCAGGCCGACCTGGCCGCGGCGCTGGCCGGGGTCGGCGCTGACGCTGTTTCGGGCGCTGTTTCGGGCGCTGTTTCGGGCTGAGCGACAGTTCGCGGGGCCGGTCGGGCGTGCGGTGTCGGTGAGCGCGAAACTCGGCGCGGGTCAGTCGACGCGGTAGCCGGCCTGTGCAGCCAGCAGCGGTGCGAGCGTGTACAGCTGGTCGGCGCCGATCGTGGCTCCGCGGAACCCCTCGAGCCGCTCGACCCGATCGAGGTCCGCTCCGCGCAGGTCCACGTGGTCGATGCGGGTGTTCGACCCCTCGGCGGCGCGGATGCTGCTGCCGTCGAACGACACCCGCAGCAGCTTCGCGTCGGCGATGTCGAGCTCGTCGATGACGCAGTCACGGAACACCACGTCGGTGATCGTCGAGCCGCGCAGGTTCACGAACCCGAACTTCATGCCGACGAACTCGACGCCGTTCAGTCCGGAGTCGTACAGCTCCGCCGAGCCGACCCGACCGCCGGAGACCCGGACCTCGCGCCACGAGCTGCTCGACGCCCGCAGGATCGGGGCGTCGAGCGAGTCGATGACCGAGTCACGGACCCGGAGCCCACGGAAGTCCGCGTCGTCGCCCCGGAACGTGTCGATGACGCACTCCTCGATCTCCAGGTCGGGAAGCCGCTCGCCGGCCAGGTCGAGGACGTCGATGCGCTTGCCCTCGAGGCGGTCGCCCGTCAGGACGTCACCGGGAGCTGGCGCCCAGTCCTCGAGGTTCGTCGGTTCGGTCAGGGTGATGCGCGGGGCGTCGGTGCCGGAGGAGCGTGCCATGCCCCCAGTCTGGCGGTGACGTCCGACCCCGCGGGTCACGACCGCGGTCGGGTGAGGACGCTGTCCAGCCGGTAGTCCTTCGCCGGGCCCCGCACTTCCCACCGCACCGTCCAGCGGTCTTCGTCGCCGTCGAAGGCACCCGTGTAGTCGTCCGGAGCGCAGGCGTGGGCGACGCTCGTGCCCCAGACCCAGTCGTGGAAGACCCGACCGTCGGAGAAGTGCACGGTCCAGCCGCCGTCGGGACCGCGCCGGAGGAGGAGGGTCCGGGACACCGGGGTGGACCGGCCGTCGAAGATCATCACGCCGGACTCGTCCCAGCGCACCTCGTCGTCGCCGGCCCGGGTCAGGGTGGTGGTCCCGGTGACGGTCCCCGCGGCCCCGGTGCGGTGGTCGTGCACGGTGCGGTGGAGTTCCCACACCCCGAGCAGGTCCGTCGGCAGCAGCACCGGACCAGGCTAACCGCGCAGGGCCTCGGCCCGCGCGGCTCGGCGCTCGTCGTCGGTGATGACACCGCGGGCGTGCAGCTCGTCGAGTTCGAGGAGCCGCTGCTCCGGCGAGGTCCGACGGGCACCGTGGGGACGCCGACTGCGGACGACCGCGATGCACACGGCGACGATGACCACGATGACGACGAGCGCCATCAGCAGGGTCCAGACGAGGTCGTAGACCGGCGGGATCAGGGGGTTGCGGACGTCTTCGGAGGCGATCATCGTCCGCGCAGGGCCTCGGCTCGGGCGCTGCGGTGCTCCTCGTCGGAGATCACACCGCGCGCGTGCAGGTCGTCGAGTTCGGCAAGGCGCTGCTCGAGCGGCTTGTCCGGAGCGAACGTGCGGCTCTGCATCGCCTGGTACGCGATGTCCTCCTGCATGGTGAGCGGGTTCTGACCACGGTCGGCCATCCGCTTGCCCCGGTAGAGCGAGAGGATGACGATCGTCAGGGTCGTGAGGATCATCAGCGCCGCGACGACCCCGAACGCGATACCGAACCAGCCGCCGAACAGGTCGGACATCCCCGACTCCCCCGGCCCCTCGAGCTCACTGAACGCGGACCAACTGAGCACCATCGCACTCCCCCTTCTCACAACGACGAGCGAAGCGTAGCGCGACACGGGGAACACGAGCGGGCGTTCCTTCCCAGAACGCCCGCGATGGAATGTGAAACCGGGCGTACCTGGTCAGAACTTCCGACCCCGTACGCCCGAAACCACCCGGTACGCCCGGAAGCACCCCGTACGCCCGGAGCGGCCAGGAAGCGCCGACCCCGGCCACCCCCAGCCCGGTCAGCCGCGGAGCGGCCCGGACCCCGGAACGTTCGCACCGTCCGCGAACCCGGCCACGAGTGCACGCAACGCTTCTTCGGAGGTGTGCCGGGCCTCCCATCCGAGCACCGACCGGGCACGGTCGGTCCGCATGATCGGCACCCCGGCCGCGATGTCGATCCACCCGGCGTCCGTCGGCTGCAACCGCAGCCGCCACGTGACCGTCACGACCCCGCGCAGCAACCGCAGCGGGATCCGCACGGCACCGAGCATGCCGAAGGCCCGGGCCAGTCGCGGCGGGTTGAGCACGGGCGACGCGGCGATGTTGAACGCCCCGGCTGCCCGTCGGTCGACCGCGCGCCAGTAGGCGTCCGCGACGTCGTCGGCGTGCACGGCCTGGAACACGAACGGGTACGGCAGCGGCAGCACGAGCCAGCGGATCCATCGCACGATCGACATCGGCACGAGGTGTCCGAGGAACAGCCCCCGGATCTCGGCGGCGGCGTCCCGCTGGAAGATCAGCCCCGGGCGCAGCCGGGTGACGGTCACGGAGGGGTGTTCGGCCTCGAACGCGTCCATCGCTGCTTCGTTGTCGGCCTTGTGGATCGAGTACGTCGCCGTCGGGATGCCGTCGGCGGGCCAGCTCTCGTCCACTGGGGTGTGCTTGCCGTCGACGTCCACCCCGCGGTAGGCGCCGACCGAGGACGCGACGACGACCTGGGGCACCTCGGCGCGCGCGACGGCCGCCAGGACGTTCGCCGTGCCGGTCACGTTCGTGCGGTGCTGCGCGGGGATGTCGTGCGTCGGCTGGAGGGCCCACGCCAGGTGGATGACGGCGTCGGCACCCTGGAACACGGCCGTGAGCTGGTCCACGGCGTCCGCAGCGCCGACGTCGACCGCGTGCCAGACGGCGGCGGCGTACGGCTCCGCGCGAAGGTCCGGCAGGCGCCGGGCGACACCGACGATCTGGACGCCGGCGGCGTCACCGGCGGCGTCACCGGCGGCGTGATGGCCGGCGTCACCGGCGGCGTGACGACCGGTGACACCGTCGTCGTCGGCGCGCACGGCCGCGAGCCGACGGAGCACCGCCGTCCCCACGTTGCCGGTCGCGCCGACGACGACGACGCGCATCAGGCCGCGGCCATCGCGGGGTCGAGCACGACCTTGACGCAGTTGTCCTGCTTCTTCTGGAAGACCTCGTACATGTGCGGGGCCTCCTCGAGCGAGACGCGGTGGGTGGTCAGGTCGAGCGTGCCGAGCGGGTCCGACGGGTCGGAGACGAGCGGCATGATGTCGTCGATCCAGCGCTTCACGTTGCACTGGCCCTCGCGGATGGTGATCTGCTTGTCGAACAGCGTCATCATCGGCATCGGGTCGGCCATGCCGCCGTAGACACCGCTCAGCGAGACGGTGCCCCCGCGGCGGACCAGGTCGATCGCCGCGTGCACGGCGGCCAGCCGGTCGACACCGGCGGTCTCGATCGCCTTCTGCGCGAGCTTGTCGGGCAGCAGCCCGGCGGCACGCTGTGCGAAGCCCGCCATCGGGTTACCGTGGGCCTCCATGCCGACGGCGTCGACGACCCCGTCGGGGCCGCGGCCGTCGGTCAGGTCGACGAGCTCGGGCACCAGGTCCTTCGTCAGGTCGAACACCTCGGCGCCGTGCTTCGCCCCCAGGTCACGGCGGACCTGCTCGGGGTCGACGGCGAGCACGCGGTAGCCGAGGTGCTTGCCGATGCGGGCGGCGAACTGGCCGACCGGGCCGAGGCCGAGCACGGCGAGCGTGCCACCCTCGGGCACCTGGGCGTACTGCACGGCCTGCCACGCGGTCGGCAGGATGTCGCTCAGGAACAGCCAGCGGTCGTCGGGGGTGCCGTCGTCCGGCACGACGATGGGGCCGTAGTCGGCGTGCGGCACGCGCAGGTACTCGGCCTGGCCACCGGGGACCTGGCCGTACATCTTGGTGTAGCCGAACAGCGAGGCACCGGTGCCGTACTCGGTCACCTGGGTGGTCTCGCACTGCGACTGCAGGCCGTGCTGGCACATCCAGCAGTGGCCACAGGAGATGTTGAAGGGGATGACGACCCGGTCGCCGACCTTCAGGTTCGTGACGCCGGATCCGACCTCTTCCACGATGCCCATCGGCTCGTGGCCGAGGACGTCGCCGCGGTCGATGTACGGGCCGAGCACGCGGTACAGGTGCAGGTCGGACCCGCAGATCGCCGTGGAGGTGATCCGCACGATCGCGTCGGTCGGCTCCTGGATGGTCGGGTCGGGGACGGTCTCGACGGACACCTTCTCGGTGCCCTGGTAGGTCAGTGCGCGCACGTTGCGTTCCTCTCGTGGTCGCTTCGAGCCGGCCTGGAGGCACGACTCGCGTTCCCCTCCTCGGTACGCGCCCGCCCCGTGGACGCTCCCAGCCCCGCGTCCCCCTCGCGCACGTCGGCGCGGGTGGGCATGCCCGCAGCACAGGCGTCGGACCCCGGCACGGCGCTGGTGCCGGTGCGCGCGGGCGGCCAGCGGCGGGGCGGACCCGCACCGGGCCTCCCGGCCGTCGCCTCAGGCGGGTTCTGCCCGGGCGAGCAAGGCGTCGCGCGCGACCGCGAGCTGCGTCATCCGCGCAGCCGGTCACGCTCCCCCGGCGGCAGGTGCTCGGTCGCGGTCCGGCGGGCGGCCGGGCTGAGGAACCGGCCGCTCTGCTCGAGGAACGCCACGAGTGCCGGCTCGGACGCCCGCTTCCCCGTCTCGCGCAGGACCAACCCGAGCGCCGACTGCACCGTCTCGCTGCGCTCCCGAACCAGGCGCCCGGCGATCCCGAGGGGCACCTCGGCGTCGCCCTGCTTCGCGAACGCCAGGGTCGCCACGACCGCGATCCGGCGGACCATCGCGACGTCGGACTTCGCCAGCGCGAACAGCGGGCCGGTCGAGGCGCCCACCAACGGGGCGCCGACGAGTTCCTCGGCGGCCAGGTCGACGAGCACCGGGTCTTCGAACCGCTCGGCCTTCGCCGCGGACAGGTACTCGTCGGTGAGCTCCGGGTCCGGCTGCGCCCGCATCGCCTGCACGAGCAGCAGGACGGCGACGAGCTTCGCGCCGTCGTCCTCGCTCCAGAGCAGCGCCGAGCGCTCCCCCTCGTCGAGGTCGTGGAACTGCCGCGCGACCCGGCGGGCCGCGGCGACGTCGCCGGTGGTGCGGGCGAACGCCGCCAGCACGGCTTCCGCGTCGCGCGCTGCCGGGAGGCCCGTCACGCGACCTCCCCGTCGCTCGCGTCGTTCTGTGGTGCCCTCCGACGCCCGCGGCTGAGCACGATGACCGCGACGACCACCAGGAACGCCGTGAACAGCCAGGTGCCGACCTGCGGGTCGACCAGGCGCGCCAGCACGGCGCCGCCCGGCGAGCAGACGGCGGCGGTGATGCCGACCGTCAGCCCGACCCGCAGGTCGACCGCGCGACGCCGCAGGTTCGCGACCGTCCCGGACACCGACGTCGGCACCATCGTGAGGAGCGACGTGCCCTTCGCCAGCAGGTCGCCGGCGCCGAGCACGACCTCGAGCCCCGGCACGATGACGACCCCGCCGCCGACCCCGACGAGCCCGGACAGCACCCCCGACAGCAGCCCGAGCGCCAGCAGGACGATCGCCTCGACGACCCCGAAGTGCACCTCGCCGCCGCGGGTCGGCACCGTGGTGAACAGCGACACCAGCACGACGGCGATGAACCCGACGAAGATCCAGGGCAGCACGCGGAGCGGCAGGGCACGGAGCAGCCGGGCACCGATCGGCGCGCCGATGACGCTGCCGACCGCCAGGGTCAGGGCCGCGAGCCAGTGCACCTCGCCCTGCACGGCGTAGGTGACCGCACCGACGACGGCCGCGGGGGCGATCGCCACGAGCGACGTGGCCGAGGCCCGACGCTGGTCCATCTGTGCGAAGGCCATGAGCGCCGGTACCACGATGACCCCACCGCCGACGCCGAACAACCCGGACAGGACCCCCGCCAGGACCCCGATCGCCACCAACACGAGCACCGTTCCGCCGCGCTTCCTCATCCTGCCCAGGCTATCCGCGCCGCGGGCGTGCTCTCGCACGGTGCGAGGTGGCCCGCACTTGGAGTGCAGGAATGGTCGGGTGCCCGAAGGCGACCCGACCATTTCTGCTCACGAAGCGAACGTCAGCTCGCGAATCGGGGCGTCAGGAGCAGTAGTCGGCCACCGGCTCGCTCGTGCCGGACACGAAGACGGTCGCCACGCGGCCGCTCCCCTCGCCGACCTGGAACACGATGTACCGCTCGCCGGACCGAACCGCCCAGAACGTGTCACGGGTACCACCCGCCGCGTCCGTCCGGGTCTGGACCAGGTCCGGGTAGGCGCCCCTGACCTCGGCGAGGGTGCTGCCCAGACCAACCCCCTCGAGCGTCTTCGGGCCCACCTGCTGGCCCGGTGCGGCGCCCTCCCCCTGCTGGATGACGATCGTACCGACCGCGCCGTCGGCGACGATCTCGACGACACGCTCGCCGCCGGGTCCGTCCCAGATCCTGGAGTTCGTGTTCGGGCAACCGAACGGGTAGATCACGGTCCCCTTGTCGTCGATCAGGGGCGGCGCGGGCGAGAACGCGGCACGCAGTGCGGCGTCGTCGGCCCCGGCGGGGCTGCCGAGCGTCGCCGGCCCGACGGCATCCGCCGAGATCGTCCACGTCGACCAGTCCGTCGCCGAGTACGGCGGGGCGGTCGGCGTGGGCGTGGGCGTCGGGGTCGGTTCACCGACGACCGGCGCCGACGACGGCGTGACGGTCTGGCTCGGCTGGCTGGTGGCGCTCGGCGCGGGCTCGGGCTCGGTGGGCGACGTCGGGATGAGCCCGAGCGCGACGCCACCACCCGCCGTCCCCACGGCGAGCAGGGCGATGACGGTGATGACGATGCCGGTGCGACGCCCACGGCGCTTCCGTGGTTCGGCCCGCTCGAGCACGTTCTGCTTCATCGAGACGAGCATCCGCTGCAGGTCGTCTCCGATCGGGGGCTCGGAGTTCATCGCTGCACCTCCTTCGTCGCTCGGGACCCCCGCCGTGGCGTGGATCCTGACGGGCGGAGTCCGAGGTGCTGCGCGGCTTCCGACCACGTCCGACCCTCGACGAGACAGAGCTCGACGAGTCGTCGGTCGGTCTCGGGGAGGGCACGCAGGTCGTCCTCGACCCAGCGCAACGACGCAGCGCCGCCGCTGCCGATGCCGTCCGCACCACTCGTCCGGGCGTGCGATCGGCAGACGGCCAGGAGCCACGGCAGCAGCAGACCGGTGGGCAGGTACAGGCCGTCGGCGTGCTGCCAGAGCGACAGGAACGACTCCTGCACGGCGCGCTCGACGTCGGTCGGCGTCGCGGAGACCGCCCACGCGTAGCGCGTCAGCACCGGGGCGAACCGGTCGAACGCGGTCGCCAGTGCGCTACGGTCCCCGGCGACCATCCGGCGCACGAGGTGTGAGTCATCGTTCGTCACAGCACTCCCTTCACTTCAGGAGTGTCGCGAGATCGGCGATCCTGACAGCCGAAGCGCCCGGTTCGGTCGCATCACCGGAAGTGCAGCACCGAGAGCGGGTCGATGAGCGAGCCGGCCTGGCGCACCTCGACGTGCACGTGGGCCCCGGTGGACTGCCCGGTGTTGCCGGACTTGCCCACCTCGTTGCCCTTCGACACGATCTGCCCCTGCTTCACGCCGATCTTGCTGAGGTGCGCGGTGAGGACGGTGGTGTTGCCGTACGTGACGACGACGTAGTTGCCGTAGGACGCGTGGTTCGCGACGGTGGTGGTGACCGTCCCGGTCCCCGAGGCGTACACGGGCGTCCCGGTCCCCACGGGCGAGTCGGTGCCCTGGTGGTAGCGCGGGACGTGTCCGACGCCGCGGTCGTCACCGTACCGGCCGGAGATCTTGGTGCTGGCGACCGGCCACAGCAGCCCGGTCACGGGGCGGGTCGACCACGCCCGGGTGTCGGACTTGCCGTAGAGCACGACGTTGCCGTCGACCTGCACGAGGAGCCGTCCGCCGCCGGCACGGCTCGTGGCACTCGACCAGAGCCACTTGTTCGCGGCCGAGTAGACGGCGAAGTTGCCGTCGGCCTGCACCGAGGCGTAGGCCCCGACGTTCCCGGCGGTCTTCGTCGCCCAGACCTGCTTGCCGTTCACGACCTGTGCGAGCACCCCGTCGGCGCGCATGGTGAGGGTCCGGGCGTTGGTGCGGTCGGACCGCAGGACCGTCCCCGGCAGGATGAGGTTCCCCGCGGCGACGCTGTCCTGGTACGTGGGGAACTCGACGACGCTCTTGTTGGCCGTGTTGATCATGCGCATCGTGCCGTCCGGGCGGACCCCGAAGTTCCGGCCGACGTGCCCGGCGCCGCCCCAGAGCGCGATCCGCACGTTGTTGTGGACGATGGCGAGCGTGCCGTTCGCCCGGATCTGCGCGAAGGCCCCGGACTTGCCGGACGTGTTCGACGCCCAGAGCACCTTGCGACCGATGCCGTACTCGACGAGGTTGCCGTCGCCCTGCATGACGAGCTGGAACTGCGCGTTGTTCGAGGTCACCGAGTCGCCCGGCCAGAGCGTCTTGCCCGCGGCGACGGTGCCCGTGTAGACGATCGGAGCGGCGGCGGCCGGGGTGGCGGTGCTCACCAGCCCCGTCGCGACGGCGGCGAGCGCGACGAGCGCTGCGACGACCCGAGCGCGGACTGGGCGGAGGCGAGCCGAAGACGACGAAGTGCGGCGCATGAGTTCCCTGAGCTGGGACCGCAGGGAGGCGGTCCAGGTGGCGGACGCGCCCCTGCGCGACCGTTCGGCGGCACGTCGGTTACGCGCCGCCGAACGATGGTCACCTTTTCCGGGGGGAGAAACAACCCCCTTGACGCGGTGGGGACAACCCCAGTTCCGGGGGTACGCGGCGGGGCAGGAGCCGGAGGCGGCAGGCTGCGGCAGCGCTCACCCGGGTGCCGGGACGCCCGGAGCGCGCAAGATGGTGGCATGCCGACGCCGAACCCCGCCTTCGTCCCGCCCGCAGCGCAGACCACCCGTCCGGACCTGCAGGGCACGTTCGGGATGGCGGCCTCGACGCACTGGATGGCGACGGCCACGGCCCAGTCAGTGCTCGAGCGTGGCGGCAACGCCTTCGACGCGGCCGTTGCCGGTGCCTTCGTCCTGCAGGTCGTGGAGCCCCACCTGAACGGCCCCGGCGGTGACCTGACGGCGGTCTTCGCGACGGCCGTGAACCCCGTGCCGACGGTGCTGGTCGGTCAGGGCCCCGCCCCCGAGGGCGCGACCCCGGAGCACTACCGCGCGGAGGGCCTCGACCTGGTCCCCGGCTCCGGCGCGCTGGCCGCGACCGTCCCCGGCGCGGTCGACGCCTGGCTGCTCCTGCTCCGCGACCACGGCACCTGGGAGCTGGCCGACGTCCTCGACCCCGCGATCGGGTACGCCCGCGACGGCCACCCGGTCGCACCTGCGGTGATCCGGACGATCACCGCAGTGCGCGAGCTGTTCGAGCAGCACTGGCCCACCTCCGCCACGCAGTGGCTGCCGGGAGGCACGGTGCCGGTCCCCGGGGACCTGGTGCGCAACGAGGCACTCGCTGCAGTGCTCGACCGGCTGGTCGACGCAGGCGCGGGTGCCGGCAGCCGGACGGGCCGCATCGATGCGGCCCGGTCCGAGTGGGCGGAGGGGTTCGTCGCCGAGGCGATCGACCGGTTCGTCCGCGAACCGCACCGGCACGCGTCGGGCACCGACCACGCGGGGGTGATCCGGGCGTCCGACCTGGCGGCGTTCCGCGCGTCGTACGAACCCGCGACGACCGCCGAGTTCCGAGGCTGCACGATCGCCAAGACCGGGCCGTGGGGCCAGGGGCCGGCGCTGCTCCAGACCCTGCGGCTGCTGGAACCGCTCGACGACGCCCTGCTCGACCCGTCGACCGAGCTCGGCGCGCACACGATCGTCGAGGCGCAGAAGCTCGCCCTCGCCGATCGTGAGGCGTTCTACGGCGACGGCGAGGTCCCGATGGACGTCCTGCTCTCCGACGCCTACGCCGACGAGCGCCGTGCGCTGATCGGCGAGCGGGCCTCGGCGGAGCTCCGACCCGGAACGATCGCCGGGATCGAGCACGCGCTGCCGCCGGTCCGGACCTCGTACGACTCCTCTGGTTCGGTCGGGGTGGGCGAACCGACCGTGCAGGTCGCCCGCGACACCGAAGCCGACACCGAGGTCCCGCCGGCCGCTCCCCTCGAGGACCGCGGCGAGCCGTTCGTGACCCCCGACGGCGAGACCCGCGGCGACACGTGCCACATCGACGTCGTGGACCGCTGGGGCAACATCGTCAGTGCGACCCCGTCCGGCGGATGGCTGCAGTCGTCGCCGACGATCCCCGAGCTCGGGTTCTGCCTCGGCACCCGCCTGCAGATGACCTGGCTCGAACCGGGCACCGCCTCGACCCTGCGGCCCGGCGAGCGCCCCCGCACCACGCTGACCCCGACCCTGGTGCTCCGCGACGGGCAGCCGGTCGCCGCGCTCGGCTCCCCCGGCGGTGACCAGCAGGACCAGTGGCAGCTGCTGTTCCTGCTGCGCTGGGTCGTCGGGGGGTACTCCCCGCAGCAGGCCATCGACGCGCCGGCGCTGCACACCACGTCGTTCCCGGGGTCGTTCTGGCCGCGCACGTGGGAGCCCGCGGGCCTGGTCGTCGAGGACCGCCTGGGGGACGAGGTCATCGCGGCACTCGAGGCCCGCGGACACGTCGTGACCCGCGGCGGTGACTGGAGCCTCGGCCGGCTGTCGTGCGTCACCCGTGACCCGGGCACCGGGGTCCTCGGTGCCGCCGCGAACCCGCGGGGTGCGCAGGGCTACGCAGCGGGACGCTGACCGGCGCCCGTTCCTTCCCAGAACACCCGCACTGGAAGGTGGAATCGGGCGTACCTGGTCAGAATTTCTGACCAGGTACGCCCGATTCGACCAGGTACGCCCGATTCGACCAGGTACGCCCGATTCGACCAGGTACGCCCGTCGGGACGACCACCGCGCGGCCCGAGAGCTCCCCGGACTCGAGCTTCCGGTACGCCTCGAGTGCGTCGGACAGCGCGTACCGCTCGACGTCGGGGACGATCTGGCCGGCGCGGTACATCGCGACGACCTCGTGCAGGTCCTCGATCGTGCCCCAGTAGGTGTTCGTGATCGTCGACTCGTACGGCGTCGCGAAGAAGTTCCACTCGGTGGTGCCGCCGGCGATCCCGACGACGGTGAACCGCCCGCCGACCGCCATCGACGCCTGCGCGACCTTGATCGTGGGGGTGGCACCGACGAAGTCGAAGGCCGCGTCGACGCCGCGTCCCCCGGTGATCTCGCGGATGCGCTCGGCCTGGTCCGGGCCGCCGGGGACGGTGATCGCGCCACGGGCGGCGGCGCGGTCCATCGCGTCCTGCTTCATGTCGGTCGCGATGACCGTGGCGCCGGTGAGCGCCGTCAGGATCTGCACGGCGATCTGCCCGAGGCCACCGAGCCCGACGACGAGCGCGAAGCGACCGCCACCGGCCAGGTTCGGCAGGGAGTTCTTGATCGCGTGGTACGGCGTGAGCGCGGCGTCGCTGAGCGGTGCGGCGGCGATCGGGTCGGCGTCCCCGAGCGGCACGAGGTTCCGCGCCGGGACGCTGACGTACTCCGCCATGCCACCGTCGCGCCCGAGGCCGATGCCCATGTACGGGTTCGTCGCGGCGTTCTCGCAGTACGTGTCCTGCCCCTTCGAGCAGTACGAGCAGTGCCCGCAGCCGACCGGCCCGTAGACCAGGTAGGCGTCGCCCTCGGCGAAGCCGGTGACCCCGTCGCCGACGGCCTCGACCCAGCCGGAGTTCTCGTGGCCGAGCACGAACGCGGGCGCCTGGGCTCCCGGCTGCCCCTGCTGGAACTCCCGGTACACGGCGACGTCCGAGTGGCAGGCGCCGGCGCCGGCGACCTTGAGCAGGACCTCACCGGGCCCGGGTGTGGGCTTCGGGACCTCGGTCAGGGACGGGAAGGTCTGGTACTGCTCGAACACGACGGCGCGCATGGGGTTCTCCTTTGATCGCACCTTACGCTACACCTGTTGATTAACACGCTCAATCACGCGAACGACGACGAAGTTCGTTCAGGTAGAACGCTTCGGAGACCTCCCGGAATCGCTAGGCCTGTAGACCGTCGTCCCGCAAACTGCCTTGCAGAACGAAGACTCGGTCTCTACCTCATGCCCTAGGCTGGCAAGTGGCTAGCTCATCAGCAGAGGGGGATTCGTGCTCACGAGCCAGGAAACCAGGCTTCAACGCATAACGAAGCTGACAACTAAACAAGTCGAACTGTTCAAGGAAGGCGTCGCCCACGAAACGGCCTTCGGGGCTTCACTCGACGACGTTCTTGCTCGCACAGTTGCCGACCGACTCGCTTTGGCGGATTCATTCATCCGCATGGCAGAGCGAATGGAGCGTTCGCGATCCGACCTTAGCCGCCCGGCAATAGCTCGGTACTATTATGCAATGTATCACGCCATGCGCGCCGCTGCCTTCCAGTTCCACGGTGGTGATGACCACGAACAACACACGGTCCTTTCGGTAAAGGGCGTCCCTCATGACTTTCCCTCCCGGACGATTGCCGCGAACGACTTGAAGGATGCGCGTGCGCTTCGCAACGAGGCTGACTACGATCAATATCCGTCGAATCAGTCCTACTTTCGAAATATCGTTCGCGGACTCGGGCCTGTCGCGAAACCATTCGTTGTAGAAGCCCGCGCCTATATCCGAGCAAAAGGAAACTCCCACGCATGATCGATGTAAATGAAGAAACCGCGTCGCACATCATCGAGGGCCTGCTCGGTCCGGCAGGGATCACCCCTGCACGCATAGAGTTCAAGAATTTTCCCGACGAAGTAAACGTCCTGGTTTACGTAAGCCCCGCGGACTTCCTTTCGCTTGTCGAGATGTCGGACACGATCGAAAATGCGCTTAAGAGCGCGTTCGGTGTCACCTATTTCCTTGTTGTCCGAAAAAGTGGAACGAACGAAGTGGCGGCTGCTCCTAAATTCGAGGGCATGCAGGATCCAAAGGTAGCTGAACTTCTTCGCCTGATAAGTGCGAAATCGAGAGTTTCTAGCGCCGAGCCTAGTCTCGTCTATGTTCCGGACGCACGCGCAAGTCTTTCGACAGTCACCGCAAGTCGGCACCATCTGGTTTTCGGTCGACGCGGGGCTGGAAAATCAGCCCTTCTTATGGAAGCACGTCGCCAGATCGTTTCCGAGGCAGCAATCGATTCCTGGACCAACATCCAAACACTCCGCCATGAGACGCCGCAGCGAGTCTTCCTATTCGTCATCGCCGACGTGCTGAGCTCGGTGATGGCTGGTCGGAGGACAGTTTCTCCGCGATCCTCACTCACGCTCGCCGTGAATGAAATGCATGAGCAGATTCGATCCATGCTCTCTCGCGATGAAACGAGCATCGAGGAGGCGCAACGAGTTGTCCCACGGGTTCAGCGCGCCCTGTCTGCCTTCCTCGATATCGAAGGCCGTCGCGTGGTTGTTTTTGTGGACGATTTCTATTACATGCCACGGGATGCTCAACCGACAATCTTAGACATGCTACACGGGGCTTTCCGGGACGCAAACATCTGGATGAAAATAGCTTCAATCCGTCACTTGACAAATTGGTGGCAGGCCTCTCCCCCCACGGGTTTGCAAAGTGGTCAGGACGCAGATCTGATTGATCTTGACGTAACGCTGCAGGACCCGGAAAAGGCAAGCGAATTTCTCGAAGGAATTCTCGCCGAATACGCGCGACGCGTCGGCATCCCGACTCTCGCGAGGATCTTCAACCGGTCTGCGCTCGATCGCCTTGTACTCGCCTCAGGTGCGGTGCCCCGTGACTACATGGTTCTTGCGGTTAGCGCTATCAACCGAGCATTACGTCGGCCGAAGGCGCGAGCGACGGGCGTTCAGGACGTAAATCAGGCGGCGGGTGACGCCGCCTCGGCCAAGATCAACGAACTCGAGGAGGATATGGCCGCGAACAGCGGCGTCGCTGAGCGCACGCTTGCAACCCTCGCTGCCGTGCGAGACTTCTGCCTCAACGAACAATCCTTCACCTACTTCCTCGTCGGATATCGCGATAAAGAAGCGGCTCCGAAGCTTTATTCACTCCTTACGGATCTCATGGATGTTCGCCTCATTCACCTGATTGATAGCGGCGTGTCCGACGCGCATGAGGCCGGAAGCCGTTCGGAGGCTTACATGCTTGACTTGAGCCAATTCTCCGGCTCACGTTTGAAGCAAAATATCACGGTTCTGGATTTCGAAGACGGGCACTTCGTGAGCAAATTAACCCGTAGCAAGGAGGCGCCCCAGCGTGGCAGCACTTCTCTTCAGTTGATCGGAATCCTTCGACGAGGGCCAGTGCTCCCCCTCGCGAGATTGTCCTAGTTCGTTCCACGAGAAACAATTCGGTCGGCACAAGCGACTGCCGTCTACGTTGCTCGCAGGTGGAAGGTGCGGGAGTCTCGCGATCCTGCGTCTTCGCCGTGAGCCCGTTGCGAGAACAATCGTTCTCCGATTGACTCAGGAGCGGTGGTCCCGTTCGGGGCCGCTCCCCCACACGAAAGGAGCGGGCATGCCCACTCGCACCGCACGCACCGCCTGGAACGGCGGCCTCGAGGACGGTTCCGGCCAGGTCGAACTCTCGAGCTCGAAGGTCGGCACGTACGACGTCTCGTTCCCGAAGCGCACCGCCGAGGACGCCGGGGGCACCACGAGCCCCGAGGAGCTCATCGCCGCCGCACACTCGGCCTGCTACGCCATGCAGTTCTCCGCCGTCCTCGGCGAGGCCGGCGGCACGGTCGAGGCCCTCGACGTCAAGGCCGACGTCTCGCTCGGCCCGGACCCGGCCGGCGGCTTCCGTCTCACCGGCATCGTCCTGACCGTCAGCGGCGAGGTCTCCGGCATCGACGAGGCGGCCTTCCTCAAGGCCGCCGAGGACGCCAAGGCGACCTGCCCCGTGAGCAAGGCCCTGACCGGCGTCGAGATCACGCTGCACGCGACCTTCGAGCAGTAGGCGCGGAACGCAGGAACCGTCACCACCTGACGGACGGGAGGCCCGTGGCGACCCCGCCACGGGCCTCCAGTCCGTCGTCCACCTACGCTGGGTGCCGTGCCCCGATTCCTCGCCACCCCGACCCTCGTCGCTCTCTGGCTCGGCCTGCTGGCCGTCGTCGTCGGGATCGTGTTCGTGCTGACGGCTCCGCCGTCCTCGTCCGGCTGGTTCGCGTACGCCCCACTGTCCGACTACGCGTTCGTCGCCAATGGCCGACCGTGGCAGCTGACCGCCGGACCGGTCCTCGTGCTGGTGGGCGCGGTCGTCGCGGCCTTCGCCCTCGGTCGTCTCAGTACGCGCCGCCGGGGCTGATCCGGACGCGTCCAGCGGACGTCCGGACTCGGCCGCCGTCGACTGGCACCATGGCGTGATGGCCGAGCAGCACCCCCCGGGCCCGCACAAGCCGGGCCGCCCGCCCCGGCCACGCCGCCGCAGTCTGGCGCAGCACGACCTGCGCGACGCACGGGCCCGCCTGCGCGGGACGATCTACGAGCACGTCGAGCCCGACGCCAAGGGGCGTGACCAGTACACGGCGACCCAGATCGTCGACTTCTGCCTCGACCTGGCCGAGGTCATGCTCGCCTCCGGTGCCGACACCCGCAGCGTCGAGACGGCCGTCGTCGCGGTCTCGACGAAGTGGAACCTCGCACCGCTCGACCTGGACTTCTCCGGCAGCTCGGTGACGATCCAGTACGCCCCGGCCGACGTCCCGCCGCTCGTCAAGGTCCGGACCGTGCGCTCGGACGGCTCCGACCTCGACAAGCTCGCGCGGGCGAACCAGATCGTCGACGACCTGATCCACGACGACCGTGACATGACCTCGGCGGTGAACGCCCTGGTCGCCGTGCTGCGGCTCCCGCCTCGGTGGCCGATGTGGCTGTCCGACGTCGGCCTGTCGATCCTCGGCATCTCGATCGCCGTGCAGGCCGGAGGTGGCTGGCGTGCCGGACTCGGGGCGTTCGTGCTGATGCTCGGGATCATCGTCTCCGGACGCTGGCTGACCGACCGGGGGTACCCGCAGTTCTTCGTGTCCGGGGCGCAGGGCGCGGTGGCGTCGGCGATCGGCACGCTGGCCATCTGGGCCGGCGTGCTCAACGCGAACGGCGCCGCGACGATGGTGGCGGCGCTCGTGGTGCTCCTGCTGCCGCACCCGTCCCTGGTGACCTGGGCGCAGGACGCCATCTCGGGGTTCCGGGCGATGGCCGTGGCCCGGGCGTTCTACATCGGGCTGGTCATCGCGGCGATCGTGGTCGGGGTGCCGGCCGGGATCGCGATGACGCACTGGCTGCAGATCGAGGTCGACCCGTCCGGCATCGTGACGCAGACCCTGCCGCTCTGGGCGTCGCTGTCGCTGACCGTCGTGTCGGCGGGCGCGAACTGCTTCGTACAGCAGGCGAGCGCCCGGGTGATCCCCGTCGCCGTGGTGTTCTCGGTCGCCGCCGGTGCTGCGCTGTGGGCGCTGCGGCAGGCCGGGCTGCCGCTGCTCGGGGCGACGTTCCTGGCGGCGGTGCTGCTCGGGGTGCTCTCGACCTACGCGGCCGTCCGGATGCGCACGGCCGTGGCGGCGATCGCGGTGCCGGCGTTCTGCGGGGCGCTGCTGCCCGGTGTCGCCGTGTCGAACGCCCTGCTGAACTTCATGTCGGGGTCGTCGAGCGCCGCGCTCGACTTCGTGGCGGCGGTGTCCGTGGCACTCGGGATCGGCGCGGGCCTGGTGCTCGGCGGGCTCTTCGCGACGCCCGGTGCCCGTCGAGCGCTCCGCCGGACGCGCCGGGTCGTCGTGCACTCGGTCCACAACGACACCACGGCGCTCCGCGTCATCCGTGACACCGGGTACGACCCCGGCGACGGGTCGGTGCCCCGCGGGTCGCGCTCCGGCGGCACTTCGTGAGCAGCGCTTCGTGAGCTGCGCTTCGTGAGCAGAAGCGGTCGAGTGCGACGCACGCACCCGACCTCTTCTGCTCACCGAGTGGGCGTGCCCCGCTCAGCCGGCGTCGGACACCGCGCTCGACACCGCGGTCGGGGCGTCGTACTCGCCGCCCGGGATCGCGCGGAGCGCCTCGAGGACGTCGTCCGGGGCGCCCTCCTGCTCGGCCGTCGAGACCACGTCGTCCTTGGACGCCGGGTAGTCGATGCCGCTCAGGTACTTCTGGACCTGGATGGGGTTCGGTGCTGCCATGTCGGTTCCTTCCGTCGGGTTGCGCCTCCCGGAGTACCCGCGGGGCGCTGCACGACGGCGCGGGGAACGCGCTCCGCGGACGAACCGCCGGTCAGATCTCCCAGCTGCCCGAGTCGTCGTCGTCCCACATCGCCAGACGGCGGGCGGCCTGCGGCTCGTACCGCTCCATCCAGCCACGCTCGAGCCGGGCGACCGCGCGGTCGAACGCCGCCACCAGGTCGAGCTCGGCGCGCAGCAGGGCCTGCAGCTGCAGCCCCTCGTACAGCGCGATGAGCTGCTCGGCGCCGCGGCGGGGGTCCATCGTGTGCGGGGCACGGCCGATCGCGACGTCGTGCTCCAGGCCGCGCTTGATCTGCGCGAAGAAGAGCTGGTACCGCGACCGCAGGTAGGTCGCCATCGGGTGCGCGGGGTTGCCCGCGACGGACAGCAGGGCGACGAGCAGGCGCATCAGGGCCGGGTCCTCGGCGTTCGAGGCGACGATCGCGCGGAGCAGGTCCACGGTCGAGCCGTCACCGACCTCGTGCGTGACCTCGTCCATCCGGGCGCCGTTCCAGCGGTCGAGCGCGGCGAGGACCAGGCCGTCCCACGACGGGAAGTGCTGCTCCAGCTCGGCGACGCTGATGCCCATCCGCTCGGCGACCTGCACGGGCCGGGCTTCGTGGAAGGGGACGTCCCGGAGCAGGTCGACGGTGGCACCCACGATCGTGATCCGCAGGTGCAGCGTGGCCGCCGCGGCCGCAGCGGCCTGCGTGTCGGCGCTGGTGTGTTCGAGCATCGTGCCCTCCGTCGTCCCCGGACGTCCTATCCGTGTCACCCCGGGTCCGGGGCACCTCCATCCAAACGCAGAACGGGGGACACCAGAATCCCCGGTACGGGTGTCGGCACAAGGGGGGACAGACCACGGCGTCGAGCCGGTTCGCGGCCGTCCGTGCGACCATGCCGGCATGACCCCGAACGACCCCACTGCCCAGGGACTCGCGACCATGGCCTCGACCGGCTTCGAGTTCGGCGGTGACCCCGACCAGGTGGCGCACGACGTCCGGGCCATGTGGGAGCAGCTCGGCCGTCCCGCCGGCGCGTTCGAGGCGGCGGCGCGAGCCATCGCCGTGCTGCCCCAGCGCCCCGAGGTGCCGATCGCCGACCAGGCGCGCCGACGCGCGTTCGAGCAGGCGATCGGCATCAACCCCGTCGAGGTCGAGCTGGCCGCCGCGATGTCGGCACGCGAGCTCCTCGAGCGGATGGCTCGCTCCGTCAGCTGCTGACGCCACGACCCGGATCCGGATCGAACCCGCCGACGTGACCAGGAGCAGTCGACGCGACCACAAGCCGTGGACCGGACCACACGGACGACGGGAGGCGCGGCACCCACCGGCACCGCGCCTCCCGTCAGGTCCCCGTCAGGGGCAGGAGCCCTACGGCGTCGGCATCCCGCCGTCGACGTGCAGCGTCTCACCCACGACGTACGACGACTCACCGCTCGCCAGGAACACGTAGGCCGGCGCGAGCTCGGCGGGCTGCCCCCAGCGACCCAGGTAGGTCTGCTCGCCAGCGCTCGGCAGCGCCTCCGGCGGCTGGCCACCGGCCGGCTGCAGCGGCGTCCAGATCGGGCCGGGGGCGACCGCGTTGACGCGGATCCCCTTCGGTGCCAGCTGCGCCGCCAGGCCCTTCGCCAGGTTGTTCACGGTCGCCTTCGTGGCCGCGTAGTGCACCAGGTGCGGCGACGGGGCGTACGCCTGGATCGACGTCGTGTTGATGATCGTGGAGCCGGGCTGCAGGTGCGGCACGGCGGCCTTCGTGATCCGGAACGTCGCGTAGGCGTTCGTCTTGAAGGTCTCGTCGAACTCCTCGTCGGAGATCTTGGTGATGTCGTCGACGTTCTGCTGCTTGCCGGCGTTGTTCACCAGGATGTCGAGGCCACCGAGCTGCTCGACCGCGTCGGCCACGAGCTGCTCGCAGACCTCGAGCGAGGTGATGTCACCCGGCAGCGCGACGGCCTTGCGTCCGGCGGCCTCGATGAGCGCGACGATGCGGTCGGCGTCCTCCTGCTCCTCGGGCAGGTACGAGATCGCGACGTCCGCACCCTCGCGGGCGTAGGCGATGGCGACGGCGGCACCGATGCCGGAGTCGCCACCGGTGACGAGCGCCTTGCGGCCGGTCAGACGACCCGAGCCGCGGTAGGTGTCCTCACCGTGGTCGGCGGGGACGTTCTGCGCCATCTCCGCGTCGGTACCGGCACCCTCGAGGTACTGCTCGTCGGGCTTCTTGTCGGCGTACATCTTCGTGGGGTCCTGCATCACGTACTGGTCAGGCCCGGTCTGGTCGTTCTGCTGGTCCGTCATGCCGCCGACGGTACGCAGGGGGTCGCTGCGGGCCGTCCAGGAGGCTGTCCCCCGTTGCGCGGAGCGGCCTGCGCCCGCTGGCCGCCCCGTTCCAGGGCCGCAGGTGCGCGATCCTCGTTTGTCACGGTCCGGTGACGGGCAGGCTCCGATTCGGTAACACCTGTCGCTCTGTCCCGGTCGAGGCCCTACCGTCGAACGGTGACTCCTCGGACCCTGCTGGCGCTCGGCGCCGCCGTGCTGGCCTTCACGGCCGGTGCGCTCGCGTTCGACGGCACCACCGGGCTCGGGGCGGACGTCGCCGTGGCCGCCGAGACCTCGCACGACGCCGCTCCGGTGCACGTGACGAAGGCGGAACTCCGCCGGGTGGACTCGATCGAGCTCGACGCCGAGGCCCTGGTGCTCCGGAACGGCGACGACACCGTGGTGAAGTCCTCGATGCGCGACTCCGGACTCACCGTGAGCGTGCTGAACCGCCTGCTCGGCACCCCCTCGCGCACACAGACCGCCGAGGGCGACGGCGGGGCGTGCTTCCCTGCCAGCACCACGTACACCTGGGGCGGCGCCCTCCGCGTGGCCGCCCTGCGCTCCGACGCCCGAGCGGGCAACGCCGTCGAGGTCCGGATCCTGCGTGACTCGGTGCGCAGCCGCTCGGGTGCCCGGATCGAGTTGACCGGCCCCGACGGCGTCCAGGTGGGCGACGACCTCGACGAGCAGATCGCCGACGCACCCCGGTCGCACCGGGTGTCCTACGGCTCCGACGACTCCCGCGCCTGGCAGCTCCTGCTGCGGCAGGGCTGGGACGCGGCGCCCGCGACGGACGACGACGCCCAGGACGCCACGGACACCGGCACGAACGGGGTGTCCGCACTGACGAACGACACGACGGTCACGGTGATCGGGTCCCCGATGCCCGTCCACGCACGCCGGAGCTGCTGACGCGGGTCAGACGCGCAGGGTCGCCACCACCGGGAAGTGGTCGCTGGCGAACCAGGCCTCCGGGCCGTCGTGGTCGATCACGACGCGGTCCACGCCGCTGACGCCGCGGGTGAGCACCCAGTCGATCCGTTCCCCGGAGTCGACCGGCGGCTGCCAGTCGTTGAACGTCGCGGTCCGGTCGGACGGATCCCCCGCGGTCAGCCAGGCATCGGCGAACCCGGCCTCCGAGAACACCCTCGACGCGGTGCCGCTCCCCGCGGGCTCGTTGCAGTCGCCCGCGAAGACGACCGGACCGGTGTCCCCGGCGAGCCGTTCCACGATCAGGGCGGCGCTCCGGCCCCGGACCTCGTCACCGTGGGGTCCGGGCTCGTGGTCGAGGTGGGTGGTGAGCAGGGTGAACGCGGGCCCCTCGGCGTCGAGGAACCGGGCGTGGTTCGCGATCCGCGGGTACAGGCTGCCCCAGGTGTTCGAGACCGGCTCGTCCGGGGTGTCCGACAGCCAGAACGATCCCTCGTCCGACGGGCGGAACCGGTCGCGGCGGTAGAAGACGGCCGCGTGCTCCCCGGCGTCGCCGCCCTCGCGCCCCTGCCCGACGTCGGCGTGGTCGGGTAGCCCGGCGCGCAGGTCGTCCATCTGGTGCCCGAACGCCTCCTGCACACAGAGCAGGTCGGGGTCGTGCCGGCGGATCACGTCGAGCACGACCGGCAGGCGGGCCGGCCAGTCGTGCGCGGGGTCCGGGTTCTTGATGTTGTAGGTCATCAGGACGATCGGGCGTGCGGCGCTGGTCACTCCACGAACCTACCGACGCCCCGCCTGGCCGGTTCCCATCAGTTGATGCAGGTGCCCTCGGTGCCGTAGTTGTGCACGTCGGTCGACTTCGGCGACGGTTCCTTCGCGGGCTGCTCCGCCGGCTTCGAGCCCGAGCCGGTGTCCGCCGGCGTCGAGGGGGCCGCGCTCGGCTCGGTCGCGACCGGCTTCGCGGTCTTGCCGTCGGTGCCGAGCACCAGTGTGACGCCGGTGACCGTGTTGGTCCGGACGGCGACGGCACCCGGCACGACGGCCGCGACGGCCTTCGCCTGCGACTCCTGGCCGGCCGGGTACTGCACCTGCGTGACCTTCGTGGTGGGCGAGGACCCGGCCGGCGCGACCTGGAAGCCGCGAGCCGTCAGGACCTGACCGGCGGCGGTGGCCGCTCCCTGCACGCCGCTGCCGTTCAGCACGGTGACCGACGTGTTCGCCGGTTGCGCCGGACCGGCAGCGGTGTAGGCCTCGGGCTCACCGACCAGACCCTGCACGAAGGCCGGCAGACCGACGGTGTCCACCTCGACGATGGAGAGCGGCGATCCGTTGACGGAGATCGTCGGGGTCCCGAGGGTCGGGATCGTGGCCGACTGGATGTTCGCGGGCCGGAGGTTCGCCATCTGCGACGCGAGGTCGATCAGGTTGGTGTCGGTCTGGATCGATCCCCCGACGGCCTGCAGGATGTTGCCCATCTTCACCGGGTTGAGCAGCGTGCCCGCCGACGTGACCTTCCGGGCCTCCTGGGACAGGAAGTACTGCTGCCGGATGTTGCGGTCCAGGTCACCGTTCGGCAGCCCGTGGCGCTGTCGCACGAAGGACAACGCCTCCTTCGCGTCCAGCGAGGACTTGCCCGCCGGCAGGTTCACCCCGGAGAACGGATCGTTCGCGGCTTGGTTGAGGCACACCTCCACCGGCCCGAGTTCCTTCACGACCTGGTAGAAACCGAGCAGCGAGACCCGGACGTAGTGGTCGATCTGCAGCCCGCTCAGGTTCTCGATGGTCTTGATGAGCATCTTCGCACCGCCGGTGTCCCCACCGCCGTTGAGCGTGCCGTAGTAGAACGCGCTGTTGAGCTTGCCCTTGCCGACGTCCGGGATGTCCACGTACGAGTCGCGGGGGAACGAGATCATCGTCGCCTGGCTGCCGTCGGCGTTGATGTGCAGCACGATCATCGTGTCGGTGTTCGTCGCGCCACCGTCCTCCTCGGTGCTGAGCTCGGCGAGCTGCTCCGGGGTGGCGTTGTCCGGTCGGTGGTCGTCGCCGACGAGCAGGATGTTCTGCGCCGTGCCGTCGACGTCGTCCTTCTTGTCCTTGCCGCCGGTGATCGCGTTGACGATCGTGACGCCGTCGGACAGCTGGTGGTACGCGTACGCCGCGTACCCGCCGCACAGCAGGAGGGCCATGGTGAGCACGCCCGCCACCGCGGGGAACACGACGCCGGCCCGTCGCTTCTGGCGCCCGTGGCGCGGCGTCGCGGCACCGCGGTGTGCGGGCTCGGTCGTCTGCTCGGGTTCGTTGCTCACCAGGAAACCATAACCGGCGCGCGCACGACGGACATGGGATGCGCCTGGCAGGTCACCCCATGCCCGCTGTCGTGTTCCTCACCGGGCGACGAGGCCCTGCTTGTTCGTCTCACGGGCCCGCAGCACGGTGATCCCCGTGATCGCCGCAGCCGCCATGACGTAGAAGGCGGGCGCGAACGTGTTGCCCGTGGCACTGATGAGCCACGTGGCGAAGTACGGCGTGATGCCACCGAAGAGCGCGACGCTGATGTTGTAGGCGATGCCCATCGACCCGTAGCGGATCGCGGTCGGGAACAGTTCGGCCATCGCCGCGCTGACGGCACCGTCGAACGCCGCCATGAACAGGCCGAGCAGCACCATCGCGGCCGCGGCCGCCCAGAAGTTGCCGGCGTCCATGAGCATCAGCGTCGGGTAGGTCAGCACCAGGAAGCCGGTGCAACCGGCGAGCATGACGGGCTTCCGGCCGATCCGGTCCGACAGCAGGCCGAAGAACGGCACGAGTCCCGCGATCACGAGGAAGCCGATCACGACGACCCCGTACGACACCAGCGGCGAGTACCCGAGGTCGGCCTGCAGGTACGACGGCATGAAGGTCTGCAGGATCCAGTGGCCGACCGCCTTGAGGACGACGAAGCCGATGCAGAACAGCAGGGCCTTCCAGCCGGTGCGGAGCGAGCGACGCAACGGGTTCGCCGCGACCTCGCCCTTCGCCTTGAGTGCGCGGAACTCGGGGGTGTCCTCGAGCCGGTTGCGGAGGTACAGGCCGACCAGTCCGAGCGGGACCGCGATGAGGAACAGGACGCGCCACCCCCACGTCTCGAGCGCGTCGTCGCCCGCGAGCGCGGTGAACAGGAACACCAGCCCGCCACCGACTATGAAGGCCGCGAACCCGAAGACGTCGATGAAGCTCGTCACGAAGCCCCGTCGGTTCGAGGGCGCGAACTCGGCCAGGAGCGTCGTCGCGCCGGCACCTTCACCACCGGCGGCGAAGCCCTGCACGAGCCGGACCAGCACGAGCAGGATCGGTGCGAGCAGCCCGACGCTCTGGTAGGTCGGCAGGATGCCCATCACGGCCGTCGCTCCGCTCGTGATGAGGATGACCGTCGCGAGCGTGGTCTTCCGGCCGACCCGGTCCCCGAGCGAGCCCCAGAACAGACCGCCGAGCGGGCGCATCACGAAGCCGGCACCGAACACGGCGAACGCGGAGAGCAACGCCACCTGGGGGTCGCCCTGCTTGAAGAAGTACAGCGAGATGACCGTGGCCAGGGTGCCGTAGAGGCCGAAGTCGAACCACTCGACGAAGTGGCCGACGCCCGCGGCGACGATCACCTTCCGCATGCCCTGTCGGCGCGCGTCGTCGCCCAGTGCTGCCTGGACGTCCGGGGGGCCGGCGGCGTCCGCGCTCGTGCGCGTTCGGGTTCCGTCGCTCATGGGGTGACCTCACACTTCGTTGTCGAGAGTTCGTTGACGATAGCACTTGCCGGGCATACTTTGCCACACAGTGGGAAGGATGCGCCAGAGAGTGATACCGTCACCGCCATGCAGTCCCGTGAACAGCACCACGACGTCGTGGTCGTCGGAGGCGGTCTCGCCGGCGTGTGCGCCGCGGTCGCCGCCGCACGCCTCGGCTCCAGCGTCGCCCTCGTCACCAACCGTCCCGTCCTCGGCGGGAACTCCTCGAGCGAGATCCGGGTGTGGGTGGTCGGGGCGACCGCGCACGGAACCCATCGGTTCGCCCGCGAGACCGGGATCATGGGGGAGCTCTTCCTCGAGAACCAGTACCGGAACCCGCAGGGCAACGCGGTCTACTGGGACCAGGTCGTGCTCGACCTCGTGCGTGCCGAACCGAACGTGCACCTGCACCTCAACACCGACGTGCGCACCGTCACGACCGCCGACGACGACGGCGCCACCCGGATCACCTCCGTCACGGGGTGGACGATGGGGTCCGAGATCGAGACGACCTTCACCGCACCGGTGTTCCTCGACTGCACGGGCGACGGCCTCGTCGGCGCACTCGCCGGGGCGTCGTTCCGGATCGGCCGCGAGGGACGCGCCGAACACGGGGAGGCGTGGGCGCCGGAACAGCCCGACGACGAACTGCTCGGGAGCTCGATCTTCTTCTCGACGCACGACACCGGCCGGCCCGAGAAGTTCGTGCCACCGTCGATCGCCGTCGACCTGAGGACGACACCGATCCTGGCCAACCGGGCCATCAAGACCGGGGACAACGGCTGCAACTACTGGTGGATCGAGTGGGGCGGTGCGCTCGACACCGTCACCGAGAACGAGCGGATCCGCGACGAGCTGTGGGGCGTCGTCTACGGGATCTGGGACCACATCAAGAACTCCGGCGCCTTCGACGCCGAGACCCTCACGCTCGACTGGGTGGGTGCGATCCCCGGCAAACGGGAGTACCGCCGGTTCATCGGCGACCACACGCTCACCCAGCAGGACCTGCTGTCGCAGCGGACCTTCCCCGACGCGGTGGCGTTCGGCGGCTGGTCGATCGACCTGCACCCCGTCGAGGGCGTGTACGCCGAGACCGCCGGCGCGCAGCAGCGGTACACGGACGGCACCTACGACATCCCGTTCCGCTCCCTCTACTCCGCGGACGTCGCGAACCTGCTCTTCGCCGGCCGGAACATCTCCGCGTCGCACGTGGCATTCGGCTCCACGCGGGTGATGGCCACGTGCGCCACCCAGGGCCAGGCCGCCGGCACCGCCGCGCACCTCGTCGCCCGGCACGCCACGACGCCCCGCACGCTCGGCAACGACCACGTCGAGATGCTCCAGCAGACGCTGCTCCGCGAGGACGCCCCGCTCATCGGGGTCCGGGCCGTCGACGGTGCCGACCTGGCCCGCCTGGCGACGATCACCGCGAGCAGTGAACTCACCTCGATCGACACCACCCCGTGGGCGACCGCCGACACCTTCGCACTCGATCGCGACGTCGCGATCGTCCTGCCGGCCGACCCGGTGCTCGGCTCCTTCGCGCTCCGGACCGTCGTCGACGACGGCACCGCGGCCGAGCTCACGATCGAGCTCTGGACGACCGGCAAGCCGCAGAACTACGCCCCGATCGAGCACGTCGCCACCCACACCGCTGCGGTGACTGCCGGATCCGGGGAAGCGGTGGTGGACCTCGCGTTCCGTCCCGAGGAGCCGTGCAACGCGGTCGTCGTCGTCCGTCGTGCCCCGGGCGTCCGCCTGGTCCTGACCGACGGGCACCCGTACGGGGTGCTGGCCCTCCGTGCCCGCACGGCCGACGACGAGCAGTTCGACGACCACATCCCCGAGGAGTCCGACCAGCCGGTGACCGACTGGGAAGCGCGCGCCCTGCGCGGACGGTCCTTCGCGTTCACCGCAGCCGGCGCTTCGGACGCGTGGCGGGCCTCCAGGGTGGCCGACGGGTACCAGCGTCCCTTCGGCGGCCCGCACCTGTGGTCGTCCGAGGCCGGCGACGGCCGAGCCGCCCTGACACTCGACTGGACGGAGCCGGTCGACGTGCGCCAGGTGCGGATCGTGTGGAACGACGACGTCGACGCCGACCTCATCAACCTGCACCACCACCGCACCCACTGGGACGCCGTCCCGACGCTCGCCCGTGACTACCGCATCGAGGTGTCCGTCGACGGCTCGTGGCGGCAGCTCGAGACCGTCACGGACAACCGGCACCGGCATCGCGTCCACGACCTCGCCCCGGTGCGGACCGACTCGCTCCGCATCGTCGTGACCGCCACGAACGGGTCGCCGTTCGTCACGGCGAGCGCCGTGAAGGTCTACTGACCCACCTGCAACACCGACAACGATCAAGGGAGATCGCCATGCGCCTGCGCGCACACACCATCGCGACGGTCATCGCGCTGTCACTCGCCGCCGTCGGCACGTCCGGGCCGCACGGCGCGGCTGCGGTCGCGGACACCGCCGCCACCGCGTCAGCGGTCACCGCCGGCACCGCCACGATCCAGCCCAACCCGGGGAACCCCACCTCGCCCGCCGCGACCGCGCACTCCGTCTCGGCGAACGGGACGGCCGTGCCGGTCAGGGCCGAGTCGGTCAGCGGCACCTCGCACGACGTCGCGATGTTCGCCAAGGGGACCGGCACGGCGACCGTCAGCGTCACCATGCCCGGCCTCGCCGCGTCGGCCACACCCGTCGTGACACCACGGACGCTGTCGATCGCGACGACCCGCTCCGGTTCCACCATCACGTTCACGATCCGCGACGCACACCCGCTCGTGATCGAGACGCCCGGCGTTCGCGCGCTGTTCCTCTTCGTCACACCGGCCGAGACGACCGTTCCGTCCGCCGCCGACCCCTCGGTCCGGTACTTCGGCCCGGGCGAGCACGACGCCGGAGTCATCCGCCCGACGTCCGGGCAGACGATCTACCTGGCTCCCGGCGCCCTGGTGCACGGTCGCATCGACGGTGACGGCGTCACCGGCGTGCGGGTGCTCGGCCGTGGGATCCTCGACGCCGGCGATGACACCTCGCGCACCGCGAAGACGATGGCGATCCGGTTCCGCGACAGCTCCGACGTCACGGTCTCCGGCATCGGCGTCCGGAACGCACAGTGGTGGCAGACGCTGTACATCCGGTCGTCGGGCATCCACGTGTCGTGGACGAACCTGATGGGCACGCTCATCAACAACGACGGCATCGACACCGACGGCGTGCAGGACATGGCGGTCGAGCACAACTTCGTGATGAGCGGCGACGACGGGTTCGGCTGGCACGCCCTCGACGCCGCCACGAACGGCGAACCCGAGACCCGCGGGCTGCACGCACTCGACACCACCTTCTGGAACGTCACCGGCGGCAACCCCGTCCGGTTCGGCTCCTCGATGGAGACGTCGCTGTTCACCGACATCTCGATCACGCAGTCGTACGTGCTCCGCGCCAAGGAGGTCGCCCTGAAGTTCGACGTGCAGGACTGGGCGACGGTCTCCGACGTCACGGTCGACGGTTTCCACGTGGAGTCGCAGCCGGTCGGGAAGCGAGCGATCGTGCTGCAGGTCCTCAAGGGGCAGTACTCGAACGACACCGGCTACCGCGACGAACGCGGTCGGATCACGGGCATCACGATCCGCGACTTCACCGACGTCACGGCGGACTCGGTGACGCTGTCCGGCTGGGACGCCGCCCACGGGATCTCGGGCGTCGCGTTCCAGGACGTCGTGCTCGGCGGGGTACCGCTGACAGCGGCGCAGGTGCGCTCGAACGCGTTCGTCAGCGGCGTCACGGTGTCCTGATCGCCGTCGCAGACCAGAATGAGGGGATGACGACCACCCCTCCGAACCAGAGCGTCGAGCGCGCCGCGGCGGTCCTCGGCGCGCTCGGTGCTGCTGACGGGCCGATGCGTGCCTCCGACATCGCGCGGGCGATCGGCCTCGGGACGTCGACGACGGGTCGGCTCCTGGCGACGCTCGAGTCGCTCGAGTACGTGCGTCGCGATCCTGATTCGCAGGGGTACTCGGTCGGTCGCGCCGTGCTCGAACTCGCCAGCCAGGGACTCAACCACAACCCGGTGCACCGGGAGAGCCGGGCCGCGGCGCAGGAACTCGCGCACCGGATCGGCCTCACCGCGAACGTCGGGGTGCGCGACGCAGCCTCGTGCATCTACCTCTGCCACTTCGAGGGGTCGCTGGCGCCGAAGTCGCACACGATGATCGGCATGCGACAGCCGCTGCACGCGTCGGCGCTCGGCAAGGCCCTCATGCTCGACCTGTCACAGGTGGACCGGGAGCGGCTCCTCGGTGCGGACCTCGCGCGGTACACCGACCACACCATCACGTCGCACGACGCCCTGACGGCCGACCTGGCCGTCTCGGCGAAGCGCGGCTGGACCGAGGAGAACCAGGAACTCGCGCTCGGGCGGTTCTGCATCGCCGCGCCGATCCGGAACGCCTCGGGGGAAACCGCGGCCGCGCTCTCGATCTCCGGACGCCTCACGCAGCTCCGCGACCGTGACCTCGGGTCCCTGGCCGAGGACCTCATCGAGGTCGCCGACCGCATCAGCGTCGGTCTCGGGATGATCAGCGCCGTCGCGCACTGACGGCTCGCCTCGTCGTGTGGTGACGCAGTGACGGCCTGGAGGCGCGTGGCGGCGTCGCCACGCGCCTCCAGGCCGTCTCCTGGTCGCGCTGGTCCCGCTAGTCGCGCGACGGGAGCAGGTGGATCGCCTCCATGGCGAGCTCGGCAGCGATGGGGTCCTTCGCGACGACGGCGTCCTTGAGCTTCGTCAGCTCGGGCAGGATCACGTCGGCCGGCAGGAGCTCCGCGAGCTCCGGAACGCGGAGCTTGAACGCGAGCCCGTCCGTCGTCGAGTTGCAGAGCTGCACGAGCGACGGGTTGCCGCACGCGTCGGCCCACATCGAGTAGATGCCGGCGCCGTCGCGCGCGACCTGGTCCTGCTCGTCGGCGCTCACCCGCGCGTGCACGTCGTCGAGCATCTTCACGATCTTCTTGCGCTGCGCGTCCGTGAACCGGGGCACCGCGAGCCGCACGACCCCGCCGTAGATCACGCCGAGGGTGCGGTACGCGTCGAGGAGTTCTTCCTTCGTCGGCGCCGCGACCCGGGTGTAGCGGTTCGGTGCCATCTCGATGAGGCCGGCCCGGGCGAGTTCGGCGAGGGCCTCGCGGATCGGCGTCCGGGAGACACCGAGCCAGGCGATCAGGTCGTCGTCGTTGAGCCGTTCCCCGGGCTCGAGCGTGCCGTCCATGATGGCGTCTCGGATCTTGTCCTGCACCGTGTCACGGAGGAGCTTGCGCTCGGCAGCGGGCTGCGTCGAGGGAACTGGCATGGGTCCAGCGTGTCACATGTCAGGGGTCGTGCGCGAGAGGCGCGACGGCCACCAGGCCCGGCGCCCGAGGTCGTAGGCCAGCGCCGGCACGAGCAGCGAACGGACCACGATCGTGTCGAGCAGGACGCCGAACGCGACGACGAACGCGATCTGCACGAGGAACAGGATCGGGATCACGCCGAGGGCGGCGAACGTGGCGGCGAGCACGACGCCCGCCGACGTGATCACCCCGCCGGTGACGCCGAGTCCGGGAAGGACGCCCTCGCGTGGACCGTGCCGCAGCGCTTCCTCGCGCACCCGTGTCATGAGGAAGATGTTGTAGTCCACGCCGAGCGCCACCAGGAACACGAACGAGTACAGCGGCACGCTCGGGTCCGCGCCCGGGAAGTGGAACACGTGGTCGAAGACGAGCGCTCCGACGCCGAGGGCCGCCGCGAAGGACACGATCACGCTGCCGATCAGGACGAGCGGCGCGACGATGCTGCGGAGCAGGAGCATCAGGATCAGCAGGATGACGACGAGCACCACGGGGATGATCACCGTGCGGTCTCGGATCCCGGTGTCGTTCGTGTCGACCGCCGTCGCGGTGACGCCACCGACGATCGCTCCCGGGTCGACCCGTTCGACGGCGGTGCGGAGGTCACGGACGGTCTGCTCGGCGGCGTCCGAGTCGGCGGCGTCGGACAGTGTCGCCTCGAGCAGGACGTCACCGCGGGAGACGGTCGGCGTGCCGCTGCCGGCCGCGTTCCCGGTCACCGGGACGGTGCCGGCGGGACTGTCCTTCGCCGCGGCGACCACACCGTCGACCCCGTCCACCGCGGTGATCGCGTCGACGAGCTGGTCGAGGTCGCGCTCCGCGCCGATGACCTGCGCGGGGCTGCCGGAACCGCCCGGGAAGTGGTCGGCCAGCACGTCCTGACCGTCACGAGCCTCGGACGACCCGATGACCAGGTCGCTCTGCGGCACCCCGTCCGCCTTGAGCCCGAACAGGCCGGCGCCCATCGCGAGCAGGCCGACCGTGCAGACGATCCACACCACCCGGGACCGCCGGGCGACGAGCCGGCCGACGCGCGCCCAGATGCCGCGGGCGTCCGGACCGGTGAGCACGGGGTGGGCGCTGCCGAACGCGGGACGCAGCGGCCAGAACGCCGCGCGCCGGAACGCGAGCAGCAACGCGGGCAGGAGGGTCAGGGCGGCGAGCAGGCTGAACGCGATGCCGATGGCCGCGACCGGGCCGAGCGCCTTGTTCGAGTTGAGGTCGGAGAGCAGCAGGCAGAGCACCCCGACGATCACCGTGCCGCCCGAGGCCAGGATCGGCTCGAGGCTCCCCCGCAGGGCGGCCTTCGTCGCGTCCCAACCGGTGCGGTGGTCGCGCAGCGCCTCGCGGAAGCGCGAGGTGTACAGGAGCGCGTAGTCCGTCGCCGCACCGATCACCAGGATCGACAGGATGCCCTGCACCTGCCCGTTGACCGTCACGATGTCGGCCTTGGCGAGCCACCAGACCACGAGGATCGAGGCGCACAGGGCGAAGGTGGCGGTCCCGAGCACCAGGACGGGCAGCAGGGGTGATCGGTAGACGATGATCAGGATCACGAACACCGCGGCGAGCGCCACCCCGAGCAGCAGTCCGTCGATGCCGGCGAAGGCCTCGGTCAGGTCCGCGGTGAACCCGGCGGGACCGGTGACGGAGCCGCTCACACCGGACGGGAGCGCATCGTCGACGTCGGCCCGGATGGCCTCGACCGCGTCCCCGGTCTCGGCGTCCTGCGTGAGCGTGGCGACGATCTCGACCGCGTCGCCGTCCTCGCTCGGGATCACCGGGCTGACGGCCTCGACGTCGGCGCGGTCGGACAGCGTCGTGGCGAGTGCCTTCGCGTCGGCGAGGTCGGTCGAGGTCAGGCCGCCGTCGCGCTCGAGGACGATGATCGCGGGCGCCCCCGACTCGTCGCGGAACTCGGAGGACCGTTCCTGCACCTTCGTGGCGTCGGCCGAGGCCGGCAGGAACGAGGTCTGGTCGTTGGTGGAGACCTCGGAGATCTTGCCGAAGAAAGGACCGCCGACGGAGGCGATGCCGAGCCAGACCACGATGACGAGCGCGGGGAGGACGATGCGGAGGAAGCGGGACACGTCGGTGAGCGTACACCGATCGTCAGCATGCTGATTACTTGACGGTCGAGCGCACCTGCGACCATAGAATCACGACATGCAGGACACGACCGAGCAGTGGCCCCTCGGGCGCCTGCTGTCCGCGGCCGCGCGCTCCGTCGAACGGGACTGGGACGAACGCCTCCGCGCCATCGGGCTCTCGCACGCCGCGGTCGTCGCGATCGACATCCTCATCCGGACCGGACCGACCGGCGCCGACACCATCGCCCGCACGGCCCGGGTCCAGCCGCAGACGATGTCCCGTACCCTCGAGCGGATGGAGCGGGACGGTCTCGTCGAACGCACCCCGCACCCCGCCGATCGTCGGCGCCGTGTGGTCAGCGTGACGCCCGCCGGCCGGTCCGCGTGGGAGACCGCGCGGCACATCGAGCGCGAGGTCCTGCCGGAGGACCCGGCGCTCCGGACGGCACTGGGCGAGCTGCTCGCCGGACCGCCGTCGGAGTGACACACTGTTCTTGAAATACCACATGCGATAAGATCCTGTGGTCGGTGCGTGCCGACCTGACCACAGGAGTCCCGCATGTCCGAACGCCGAGCCGCCCGGGCGGCCGCAGCACACACCCTCCGCGCACCCCGTCACAGCACGCAGCGACGTCGACCGTTCCTGGTCGCCCTGGTCGCGACGCTCGGCTCGCTCGTCGGCGTCGCCCTGGTCCTCGCCGTCGTGGCGAGCGTCTTCGTCGGCGGGCTCGCGCGGAGCTTCGACGCCGGTCGCGACACCATCGCCGACCCGTTCCCGAGCGGTGCGCGGCCGAGCACGTCCAGCGGTGAGAACATCCTGCTCATCGGGTCCGACGTTCGCGCGCAGGGCGGCCCCGAGGGCGCGCGGCCCGAGCTCGGCGGGCGCTCCGACACCCTGATGCTGGCGCACGTCCCCGCCGATCGACAGCACGTGTACCTCATGTCGATCATGCGCGACTCGTGGGTCGAGGTCCCCGGACACGGACGCGCGAAGATCAACGCGGCCTACTCCTGGGGTGGGGTCGCCCTCACCACGGAGACCGTCGAACAACTCCTGGACATCCGGATCGACCACGTGGCGGAGATCGACTTCGCCGGGTTCGAGGACATGACCGATGCCCTCGGCGGCGTCACGGTCGACTCCCCCCTGGCGTTCTCGGCACGCGGCCACGACTTCACAGCCGGGGCGAACCGGCTCGACGGGGCCGCAGCACTGGCCTTCGTCCGAGAGCGCTACTCCTTCGTCGACGCCGACCACACCCGCGTCCGCAACCAGCAGGCGTTCATGCGCGGCGTCGTGAACGGGCTGCTGTCCCGTGGCACCGTCACCAACCCCGGGCGCATCCAGGACTTCGTCGCCGCGACGAGTGCGCACCTGTCGGTCGACGCCGGGTTCTCGTTCACTCGGATGGCGGAACTCGGGTGGTCGCTCCGAGCGGTCCGGGCCGACGACCTCGTGACCTTCACGGTGCCGACCGCGGGCTCCGGGACGGCACCGGACGGGCAGTCGATCGTGAACCTGAACGAGCTCGCCGTCGGGTCCCTGTCCCAGGCGCTCCGGTCCGACGACGTGGCGGGCTGGCTCGCCGACAACCCGCAGTAGTCCGGCACCGCGAGGCCGCACGCACGACGACGCCCCACGACTCGAGTCGTGGGGCGTCGTCGTGTTCGGTCTGCGGAGAGATCAGGCGGGGAGCTGGAGCTCCTGGCCGGCGTAGATCAGGTTCGCGTCGTCGATGGTCGACGTGTTCGCGGCCCAGAGCTGCTTCCAGCCGCCGTCGATCCCGAGCTTCGTCGCGATCGTGTCGAGCGTGTCGCCCGAGGTGATCTTGTAGGTCTTACCGCTCGTCTTGACCGGGGCCGGCTTGCTCGGCGTGGTCGCTGCCGGGGCGGGCGTCGACTCGGTCGTGCTCGGCTGCGGGGCGGCCTGCTCGGCAGGAGCCGGTGCCGGTGCGGCGGGCTGCGGGGCAGCCTGCTGTGCGGGGGCGGGGGCCGGAGCCGGAGCCGGTGCGGGGGCCGGAGCCGCCGCGGCGGGGGCCGCACCGCTGGTCCCGCTCAGCCCGAGCTGGGCGGAGCAGGCGGGCCATGCGCCCCAGCCCTGCGAGGCGAGGACACGCTCGGCGACGGCGATCTGGGCCTCGCGGCTGGCGGAGGCGGGGTTGCCCGCGCCACCGTTCGCCTGCCAGGTGCCGAGGTTGAACTGCAGGCCGCCGTAGTAGCCGTTGCCGGTGTTGATGGCCCAGTTGCCACCGGACTCGCACTGCGCGAGCTGGTCCCAGGTCGAACCGGACGCTGCGTTCGCGGGGGCTGCCGCGAGGCCGACACCGGTCGCGGCGATGCCGGCGAACGCCAGGCCACCGACGATGGTGCGGGTACGGGAAAGCTTCTTCATGTGATTGCTCCACCGGGGTCACGAGCCGCATCTGCTGCGGAATCCACTGCCCACCCCGACCGATCGCGGTCAGTTGTGGGGGTGCGCCACCGGGGGCAGTGGTCATCGGGCCGGCGGCACCTCGGTCGGCAACCATAGGAAACTCTTGACCGTTATCAAACCGAGACAAACGGTTCTACCCGTGCATGCTATGTACCCCTACCCCGAACCTGAACGGGCGGATCCCCATGGCCATGGTGATCGAGCCGTACCCGGGTACGTATCCTTGGCAATTCCCTGGCAATGCCGATCAGCGCTCGGGATCAGCCCCGCGTGAGCAGGGTCACGGCCTCGAGGTGACCGGTCTGCGGGAACATGTCGAGCACCCGGGCCCGACGCAGCCGGAACGACGGCATGCGTGCCAGGTCCTTCGCCAGGGTCACGGGGTTGCAGCTCGAGTACACGACGTGCTGCACGTCCGACTCCTCGAGCCAGGTCGACAACCGCTCGCCGATCCCGCGACGCGGCGGGTTCACGACGACGAGCTCGGGCACCGCGTCCGGACGGGCCCGGAGTGCGTGCTCGGTCGCGTCGTCAGCGGCGAACCGGAGACCCTCGAGGCCGGCTTCACGAGCGGACTGCTTGGCGGAGCGGATCGCCTCGGCACTCGTCTCGATGCCGGTCACCACGCGGCCGGGGCGGGCTGCGTGCAGCGCGAACCCGCCGACGCCGCAGTACAGGTCCCACATCGACGCGGGTTCGAGCTCGTCGATCCAGGCGGTCGCCTGCGCGTACAACTCGGTCGCGACACCGGTGTTCGTCTGGAAGAAGCTCTGCGGCCGCAGGTGCATCGTGATCCCGCCGAGCCGCATCGGCAGCGTCTCCGGCTCGGTCAGCACGATCTCGCGGTCGCCTTCGGTGACGGCCTTGTGCTCGGGCAGCAGGTTGACGGTCACCACGACCGCGTTCGGCAGCGCGGCGCGCAGGGCGGCGAGGTGCTGGCGGAGCCGTGGCAGCTGCCCCTCGGAGCGCAGGACGAACCGGATCATCAGCTCGCCGTCGGGCGACTCGGTGACCAGGACGTACTTCAGCTCCCCCCGGCGCGCGGCGACGTCGTACGGGATCAGCCCCGCGGTCGAGACGAACTCGGCGAGCACGGGCAACGCGTGCCGGATGCCGGGCGTGCAGATCCCGCAGTGCCGCAGGTCCACGCCGCGCTGCCGGTGGTCGAGGATCCCGACGGTGGGGTGCTGGACGGATCCGCCCACGACCATCTTCGCCTTGTTCCGGTACCCGGACTCCGGGCTGGTGATCGCGGGCGACCAGGAGACCGCTCCGGGGCCACCGGCAGCCTCGACCGCGTCGTGCAGGAGCTCGCGCGTGCGGAGTTCCTTGTCGAGGACCTGGTCGGCGTAGGGCTGGCCCATGAGCGTGCACGACCGGCACACCCCGCGGTCGAAGTAGTCGCACTGCATGGCCGAGTCAGGATACGGCAGCGTCCCGCGTCGTCGTGGCGATCCGGTACACCGACGTCGTCGCGGTCAGGAACAGCGTCGTGCCGTCGTCGCCGCCGAAGCACAGGTTCGACGTGACCTCCGGCACGGCGACCGCTCCGATCCGGGCTCCCTCGGGGTCGAACACGACGACACCGTGGTGGGAGGACGACCAGACGTTGCCGTGCACGTCGACCCGGATGCCGTCCGGCGCACCCTCTCCGGGCTCGAGCCGCGCGAACACCCGGCCGTTCTTCAGCAGGTCGCCACGGCGGTCGTAGGCGCGGATGACCGGCTCGTCGCCCGACGAGCTCGCGATGTACAGCACCCGCTCGTCCGGGTCGAACGCCAGGCCGTTCGGCTCGTCCAGGTCGGTCGCCACGGGTCGCAGGCCCTCGCCCTCCGGTCCGCACCGGAACACCCAGTGGTCGCCGTACTCGCGCACACCCGGGTGCCCCTCACGCGGCTGCGTGATGCCGTAGGCGGGGTCCGTGAACCAGACGCCGCCGTCCCGCGCGACCACGACGTCGTTCGGGGAGTTGAAGCGGCCCCCGTCCCACACGTCCACGATCGGCGTGACGACGCCGTCGCGGTCACGCTCGACCCGACGCAGGCCGTGCGAGCACTGCACGACGCTGCCGTCCCGACCGAGCGTGCGGCCGTTGGTGAACTCGACACCGTCCGCATACACCGAGGTCTCCCCCGAGTCGGCATGCCACTGCAGGATCCGGTCGCCGGGGATGTCGGACCACCGCAGCGTGCGCGTCGACGGGATCCAGCAGGGCCCCTCGGCCCAGGTGCTGCCGGTGGCGATGCGCTCGAGCGCGTCGCGGTCCGGCACGAGGTCGTCGAACAGCACGGGTTCTCCTTCGAACGGGGTGCCCACCCTACGTTCGTCAGGCCGCGGCCGCCGCCTCGGTGCGTCGTCGCACGGCCTTCTCGATCGCGGAGATCGCCAGGCCGAGCAGGATCGACGCGACGACCGCGAGGGTCGTGACGAGGAACGGCTGCTCGCGACTCCAACGACCGGTGGCCGAGGCGATGCCGACGCAGTACGCCGCCCAGACGACGTCGGCGAGCACGCAGCTGAGCAGGAACCGCCGGAGGTCGAGCCCGCTGTCCGCGCCGACCAGGTTCGTCGTCAACCGGCCCATCGGGATGAAGCGTCCGAGCACCGCGATGCGCCCGGGAGCAGCACGGTAGCGGCCGTCGATGGCGTCCCGGGCCGCGCGGACCTTCGGACGCGAGAACCACGACCTCGAGCCGAGGTCGACGGAACGCGCCAGGTGGTAGAGCCCGAGGTCGCCGAGGACCATGCCGATCGACGCCGCGACGACGAGGAACAGGACCGGCAGGAGACCGCCGTCACCGCCCACCAGGAGCGTGCCGATCGCGACGACGAGTGCCTGGCTGGGCAGGAACACCGCGACGCTGCCCACGGCGAGCACGAGGCCGACCACGAAGAACGCCCACGGGGTGCCGACGAGCTGGACGACCAGGTCCTGTGCTGCGTCCACGACTCACCCTCCACGGGCACCGGAGGGGCACACCGGGGTCCATCCTCGCAGGTCCGGGGCGCTCCGCTCACGTGCGGTCGACGATCGCCCGCATCGTCGAGGCCGCCTCGTCCGGGCGACCGTCGAGGACGGCATCGGCGAGTGCGAGGTGGAGGCCGACGTCGTGCCGGTCCGGGCGGACGCTCCCGCGTTCGCGCAGCACCTGACCGACGACCTGGTGCAGTCGTCGGTACAGCGCGTTGCCGGACAGGTCGAGCACGAGCGCGTGGAACCGCACGTCCGCGGCCACGAAGTCGGGGCGGTCGTCGCGGGTCGCGGCGGCGGCGAGTTCGTCCGCGGTGGTGCGGAGGGCCTCCCGTCGGTCCGCGAACTCGTCGAGCGCCACCCGCCGGGCTGCTGCGGCAGCGGCGGCGGGCTCGACCGCCGCACGCAGCTCACGGAGCTCGACCGCCACGCGGTCGGCGTCCGGGCCCCGCAGACGCCACCGCACCACGCGCGGGTCGAGGACGTCCCACTCCCGCACGCCGAGCACGGTCACGCCGACCCGCTGCCGCGCGGTGAGCAGGCCGAGGGCGACGAGGACCCGGACGGCCTCGCGGACGATGCTGCGACTGGCACCCGTCCAGGCCACCAGGTCGTCGATGCTCCGGCGGCTGCCCACGGCGACGGCACCGGAGACGACGGCGGCACCGACCTGGTCGAGGACCCGTTCGAAGGTGCTCGTCACCGCTGCGCGACCGGCGACACCACGAGCTCGTCGATGCGCACGTGCGCCGGCACCCCGAGCACGAAGGCGACCGTCCGCCCCACGTCCTCCGGCTGGAGCATGCGCTGCCGGGCGGCCGCATCGGGGACCTCCGGCCGCTGGTCGAGGAAGTCCGTCGCCACGTCACCCGGGCACAGGTGCGTGGCACGGACGCCGTGCTCGGCCTCCTGCTGGTTGAGCGTGCGGACGACCGACGCGAGCGCGGACTTGCTCGCCGAGTACGCGACACCCGCCCCCGGCTGGAAGGACCACCCGGCGTACGACGACACCACGACGACCACGCCGCCGGTCGCGCGGAGTGCCGGCAGCGCGGCGTCCACCAGCGTGACGACGGCGGTGAGGTTCGTGTCCACGATCGCGCGGAAGTCGGTGAGCGACTGGTCGTCCCACCGGCGTCGCGGGGCGTTGAGCCCGGCCGCCAGCACGAGCCCGTCGAGCCGGCCGTGCCGCTCGAGCACGGCGTCCCGCGCGGCGGTGACGGCGTCGGGGTCGTTCGCGTCGAGGGGCAGGACGTCCGCGGTTCCCCCGGCGCCGCGGACGGTGCGCGCAACCTGCTCGAGCCGGTCGGCACGACGTCCGCTGAGCACCACGGTCCAGCCGTCCCGCGCCGCCGCCTCGGCGCTCGCGGCTCCCATGCCGCTGCCCCCACCCGTGACCCAGAGCACACGCTGATCCGTCATGCTCGAATAGTATGCCTATTGAAGCCACCGACGACGGGAGCAACGATGCACCTCGACCTGACCGACCGCGTGGTCGTCGTGACCGGCGCAGCGCGCGGGATCGGCCGCACCCTCGCCGACCGCTTCGTCAGCGAGGGGTGCCGCGTCGTCGCGCTCGACCTGGCCTTCGAGCCGGACTTCCCGCTCGACCACGTCGTGTGCAACGTCGCCGACCCGCAGTCGGTGCACGACGCCGTGGACGAGGTCGTCGGGCGGCACGGCACGATCGACGTGCTGGTCAACAACGCCGGCATCAACGTCACGGGCACGGTCGCCGAACTGGAGTGGGACGCCTGGCGCCGCTGCATGGACGTCAACCTCGGCGGCACGTTCCTGATGAGCCAGGCCGTCGCTCCGGTGATGCAGGCGGCCGGGCGCGGTCGGATCATCAACGCCGCCTCGTTCGCGGCGATCGTACCCAGCGTCGGGAGCGCGGCCTACGCGGCGTCGAAGGCCGCCGTCGTCTCCTTCACCCGGGTCCTGGCGTCGGAGCTCGGCCCGTGGGGGATCACCGTGAACGCCTACGCACCGGGCATGGTGCCGACGGCGATGAACGGCTTCGCGACGATGCCGGCCGAGGCGCAGGACCGCCTGCTCGACACGCTGTCGCTCCGCCGGTGGGAGACGCCGGACGACGTCGCCGACCTGCTCGTCTTCGTGGCGAGCGACGCCTCCGGGTACATCACCGGCACCCTGCTCGACGTCTCCGGCGGCAAGCTCGCGACGCAGATCCCCGCCCGAGCGCACGGCCGGACCTGAGCGGACTGCTGTCCGGCCGCTCAGGTTCTCCACATGGCCTCCTCCGTAGGCTGTGAAAGCCCAGTGAGCCGGACTGCAGCCCGACCCCGAGGAGGTGCCCGATGGTCCTCGTCCTCGTCGCGTTCGCGATCGTCGCCCTGATCGTCCCCGCCCTGACCCCCGTCCTCGGCCGCCGCGTCTTCTACGTAGCGGCCCTCGCCCCCGCCGCGGCGGCGGCGCTGACGATCGCCCAGACCGACGCCGCCCTGCACGGCAGCGTCGTCGAACGGCACCGGTGGGTCCCCCAGCTCGACCTCGACGTCGCGCTGCGGATGGACGCCCTGTCGTGGGTGCTCGCACTGGTCGTGTCGATCGTCGGCGCGTTGGTGCTGGTCTACTGCGCCTCGTACTTCGCGCGGGACGAACCCGGGCTCGGTCGGTTCGCCGGGGTCCTGACCGCCTTCGCCGGCTCGATGTACGGCCTCGTGATCGCCGACGACGTGATCGTGCTGTTCGTCCTGTGGGAGGCCACGACGGTCTTCTCCTACCTGCTCATCGGGCACGACGCCGCGAAGCGTGCCAGTCGCGCCGCCGCCATGCAGGCCCTCGTGGTGACCACCGCCGGTGGCCTGGCGATGCTCGCGGGCCTCGTGATGCTCTCGGTCACGGCGGGCACGACCTCGCTGTCCGCGATCGTCGCCGATCCCCCGAGCGGCACGATCGTCTCGGTGTCGGTGGTCCTGGTGCTGCTCGGGGCGCTCACGAAGTCGGCGATCGTGCCCTTCCACTTCTGGCTCCCCGCCGCGATGGCCGCACCCACCCCGGTCAGCGCGTACCTGCACGCCGCCGCGATGGTGAAGGCCGGCATCTACCTGGTGGCCCGGCTCGCCCCGGCGTTCGCGCTGCTCGACGGCTGGCGCGAGACGATCACGCTGCTCGGCGTCGCCGGGATGCTCGTCGGCGGGTACCGGGCACTGCGGCAGACCGACCTCAAGCTCCTGCTCGCCTACGGCACCGTGGCCCAGCTCGGGTTCCTCGTGCTCGCCGCCGGCTGGGGTGCGCCCGCGGTCGCCCTCGGCGGGGTCGCACTCCTCGTGGCCCACGCCGCCTTCAAGTCGACGCTCTTCCTCGTGGTCGGCGCGATCGACCACGTCACGGGCACGCGTGACCTCGGCCGGCTCAGCGGACTCGGGCGTGCCCGCCCGTGGCTGGCGGTCGTCGCGGTGCTCGCGCTGGTGTCGATGGCCGGGATCCCACCGACGATCGGGTTCGTCGCGAAGGAAGCCGTGCTGACCGGGTTCACCGAGTCCCTGCACGGTCCCGACGCCGGCTGGGCCTGGTTCGCCCTGATCGGCGTGACCGTCGGTTCGGTGCTGACCGTGGCCTACTCGCTGCGGTTCCTGTGGGGTGCCTTCGCCCGGAAGCCCGGCGTCGCGACCACCGAGCCGCACGCCCTGCACGGCCTCGCCGTCGTGCCCTCGGTGCTCGCGCTGGCCGGGCTCGCACTCGGCCTGTTCACGCCGGTGGTCGCGCACGGCATCGAGCCCGCTGCGACGACCGCGGCGCTCGGCGGACAGGAGGTCCCGCACCTCGCGCTCTGGCACGGCCTCGAACCCGCACTCGGCCTGTCCGCGATCACCCTGGTCGGCGGCCTCGCACTGTTCGCCCTGCGCCGCCCGGTCGAGGCACTCCAGCACCGGCTCGCCGGGTTCCCGAGTGCCGCGGGCACGTACCGGCACGGCATGCGACTGCTCGACCGCGGAGCGACCGGACTCACCGCGAGCCTGCAGCGCGGCTCGCTCCCCTACTACCTGACGGTGATCCTGTCGGTCTTCGTCGCCGGGGCGCTCGCCAACCTGGTGCTCGGCGGGCCGTGGGAGTTCCACGTCCGGTTCGCCGACTCGTGGGGCCAGATCCCGGTGATGATCGTGATGTCGATCGCCGGCATCGCGGTGCTCACGGCGAAGACCCGGTTCGCCGCCGCCGTGCTGGTCGGCGTCACCGGCTACGGCCTCTCGGTGCTGTTCGTCCTGCACGGTGCCGTCGACCTCGCCCTGACGCAGCTCGTGGTCGAGACGGTCACCCTGATCGCGTTCGTCCTGGTCCTCCGGCGGCTGCCCCCGCGCATCGCCACCACCAACCCGTCGCAGTTCCGGGTCGTGCGGGCGCTCTTCGCCGGTCTGGCGGGGCTGACACTGGCGATCGTCGTCGTGGTGGCCGCCTCCGCCCGCACGGCCCGCCCCCTCTGGCCCGACCTGCCCGCGCTGACGAGCTCGTTCGGGCACGGTCTGAACGTCGTGAACGTCGCCCTCGTCGACCTGCGCGGCTGGGACACCCTCGGTGAGCTCACCGTCGTGGTCGCCGCGGCCACCGGCGTCGCGAGCCTGATCTTCGTGAACTCGCGCGAGGACACCCTGCCGCGACTGCGTGACCTGCCGGAGACCCTGACCGCGAACGGCGAGCGCACCGACGGTGAACCCCGCGCCTGGCTGCCGACGAGCGCCGCGATCCCGACCGGCCGCTCGGCCCTGCTCGACGTGGTCGTCCGACTGCTGTTCCACGGCCTGATCGTGCTGTCGCTCTACCTGCTGTTCGCCGGCCACAACTCGGCCGGCGGCGGGTTCGCCGGGGGCCTGGTCGCCGGCATCGCCCTCGCGGCCCGCTACCTGGCCGGCGGTCCCGCCGAACTCGGCGCAGCGGCCCCGGTGCGTGCCGGTCGCCTGCTCGGCCTGGGGGTCGCGACGGCCGCCGTCACGGCGATCGTGCCGCTGTTCTTCGGTCGCGAAGCCCTGTACTCCGAGTTCTTCGAGGCCACCGTCCCGATCCTCGGACACGTCGAGTTCGTCACCGCCACGTTCTTCGACATCGGCGTGTACCTGGTCGTCGTCGGCCTGGTGCTCGACGTCCTCCGCAGCCTCGGCGCCGAGGTCGACCGGCAGCGCCTCGAGGACGCCTCGACCCCGACCCGCGACACCACCGAGGGGTCCGTCAGCGACACCCTCGATGCCCCCACCCCGGAAGGGAGCGCCACATGACCGTCACCCTCGTCCTCGTGATCGCCATGGCGGTGCTGTTCTCGTGCGGCGTCTACCTGCTGCTCGAACGCTCCCTGACCCGGATGCTCCTCGGCTTCCTGCTGCTCGGCAACTCGCTCAACCTGCTGCTGCTGGTGATGTCCGGCGCCGCGGGCGACCCGCCGATCGGCGAGAGCGCCGAGGGCATCACCGATCCGCTCCCCCAGGCGTTCGCCCTGACCGCGATCGTGATCACCTTCGCCGTGAGCGCGTTCCTGCTGGCCCTGATCCACCGGTCGTGGCAGCTGTCCCGCGCCGACGAGGTCGAGGTCGACGAGGCCGACGCCGCGATCGGCCGTGACCGTGACGAGCCGGCCGACGAGGACCCGGAGACCACCACCGACGCAGAACAGGAGGCGACCCGATGACCTGGCTCGTCCCGCTCCTCGTCCTCGTCCCGCTGCTCGGTGCCGCGGTCGCGCTCGGACTCCTCCGGCACCAGAAACTCCAGCGTGCGATCACCGTCGTGGTGCTCGTCGTGGCCCTGGCCGTGGCCGCCACGCTCATGGTCCTGGTCGACCGGCACGGCACGATCGTGGTGCAGGTCGGCGGCTGGGACGCCCCGTACGGCATCTCGCTCGTCGTCGACCGGCTGAGCGCCCTGCTGCTCACCGTCAGTGCGAGCGTCCTGCTGCTCGTCCTGCTGTTCTCGATCGGCCAGGGTCTGGCCGCCGACGACGAGGACGCCCCGGTCACGATCTTCTACCCGACGTACCTGGTGCTCGCCGCCGGCGTGCTCGACTCGTTCATCGCGGGCGACCTGTTCAACCTGTACGTCGCGTTCGAGATGCTGCTGGTGGCGAGCTACGTGCTCATCACGCTGGGCGGCAGCGAACAGCGCGTCCGGGCCGGCACGACGTACATCGTCACGAGCCTGATCGCGTCGGCGATCTTCCTCGCCGCCATCGGTCTGGTCTACGGCGCCACCGGCACGGTGAACATCGCGCAGATCAGCGAGCGCGTCGCCGACCTGCCGGAGCACGTCCAGCTGCTCCTGCACACGATGCTGCTGATCGGGTTCGGCATCAAGGCGGCCGTGTTCCCGCTGGCGTTCTGGCTGCCGGACTCGTACCCGACGGCCCCGGCACCGGTCACCGCGGTCTTCGCGGGCCTGCTGACCAAGGTCGGCATCTACGCGATCATCCGACTCGAGACGGTGATCTTCCCGCGACCACAGCTCAACGAGGTGCTGCTCGTCGTCGCCGCACTGACGATGGTGGTCGGGGTGCTCGGCGCGGTGTCGCAGACCGACGTGAAACGGCTGCTGTCCTTCACGCTGATCAGCCACATCGGCTTCATGGTGATGGGCGTCGGACTCGGCACCGTCGCGGGGACGGCGGCAGCGGTGTTCTACACGGTGCACCACATCGTCGTGCAGACCACGCTGTTCCTGGTGTCCGGCCTGATGGAACGCGTCGGCGGGACGACCTCGACCCGGTCGCTCGGCGGACTGCTGAAGGCCGCACCGCTGCTGGCTGCCCTGTACCTGATCCCCGCGTTCAACCTGGGCGGGATCCCGCCGTTCTCCGGCTTCATCGGCAAGCTCGGCCTGTTCCGCGCCGCCGCCGAGGACGGTTCCCCGATGGCGTACGTCACCATCGGCGCCGGCGTCGTCACCTCGCTGCTCACCCTGTACGCGCTCATGCGGGTCTGGGACGCCGCCTTCTGGCGGCCGAAGCCGGCGGCCGAGGCCGCCGCCCCGCACGCGACGAGCGCGGAACCGCACGCCCACCTGCGGTCGCCGGAACCGGCTCCCCTCACCGTGTCCGAGGAGACGGGCGAGGCCTACCACCCGGGAGGCTCGGTGACGGTCACCGACGCACCGCACGCAGCCACCGCCTCCAGTCCGACCACCGGCGCGACCGAGGCGGTCGGCGAGGCTCCCGAGAAGGTGCGCCTGCCGCGCATGCTCGTCGGGGTGACGACGATCGCGGTGCTCGGGTCCGTCGCGCTGACCGTCGTCGCCGGCCCGCTCTACGGCTACGCGACCCGCGCAGCGGAGTCGCTGGAGTCGCCCGACCGCTACGTGCAGGCCGTGCTCGGAGGTGAGCGATGACCGACGTCCGCCGCATCTCCAACGCCAGGCGGATCGCGCTGGCGTGGCGCTACGACGTGCCCCTCGTCGCGGGACTCACCGTGCTCTGGGCGCTGCTCTGGGGGTCGTGGACCCCGCTGACGCTGCTGTGCGGCATCGTCGTGGCGCTCCTCGTCACCCAGGCGCTGCCGCTCCCGCCGGTCCCGCTGTCCGCACGGTTCTCGATCGTGCACGTGCTGCGGTTCCTGGTGGTGTGGTCCGGGCTCGTCGTCGTGGCGTCCTTCCGGGTCGCGTGGGTCGCGTTCCGTCCCCGCGGTGTGCGGCGGAGCTCGATCACGCTCGTGCAGCTGCACTCCACGTCCGAGATGACCTTCACGCTGGCCACGCTCGCGATCTCGCTCGTGCCCGGCTCGTACGTCGCCGACGTGGACCTGCGGCGCCGTCGCCTGCTGCTCCACGTGCTCGACACCGAGCGCCCGGAGCAGGTCGAGGACGAACGCCGCGTCGCACTCCGGATCGAGGCCATGGTCATCCGCGCACTGGGCTCCAAGCAGGACGTCTCCGAGCTGTCCGAGCCACTGCCGGCGGTGACCCGGTGAGCCCCGCCGTCGTCGTGATGGGCATCGCCGTCGCGCTCGTGCTCGCGCTCCTCGGGGCGACGTTCGCCCTCGCGGTGTTCCGGATCGTGCGCGGCCCGACCATCCTCGACCGCATGATCGGCTCCGACATGGTGCTGACCACCGTGCTCGTGGTGATCGCCGCCGCGATGGTCATCCGCCAGGACCTGACCGGCATCCCCGTGCTCGTGGTGATCTCGGCGACGAGCGTGTTCGCCACGGTCGCCGTGGCCCGGGCCGTCACGCCCTCGGCGGACCCGTCCGACGAGGGACTGACCGTCACCACCCCCGAGCGCGCCGAGGAGGACCAGTCGTGATCGAGATCATCGAGTCGTTCGTCGACGACGCAGGCATCCGCGCATGGATCGCCATCGCGCTGCTGCTCGTCGGGTCGCTGCTGTCGCTCGGCGCCGGGGTCGGCATCGTCCGGTTCCCGGACCCGCTCGTCCGTCTGCACGCGATGGCGAAGCCGCAGGTGCTCGGGCTCGCACTCGCGCTGGCCGCCATCGTCGTCGCGGTGTGGACGTGGACGGCGTTCTGGGTCGTGCTGCCGATCATGGTGTTCCAGCTGTTCCTGGTGCCCGTGTCGACGCACATGATCGCCCGCGCCGGCCTGCGCGCCGACGACTACCGGCACGAGGACCTGCTCGTCGACGACACGGAGTCCTGACGCACCGATCTGCCGGACCGGAGGCCCGTGGCGGCATCGCCACGGGCCTCCGCTCCGTCAGGCGCTCACGTTCGCGGTCAGGCGGTCGCGACCCGACGCGGGAGCAGCAGGTTGAGGGCCGCGGCGACCACGACGATCGCGGCGGAGGCCGCCGGCAGCAGCATCGCTGCGGCGGTGCCGTGGTGCTCGGCGACGTCACCGGTGATGGCGGAGGCGATCGACTGGCCGACGATGACGGCGGACCCGAGGATCGTCATCGTGGTGGCGGAGCGGCCGACGGGTGACCGGTCCGAGCCGAGGCTGTACTGGGCGACCAGGGTGGGTCCGATCCCGATGCCCATGACCGCGAGGACCACGCCCGCGGCGACGACGGAGTCGGCGCTGGCGAACGCGACCGCACCGGCGAGGAGCACGACGCCGAAGACGAGCCAGCGCCAGCCGAGGCCGAAGGCCCGGGGGAACGCCGCCGACCCGAGTGCCAGCCCGGCGGACCCGATGCCCATCAGGCCGTAGAGCAGGCCGGCCTGCGAGGCCTCGCCGTGGGTCTCCATGAACGCCGTCAACGAGGTGAGCGTCGAGCCGAAGAACAGCCCGATGCCGAGGATGCCGATGACCACGACGACGAGCCGCGGACGCAGGAGCTGCCGCGCGGGTGCCTGCGTCGACTCCGCGTGCTGGCCGACCACGAGCTTGCCGGTCGGGTGCAGGGCGAACGCCGTCACGAACACGAACGTCAGGACCGAGGCGCCGGCGACGGCCACCCACGGGGCGATCGCGCTGGCGAGGATGCCGACCAGGAACGGGCCGATGATGAACACGGTCTCGTCGGCGGCGGACTCGTAGGCCATGGTGCCGCTGAGGGTCTTCTCGCGCCGCGCCGGGGCCGTGCGCTGCCGGATGATCGCGACGAGCCGGGTGCGGGACATCGGGGCGACCTGCGGGGCCGAGGCACCGATGCAGAACGCGACCGCGAGGACCGCGAGGTCGGGCGCGGTGCCGCTGACGACGAACGGGAAGAGCCCGAGCAGCGCCGCGTTCACCAGGCCGACGGGAACGAGCACCGCGCGCTGTCCGAAGCGGTCCGCGGCGGCGCCGACCATCGGGCCGAAGATCGCGGAGCCGATGCCGACGGCGGCGGAGTTGATGCCACCGAGGGCGACGGAGTCACGGGCGGCGACGACGAGGGTGAGGACACCGACCACCATCATCGCGAAGGGGAGCCGGGCGATGAACGCCACGGGGAAGTACCAGCGTCCGGCGAGGGAGACGAGCGAGCGGTCCGGAGCGGGCGGGGCGTCGCCGGTGGCGGGGGTGTCGCCGGTGGAGCGGGTCTGGAGCATTGGGGTGTGCCTTCTCGGCCCGCCCGGTTCGGTGGCGGCGGACCCATCGGGTGCCGCCGTTGTCCGCCGGGGAGCCGGCGGCCGGTAGATACACACTGCGTGTTGTCGAACGCTGTCGATGGTACCAATCGGCCACCGCGCACCGGAGGAGTTCGCTCCGGGCGCCGTCCCACCGGCCAACCGCGGTGCGGTCACAGACCGTCGCCTGCGGCGCCGCCAGCCGACAGTTCGTGACCGGTCGGTACGGGCCGACCACGCGACGCGACGCGACCGGACGACGGACGGGAGGCGCGTGGCGGGGTGCCCCGCGCCTCCCGGCCGCCGCACCGCGCGCCCAGGGCCCCGCACCGGTCACGACACCCCCGCCCGCGCCCCGCGGTGCGGTCGCAGACCGTCGCCTGCGGCGCCGCCAGCCGACAGTTCGTGACCGGACGGCACGGGATGCGCGACGTGTCGCGACCACTCGGCGCGGGCCGACCACGCGACACGACGCGACCGGACGATGGACGGGAGGCGCGTGGCGGGGTGTCCCGGGCCTCCCGGCCGCCGCACCGCGCGCCCAGGGCCCCGCACCGGTCACGACACCCCGTCGACCGTCCGCGGTGCGGTCGCAGACCGTCGCCTGCGGCGCCGCCAGCCGACAGTCCGTGACCGGTCGGCACGCGACCCGCGACGTGTCCTGACCAGTCGGCGGGATCCGCCGAGCGACGAGATACGACCGGCCGAGGGACTGCTGCGGCGTGGCGCTCGGGTCAGGAGACCTCGCCCGCGCGGGCTCCCGCCCACAGGTCGACATCCGTGATGCCGACGGAGTGCTCGTCGATGACGCGGAGCTCCTCGTCGGTGAACGAGGTGTTCGACAGCGCGGCGACGTTGTCCTCGAGCTGCGACACCCGCGAGGCGCCGATCACGAGCGAGGTCACCCGCTCGTCCCGGAGCGCCCAGGCGAGGGCGAGCTGCGCGAGGGACTGTCCGCGGGCGGCCGCGACGTCGTTCAGGGCACGGAGGTGCTCGACGACCTCGGGCGTGATGCTCGACGCGTCGAGGGACTTGCCCGCTGCCGCGCGGGAGTCCTCGGGCACACCGTTCAGGTACTTGCCGGTCAGCAGCCCCTGCGCCAGCGCGGTGAAGCCGATGACTCCGAAGCCGAGCTCGCCGGCGGCGTCGAGCAGCCCCTCGGTCTCGATCCAGCGGTTGAGCATCGAGTACGAGGGCTGGTGGATGAGGAGCGGCGTGCCGAGGTCGCGGAGGATCTCGGCCGCCTGCCGGCTGCGCTCGGCGTCGTACGACGAGATCCCGACGTACAGCGCCTTGCCCTGCTGGACCGCGGTGTGCAGGGCACCCATCGTCTCCTCGAGCGGGGTCGAGGCGTCGAGACGGTGCGAGTAGAAGACGTCGACGTAGTCCAGGCCCGTGCGCTGCAGCGACTGGTCGAGCGAGGCGAGCACGTACTTGCGCGAGCCACCGCCCTGCCCGTACGGCCCCGGCCACATGTCCCAGCCGGCCTTCGTCGAGATGACCATCTCGTCGCGGTAGGGCCGGAAGTCCTCGCGCATCAGGCGGCCGAAGTTCACCTCGGCGGCACCGTACGGCGGGCCGTAGTTGTTCGCGAGGTCGTGGTGGGTGATCCCGAGGTCGAACGCCCGGCGGCTGATGGCACGCTGGTTCTCGAAGGGCATGTCGTCCCCGAAGTTGTGCCAGTACCCCAGGGAGAGCAGCGGCAGGTCGAGGCCCGAGCGGCCGGTCCGGCGGTACGTCATCGAGTCGTAGCGGTCGTCACTGGCGATGTAGGTCATGGGACGAGCCTGGCACTCGATCGGGCCCGGGCCTCGCACGCTTCGCTTCGCGGACCCATGATGGGTGCACCAGACCACGAGGAGACGACGATGGCACGGACGACGAAGACCGAGACCACCTTCACCGACGAGGAGCGCGCGGCGATGCAGGAGCACGCCGCAGAGGTCAAGCGCTCCCGCGGCACGAAGGGCACCAAGGCCGAGAAGGCAGCGGCCGACGCCGCTGCGGTCGAGGCCAAGATCGCCGAGATGCCCCAGCCGGACCGGGGGCTGGCGGAGCGCATCCACCGCATCGCGCTCGAGGTCGCGCCCGAGCTCGCGCCGAAGCTCTGGTACGGCATGCCCGCCTACGCGCGGGACGGCAAGGCGGTGTTCTTCTTCCAGGATGCCGCGAAGTTCAAGGCCCGCTACGCGACGCTCGGGTTCCAGGACTCGGCCGCGCTCGACGACGGCACGTTCTGGCCGACGTCGTGGGCGATCAGCCCCGAGTTCTCCGAGGCCGACGAGGCACGGGTGGCCGACCTGATCCGTCGCGCGGTCGGTTGACGGTGCTCGGGCTGGGCGCCGCTCCCGTCTTCGCCCTGCTGTTCCTGGTGCTGTACGTCCTGGGGCGGCGACGGGACCCGCGGATGCTCCGCAACGGGGTGTTCCTGACGGCGGCCGTGCTGTTCGGGCTCGCGACGGTCGTGGCCGTGCTGACCAGGGTGGTCCCCGGGTTCAGCCTGCTCGTCGCCGTGGTGCTGCTGCTCGTGCCGCTGGCCGTCGTGGTGCTCGGGGTCGCCCTGGTCGCGAACGGTCTGCAGATGCTCCGGGCCGAGGGGCGCAGCGTCGGCAACCTGCTGTCGCTCGCCGCCGGGGTGGCGGTGTTCGTGCTACCGGCGGTCGCCATCGCCCTGCTCGTCTCGGGCAGCGGCGAGGGCTTCACGCTGTGGGACGGCACGAAGATCGCGATCGCCGTGCTGATGGTGTTCGTCTGCGGGTACTTCGCGCTGTCGCTGGTCGCGTTCGCCCTGTACTCCGTGGTCTACGGGCGGACGCGGCACGGCATCGTCCCCGACACGATCGTGGTCCTCGGCTCCGGGCTGGTGCACGGCGAGGTCCCGCCCCTGCTGCAGAGCCGGCTCGACCGGGCGCTCGGCGTCTACCAGGCCGAACGGGCAGCCGGACGCCGACCGCTCCTCGTGCCGTCCGGCGGACAGGGCGACGACGAACCCCGCCCCGAGGGCACCGCGATGGCCGAGTACCTGGTCGCGCACGGAGCCGACGCGGACGACGTCGTCGCGGAGACCGCGTCGCGGAACACCCGCGAGAACCTCCGGTTCTCGCGGGGCGTGCAGACGGCCGCCGGTCGGGACGGCCAGATGGTCGTGGTCACGAACAACTACCACGTGCTGCGGGCGGCGACCCTGGCCCGCCGCCTCGATCTGCCCGCCCAGGTCGTCGGCGCGCGCACGGCGGCGTACTACGTACCGATTGCATTCCTGCGCGAGTTCGCCGCGGTGGTCGTCGAGCACCGCTGGCTCAACGTGGTCGCCTGCACGCCGTTCGTGCTGTTCACCGGGTTCCTGCTCTGGGAGTCGTTCCAGCAGTAGGATCTCCACCATGGTCGAGATCCAGGCACCGCGGCCGACCGACCTGCTGCCCATCGGCGAGATCGTCCGCCGCACGGGCGTCGCCGCCTCGGCCCTGCACTTCTACGAGCGCAAGGGCCTGATCCACCCGGAGCGCACCGACGGCGGGACGCGGATGTACCCGCGGCACGTCGAACGGCGGATCGCGATCATCCAGGTGGCCAAACGCCTCGGCATCCCGCTGAGCGAGGTCGCCGAGCAGTTCGAGGCGCTGCCCGCCGACCGCATGCCCTCGCTGCGCGACTGGAACCGGTTGAACGAACGGTGGCGCGCACGGCTGCGGGCCCGCCAGCTCGAGCTCGAGCGCCTGCAGCAGGAGATGACGCAGTGCATCGGCTGCGGGTGCGTCTCGCTCGGAGCGTGTTCGGTCGTGAACCCGGGCGACACCCTGGGCGACGAGGGGCACGGCGCGCGTCGCCTGCTGCCGATCCAGGACGAGGCGGCGGACGATGCCACCGCCACCGCCGCCGACAACGACGCAGCCGCCGCTGCCGCCGCCGCCGCCGCCGAGGACGCTGTCGCCTAGCCCGCGCGGAGCCCGTCGTCGATCCGCTGCAGCAGCTCCAGCGCCTCGACCGCACCCCGTTCGTCGCCGCCGAGGGCCGTCCGGAGCTTGCCGGACCAGTGCCGGTAGAGCCGGTCCACGCTCTCCTGGGCCAGGGCGGTCGAGTGCAGCTGCACGGTCCGGGCGTCCGCCGGGTCCTGGCGCCGCTCGACCATGCCCTTCGCCACGAGCGACCGGAGTGCGACGCTGAGGTTGCTGCGCTGCAGGGCGGTCGCCTCGGCGGTGGCACTGGGCGAGGTGCCGGGGTTGCGGTTGATCCAGCGCATCACGAGCGCTTCGGTTCCGGTCAGCGGCACGATGTCGAGGGTCTCGGAGCCGTGTGGGTCGATGTCACGCGCGATCCGGAGCAGGACGTCCGCGAACTCGGCGAGGACGTGGTCGGACACGGCGGAGTGCATGACCGTACTGTACCGATCTCCGGCAATGAGTTATGCTTTCATAACAATGACCACGGACACCGGAACCATCCGCGCGACGATCGCGACACCCACGACCAAGCAGCAGGGCATCACGACCGCGCTGCTCCTGGTGCTCGGCCTGCTCAGTGCCGTCGCCCCCTTCGCCACCGACCTGTACCTGCCGGCGTTCCCGCAGATGACCTCCGAGCTCGGGGCGAGCGCCACCGCCGTCCAGCTCACCCTCACCGCGTTCCTGGTGGGCGTGACCGCGGGCCAGCTCGTGTTCGGTCCGCTGTCCGACCGGTTCGGCCGCGTGCCGCCGCTCATCGCCGGTGCCGCGGTGTGCGTGCTCGCCAGCATCGCCGCGGTGCTCGCGCCGAACATCGGCGTGCTCATCGCGGCCCGCCTGCTGCAGGGCCTCGGCGGTGCGGCCGGCATGGTGATCAGCCGTGCGGTCATCTCCGACCTGGCGACCGGCAAGTCCGCCGCCCGCGCGTTCTCGCTCATGATGATCGTCGGCGGGGTCGCCCCGGTCGTCGCACCGCTGCTCGGCGGCCTGCTCACCGGCCCGATCGGCTGGCGCGGCCTGCTCTCGATCGTGCTCGGCCTGTCGGTCATCATGCTCATCGCGGTCCTCGCCGTGATCCGCGAGACCCACCTGAAGGAACACCGCGACGCGCTGCGCGAGGAACGTCGTGGCTCGGGCTCGGCCCTGCGTGCCCTGCGCTCCCGCACGTTCCTCGGCTACACCGCGGTGTTCGGCTTCGCGTTCGCCGTGATGATGGCCTACATCTCCGCGTCGCCGTTCCTGTACCAGGACATGATCGGCTTCGGCACGGTCGGCTACGGCCTGGCCTTCGGGCTGAACGCCCTGGCGCTGATGGGCGTCAGCATCCTGTCCGCCAAGCTCACCGCGACCCGTTCGGTCACGGGCGTGCTGTCGCTCGGCATCGTGCTGGTGCTCGCGTCGACCGTGGCGTTCGCGCTGCTCGTCGTCTCCGGGGCGCCGGTCATCTGGCTCGCCGTGCCGCTGTTCACCGCGGTCGGTTCGCTCGGTCTGGTGCTCGGCAACGCCACGGCACTCGCCCTCGGTGCCGTGCCGTCGGCCGCCGGCAGCGCCTCGGCCGTGCTCGGTGCCCTGCAGTTCGGGCTCGCGGCGCTCGTGTCCCCGCTCGTCAGCATCGGCGGCTCGGACACCGCGGCGCCGCTGGCGATCGTGATGCTCGCCGCCGCCGTGGTGGCCGTCGTGGCACTGCTCGCGGCGCGGGGCCGGACCAGCACGCTCCGCTGACCCGGAACGGCGCCGCTCGCTGACCCGGAACGACACTGTCGACGTCGTACGACATCGACAGTGTCGTTCCGCGTCGACCAGACCACCATCAACCGCCCCAGCCCCAGGCCCCAGCCCCAGCCCCAGGCCCCAGCCCAGCCCAAACCGCCCGGCGTCAGCCCCGCCCCGGCCGCAGGAACGGCACCCGCGGCATGAGCCAGTCGACCCACACCACGCGCACCCCCGGCGCCACGGCGAGCGCCCACAGGATCGAGGCAGCGGCGTCGGTCGGGTAGTGGACCGCGTCGATCGACACCGCGACGAACACGATCACGATGGCCACGACCCCGAGCGTCAGGGCGAGCCGGTGCCACCGGGTCTCGCGGAGCAACCAGATCAGGGCGACCACGAACGCCGTGATGTAGACCGTGTGCCCACTCGGGTACCCGGGGTCGGGCTGCACGGGGAACGGGTGCGGCAGCACGGCGACGTCGGGCCGGGCGCGGTGCACGATCTCCTTCACGATCGCGGACGGCACCCAGGTGATCGCGATGGTGCCGCCGAACGCCAGGGCCGGTCGCAGGTCTCGCGTGCGCCACCAGATCACGGCGACGACGACGACCGTGATCCCGATCGCCGGTGCCGGACTGATCACGTGGTAGACCGCCGTGCTGAACGCCCCGATGAACCCGGTGTGCAGCGCGTTGAGGGCCTTGGACAGCCCGAGGTCCACGGTGCCGAGGGTGAACCCGACGATGGTGATGACGACGACCGCGATGACGGCGATCGCCACCGAGACGAGCGGGTACGGCGAGCGCTCGAGGATCCCGTACGCGGCGGGCTCCCGTCGGCGGGGACGGAGGAGCGGCGCGTCGTCGGTCATCCCGCCATCGTCGCAGCACGACCCCGGCATCCCAGGGCGAGTGAGCCTCACAAAACTCCGAAAGCGTTCAGCGCAGCGGTCGCGAGTAGACAGGGCACATGCCAACCGTTGCCGAGAACATCGTCGCCACCCTCCGCGCCAACGACATCCACCGGGTCTACGGCCTGCCCGGGGACTCCCTGAACGGCTTCACCGACGCCCTGCGCAAGGACGGCACGATGCGGTGGGAGCACGTCCGTCACGAGGAAGCGGCCGCGTTCGCCGCCTCCGCCGAGGCCGCCCTGACCGGTGACCTGACCGTCTGCGCCGGCAGCTGCGGGCCCGGCAACCTGCACCTGATCAACGGCCTGTACGACGCGAACCGTTCGCGGGTGCCGGTGCTGGCGATCGCCGCGCACATCCCCACGGCGGAGATCGGCTCCGGCTACTTCCAGGAGACACACCCGCAGGAGCTGTTTCGCGAGTGCTCCGTCTACGTCGAGTACGTCGCCGACCCCGTCCAGATGCCCCGCCTGCTCGAGATCGCCATGCGTGAGGCGATCGAGAAGCGCGGCGTCGCGGTGCTCGTGATCCCCGGCGACGTCCTGCTCGCCGAGGCGAAGGACGACCGCGCCACCCGCATCGAGCGGGCCACCCCGCGCATCGTGCCGAGCGAGACCGAGCTGCAGCGCACCGCCGACCTGCTGAACGGTGCCGACCGGATCACGATCCTGGCCGGAGCCGGCGTCGCGGACGCCCACGACGAGGTCGTCGCCCTGGCCGAGCGGCTGCAGGCCCCGATCGTGCACGCGCTGCGCGGCAAGGAGTACATCGAGTACGACAACCCGTACGACGTCGGCATGACGGGGCTGCTCGGCTTCGCCTCCGGGTACCGCGCCATGGAGGACGCCGACGTCGTGCTCATGCTCGGAACGGACTTCCCGTACCAGCAGTTCTTCCCGGCCAAGGCGAAGCACGTGCAGGTCGACATCCGCGGCTCGCAGCTCGGCCGACGGCACCCCGTCGACATCGGGCTGGTCGGCACCGTCAAGGACACCGCCCTCGCCCTCATCCCGCTGCTGACCGGCTCGCACCCGACGAAGCACCTGGAGGACTCGCTGCGGCACTACCGCAAGACCCGCGAGAAGCTCGACGACCTGGCGGTGCCGGCCGGCAGGAAGAAGCCGCTGCACCCGCAGTACGTCGCCCGGGTGCTCGACCGGCTCGCCGCCGAGGACGCCGTGTTCATCCCCGACGTCGGCTCCCCCGTCGTCTGGGCCTCGCGCTACCTCACCATGAACGGCAAGCGCCGGCTGATCGGCTCGTTCGTGCACGGCACGATGGCGAACGCCGTCCCGCAGGCGATCGGTGCGCAGACGGCGTTCCCGGACCGGCAGGTGATCGCCCTGGCCGGTGACGGCGGGCTGACGATGCTCCTCGGTGAGCTCATCACGATCGTGCAGAACAAGCTGCCGGTGAAGATCGTCGTGTTCGACAACTCGTCGCTCAACTTCGTCGAGCTCGAGATGAAGGCCGCCGGCTTCGTGAACTACGGCACCGAGCTGCAGAACCCGGACTTCGCCGCCGTCGCCGAGGCGATCGGCATCAAGGGGTTCCACGTCGACGTGTCCGACGACTTCGAGGACGCGATGGCCGCCGCGCTCGCGCACGACGGCCCCGCACTCGTGTCGGTCCGCGCGAACCGCCAGGAGCTCTCCATGCCCCCGGCGGTCACGCTCGAGCAGGCGAAGGGCTTCACGCTCTACGCCATCCGCACGGTGCTGTCGGGTCGCGGCGACGAGCTGCTGGACCTCGCGTCCACCAACGCGCGCCAGCTGCTGTAGACGCGAGCGGACGACGGCCTGGAGGCCCGTGGCGGCGCCGCCACGGGCCTCCAGGCCGTCACGACGTCACCACCCGAGCGTCTGGCCGTCCTCCAGGAACACGCCGGTGGGGGCCTCCGGGCCCGCGCTCGCGGCGGCCGCGATCGTCGCGGCGCTGACCTCGACGGGGCGACCGTGCGGGTTCGGCATGCCACCGAACTCGGTGGCCGTGTAGCCGGGCTCGATCGCGACGAAGTGCACCTCGGGCACGACGCGTGCGTACTGCACCGTCAGCATGGAGACGGCGGCCTTGGATGCGCCGTAGACCACGGGCGGCACGGTGAACGCGGGCTTCGACGGGTCGTGGGTGGCGGTGAAGGAGCCGAGCGCGCTCGACAGGTTCACCACGATCGGGTTCGCGGAGCGACGCAGGAGCGGCAGCGCGGCCTCGGTCGCGCGGATGGTGCCGACGGCGTTCGTGTCGAAGACGGCGAGTGCGTCCGGCCCGCTCTGCCCCCAGACGGCGATGCCGGCGTTGTTGACCAGCACGTCGAGTCCGCCGTTCGCGTCGACGTGGGCGAAGGCCGCGGCGACCGAGTCGTCGTCGCAGACGTCGAGCTGGACGGAGCGGGCGCCGATCTCGGCGGCGACCGCTGCGCCCTGGTCGGCGTCCCGGGCCCCGATCCAGACGGTGTGGCCCGCCTCGACGAGCTGTCGGGCGGTTTCCTTGCCGAGGCCGCGGGTGGCCCCGGTGATGAGTGTCGTTGTCATGGGTCCAGCGTCACGCTCGGCGACGACCGCAGGGAGTCGCCCCGTTGTCGTAGGACCGGCAGGGCCAGGACCCGGTCGCCCGTCGCGCGCAGACTGGGGACATGGCGGACACGGACTTCGGGCACACCCTGCGGCGGCTGCGCGACCATGTCTCCCCCGAGGCGGCGGGCATGGTCGTCGGGCCGCGTCGGCGCGCGACCGGCCTGCGGCGTGAGGAGCTGGCCGGCCTCGCGGGGATCTCGGCCGACTACCTGACCCGGCTCGAGCAGGGGCGGGCGACCTCGCCGTCCGCCCAGGTGGTCGAGGCGCTCGCGCGGTCGCTGCGGGTCGCCGATGCCGACCGCGAGCTGCTCTACCGGCTCGCCGGGCACGCGGTCCCCGGTGCCGACGTGGTGCCGTCGCGGATCCCGCCGAGCGTGCAGCGGCTGCTCGACCGACTGGCGGACACCCCCGTCGCGGTGCTCGACGCGGCCGGGAACCTGCTCGTCGCCAACGCCCCGTACGACGCACTGATGGGGCCGATCGGAGCGCTGCGCGGGAACGACCGGAACACCGCGTGGCGGCACCTGGTGGGATCCGGCAGCCGAGCCGTGCACACGCCCGAGGAGCAGGCGGCCTTCGAGGCGAACCTGGTGGCCGGGCTCCGGATGACCGCGGCCCGCTACCCGCTCGACCGCCAGCTGCAGCAGCTCGTGCGGGACCTCCGGGCGGCGAGCCCGCGGTTCGTCGAGCTGTGGGACTCCGGCGCGACCGTGCTCGGCGAGACCGCCCGCCGGAAGGTGATCGACCACCCGGACGTCGGGCGGATCACGCTCGACTGCGACACCCTGGTCGTCGGGCCGGAGGACCTGCGGATCCTGGCGTACACGGCCGAGCCCGGGTCGGTGGACGCGGAGCGGCTGGCCCTGGCGATCGTGGTGGGGACGCAGTCGTTGGTGGAGTGAGGCGGGGGCGGCGGCGGTCGGGCGGCCGGCCGTCGGCCGGCGTCCGGCGTCCGTCGGCCGGCGTCCGGCGGCGTCGCACAACCAAAGTGACCTCGAACCACGCGACCACGTGGCTCGGATGCACTTTGGTTGTGTACGGCTCAGTGGTTGTGCACAGCTCGGCACCGGCCAGCCGCGGCCGTTCGCTCGCTCGCTCGCTCGCTCGCTCGCTCGCTCGCTGCGAGCCCGCCTGAACCCTCCGGAGAAGGCCCACAGGTCGGCGCCGACGCCCTTGTCCGACTCAGACGCCGTCCCTAGGCTCCCGCTGTCAGACGATCGTCTGACTCCAGAACGGGACGAGGACGGGCATGAACGACGACACGCAGGTCAGCATGAACCGGGTGCACTGGGACGGCGGTGTGCCGCGCAGCGCGGTGGACGCCCTGCTGCACGACGGCGGCCTGGCGGTGGTCCCCACCAAGGTCGGCTACATCCTGATGACCTCGGACCGCGCGGGTCTGGAGCGGAAGTTCGACGCGAAGGAACGCAACCGCAACAAGCCGGGCGTCGTGCTCGTGAGCTCGCTCGAGATGCTCCGGAGCATCGCGCAGCTCACCCCCGAGATCGACGCCCTGTACCAGCGGTGCTGGGACGAGGACATCCTGCTCGGGTGCATCCTGCCCTGGAGCGACGAGGGTCGAGCGGCACTGCCGACGGACGGCTCCGACGAACTCATGATGGACACCCGCGGAACGTCCTGCTTCGTCATCAAGTTCGGCGTCCCCGGTGAGCTCGCCGCCCGCGAGCTCTGGACCGAGCACGGCAAGTTCGCCTTCGCGAGCTCGGCCAACCCGTCGGGCACCGGCAACCGTGGCGTGGTCGACGGCATCGGCGAGCGCATCGCCGAGCGCGCCGACGTGATCGTCGAGGCGGACGACTACGTCGCGTCCATCCAGCCGGAGCAGAGTGCCGAGACCCGCTACGAGCAGGGCGTCATGGTGTCGATGGTCGACAGCACGGGGACCCTGATCCCGCTGCAGGACGGACGCCGATCGGTCATCCCCGCACCGACGCTGATCCGCAAGGGGCTCGACGTCGACCGGATCATGGGGCTGCTCGCGGACACGTTCACGAGCTGGGACTACCGGCAGGGTGAGTACTACTGAGCCCGCACGAGAGGACTTCCGTGGGCAGGAACCGCCTGTCGCGTGAGGACGCCTCGAGCCGCATCACCGCGTTCGTGTACGGCAACATCGTGATCCTCGGCACGATCGCACCCATGGTCCCGGACACCGCCGAGAGCGGTCGGGGGCTCTGGTACGTCCTCGCCACCGCGTTCTCGACCTTCCTCGCACACACCTTCGCCGAGTCGGTCGGCCGACGTGCGCGGAGTGACCACCGCCTCACCGGGGAGACCGTCCGCGCCGAGCTCCGGGATTCGCTGCCCGTCCTCACCTCCGGTTTCCTGCCGGCTGCTGTCCTCGCCTACGCCTGGCTGACCGGCGCATCCGGGCTCGCGGCCGAGATCATCGCGATCGCGTACCTCGTGGTCCGGCTCGCCCTCCTCGGGCCCGTCGTGGCCAGGCTCCGCGGCGAGAACCCGTCCCCGCGGACGTTCGTGGCCGGCCTCGTCCTCGCGCTCGTCGGTGTCGGCATCGCGCTGGTCAAAGCGGGTCCGGGCTTCTGAGGCGAGCGTGCGCGGGAGCGCGGGAACCTCGACGCCTCGCGCCGTCACGTGGCCTGGCCGTCGGCGACGGCCGCGACGGCTTCGATCTCGACCAGCTGGTCGTCGTAGCCGAGCACCGTGACCCCGAGCAGGGTGCTCGGCACGTCGTGCGCGCCGAAGGCATCGCGCACCACCTGCCATGCGGCGACGAGGTCGGCCTGCCGCGAGGACGCCACGAGCACCCGGGTGCTCACGACGTCCTCGATCGACGCACCGGCGGCTCGGAGTGCCTCCCGCATCGTCTCGATGCACCGCGCCGCCTGCCCCGCGTAGTCCCCCACCGCCGCCGTGGACCCATCCGGTTCGAGCGGGCAGGCCCCGGCGAGGAACACGAGCCGGGTCCCGGCCGGCACGGTCGATGCGTACGCGTACTGCGCCGCGTCGCTCAGGACGTCGGACCGGATGAGACGGACAGCGCTGGCCATGCCCGTCATCCTGCCAGCAGCGACGTTCTGACCTGCGAACGCTTCAGGCGCAGTACTCGTACGGCAGCTTCGCGACCGACCCCACCCAGATCGCAGCGACCGTGGCGCCGTCCGTCCCGAGCTGGAACGTCATGTAGCGTCCGTCGGCTTGCACGCTCCACATCGAGTACGGCCCCTGCTCCTCACCGTAGGTCCCGGTGTACTGCAGGTCCGGGTACGCGGACCGCACTTCGGTCAGGGGTGCTCCGATGCCGATGCCGGCGTCGGTCTCAGGCGAGTTCGTCGTCACCGGGTCCGCCCCCACCCCACCGATGGTCACCCCGGCGACCTTGCCGTCGCGGGGGATGACGATGAGGCCGGGGGCGTCGGCTCGCTCCCAGAACGTCGTCTCCGGGCTGGCCGGACACGCATCCGTACTCCGGGTGTATGCGGCTGGCAGGTCGTCGATCTCGCCCTGTACTGCGCCACCGAGGGCGATCGGTCCGACCTCGTCGGTCGAGATGGTCCAGGTCGCGGGATCCGACAAGCTGAACGCTGTGTCCGTCGCGGGAGCGGTCGGGGTCGGAGTACCGGTGTCGGCCGGTGCCTCCGGCGTCGCGGTCGCCGTCACGGTGCGGGTCGGCGTCGCGGCCGGTGAATCGGAACAGGCGGTCAGCGCCACCGCCGCGACGAGCCCCAGGGCCACGCCGGCGGTCCGGACGATGCCGCTCATGCGGCACCCGCAACACTGCGCCGCTGCCGGTCAGGCGGGAGTTGGGGACCGGGTTGCTGCACCGTCCGCCAGCTGCCGATCCGCGGGTCGAGCCGGACGGCGTCACCGCACTCGTCGCAGTGCGCCGCTCCCGCCTCGCCGAGCAAGATCTTCGCGCCGTCGTGGACGAACGGGTTCGGGTTGCCGGGCATCGTCTGTTTCCCTCCGTCGGCGGACGTCGAACGGCCCCCGCCCGCAAGGCGGGGACCCGACCGGCGCGGGCTCCGAAGAGCCGCAGCACCGGCCGATGACCCCCGCGCCGTTGCGATGGCCGGTCCACCGTACGTCGAGCCTCCACGAGGAACGGAACCCCTGGGCCGCCATCGCAACCAGAGCGTTACACAGCTTCCGGCGCAGCGGTCAGTCGGCGTCCTCGACGTCGAACACGACGACCCGCGCACTCGCCGCACCGATGAACTCGGCCACCGGCCGGTGCTCCGGGTGCGGCAGGTACCCGGCGAGCGCGGCACGATCGCGGAACCGGACGACGAGCATCCAGTGGAACCCGCCCTCCAGCCCCTCGGTGCTCACGCTCGTACCGGACTGCACCGACTCGACCCCCTCGATCCGTGGCAGGTGCTCGCGCGACAGGGCCGAGGCCTCGGACGACCGGTCCTCCCCGTCCCACTCGACCAGCACGGTGTGCGTCACTCCGGACACGTGGTCCCCTTCCTCGAATGCAAGAACACGAAACTCAGAACCTCAGAACCTCAGAACGCCGGCGTCCCACCGGCGATCGTGATCGTCGACCCGGACTGGTAGCTCGACTCCGGGCTGACCAGGTGCACGTAGGCGGCACCGAGCTCGGCGGGCTGACCGGGACGGCCGAACGGCGAGCTCTCCCCGAAGTGCGACACCGTCTCGGCGTCGTCGGAACCCGGCTGCAGCGGCGTCCACACCGGCCCCGGCGCGACGGAGTTCACGCGGATGCCCTTCGGCGCGAGCTGCTGCGCGACGGCCTCGGTGAAGAGCTTGATCGCGCCCTTCGACACGGCGTAGTCGATCTTGTCCGGCGAGGGCGTCGACGCCTGGATCGAACCGGTCGTCACGATGGTCGACCCGGGCTCGAGGTGCGGCACGGCGGCCTTGGTCAGCCAGAACAGCGAGTAGATGTTGGTCTTGAAGGTGGAGTCGAACATCGAGGTGTCGAGCGTGAGGATGTCCTCGTTGCTCTCCATGCGCCCTGCGACCATGACCAGGGTGTCGAGGCCGCCGAACTCGTCGACCCCCTTCTGCACCAGGTCCGTGCAGTACTGCTCGTCCGAGATGTCCCCGGGGAACAGCACGGCGCGACGGCCTTCGGACTCGAGCAGGTCGCGGACCTGTTCCGCGTCCTCCTGCTCGTCCGGCAGGTACGAGAGCACCAGGTCCGCGCCTTCGCGCGACAGGGCGATGGCGGCGGCACGGCCGATGCCGGAGTCGGCACCGGTGACGATGCCGCGGTACCCCTTCAGCCGTCCGAGCCCTGTGTAGCTCTCCTCGCCGTGGTCGGGCTTCGGGTCCATCTTCCACGCGGCGCCCGGCAGTGACTGCTCCTGCTTCGGGTACGGCGGTGCCGGGTAGAGGGTGTTCGGATCGCGCTTCTCGTACTGGCTCATGGCCCCACTGTCGTCGCGGCGCCCGCACGGGCGCTCAGCTGGTGGGTGACGGACGCCGAGCAGGCGACCCCGGTTCTGGAGATGGGTGGGGACGCCACGGGAGGCGCGGTGCCAGCTGACACCGCGCCTCCAGTCCGTCAGGTGGTTCAGACGCCGGCCGTGGTCCGGATCCAGGACGAGGCCTGCGACAGCAGGGCGTAGTTCGAGCCGGCCTTGGTGTTCGCGCCGGGGTCGGCGCTGTCGCCGGTGGAGCACACGGCGACGACCTTGCCGTTGACGAGCAGCGGGCCGCCCGAGTCGCCGTGGTTCGAGGCACCGGTCACGCCGGTGAGGTGCTGGGCACGACCGTTGAAGGCGTCGGTGCTCGCGCCGGTGAGCGAGACGGTGGCCTGGTAGAGGCCGTCGGACTGGGTCGCGTTGGCACGCAGGCCGTAGCCCTGGATGGTGCCGGTGCCGCTCGACTTGGCCGTCGCGGTGAGGTCGAGGGGTGCGTAGGTGGACAGCGAGTAGGCGGTCCGCAGGTGCACGAGCGCGATGTCACCGGCCGGCGAGGCGCTGACCCGGTCGACGGCGACGGCCGCGCCGCGGTTGACGGTGGAGTTGGAGTGGTAGACGTTCATCGCGCCGATGCCGTCGATGCAGTGCCGGGCGGTGAGGATCCACGAGGCGTTGAGCTGCTCGCCGGTGCAGTTGCTGACGTAGCCTGCGGGGATGCTCCCGCCCGAGGCTTCGAGCTGCACCGCCCATGAGGTGGTGGGGGCCTTCTCGCCGCCGACGACCTTCGTGCTGACGGGCAGCGCGGACGCGGGCGAAGCGGCGAACACGCCGGCGGTGATGACGGCGACCGCGGCGAACGCGGCTGCGATGGACTTCTTCATGACGACTCCTCTGTCGGTGAAGCACCTGCCAGTTGCTCTGTGCAACTGATGCGCCATCCTGACCCCCTGTCCGGGGGTCGCACCAGTCCGCACTTCGACGGACGCGCCTGCTTGCGGACTCGAGAGCCGTGATCCGGTACGCGAACTGGCTGAGCCGTGCGCCATCGGTCTGGACGTAGCGTCGAAGCATGACGACCAGTGGCGCGACCAACCTGCCGGATCGGTTGGTGCCGGCTCTGGACACTGACCTCGAGGTGCTCGACGCCATGGACCGGGTCATCGCGGCGTGCGTGGAGGGGACCTCGGCGACGGAGGCGGGCGTCGTGCTGGCGGACCGGTCCGGTGTGTTGCAGGTCGTCGCCTCGACGAGCGAGCGCAGCAGCGAGGCCGAGGAAGCGCAGCTCGGGACGAACGAGGGCTCGTGTCTCGACTGCTACCGGACCGGGAAGACGATCGACGTGCCCGACGTGTCCACGCACGAGTCGGAGTGGCCGGCGTTCTCGGCGACGATGCGTGAACGCGGGCTGCACGGCACGTTCGCCGAGCCGATCCGTCTGCGGGACCGCACCATCGGCTCCCTGTGCGTCTTCGCCGACCACACCCGCGGGCACAGTGACCAGGACGTCGTGCTGATGCAGCTGCTCGCCGACGCGGCTTCGGCTGCCCTCGTCCGACAGCGCGACCGGGGGGTGTCGACCACGATCGAGGAACAGGTCGAGGACGCGCTCGAGGCCCGGGTGCTCCTCGAACAGGCCAAGGGCGCACTCGCGTACCGACGGGGCATCCGGATGGACGAGGCGTTCCAGATCCTGCGACGTGCTGCTGCCGGTGCGGGCCGCGGGATCCGGGCCATGGCGGAGGACGTCGTGCACGGGGGTGCCGATCTCGGCAGCACCGGCTAGACCGGTTCCGTCCGGAGGACCAGCCCGTGGTGGTGCGTGGTGAGCGACACCGCGACCACCTCGCCGAACGCATCGCCGTCGAGCTGCACCCGCTCCGGGGTGTCGACGGTCAGCCGCAGCGTCCGTGCCCGGGTGTACCGGAGCGCACGGGAGGTCTGCAACACGCGAGCGAGGAGTCGCCCGAACCGGGTGCGCGCGAAGAACCGGTTGAGCGTCAGGGCGTACCCGACCTTGGTCCACCCGAACCACCCGGCCGGCCGGAACGCCACGGCGTCGAGGATCCCGTCGTCCGGGCGGGCAGCGGGGAGCAGCAGGATGCCCGCGGTCAGGGTGCCGCAGTTCCCGACGATGATCGTGTGCGCGCTCATGCTGCGGAGCGGGCCGTCGTCGATCCCGTAGTGCACCGGGATCTGCCGGTTGCCGATCACGGACCGGGCGATGGGATCCGAGTAGGCCACCCACCCCAACCGCTTCTTCACCCACGCGTTCGTGTCCGCGGCCATGCTCGCATCGAGCCCGATGCCGGTCATCACCAGGAACGCGTGCGACGTCGTGGTGCCCGACGGGTCGGTCAGGTCGGCCAGCCCGACGTCGATCGGGCGGTCCGTCCCGCCGAAGCCCGCACGGACGGAGCGCACCAGGTCGCCGAGGGGCAGCCCGAGGTTCCGTGCGAACAGGTTGCCGGTGCCGCTGGGGACGAGCGCGACCGGCGTCCCGGTGCCGCGGAGTTCCTCGGCGACGACCGGAGCGTGCCGTCCCCGCCGGCGACGAGGACGACGCTCGGGCGGGCGTCGCGCGCGGCCCGTGCGGCAGCCCGACCGTCGTCGTCGGCACTCGTGACGAACCAGAGCGACTCGGCCCATCCGTGGGCACGCTCCTCGGTGCCGAGCACCGATCGGAGGCGCGCCTGGTCGATCTTGGTCGGGTTCACGACCACCGCTGCTCGCAGCTGGTGGGCGTCGTTCGGGAGGTTCGGCACGGGGCAGGGCGGGGCGGGGCTCAGTGGATCCGGAGTTCGGTCACCATGGGGCAGACGAAGGGGTCGCGGGCGGCGAGGCCGACGCGGTTGAGGTACCGGACGACGATGCCGTACGAACGCAGCAGCGTGGTCTCGGTGTAGGGCACGTCCAGGGTGTCGCAGTGGTCACGGACGAGCAGGCGGGCCTGCTTCAGCGCCGGACGCGGCATCGACGGGAACAGGTGGTGCTCGACCTGGTAGTTCAGCCCGCCCATCAGGAACGACACCCACCAGCCGCCGCGGATGTTGCGCGAGGTGCGCACCTGACGGGAGAAGAAGTCGACCTTGGCGTCGTGCGCGATGGTCGGCATGCCCTTGTGGTTCGGGGCGAACGAAGCACCCATCATCACGCCGAACACGGCCAGCTGCACCCCGAGGAACGCGCACGCCATCCCGAACGGCAGGAACCAGAACACGACCGTCAGGTAGATCGCGAAACGAGCCACGAGCAGGATGCCCTCGAGGACCCGCCCCCGGGTGTCGCTGCGGCCGCCGGTGCCCCGGAGCACCGACATGACGGCGGCCCGGTGCAGGTTGATCCCCTCGAGCGTCAGCAACGGGAAGAACAACCAGCCCTGGTACTGCACGAACACCCGGAGCGGCCCGTTCGTCACGGCGGCGGCGTCCTCGGGCAGGAACCGGATCGCGTCCGGCGCGATGTCCGGGTCCTTGCCGACGGTGTTGGGGTTGCCGTGGTGGCGGGTGTGCTTGTTCATCCACCACGAGTAGCTCAGGCCCACGAGGAACGTGCCGAGCCAGCGGCCCGCGCGGTCGTTCCACTTCTGGGACTCGAACACCTGACGGTGCGCAGCCTCGTGCGACAGGAACGCGAACTGTGTGAACAGCACGCCCAGCGCGCCGGCCACGATCAACTGGAACCACGAGTCACCCAGGAACGCGAACACGACCCAGCACGCAGCCGTCGCCACGACGAGCGCGGAGAACAACGCCCAGTAGAACCCCCGTCGGCGCTCGAGCAGCCCGGCTTCCTTCACCTGCGCCAGCAGCGCGGAGTAGGACGAGGTGCCGCCGGTCCGCGGTCCGGCCGGGGAGCCGGTCTTCCGGTAGCCGCCGGTGAGGGCTTTCGAGCTGGTCTCCCGCTGCGGGCTGGTACCGGCGTGCTGCGTCGTCATGGATTCCCTGGTCGTCATCGGAATGGAGGAACGTTCCGGCGGCCGGGGTCTGGGGCAGCTGCTCCAACGCTAGAGCCGCCGCGCTCCCGGGTGCAAGCCACAGGTCCGCGTGTCCGCTGCTCGGTTACGGTTGTCCCGCCTGCTCGACGGAAGGACCGCTCCACATGACCGAGGTACGAGAAGCACGACTGGTCGAGACGTTCGTGACCCTCACCGACAGCCTGGTGGCGGACTACGACGTGGTCGACGTCCTGCAGACGTTGGTCGACCGGGCAGTGGAGTTGTTCGACGCCGCCGCGGGCGCGATCCACCTGCTCGACCAGCAGGACGAGCTGCGCGTCGTCGCGTCGACGAGCGAGCGCAGCAGCTTCATCGGTCTGCTCCAGCTCAACGCCGGTGAGGGGCCCTGCATCACCGCCGTGACCACCGGCCGACTGGTGACCTCGGAGAACGCCGACGACCTGCGGCAGCACTGGCCCCGGTTCGCCGAGGCATCGAGGGCTCGCGGCTACGCGGGCGTACACGCCATCCCGCTCCGGCTGCGGGACACCACCGTCGGGTCGCTGAACCTGTTCCGCGAGACGGAGGGGGCGCTGAACGGTGCCGATGCCCGAGCCGCGCAGGCCCTCGCCGACGTCGCGACCATCAGCCTGTTGCAGCAACGGACCCTCGAGCACGCGACACTCACCGCGGAGCAGCTCCAGCGCGCGCTCGACAGCCGGGTCGCCATCGAACAGGCCAAGGGGTACCTCGCACGTGCGGCCGGGGTCGACGTCGAGGAGGCCTTCGGCATGATCCGTCGCTACGCCCGCACACACCAGCGCTCCCTGAGCCAGGTCGCCGCAGCCGTGGCGCGCGACGACGTCCCGCTCGCCGACCTCATCGGGGCCGGAGCGTCCTGAGGGTTCCCTCGGGACACCCCGGCAACGACCAGGTCGTCCTCGACGAGCCGGGAGGCCCGTGGCACGTCGTCGAAGACACGATCGGTCGGCATGCCTCCAGGTATACGGGCACGTGGACCGACCGCAGGGCCGGCGACGGCACGCAGACGGCCCCGCGACCAGGGTCGCGGGGCCGTGAGGACGTGCGGGTTGATCAGATGCGGCCGACGCTGCGACGGCGACGACGGAGCAGGACCATGAGCGTTGCACCCGCGGCGAGCAGCGCGGCGGCGATGCTCAGCGGGACGGTCGGGTCCGAGCCGGTGAACGCGAGCTCACCGGTGGGCTGGCCGGTTCCGCCGCCGCCACCACCGCCGGCGCCTGCGGGGCCGCTCGGGGTGCCGGTGGGTGCCACTGCGGGTGCCGTCGGAGTGGGCGTCGCGGTGGGCACCGGGGCCGGGGCGCGGACGGTGATCGTGACGACGCTGGTGTCGTCCGGGCTGGTCCCGTTCGACGCGGTGATCGTCACGGTCGACGTGCCCGGGGTGGTCGGGGTGCCGGAGATGACGCCGGTGGTGCTGTCGATCGTCAGGCCGTCGGGCAGGCCCGTGGCGGTGAAGGTCGGGTTCGGGGTGCCGGTCGCGGTCACGGTGGACGAGTAGCGCACGTCCACGGTGCCGTCGGACGGGGTGCCCGAGGTGATGGTCGGCGACTCGGACGGGGTGCCCGGCGCGGGGCAGCCGTTCGATGCCGTGATCGTGTTCGTGTCGAGGGTCACTGCGCCGGTGCGGGCAAGCAGTCGGCCCTGCACGGTCGCGCCGGTGGTGGCGGTCACGGACTGCTGCGCCAGGACGGTGCCCTGGAACTGGGCGCCGGTGCCGACGGTCGCGGAGCTGCCGACCTGCCAGAACACGTTGCACGAGCTGGCACCGCCGGTGATCACGATCTGGCTGGCGGACCCGATGGTCAGGGTCGACGCGGCCTGGAACACCCACACGGAGTTCGCGCTGCCGGCCAGGGTCAGCGCACCGTTGTTCGCCAGGGCGAGGGCGCCGCCGGAGTACACGCCGGGTGAGAGCGAGAGGCCGTTCAGCTCGGTCAGACCGGTCTGGGTCGGGGAGAGCGAGGCGGCGACGTTGTACGCGGTGGTGGTGTCGCGCTGGGCCTGTGCGGCTGCGGCGTCGGTCTGGTGCGTGGTGCCGTTGACGACGCCGTTCGGTGCGCCGCCGAAGCCGGTGATGGACGTCCCCGGCGACAAGCCGAGGTCGCCGTTGATCACGGAGGGGCCGGTGTTCGTGACCGCGCTCGCGCCGAGGACGCCGTAGGTCGAGGCGGTGCCGAGGTTGACGGGGCCGTCGATGACCGTGGCGGCCGAAGCCCCACCACCGGTGCCGAGGGTGATCAGCGCGACGGCGGCGGCCGACACGACCAGGAGGGTACTGCGTCTGAGATGGCGAGCCTGCATGGTCCGGCCTCTTCCTGCAAGGAGAGGCGGGGTGACGTCGGCGACGAGCGCGCATTCTCGGAGGCTCGAAGTATGCGCCTCTCCACAGCTAGAACCTAGGAATGTCTGCACATTCACTCAAAGCCTGGCAATTGGCCTGGCTCGGAGGTGGAACGAGGGCGGAAGGCGCATGCTCACCACAGGTTGACCGGTCGCTCTCACCAGCGGACGGACAGGGAGTTCGGGTCTCCCGTCAGCCGGTGCGGCGCCGGTCCCGGGTAGGACAGGGCGCCCACCCCCGGCCGCACGGCGAAGGGCCCCGCGATCGGGATCGCGGGGCCCTTGCTCGTGCCTGGTGCTACTTGATGACGACCGTGATGGTCGGGCTGGTGCTCGTGGCGATCTCGGAGGTGCCGAGGAAGACGGCGTGCAGCTTGTGCGTGCCCTTCTTCAGCTTGAGCGCCGAGGTGTTCGTGCCGTGCGACACCTTGACGTCGGCGAGGCGCTTCGAGCCCTCGTAGATCCGCACGGTGCCGTCGACCCGGAAGCCGGTGGCGCCGACCTGCACGCTCGCCTTCCCGCCGCTGTACTGCAGGACGGCACGGGACGGGGCCTTCGAAACGGTCACCGTCGTCGCCTTGGCCGTCGTCGAGTCCGTGCCCGAGTAGGTCGTGTCGGCGTTCACAAACGAGGCCGTCACCGAGTGCTTGCCTATGGCGAGAGCGCTCGGCAGCGTGATGCTGGCCGTGCCGTTCTTCACCGGAGCGGTCCCGAGCACCGTCTTGCCGTCACGGAAGGTCACGGTGCCCTGCTGGGCACCGACCCCGCCGCCGATGGTCGCGGTGACCGTGACGGGCGTCTTGGTGCGGTACGTCTGCGTCGCAGCCGACACCGAGAGCGTGGTGGTCGTCTTCGGCAGCGTGGCGTGCAGGTTGAACTTGTCGACCGTCGAACCGATCGCAGCCGGGTCGGCCGTGGCCGTCGGCTGGAGCGTCACGCCGCAGCTGTCGACCTTGCCGTGCTGCACCGCCGAGTTGAGCGTCGTGCAGTCGCTGGCACGGATGTTCTCGACGGCGAGCTTGTCGTCGGTGACCGAGACCTTCACGAAGGTGCGGACGTGCTCCTGGTTCTCGACCGAGTTGGCGAAGTGTCGCTGACCCGTCGGGTCGAGCGGGTCCGAGCCGTAGCCGCCCTGGGTGGCGTCCGGGGTGGTGAGGTCGTAGTACTTCGAGCCCGAGGCCGAGTTCGCCGTCATGTAGATGACGCCGCCGGGGCCGGAGAAGACGTCGGGAGCAGCGGGCTGCTCGTTGACGTTGGCCTTCTTGCCGTTCTTGATCGCGTAGCTGCGCGAGTAGGAGTGGTCGTGGCCCTGCAGGACGAGGTCGACGCCCATGTCCGAGAACGAGCGCGTGAAGTCGAACCGGCGCTGCTGGTTGTCACGGTCGTTCGCGTGGTCGGCGGGCGAGTAGATCGAGTGGTGGTAGACCAGCGTGGTCCACTTCGCGTCGTCGCCGTGACGGGTGATGACGTCGCGCACGTAGTTCACGTGGGCAGCGTCCGAACCGGCCGCGTAGGCGTTCGAGTTGATGTCGATGAACAGGACGCCCTTGTACATGTACCAGTAGTCGCCACCCGAGTTCGCGGTCGTGTTGCCGCCCGGGTAGAAGTCCGGCACCTTCAGGGAGTTCGGCACCTGGTTGTGCTGCTCGTAGGCCTTGCCGCCCACGTCGTGGTTGCCGATGGTCGACGCCCACGGGTAGCGCTTCAGCACGTCGCTGCTGTCGGCGAACGCACCCCACTCGTACTCGTTGTTGGCGTGCTCGACCTGGTCGCCACCGGAGACCAGGAGCTCGGCGTCCGGCTCGGTCGACGTGGCGTACTTGAGCGTGTCCGCCCAGCCGGCGCCGTCGTCGTCGGTGAAGCCCGACGAGCCGATCTGCGGGTCGCCGAAGAACAGGAAGTCGAAGTCGCCGGAGAAGCTCTTCGTGGTGAAGGTGTACGACGCGGACCAGGCCGAACCGTCCGCCGCACCGACGTGGTACGTGTACGAGGTGTTCGGCTCGAGGGCAGAGATGGTCGCGTGGGCGTTGATGTAGCCCGACTCGGCGGCGATGCCGGGGATGCTCTTGGTGTTCGAGTCGGTCGCGCTCGTGTCGGCCGCGGTGTTCGCGGCCTCCGAGGCGGCGATCGTCTGCTTGGCGTCGGTGAAGACCCCGTCCGTCATGGACGCGGTCTTCTGGATCTCGAGCGACTGCGCGACGTTCGTGGGGAAGTACCACGAGGCGATGCGCTGACTCTCGGTCGCGCCGACGCCGAGCAGGACGTGGATCGGGCCACCGGTCGAGATGTTGGTGGTGGGGGTGTTCGTCGCAGCGGTGGCGGCGTTCGTCCCGACCATCGAGGCACCGGCGATGAGCGCCGCCCCGAGGACGGCTCCGCAGACGCGGAGGGTGGTGGTTCTGCGCCGGGTAGTGGCGCCGGACAGGAGACTCATGTGGGTCCGTTTCTCAGACGTGGGATGGTGCAGCACGGAAGACTCTGCATGCACTGCAAAACGTCTTGGTAAACGCTGAGTGACAGTTCGTCGCCGTTCAGGAACGAGCTCGACCTGTCAGCGGGTCCACGGCGAGCGTCAGCCCGCAGCCAGCCGTTCGACGAACCAGATCATCCCCATCACGAACACGCCGGCGGTCACGGCACCCGTCACCCAGAGCGACACCCGGTGCGCCTTCCGCCGCAGCAGTGCGAGCGGCGGGAACACGATGACGATGATCGCGAGCTGCACGGCCTCGATCCCGACGTTGAAGATGAGGAGCGAGACGAGCAGCTGCCACGAGAACGCCTCGTGGATGCCCAGCGCCCCGGCGAACCCGAGCCCGTGGATGAGCCCGAACGCGAAGACGACGGCCAGGCGGGTCCACCCGGCGCGGTCGAGCGAGAAGTGTCCGTGCTCGCCGACCACCAGCTCGTCGGCCCGAGATCGACGACGCCAGAGCCGCCACAGGTACCAGCCGGCGACCGCGGCGATCGACAGGGCGATGAGCGGCTCCACGACGATCGCGGGCGGGCTGACCACTCCGAGGGCGGCGAGGATGAACGTGATCGAGTGGGCGATCGTGAACGCGGACGCCGTGTAGACGACCTCGCGCAGTCGACGCGACCCGGCGATGAGCGCCACGAGGAACAGGATGTGGTCGATCCCGGTCAGCAGGTGCTCGGCGCCGAGGCGGAAGAACTCCCAGAAGCGCTCCCCCGCCGACTGCTCGGTCGAGAACGTGCGCTGCGAGGCGTCGAGGGTGGCCGAACCCGTCCGGTCGTCGACGTCGTAGGTGACGATCGTCTTGGTGTCGCGCACGAAGGTCTCGTCGTCCGGGAACAGCTCGGACGACACCACGTGCCCGGACTGCGTCTCGGACGGTTCCGGGCAGGTGAAGTCCGCGGTCACGTGGGCGTACGGCACCTCGTCCTGCAGGTCGACCGTGACGGCGTCGTCGAGCGTGCCCGTGCAGGCCTGCCCGCCGGCTCCGGTCACCGTGAAGCGGTCGAACACGTACTTCCCGATCGCGTCGGTGTGCGCCTCGGCAGCCGTCACCATCCCCGGGAAGTCCCCGTCGTCCCAGGCCTTCTGCCCCTGCTCGTGCAGCGCGTCGTCGTGCTCGCTCGTGGCCACCGAGACGAGCATCAGGTCGTACTCGAGCCCGAGCTTCGCCTGCACGACCGTCGGCTTCGTGGACGTGACGTCGGCGTGGACCACCGAGCTGAAGCCGTGCGCCGATGCCGGTGCCGCGCCCGCGAGCACACCGATCACGACCACCCCGAGCAGCACGAGCGCGGCGACGACCCGTGCGACGAGCGCGGACGCGGGAGACGAGTGGGCAGGGCGGGCGCGCAGGAGCGCGGCGGTGGTTCCGGAGGGCACGCGCAGACGATCCGGCCCGCAGGCGACCGGCAGGTGAACAGCCGGTGACCAGCAACGGGACGGGTGTTGGACAGGTCCCCCGCCCGGCCCGGGGCGGTCGGCGGGCGTGCTTGCATGGTTCCGTGACCCGCCTCGCCACCCGGACGACCGTCCTGTTGACCGCCGTCGCCCTCGCGGGTGCCGGCGCCGTCCTGCTGGCCGGCTGCTCCGGGGCGTCGGACGACACCGCCGGCGGCACCGGCCCGACGGCGACCGCGTCGGCGCACGCCTCGGCCGGGGTCCTGGGCGCCGGGTTCTCCGACCCCGACCAGCCGCCGGCTCCCGAGGCCACCATCCACCCGGAGCCCGGTTCGTGGTCCGGTGTGCACGCCCCCGCCGGCTACGACGTCGTGCTGCTCTCCGACGCCGGTGACGCCGCCGACGCCCCGACCCGGACCCTGCTCGACGCCGTCGAGTCGTGGGCCGCGGACGAGGACGTCACCGTCACCCCCGTCTCGGCGAAGGACGCCGACGACCGCATCGCCGCGGTCCTGCGCGCCGTCGACGCCGAGCCCGACCTGGTCATCACCGTCGGCAACCACATGGTCGACCCGCTCGCGGCCGTCTCGCCGACCGCGCTCCACCAGCAGTTCCTGGTCGTCGGTGCCGAGATCGCGGAGCCGACGTCGAACGTCACGGCGGCGGACTGGACGGGCGGCGGGTTCCGCGGCGAAGGCCTCGGCCCGTCGAGCCACTACAACCCCGAGACCTTCACCGAGGACCGCGCGGGTCGTGGTCTGCGCGCCGGGCTCGCCGCCGTGCTCCACGACCTGCGCGGCATCGTCGTCTGGGTGCCCTGACCGGGCGCTCCCCCGCTACGCGGTCTCCGGCTCCAGCACGCGCGCTCGCACCTGCGCCGCCGCACCGAGTGCGACGGCGTCGGACCCGAGCGTCGACTGTGCGAGCCGGATCGTCGCCCCGCTGACCGGCGGTTCCGCGGCGATCGCCGCCGTGATGGCCGGTTCGAGCAGGTCCCAGGACCGTGCGATCCCCCCGCCGATCAGGACGGTCGTGACGTCGAGGATCCCCGCGGTCAGCAGTGCGGCACGGGCCAGGCCCCACCCAGCGGTGGCGAAGACGGCGGCCGCGTCGGCGTCCCCGCCGCGTGCGGCGACGGCGACGTCCCGTGCCGAGAGCATCCGGCCGGAGCGCTCGGCGTAGCGGTCGGCGATGCCGCGTGCGCCCGCGATGGTCTCCAGGTGCCCGGTCTGTCCGCAGGTGCACCGGGCATCGCCGAAGCCGGGGACGTGGCCGATCTCACCGGCGGCACCGCGCGGGCCGGCGAAGAGCCGTCCGTCGAGCACGAGCGCGCCGCCGACGCCGGTGCCGAGGGTCATCCCGAGCACGTCGGACTCCCCCACGACCGCGCCGGTGGCGATCTCGCCGAGCAGGAACGCGTTCACGTCGTTGTCGAGGGTCGCGGGGACGCCGAGGGCGTCCGTCACCGCCCGGGTCACGCCGTACCCCGCCCAGCCGGTGAACGAGTTGCCGGTGACCAGGACGGTCCCCGTGGTCCGGTCGACGACGCCGGCTGCGCCCACCCCGACACCCGCCAAGGAGGCCCGGTGCGTCTCGAGCAGACCCGTCACGGCCCCGAGTGCGGCCGTCACGATCGCCGCCCCGCCCGCGTGGGCGGGCGTCGGCAGGTCGAGGCGGTCGATGACCTCGAGGTCGGGCGTGGTCAGGACGACCTTCGTGTTGGTGCCGCCGACGTCGACCCCGGCCAGGACCCGGGTCACGCGGTCACCGCCGCGAGCGAGGCGAGGCGCTCCGTCCGACGCTGCCGTTGCAGCACGGGGTCGGGCACCGGTACCGCGGCGAGCAACCGCCGGGTGTAGTCGGTGGTGGGGTGCAGGAGCGTCGTACCGGTGGTGCCCTGCTCCTCGACGACGCCCGAGCGCATCACCACGACGCGCTCGGCGAAGTGCTGCACGACGGCCAGGTCGTGCGAGACGAACAGGCACGCGAACCCCAGGTCGTCCTGCAGCTCGCCCAGGACCTCGAGCACGGTCTCCTGCACGCTGACGTCGAGCGCCGAGGTCGGTTCGTCGGCGACGAGCAACCGCGGTTCGAGCACCAGCGCCCGGGCGAGCGAGACCCGCTGGCGCTGCCCGCCGGAGAGCTCGCGCGGGGCACGGGACGCCAGGGTCCGCGGCAGCCGGACCGCGTCGAGCACCTCGTCGATGCGACGACGGCGGTCGGCCGAGGACATCCCGCGACGGTGCACGGCGAGGGGTTCCGCGATGCACTCGGCCACGGACATCCGGGCGTCGAGGGACGCCACCGGGTCCTGCAGCACGACGCCGATGCCGGAGCGGAGGGCACGACGGTCACGCCCCTTCGCGGTCCGCAGGTCCTGCCCGAACAGCGACACCGTGCCGGACGTCGGCTTGATGAGCCCGAGCGCCACCCGGGCCGCGGTCGACTTGCCGGAGCCGGACTCGCCGACCAGGCCGACGGTCTCACCGGCGTGCACCGCGATGTCGATGCCCGCGAGCGCGTGGACGGCGCGCGCCCCGCGCCCGAACGTCACCGAGACGTCCCGCAGGTCGACCACCGGGGCCGCACCGGGCCTCCCGGCCGTCTCGGTCTGTGTGTCCGCGACGGGCGCCGACGGACGATCGCCCGCCACGTCGAGCCGCGGCACCGCGGCGAGCAGCCGCTTGGTGTACTCGTGCTCGGGGCGGAGCAGGACGTCCTCGACCCCGCCGGTCTCGACGATCTCGCCCTGGAGCATCACCGCGACCCGATCGGCGAAGTCCGCGACGACACCCATGTTGTGCGTGACGAGCAGCACACCGGTGCCGGTCTCGGCGGCGAGCGCACGGAGGAGCTCGAGGATCTCGGCCTGCACGGTCACGTCGAGGGCCGTGGTCGGCTCGTCCGCGATGAGCAGCTTCGGCGCGTTCGCGATCGCCATCGCGATGACCACGCGCTGGCGCTGCCCACCCGACAGCTGGAACGGGAACGACCGGGTGCGCGACTCGGGGTCGGGGATGCCGACGCGACGGAGCAGGTCGACGGCCGCGGCCGCGGCGGCGGACGCGGAGACGTCCCGGTGGTTCCGGATCACCTCGGCGATCTGCGCACCGACGCGGGTGAGCGGGTCGAGGGCGGTCGCGGGCTCCTGGAAGACCATCGAGACGGTCGAACCGCGCAGTGCCCGGAGCGCGGGTTCGCCGGCGCCGACGACCTGGTGGCCGGCGACGACGGCGCTGCCCGATGCTGTCGCGTTGCCGGAGAGCAGGCCCATCGCGGCGAGGGCGACGGTCGACTTGCCGGAGCCGGACTCGCCGACCAGGGCGAGGGTCTCGCCGGGGGCGACCGTCAGGGACACCCCCCGCACGGCGTCGACGGTGCCGGACTCGGTGCTGAAGGAGACGCCGAGGTCGGTCGTCCGCAGGATCGGTTCGGTCGTCATCAGCGGCCCCGTACGTCGAAGGCGTCCCGCAGTCCGTCGCCCACCGCGTTGAACGCGCAGACGACCAGGATCACGGCCAGACCCGGCGGCACGATGAGCCACCAGCGCCCGGAGTAGGCGGCGGTGAGACCCGCCGAGAGCATGCCGCCCCAGTCCGTCGCGGGCGGCTGCACGCCGAGCCCGAGGTACGAGACGTAGGCGACCAGCAGGATCGCGTCGGCGACCTGGAACGTCGCCGCGACGACGATCGTCGACACCGAGTTCGGCAGCAGGTGCTTGCCGATCGCGCGGGCGTGCGAGCCGCCGATCGCGCGCAGTGTCAGGACGTAGTCGCGGTTCTTGAGCGTCAGGGTCTCGGCACGGATCAGGCGGGACGGCACGAGCCACGACACCAGGCCGAGGATGACGATGAGGCCGCCCACCCCCGGGTTCGTGATCGCCGAGATGACGAGCAGGATGAACAGGGCCGGGATCGCGATGCCGGCGTCGACGACGCGCATCATCAGGGCGTCGACCCAGCCGCCGACGTACCCGGCGACGGACCCCCACAGCGTGCCGACGACGGTGGCCAGGACCCCGGCGGCGATGCCCACCATCAGGGAGACCTTGCCGCCGTACATCAGGCGGCCGAGGACGTCGTGGCCGACGGCGTCGGTGCCGAGCCAGTGCGCGGCGCTCGGGCCCTGGTTGGCCTGCTCGAGCAGCGTGTGGGTCTGGTCGGTCGGGTACACGAACGGGCCGACGAAGCAGAACAGCACGATGACGACGATCAGGGCGAGGCCGATCACGGCGAGGGTGTTGCCCCGGAAGCGTCGGGCGGCGAGCCGGAACCCGGTCGCCGCGACGGTGACGGGGGCACCAGGGGCTTCGGGGGCCATCTGGACGGCGGTCATGCGCGGCTCGCCTTCACTCGGGGATCGATCAAGGACTGTGCGACGTCGGCGAGCAGGGTGCCGATGACGGTCGCGATGGAGATGACGAGCACGCAGCCGAGCAGCGTCGGGTAGTCGGAGGACTGTGCGGCGTTCCAGAACAGCAGCCCCATGCCGGGGTAGTTGAACAGCTGCTCGGTCACCAGGGCGCCGCCGAACAGCACCGGCAGGTAGTACCCGAGCATCGCGACGACCGGGGTCAGCGAGTTCCGGAACACGTGCCGTCGCAGGATCGTCGCGGTCGAGGCGCCGCCGGCACGGGCGGTGCGGACGTAGTCCTCCTGCAGGTTCTCGAGCGTCGAGGCGCGCATGTACCGACTGAACACCGCGATCATCGCGAGGGCTCCGGTCACCACGGGCAGCACGAGTCCGGCGGGGTCCTGGAACACCTCGGCGAGGGTGGTGCCGCTCGGTGCCTGGGACGGCAGCCACGGCAGCTGCTGGCTGAAGACGATGATCAGGACGAGGCCGAGGAAGAACGCCGGCGTCGAGTAGAAGACGAACGCCAGGGCGGTGGCCGCGTAGTCGACCGCACCGTTGCGGCGGGCCGCCTGGAGCATCCCGACCGGGATCGCGACGACGAGTCCGAGCACCGCGGAGATGCCGGTGAGCACGAGGGTCTTCGGCAGGCGCTCGGCGATGAGCTGCGAGACCGGCTCGTTGAGCGTGTACGAGGTACCGAGGTCGCCGGTCAGCAGACGACCGAGGAACCGCAGGTACTGCACGGGCAGCGGCTGGTCCAGCCCCTGCGCCTGGTTGAACTGGGCGATCTGCGTCGGGGTCGCGGAGACGCCGAGCACGCCGCGGGCAGGGCCGCCGGGCAGCGCGTGCAGCAGGCAGAACACCACGACGGTGACGATGAGGATCACCGCGAGCGCCTGCAGGACGCGCCTGGTGAGGTAGAGAGCTGTGGTCATGCGGCTTCCGATGGTCGGATTGGAGACGTGCGAGGGACGGGAGGCGCGGTGCGCGTCGTACGCGCACCGCGCCTCCCATCCGTGGTCACGGTCTTACTTGTTCCACTTCCACTGGGCCGGGTGGAAGTTGGCGAGCGAGTCCTGGTCGAAGCCGGACAGGCCCTTCTTGACGACCGAGATCTGGTAATCGGGGCTCGGCAGCCAGATCACCGGCAGGTCCTTCGCGACCGCTGCGCTGTAGTCCTGCACGGCGGTGGCGTCGGTCGAGGTGGTGGTCGCGTCGATCAGGGAGTCGACCTCCTTGTTGGAGTAGCTGCCGAAGTTCGCCGAACCGCCGGTCTGGAACAGCGACTCACCGGTCGGGTAGGCCGGGAAGTACCAGCTGCCCGCGGTGCCGAAGAACGACAGGTCCCAGTCGCAGCTGGCCTCGTCCGAGGTGCAGGTCGGGGTCTGCGACAGCACGCTCGACACCGGTGCGGTCTTGATGGTGAAGTCGATGCCGGTCTTCCCGAGCGACGACTGGATCGCGCTCATCATGTTGTCGGTCACGGTCGAGCCGGACTGCGACAGCACCTGCATCGAGAACTTCGTGCCCTGCTCGACGCCCTCGCCGCACTGGCTGGCGGACGTGCCCGGGTCGGTGCAGACCATCGTGCCGCCCTGCTCCTCCCAACCGTGGCTGGTCAGCAGGTCCTTGGCCTTCGAGGTGCTGAACGGGTACGGGTTCGACTTCTGCACGTCGGAGACGTAGTCGGACTCCTGTGCCTGCGGGATCGGACCGTACGTCGAGGTGGCGGTGCCGTTGAAGACGACCTTCGACAGCGACTTCTGGTCGATCGACATCTGGACGGCCTGACGGGCGTACAGCTGCTTGAAGACGGCGCCCATCGTCGGGTTGTTGAAGTTGTACGGCATGTACGTGATGGCCCAGCCGGTCCACGGCTCGACCTCGTAGCCCTTCCCCGTGAAGGAGGACTTCTGGTCCATGTCGGTGGCGTTGATGTACCCGTAGTCGACCTCGCCCGAGCGGACGGCGTTCACCTCGGCGTCGGCCGTGGTGAAGGGCAGCAGGTTGACCGTCGTGATCGACGGCTTCTCACCACCGTCGTACTTCTTGTTCGCCGTCAGGGTGACCTTGCCGGCCGTGGTGAAGGTCTTGACGCCGTACGGGCCGGAGATGGTCTTCCACAGGTCGTCGGTGGCGTAGTCGGAGATCTTGCCGGCTGCGGTGTTGAGGTACTTCCACACCTGCTTCGCGCCGGCGGTGGTCTCGTCGGCGTCGGTCACCTTCGCGGTCGCGCTGGTCTTGTCCCAGGCGTGCTGGGGCAGCGGGATGATGTGGCTCAGCTGGTTGGCGAGCATCCAGTCCGAGTTGTAGGCCTTGTCGAACGTGATGGTGAAGTGCGTGTCGTCGACGGCCTTGAACGACGTCCAGTTGTCCGGTGCCTTGCCCTTGGAGTACGAGCCCCACTGGTCCTTGTTCGCCTTGATCAGGTTGAACCAGAACCCGACGTCGCGGCTCGTGATCGCCTCGCCGTCCGACCAGTGTCGGTCGCCGAGCGTCATGGTGACGCTCTTGCCGTCGTCGGCGAACTCCGCATCGGTGGCGACGGAGCCGGCCTTGTTCCATGCGATCTTGCCGGTGGAGCCGTCGTACGCGACGAGCGGCTCGTACAGCGACTGGGCGATGGAGCCGTTGTTCGTGTTGAGGTGCGCGGCGGTGCCGATCGGCAGGATCCAGTTCGGCGTGAAGTTGGCGGGGAGCGCGTAGTCGATCTCGTCGGTCGATCCCTGCGAGGCGTTGCCGCCTCCGGAACAGCCGGCGAGCAGCGCGCTCACGGCGATCGCAGCTCCGGTGAGGAGCGCCCAGCGACGGGGCTTGGACATGCGGTGTCTCCTTGTGCGAGGGACTTCGGGGAGGTGGAGCACGGGTGCCGAGCGGCACGAGGACAGTCAAGGACCAAAGCGATTGGAAAAACAAACATCTCGATGTAAAAACTGCGTTACTGCGGAACGGACGAAAGGGTGGACCGCTCGATCCGCCCCGTAGGCTCGCGGCAGAACGGACCACCGACCGGTGTTCCGCTCCCGTTCCGCCCGGATTGGAGAAAGTCGTGGCCGATCTCAGCGCCCGCGTCCTCGAGCTCGTCGCCTCGGGGCAGGCCGCCAGCCGGACCGAGATCGCGAAGGTGCTCGGAGCCGCCCCCTCGACCGTCTCGCACGTCGTCGGCCAGCTCCTCGAGCACGGGATCCTCGCCGAGGAAGGCACCGACGTCTCGACCGGCGGTCGCCCCCGCAAGGTGCTCCGCATCGGCGGCGTCGACGAGTACGCGGTCGCAGCGGACGTCGGTGGCGGGCACGCGCGCATCGGCGTCGTCCTGCCAGGAGGCGCGCTCGAGTCGGTCGCGAACGTCCCGTTCGCGCTCTCCGACGGTCCGACCGCCGGGCTCCAGCGCCTGGCCGCGCTGCTCGAGCGGCTCGCCGACGACCGTGGTCGCGAGGGGCTGCGGGGCGTCGGGCTCAGCCTGCCCGGGCCCGTCGACGTCGTCGCCGGCGTCGTGGACCTGCCGAGCCGGATGCCGGGGTGGAACGGGTTCCCCGTGGCCGCGTGGCTGAGCGACCGGTTCGGCCTGCCGGCGATCGTCGACAACGACGCGAACTGCATGGCGGCGGGTGAACAGACCGTGCAGGACCCGGCTCGACGCCAGACCATCACGATCAAGGCCGGATCGGCGATCGGCGCGGGCATCGTCATCGACGGCCGGCTCTACCGCGGGTCGACCGGGGCCGCCGGGGACATCACCCATGTGCGGATCGACGCCGCCGGGGACACCCCGTGCTCGTGCGGCAACACCGGCTGCCTCGAGACGGTGGCGTCCGGTGCCGCCCTGGTCCGGATCCTGTCGAACGCCGGGGTCGACGTCGCCTCGACCGCCGACGTCGTCCGGCTCGCCTCGGACGCGCACCCCGAGGCCACCCGTGCCGTGCGGATGGCGGGCAAGTACCTGGGCGAGGTACTCGCCGCCAACGTGAACTTCTTCAACCCGGACGCCGTGTACCTGGGCGGCATCCTGTCGACCCTCGACCCGTTCATCGCCGCCGTGCGGAGCCAGCTCTACGAGAGCTGCCACCCGTTGATGACCCAGCACCTGGCCATCGAGCCGGTGTCGCTCGGCGCCGATGCCGGGCTCGTCGGCGCCGGGCAGTTTGCGCTGCAGCGGGGCCTCGCCGCCTCGCTCGAGGAGCTCTCCGCGCCCATCCCCCAGTCCACCACCAGGAACAGGAGCGTCCGTGTCTGAGACCGGTCCCGTCACCCCAGCCGTCCCCGTCGCCGCAGCCAGCACCGCTGGCGCCGCTGGCGTCCGTCGCCCGGTCATCGCCATCGCCGGGCTCGCCATCGAGACCTCGACGTTCACGCCGACCCGGACCCACGCCCCCGCCTTCCACCCGGACCGCGGGGACGAAGCCGTCGCCCGCTACCCGTTCCTGGCGACCATGGCGGACCGGGCGGACTTCCGCGGGGCGCTCATCGGGCACGCGCTGCCCGGCGGGATCGTCGACCGGGCGTCGTACGAAACCCTGGCCGACGAGATCGTGGAGCGGCTGCGTGCGCTGGGTCCGGTCGACGGGCTCTGGTACGACATCCACGGCGCGATGGTGGTCGAGGGACTCGACGACGCCGAGACGGACCTGCTCGGCCGCATCCGCGCGGTCGTCGGCCCCGACGTCATCGTGTCCGCGTCGATGGACCTGCACGGCAACGTCACGCGCGAGCTCGCCCACCGGGTCGACCTCGTCACCTGCTACCGGATGGCCCCGCACGAGGACACCCTCGAGACGAAGGAGCGTGCCGTCCGGAACCTCGTCGAGGTGCTCACCGAACGACCCGTCGGTGCGCAACGACCCGTGAAGGCCTGGATCCCGATCCCCGTCCTGCTGCCGGGCGAGCAGACCTCGACCCGTCTCGAGCCGGCGAAGTCCCTGTACGCGCAGGTCCCGCTCGTCGAGCAGACCGAGGGCGTGCTCGACGCCGCGATCTGGGTCGGGTACGCGTGGGCCGACCAGCCCCGCGACCAGGCCGTCACCGTCGTCACCGGGTGGGACGAGGCCGCCGTCGCAGCCGGTGCCGAGCGACTCGCACGTGCGTTCTGGGACGTCCGCGAGGACTTCGTGTTCGTCGCCCCCACCGGCACGTTCGAGGAGTGCCTCGACGCAGCGCTCGCCCCGGGCGCCGCGAAGCCGTACTTCGTCTCGGACTCGGGTGACAACCCCACGGCCGGCGGCTCCGGCGACATGACCTGGGGCCTGACGCAGGTGCTCGCCCGCCCGGAGTTCCAGGACCCGTCCGGCCCGACCGTCATCTACGCGAGCGTGCCCGGACCGGCCGCCGTCGCCGCGGCGGTGGACGCCGGCGTCGGTGCGACGATCACCGTGACCGCCGGTGCCGAGGTCGACCACGTGCACGCGGGCCCGATCACGATGACCGGCCGGGTGCACGCGATCAAGCAGGGTGACCGCGACGCCGAGACCGAGGTCGTGCTGCAGGTCGGCAGCGTCTTCGCGATCCTGACGAAGCTGCGGAAGCCGTACCACCACGAGCACGACTTCACCGATCTCGACCTGGCCCCGCGGCAGGCGGACGTCGTCATCGTGAAGATCGGGTACCTCGAACCGGAGCTGTTCGACATGTCCGCCGACTGGATGCTCGCGCTCACCCCGGGCGGTGTCGACCAGGACCTGCTGCGCCTCGGGCACCACAGGATCGAGCGGCCGATGTTCCCCTACGATCGAGTGTTCCCGACGGCACCGGACCTCCGCGCCCGCATCGTCCCCGCCTCCAACGAACCGCTCGGAGCCCCTGCATGAGCACCACCGCCGCACTCGAGATCGCCGTCACCTCACCGGCGGGTGCGATCACCGCGCGGGACGGCGGCGCCGACCGCGTCGAACTCTGCGTCGGGCTCGAGCTCGGCGGGCTCACCCCGTCGCAGGCCCTGGTCGAGACGACCCACGAGACCGGGATCCCGGCGCACGCGCTGGTCCGCTGCCGTCCGGGCGGGTTCGTGCACTCCCCCGACGAGGTCGAGCTCATGGTGCGCGAGGTCCGCACGGTCCTGCGCTCCGGGGCCGCGGGCGTCGTGGTCGGTGCCCTGCGCCCCGACAGGACCCTGGACGAGGACGCCCTCCGCCGCTTCGTGGACGCCGCCCGCTCGGTCAGCGCCACCGCCGAGGTCACCCTGCACCGCGCGATCGACCACGCGACCGACCCCGTCGCCGCTGCCGGGTCGCTCGCGGCGCTCGGGTTCACCCGCGTCCTGACCTCGGGCGCCGCCCCCACCGCGGTCGCCGGCGCCGAGACGATCGCGCGCATGGTCGAGGCCGCCGGGCCCGTGCAGGTGATGGCCGGCGCCGGGGTCACCCCCGCCGACGTCCGCGCCCTGCTCGCCACCGGCGCCGCAGCCGTGCACCTGTCGGCCAAGCGTCCGGCCGCGGACAGCACGCACGCCGGGGTGCCGATGGGCGCCGGGGACGACGGCTCCGCGCACTTCGTCACCGACGCCGAGGTCGTCGCGGCCGCACGGCGCGCGCTCGACGCCTGAGTCGTTCGGGACCCGCTCCGACAGTCGGCACCACCTGACCGAACGGAGAACCGTGTCCGCTCCCGTGGATTGTCCTGATTTCAGAAGACGCTTCCAGCGAGGGACAAGCGACCATCGGGGATCGGGCTGTCTCAACGGCGGTGATCTCGAGCTCGCCCGCCGGTCGGGCCAATTGCTCCGATCTCGACCCGGTCGAGGGACGGACTCGGCACTGTTACTTCCAGTTCGCATCCGCCAAGGCGTAGCTGTCAAGCAGTCGGCCCCGGTCAAAGAATTGCTCGTGCAATAGGTCTCATCGCCCCCGGGGGTCGCAGCTGTCCGCATCGGGATCGCACCGAGCCATCCGTTCGGAGCGAGCAGGACGTGCCTGGATGCTCCCGGAATGGACGTTTCGATGTTCGAACAGTTCGGGCCTGCGGAGGAACCACTGCAGACGAGGCTCCGTTGGTCGGCGGGAAGCACCTCGACGAGTTCGAGGTCATCGTTCGGGACCGTCCAAACCACGGTTCCAACGTTCTCGCCACTTACCGTCACCGTCGATCGGTCGGGTGCGCAGTGCTCCGCGAGGGGGTGCATGCAGTGCTCAACGCACTCGGTCCCACGCCGACGTTCCATTCTAGATGGAGGGGTTCGGCTCGGTCTGCGGCGACGGCATCATGGTCCTCCTTGGGAAGTCCGCCAACCCATCTCGTCCGGAGCAGTCAGCTGATGCGCCGCCGGGTCACGCTTCGCGGCTCGTGGATCTGTTCCGAGGAGACCGCGATCCGGGTGAGGCGTCAGCTCCGGTCCTTGGCAGCTGTCTGTCAGCGCCAGCGGATCACCCTGCCGTCGGCTCCTCGACATGTGGAGCCGCTGTGGCGGGTGTCGTCGTTCGTCTTCGCCGGATCTGAGGCAACGCTCAGCTATTGTGAATTACGTTAGACGATCGTCTATTGGACGCCACCTGTTCGCCTCCGGGACAGGCAAACACACCTTCACGGACCTCCTGCGGGCCGACTCTCTCACTGAGGCGACCGCCTCGCACCGAGGAGAAGGACACACCATGCAGCTCACTCCCCAGCTACGATCCGTTTCACCGACACGCACGCGGATGGTGGCCGCAGCCGTCGTCGCCGTCGCCGCGCTCACACTCGCGATCAGCGGCCCAGCCAGTGCAGCGATGGCTGCGCAGAGCACCCCTGCCGAGAAGGTCGCTTTGTCCCTCGAACACGGCACCATCGCGCAAGACGTCAAAACGGGAAGGATCTCGGAGGCCGACATCGTCGCAGCCGCAGCCGCAGGGTTCACCGTCAACGGCCGCCACATCGCGAGCTGGACCAACCTCTCGCCAGCACAGGAAGCACAGGCGGAACAAGGCGCAGAGCAGATGGCTGCGGACCCCGCGATGAGCGCGGCCCGGACCGCGCAGCCCCAGACGGTGCAGCTCCACGCTGGAGGACCGACCGTCACCACTCCACACACCACGGCGGGCACCCACCCCGGCGGGATCGACGACGACAAACACTGGTGGAACCACATCTTCGAGGATCACATCCTCTACGTCAACGGCAAATGGCTGAGCTGGATGATCTCCGTCCCCCTCGTCTATGCACTCGCGAGTGCCTGCACGTTCTACGACCTGAGCAAGGCCAGCTGCGCCCTGCTCGGCGTCGTGATCGCCGGCGGAGCCGCCGCTGGGTTGCAGAGCTGGAGCTGCATCAAGAACGGTATCTGGATCGACGTCCCGTACATCTGGCGAACACACTGCTGACTGCCTCCCTCGTGAGCGACGAGCGGCCAGAGCAGAGGGTCCGAGCCGCTTGGTCCACTTTCGCTTGGTCGCCCACGCACGGGACGCCCGCGGTGATCACCACGTCACCACGGGCGTCCTGCTCGTGTCCCTCGGCGACCGGCAGTGCTCCATGTGCTGGTGCAGTCGATCATCCAATCGGTCTCAGATCACCGACTGACCGTTGTTGGACGGTAGGACGATGGCATTGAGGTTGACCTCGTCATCGCTCAGCACGAAGGTGATCGATGCAGCGACACGAGCGGCCTCGACCGCTGCAGGAACGAGCCCGAGGACCGGGAGGATGCGACCGCGGCGGAGAGCGGAGTCGAACGACGCTTCGATCTTCGTGATGGTGCTGCCGGGCGCCATCCACCTGCGGGAGGGTGGCAGAACGGGATACCACCGCGCCCGCGCATCCTCAGAAAGTGCGATTGGCGGCCATCCCGGCCTCGACGAGCCTCAGCCGGCCTGCCGACATGGCGGCGCGGGAAGAATGACGAATTACCAGTCGGGCGCAACGACTGTACGCGCCCTCATCGATTGCTCGGTCATTGTCCAGCCGAAAAGTGCGCGACGCACTTATGTTGATTCAACAGACAGTTGTCTGACGAACCTGGCTACCGGCGCCAGCGGGAGGTGCAGTATTCACTGAACATGTCCTACACCGCGATGGAACAGTTCTTTTCGGAACAACGAGGGCACGCGCTCGCACCGGCTTGAGTTTTATCGGTCACTTCAGTTCGTCGGCGCCAGTGACCGATCGGGTCTTCTCCAGGTGCGGATTCCTGGCTTCACTAGCGCGTAGAGCGGAGGGGATACGGTAGCGGCGAGAAAGGGCGAACGTATCTCTTTCGCCTTCAGGTCGACCGCCATTTCGGCTGAACGCCTCCAGAGCCATCGGCCGGGCCTCGCCGCGTCGATCAATTTCAAGGAAATCCGCATTTTCGATGCAGGACCAGTAGTACTCGCCCTACCGGTAGTCCCAGCTCGTGAACGCGTCGGCGAGCGTGCTCGTTTTCTTGGAGGCCCCATGTCTTGCGTCCGCGTCCGTGCTCACTTGATACTCAGGGCCGCCACGATCGCTGCTGTCGTCGCCTGCGTCGTCGGCGCCGGTCACCTCTCGGGAACCGAGGCTCGTGCAGCGGCCGCGCAGTCGGCAGCGTCGACCGCTAAGCCGCCGTACACGGGCACCCGTCAGATGGAGCGACTCGACCGTGCGCCCGAGGCCGCTCGCGTGTCCAACGGAGTTTTCCTCTCGTGGCGGATGCTCGCCACGGACCCTGATTCCATCGCCTTCGTTGTCTACCGCGACGGAGCTCAGATCACGCCGAGGCCGCTCGAAACAGCTACGAACTATCTCGACACAGCAGGACTACCCACCTCTCGATACGAGGTACGCAGCATCACCGACGGCGTGGAGCGCGCCGTCACGGCACCCTTCGGCGTTCGGACCGCTCCCTACGTTTCGGTTCCCCTCGACCGACCAGATGGGGGAGCCACACCGACGGGGGAGACGTACACCTACAGTGCCAACGACACAAGCGTCGGTGACGCGGACGGCGATGGGCAGTACGAGTTGTTCGTGAAGTGGGACCCGAGCGATTCGAAGGACAACGGCCAGCCCGGCTACACGGGGCCCGTGCTTCTCGACGCCTACAGGATGGACGGCACGCGCCTCTGGCGGATCTCACTCGGACCGAACATCCGCGCTGGCGCTCACTACACCCAGTTCCAGGTCTACGACTACGACGGCGACGGCCGCGCAGAGGTCGTGATGAAGACCGCCGACGGCACTGTGGACGGGACGGGAACGGTGATCGGCGATGGAGACGCCGACTACCGGAACGCTCGTGGCTACGTGCTGGCAGGCCCCGAGTACCTCACCGTCTTCTCAGGGCTGACGGGCCACGCAATCGACACCGTTCCCTACGACCCTCCGCGCGGCGACGTCGCATCCTGGGGGGACACCTACGGCAACCGCGTCGATCGATTCCTCGCGGCAACCGCTTACCTCGACGGGTCGCACCCAAGCGTCCTGATGACGCGCGGCTACTACGGGCGCACCGCCCTCGCCGCCTACGACTTCGACGGCACGCACCTCAAGGAACGGTGGAAGCTCGACAGCAGTGCTCCTGGCCAGGAGGCCGCAGCCGGGCAGGGCCACCACAACCTCGCAGTCGCAGATGTCGATGGGGACGGGCGGGACGAGATCGTGTTCGGCTCCATGACGGTCGACGACGACGGAACTCTCCTCTACTCGACGGGTCTCGGGCACGGAGATGCGATCCACGTGGGAGACCTCGTCCCGGACAATCCCGGCCTCGAGGTGTTCGCAGTGCATGAGTTCATGAGCAAGTCAGGCAATCGGGCCGCCACGATGCGGGACGCACGCACGGGCCGCATCCTGTGGAGCATCCCGGGTGACCGCGACACGGGCTTCGGGCTCACCGCGGACGTCGACCCACGATTTCCCGGTTCGGAGTCATGGACGTACGGGCTCGGACCGGATGGAGCGCTGCAGGCTCAGCTCCGCGCTGCGGACGGCAGCCTCATCACTGACGCCATTCCCGACTCGCGGTTCGCGATCTTCTGGGACGGAGACGCACTCCGCGAGCAGCTCGGCGGCACCTACGACCCCGCGACGAACGCCGCGGTGCCCGTCGTCAGCAAATGGAACTGGAAGACCCGACAACGCGACGTGCTCCTGCAAGCCGATGGTGCCCTCACCGACAACGGCACGAAGGTGAACCCGATGCTGCAAGCCGACCTCCTCGGCGACTGGCGAGAGGAGATGGTCGTTCGCAGCGGTGACTCCAAGGAACTCCGCATCTACTCCACCGCCGATCCATCCGACATGCGCTTGCGCACCTTCATGCAGGATCCGAATTACCGCCTCGGCGTCGCCTGGCAAAACACGGGGTACAACATGCCGCCTCAGCCGAGCTACTTCATCGGAGCGGGCATGGCCACACCGCCCACACCGCGAGTACGGCTGGCCGGGCCGGATCGTTCCGCACCTTTGCAGGGGCAGGCGCCGCGGTAGAACCGTCTCGCAGACGATCGCTGCTCGTCGACGGCGGCTTCGTCAGCGGTAGCCAGGTGCATCCCCTGATGAAGCTCGAAGTGAGTCCGTTTGTACCGTTGCTTGGCACATCCTCTCGGACTTGGCAGCGGCGGCAGATCCACCCGCTACGCAACCTGGTGCTCAGTCCGAGTGGCTTGTTCCAGAAAGCGTTCACCCGGGCCGCTCAGTGACCTGCTGTCTGCGACGCTCACTGACGAAGCAGCAACGGTCGACACGCAGGGGCGAGGACCGGCGATGGGCTCCATGGAGCACCGCGCTCCAGGCTTCAGGCCACGGACTGCTGAAGCACCTGGAACGCCACCGCCACCACAAGTGCGTTGTAGAAGAAACTGAGGATGCTGTGCGTCATGACCGTCCACCGCATGCGGCTGGTCAGCACATCAGCGTCGGAGGTAGCGAAAGCAGTGCCGATCGCGAACGAGAAGTAGAGGTAGTCGGTCACGGTCGGCGGCATCTTCTTGGGGAAGGCGATTCCTGGCGTGCGCCCGTCTCGTCGCTGGGTCACCTGGTAGATGTTCGCGAACCCGATGTGGAACAACAGCCATGACAGCAGCACCCCCACGGACGCGAGCACAGCGAGAACGAGGTCGGGCCCGTGCACCGACGCTGCCCCGCGCGCGGCGAGAGCAGTGATGGCAGAGGTGATGCCCGTCGCGCTCGCCACCAGTGGGAAGATCCACGCGATGGCCTCGGCGAAACGAGATTGGTCGTCGTCTTCGCGCACGCTGGGACGGCTCATCGTCCTGATCGCTCCGACGACGACGTAGAGCACCGCCACCGCCTCCCAGGCGATGAGCGCCCCCGAGGCACCCGTCACCAGGTAGGTGATGGAGGCCGCGACGATGATCGCCTCCATCACACCCTTGATCACGCTCGGCGAGCTGCGTGCGACTCTCGCTCTGGCTGTGCGCTTCACCTCGCACCGCCTGCCGCGAGGTGCGCGATGGTGAAGCCCCTGAGCACCCCGGCCACGCGCGGATGGAGAGGAGGCGCGGGGGTGTCGTCCGCTGGCATGCACATGAGGCTATCGCCTGTGCACCCGCGCGCGCCGCCGTGAACCTCGGCGGCGGCAGCAGCGCACGAAGCCGGGGCAGGTGTGCAGGCCCGACCGGGTGAAAGCGGGGTACTCGGTCGAGGAACGGCTCTGGGCACGACGGTCGATCGGGGTGCTGACCAGCGGACTCGGCGAGGCCGGGAATGGATCGTCGCACTCCGGGGCTTGATGCCCCCATGACATCGTCAGCAGCGCGCCGCGGGTGGCTCAGCGTCACGTCCGTCGCACTCGGGTCGTTCGTGCTCGTCCTGTCCGAGTTCCTGCCCATCGGACTGCTCCCCGCCATCGCCGACGACCTGGACGTCGGCATCGGCACCGCCGGCCTGATGGTCGTCGCCACCGGACTGGTCGGAGCCGTCGCCGCACCGGTCGTCACCGTCCTGACCTCGCGGCTCGACCGCCGGGTGGTGCTCGTGTCCCTGACCGTGCTGCTCGTGGTCGCCGACGGCCTCGCCGCGATCGCGCCGTCGTTCTGGGTGCTGCTCATCGCACGGATGCTGCTCGGTGTCGGCATCGGTGGCTTCTGGGCCATCGGCGCCGGGATCGCCGGGCGACTCGTCCGGCCCGAGCTGACGATCCGCGCGACCTCGCTCATCACGGCCGGCGTCTCCGTCGCGACCGTCGTGAGCCTGCCGCTCGGCGCCCTGGTGCCGTCGCTCGCCAGCTGGCGCCTCGGCTTCGTGATCGGTGGGGCGCTCGGTGTCGTCGCGCTCGTCCTGCAGCTGGCGATGCTGCCGAGGATCCCCGCGCAGCAGCGGGTGCGGTTCGCCACGCTCGCGTCGCTGCTCCGCGTGCCCCGTGCCCGGGTCGGGCTCATCGCCGCGGCCTTCGTCTTCGCGGCCCAGTTCGCCGCGTACACCTACATCGCGCCGTACCTGCAGCAGCTCGTCGGCGTCGGCCCGGACACCGTGACGATCGCGCTGCTGGTGTTCGGCGTCGCGGGCATCGTCGGGAACTTCGCCGCGGGCTTCACGCTCGACCGCAGTGTCCTCGGCACCATCGGGGCGTCGAAGTTCGTGCTCGCGGCGGCCGTCGTGCTGCTGCCGCTGCTCGCCCACTCCGTCGTGGGGGTCTTCGTGCTGCTCGTCGTGTGGGGCCTGGTGTGGGGTGCGCTGCCGCTCGGGATGCAGACGTGGATGTCGACGGCGTCGCCGGCCGGGTCCGAGACCGGGCTCGCGCTGTTCGTCACGACGATCCAGCTCGCGATCGCCGCCGGTTCGGTGCTCGGTGGTGCCGCGGTGTCGTCGTTCGGTCTGGCTGCTGACTTCTGGCTGGCCGGCGGGGTCGCGATCGTCGGTGCCGTCGTGCTCGTCGCGATGGGGCTGCGGAAGTCGAGTGCCGTGCCGGTGGTCGAGCCGGTCTCGGCTGAGCCGACGCCGACCGGCCCGGTGGCCGTCGCCTGCCCCTGACGCCGGTCGGGATCGGTAGGGATCGATCGCAAGACACCGGTGTTCGCGCACTGAACACGCGCAGACCGCGGTTCAACGGGTGAACACCGGTGTTTTGCGGACTCGGTCAGGTCAGGGCGATGACGCGGTCGGCCGCGGCGATCACGGCGGGGTCGTGGGCCGCGTGCACGACCACGACCCCTGCCGCGGCCTCGTCGGCGAGCGCCGCCACCACGAGCGCCGCCGACTCGGCATCGACCCCCGCGGTCGGTTCGTCCACCAGCAGCACCCCGGCACGCTGCGCCAGCCCGAGCGCGACGAGCGTCCGCTGACGCTGCCCGCCCGACAGCTCCTCGACGGGCCGGTCGGCGAGGTCGGTGATCGCCATCCGCTCGAGCTGCGCGTCGACGATCGCCCGGTCGGCGCGTCCGAGCGGCCGCCACCACGCGCGGTGCCGCCACCGCCCCATCGTGACGGCCGCGCGGACGGTGAGCGGGAGCGTGGTCGGCGGCACGGACTGGGTCACGTAGGCGACGCCGTCGGACGGGAGGCCCGTCACCCGCCCGGCGGTCGGCCGTACGACGTCCGCCACCACGTCGAGCAGCGTCGACTTGCCGGATCCGTTCGGTCCGGTGAGCGCGGTGACGACCCCGGCGGGGAACGTCACGTCGAGCGCGTCGAGGACGGTCCGGTCGCCGAGGACGGCCGTCACGCGGTCCAGGTGGACGGCGGATCGGGGATCAGTCGGCTCGGTCGGCTCGGTCGCAGGCACCTGAGCACGCTATCAGTATCGATACTCGTTTTCATGTAGCGTCTCGGACCGTGACCTGGCTGACCGATCCGTTCTCCGTCGACTTCATGGTGCGCGCCCTGGTCGGCGGCTCCCTGGCGGCGGTCCTCTGCGCCGTGGTCGGCACGTGGGTGCTGGTCCGGGGCATGGCGTTCCTGGGCGAGGCGCTGTCGCACGGCATGCTGCCCGGCGTCGCGATCGCCACCCTGACCGGGATCCCGCCGGTGCTCGGCGCCGCGGTGAGTGCGGGCGTGATGGTGCTCGGCGTCGGGGCGCTGCGACGTCGCGCCCGACTGTCGTACGACACCTCGATCGGCCTGCTGTTCGTCGGGATGCTCGCGCTCGGCGTGATCATCGTCTCGTCCTCGCGGTCGTTCGCCACCGACGTCACCGCGATCCTGTTCGGCGACGTCCTCGCCGTCACCCGAGCCGACGTCGGCGGCCTCGCGATCACCGCAGCCGTGGCCATGGCCGTCGCCGTGGCGTTCCACCGGCCCTTCACCGCGCTGGCGTTCGACACCCGCAAGGCCACGACGCTCGGGCTGCACCCACGCCTGGCCGAGGTCGTGCTCATCGGGCTCGTCACCCTGGCGGTCGTCGCCTCGTACCGGGCCGTCGGCACCCTGCTCGTCGTGGGCCTGCTGCTCGCGCCGGCGGCCGCCGCCCGCGCCTGGACCCGACACGTGGCCTCGACGATGCTCCTCGGCGCCGGGATCGGTGCCGCCGCCGTGCTCGTCGGGCTGCTCGTCTCCTGGCACGCCGGCACCGCCGCCGGCGCGAGCATCGCCGCGGTCGCCGTCGGCAGCGTGGTGGTCTCGCGCGCCCTGGCCGTCGTCGTCCTGCGGCGCACCCCGATCCCCACACCGGCGCGCGCGGCCGCGCCGGCAGCACCACGATCCGCCGCACCGTCTCGAGAGGGAGCATGAAGCACTCGACCACCAGCCGCGCCCCCGCGCGCCTCCTGTCCACCATCGGCCTCGCCACCGGCCTGGCCCTCACCGTCACCGCCTGTTCCACGGGCACCCCGTCGGCCGACAGCTCGACCGGCACCGCCCGCCCCCACGGCTACGTTGCGGGCGCGAGCGAGTCCCAGGAACCCCAGGTGCGCCTCCTGGCCGTGTCGGCGACCGGCGCGACCGCGCTGCACGACCTGCTCACCGAGGAGACCACCGAACTCGAGGACGTGGACGCACCGGAGCACTCGGCGACCGACGGCCGGTTCGTCGTGACGAGCGGTGCCGACCGCACCACGATCGTCGACGGCGGGTCCTGGACGGTCGACCACGGCGACCACACGCACTACTACGCCGCCGAGCCCCGGGTCGTCGGCACGATCGACGGCGGCGGCCGGGTCGCGGTGCACTCGTCCGAGACCATGACGACGATCACCTGGCCGGACCGGGCCGAGGCCGTCGTGCTCGACCGTGAGGCACTGGGCCAGGGCGAGGTCGACGAGACCGCCCGGATCGACGCGAGCGTCCTGCTGCCGATGGGCGAGCAGCTCGTGGCGGCCGACGGCGACACGGTCCGCGTGCTCGACCAGGACGGCGAGGCGACCGACACCGCCGACACCGCTGAGCAAGCGTGCACCGACCCCGCCGGCGGGATCGTCACCCGCGCCGGCGCCGTCGTGGGCTGCGCCGACGGAGCGGTCGTGGTGGACGACACCGGCGAGACCTCGTTCGTCGACCTGCCCGACGGCGCCGAGCGTCCGACGGCCTTCGCCGCACGTGCCGGCCGGCCCACCGTCGCCGGCCTGGCGGGCACCACCGGGTTCTGGTTGCTCGACGTGCGACAGGGCTCCTGGCGGCTCGTGCCGACCGATCGGCCCCTGCGGGCCGTGGTCGCGGTGGACGACGAGGACGAGCACGTGGTCGGGGTCGACGACTCCGGGCGGGTGGTCGTCGTGACCGCTGCGACGGGGAAGGTGGCCACGACCGAGCCGCTGATCGACGCCCGAGCCGGCGACACCGGCACCGACCCCGCACCGCTGCTGCAGCTCGACGCCCAGCGCGCCTACCTGGCCGACCCCGCGGACGGCACCGTGCACGAGATCGACTTCGCCGACGGCGCCCGGGTCGCCCGCACGATCGAGCTCCCCGTCGCCCCCGTCGCCTTCGCCGAGGTCGGACTGTGACGGGCACCAGGGCCCTGACCGCGGGCCTCGTCGCCGCGATCGTCGCCCTCGTCGCCACCGGGTGCACCACCGCAGGCTCCGACCGCCCCCTCGTCGCGGTGACCACGAACATCCTCGGCGACGTCGTCAGCGAAGTCGTCGGGGACCAGGCCGACGTCATGGTCCTCATGCCCCCTGGCGCCGACCCCCACTCGTTCGAGGTCTCCGCGCAGGAAGCCGCCCGACTGCGGAGCGCCGACCTGGTGGTCGAGAACGGGCTCGGGCTCGAAGAAGGGGTCGCCCGTCACGTCGCGGCGGCGGCCGAGGACGGCGTGCCGGTCTCCACCGCCGGGGACGCGTTCGACCCGCTGGAGTGGACCACCGAGGACGACAGCGGCCCCGACCCGCACTTCTGGACCGACCCCGCCCGGATGGTCGACGTGGTCGAGGCCCTCGACCAGGACCTGCGCGACGCCGGCATCGAGCCGACCGGCACCGACGCCTACCTGGACGAGCTCCGCGACCTGGACGACACGATGACGACCGCGTTCCGGACCGTGCCCGAGGAACGCCGGGCGCTCGTCACGAACCACCACGTGTTCGGGTACCTGGCCGACCACTACGGGTTCCGGGTCGTCGGGGCGGTGATCCCGAGCGGGACCACCCTGGCCTCCCCGAGCGCCGCCGACCTGCGCGACCTGGCCGACGCGATCGACGAGGCGGGGGTCCGGACGATCTTCGCCGACGCCTCGCAGCCCGCGCGACTGGCCGAGGTGCTGGCCGAAGAGGTCGACCTGCACGTCGAGATCCGCCCGCTGGCGACGGAGTCCCTCACCGAGGACGGCGACGCCTCCACCTACCTCGGCATGATGCGCTCGAACACCGAGGCCATCGTCGACGGCCTGTCGACTGGTAATTGAGAATGAGAATCAATACAGTGAACAGCATGACGAACACGAAGACGCTCCGGGCCGTGTGGCCCGCCGCCCTGCTCGGCGCGGCCGCACTGGCCCTGACCGGGTGCGCCACGAACACCGACGCCGGGTCCGACAGCACTGCTAGCCCGAAGGCCGACGGGACCCGCATCACCCTGACCTACGACGGCGGTCTGCTGGTCCTCGACCAGGACCTGCGGGTCGTGGCCGACGACGCGATCGACGGCTTCACCCGGGTCAACCCGGCCGGTGACGGACGCCACGTGCTCGTCACCGTGCCCGAGGGCTTCCGGGTCCTCGACATGCAGGCCGAGCCCGCCCTGACCGAGGCGGTGTTCCCCGCCGACACCGGCGGCCACGCGGTCGTCCACGGCGACCGCACCGCCCTGTTCGCCGACGGCACCGGCGACGTGACGACGTTCGACCACACCGAACTCGACGGCGCCGACCTGCCCGAGGTCGAGACGACGAAGTCCGAGGCCGCCCACCACGGCGTCGCGATCGAGCTCGAGGACGGCACGCTCCTCACCACCATCGGCACCGAGGAGAGCCGCTCCGGTGTGCGCGCCCTGGACGCCGACGGCAAGGAGACCACCCGGTCCGAGGAGTGCCCCGACGTGCACGGCGAGGGTGCGGTCAAGGGCGAGGTCGCGGTGTTCGGCTGCACCGACGGTGCGCTGGTCTACCAGGACGGCGCGTTCGAGAAGATCGACGCCCCGACCGAGTACGGCCGCACCGGCAACCTGTTCACCACCGAGGACTCGTCCGTCGCGGTCGGCGACTACAACGACGACCCCGACAGCGAGGGCTACCTGCTCGACCAGATCGCCCTGATCGACGCGGCCTCGGGCGAGTACACCGTCGCGGACATGCCCGACGGCGTCGGCTTCACGTTCCGCGACCTGGCCCGCGGCCCCGGCGACGAGGCCGTCGTGCTCGGCGACGACGGCGCCCTGCACACCTTCGACGAGACCACCGGCGAGCAGCTGGAGTCGTACCCGGTGATCGACGCGTGGGAGGGCCCGACCGAGTGGCAGGACGCCCACCCGGCTCTGAAGGTCGAGGGTGACGTCGCCTACGTCACCGACCCCGCCGAGCAGAAGGTCCACGCCGTCGACCTGACCACCGGCGAGGTCATCGCCTCGAGCGACGAGCTGCCTGGCGTGCCGAACGAGATCGCGGTCGCGTAGCGTCCCAGCGCGACCACCGAGCGGACGGGAGGCCCGTGGCGGCGTCGCCACGGGCCTCCCGTCCGTCCGCGGGTGCGTCCTGCACCCGGCCGGGTCAGCCCTGCGGGGGCGAGTACAGCTGCAGGTCGTTGCCCTCGCTGTCCTTGAAGGGGATGATCTTGCCCCACGGGTGCTCGCTGATCTCGCCCTGGATGTCCGCGCCGCGCTCCTTGAGCGCGGCGACCTCGTCCTCGATGCTGCCGTCCGGCTGGAACGACACGACGGCGCCGCCGTCGCTCGCCTGGCTGGCGGACTCGCGCCCGTTCAGGCCGATCATCAGGCCGCCGGCGTCGATCTCGCTCCAGTCGTCGGACTGGTCCTTGACGGTGAGACCGAGCGTGTCGCGGTAGAACGCGACGGCGCGCTCCATGTCGCTGACCGGGACCCAGACTGCTGCGACTCCACTTGCCATGGTGTTTCCTCTCGTCGTGGTGTGCCGTGGACGGTAGGCAGCGCTCGTGCACGCCGGTACAGGGTCGATGTCCCCCGGCGGTTCAGCCGGCGGCCGGACGCCACATGCTGATGGGGGTCGCCGCGCGGAACCCCGCGATCGGCGCGCCGTCCGCGAACCCGTGCCGTCGGTACAGCCGGCGGTTCACCGGGGTGGAGGACTCCAGGTACGCGCCGTCCGACGTCCGGTCCGCGCGCTCGAGTGCGTGGCCGAGCAGCAGTCCACCGATCCCCCGACCCCGCGCTGACGCCGACACCCCGATCTCGGCGAGGTACCAGTGCGGGGTGACCGGTCGGGCGCGCTCCATGCGGCGCAGGTGGGCCACCGCGCGGAGTGCCCCGCCGAGCCCCAGGACCCGGAGGAACGCCGGCACCTGCCGCACGAAGGCCCGGACGCCACCGGGCTGCCGACCGGGTGCCTGCCAGAAGGCGGCGCCGACCACCCGGTCACCGATCGTGGCGACGTCCACCCGTCCCGCGGGCATCGGCACCGACCGGATGAGCGCGGCGAACAGCCCGGTCAGCACGGCGGGGCGGTCCTCGCCGGGTCGCGGCGGCCGGAACTCGGCGAGGACCGGGTCGTCGGCGAAGGCCTCGGCGAGGACGGCCGCGGCCGCCTCGAGCTCGGCGGGTCCTGCTGCTCGGACGACGGTCTCCATGCTGACTCCTCGGGTGTTCGGTGATTTGGCCACCTGGCCGACTTCATCTTCGTGGCCGGTCCTGCACGCGCCCCGTACGCTTCCTGTGATGACCGACGAGCAGCAGACGCGCGGGTACCGCAGCCGACAGGTCCGGCGTGCGGAACTGCTCGACGCCGCCGCCCTGGTCATGCGGGACGACGGCCTGCGCGGCCTCACCACCCGGGCCGTCGCCGCCCGAGCCGGCGTCGCCCACGGTGTCGTGCACTACGCCTTCGGTGCGCGGCGCAACCTGGTCGTCGCGCTCCTCGAGCGGCAGGCGCGTGCGGTCCTGCCGCCGGTGCTCGCGGCCGCCGACGAGCACGACGACCTCGCCGCCGCGCTCGAGGCGGGGATCTCGGCGTACCTCGACCTGGTACGGCGCGAACCCGAGCGGTTCCGGGTGCTCGAGGCCCTCAGCGCGACAGCCCTCGCCCCGGACGGCGACGGGGACCTGCTCGACGCCGAACGACGGCTCTGGCGCGACGGCGTGGTGGCCGGGATCGAGCGATGGACCGCGCGGCACGGGGCGGCGCCGTCCGAGCCGGTGCCCGTGGTCGCCGACGCCGTGATCACCCTGGTGGACGGACTCGCCCGCGCCGCGTGGAGCGATCCGGACGGCACCGCGACCGCCCGATCGCGGGCGTTGCTGGTGCGCGGATTGACCACCGCGGTGACCGCCGCCGTGACCGCCGAGCACTGACCTGCAAACCGACCGGGGAAGCGCTCCGAATGTCATGTGTGCCGCACACTGCGGCGCGTACAGAAAAGAGGGCTGATCATGACCAGCAGCGCAGCAACCGCACGCACCACCTCCGGTTCGACGTGGACCCAGCGGGGCGCGTTCGTCTTCGGTGTCGTCTTCCTGATCGTCGGCATCGCCGGGTTCATCCCCGGACTCACCATGGACATGGGCTCGATGTCCATGGCCGGCCACGGCTCCATGGCCCTGCTCCTGGGCCTGTTCCAGGTGTCCGTCCTGCACAACATCGTGCACCTGCTCTTCGGCATCGTCGGGCTGCTCGCCTCCCGCCGTGCAGCCTCCGCACGCCTGTACCTCGTCGCCGGCGGCATCGTCTACGCGGTGCTCTTCGTCTACGGGCTCTTCACCGCGGGCATGGCCGGTGGCGCGAACTTCGTGCCGCTGAACAGCGCGGACAACGTGCTGCACGCCTTCCTGGCCGTCGCGATGATCGTGCTCGGCTTCGTCCTGCCGCGGATCGGGGCGCGCACCGCGCGCTGAACCGCAGCACACACCGGACGGGAGGCCCGTGGCGACACCGCCACGGGCCTCCCGTCCGTCGTCAGGGGCGTCCGTCGTCCGCGTCGACGACACCCGGGGTCGGGGTCGTGCCCGTGAAGGCGTCGCGCATCGTGCCGACACCGCGCTGCGGGTGGGCGCGGTCGAGGTACTTGGCCCGCGACTCCTTGCGCGGTTCCGGATCGGTGCGCATCGCCTGGTTCCGGTCCTGCTGCAGCGCGCTGTCCACCTCGCCCTCGCGGTTGAACGACCACATGAGCATCGGATCGCCGATCGGAAGGTCGTGTGCGGGCTGCGAACCCATCGGGGTGCTGTGCCAGGTGTGCCAGGTCTTGCCGTACGAGTTCACCAGGTGCCCCATCAGCTCGGTCTCCACCGCGATCGGCAAGCCCGGGGCGACGAGTTCACCGGAGAACACCTCGTGGTTGTGCGGGTGCCACGACGCCTGCTCGTCCTCGGGCAGGGACTCGAAGAGCCGCTCGGACACGATGTACTCGATGCCGATCAGGTTCGCGTCGGCGGTGTTGCCGTCGAAGAGCACGCACTGCAGCATCTCGGCGTTCACCACCTTGCAGAAGTGGTGCGCCTCCATCTGCACCTCGGGCTCGCCCTTCACGCAGTGGAAGCCGACCACGTAGACGTCGAAACCCCGCAGCGGCGCCGAGGTCTGCAGCACGGCGGCGCCGCGGTCGAGCAGGGCGAGCTCGAAGCCGCCGGCCGATCCGGGCGGGGTGACACCGGTCTTCCGGTCGTGCACGGTGGGGTTCAGGGGCATGGGGGCGTCCTTCCGTCCGTTCGAGGTGGGCGCCATGCAACCCGGCAGCCCCTCGGAACGCTGTGCGGTTGCGGCGTACTGTCCGCTGCATGCCCGCACTCATCGACACGTTCACCCTGTCCAACGGTCTGCACATCCCGAAGATCGGCTTCGGCACCTGGCAGATCCCGTCCGGCTCCGACGCGTACGACGCCACGAAGACCGCCCTCGACCTCGGCTACCGCCACATCGACACCGCCCTGGCGTACGGCAACGAGGCGAGCGTCGGCGAAGCCGTCCTCGACAGCGGCATCCCCCGCGACGAACTCTTCATCACCACGAAGCTGCCGGCCGAGATCAAGACGGCCTCGGGCGCCCGCGACGCCTTCGAGGAGTCGAGCAACAACCTCGACCTCGGACACGTCGACCTGTACCTGATCCACGCGCCGTGGCCCTGGAGTGACATGGGCTCCGACCACCGCGACGGCAACGTCGAGGTCTGGAAGGTCTTCGAGGAGCTCTACGACGCCGGCCGCACCAAGAGCATCGGCGTCTCGAACTTCGCCGTCGCCGACCTCGAGGACCTGCTCGGCCGCACGGACGTCGTCCCGCACGCCAACCAGATCCGCTGGTTCATCGGCAACACCCAGGACGAGACGACCGCCTTCGACCGGGAGCACGACATCCTGACCGAGGGCTACTCCCCGCTCGCCACCGGTGGACTGCTCGAGAACGAGCAGATCGCCGAGATCGCGGCGAAGTACGACAAGACCGTTGCCCAGGTCGCGATCCGCTACCTGCTCGAGAAGGACGTCCTGCCGCTCCCGAAGTCCACGACCCCGTCGCGCATCGCCGAGAACGCCGACGTCGACTTCGTGCTCGCCGCCGAGGACGTGGCCGCACTCGACACGCTCGAGGACACTGCGAGCTGACGCCGGCCCCACCCCGGACTGGAGGCGCAGTGCCGGCTGGCACCGCGCCTCCGGTCCGTACACGGCCAGATCACGGACGAGCCTCACCCACCGTGCGTTCGCACCGTGCCTGGCAGGCTGCTTCGTGCCGCCTGGTCGCTCCGGACACCGGACCAGCTTCAGCCCATCACGGGTTCTGTCTCGCAACCCACGGCGAAGACAGCTATCGAGCTGACGGCTTACGACATACAGCTACGAGACGCAGAACTTGGCGGAACTGGTAGGTGTGACGCGCTCAATCACGGCACGCACGAGACGTCTCTTGACCCTAGGCTCACGAGATACGACTTTATACGCCTGCACCCCTCCCTGCACCGTTAGAGGGATCGGGGGCTGCTCTTTCACGCAGAAAATGCGTATGCGAATACGAATACGAGAACCACATCGCCGACCAGAATCGCCATTCCTGACCAATAAGCAGAAGCACCCGGCCCGCGATGCATCCTGCCTCGCCCAAAGCCCTCAGCTCGTACAGTGCGCCTCGCGCTGAGCAGAATTAGGAACAAGCCAAACACAGCCACAACTACCAATGCTGCCCAGATCAACCAGAACAGGGTCATGTTCACGGCAATATCTCCCTAGAGCCTCGTGGGTAGGAAACGTGTCGCAGCAAGTCCGAGTCCGCCTCCGACGAGACCCGATACTCCACCTTCCACCGCTCCCTCGAGAGCGCTCTGGCCGTAATTCGAGCCACCTTCAACAGCTTCGGATGCAATACCCCCAGCCGCACCAAAGGCGACTCCCACCGCAACGCCCCCAAGAAGGCACCCGAGCCCGCCAGTAGACGCACAGATAACCGCGCCGGCAGCCACGCCGAGACCGTTCACCACACCACTAGCAGCGGCACCGGCGACAGACTTACCTGAGGGATCCGAGGAGTTGATCGGCTCCGCTCCTGCGAACGCGTAGCGGTTGGCGTTGGAAGGGCTGAGGGGTGCGTCGAGGGTGTCGCGTTCGATCCATCCGCCGGTGGCGTTGGTCTGCCACCGGTACCCGAACTTGGTGAGCCCGGTGTCTGTGTTGCTGGAGCGGAGTCCGTTCTTGTACCCGTAGGGGTTCTGCTGCCACTGCGCGCTCGTTCCGCCCGCGGTCACGTGCTCGGCACCGTACGGGTCGTAGGAGACGGTGTACGCCGTCTTACCGGTGTCAGCGATGGACGCGGCGGGGTTCCCGATGCCGTCCGTGATGTACATGCTGGTCGTCCCGTCGGTGGTCCGGAGATCCAACGCTTGCCCGGTAGTCGGGTCGCTGATCACAGCGGCCGTTCCGGTGCCGGTGACGGTGCGGTTCGCGATCACGGGAACACCGTTGCTGTCGGAGGTGCCATACGTGTAGTCGTACTCCGCTCCCCCGTCGGTGGCCTGGTGCAGCAGTTTGAGCATGTCTGCGCCGGCGTACTCGTACGTCGTCTGCGTCCCGTTCTTTGTGGATGCAGTGAGCTGCTGGGCGCCGTTGTACGTGTACGTCTCGCCGGGTGCGGCGGTCATGTTGCCGACACCGTCGTAGGAGTAGCCGGTGGTGGTGATCTGCCCGACCGCGTTGAAGGACAGCTTCTGGTCGGACTTCACCGCACCGGTCGCGGCGTTGGTGGCTTTCGCTTCGGTGCGGTTGCCGGCGGAGTCGTACGTGTACGCCCAGTTTGTCGGGTTCGCCCCGCCTGTCTGGGTGATGCCGGTGAGCCGGTCGGTGGGGGTGGTGCCGTCGGCTGCGAGGTAGCCGTAGTTGGTGACCTGCCCGGTGATGTTGTCCTTGGACCACTGCAGCTTGTCGCGGTCGTTCACCGTGGAAGCGGTGCAATCAGGAGCGGTGGTCGATGCGACGTAGCAGTAGCTGGAGTCGACGACGGCGGTCGGGTTGCTGCTGTCCGACCAGGCCTGCACCTTGGTGACCTTCCCCGACTTGTCGTACGTCAGCGTCTGGTGCGCCGCCCACGACGCCGGCTCAACACCCGCGGTCGCGGTGCTGGAGGCGCCGAGCCAGGTGTCGGTGCGGCGGCCCTGCTTGTCGGTCAGGTAGATCTGCTTCGCCGTGCCCGAACCCGTCGGGTACGTCGTCGCGGTGAGGACCTCCGACGGGTCGTACTCGTGCGACACCGAGCCGGTCTGGTCCGTGACCTGCACGGTGTTCCCCGCAAGGTCGTAGCCGTAGGACACGGTGCCACCGCCGGCGGTGTTCACCGTGGAGGTGAGCCGGTTCCGCTGGTCGTAGGTGTTCGTGACCGTCCCCGTCGCGGAGGTCTGGGTGAGCTGGTTCCCGTCCGCGTCGTACGTGTTCGTCACCGTCGCCGTGCCGTCGTCGAACGCGGTCGTGAGGAGCCGGTCGTCGTTGTCGTACGTGTACGTGGTGACGCCGCCGTCGCCGTCGGTGTGGTTCTTCATCCGGCCGAAGTCGTCGTAGGCGTACTTCTGCACCCCGAGGCTGGTGCCGGTGGGCGGGGTGATCGACCCGAGCTGGTTGTTCGTGTCGTACGCGTAGACCGTCGGGTTGCCGCTGTTGCCCGGGGCGGTCGCGGTCTTCACCGCACCCCACGCGTACTGGTCGGTGCCCTTCTTGTTGTAGGTCAACGTCGACGTCGCCGCAGGGTCACTGCTCGACTGCGACGATGTGGCGTTGCCGACACCGTCGTAGCCGATGCTGGTCGACGTCTTCGAGCTCGAGGTCACCTTCGACGGCAGGTACGCCGTCGCCGACCCCGAACCGTAGTCCGCAGTGGAGCTGGATCCGGTCCCCGAGGTTGACTGCGTCAGCGACTGGCTGCTGTTCTTGCCGTACGTGTTCGTCGTCGTCCCCGACCCCGCATCACCAGCCGTGCCAGTGGTTGCCGTAGCGACGCCGTTGTTCGCGGAGTTGTACGTGCGCGACCGTTCACGGCCTGCAGCATCCACGGCCTTCGTGACCAGGTCGTTGCTGTCGATCGTGTACGTGGTGTGCTTTGCGTCGGCGACCGTCGCCGACTGATCCGACCGCGGGTCAGCGACCTGCGTCGTCGTGTCGTTCGCGTAGGAGAACCGCGTGACCGCGGTACCCGGCGAACCAGCAGTGGTGTTGCGCTGCTCGACCTTGGTGACCCGGTCGGACGAGTCGTACGTGAACGCGGTCACGCTCCCTTCGGGCGCCGTGATCGAGGTGAGGTCCCCACTGGTGTAGGCGAACGTGGTCTTCTTGCCAAGCGCGTCCGTGTACGTCGTGATGTCACCGGTGCTGTTCTTCGTCCACGACACGCTCCGGCTGCTCGAGCCGCTGGTCTGGGAGAACGTTTGCACCCCGTCGGTGTACGACGAGTTCGCCTTCCGAGCCCCGCTCGCACCAGCGGTCGAGACGAGACTCTTCAGTGTGAAGCCGGACTGGTCGGAGTTGAAGCTGATCTGGTTCTGGTTCCGGTCCACGATCGAGGTGGGCTGGCCTGCGAGGTTGAAGTGCGTCGTCGAGTTCGACGTCCACCCCTTCAGCGTGTACTCGTGTGTCGTGCTGTTGTCGACGCGGGTCAGCGTCTGCTGCAGACCAGCCGGGCTGATGAACGCGCCCTGCGTCCCCGACGGACGGAACTGCCACGCCGTCCCGACGGCATCGGTGTAGATGACACCGGCGGCGTTCGCGGTCAGGTCACCAGCGCCGGCGAGGGCGTACTGCCACCGGTTCGCGTCCATCGTGTTGGTGTCTCCGACGGTGGTGCTGCGCGAGTTGTACGCGGCGCCGATCGTGGTGTTCTGCGTCACTCCCGGCAGGCTCATCGCCGTCGTGGTGACCAGCAGGTTGCCGGTGCCGACGTCGACGGAGCCGTTGGTCTGGTCCGTGATCGGGAACGGCAGCGTCGTCGCGGACTTCCGATTGCCGGTCCGGTTCGTGTCGGACGGTCCGCCGGGAAGCGAGTTGTAGGTGCCCTGCAGGTCGACGACGTAGTCCATCGCCGCCTTGCCCATGTTCTTGATCCGGATGTTGCCGTTCGCACCCACCGGTGTGATCACAGTGTTCGACACGATCGAGGTCGTGTCGCTGCTGATCGCTGAGGAGTCTGGCTCCGCGGACCCGTCGGCCCACATCTTCGCGTACGAGTCCGCACCGCTGTTGTTCACTGCGGTGAACGTCACCGCGGCAGCCGAGAGTCCACCCTCGACCGTCGGAGCACCAGCACGGCCACCGACCTGCACCGCGAACGACGCACCCGCGGCGATGCTGGCCGTTGTGCGGGTGTCAACGAGCCGACCGGCCTGGGGCGTGAAGCCGCCACCCGGATTGGACTGCAGGAAGTAGCCCTGAACATCGACGACGAGGTCGATCTTCCCGCCGCCCTCGGCGGTACTGAGACTGAACTTCCCATCGTCGCTCAACGCCACCTGCGCGTTCATCGCCGTCGTCAGACCCGCGGTGGAGTTGTAGTTCAGTACGCCCGTGCTGCGGACCCCACCCGTCGGCGTGGGCCGGACGTAGCCCGCCTTGGCCTCACGGTTGATCACGACGATGTTCACCGCGACCGCCGCGGCGCCCGCAGGGATTCCGTTCGATCCGGTCGCCTGGATGGTGCGCTGCGACCCGGCCGGGATCTGCCCAGCTGCGGCCCCAGTACCGTCGCGAGAGTCCAGCACGCGCGCCGGCGACATCGCCACGAAACCACCCGCCGAGACGCCGTTCTTGGTCGACGTGTAGTAACCGGTGATGTCGATGATCACGGTCGACTGTGCCGTCTCCGTCATCACCTGGATCGTGCCATCGTCGGCGACGGCGAGCAGGCTCGAGTTCGACGTGTTCCCTCCAACGCCGGCGTTGTAGACCATCAGCAGCGTCGACGGATCCGACGACGACGGACGACCGAAGAGCTGGCCCTGCCCCGCGGGAGCGACGATCGTGACCATCATCGTCACCGCACCGATTCCCGTCGACGGCAGACCATCGACCCCGGCAACCTTGACAGTCCGGTAGGTGCCCTTCGACGTCCCACCACCCAGCACCCGAGCATTCGACGGCATGGGCACGTACTGCCCGCCCGTCCCCGTCACCGCAGCCTGTGCCGGTGCCGGCTGCGACACCACCACCAACAACGAACCCAGCAAGGCGACCAACGTCACCACTGCCAGCATCACTCCTCGAACACGACCCGACAACGACGCAGCGAACACGCGAAAAGAACCCCTCAAGAGCCGCGCCAGCAGCAGCCCCCTTGGCTGTACTACGCAACTTCAGAGCACGTTACGGAGCATCCCACGGAACCGCGCCCCCACTACAGGGGGTAGAAAGTTAGCAGCTGGAACCAGTACGAGGATCCCTGAAGCGACTGAGAACACGAGCCGTCTCGGGCGCGACGGGGGCCCTGGGACCACTTCAGGCAGCGGCGCCACAACCCGTTACCACGAGAACAGAGCGCCGAGGACGTAGCCGCACTCGACGCGCTCGAGGACACCGCGAGCTGACGCGGCCACACTCCGGACTGGAGGCGCGGTGCCAGCTGGCACCGCGCCTCCAGGTCGGTGTCCGGAACCGGTCGATCGTTCGCCGGGTGCGGGGCCGCGAGCATCGGACGCTGTCCCGCGTCAGGGGCTCGCCACCCCATGACACGTTCGCCCGCTCAGCGCTCTGCGGTGTCGTACTCGAGGAGTCCGTCGTCCTCCAGCCGCTGCAACCGGTCCGCGAACCGGTCGGCGGCCGCATCCCCTCGGATCGCTACTCCTGTGATCGAGCCCCACGTCTCGACGGCGCCGCCGAATTCGTGGATGACATCGTGAGCAATGCGGAAGGCGCTTTCATCGCGAGGACTGATCCTGAAGACCCAAGACTGTCCCCGGTCGACACGTCCTCCGTACTCGAGCTGTCCCGTCGAAGTGTTCTCGACCGTCTTGATGATGTCTCCGAGATGGACGTTCTTCGCGAACAAGGGGACGCAGCTGACAACGTTGCGGCCGTCGTCGAGGACGATGATCGTCAGGTCTTCGTAGCGGATCGTGTCCCACGACGGGTCAAGCTCCACCCGGACGACCTTCTCGACCCCGAGCACTGGGTTCTCGTGCGTGACGACAGTGTCATCCGGCATTCCTGCGGATCCTTTCGCATGAGCGGTGGGCTTCACCCGATCTTCCGCAGCCCGAGCGCAGCCTTCTTCCGCACCCACGGGCGGTCATCGGTCAGCTTCTCCTCCAAGGCCTCGCGCGCTCGCGGGTTCGACCGCTTGCTCAGTGCGAAGACCACATGCCCGCTGATGTCGTGGTCGTCCATGAGTTGCAGGAGGACATCGACCGCTTCAGGCCGCTTCGACTTCCCCAGCGCGAGGGCCACCATCTGCCGTGCACGTCCGTACCGCGGATCGAGCGCAAGCGCTGCCACGTCGTCGAAGTACGTGTCCACGTACGCGGTCTGGATCGAGTTTCCCACCGCCCAGCGCGTACCCGCTTCGTCGGTGAAGTTCCGGAACGCATCGACCAGCGCGGGCATGGCTGCGCCCTTTGCCGATGGGTTCGTCAGCGTACGAGCGACTGCCCGCTGCATCATCGGCGTCCGCGCCTTCCGTAACCACTCGAGCAGCATCGGTACCGCGTCCTTGTACCGGACACCCGACTGAGCGAAGGCGGACAGGCTCGAGAAGTCGTACCCCAGCGCTCGGAGGTCGGCCAGGATCGCCGACTGCTCGGCGGCTTCTTCTGGAGTGAACGGCATCAAGTCCCCCGGAGCGTGGGGCGGCGAGTTCGCTTGACGACGGTCATCGGATCGACAGATCGATCGCGACGACACCGAGCACGAAGATCAGGACGATGACCACGAGGCCGATCGTGGGTATCAGCACCTGTCGCCGCACCGTGGGAGCACCAGACGCCCCGATGACCCAGGTCGTGATCGCGACGACGAGTGCGAGGAGCGGCACGAGAAACTGCGCGGTTTCCCGACGGCGTACGAACACTGCAACGTCACGTCGAAAGCGCAGGGCGTGTACTGCTCCAGTTGCGCGGCGACCATCCCCGGCAGCGAGCCGATCGCCGCGAACACCTCGAGGAACACGAGGAAACAGAACGCGAGTCCGAGCAGCCACCAGCCACGGGGACGGCGCCGGACTTCGTCGATGGATGACCGCTTCATGTGAGCCCGACCGTACCGCAGGGGCGACACGGAGCACGGACTCGTAGGGTCGAGTCGTACCGACCGCACACCCGGGTGGGTCCGCGCCCCACAGCGGACCTGACGACGGGAACAGATCGTCCCTGTTGCCGGTTGCACCACGCGGTGTCGCAGCCAGTGACACGAGAGCCCAGGAGGCCACCATGACCACCACCGAGACCGCCATCCTCGCCGGCGGATGCTTCTGGGGAGCGCAGCAGCTCCTCCGTCGTCGTCCCGGCATCGTCAGCACCCGCGTCGGCTACTCCGGCGGCGACGTGCCGAACGCGACGTACCGCAACCACGGCGACCACGCCGAGTCGGTCGAGATCGTCTTCGACCCGTCCCAGATCTCGTACCGGGACCTGCTGGAGTTCTTCTTCCAGATCCACGACCCGTCGACGAAGGACCGCCAGGGCAACGACATCGGTCGCAGCTACCGTTCGGCCATCTTCTTCACGACCGACGAGCAGAAGCAGGTCGCACTCGACACCATCGCGGACGTCGACGCGTCGGGCATCTGGCCCGGCAAGGTCGTCACCGAGGTCACCGCGGCCGGCCCGTTCTGGGAGGCCGAGGACGAGCACCAGGACTACCTCGAGAAGAACCCGCACGGCTACACCTGCCACTTCGTGCGTCCGGGCTGGAAGCTCCCGCACCGCGACGAGGCGACCGCGGCCGTCTGACCTGACGACCGCGGCGGATCAGCGCGATCCGCCGAGCAGTTCCAACCAGTCCCCGGGAAGGCGATCCGCCGGCCCGGGGACTGCCTGCGTCACGGGGTGGCTGGTGGGGGCCGCGAGCTCGAGCCCCTCGGAGCGGGTGTCGTCGCGGTAGTCCCACGCCCAGGTCTCGCCGGGCTCGTAGCTCTGGATGACCGCGTGCCCGGTCTCCTCCCAGTGCCGCGTCGCGTGCGTGTTGAGGGAGTCGTCGCAGCAGCCGACGTGGCCGCACGCCGCGCAGCGGCGCAGGTGCACCCACCACGAGCCGGTCGCGTCGCACTCGACGCACCCGTCTCCGCTCGGTGCGATCTCGGGGTGGATCATCTCGGCCTGGTCCGTCATGGCCCCATCATGCCTGTGAAGGGCCACATGCGGTCGGGAGGCGCGGGGCGGGCCCGCACCGCGCCTCCAGGCCGTCATCGGGTCGCGTCCAGGGCGAGGCGTGGGGCGGTCGTGCGGGTGGCCGGGCCAGGATGGCCCTGGGGCCGACAGCCGATCGGCTCGCAGAGGGAGGACACCGTGGACACAGCGCCGTACTCGCAGCCGTTGCGGGAGTACATCGAACAGCTGCGGACCGAGGGGTACAGCGTCGCGGACGGTCAGACGGCCGACCCGGAGCTGATCGACCCGCACGGCAACCCGGTGCTCACCTGGCAGGACGACTACCCGTACTCGGAGCGCCTGCCGCGGGACGAGTACGAGTACCAGAAGTACCTGCTGCAGATCGAGCTGCTGAAGTGCCAGTACTGGCTCGAGGACACCGGCCAGAAGGTCGTCGTGCTCTTCGAGGGGCGTGACGCCGCGGGCAAGGGCGGCACGATCAAGCGGTTCACGGAGCACCTCAACCCCCGGACCTCGCGGGTCGTCGCGCTGAGCAAGCCGACCGAGCGCGAGCGTGGTGAGTGGTACTTCCAGCGGTACGTGCAGCACCTGCCGGCCGCCGGTGAGATGGTCCTGTTCGACCGCTCCTGGTACAACCGTGCCGGCGTCGAACGGGTGATGGGCTTCTGCAGCGACGACGAGTATGAGTCGTTCATGACCCAGGTGCCGCAGTTCGAGCGGATGCTGGTCGACTCCGGCATCCACCTGACGAAGTTCTGGTTCTCGGTGACCCGGCGCGAGCAGCGGACCCGGTTCGCGATGCGCCAGCTCGACCCGGTGCGGCGGTGGAAGCTGTCCGACATCGACCTGCTGTCGCTCGACCGGTGGGAGGACTACACCGAGGCGAAGACGGCGATGTTCACCCGGACGAGCAAGCGCTACGCGCCGTGGACGATCGTGCGGTCGAACGACAAGAAGCGCGCGCGCCTCAACGCGATGCGGTACTTCCTGACGCAGTTCGACTACCCGGACAAGGCCGCCGACGTCATCGGCAAGCCGGACCCGCTCATCGTCCGCCGCGGCAAGCGGGACGTGGACGTCGAGTGATCCCCCACCGGTGATCCCCCGCCGCTGATCCGCCCGCCGACTCGGAACGTTTACACGCCGGGGCCTGCCGTCACGCACTCGAAACAGACGGGCAACGGCGACGACACAGGGCCGCAAGACACTTGTCGCACTACCTGTCACCCGACAGGTACTCCGCGAAAGGTCTGCAGTCATGCGTTCTCCGCAAGCACCGCTCCACGCACCGCGCGCCACGTCCGACGTCGACACCCAGGGGCTCGCCCGCCTCGGCTACGAGCAGGAACTCCACCGCGGGGTCGGCTCGTTCTCCTCCTTCGCGGCGGGCTTCTCCTTCGTCTCGATCCTCACCACGGTCTTCCAGCTGTTCGGACTCGGCTTCGGGCTCGGCGGTGCTGCGTTCTTCTGGGCGTGGCCGCTCGTCTTCGGCGGCCAGCTGCTCGTCGCGCTGAACTTCGCCCAGCTCGCGGCCCGCTGGCCCATCTCCGGCGCGATCTTCCAGTGGTCGAGTCGCCTGGCCGGAGCCCGGTTCGGGTGGTTCACCGGCTGGACGATGATCATCGGCCAGATCCTCACCGTCGCGGTGGCGGCCATCGCCGTGCAGGCCGTGCTCCCCGCGATCTGGGACGGGTTCCAGGTCGTCGGCGGTCCGGGTGCGGACCCGTCCGTCGCGTCGCCGACCGGTGCCGCGAACGCGGTGGTCCTCGGTCTGGTGATGCTCGCCGTGACGACGATCGTGAACATCACGAGCGTCCGGCTGATGGCCCGCGTGACGAGCTTCGGCGTGCTCATCGAGATCATCGGCGTCGTCGTGCTCATCGGCGCCCTGTTCCTGCTGCCGCACCGCAGCGCCTCCGTGGTGTTCACGACCACCGGGTCGACGAGCACCGAGCCGTACGTGTGGGCGTTCCTGGCGTCCTCGCTGATGGCCGCGTACGTGATGGTCGGCTTCGACTCGGCCGGTGAGCTCGCCGAGGAGACCCACAACCCGCGCCGGACCACCCCGAAGACGATCGTCCGGGCGCTCACGGTCTCCGGCCTCGGCGGCGGGCTGCTCATCATCGGCGCCCTCGTCGCCGCCCCGAGCCTGACCGACGGCAAGCTCGCCACGCAGGGTCTCGCCTGGGTGATCACGTCGACCCTGGGCGACGTCTTCGGCCGGCTCCTGCTCTGCACCGTCGCCGTCGCCGTCTTCGCGTGCACCCTCGCCGTGCAGACCGCCGGCGCCCGGATGGTCTACTCGATGGCCCGCGAGAAGGCGCTGCCCTTCCACCGCACCCTCGCCCGGGTCTCGCCCCGCACCGGCACCCCGATCGCGGCGTCGATCGTCGTCGGGGTCGGCGCCGGGCTGGCCCTCGCCGTCAACATCGGGCAGTCCGCGATCTTCACCGCCCTGTCGAGCCTGTGCATCGCGATGCTCTACCTGGCCTACCTCGGGGTCACCGGGCCGCTGCTGGTCCAGCGGATCAAGCTCCGTCGTACCGGGCTGCCGACCGGGGTGGACGAGGACGGCAAGCCGCTGTTCACCCTCGGTCGCTGGGGCATCCCGCTCAACGCCCTGGCCGTGGCGTTCCAGATCGGCATGGCGATCAACCTCATCTGGCCCCGGCCGGAGATCTACGACCTGACCGGCACCTCGTGGTGGCTGCAGTACAGCGCCCTGCTGTTCATCGGCGGCGTGCTGCTCGTCGGCTGGGCGTGGTCGAGCTGGCGGCACCGCACGCACGGGCCGATCACCCTGGCCGAGGTCCCCACCACCGCAGCGGTGCCCGTCCCCGCAGCCGCGACTGCGGCGAGCCCGACCGCCGCCTCCGTCGAAGCCTGATCCGGAAGGAACCCCATGCGCGACCTCCACCAGACCGACAGCGTGCTCGCCTCCCGGTCCGACGCACGCGCCCAGGCCGGCTCGCAGTCCGAGTACATGCCGTACCTGCCGGCGTCGTCGTCACCGTTCGCCCCCGAGGGCGTCGACCCCGCACAGCTCGTCTGGGCCGAGACGGTGGCGCCGGGCGGGTACACGCACAAGGTGCTGGCCCGCGGGTCACGGCTGCGGTTCGACGACCCGACGGGTGAAGCCTGCGCCAACGTCCTGGTGTTCAACGCGCTCGAACCGTGGGAGCGGCTCAACGTCGCCGACACCCAGAAGATCCCGTGGCAGGCGTACCTGGGCCAGGGTTCCCCCCTGCTGAGCGGGGACGGCCGAGCGCTCGCGACCGTGCTCGAGGACACCTCGGGGCACCACGACGCGTTCTGCGGCAGCTCGACCGACGCCTGGAACGAGCGGAAGTACGGCGACGCGGCACCCGAGGGGCGCACCCCGAGCGGTCGGTCGCTGTTCGCGAAGGCCGCCGCCAAGCACGGGCTCACCAAGCGGGACCTGCCGCCGAGCATCTCGTTCTTCCAGGGCGTGCGGATCGACGCCGAGGGGGCGATGACCTTCACCGGTTCGGCCGGCGCGGGCACCCACGTCACGCTCGTCGCCGAGCTGCCGCTGCTCGTGCTGGTCGCGAACGTCGCGCACCCGATCGACCCGCGCCCGGACTACCTGGTCGGACCACTGCGGGTGCACGCCTGGCGCGGGGCCCCGACGACTGCGGCCGACGAGCGGTTCACCGCGACGCCGGAGCTCACCCGCGCCTACCTGAACTCGATCGACCACGCGGAAGCCCGAGCCCTGTGATGACCGACACGACGACCCACACCCCCGCCTCGACCGTCCCGGTCGGAGCCGTCCACGACCCGGACGTCGCCCTCGACTGGAGCGAGTCCCTGGTGCCGGGCACCGTGGTCCGCGACGACCGGGTCGCCCCGCTCGCGCCGTGGTCCGCCGTGGTCCGCGCCGGCGAGGTGCTCACCATCGTCGACGTCGGCGGCAACCAGAGCGCCGACTGCCTGCTCTACGACGCCCACGACTCCGACGAGCGGTACAGCGTGCCGGACACCCTCGCCGCACAGGGCAACGCGTACGTTCGGACCGGCACCGTCCTGATGTCGAACGAGGGCCGCCCGCTGATGACCGTCGTCGCGAACGAGATCGACCGGCAGGACACCATCGGCGGCGCGTGCTCGAAGGAGTCGAACACCCTGCGGTACGGGCACCACACCCGGTACCAGCACGGCTGCCGCGAGAACTTCCTGGCCGAGGCCGGCCGCCACGGACTCGGTGCCCGCGACATCGTGTCGAACCTCAACTGGTTCATGAACGTGCCGGTCGAGGCCGACGGCGCCCTCGGGATCGTCGACGGCATGAGCGCCCCCGGCAAGCGGGTCGCGATCCGGGCCGAGCGGGACGTGCTCGTCGTCGTCTCGAACTGCCCGCAGATGAACAACCCCTGCAACGACTTCTCCTGCACACCGCTGCGCATGATCGTGGTCCAGCCGTGACCGCCGCGCCCGACCCCACCGGGACCGCCACCGTGAACCAGACCCCCCTCAGCTCCGACACCGTCCTCGTCGCGAACCGCGGTGAGATCGCCCGCCGCATCATCCGGTCCGCCGGGGCGCTCGGCATGCGCACCGTCGCCGTCTACTCCGACGCCGACCGCGCCGCACCCCACGTCCGCGAGGCCGACACCACGGTCCGGCTCGGTCCGGCACCCGCCCGCGACTCGTACCTGCGCATCGACGCCGTGGTGCAGGCCGCGAAGGACACCGGCGCCGGACTCGTGCACCCCGGCTACGGGTTCCTGTCCGAGAACACCGACTTCGCCCGGGCCTGCGAGGACGCCGGCATCCGGTTCGTCGGGCCGACCGCCGACCAGATCGTCCGGTTCGGCGCGAAGCACACCGCCCGCGAGCTGGCCGCCGCCGCCGGGGTCCCGATGCTCGCCGGCACCGGGCTGCTCGCCAGCATCGACGACGCCGTGGCCGAGGCCGAGCGCATCGGGCTGCCCGTCATGCTCAAGGCCACCGGGGGCGGCGGCGGGATCGGCATGCAGGCCTGCTCGACCCTCGCCGAGGTCCGCGAGGCGTACACGAGCGTCGTCCGCCTGGCGACCGCGAACTTCGGGTCGGCCGGCATCTTCCTCGAGCGGCTGGTCCGGCCCGCCCGGCACGTCGAGGTCCAGCTCTTCGGCGACGGCGAGGGCCGCGTCGCGGTGATCGGCGACCGCGACTGCTCCCTGCAGCGCCGCAACCAGAAGGTCATCGAGGAAGCCCCGGCACCGGCACTCCCCGAGCACGTCCGCGCCGAGCTGCACGCGTCCGCCCGCCGCCTGGCCGAGAGCGTCGGGTACCGCAGTGCCGGCACCGTCGAGTTCGTCTACGACCCGGTGCGCGAAGAGGCGTCGTTCCTCGAGGTGAACACCCGCCTGCAGGTCGAGCACCCGGTCACCGAGGAAGTGTTCGGCGTCGACCTCGTCGAGCTCATGCTCCGCCTGGCCCGCGACGGTGCCGCCGGCATCGACCCCGACGTGTTCGACCGCACCTGGACCCCGAACGGCCACGCCGTCGAGGCCCGCGTCTACGCCGAGGACCCGGCGAAGGGCTCGCTGCCCTCGAGCGGCCTCGTCACCCAGGCCGTGTTCCCGAGCGCGACCACGGCATCCGGCGAGCGCACCGGCATCCGCGTCGACGGCTGGGTCGAGACCGGCTCCGAGGTGTCCGCGTTCTACGACCCGATGCTCGCCAAGGTGATCGCCACCGGGGAGACCCGCGACGACGCGCTCGACCTGCTGCGCGACGGACTCGCGGCCACCCGCATCGACGGCATCGTCACGAACACCGGGCTCCTCCGCGCGCTGACCGACGACCTCGAGCTCCGCACCGCCACGCACTCCACCTCGACGCTCGACGCGACCGAGGACCCGGACCCGCGCATCGACGTCGTCGCCCCGGGCACCATGACGATGATCCAGGACCTGCCCGGCCGGGTCGGGTACTGGCAGGTGGGCGTCCCGCCGAGCGGCCCGTTCGACGCGGCGTCCTTCGCCGAGGCGAACCGCGCCGTGGGCAACCCGGACGGTGCCCCCGCGCTCGAGGTCACCGCCACCGGCCCGACACTCCGGTTCTCGGCCGCCGCGGTGGTCGCGCTCACGGGTGCGCCGGCACCGGTCACCCTCGACGGCGAACCCGTGGCGCTGTGGGAGCCCGTCGAGGTCGGCGCCGGCCAGACCCTGGCGATCGGCACGGCCCCCGGTCCGGGCCTCCGCACCTACCTGGCGGTCCGGGGCGGTTTCGACGTGCCGACCTACCTCTGCTCGACCGCGACCTTCACGCTCGGTGGCTTCGGCGGTCACGCCGGTCGGGCCCTGCTCGCCGGCGACGTCCTGCGCCCGGGCTCCCCGGACTCGGACGCCCCGCACCCGGCGTTCCCGTCCGGAACCCGTCTGGGCCTGGTGGGCGGCCCGACCCCGGCCGACCGCCGCACCGCGCTGACCGACGCGTGGGAGATCGCCGTCACCGAGGGGCCGCACGCCGCGCCGGACTTCTTCACCCGTGCCGACCTCGACGTCTTCTACGCCACCGACTACGCCGTGCACCACAACTCGGCGCGCACCGGCATCCGGCTCATCGGCCCGCGGCCGGAGTGGGCGCGGACCGACGGCGGCGAGGCCGGTCTGCACCCGTCGAACATCCACGACACCCCGTACGCGGTCGGTGCGATCGACTTCACCGGGGACACCCCGATCATCCTCGGACCGGACGGGCCGTCGCTCGGCGGCTTCGTCTGCCCCGCCGTGGTCGCCAGCGGCGACCTGTGGAAGCTGGGCCAGCTCCGACCGGGTGACACTGTCCGGTTCGTCCCCGTCCGCGAAGCCGACGCCGCCGCGCTCGACGCACGCCGGGCCTCCAGGACGGTGCCGCGCACCGGAGGCGACGGCGACGACGGCGTGATCGCCCGCCTGGACGCGACCGACGGGCGGCCGAGCGTCGCGTACCGACGCGACGGCGACGACAACGTGCTCGTGGAGTACGGCGACATGACCCTCGACATCGCGCTGCGAATGCGCGTGCACGCGCTCATGACGAAGCTGCAGGAGCACACGCCGAAGGGGATCCTCGACGTCACGCCGGGCATCCGCTCGCTGCAGGTGCACACCGACGCGTCCGTGCTCAAGGCGCGCGACGTGGCGGGGCTGCTCCGCGAGCTCGAGGACGAGATCCCGCCGACCGACCAGCTCGTCGTGCCGTCGCGCACCGTGAAGCTGCCGCTGTCGTGGGACGACCCGGCCACCCGGCTGGCGATCGAACGGTACATGAACGGCGTGCGGAACGACGCCCCGTGGACCCCGTGGAACATCGAGTTCATCCGTCGCATCAACGGGCTCGACAGCGTCGACGACGTCTTCCGCACCGTGTTCGACGCGAGCTACCTGGTGCTCGGCCTGGGCGACGTGTACCTCGGCGCCCCGGTCGCGACCCCGCTCGACCCCCGGCACCGCCTGGTCACGACGAAGTACAACCCGGCCCGAACCTGGACCGCCGAGAACTCCGTCGGCATCGGCGGCGCGTACCTGTGCATCTACGGCATGGAGGGTCCGGGCGGCTACCAGTTCGTCGGCCGCACCGTGCAGATCTGGAACCGGTTCCGCCGCGGCGGGCTGTTCCAGGAGAACCCGTGGGCGCTGCGGTTCTTCGACCGGATCGAGTGGTACCCGGTCGGTGCGGACGAGCTGCTCGAGCTGCGCGCCGAGACGGACGCCGGACGGGGCTCGTTCGAGACCGTCGAGGGCGAGTTCTCGATCGCATCGTACAACCGGTTCCTGGCCGACAACGCCGGGTCCATCGCGGACTTCCGGGCGCAGCAGGCACAGGCGTTCGGCGAGGAGAAAGAGCGGTGGCGTGCATCGGGCGAGTTCGACGTCCGTGACGAACCGGCCGCCGCGGTGGCCGACGCCGTGACCGTGCCCGAGGGGTCGACCGCCGTGTACGCCCCCTTCACCTCGACCGTGTGGCAGGTGGACGTCCGCCCGGGTGACCGCGTAGACGAGGGGCAGAAGCTGCTGGCCGTGGAGGCGATGAAGATGGAGTCGATGGTGCACGCACCGGTGCCGGGCCACGTGCTCGAGGTGTACATCAAGCCGGGTGACCAGGTCGCGCCGGGGCAGGTCCTCGCGGCGATCGGAGCGGCAGCGTGAGCGGGACGAGCGCCGGCGTGAGCGGGACGAGCGCGGCGAGCGCCGGCCCGACCGCCGCCAGCGGGGCCGCCACGACGTCCGCCGCGGCCCGCGTCCGTGACGCCTTCGCCCGCATCGACGCCGTCGACCGGCCCGAGGTCTGGATCACGCTGCGTGACCGCGCCGACGTGCTGGCGGAGGCCGAAGCCGTCGACCCGTCCCTGCCCCTGGCCGGCCTGCTGTTCGCCGTGAAGGACAACATCGACGTCGCCGGCCTGCCCACCACCGCCGCCGCCCGTTCCTACGCCCACGACCCCGCAGCCGACGCCACCGCCGTCGCCCGGCTGCGCGCCGCCGGCGCCGTCGTCGTCGGCAAGACGAACCTCGACCAGTTCGCCACCGGCCTGGTCGGCACCCGCTCGCCGTTCGGCGCGGTCCGGAACGCCTGGGACCCGACGCGGATCTCCGGCGGTTCGTCGAGCGGTTCCGCCACGGCGGTCGCCCTGGGCATCGTCGACTTCGCGCTCGGCACCGACACCGCCGGGTCCGGCCGGGTGCCCGCCGCGCTCGGCAACCTGGTCGGGGTGAAGCCGACGAAGGGGCTCGTGCCGAACACGGGCGTCGTCCCCGCCTGCCGGTCGCAGGACTGCGTCACGGTGTTCGCCCGGTCGCTCGACCTGGCGCGCACGGCGGCCGAGCTGATGGCCGGCCCGGACGGCGTCGACCCACTCGCGCGGCCCGACCTCGCCCTCGCCGACCTGCCCGCCGTCCCGCGCATCGCGGTGCCGCTCCCGTCACAGCTCGAGGGGCTCGCACCCGGCTGGGCCGAGCCGTTCGCCGCGGCAGTCGACCGGTTCCGTGCGCTCGGACACCAGGTGGTCGAGGTCGACATCGCACCCCTGCTCGACGCCGCGTCGCTGCTCTACGACGGCGCGTTCGTCGCGGAGCGGTACGCGGCCGTCGGTGCCCACATCGAGGCCCACCGCGACGAGGTCGGTGCCGACCTCGATCCGTCGGTCGCCGCGATCGTGCTCGGTGGCGCACGACCGACCGCCGCGGAGCTCTTCGCCGACCAGGAACGGCTCGACGCGTTCGGGGCAGCGGGTCGCGCCGCACTCGAGGGCACGACCGCCCTGCTCACCCCGACGACGACGTGGCACCCGACGCTCGAGCAGGTCGCGGCCGACCCGATCGGCGCGAACAGCCGGATGGGTCGGTTCACGAACTTCGCGAACCTGCTCGACATGGCCTCGCTCGCGGTGCCAGCGGGCTTCGTCGACGGGCTGCCGTTCGGCGTCATGCTCACCGGTCCGGCGTTCACCGACCGGCGCCTGGCGGCGTTGGCGGCCGCGTTCGCCGCCCCGACCGTCGACCTGCTGGTCGTCGGGGCGCACCTGCGCGGTCAGCCGCTGAACGGACAGCTGGTCGCGTCCGGCGGATCGTTCGTCCGGGAGGCCCGCACCGCGTCCGACTACCGGCTGTACGCCCTCGACACGGTGCCGCCCAAGCCCGGGTTGGTCCGCGTGGGTCCGGTCACGTCCGGCGCTGCTGCGCCGGGCTCGGGCTCGGGCTCGGGCTCGGGCATCGTCGGGGAGGTCTGGCGCCTGCCCGCCGCCGGCTTCGGCACCTTCGTCGCGGCCCTGCCGGCACCGATGGCGATCGGCACCGTGGCGCTCGACGACGGCACCGAGGTCACCGGGTTCCTGGTCGAGCCGTTCGCGGTCCAGGGGGCCGAGGACATCACCCACCACGGCGGCTGGCGCGCGTACCGGGAGCAGTCGTGACGGACACCGGCTGTCAGGATGGGGGCATGTCCCCCGACGACCGGCCCGTGCGCCCCGGGCGGCCGCGGGTCGTGCCGAACGCCGACTCCGCGCTGAGCCCGCGCGACCAGATCCTCGACGCCGCCGCCGCGCTGTTCGTCGAGAACGGCATCAGCGCGACCTCGACCCGGGCGATCGCCGAACGGGTCGGGATCCGGCAGGCCTCGCTGTACTACCACTTCGCCGGCAAGGACGACATGCTCGTCGAGCTGCTCACGACCTCGGTGCGCCCGAGCCTCGAGCTGGTCCGCGGCCTCGAGCAGCTCGTGCCGGAGTCGGCCTCGGCAGCCGGTGCCCTCGCCGCGCTGGTCGTCGCCGACGTGGACACCCTCGCCCGCACACCGCACAACATCGGCACGCTGTACCTGCTGCCCGAGGTGCAGGGCGAGCGCTACGACGGGTTCCGGGCCGAGCGGGTCGAACTGCAGGAGGCCTACGGGCGCCTCGGCTCGCGCGCTGCCGCCCCGGACGTCGCCGCCGGTGTCTCGCCGTCGCGCCTCGGTGCCGTGCTCATCCAGATCACCGAGACCGTCATCCAGCTCCGCCGGTCCGGCCCCGTGCAGGACGCCGACCGCGACGCCCTCGTCGCGACCTGCCTGCGCGCCTGCGGCCTCGACACCGCCGCCGTGGACGGGGCCCGGCGCGACGCCGAGTCCCTGCTGGCCGCCGTCGCGGTCTGACCCTCCCTCTCCCCTCTGCAAGGAGTCACCATGACCACGATCACCCCCGCCGCACACCGTCCGCTCGCCGACGCGCTGCTCCCCCGCACCGCTGTCGTCAGCACCGCGCTGGTCCTCGGCGGCGCACTGCTGACCGCCGGTACCGCGCAGGTGTCCGTGCCGATCTGGCCCGTCCCGATCACCGGGCAGACCCTGGCCGTGCTGCTCGTCGGCAGTGCCCTCGGTGCCCGTCGCGGTGCCCTGTCGATGCTCGTCTACGCACTGCTCGGTGTCGTCGGGCTGCCGGTCTTCGCGGACGGTTCGGCCGGGGTCGGCGTGCTCGTCGGCCCCTCGGGCGGGTACATCGTCGGCTTCGTCGCCGCCGCGGCCCTGGTCGGCTGGGTCGCCGAACGATTCGGCGACCGCCCGCTGCGGAACGCGCTGCTGTCCTTCGCCCTCGGCACCGTCGTCACCTTCGTCGCCGGGATGGCCTGGCTCGCGGTGGCACTCGGCCTCGACCTGCAGCAGACCCTGCAGTACGGGCTCTACCCGTTCGTCCTCGGTGGTGTGGTGAAGACCCTGATCGGCGCCGGCGTGATCTCCCTCGGGTGGACCGCAGCCCTGCGCTCGGCCACCCGCCGGTGAGCGCTCGGTCAGGACTCCGGCGCCGGCCGTAGGGGTTCCGTCAGGAGGCCTTCCGCGCTGTCCGAGCCCGCGAGAGCGTGTGGTCGTGACACTGACTGCGATCATGCCGACGCTCCGTGCGTCGCTCCCCGATCCGATGGACCCGTTCCTCTGGCCGGCACACACCGTCGCGACCACCGACGACCTGCTGGTCTCGGCGATCTCGATGGTCCGGCTCGCCGACCTCACCGGCACCCCGACCGTGCACACCGCCGAGCAGTCCCCGCCCCGGTACCGCCCGCGCGGCTGGGCACCCCGCGACGTGAGCGTCGCCGTCGCGGCGGTCACCCGTGTGCGGCGACCGCGCACCGGGGTGGTGCTCCTGGAACTCGACGCCGTCCTGCCGACCTGCGCCGTGCTCGACCAGGTGCGCCTGATCGGACGCCGGAGCACCGCTCCCCTCTCCCCGATGTACGTCGTCACCCGCTGTGACGGTCAGGCCGACGGTCCGTTCCACCGCCTCCCGGCTCCGTTGCCCGCCGACGTCCGCGAAGGCGACCTGGTCTGCTTCCCGTGCCTGGCGACCGTCCGGCACCGCGACGTCGTCGAGCCGGTCCGGGCGGAACTCGCGCCGGTGCGCGCGGAACTCGCGCCGGTGCGCGCGGAACTCGCGCCGGGCGATCGATGACCACGACGCTGCCGGTCCGCACCCGGCTGCTCGACGGCACCCACCTGTGGGGCCGGTACACGATCCGACCCGTCGGGCGGACGCTGTGGAGCTCGCGGACCCTCGTCGTGTTCCCGCCCGGCACGACCACCGGCGAGCGCCTGCTGCTGCGCGCCTGGCACGTCTGGCCGGCCGTCGGGGCGGTCGTCGCCCTCGCTGCCCTGGTGCTCGCCGTCTCGGTCCCCGCAGTCGGCACGACCACCGCGCTGCTCCTCTACGGCGGCGGCTTCGCGGTCCTCGCCCGCGCCACCCGCGCGCTGCGACCGCGGGTGCGGTCCGTCACCGTGACGACGTTCCTGGGCGACGGCCGCCGCGAGGTCCACGGCGACGAACGTCTGCTCACCGGCTCCCTGGACGCGCTGTCGATCCTGGAGCAGGCGCTCCGGGCCGACCGCATCCGCCCCGTCGACTTCGAGCTGATCTGGGCGGACGTGTGGAACGCCCTGGAATCCCCGGACCCGGACCACCGCGTGCAGCGGTCAACCTGAAGCCCGTTCCCGCGCCGCGCGTTTGTATGGGTTCGGGAAGGAGTACGCGATGAAGCACATCCACTACGACGCCACCACGATCCTGGTCGGTGACGACGTTGCCGACGCCGTGATCGAGTACGCCGCGGCCCTCGCAGGTGGGGACCGAGCGGACACCGTCGACGTGCCCGCCGTCGCCGACGACGGGACGATGACCACCACGAAGATCCTCATCGGGCCCTCGAGCGAGATCGTCATCGAGGACGCGGAAGAGGACGAACTCGAGATGGACAACGGGGAGTTCGTCGGGCGGCTGCGCGCCGCCGCGAAGACCTTCGGGCACAGCGAGCCGATCCACGCGAACACGCGGACGGACCTGGCGGACGCGGCGGAGGCTGCCGAGGAGTCCTGACGCCTGGGCGTCGCGCTTCCGCGACGAAACGGAGAGGGTCTCCTGTACTGTGGTGGTTCCGGAGAGCTTCTCCGGTTCCCGACGCCACAGCCTGGAGGCCCGCCATGCCCGAGCAGACCGCTCCCGCCGGGCACGCGCCGCGTTCACTGCACTCCCCGCGTCCGCCGCGTCCCGCGCGCGCTGACGCGCTGCGGAACCGGGACCACATCCTGCGGGTCGCCGAGCGCGCGTTCACCGAGCACGGTGTGACCGGCTCGCTCGACGCGATCGCCAAGCAGGCCGGCGTCGGCGCCGGCACCCTGTACCGGCACTTCCCCACGCGCGAGGCCCTGCTCGCCGAGCTCCTCGCCGCACGCGACGAGCACCTGGTGGCGCGTCGCGAAGCGCTGCGCGACGGCTCCGTGGACACCGGCGACGCCCTGCACGGCTGGCTCGACGCGGTCACCGAGTGGGCCGGAACGTTCGACGGGCTGCCCGAACCACTCCGCGCCGCCGCCTCGTCCGACTCGTCGCCGCTCGCCCTGACGTGCCAGGGGTTCATCACCACCACGGACGAGTTCCTCCGCGCCGCCCAGCGTTCCGGTCGTGCGCGTGCCGACGTCCGCGCGCGGGACCTGTTCCTCGCCGCGTTGGCGACCAGCTGGGTCCGGGGTGCCGCGATGGCCGACGACTCGTCGTCCGCCGCGCTCTCCGCCCTGTCGCGGCGCGGCTGGGAAGCCCCTGCTCTCCCCTGACCTCCACCACTGTTGAAAGGGCATCACATGAACCGCATCGGCATCATCGGCAGCGGAGCCATCGGCACCGCGATCGCACGCCTGGCCGTCGCCGCCGACCTCGACGTCCTCATCGCGAACTCGCGCGGCCCCGAGTCGCTGCAGGACCTCGTCGCCGAGCTCGGCCCGCACGCCCAGGCCGGCACCGTGCGCCAGGCCGTCGAGTTCGGCGACGTGCCCGTCCTCGCGATCCCGCTCACCGCCTACCCGGCGCTCGCCCCCGACCTCGACGCCTTCGCCGGGCGGACCGTGCTCTCGACGGGCAACTACTACCCCGGTCGCGACGGCCGGATCGAGCCGCTCGACACCCTCGCGACGACCACGGCGGAGTACGAGCAGACGCTCCTGCCCGGCACCCGGATCGTCAAGGCGTTCAACAACATCGTCGCGCACCACATCCCGAACCTCGCCGGCTCCGCGCCTCGCACCGCGCTGCCGATCGCGGGCGACGACGACCCGGCCAAGGCCGTGGTCGCCGACCTCGTGCAGCTGCTCGGGTTCGACACCGTGGACGCCGGCACCCTGGCCGACTCGTGGCGCTTCGAGCCGGAGTCCGGGGCGTACACGGGGATCTACGCGGCGAGTGCCGAGGGGTTCGCGGCGGACTACCTGGCGGATCAGGGCGCACCATTGCCCGCCGAGCGGCTGCGGGACATACTGGCGGTGTCGCACCGGGCGGATGTGGCGAACCGGCAGTTCTGACGATCGCAACTCTTTGGGGGACCCTTGCGACGACGAGACCATCAGCTCCTCACTGCCGCAGCGGGCGTGGTCTGCCTCGCCGTGGTCACCGGGTTGTCCGCATGTGCCGCGCCTGGGGGTGCCTCTGGGCCGCAGCCCGATGCGATGAGCGCAGCGCGGGCGGAGACCATCCTCGACGCGAGCGCCGACCAGGCATGGCAGCTGGTCGAGTCACGCCATCCAGGGCTCGCGCGGCCGGCAGTCGACCGCGTCCGGACCGTCTCGCACGCCGACTGGGCCCCGACGCAGGAACGGTGCATGACCGCCGCGGGGTTCCCGCAGGCAAAGGCGATGCCCGACGCGAGCCTGTCCTCCGGACAAGTCCCGGCGGAACAGTCCGAGCCGTTCGCGGTCGCTGAGTACACGTGCGGTGTCGAGTACCCCATGGCCGCGAAGTACCGGACGGCCTTCAACGAGTCCCAGCTGGAGTGGCTCTACCGCTACTCCACGGGCGAGCTCACGAAGTGCCTGCAGGACCGCGGCATCGCGGTGGAGCGCGGCCCGAGCGAGCAGGAGTTCATCGACAGCGACGGGGCGTGGTCGCCGTACCGGTCGGTCGATCTGCCGCAGTCCCGGTACTACGAGCTCGTGACCGCCTGCCCGGAGATCCCGGACTCGATCTACGGCTGAGTGACTCGGAAGAAGGGCCCCGAGACCCCGCTTGTCCGAGCTGCCCACCGAGGGAACCGAGGAGCGCGACGACGAAGGTCGGGCTCCCGATGTCAGACGTCGACTACGAGCAATGGCGACTGCGCACGAGACAGACCAGGATCTAGGGCCATGAACGACGAAGCGCGCTGACTCCAGAAACCGGAACCAACGCGCTTCTGTGAAACTCCGCGCAGACGTTCAACCGCCGATGAGCTCGCCGTCATGAACGTCCTCGGCCACAGTCTCGGCAGCGGCCGTCTGCTCCTTCATCGACACCATGAACTTATTGATCGACGGCTGAATGCGGCGGAGCAGGTCGACTCGGTCGCTTTGCACGTGGTAGCTCTTCGTGAGCTCGTCAAAGGGGATCTCCGCATCCAGATCCAGGAGCTCGATCCCGACCGCCACACGGTGCTCGTCCACGTCCACCAGCACAGTGTCCGAATGTTCGATCGTGTGGTGCACGGCCGCGTCGCTGAGCGTGATGTAGGCCAGGCCATTGGTCTGATCCACGGTGAGCTTGATGCTGCTAGCCATCTGTCTCGTCCTCTCTAAACACGGTATAGACAACGAAGTGGGTGTCGGAAACCTTCCTCACGACGGCTACGACAGATATTCGTCCGTCGTCGCCGAGCTTGGTGTACTTCGTCCGGTCCCGGTGCCCAGGGGCAGTGGTGTCCGGAGAGAAGAGGCAGTCGTGAACCTGCTGTTCCGAGATGCCGCGGAGGGCCATGCGTTCTCTAGCGTGCTCATGAAACAGTACACGCACCGGCGTGGACGTCATGACATGCTCTGGGCATGCTCAGCAGCCTGTAGATCGATTCGTAGCGGGATAGAGACCGCGACCTCTTCGCCCAGACCGATGTCGATCCGGTAGATGCCTTCGCCAACTACCGGGATGTCGATACGGACTGCGAACGCAGTAGTCGAGGGTGTGCTCGCCTGCGGTGCCGGCAGATCGATCGATTGCGAGAGGGAGTAGAGCTCGTCTGGCGCAGTCGTTGTCACGGTCAGCGTTGCCTGCGCGGCATCCCCCTCGCCATCTTGCACGATGACACTCGCAAGGTGGAGCGGAGCGCTCTGCGACGAAGCATCCACCGTCACTCGCTCAAGCCCGGCCTGCAACGCGGTGACGGTGCCTGTCGGCTCCGCCTTCGCATACTCAGCGAGGAACGCGAACCGAATCGTGGCCATGGGCAGAACTATCCGGCAGGTCGGGCCGCAACGCAATCTCGTTGTCGGCGCGCCGTCAACCGAAGATGATCTAGCGCCGGACGTTCACGGTCAGGGTGTGAGTGCAGAGCGGCGGTGAACAGAGAAGAAACTCGCTCGATCCGCATCCTGATGCGGATCGAGCGAACTCCTTGCTGGCGGTACCGGTGGGATTTGAACCCACGGTGGAGTTGCCCCCACACATGTTTTCGAGACATGATCCTTCGGCCGCTCGGACACGGTACCGGGGAAGAGTTTACACGATCCGGGAGGCCCGTGATGACACCCCGGGTCGGATCGCCCTCCACAAGCGGTCACCTGCAGGGCTCTCCCCACACCCACAGGTCCTCCTCGTCTCCGGCAAGACCGGCGGGCGTACCGTCCACGGCATGAGATCCCGCACGCTCATCGCACTCCTCACCTCCGTCGTCGGCAGCCTCGGCGTCGTCGGTGCCGCAGCCGTCGGCGCCCGCGCCGGCGTGAAGGGCCAACGGGCAGCGGCGCAACGGGTCGTCGACATGCTCCCGATCCACGCCGACTGGTGGCGGGAACGACAGCAGCACGAGGGGCAGCTGCTCTACGTGGCAATCGGTGACTCGGCAGCGCAGGGCGTCGGTGCGACCGCACCCGGGCGTGGCTACGTGGGGCTGCTCGCACGGCGCATCCGGCACCGCTCCCACATGTCTGTCCGGGTGGTGAACCTCAGCGTCTCCGGCTCGACCACTTGGGGTGCGAAGCGTGATCAGCTGCCGAAGCTCCGGCACTACGCGCCCGACATCTGCACGGTGTCGATCGGGGCGAACGACATCGCCGACTTCGATCCGGACAAGTTCGAGCGGAACATCCGGGCGATCTACGGCGCGGTGCCGTCGCACGCCGTGGTGGCCGAGCTGCCGTGCATGTTCGTGCCGGACCGGGAGCGCAAGGTGGCGGTGGCGAACGAGATCGTGCACCGGGTGGCCGACGAGTTCGGGCTGACGGTGGCGCCGCTGCACACGATCACGAAGCGCGTCGGGGTCCGCCGCACCTTCTTCAACAGCTACGGCGACCTGTTCCACCCGAACGACCGCGGCTACGAGGTCTGGGCGAGCGCCTTCGAGCCGGCGGTCGACGCGCGGGTCGACACGGTGGCGGCGATCCGGCACTACCTGTCCGTGCGCGAGGCCGAGAACCTCGGTCGTGAAGCCGGGGCGGTCGCGAACGCCCGCGCCGAGCAGGACACCGACGGCGCCGAGGCACTCGACCACGCCTCACGCCAGGGTCCGGGGCCGGTCGAGCGCCTGCGCCACCGGATGACCGGTTCGATCGCAGTGACCGACGAACGAGACCGGTCGGACGAACCAAGCGGACCAGACGAGCCGGGCGATCACGCCGGTGATGTCGGCCGTACGGCCTAGCCTCGACGACATGGCGCGCCCGCAGTCCCTCTACCGTTGCACCGAGTGCGGCTGGACCAGCATCAAGTGGGTCGGCCGGTGCGGTGAGTGCCAGACCTGGGGCACCGTCGAAGACAGCTCTGCGGCGTCGGCGAGCACCCGGGGTACCTCGGCTGTTGCCGTCACCGGCGCCCGGGCCGCGCGACCGATCACCGAAGCCCGCGGCACCTCCGTGCAGCGCTGGCAGACCGGCATCGGCGAGTTCGACCGCGTCCTCGGCGGCGGCGTGGTGCCGGGTGCCGCGGTCCTGCTGAGCGGCGAGCCGGGTGTCGGCAAGTCGACCCTCCTGCTCGAGGTCGCTTCGCGAGCCGCAGCCTCGGGCAAGCGCGTCCTCTACGTCAGCGCCGAAGAGTCCGTCGACCAGGTCCGACTCCGTGCCGAACGCACCGGGGCGATGCACGACGACCTGTACCTGGCGAGCGAGGTCGACCTCGGCGTCATCATCGGCCAGGTCGACCAGGTCCAGCCCGACCTGCTCATCGCCGACTCCGTGCAGACCATCTCGTCGAGCTCGATCGACGGCATCGCGGGTGGCACGTCCCAGGTGCGCGAGGTCGCCTCGACCCTGATCCGCATCGCGAAGGACCGCGCCCTGCCCGTCCTCATCGTCGGGCACGTCACGAAGGACGGCACGATCGCCGGCCCGCGGCTCCTGGAGCACCTGGTCGACGTCGTCTGCCACTTCGAGGGCGACCGGCAGACCGCGCTGCGCTTCGTCCGGGCGCTCAAGAACCGCTTCGGGCCCACCGACGAGGTCGGGTGCTTCGACATGGGTGGCGACGGCATCCACGAGGTCCCCGACCCGAGCGGCCTCTTCATGTCGAAGAACGCCACCCCGGTGTCCGGCACGTGCGTCACCGTCGCACTCGAGGGGCGCCGAGCGCTGCCGGTCGAGGTGCAGGCCCTCATCGTCCCGAGCTCGGCGCCGCAGCCACGCCGGGTCGTGAACGGTGTCGATGCCTCCCGTGTCGCGATGCTGCTCGCGGTGCTCGAACGCCGCGCCGGCCTGAAGCTGTCCGACGCCGACGTCTACGTGTCCACGGTGGGCGGCATGAAGCTCACGGAGCCCGGCGCCGACCTGGCGATCGCACTGGCGCTCGCGAGCGCCGCACGAGACCGTCCGTACCCGCACACGCTCGCAGCCGTCGGCGAGATCAGCCTCGCCGGCGAGATTCGTCCGGCCACGGGCACGAAGCAGCGCGTGAACGAGGCCACCCGCCTCGGGTTCACGACGGTGCTCGGCTCGGACTCCGGGCACCTGCGCGAGGCCCTGCGTGTGGCGTTCTCGATGACGCAGTCGCCGCGCGAACGCGAGCTCGACCGCGCGTTCTGAGGCGCTACGCGCGCAAAGCGGCCAGCAGGTCCGCCGGCGCGGCCTGCATGGTGTGCGGGCCGGCGATGTCGAAGAACACACCCTCGAGCATGTCGAGGTGGGCGGCCAGGAACTCCTCGAGCCGCGGCCCGTCGTAGACCATGACCTGCCGGATCTTCTCGTCCGGCACCATCGCCGTGTAGGCGTCCGCCGACGAGAACAGCAGCAGGATGCGCTTGTCCGACCCCTCACGGCCGAACACCCGCACCTGCATGTCCTTCTTGCCGGTGACGAGTCGGGGGACGATCACGATGTCGTGGCGGAGCGCGAACGCCACCGCAGCGACGTCCTGCTTCGCGAGGGCTCCCTCGAGCTGTTCGCTCCGGAAGCGCTGTTCCTTGTCTGCCATCAGCTCAATTCCACCAGATTTTCGTCGTTCCGTGACGCACGGGTAGCCAGTCGGCCCAGAGCACGCTAGCCTGATGGAACCGCTTCGGCGGCGCTCAACGTCCGGGCGAGGTGGTTTGCCCCTCAACCCGGGCCCCAGGGTCACTGGCCGACAGGCCTGACCCCGAACCCGTCCCGCCGGCACCTGCCCGCGTGGCGCATTACCCCCGTCGACGTACGTCGGGGTCTCCGTCGGTGCATCTGCACCTTGGCGGAAGCAAGAAAGCTAAGGAAACGCCATCATGGCATCTACCGGTACCGTCAAGTGGTTCAACAACGAAAAGGGCTTCGGCTTCATCGCCCCGGACGACGGCAGCGCTGACGTCTTCGCGCACTTCTCTGCGATTGCTGGCAACGGCTACAAGTCGCTCGAGGAGAACCAGAAGGTGGAGTTCGACATCACCGAGGGCCGCAAGGGCCCGCAGGCGGAGAACATCACCGTCCTCGGCTGATCACATCAGCTTGAACAGGCCCCGTCGTCTTCGGACGACGGGGCCTGTTGCTGTTCCCGGCGCCCTGCTCGGCATCTCGCACAACCAAAGCGTCGCCGAACCACGCGAGCGTCTGGCGCGAATGCACTTCGGTTGTGCGGGACGGATCGGAACCGCGAACCGCGAACCGCGAACCCGCCGCCGCCGCCGCCGCCTACTGCAGGATGAACTGCACCGAGCTCTTCGACTCGAGGTTCCCCACGGCGACCTGCAGGTGGTAGCTCGCCCCTCCAGCGGTGACCGCCGGCCGTGACGAGTCACACGTCGACGTGGACGAGCGGGTGCGGTCCCAGGCGATCGCCGGGGTCGTGAGCGTCTGACCGGACTTGATCGTGACGTCCTGGTTCGTGCCGCCGGTCTGGCAGTCCTTCGACGACCAGTACTGCTCCTGGCCGGAGCTGATCGTCAGCACCTGCTGCGCCGATCCGAGGTCCAGGTGGCAGGAGTTCGTGCCGGAGTTCTTGATCGACATCGCGATCTTCGGGTCCTCGGTGGGACCGTAGGCCGACTTGTCGAGTACGGGGGTCAGGACGATCTGGTCCTTCGTGCAGGTCGACCCGTCAGCAGCGGCGGGCTTCGACGCAGAAGCCGAGGCGGAAGCCGACGGCTTCGGCGCAGCGGACCGCGAGGACCCGGAACCGGCCGTGGACCCTTCGGGCGATGCACCGGCCGCAGACCCAGCAGCAGCAGAGGCCGACGCGCTCGGCGCCGCCGACGTGGCCCCGCTCCCCCGCCCGACGACGATGAGCACCACCACCAGGACGACGACCAGCAGCGCCCCGAGCACGAGCGCCCTGCGGCGCCAGTAGACGACCGGCTTCTCGGGCCCGACGGGGTGACGCAACGACGACATGCGCACAGGGTAGACAACGGCGCGGGCCGCACACGGCCACCCCGCCGGGCGGTACGAGAAAGCGTCAGAGGTTCTTCAGCATGCGGGTGTTGCCGAGGGTGTTCGGCTTGACCCGTGCGAGGTCGAGGAACTCGGCGACCCCTTCGTCCGACGAGCGGACCAGTTCGGCGTAGACGTCCGGTGAGACGACGCTCTCGCCGATCTCCAGGTACCCGTGCTTCGCGAAGAAGTCGACCTCGAAGGTCAGGCAGAAGATCCGGGCGACGCCGAGTTCACGGGCGTCGTGCTCGAGCGCTTCGAGCATCCGGTGCCCGACGCGCTTGTGGATCCACTGCTCGTCGAGGGCGAGCGTGCGCACCTCGGCGATGTCGTCCCAGAACACCGCGAGCGCGCCGCACCCGATGGGAGTTCCGTCGGGCCCTTCGGCGATCCGGAACTGCTGGATCGAGCCGTACAGGGCGACGTTCTCCTTGCCGAGCAGGATGCGCCGGTCGACGTAGGGGGCGATGAGCCGCTGGATGTGCGGGACGTCCGAGGCGAGCGCCGGACGCACGAGGATCCCGTGGTCGTCGCGCTCGTGGAACGCGTGCTTGCCGTGCTCTGTCATCCGCCTCACACTACCGGGGTCGCAGGGGGACAGCGCTGCTGAGTGCCGCCCAGGTCGATCGGCCTACCGTCCGGTGCATGCCTCAGATCATCGAAACCGTCGACGTCAACGTCCCCGTCCGCCAGGCCTACGACCAGTGGACCCGTTTCGAGGAGTTCCCGCACTTCCTCGACGAGGTCGAGAAGATCGTCCAGGTCGACGACAAGACCACTGACTGGACCGTGAAGATCGCCGGCCAGGAGCGCGAGTTCCGGGCCCTCATCACGGAGCAGCACCCCGACGAGCGTGTCGCCTGGACCGTGAAGGACGGCGAGACCGACCACGCGGGTGTCGTCACCTTCCACAAGCTCTCCGACGCCGAGACCCGCGTCACCGTGCAGATCGACTGGGAGCCCTCCGGCATCCTCGAGAAGCTCGGCTCCGCCGTGGGCGTCGGCGGCCACGCCGTCAAGAAGGACCTGCAGAACTACAAGGAGCGCGTCGAGAACGCACCGACCCAGCCGGGCTGGCGCGGCGACGTGCAGGCGTAGTCCGCACCACACGACGGACGGGAGGCGCGGTGCCAGCTGGCACCGCGCCTCCCGTTCGTTCGTCCCCCGTTCGGCATCCCCCCATCGAAATGCCGACCTGACGAGCGAGCGCGAGCCTGGCAGAGTGGTGACACCGGCCGACGCGCTGGATCAGTTTTATCATGTCTGAGACAGATGTGAGAGTGGGGACACGTGATCGAGTACAACGACGACGACGCACACCGACGGGAACTGTCGCGCAAACTGCAGCTCCTGATGGACGTCGTCGAGGCCAACTCGGGCCAGCGACCCCCGTACAAGGAGATCGCCGCCGAGATCGAGGCGCAGGGAGCGTCGATGAGTCGACCGCGCTGGGGCTACATGCTCGGCGGCAACGGTCCGGCTGTCCGCGACCAGCGACTCCTGGCGGCCCTGGCGACCTACTTCGGCGTCCCGGCGGAGTACCTGACCGACGCGGCCGGCAACACGGACGTGCCGGAGCGGGTGCAGGCGCAGCTGGAGCTCGTGCTCGAACTCCGCAAGCGCGAGGTCGTCGCGTTCGCCACCCGGCGTCTGGGCGAGTTCGCCTCGGCGGACGAGATCCGCGACTTCACCGACCACCTGCGTCGCCTGGACGAGTCGGGCGGCACCCCGTGAGCGGCTACCGCGACCGCTTCGACGCCCTGCGTCGGCAGACCGAGGCCCGTCGCCGCGTGCAGCGCCTCGGGCTCCCCCGTCGGCTGTCCCTGCCGGAGCTGACCGCCCGCGCCGAGGCGGCGCTCGGCAAGCCGATCCACGTGCGCACCACGGAGCTGCCGGGCGACCTGTCCGCGCGGCTGATCCAGCGCGCCGACCACGCCCTGCTCGAGACCCGCCCCGGGCTGTCCGAGCGCTCCCGGGTGGCGTGCGTGCTGCACGAGCTCGCCCACGTGTTCATGGACGACACCGGCTGCGACCACCAGGCGTACACGGGACTGCTCAGCGGCCGGACGGCGTTCACCCGCTCGTTGGACACCCCGCACGAGCAGGCCGTCGAGCTCGTCGCCGACCAGCTCGCGCTGCGGATCGGGCTGCTCGACCCCGAGGGCCAGCCCGGGATCTTCCGGTGACGCGGTGACGCTGCACGTCTGGGGATCGATCCCGGTCTGGCTGATCCTGGCGGTGCTGGTCGCCCGGCTGCTCCTGGTGCGCACCCAGTCGGCCAGCGTCACCTGGCTGATGGTCTGCTGCAGCTGCGTCGCCGTCGGACTCACGATCAACCAGCCCGACGTCACGACGTTCCTCGCCGGTGTGACGCACGTGCCCAACATCGCCGACCTGATCGGCCGCAGCCTGATGGTGTGCGGCATGTTCGCCCTCGCGCAGTCGGTCGAGGCCGCGGCACGCTCCGCCAAGCTCCTGCGCGCCAGCCGCATCATCGGCTGCGTGCTCGTGCTCGTCGCCCTGGTCGTGCTGTTCAGCTTCATCGACGCACCGACGCCCACGGCGCAGTTCATGGTGGCCTACGGTGACCAGCTGCCGACCGCGCTCTACTCGGCGGTGGAGATGACCTACATCGCCATCGTGATCGCCCGCTCGGCCGTCGCCGTGCTGCGCGGGTTCCGGAGCGGTGACGGGCTCGGGCGCCTGTACTGGCTCTTCGTCGTCGGTGCCGCCGGCCTCGTGCTGCTCGCCGGCATCGCGATCGCCCTCGACGCCGTGCACGTCGTCGGCGCGGACGGTGCGGTCGGGGTCCTGTCGAAGCTCTACACCCCGGTGTTCCTCGGCTCGATGGTCCTGCTCGCGATCGGCGCGGCCGGCGGCGTCCTGCCCGACGCCGCACGGGAGTTCCGCGACTGGCGGGCCGCACGACGCCGGTTCCGCGTGCTCGAACCGGAGCTCCGGCGGCTCGAGACGGCATCGGGCAACACCGGGCTCTACTTCACGATCGTGTGGCAGCGTCGCCAGTGGCGGAGTCGACAGCACCGACTGTCCGTCGAGATCGAAGACCGCGCGCGCGAGGCCGGGCAGGACGTTCCGGCCGCTGCGACGCTCACCACGGCACGACTCAGGGAGATCACATGACCGGCGCACGAATCACGGCACTCGGCACCGCGGCAGGAGCGGTCGGCACGCTCGGAGTCGGCGCCTTCGTCGCACGACGGCTGCTGTTCCCGACGCCGTACGCGGCGACCGCCACGGTCCGCAGCGCCACGGACACCGAGGTCGAGCTGACCGCCACCCGCGACACCCGCCTGCCGGGCACCTACGACCTGCAGCGCGACGACACCCGGGTGCAGGTCGGCGCGATCACCACCGCGAGCACGGAGACCGGGGCCGGCAGCGACGGTGACACCGTGCGCCGCAGCGTCACCGCCCCCGTGGCGACCGGTGAGTGGGCCTGGGACGCCCTGCGGTACGACGGACCGGACGACGTCCCCGGCACCGAGCCCGAGGGCGCCACGACCCACGTGGTCCACGTGCACGGGCAGTCCCTCGGCCCGCGCCAGGTCCTGCGCGGTGTCGGGGTCTGGCGTTCGCTCGGCGCCTCGTCCGAGGTCGTCGACACCACCGACCTGCCGCTCCGCTCCCTCGACGCCGGTGCAGCGGACCGCATCGTCGCCGCCGTCCGCGCCGCCCGGGCCCGTGGTGCTCAGCGCGTCGTGCTGCAGGGCTGGTCCGCCGGCGCGCTCGCCTGCTCCGTCGCCGCCGCACGCGTCCACGTCGACGGAATCGTCGCGGTCTCGCCCCTGCTCGACGTCACCTCGGCACTCCGCGGGGCCGTCCGCGGCGCGCACCTGCCCGCGTTCGTCGGCACGGTCGCCGCCCGCATCGCGACCACGAACGTGCTGTCACGGCTCGCCGGGGCTCCGACCCCCGTGACGACGACCACGTGGCAGGACTCGTCGACGCCGACGCTGCTGATCCACTCCGAGGCCGACGCCCTGGTCGCGGCCGACGACGTCGCCGACGCCGCGCGGCAGGGCGCCACCGCGGTCACGTTCCGCACGGCACCGCACACGCTCGAGTGGAACGAGGACCCGGAGCGCTGGGAGCGCGCCGTCCGCGACTTCGCCGCACAGCTGCCCGACGCCGCCTGACGCCGCGGGAACCCGCCCGCACCGCCGACCGGCACCGCCCCCGGACGTGCAACGGCCCCGGTCTGCGAACAGACCGGGGCCGGCTGCGTCTCGATCCGTTGGGGGGAACCGATCGAGCGCGACGCGCGAGGAGTTGGGGGGAACGTCTCGCGCGTTGTCATCACAGTACCCCCGGACGGGGGTCCGTGGCCGGAAGGACGCGCAGATCGGCGATGCGGGATCTGAACGCGACCCGAGAACGGACAGGAGGCCCGGTGCCAGCTGGCACCGAGCCTCCTGTCCGTGGGGTGTCAGGTCCTAGGACTCGATCTCGCCCTGGGGCGCGTCGGTCGCGGCCTCGACCGCGGCTGCACCGGCGAGGACCTCTTCGCGGCCCGGCTGACGCCCGGTCTCGAAGTGGAACGCACCGTCGACGAAGTCGACCTTCACGTGGTCGCCGGCGTTGAGCTCACCCTGCAGGATGTGCTCGGACAGCTGGTCCTCGACCTCGTGCTGCATCGCGCGACGCAGGGGACGAGCACCGAGGGACGGGTCGAACCCGACCTTGATGAGCTGCTCCTTGGCCGGCAGCGTGAGCTCGACGGTCATGTCGCGGTCGAGCAGGCGGTCGGCCAGGCGCTTCACGAACAGGTCCACGATCTGCAGCAGCTCGGGCTGCGACAGCTGCGGGAACACGATCGTGTCGTCGACACGGTTCAGGAACTCGGGCTTGAAGTGCTTCTTGAGCTCCTCGTTGACCTTGCCGCGCATGCGGTCGTAGCCGACGGCCGAGTCACCCTCGACCTGGAAGCCCACCGGGCCACCGGCGATGCCCTGCGAACCGAGGTTCGTGGTCATGATGATGACGGTGTTCTTGAAGTCGACCACGCGGCCCTGACCGTCGGTGAGACGGCCTTCCTCGAGCACCTGCAGCAGCGAGTTGAAGATGTCCGGGTGGGCCTTCTCGATCTCGTCGAACAGGACCACGGAGAACGGCTTGCGGCGCACCTTCTCGGTGAGCTGGCCGCCCTCCTCGAACCCGACGAACCCGGGAGGGGCACCGAACAGGCGGGACACGGTGTGCTTCTCACCGAACTCCGACATGTCGAGGGAGATCAGCGCACCCTCGTCGTCGAACAGGAACTCGGCGAGGGCCTTGGCGAGCTCGGTCTTCCCGACGCCCGTGGGGCCGGCGAAGATGAACGAGCCGGAGGGACGGTTCGGGTCCTTCAGGCCGGCACGGGTACGGCGGATGGTCTTGGACAGGGCCGAGATGGCCTCTTCCTGACCGATGACGCGCTCGTGCAGTGCCTTCTCCATGAAGACGAGACGCGAGGTCTCCTCTTCGGTGAGCTTGAACACCGGGATGCCCGTGGCCTGGGCCAGGACCTCGGCGATGATGCCCTCGTCGACGGTGCCGGACGCGGCGACGTCACCCGCACGCCACTGCTTCTCGAGGCGGAGACGCTCGCCGAGGAGCTTCTTCTCCTCGTCGCGCAGGCTCGCGGCCTTCTCGAAGTCCTGCTCCTCGATGGCGGCTTCCTTCGACCCGCGGACCGTCGAGATCTTCTCGTCGAACTCGCGGAGCTCCGGCGGCGCCGACAGGATCGACAGACGCAGGCGAGCGCCGGCCTCGTCGATCAGGTCGATGGCCTTGTCCGGCAGGAAGCGGTCCTGCACGTAGCGGTCCGCCAGGTTCGCCGCGGCGACGATCGCACCGTCGGTGATGGACACCTTGTGGAACGCCTCGTACTTGTCGCGCAGACCCTTGAGGATGTTGATCGCGTGGGGCAGCGACGGCTCGTTGACCTGCACCGGCTGGAAGCGACGCTCGAGTGCGGCGTCCTTCTCGAAGTGCTTGCGGTACTCGTCGAGCGTGGTGGCACCGATGGTCTGGAGCTCACCGCGGGCGAGGAGCGGCTTGAGGATCGAGGCCGCGTCGATCGCGCCCTCGGCTGCACCGGCACCGACCAGCGTGTGGATCTCGTCGATGAAGACGATGATGTCGCCGCGGGTGCGGATCTCCTTCGTGACCTTCTTCAGGCGCTCCTCGAAGTCACCGCGGTAGCGGGACCCGGCGATGAGCGATCCGAGGTCGAGCGAGTAGAGCTGCTTGTCCTTCAGCGTCTCGGGCACGTCGCCCTTGACGATCGCCTGGGCGAGGCCCTCGACCACGGCGGTCTTGCCGACTCCGGGCTCACCGATCAGGACGGGGTTGTTCTTGGAGCGGCGGGAGAGGATCTGCATGACCCGCTCCATCTCCTTCTCGCGCCCGATGACGGGGTCGAGCTTGCCGTCACGCGCGGCCTGGGTGAGGTTCCGACCGAACTGGTCGAGGACCTGCGAACCCTGCTGCGCGTTCTGCTGCTGCTCGCCGCCGACGGCGACCGCTTCCTTGCCCTGGTAACCGGACAGGAGCTGGATGACCTGCTGGCGCACCCGGTTCAGGTCGGCGCCGAGCTTCACGAGGACCTGGGCTGCGACACCTTCGCCCTCGCGGATCAGGCCGAGCAGGATGTGCTCCGTGCCGATGTAGTTGTGGCCGAGCTGCAGCGCCTCGCGCAGGGACAGCTCGAGCACCTTCTTGGCGCGCGGCGTGAACGGGATGTGCCCGGTCGGCTGCTGCTGGCCCTGCCCGATGATGTCCTGGACCTGCTCGCGCACGGCGTCGAGCGAGATGCCCAGCGACTCCAGCGCCTTGGCGGCGACGCCCTCGCCCTCGTGGATGAGGCCGAGGAGGATGTGCTCGGTGCCGATGTAGTTGTGGTTGAGCATCTTCGCTTCTTCTTGAGCGAGGACGACAACACGACGGGCCCGGTCGGTGAATCTCTCGAACATGTGCTCTCCCTTGGCCCCTGATGAGCGGAGCCGACGCTGTGCCGGTCTCGTGTGAGTCCGGCCAAGTACTTCGAGAGTAACCAGCGCTCCCCCCGGGGGCTGCCCCTGTTCGCCGTGGGCGTGACCAGGGTGCGTCTTGTGCGCAGTGAGCGAACGACGAGACGGTCTGGAGGGCCGTGGCGGGATCGCCACGGGCCTCCAGTCCGCTTGTCGGTTGCGCCGGGTCAGGAGCGCCGCACCGCGCGACGCAGGTCGCGTCGGAAGCGGCGCGCGTCGACGCCCAGGGCGTCGAGGACGTCGTGCCCGGATCCGGCGAGCGGATCGTCGACCGAGTCGAGCACGGCGAGGACGACGTGCGGCGGTCGGATGCGCTCCGAACGGCCGGCGATCGTCGAGGCACGGGCGAGCACGCGCATCGCAGCCGGCGTGCACGCGACGCGGTCGTGTTCGCCGGGGCAGGTGCTGTGTGCGCCGACGAAGGCGCGGATGCCGGAGCGGACGGCGTCGGGGGTGATCCGGTGGGCGTCGAGGACGGGCCGGAAGCGGGGCATGCCGGCGCAGAGCGTGACGGCTGCCAGCAGCAGGTGTTCGGCGTCGACGAAGCCGAAGCCGGACTCGTGGGATTCGAGGTCGGCGAGCAGCACGATCTCGCGGCCGTGCCGGACGGAAGGGAGGGCGACGGAGAGTTGAGCGGTCTGCATGTATTCAGAATATCGCATACCTTCGCGAACGACCAGCCCGCATCGGAGGTCGGCTCGGTACGATCCGCTCATGGAGCAGCCCGTCGTCGGCCTCGTCGTCCACCCGACCAAGAACGTGCAGGAGTCCGTGACGACCCTGCAGCGCTGGAACGCGTCCGGCCAGGGAGAGCTGCTCGCCCGGCGCGCGGACGCCCAGCGCATCGGCGGCGGGGTCGACGTGGTCGACGACGACGACTTCACCGACCGCGTCGACCTGGTCGTGGCCCTCGGCGGCGACGGCACCATGCTCGGCGCGATGCGGCTCGTGGCGAAGCGCCCGGTGCCCGTCCTCGGCGTGAACTACGGCAACGTCGGGTTCCTGGTCGAGATCGAGCCGCCCGAGCTCGAGAGCGCGCTGGAACGGCTGTCCGCCGGCGAGTACCAGCTCGAGCCGCACCACGCGCTCGAGGCCCGGTTGTCCTGGGGCGGCGCCCGCACCGACTACCTGGCCTTCAACGACCTGACCATCGTGCGACGGCCCGGTGCCGGGCAGGTGTCGGCCGACCTCAGCGTCGGGGGCCTCGGGTACGGGTACTACCGGGCCGACGCCATCGTGGCCGCGACCCCGGCCGGCTCCACCGCGTACAACTACGCCGCCGGTGGGCCGGTGCTCTCCCCCGCGCTGTCCGGCTCCGTGGTGACGCCGGTCGCACCGATGGCCGGGATCGACCGCTCCGTGGTGCTCGCCGCGCGGGAGCGCTACCGGTTCGACATCGCCGAGGGCACCAGGAGCGCAGCGCTCGAGGTCGACGGGCTCGTGGTCGGCGAGGTGGCCACCGGGGCGCAGATCGACATGCGGCTCCGCAAGGACGCCGGCAGCGTGGTGCGCCTGGACGCCGAGCGGCACGGACGGACCGGACGTGTGAAGCTCAGCCTGCTCGACCTGCCGGTGCGGCCCGACCAGCTGGTCGAGCTCATCCCGAGCGACCTGCGGCAGAAGCTCCGGCGCGAGATCGACGACTGACGCCGCGTCGGTGCTGGCCCTGGCCCTGGCCCCGGTCCTGGTCCTGGTCCTGGTCCTGGCCCTGCCCCGGGAACGTGAATGGCCCGCTCGAGCAGTGCTCGAGCGGGCCGTCCCATCACCCCACCGGATCGTCTTCCCACAGAACGACCCGGTTTCCCCGCGCCGGCACGGGTGAACGTGCCGGCCGAAGTCCACTGACCTAGTCGGTCAGGTACAGCTGCATGTCCTGCGAGACCGCCTTGGCGAACAGACGCAGCTTCGCGCGCGACTCCACGCGGCTGACGGCCTGACGGGTCGTGTGGACGATCTTCGAGATCTCGTCGAGGGTCATCGGCTTGTCGTCGTCCAGGCCGTAGCGCATGCGGATGACGTTCGCCTCGTCGCTGGGCAGCTCGGCGACGATGGAGCGGATGTCGCGGTGCAGCAGTGTCGTCTCGGTGAGCTCGTTCGGGCTCGCGGCATCCTCGTCCTCGATGAAGTCACCGAGCTCGCTGTCGTCGGAGTCGCCGACCACAGTGTGGATCGAGACCGGCTCGTGCGAGCGGCCCTTGAGGTCAACGAGTTCCTCGACGCTCATGCTCAGCTCGGCGGCCACTTCCTCCGGCATCGGCGCACGGCCGAGGTCGACGGTCAGGTCACGCTCGGTGCGCGAGATCTTGTTGATGAGCTCGACGGTGTGCACCGGGATGCGGATCGTGCGTGCCTTGTCGGCGAGACCACGCGAGATGGCCTGGCGGATCCACCAGGTGGCGTAGGTCGAGAACTTGTAGCCCTGCGTGAAGTCGAACTTCTCGACCGCACGGACCAGGCCGAGGTTGCCTTCCTGGATGACGTCCATGAAGGGCAGGCCGCGCTGCGAGTACCGCTTGGCGATGCTCACGACGAGGCGGAGGTTCGAGGTGATCATGCGCTCCTTGGCGCGCTCACCGTCACGGACGAGCCAGCGGAGTTCACGCTGCAGGGACTTCGCGAGACCCTTCTCGGTGGCGAGCTTCTCTTCGGCGAAGAGCCCGACCTCGATGCGGCGTGCGATCTGCGCTTCTTCCTCGGCGGTGAGGAGCGAGAGACGGCCGATGTGACGGAGGTAGTCGCCGACCTGGTCGACCGAGGCACCGCGGACACCGGCGAGCTGCTCGTCGGCCTCGACCTCGGTGTCGAGGGAGGTGGTGGCGGACTCGGCGGTCGCGGTCTTCGATGCCGATGCCTTCTTGGTGGCGGTGCGGCGGGTGGTGCTGGGTGCAGCCGTTGCGATCGTCATGGTGTTTCTCCCTGCGTTCGACGGTGATGGCTTCGTGGGGCGTTGCCGGGGGGTGCTGATGAGTAAAGCGGCCCGGAGGTGTACCCCACAAATCGTTCGGAGCGATTCTCAGGGTTCTCCGTGCTTCGTCATCGAAAGCGTCCCCCGCGGGGTACAGCCCACCGCCAGTCTGGTCCCCCAATCGGCCCTGGATCAAGCGGATAACGCCGTGTTTCCGGCGTTGCAGGCGTGTTTCACCAGCGTTTCCGATCGTGTACCCCAGGCGACTGCGTACTCCGGACATGCAAAAGGGGTACGTCCGACCGGATCAGTGCGATCTGGTCGTCGTACCCCGAATACCGAATGGGTGGGGGTCACCAGGAGGGTTCGAGCCACCCGTCCCGGCGCTTGGAGACCTCGAGGTCTGCGTCTCGGTCGAACTCGTCGTACTCGCTCTCGATGTCACCGACGAGGCTGCGGCCCGTGAAGGGATGTGCGGTGGTTGCCATGCGGACGATGCTCACCCCGGCACGCGTCGGAGAGGTGAACGGTGCGTGACGGTCCGTCGGCGCTCAGACGTCGAGGTCGTCGACGTCGCCCTCGTCGTCGAGGGGTGCGCCGTCGGCTCCGCGGTCGGTTCGATCGGCACCGTCGGGCAGGCCGGACGTACCGGACACCGGGTGCCCGAAGGCGTCCTCCACGTCGAGGTCGTCGAGGTCCTCGACGGGTTCCGGGAAGGTCGGCATGCGCGACAGCGTCACACCGTGCGGTGAACGCCGGGTGAAGTCAGCGAAAGGACGTGCGCGCCGGACAGTGCGCGGGGTGCAGGGTGCTGCGGCTGCGGCTGCGGCTGCGGCTACTCGGCCGACGTCGGAGCCGGCGCGGGGCGACCGTGCTCACGTTCGAAGCGGGCGCGCTCTTCGGCCTCGACCTTGGCGTACGCGGCACGCTCGGTCCGGTCGGCACGCATGATCGCGCGCATCACGAACCAGAAGATCAGGCCGACGACGATGGTCGGCGTCAGGGCGAAGACGATCCCGCTTACGACTCCTTCAGGCACCCGAGCATCGTACCCCGGTGGACCGGGAGCTATTTGACCAGCGGGAACAGGATCGTCTCGCGGATGCCCAGGCCCGTGATGGCCATGAGCAGGCGGTCGATCCCCATGCCCATGCCGCCCGACGGGGGCATCGCGTGCTCCAGGGCCCGCAGGAAGTCCTCATCGACGCGCATCGCCTCGAGGTCACCGCCGGCCGCGAGCTTCGCCTGCTCGACGAACCGCTCCCGCTGCACGACCGGGTCGACGAGCTCGGAGTACGCCGTGCCGAGCTCGAAGCCGCGGACGTACAGGTCCCACTTCTCGACGACGCCCGGACGGGTGCGGTGCTGCCGGGTGAGCGGCGAGGTGTCGACCGGGAAGTTCATCACGAAGGTCGGGCGGTCGAGCGAGTCGATGACGAAGTGCTCCCAGAGCTCCTCGACGTACTTGCCGTGCGTGGCGTGGGCGACCTCGACGCCCTCGGCCTCGGCGAGCGCCTGCAGCTCGGACAGCGGGGTCTCCGGGGTGATCTCGCGCCCCGCGGCCTCGGACAGCGAGCCGTACATGTCGATGCGGGGCCACTCGCCACCCAGGTCGTAGGTGCTGCCGTCGGGCAGGGTGACCTCGCGCGCTCCACCGGTGACCGCGCGGGTCGCGTTCTGCACGAGCTCCTGCGTCAGGTCGGCCATCTGCTCGTAGTTGCCGTACGCCTGGTAGGCCTCGACCATCGCGAACTCGGGCGAGTGCGACGAGTCGGCGCCCTCGTTCCGGAAGTTCCGGTTGATCTCGAACACCCGGTCGATACCACCGACGACGGCACGCTTCAGGAACAGCTCGGGTGCGATGCGCAGGAACAGCTCGGTGTCGAAGGCGTTCGAGTGCGTCACGAACGGTCGGGCCGAGGCGCCGCCGTGCTGGGTCTGCAGCATCGGGGTCTCGACCTCGAGGTACTCGTGCGCGGCGAAGGTCTGACGGAGCGAGGCCATCACGGCAGCGCGGGCACGCACGGTGGCGCGGGCCTCGTCGCGGACGATGAGGTCGAGGTAGCGCTGGCGGACCCGCGTCTCCTCGTTGAGCTCGTTGTGCAGGTTCGGCAGCGGCAGGATCGCCTTCGCCGCGATCGCCCAGTCGTCGACCATGATCGACAGCTCGCCGCGGCGCGAGGAGATCACCCGGCCGTGCACGAACACGTGGTCGCCCAGGTCGACGAACTCCTTCCAGCGGGCGAGGGACTCGTCGCCCACCTCGGCCAGGGAGACCATCGCCTGGATGCGCGAGCCGTCGCCCGACTGCAGGGACGCGAAGCAGAGCTTGCCGGTGTTGCGCGAGAACACCACACGACCCGCGATGCCCACGACGTCCTGGGTCTCCTCGCCGGTCTCCAGGTGCGCGTACTGCTCGCGCACGGCCGGGATCGTCGAGGTGATGGGGAGCTCGGCGGGGTACGCCTCGATGCCCGACTCCAGCAGCTTCGCCCGCTTGTCGAGCCGGACCTGTCGCTGCTCGCTGGTCTCCTGCTCGGCCAGTGCGGCGGCGTCGGCGATCGCGGTGTCGGGGGTGACGGTCTCGTCGGTCATGCGGGTGCGGCTCCGATGGTCGTGGGGGTCGGGGGAAATGCTACCCGCGCCGCGGTCCCGCCCCCGAACCGTGCCCGCCCGGCCGACAGTTCCCGCCTCCTCGGCAGAACTGAGCGGTGGGTCCCGACCACCACGGGCTGCCGGGCGGCGGGGCTGCCAGGCTGTCGGAGCCGAGACCGCGGTCACAACTCCCCGCCCGCACCACGCCCACCGGTCACGATCCGTCAGCTCGAGCACGCGCAACCGACAGGTCGTGACCACTCGGGCGAACTGAGCGGGGAGTCGTGACCACCCGGAGTCGCCGAGCTCGCCGAAACAGGAGCCGAGACCGCGGTCACAACTCCCCGCCCGCACCACGCCCACCGGTCACGATCTGTCAGCTCGAGCACGCGCAACCGACAGGTCGTGACCACTCGGGCGAACTGAGCGGGGAGTCGTGACCACTCGAGCGCCCGGCCCCGACTTCCACCCGGCCCCGACGTCCTCCCCGCGCCGCGGTCCCGCCTCCGAACCGCTAGAGCGTCGACTGCCCGTCGGCGGCGGTCAGCGCGTTGTCGACGGCGGAGCGGACGAGCGCACCGAGGACACGACCCGGGTGTTCGACGCCGATGCCGGACAGGGTGCCCGCCGACTGGTCGACGATCGCGGTCGAGAAGCTCACGGCGGCCCGCACCGCATCGGCGTACGCGGGCCGGTCGCCCTCGGCCACGACGAACGGTTCGGCGCCCATCTCGACCACGAGCGCCTGCGCGATCGGCAGGACGGGCGCCGGGGCGGTCACCGCGCAGTACGCGTCGCGCAGCCGGGACAGGTCGACGCTCGTGCCCGTGAAGGCCATGGCGGGGTGGATCGCCAGCGGGATCGCACCGGCTGCCATCGCCGGGGCGAGGATGCCGACGCCGTGGTCCGGACTGGTGTGCACGACGAGCTGCCCCGGCTGCCAGATCCCGGCGTCCGCCAGCCCCTGCACGAGCGAGGCGAGCTGGTCGTCCGGCACCGCGAGCAGCACGAGTTCGCTCCGCTCGACCAGGTCCGGCGTCGCGAGCACCGGGGCGCCCGGCAGCATGGCCTCGGCGCGGTCACGGCTCTCGTCGGACACGGCGGTCACCCCGACGACGGCGTGCTCCGCGTTCGCCAGGGCCGCTCCGAGGACGGGTCCGACCCGTCCGGCGCCGACGATGCCGACCCCGAGGCGCCCGGCCCTCATCGTGCGGCTCCGATCGGGGGGACGTCGCCCCAGCCGGCGGGGACGGCACCGGGCCGGTGGTCCGCCGTCGGTCCGGCAGGGGCTCCGGACCCGGGCACGGTGTCGGCCGCAGCGTGCCTGGCGGCCGCGGGACGGGCCTCCCGTTCGCGCCAGCGGTGCGTCGTGTCGACCGCGGCCGCCTCGACGGCACGCTGCGTCGTCTCCGACCACAGGCGCTGCGCGTCACGCGCGTCGAGCGCACCGACGCGGGCCGAGACCGGACCGGCCACGGTGTGGACGTGGACGGCTGCGAGCCGCAGGGCACGCTCGAGGGGACCCTGCTCGACCTTGACGCTCTGCACCCGGGGCAGCGGCACGATGACGAGCGACCGCCAGACGGCACCGAGCCGCAGCAGCACCGCGCCCTGCACGAACCGGTAGCCGTTGCGCCGGAACGCGAACGGACGGAGCCAGGCGCCGCGTCGTGGGGAGTGCACGAAGCCGCCACGGTCGCCCGAGGTGGTGAGGCTGTCGTCGACGACGTCCACGGCTTCGGCAGCCCCTTCGCGCAGGGCTTCCTGCGACGCCTCGGGGCCGGCGACGACGGTGCCGACGAGCCCGGGCAGGATGATGTCGAGGACCTCGCGGACGTCCGCCGTGGTGCCCACGGGCAGCACGATCGAGGACACCTGCTGGTTGCTCGACGCTCCGTTGCCGGCGCTCGTCGCACGGTTGATGCGGATGTCCCACCAGCCGAACGGACGCCACAGCAGCGGCTGGGCGACGCTGACGGCGTGGATGCGGCCGGGCGGCAGCGTCTCGTTCGACGTCGAGACCAGCCCGAAGCCGATCCGGATGCCGTCGCGGGTCTCGGCGATCGTGTACTGCAACGAACGGGAGAACTTGCGGACGTAGTAGCCACCGGCACCGAGCACGGCGGGGAACAGCCCGAACAGCACCGCGAACTCGCCGGTGAGGGCGACGCTGACGATCATGCCGGCGATGACCAGCAGCAGGAACAGCGTCGTGCCGGACAGCAGCATCGACGCGATGAGGCGACCCGGGCGCACCTTGACGATGCGGGTCGCGTGCACGGCTGCCGGGTCGAGCTCGGGCGAGAACATCTCGTCGACGCGGTCCTGCAGTGCTCCGTGCGACTGCCGCGACGGACCGCCGTGGCCGTCGTCGTCCTTCGCGCCGGACGCGAGCACCAGGATCCGCTGCCGCAGGTCGTCGGCGGCACGGGCCCCGAGGTAGGCGAGCTGCACGTTGGCGTCGTTGCCGGCCTGCGCGATCTCGAGCTTGGCGGTGCCGAACACCCGGGGCACGAGCGGCCGCTGGATGTTGATGCCCTGGATCCGGTCGAGCCGGGCCTTGCGGTGGTTCCGGAACAGCACGCCCGAGCGCACCTCGACGATCTCGCCGGTGACGCGGAACTCGTGCATGCGCCAGGACAGGTAGAACAACCCGATCAGCACCACGAGCAGCACCACGATGCCGAGCAGGACCCAGCCGACGACGCCGTGCTCGTACACGTACCGGACCGGGTCACCGTCCTCCTGCTGCTCGCCCGGGATGAAGAACTCGACGAGCTGGTCACGCAGGCTGTTCAGCACGTAGCCGAGGATGACGATGAGGAAGATCCCGCCCTTGAGCAGCGGGGTGAGCGGGTGCAGGCGGTGCCACTCGCCGTCGGTCAGGGGCGCAGCGGCGGCCGCGTTGCCCCGGGTGGGCGGCGCGGGTGGAGCGGGTGGCGGGGTGCCCGGTCGGAAGGTCACGGACGACCCCTACAGTCCGGCGCGACGGGACTCGGCGAGCTCGACGAGGCGGTCGCGCAGCTCGTCGGCGTCCGCTGCCGGGACACCCGGGATCCGGACGTTCGTCGCGGCCGCGGCGGTGACGAACTTCAGCTCGCTCATGCCGAGCACCCGGTCGAGCGGGCCCCGGGCGACGTCGACGAGCTGCATCCGGCCGTACGGGACCGCCGTGAGCCGCTGCCACATGAGGCCACGGCGCACGACCAGGTCGTCGTCGCGGAGCGCGTAGCCGATGGCCCGGACCCGTCGGGGCGTGAGCGCAGCGGTGATCGCCGTGGTGACCGCGACGACGATGCCGATGGTGAGCCACACGGTGCCGGCCCCGGAACCGAAGCCGTCGGTGACGATCCCGATGAGCACGCAGCCCGCGGTGAGCACGACACCGATCACGAGCGTGGTGATGAGTTCGGTCCACACGAGCTTCGCGGACACCCGCTGCCAGGCGATCCCACCGAGGCCGAGGCCGGGCTCGTCGAGTCGTTCACGCGGCATCGCGGGCCTCCTGGGGTTGCTCGGTCAGTTCACCGTCGTCGAACCGTTGCGGGGATCGTCACGGTCGTCGTCGTCACCCGGAGGTGCGATGCACATGCGCTCCGCCACGAGTGCGCAGACCGTCAGGACGATCCCGCCCCCGACGGCGATCACGTTCGGCAGGGTCGAGCCTAGCGAAGGCGTCGCGGAACGGGTCAGCAGGTACAGCACGAGGCCGAGGGCGAACCCGCCGAGCAGCGTCCCGCAGATGCTGGACGCCTTCGCGAGCACGACGACCCTCGTCGCGTAGAGCGGGTCGACCGGCCGCTGGCGTCCGGCGCCGTCGCGCGCGTGCCGGCGCACCGGGCGCGCCATGAGCACGACGGCGATGCCGATGAAGGCGAGCGTGATGCCGAGCGGGATCGAGAACAGGAAGGTCGGCAGCTGGCGCGACGCCAGGACGGCGTCGACCGCGAAACCGGCTACCACCGTCACGACGGCGATGCTGATCAGCGTGGAGGCACGGGTGGGCTTCATGCGCTGGTCGCGCTCCCCGCCGGCCGGGAGGCCCGTGCCGGCTCCGCGAACAGGCGCGGCTCGTCGACGCGCTCGGTGTCGTCCCCCACGGCGGTGAGCAGGTCGGCCACCGGTCCGGCACCGGGCAGGACGGCCTCGGGGTCGGCGTCGAGCCACGGGGCGAGCACGAACGCGCGCTCCGCTGCCCGGGGGTGCGGCACGACCAGGGTGTCCGTGGCGATCCGCAGGTCGTCCACCGCGACGATGTCGAGGTCGAGGGTGCGGTCGCCCCACCGGACCTCGCGCGTGCGGCCGTGGGCGTCCTCGATGCCGTGCAGGGCGTCGAGGAAGGCCTGCGGCTCGAGGTCGGTGTCGACGACCACGACGGCGTTCCGGTAGCGGGGCTTCGACGTGTCGAGGCCGTTGAGGGTCACGGCGACCGACTCGACCTCGCGGCTCGAGGCCACGGGCTCGACCCCGGGCAGGGCGGCGATCGCGGTGGCGGCGGCGCGGAGCGTGCTCCCCCGGTCGCCGAGGTTCGCTCCGAGGGCGACGACGACCCGGTGGGTCATTCTTCTTCCTCGTCCGGCACCGTGGCGCCGCGGGTGCGCCGGATGGTGATCGAGACGTCGGTGAACGGCACGGTGATCGGGGCCTGCGGCTTGTGCACCGTGACCTCGGTCGCCAGTGCGGCACGGTGGGTGAGCACGGCCGCGGCGATGCGTTCGGCCAGCGTCTCGATCAGGTCGACCGGGTCGCGTTCGATCTCGGCCACGACCTGCTCGGCGAGGACGCCGTAGTGCACGGTGGCGTCGAGGTCGTCGCTGCCCGAGGCGGCACGGGCGTCGAGCTCCACGGCGACGTCGACGACGAAGTCCTGGCCGTCCTCGCGCTCGTGGTCGAAGACGCCGTGGTGTCCGCGGGCGCGGACCCCGGTGAGTCGGATGGTGTCGTTCACGATCGAGCTGCCCTCCAGGCGTCCCAGACGTCGAGCACGGCACGGGTCGGTGCCGGGTCGTGCACGCGCACACCCCACGCGCCGCGTTCGGCGGCGAGCAGGCTGATGGCGGCGGTGGCGAGGTCGCGCTCCCTGGGTGGAGCGCCCTCGGGGCTCCCGACACCGTCGAGGAACCGCTTGCGTGAGGCGGCGACGAGCACCGGCAGACCGATCGAGGCGAAGCGCTCGTAGCCGGCCAGGATCTCCCAGTTCTGCACGCCGTGCTTGGCAAACCCGAGGCCCGGGTCGATCACGACCTGCTCCTGCCGGACACCGAGCACGATGAGTTCGGCGACCCGGAGTTCGACCTCGCGCCGGACCTCTTCGACCGCGTGGGTGTACTCGGCGTTGCGGTACATCCGGTCGCTGTGGCCGCGCCAGTGCATGACGACGAAGCCGACCCCCGTCGACGCCACGACCCGGGCCATGTCCGGGTCGGCGAGGCCGCCCGAGACGTCGTTGACGATCGCGGCACCGAGGTCGACGGCACGTTCGGCCGTCGCGGCGTTCATGGTGTCGACGCTGACCGGGATGCCCTCGGCGACGAGCTGCTGCACGACCGGCAGCACACGTTCCTGCTCGACCGGCACGGGCACGCGCTCGGAGCCGGGGCGGGTGGACTCCCCACCGACGTCGATGACGTCCGCACCGGCGGCGACGAGGTCACGTGCGTGCTGCACGGCGGCGTCGTAGGCCTGGTGCAGCCCGCCGTCGCTGAACGAGTCGGGGGTGACGTTGAGGATGCCGAGCACCCGGGTGCGTTCCTCGGCCGGGCCACCGCGGTCACGGCGACGGCCGGTCACGACCTCCGGCACCGGCTGGGGTGCACGGAGGTCGATCGCGACCGTCGCCGGTTCGGCGGCGGCGGCGCGGGCACGACTCACCTCGGCGAGTCGACGCTCTCGTCGCGTCGGCAGCTCGGTCATGCCGGCCTACGCGGGGGCGATACCCGGGTTGCCGAACGGGCGACGACGGGTCTTCGAGGTCGACTCGGAGTCCGACGGGTCCGCTGCGGTCGAGGCGGCCTTGCCGGGCACGTCGATCGCGGGCAGGTTGCTGACCGGGCGCTTGTCGCTGGAGAGCCACTGCGGGCGCTCCGGCAGCTTGCGGACGTCCTTGAAGATCTCCACGAGCTCCGGGGCGTCGAGCGTCTCCTTCTCGAGGAGCTCGCCGGCCAGGCGGTCGAGGATGTCGCGGTTGTCGTTGAGCACCTGGTAGGCCTCGTCGTGCGCGGCCTCGAGCAGGGCGCGGGTCTCGGCGTCGACCGTCTGGGCGATGGTCTCCGAGTAGTCGCGACCGGTGCCACCGCTCATGTCACGGCCGACGAACGGCTCGCTCGAGCCGGACCCGAGCTTGACGGACCCGACGGCCTGGCTCATGCCGTACTCGGTGACCATCTTGCGGGCGGTGCCGGTGGCCTTCTCGATGTCGTTCGAGGCGCCGGTGGTCGGGTCGTGGAACACGATCTCCTCGGCGACGCGACCACCCATGGCGTAGGTGAGCTGGTCGAGGAGCTCGTTGCGGGTGACCGAGTACTTGTCCTCGAGCGGGAGCACCATCGTGTAGCCGAGGGCACGGCCGCGGGGCAGGATCGTGATCTTCGTGACCGGGTCGGTGTGCCGCATCGCCGCTGCCGCCAGGGCGTGGCCGCCCTCGTGGTACGCGGTGATCAGGCGTTCCTGGTCGGACATGATCCGGGTCCGGCGCTGCGGGCCGGCCATCACGCGGTCGACGGCCTCGTCGAGGGCACGGTTGTCGATGAGCTGCGCGTTCGAGCGGGCGGTCAGCAGGGCCGCCTCGTTCAGGACGTTCGCCAGGTCGGCACCGGTGAAGCCCGGCGTCTTGCGGGCGAGCAGCTCGAGGTCGACGCTCGCGGCGAGCGGCTTGCCCTTCGCGTGCACCTCGAGGATCTGCTTGCGGCCGGCGAGACCCGGAGCGTCGACGCCGATCTGGCGGTCGAAACGGCCGGGGCGCAGGAGCGCGGGGTCGAGCACGTCGGGACGGTTCGTCGCGGCGATGAGGATGACGTTCGTCTTGCCGTCGAAGCCGTCCATCTCGACGAGGAGCTGGTTCAGCGTCTGCTCGCGCTCGTCGTTGCCACCGCCGATGCCGGCACCACGGTGACGACCGACGGCGTCGATCTCGTCGATGAAGACGATGGCCGGCGAGTTCGCCTTGGCCTGCTCGAAGAGGTCACGGACACGGCTCGCACCGACACCGACGAACATCTCGACGAAGTCCGAACCGGAGATCGAGTAGAACGGCACGCCGGCTTCACCCGCGACGGCGCGGGCGAGCAGGGTCTTGCCGGTTCCGGGAGGGCCGTAGAGCAGCACGCCCTTCGGGATCTTCGCCCCGACGGCCTGGAACTTCGCGGGCTCCTTGAGGAACTCCTTGATCTCGTGCAGTTCCTCGATCGCCTCGTCGGCACCCGCGACGTCGGCGAACGACACCTGCGGGTTCTCCTTGTTGTTGATCTTGGCCTTCGACTTGCCGAACTGCATGACCTTCGAGCCGCCGCCCTGGGCGCTCGAGAGCAGGAACCAGAACAGGGCACCGATGATCAGGAACGGCAGCAGGATGCCGAGCAGCGACAGGAACCAGTTGCCCTGGGCGACACGGTCGTTGTAGCCGTCGGGCAGGTTGGCGTCGTTGACCGCCTGCACCACTTCTTCGCCGCGGGGCGTGGAGTAGTAGAACTGCTCCTGCTTGTCGCCGTCCTTCAGGACGAGGTCGACCCGCTGCTCGGTGGAGTTGATGGTCGCGGACGAGACCTTGTCATCGGAGAGCTGCTCGAGACCCTTCTGGGTGTCGATCTCTTGCGTGCTGCCCTGGCTGATGACGCTCCAGCCGATGAAGATGCCCGCCAGCGCGATCAGCACGTAGAGGTACGGGCCGCGGAAGATGCGCTTGAAGTTCATGTGATCCGGGCGCGAGTGCCCGACACCTTTCTCTGCCGAAGTTGCGTGCAGGTCAGCATACGGCCGCGATTCTGTGGCGAGAATGGGTGTCCTCTGCGGGCGAACTCACCCCCGGGCCAGAGTCGGCCGAGTGCGGCCCGAGCGCGGCGGGCCGCCCGTCAGGAGTAGACGTGCGGAGCGAGGACGCCGACGCCGCGCAGGTTGCGGTAGCGCTCGTCGTAGTCCAGGCCGTAGCCGACCACGAAGGCGTCGGGGATGTCGAAGCCCACGTACTTCACGTCGACCTCGACCTTGGCGGCCTCGGGCTTGCGCAGCAGGGCGACGATCTCGACGCTCGCGGCACCGCGGGACTGCAGGTTCTGCTTGAGCCACGACAGGGTCAGACCGGAGTCGATGATGTCCTCGACGATCAGGACGTCACGGCCGTGCAGGTCGGTGTCGAGGTCCTTGAGGATCCGCACCACACCGGAGGACTTCGTGCCGGAGCCGTACGACGACACCGCCATCCAGTCCATCCGCGCCTGCATCTTGAGGTGGCGCGAGAAGTCCGCCATCACCATGACGGCACCCTTGAGCACCCCGACGAGCAGCGGGTCACGGCCCGCGTAGTCGGCGTCGACGACCGCCGCGAGCTCGGCGAGCTTCTCGTCGATCTGCTCGGGGGTGAAGAGCACTTCGGACAGGTCTGCCTGGACGTCGGAGAGTTCCACCACGCCAGCCTAACCGGCGCTGAACTCGATGCGGTCGCCGGTCCGCGTGGCACGGACGCCCGGCAGGTCGATCGGGCCCTGTCCGCTCCAGTCCGTGACCAGCCGGCAGACCTCGAGCGTCTGCACGCGCGACAGCGTCACCCCGAACTCGCTCTCCACCGCCAGGCGCACGAGTCGCTGCCGGAGCGCCGGCGGGTTCGCCCCGAGCGCCCGCACCGACAGCGAGATGCCCGCCTCGGAGTGCTCGGCGATGTCCTCGGCGATCTCCTCGGCGAAGTGGTCGAGGGCCGCGGAGTCCTCGCGCAGCTGGTCGGCCGTGCGGGCCAGGGCCTCGGGCACCCCGGCACCGAGCTCCCGTTCGAGCACCGGCAGCAGGGTGTTCCGCACCCGCACCCGTGCGTACGCGGGGTCGTCGTTCTGCGGGTCGTGCCACGGCGCGAGCCCCGCTGCGGCGCACGCCTGCCGGGTCGCGTGGCGCCGGACCGACAGGAGCGGCCGGCCGTACGCCGGGCCGCCGTCGCGTCGGGCGAGCGGCTGCATGCCGGACAGGCTGTCCGGCCCGCTGCCGCGCAGCAGGCCGAGCAGCACCGTCTCGGCCTGGTCGTCCAGGGTGTGGCCCAGCAGCACCAGCGGTGACCCGGTGGCGGCCGCGACCTCGGCGATCGACGCGTGGCGGGCCTCCCGGGCGGCGCCTTCCGGGCCACCGTCGGAGCCGACCGCGACCCTGCGGACCGTCACCGGGTCGAGTCCCAGCTCGGATGCCTGCCGGGAGGCGCGGCTCGCGACCGCCTCGGAGCCCGCCTGGAGCGCGTGGTCGACGACCACCGCCCCGGCCCGCAGACCCTGCTTGCCCGCTTCGAACGCGGTGGCCGCCGCCAGGGCGAGGGAGTCCGGTCCGCCGCTCAGTGCGACGAGGACCAGGTCGCCTGCGGCGACCACGCCGTCGTCGACGGCTGCGGCGAGCAGGTCGCGGACCGCCAGGCGGGTCTCGGCGACGGCGGGGTCGAGCCGGGGACGCGGAGAGTTCACCCGGTAACGTTAGCCGCGCTTTCGCAACACACGACAGTCCCCGAAGCAGACACAGGAGCGCAACATGGCCGCGTACGACGTCGTCGTCGAGATCCCCAAGGGCAGCCGCAACAAGTACGAGGTGGACCACGAGACCGGTCGCGTCTACCTCGACCGCGTGCTGTTCACCTCGTTCGTCTACCCCACCGACTACGGGTTCTTCGAGAAGACCCTGGCCGACGACGGTGACCCCGTGGACGCGCTGCTGCTGCTCGAGTTCCCGACGTTCCCCGGCGTCGGCGTCAAGGTCCGCCCCGTCGGCGTCTTCAAGATGAGCGACGAGGCCGGCATCGACGAGAAGGTCCTCGTCGTCCCCGCCAAGGACCCGCGCTGGGCACACATCCAGGACATCTCGGACGTGCCGGAGCAGACGAAGGCCGAGATCGCGCACTTCTTCGAGCGCTACAAGGACCTCGAGCCGAACAAGTGGGTCAAGGCCGAGGGCTGGGGCGACGCCGCCGAGGCCGAGCGCATCGTGCAGGCCGGTCAGGCCGCGTACGTGCCCGGCTCGCACTGACGATCCCCTGACGACGAACGGCGCCCGCTCTCCTTCCGGAGGGCGGGCGCCGTTCTGTGTGCGTGGTGGGCTGCTGTCGCGCGGGGCGGGGCGGGGCGTACCGGGTGGAAACGGGCGTACCTGGTGCGTTGATCCGTGCAGGTACGCCCGATCTCGCTGGGTACCGCAGCCGCTCTGGGAAAGAACGGGCACACCGGGAGCGGGCTACAGGGAACCGCTCGGGCGGGCGACGTAGGGCATGAGCTGGTTCGGCAGCCAGATGGCGCGCTCGACGACGCCGACGCCGGGGCGCGCCGCCTCGACCATGGTGCCGTAGCTCGTCACGATCGAGTCGTGGTACGCCCCCGAGGCGGTGCCGTTCGACGAGTAGAACAGGATGTCGCCGGGCTGGCGCTGGGACAGCGGGACGAGGCGACCGATCGACTTGAAGTAGTTGTACTGCCAGACGACGTTGTGCCCACCGGTCGCGATGCCCTGCGAGCTGTAGGCCATCATCACGAGGCCGGAGCAGTCCCAGGTGGTCGGGCCGGCGCCGCCGAGGACGTACGCCTCGCCGAGCTGCCCTCGGGCGTAGGAGATCGCGCCGGCGGCCTTCGAGGGGCTGCTCGGGGCCGGTGCGGGGGCGGGTGCCGGAGCAGGGGCCGGGGCGGGAGCAGGGGCGGGTGCCGGCTTGCTCGGCGTGCTGGGAGTGCTCGGCTTGCTCGGGGTGCTCGGCTTCGCGGGGGTACCGGGGTTCGACGGGGTGCTCGGCTTGGACGGCGTGCTCGGGACGGCCGGAGTGGAGGTCCCGCCACCGGTGCTGCCGGTGCCGCCCGTGTTGCCGGTGTTGCCGGTGTCGCTGCCGCTCGTGCCCCCGCCGGTGGCGTTCCCGGTACCGGCGTCGCCCGTCTGCTTGGCGATGGCGGCCGCGGCGGCCTTCGCCTGCTGCGCGCTCCAGTACGCGGTCTCCGTCGCGACGCTCGTGCCCTTCAGGTACGCGAGCTGGCGCAGGACCTCGGCCTGCTGGTCCTGTTCCTTCTGCACCCGCGCCTGGGCGCCTGCGGCCGCGTCGTTGGCCGTCGCGAAGGTGGTCTTCGTCGCCTCGGTCGCCTTGCTCAGGGCCTTCTCGGCGGCGGACTGCTGGGCCGCCAGGGACTCGACGGTCTTCTGGTCGGCGCGTGCCTCGGCCAGGACGGTCGCGGAGCGCTCGGACAGGTGCGACATCGTGCCGACGCGGTAGAGCAGGTCCTTCGAGTCCGACGAGTCCATGAGCATCGTCGTCGACAGGTCACCGCCGCCCGTGCGGGACAGCTCGACCACGAGCCCGGCGACCTGGCCGGCCGAGTCGTCCGCCCGGTCCTTCGCATGCTTCGACTGCGCGGACAGGTCGGCGAGGGTGTCCTCGGCCTCCTGCTGCTGCGACGCCGCCAGGGCGTACGCCTGTCCGGCCTGCTGCTCGGCGACACCGGCCTGGTCGGCGGCGTCCTGCAGCGTGCCGAGCCGGTCGCTCAGCTCGTCGACCGTCTGCTGGGCGTCGGCCGCGTCGGACTTGGCGGCCTTGACGTCGTCCCAGGACGGACCCGAGGGCGCGGCCTGGGCCGGTCCGGCGATGACGACCGACAGGCCGATGCCGAGCACGGCGATGGTCGCGATCCCGCAGGAGAACGAGCGAGCGGAGGTGGTCATGACGTGGAAGGACTCGTTCCGGTGGCGCTGATGCTCATACCGAGATCCCCCGCGCTGCCATGAAGGGGACCGGGTCGACGGCAGCGCCGTTGACCCGGGTCTCGAAGTGGAGGTGGCACCCGGTCGACCATCCGGTCGAGCCGATCTTGGCGATCTGCTGTCCCGCGGTGACGTGCTGGCCGGCGGTGACCATGATCCCGCCGTCGACGACGTGGCCGTACGCGGTGGAGATGCCGCCGCCGTTGTCGAGGATGACCTCGTTGCCGTACCCGCCACCGTTGCCGGCGAAGGTGACGGTGCCGTCGTGTGCCGCGTAGATCGGGGCGTAGCAGGCCGGGGCCAGGTCGACGCCGGCGTGCAGGGCGCTGACGTGCGTGTAGGGGTCGACGCGGTAGCCGTAGGGACTGGTCTGGTACCCGCCGGCGGGTCGGACCCAGCCGGACGCGTTCGCGGTGCCGCCGCCCGTGCCGCCCTGGCTGGTCGCCGCCGCCTTGGCCGCTGCCTTCGCTGCGGCTGCGGCGAGGCGAGCCTGGCGGGCCTTCTCGGCGGCGACGCCCTTGCGGTAGTCAGCCTCGACGCCGCGCTGCTTCGAGGTGAGCGCGGTCAGCTGCGCCTCGAGCCGGGACTGGTTGTCGTTCTGGGCGTCCACCGCGGTCTGTGCGGCGTCGGCGGCGCCCTGTGCCTGCTGCATCTTCGACTGTGCGGCGTCGGCGAGGTCGCCCAGGGCTGCTTTTGCAGTGTCCGCCTTGTCGGCCTGGGCCTGGGCGGTGCCGCGGTCCTGCGAGGCCTGCGAGTAGATGCCGTCGGCCTGCTCGCTGAGCTTGGACATGGCACCGAGCTCGTAGAGCAGGTCACCGGAGTCCGAAGGGTGCGTGAGGATGTCGGTCGTCACGTCGTTGGCGCTGGCCCGACCGAGCTGCGCGGCGAGCTGACCGGCCTGCGCTTCGGACCGCGCTGCGGTCTGCTCGGCCTCGTCGGCCTGGGACTGCAGCGACTTCTGCTTGAGCGTCGCCTCGTCGTACTTGCTCTGCGCCGCCTGGTACGCCTCGCCCGCGGCCTGGGCTGTCTTCTGCTTGGCAGCCGCCTCGCTCTTCAGCGACGAGATGAGCGACTTGATCTCGCTGACCTTGGCCTGCTGGGCGCTGGTCGACGACTTCGCCTGCTGCACCTCGTCCCAGCTGGGGTAGCTCGCAGCGCTGGCGGACGACGTCGGGGCAAGGGCCGCGAGCGTGCCGGCCGTGAGCGCGACGGCGACCGCGGCGGCGATCAGGCGGCTGCGGGTGCGGAGGGAGAAGGGAGTGGAGGTCGACATGTATCTCGATTTCGTTACAGCGCGGCAAGGCTCACGCACGTAACACTGTTAACAGGTGCAACAGTAACAACACGGGTCGCAGGCTCGACAGCCCCTCGGACGAGGGGTGCGGCCGCCGACGATGCTCGCACCGACAGCATCGGAGACCCGTGCGCTGACGCCGCGACACGCCGGGGATGCACGGTTGACGGGGTCGGATTTGTGAAACCCGGGGGGCATCCGTATGCTTGTCCATCGGTAGCGCGATGCACTGCTTGCGGCCCTATCGTTTAGTGGCCTAGGACACCGCCCTTTCACGGCGGCAGCACGGGTTCGAATCCCGTTGGGGTCACTCCTTGAGTGAGCGAGCAAGTAGAACTGAACAACACCACAGCAATTCAATATGGCCCTGTAGCGCAGCTGGTTAGCGTGCCGCCCTGTCACGGCGGAGGTCGCGGGTTCAAGTCCCGTCAGGGTCGCCACGGCTGGATAGCTCAGTTGGTAGAGCGTTCGACTGAAAATCGAAAGGTCCACGGATCGATGCCGTGTCCAGCCACCGGTGAAGGCCCCCTGCTTCGGCAGGGGGCCTTTTCCGTTGTCTGAGCGGCGTGGCGTCGGTCGCCGCGCACAACCGGAGTCACCCCGAACCACGCAGCAGCGCAGTTCGGGGTGACTCCGGTTGTGCGGCTCGCGTTCGCGCCGGGTCGCCGACGGCCTGGAGGCGCGGGTCGCCTCCGCACGTCGGCTTCGGCGGCTAGGCCTCGCGCGTCTTCGGGCTGCTGTCGTTCGTCTTCGCGGGGTCGCGCTCGACCACGGCGCCCAGGGCATCGTCGATCCGCGACATGAGCTCCGCGGGGATCGTGACGCCGGCAGCGCCCGCGTTGTCGTGCACCTGCTCCGGACGCGAGGCCCCGATGATCGCGCTCGCGACGTTGTCGTTCTGCAGGACCCAAGCGACGGCGAGCTGCGCCATCGACAGGTTGAGCTCGTCGGCAACCGGCTGCAGCTCCTGCACCGAGGACAGCACCTCGTCGCGCATGAACCGCTTGATCATGTCCGCGCCGCCCTTGTCGTCGGTCGCGCGGGAGCCCTCGGGCAGCGGCTGACCCGGCTTGTACTTGCCGGTGAGCACCCCCTGGGCGATCGGGGACCAGACGATCTGCGAGATGCCAAGTTCCTTCGAGGTGGGGACGACCTCGTCCTCGATGACCTGCCACAGCGCCGAGTACTGCGGCTGGTTCGAGATGAGCTGGAAGCCGAGGTCCTTCGCGAGCGCAGCACCCGCACGCAGCTGGTCCGCGGTCCACTCGCTGACGCCGACGTACAGGACCTTGCCCTGGCGCACGATGTCCGCGAAGGCCTGCATCGTCTCTTCGAGCGGGGTCTCGTGGTCGTAGCGGTGTGCCTGGTACAGGTCGACGTAGTCCGTCTGCAACCGCTGCAGCGAGCCGTCGATCGACTCGAGGATGTGCTTGCGGGACAGCCCGGTGTCGTTGTGGCCCTTCGGACCGGTCGGCCCGAACACCTTCGTGGCGATCTCGAGGGACTGGCGCCGCTCCCCCTTGAGCGCTTCGCCGAGGACCGTCTCCGCGCCGGTGTTGGCGTAGACGTCGGCGGTGTCGAACGTCGAGATGCCGACCTCGAGGGCGGCCTTGACGCAGGCGATCGCCGCGTCGTTCTCGACCTGGGATGCGTGGGTGAGCCAGTTGCCGTAGGTGATCTCGGAGACCTTGAGGCCCGAGTTGCCGAGGTAGCGGTACTCCATGTGCGTGTCACTCCTGTCGTGGGGCGCGTCGGTGCGACCCGAACCGTGACGGTAGTCGCGTCGCCCCCAGGAGCACTCGGCCTGCGAGTGCACACCTGTACGCTGATGTTTCAGAGACGATCGGAAAAGACGAAACCCCGGCGATGTGGCCTGAGCCAGGGATCGTTCCGGGGTCTTCGTGAACAACGGTAGCAGGCGAGGCGGGATGCAGGAAGACGAGCTCGAGCGGCTCATCACAGCCGAACGGCTCCGTTCGTACGCAGGGCGGACCGGGTCGTCGACTGAAGCACTGCGGCTCTACGAGTGGAACATGCGAGCCGCGGCGGCGGTCATGGAGCTCACCGGCGTCGTCGAGGTGTTCGCTCGCAATGCGCTCGACCGTGAACTCTGCGCGTGGGCATCGAGCCGCGCCGGGCCACCCTGGTTCGACATGGCACCACTCGACAGCCGCGGGCGTGCCGACCTCGCCAAGGCACGGGCACGGGCGAGTCGAGAAGGTCGTCGTCCCGAAGTGCACGGACGGGTCATCGCGGAACTCAGCTTCGGGTTCTGGCGGTACCTCGTGGAATCGCGTTACCACACGTCGCTCTGGGTTCCTGGCCTGCATCGAGCCTTTCCGCACGGGCCGGACAACCTGCGGATCCGACGGAGCGAGGTGGCGCGACGGCTCCAGCAGCTGCACTTCGTGCGGAACCGCGCCGCGCACCACGAACCCATCCACGCGCGGAACCTGCAGCGGGACCACGACTTCGCACTCGAACTGCTCAGCTGGATCAGTCCACACGCGGCATCCTGGGCTGAGGGCACCACGTCGATCGAAGCCGTGCTCCGTGCCCGCCCCGACGGGTAGGTGCAGGATCGAAAGGGTTGCGGCACGGAGCGGTGCCGCCGGAAGCGAGGGAGCATCCATGACCGGAGCGAGCGTGTTGTTCATCGGCGGGAGCGGCGTCATCAGCGCCGCCTGCGTCCGGGAAGCCGTCGAGCAGGGGTTCGACGTCACCGTGCTCAACCGGGGGACCACCGGGGGCAGGCCGATCCCGGAGGGTGTGACGCGCCTCCAGGCCGACGTGTCGGACCGCAGCGCACTGGCGGACGCACTCGGCGACCAGCGCTTCGACGTGGTCGTGAACTGGATCGCCTTCACGCCGGACCAGGTGCAGGCCGACGTCGACTTCTTCGCCGGGCGGACGCGGCAGTACGTGTTCATCAGCTCGGCCTCGGCGTACCAGACGCCGGCGACGCACCTGCCGATCACGGAGTCGACGCCGCTGAAGAACCCGTACTGGCAGTACTCGCGCGACAAGATCGCGTGCGAGGAGCTGCTGATGCAGGCGTACCGGGAGCAGGACTTCCCGGTGACGATCGTGCGGCCGTCGCACACCTACGACGAGACGAAGCTGCCGCTGACCGGCGGCTGGACCGCGGTCGCTCGGATGCGCGCCGGCAAGCCGGTCATCATCACCGGCGACGGCACCTCGCTGTGGACCCTGACGCACAGCCGCGACTTCGCGGTCGGGTTCACGGGGCTGCTCGACCGGGCCGAGGCGATCGGTGAGCCCTTCACGATCACGAGCGACGAGGCGCCGACGTGGAACGCCATCGCGCAGGAGATCGCGGCGGCGGCCGGAGTCGAGGACCTGCGGATCGTGCACGTGCCGGCGGATGCCATCGCCGCCGCGGACGCTGAGTGGGGCGCGGCGCTGCTCGGCGACAAGGCGAACAGCTCGGTGTTCGACAACAGCAAGGTCCGGTCGCTCGTGCCGTGGTACCGGCCGCGCACCACCTACCGGCAGGGTGTGCGCGAGGTCATCGCCTGGTACGAGGCACACCCCGAGGAGCAGGTCGTCGACGAGCGGCTCGATGCCCTGATGGACGAGCTGGCGGCGCGCTGGGCCGTGTGAGCCGCACTGGTTGGCGCGTCGGCGCACGCAAGACACCGGTGTTCGCGCTCCGCACCGCGGGATGCGGGGGTTCAACGCGCGAACACCGGTGTCTTGCGGATCAGGTCAGGCGCGCGCCGTCAGGACGTCGGCCAGGGTTCCGATCGCGAAGCGCACCTCGTCGTCGGTGACGACCAGGGGCGGCGCGAAGCGGATCGTCGACCCCTGGGTGTCCTTCACCAGGAGCCCGCGGTCGGCGAGGTCCTTCGAGATCTCCTTGCCGGTGCCGAGCGCGGGGTCGATGTCGATCCCCGCCCAGAGTCCGGCCACGCGGTGCGAGACGACACCCTTGCCGAGCAGGTCGTCGAGCAGGCCGCGCAACAGCGGTTCGCCGTCGAGGGCCCGCTGCTGGAACGTGCCCTCTCCGAGCATCGCCACGACCTCGGCGCCGACGGCCGCGGCGAGCGGGTTGCCGCCGAAGGTGGACCCGTGCTCGCCGGGGCGCAGGACGCCGAGGACCGCAGCCGAACCGACGACCGCCGACACCGGCACGATGCCGCCACCCAGTGCCTTGCCGAGCGTGATGAGGTCGGGGCGGACCCCGACGCGCTGCACCGCGAGCGTGTGTCCGGTGCGACCGAGGCCGGACTGGATCTCGTCGGCGATGAACAGCGCACCGAACTCGTCGCAGACCGCGCGGACGTCAGGAAGGTAGGACTCCGGCGGGATGACCACGCCGCCCTCGCCCTGGATCGGCTCGAGCAGCACGGCGACGACGGTCTCGTCCATCGCCTCGCGCAGGGCCGCAGCGTCGCCGTACGGCACCGTGCGGAACCCCGGCGTGAACGGCCCGAAGTCATCGTGGGCCGAGGGGTCGTCCGAGAACGAGATGATCGTGGTGGTGCGGCCGTGGAAGTTCCCGGACGCGACGATGATCGTCGCCCGCTCGGCCGGCACGCCCTTGACGCGGTAGCCCCAGGCGCGGGACACCTTGATCGCGGACTCGACGGCCTCGGCACCGGTGTTCATCGGCAGGACCATCTCGGTCTCCGTCAACGCCGCCAGTGCTGCGGCGAACGGCCCGAGCTGGTCGTTCACGAACGCGCGGCTCGTGAGCGTCACGCGGTCGAGCTGCGCCCGTGCGGCGTCGAGCAGCCGCGGGTTGCCGTGGCCGAAGTTCACCGCCGAGTACGCGGCGAGGCCGTCCAGGTACTGCTTGCCGTCGACGTCGGTGACGGTCGCTCCGGCACCCGACGCGATGACGACGGGCAGCGGGCTGTAGTTGTGCGCGAGGGCGCGGTCCTCGACGGCGAGCGCCGCCGCGGTGTTGACCCCGAGCGACGCTGCCGCCGACATCAGCTGACCCCGAGCGAACGCGCGACCGAGGTGCCGGTGCCGACCGGGTGCAGGTCGAGGGTGCAGCACTTCACGCCGCCACCACCGAGCAGCAGCTCGGACAGGTCGACGCCGATCGGGTTGTAGCCCTTCTCGCGCAGCTGCTCGGCGAACCGGACAGCCCGGGCGGCGATCACGACGTTGTACCCGTCGGAGTACGAGTTCAGACCGAGGATCGCGGCGTCTTCTTCGGTGGCGATGATCGCGTCGGGGAAGCGCTCGCGCAGGATCGCCAGCGACGGCTCGTCGAAGGCGCTCTCCAGGTACGCGATGTTGCTCGTCCCGTCGACGGAGGGCTCGGGGTCGAGCACGGCGATCGCGGTGTCGAGGTGGTAGAAGCTCAGGTTGATGAGCTTGAGGGTGACGACCTCGCGGCCGTAGATCTTCGCGAGCTCGTCGTGCGAAGTGCTGTCCGACCGGAAGCCGGTGCCGGCGAAGATGGTGTCCCCGATGAGCAGGAAGTCACCCTCGCCCTCGTTGGTCTGCTCCGGCTCGGCGACGGTCAGACCGGCCTGACGGAACCAGTCCATGTACGCGGGGCCCTCGGGCTGGCGCTCGGGGTACTGGAACTTCGCGCCGTACGCGATGCCGTCGAGGACGAACCCGCCGTTGGCCGCGTAGACCATGTCCGGCAGGCCGTCGATCGGGTCGATGTACGAGATGTCGAAGCCGAGCTGCTCGTAGACGGCGACGAGCGACTCCCACTGCTCGACGGCCTTCGACGTGTCGGTCGGCTCCTCCGGGTGCATCCACGGGTTGATCCGGTAGCTCACGGTGTAGAAGTCCGGCTTGCACATCAGGATCGTGCGCTTGGTGGCGACACGGGCCGGGGTGGCGACGGACTCGGGGGCGGGTGCGGTGTTCGACATCAGTCCTCCTGGAAGGGACCGGGGCCCGAGCCTGCCAGGAACCGAAACGGAACGAGGAGAAGAGCTCCGGTGAGATGCAGGCTCACTCACCGCAGCGGACCAGGTCGACGCCGAGTCGATCCTTCCACAGACTCACCGCAGCGGAACAGTGACACTCAAGCATCGACGCCACTCAGAAGCCTGGCATGAACCGTCCGACGAGTGCAGTCCCCCGCCTGCGGGACCGTGACACCCGTTCGGGTGACGCACGTTTCGTGCGCGAGACCCACCAGCCTCGCAACAAGTCCGCGTACGATGGGGACAAATGGATACGCTCGACCACCGCATCCTGGATCAGCTCCGGGACAACGCCCGCGCCGGCTACGGCGACATCGGGTCGGTGGTCGGACTCTCGGCCTCGGCCGTCAAGCGCCGCGTCGACCGGCTGGTCGGTGACGGCGTCATCCAGGGCTTCACGATCAAGGTCGACCCCGCCGTCGAGGATCGCGGCACCGAGGCCTGGGTCGAGCTCTACTGCCGCGGCACCGTCTCGCCCGACGAGCTGCGTGCCCTGCTCGACACCGTCCCCGAGGTCATCGACGCCGGCACGGTCACCGGCAGCGCCGACGCCGTCGTGCACATGCGCTCGAAGGACCTGTCCGCGCTCGAGGAGGCGCTCGACAAGGTCCGCCTCGCACCCCAGGTCGACCACACCCGCTCCGCGATCGTGCTCTCCAAGCTCGTCAGTCGAGAGACCGCGTAACGTCCCACGCATGGGACGGAAGACGGTCTGGAGGCGCGGCTCGGCACCCACGGGATCGCGCCCGGCCCGGCAGCTGGTCACCGCTGCGAGCGTCGCCTACGTCGCGAACTGCCTGTGGGGCACCGCGGTCGCCGTGCGGCTGATCCGCACGAAGAAGCTCCGCGTCGTGCACCACGGCCTGTTCGTCGTGACCGCGACCCTGACCGGCGTCGCCGCGACGACCCCCGCGTGGACGCGCGACCGGACCGCACTGTTCCTGCTGCCGGCACTCGTGCCCCTGGCGGTCGCTCCACGCACGAACCCGCGCTCCGGAGCACACTGCTCCGGAGCACACTGGAGGGTCGCGGTCGCCGCCGCACCGTCCTACCTGGGGGCCGTGCTCGCACGCAGGCGATCAGAGAGGTGAGCAGTGGAGCTGTTCGAGGCCATCCGACGACGACGCACGACGAACGGGCCGTTCCTGCCCGATCCGGTGTCGGACGAGCACCAGCGGCTGCTCATGGAGCTCGCCGGCCGGGCGCCGTCGCAGCTCAACAGCCAGCCGTGGCGCTTCGTGCTGATCGAGGAACGCCAGACGATCGACCGCGTCGCCGAGATCAGCGGCAGCTCGATGACCCGCACCATGGCCGAGGGCACGTTCTTCGAGCGGTACAAGCCGTACTTCCGGTTCTCCAAGGCCGAGATGGACCAGCGACGCGACGGCATGCTGTTCGACAAGCTCCCCGGGCCGCTGCGGCCGTTCACGAAGCAGGTGTTCACGAAGCGCGGGCAGCTGCTCATGAACACGCTCCGGGTGCCGCAGACCCTGGGTGAGGAGAACCGGAAGCTCGTCGCCGGGTCACCGCTGCTGCTCGGCGTGATGCTCGACCGCCACGAGTACCGGAAGGAGGAGCTCTCCGGCTTCTACTCCGTGTTCAGCATGGGCGCGGCGATGGAGAACATCTGGCTCGCGACGACCGAGCTCGGTCTGGGGATCCAGTTCGTGTCCTTCCCGATGGAGACCCCCGGCGCGTGGGAGGAGATCGAGGGACTGCTCCGCGTGCCCGAGTCGCTCGAGCTGATGGCCGTCTACCGGATCGGGTACCTGCCCCCGGAACGACGACGGCCGGCCATCGACTGGACGTCGAGCGAGCGGAAGCGTCCCTCGCAGTACGTGTTCCGCGGCACCTGCGAAACCCCGCAGCAGGGGTGGGACGACGCACCCGTCGCAGCCCACATCGAACCGGAGGCGACCACATCGTGACCGACACCCGACCCACCCAGAGCGCCCCGGGCCTCCAGGCCGTCGCCCCCGGCCTGCCGGGCCGCCCCTGGATCTCGCAGGACTGGCTCGACGTCGTCTTCGTGCACTGGCGCGTCGACGTGTCGGCGGTGGCCCCGCTGCTGCCGGCCGGCACGCGGCCCGACACGATGGCGCTCGACGGCACCGACGACGGGGTGACCACCTGGGTGGGCCTCATCGCGTTCCGGTTCGAGGACACCCGGTTCCCGCCGTTCTCGACCGGGAGCATCGGCGACTTCGTCGAGCTGAACGTCCGCGTCTACACGGTCGACGAACAGGGGCAGCGCGGGGTGGTGTTCCTGTCGCTCGACGCCGGCAAGCTCCTGCCGACCATCGGCGCACGCGTCGCGACCGGACTGCCGTACCGGTGGGCGGTCGCGGAGTCGCGCAGCGGTGACGGCCGCGTGGGGTACGCGATGCGGCGGCACGGCACCCACCTGCGGTCGATGCTCGACGTCCGTGTGGGCGAGGTGCTCGACGAGCCGGGGCCCCTCGAGACGTTCCTGACGGCGCGGTGGGGCATGCACGTGCACCGGGCCGGACGGACGCGGTTCTGGCCGAACGAGCACGAGTCGTGGCCGTTGCACCGGGCATCGGTGGTGTCGCTGCGGGACGACCTGGTCGGGGCGGCCGGGCTGCCCTTCGGGCTGACCGAGCTCGAGCCGGACTCGGTGCTCTACTCGCCGGGGGTCACGACGCGGTTCGGTCGGGGGCGCTGAGGCACGGCTGCTGCCGCTTCGGGGGACAGCGGCTGAGTGGTGCACGGCCGGCCGCAGGTACAAGGGAGCCATGACTCGAGTGGCAGTGGTGACCGGTGGATCCGCAGGACTGGGACGGGCGACCGTCCGGGAGCTCGCCGCACGGGGGTGGGACGTGGCCGTCCTGGCCCGCGGGCAGGAGGGCGTCGACGCCGCCGTCGCCGAGGTCGAGGCAGCCGGACGACGCGGGCTGGCCCTGGTCGCCGACGTCTCCGACCGCGACGCCGTCGAGGCCGCGGCCGACCGGGTCGAGCGGGAGCTCGGCCCGATCGACCTGTGGGTGAACGGCGTGATGGTCGGGGTGTTCGGGAAGTTCCTCGACACCGCCCCGGAGGACTTCGAGCGGGCGCTGCACGTGACCTACCTCGGCTTCGTGAACGGCACCCGGTCGGCGCTGTCGCGGATGGTCCCCCGCGGTCGTGGGCACGTGATCCAGGTCGGTTCGGCGCTCGGGTTCCGCGGGATCCCGCTGCAGGCCGCGTACTGCGGCGCGAAGCACGCGATCGTCGGGTTCACCGAGTCCGTCGTCTCCGAGCTGCGCGAACAGGGCAGCAAGGTCAAGGTGTCCCGCGTGGACATGCCGGCCCTCAACACGATCCAGTTCCAGTGGGTGAAGTCGAAGCTGCCGCACCACCCGCAGCCGGTCGCCCCGATCTACCAGCCCGAGGTCGGGGCCCGCGCCATCGCCGCCGTGGCCGAACGACCGCGCAGCCGCACCTGGGTGGGCGAGTCGACGGTCTACACGATCCTCGGCAACCGGATCAGCGGACGCTTCGCCGACTGGTACGCCGCCAAGACCCTGGTCGACGGGCAGCAGGCACCGGACAAGGACGGCCTCGAGATGCGGGACAACCTGTACGAGCCGGTTCCGGGCGACCACGGTGCGCACGGGGTCTTCGACGAGTCAGCGCATGCCTGGTCACCGCAGACCTGGTGGGTGGAGCACCGCCGGGTCGGCAACGGCATCATCGGGGCGGTGCTCAGCGCGGCCGGTGCCGCTGCACTCGTCGCGGGACGCCGACGATGAGCCGCCGGTCGTCCGCCGGTAACGGGGCAGCCGTCGTCGAGCTGGCCCGTGCCGGGCTCGGCCTGTGGCACCTGAGCCGTGCGGCCCGAGGGTCGGACCAGGCCGTGCTGCACGGCGTGCTCGGGGTCCGACAGCTCGCACAGGCTGCGCTCGTCGCGCGAGCTGGTTCCGGCAACGCGCACACCCTGAGCGCCGTCGTGGACGCCCTGCACGGCGCGACGATGGTGCCGTTGGCCGTCGCCGATCCCCGTCGACGCCGGTTCGCGCTCGACCAGTTCTGGGTCGCCGCGGTGCTCGCGGTCGCCGAGGCAACGGTCGTCGGTCGCGGCGGTCGTCGCTGACTCCTGTCGGGGGTGCTCGGTAGCGTCCCTGGCATGAGCACGATCTACTCCGTCGCGTCCTCGCTGGACGGCTTCGTCGCTGCGCCCGACGACGACCTCGACTGGCTGCTGCAGTTCGGGTTCGAGCCGTTCCAGGAGCACCACGACCGGTTCTTCGCCGGCGTCGGGGCGATCGCGATGGGGTCGACGACGTACGAGTGGCTGCTCGAGCACGACGACACGTGGGCGTACCCGGACCTGGCGACGTGGGTGTTCACGACCCGAGACCTGCCGGTGCCCGACGGCGTCGACGTGCGTTTCGTCTCGGGCGAGGTTGGCGACCACCAGGCCGACCTCGAGCGCGAGGCCGCCGGGCGTGACGTCTGGGTCGTCGGCGGCGGACTGCTCGCGGCGCAGTACCAGCAGGCGGGCATCCTCGACGAGCTGCGGGTCACCGTGATGCCGGTCGCACTCGGCGGCGGAGCTCCCCTGCTGCCGGTCGCCGCACCGACCCCGGTGTTCGAGCTCGTCGGCACCACGCAGTTCGACGGCGGGGCGGTCGAGCTCCACTACCGTTCCGCAGCAACCGCGGCGTAGCGTCCGGAGCATGAGCGACAACGAGCAGACCGAGCCCGTCATGGACGGTGCCACCGATGCCACGAACCACGAGAAGCTGCAGGGCCTGATCGAGCAGGTCGACCACGACCACGCCGGTGAGGGCGCCGGCGCGATGGCGGACCACCTGCGCGACCGCATGGACGAGACCGGCGTCGAGGACGAAGACGCGGGTGACGCCGAGGACTGATCCTCGGGTCACTTCGTGAGCAGAAGAGGTCGGGTCCCGTCTGGGAACCCGACCTCTTCTGCTCACGAAGCGGAACGCCCGAAGCGGAACGCGCGACGCGCGACGCGCCTAGACGCGCAGCTCGGAGAAGTCGCTGTCGACGTCGCCGAACCGGTGCGCGGTGATCGACACCGACTGCTCGCGCAGGTACGGCAGCATCTCGATCACACCGGCCTCGACCACGGGGGCGTCGTGGATCGCGACGTCGATGCTCGCACCCAGGGCTTCTTCGAGGGCGAGCGGATCACCGCCGAGCAACCGGATCCGGGCACCGGGACCACCGAACGCCGTGTGGGCCGGCCGGTCCTGCCCCTGCGACAGCACGGCCTCGAGCGCGTCGACCGGCTGGTCGTCCTGGTCGGTGGACCAGTCCGCCTGGAACACGGCTCCCGACGATGCGCGGGCGTGGAACTCCTGATCGGACTCGACCAGGTGGTCGACGACGTCGAGCGGGGACCGGTTCGACGCGAGCAGCTGCGTGAGTGGGCCCGGCAGCGGCCGAGCCGTGCTGAGCAGGATGTGCGCGCGTGCCGAGGTCGCGGCGACGAACGTCCGGACGAGGTCCACGGTCGAGGCGTCCTCGGCCTGGCGCACGATGACGGACTGGGGTCGGTGGCGCAGCACGTTCCGCTGTACCACGAGCCCGGACAGGTCCCGCGACCGGAAGAGCGTCTCTCGTGCATGCACGTCGCTCAGGGCTCCGGCGCGGACACGGTCGAACTCCTCGAACGACAGCCCGCTGCGTGCGGCCTCGATCACCGCGGTGACGCGTGGGGGCAGGCCGTGCAGCTGGATGCTCTTGTGCACGGTCCGGGGTGTGGGCTGCCAGCGGCCGAGGGTCGCGACGTACATCGGGCCTCCGGCCTTGGTACCGGTGCCGACCGAGGAACCCTTCCAGCCACCGAACGGCTGGCGCCCCACGACGGCACCGGTGATGCCGCGGTTGACGGACAGGTTGCCGGCGTGGACCCGGGCCAGCCACTCGGACACCTCGTCGACGTCGAGCGAGTGGATGCCCGCCGCCAGCCCGAAGTCGGTGCCGTTCTGGATGGCGATCGCCTGCTCGAGGGTCTCGGCGCGCATGATGCCGAGCACCGGGCCGGAGTACACGGTCTGGTGGAAGTCGCTGCCGGGTCGGACGCCGTCCCGGATGCCCGGCGACCAGAGCCGGCCGGAGTCGTCGACCGCTTCGGGCTGCACGAGCCAGGACTCCCCCGGCCCGAGCTCGGTCAGCCCCTGGCGGAGCGTGCCATGCGGTTCGGCGACGAGCGGGCCGACCTGCGCCGTGGGGTCGTCCGGCCACGCGACCCGGAGCGTGCGGGTGGCGTCGACGAGCTGCCGCTGGAAGCGCTCGCTCTCACCCACGGACCCGACCAGGATCACGAGGGACGCCGCCGAGCACTGCTGTCCGGCGTGCCCGAAGGCGGACTGCACGATGTCCTGCACCGCCAAGTCGAGGTCGGCGCTCGGCGTGACGACGATGGCGTTCTTGCCGTTCGTCTCGGCGGTGAGCGGCAGTCCGGCACGCCACCAGCGGAACGAGCGGGCGGCGTCGGACGAGCCGGTCAGGATGATGCGGTCGACCGTGGGGTGGCCGATGAGGTCGCGGCCGAGTTCGTCCTCGGCCAGGTCGACGAGCTGCAGCAGCGAGTGCGGCACCCCGGCGTCCCAGAGCACGTCGGCGAGCACGGCACCGGAGCGCTTCGCCTCGGGCGCGGGCTTGAGCACGACACCGCTGCCCGCGGCGAGCGCCGCCAGCACGCCACCGGCGGGGATCGCGACCGGGGAGCTCCACGGCGGCACGACGACGGTCAGCCGCGGCGGCACGTACTGCGCGCCCTCGACGTCACCGAGGCGCCGGGCGCTCTCGGCGTAGTAGTGGGCGGCGTCGACGGCCTCGGTCACCTCGGCGTCGGCCCCGGCGAAGGTCGTGCCCGTCTCGGCGGCCATCACCTCGATCAGGTCGGCGCGGCGGGTCTCGAGTTCGTGCCCGATGAGGTCGAGGAGCTCGGCACGGTCGGACGGGTCCTGCCGCCCCCAGTTCACGCCGGCCTGGGCGGTCCGCGCCATGATCCGCTCGAGCTTGGACCGGTCGGCGACCTTCGCGCCGCGGATCGTCTGTGCGCCGAGCTGCGAGCGCGGCACCCGGCGCAGGACGTCGAGCGCCCAGGCCCGGTTCGCGGCGACGGACGGGTCGGTGTCGGGGGCGTTGCGGAACGCGTCGCGCAGGACCGGTTCGCCGAGGGCACGGTGGCGGTCCTGCGTGCGGTGGCTGGCGGGGACGGGCTCGTCGAGGGCGGCGACCGACGCCAGGAACCGGCTGTGCTCCCGCTCGAAGACGCTGGCGTCGTGGTCGATGTCGGCTGCGGCGGCGATGAAGTTCTCGGGGCTCGCGCTCTCCTGCAGGCGACGGGCGAGGTACGCGATGGCCGAGTCGAACTCGTCCGGCTGCACGACGGGCGTGTAGAGCAGGATCTGCCCGACGTCGGCTCGGACGGCCTGGGCGTGGGTGGACGCCATACCGAGCAGCATCTCGACGTCGACGGCGTCGGTGACCCCGCGGCGCTGCGCGAGCACCCATGCGGTGGCGAGGTCGAACAGGTTGTGCCCGGCGACCCCGATCCGCACGGCGTCGGTGCGCTCCGGCGTCAGTGCGGCGTCGAGCATCCGGAGGTAGGCGGTGTCGGTCTCGCGCTTGCTGCCCCAGGTGGCGAGGGGCCACCCGTGCAGGATCGCGTCGACGTGCTCCATGGCGAGGTTCGCGCCCTTGACGAGCCGCACCGTGATCGGGGCACCGCCGCGTGCCCGGCGTTCCTGCGCCCACTCGGTCAGCGCGTCGAGCGCTCCCGCGGCGTCGGGCAGGTAGGCCTGCAGCACGATGCCGGCCTGCAGGTCGGCGAACTCGTCACGGTCGAGCAGCGCCCGGAACACGGCCAGGGTGACGTCGAGGTCGCGGTACTCCTCGATGTCGAGGTTGATGAACTTGGCCGGGCGTCCGACGGCCGTCGGTGCCGCGGCAAGACGGTAGAGCGGGACGAGCCGGTCGACGACGCGCTCGACCGTCTGGTCGAAGGCCCACGGCGAGGTCTGCGGCACGACGGAGCTCACCTTGATCGACACGTGGTCGACGTCGTCGCGGGCGAGCAGGTCCATGGTGCCCTGCAGGCGTCGGTCGCTCTCGGCGCTGCCGAGGACGGCTTCGCCGAGCAGGTTCACGTTCAGTCGCGTGCCCGGACCGCGGACCTTGGCGAGGGCCGGGCCGAGCTTGCTCGTGCTCGCGTCGATGACCAGGTGCCCGGTCATCCGGCGCAGGATCCGGCGCGCGGTCGGGATCACGGCCCACGGCGCCATGGTGGCGAACCCACCGCCGAGCGTCACCGCCCCGCGCAGGTACCAGGCGAGGAAGTCGGGGACGTCACGGCTCAGCTGCTCGAGGTTCCGTGCCGCCACGCGGGGGTCTTCGGGGCGGACGACCTTGTCCACGAAACCCCGGGTGAAGTCGAGGCCCTGCTCGTCGCGCAGGACCTCGGCCAGACGGACCGCGCCCGGGTCGGGCTTCACCCCGGCGGACGCCGCCAGCCACCGGCGCACGAGCGCGACGGCGTCATCGGTGGTGTCCTGGAGGCGAGCACTCGGCATCCCCCGATCGTATGCCGCACGTCCGACGCGACCTCGGAGCACGCCGTACGTCGACCAGGAGTCATCCGAGCGGATGAAAGGGGTCGCTGCGCGGTCCGACCGTCCGCCCGGTGGATACGCTGGTCGGCATGTCGACGGAGGGCAACGGTGGCCACGACTGGGCCACCTGGGACGCGTACCACGACGTCTGGCGACGACTCGACCGGGCGCTCGACCGGGCCGTCCAGGCGGGCGCCGGCATCTCCGTCCCCGAGTTCGAGATCCTGATCGGCCTGCACCGCGACCCGGACCACCGTCTGCGCGTCCGGGACATCGCCGCGGGCATCGGCTGGGAGAAGTCGCGCGTCAGCCACCAGGTCACGCGGATGGTCTCCCGCGGCCTGGTCGAGCGGGCGGACTGCCCGAGCGACGCCCGCGGCAGCTGGGTGGTGATGACCGCGGACGGCCGTCGTGCGGTGCTCGCCGGCATCCGCGCGCACACCGGTGCGCTCGAGGACCTGTTCTGGAGGCCCGTGGGGACCGACGCCGAGACGCTGCGGTCCGTCAGTGCGCGCGTCCAGGACGCCATCGGCCCCGACGACGCCTCGGACGAGGCCGACGTCGGCTAGAGCGTGACGACGGCGAGCGCGCCGCGCTCACCGCGCAGCCGGACCTGCACGCTCTTGATGTCGTCCCGCGGGATGTCCGTCGACGCCGACAGCCCTCGTGCGTCCGCGCCGGCAGCCGTCCACGACCCCACGGTCTGCGTCGTGCCGTCCGTCCGGACGACGACCAGGTCGTAGAGGATCGACCCGTCCGGCGACCACTCCTTGCCGCCGTACGAGCACCCCCAGTCGAAGCGGGTGCCCCACTGCTCGCCGCTGATGGCGAGCTGGACGTCGAGTCCCTGCACGCCGGTCATGTCGTAGCGGTCGGCGGTGGCAGCTGCCGTCGGAGCGGCACCGGCCTGCACCGTGGTGCGCTCCCCCGCGGCACCGACCGCGAGCCCGCCCAGGACGGCGGCGACCACCGCGAGCCCCGCGGTGGCGGCGACCCAGACCCGGCGACGGCGGCGACGGTGTCGGACGCGGTGCGCGACGGAGGCGAGGTCGCTCTCGGAACGGGTGTCGGGCCTCCCGTCTGGTTCTGCGATCTCGATCGCCTGGTCGGCCGGCAGCTTGCCGAGCAGCCCCGGCAGACCGACCAGCTCGGCGACGGCGGCCGCACAGCGGTCGCACGTCTCGAGGTGCCGCTCGTACTCCAGGCGTTCACCGGCCGGGAGCGACCCCAGGACGTACGCCGCATCCCACTCCGCGTACTTGTCGTCGCTCATCGGGTCACTCCTCGTTCCTGCAGTGCGAGCCGGAGGGCTCGCAGCCCGTAGTGCAAGCGCGACTTGGCGGTGCCCTCCGGGATGTCGTGTCGCCGTGCGATCTCCGGCACCGTGTGCCCGAGCCAGTACGCGTCCACCACCACGCGGCGGTGGTCCGCGGTCAGCGACGCGAGTGCGTCGGCGACGACGATCCGGTCCAGCACGGCGTCCGTGCTGTCCGACTCGATCCGTTCGACCTGGTGCTCGGTGCCGTGCTCGCGGCGGTTGCGTGCCGACCGCGCGTCGTCGACCACCAGGTTGCGCGCCACCGTGAACAGCCACGCCCGCGCGCTGTCGGGTGCCCGTTCGAGCACGGCCGGACGCTGCCAGGCCCGGACCATCGTCTCCTGCACGACGTCCTCGACCGTCGAGCCGTCCCGCGTGAGGTGCCGGACGTACCGCGTGAGCGCGTCACCGTGCTCGCGGTACAGCGTCGCGAGCAGCTCGTCCGCGGAACGACTCGTCACGGTCACTTCCCGAGGTCGAGGGAGAACTCGACGGAGCCCTTCCCGTCCACGGTGACGAAGCCGAGCGACGGGGCCTTCACGCCGTAGTCGGCGAAGGTGATCGGCACGGTGCCGGCGACCTGGACGGTCCCGCCCTTGCCGACCGCGACCTGCGCGTCGGCCGTGACCGGCTTCTCGACACCGTGCAGGTCCATCGTGCCGGTCAGGGTGACGTCCTGCGTGGAGCCGTCGAGCGCCTTCGTGACGTCGACGGGCTTCGTCAGCTCGAACGTGGCAGTGGGGTACTTGTCGGTCTGCAGCGCGGTGGAGCGGAAGTACTCGTCGCGGGCCGCTTCGGGGGTGCTGATCTTGCCGACCTGGACGGTGACGGTCGCCTTGGTGAGGGAGCCGCCGTCGACGACGGCGGTGCCCTTGACGTCCTTCGTGCGACCGACCACGTTCACATCATTCCCCTGCAGGACCTCGTGCACCCGGTACCCGGCGTACGAGCTGCTCGTGCTGGTCCAGGTGCCGTCGGCGTCCTTCGCGTCGAGGGTGCCGGACGAGGACGCCGACAGCGAGGGGGCTGCGGCGGCCTGGCCGTTGACGGTGTTCGCGTAGATGACCGGGCCGGCGATGACGGCTGCTGCCGCCACGACGACGACGCCGGCGGAGATCCCGATGATGACCTTGGTGCGTTTGCGGAGTGCCATACCCAGACGACGAGACGGCAGGGCGGATCGTTCAAACGGGTTTCAGTCGGAGGTGCGGGCGCGGTCCTGGTCGGCTCGGTCCTGGTCGGCCCGGTCCTGGTCGGCCCGGTCATCGTCCGCCGCTGTGTCGTCCGCGGTCGCGGCGTCGGCGGCCGGGGTCTCGCCGCGCATCCGGACGAGGCTCGCCAGCGTCGACACGGCCATCGCGGCGACGATCACCAGCAGGGACACCCACGTGTTGATCTCCGGCGCCCACTCGATGTGGTGGCCGCCGTTCAGGAACGGCAGCTCGTTGTCGTGCAGCGCGTGCAGGACGAGCTTCACGCCGATGAAGGCCAGGATCACGGCGATGCCGTACTTCAGGTAGACCAGACGCTCGAGCAGTCCGCCCAGCAGGAAGTAGAGCTGGCGCAGGCCCATCAGCGCGAAGACGTTCGCGGTGAACACGATGAAGGGGCTCTCGGTGATGCCGAAGATCGCCGGGATCGAGTCGAGCGCGAACAGCAGGTCGGTGGTGCCGATCGCGATGAGCACGATGAGCAGCGGCGTGAAGTGCCGGACACCGTCGTGGTGGGTGCGGAACTTCATGCCGTCGTACGTGTCGGTGAGACGGACCCGACGGCGGAGCAGCCGGACGATGAAGGTGTCCTTCTGGTCGTCCTCGTCCTCGCCGCGGAGCTGCTGGATCGCCGTCCAGATCAGCCAGGCACCGAAGATGTAGAAGATCCACGAGAAGTTCTCGATGAGCTGCGCGCCGACCAGGATGAAGATCCCGCGGAGCACGAGCGCGATGATGATGCCGAGCAGCAGCACCTCCTGCTGGATCTTCTTCGGCACCGAGAAGCGCGCCATGATGATGACGAACACGAACAGGTTGTCGATGCTCAGGCTGTACTCGGTGAGCCAGCCCGCCAGGAACTGCCCGGCGGAGTCGCCACCGGCGAAGACCAGCATGAGCACCGCGAAGACCAGTGCGAGTCCGACGTAGATGCCCACCCAGATACCGGATTCGCGCAGCGTCGGCACGTGCGGGCGACGCGCGACGATGAGCAGGTCGGCGAGCAGGATCGCGACCAGGGCGATCATCGAGCCGACTTCGAACACGACGGGGAGCTCGGGCATGCGGAGCCTTCCTTGCTGGTGGTGGGGCGGGCGGCTTCGTGAGCGACCCGCACCAGTCTCCGGCATGATCCGGGCGGTGGCGAACCCCGGGGCTGCGTGCGGCGGACAGAGCCGTGCTGTCAGCGCTCTGACGCCACCGCGTCCGCGACGGCCCGTGCGACCTCGGCGGCGGGGGCCTCGGTCGCGTCGATGACCTCGGCCTCGGCGTGCAGCCAGCCGCGCGCCGCCTCGGCGTAGGCGTCGACGTACGCGAACCGGAACGTCGACGGCCCCACGATCTGATCGTTCTGGATCCGGTCGCGGAGCGTCGGCCCATCGACGTGCAGCACGAAGTGCCGGACCGGTATCCCGTGGTCCGCGAGCCCCGCGGCGATCTCACGCCAGTAGGCCTCGACCAGGACCGTCATCGGCATGATGAGCGGCCCGCCCACGTAGTCGTGCACCCGGCGAGCGGTCTCGACCACGAGCGGCCGCCACGGGTCCCAGTGCTGGAAGTTGTCGCTGGCCGGCAGCCCCGGCGTGACGTCCATCAGCACCTCGCCGACCTTCTCGGCATCCAGGATCCGCGAACCGGGCAGCAGCGGCTGGAGCAGTCGGCTCGTCGTCGTCTTCCCCGCCCCGTGGGTTCCGTTCAGCCAGACGATCACACCAGGACCCTAGCCGCCGACCACCCCGAGGGGCGGTCGGCGGCTGGTCGGGCGGTCAGTCAGCGGTTCGGCCCACCGACGGGTCGGCCGGTCAGCGACCGCTGAGGTCGTACGGGGCCACCGTCGAGTCGACCGTCGTCAGGTACCCACCCCCGGCGAGCGCCGTGGGCAGCGTGATGGTGCGCAGCACCGAGGGCTTCGTGCCGGTGGTGTCGATCTGGGTGATCTCCCCCTCGTCGCCCCGCGTCACGAACACACTGCGGCCGTCGTCGGTCGCCGCGGTGAACCGCACCGAGGCCCCGGCGGCCGACTGTCCGGCGACGGGACCCTTGCGCAACGGCGTGAGCGGGACCGAGGTCGTCGGGCCGGAGTAGACACCGTCGGTCTGCTTCCGCACCAGGACGAGCGAGTCTCCGGTGCCCGACGTCAGCGCGACGGCGGCGAACCGGGCGGTGACGGCGACACGGGTGAAGGACCCGGTGCCGAGGTCGACGCTGCGGATCCTGCTCGAGGACGTCGACGAGGTGGTCAGGTACGCGGGGACGGCGTTCCACGGGGTGCCCGCAGCCGTGCTGCCGGCCTGGGTGCCGACCACGGTCGTCCCGTCCGGCGCCGTGCGGGGGCGGTAGCTCTGCACGCTCGGCTTCGGGTACGCGACGGACCGGGATCCCGTGAAGCCGGTCCGCGTCACCCGGACGGTCTGCACGCCGGCGGCCAGGTCGGAGCCGATCACCGTCCCCGTGGCGTTGACGATCGGGCCGTGCGGGTAGGCGCCGAGGGGCGTGGTCGCGACGGGGCGCGGGTGCGTCGCGCCGCGCATGATCGCGGACACGGAGTAGGCGTCGAGGCGTCCGCCCGCGGTGACGACCAGGCGCAGGGGGCTGCCGACCAGGAACGTCTCGACCTCTTCGGTGCCGCGCTTGCCCGTGGTCGCGAGTTGCACCGCCGAGGTGTCGATCTGTGCGGTGCGCTCCGTCTTCCGTCGGAGGTCGATGACGGTGACCCGCTGCCGCTCGGAGCCGTCGAAGTCGGAGCCGACCGCCAGGTGCCGGCGCGCGGTGTCGGTCGACAGCCAGCCGGCACGCTCCCAGCGCTTGTCGGCGTTCGGGATCGCGTAGTGCTGCGAGATCCGCGCGGTGCCGCGGGGACCGATCGCCATGACGTCGAGCTGCGGCTTCGACTCGTCCATGAACGCGATCCGCCCGTGGCCGAGCTGCACGGAGCCCGCGTGGGTGCCGAACTCGATCCCGCTCAGGGTGGCGGTCCGCCTGCCCGTGACGGCGTCGTTGACGTACACGCGCTTCGCCGTCGGGTCAGCCGTGACGAGCCAGCTGTGGTGGGCGGTCCGGGTCACGGCGGGTGCAGCCGACGCGGGGACGGCGATCGCGGTGCCGACGAGCGGGACGAGCCCGGCCAGGACGAGCGCGGGGAGGAGACGCAGGGATCGAGGGGACATGGAACTCCTGTCGAGAAGACCGGACGGTGATCATCCAGTTGAGAACCATTATCACCAAGCTCCCCGCCTTCCACCATGAGACCGTGCCAAGGTCGAGCCGTGCAGAACTCCACGACAGTCGTCATCGCCGGATGCGGCGACCTCGGGACCGAAGCCGGCCTGCGCTTCGCCGACCTGGGCCACCACGTGATCGGACTCCGCCGCCGCGCCGAGCTGATCCCCGCGCCGATCACCGGCCGGAGCGTCGACCTTCGACACGAGCTCCCCGAGATCCCGGCCGACACGAGCGTCGTCGTCGTGGCCTTCGCCGCTGGCAGCCGCGACGTCGACGAGTACCGCGCCACCTACGTCGACGGGCTGCGCAACGTGCTCGACGGCATCGACGCCTCGGAGGCCGACCCCCGGGTGCTCGTCGTGTCCTCGACCGCCGTGTACGACGTCTCGGACGGCAGCGAGGTCACCGAGGAGACACCCGCGCGCGGGGCGACCCCGACCGCCGAGGTCCTGGTCGAGGCCGAGGTCCTGCTGCGCGAGCGCGCTCCCGGCGCCGTGCTGGTGCGGTTGTCGGGCGTCTACGGTCCGGGCCGCGAGCGGCTCATCGACCAGGTGCGGTCCGGTGCCGCACGGCTGGCACCGGGGACCTCACCGCACACGAACCGCATCCACCGCGACGACGCCGCAGCAGCGCTCGTGCACCTGGCGGCGCTGCCGGATCCGGCACCGCTCTACCTGGGCACCGACGACGAGCCGAGTCGGCTGGACGACGTGCTGCGGTTCCTGGCCGAGGAACTCCACGTCGCCGAGCCGTCGACGGGCGACGGTGACGCGCGGCAGGCCGGCGGCGACAAGCGCCTGTCGAACGCGCTGCTCCGGTCGACGGGATGGACACCGCGGTACCCGACGTTCCGCGAGGGCTACCGCGCCGTGCTGGCGGGCGAGGGCACCCGCCACCCCTGACGCCCTGCGGGACACCGGTGTTCGCACTCCGAACACCCACGTGCCGGTGTGCAAAGCGCGAACACCGGTGTTTTGCGGACCCACACACCCGCCCGACAGACGCGCTCAGTGCCCCCGGTGGTCCTGGATCGTGATCCGCGGCCCGAACGACGGCTTCCGGAACCCGGAGCCGCCGATCAACCGCACGACACGCTCCCGGTGCCCGCGCCAGGGTTCGAGCAGCTCGAGCATCCCGTCGTCGTCCACCGGGGCACCGGTCAGTGCCCACCCGACGAGCGCCGGCACGTGGAAGTCCCCCACGCTCGGTGAGTCCGGGTCACCGTGGGAGCGCTGGGCGGTCTCGGCGGCGGTCCACCGACCGACCCCGGGGATCGACTGCAGCTTCGTGGACACGACCTCGCCGCCGCGGCCGTGCACCAGGCTCCGTTCGAGTGCCGGCGCGAGCTTCACGGCGCGCATCACGGTGGCCGAGCGCCCCGGTTCGATGCCCGCCCGGTGCCACTCCCAGCTCGGGATCCGCGCCCACGTCGGAGCGTCCGGCGGCACCATCATGCCCGCGGGTGCCGGACCGGGCGCCGGGGTGCCGTGCCGACGGAGCAGGTACCGCCACGCGCCCCACGCCTGGCGCGAGGTCACCTTCTGCTCCATGATCGCCGGCACGAGCATCGCGACCACGGTGTTCGTGCGGAGCAGCCGGAGCCCGGGCTGCCGGTGTCGTGCCGCGGCGAGGAACTCGTTGCCGGAGACGTCGAACGACGACCAGTCGTCGCCGCGTCCGAGCAGATCGGGGGCGTGCTCGACCGCCCACGGGGCTCCGCTGCCCCACGCCGACACCGCGATGGTGTCGCCGGCCCGCCGGATCGCCACGGAGGCGGGACCGGAGGGCGTGCGCAGCGCGAGCCACACGACGCCGCCGACCACCTGGAAGGCCGGGTCGCCGGAGCCGCGCTGCAGGGGCCGCAGGGTCGACGCGACGTCCACCGCGCCTCCAGGCCGGTACACCGTGTCGACGCGAGACGCGTCACTGGACGCACCAGCGGCGTCGACGGCGGCGGAAGCGAGCAGGGACACACGGGGATGGTAATGCGGAACCACCGTCAGTCATGATGGGCACTGATCCCCACCACCCGACGACGGAAGTTCACCATGCGCATCGGCATCCTCACCTCCGGAGGCGACTGCCCCGGCCTGAACGCGGTCATCCGCGCGATCGTCCTGAAGGGCATCGCCATCTACGGACACGACTTCGTCGGCTTCCGCGACGGGTGGCGCGGGGTGGTCGACGGCGACATCGTCCCGCTCGGCCGCAAGGACATCCAGGGCATCGCGAAGCAGGGCGGCACGATCCTCGGCACCAGCCGCACGAACCCGTTCGAGGGCCCCAACGGCGGGTTCGAGAACATCTCCGCGACCCTGCAGCGGCACGGTATCGACGCGATCGTCGCGATCGGCGGCGAGGGCACCCTGGCCGCCGCGAAGCGCCTGACCGACGCCGGCCTGAAGATCGTGGGCGTGCCGAAGACGGTCGACAACGACCTGGGCGCGACCGACTACACGTTCGGCTTCGACACCGCCGTCGCCATCGCGACCGAGGCGATGGACCGCCTGCGCACCACCGGCGAGTCGCACTCGCGCTGCATGGTCGCCGAGGTCATGGGCCGGCACGTGGGCTGGATCGCGCTGCACTCCGGCATGGCCGCGGGCGCGCACGCGATCCTCATCCCCGAGCAGAAGACGAGCATGGAACAGATCGCGAAGTGGGTGCGGGCCGCCTACGACCGCGGTCGCGCACCGCTCGTGGTGGTGGCCGAGGGCTTCGTCCCCGACCACGAGGACACGGCGCACACGGAGCGCGGGCTCGACGCCTTCGGGCGCCCGCGGCTCGGCGGCATCGGCGAGCGCCTCGCGCCGCTCATCGAGGAGATGACGGGCATCGAGACGCGGGCCACGACCCTGGGGCACATCCAGCGCGGTGGCACGCCGACCGCGTACGACCGGGTGCTGTCGACGCGGCTCGGGCTGGCGGCGATCGACTCGGTCGTCGAGGAGCGCTGGGGCCGGATGGTGGCGCTCCGGGGCACCGAGATCGAGCACGTCTCGTTCGAGGAGGCGCTCGGCGAGCTCAAGACCGTGCCGCAGGCGCGGTTCGACGAGGCCGCCATCATGTTCGGCTGAGTGGGGCGGGCTGGGGCGGGGTCGGGGCTGGGCTGGGGCGGTTTCGGGCGTACCGGGTTGAATCGGGCGTACCTGGTCGGTTCTTCTGACCCGGTACGCCCGAATCCACCAGGCATCGCACGCGTTCTGGGAAAGAACGGACAGGCCGAGGCGCCCGCCGACCCTGCGCCGGGTCAGATCGGGCGTACCGGGTCGAAGCAGGCGTACCTGGTCGGTTGTTCTGACCCGGTACGCCCGAATCCACCAGGCATCGCACGCGTTCTGGGAAAGAACGGGCAGGCCGCCGGGAGGCCCGGGGTAGCGTCCGGCGCATGACCCGCGCCGTCCTCGTGTCCAGCACAGCCCCGCCCACCGTCACCGACGTCGACCTGCCGGATCCGGCCGAGGGCGAGGCCCTCGTCGACGTCACGTACTCGAGCGTCAACTACAAGGACGGCCTGGCCCTCGCACGGAACCCCGGTGTCGCCCGGCTCGATCCACTCGTGCCGGGGATCGACGTCGTCGGCACGGTGTCGGGGCTCGGGCCGGGCGTGCACGAGGTCGCGATCGGTGACCGGGTGGTGTTGAACGGCGCTGGCCTGGGTGAGACCCGGCACGGGGGCTGGGCAACGCAGGCCGTGGTGCCGTCCGGGTCGCTCGTCGTACTGCCCGAGGCGATCGACGACTCGTTCGCGGCGGCCATCGGCACCGCGGGGTTCACGGCGATGCTCAGTGTGCTGGCGTTGGAGCGCTTCGTCGCGCCGGACGACGGGCCGGTGCTGGTGACCGGGGCATCCGGCGGGGTCGGCACCGTGGCGATCGCGCTCCTCGCGGCGCGCGGGTACCGGGTCACGGCGTCGACCGGTCGCGCAGCCAACACGGACTCGCTCCGCCGACTCGGGGCCACCGAGGTGGTCGACCGCGGCACCCTGTCCGAGCCGGGCAAGCCGATGCAGCGTGCCACCTGGGCCGGAGCGGTGGACAGCGTCGGCGGGGCCACGCTGGCGAACGTCCTGGCCTCGACCCGGTGGGGTGGTGCCGTGACAGCGTGCGGGCTGGCGCAGGACTCCGCACTGCCGACGACCGTGCTGCCGTTCATCCTGCGGTCGGTGTCGCTGCTCGGGATCAACTCCGTCGACGCCCCGCTCGAGCTCCGGCGTCGAGCGTGGGACCGGCTCGCGTCCGACCTCGACGCGGCGCTCCTGGCCGACGTCACCCGAACGGTCACGCCCGAGCAGGCCATCGCGGTGGGGGCCGAGGTCGTCGCGGGAAAGGTGCACGGTCGGACGGTCGTCGCCGTGGCGGGCTGATCCGGCATCCTCGCCGAGCGGTTGATTTAGCAAACGTTTGCATATTGGCACGCTAGGATTTCGAGTGTCGATTTCGTCCTCGAGGAGATGACATGCCGGTCCCCAAGTCCACCGTGGAGAGTTCTCCCCGGAAGCTCCTGCGCGACGTCGTCTACGACAAGATGCTCGCGGCCCTGCGCGACGGCACACTGCAGCACGGCGAGCGCCTGAACGACGACGAGCTGGTCCAGTGGCTGGGTGTGAGTCGCACCCCGATCCGCGAGGCGATCGCGAAGCTCGTCGACATCGGCCTGGTCGAGATGGAGGCGAACCGGTACACCCGCGTCGCCACCCCGACGTTCGAGGACTGGGTCATCGCGACCCGCGCGACCGCCGGGTTCTTCGAGCTCAGCCTGCGCTGGGGCGTCCCCGAGTACAGCGACGAGGACGTCGAAGCCCTCACCGTGCTGCTCGACAAGGCCGACCGCATGCGCAAGGTGCGGGACTACGGCTTCAGCGGTGCCCTCACCGAGATCATCGAGTTCGCCGTCGAGCACTCCGGGAACCCCCTGGTGCAGAACGCGGCCGTCGGCGCCATGGAGCGGGTCCGCTTCACGCTCAACCCCACGCCGGCGTTCGAGCAGTACGGGTCCGAGGCGTTCTTCTCGATCCTGCGTGAAGCGCTCACCGAGCGCGACGGCGAAGGCGCTGCCGAGGCCGGACGAGCCCTCACCCGCAACTTCGAACAGCACATCGAGGCGGTCCGCGCCGACCGCGGCTGACCCATGGTCGTCGGCGAGTGGGGTGACGCCGACCCCTGGGCGGCCGTGCACGACGACGCCTACGCGTCCCTGCTCGCCCACGTCCGGACCGGCCCCCGCGGACCGGTGTCCGTCGACCTCGACGCACTGAGCTGGGAGTGGGGCACTTCGCTCGGTGACGTCCGATCGGCGGCGGCACGGCTCGAGGACCTCGGCATCCTGGTCCACCAGCCGAACGGTACGTGGCAGTACGAGGAGCTCTCCGACGCCGACCTGTCCGACGCACTGGACTTCTGGGTCTCGCTCCTCGGTCCGGCACTCCGTGCCACGATCCCGGCGCTCACCCCCGAACTGAGCGCCGAGCTCGATCGCCGGGTCGCGCGAGCTCGCACCACCGCTGCCCTGCGGTTGCCGGAGTACCCGACGGCGTTCTCCGCCGCCTGCCAGTTCTGGTTCGAGCACTCCCCGAACACCCTGGTGCGCAGCCTAGGTCTGCGTGCGTTCGAGCGGATGCGGTGGGCACGCGTCCCCACCCAGCTCTGGTCGGTCCACGACGTGCACGCCTGGTTCGTGACCACCGGCCGCGCCGTGGACACCGGCGACCCGGGCATCGTGACCACCGCTGCAGAGGTCATCGACGGGCTGTTCGAGATCCACCGGCGGAACGTCGGGGTGCCGCGGACGAGCCGCCCGGCGGACGACACCACCGAACACCGCGTCGGTCCGGTCGACCGTGCCCTGCTCAGACACGTCCGCTCCGGCGCGTTGGCGGTCGGGTCCAGGCACACGCTCGAGGAACTCGTGACCCGGACCGGTGCTCCACCCGAGCAGGTCATCGACGGGATGCGCTGGCTGCACGACCTCGGGCTCGTCGAGGACGACGGCGGCCGGTACCGCGTCGTGGAACCGTCGCTCGGGACCTGGCGCGACACGATGGAACTGCTCACCGGCGTCTTCACGCACGGTGCCGTCCACGTCCTGCCCGGCCTGCAGGGACCCGCGCTCGAGGAGTTCCGCGCGCTCGTCGAACGGGCGCGGGCGGACGGCCAGGTGCGCGACCACCGCTACACGGAGAGCGCGTTCGCCGTCACGCGGTTCCTGTCGGAGCAGTCCGGGAACCGGTGGACCCGTCAGGCTCTGCGCCTCGCGATGGCCCGGCTCGCCTACGCGCTGCCCGAGGCCCCGGCGTTCCGGCAGTGGGACGCAGAAGCGCTCTGGCTGGCGCTCGACACGGCGGCCGGCAGCGGAGACGTCGGTGCCGCCTGGGCAGCGGCCCGCCGGTTCGTCGACGTCGCACGGGCGCACGTGGACGACGTCACGGCGCGGTGGGGCACGATGGGGTCATGACCGACGCGCACGACGACGTCCTGATCCACGCCACCGGGGTCCGCGTCACGCGCTCCGGCCGCGACCTGCTGCACGACGTCGACCTGACCGTCCGGCGCGGGGAGCACTGGGCGCTGCTCGGACCGAACGGTGCCGGCAAGTCCACGTTGCTCGCCGTCCTCGGCGCGACCGGTCACCCCACCGCCGGCACGGTCGAGGTCCTCGGCCGCCGCCTCGGACGCGTCGACGTCCGCGAACTCCGGGAGCACATCGGCCACGTCGATCCTCGGCACCGGATGCTGTCGCCGCTCACGGTGCTCGAGACGGTGCTCACCGGGCTGACCGGCACGACGGACCTCATGATGCGGTGGGAGCCCTCGGCCGAGCAGGTCGCGCTGGCCGAGCAGCACATCGCCGACGTCGGACTCAGCGCACGACGGGACGCCCGTTGGCCGGTGCTGTCGCAGGGTGAGCGAGGACGCGCCCTCATCGCCCGTGCCCTGATGTCCGAACCCCAACTGCTGCTGCTCGACGAGCCGGCGACCGGCCTCGACGTCGCCGCACGGGAGCACCTGCTCGAGACCGTCGACGCGCTGCGGCACCGGCACCCCGAGCTGGGCAGCGTCATGGTGACCCACCATCTGGAGGACCTGCCGGCCTCGACGTCGCACGCGATGCTGCTCCGCGACGGCGCCGTCGTGGCCCAGGGCACCTCGGACGAGGTCATCACGTCGTCGGCGGTGTCGCACGCGTTCGACTTCCCGCTCGCGATCCTGCGGTCGGAAGGGCGCTGGGCGGCACGCCGATCCGCCTGACGCGTGCTTGAATGGCCGTTCAGTGTCCGCGGCCCGTGTCGGGGAGGGACCCGGCACCGCACCACGGTGTCACGCCGCGGACCGTCACCAGGGGGAACCATGACGAACACGCCGCCGCCCTACCCGGGGTCCGAGCCGCAGCCGAACGACGGGCAGCCGAACACGGGCCAGCCGACCGGCCAGCAGTACCCGCAGCAGCCCGCCGGCCAGCCCCAGCAGCAGCCCGCCGGCCAGCCGTACGCGCAGCAGCAGCAGCAGCAGCAGCAGCCGCCCGCCGGCCAGCCGTACGCGCAGCAGCAGCCGCCCGCCGGCCAGCCGTACCAGGCCCCGGCCGGAGCCGCTCCCTACGCACCCCCGCCCAAGTCATCGTCCCGCGGCAAGCGCGTCCTGATCTCGGTGCTCGGCGTCGTCGTCGCCGTGGTGGTGGCGTTCCTCGTCCGCCAGGGCCTCAACGCAGCCTTCAGCGACTCCACGGAAGAGAAGGTCTCGAAGGCCGTCGAGCAGATCCGCGAGCAGAGCGACCTGCCCAAGCAGGTCGACTCCGTCACGACGTGGACCGGGATCGAGGCCGAGGGCGCCGCGATCCACTACGACTACACCGTGTCGTCGAACGTCGACCCGGCCTCGATCACCGAGGGGGCCATCCGCGACGCCGTCGGGCCGAACCTCTGCTCGAACAGCGAGACGAAGAAGCTCCTCGACGAGGACGTCGACATGCGGTACACGTACAAGTTCGAGGGCTCGTCGAAGACCGTCGACACGACCTTCACGAAGGCCGACTGCTCCTGAGCCCCGACGCCCGTCACGCGGTCGCGGCGGCAGCAGCCTCCGCGCCCGTCACGCGGTCGCGGCAGCAGCAGCCTCCGCGCCCGTCACGCGGTCGCGGCGGCAGCAGCCTTCACGGCCGCGGGCAGGGCGTCGAGGATCCGTCCGACCGCGCGGTCGTCGTGTGCGGCCGTGACGAACCACGCCTCGAAGACGCTCGGCGGCAGGGTCACCCCGGCGTCGAGCATCGCGTGGAAGAACGGCGCGTAGCGGAACACGTCCTGCGCCCGCACGTCGTCGTAGTTCCGCGGCGCCTGCTCGGTGAACGCGAACGAGAACAGGTTGCCGGCGCGCTGCACGGTGTGGGCGACGCCCTCGGCCGACAGGGCGTCCGAAGTGGCCGCGGAGATGACCGCAGCCGTGCGGTTCAGCGTCTCGTACACGGACGGCGTCGCGGCCCGCAGCGTGGCGATGCCGGCGGCGACGGCCAACGGGTTCCCCGACAGGGTGCCCGCCTGGTACACGGGCCCGAGCGGGGCGAGGAAGTCCATGACCTCACGCCGACCGCCGAGTGCGGCGAGGGGCATGCCACCGCCGATGACCTTGCCGAACGTGATGAGGTCGGGCTTCCACCCGGCACCGTCCGGCACGACCTTCGACGCCTCGAGGCCCCACCAGCCGGCAGCACCGACGCGGAACCCGGTCAGGACCTCGTCGACGATGAGCAGCGCCCCGTGCGACCGGGTGATCTGCGCCAGGGCACGGTTGAAGCCGCGCTCGGGTGCCAGGACGCCCATGTTCGCGGCGGCGGACTCGACGATGACGGCGGCGATGCGCTCGGAGTGCTCGTCGAAGGCCCGGCGGACGGCGTCGAGGTCGTTGTACGGCAGCACGAGGGTCTGCGCCGCGGTCTCGGCGGTGATGCCCGCACTGCCCGGCATGGCCAGGGTCGCGACGCCGGAGCCGGCCTCGGCCAGCAGGGAGTCCGAGTGCCCGTGGTAGTGCCCGGCGAACTTCACGAGCAGGTCGCGACCGGTGTAGCCGCGCGCCAGCCGGATCGCCGTCATCGTGGCCTCGGTGCCGGTCGACACCATCCGGAGCTTCTCGATGGGGCCGTCGCCGTCCACCGACACCCGCTGCTTCACGAGTTCGGCCAGCTCGGTCTCACCCGGGGTCGACGCCCCGAACGACAGTCCGCGCGCGGCGGCCTGCTGCACGGCCTCGACCGTGCCGGGGTGGGCGTGCCCGAGGATCGCGGGGCCCCACGACGCGACGAGGTCGACGTACTCGCGACCCTCGGCGTCCGTGACGTAGGCGCCCTTGGCGGACACCAGGAACCTCGGGGTGCCGCCGACCGACCCGTAGGCGCGGACCGGGGAGTTCACACCACCCGGGATCGCGTTCTTGGCACGGCCGAACAGCTGGTCGTTCGTGGTCATTCGGGGGCCTTCCCGGTCGAGGCGATGCCGGCGACGTCCGCGGTGCTGCCCGAGGTGCGGAGGGCCGCTTCCTCGTTGAGCTTCCGCGCGATGTCGACGGCGAAGTAGGTCAGGATCGCGTCGGCACCGGCGCGCTTGATGCCGACGAGCGACTCCATCGCGGCGGCGTCGCGGTCGATCCACCCGTTCTGCGCTGCTGCGGTGATCATCGCGTACTCGCCGGAGATCTGGTACGCCCAGACCGGGACCGGCGAGGTCGCAGCGGTCTCGGCGAGCACGTCGAGGTAGCTCATCGCGGGCTTCACCATCACGATGTCGGCGCCCTCGTCGACGTCGAGCTCGACCTCGCGGAGCCCCTGCCGACCGTTCGCGGCGTCGATCTGGTACGTGCGGCGGTCGCCGACGAGCGACGACGAGACGGCCTCGCGGAAGGGTCCGTAGAACGCCGAGGCGTACTTGGCGGCGTAGGCGAGCAGCGCGGTGCCGCTGTGCCCGGCGCCGTCGAGGGCGTCACGTGCGGCGGCGATCTGGCCGTCCATCATGCCGCTCATGCAGACGAGCTCGGCACCGGCCTCGGCCTGCGCGACCGCCATGTCGCGGTAGCGCAGCAGGGTGGCGTCGTTGTCGACGGAGCCGTCGGCTGCCAGCACACCGCAGTGTCCGTGGTCGGTGAACTCGTCGAGGCACAGGTCGGACTGCACCACGAGGGCATCCCCGACCTCTTCCTTGGCCACCCGGATGGCCACGTTGAGGATGCCGTCCGGGTCGGTCGCGCCGGAGCCCTCGGCGTCCTTCGTGGTCGGCACGCCGAACAGGTTCACGCCACCCACACCGACCGACGCGGCGTCGACCAGCGCGCGGCGGAACGAGTCGAGGGAGTGCTGCTGCACGCCCGGCATGCTCGAGATGTCCACGGCGTCGGTCGCGCCTTCGCGGATGAACATCGGCAGCACGAGCTCGGCCGGGTGGAGCCGGGTCTCGGCCACGAGTCGTCGCATCGCGGGGGTGGCGCGGAGCCGACGGGGGCGGACCTGGGGGAAGCGTCCAGTCACGGGTGACCTTCCTGGTGGGGGGTGGTTGGGTTCAGTGCCTCGACGACGGCGTCGAGCAGGGCTTCTGCGGACCGCGTGCCTCCGACCGCGTGCACGGGCAGTCCGGCCGCACGGGCGTCGGTCGCGGTCCCGGGGCCGATGCAGGCCACGATGGTGCGGGGGTCGAGCGGGGTCATCCGGCGGGCGATCTCGCGGGCGACGCTGCCGCTCGTCACGAGCACCGCAGCGGGCGTCGTCTCGAGGGCGATCGGCTCGTCGCCGGTCCCCACGGTACGGTACGCGACCACGTCGTCCACGTCGATGCCGCGGGCACGGAGGCCGTCGACGAGTGTCGGTGCGGCGATCTCGGAGCGGGGGAACAGCACGGTGCCGTCGGTGTCCGGCAACTCCTGCACCAGGCCCGCGGCGGACGTCTCGGTCGGCACCAGGTCGACGACCCAGCCCGCAGCGCGCGCGGCACGGGCGGTCGGCTCGCCGACCGCAGCGACGCGCACCCCGGCCGGGAGGCCCGCCACGCGTTCCGACAGGACCGTCACGGCCGTCGCACTGGTCACCACCACCCATGCATAACCAGCCACAGGGGTTCGTTCGCCGACAGCAACGGGCGATCCGGGCCTCCCGACCGCACCGGAGGCGACCAGGCGGCGGACCGCAGCGTCGAGTGCGGAGGGGTCGGACGGCGGAGCGTCCGTGATGAGGGGGACGACGACGGGCGCAAGCCCACGGGCCCGCGCCGCTTCGGCGACCCGGTCCCCCCACGCACCGCCACGCGGGACGAGGACGACCGGGGGTCGCGCCTCGTCCGTCGCGGTGGTGGAGGGTTCCGTGGTGACCGCCTACTCGGCCGGCGTCGCGAGGCCGGGACCCGCGGTGTACGGCCCGTCCGTGGTGTCCTCGGCGACGGTGGTCGCCAGGTCGGCGAGGTCGGCAGCGCCGTTGTCGAGCAGCTCGGTCGCCACGCGGCCGCCGACCGCGAGCGCCTCGTCGAGACGCTCCTGCGCCGACCCGTCGAGCACGGCCGCGTGCGACGCGGTGCGGTACTCGGTGCCGTCGGGGCGGTAGACGGTCGCGGACACGAGCAGCAGTTCGGCGTCCACGACCGCCGTGGCACCGATCGGGGCGGAGCAGCCGGCCTCGAGCTTGGCGAGGACCTCGCGCTCGGCCGTCACCGTCAGGCGGGTGGGGGCGTGCTCGATCTTGCGGAGTGCGGCGAGCAGCCCACGGTCGGTCTCGTCCGAGCGGATCTCCACCGCGAGCGCGCCCTGTCCGGGAGCACTGGGCCAGAAGCCGAGGTCGAGCAGTTCCGTGGCGGCAGACAGGCGGTCGATGCGCCCGAGGCCGGCGGCGGCGAGCACCACGGCGTCGAGGTCGTCGTCCACCCGGCCGAGGCGGGTGTCGATGTTGCCGCGGATGTCGACCACGTCGAGGTCGGGGCGCTGCGCACGGAGCTGCGCGGCACGGCGAGGCGAACCCGTGCCGACCTTCGCGCCCTCGGGCAGGGTGTCGACGGTGGCGCCGTTCCGGGCGACGAGGACGTCACGGGCGTCCGCACGCTTCGGCACGGCACCGATCGTCAGGCCCGGGTACGGCGCGGTCGGCAGGTCCTTGAGCGAGTGCACGAGCACGTCGACCTCGCCCGCGACGAGCGCTTCACGCAGGGCGCTGGCGAAGACACCCGTGCCGCCGAGCGACGCCAGGGAGGCACGGTTCGTGTCGCCCTCGCTCGTGACGGTGACGAGTTCGACGGGCCGACCGGCCGCCTTCGCCAGGCGGTCGGCGACGTCCTGCGACTGCGCGACCGCGAGCCGGCTGGCACGGGTGCCGAGCCGGATCGGGGTCGGGCCGTCGGGCCCTGTGGCGCTGGGGTCGTTCACGGTCGTGTCGGTCACGGAGCGACGCCCGCGGCGGCGGGCTTGAACCCCGCTCGCACGTTCTCGCAGCACCCCGGACGGCACACGTCGTACCAGGGGCCGATGTCGGTCATGTGCGGGCGCTCGGCCTTGGGCGTGCCGTTGACCCGCTCGAGCACCAGGTCGACGAGACCGGACACGTAGGCCGGGTCGATGCCGGGGGTCTGCGTGCGGAGCGACCAGAAGCCGAGCTCACCGGCGGTCTCGGTGGCTTCCTCGTCGAGGTCCCACATGACTTCCATGTGGTCGCTGACGAAGCCGAGCGGGACGATCAGCACGGCACGCGTCGGGCCGCCCTTGAGGTCCTCGTTCATGTAGTCGTTGATGTCGGGCTCGAGCCACGGCTGCGTCGGGGGGCCGGAGCGCGACTGGTAGACCAGCTTCCAGGCGGGCTTCGACGTGCCCTGCAGGTGGGCGTGCTCGGGCTGCTCGAGGAGCTCGGCCCAGGCCTGGTCGAGGACGACCTCGCCGACGGCCAGGTGCTGCGCCTCGTACGCGCCGTGCTCGTCGAACCCGCGGTAGTCGGGGCCCGAGCGGGCGGCGTCGGTCGAGGGGATGGAGTGCGTCGAGAAGAGCACCTGCAGCTCGGTCGCGACGTCGAGGCCCTCGTTCTCGGCGATCGCGCGGGCCATGCCGTCGCGGACGCCGTCGATGAACGGGCGGACGAAGCCCGGGTGGTCGAAGAACTGGCGGATCTTGTCGATCTGGATGGTGTCGATCAGACCGGTCTCGTTGAGCACGCGAGCGTAGTCCTCGCGGTACTGCCGGCAGCTCGAGAACGACGAGTACGCGCTCGTGGCGATGGCGACGAGCTTCGTGTAGCCCTTGTCCGCCGCCTCGGTGAAGGCTTCTTCGAGGTAGGGCTCCCAGTTGCGGTTGCCCCAGAGGACCGGCATGTCGATGCCGCGCGACGCCAGCTCGGCCTCGAGCGCTGCCTTGAGCGCACGGTTCTGCGCGTTGATCGGGCTCACGCCGCCGAAGTGGCGGTAGTGGTGCGCCACCTCTTCGAGACGCTCGTCCGGGATCCCGCGGCCGCGGGTGACGTTGCGCAGGAAGGGGATGACGTCGTCCTGGCCCTCGGGGCCACCGAAGCCGGCGAGCAGGATCGCGTCGTAGGCGGTCGGGGTCTCGACGTGCTCGGGACCGGACGCCGCCGCGGGGGTGGCGGCGAGGACCTGGCCGTTCGTGATCATGCTGGTGTCGGTCATGACAGCACCTCCGGGAGTTCGGCGGTCGTCACGCGACGACCCGTGAAGAAGGGGACCTCTTCGCGCACGTGCATGCGCGCTTCGGTGTAGCGGAGATCGCGCATCAGGTCGACCAGGTCGACGAGGTCCGGGCTCTCGAGCGGCAGGATCCACTCGTAGTCGCTCAGGGCGAAGGTCGCGATGGTGTTCGTGAGCACGCGACGGTACTTCGCGCCGGCGATGCCGTGGTCGCGGAGCATCTTCGAGCGCTCCTCTTCCGGCAGCAGGTACCACTCGTAGGAGCGGACGAACGGGTACACCGTGATCCACGCCTCGGGGTCCTTGCCGCGCAGGAACGCGGGGGTGTGCCGCTTGTTGAACTCGGCCTCGCGGTGCATGGCCATCACGTGCCAGACCGGCTCGGCGTCCTGGAACAAGCCGGTGCGACGGATCTCGCGCAGCACGGCCTGGATGGCCTGCGCGTCGTCGCCGTGCAGCCAGACCATGACGTCGGCGTCGGCACGGAAGGCCGAGACGTCGTAGAAGCCACGGATCGTGACCCCGCGCTCGGCGGCGCTGGCGATCACGGTGTCGAGTTCGGCCACGGCGTCGTCGCCGACGCGGTGGACCGGACCGAGGGGCCGGCGGAACACTGCCCAGAGGGCGTAGGCCGTCAGCAGGTTCGGGTCGATCCCGGAGTCCGGGTGACCGGTCTCGGCGGGTTCCGTGTGGGGGTGGTCGTGCGCGGGCACGGGCCCGGTGTTCGTGGGCGCGTCGGAGCTCATGGATCCATTGTCCTATCGGTTGCCAGGGTGTTGGCCGCCCCGCATCCGGTGGACCGCGCTCGGGCGGTCTACCGCCGTCGGAGCACCATCACGACGATACCCCCGACCACCGCCACGCCGGCTGCGAGACCGGCCAGGTAGGGCACCGGCTTCTCGTCGAGACCGCGCTTGAACTTCGACGCCGCGATCCCGATCTGCTTCGGGACGTTGAGCTTGTCCTCGATCGCGTCGAGGGTGTCGAACAGCTGGGCGCGGGTCGCGGCGACGCGAGCAGCGAGATCGTCGTGCGGGTCGGTCACGGTTCCTCCGTCGGTGGTGCGGCTGTCGGGGCTGTCGGCGCTCAGGAGCGGCCGTCGACGTCCGGCTTGCGGCTGCCGTACTGCGTCGGCGGGGTCGGCTTCTTGCCGAGGCCCTTCACCGCGTTGATGTCGTCCTTGACGCTGGCGATCGTGCGCTTCGGCGTGATCGGCAGGCCCTTCTTCAGGCGCTTCCAGCCGATCAGGCCGAGGATCGCGGCGATGATCAGCATCACCACGGCCACCACCAGTGCGGCCAGCCACGCCGGCATCACGGTCGCGAGGCCCATCACGGCTGCGGTCAGCAGGACGCCGATCGCGTAGAGCACGACGACGAGCGCACCGACCAGCAGACCGGCTGCGAGGCCGAAGATCTTCGCCTTCGCGAGCATCTCGGCCTTGAGCAGGTCGATCTCGCCCTTGACCAGGCCCTTGACGAGCTTCGGGACGTCACCGACCAGGCCGAACAGCGAACGCGACTTGCGATCGCGGGTGTCGGTCATGAGGTGGTGGTGTCCTTCTTCTGGCCGACCTTGCGGACGGCCTTCTTGGTCGTCTCACCGATGAACTCGGCGACGTCCGGGGTCTTGTCGGCGATGAAGTCCTCGGCGACGTGCACGCCCTTCTGGACGCCGTTGCTGTTCCAGACCTTGCCGCTGACGGTCTTGATCTGCTCGTACCGCGCCCGTCCGGCTCGCGATCCCAGGACGTACCCGAGTGCGGCGCCGGCGACGAACAGGAGCTTTCCGCGCATGTGCGATTCCTCCGTGCATTGGTTGTGCGGTGGTCATGCACCGAACGGAATACGTCCGGCGGTCTGACCAACAGTAGCCCTCGGGGGCTGCGCGGTCCGCTCAGGAACCGAGGATCTCGTCGGCTGCCTTCCGAGCGGCGGCGATGATGCCCGCCAGGCCTCGTCCGGTCGAGGCCTCACCGATGCCGACGACGCCGTCGGCCAGCCCTGCCGCGGTGAGGTCCGGTCCGTACCAGCCGACGCGTGCGGCGCCGCTGACGCGGTCGGCCGTGATCGGCACACCGAGCAGCGTGGACGCGTCCTGCAGCGCGCGGCTGCCGACGGGGTCGGTCGGGTCGACCGGGAGGCTCGTGGCCACGCCCGCAGGGTCCGTCGCGGTGGTCGCGTAGCTGAGCCGCAGGACGTGGCGTCCGTCCGCCACGTCGGCCAGCCACGGCCACTTCACCGTCGCGTGCGTCAGGGCCTTCGCCGACACCGCCTGGGCGTCGGGGTGCACGAGCATCCCGGTTCCGCGCGGGGCGGCATCGAGCTCCGGCTGGTCGACGACGAGCGTGACGAGCTGGATACCGGTCCGGTCGGGGGCGGCGGTGCGCTCCGGGTCGGCGACGGAGGACAGGGTGTGCTGGGCCGGCAGCCGTTCGGTCGTGCCGTCGGCGCTGACGATCTCGACCGCGTGCGCCTCGATGCGGGTCGCGCGGGTGTGCAGCCGGACGTCCACCCCGTAGGTCTCCATGTCGGCGACGAGCTCGTCCACCAGGCGCACCGTCCCACCACGGATCCCCTGCACCGGGGTGCCGGCGGCCGCGCGTGCCCGCAGCGACAGGACGGCTCGGGCGAGTGAGCCCTCGCGGAGCAGTGCGGCGCGCAGGCCCGGAGCCACCCGGTCGGGGTCGAGCTGGTCGGGGTGCGTGGAGTGCACGCCACCGGCGATCGGCACCACGAGGTCGTCGAGCACCCGCTCCCCCATGCGCCGGCGGACGAGTTCGCCGAGCGACGAGGCCTTGGCGCCCACCGGTGCCGGCAGCAGCGAGTCCATCTGGGCGCGCAGCCCGCCCTTCTGCCCGACCACGGCCAGCACGTCGGCGGCCATCGGGGTGCTCGGGATGCCGAGGAGCCCGGTCGCCGGGATCGGGGAGGTCCGGCCGTCGCGGGTCATCAGCCAGGCGCCGCGCGGGTCAGGGGCGACGACGTCGTTGCCGAGCCCGAGCTCGATCGCCAGGCGGCCGACGGCGTCCGTGCGGGTGGCGAAGGAGTCCGCCGCCATGTCCAGGTCGATCCCGCCGACGGTGTGCCGACGGATCATGCCCCCGAGCTCCCCCGAGGACTCGACGAGCACCACGTGGGCGCCGCCCTTGGCGAGGTCACGGGCGGTGACGAGCCCGGCGACCCCGCCGCCGACCACGACGACGTCGGTCACGCGTCGACTCCGTCCTGCGCTGCACCGTCGTCCGTGCGACCGTCGCCGAGCGAGTGGACCAGCTCGACCACCCGGGTCAGGACGGCCGGGTCGGTCTCGGGAGGGACCCCGTGGCCGAGGTTCACGACGTGGGCCCGTGCGGCACCGCCCCGCCGGACGACGTCGCGGACGTGCGCTTCGAGGACATCCCACGGCGCCGAGAGCATCGCCGGGTCGATGTTGCCCTGCACGCTGACGCCGGTGCCGACGCGCTGCACCGCCTGGTCGAGCGGCAGGCGCCAGTCGACGCCGACCGCGTCGACGCCGACGGTGTCCGTACCGAACGTCGTCATGTCGGCCAGGACCTCGCCGCTGCCGACGCCGAAGTGGATCCGAGGCACCCCGAGCTCGGCGACGTGCGACATCGCCCGGGCGGAGTGCGGTGCGACGGACCGGACGTAGTCGGCGCGGGACAGCGACCCGACCCACGAGTCGAAGAGCTGCGCGGCCGAGGCCCCGGCGAGCACCTGCGCCCGGAGGAACATCCCGGACACCTCGGCGGCCCAGGCGAGCAGCCGCGACCAGGTCTCGGGGTCGGCGTGCATGAGCGTGCGGGCGCGGATGTGGTCCTTGGACGGGCCACCCTCGACCAGGTAGGCCGCGAGGGTGAACGGCGCCCCCGCGAAACCGATCAGCGGGGTGTCGCCGAGCTGCTCGACCGTGCGTCGGACGGCCTGCTCGATCGGGGCGAGGGCCGCGGGGTCGAGCTGCTCGAGGGCGTCGACGTCGGCGGGGGTGCGGATCGGCGACGAGAGCACCGGGCCACGGCCGGGGACGATCTCGACGTCCACGCCGGCGAGCTTGATCGGCACGACGATGTCGCTGAAGAAGATGCCCGCGTCGACCCCGTGCCGGCGGACCGGCTGCAGGGTGATCTCCGACGCCATCTCCGGGTCGAGGCACGCGTCGAGCATGGCTGTGCCGATCCGAAGCTCCCGGTACTCCGGAAGGGACCGTCCGGCCTGCCGCATGAACCACACCGGGAGCGTCTCCGGACGGTCACCCCGCAGGGCCCGTACCAGGCGGGAACCACTCGTCCGCCCTGATGCCAGGGGGTGGGAGTCGGGGAGGGATGTGGTCGTCGCTTCGGTCACCGGATGATTCTCCCATCGAGCGCGTTACCATTGACTACGTGCTCATCTGTCTCACGGCGTCGCATCGCAACGCCAGCTTCGATCTCCTGGAGCGACTGAGCATCGGTGCACCCGCGGCAGCCAGCCGACTCGTCACGGATGCCGGCGTCCTGGACGGTGCCGTGGTGCTCGCCACCTGCAACCGTTTCGAGGCGTACCTCGACATCGCGGGCGACGAGAGCGACTCCGCCGTCTCCGCCACCGTGCAGGCCGTGGCCGCCGCGAGCGACCTGGACGCCACCGAAGTGCTTGACTCCGTCAACGTGCTGGGCGGCAAGGACGTCGTGCAGCACCTGTTCGCCGTGTCGAGCGGACTCGAGTCCGTCGTCGTCGGCGAGACCGAGATCTCCGGCCAGGTCCGTCGCTCGCTCGAGGACGCCCGGTCGAACGGCACCACCACCTCGGACCTCGAGCGCCTGTTCCAAGAGGCCGCGCACACCTCACGCGGCGTCAAGACCCGCACCCGCATCGGCGCCGCCGGCCGGTCGCTCGTGCGCCTCGGCCTCGAACTCGCCTCGTCGCGGGTCACCGACTGGGCCCGCACCCGCGTGCTGCTCGTCGGCACCGGCAGCTACGCGGCCACCACCATCGCCGCACTGCGTGACCGCGGCGCCACGAACATCCAGGTGTTCTCGCCCTCGGGCCGGGCGCCCTGGTTCGCCGCCAAGCACGACCTCGTCGCCGCCCGCGACCTGCGCCAGGCCATCGGCGAGAGCGACGTCCTGATCACCTGCACCTCGAGCGAGGTCCCGGTCGTCGCACCGGCTGACCTCGACGACGGGGTCCGCCGCATCGTCATCGACCTCGGGCTCCCCCGCAACGTCGACCCCGCGGCCGCCGGCGTCGACGGCGTCGAACTGCTCGACCTCGAGACGATCAGCATCCACGCCCCGATCTCCGAGCTGAACGCCGAGTCCGAGGCCCGCGCGATGGTCGACGACGCCGTGTCCCGGTTCCGCGCCCAGGCGATGGAGCAGTCGACGACCCCGGCGCTCGTGGCGTTCCGCAAGCACGTGTTCGACATCCTCGACGACGAGATCGAGCGGGCCAAGCGCCGTGCGGACGCCGACGGCGAGTCCGTCGAGCACACCGAGCGGGCGCTCCGGCACCTGGTCGGCGTCCTGCTGCACCGTCCCTCGGTCCGCGCTCGTGAGCTCGGTCGCGCCGGTCGCGGCGAGGAGTTCGTCGGGGCGATCGACTCCCTGTACGGCGTCCGGCCCGCGGCCGAGCCGGAGCTGCCGTCGCCCGTCGTCCCGCTGGCCGACCGCACGGCACTGGACCCGACCGCCTCGGATCGCGACGACCAGGCGGACGCGAGCTGAGCCTCCAGGCCGCTCCGCAACCACCCACGCTGCGCGTGAGTGCGCTGCTGCTGGTGCGTGACCGACGCGTCCTGATGGTGCGCGCCCGGGCGCGCGACGTGCTCTACCTGCCCGGCGGCAAGGCGGAGCCGCACGAGACCGACGTCGAGGCCGCTGTGCGCGAGGCGTACGAGGAGACCGGCCTGCGGCTCACCGCCGACGACGTCGACCCGTTCGGCGTCGTGCTCGAGCCCGCCCACGGGCAGGCTCCGGGGACCATGGTCGCGATGACGCTGTTCCTGGTCCGGCCGGGAGGCCCGCTGGACTCCGCCACGCCCGTCGCCTCCGCCGAGGTGGACGAGGTCGAGTGGGTCACCTCCGCCGACGCGGACCGGTGCCCGCCTGCGGGCGTGGAGACGCTCCGCCGCCTGGTGGCGGCGGAGCTCATCGACTGACCGTCAGGCGCGGAGCGACAACGCAGAGGAGCCCATGCTCAAGGATGAGTACTCATCCTTGAGCATGGGCTCGCTTCCGCTCGGGTTCGTCAGACCTTGTCGGTGTCGGTGTACTCGCCGACCTCGCCGTTCTGGGCCGGCTCGGCCTCGCCGGGGATGTCCGAATCGACGTACTCGCCGTCGGGTCCGGCTCCGGTCGGACGCGTCTCGCCGGGGATGTCGCTCGAGACGAACTCGCCGACGGGCTCCGTCGACTCGACGTGCTCCTCGCCCGGGATCTCGCTGTCCGTGAAGGCTCCGGCCCGGGGTTCGACCCCGTCCGCGCGACCCTCGTCGCCTCGTGCTTGTTCGTGCTTGCCCGTCATGTCCGACCTCCGCTGCTCGGGTTGCTTGTCTCGGAGTGTGCCCGTGGTCCCTGGACGCCGACCGAGCCGGATGCGGCGTTCGGCGGTTGCCTGTGCACGGGCGGAGCCGTCCCGCTGCGATCGCAGCGGGACGGCTCCTTCGGCCCTGAGGTGCTGGCCGACTAGCTGACCGGCACCGGGATGGCCCCGGTCCCCCGGTCGTGCTCGGGAGCCCGGTCGAGTCCGTGACCCTCGGTGTCCAGGTTCGGGATGACCTTCCGCATCCAGCGCGGCATCCACCAGGCTGCTTCCCCGCAGAGCGTGAGGAGCGCCGGCATGATCATCATCCGCACCAGGAAGGCGTCTGCGAGGACCCCGACGAGCAGCCCGACGGCGATCGACGCTGCGACGGCCATCTCACTCGTGGCGAAGCCGGCGAAGACGACGGCCATGATCGTGGCTGCTGCGACGAGGACGGTGCCGGACTTGGTGAACCCGGAGAACACGGCGTCCTTCGGGCTCAGCCCGCGGGAGTGTTCTTCCTTCATCCGGGACACAAGGAACACCTGGTAGTCCATCGCCAGCCCGAACAGGACCCCGACCAGGATGATCGGCAGCAGGCTCAACATCGGGTCGCCCTGGGGTGCGGCGATGAGCGGGTCGAGCCAGCCCCACTGGAAGATCGCGACCGATGCGCCGAACGCCGCCCCGACGGAGAACAGGTACCCGAGGGTGGCGAACAGGGGCACGAGCAGGGATCGGAACATCACGATCAGGAGCAGGAACGACAGCGCGACGATCACGATGATGTAGGTGATCAGTGCCCGGTTCATCTGCGCGGTGTCGTCGAGCCCGATCGCGGTTTCGCCGGTCACCTCGACGCGCACGCCGCTGATCGCCGTGGTCTCGTCGCGGATGTCCGTGACGAGCTGCTTCGTGCTCTCGGCGATCGGACCGCCGGTCGGGATGACGGTGAGGAGTGCGGCGTCGTCGGTCTTCGTGACCTGGCCGGGGACGACGGCTTCGACGTGGTCGAGGCCCGTGATCTCGTCCTCGACCGCGGTGAGGTTGCTGGTGACGTCGTCACCCTGCACGAGCACGAGCAGCGGGGACTGGATGCCGCCGAACTCGTCGACGATCAGGTCGTAGGCCTTCCGCTCCGACGAAGTCGGGTCGGAGCCACCGGGGATGTTGGAGGCCGTCTTCATGTCGAGGACCGGTGCGGCGACGAGCCCGAGGACGACGACGGCGCCGAAGAGTGCGAGCCACGGGCGTCCGGTGACGAACCTGGCCCACCCGCGGAGGAAGTTCTTGCGGTTCGCGGGACGCTGCGGGATCGACTGGCCGGCGGCGAGGAGTTCCCGGTGCTTCCGGGGCAGGGCGCGCAACCCGAGGGTCCCCAGGATGACGGGGAGCAGCGTGAGGGCCATCAGCACCGCGATCAGGACGCTGAACGCTCCGGCGAAGCCCATCACGGTGATGACCTCGTTGCCGGTCACGACGAGACCCACGAGGGCGATGATGACGGTGAGGCCCGCGAACACGACTGCGGTGCCCGCGGTGCCGGTGGCCCGGGCGACCGCGTCGACGACGCTGCGTCCCTCGCGGAGCTCCGAGCGGAACCGGGTGAGGATGAACAGCGTGTAGTCGATCCCGACGGCGAGTCCGAGCATGGTCGCGAGCGTCAGGGTCGTCCCCTGGATCGGGTTGATCGCGGAGTACGCGAGGACACCGACCGTCCCGACGGCGACCCCGGAGATCGCGACGAGCATGTTCGCTCCGGCGGCCAGGAGCGAACCGAACGTCAGGAACAGCACCAGGAACGCGACCAGGATCCCGATGACCTCGCCGGGACCGAAGGTGGCGTAGGTGTCCCCGAACAGGTGCCCGCCGACCTCGGCGTGGAAGGCAGCACGGTGGTCGGCTGCGAAGTCCAGGACGGTGTCGTACGTCTTCTCCTGGTTCGCCTCGGTGACGCCGGAGAAGGTCAGCGTGGAGATGACCGTGGTGCCGTCCTTCGAGACCATCGGGCTCCGCTGGGCGAACGGGTCCGAGACCGTCTGCACGTGCGGAAGGTTCTTCGCGTCGGCGAGGACTGCCTGCACCTCGGCGGCGGTGTCCTGGTCGGTGACCTTCGCTCCGTCTCGCGCCTGGAGGACGAGCTGCAGCGTCTTCGCGTCGCCCGACGACGAGGAGCCGAGGTCGAACTTCTCGTTGACGACGGTGAGCGCCTTCGCGGCGGCGGTCTTGTTGCCGGCCGAGCCGGTGGCACTGGTGTCCATGCCGGCGGCGGTGACCGCGGTGAGACCCGCGAAGAGCACCAACCAGACGGCGACGATGATGAGCCGGTGCCGGGCGCTGAAGCGTCCGATCGCGGCGAGGACCTTGGGCATGATGCTCCCGGAGAGAAGAAGAGGAAGCCACGCGGAGACCGTCGCGGCGGGTACTCCTCAATGCTCCGAGCAACGCTCCGTCCGGCCGTCGTCCCGTCGGAGCGACGGACCTACTGCGTCCGCAGTAGGTCCGGGTCAGTCGACGAGTCCGGCGCGGTAGGCGAGTGACACCAGCTGCGCGCGATCACGGACGCCGAGCTTCGCCATCGCGCGGTTGGCGTGGGTCTTCACGGTGTAGGGCGAGACGAACATCTCCCGGCCGATCCGGTCGTTGTCGCCGCCGCGGGCGATCGCCACCACCACGTCGTGTTCACGCGGGGTCAGGGCTCGGAGACGTTCCTGCGCATCGGTGTCGATGACGCGGTCGGACTGGGAGCTGACCTGCGCGATGACCGCAGCCTGCGCAGCCGCGGAGAGTGCTCCACCACCGAGGACGACCTCGTTGATGCCCGCCACGAGCTCGCGGGGTCCGACGGTCTTGCCGAGGAAGCCGTTCGCACCGGCCCGGAGCGCCGAGACCACGATCTCGTCCTGCTCGAACGTCGTCAGGATGACGATTCGGAGCTGCTCGGCGGAGAACCGCTCACGGAGGCGGCGCGTGGTCTCGACGCCGTCGATCCCCGGCATCCGCACGTCCAACAGGACGACGTCGACCGTCGTCGTCTCAAGGAACCGCAGGGCCTCGAAGCCGTCGCCGGCCTCGCCGACGACAGTGAGGTCGTCGTGCGCCTCGAGGATGGTGCGGAGCCCGACGCGGATCATCGCCTGGTCGTCGACCAGCAGGATCGTCGTCACGACAGCTTCCTTCCGTCCAGCGCCAGCACGGCGTGCACGACGAACCGATCGGGTCGCTCGTCGACGTCCAGTGTCCCGCCTGCGGCCCCGACGCGTTCGCGCATGCCCACGAGCCCGAACCCCGAACCCTGCGTCTGCTTGGTCCGCGGCGCGCGTGGGTTGTCGGAGACCACGTGGAGTCGCCCCTGCTCGGCGCGGACGGTGATCGTGACCGTGCCGATCCCGTACCGGTGCGCATTGGTCAGTGCCTCCTGCACGACGCGGTACACGGTGACCTCGACCACGGGGGCGACCGGTTCGTCCGGCAGCTCGACGTCGGAGACGACGTCGAGCCCGATCGATGTGAACGACGACACCAACGCGGGCAGCGAGCCCAGTCCGGCGACCGTCTGGTCGGGAGCGGTGTCCCGTGACCGGAGGAGCTCGAGGATCTGCTGCGTCTCGGCGGTGACCATCCGCAACGCCTCTCGCGCGTCACCTGCGGCGCGTGCTGCCGTCACCGGGTCGCGGTCGACGGTGACCTCGACCGCACCCAGGTGCATGCTCGCCACCGCGATCTGGTGACCGACGACGTCGTGCAGGTCGCGGGCGATGCGCAGCCGCTCGGCGTCCACGCGTCGGCGGGCTTCGAGGTCCCGTGACGCGATCGCCTCGCGGGCTTGCTCCCGCAGGGCCGACCAGTACCGGAGCTGTGCCCAGACCGCAGCCCCCGTGGCTCCGGCCGCCGCACACGCCGCGACCGCCGCCAACGCGTCGGGACTGACCAGACCCGCGCCGGACTCCACCGCGACCACGAGGTAGAGCGGCAGCGCGGTCGCCACGACCATGCGGAACGGGGCCGCACCGCGGAGGGTGACGGAGAACAGCGCGAACACCACGATCGTCCACCCCACGATCGGGTCCCACCCCTGCACCGCTGCAACCGCACAGCCGATCACGGTGAGCAGCACCCCCGGCCACGGGTACCGACGAGCCACGGCAACACCGGCGATGCCGAGCAGCACACCGAGCAACGGGAAGACACCAGCGCCAGCGACGACGACTCGGACGATCTCCACCGCTGCACCGGCCACGGCGAGACCCGCGGCCAGCTCGGGCAGGAGCGCCGGGGACCGGAGCCACCACGGGTTCGGTGGCAGCACGAGATCGCCGTCGTTCGTCATCCCCCGAGTCTCCTGCCTCCACCCCACCGGCACGTACTGCGGACGCAGTAGGTTCGACGATCCGCGACGACGACGAGGCACCGTGTCCCGATCCGGAGGATTGGCACCAACCCCACCGGAAGGCACCCCATGACGACGACCGCTCCCCGTTCCGCACCGACGGCGCGACGGCACTCCCTCACCCGCGCACCGCAGCTCACCGCGTGGGCCGCCCTGATGGGTGTCTCCGAGGTCGTCCGCTTCGCCGGGTTCATGACCCTGCTCGTCGCGATGGGCGTCGAAGCCGGCGCCCGACGCGTGATCGACCACGAGGAAGCGTGAGCATGCGTCCCATCCGCCCCGAGGACATCACGCTCCCCGACACCCGACCGATCGACATCACCGCGTACCTGCGCGAGGTCGAGTCCGGCGGGGCGGACTCCGCCGATCGCTGACGGTCACCCCGGTGTGATCCCGAGGCCGCATGATTCGTCCGGCTCGGGCACGATGGGCACCGTGACCACCACGATCAGCGACGAACGACCGGGCATGGACGAGCTGGTGGCGCTGTACGATGCCGTCGGGTGGACCGCGTACACGCAGGACCCCGCAGCCCTCACAGCGGCGATCGCCGGCTCGCACACCGTGCTGACCGCCCGCGACGGCGACGGACACCTGCTCGGCCTGCTCCGCACGGTCTCCGACGGGGTGACGATCGTGTACGTGCAGGACGTCCTGGTCCTGCCGTCCGCGCACCGGTCCGGCATCGGCGGTGCACTCCTCGACGCCGTCCTGCAGCGGTACGCCGGTGTTCGCCAGACGGTCCTGCTCACCGACGACGAGCCGGGCCAGCGGGCGTTCTACGAGTCATGTGGCTTCGTGGAGGCCCACGACGTCGGACCGCAGCCGCTGCGCTCCTTCGTGCTCCTGCGCTGAGCGACGGCGGCGAGCGGCGAGCGGCGAGAGGCGTCAGCGACGGGCCGGGGCGTGCACCGCCTCGAGCACCTCGGTGCCCATGGTCCGCAGCGCCTCGACGACGGCCAACCGCCGCTGCAACGAGGCGTCGTCGAACGTGACGGTCACGGCGTAGCTGACCGACGACCCGGGCCCCCGCAGGATCCCCGCCTCGGCCCGCACGCCGGTGCTCGACCCGGTGACCGCGACGACCTGTAGCCCGTGGTCGAGCGCACGGTGCGCCAGGGGGTCGAGCCCGAAGGACCCGGCGACCAGGTTCAGGTCACTCGCCAGGGACAACCAGCCGAGCACGCGGTTCGACACCGCCTCGTCGACGACCTCGCCGAGCGCCAGTCCGCGCATCACCCACGACAGCTCCCCGGTCGGTGCGACGGAGGCGTCGGGGGCGTCATCCGGGCCGCGGCGGTCCCGCACGCGGTCGATCAACGCCGTGCGCTCGATGCCCAGGGACTCCGCACGCTCGCGGACGGCGTCGATGCCCACGGTCGACAGCAGTGCGTTCATGGCCCAGGCGTCGGCGGTGGCCCCGACCAGGGTCGCCAGGTCCGGCACCTGCATGGTCGGCTCCTGCAGGAACTGCCACAGGCCGGCACCGGTCGCGGTGTCGCGGGCCATGCGCTGCAGGCGGTCACCGTGCAGGCGGCCGTCCTCGAGCTGGGCGGCGACCTCGATGAGCAGCAGGACGCGACCCAGGCTCGCGACCGGCTGCACCAGGGTGTCGTCGATCGCGAGCAGGGCCTTGCCGCTGGAGGTGTCGATCACCGAGGCGCTGACCCCGGCGCCCTCGAGCGCGAGGGCGCCGAGGGCCTCGGTGGTGGCGGTGAAGCGGTCGTCGGACCGGCCGCTGTGCCGCCCACGACCGCGGCCGCCACCTGCTGGGCGGTCGTCCGGTCGCCGGCGGCGCGACGACCGGGCCGCGTCCGGCTCCGTCATCACCAGATCGCGACGCGCTCGGCGGGGTCGAGGTACATCGCGTCCTGCTCGGTCACGCCGAAGGTGTCGTACCAGACGTCGATGTTCCGCACGACCTGGTTGCAGCGGAACTCGTTGGGCGAGTGCGGGTCGATGCTCAGCAGACGAGCCGCCTCTTCCGGGCGGATCGCCATGCGCCAGGCCTGTGCCCAGCTCAGGAAGAAGCGCTCGGCACCGGTGAGGCCGTCGACGACCGGGGGCTCCTGGCCGTCGAGCGACAGCAGGTACGCCTTCCACGCGATCGACAGGCCACCGAGGTCGCCGATGTTCTCGCCGATCGTCAGGGCACCGTTCACGTGGCTGTCGGGCACCTCGGTCGGTACCAGGGCGTCGTACTGGGCGATGAGGGCCTTCGTGCGCTCCTCGAACGCCGCGCGGTCGGCCTCGGTCCACCAGTTCTCGAGCTTGCCGTCGCCGTCGTACTGCGACCCCTGGTCGTCGAAGCCGTGGCCGATCTCGTGCCCGATGACGGCACCGATCGCGCCGTAGTTCGCGGCGGCGTCGCGGTTCGCGTCGAAGAACGGGAACTGCAGGATGGCGGCCGGAAACACGATCTCGTTGAAGCCGGGGTTGTAGTACGCGTTGATCGTCTGCGGGGTCATGAACCACTCGTCGCGGTCGATCGGCTTGCCGATCTTGCCGAGCTCGCGGTCGACCTGGAACGAGGCGACCGCGCGGACGTTCGCGACCAGGTCGTCGGCACGGACGGGCAGCGCCGAGTAATCGCGCCACTTCACCGGGTAGCCGATCTTCGGCGTGAACTTGTCGAGCTTGTCGAGCGCACGGGCACGGGTCTCGTCGGTCATCCAGTCGAGCGCGGTGATGCTCTGCCGGTACGCCTCGACCAGGTTGGCGACGAGGTCGTCCATCTTGGCCTTCGAGGTCTCGTCGAAGTGCTCCTGCACGTAGATGCGGCCGACGGCCTCGCCCATCGCACCCTCGACCAGCGAGACGCCACGCTTCCAGCGCTCGCGCTGCTTGGGCGCACCGGTGAGTGCGGTGCCGTAGAACGAGAAGTTCGTGGCCGAGAACGCACTCGTCAGGTACGCGGCGGACCCACGGATGACCTGCCAGCGCAGCCAGTCCTTCCAGACCTCGAGCGGCTGGTCGTTCAGCAGGTCGGCCAGGCCGGTGATGAACGAGGGCTCGCGCACCACGACGGTCTCGAACGCACCGGCGGGGGCGTCGATGGCCTGCCACCAGGTCTGCAGGTCGACGCCCTTCGCGAGCGCGGCGACCTCGGCCCAGGGCAGCTTGTTGTAGGTCTTCTGGCTGTCACGCGTGGTGACGTTGTCCCAGTGCTGGGCGGCGAGCGCCGTCTCGAGCGCGATGACGTGCTCGGTGCGGGCGCCGCCGTCGTCGAGGCCGGCGAGCGGGAACATCGCCGCGACGAACTCGCGGTACTTCTCGCGGATGTCGGCGAAGCGGTCTTCGCGGTAGTACGACTCGTCGGGCAGCCCGAGGCCGGACTGCTCCAGGAACACGACGTACGACTCGGGGTCGCCCGGGTCGTTGTCGACGAAGAGCTGCAGGAAGCTCGGCAGGCCGATGCGCTCGAAGCGGCCGACGGCGGCGATGACCTCGGGCACGGACTCGATGGCGGTGATCTCGGCGAGCAGGTGCTCGATCGGTGCGGTGCCGAGCTCCTCGAGTCGCGCTTCGTCGGTGAACGAGGTGAAGAGGTCACCGACCTTGCGCTCCTCGGTGCCGGGGGCGGCCTGCTGCGAGCGCTCGATGATGTCGCGCACGGCGATCTCGGCGGCTTCGGCCAGCACCGTGAAGGAGCCGTACCGGGCCTTGTCGTCGGGGATCGGCGTCGCCTCGATCCAGGTCCCGTTCACGTGGCGGTACAGGTCGTCCTGGGGGCGCACCGCGGGGTCGAGTTCGTCAGTGTGGATGCCGGAGGCACGTGCGACGTCGGTCATGCGGTCCACGATAGCCACCGACCCCATGGGGCAGGTCGATCCGGGTCGTCACCGGCACACGGCTGCCGGTACGGTCATCGCATGGGACTTCCGTGGAAGCTGCACGGAGACGGCAAGACCGTCTCCGCGACGACGATCGTGGCACCCGACGAACGGCTCACCTGGCCCCGGACGATCGGCCTCGGGGTGCAGCACGTCGTCGCGATGTTCGGCGCCACGTTCCTGGTGCCGCTGCTGACCGGGTTCCCGCCGTCGACCACGCTGCTGTTCAGCGGCATCGGCACGATCCTGTTCCTGCTCATCACGGGCAACCGCCTGCCGAGCTACCTCGGCTCGTCGTTCGCGTTCATCGCCCCGATCGGTGCGGCGACCAAGATCGGCGGCATCCCGCTCGCCCTGTCCGGCATCATCGTCGTCGGTGCGCTGCTCGCGATCGTCGGGCTCGTCGTGCACCTGGCCGGCGCCGGGTGGATCGACCGGCTGATGCCCCCGGTGGTCTCGGGCGCGATCGTCGCCCTGATCGGCTTCAACCTGGCTCCGGCGGCCCGCGACAACTTCACGGCGGCCCCGGTCATCGCGCTCATCACCCTGGCGGCGATCATCCTGGTCACGGTCCTGTTCAAGGGCCTGATCGGCCGGCTGTCGATCGTCATCGGTGTGCTCGTCGGCTACGTCGCGGCGCTCATCGGCGGCCAGGTCGACTTCTCGAAGGTCGACGCAGCACCGTGGATCGGTCTGCCGGAGTTCACCGCTCCCGCCTTCGACCCGTCGCAGCTCGCGATCTACCTGGCGTTCGTGCCGGTCGTCCTGGCACTGGTCGCCGAGAACGTCGGCCACGTCAAGGGCGTCGGGCAGCTGACCGGCCGTGACCTCACGCCGCTCACCGGTCGCGCGCTCTTCGCCGACGGCATCTCGACCGTGCTGGCCGGCGTCGGCGGCGGCTCCGCCACCACCACCTACGGCGAGAACATCGGCGTCATGGCCGCCACCCGCGTCTTCTCCACCGCCGCCTACTGGGTCGCCGCCATCGCGGCCGTCCTGCTCGGCCTGTCGCCGAAGATCGGCGCCGTCATCTCCTCGGTGCCGGCCGGCGTGCTCGGCGGCGCCACCACCGCGCTCTACGGCCTGATCGGCGTCATCGGCATCCGGATCTGGGTCGAGAACCGCGTCGACTTCTCGAAGCCGAAGAACCAGTTGACGGCCGGCATCGCCCTGATCATCGGCATCGCCGACTTCACGTTCCGCTTCGGCCAGGCGAGCTTCGGCGGGATCATCGTCGGCACCATCGCAGCGATCGTCGTCTACCACGTGATGGACGTCATCGGCCGGGCCCGTGGCACCGACGAGCCGTCGACCGAGGTCGCCGACCCCGCACACGCCGCCACCGGCGCCGTCCCCGCGGAACCGCGCGCCGACTGACGCGAGTGGTCGGCCGGAACGCGCGTCCGGCCTGACGACGTGGGACCACCGGACTGGAGGCCCGTGGCGGACACGGCCACGGGCCTCCAGTCCGTCACGGGGTCGCGTCCACCCCGCCCGGCGACGACGACGGGTCGGCATCGCCGACAGAATGGGTCGGTGCACCGACCGACGCGACCCGCTGTGACCGCTGAGCGGCGCGCGGTCGACCGCGACATCGTGCGACTGGCGGTGCCCGCGCTCGGAGCGCTCGTGGTCGAGCCGCTGTTCCTGCTCACCGACACCGCGCTCGTCGGGCACCTCGGGGCGACACCGCTGGCGGCCGTCGGGCTCGCGAGTGCCGTGCTGTCGACGGTGACCGGGCTGCTGGTGTTCCTGGCGTACTCGACGACCCCGGCCGTGGCACGTGCGCTCGGTGGTGGCGACCGTCGCGGAGCCGTGCACGCGGGCATCGACGGGATGTGGCTCGCGCTCGTGCTGGGGGTGGTGCTGGCGCTGGTCGGGTGGCCGCTCGCCGGGCCGCTCGTCGACCTGTTCGGCGCCTCGGCCGAGGTGTCGGCCGCGGCGACCGCGTACCTGACCATCTCGCTGATCGGGCTGCCGGGCATCCTGGTGGTGACCGCCTCGACCGGACTGCTGCGTGGGCTGCAGGACACGAAGACCCCGCTCGTCGTCGCGACCATCGGGTTCGTCGCGAACGGGTTGCTCAACGCCGTCCTGATCTACGGCGCCGGCTGGGGCGTCGAGGGATCCGCCGCCGGCACCGTCATCGTGCAGTGGGCGATGGCCGTCGTCTACGTGCGCATCGCGGTGCGGGCCGCTCGGTCGTCGGGGGCGCCGCTGCGACCCGGCGCCTCGGGCGTCGCCCGGGCCCTGCGGTCAGGGGCATGGCTGTTCCTGCGGACCGCGTCGCTGCGGATCGCGATGCTCGCGACCGTCGGGGCCGCTGCCGGGCTGGGGACCACCGGGTTGGCGACGACCCAGGTCGGGCTGACCGTCTTCTCGACGCTGGCGTTCGCGCTCGACGCCCTGGCGATCGCCGGGCAGGCGCTCGTCGGACACGGACTCGGCGGACGTGACCCGGAGCGGGTGCGACTGGTGACGCGACGGCTCGTGCTGCTCGGGATCGCCGGCGGAGTGGTGCTCGGGGTGCTGACCCTGGCCGTGAGCGGGGTGCTCGGGCCGGTGTTCTCGGACTCGCAGGCGGTGCGGGACGCCCTGCCCGTCGTGCTGGTGCTCATCGCGGTCGGGATGCCCGTCGCCGGGTACGTCTTCGTGCTCGACGGGGTGCTGATCGGCGCCGGCGACGCGCGGTACCTGGCCATCGCCGGAGGCCTGAACCTCGTCGTCTACCTGCCGCTGCTCTGGTGGGCCGGTGGGACGCTCGCGGGGTTGTGGGCGGCCTTCGCCCTCGGGTACATCGGGGTCCGGGCGGTGACGCTCGGGGTGCGGGCGCACCGGCGCGGCTGGGTGGAACAGGCGTTGGCGCGGTGAGCGGGTCTGCTCCTTCTGCCGCACCGTCGTCCTCGGTGGCTTCGTCGGCCGTGCTCGCCACGGTCGGCATCGGGGTGCAGGGCATCGCGAAGCTGCTCGTGACCATCGTCGTCGGGCGGGTGTTCGGCACCGAGACCCTCGGGCAGACCACCGCCCTGCTGTCGCTCTCGGTGTTCGTCGCGCTGCTCTGGCCGAACGCCGCGGGCAACACTGCGTCGCGGTTCCTGGCGATCGCGCTGCGGGGTCGACGGTCGGACGCCGCGGTGAACCGGCTGCTCGGGGTGTCCATGCTGGTGTCGAGCGTGGTGCTCGCGGCGGTCACCGTGCCGATCGCGCTGGCCTGGGGCAACGGCCCCGGCATGGTGCTCGGTGGTGCCGCGGTCGTCGTCGGCTACGGCCTCTACTGCTACGCCCGCGGCGCGCAGCTCGGCTACGACCGGGCCCCGCGGGTCGCGCTCTGGGACTCCGTGACGAGCGTCCTGGCGCTCGGACTGCTCGTGGTGGCCTGCGTCGCCCGCCTCGAGCCCTTCGTGCTGCTGCCCCTGGCCATCGGGTACACGGTGTTCGCGATCGCGTGCTGGCCCCGGGGCAACGGCTTCTCGCCGGCTTCGCGCGAACCCGCTACCGGGGTGCTCGGGTTCGCAGCGTGGAACGTGCTGGCGGTCGTGACGTCGAACGGGTTGCTGCAGTTGACGATGATCTCGGCGCAGGTGACGTCGTCGGCGCACGACGCCGGTGTCTACGCCGCCGCGTTCACCCTGGCGACGCCGGCGTCGATGCTCGGGCAGGCGTTGGGGCAGGTGCTCGTCCCGGCGTTCGCGCACCGGACCGATGGTGGATCGCTGCGCTCACGTGGGGCACTGCTGCTCGTCGTCGGGTTCGCTGCTGCGTCCGCCGTCGTCTTCGGCCTGGTCGCCCTGCTCGCCGGGTGGTTCCTGCCGATTGTCTACCCCGCCGAGGGCGCCGCTGCCGTCGCGGACCTGCGGTACCTGATGGTCGCGGTGTGGGTGTTCACCGTCGGGCTCGTACCCGCCGCGTTGCTGCTCGCTGCCGGACGCTCCCGACAGGTCGCCCTGGCTTCGGTTGCCGGGTTCGTCGTCGGCGCTGGACTCATGGCGGTGCTCGGGCCCGTCGCCGGTGTCGCGGGTGGGACCACCGGATTCCTGGTCGGGAGTGCCGTGAACCTGGTTGCGGTGGTGGGCGTCGGGGTGCGGCGGCGATCGCGATCTGCGATACCTGACTCCATCGATTGACAGCGTGGCACTCGGGGTGCAGTGTGTGACATGTCAGTCAACGAAGGAGATGTCATGACCGCTTTGTCACCACACGCCACCGCCGCCCGTCTCTCCCTGACGGACGCTTGGCGATCCTCACACCCGGCCGTCCGGACGAACAGCGTCATCCCGATCATCATCGTGGTCGCGATCGTCGTGCTCCTCGCACTCGGCGCGACCGTGGTCATCGGTGCGGTCGCGCTGTGCGCCGCGAACGGCGGGGTCCTCGACTCGGTCGTCAACCTGTCCTCGTGGGAGGTGCGGGTCACATGCCACAAGCTGTAGCAGCCAAGCGTGCAGGGCTGTACGCGGCGCTCGGGGGCCTCCTCGGTCTCGTCCTCGGCGCTGTCGTCGACGGCGCGATCTGGTTGTGGGCGTTCGCGTCCGCTCTGAACGGCGACGGGCCGACGTCCTTCGGACCGATCGTCGAGGTCTCCGGATCGGCGGATGCGGTCACCGCGGTCGGTGGACCGGGACTGCTCATCCTGCCACTCGGGTTCGCGCTCCTCGGCGCCGTCGGAGCAGGGCTGGCCGCCCGACGACGCGGTGCCCGACGCACTGTCGCTCCGCTCGGGTAGGTGCTCGCAGCACGGTCCGACGCCTGGGTCGCGGCAGTGACCGCCGCGACCCGGGCATCCTGGCGGTTGGTCGTCGCCGTGTCCGGTGTCGTCCTCCTGCCAGCGACCACGATCTCCATCATCTCCGCGGCGTCCTTCGGCAGCGGGACGGTCATCCCGTTGGTGCTGTCGTTCATGCTGTTCGCGTTGTCGCCCTTCATCCACGAGCTCGCACACGCCGCGGCGCACGTCGCTCTCGCTGACCGGGAGCGGTCGATCGTCGTGGGCGTCGGCCGGTGGGGTTCCGGGCAGATCATCCGGTGGACCCTGCCCCGGACCGACGACGGCCTCGTCGCGATCGCCGGGCCGCTCGCGGCGACGGCATCCGGGTTCTTCGTCCTCGCGCTGCCCCTGCCCTACCTCATCGCCTATCCGATCGCAGCACTGTTCATGGTGCACCTCCTGAGCCTCACCCGCAGCGCTCCAGACGGGCACCAACTCCGTACCGCACTGCAAGGAGCTCCCGATGCTTGACCTCCAGGCCGTCTCGAAGTCGTACGGGCGGCACGCCGTGCTCAGGGACGTCTCCGGCACGGTGAACGCCGGCGAGGTGGTCGCGCTCGCCGGTCCGAACGGTGCAGGGAAGAGCACGCTCATCCACATCGTCACCGGCTTGACCAGGCCGTCCGCTGGCGTGGTCCTCGTCGGCGGCGTGCCCGTGTCGGCCGGTGGGCACACGGGCATCGGGTTCTGTCCTGACGACTTGCCGATGCCCGAGCTGCTGACCGGACACGAGTACCTGGACTTCGCAGAGGCCCTGCACGGATCCCGCGTGGGGCGACGGCACCGTGAACGACTCCTGGAGTGCTTGCACCTCGAGGACGCTGCGGCTCGCCTCGTGTCCACGTTCAGCCACGGGATGAAGCGGAAGCTCCAACTGCTCGCGGCGCTCCTGCGGGCCCCGAGCCTGCTGGTCCTCGATGAACCGCTGCGCGGTCTGGATCCGGAGTCAGCCGCGCTCCTGCGAGCGTTGATCGGCGAGTTCGCACGCCAAGGAGGCGCGGTCCTGCTCTCCACCCACGACCTGGCCTCTGCAGAGTCGATCGCCTCCCGGATGCTGATCCTCCAGCAGGGCCGGCTCCGGATGGACGAGCGCGTCGACGCCATGACACAGCACGGCAGATCGGTCGAGGACGTGTTCCTCGAGATGACCGGGATCCAGGAGTCCGTTGCCCGGTCGAGCAGGCGCTTCATCGACACGCTCGCCCGCGCGGAGCGGTCGCGGCGATGAAGGCGACCGTCGCGGTCGCGCGTACGACCGTCCTGGTCCTGCGGCGACACCTGGTGCAGAGCGTCGGCGGGCGACTGGCGGCCTGGCTGCTGGCGTCGTTGCTGGGCATCGCCGTGGTTTCGTACAACTTCTTCGCCTACGAATTCCTCACCCGGTTCCTGCCCGCGGACCTGCCGACGTCCTCCCTGATCAGCGGTGACGTCCTGGTCGACGCGTTCACCGCGGCACAGGTCACCACGGCGGGCGGCATCGCGGTCCTCGTCCTCATCGTGGCACCTGGCCACTCGGAGCTCCGGACCGCCGCGCAGGTGCTCTCGGCGAGACGGTTCCATGCACGGGTCGGGGAGTCGCTGCCGTTCACCCTCCTCGTCGTCCTCGCATCGCTGCTGCTCGCCATCGGACCGGCCGCGTACCTGACGTCCCTGGTCGGCAAGGGCCCACTGTCGTTCGCCATCCTGCTCGGGGTGAACGCGGCCACCGCCGTCGCGGTGGTGCTCGTCGGTGAACTGGTGCGGCTGCTCTGCACGGGCGCCCGGCTCGCCGCCGCGACGTCGCAACTCGGGGTGGCGCTCGCGGCCGTCACCCTGGTGGCCCTCGCCGTGTACGACTCGACCGCGTCTGCCCGCGAGAACCGCACGCCGTCCACAGCGACCTGGGTCGACGCGGTCACCGGCGGGCACGGTGTCGATGGGTCCGCAGCTGCGACGGCGTTCGCGGGCCTCTCCGCCGCGGTCCTGACGGCGAGCGTCCTCGGCACCCGGTTCGCGCAACCGACAGAACCGATCAGTCAGCCGCACCGGCTCGTCACGCTGCGGCACGCGCTGCCGACGCACGTGGGGTGGCTCGGCCGGGAAACCGCGATGGCCCTCAGGCAGCCCCTCGCGCAGATCTCCGGGACCGTGTCGTTGGCGGCGATCGTCCTCCTGGGCATCGCGGTACGCGGAGGGGCGCTGCCGCTCGCGACCGCCGTCGTCGCTGCCGGCATGGTCGCTGCCGCACCGCTGGAACTGGCATGGGCACGGGTCGCGCGGTGGGCGTGGATGTACCGGAGTACCGGGATCAGCGCGACGCACATCGTCGCGACCCAGCTCGGGGCCGGCGCGCTGCCGGCGCTGCTGCTCTCGGCCGTCTTCTACACGGCGGTCGGGGCGCCTCCGACGGCAGCGGCGCTCGTGCACCACCTCGCGGTCCTGGCAGCGGCCACCGCGATCGCGTACCTCGCCGGGGTCCTCGTCCCCGCCGACAGCACTGTGCCGGCCGCCGTCGTGGTGACGTCGACGGTCGCCGTCACGGCGGAATCCGTCCTCATCTGGGTCGGCGGCCAAGCGGACGGCGCAGGGCCGTGGTTGCCTTCCCTGCTCTTCTCCGGAGCCGCACTCCTCGCTGCCGTCGCCGCAGTGCTGCGCGTCGCTCGTCGGCTCGACGCCGACGGATGACAGCGGTCCTGCACCCCGCTGGCGTAGCGACACGGTGCCCGTGTCAGCGGGTGTCTGATCCCGGCGGCGGCCCCGTCGTGTCCCCCACCCGCAACTCCGACGTGAACGACGCCGGTTGTGGCTCTGCGCCTTCGAGCATGGCCAGGGCGGCACGGGCAGCAGCCTGGCCCTTCTGCACGAAGGGCTGCACCAGGGTGGTCAGGTGCCGGATCGGGGTGCGGTGGAGCAGGCTGTCGTCCACCGTGATGCCGTCGAAGCCGACGACGCTGACGTCCTCGGGGACACGGAGTCCGGCATCGAGTGCGGCCGAGATGACCCCGACGGCGATCAGGTCACTCTGCGCGATGACGGCGGTGGGGCGGGGGCCGTCCGGCGCGAAGAGCTCGGTGCCTGCGAGACGTCCCTCTTCCACCGAGCTGCCGGCGGTCTCGATGGCGACGGCGTCCGGGTAGACCTGGCGCACACCACGCAGGCGTTCGAGCGTGGTGAAGGCGATGCCCTCGTCCTGCCGAGCTGCGTCGATCGGGCCACGGCGGCGTGCGGCATCGAGGGGCAGGGTCACGACGGTCACGTCCCGGTGGCCGAGCCCCTGCAGGTACTCCGCAGCACGTCGTGAGGCATCGCGGTTGTCGAGCTGGACGGGGACCGCGCCCTCGATCTCGTCCGCCTCGATCGCGACAACGGGGATCTGCCGACGGCGCAGCACCGCGACCGCGGGGTCGATCCGGACGTTGCACCCGACGAGCACGACGGCGTCCATCGGGGCGTCGACCAGCGGGCCGGCACCCTGCTCGTCGTCGAGCGGACTCCGGACAAGCAGCAGTGAGGCACCTGCGGCGCCGGCGACCTCGGCGATGCCGTCGAGCGTCAGGACGTTGACCGGGTCACGGAAGGCGTCGCTCAGGCGCTCGTCCATCACGACGCCGATGACGCCGGAACGACCGCGGCGCAGCGAACGGGCACGGGGATCGGGGCCGCCGTAACCCAGGTCGGCGGCGGCGGCGAGCACGCGGGCCTTCGCGTCCTCGGACACCGGGCCGAGACCACTGAAGGCGAGCGAGGCCGTCGACGGCGCGACCCCGGCAGCACGGGCGACCGCTGCCAGCGTCGGGCGCGACGAACGGGTGACGCCGCCGCGGGAAGGCGACGCGCCGGGTCCTGTTGCCGGTTCGTCCATCGCCCGTTAGCGTAGCCGGAACGAGCAGTCGAATCGATTCGACAGCCGCAAGACCAGCACCGACACGCACCAGAACGCGCAGCACCGAGCGCGCCGCAGCACGATGGGAACCACCATGACGACGCCGTCCACCCGCACCGTTCCGACCACCAAGGCCTGGATCATCGCGGTGTTCGTGGTGTTCACCCTGTCCGGGCTCGACATCGCGACGTGGCTGGGCCGGATCCCGAGCGTCCGCGACTCCCTGGGGGCGAGCACGTTCGAGATGGGCCTGCTCGTGCTCGGCATGGCCGTCGGTTCCATCGGCGGTCTGACCTTCGCCGGGCACATCGTCGCGAAGCTCGGTGCCCGTCGGGGCGTGCAGGTGGCTGCGGCGTGCCTGGCGGTCGGGATGATCTTCGCGGGGGTCGCGGTCACGCTCGGGTGGGGCTTCGCCGCGATCTGGATCGCGCTCATCGCGTTCGGCTTCGGCAACGGCCTGTGCGACGTGTCGATGAACGTCTCCGGTGCCGCCGCCGAGAAGGCCGGCGGACGCACGATCATGCCGCTGTTCCACGCCGCGTTCAGCCTCGGCACGCTCGCCGGCGCAGGCCTCGGCGCCCTGGCCGAGAAGCTCGAGATCCCGGTCTCGTGGCACTTCATCGTGCTCGTCGTCATCACGAGCGCCGCCATGCTCGTCGCCGTCACGAAGTTCCAGGACGAGCACCGCTTCGAGCAGCCGGTGTCCACCGACACCAGCCCGGTCGCGACGCCGCTCACCCGCTGGCAGGTCTGGGCACAGCCCTCGACTCTGCTCATCGGCGTGATCGTGCTCGGCATGGCGCTGGCCGAGGGGTCCGCGAACGACTGGCTGCCCCTCGCGATGATCGACGGCCACGGGCTCGACAACGCCGGCGGTGCCGCCGTGCTGACGGTGTTCCTGGCCGCGATGACCGCCGGCCGCGTGGCCGGCAGCCCGCTGATCGACAAGTTCGGCCGCGTGCCGATCCTGCGCATCAGCGCCGCCGTCGCAGTGGTCGGCCTCGGGATGCTCATCTTCATCGACAACGTGCCGCTCGCGATCGTGGGCGTCGTGCTCTGGGGCCTCGGCGCGAGCCTCGGCTTCCCGATGGGCATGTCCGCCGCGGCCGACGACCCCCGCACCGCGGCCGCCAAGGTCAGCGCCGTCGCGACGATCGGCTACGTGGCGTTCCTGGCCGGGCCGCCGCTGATCGGGTTCCTCGGTGAGGAGATCGGCCTGCTCGGTGCGCTGCTGATCGTCTTCGTGTTCATCATCGCGGCCGGCCTGGCCTCGGGTGCAGCGCGCGAGACCGGTGCCGCCGCCCGGCCCGCCCGCGGGACCGAGAAGACGAGCGGGACCCCGAAGCGCGAGACCGAGAAGTCCAGCAACAGGAACTGAATCAGCCGCCGTCGCCCGCCCGCCCCCGCGTCGCCAGGTGCAGGGCGAGCCGGGTCTCCGGGTCGGACAGGTCCACCCCGAGCAGCCGCTCCACCCGCGCGATGCGGTCGGACACGGTGTTCCGGTGGACCCCGAGCACCGCGGCGGTCTCGGCGATCGACGACTCCGCGTCCAGGTAGGCGGCGAGCGTCGTCAGGAGTGCCCCGCCACCGCGCTCGAGCGGTGCGAGCAACTGCCGTGAGGCCGGCAGGAACGTGTCCGTCTGCGTCCACGCGAGCAACAGCTGCGCGAGCCCGAGCCGGTCGACGTGCACGAAGTGCCCCGACTCCGGACGGCTGGCGGCCAGACGGGCGGCGTCGCCGGCCTCGCCGAGCGTCCGGACCAGCCCGGCAGGGCCCGCCTGCAGACTGCCGACGCCCACGTTGGTCTCCACGGTGGTGCGGAGCGTGTTCTGCGCGCGCCGCAGCCGACCCGCGATGTCGGCCACTGCCTCCCGGCCGGGTTCGTCGGGTTCCGACAGCCACAGCACCCAGCCGTCCGCCTGTTCGACGACGACCGCGTCGAGTCCCTCGGCGCGCACCGCGGCGTCGACCTGCTGGCGGAGCGCGACCAGGTCGACGCCCTGCCGCGCGACCACGCGCGCCCCGACGTGCCAGGCGTCCAGCCGCCACCCGGCGGCGATCGTCCGCTGCACGAGCTGCGGGGCGGGCGCCCCGTCGGCCGCGCGGAGTTCGTCGAGCATCGCCATCCGGTAGCGGGCGTCACGCTCGTCGTCGAGCCGGGTGAGCAGCAGCCGGTGCCCGACGGCGACGGCTGCCACCCGCAGGGCACTCGCGACCACCTGCTGTTCGGCGGCGATCGGGACGGGCAGGCCGACGGCCAGCCAGGCGCGCGGTCCGATGCCGGTGCCGACCGGGATCGCCACGAGCGTCTCGTCGACGCCCTCGGCGGTCAGCACGTCGCTCGTGCCTGCACGGCGGACGAGCACGGCGCGGGCCGCGTCGTCGACCGCGGGTCCGCGGAGTGCCAGGCCCGAGGCGTCGAGGAACCGCACCGGGTGGCCGAGCGACCGGTCGAGCCGGGCGAACAGGTCGTCGAGTTCGGGGCCGGCGTCGAGCGCGACGCGGGAGGCGTCGAGGGCGGCCCGGGCCGCCGGCCCCATCCCGGTGCCGATGAGTTCGTGCAGGCGGACCGAGGTCGCCCACGGGTCCGGGGTGGCGAGCACGGCGACGCCGAGCCGGTCGGCGAGCGTCGTGGTGCCGGGGCCGAGTTCCAGCGCCCCGTCGACGACGAGCAGGGTGGTGCCGGCCGCGGACGCCCGGCGCAGCAGCACGTCGAAGCGCGCGTCCGCGCGGTCGACGGGGGTGAGCAGCGCGACCACGTCGTCGCCCTGCGACAGGAACCGGCCGACCTGGTCGGGGGTCCCCACGACCCCGCGGACGCTGCGGACCGCGGTGCTGCCGGCGCCGACGAGCAGGCGGGTGCCGGGCGGCAGGAGCGGGAGGAGGTCGCCGACGGCGTTCACGCGAGCACCTGGCCCACGGCCTCGGGAACGACGTCCGCGTCGATGCCGAACGCCCGCGGTCCCATGCGCGCGGTGCGGTCGGGGTCCGCCCACCACCACGGTGCCGACGGCAGCACGAGCACCGCGAGTTCGTTGCCGACCCGCGTGCGGTCGGTCGCCACCGGCGCGAGCGAGCGCGCGTCGACGACGGTGATGACGCTCGGGGTGCTGGCGACCGGCAGGCCGTCGACCAGGCAGTGCACGTACTCGCTGCCCGCCTCGACCCGGGCGACCGCACCGGTGCCGGCGTCGCGGATGGCCAGGCTGCTGCGCACGAACGCGAGGGCGTCACCCTCGCGCTGGACGTCGATGACCCGGCCCTGCGCGACGACCCGGCCGCCGATGAGCGCGGCGAGTTCCGCCGCGTCGCGTGCGCCGCCCGCTGCGCGTCCGATCCGGAGGGCGCGCTGCACGCTGCCGACGACGGCCCGCTCGCGCAGCAGCGCGACCGGGACCGGGCCGATCGCGAAGGCCGCCCAGCCGCCGCTGTGCGAGACGGCCTCGCGCCAGACGGTCTCGACGTCGTGCGGGTGCCGGGCGTCGACGACGATCCGCAGGCCGCTCGTGGTGGCCGCCGCTGCCGTGACCGTCGTGGTCGGGCCGACGAAGACCGACAGCTGGTCGATGCGCGGGACCGCGCGGCCGACCAGGTCCGCGTCGACGAGCGGCAGTCCGGCGGCGTGAGCGGTGAGGGCCGCGGCCGGTCCGGTCACGCCGCCGATCTGCGCGGCGACGACGGCGTCGGCACGGGTGCCCGTCCAGCGTTCGACCGCCGCGAGCGCGGCCGGCAGCTCCTCACCGCTCGGCATCTTCTCCTCGAGCACGGTGGTCGACCCGATCAGCCCGACGGCCACCACCGATCCGAGCGCGGGGTCGTCGAGGTCGACGACCGGCACGCTGCGATCGCCGAGCGCGAAGCGGAGCGCGCTGACCATGTGGTCGACGCGGCCGCCACCGCCGCAGCCGAGCAGGGCGGTGCCGCGTCCGAAGACGGTCGCGTCGTCGGCCTGGAGGCCCGCCACACCGCCGCCCCGCCGCTCACCCTGGTCCATGGGTCCATTCTGCTGCCGTGGTCGCGTCTCGGGGCCGGAGCCCGGGGCCGGGGGTCGGGGGTCGGGTGCACGGGCCGGCCGCCGGGGTCGGCGCGCGGCCCGTTCGTCAGCCGACCGCCGGGGCAGCCGGGCGGACGTGCTCGTGCAGGTCCTCGACCGGGACGAACGGTTCGTCGAGCCCGAAGCACGACGGCCCGAACACGGCGAGCGCCTCCGGGGTCCGCATCAGGTCGGGCGTCGAGATGCCGATCACCCGGACGCGCTGCCCGAACCGCAGGCGCTCGGTGGTGATCGGCTCGGCGGTCTCGGCGTCGAGGACGCAGATCAGGTCGGGCACGACGGCGACGAGGCGGCCGTCCCGCCGGGCGACGAGGTTCTCGTTCTGGAACCGGAGTTCGAGCTCGGACCCGTCGGTCCCCTGCACGGTGGCACGACCGCGGGCGAACCCGTCGACCGTGCGTCGCTCGACGTCGACGACCTTGCCGTCGAACAGCTCGCGCAGGTGCGTGTAGATCGTCGTGCCGAGGGCCTCGGCGAGCGCGTCGATGGGGTCGCGGTGGGCTTCGCGGGCAACTCGGATGGCCCGACCGACGGCGAGTGCCAGGGAGAGCGTGCGCGGGACGGCGGTCTCCTGCACCTGGCGGCCGGACATCGCGTACTCGGCGATGTATGCGACGCCGCCGAGCCGGATGGTGACCCCGCGGGCGAGCCACTCCATCTTCTTGTTGTCCGTGCCGGTCTCGATGATGACCCCGTGGCCGTTCTCGTCGCTGATCGCCAGTGGACTGCCGGGGACCCCGTAGACCGAGAACGTCTCCATCTGCAGCTCGGGGAACGCGCGGCCCATGCCGTCCGCGTCGACGACGGGCAAACCACCGGTTGCACCGACGAGCAGCGGGATCATCGAGTTGATGCCGCCGCACTCGATGGGCATCGTGGCGGTCGCCGTCCGGCCCAGGTGGGCCTCGAGCCGACGGAGGGCACCGAGCGGTTCCGGTCCGGCGGGGATGCGTTCGAGCACCACGGTCGGTGCGCCCATCTGCGCGGTGGGGATGACGAGGGCGTCGTCGGGCACCTCGGACGGGTCGAGGATCGTGACGGGGCCGTGCTGTTCGATCGCGGCACGGACCAGGAGCATCCCGATGGTGGGGTCGCCTCCGCCGCCGGTGCCGAGCAGCGCGGCGCCGCGGGCCAGGTCGGGCAGGTCGTCGACGTCGAGGATCCAGCTCATCGGTGCGCTCCCGTGCTCGTCTCCCCCGCGCTCGTGGTGCCGTCGTGGCGGACCGCGGGGGTGTCGTAGCCGAAGTACCGCGGGCCGGCCAGGCGCAGGCCGTCCGGGGAGTGCCAGCGCTCGTCGGCCGGTGCCGTGACGATCCGGATGCGGGCGCCGAAGCGCAGGGCCTCGGTGGTGATCGGCTCGCCGGTCTCGGCGTCCAACGTGATGATGAGGTCGGGAGCCGTGGTGCGGACCTGGCCGGCCACCTCGACCAGCAGGTGCTCGTTCTGGAACCGGAGCACCGCCTCCAGGCCGGTGTCGCTGCCGGAACCGGCGATGCGGGCCGTGCCACGGGCGAACCCGGTGACGGTCTTGCGCTCGATGTCGGCGACCTTGCCCTCGAACACGATCGTGCCGCCGAGCACCTCGGTGACCGCCGCGACGGGGTCCGCGTTCTCGCTGCGTGCGCGGACCAGCGTCTCGCCGAGCCGGACGCTCAGCGACAGGCTGCCGCGGACGAACGACTCCTTCACCTGCGCGCCGGACATGGCGTACTGCGCCGTGATCGCGGAGCAGCCCATCTCGACCGTCGCCGTGCGGGCGAGCCGTTCCGCCCACCGGTTGTCCACCGTGTCGAAGACGACCGTGTTGCCCTTCTCGTCGGCCAGGGCCATCGGTGTCGCGCTGACCCCGGACAGGGTCGGCAGCACCATCTGCACCTCGGGGAACGCGCGGCCCATGCCGTCGCCGTCGACCAGGGGCAGGCCGAGCTCGGCCGCGGCGACGATCGGGGTCGTCGAGTTCACGCCGCCGACCTCGATGCAGGCCAGGTGGGTGGGGGTGACCCCGAGGAACGCCGACAGGCTGCGGACGGCCTCGGCGAACTGGCCGGCGGACGGCAGCTTCTCGACCATCACGGTGGGTGCGCCGATCATCGCGACCGAGAGCACCACGGCGTCATCGGGCAGGTCCTCGACCTGGACGATCTCGACCGGGCCGTGGGCGCGGACGGCGGCCTCGGCGAGCAGGCGTCCGATGTAGGGGTCACCGCCGCCGCCGGTGCCGAGGATCGCGGCGCCGCGGGCGAGGGCGGAGCAGTCGGCGCCGATGGCGGTGAGGAGGGGTGCTGCGGGCGCGGCTTGTGCGGCTGCGGCGCGGGGCGCGGCTTGCGTGGCGCTCATCGGACCAGCGCCCCGAGCGCCAGGTCGCCGACGGCCTTGGCGCGGATCCGCGTCGCGTTGCCCGGCAGGTACGGGATCGGGACCTCGTCGAAGTCGACGATGTCCACCGAGCCGGGGTCGGCGCCGGCCGCGATGGCACGGTCGACTGCCTCTTGCCGGGCCTCGTCGACCACGGCGGACCGGCGGCCGTCGCTGATCGCGTAGACCTTGTCGACCTCGCCGCTGACCTGCGCGATCGCCGCACCGATGGCGTTGGCGACCGAGTAGTGCTCCGGGCGGTGCACGGTGCCGAGTCCGGGCAGGGTGTCGGGCAGCAGCACCGAGCCGCCACCGACCGCCACGACGGGCAGCGGGTCGGACGAGGTGCGCATCCGTTCGACGATGTCGGCGACGCGCTCCGCGATGACGTCGAGCGCGCGGGCGGCGACCTCGGCCGGCACCCCGGCGACGAGCGACGGGTCCCCGATCGCACCGCGGCCACCGCGGACGGCCACGTCGGTGGCGGTCAGGGTGGTACCGCCGAAGACCAGGCCCTCCTCGGTCAGGCGGTACCCGACGGAGTCCGGGCCGACGACGCTGCCGTCCTCGTGGATGCGGGAGCCGCCGCCGATGCCGACGGACAGGACGTCGGGCATCCGGAAGTTCGTGCGGATGCCCGCGACGGCGACCTCGCCGGTGGCCTCACGCGGGAAGCCCGCGGTCAGGACGCCGACGTCGCTCGTCGTGCCGCCGACGTCGACGACCGCGCAGGTGTCGAAGCCCGACAGCACCGCTGCGCCACGCATCGAGTTCGTCGGGCCCGAGGCGAACGTCGCGACCGGGTAGCGACGGGCGTACTCGACGTCCATCAGGGTGCCGTCGTTCTGGCTCAGGAAGAGCGGTGCGTCGATGCCGCTGCCCGTGACCGACCCGGACAGGCCGTCGACGATGCGGTCGGCGAGCTCACGGAGCGCCGCGTTGATGATCGTCGCGTTCTCGCGCTCGAGCAGGCCGATGCGACCGATCTCGGACGACAGCGAGAACGCCACGTCCGGCCCGAGCTCGGCGGCCATGATCTCCTGCGCGCGCTGCTCGAACTCGTCGTTGATCGGGGAGAACACCGACGAGATCGCGACGGAACGGATGCCCGCCGCCGCGATGGCACCGGCGTGCCGCTTGAGTTCCTCGGGGTCGAGCTCCGAGATGACGCGGCCGTCGAACTCGTGGCCGCCGTGGGCCAGGAACGGCTGCGCGTGCACGGCCGACACCAGGTGCCCGGGCCAGTCCGTGAACGGGGGCAGCGACGCCGTCGCCGGCAGGCCCAGACGGACCGCGGCGGTCGGGGCGAGGCCGCGTGCCTCCACCAGGGCGTTGATGAAGTGGGTGGTGCCGATCATCACGCCGTCGATGTCCGTGGGGCCGAAGGCGTGCTGCTCGCGCAGGCCGTCGAGCGCGGCGACGATGCCCGAGGTGACGTCGGGGGTGGTGGACCGCTTGACCGCCGCACGGACGGTGCTGCCGTCCATCAGGACGGCGTCCGTGTTGGTGCCGCCGACGTCGATGCCGATGCGCATGGGGGTTCCCTTCGGTGGTGCGGGTGCGGGTGCGGGTGCGGTGGTGCGGGTGCGGGGTGCGGTGGTGCGGGCGTGGGGAGGTGCTTGTTCGTGGGGTGGTGCTTGTTCGTGGGGACCGGCCGCGCCGTCGCGCGGATCAGGGGTGCGGCGACGCGACCGGCCGTTCGGGGAGCGCCCGGGTCAGGCGGCTGGGGTGGCCGGTGCTTTGGCGACCGGGGCCTCGGTGGCAGCCGGCGCGGCCTCGGTCCGACTGACACCGACGCCGCGGATCAGCCCGACCTTGCCGGCGACCACGTAGAGCACGAAGGCGATGACCACGGAGTTGATGGACGGGATGCCGACGGCGACGAAGTACCCGATGAGCGAGGCGATCGCCCAGATGACCAGGGTGGCAGGCACCCAGGTGGGCGAGGTCGCCGGGACGTTCTCGGCGTCGCTCAGCTCGCGGCGCCAGCGCTTCACGACGAAGTACTCCGCCACCATGATCCCGGCGATGGGCGGGAAGACGACCCCGAGCACGGACAGGAACGGTGTCAGGGCCCCGAGGAACCCGACCGCGGCGAGCACCGAGCCGACGACGCCCATCACGAGCGTCACGAGCCCGCGGTTCACCTGCTTGCCGAACACCGCGTCGATGAAGTTCGTGACGCCGAGGCTCGAGCTGTAGATGTTCCAGTCGTTGATCTTGAACGTGCCGAGCAGGATCACGAGGATGCCGACCCAGCCGACGCTCGACGTGATCACGCGGGTGATGTCCGCGGAGCCGACGGCGTGGGCGAGCAGGACACCGGCCAGGCCGATGACGTACTCGCCGAGCGTCACGCCGAGCAGCGTCTGCTTCACGACGTCGCCGACCGACCGGTTGAAGCGGGTCATGTCCGGCGTGATCACCGCACCGACGATGAACCCGCCGGCCACCAGGGTGGTCCCGGCCACGAAGCTCAGCTCCGGACCGGCCGGGGCACGCGCCGCGAGCTCGGCGATCGAGTGCCGGCTCAGCTCGACGATGACCGCCCAGCCGACGAGCACCAGGAACAGCGGCACGGTCACGTTCGCCAGCCACTGCATCGAGTGGAACCCGCGCAGGACGATCGCGGTGACGAGCAGCCCGAACACGAGCGACCACGCCCAGGCGGGCAGGATCGGCAGGATCGAGACGAGGCCGGCCGCCGAGACACCCGACTGGATGCCGAACCAGCCGATCAGGCTCAGCCCGATCGCCAGCCCGACCAGCGCCGAGCCGGCCTTGCCGAAGCCCGTCCAGCGGGCGATGACCGAGGTGTTCAGGCCCTCCTTGACGCCGATGACGCCGACGAGCACCGAGACGATCTCCAGGATCACGGCGCCCAGGGTGATCGCCCAGAAGGCGTCCCAGAAGCTCATGCCGAAGCCGAGCGTCGCACCGAGCAAGAACTGGGACAGGGCCGAGATCTGCCCGAAGCGCTGCACGGCGACCTGGAACCAGCCGTAGCGCGCGGACATCGGGACTCGGCTGAGCGAGTAGTCGTCGACGGCGACCGACTCGGAACGGGGGGTTCGTGGTGCTGACACTGCGGTCTCGCTGGCCATCGTGGCTCCTCGGGGAGGGGTGTCGGCGTGGGCCGATCGGGGTGTCAGCCACGGTAGGACGGCTTCGGTTTGCGGTACATGTGCAGAACGTCGTTACAGGCATGTGAATCCGTGCACGCTGCACGGGCCGCGCGCCTCGTCCGGCCGACGACACCACGCCGGTTAGGCTTCCGGGGTGCGTCTCGTCATCGCCCGGTGCTCCGTCGACTACGCGGGCCGGCTCTCAGCCCACCTGCCGCTCGCGACCCGCCTGCTCATGCTCAAGGCGGACGGCTCCCTGCTCGTGCACTCCGACGGCGGCAGCTACAAGCCGCTGAACTGGATGAGCCCGCCCTGCTCGATCGAGATCACCGAGCCGGACGACGAGCAGTCGAGCGCCGGCATCACGCAGGTGTGGACGGTCACCCAGAAGAAGACGCAGGACAAGCTCATCGTCTCCCTGTACGAGGTCGTGTCCGACGAGACCCACGACCTGGGCGTCGACCCGGGCCTGGTGAAGGACGGGGTCGAGGCGCACCTGCAGCAGCTCCTGGCCGAGCAGATCGAGCTCCTCGGTGACGGCCACACCCTGGTCCGCCGCGAGTACATGACGGCGATCGGGCCGGTCGACATCCTGGCCCGCGACGACGCAGGGGCGAGCGTCGCGGTCGAGATGAAGCGCAACGCCAACATCGACGCGGTCGAGCAGCTCACCCGGTACCTCGAGCTCATGAACCGAGACCCGCACCTGCGTCCGGTGCAGGGCGTGCTGGCGGCGCAGACGGTGGCACCGCAGGCACGAACCCTCGCCGAGGACCGCGGTATCCGCGTCCTCGTGCTCGACTACGACGCGATGCGCGGCATCGAGGGCGGCCACACCCGCCTGTTCTGATCCGCGTCGGACCGTCCGGCCTGGAGGCACGGCACACCCCCGCCCCGCCGCCGACGGATCCCGGATGGTCGCCGCCACGGCCCGGCTAGGGTGGACAGGACATGACCAGCCCGTTCTCCGCCATCCTGTTCGACCTCGACGGCACCATCAGCGACTCCGCGCCGGGCATCCTCGAGAGCCTGACGCACACCTTCCGCACCGTCGGCGTCCCGGTGCCGGACCACGACACCCTGATGTCGTTCGTGGGCCCGCCGATCATGGACACGTTCCGGGTCGCGATGGGCATGGACGAGGAGCTCGCCGACCGCACCCTCGCCGTCTACCGCGAGCACTACTTCTCGCACGGGGCGCTCGACTCCGAGATGTTCCCGGACATCGACGTCGTGCTGCGCACCCTGCACCAGGCGGGGCTGCCGATCTCGACGGCGACGAGCAAGCCGGAGACCCCGGCGACCTACATCCTCGAGCACTACGGGCTCACCGGGGACATCGACATCATCACGGGTGCGAGCGACGACGAGGTGCGGTCGAGCAAGGCCGACGTCGTCGAAGAGGCACTGCGACGACTCGAGGCCCACGGCTTCGACATCAGCCGCCCGGTGCTGATCGGCGACCGGAAGCACGACGTCGAGGGCGCGACCGTGCACGGCGTCCCGGTCGTCTTCGCCGAGTGGGGCTACGGCTCCCCCGACGAGGCCGAGGGCACCATCGCCCGCGCCGCCACCCCGCTCGACCTGCTGCCGATCCTGCTGCCGTCCACGACGCCGTCCGCATGAGCGGCGACGTCGTCCGGCGGGGGCTCCGCGGTGCCGTCTGGCTGCTGCCGGCCGCCATCGTCCTGATCGCACTGAACTTCCGCGGTCCGATCGTCGCGACCGCCCCGGTCATCAGCGACGTCCGCGCCGACCTCGGCCTGACCGCGACGATCGCCGGGCTGCTGACGACGATCCCGGTGCTGTGCTTCGCCCTCGCGACGCCGTTCGCCAGCTGGGTCATCGCGAAGGCCGACCCCGAGCGCGCGGTCTCGCTGTCGCTCGTCATCGTGCTCGCGGGCACCGTCGTGCGCTCGCTGCCCTCGTCGGCGGCGCTGCTGGTCGGCACCGCGGTCATCGGCATCGGCATCACGATCGGCAACGTGGTGATCCCGGTGGTCATCCGGCGGGACACCTCACCGGAACGAGTCGGCCTGGTCACCGGCGTGTACACGTCGGCGCTCAACGTCGGGTCGATGATCACGTCGCTCGGCACCGCTCCCCTGGCCGCCCTGTGGGGCTGGCCGGTCGCGATCGCGATCTGGGCGGTCTTCGCACTCATCGCCGCCGCTGCCTGGACCTACGCGGTCGGTGCTCGGGCCGCCTGGCGACGCCCGCTGCCGTCCGAACGGGACGAACCGCTGCCCGTCACCGGCCCCATCGACCAGGTGCTCGACACCGGGGCGATCCGGACCGCCCGCGCCGCCGAGGCCGCACGGGTCGCCGCCGCCGAGCCCATCCGACCGGCACGACGGCTCATCACCTGGGGCCTGACGCTCGCCTTCGGCGGTCAGGCGTTCTCGTACTACGCCCTCACCGCGTGGATCCCGACGCTGCTGCACGACGAGATCGGCTTCTCGAAGGCGTCGTCGGGCGCGAGCTCGTCGGTGTTCCAGATCCTGGCCGTCGTCGGGGCGCTCGGTGTCCCGCTGCTCGCGACCCGGTGGCGTCCGGCGGCGATCATCGCCCTGGTCGGCACGCTGTGGCTGGCGATGCCACTCGGGCTGCTGTTCGCCCCGCAGCTCTGGTTGCTGTGGTCGGTGCTCGGCGGCGCGGCCCAGGGTGGCGGCATCACCGTGATCTTCATCGTGATCGTGCGGATCGTCTCGAGCGACGCCGACGCCCGCCGGATGTCCGCGTTCGTGCAGGGCGGCGGGTACCTGCTCGGCTCAGCCGGGCCGCTCGTCGCCGGTGCCCTGCACGGTGCGACGGGGACCTGGACGGCACCGCTGCTCGTCGTGCTCGTCGCGGTGCTCACCCTCGGCGTCGTCGGGACGTTCGCCGCGCGACGGGTGTCCTGACCGAGGACGTCGGCACGGGCACCGCGCGCGCGGGTCAGCCCGCGGCGAGCACCTCGCGCAGGGACATCGGCTGACGGCCGGTGATGCGTTCGACGTCGCCGGACACGTGCGCGAGCGCCCCCTCGGCGATGGCCGTGTAGGTGCTCACCCAGGCGTCGGCCTGCCACGGCTCCGGGTTCCACCGCGCACGTGATGCGTACGCCTCGTCGAGGGTCTCCGGGTGGTAGCTGACCGTGCGGCCGCGGACCTCGGACACGATCGTCGCCGCCTGGGCGAGGGTGATCGCCTCGGGGCCGGTGAGCTCGTACGTCTGGTCGCGGTGGGCGTCCGGGTCGTGCAGCACCGCGGTCGCGACGCGGGCGACGTCGGCACGGGCCACCGCGGCCATGGCACCGTCGCCGGCCGGGCCGCGGATCACGCCGTCCTCGCCGACCAGGTCCTCGACGAAGTCCAGGTAGAAGCTGTCGCGCAGGAACGTGAACGCCATCCCGCTCTCGCGGATCGCCTGCTCCGTCGCCCAGTGGTCGCGTCCGAGCGTGAAGGTCGCGTCGGGAGCCGCGCCGAGGAACGACGTGTAGACGACGTGCCGCACGCCCGCGTCGGCCGCCGCCGCGACGAACGCCCGGTGCTGGTCGAGGCGGTCCTGGGCCTCGGCCGCCGAGACCATGAGCAGCACCTCGACGCCCTGCAGCGCCGCTCGACTCGCGTCGGCGTCGGCGAAGGTCGCGACGGCGACCTCGGTGCCCGGAAGCTCCGGCGCACGCGAGGCGTCGCGCACGAGCATCCGGAACGGCACGGCGTCCGCGGCGAGTGCCGCGCTCACGGCGCCCCCGATGTTGCCGGTCGCTCCGGTGATGGCGATGGTCATGGTCGCTCCTCGTGTCGTGTCGTGTCGTGTCGCGTGGTGGTGGTCGGTGGTCACGTCCACACCGTCCTGGAGGCCCGGATCACCGTGGGCGCGACCCTCGCGGCGTTCACGCCGTCCACCTCCACCGCCCACGCGCGGGCGGCGTCGTGGTCGCGGCCGTGCCGCATGTGCCGGCCGACCAGGCGGTCGAGCCGCACGTCGTCGGCGACGGCGCAGAACCAGGTCTCGGTGAAGAGCGCCGGCAGCGCCGACCACGGTGCCGTGTCGTCGAGCAGGTAGTTGCCCTCGGACACCACGAGTCGGGCTGCGCGGGGCACCGCGATGCTGCCGGCGACGGGTTCGTCCACGCGACGGTCGAAGTCCGGCGCCCACACCACGTCCTCGTCGGCGGCGACGAGTCGGCGGACGAGCGCGACGTACCCGTCGGCGTCGAAGGTGTCCGCCGCACCCTTGCGGTCGTGCCGGCCGAGGGCGTCGAGCGCCGCGTTCGGCAGGTGGAAGCCGTCCATCGGGACCTGCACCGCGGTGCCCGCACCCAGGCGGTCGTCGACGGCGGTGACGATGCGACGGGCGAGCGTGGACTTGCCGGCACCCGGTGCTCCAGCGATCCCGAGCACGGTGCGGTGGCTCGAAAGGGCCAGTTCGACGGCGCGCTCGACGGCCTGGTCGACGGTCGTGCCGGAGTCGCTCACGGCTTCATCCTCGCAGAGCGCACCGACGCCGGGCCGCGGTGGTTCACTTGCCGCATGGTCGATGCGACGAAGGCGTTCAGCGGGTTCTCGGTGCGCGACGTGCCCGAGGCGAAGGCGTTCTACGAGGACGTCCTGGGGGTCGAGGTCACCGAGGACCACGGCATGCTCTTCCTGCAGCTCGGCGGCGGACACCAGGTGCTCGTCTACCCGAAGGGCCCGGGTCATGAACCGGCGGCCTTCACGGTGCTGAACTTCCCGGTGCCGGACATCGACGCCGCGGTCGACGAGCTCACCGCGAAGGGCGTCGTGTTCCTGCAGTACGAGGGGATGACCGACGACCGGGGTGTGAACCGGAAGGGCGGCCCGCTCATCGCCTGGTTCACCGACCCGTCGGGCAACGTCCTCAGCGTCATCGAAGAGTGAACATGTTGTATTCCGAAAGCTCGCGTCGGCGCTGCTGATCGTCCTACCGTCCTCTCACCGACGAGAGGACGGCCATGACGAAGGTGCTGGGACGGCATTGGACCCGCGAGGGGCTCCTCGCCGAGCGCGAACGCGTCCGCGCAGAGTGGAACCTGGACGAGCGGGAGTTCGCGCCGACCGAGCAGTGGCGCGACCTGTTCATCGACGAGTACCTCGCACAGGACTGGCTGGACAGCATCTCGTTCCTGCTCGGTGAGCGATGACTGAGGTGTCCGATGGAGCCGGCCAGCATCACGCAGCCGTCGCCCAAGAGCTCCTGGACTCTTCCCTGCCCGGGCACGGGGTGCAGATCGACTACGAGCTGGATGTCCCCGATGGAACGATCGTCGTGCAGCCTGCCGCTGCGTCAGGAACGACTCCACCGGTCCGCCTGAACATCGGCGGCGTTCACACCGCCAATGTCACACTGTCGATGCGGTACCGATGGAAGAGTCATCTCGAGGTCCTCGAGCTGAACGAGAGCCGGTTCACCCTCTTCCTGGTCGACGAACGACAGCCACTCGTCCGCTTCGAGTTCCAGGAAGCGTTGACCGCCACTCCGCAGTCGCACTGGCACCTGCACGCCGAGCGCGGCGCGTTCAGTTCGCTGCTGGCCAGAGCCCGCGACCACGGTTCCGGGCAGCGTGATGCGGCGAGGTTGTCGTCCTTGCACTTCCCGCTCGGCGGCCCGCACTTCCGGCCGAGCCTCGCCGACGTGGTCGAGTTCGTCATCGTCGAGTGCGGCGTGGACGCGTTACCGACGTGGCGGGAGGCCGTGCACGGGTTCCGGAATCGTTGGCGCCGTGAAGAAGCTGCTGCGACCACGCGGCAGTTCCCGGCTGAGACAGCACAGACGCTCCGCAGCCTCGGGTGGGGTGTCCAGCCTCCTGTGCCCGCCGACGTCCCATCGCAGTTCGCCGTCCTGACGGCCGGGTGATGCGATCAGCGGGACAGGGCACCCGCCCAGCCGAGGGCGATCGGCACGAGCAGGCCGTGGCGGTGGTGCGGGAGCTCGGCGACGGGGATCCACCGTGACTCGTCGGTCGAGCCGTCGAGCTCGTGCCGCAGGGCTCCCCCGGTGACGGTCGCCCGGAACACCACCTGCACGGCCTTCATCGGCCGGCCGTTGGCGTGGATGCGGCGTTCGGCGGGGACGATGTGGTGCCGGACCCCGAGCAGGGCACCGGCCTGGGCCTCGTACCCGGTCTCCTCGCGGATCTCGCGCACGACGGCCTGTTCGACGGTCTCGTCGAACTCGACCCCGCCGCCCGGCAGCGTCCACGTGCCCGCATCGGGGTGGCGCAGCTTCGCCAGGAGCACGCGGTCACCGTCCGTGATCACGCCGTAGGCGGCGAGCCGGGTGTCGTAGTCCGTGTACTCCATGGGCCGACCATGCCAGGTGGGTGCACCGACGTCTGCCAGCCGCGCCGGGCCTCCAGCCGTGGACCGGGGTGGCTCGGACGCTCCACCAGCCCGCCGACCGGTCACGACCCCCCGCGTCCCGCACGCCGAGCGGTCACAGACCGTCGGCCCCGCCGCCCGCGAACGACGAAACGTGACCACGCGAGGCAGCACGTGCGGTGTGTCGCGACCACCCCGCGGGCCGGGAGGCACGAGTCGCCGCCGCCACGGGCCTCCCGGCCGTCCGGCGCGCCACCGGGACGTCCACGCCGACGCGCGGTCAGGACACCCCGATGGCTGCCCGCCGAGCGGTCACGAACCGTTGCTTGCGGCACCGCCAGACGCCGCAACACGACCACGCGACGCTGCACGCGCGGGGAGTCGTGACCGCTCGCCGCTCGAGGCCCCGGGCCCGCATGGTGCCGACCGGACCCGACGTGGTCGCCCGACCCGGATCAGGCGTCGACGCGTGCCGCCGCCCAGCCCACGCGCATCCGGGCGACCGCCCGGTCGAAGGCGCTGAGCGGCTCCCCGTCGTCGCGGATGACGGACTGCAGCTGGAGCCCCTCGTACAGGGCCATCAGCTGCTCGGCGGCGTGCCGGGGCGAGGCGCCACGGGACTCCCGACCGGCGACGACGTCACGGACCAGGGCGAGGGTGACGTCCTCGAACGCCCGCGTGTACTGCGCGCGGAACCACCCGGCGGCGGGGTGGTCGGGGTTCGAGGCGGCGCTGAGCACCGCGACCCGGAGCCGCACGAGGGCCGGGTCCTCGACGCCCGCGGCGAGCCGGGCTCGCAGGTAGGCGACCGTGCCGTCCCGCTCCGCGATCGGCCAGAGCTGGCGCCGGCTGCCGTTGTTCCACTTGTCCATGACCGCGACCACCAGGAGTTCCCACGTCGGGTACGCTCGATGGAACTCGTCGGCGGTGACCCCGGCGTGCTCGGCGACCTCGTCGGGCCCGACACGGTGGAAGTCCCCGGCTCGGTAGGCACTGATCGCCCCGGCGACGATGCGTGCGCGGAGGTCGACGTCGGTCGTGGGCATGCTGACGATTGTGCGGGGCCGGTCAGCGGCCCGCGACCGCCAGTTCAGGGGGCGCGGCCACCGTCACCCGCTCTGGGTCAGCCGCGGTCGAACGTCAGCGTCTCGTCGTCGGGGGCCCGGACCTCGCCGGTGCGGGCGAAGTCGGCCCAGATCGCCCGGAAGGCCCGGCCGCGGCGCTCGACCTCGGGCCAGTCGCGTTCGGGGACGAACCGGGTGCCGGCCCAGGCCTCGCGGCCACCGAGCAGCAGCGGCAGGTCGCTCATGTGCACGGCTCCGGTCGGGGCGCTCGTGACACCGCGGTGCAGTCGGTACGAGGTCGCCCGGCCGCCGGCGCGTCGGTGCCGTTCGGTGAACCGTCGGGCGTCGCGCCCGTAGATGACGTCGGACAGCGGACGGACGACCCACCACCGCAGGGCCGACCGCAGCACCCGCGACCGGGTGACCCGACGCAGGCCGGGCACGAGCGGCACGTACATGCCCGCCTCGTCCGAACCGGACCCGATCAGGACGTCGACGTCGGGCGCGACCCGGCTCCACGCGACGTCGAGGTCGCGCTCGTCGGGCAGCGGTGCGAACCCGTACTGTGTGCCGAACGGCATGCCGGCGGCGAGCCCGTACGGCGCGGCGGCCCGGGTGCCGAGCGCCTGACGGTCGAGCAGGTCCTCGAGCGGGGTGTCGGCGTGCACGGTGCCGACCGCCCGGACCATCGCGCGGTTCATCCGTGCCCGACGGCGGGACAGCCCGAGCGGAGCGCTCTGGATGATCGCGCGGCGGAAGAGCCCGCCGGCGCCGGCGCTGATCATCAGGTGCGCGGCCGCGTCCCCGCCGGCCGACTGCCCGAAGACGGTGACCAGGTCGGGGTCGCCGCCGAACGAAGCGATGTTCGCGCGCACCCAGCGGAGCGACTCGACCAGGTCGAGGAGCCCGAGGTTGGCCGGGATCGTCTCGCCGTCACCGAGGAACCCGAGCACGCCGAGCCGGAACGTGACCGACACCACGATCACGCGCTGCTCGGTCACCAGGTCGCGGGCGTCGTAGATCGGCAGGTCGCCACCGCCGATGACGTACGAGCCGCCGTGGATCCAGACCATCACCGGCAGCTGCTCCCCCGGACGGACGTCGGCGGGCAGCGTGATCGAGAGCCGCTGGCAGTGCTCGTCGACCTCGATGCCCTGGATCGGGTTGAGCAGCAGGTCGACGAACTCCTCGTGCGGCTGCGGTGCGACCGGCGACGGGGTCGACGCGTGCAGCTCTCCCGCGAACGGTGGCATCGGTTGCGGCGGAGCGAACCGTTCGGCCTGCGCGTACGGGATCCCGAGCACCCGCACCACGTCGCCGTCGACCGTCCCGACGATGCGGCCGGCGGGGGTGTCGAACGGGGCGGGCGTGGCGTCGAGCATGTGGGTCACGCTATCGGGGCCCGCTGACGCAACCAGGCAGACGGACTGGAGGCCCGTGGCGGCGTCGCCACGGGCCTCCAGTCCTCTTATTGTCGCGTTGCGCGACGGATGGTCGCATTGCGAGACGGGCGCTACCGCACCCGCTTGATGGGGATCACGACGAGTGCGCCGATGATGGCGATCGCGCCGGCGGCCCAGCACATGAGCGTGTAGTTGTCGGCGGCGTCCCCGGACCCGATCTTCAGGAAGAACAGGGCGACGGCCGGGGCGAGCGACTGCGGCAGCGCGTTGGCGATGTTGATGACGCCGAGGTCCTTGCCGGGACGGTCCGCGTTCGGCAGGACGTCGACGACGAGTGCGGTGTCGATCGCGGAGTAGATGCCGTAGGCGAAGCCCATGATGACCTCGGCGACGTAGAAGCCGTTGACCGTGTCGGCGTGCGCCAGCACGATGAGTCCGACCGCGAACATCGCCGTGGAGCCACCGACGAACACCTTGCGGCGACCGAGCTTGTCCGAGGCCCAGCCGGACAGCGCCGCACTGACCAGCAGCGCGATCGTGTAGAGCAGCACACCGAAGGCGACGGCGGCCGTCGCCTCCTTCGCGCTCTCGATGCCGAGGTGCTGCTCCATGTAGAGCAGGCGGTACGTCGTGAACATGAAGGTCGCGAAGATGATGAGGAAGCGCGACCACCACGCGAACGCGAAGTCCGGGTTCTTGACCGGGTTCGTCCAGAACGACGCGATGAGGTTCAGGAACGTGAACTTCTTGAGCTTGTAGGTGGGCAGGTCGTCCCGCGCGACGACGGCGTACACGGCGACCAGGATGATCGCCAGAATGCCGGGCGCGATGAACAGCACGGGCAGGTTCGCGACGAAGAAGACCGACAGGTAGGTACCGGCGAGCACGGCGATGTTCTGCGCGAGCGCGATGATGCTCGAGGACCGGCCGCGCTGCAGCTGCGGCACGTTGTCGGCGAAGCTCGCGAGCAGGGTGGCGAGCGTGGCGTTCGCGGCGAGCTGGGCGAGCAGCCAGGCCAGCGTCAGGTTGAGGACGTCGGGCGAGTAGGCGATCCACGCGAGGGCGATCGCGAAGACCACGACACCGCTGAGCAGCCAGGGGCGACGACGGCCCCAGCGCGTGCGGGTGCGGTCGGACAGGGCACCCGCGAGGGGGTTCATGATGAGCGCACCGAACGCGCCGATCGGCAGTACCGAGCCGATGACGTTCGCAGCGTCGTCGCCGACCAGGGTCTGCGCCTTGAGCTGCATGCTCACGTAGACGGGCGCCATGAGCGCGACGAAGAGGCCGAACTGCCCGAGGAACAGGGCGATCTGGTAGCCGATGCCCACCTTGACCGTGCTGACGGGCTGGGTGATGCCCTCTTCCGGGTTGAGCAGTGCCGGGCTGCCGGGTTCGGGTGTGCTCATGACGCCTCCTTGAGTCGATGAAAACCTTGCATGACAAGGTTTTTCCGACGCGAGCATACATCGACACGTGTTGTCTGCAACACCGGTCGCGTCCCGGGCCGTGATGCGCGGGCCGTCCAGGCCGCGTCACACGGGGCAGCAAAAACTACACACCGGGTGGTTTTTGGGGTAGCGTCGTCATCGATCTCGCCGCGGAGCATCGCTCCTCGACGGGCCGCGACACCCAGACAGGATCGAAGGAGCCTCTGCAATGCCCACCACTTCTGTGCAGCTGTACTCGCTGCGCGACGCCATCGCCGAAGACCTCGACAAGGCCATCGCCCGTGTCGCCGAGATCGGGTACGAGAACGTCGAGCCCTACGCGTTCGTCGAGCGCGCCACCGACCTCGAGCGTGCGTTCGCGGCCACCGGCCTCAAGGCTCCGTCCGGCCACGTCGCCGTGATCGACGCCGAGGACACCGCGCCGATCTGGGACGCCGCCGAGCGCCTCGGCATCCGCACCGTCATCGACCCGTTCATCCCGACCGACCGCTGGCAGACCGCCGACGACGTCGCGAAGATCGCCGAGCGCGTCAACGAGCTGACCGCCGAGGCCGCCGGCCGTGGCCTGCAGTTCGGGTACCACAACCACCAGTGGGAGTTCACGAACAAGGTCGACGGCCGCACCGTCTACGACCTGTTCGTGTCACAGCTGTCGCCGGAGACCGTCCTCGAGGTCGACACCTTCTGGGCGACCGTCGGTGGCGCCGACGCCCCCGCTGTGCTCAAGGGCCTGGGCGACCGCGTCGTCGCGATCCACGTCAAGGACGGCAAGGTCGACGGTGACATCCGCACCGCGCTGCCCTCGTCCGAGAGCGCCCTCATCGTGCCCGAGGCGCTGCAGCGCGCCTTCGAGAACCAGACGCCGGCCGGTCAGGGCGACGTCGACGTGACCGCGATCCTCGCCGCCGCACCGCAGGCGATCCGTGTGGTCGAGTTCGACGCGTACAAGGGCGACGTCTTCGAGGGCATCACCGAGTCCCTCGCATGGCTCAAGGACAACGACAAGTGAGCCGTGTCGGGATCGGCATCATCGGTGCCGGCAACATCTCCACCCAGTACCTCGAGAACCTGACCAAGTTCGCCGACGTCGAGGTCCGCTTCGTCGCCGACGTGCTGCTCGAGCGTGCCGCTGAGCAGGCGGCTGCGTACGGCGTCGCCTCGTCGGGATCGGTCGAGGAACTCCTCGCCCGCGACGACATCTCGATCGTGATCAACCTGACGATCCCGGCCGCACACGCCGAGGTCGACCAGCAGATCATCGACGCCGGCAAGCACGTCTGGAGCGAGAAGCCGATCGCGACCGACCACGCGTCGGCCGCCGCGGTGCTCGAGTCGGCGAAGGCCAAGGGCCTGCGCGTCGCGACCGCTCCGGACACCGTGCTCGGCGCGGGCATCCAGACGGCGCTCCGGGCCATCGCCCGCGGTGACATCGGCGAGCCGCTGTCCGCGACGACGCTGTTCCACGTCCCCGGACCCGAGGCGTGGCACCCGAACCCGGACTTCCTGTTCGCCACCGGCGCCGGCCCCCTGTTCGACATGGGCCCGTACTACGTGACGACCCTGGTGCACGCGTTCGGCACCGCCTCGCGCGTGCAGGCCGTCTCGTCGAAGTCGCTCGACCGTCGCACGATCGCGTCCGGCCCCCGCGCCGGCGAGACGTTCCCGGTCGAGGTCCCGACGCACCACGCGGCCCTGATCGAGTTCGACGGCGGGCAGTCCGCCCAGTCGACGTTCTCGTTCCAGCACGCCCTGCCGCGCATGGGCTTCGTCGAGATCAACGGCACGCTCGGCACGATCTCGCTGCCGGACCCGAACACGTTCGAGGGCTCGTCGCAGCTCTGGCGCTACGGGCAGGACGAGCCCGAGACGCTCGAGGCGGTCGGCTCCACCTGGGGTCGTGGCACCGGTGTCGTCGAGCTCGCCCGCGCCATCGCCGAGGACCGCCCCGAGCGTGCCTCCGGCGCCGTCGCGCTGCACGTGCTCGACGTGCTGCTCGGCATCCGTGACGCGGCCGAGTCGGGTTCCGCCGTCGACATCACGTCGACCGTGGACGCGATCCCGCCGCTGCCCGAGGACTTCGACCCCGCGGCAGCCGTGCTGACCGCGGGCGCGAACGCCTAGGAGCACCCAGGAGCGCCACGTGCACCACTTCGTGAGCAGAAATGGTCGGGTCCCGAACGGGGACCCGACCATTTCTGCTCACCAAGCGACGATCTTCCGCTCACCAAGCGACGATCACGACACGAGCGACGCGAACGACGCCCCCGCGCGAGCCCGCGCCCGCGCCCGTCAGACCAGCGCGGTGAAGGACGCGTCGCGCACGAGCAGCGTCGCCGCGTCGCCCACCACGGTCTGGTCGGGGTCGCTCGACAGCCCGAGGGACCAGCTGCCCCCACCCGGCCGCTCCGGCAGCGTGAACTCCACCGTGGTGTCCGACGCGTTCAGCAGCACGGCCACGGTGTCGTCGCCCTGGTGCAGCACGAGCGTCACGGCCCGGTTGCCGCCGTCCGCCCAGTCGCCGTCCTCGAACCCGGCGGCGTCGGCGCGGAGCACGGTCACCGTCGACTCCGAGTCACCCGGCGCGGTGCGGAACCACTCCGGGCGCAGGGCCTGGTGCTGAAGACGGAACGCGATGGCCGCCGTGGTGAAGGCGAGCAGGTCCTGGTCGGCGGCGGCCCAGTCGAACCACGAGATCTCGTCGTCCTGGCAGTACGCGTTGTTGTTGCCGCCCTGTGACCGGGCGAGCTCGTCGCCACCCAGGATCATCGGCACGCCGGCGGAGAGCAGCAGGGTGCCGAGGAAGTTGCGGCGCTGCCGGTCGCGGTAGTCGTTCACCGCGCCGTCGTCGGTCGGGCCCTCGATGCCGCCGTTGAACGAGGTGTTGTCGCTCTCGCCGTCGTTGTTGTCCTCGCCGTTCGCCTCGTTGTGCTTGTCGGCGTACATCGTCAGGTCGGCCAGGGTGAAACCGTCGTGGGCGGTCACGAAGTCGATCGAGCACAGCGGGGAGCGCCGTGATCCCTCGTAGACGTCCGGGCTGCCCAGGACCCGCTGGACGGCGTCGCCGAGGGCGCCCTCGTCGCCGCGCCAGAAGGCCCGCAGGTCATCGCGGTACTTGCCGTTCCACTCGGACCAGTCGGCCGGGAACCCGCCGACCTGGTAGCCGGCGGTGTCCCACGGCTCAGCGATCATCTTGACCTCGCGCAGCACGGGGTCCTGGTGGATGATGTCGAGGAACGCGGAGTGCTTCTCGGCCTCGCCGTCCTGGCGGGTGAGCGTCGTGGCCAGGTCGAACCGGAAGCCGTCGACGTGCATCTCCTCGACCCAGTAGCGGAGCGAGTCCATGATGAGTCCGAGGGCCGCCGGGTGCCCGACGTTCAGGCTGTTGCCGGTACCCGTGGTGTCGAAGTAGTTCGCCTCGTCACCCTCGACCAGCCGGTAGTACGACTGGTTGTCGATCCCCTTGAACGACAGCGTCGGGCCCATGTGGTTGCCCTCGGCGGTGTGGTTGTAGACGACGTCCATGATGACCTCGAGCCCCGCGGCGTGCAGGGCCTTCACCATCTCCTTGAACTCGGCGACCTGCTGCCCCGCGGTGCCTGCGGACGAGTACTCGTCGTGCGGCGCGAAGAAGCCGATGCTGTTGTAGCCCCAGTAGTTGCGGAGGCCCTTGTCGAGGAGCGTCGAGTCCTGCACGAACTGGTGCGTCGGCAGCAGCTCCACCGCGGTGACGCCGAGGTCGGTGAGGTGCTTGATCGCTGCCGGGTGGGCCATGCCGGCGTAGGTGCCGCGGATCTCCTCGGGGACGTCCGGGTGCTGCTTCGTGAAGCCTTTGACGTGCACCTCGTACACGACGGTGTCGGCGAGCGGGGTCCGCAGCAGGGTGTCACCGTCCCAGTCGAAGGACCGGTCGGCGACGACCGACTTGGGCATCGCGCTGGCCGAGTCGGTCTCGTCGATCTGCTCGGGCTCGTTCATGTCGTGACCGAAGAGCGCCTGGCCCCACTCGTACTCGCCGTCGATCGCGGTGGCGTAGGGGTCGAGCAGGAGCTTCGCGCCGTTGTGGCGCAGGCCGTTCGCCGGGTCCCACGCGCCGTGCACGCGGAAGCCGTAGCGGGTGCCGACCCTCACCCCGGGGACGACGTCGTGGAAGGTGTAGCCGGTGCGGTTGCGGAGCTCGGTGCGGTGCTCGGTGCCGTCGTCGTCGAAGGTGCAGAACTCGACCCGTTCGGCGGTGCTCGAGAACAGGGCGACGTTGGCGCCCCCGTCGACGAGCGTGACGCCGAGCGGGGTGCGCGTGGAAGTGGTCATGCTGCCCTTCTACCGGCCGGTCGCTGTGCCACCGGCAGCGAGGCGTACCCCGTGGCCGCTCAGCGCACCGGCGGGACGAGTTGCTCGAGCAGCCGCAGCACCCGCTCGCCGTCGACGGCGTCCGGGTCGAGCAGCCACTGGACCTGCAGTCCGTCGGATGCCGCGATGCTCAGGCTCGCCAGGTCGACCGGGTCCAGGTCGGCGCGGATCCGGCCACTCGCCTGGTCCGCCTCGATCAGTGCGGCGAGTTCGGCGCGCAACCGGGCGAAGCGTTCGCGCATGAAGTCGCGCGTGGCTGGGTGGCCCTCCTGCACGGCGTCGGCCGCGAGGGTCGTGTACAGCTGCACCAGCCCCGGCACGGCCCGGTTGCGCGATGCGCTCTCGCGCATGTCGCCGATCGCCGACTTCATCCGGTCGGGCGCGCCCTGCTCGCGGACCTCGTGCTCCCGGTAGACGGCGAGCAGCAGTTCGTCGCGACTGGGGAAGTAGTGGCGGAGTGCCGCGTGCGTGATCCCGAGGGCTTCGGCCACCGAGCGGAGCGACGATGCGTCGACCCCCTGCTCCGCGACCATGCGGATCATCTCGTCGAGGATCTGCGTGCGCCGCTCGGCGCCCTTGCGGTACCCGCCGCGGCGCGGCTGGGCCGCGTCGGCGTCGTCCGCGGGGTGGGTCATGCACCCAACTTACCGCTGGAAGGTTTTCTCGCCACCGTCCGGCCTGGAGGCCCGTGGCGGGCGCACCACGGGCCTCCCGTCCGTATCCGGTCGCGACGCACCCGCCGGGTCGCGTCAGCCGGGCGCGCTCGCGTCAGTCCTGGTCGTCGACCGTGTACTCGTCGACCGGCGCGGGCGTGCCCGCGGCGAGCGCGTCGACGATCTTCGTGAGCGAGTCGGCGAGGACGGCGTTGTCCGCGTCGGGGAGTTGCTCGAGCACCTCGACGACGGCAGCGTGGAAGCGCGCGTACGAGGCGTCGATCTTCTCGGCGGCCTGGTCGGTCGGGGCGAGTACCTGCGCACGACGGTCGGTGGGGTGCGCCGTGCGCGACAGCAGGCCCTTCTGCACGAGCCCGTCGACGATCTTGGTGACCGAGGCGTTCGAGACGGCGAGCATCACGGCGAGGTCCTTCGGGCCCATCGTCCGGCCGTCCCGGTGCGCCTGGAGCATGTACCGGACGGCGAGGAACTCGTTCTTCGACAGGCCGCTCTCGATGCGGGCGGACTCGATCTGCTGGTCCTCGGCGTGCTGCAGGCGCAGCAGCGCGTCGACGGCGGTCTTCGCGACCCCGGACTCGGGTTCGCGGGCGTAGAGGTGGACGTGCTCTCGACGGACGACGGTCAACGGCATGGGGTCATGCGCTCCTTGCTAAACGGCAGGCGTGCTGAAGAAGTCCGCGTAGGACGGTTCGGGACGACCGGCGAGCAGCGAGGGGTCCTGGATGCGACGCTCGACGTACGCGTCGATGATCGCCGGGTCGGTGAGACCGACGCGCGTGTGGCTGCCACCGATCCGTGCCGTCCGAGGCATCCCGGAGTACGTGCTGTGCATGTCGTGTCCCGCCCTTCTTGCTTGCTGTGTGTCCCCTGCGGACGCCTGAACTCTTTCACGAAGTGAACGGTCAGTTCAACGAACCATTCGCACTGTGTACGTTTTGCGCGCCGAACGGTTCGGCGGCATCCGTCAGGGTCGTCAGGAGCTGCAGGAGCGCCGCCCGTCGCGGCTCGTCGAGCGGTGCGAACAGAGAGTCGAGCACCCCCTCGGCGATGCGGTGTCCCTCGTCGAGCACCCGCCGTCCGTCCTCGGTGACGGTGTGCTCGATCCGGCGGCCCCGCCCGGCGGTCCGCGTGATGAGCCCACGGTCGAGCATCCGGTTCGCGAGGGTGCCGAAGGCCTGGTCGCTCTGGAACGTCGCGACGGCGAGGTCGTGCCCGGAGGCGCGGGGCATCCGGTCGATCGCGCGCAGGGCGTCCCACTGCACGAGCGTCACGCCGAGGTCGCGCAGGGCGGCGTCCATCGTGCGGTGGTTGCGGTACTGCGCCCGCTTGACGGCGTGGCCCAGGGCTTCGAGGTCGGTCGGCATGGTGCTACGGTATCAACACTCGTACATAAACATGTTGATACGGAGAACCCATGACCGACACCCGCACCCGCACCGCGCTCGTCCTGCACGGCGGCGGTGGCCCCCGGACCGTCGCGCCGATCGTCGCGCACCTCGCACCCGCCTTCCACGTCGTCGCCCCCACGCACCCCGGGTGGGACGGCACCCCGCGCCCCGACGGGATCGACTCCGTCCCGGCCCTGGCTAGCGAGTACCTCGAGCAGCTCGTCACCGCCGGGGAGCAGGACGTCGTGGTGGTCGGGTCCTCCATCGGCGGCTGGATCGCCCTCGAGATGGCCGTGCAGGCTGCTGCCGACGACCGGTTCGCCGGGGTCGTCGGCACCGTCGTCGACATCGACGGCGTGGGTGCGGCGGTCGAGGGCGAACCGATCGCCGACTTCTTCGCCCTCGATGCCCGCGGGCTGGCCGAGGCCGCCTGGCACGATCCCGAGCGGGGCTACCAGGACCCGGCGTCCGTCACCGAGGAACAGCGCGCGGTGCAGCGGTCGAACGGGCAGACCATGGCGGTCGTCGCCGGCCGCTCGATGAGCGACCCGACCCTGCTCGGTCGACTCGGGGCCGTGCGGGTGCCGACACTCGTGGTGTTCGGCGCGAGCGACCGGGTCGTGACCCCGGCGTACGGTCGCGCGGTGGCGGCGGCCGTGCCGGGTGCGGTGTTCGCCGAGGTCCCGGCGGCCGGGCACCTGCCGCACCTCGAGGCCCCCGACGCGACGTGGGCGGTCGTCGACCCGTTCCTGGCGCCCCTGCTCGGCTGAGTTCTCGGCGTCCTCTGAGCGATCTTTTGGCACTCACCAGGGTCGAGTGCTAAAACGGTGGCAGTTGAGTCGAGGGGACTCAACGAGAACCACGAAGGAGTTGATTTCGATGACGATGAACTTCGATCCGTTCCGCGAGCTCGACCGACTCGCGGGTTCGCTCCTCGGCACCGCAGCCGGTCCGCGCTCGATGCCGATGGACCTGTACCGCACCGGGGACCACTACGTCCTCGACGTCGACCTGCCCGGCATCGACCCGGGCTCCGTCGACATCGACGTGGACGGCTCCGTCCTGACCATCCGCGCCGAGCGCACCCTGGGCGCGCCCGAGGGCTCGCAGTGGCTCACGCGTGAGCGCCAGCCCGGCACGTTCGTCCGGCAGCTGACGCTCGGCGACGGCCTGGACGCCGAGCGCATCATTGCCGGGTACGACAACGGCGTGCTGAGCGTCACGATCCCCGTCAAGGAGTCCGCGAAGCCGCGCAAGATCGCCGTCACCGTCGGTGGCGCGTCCGAGCAGCTCGCGGTCGGTTCCGGCGCCGCCGAGTGAGGAGCTGAGCGATGACGTCCGTCCTGCTGAACGCGGTGGTCGCGGTCCTCGTCGTCACCGCGGCGCTCGCGCTGACGAGTCTGGACCGGCGCACCGCCGTGCTCCTCGGGGCCACCGGCAGCCTGACCGGCACGTTCCTGACCTGGGTCGCCGCGCCCCGGCTGTTCGAGCAGTCGCTCCTGGCGCCCTGGGTCGCGGCGGTCCTCGGCACGGCCCTGCTGATCGCAGGGTGGAGCGCGGTCCGCGCCTACTCGGGCATCTTCGAGGCACCACGCGACGAAGAACCCGAGACGGGGGCGCTGATGACCGTGGGCGGGTCCGCCCCGTCGGCGCGGTGACCACCTGACGGACAGGAGGCCCGGTGCACGTCGTGCGCCGGGCCTCCTGTCGTTCCGTCGGTCGCGTGGGCGACCGTCGGGACTACTCCTTGTTCAGCTTGTCCTGCACCAGGCCGGCCGTCTTCTCGACGACGTTCGGCAGCTCGGTGGTGCCGTAGAGCCGGACGTCGGGGTGCGTGGGCGGGGGCATCGGGACCGAGGTGGTCGGGCCGTCGTGGTACGAGTACTCGCCCTTGCCGTCGAACGAGGTGCCGCTCGCCCAGGGGCCGTTCTTCGCCTCGGCACCGTCGGAGAAGTTGAGGTACTGGTAGTTGACCTCCTGGTTCTCCTTCGACTGCGGGAAGTTGCTCGGCACGGGGAAGCCCTCGACGCCCTTCTCGCGCAGCTCGGCGGCAGCGGTCGCCCACATGTTCTGGTGCATGGTGTCGCGGGCGATGAGGAAGGACAGCAGGTCCCGCACGCCGTGGTCGTCGGTCATGTGGTAGAGCCGGGCGGCCTGCACACGACCCTGCATCTCGGCGTTCTCGTTCGCCGTGAAGTCGGCGAGCAGGTTGCCGCTGGCGGTGATGTACGAGCCCTGCCAGGGGTTGCCGTTGCTGTCCACCGGACGGGCGCCCGCACCGGCGACGATCGCGTGCTGGACGTCGGTGCCGCCGACGATCGCGGCGACCGTGGGGTCGTCCTGCAGCGCGTCCTCGGTGATGCCGAGCGGGGACTTCTCGAGCAGCTGCGCGATCATCGTCGCGAGCATCTCGACGTGGCCCATCTCCTCGGCGCCGATGCCGAACACCATGTCGCGGTACTTGCCGGGGATGTGCATGTTCCACGCCTGGAACTGGTACTGCAGCGCGACGGAGATCTCTCCGTACTGGCCGCCCAGCACCTCCTGCAGCTTGCGGGCGTAGATCGCGTCGGGATTGTCGGGCGTTGCCGTGAACTGGAGTTCCTGCTTGTGGAAGTACAAATCGTGCTCCTTCGTGTCGATCGAGCGATTGCACGGCCGATGGTTCGCCGGGGGCACTGAGCGGCCGTCCAAGGTGGCCGGATCACGCAGAGGGTGTCCCGGATGCGCCGTTCGACGGGTCGGGGTCCACCGTCGGCTTCACCCGGCAGGACGAGTCCCTTCGGTCGACCGCCCGATGCCCGCGGCCGTCCGGTTGCGCAGGCTGGGAGCATGCAGACCTCGACCAAGCACACGATCGCCACCCTGCTGCTCTGCGCGGCGATCGTGGTCGCCACCGTCATCGCACTCATGGCCATGACCCCGCCCGCGTGACGCCGGTACGGCATGGGAAGATCGCTCTCGTGACCGAACGGGGCAGGTTCCTCCGGCCGCTCGCCACCCGGTCGATCGCCGTCGACGTGGCCTGGGCGGCCCTGGCGGCGTTCGTCTTCCTGCTGCCCATCGACCTCGAGCTCGAGCACGCGAGCCTCGCCGCGGTGCTGTCGGCCTCGGTGGCGATCGCCCTGCGTCGCATCTCCCCGTCCGCCGCGATGGCGATGGTCGTCGTCCTCGGGGTGATCCAGGTCGGCGGCGGCGAGCGCCCGTCGCTGGTGGACCTCGCGCTCTTCGTCGTGATCGGCACCGCCGCCGTCGTGGGCACCCGCACCGAGGTCGTCGTCTCGGGCGTACTCGCGGTCGTCGCCGGGGCGGGTGCCACGGTCTACCTGGCGTCGACCGGCTTCCGGTTCCTCGTGCTCATCAACGGCCCGCGCGACCAGGCCTTCCTGGCGATGGCCGCCCCGGTGACCGCGCTGCTCGGGGTCTGGGCGGGCGGGGTCGCCGTCCGGGCCTTCCGCTCCCGCGACCGCGAGTCGGAGCGCCGTGCCGACGCCGAGGCCGCAGCATCACGTGCCGAGGCCGTCGCCACCGAGGCCGAGGCCACCGCCACCCGCGCGATCGACGTCGCCGAGTCCGAACGCATCCGCGCGGACATCGCCCGCGACGTGCACGACGTCGTCGGCCACTCGCTCGCGGTCATCATCGCGCAGGCCGACTCGGTGCCGTTCCTCGACGACGAGGCGCGCATCCGAGCGGTCAGCGCCACCATCGCGAGCACCGCCCGGAGCTCTCTGGTCGAGGTCCGACAGGTCCTCGGGCACATCGACGGCTCCGCCGAGGCGACCGGCCCGGGCTCGCTCGAGGAGATCGTGCAGGGCATCCGCGACGCCGGGGTCGACGTCGACCGCACGGTGCGCGGGGTCCCGCTGGCCCTGCGCCCGGACACCGGCACCGCCGCCCGCCGCGTGCTGCAGGAGATGCTCACGAACGCCCTGCGCCACGGCGCCCCCGGCAACCCGGTCGTCGTGCGGGAGACCTGGCGGCACGCCGACCTGGTGCTCGAGGTCGAGAACGTCGCCGGAGACGGCACCACCGCCGGCTCGGGCCGCGGGATCGACGGCATGGACTCGCGCCTCGGCGCCCTCGGTGGGTCGTTCGACGCCGCCGTGCTGGACGACGTGTTCACGGCACGCGCCCGCATCCCGTTCGACGTCCAAGGGGGACCCGTCCGATGACCGAACCGATCAGGATCCTGCTCACCGACGACCAGGCGCTGTTCCGCGCCGGGCTCCGGGTGGTGCTCGACGCCCAGGACGACATGCGCGTGGTCGGTGAGGCCTCCGACGGCGCCGAAGCGCTCGCGCTCATCCCCGAGGTGCGCCCCGACGTGGTGCTGCTCGACATGCGGATGGCCGGCATGGACGGGGTGGAGACCGTCCGGCAGCTCTACTCCGGTGCCGTCGCGGGCCCGCTGCCCCGCGTCGTCGTGCTCACCACCTTCGGGCTCGACCCGGCGGCGGCGACCGCGATCCGGCTCGGCGCCAGCGGGTTCCTGCTCAAGGACACCACGCCGCCGTTCCTGTTCGCCGCGGTGCGGGCCGTGCACGAGGGCAGCTCGGTCATCGCACCGAACGACCTCGCGCAGCTGTTCGGCACCGACGTGGCGCGGGCCCCCGCACCGCAGCCGCCGGAGTTCGCGACCCTGACCGAGCGGGAGCGCGTCGTGTTCGGGTGGGCGTCCCGTGGGCTCTCGAACGCCGAGATCGCCACCAGGGAGTACGTCACCGAGTCGACGGTGAAGACCCAGATCTCGAGCATCCTGGGCAAGTTGTCGCTGCGCGACCGGGTGCAGCTCGTCGTCTACGCACACGACCACGGGCTGGCGGGCGCCCGCGAGGACTAGTCCGCGGCGATCCGGTCGAGCCACTCCGCGAGCATCGTCCGCTCGGCTGCCGACAGTCGATCGAGCCGGGGCGCTGCGGCCCGGAGCGTGATCGCGGCGCTCGTCACGGGGTCGGTCCCCCGACCGCGACCACCCGGGGCCGCGCCGCCGTCGTCCCTCGTCGGCCCGCTCGGCACGAGGATCCGCCCGAGCACCGCGTCGAGGACGTCATCGGCGAGTGACGGGTCCCGCTCGTCCGCCGGAGCGGCCAGGATCGCGAGCACCGCACCGGTGCCGGCCGCGTGCACGAGCTCGACCGCGCGGTGTTCCGGCACGGCCAGTCGTCCGGCCTCGGCCACCCGCCGGATGCGTTCGGCGAGCAGCGCGGTACCGGCGCGGGCGGCTGCCGACCGACGGCCGCGCTCCGGGTCGCTCAACAGCACGAACAGGTCGGGGTTCGCCAGCCCGAAGCCGATCGTCATCGACCACCCGGTGCGCAGGTCCTCGACGGGGTCGGTCGCCTCGTCACGAGCAGCCCGGACGGCGTCGGCCTTCATCGCCGAGAACGTCGCCATCGCGTGCTCGGCGACCGCTTCCAGCAGACCGTCCTTGTCGCCGAACAGCCGGTAGATGGTCGGTGCCTGGACGCCTGCGCCGGTTGCGACCGCCCGTGTGGTCACCGCCGCGGCACCGCGTTCGCGCAGCATGGTGCCGGCGACCTCGACGATGCGCGAACGCGTCTCGTCGCGCTGGCTTCCCTGCTCGATCACGGAACAACGATAACGGATGTGTGCTATCACTGTGTTACCAGCGCTACCGACGCGCTGTTTCCACCGATACGGAGAAGTCATGATCGTCATCACCGGGGCCACCGGAGCCCTCAACGGCGCCACCGCCGACCACCTGCTCGAGCACCTCGCACCGTCCGACCTGGCGGTGGTGACCCGTGATCCGGCCCGAGCACAGCGGTTCGCCGACCGCGGCGTCGAGGTCCGCCGAGGCGACTACGCCGAACCGGAAACCCTGCCGGCAGCCTTCGCGGGCGCCGATCAGCTCCTGCTCGTCTCGTCGAGCGACCCGGCCGCCGACGCCGTCGCGCTGCACCGTGCCGCGGTCGACGCAGCCGTCGACGCCGGCGTCGGCCGGGTCCTGTACACGAGCCACCAGGGCGCCGCGCACGGTTCGCCCTTCGTGCCCGCAGCGCACCACGCCGCCACCGAGGACCTGCTCCGCGACTCCGGGCTGCCGTGGACGAGCCTGCGGAACGGCTTCTACGCGCACAGCGCCGCCTGGATGACGGGCCCGTGGCAGGAGACCGGCACGGTGTCCGTCCCCGTCGACGGCCCGGTGTCGTGGACCGCCCGCGAGGACGCCGCCGAGGCAGCCGCCGCGATCCTCCTCGCCGACCAGCCGTTCGACGGGCCGGTGACGCTCACCGCTCCGGACGCGCCGACCTTCGCCGACCTGGCCCGGCAGGCGTCCGAGGTGTCCGGTCGGACGATCGGGTTCGAGGCCCTGGGCGAGGACGAGTGGCGTGCCCGTGCGCTGGCAGCGGGGCAGGACCCGCACATGGTCGCGTTCCTGCTCGGCATGTACCAGGCCGCCGAGCGGGGCCTGTTCGCCGGCACCGATCCGCTGCTCGGCGAGCTGCTCGGTCGCGCCCCACGGCCGGTCCGCGACCAGCTCAGCTGAGCGCCGCGACCTCGTCGAGGATCGCCTCGACCGCTGCGGGGTCGTGGGCGAACCGTCCGAGGAACAGCCCGCCGATCCGGCCCCGCCCCCGCGTGAGCAGGCCGGGTCCGGCGCTGCCGCCGTAGAGGACGGTGCTGCCGTGCAGTTCGGGCCGGGTGGCGAGGTGCTGCTCGATCCCGGCGAGCACCGCCACGATGTGGTCGTCCGGTGCGGGTGCCGGTGCGCCGATCGCCCACACCGGTTCGTAGGCGACGGTCAGGGGCCCGGCGAGACCGTCCGCGACGGCGGTCGAGACGGCCCGGTCGAGCTGCGCGGTCACCGCCGCCAACGCTTCCGTCGGATCGGAGGCCCGGTCCGGCTCCCCGACGCAGACCAGCGGACGCAGGTGGTTGCGGAACGCCGCGTGCACCTTCCCCGCGATCGTCGCGTCGTCCTCGTGGAACAGGGAGCGCCGTTCGGCGTGCCCGATCTCGACCAGGTCGACACCGATCTCCCGCAGTTCGGCGCCGGAGACCTCGCCGGTGAACGCGCCCGCGTCGGCCCACGACAGGTCCTGCGCGGCGAGCTCCACACCGGTGCCGGTCAGCAGCTCACGCACCGGGACGAGGGCCGGGAACGTCGGCGCCACGAAGAGCGACGCCGCACCCGAGCGCACCGCGGGTTGTCGCCGGGCGATGTCGGCGACCTCCGCCGCCCACGACAGCGTCCGGGCATGCGAGAAGTACGTCTTCAGCGACACCCCGACGGTGATCACGGGGCGACCGTCTCCACGACGAGGGCGAAGGACAGCGCACCGGGGTCCGCGGTGCCGACGGCCTGATCGGCATGGGTGCGCGCCCGGCCCATCCTCGGCACCAGGGACTCCGTGGCGTCGGCGGCTTCGCGAGCGGCACGGACGGCGTCGCCCCAGGCCTCGGCGAGCGCCGCCCCGGCATCGAGCCGGGTGCGGAGCACCTCGTCGAACGGCACCAGGGCGTCCACCATCGTCTTGTCACCGACGGTGGCGCCGAACGCGAGCACGGCCTCGGTGGCCGCGCGGACCCCCTGCGCGACGGTGGCACCCGACGGACGCGACTCGTCCCCGACCAAGCGACCCAGTGCCTCCAGGGCGGCACCCCAGATCGCACCGGACGTGCCGCCGGCCTTGTCGGACCAGGCGTCCGCGGCGACCAGCAGGACGGTGCCGGCACCGGCACCGCGGGTGACCGCGTCGGCGGCTGCGACGTCGGCGGCGTGCGATCCGCGCTGCATCCCGATGCCGTGGTCGCCGTCACCGGCCACGGCGTCGATGCGCCCGAGTTCGTCGGCGTGCTCGTCGAGGACGGCGCGGACCGCGGCGAACCCGGCGGCGACCTGCTCGGCGACCGCACGGGACTCGTCGGTCGCCGGGCCGACGCCGACGCCCTCGGCGTCCGCCGCCACGGTGGGCGGGTCGACCCGCTGTTCGGCGACCACACCGCCCTTGCGGTAGGCGGGCGTGTCCGCGGGTGCTGCCCAGAGTTCCTCGAGCTCGTCGTCGAGCCAGAACAGCGTCAGGGAGACCCCGGCCATGTCGAAGCTCGTGACGAGTTCGCCGACCTCGGGCTCCACGATGACGACGCCGGCGTCCGCCAGGCGCCGCTGCACCGAGCGGTAGACGACGAAGAGCTCCTCGTACTTGACCGAGCCCAGGCCGTTCAGGATCGGGACCACCCGCTGGCCCTCGAGTGCCACGCCGTCGGGCAGTTCGTCGAGCAGACGGGACACCAGTAGCTCGGCCAGCCCGTCGGCGGTGGGCACGTCCGTCTCGTCGATGCCACGCTCGCCGTGGATGCCCATGCCGACCGCCATCCGGCCCTCGGGCACCGTGAACAGGGGTTCCTCGGCGCCGGGCAGGGAGCACCCGGAGAACGCGACGCCGAAGCTGCGCGTCCGGTCGTTCGCCCGTTCGGCGACGGCGGTGACCGTGTCGAGGTCGTCCCCGCGCTCGGCGGCGGCGCCGGCCACCTTGAAGACGCAGAGGTCACCGGCGATGCCGCGGCGCTTCGCGCGGTCGTCGGCCGGCGCGCTCGTCACGTCGTCGGTGACGCGGACCGTCCGGACCGGGATGCCGTCGGCCTCGAGCGCGCGCGCCGCGGCGTCGAAGTTCAGGACGTCACCGGCGTAGTTGCCGTAGCTGAGCAGCACCCCGCCACCGTGCTCCGCGGCCTTCGCGACCCCGGTGACCTGCTGGGCGCTGGGGCTGGCGAACAGGTTGCCCATCGCAGCACCGGCGGCCAGGCCGTGTCCGACCAGTCCGCCGAACGCGGGGTAGTGGCCCGAGCCCCCGCCGATCACGACCGCGACCGTGCCGTCGGGGCTCGTGGTGGAACGGGCGACCCCGCCGTGCACCCCGCGCACCCACCGCTCGTTCGCGGCGACGAAGCCGTCGGTCGCCTCGTCGGCGAAGTCCGCCGGGTCGTTGAACAGTCTGGTCATCGCTTGCTGCCCTTCGGGTCGGTGGTGCGGACGTGCGAGGTGTCGAGCAGTTCGTCGGCCTTGGCCCCGCGGAAGAACTTGGTGCAGAAGATCATCACCGCGGCGACGAACGCCAGGACGCCGAGCGAGACGATGCCGAACGCACCGCTGTCGGTGGGCACCACCTCGTTGATCGCGGTGCGCATGATCGGGGCGACGAACCCGCCGAGGTTGCCGAGCGAGTTGATCAGACCGATGCCCGCGGCGGCTGCGGCACCGGTCAGGAACGCCGTCGGGTACGCCCAGGTGATCGGGCCGACGGCCAGGAAGCTCGCGACGGCCAGGGTGATGAACAGGATGCCGAGCACGGGCTGCCCGTTCGCACCCGCCCACGCCGAGCCGAGGATCGACAGGCCGGTCGTGACGTAGAACAGGGTGCCCCAGCGACGACGGCGACCGACGGAGTCCGCACGCGACCCGATCAGGTAGCAGGCGACGAGCCCGACGAGCCACGGGATCGCGGACACCAGACCGACCTGCCAGCCGACGTCCTGCCCGAGCAGCGAGGACACCTGCTGCGGCAGGTAGAACGTCGTGCCGTACACGGCGACCTGCAGGCAGAAGTAGATGATCGTGAAGTACCAGACGCGCCCGCTCGCCATCGCGCGCCAGATGCCCTTCGGGCCGTCCTCGCTGCGGGCGGTGTCCTCGCGCTCCATGGCCGCGGTGAGCGACGCCTTCTCGCCCGGTTCGAGCCACTTCGCCTGCTGCGGACTGTTCGTCAGGAAAACGAGGGCCGCGACGCCCGCCAGCACCGCGAGGATCCCCTCGCCGGCGAACATGACCTGCCAGCCGTGGAACGGCGTGACCTGGTCACCGACGCTGATGAGGCCGCCGGACAGCGGGGCGCCGATCATCTGCGAGAACGGCTGCGCCAGGTAGAAGATCGCGAACATGCGCACGCGCACCTTGTTCGGGAACCACTCGGACAGGTACATGATCACGCCCGGGAACAGCCCGGCCTCGGTCACACCCAGGATGAAGCGCAGGATGATGAACATCGTGTCGTTCGTCGTGAAGGCGAACAGTGCGGCGACGATGCCCCACGTGACGGCGATGCGGGCGAGCCAGAAGCGCGCACCGAACCGCTTGAGCAGCAGGTTCGACGGGATCTCGAAGATCGCGTAGCCGATGAAGAAGATGCCGGCGCCCAGGGCGAAGGCGGCGTCCGAGATGCCACGGTCGACGCGCAGGGCCTCTTCGGCGAAGCCGACGTTCGTGCGGTCGAGGAACGCGACGAAGTACAGGATGACGAGCATCGGCATGAGGTGCTTCGTCGCCTTGCCGATGGCGGACTTCAGGCCGGGGTCGTTCGTCGACCCGAGCGCGGGGGCAGGGGGTAGTGACACGGGTTCGCTCCTTTGCGAGCACGGTGCGGTCGTTCTGGCGTCCGGCGGTCGGTTCGGTCGTCCGGACGGGAGGCACGGATCGCGTCGCCCGGTCGGCGCGCGTTCCGTGGGCGGCTGGCCCTAGTGCATGTACAGGCCGCCGTCGACGTTGAGCGTCTGGCCCGTGACGAACCCGGCGTCCTCGCTGATCAGGTACGCGACGGCCGCGGCGATGTCCCGCGGGGTACCGATGCGCGGCAGCACGCCGTCGGCGGCCATCTCGGCCTTCCGCTCCTCGGACAGGGTGCCGCCCATGATGTCGGTGTCGATCGGACCGGGGGCGATCGCGTTGACCGTGACGCCGCACGGGCCGAGCTCGCGCGCCAGTCCGCGGGTCAGGCCGATCACGCCGGCCTTCGCCACCGTGTACGGGGTCTTGCTGAAGGTGCCGCCGCCACGCTGGGCGGAGACCGACGACAGGTTCACGATGCGCCCGTAGCCGGACCGCACCATCGACTCCGCCGCCCGCAGGCTGGCGAAGTGCACACCGTCGAGGTTGATCGACAGCACCCGGTGCCACTCCCCCTCGGGCAGGTCGAGGTAGGCGTGCGCGGACGAGACCCCGGCCAGGTTCACCAGTGCGGTGATCGGCCGGAGTTCGGCCTCGATCGTGTCGAAGGCCGCACGGACGGCGGACGCGTCGGCGACGTTCGCCCCGACGCCGACGGCCCGCACGCCGTGCTGTTCGCGGATCTCGGCGGCGACCTGCTCGCTCGCCGTCTGGTCGAGGTCGATGATCCCGACGTCCCACCCGGCCTCGGCCAGGTGGTGGGCGGTGGCGCGGCCGATGCCCCGTGGTGAGGCGGCCCCGGTGAGGACGACGGTGCGGTCCCGGTGCTGGACGGCTGACTGGTTCTGGTCGCTCATGGTGTCCCTCCCGCCTCAGTGGATCGGTGCCGGGCCGAGCTCGTCGAGGAGCTTCTGCATCGCGACGTACGCCTTGTTCCGGTAGGCGACGAGTTCGGGCGTGCGGTCGGCGGGGACCTCGAGGTACCCGGCGCCGGACTTCGTGCCGAGCTCACCGGCGTCGACGTGCTGCTGCAGCGACGGCGGGGTGGCGAAGCGCTCGGGCCAGCGGGTCTGCAGCGACTCGAAGCAGAACGCGTAGACGTCGAGCCCGGCCATGTCGGCGATCGCGAACGGGCCGAAGAACGGCAGGCGGAACCCGAACGTGGTCCGCACGATGGTGTCGATGTCGTCGGGGCTCGCGATGCCCTCGTCGGCGATCTTCGTGGCCTCCTCGAACAGCGCGTACTGCAGGCGGTTCAGGACGAACCCCGTCGAGTCCTTCACCCGCGCCGACTGCTTGCCGGTCGCGGCGACGACGGTCTCGCCGACCTCGATCGCGTGCTCGTTGGTGGTCGGGTGCGGGATGAGCTCGACGCCGGGGATGAACGGTGCCGGGTTCGAGAAGTGCACCCCGAGGAACCGCTCCGGGCCCACGACCGCCTCGGCCAGCGACTCGATCAGGATCGTCGAGGTGTTCGAGCCGATCACGGCGTCGGGGCGGGCGGCCTCGCTGATGCGGCGGAGCGTCGCGTGCTTGATCTCGAGCTTCTCGGGCACGGCCTCCTCGATGAAGTCCGCCGTGGCGACCGCTTCCTCGATGGAGGCGGCTGCGCTGAGGTGGGCCTCGACGCGTGCCACGGCGTCCGCGGGGAACAGGCCGTCCGCGACGAACTGCTCGGTCTCTGCGATGAGCCGGGCTCGGTTGGACGCGGCGATCTCGGCCGAGACGTCGGCGATCCGGACGGTGTGGCCGGCGAGGGCGAGGACCTGGGCGATCCCACCGCCCATGTAGCCGGACCCGACGACGGCGATGTCGAGGGTGCTCATCGAATTGCTCCTTCGGTGCTGGTTGGTGCAGTCGGGGTCGCCGTCGCGTCGAGCTTCGTCGTCGCGAGGACGGATCGGATGTACTGCTGGTTGGTGGCGCAGACGCCGAGGCTGTCCCCGCCGTACTGCTCGGTCATGACGATCCCGCGGAACCCGTCGGCGACGGCGTCGCGCAGGACCTGGCGGTAGTTGATGAGACCCGTCTCCATCGTGCTCGGCGCGCTCGTCGCCCAGCTCCCGTCGCCGGCCTCGTCACGCGTGTAGTTCTTCACGTGCAGGTAGTTCGTGTACGGCATGGTCTTCGCGAAGAGCTCCCGCCAGTCCTCGACCGGACGGTGCAGCCGGATGAGGTTCGCGACGTCCGCGTTCAGCCCGACGTTGTCGAGCCCGATCTCCTCGACCAGACGGACCGCGCTGTCGGCGGTGCCGAGGTACGTGTCCTCGTACAGCTCGAGCGCCATCGGCAGCCCGACGCTCGCAGCGTGCTCGCCGAGCTCCCGCAGTCGCTTGACCGCGGCGTTCCAGACCTCGGGGTCGTCGGGGTCCTTCGGGCCCGGCGCCGTCCAGAACCACAGCGCGCGCTTCTGGGCGTCGGTGAACGGCTGGTGCAGCCCGGTCGAGAAGACCTGCATGCCCCACTCGGCCGCCGCGTCGATGGTGCGGTGGGCGTAGGCGAGGTTCTCCTCCTCGTGCCCGGGCTGGATGACGCTCTTGCGCTGCAGGTGCACGGACGGGATCCCGACGCCGTGCGACTTCGCGACGGCGAACAGCTCGTCGCGGCGCGAGGCTTCGAGGTCTGCGGGGCGGATGTGGCTGTCGGCGAGTTCGGCGAGCGAGAAGCCGACGGCCTCGATCTGCCCGAACACCTCGTCCCACACCTCGGTGGGGGCGTCGTGGAAGGCCGTCCCGTCGCGGGTGACCTGCGCGAACCCGTGCAGGCACGCGGCGATCGGCCAGGTCTCCGACGTCCAGGTGGTGGGGTCCCAATCCTGGTCGACCCAGTCCTGTGGAGTGGTCACGGAATGCTCCCTTGCATGTCGTGGCGGTTCGGCGATGAACCTCTTTCCTATAGGAAAGATACTCGCACGTCGCCAGATCGCAACCCCTCTGCCTCAGCTGGTGTGGGATGCGTCCGCGCGCGAACGCAACCGGACGGCGTCGATGTGGAGCCGCATCGCGGCGACGGCCGACGTCGGGTCCGCAGCAAGCGCCTCCAGGATGGCCCGGTGTTCCTGGACCGCACGATCCGTGTCGTCCCCGCCACCCTCGACGATCTGCCGCATGCGGTGCACGCGCGTCGTGATGATCTCGGACATCTCCTCGAGGAACGGGTTCCGCGTCGCATCGAAGATCAGCTGGTGGAACTGCCAGTCGCTGCGGAAGAAGCGGGCCATCAGCTCCTCCGGGGCGTGCGCAGCCCCGACCGACGCGACCTCGGCGGCCACCGCAGCCTGCTCGTCGAGCGCTGCCGCGAGTCGCTCGCGCAGGCCGTCGACGTCACCGCGGGCCGCGAGCTCGACGGCACCGCTCTCCACGATGAGCCGGGCGTCGAACAGGGCCTCGAGCTGGTCGCCGGCCAGGGGCGGGGAGACCCGGTACCCCTTGTTCGCTTCGCGGGTGACGAGGCCGGTGCGTTCGAGTTGCACCAGGGCTTCACGCACCGGGGTCGGCGAGACCCCGAGGGAGCGGGCGAGGCCGTCGATCGACAGCCGCATGCCCGGTTCGACGTCGTGGCCCATCAGGACCTCGAGCACCCGGTCGTAGACGCGGTCACGCAGACCGAGCTGCGTGATGCGCTCCGTCCCGAAGCCGGGCATGGTCGTGGACATGGGTCGATCCTAGAGAATCCACGAAGGCGTCCCGATCAGTAGATCGCGTCGATCCCCAGCAGGTCGCCGAGGCCGAGGCCGCGCTGACTCGTCTCGCACGTCGACACCGACGGCTTCATCACCAGGCCGCTGTTCGCGGCCGTGTGCCCGAGCCCGTAGGCGTGACCCCACTCGTGCGTGGCGACGCCACGTAGGTCGAACCGTGCCCCGGAGCAGGTCGCGGCGGCGGACCAGTTGACCGACGTCGAGTACCGCTGGTCCGTCTCGACGGCCGTGCCGGAGCGCGACCACACGCAGGTCACGCCGAGGGTGTCCTTCGGCAGCGACCCCCACCCGACCACGCTCGACGCGTTCGCGGCTCCGCAGCCTCCGGTCGCGGTGACGCCCATCGCCTGCTTGAGCACCCCGAGGTGCTTCTGGTCGGCGGTCGAGGTGATCGTCCGGCCGCACGACGAGACCGGCCCGGTCCAGGCGTCGGCTCCGGCCCCGATCGCCGACGGACCGGTGACCTTCTGGTTGTTCGGGTTGTAGCTCCAGTTCACCGGGCCCGCCCAGCGGAACCCGAGCCGGGTGTACGAGGTGTTGGTGCAGCTCGTGGCCGCCTTCGTGGCCGACGTGGTGGCCGCTCCGCGCGTCACGACGGCGGCGGCCACCCGGTCGCGCAGCGCCTGGCGTTCCTGCCGGACGGCGGCCGCCGACCCGGACCACGCGTCGTCGACACGCACCGCGACACCCGCGCGGCCGGTGTTCGTGATCGACACATCCCCGCCGTCGTCGACGCCCGACGCGGCCACCGGCAGCGCGGATACCGTCGTGCCCGGTTCCGGCACGACGAACTGCCGGCCGTCGGGCAGCACGATCGTCGGCGTGGCCACGGCGCACCCGCTCGCGAGCTGCTCGAGGGTGACACGGTCCCCGTTGCACGCCGGCGCTGCGACCGCCGGCGAACCCGGGCCGGTCGAGACGACGACCGCGGCCAGCGCGATACCGAGGGTGACCGCACCTGCGGTCCACGACGACGTCCTCACGATGATGGTTCTCCTGTCATGACGCGCCGAGGTCCCCCGGCGACCAAGACAGTGTGCGGAGCGCCACTCGGGGCAGTCAACCCCCCGAACTGCCGCTCCCGGCCGGCCGATCGCTCCCGTCCGGCACCCGCACGAACCGCGGCGCCCCACGGTCCCGCAGGCGGAACCCCAGGTGCTGGTACAGCCCGATCGCCCCGGTGTTGCCGGCGGCCGCGTGCATCAGAGGGATCTCCCCGCGCTCCCGGATCCCGTGCGCGACGGCGAGCACCAACCGACGCCCGAACCCCTGCCCCCGGTACGCCTCGTCCGTGCACACCGCGCTGATCTCGGTCCACCCCGGCGGGTGCAACCGCTCCCCCGCCATGGCGACGAGCCGCCCGTCCCGCCGGATGCCCAGGTACGTGCCGAGCTCGATCGTGCGCGGCAGGAACGGCCCGGGCTTCGTCCGTTCCACCAGGGCGGTCATCTCCGGCACGTCATCGGGCGTCAGCACGACGGCTTCGTCATCCGGCGCACCCTCGATCGCCTCACCGGTCAGCTGCACGCCGCCGGCACCCTCGACGAGCTCCCACCCCTCGGGCAGGACGGCAGCCGCACCGACGCCGAGCATCCCGCCCGACCCGAGCAGCGCCCGGACGTCCTCCCAGTCCTGCGCGGTGGGTCGCTCGGGGATCCCCGTCCACACCGACACGTCGGTCTGGTAGCGGACCACGTCGCCGCGCCGCTCGGCGAACCGCGCGTGGTGGCTGTTCAGTGCGGCCATCGCGGGTGCGTCGAGCATGCGCGTCGGGGTTCCGTCGTCGGCGATCGTCAGGTCGAGGGTCCGGAGCGCCTCGCCGCGGGCATCACCACCACGGAACCCGAGGTCCTCGATCCGCCGACGATCGCCGTCCGCCCACCCGGCGGTGTCCGCGACGACGTCGGAGGCGTACTGGTTCGTGGCATGGTGGACGACCTGCTCGACCTCCGCTGCCGAGGCCACGAGGACCTCTCCCGGTCGGGGCAGCGCGGTCGAGGTCGGCGCAGTCGTCGTCATGCCACCATTCTCCGCCCGCGGCGAGCGCCGCCGACGCATCGTTGCACCCGGTGACGCCGAGCCGCGGCTCGCACGGTGCGAGGGGGCCCACGGCCCGTGCGAGGTTCCGTACTCGGTGCGAGGGCACGTGCGCCGCACGGAGTACGGAACCTCGCACCAGACCGAGCACCAGACCGAGCGCCCCGCCCCGCCAGGCCTCACCCCAGCCGCGCCGCCACGAACTCGACCATCCGCCGCACGAGCAGCGCCTGCGACGACGCCCGCCGGTACTCGTGCCCCTCACCCTCGAGCTCCAGGTACTCCACGTCGTGCGACCGCTCCCGCAGCGCCGCGACGACCTGGTGCGCCTCACCGATCGGCACGTTCGTGTCGAGCTCACCGTGCACGACGAGCAGCGGCGCCGTGACGTCGTCGATCGCGCGCATCGGCGACAGTGCCGCGAGCAGGGCCTCGTCCTCGACGGGGTGGCCGTACTTCGTGGCGGCAGCGGCCGCGATCCACGGTTCGGTGTCCCGGTAGAAGGTCGCGAAGTCGCTCATCCCGCACACCGCGACCCCGGCCGCGAACACGTCGGGCGTGAAGGCCAACGACGCGAGCGTCGCGTACCCGCCGTACGAGCGTCCCTCGACGGCGACCCGGGAACGCTCGGCGTACCCGTTGGTCACCAGGAACCGAGCGCAGTCGACGACGTCGGCGAGCGCGTTCCACCGCAGCGCCAGGTCGTCGGCGTGCACGAACTCGTGGCCGTACCCGGAGGACCCGCGGATGTTCGGTGCGAACACGGTCACCCCGGCGGCGGCGAGCGCCTGGTGCTGCGGCGAGAACGTGGGTCGTTCCTGCGACTCCGGTCCGCCGTGCAGGTGGACGAGCGCTGCGCGGCCGGGAGGCACGGCACCAGCACCAGGGTCGGCATGCGCCGCCGACGCGGTCGGCTCCACGGCCCGGTACAGCCACCCGGTCAGCTCCAGTCCGTCGCGGGCGGCGAACCGCTCGAGCGTCGGCTCGACCAGCTGCACGTCGGGCAGCACCGGCACGTCGGTGACCCGGCTCCAGGTCAGCGCGTTCGTGTCGAGTCGCCACAGTTCGCGCGGCCGGGTCGGTCCCTCGACGGCGAGCAGCACGCTCCGGCCGTCACGGCTGAGCACGGGGTCGGTGACGACGTACCCGGGCAGGTCCGGCACGGGGGTGCGCGAGGCGTCGTGGGTGTTGATGAGGTCGAGTTCGCTGCGACCGTCGACGTTCCAGACGAGCAGCAGCGTGCGACCGGCGTCGTCGGCGTCCAGGTACTCGAGCTCGGCGTCGTCGCGCTCGACGATCCGCCGCGGTGTGCCGCGCCAGCCGTGCGGCCCGACCGGCTGCGCGACGAGTCCGCGGCGGGGCAGTCCGGCCTCGGTGGCGACGTAGGCGACGAGCGGACTGGTCTCGCTCGCGGGCGAGGGTCGCAGGAACGCGATCTCGGCGGACCCGTCGGGGTCGTCGGCGAACAGGGCGTGGCTCTCGTCCGTCAGCCGGTCGACGACCACGACGAACTCCTGGCCGCGCTGGCCGTCGCTCAGCACGACGAGCCGTTCCTCCACCGACAGGTCGAGGATGTGGATGAGCTCCCCCACGGCCAGGTCGTCGCGATCACCGGTGACCGGGTCGACCAGGTACGCACGGGCCGGCTGCTCGGGCTCGGTCGACGGCAGGGTGATGACGACCCGGTGTCCGCTGCGGCTCCACGGTCCGAGTTCGGCGTGCTGGTACCGCGAGCCGGCGATCTGCGCGGCGTCGGAGCCGTCCGGCCGCACCACCCAGACCTGTTGCTTCACGCCGCCGTCGGTTGCGATGGCGACGGCGAGCCACTCCCCGTCGGAGGACCACGACACCCGGATCACGGGGTCGTCGGAGAGCGCGATCCGCACCGGTTCCGGCAGCTCGCCGTCGACGACGACGTCCTGCACGAAGACCTCGGGGGTGCCGTGCCGGTCGCTCACGAACGCCACCCGCCGGGCGTTCCGGGTCATGGTCGGTCCCCACGACCCCCAGGCGGCGGTGAGCCGCGCACCCAGGTCGGCCGCGGCCCTGGTGGTGACCGACGGCTCGACGGTGGCCGACGACGCGACGCCCTGCGCGCCTCCAGTCCGGACGGAACCCACGGTCACCGCACCCCCTGCTGCTGCAGCCACATCTCGATCAGGCCGAGCTGCCAGAGCGCGTTCGCGCCGATCGCGGTCCTGGTGCTGTTCGGGTCCTGCAGCATCCGCTCGACGGTGGCGGGGTCGAAGAGCCCGCGCTCCCGCGCCTCGGGTGCGTGCAGCGCGTCGCGGACGCGCTCCAGGTACGGGCCCTCGAGCTGCCGGATGGCGGGGACCGGGAACGAGCCCTTGCTGCGGTCGATGACGGCGTCGGGCACGATCCCGCGCGAGGCGCGCTTCATCACGCCCTTGCCGCCGTCGGTGAGCTTCATCGACGGCGGGATCGCGGCGGCGAGCTCGACGAACTCGTGGTCCAGGAACGGCACGCGGGCCTCGAGCCCCCATGCCATCGTCATGTTGTCGACGCGCTTCACCGGGTCGTCGACGAGCATGATCGTGGTGTCGCTGCGGAGCGCGGTATCCACGCTCGTCTCCGCGCCCGGCCGTGCGAACTGGCGGTCGACGAAGGCCGACGGGGTGTCGTCGTCGCTCTTCCACCGCTCCCCGAGCAGGCCCTGCAGCGCGGGCCACCGGCGGTCCATGAACACGGAGCGGTACGCCTCGGCGGCCTGGTCGCGCGGGACGTCGGCGAGCGGCGGGTACCAGTCGTACCCGGCGAGCACCTCGTCGGCGCCCTGGCCGGACTGCACCACCTTGACGTGCTGCGAGACCTCCTGCGACAGCAGGTAGAAGGCGACGCAGTCGTGGCTGACCATCGGCTCGCTCATGGCGGCGACCGCACCGTCGATGCCGTCGAGCAGGCGCGACGAGGGGATGTGGATGCGGTGGTGGTCGGTGCCGAAGTGCGCAGCGACCTGGTCGGAGTACTCGAACTCGTCGCCGGACTCACCGCCCGCCGCCTCGAACCCGATGCTGAACGTGGCGAGGTCCTGCTGCCCGGCCTCGGCGAGCAGCCCGACCACGAGCGAGGAGTCGATCCCACCGGAGAGCAGCACCCCGACGGGGACGTCGGCCACCATCCGGCGCTCGACGGCGGTGCGGAGCGAGCCGATGAACGCCTGCTCCCAGTCCCGCTCCGACCAGTCCGCCCGGGCGGGGTCACGCTCGAAACGGGGCTCCCAGTAGACGGTGTCGCGCGCGGTGCCGTCGGGGTCGATCACCCGGACGGTCGCCGGCGGCAGCTTGCCGACGCCGGCCAGGATCGTGCGGGGCGCGGGGACGATCGAGTGGAAGCTCATGTACGAGGCGAAGGCGACAGGGTCGATGGACGTGTCGACTTCCTTGGTGCCGGTGCCCGTGCCACCGCTGCCGCTCGTGCGGCTGCTGCCGGCGTCGCCGGCCAGGATCGCCGGCAGGGAGCTCGCGAACCGGAGGCCGCCCGGGACGGGCGCGACGTAGAGCGGCTTGATGCCGAGCCGGTCCCGCGCCAGCACGAGTCGGCCGCTGCCGTGCTCCCAGATGACGATGGCGAACATCCCGATCAGGTGGTCGACGAAGGCGGTGCCCCACTCGGCGTACGCCAGGGCGATGACCTCGGTGTCCGACGTCGACGCGAACCGGTGCCCCTTGCCGTGCAGCTCGTCGCGGAGCTGCCGGTAGTTGTAGACCATCCCGTTGTAGGCGATCGTCAGCCCGGCCTCGGCCAGCACCATCGGCTGCGCGCCCGCGGTGGACAGGTCGACGATGGACAGCCGTCGGTGCCCGAGCGCGACCGGGCCGCGAGCCCACAGACCGTCGCCGTCCGGGCCGCGGTGCATCATGCAGCCGGTCATCCGGGCGACCGCCCCGACGTCCGGCGCTCGGCCGTCGAACCGGATCTCGCCCGCGAGTCCACACATCAGCGCTCTCCCTCGGTGTCCGCCGGGGCGGGGTCGGTGTCCGCCGGGGCGTTCCCGACGATCCACGTGTCCTTCGCGCCGCCGCCCTGCGACGAGTTGACGACCATGCTGCCCTCGGGCGCGACGCGCGTCAGGGCGACGTCGGCCAGGTGCACGTCGTCCGGTCCGGTCCCCGTCGCGTAGACGAAGGCCCGCAGGTCCACGTGCCGCGGGTCGAGACCGGCCGGTCCGATCGTCGGGTGCGAGGACAGCTGCACCACCTCCTGCCCCACCCACCCGGCGGGGTCCGCGGCGATCTCGCGCCGTCGCTCGGCCACCTCGGGGGCGCTCGCGCTCGGTCCGATCAGGACCCCGCGTCCGCCCTCGCCGTCGACCGGCTTCGTGACGAGTTCCCCGACGCGGTCCAGGACCGACAGCCGTTCGACCTCGATGCTCGTGCGGTAGGTCGGCACCGATGCCAGCAGCGGTTTCTCGTCCAGGTAGTACCAGATCAGGTCCGGCACGGTGACGTACATCGCCTTGTCGTCGACCAGCGCGTTGCCCGGCGCGTTCGCCAGGTAGACGAGTCCTGCCTCCGCCGCGTCGAGGATCCGCGCGCCCAGGTCGGGAGCGTGCTCCGCGGTCAGCGCGCTGACGTCGCGGTCGATCCGCAGGTACAGCCCGTCGAGCACGTCGCCCGTCGTCGCGTCGACCACGCGTCCGTCACGGACGTCCAGGTCCGACCCGGACAGGAGGCGCATCCCGGCCCCGTCGGCCAGCCTGCGGTGCTCGAACCACGCGCCGGCGGCGGGGCCGTCGCTGACCAGCGCGATCACGGGGTCGGTCGCGCCCGTCACCGCGGAGGTGTTCGCGCAGAGGGTCCGGCGGAGGCGGTCGGTCACGCCGTGCGGGTCGCGCAGGTGCGCCGGCCGCGGGGCGTCCGGCACGACGTCGTCCATCAGCTCGCGCAGCGCGATGCCGTACGCGACGCCCGAGGGCGAGCGGACGTTGTCCTCGAGCACCCGCCAGCCGCCGAACTCGTTGCGCACCAGGTCGAACCCGAGCACCGGCGCACGGACGGCGGTCGCCGGCAGCCGGGTGGCGTCCGGGTCCCAGCCCTTCGCGCCGACGAAGTGGTCCGCGTCCAGCACGCCGTCGGCCACGATCCGCCGGTCGCCGTACGCGTCACGCAGGAACAGCTCGATCGCGCGGGCACGCTGCCCCAGGCCACGCTCGAGCTGTGACCACTCGTACGCGCTGATCGTCCGGGGCACCAGGTCGCAGCCGAACTCCTGCGCCCCGCCGTCCACCACGAAGCCGACGTGGTGCTCGCGGGTCCAGACGTCGCGGGCGGTGCAGCGCTCGATCGCGGTCTCGGCGTCCCAGCCGTCGAAGAACGCCGCCAGGTCACGGAACGCGGGACGAGGGCGTGCACCGGGGCCGACCGCCTCGTCGCCGGCGCGGACGCGGTACCCGTGGATCGGGACCACGGGGTCCTCGTCGCGTCCGGACGGGAGCCCCGCGGTGTCCTCCACCACCAGGGCGACGACGTCGTCCATCTCCCCACGCTCGGCGTACGCGGTGCGCTGCCGGTCGGTGGAGTTGCCGCGGGCCAGGGTCGCGTCGAGCAGCTCCGTCACCGTCCCCCAGTCGCCGAGCTCCTCGAGCTCCGGGCGCAGGCGGGACACGAGCTGGCGCACCGCGACCTCGGCGGGCAGGCGTTCGGGGTGCTGTCCGAGGCCGACGAGTTCCCCGCTCAACCCGGAGCGGGCGGCCTGCCACATCGCCGCACGGTGCAGGGGTTCGCTGCGCGGATGCCACTCGGCGCCCGACACGACCGACTTCTCGGCCTTGCGCACGGCGGCGCGGAAGAGTCCGGCGATGAGCACGGCGTCGTCCACCACCGGGGTCGCGTCGCAGACCCGGAGTTCCAGCGTCGGTGCGTGCGAGGACGGCCGCACGTCGAAGTACGCCATCTTCTTGTCGGCGATCACGCCCGAGGCGATCAGGTCGTCGAGCACCCGGTCGTACTCGGCGGCGTCTTCGACCGGACCGAAGCTGCCGGCCGACGGCCACCGCTGCCAGATGATGCTGCGGAACGAGGCGTACCCGGTGTCCTGCCCGTTCCAGAACGGACTCGACGCGCTCAGGGCGAGCAGCACCGGGAGCACCGGCGCCACCCGCTGGGCGATCAGCACCGCCAGGTCGCGGTCGCTCACCCCGACGTGCACCTGCAGGCCGCAGATGAGCTGTTCGTCGACGAGCATCCGGTACTGCTCCTGCATCCGGCCGTACCGACCGCCGGAGCTCAGCTCGAAGTCGGCGTACTCCGACCTCGGCGCGGTGCCGACGGCCGCGATGGTGACGCCGGCCGGGGCGATCGCGGCGCTGAGCTCACTGCGCAGGTCGACGATCACCCGCCGCAGGTCGTCGAGGGTCCGCACCACCGGGGTGTTCGTCTCGATCGTCGTGCGCTGCAGCTCGGCGCCGAAGCGGTCGGTGGGCAGTTTGGGCAGAAGGCGCGGGGCCTTCGCGGAAAGTCGGCCGGACTCGAGGTCGATGAGGTGCAGCTCTTCCTCGGCGCCGAGCGTCAGCTCTGCACTCATGGCTGGAACCTACGCGTACGCCCTGTGGCCTGTCCGCCGCCGCTCCGCCCGACTCACGCTCGTAACATATGTCATATATTGGCGCGATGAACTCTCTCATCTCCGCCGTCGGGCTGTCCCGCTCGTTCCGCGGCCCCGGCGAACGGGAAGCCATCGTCCTCGACGACATCACGGTGTCCGTCCCCCGTGGCGAGTTCGTCACCATCGTCGGACCCAGCGGGTCGGGCAAGTCCACCCTGCTGCAGTGCCTGTCCGGACTGGACTCCCCCAGCTCCGGCTCGGTCCGCATCGACGGCACCGACCTGGCGACGCTCCGCGGGGACGCCCTTGCACGGTTCCGCCGCGACCACCTCGGTTTCGTGTTCCAGTCGTACAACCTCATCCCGGCACTGACGGCGTTCGACAACGTCGCCCTGCCGCTGCGCCTGGCGTCCGGCTCACTCGATCGGTCGGCCGTCCACGACGCCCTCGCCGCCGTCGGCCTGTCCGACGTGGCCCGGCAGCGACCGGGGCAGCTCTCCGGCGGGCAGCAGCAGCGGGTGGCGATCGCGCGCACGATCGTCACGGCCCCCGACGTGGTCTTCGCCGACGAGCCGACCGGTGCCCTCGACTCCGAGTCCGGCGCGAGGGTGCTCGCCTTGCTGCAGGGCGCTGCCACGGGATCGCGCTCCGTGGTGATGGTCACGCACGACCTCGAGGCGGCGGCCCGTGGCGACCGGGTGCTCGTCCTGCGTGACGGACGTCTGCACCGCGAACTCGTCGCACCGACCGCGGCCGACGTGCTGCAGGCGGTGTCCCGGTGATCGCCCGACTCGTCCTCTCCGAGGTGGCGCGGTCGTGGCGTCTGTGGACCGCGGCCTTCGTCGTGATGGTGCTCGCGGCCCTCGTCGCCCTGGTCTGCGCCGGGGACGTCTCGACCGCCGCCGCCGTCACCGACCCCGTCGAGGCAGCCGGACTCCGGAACCACGCTCTGGTGTTCGGGGCGATGAACGCGATCGTGGTGATCGGTGCCCTGAACGTGCTCGTCGGCTTCTCGATCCGGACGCAGCGTCAGGACCACGCACGCTGGCAGCTGGCGGGGATCGGTCCCGGACTCGTCGAGCGCGTGGTGCTCGCCCAGGCCGCGACGCTGGCCCTCGTCGCGTTCGCCACGGCCCTGGCACTCGTGCCGCTCGTGCTCGGCGCCCTGATGGCGTTCCTGTCGGCACCGCTACGGAACCCGGGTGCAGCGGCGCTCCAGCCGCGACTCGGGGTCGTCGAGACCATGCTCGCGCTCGTGGTGTTCGTCCTCGTGGTCCTGCTGAGCGCCCTCGGGGCGGCACGCGCGGCCTCGAGGACCCCCGCACTCCTCGCCGTCCGGGAGCCCGAGCTCGAGCCGACGCGCCCCGGCCGTGCTCGACTCGTCACCGCGTGCGCCCTCGGCGGCATCTCCCTGGCGATGTACGCCGCGACGCTGCTCGGCGAACGCGGGATGTCGATGCTCTTCCTCGTCCCGGCAATGGGCCTGGTCATCACATCGGCACCGTGGCTGTGTGGTTGGCTGGTCTCGGCGTGGACCACAGCAGTGCCCGCGGCGACGGCCCCCTGGTTCCTCGCCCGCGAGTCACTGCGCTTCCACGCTGCACGGAGCCACGCGGCGATCGCACTGCTCGCCGTGGCCGTGATGCTCGCCGCGCTCACCGGTCTGGCCGGCGTCTGGGACTCCCCGGCGTACTACCTGGGCGGCCTGGCGATCTTCGGCGGGCCGGTCCTGATCGTCCTGTTCACCGGCGCCGCGACCGTCGTGATGACCACGTCGGGTCGGCGGCGCGATGTCGCCCTGCTCGTCGTCGCCGGCGGGACGTTCCGGACCGCACTCGTCGGAGCCGTCCTCGAGGCCGTCGCGCTCGTCGTGACCTCGGTGCTCATCGCGCTGCCGTTCGCACTCGCGAGCATCCCCACCGCCCTGACGAGCTGGACCGACCCGCTCCGACCGGTGCCGTTCGTGATCGCGATCGGCCTGCTGATCATGCTCGTCGCGACCGTCAACCCCGTGCTGCAGGCCCGACGCCGGGCACTCGGCCCGCAGCTCGCCGACACCGCCCCCTGATCACGACGGAGGTCTGAAATACCACATAGGCTTGCCGAACGGGTCGCGTCTCCGCCGGGAAGCGACCCCAGGGCAACGATGAAGCCCACCACCGGTAGGACGGTGATGGGCTTCGAGTTGCTCTCCGGGTGGAAAGCCGGGACGGGCAACAGCCGTTCCCGAGTCGTAACGCTCGGGTCCAGTGTAATCGCGCTCCGGCTCGATTGCACGCCCGTCCCGGTCCACCGCTCCTCGTGTCCGCCGGCGCTGACACCGGAGGTGGTCTCGATGTCGAACGACACCGATCCCAAGCCCAGGCGTCGGGTGTTCTGGCTGGGGGTCGCGGGCTTGCTCGTGAACCTCACCAGGCTCCTGGTCGACCTGACCCGGAAGGACTGAGACAAGGACGTGCCGCACCGATCGCGATCGGTGCGGCACGTTCAGGGACGATGGCTCAGCCGCGGGTCCGGGCCAGCCGCCGGTTGAGCGCCCCGTTCAGCAGCGCGACGAGCAGCCCCACCGCGAACACCAGCGTCCCGAAGCACAGCACCTGCGGCGGCATCCCGGCCTTCGCGGCGCCGTAGACGAACAGCGGGAAGGTGACCGCGGGCCCGGCGACGAACGAGGTGATCACGTAGTCGTCGATCGACATCGCCAGCGCCAGCAGCCCGGCGGCGAGCATGCCCGGCGCCAGCAGCGGCAGGGTGACGAGCCGGAAGGCCTGGAACGGCGTCGCCCCGAGGTCACCCGCGGCCTCCTCGAGCGCCCTCGAGGTCCCCGCGATCCGAGCCCGCAGCACCACGACCACGTAGGCGACGTCGAACGCCACGTGCGTGATCAGCACGGTCAGGAACCCGGTGCCGAGCCCCACCGACAGGAAGAACGAGAGCGACGCGGAACCGACGACGATCGACGGCGCCGCGATGTCGGCGAACACGACGGTGTTCACGACTCCGCGACCCGGGAACCGGTACCGCTCCAGCGCCAGCGCGAGGGGCAGCCCGATCGCGACGGAGACGATGGCGGCGAGGAACGCGACGAGCACCGAGGTGACGAACGCCGCCCCGAGCCCGGACACGTTCACCAGGTTCGCGTACCAGTAGGTCGTGAAACCGTTCCAGGCGAACGACAGCCGGTTGGTGGGGGCGTCGTTGAACGAGTACACGATCATGTAGACGATCGGCACCAGGGTGATCGCGATCGTCACCCAGTACACGATGGCGAGCCAGGGCCCACGACGGTTCACCCCGTGACGACGCGGACGGCCGGCGACGGAACCGATCACGGGCGAGGCCGGAGCGGCGGCGGATCGGGACGGTGCGACGGCGGTCATACGAGGTCCTCGAGGTCGTCGGTTCCGGAGACGCGGGCGTAGATGAACAGGATGATGCCGAGCACGACCATGAGCACGGTCGACAGGGCTGCGGCGACGTTGTACTGCTGGTTGCCGGAGTAGGCGTCCTGGATCGCCTGACCGATCGTGTACGTGTTCGTGCCGCCGAGCAGGGCCGAGTTCACCGGGTCGCCGACGCTGTCGATGAAGACGAGCAGCACCCCGGCGAAGATGCCCGAACGGGACAGCGGCAGCGTGGTGTGCCAGAACGCCCGGAACTTGCCGGCGTACAGGTCGTTGGCGGCCTCGCCGAGTCGTGGGTCGATGCGCTCGAGGGCGGCGTAGATCGGCAGCACCATGAAGGCCAGGTCGTTGTAGGCGTCGCCGAAGATGACCGCGCCGCCGGTGCCGAGGATGTGGAAGTCCTTGCCGGCCAGCCCGAGCGCCTGCAGCGTCGTGACGACCGGGCCCTGCGACGCGAGCACGAACGCCCACATGTCGGTCCGGATGATGAACGACACCAGGAAGCTGATGAACACGAGCATGAGCAGCGGGTTCTTCCACCGCGGGGACACCCGGAACGCGATGAAGTACGCCACCGGGTACCCGACGACGATGCAGGCGATCGTGGCGGCGGCGCCGTACCAGAGCGACCGGAGCAGGAACGTCAGGTAGGGCACCTGCGGGTCGACGAACAGCGAGCCGTAGATCCCGAAGTTCCAGGTGAACGTGTAGCCGTCGTCCGGGTTGCCGGTCATGAGCGAGACGATCAGCCCGGACACCAGCGGGATGACGAAGAACACGCAGAGGTACGCGGTGCCGACGAGCGCCAGGAAGAACGGTGTGCTCCGACGGCGTCCCCGCCGCACCGGCGCCGGGCCGGCGGAACCACCGGGAGCGAGCCCCGGCGCCACTCCGACCGCGCTCACGACTGCACCACCGCGTTGAAGATGCCGTTCCACTCCGAGTACTCGTCGTAGTTCTCGAACACCCGGAACTCGTGCGACTGCTCCAGCACGTCCGCAGAGGGGAACACGAGCGGGCTGTCCGCCACGGTGGCGTCGTCGAGTTCGTCCCGCACGTAGTCCTCGGCCGCGGGCACCGGGCAGACGTAGTTGACCCAGTCCTCGACGATCCCGGCGACCTTCGGCGTGTAGTAGAAGTTCATCCACTCCAGCGCCGACACCGGGTTCGCGGCCTGCCGTGGGATGAGCATGTTGTCGTGCCAGGTCATCTGTCCCTCTTCCGGCGTGACGAACTCCAGGTCGGGGAACCCGGACTGCTGCGCCTGGAACACGTCGCCCGACCACGCCTGGGTGATCCAGGTGTCGCCGTTCTCCAACCGGTTGATGTAGCTCTGGTCGTAGAAGCCGGTGACGCTCGGCCGCAGTTCGCGCAGCCAGGCCTGGGCCTTCCGCCAGTCGGCGGGCGTCGAGGTCTCCGGGTCGATGCCGAGCGCGAGCAGTCCGAGCGACCCGAGTTCGGTGTTGTCGCTCATCAGCCCGATGCGGCCCTTGAAGGCCGGGTCCTGCAGGTCCTTGAGCGAGGTGATCTTCCGCCCGGTGTACTTCGGGTTGTAGGCGAGCCCGGTGAACCCGGTCTGCCAGACGACGGAGTGCTTGTTGCCCGGGTCGTAGATGGGGTCCTTGACGGAGTCCGAGGCGTTCGCGGCGAAGTTCGGCAGCCGCGAGTGGTCGAGCTCGCACACGAACCCGTTCTTGATCATCTGGGTCAGCTCGAACCCGTTCGTCATGACGACGAGGTCGTAGCCGGTCGCACCGTGCGCCCGCAGGATCGGTGAGACGGTCGCGTAGAAGGTCGCGTTGTCCTGGATGACCGCCTGGTAGTCGACCGCGATCCCCGTCTCCTGCTTGAACAGCGCCAGGGACTCGGACTTGCCGTGGTCGGAGTCGATGTACAGCGGCCAGTTTGCGAAGTTCAGGGTGCCGGTCGCCTTCGCGTCCTTCCAGAACGCCGCCCAGTCGACGGTGTCCTCGGCGCCGGCGGCGGCGGAGCCCTTGATGCTGCAGCCGGTGAGCAGGGCGGCCAGCGCGGCGGCCCCGCCGCCGGCCAGCAGGCCGCGTCGGCTCACGCGGGCCGACGTCAGCCCCCGCAGCAGGTCCGGACCGGGCACCGCGCCGGTCACGCGAGCGATCCTGCCGTGGCGGGGACGGCCTGGAGGCCCGGGTCGTCCTGGGTGGTGACGGTCGCGTCGGACGCGGGGTGCGCCTCCAGGCCGAACCCGTGGTCGACGCCCCACGTGAGCCAGACCTCGGTGCCGGTCGCGATCCGCGGCCCGCCCTTCGAGTTCTGCGCGAACACCGAGACGCGCCCGGCGCCCGGCACGTCGACCAAGTACTGGGTGCTGACGCCGGAGAACGAGACGTCCACGACCCGACCGGGGCCGAGGATGTTCCGTCCGGCCTCGGGGGTCGGTTCGGCGGTGCGGATCTTGAGCTTCTCGGGCCGGACGCCGACGACGACGCGACCGGTCGTGGCGACGGCTCGGTCGGCCGGCACCGCGATGGAGCCGGCCGCGGTGGCGACGACGAGCAGGCCGGCGTCGGTGCCCCGGACCTCGCCCTCGAGCAGGTTCGACTGGCCGAGGAAGTTCGCGACGAACGCGGTGCGCGGCAGCTCGTACAGGTCCTGCGGGCTGCCCATCTGCTCGATCCGGCCGCCGTTCATGACGGCGACCGTGTCGGCCATAGTCATCGCCTCTTCCTGGTCGTGGGTGACGTGCAGGAACGTGAGTCCGACCTCGGCCTGGATCGTCTTCAGCTCGAGCTGCATCTGGTGGCGGAGCTTCAGGTCGAGGGCGCCGAGGGGCTCGTCAAGCAGCAGCAGGGCCGGCCGGTTCACGATCGCGCGGGCCAGGGCGACGCGCTGCTGCATGCCGCCGGAGAGCTGGGCGGGCCGCTTCGACGCCGACCCCTCGAGCTCGACGAGCCGCAGCGCTTCCTTGGCCTTCGTCATCGGGTCCGGGATCCGGCGGCGCTTCAGCCCGAACGCGACGTTGTCGAGCACGCTCATGTGGGGGAACAGCGCGTAGTTCTGGAACACCGTGTTGACGGGCCGCTGGTACGGCTTCGTGTCGGTGACGTCCTGACCGCCGATGGTGATGGTGCCGCTCGTGGGTTCCTCGAGCCCGGCGACGAGCCGCAGGGTCGTCGTCTTGCCGCAGCCCGACGGGCCGAGCAACGCGAAGAACGAGCCGGCGGGCACCGTCAGGTCGAGGCTGTCCACCGCGGTGTGGCCGGGGAAGGACTTCGTGATCTGGTCGAGCCGGAGATCGGCTCCCGATTCGGCGAACGTTCCGGTCATTGCCATGGTGCCTCCAGGGGGTGGTCGGCCTCAGCCGATGTAGGACATGACGTGCTTGATGCGGGTGTAGTCGTCGAAGCCGTACTGGGACAGGTCCTTGCCGTACCCGCTGTGCTTGAACCCGCCGTGCGGCATCTCGGCGACGATCGGGATGTGCGTGTTGATCCACACGCAGCCGAAGTCCAGGTCGACATGTCCCGGGTGACCGGTGCGCCGGTGCTCGCTGCCCTGGTCGGTGGTGCCGGAGCCCGTCGGCTCGAGACCCTGCCGGACGCCATGGTCGTCGACGAGGGGGTGGTGGCGCTGCGGAGGATGTTCGGCGCGTCCGTCCCCCGGCCCGAGGCGTTCCGGATCACCCGGTGGGCCGAGGACCCGTTCTCGCGGGGCTCGTACTCGTACCTGCACGTCGGGGCGTCACCCGACGACCACGACCTGCTCGGCACCCCGTCCGGCCGGGTGCAGCTCGCCGGCGAGGCCACCTGGAGCGACGACCCGGCGACCGTGCACGGTGCGCTGCTGTCCGGACTGCGGGCAGCCGGGCGGTTGCTCGGCACCCAGCTCGAGTCGCTCTCGCTCGCCGACCCGCTGTCCACGCCCTGAGCGCCACACCCCCGCGGGTGTCGGCCCGTGCGACACTCGCTCCGTGACCCCGACGAGGACCCGACCGAGACACGAACACCGGGCCCCGGTCGCCGTCGCGGTCCTGGTGAACCTGGCGCTGAGCCTGTTCCTGCCGGACGAGGTGCTGTTCTTCCCGTCGTGGGTGGTGCCCGTCCTGGGCGTCCTGCTGCTCGCCCCGCTCATCGTCTTCAACCCGCGGCGTCTGACGCGCGAGACCACCTGGTCACGCTGGCTGTCGTTCGCGCTGGCGGCCCTGCTCACCGTCGCCAGCCAGCTCACCGTCATCCGGACCATCACCGAGCTGCTCGGCGGGCACGCAGACGGTGCGGCCGTGCTGCTCACCGCGCTGCAGGTCTGGGTGAGCACGATCATCGTGTTCGGGCTCGTCTACTGGGAGCTCGACCGCGGGGGTCCGGTGGCACGGCGTCGCCCCGAGCTGTGGGCGAGTGCCGAGGCAGACTTCCAGTTCCCGCAGGAGACCGACCCGAAGACCGCGGACTGGCGGCCGGTCTACCTCGACTACCTCTACGTGGCGATGACGAACATGATGGCGTTCAGCCCGACGGACACGATGCCGATGACCGTCCGGGCGAAGATGATCATGGCCTACCAGGCGCTCAGCGGGTTCATCCTGCTGGCACTGGTCATCTCGCGCGCGGTCAACATCATCAGCTGAAGGCCTTGCGGTAATTGATCGTGTGATCAACAATGGCGCATGGACGTCGTCACCGCACCCCCGCTCCCGTCGCCGCTGCACGCCGACACCGGCGCACCCCGCCGGTCCCTCCGCGTCGCCCTCGTGCAGGTGCGGTGGCTCCCCGACCCGGACGAGCACCGGGCCCAGCTCGCCGACGGCATCGCGACCGCCGCAGCGCACGGAGCCACCGCGGTGTTCCTGCCCGAACTGACGCTGCGCCGCTACCCGGGCGACTCCCCGGCGAGCGGGACCCCGAAGGACCTCGCCGAGTCGCTGCAGGACGGTCCGACCGTTGCCTTCGCCCGTGCCCAGGCGATCGAGCACGGGGTGTTCGTGCACGCCTCCCTCTACGAGCGGCCGGATGACGACGACCAGCCCGACGACCCGCGCGGGTACAACACCGCCGTCCTCGTCGCGCCCGACGGCACCCTGGTCGGCCGGACCCGGAAGACCCACATCCCGATCAGCGCCGGCTACCACGAGGACACGTACTTCCGCCCGGGGACGGACGACGACGCCTTCCCGGTGTACGAGCCCGCCGGACTCGGCGTGCGCCTCGGGCTGCCGACGTGCTGGGACGAGTGGTTCCCCGAGGTCGCCCGTTCATACGGCGTCGCCGGGTCCGAGGTGCTCGTGTACCCGACGGCGATCGGCTCCGAACCGACCTTCCCCGACTTCGACACCGCGCCGATCTGGCAGCGGGTGATCGTGGCGAACGGCATCACCGCCGGGCAGTTCATGGTCGTGCCGAACCGGTGGGGTGACGAGGGCGACATCACGTTCTACGGCTCGTCCTTCATCTCGGACCCGTTCGGCCGGGTGCTCGTCGAGGCGCCCCGTGACGCGAGCGTGGTGCTCGTCGCCGACCTCGACCTCGACGCCCGGACGGAGTGGCTCCGGCTGTTCCCCTTCTACCTGACCCGGCGACCCGACCTGTACGCCGGGCTCGTCGACCCCGTCGACGAGCAACGCCACGCGTACGGCGCACGCGACGCGATCGACGCGGCCCTGGCCGTGGAACCGGCCACCGCCGGGCGCGAGGCGCGCGCATGACGTGGGTGATGCCTCCCGAGACGGCTCCGCAGGAACGCACCTGGATGGCGTTCCCGCGCCCCGGCCTGACGCTCGGCGACGACGCGGCGAGTGCCGAGGCCGCGCGCACGGCGTGGGCGACCACGGCCAACACGATCAGCGAGCACCAGCCGGTGACCGTCGTCGTGGACCCGGTCGCCCGCGCGGATGCCGGTCGCCTGCTGTCGTCAGGCGTGGACGTGCTCGAGGCGCCCCTCGACGACTTCTGGATGCGCGACATCGGTCCGACGTTCGTCGTCGACGACGACACCGGGCGACTCGGCGCAGTCGACTGGGTCTTCAACGGCTGGGGGGCGAACCCGTGGTCGACCTGGACGCGTGACGCCGAGGTCGCCGCGACGGTCGCCCGTGCTGCGGGAGCCACACGGATCCCGTCGTTGCTCGTCAACGAGGGCGGGGCGATCCACGTCGACGGCACCGGCACCGTGCTCGTGACGGAGACGGTGCAGCTCGACCCGCGCCGGAACCCGTACGCCGACCGGGAGCGCGTCGAGCTGGAGCTGGCGCGCACGATCGGCGCCACACGGGTGATCTGGCTGCCCCGAGGTCTGACGCGCGACTACGACGGCTTCGGCACCCGGGGGCACGTCGACATGGTGGCGACCTTCGCCGACCCGGGCACGGTCCTGCTGCACGCCCAGCCGGATGCGGGCCACCCGGACCACCTGGTCATGCCCCAGATCCGGCGTGCGCTCGAGCAGGCGACCGACGCGACGATCATCGAGTTGCCCGCCCCCTCGACGCTGTCGGACGACGGTGGACCGGTGGACTGGAACTACGTGAACCACGTCGTGGTGAACGGTGCCGTGATCGCCTGCGCGTTCGGCGACCCGGTCGCTGACGACCGCGCCAGGGGCATCCTCGCCGAGGCGTACCCGGGCCGACGGGTCCGCTCGATCGACGCGCGACAGGTGTTCGCGCGCGGCGGCGGGCTGCACTGCATCACGCAGCAGCAACCGGTGGCCTGAACCACTGCCGCGGTGTACAGCGGGTGCCGATCACCTGTACACCGCGGCCGGTCCGCCCACTGCCGACCCGTCGGTATGGTGCTCCGAACTGATCCGGGCGACGCTGCCCGGCCCCGAAGAGCAGGGAAGTCACATGGCATCACCGATCGCGGTCACCGCGCCGGCAGCACCGGTGCGCGGCGGCTCGCTGAAGCGGAGCCTCGGGCTCTGGGCGATCGTCGGACTCGGCCTCGGCTACATGACCCCGACGGTCGTGTTCGACACCTTCGGCATCGTCTCCGGGCAGACCGACGGCGCGGTGCCGAGCGCGTACCTCATCGCACTCGTCATCATGGCGCTCACCGCGATCAGCTACGGGAAGATGGTGCGCGTCTACCCCGCGGCCGGTTCCGCGTACACGTACGTCCGGGAGTCGATGCACCCGAACCTCGGCTTCATGGTCGGCTGGGCGTCACTGCTCGACTACCTGCTGCTGCCGATGGTGAACGCCCTGATCATCCGGCTCTACCTGGAGCAGGTGTTCCCGGGGCTGCCCCCGTGGGTGACCGTCGTCGTGTACACGGTGTTCGTGACGACGGTGATCTGCCTGTCGATGCGCGGCACGTCGAACCTCAACATGGTGCTGCTCATCGGTGCGGTCCTGGCGATGATCGCGTTCGTGGTCTTCACCGTGATCGAGCTCACCCACGGTGCCGGTGCGGGCACGATCGTCAGCGCCGAACCCTTCGTCCACGACGGCGTGACGATGTCGGCCCTGCTCACCGGGGCGACGGTGGTGTGCTTCTCGTTCATCGGGTTCGACGCCGTGACGATGTACACGGAAGAGGCGAAGTCGATCCGCATCATGCCGAAGGCGATCATGCTGACCGTCCTGCTCGGCGGCGCGATCTTCCTGGTCTCCGCCTACTTCGCCCAGCTCCGCTTCCCCACCAACGCACCGTTCGGCGAGTTCACCGACGACCCGCTCCCCCAGATCGGCCTGCTCGTCGGCGGTCCGGTGTTCCAGGCGGTCCTGGTGTCGGCCGGGTTCGTCGCCGCACTCGCCTCGGGTCTCGCGTCGCACGCCAGCGTCGCCCGCATGCTCATGGTGATGGGCCGGAACAACGTGCTGCCGAAGCGGGTCTTCGGGTACGTGCACCCCCCGTACGCACACCCCGGTGTTCAACGTCGTCTTCGTCGGCGCGGTCACCCTGCTGGCGATGAGCTTCTCGCTCGACACGATCGCGGCCTACATCAACTTCGGCGCGCTCATCGCGTTCACCTTCGTCAACGCCACCGTGATCGTGCACTTCGCGATCCGGAACGGACGCCGTCACACGGCGGGCGACCGCTGGCGCTACATCGTGCTGCCGGGGGTCGCGATGCTCCTGACCGGGGTGCTCTGGTCACAGCTCCATGCCGACGCCCTGATCGCAGGAGGAGTGTGGGCGGCGATCGGGTTCGTCTACCTGCTCGTCATCACGAAGGGCTTCCGGGTCGCACCGAAGGGCTTCGACGAGAACCAGCCCGTCACCGGTGTGAACAAGCAGCTGACCGACCAGGCCTGACCGCCACCACGAGAGGACGCCATGTACGCCGTCACCGACCCCACCACGGGCACGACCCTCGAGACCTACCCGACCATCACGGACGCGGAGCTGCACGACGCCGTCGCAGCCGCCGACCGCACCCACACCGAGTGGTCACGGACGACGACGGTCGCCGACCGCGCGGCCCTGCTCCACCGGGTCGCGGACCTGTACCGGGAGCGGCACGCCGAGCTCGCCGCCACGATCGTGCGCGAGATGGCGAAGCCGATCGACCAGGCCGAGGGCGAGGTCGACTTCTGCGCCGACATCTACGACTACTACGCGGACCACGCCGAGGCGTTCCTGGCCGACCAGCCGATCACCCTGGCTGACGGGTCCGAGGGGTCCGCGTTCATCCGCAAGGCCTCCATCGGCGTCGTGCTCGGCATCATGCCGTGGAACTTCCCCGCCTACCAGATCGCCCGGTTCGCCGGACCGAACCTGGTCATCGGCAACACCGTGCTGCTGAAGCACGCACCGCAGTGCCCGGAATCCGCCCTGGCCATCGAGCGGATCTTCCACGATGCCGGCTTCCCGGACGGCGCCTACACGAACGTCTTCGCGACGAACGACCAGGTCGCCGACGTCATCGCCGACCCGCGCGTGCAGGGCGTCTCGCTCACCGGTTCGGCGCGCGCCGGTGCCGCGGTCGCCGAGATCGCCGGCCGGAACCTGACGAAGGTGGTGCTCGAACTCGGCGGGTCCGACCCCTTCATCGTGCTGTCCACCGACGACCTGGACGCCGTCGTCGAGTCCGCCGTCACCACCCGGCTCGAAGGGAACGGCCAGGTCTGCAACGCCCCGAAGCGGTTCCTGGTGGTCGACGGCCTGTACGACGAGTTCCTGGCGAAGTTCACCGCGGCGATGTCGGCGGTCGAACCGACCGATCCGAGCGTGCCCGGTGCCGAACTCGGTCCGTTGTCGTCCCCGGCCGCGGCCGACCGGCTGCAGGAACAGCTCGCTGCCGCCGTCGAGCAGGGTGCGACCGTCGTCACGGGCGGCGACCGCCGGGGAAACGCCTTCCTGCCGACGATCCTGACCGACGTCACACCGGACAACGACGCCTACCGCGAGGAGTTCTTCGGCCCCGTCGCCGCCGTGTACCGCGTCGCCGACGAGGACGAGGCGATCGCCCTGGCCAACGACACCCCGTACGGCCTCGGTTCGTACCTGTTCACGACCGACGCCGACCAGGCGCTCCGGGTTGCCGACCGGATCGAGGCCGGCATGGTCTACGTGAACATCGTCGGCGCGGACAGCCCGGAGCTGCCGTTCGGTGGCGTCAGGGGCAGCGGCTTCGGCCGCGAGCTCGGCCCCCTGGGGGCCGACGAGTTCGTGAACAAGAAGCTGATCCGCATCGGCTGACCGACGCGGAGACGCCGGCGTCTCCGCGAGACGCCGCCGAATCCGGCGGCGTCTCGCTGACGTGACGGCGTCCGATCAAGACGCCGGTGTGTTGCAGCCAGCCCCACGACGGACGGGAGGCGCGGTGCCAGCTGGCACCGCGCCTCCCGTCCGTCGTGGGTCGCCGCTACTGCTGCGGGTCCGCGGGCTCGCCGCCGGAATCCGTGTCGCTGTCCTGCTGCGGGTCCTCCGTCGCGTCGCCGGTGGGCGACCCGTCCGGCAGGTCCTCGGTGTACTGCTCCTGGTCCTTGGTGGGGTCGCTGGACCCGTTCGCTGCGTCACTCATGGCCCGGACGGTACGCGTCGGCGCCTGGACGGGGCACCCAGCCGTAACCGGCCCAGGTGATTACCGTGCCGCAGTGGGCTGTGGAACGACCGCCAGGATCTCCTCGGCGACCTCGCGCCCGATCCGCACGGCACCGTCGACGTGCTGGTAGCCCTGCCCGGCCAGGTCGCTCGAGGCGAACCGGATCGGACCGACCGCGGCGCGCTGGTCGGCGCCGTAGCGGACGAGCCCGCCCAGGTCGAAGCTCGCCGCGTAGGCGCCGCGCGTCCACTCCTCGGTGCCCCAGTCGCTCTCGTAGTAGACGACGGGCGACAGGGCCTCGTCGCCGTAGTAGTGCGCCAGCGAGGCGAGCACCCGGGCCCGGCGTTCCTCGGTCGACAGCGCGAACAGGTCGTCGGCGTGCTGGTCGGAGACGAACCCGACCAGGGTCCCCTGCTCCGAACCGTGCGAGGTGTTGTCGTACGCCTCGTGCACGACCTCGTACGGGCTGAACGCGGTGCCGGACAGGCCCGCCGCACGCCAGAAGGGACGGTCGTAGACGGCGTGCACCTTGATCACGAAGCCCATCGACAGGTGCTGGTGCAGCTGGTGCTGGCGTCGGGGCAGCGGCGGCTCGTACGAGATCCGCGAGTACAGGGGCGGCGGCACCGCGACGAGGGCCTGTCGGGCGTGCACCTCGATCCCGCCGTCGGCGAGCGCGACGACCCCGTCGTCGCCCCACCGCAGCGTCCGGACCGGAGCGTTCAGGTGCACGTCGTCGCCGAGGCGCTCGGCGAGCCGCTCGGACACCTGCTGCATGCCGCCGACGACCCGCTTGTCGAGGATGAAGTCGGCGTCGACCAGGTTGGTGAAGCTCCCGGCGGACGCCGCCATCAGCAGGGCCTGCAGCGCCGAGAACGCGTGCGCGGGCTTCGTGAGCATCGCGCCGGCGATGAACAGCTCGACGTTGTCGGTCGCGACCCGGTCCGGGCTGAGGTCGTGCAGCCAGGCGCGGAACGAGACCTCGTCGAGGGCGGCCGCGTCCGGGGTCTCCCAGGGGCGGGCCGGGTCGACCTTCGCGACGTACTCGTCGACGACGGCGACGAGCCGTTCGATCTCGTTCGCCGTGGCCTCGGGCAGGGGGAAGATGTCGCCGGTGTACTCGGTCCGGGTGCCGTCGGCGTCGATGTAGACGCTGGAGCCCTCGCGGTACCGGTCGTAGGTCTGCAGGCCGAGCTCGTCGAGGGTCTCGAGCAGTGCGGTCTGGTCGGGCGAGACCCACTGCCCGCCGATCTCCAGGGTCACCCCGTCGATGTCGTTCGTCCAGGTGCGGCCCCCCACGCGGTCGCGGGCCTCGAGCACGGCGACCCGCAGGCCGGCGGCCCGCAGGCGGTTCGCGGCGGTGAGACCGGCGACACCGGCTCCGATGACGACGACGTCCTTCTCGATCATCGAGCTGCTCCCTGTGCGGTCGTGGTGCTGTCGGTGTGCCGGAACGGGTCCGGGGTGAGCGTGTACATGGTCTCGAGGTACTCGGCGATGCCCTCGCCGCCGCCCTCGCGACCGAGGCCGGACTGCTTCACGCCGCCGAACGGGGCCGAGGCGTTCGACACGACCCCGGTGTTCAGCCCCAGCATGCCGGTCTCGAGCCGCTCCATCAGGCGCTGCCCGCGTGCCGGGTCCTCGGTGAACGCGTAGCCGACCAGACCGTACTCGGTGTCGTTCGCGGCGGCCACGGCCTCGTCCTCGGAGCGGAACGTGCGGATCGCGAGCACCGGCCCGAAGATCTCGTCGTCGAGGATCGCGCTGCCGGGTCGCACGTCGGTCAGGACGGTCGGTGCGTAGAAGGTGCCGGGCCCGTCGACCGGGTGTCCGCCGGTCCGGAGCGTCGCCCCGCGCTCGACCGCGTCGGTGACCAGGCGGTGCGCCTTGTCCACGGCTCGGGCGTCGATGAGCGGCCCGATGGCCACGCCGTCCTCGGTCCCCCGGCCGACCCGCATCGCGGCGACCCGCTCGGTGACCCGGCGGGTGAACTCGTCGGCGACGTCCTCGTGCACCAGGAACCGGTTCGCGGCGGTGCAGGCCTGGCCGGTGTTCCGGAACTTCGCGGCGAGCGCGCCCTCCACCGCCAGGTCGAGGTCGGCGTCGGCGAACACCAGGAACGGGGCGTTGCCGCCGAGTTCCATGCTCGTCCGGAGCACGTTCTGTGCCGCCTGGCCGAGCAGTGTGCGTCCGACCGCCGTGGAACCCGTGAAGGACAGCTTGCGCAGGCGGCGGTCGGCGATCACGGGTGCGGAGACGTCGGCGGCCCGGGTGGTCGGGACGACGTTGACGACGCCGGCGGGCACACCCGCCTCGACGAGCAGGTCGGCGAACAGCAGGGTGGTCAGCGGCGTCAGTTCGGCCGGCTTCACGACGACGGTGCAGCCTGCGGCGAGCGCCGGTGCGATCTTGCGGGTCGCCATCGCCAGCGGGAAGTTCCACGGTGTGATCAGGAACGCGGGTCCGACGGGCTTGTGCGAGACGGTGGCACGGCCGGTCCCCTCGGGGTTGGTGCTGTACGAACCACCGATCCGGACCGCTTCCTCCGAGAACCAGCGGAGGAACTCGCCGCCGTACGCGACCTCGCCGCGGGCCTCGGCCAGGGGCTTGCCCATCTCCAGCGTCATCAGGAGCGCGAACTCCTCGCGTCGCTCCTGCAGCAGGTCGAAGGCGCGGCGCAGCACCTCGGCGCGCTGCCGCGGGGGCGTGGTCGCCCAGCCGTGCCGTGCGGCGACGGCGGCGTCCAGCGCCTTCCGGCCGTCCTCGGGCGAGGCGTCGGCGATGTGCAGGAGTGTTTCGCCGGTCGCAGGGTCGACGACGGCGAAGGTACCGCCGTCGACCGCCGGCTGCCAGACACCGTCGACCAGGAGGCCCGTGGGGACGCGGTCGAGCACCGCCTGTTCGGCGGCTGGTCCGGTGGCGTCGGGGACGCTGGGCCACGCTGTGGCGGGGATCGTCGCGCTCACGACGCGGCCAGCCCGTCGAGGACGACGGTCAGGCCGTCGCGGAGCAGGTCGTCGTCGATCGACAGCGGCGGCAGGAAGCGCACGACGTTGCCGTACGTGCCGGCCGTGAGGGCGATGACGCCGTGCTCGAACGCGTGCTGCACCACCCGTCCGGTGAGCCCGGGGTCGGGATCACCGGTGGCGGGGTCGACGAGCTCCATCGCGACCATCGCACCGCGGCCGCGGACGTCGCCGATGCGGGGGTCGTCGGCCTGCGCGCTGCGCAGGGCGTCGAGCAGGACCGTGCCGATCGCCCCGGCGCGCTCGACGAGTCCGTCGTGCTCGAAGGCGTCGATGGCCGCGAGGGCTGCGGCGCAGGCGATCGGGTTGCCGCCGTACGTCCCGCCGAGGCCGCCGACGTGGGCGGAGTCCATGATCGCCGCACGCCCGGTCACACCGGACAGCGGGAGTCCGCCGGCCATGCCCTTCGCGGTCGTGACGACGTCGGGCACGATCCCCTCGTGCTCGCTGGCGAACATCGCGCCGGTGCGGGCGAACCCGGTCTGCACCTCGTCGGCGATGAACACGACGCCGTTGGCGGTGGCCCACTCGGACAGTGCGGTGAGGAAACCCGGTGCCGGGACGACGAAGCCGCCCTCGCCCTGGATCGGTTCGATCAGGACCGCGGCGGTGTTCAGAGCCCCGACCTGCTTCTCGATCTGGCTGATCGCACGCTTCGCCGCCTCGGGCCCCGACAGCCCGTCGTGGAACGGGTACGACATCGGGACGCGGTAGACCTCGGGTGCGAACGGTCCGAAGCCGTTCTTGTAGGGCTGGTTCTTCGCGGTCAGCGCCATCGTCAGGTTCGTGCGGCCGTGGTAGGCGTGGTCGAAGACGACGACGGCCTGCCGACCGGTGTGCTTCCGGGCGATCTTGACGGCGTTCTCGACGGCCTCGGCCCCGGAGTTGAACAGCGCCGTCCGCTTCTCGTGGTCGCCGGGGGTCAGACGGTTGAGTGCCTCGGCGACGGCGACGTACCCGTCGTAGGCGGCGATGGTGAAGCACGTGTGCGTGAAGGCGGCGACCTGCTCGGTGACCGCAGCGACCACGCCGGGGTGGGCGTTGCCGACCGACGTCACGGCGATCCCGGACCCGAGGTCGACGAACGAGTTGCCGTCGGCGTCGACCACGACGCCGCCACCGGCCGCGACGACGGCGATGGGCACGGCGACGCCGACCCCGGCCGCGACGGCACCGGCCTTCCGGGCGAGCAGCTCCTGCGATCGCGGGCCGGGGACGGCGGTGACGAGCCGTCGCTCCTGGGGCAGCGAGGGGCCGCCGGTGGTCGCTCGGGTCGCGGACGCTGCGGTGGAGGACATGCCGCGATGGTAGGAGCCACCACCGCGCACTCGTACTGTCCACGGCGTACATCGGCCCCCGGCCAGATCGACCCGATGGATAGGGTGACCCCATGCCCGCAACGCTGCGCTCCCTGCTGCACCGGCGTGAACTCCACCTGCGCCCGCTCACCGACGCGGACGAGCACGCCCTCGATGCCCCGCTGTCCTGGCTGCACAGCTCGGATCTCGAGGACCCGACCCCGTTCCTCACCGAGGGACAGGGACTGCTCACGACCGGCACCCAGTTCGGTGCCGAGGCCGAGGTGCGCGACGACGTCGCCGAGGCCTACGTCCGGCGGCTCGTGGACGGCGGCGTCGTGGCGCTCGGGTTCGGCACCGAGGTGGTCCGGGCCGGCACCCCCGACGCCCTGGTCGCCGCCTGCACCCGGAACGGACTGCCGCTGTTCGAGGTGCCCTACGAGACCTCCTTCATCGCGGTCGCGCAGGCCAACGCCGAAGCGGTCGCGCGGGACGCCAACGCACGCGGTGCCTGGGCCCTCGCGGCGCAACGGGCCATCTCGCTCGCCGCGATGCGACCGGACGGACTCGGCGCGACCATCGCCGAGCTGTCCCGGCAGCTCGACGGGTGGGTCGGCCTGTTCGACGTCTCCGGGCGGCTCGACCGCGGACACCCCGCCGACGGGCTGCCCGCTGCCGACCTCGACCTCCTGCGGACCGAGGCGCTGCGGCTGCTGCGCTCCGGGCAGCGGGCGAGCCTGCCGGTCGCCACGGACCGGGGCGTCGGGTACACCCTGCAGACGCTCGGCAGCGGCGGGCACCTGAGCGGCGTGCTCGCGATCGCGAACGGCGGAGCCCTCGACCGGGCCGGACGCGAGGTCGTCACGGCCGTGATCGCCCTGGCCAGCCTCGCCCTGCAGCAGAACCGCGAGCTCGCCCGTGCCCGCGGACTCCTGCGCACCGGACTCCTCACGATGCTGTCCGTCGGCGAACCCGAGGTGGTGCAGGCGACGTCACGCGAGGTGTGGGGGCCGCTGCCCGCCGAACCCGTCCGGATCGCGGCCGTCGACGTCCCCGACCACGACCTCGACACCGTGGTGGACCTGCTCGAACTGTGGGTGCAGGACCGTCCGGGGCACCTGTTCTTCGCGGTCGACGACGCCCTGTTCCTCTGCGTGAACGCGGACGACACCGGGATCGTCGGTGAACTCGTCGACCGCTTCGACCTGCGCGCCGGCCTGTCCGACGGCGCCGCGTACCGGTCGTTCGGACGCGCCCGCACCGAGGCCGTGCAGGCGCTCGACCGACGCCGTGAAGGACGCCCGGGCACCACCGAGTTCGGCGACCTCGCCCGAGAGGGGGTGCTCGCCCACCTCGCCCACGTCGACGTGGACGCCGGTGCCGTCGCCCGCGCGTTCCTCGCCCCGCTGCTCGACCACGACCGCACGGCCGGCACCGAGCTCACGGGCACCGTCCGGACCTGGCTGCAGGAGAACTGCGAGTACGACCGCACCGCACGGGTCCTCGGCATCCACCGGCACACCGCCCGCGCCCGGGTGGAGCACGCCGGTCGGCTCCTCGACCGTGACCTCTCCGTCTTCTCGACCCGGGCCGACCTCTGGGCAGCCTTCGTGGTCGAGGGCGCGTGACGCGCGGATACGGTGGGACGATGCCGTCGACACCGGCCCGCCGGCGCCTGAGCCCGGCCGAACGCGAAGCCCAGATCACGGCGGCCGCCGTCGACCTGGCGCGTGCCGAGGGCCTCGCGGCGGTGACGCTCCGCGGGGTCGCCGCCGTGATCGGGGTCGCGCCCTCGCTCGTCGCCCACTACCGCCCGAGCATGGAGGACCTGGTCGGCGAGACGTTCCGCACCGTCGCGGTGGCCGAGGTCGCCGAGGTCCGCGCGATCGTCGCAGCTGCGCCCGGCCCCGTCTCCGGCCTCCGCGCCCTGCTCGACTGCATCGCCGATCCCGCCCGCGACGACGTCGCCACCCTGTGGGCCGACGCGTGGAGCATCGGCCGCACGAACGCGGCACTGGCGACTGCGGCACGGGACGTCATGGACGACTGGCAGCTCCTCGCGACCACGGTCGTCGTCGACGGGGTGCGCGCGGAGGTGCTGCACACCGACGACCCGGACGGCGTCGGACGCCTGCTCTTCGCGCTCGTCGACGCCACCAACGGGTACGCCCTGGTCGACTACCTCGACCGCCCGACCCGCGAGGGCCTGGTCCGCACGACGATCGCGCGAGCGGTGGGCCTGGACGGGTCAGCCCTGTCGGGGTGACACCCGCCGCAGCGCCACCCACTGCAGCAGCATGATCGTCTTGCCGTCGGCGATCCGACCGTCCGCCACCATCGCGAGCGCCTCGTCGAGCTGCACCTCGAGCACCTCGATGTCCTCGCCCTCGTCCTCCACGCCACCACCGGCCTCGACCCGGTCGGCCGGGGTGTACGCGCCGAGGGAGAAGTGCACCCGCTCGGTGACCGAACCGGGGCTCATGAACACGTCGCCCAGGTGCTCGAGCGCACCGAGCCGGATGCCGAGCTCCTCGACCGCTTCACGCCGCACCGCGGTCTCGGGGTCGTCCTCGTCGAGCAGTCCCGCCGCGGCCTCGATCAACATGCCGTCCGGGTGTCCGTTCACGTACGCCGGCCACCGGAACTGCCGCGTGAGCAGGACGGTGCCGCGCTCGGCGTCGTACGGGAGGACCGTCGCACCGTTGCCGCGGTCGTAGGTCTCGCGCTGCTGCCGGTCCCACCGACCGTCACGGCGCCGGACGTCGAGGGTCGTGCGGCGGAGCACGTGCCAGCCGTTCGACACCACCTCGACGTCCTGCACGACGACGTCGGGGTTGCGGTCGAGGGCACGGCCCACCGCGTCGAGTCCGATGCGACCGCGGTCGTCGGGGACGTCGACACCGGGACGAGGGGCGGTCGTGCGTTCGTCGGTCACCCGGTCACCGTAGCGGGGCACCTCGGCAGGTCTCCGTCCGCTCGGTACGCTCGACGTGCCGCACCAGGGAGCGGCAGAGGGCGGTGCAGCATGACCAGGACGTTCATCCTCCGACGACCGGACCGGCCGCAGGTGGTCACCGTGTCCTTCGTGCTGTGGCTGGTGTGGGTGGCAGCCTGCGTCGTCGCCACCGTGCTCCAGTTCTTCGCGACGGACGCCGCGGTCGGCCAGGCACCGGTCCTCGCCGGGATCGTCGCCCTGGCGCTCTGGGCCCTGGTGACGTGGGCGGTGTTCCGGATGGCCGGAGGCTCCCGCGTCGCGCGCATCGTGCTCGTCGTCGTCGCGGCCTTCCGCGCGGTCCTGAGCCTCACCGGCGGCGAACTCGCGGTCCTGACGATCGCGCTGTCGGTCGTCGCCGCGGTCCTGCTCTTCCTGCCCAGCGCGCGCCCGTTCTTCGCCTCGCAGCAAGGACGGAGAGCCGACCACGGGTTCGACGGAACCGGCGTGTCGGGGCCGGGCCGTGCCTCCCGGCCGGATGCCGACCACACGACGGACGCCGACCGGGCCTGACAGCCGCGAACCGCGGACGACTCGGAGGAAACAGGAAAGGCCCCGGATTCCTCCGGGGCCTTTCCTGTTTTCGCCTGGTGCGCGAGGGGGGACTTGAACCCCCACGCCGTTTCCAGCACACGGACCTGAACCGTGCGCGTCTACCAATTCCGCCACTCGCGCCAGCCCCGAAACACTACCACGCACAGACGGGTGTCAACGCCAACCACTACCATGCAGTGGTTGACGACCGACGACACGGGAGACGCATGGGCCTGCTGGACAACTTCGAGCGAGGGTTGGAACGCGCCGTCAACGGCGCGTTCGCGAAGACCTTCCGCTCCGGGGTGCAGCCCGTCGAGATCTCGAGCGCTCTGCGGCGCGAGCTCGACACGAAGGCTGCAGTGGTCTCCCGCGAGCGCATCCTCGTGCCGAACGAGTTCACCGTGCGCCTGGCACCGCCGGACTTCACGCGCATGAACGACGTCGGTCGCCCGCTCATCGACGAACTGACCCAGATGGTGCACCAACACGCCGTCGCGCAGAACTACTCGTTCTCCGGCCCGGTCACCATCCGGCTCCAGCAGGACGGCACGCTCTCGACGGGCATCCTGCAGGTCGACTCCACCACCGTGCAGCGCGACGTGGCCTGGGTCCCGGTGCTCGACATCGGCTCGCAGCGACACCGACTGCACCGCGGGCGCACGGTGATCGGGCGCGGCAGCGACGCCGACATCACCATCGCGGACACCGGGACGAGCCGGAAGCACGTCGAAGTGCTGTGGGACGGCAAGCACGCCCAGGCCACCGATCTCGGCTCCACGAACGGCTCGAAGCTGAACGGTCAGCACTTCCAGCAGGCGATCGTCGAGCCGGACTCCACCATCGAGATCGGTCGTACCCGTATGGTGTTCCGGGTGATCCCGGAGAACGACGGAGGTGCTCGATGACCACAGGCCTGACCCTGCTCGTCCTGCGCTTCGCATTCCTCGCGGTGCTCTGGCTGTTCGTGTTCGTGATCGTGTTCGCCCTGCGCAGCGATCTCTTCGGCCAGCGCGTCCGCACGATACCGACCGATCCCAAGTCGGCGCCGTCCGGACCGAGCACCCCCACCGTCCCGGCTGCGGCGGCCCCCGGCCCCGCCTCGAGCGGTGCGTTCACCGACGTGATCGGGCAACCCGGCGGTGCGCAACGGCCCGCCTCGCCGGCCGCGTCCCGCCTGGTCATCACCGAGGGTGCACGCGAGGGCATGGAGATGCCCCTGGGTGGCGGCCCCATCACGATCGGACGTTCGAGCGAGTCGAACGTCGTGATCCGTGACGACTACACCTCGACCAACCACGCCCGCCTCGACCTCCGCGCCGACGGCTGGCTCCTCACCGACCTCGAGTCCACGAACGGCACCTTCGTCAACGGTCAGAAGGTGAGCGCTCCCGTCCTCGTGGCAGAGGGCACGCCCATCACGATCGGGACGACGACGTTCGAGCTGCGGCGGTAACCCGGCATGACCGCTCGCACGCTGAGCGCCGCTGTGTCCCACGTGGGGCGCATCCGCGCGAACAACCAGGACTCCGGCTACGCCGGGGCGCACCTGTTCGCGGTGGCGGACGGCATGGGCGGCCACGCCGGCGGTGACGTCGCCTCGGCGATCGCGATCCGGCGCATCCGCGAGGTCGACCGCGAGTTCCCGTCGGCGCACGACGCCGAGTTCGCGCTGCAGTCGGCACTCATCGCGGCGAACCAGCTGATCACCGAGACCGTGTTCGAGCACCAGGAGCTCACCGGGATGGGCACCACGGTGTCCGCGATGATCCGCGTCGGCGAGCAGATCGCGATCGCGCACATCGGTGACTCCCGCATCTACCGTCACCGCGACGGCGAGCTGCAGCAGATCACGTCCGACCACACCTTCGTCCAGCGTCTCGTCGACAGCGGCCGGATCACGCCGGAGGAAGCCGCGGTCCACCCGCGTCGCTCCGTGCTGATGCGCGTGCTCGGTGACGTCGACGCCGCACCCGAGGTCGACACGGCGATCATGGACATCCAGCCGGGCGACCGCTGGCTGCTCTGCTCCGACGGCCTGTCCTCGTACCTGGCCGAAGAGCGCATCCGCCACGCCCTGGCCTCGAACATGGACGCCAACCAGGTCACGCAGCGCCTGGTGAAGGAGACGCTCGACCACGGCGCCCCCGACAACGTCACCGTCGTGGTGATGGACGTCACGGACACCGAACCCGAGGACGACGACGACGCGGCCACCACGGTCGGCTCCGCTGCGGCACCGCTCACCTTCGAGGCGTCGACCGGCCGCAAGCCGATCCGCCTCCCCACGATCCTGCTGCACCCGCTCAAGGTCACCACCGCGCCCGAAGACTCGCACTTCGAGCCCGAGTCCGACCAGTTCTTCGCCGAGCTCATCGCCGAGGACCGCCGACGCCGCATCCGCCGTCGGGTTTCCTGGACCGTCGCGCTCGTGGTCGCGGTCGCCGTGCTCGTCGGCGCGGTGTTCATCGGCTGGCGGATCACGCAGGACCACTACTACGTCGGCACCGACCGCGGCACCGTCGCGATCTACAAGGGCGTGCAGCAGTCGATCGGGCCGTTGGCCTTGTCCGACGTGTACGAGGACACCGACATCACGGTCTCGTCGCTGCCGGACTACACCCGCGAGAACGTCCGCTCGACGATCAACGCGCAGTCCCTCACCGACGCCCGTGACATCGTCGACCGCCTGCGCAAGGCCGCCGCGACCGGCGAGGACCAGGCCGGCACGGGTGGGGACGGCGACGCCAGCTCGTCACCGTCGCCCTCGCCGACCCGATCGCCGTCGCCGAGCCCGACGCGGAGCCCGCGATGAGCAACGCCACGGCCGCCCAGTCCTTCACCCAGGCGATCACGATCAAGCTCCGGGAGCCCGCCCGCGCGCGGAACCTCGAGCTCTTCCTGCTCGTCATCGCGTGCGGCATCTGCGCGGGTGCGATGGTGCTCGTGCAGCTCGGCACCAAGGGCCGGCTGTTCGACCAGTCGGTGCTCTGGGTCGGCGGTGGCATCCTCGGCCTCGCACTCGTCATGCACGTGGTGCTGCGGGTCGTGGCGAAGAACGCCGACCCGTTCATCCTGCCGATCGCGCTCGTCCTGAACGGCATCGGCATCGCCGAGATCTACCGCATCGACGTCCACAACGGCCTGTCCGGCTGGGACGCCATCGGCGTGAAGCAGATCGTCTGGACGATGCTCGCGATGGTCCTGGCGATCATCACGCTCGTCGCCGTCCGCAACCACCGGTTCCTGCAGCGGTACCGCTACATCTTCATGGCGCTGACGATCGTCCTGCTGCTCCTGCCGATGCTGCCGGGCATCGGCACGAACATCGGTGGCGCGCGGGTCTGGATCAAGATCGGCCCGTTCTCGTTCCAGCCCGGTGAACTCGCGAAGATCACCATGGCGCTGTTCTTCGCCGGGTACCTCGTCACCGCCCGCGACTCGCTGTCGATCGTCGGCAAGAAGTTCCTCGGCATGACGTTCCCGCGTGCCCGTGACCTCGGTCCGATCCTGGTGATGTGGGGCGCCGCGATGGCCGTCCTCGTGTTCCAGCGCGACCTCGGCACCGCCCTGCTGTACTTCGGCCTGTTCCTCGTGATGATCTACGTCGCCACGGCACGCATCAGCTGGGTCGCGATCGGGCTCACGCTGTTCATCGGTGGTGCCCTCGTCGCGCAGAGCGTCCTGGAGTACGTGCGCGGCCGCTTCGAACAGTGGCTCGACCCGTTCAACCAAGAGGTCTTCAGCCGCGACACCCAGGCGAGCTACCAGCTCGTGCAGGGCCTGTTCGGGTTCGCGAACGGCGGGATCACCGGAACCGGGCTCGGGCAGGGCAGGCCGTACATCACGCCGGTCGCCAACGCCGACTACATCGTCGCGTCGCTCGGTGAGGAGCTCGGCCTGATCGGCGTCTTCGCGATCCTCGCCCTCTTCATCGTGTTCGCGTCACGTGGCATCCGCGTCGGGTTCATGGCGCAGGACGACTTCGGCAAGCTGCTCGGTGTCGGCTTCGGATTCATCATCGCCCTGCAGGTGTTCGTCGTCGTCGGCGGCATCACCCGGATCATCCCGGTGACGGGCCTGACGACGCCGTTCATGGCCGCCGGTGGTTCGTCCCTCATCGCCAACTGGATCATCGCCGCGATGCTGCTGCGCCTGACCGACTCGATCCCCGCCGAACAGCGTGTCCAGCAGGGCGCGCTGCCCGCCGCGAGCGGGCGGACCAGGAAGGAGCGTCGTCGATGAACCGACAGCTCCGCGGTGTCTCGACCGTCATCGTGCTCATGTTCGTCGCACTCTTCGTGTCGACGACGTCGATCCAGTTCTTCGCAGCCGACTCGTTGCGCGCCGACTCCCGGAACTCCCGAACCATCTTGGACAGTTACTCGACGAAGCGTGGCGCGATCCTCGTCGACGGCAGCCCGATCGCCGAGTCGACCCCGGTGGACGACCAGTACCAGTACCAGCGGAAGTACACCAACGGCGACCTGTACTCGGCGGTGACCGGGTACTTCACGATCGGGCAGGGCAACACCGGCATCGAGAGCGCGGAGAACACCGTGCTGTCGGGCAACTCCGACGCCTCGTTCTTCCAGAACCTCAACTCGATCCTCACCGGCCAGGACGTCCAGGGCGACAACGTCAACCTGACCATCGACCCCGACGTGCAACAGGCCGCGTACGACGCACTCGGCACCAACAGCGGTGCCGTCGTCGCGATCCAGCCGAAGACCGGCAAGATCCTCGCGATGGTCTCGAAGCCGAGCTACGACCCGAACTCGCTCACCTCGCACGACACGGCCGAGGTCAAGCGGCAGTACGACGCCCTGCTCGGCGCCGACACCGCCCCGTTGCAGAACCGCGCCATCGGCGGTGACCTGTACACACCCGGGTCGGTGTTCAAGCTCGTGGTGGCCTCCGCGGCACTCGAGGGCGGCAAGTACAACCTCGACTCCACGTTCCCGAACCCGTCGCGACTGCAGCTGCCCGGGACGAGCTCGTACATCAACAACGCCGAGGGTGGCACCTGCGGCGGTGGCGACAAGGTCAAGCTCCGCACGGCCATCCAGTACTCCTGCAACATCCCCTTCGCCGAACTCGGCCAGAAGCTCGGGTACGACGCGATCAAGAGCATGGCCGACAAGTACGGCTTCGGCGACGCGATCGAGGTCCCGATGGCTGCCACCGCGAGCCAGTACCCCGACGTCGACTCGACGGCCCAGCTCATGCTGAGCGCCTTCGGCCAGGCCAGCGTCCGGGTCTCCCCGCTGCAGATGGCGATGGTGTCGGCCGGCATCGCGAACGGCGGCAAGGTCATGCAGCCGTCGCTCATCGACTCGATCACCACGAGCGACCTGAAGACGGTCGAGTCCTTCTCCCCGAAGCAGTACAGTGATCCGCTGTCACCCTCCGAGTCCGCTGACCTCACCGAGGCCATGCAGAGCGTCGTGAACGCGGGGACCGGTACCAATGCCAAGATCGACGGTGTCGACGTCGCCGGCAAGACCGGCACGGCCGAAGGTGGCACCGGCGATCCCTACACGCTCTGGTTCACGGGGTTCGCCCCCGCGAAGGACCCGGAGGTCGCCGTGGCGGTCGTCGTCGGCAACGGCGGCGGGCTCGGGCAGTCCGGAGTCGGCAACACGGTCGCGGCCCCGGTCGCGAAGAAAGTCATGGAGGCGGTGCTGAACAAATGAGACCCACCAGCGGACTCACCTTCGGTGGGCGGTACCAGCTCTCCTCCCGGGTCGCCATCGGCGGCATGGGTGAGGTGTGGCAGGCGACCGACCTCGTCATCGGCCGAACCGTCGCACTCAAGATCCTCAAGGACGAGTACCTCGGTGACCCCGGCTTCCTCGAGCGCTTCCGCGCCGAGGCCCGTCACGCTGCCCTCGTCAACCACGAGGGCATCGCCAACGTCTTCGACTACGGCGAGGAGGACGGCAGCGCCTACCTCGTGATGGAGCTCGTCCCAGGCGAGGCCCTGTCGACCATGATCGAGCGCGAGCACACGCTCCCGGTCGACAAGGTGCTCGACATCGTCGCGCAGACCGCGAACGCCCTGCAGGCCGCGCACGCGGTCGGCCTGGTGCACCGCGACATCAAGCCCGGCAACCTGCTCATCACGCCCGACGGGCGCGTCAAGATCACCGACTTCGGCATCGCCCGCATCGCCGACCAGGTCCCGCTCACCGCGACCGGTCAGGTGATGGGCACGGTGCAGTACCTGTCGCCCGAGCAGGCGAGCGGCCACCCCGCCTCACCGTCGACCGACATCTACTCGCTCGGCATCGTCGCGTACGAGGCCCTGGCGGGTCGTCGTCCGTTCACCGGTGAGTCGCAGGTCGCGATCGCGATGGCACACATCAACGAGCAGCCGCCGCCGCTGCCCGGTGACATCCCGGAGCCCGTCTCGGCCCTGGTCATCTCGTGCATCGCGAAGAAGCCCGCCGACCGTCCCGCGACCGCCGCCAACCTCGCCCGTGCCGCACAGGCGCTCCGTCGAGGTGACGTCGCCGCAGCCACCGTGGCCGTCCCCGCGATCGCGCAGAACGGCACCGTCGCGTTCAACCCGCCGCAGGGCCAGGGGAACGACGCCGCGACCGCACTCATCGGCACCCAGGCCGGCGCGGTGGCCGGTGGCCCGGGCACCCCCGGCTCGCCCGTCTCCGACGATTCCGAGGAGCCGAAGAAGAAGCGCGCCTGGATCTGGTGGGTCGTCGGTGTCGTCGTCGTGCTCGCCATCGCAGCCGTCATCGGAGCAGTCGCCCTGAACGGTGGAGGCGACCCCGAACCCGCTCCGACGAAGAGCTCGAGTTCCCCGAAACCGAGCCGGACCCCGACGCCGACGCCGACCCCCACGCCCTCACCGAGCAGGGTGACGGTGTCCCTGGCGGACTACACCGGCGTGCAGGCGACGGAGGCCCAGGCGCGCCTGCAGCAGCTCGGGCTCGAGGCGACGATCGTCGACGGCGACCCGGCTGCCAACGCCGGTCAGGTCGGCACGGTGCAGTCACTCGACCCCACCGGCAACCTCGAACCCGGCACGCTCGTGACCATCAAGGCGTACACCGCGGTGCCGACCGTCACGACCGCACCCGATGCCCCGACCGCCGGGACGGTCTCGTCGGACGGCAAGGTGACGTTCTCGTGGAACGCCTTCACGGCGTGCCCGGCCGGCCACTCGTTGAGCGGGTACAACTACACGATCAACAACGGCACCGACGGGAAGAACCAGTCCACCGGCACCGTGACCACGACCTCGATCGAGGTCACCGGCGCCGAACCGGGCACGATCTCGCTCTCGTACACGGCGAAGTGCGGCGACCTGACCTCGCCGAGCTCGTCCACCACGAGCGCCACGTGGGAGGCCACCGACGAGCCGACCACCGACCCGACCGAGGGCAACAACCCCAGCCAGGGTCCGCAGGACCCCAACTGAACGCCCCCCGGACGGGGACTGTCGACACCGTTCGGTAACGGTTCGGTCGAGCGCGCGGTGACCAGCATCCCACCAGGTGGGGCTGCCGTACACTAGCCCGGACCGACAGACGGAGGAGTACGTGCCAGAAGGTGTGACCGCGGGGATCACGCTCCTCGCGAATCGCTACGAGATCGGTGACGTCATCGGTCGAGGCGGCATGGCGACCGTGCACCTCGGCAACGACACCCGCCTCGGCCGGAAGGTCGCGGTGAAGCTCCTCAAGCCGAGCCTCGCGAACGACCCGGTCTTCCGCACTCGGTTCCGCCAGGAAGCCCAGGCAGCTGCGCGCATGGCACACCCGACCGTCGTCCGCGTCTACGACGCCGGCGAAGAGACGGTGTCAGAGCCGTCGGGTGCCGAGGTGCAGGTCCCCTTCATCGTGATGGAGTACGTCGAGGGGCGGCCGCTCTCCGACATCATCGCCGAGGGTGCCGTCGCCCCGGACGAGGCCGTTCGCATCACCGAGGGCATCCTCACGGCGCTCGAGTACTCGCACCGGGCGGGCGTCGTGCACCGCGACATCAAGCCGGCCAACGTGATGGTCACGCACAGCGGCCAGGTCAAGGTCATGGACTTCGGCATCGCGCGGGCCATCACCGACACCTCGGCCACGGTCGCGCAGACCACGTCGATCCTCGGTACCGCGTCGTACTTCTCCCCGGAGCAGGCCCGCGGCGAGACCGTGGATGCCCGGACCGACCTGTACTCGACCGGCGTCGTGCTCTTCGAGCTCCTCACCGGTCGCGCGCCGTTCCTCGGTGACACCCCGGTCGCGGTCGCGTACCAGCACGTCAGCGAGCAGCCCGTTGCGCCGTCCACCATCACCCCCGCGGTCTCCCCGGCGCTCGACGCGGTCACACTCCACGCCCTCGTCAAGGACCGCACCCGCCGGTTCCAGAACGCCGCCGAGTTCCGCTCGGATCTGCAGCAGGCCGCAGCCGGGCACGTCCCGGCATCGACGAAGAAGCTGCAGCAGAACGCCGCGAACGATGCCTCGACGGTGTTGTTCGGGGTCGATCCGCGCATGACCTCGAACGCCGCGTCGGCCTTCCGTGAGCTCGACGACGACACCGCCGAACACCGTCCGCAGCGCACGCAGAACCGCCCGCCCGTCGCGTGGATCTGGGTCGGCGTCCTGCTGACGGTCGCCGTCGTCGTCGGGGTCGTCTTCTTCGTGGCGAACCTGCAGCCCGGCAAGCCGCCGGTGTCGTCCTCGGTCTCGGTGCCGAACGTCGCCGGGTTGTCCTACGACGCCGCCGCCGCCGCGTTGGAGAAGCGCGACCTGAAGGCGGTCCAGGTCGAGGAGAACTCCGACGACGTCGACAAGGGGACGGTCATCCGCACCGACCCCGGCTCAGGGATCAACGTCGGACGCAGCCAGAGCGTGAACGTCATCGTGTCCTCGGGTCCGGAACCCGTTGCCATCCCCGAGCTGAGCGGCCAGTCACAGGCAGCAGCACAGCAGGCGTTGGACAGTGCGGGCTTCACGCTCGGCGCCATCACGTCCGGGTACTCGCCCGATGTCCCCTCCGGCACCGTGATGAGCTCCGACCCGGCGTCAGGCTCGATCCAGACCAAGGGCTCCGCGGTGAACCTCACGGTCTCCAACGGCAAGGTGCAGCTGCCGAACGTGACGAACCAGCCGTACACCGAAGCCAAGGCGTCCCTCGAGCAACTCGGATTGACGGTCGCTCCGGCACCGTCGAACTCGTGCACCGGCGGCCTGGTCACCCAGCAGAGCACCCCGCAGGGCGACATCGCCCAGGGCAGCACCGTCACCTTGGCCTACTGCGCGGCACCGAACGAGCCGGCGAAGAACCCGACCCCGAGCGGCGACAAGGGCGACCGCGGCGGTGACGGTGACGGTGACGACGGACGCTGATCCGTCCGCCGCGCCCACGACCGGTCGGACGGCAGAGCCCCGAGCGTGATCGCCAGGTCCGCGTACGGCGGACAGGTGCGTCAGGCGCGGTGCGTGGCGATGAGTGGCCCGAGGTCAGCGGCGCGCGCAGCGGCTCCGGTCAGGCCGGTGGTCTCGAGCCAGTTGCCGACCATGCGGTAGCCGCCCTCGGTCAGGACCGACTCCGGGTGGAACTGCACGCCGAACACGGGGTGCGCACGGTGCTGGACGCCCATGATGACCCCGCCCTCGGTGCGCGCGGTGACGGTGAGCTCGTCGGGGACGGTGCCGTCGACGATGGCGAGCGAGTGGTACCGCGTGGCCGTGAAGGGGTGCGGGACACCGGCGAAGAGCGCGCTGTCGTCGTGGTCGACCTCGGAGGTCTTGCCGTGCATGAGCTCCTCGGCGTGCGTCACCGTGGCACCGAGGGCCTCAGCGATGGCCTGGTGCCCCAGGCAGACACCCAGCAGGGGGGTCTCGGCAGCGATGGCCGCGTGCACCGTGGGGATCGAGACGCCCGCAGCCGCTGGCGTTCCCGGACCCGGGGACAGGAGCACGCCGTCGTACTCGGCGATCCGGTCGGCGATCTCGGACTCGGGGAAGGCATCGTTGCGCACGACGTCGGTCTCGGTGCCGAGTTGCTGCACGTACCCGTTGAGCGTGTAGACGAAGCTGTCGTAGTTGTCGACGACGAGGATCCTGGTCATGGCGGTTCACCGTACTCGTGGGGGATGTGTGCGGCGGTCCGCGGGCCGATCCACACACGTGGTCACGGTAGGATACCGGCCATGGCCAAGGACAAGGACCGCACCAAGCCCGCCCGGACGACCCGAGCTGACTCGGTCGACACCGCGGGGGACGCCCCGAACCCGGTGTGGTTCAAGCCGGTCATGTTCGGCTTCATGCTCATCGGTCTGGTGTGGGTGATCGTCTTCTACATCTCGAACGCCACGCTGCCGGTTCCGAGCCTCGGCTCGTGGAACATCGTGATCGGCTTCGGCATCATGTTCGTCGGCTTCCTCATGACCACCCGGTGGCGCTGACCCCCAGCCCGCTGTTCTCTCGACGCCCGTCGCACCGCAAGGTGCGGCGGGCGTTGTCGTTCTCCACAAGGTCGAGCACCAGAGGAACGCAGATCCTCGATGATCCGGCCGTTCTCCACACTTTTCCCCACTCTCCACACGGTCATCCACACCCGCACCCCGGAGTTATCCACAGCTGAGTCCACAGTGGGGATAATCACACTGGTGTAACTCACCGACTTCTCCACACCTGTGGATAACTCCCGGGGACGCTGTGGAGAGCTGTGGATGAGCAGGAGCGGGTGCCCTCGGAACGACGAACGCCCCGCCGTAGTGCGACGGGGCGTTCGAGGCTGGTGCTGCCGACGTGTCAGCCGACCGTGACGGCGTACCCGACTGCAGTGAGGGCGAGGCCGAGCACCGCCGCAGCGACGATCAACGCGATCTGCAACGGACGCTTCCGGATGTTCCGCGTCTGCGCGAAGACGAAGCCCATCACGAAGCCCCCGATGATCCCGCCGACGTGCGCCTGCCACGAGATGTTGGTCCCGGGCAGGAACCCGATCACCAGGTTCAGCCCGATGATCACGAGGAGTTGCACGGCGTTGTTCCCCAGACTGCGCTGCAGCACGAAGAACGCGGCGAAGAGACCGAAGATGGCGCCGGACGCTCCGACGACCCAGGTGCCCGGAGCGAGGAACGTCACGAGCATCGACCCGAAGATCCCGGTGATGAAGTACAGCGCCAGGAACCGCCAGGCACCGAGCATGTTCTCGAGCATCCGACCGAAGATCCACAGCGCCCACATGTTGAACAGGATGTGGAAGATGCCCGAGTGCACGAACAGGACCGTCACCACGCGCCAGGGCTGGGTCGGGAACAACAGCGAGTTGTAGGCGAACAGGTTCGAGAAGAACCCACCGCTCACCTGATCGAGCAGCCAGATGGCGACCGTGACGGCCACGATGACGACCGTGGCCTTCTGGTCGAGCATGGCGAAGCGCCGCCGAGCGACCGTGAACCCACTCGGGGCTCCGGACGCTCGGCGGTTCGCTGCGAACTGTGCGCGCTGCTCACGCACGCACTCCGGGCAGTGCACCCCGACCGCCGCCGGCGTCTGGCACTCCGGGCAGATCGTCCGCCCACAGCGCTGGCAGAGGACGAAGCTCTGCCGGTCCGGATGCCGGTAGCAGGTGTTGTTCGGGTTGTACGCCTGGTCGGTCACGTGAGGGTCAGACGCCTTCGACGTCGATGCTCTGGATGACGACGTCCTCGACGGGCTTGTCGCGACCGTCGGTGGGAACACCCTCGATCGCGTCGACGACCGCGCGGGACTCGTCGTCGGCGACCTCACCGAAGATGGTGTGCTTGCCCTGCAGCCACGGCGTCGCCACCGTGGTGATGAAGAACTGCGAGCCGTTGGTGCCGCGGCCGCCCTGGATGCCGGCGTTCGCCATGGCGAAGATGTAGGGGTTCTGGAACGTGAGCTCCGGGGAGATCTCGTCGTCGAAGCGGTAACCCGGGCCACCGATGCCCTGGCCGAGCGGGTCGCCGCCCTGGATCATGAAGTCCTTGATGATGCGGTGGAAGATCACGCCGTCGTAGAGCTTGTCGGTCGAGACCTTGCCCGTGCCGGGGTGGGTCCACTCCTGCTGGCCCGTGGCGAGGTCGACGAAGTTCTTGACGGTCTTCGGTGCGTGGTTGCCGAACAGGTTGACGCGGATGTCGCCCTTGTTGGTGTGGATCGTTGCGACAGCGGTGTGCAGAGACATGTTCCGATTCTCGCATGTACTCCTGACCGCGGACGGATTGCACAGCTGCGGTTCCGTGACCTGTCAGGCAGTGTGGTGGCAGGATGGGGGCACGCCGATCCGATGGAGGTACCAGATGACGACGATCGAGATCCCGCGAAAGCGTCGGAAGCAGATCAAGAAGCTCAAGGGCCAGACCGCCTCGCTCCTCGGCGAGCAGCGCAAGGTCCTCGAGCACGCGAACGCGATCCTGGCTGAGGCCCGGTCGAACGCCGCGGACGCAGCTCGCAAGGACATCGCACCCCGCGTGCAGAACGCGATCGACAACGGGATCCGTCCCGCGTTCGCAACCGGCGTGCACGCTGCCACCTCGGCAGCGCAGAGCGCTTCGCACAAGTTCCAGTCCGAGGTGGTCCCCGGACTCGTCTCGACCGCTGGTTCGGTGCTCAGCGTGACCGATCTCGCGAAGGACCCCCGGGTCAAGAAGATCGTGAAGAACGCGCAGAAGAAGAGCAAGAGCGCGAAGAAGGCCGCGGCGAAGTACGTCCCGTCGCAGCAGAAGAAGGGTCTCGGCTTCGGCGGAGTCGCACTCATCATCGTCGGCGTCGTCGCCGTCGCCGGTGCTGCGTACGCCGCGTACCAGACGCTCCGCGCCGACGACGACCTGTGGGTCGCCGACGACGCCGACACGGCGGAGAAGCCCGCCGCCTGACCTCCCGGTTCGTACGAAGGGCCCCGGCTGTTGCCGGGGCCCTTCGTCGTTCTCGGGCTGGCATCTGCCGCCCCACACGCCGCGTGCCCTGAACGCGCCCAACCACCGGCCTGGAGGCCCGCGCCGGCCTGGCCCCGCGCCTCCCGTCCGCCGCGCAGTCACGCCACGCGCCCCGGGAACGCCGCCGAGAGGTCGCAACCCGTCGCCCAGGCGGCCCGCAGACGACCGTTCGTGCCACCACGCCACCACGCACGCGGCACGTCGTGACCACTCGAAGACGATGACGCGGATGTCGTGACCACTTGACCAAAGCGTCCCGGAGTAGCGGACCCGACCACCGCGGAGCGGCGCGTCGCCGAAGGCGCGCAGACAAACACGACGACCGGCCTCCCCGCGACGATCGCGCCGCAGGGGCGGCGGCGCGCACGGGCACAGAACGAAGCCCCTGGGCAGACGACGAAGTCGGCAACCAGGGGCTGATGCGAGTGGAGCCTGGGAGAATCGAACTCCCGACATCCTGCTTGCAAAGCAGGCGCTCTACCAACTGAGCTAAGGCCCCGAGTGCCACCGAGGTGCTCGGCGACGGGATGGAATTGTCGTGCTGTTCCGGAGAACTGGTGGGGCTACAAGGACTTGAACCTTGGACCTCTTCGTTATCAGCGAAGCGCTCTAACCGCCTGAGCTATAGCCCCTCAGACCGGATGAAAGCCTACCGTACGATCCCGCCGGAACGAAATCGAGCAGTGGGCCCATCCGGCCCGGGTGTGTCAGTTGTTCGTGAAGCCCACGAGCAGACCGCCCGTGATCCGCACACTGAGGTTGTAGAGCACGCTCACGATGGCGCCGAGCACGGTCCCGACGACCACGTTGAGGATGCCCACGACGATGGAGAACCCGAGGACCTGGCCCAGCGAGAACTGGTCCATGATCGAGTAACTGTTCTGCCCGGTGACGTCCTTCAACAGGGCGTCGACCTGGGTGAACACACCCGTCTGGTTCAGGATGACCCACACCAGTGCCGTGGCGACCACGATCACGATGCTGCCGGCCAGGGCGATGAGGAAGCTGAGCTTCACCATCGACCAGAAGTCGACGTAGACCAGCCGCAACCGCACCTGGCGGGTGCCGACGGGTCGCTTCGCCTTCTTCTGGAGCTTCTCGGCGACACTACTCATTGCTTGACTGGTCCTCTCCGGCCTCGTCTGCGACGGGCTCGGTGTCGATGGGATCAGTGGAATCCGGGGCCGCTTCGGCAGGGCTGACCGTCTCCACCGGGCCCGCGGGCTCGATCTCGGCGTCGTCCTGGTCGTCCAGGTTCCGCTCGGTGTTCCGGGCCACCGCGATGATCCGGTCGTTCTCCGCAAACCTCGCGAAGACGACGCCCATCGTGTCACGGCCCTTGGCAGGGACCTCGGCCACGGCAGACCTTACCACCTTGCCCGATTGCAGCACGACGAGCACCTCGTCGTCCTCGCCGACGATGAGAGCGCCCACAAGATCGCCTCGGTCGACCGCCAACTTGGCCACCTTGATGCCCAGACCACCACGGCCCTGCACGCGGTACTGGTCGACCGCGGTGCGCTTGGCGTAGCCACCCTCGGTCATCACCCAGACGTAGCCGTCGTCGGACACGACTCGGGCTGCGAGCAGCGAGTCGCCGTCGCGGAAGGACATGCCCTTCACGCCCGAGGTCGAGCGACCCATCGGACGCAGGGTGTCGTTCGTCGCCGTGAACCGGAGCGACATGCCCTGGCGGGACACCAGGAGCAGGTCGTCGTGCTCGTCGACGAGCAGCGCCTGGCGGAGCTTGTCGCCGTCGCGCAGGTTGATCGCGATGATGCCGCCGGTGCGGTTCGTGTCGTACTCGGTGAGCGCGGTCTTCTTCACCAGGCCGTGCTCGGTCGCGAGGACCAGGTACTGCGCGACCTCGTAGTCGCGGATGTCGAGCACCTGCTGGATCTGCTCGTCGGGCTGCATCGCGAGGAGGTTCGCGACGTGCTGGCCCTTCGCGTCGCGGCCGGCTTCCTGCAGCTCGTACGCCTTCGCGCGGTAGACCCGGCCCTGATCGGTGAGGAACAGGAGCCAGTGGTGCGTCGTCGTGACGAAGAAGTGCTCGACGATGTCGTCCGCGCGGAGCTGGGCGCCACGGACACCTCGGCCACCGCGGTGCTGCGAGCGGTACTGGTCGCTGCGCGTGCGCTTGACGTAGCCACCGCGGGTGATGGTGACGACCATCTCCTCTTCGGGGATCAGGTCTTCCATCGACATGTCGCCGTCGTAGCCGAACATGATCTCGGTACGGCGGTCGTCGCCGAAGCGGTCGACGATCTCGCTCAGCTCGTCGCGGATGATCGAGCGCTGACGGCTCTCCGACCCGAGGATGTCCTGGAAGTCGGCGATCTTGCGCTCGAGCTCTTCGGCCTCGTCGTGGATCTTCTGACGCTCGAGGGCGGCGAGACGACGGAGCTGCAGCTCGAGGATCGCGCGCGCCTGGATCTCGTCGACGGACAGCAGGTCCATCAGGCCGGTGCGGGCCTCTTCGACGTCGGGCGAGCGACGGATGAGCGCGATGACCTCGTCGAGGGCGTCGAGCGCGGCCAGGTAGCCGCGCAGGATGTGGGCGCGCTTCTCGGCCTCGCGCAGACGGAACTGCGTGCGGCGGACGATGACGTCGACCTGGTGCGCGACCCACGCCGAGATGAAGCCGTCGAGCGGCAGGGTGCGGGGCACCCCGTCGACGATCGCGAGCATGTTCGCGCCGAAGTTCTCCTGCAGCTGGGTGTGCTTGTACAGGTTGTTCAGCACGACCTTGGCAACGGCGTCGCGCTTCAGCACGATCACCAGGCGCTGCCCGGTGCGACCGGAGGTCTCGTCACGGATGTCGGCGACACCGGCGAGCTTGCCGTCCTTGACCAGCTCGGCGATCTTGATCGCCAGGTTGTCCGGGTTGACCTGGTACGGCAGCTCGGTGACGACGAGGCAGGTGCGACCCTGGATCTCCTCCACCGAGACGACGGCCCGCATCGTGATCGAGCCACGGCCGGTTCGGTAGGCGTCCTGGATGCCCTTCGTGCCGAGCACCTGCGCACCGGTCGGGAAGTCCGGGCCCTTGATGCGCTGCATGAGCGCGGCGAGCAGCTCTTCGCGGGTGGCATCGGGGTTGTCGAGCGCCCACTTGGCACCCTCGGCGACCTCGCGCAGGTTGTGCGGCGGGATGTTCGTGGCCATGCCGACCGCGATGCCGACCGAGCCGTTGACGAGCAGGTTCGGGAACCGGGCCGGCAGGATCGCCGGCTCCTGGGTGCGGCCGTCGTAGTTGTCCTGGAAGTCGACGGTGTCCTCGTCGATGTCGCGGACCATCTCGAGCGCGAGCGGCGCCATCTTCGTCTCGGTGTACCGCGGGGCGGCGGCACCGTCGTTGCCCGGCGAACCGAAGTTGCCCTGGCCGAGCGCGAGCGGGTACCGGAGCGACCACGGCTGCACCAGGCGGACGAGGGCGTCGTAGATCGCCGAGTCACCGTGCGGGTGGAACTGACCCATGACGTCACCGACGACGCGGGAGCACTTCGAGAACGCACGGTCCGGGCGGTAGCCGCCGTCGAACATCGCGTAGATCACACGGCGGTGCACCGGCTTGAGGCCGTCGCGGACCTCCGGCAGGGCACGACCGACGATGACCGACATCGCGTAGTCGAGGTACGAGCGCTGCATCTCGAGCTGCAGGTCGACCTGCGAGATGCGGTCACCGGAGACGACGATGTCCCCGCTGTCGCCGTGGACGATCTCGGGCAGCTCGTCGGCGCCGTTCTCGTTGTCGTCAGCCATGTGGCTTCGTTCCCTTTCTGGACAGCCTGGAGGCTGTGGTTCCGTTGGTCGCGCCGGGCGCGACCACAGGTGGTCAGGACTGGTCGACGCGGCTCACGCCGCGCCTCCTGGCCGTTAGATGTCGAGGAAGCGGACGTCCTTGGCGTTCTGCTGGATGAACTGGCGACGTGCGTCGACGTCCTCACCCATCAGCGTCGAGAAGACGCTGTCCACCGCAGCCGCGTCCTCCAGCGTGACCTGCAGGAGCGTGCGGGTGTCCGGGTTCATCGTGGTGTCCCAGAGCTCCTTGTAGTCCATCTCGCCGAGGCCCTTGTAGCGCTGGATCCCGTTGTCCTTCGGGATGCGCTTGCCGGCTGCGAGGCCCGCCTGCATCAGGGCGTCGCGCTCCCGGTCGCTGAAGACGTACTCGTGGGCCGAGTTCGACCACTTCAGGCGGTACAGCGGCGGCTGCGCGAGGTACACGTAGCCGTGCTCGATGAGCGGACGCATGTAGCGGAACAGCAGCGTGAGCAGCAGCGTGGTGATGTGCTGGCCATCGACGTCGGCATCGGCCATCAGCACGATCTTGTGGTACCGGGCCTTGTCCGGGTCGAAGTCCTCACCGATGCCGGCACCGAACGCCGTGATCATCGACTGGATCTCCTGGTTGGCGAGGGCGCGGTCGAGCCGGGCCTTCTCGACGTTCAGGATCTTGCCGCGCAGGGGCAGGATCGCCTGGGTCATCGGGTTGCGGCCCTGCACGGCGGAACCACCGGCGGAGTCACCCTCGACCATGAAGATCTCCGACACCGTCGGGTCCTTCGACTGGCAGTCCTTGAGCTTGCCGGGCATGCCGCCCGACTCGAGCAGCCCCTTGCGGCGGGTGGTCTCGCGCGCCTTGCGGGCGGCCAGACGTGCCTGCGACGCCTGGATGGCCTTGCGGACGACGTCGCGCGCCTGCGTCGGGTTGCTCTCGAACCAGTGGGTCAGCTCGGTGCCGACGACGCGCTGCACGAACGACTTCGCCTCGGTGTTGCCGAGCTTGGTCTTCGTCTGGCCCTCGAACTGCGGCTCGCCGAGCTTCACGGAGATGACGGCCGTCAGCCCCTCGCGGATGTCGTCACCCGTGAGGTTGTCGTCCTTCTCCTTGATGATCTTCGTCTCGCGCGCGTAGCGGTTGACGAGGGTCGTCAGTGCAGCGCGGAAGCCCTCTTCGTGGGTGCCGCCCTCGTGCGTGTTGATCGTGTTCGCGAAGGTGTGGACGCTCTCCTGGTACGAGGTGTTCCACTGCATCGCGACCTCGAGCGCGATCTTGCGGTCCGGGTCCTCGGACTCGAAGCCGATGACGTCCGGGTGGACGAGGTCGGCCTTCTTCTGCGCGTTGATGTACTCGACGTAGTCGGCGAGACCGCGCTCGTACATGAACGTGTCGTTGCGCGCCTCTTCCCCTTCTTCCGGGGTGCGCTCGTCGCGCAGGTTGATCCGCAGGCCCTTGTTGAGGAAGGCCATCTGCTGGAACCGGGTGCGCAGGGTCTCGTAGTCGAAGACGACGGACTCGAAGATCTCGGCGTTCGGCCAGAACGTGATCGTCGTGCCGGTCTCGTCCGTCGCTTCGTCCTGGGAGACGGGCGCGACGGGGACACCGTCGGTGTAGCTCTGGCGCCAGACGTGGCCCTGCCGACGGACCTCGACGTCGAGCTCGGAGCTCAGCGCGTTCACGACGGACGAACCGACGCCGTGCAGACCACCGGAGACGGCGTAGCCGCCACCGCCGAACTTGCCGCCGGCGTGCAGGACGGTGAGGACGACCTGCAGGGTCGAGACCCCTTCGGCCGCGTGGACGTCGACCGGGATGCCACGGCCGTTGTCGACGACGCGGACGCCACCGTCTTCACGGATGCTCACGTCGATGGTGTCGCAGTAGCCGGCGAGGGCTTCGTCGACGGAGTTGTCGACGATCTCCTGGACCAGGTGGTGCAGACCACGGGGGCCCGTCGAACCGATGTACATACCGGGGCGCTTGCGGACGGCCTCGAGCCCTTCGAGCACCTGAATCTGGTCTGCGCCGTAGGACGGTTCGCTCTGCGGGGTCTCCGCGCCGAGCGGGTTCTGCCGGTCGTCTTCAGATTCTGCTGCCATGTCGAGCGTGCTCCTGCCTGCGCGCGGAACGCCCGCGCACTGCACCTCCCAGTCTACCGCAGAGCCCCCTCTTTCGAGGGCTCATCTGCCCCTCAGACGGGCTTTTCTGGCACTCCAGGATGATTTCGTCGCCTCAACCGTAGGTGTCGCGAGGACCGCGCCCCTGGACCGTCCTGGGGCCGCGTTTCCACGTGGGGGCGTCCGGGCCGGAAACCCTGATCGACTCGACGCCGGCTTCTGGGTGCCGTTCCGCGATGGTCGTCGTGACCGTCGCACGCATGAGTCGGAGCTGGGTCGCCCAGGCCGTCGAGTCGCACCGGATGACCAGGGCGCCGTCCTCGATGGTGACCGGTCGGGAGTGCTTCGCCAGCTCCTCGCCGACCACGCTCGGCCAGTCCACGAAGAGCTCGGAACGGGCGAGGGGTTCCGTCCAGCCCAGCTCCTGGGCGAGCGAACCGACGATGTCGGCGAGGCCCTTCGGCTCGCGGCCGCGCCCGTACGGCACGGTGTCGGCGTCGAACTCGCGGGCACGGCGGCGGCGGGCATCGGTGCCGCGCTTGGACGGGTCGCCGAACACCGCGCGCAGGTGTCGGTACACCTGCGAGGGCTCGGTGGGCTTGCGGGGCTTCGGCATCAGGCGTCGGCTTCGGCGGGGGTCGGGTCGGGGGTGCCGGTGGCGTCCGTCGGGTCGGCGGCGTCCGTCGGGTCTGTCGGGTCCGTTGTGCCGGTGGCGTCCGTGGCGTCCGTCGGGTCCGTCGCCGGACTGGAGGCCCGGATCGCGTCCGCCTCGTCGGTCACGATCGTGCCCGCCTCGATCCGCACGGTGTGCGCCGCCAGCTTCGGGGGCACGTCGCCGAACACCGCGGCCGTGATGAGCACCTGCTCGTAGTCGGCGACGGCGTTCGCCAGTCGCTCCCGACGCGATTCGTCGAGCTCGGCGAAGACGTCGTCGAGGATGATGATCGGGTCGCCGAGGTTCGACTCCGCACGCAGGATCGAGGCGCTCGCGAGCTGGATGGCCAGCGCGAAGGACCAGGATTCGCCGTGGCTGGCGTACCCCCGTGCCGGTAACCCGTTGAGCTGGAACAGAACGTCGTCCCGGTGCGGTCCGACGAGGGTGAGCCCGCGATCGAGTTCGTCCCGGCGACGTCGCTCGAGCGCGGCGGCGAAGGCCTCGGCCGCCGACGCGACCGTGACGGGCTCGTCGGGGGTCCCGAGGACGGGATCGGTGGCCGCCGCCGACTCGGGGTCGCCACCGCGGATCGACAGGACACCGGTGATCGAGGCGTCGTGGTGCTCGCCGGCGACGGTCGCGTAGGCCTCGGCCACGAAGGGTGCGAGCCGCCGGGTCAGGTGGTCACGGGCCGCGACGATCTCGGCGCCGAGTCCGACGAGCCGGTCGTCCCAGACGTCGAGCGTCGACAGGGCGTTCGCCTTCGCGCCGGTGGCACGGGCTGACTTGAGCAGGGTGTTCCGCTGGCGGAGCGTGCGGTCGTAGTCGGCGAGCACGCCCTGCATCCGAGGCGCGATCTGGCCGAGCAGCTCGTCGAGCATCCGGCGCCGACCGGCCGGCTCGCCTCGGACGAGCGCCAGGTCCTCCGGCGCGAAGAGCACGCTCGTGCAGTAGCGCGGCAGCTCGCGCGGCTTGATCGCGGAGCGGTTCACCTGCGCACGGTTCGCGCCGGTGCGGTTGATCTGCACCTCGGCGAGGATGCTGCGTTCCTCGTGGGCGAGCCTTGCACGGACGATCGCGGCGTCGCATCCCTGACGGACGAGGGCCGCGTCGGTGGGGACGCGGTGCGAGCCGAGCGTGGAGAGGTACCCGATCGCCTCGACCAGGTTGGTCTTGCCCTGTCCGTTGCGCCCGACGAACAGGTTCGGCCCGCGTGCGAGGTCGACGTCCGCCTCCCGGTAGTTCCGGAAGTCGGTCAGTTGGAGATGGTCGACGTGCACGCGGGCCGAGTCCGGGTTCCCCCGGGAAGTCCTAGGACTTCTTGACGGCGTGACCGCCGAACTGGTTGCGGAGCGCCGCGACGGCCTTCATCGTCGGCGAGGCGCTGCCCTGGCGCGAGACGAAGCGCGCGAAGATCGACGCCGAGAGCGCCGGCATCGGCACGGCGAGCTCGATGCCCTCTTCCAGCGTCCAGCGGCCCTCGCCCGAGTCCTCGACGTAGCCCTCGAGCTCGTCGAGCTTCGGGTCCTCGTTCAGCGCGAGCACCATCAGGTCCAGCAGCCAGGAACGGACGACCGTTCCACGCTGCCAGCCGGCGAACACGGCGGGGACGTCGGTGATCAGGTCCTTGGCCTCGAGGAGCTCGTAGCCCTCGCCGTACGCCTGCATGATCGCGTACTCGATGCCGTTGTGGACCATCTTCGCGTAGTGGCCGGCGCCGATCGGGCCGGCGTGCGAGAAGCCTTCTTCGCGGGGACCCTCGGGACGCAGGGCGTCGAACACGGGCATCGCGAACTCGACGTCCGCGGCGTCACCGCCGACCATGAGGCCGTAGCCGTTGTCCTTGCCCCAGACGCCACCGGAGACGCCGACGTCCATGTAGCGGATGCCGCGCGCACCGAGCTGCTCGGCGTGCGTCGTGTCGTCCAGCCACTTCGAGTTGCCACCGTCGATGACCAGGTCGCCCTCGCCGAGGACGCCGGCCAGGTCGGTGATCACGTCGTCGGTGATCTTGCCGTGCGGGACCATGACCCACACAAGACGCTTGCCCTCCGGGAGGGCAGCGGCGAGGGCGCCGAGGTCGGCGACGTCCGAGACGGCGGGGTTGGCGTCGTACCCGGTGACCTCGATACCTGCGTTGCGGAGACGGGCACGCATGTTGTTGCCCATGCGACCAAGGCCGACAAGACCGATGTGCATGATTTCCTCTTCTGTTCGTCGTCGCGCTGATGCTGCCGGTGGTGTGCGCCAGCGCAGGTTGCCTGTTGCGCCTATCGCAGCAGCAGGTTCGGCTGCAGCAGGTACCGGTATCCATCGGTCGCTGCGGCCTCTTGCGAAGTCTGGCCGGTGATCAGCACCGGGCCCGGCTTGTTGGGGTTCTCCGTCTTGGTGAAGGAGATGCGGACGAACTCGGAGTGCACCGCGTTCAGTCCGTCCAGGAGGAAGGCGGGCTTCAACGAGACCACCGTTTCCTCGCCGGTCAACAACGCACTGATCGACTCTGACGCCTGCGCTTGTTCGGATCCGATCGCCTCGAGCGTGAGCCCGTCGACCGTGAAGGAGAACCGGAGCGCCGCTTCGCGCTCCAGGACGAGGGAGACCCGTCGGACCGCCTCGACGAGCTCCGCGGTGTTGATCACCGCGTGGTCGTTGACGGTCTCGGGGAAGAGCCGACGGACCGGCGGGTAGTTGCCCTTGATGAGCAACGACGTCACGGTCTTGTCGTCGGCGTGGAACGCGATGAGCTCGCGGTCGGAGTTGCCACTGATCGAGACCGACACCGTGGACGCCGAACCGAACGTGCGGCCGACCTCCTGCAGGGTGCGGGCCGGGACCAGTGCGTGCAGGGGGTCCGAGCCGACTCGGCCGGAGTCCCACGCGATGGTGCGGACGGCGACACGGTAGCGGTCCGTGGCGATGAGGGAGAGGTCGTTGTCGCCGACCTCGAGCTGCACGCCCGTGATGACGGGGGTCACGTCGTCGCGGCTGGCGGCGACGGCGACCTGGGACACCGCTTCGGAGAACGCGTCGCCGGGGATCACACCGGTCTGCGGCCCGATCTCCGGCAGCGTCGGGTACTCCTCGACCGGCATGGACAGCAACGTGAAGTGCGCCGAGCCGCAGGAGACGGAGATCTTGGCGTCCTCGGTGGTGAACGACACGGGGGCGTTCGGCAGCCGGCTCGCGATGTCGTTCAGCAGTCGACCGGAGACCAGGACCGTGCCCGGCTCGTCGATCTGGGCCGAGATGGACGTCTGCGCCGACACCTCGTAGTCGAACGACGAGAGCGTCAGACGATCTCCGTCGGCGTGGATCAGGACGCCCGAGAGGATCGGGAGGGTCGTGCGCTGCGGGAGGAGCTTCACTGCGAAGGAGACGGCTTCGGAGAAGACGTCCCGGTTGACCTCGAACTTCACAGCTGGAACCCCTGTCGATCGGCTTGGACTGTCCGGCCGCCCCATTCTGGCACAGGCGGACGGGGGCCGGATTTCTTGTCATCCCGCCGTCCACAAGGTTGTCCCGCAGAGATTGATCGTTAACCAGGAGTAATGGTGTTAACGCCTGTGCACACTGTGGATAACCCTGTGCATCCCGCTCCGCAGTAGGGAACTGCACGCTTGTGACTTGTGAGCGGTGTGTGAGCGTTAACGGGATGAATGAATCTCATCTATCCACTTCCATCCCCAGTCTCCACAGGTGACCCCCCACCTGTGTACAACCGGGCGGCGTGTCCTCCACAGTTATCCACAGGCTATCCACACTGTGAGAACTCCGGCCCATGGAACCGTCTCAGATGGTGGATGGGGCCGGGAACGGGCCGATCTCAGCGGTAGCGGCGGTCCTGCTTGATGCGGCTGGTGAGCTCGGTGACCTGGTTGTAGATCGACCGACGCTCCTTCATCAGCTCGGTGATCTTCTTGTTCGCGTACATCACGGTGGTGTGGTCGCGGTTGCCGAACAGCTGCCCGATCTTGGGCAGGGACAGGCTCGTCAGCTCGCGGCACAGGTACATCGCGATCTGTCGTGCGGTGGCGATCGCCTGGGAGCGGGACGACCCGTACAGGTCGTCGACGGAGAGCTTGAAGTACTCCGCGGTGTGGTTGATGATGTCCGTCGGCGCGACGACGTTGTCCTCGTCGAGGGTGATCAGGTCCTTGAGGACCGTCTGCACCAGGGCCATGTCCACGGCCGTCCGGTTCAGGCTCGCGAACGCGGTGACCCGGATCAGGGTGCCCTCGAGCTCGCGGATGTTGCTCGACACCTTCGACGCCATGAACTCGAGGATGTCGTCGGGCACCTGCAGGTGGTCGGACTGTGCCTTCTTGCGGAGGATCGCGATGCGCGTCTCGAGCTCGGGTGCCTGCACGTCGGTGATCAGGCCCCACTCGAAGCGCGATCGCATCCGGTCCTCGAACCCGGTCAGGTGCTTCGGCGCGACGTCGGACGTGATGACGACCTGCTTGTTGTGGTCGTGCAGCGTGTTGAACGTGTGGAAGAAGGCCTCCTGCGTGGAGTCCTTCCCCTGCAGGAACTGGATGTCGTCGATCAGCAGGATGTCGATGTCGCGGTACCGCTGCTGGAACTGGTTCGAGCGGTTGTTCGCGATCGAGTTGATGAAGTCGTTGGTGAACTCCTCGCTCGACACGTACCGGACGCGGATCCCCGGGTAGAGGCTCTCGGCGTAGTGCCCGATGGCGTGGAGCAGGTGGGTCTTGCCCAGCCCGGAGTCCCCGTAGATGAAGAGCGGGTTGTAGGCCTTGGCCGGTGCCTCGGCGACGGCGACCGCTGCGGCGTGGGCGAACCGGTTCGACGACCCGATGACGAAGTTGTCGAAGTTGTACTTGGGGTTGAGCCGCGACTCGGGGCGCCCGCTGGTGCCGGGAGAGTCGATCTGGCTCGGCACGAACGGCGCCTCGATGTACTGGCGCGGCGCGGCACTCTGCTCGACGGCTTCCTGCACGGGCTCGGCGTACTCGGGGACGTTCGGGTCCACCCGCGGCTCCGAGGCCATGTCGGGGTTGACCGTGATCGCGAAGTTCGCGACCGAGTCGTCACCGATGCGCGCGACCGCCTCGGTGATCGGGATGCGGATGCGCTGTTCGAGCATGCCCCGGGTCAGGTCGTTCGGTACCTCGAGGTACAGGGTGCCGGCGAGCACGCCCTTCGGCTCGACGAGGTTCAGGAACCCGTGGAGCTGCGGCGTGATGCGGGGGTCCTCGGCGAGGAGTCCGAGTACGGATGACCAGAGGTCCTCGACGGGGTCGGCCGGCATCGTCAT